>NZ_CP124681.1:0-2793638 GCF_029961765.1 Nocardioides sp. QY071
TTCGGCATTGTCAGCCTGATGATGCAAGAGTTCACAACCTGTGGACAAACCTGTGGAGCCAGTCTCGACCAGGACACGATCCGACTCCACGGACGACAGACGAACGAGAGGGAGTGGCGTGACCGGCAACCCGGATCAGCCCCAGGACGAGACCACCAGCCCCGCCCCGGACATCCCTCCCGTCGATCCCGCGACGGCACGTCTGGTCCAGGAGTGGACGACGGTGGTCGGCGAGCTGCAGACCCACCAGCGTGCGTGGCTGCAGGCCAGCCGCCCGGTGACCCTGCACGGCACCACCGCGATCGTCGCCGTCCCCGACGACTTCACCCGCAAGCGCCTCGAGGGTCGCCTGCGCGGCGAGCTCGAGGACGCGCTGACCGAGCGCTTCGGCCACGACGTCCAGCTCGCGGTCACCGTCGACAGCTCGCTGCGCCGCGAGCTCGGGCAGGAGCCGGCCACCCCCTCGCCGTACGACGACGGCCCGTCCTACGGCGAGCCGACCACCTACGAGTCCTTCGACTCCGCGCCTGCGTACGAGCGCCCGCGCGAGGACGTCCCGCCGGCCGAGCCGCGAGATCGACTTGGCGCCATGTCGACAAGTGGATCTGTCGATATGTCGACAAATGGACCCGCGCCCGACCTCGGCGGCATGCCGGCACCGAGCATGGCGCCCGCGACACCGAGCGGCGAGTCGCGCCTCAACCCCAAGTACACCTTCGAGACCTTCGTCATCGGCTCGTCCAACCGGTTCCCCCACGCGGCCGCGGTCGCGGTCAGCGAGGCGCCGGGCCGTAGCTACAACCCGCTGCTGGTCTACGGCGAGTCCGGTCTCGGCAAGACCCACCTGCTCCACGCGATCGGCCACTACGTCCGCACCATCTACGCCGGCTCCAAGGTGCGCTACGTCTCCAGCGAGGAGTTCACCAACGAGTTCATCAACGCGATCCGCGACGACCGGCAGGACCGGTTCAAGCGGAAGTACCGCGACATCGACGTGCTGCTGATCGACGACATCCAGTTCCTGGAGGGCAAGACCCAGACCCAGGAGGAGTTCTTCCACACCTTCAACACGCTCCACAACGCCAACAAGCAGATCGTGCTGACCTCCGACCGCCCGCCCAAGCGGCTCGAGGCGCTCGAGGACCGGCTGCGCAACCGGTTCGAGTGGGGCCTGATCACCGACGTGCAGCCGCCGGACCTCGAGACCCGGATCGCGATCCTGCGCAAGAAGGCAGCGATGGACCGCCTCACGGCGCCCTCCGACGTGCTCGAGTTCATCGCCTCGAAGATCCAGACCAACATCCGTGAGCTCGAGGGCGCCCTGATCCGGGTCACGGCGTTCGCCAACCTCAACCGCCAAGACGTCGACATGACGCTGGCCGAGATCGTGCTCAAGGACCTGATCCCCGAGGGCGGCGAGCCCGAGATCACCGCCTCGCTCATCATCGCGCAGACCGCGGCGTACTTCGGGCTCTCCATCGACGAGCTCACCGGTCCCAGCCGCGGTCGCCACCTGGTGATGGCCCGGCAGATCGCGATGTACCTGTGCCGTGAGCTCACCGGCCTGTCGCTGCCCAAGATCGGCGCCCAGTTCGGCAACCGCGACCACACGACGGTGATGTACGCCGAGCGGAAGATCAACCAGCTCCTCGGTGAGCGCCGGGCCGTCTTCAACCAGGTCAGCGAGCTGACCAACCGGGTGAAGATGCAGGCCCGCCAGGGCTGAGGGCGAGACCGGCTGACAAAACTGGTGCTTGGACGATGAAGTTTCCTCGTCCAAGCACGAGTTTCACCGGCCGGCCGGTGAAACTCCCTGTGGAGAAGACCCGCGGAATTGTGAGAACTACACGGGGAGGATTCCGTGGAGGCACCTACGCGGGACTCCACAACGGGCCCCTGTTGCACATCGCTTCTTGTGATTCCCGACTTCGTCCACAGCCGTCATCCACCGGACATCTGGCCGCTCACCTGCGGAAACGTGGGTTCTCCACAGTTTCCACCACCGCTATGACCACTCCGTGACTACATGCGGACCTCGATCGCCGGAACTCCTCCGGACCTCCGATCTGTGGATCAATGCCTGATCGTTCCCTCGCCGTCCCGACCTCAGGGACGACGTGGCAGGATGCAACTCCCACCCACCACGTGAGAGGTACGACGACGTGAAGTTCCGTGTCGACCGCGACGTCCTCGCCGACGCCGTCGCCTGGGCTGCGCGCAGCCTGCCCGTCCGGCCCAGCGCGCCCGTGCTCGCGGGACTCCTCATCGAGGCGGGCAACGACGGCCTGGTGCTCTCGACCTTCGACTACGAGACCTCCGCACGTGCGACGCTGGCCGCCGAGGTGAGCGACGAGGGCAAGGCGTTGGTCAGCGGCCGCCTGCTCGCCGACATCTGCCGCAGCCTGCCCAACAAGCCCGTCGACCTGGTGCTCGACGGCGCCCGGGTCTCGCTGACCTGCGGTTCATCGCGGTTCTCCCTGCAGACGCTGCCGGTCGAGGACTACCCGACGATCCCGGACATGCCGGCCGCGACCGGCACCGTCTCCAGCGACGCCTTCGCCCACGCGGTCGCCCAGGCGGTCACCGCCGCCGGCCGCGACGACATGCTGCCCGTCCTCACCGGTGTCCGCCTCGAGATCGAGGGGTCCACGATCGCGCTCCTCGCGACCGACCGGTTCCGCCTCTCGCAGCGCGAGCTCGCGTGGAACCCCGGCACTCCCGACGCGACGCTCGCCGCGCTCGTGCCGGCGAAGGTGCTCGGCGACACCGCCAAGTCGCTGACCGCCGGTCCCGAGGTGACCATCGCGCTGTCCGCGTCCGGCTCGGGCGACGGCATCATCGGCTTCGAGGGCACCGGCCCCGGCGGCGTACGACGCACCACCACGCGCCTGCTCGACGGCGAGTTCCCCAAGGTCCGCAGCCTGTTCCCCAACGAGAAGCTGACCGTGGCGAAGATCGACCGCCAGGAGCTGATCGAGTCGGTCAAGCGCGTCTCGCTCGTCGCCGACCGCAACACCGCGGTCCAGCTGAGCTTCCGCGACGGGTCGCTGGTCCTCGACGCCGGCTCCGGCGACGACGCCCAGGCCTCGGAGTCGGTCTCCGCGGAGATCGAGGGCGACGACCTGGTCACCGGCTTCAACCCGACCTTCCTGCTCGACGGCCTCGGCGCGATCGACCAGGCCGTCGTCGAGCTCGCCTTCACCCAGCCGTCGAAGCCGGTCGTCATCAGCGGCACCGGCGACGAGAGCGACGCGGAGGACGGCGGGTCGTTCCGCTACCTGCTGATGCCGCGCCGCCTGCTCAGCTGACCGACCACGCCGCACCGCCAACCGGAGGGAGAACCGCTGTGCACATCGGACTCGTCGGACTCGGAAAGATGGGCGGCAACATGCGCACCCGGTTGCGCGACGCCGGCCACACGGTGGTCGGCTACGACCGCAACCCGGACCTGGCCGATGTCGAGAGCCTGGCCGCGATGGTCGAGGCACTGCCCACCCCCAAGGTGGTCTGGGTGATGGTGCCGGCCGGCGACCCGACCCGCTCCACGATCGCCGAGCTCAAGGAGCTGCTCGGCGAGGGCGACCTGGTCGTCGACGGCGGCAACTCCAAGTACACCGACGACGCGATCAACGCCGCCTCGCTGGCCGAGAAGGGCATCGGCTTCGTCGACTGCGGCGTCTCCGGCGGCGTCTGGGGCCTCGAGAACGGCTACGCCCTCATGTACGGCGGTGCCGCCTCCGACATCGAGAAGGTCCAGCCGGCCTTCGACGCGCTCAAGCCCGAGGAGGGCGGAGCGGTCCACGCCGGCCCGACGCCGGGCGCCGGGCACTTCGCCAAGATGGTCCACAACGGCATCGAGTACGCCATGATGCAGGCCTACGCCGAGGGCTGGGAGCTGCTCGAGAAGGTCGACATCGTCGAGAACGTGCCCGCGATCTTCGAGTCGTGGCGCCACGGCACCGTGATCCGGTCCTGGCTGCTCGACCTGCTGACCGAGGCCATCGAGGACGACGAGCACCTCGACCAGCTGCGCGGGTACGCCGACGACTCGGGTGAGGGCCGCTGGACGGTCCAGGCGGCGATCGACAACGCGGTGCCGATGCACGTGATCGCCTCGTCGCTGTTCGCACGGTTCACCTCGCGCCAGGAGGACAGCCCGGCGATGAAGGCGATCGCGGCGATGCGCAACCAGTTCGGCGGGCACGCCGTGCACACCGAGCCGCCGCCGGGCGGCGAGGCCAACCCGACGTCCTGAGGGCTGCTCGGGCTACGTCGCAACTACCGAATTCGTCGTCGCGCGGGGTGATTCGCGACAAATTCGGTAGTTGCGCCGAGAAGGGTCAGAGCGCGAGGACCAGCCGGACGAGCGCGAAGCCGAGCCAGGCGGCCAGCACCACCAGCGAGACGGGGTGCTTGACCAGCCGGTCGAGCGAGGGGGCCGGCGTCCGTCGTAGCCGTGCGCGGAGCACCGCGACGGCCAGCCCGAGCACGACCAGGGCGAGCAGCGGCCCGAACGGGTGGGCGTGTAGCGAGTCCTGCCACCAGCCGTGGGCGAGATAGGTCCACGAGCGGGTCAGCCCGCAGCCGGGGCAGGGCAGTCCGGTGACCCGGCGGAACGGGCAGATGACCGGCCCGTCCTCGATGTGGTCGGGCGAGAGCAGTGCGCTCACGCCCAGCGCGACGACGCCGGCGGCCGCGACGAGCTCGGAGCTCGCGAGCCGCCGGGTCGCCGGCGCGTGGGTGGTCGCCATCAGCGCAGGGGACGGCCCTGGGCGTCGGGGACCTTGCGCAGCGTGACCAGGATGGCGTCGATCAGCGACCAGATGCCGAGGCCGCCGCAGGTCAGCAGCTTGGCGACACCCAGGCCGGTGTAGCCCAGGTAGAACCGGTCGATGCCGAGGCCGCCCAGGAGCCAGGTGAAGATCAGCGTCATCACCCACTCCTTGTCGGAGAACAGCCCGGGCACGTCCTTGGCGAGGACGTACTGCTGGCTGTCGGCGGTGCGCACCGCGGTGTCCGCCTTGAGCTGGCCGGCGACCGCCATCTGGGCGAGCTGCCCGAACTCGATCGGGCCCTGCTCCTGGCCGAGGTAGTTGATGAAGAACGGG
This sequence comes from Nocardioides sp. QY071, assembly GCF_029961765.1. NCBI lineage: Bacteria > Bacillati > Actinomycetota > Actinomycetes > Propionibacteriales > Nocardioidaceae > Nocardioides > Nocardioides sp. QY071. The sequence goes on from NZ_CP124681.1 coordinate 5,109, forward strand.
CCGTTCATCGGGGCGCCGTACGCCGGCTGGCCGCCGGGCGCGCCGTAGCCGTAGGCCGGGGGCTGCTGCGGCGGCTGCTGACCGTAGGGGTCGGGAGCGCCGTAGGGAGGGTTGGGTGGTTGCGTCATGCGGGTCAGCCTAGGGTTTTGCGACGCCGCCGAAACCCCCTTCGGCGCCACGTTCGGGGGAGAATCGTCACGTGAGGGGCCCGAGGGAGGTGGAGGCATGCATGTCGCACGGCTGAGCCTGCACGACTTCCGGTCCTACGCCGACGTCGACGTCGAGCTCGAACCGGGTGTCACGGCGTTCGTCGGGCGCAACGGCCAGGGCAAGACCAACCTGGTCGAGGCGGTCGACTACCTCTCTCGCCTGTCCTCGCACCGGGTCGCCACCGACGCCCCGCTGATCCGCGCCGGCGCCGGGCAGGCGATCATCCGCGCGGCCGTGGTCCGCGAAGGACGCACCGCGGTGCTCGAGGTCGAGCTCAACCCCGGCAAGGCCAACCGGGCGCGGATCAACCGCTCGCCGCTGCCGCGGGTGCGCGAGCTGGCCGGCATCGTGCGCACCGTCGTGTTCAGCCCCGAGGACCTCGCGCTGGTCAAGGGCGACCCGGGCGGCCGGCGCCGCTTCCTCGACGACCTGCTCGTGCTCCGCACGCCGCGCTACGCCGGCCTGATCGCCGACCACGAGCGCGTCCTCAAGCAGCGCAACACCCTGCTCAAGACCCTGTACGCCGCCCGCGGCTCGGCTCGCGACGCCGCGCTGGCGACGCTGGCGGTCTGGGACGACCACCTGGTCGCGACCGGCACCGAGCTGCTCGCGGCGCGGCTCGCGCTGAGCGCCGACCTGGCGCCGTACGTCGGGAAGGCCTACGAGGCCGTCGCCCGCGGCGCGTCGCGCGACGACGCCCGGATCGCCTACGAGCCGACCGTGCCCGAGCCGACCCAGGACGCGTTCCGCGCCGAGCTCGCCCGGCGTCAGGCCGACGAGATCGGCCGCGGCGTGACCCTGGTCGGGCCGCACCGCGACGACCTGCTGCTCACCCTCGGCCCGGGCGACGAGCAGCGGCTGCCCGTGCGCGGCTACGCCAGTCACGGGGAGTCGTGGTCGTTCGCGCTGGCGCTGCGGCTGGCGTCGTACGACCTGCTGCGGGCCGACGGCGACGACCCGATCCTCATCCTCGACGACGTCTTCGCCGAGCTCGACGCCGAGCGCCGGGTGCAGCTGGCCGGGCTGGTGGCGGGCGCCGAGCAGGTCCTGGTCACCGCGGCGGTGCCGGCCGACGTACCGGAGGAGCTGGCGGGGGCGTCCTTCCACGTCGCGGCGGGGGAGGTGACCCGTGGCTGACGAGCCGGAGGAGGAGCTGCCGGAGGAGCACCGCCCCGACGGGCTCGATCTGGCCCGGGCCCAGATGCTCGGCACCGCCGGGTCCAGTACGACGCCCGCGCGCCGGCTGCCGCGGGTCAACCCCGGCAAGGGTGGCGGCTTCCGCCGGCGCGGCAACCGCAACGAGCCGCAGCTCAGCAGCGCCCACCCCGACGGCCGCGACCCGCAGGGCCTGGGCAGCGAGGTGGACCGGCTCATCGACGGCCGCGGCTGGGGCCTGGACCTGCAGGTGCGCGGCGTCTTCGCCCGTTGGGCCGAGATCGTCGGCCCGGAGATCGGCGCCCACAGCACGCCCGAGTCGCTCACCGACGGCACCCTCGTGGTCCGCACCGACTCGACCGCCTGGGCCACCCAGCTCAAGCTGCTCGCGGCCACCGTCGTCCGGCGCCTCAACGAGGAGCTGGGCGCGGGCACGGTCACCGTCGTCGAGGTGCTCGGGCCGCACGCGCCGAGCTGGAAGCACGGCCGCCGCAAGGCCCCCGGCAGCCGCGGCCCGCGCGACACCTACGGCTGATCGGGAGCCCGGGCGTCGTACCGGGGCTCAGTGACACCCCCGTTCGGCGCTCCGAGACCCGTTTCTGGGCCGTCTGCGGCCACATTTCACCCGCCGTTGTCCCCTGACGGCGCCGCCACGCGTGTCCTGAGGCCCTCAGAAGGCTAGAATGGGTTATCGGCCGGGAACGCGTCTCGGGACGCCTGACTCGGCCTTCGCCATGCCTTCGACAAATGTCGGCCCGGCGTGCCCCGTACGACCAAAGTGAATGAGGTCCCGCGTGTCCACTGACGACCAGTCCCCCGAGGTCGAGCCCCAGGTCCCCGCGACGTCGGGCGACTACGACGCCTCGGCGATCCAGGTCCTCGAGGGCCTCGAGGCGGTCCGCAAGCGTCCCGGCATGTACATCGGCTCCACCGGTGAGCGCGGTCTGCACCACCTGATCTGGGAGATCGTCGACAACGCGGTGGACGAGGCGCTCGCCGGCTACTGCGACACGATCAAGGTCACGCTCAACCCCGACGGCTCGGTCAGCGTCTCCGACAACGGTCGCGGCATCCCGACCGACACCGCGCCGGGCCAGGAGGTGCCGGCCGCGACCCTGGCCCTCACCGTCCTGCACGCCGGCGGAAAGTTCGGCGGCGGTGGCTACAAGGTCTCCGGTGGCCTCCACGGTGTCGGCTCCTCGGTCGTCAACGCGCTCTCCACGAGCCTGCGCCTGGAGATCAAGAACCGCGGCTACCTGTGGGAGCAGGACTTCTCGCTCGGCGTCCCCGACTTCGACCTGCGCCAGGTCCGACCGCTCGAGGACGGCGAGCGCACCGGTACGACGGTGACCTGGTCCGCCTCGTCGGAGATCTTCGAGACCACCGACTACAACCTCGAGACGATCTCGACCCGGTTCCGCGAGATGGCCTTCCTCAACAAGGGCCTGCGGATCGAGCTGCGCGACGCCCGCCCCAAGGCCGAGGAGCTCGCCGACGCGGTCGAGGACGGCGCTGTGTCCGATGGCGACGCCGCCGCGACCGCCACTGCAACATCTGGCGCGGTGCACGCGGTCGACGTCGACGGGCACAAGGCGCTCGAGCAGGTCTTCCAGTACGAGCGCGGCCTGGCCGACTACGTCGACTTCCTCAACCGCAACAAGACCACCGTCAGCTCGATCATCGCGGCCGAGGCCGACACGGGCGACGACGTCCCCAACCCGATGAGCCTCGAGCTCGCCATGCAGTGGCAGGTGTCGTCCTACAACGAGTCGGTCCACACCTTCGCCAACACGATCAACACCCCCGAGGGCGGCACCCACGAGGAGGGCTTCCGCGCCGCGCTCACCTCACTGATCAACCGGTGGGGCGAGGAGTGGGGCCTGATCAAGAAGAAGGAGGACCGGCTCACCGGCGACGACATCCGCGAGGGTCTCACCGCGATCATCAGCCTGAAGATCTCCAACCCGCAGTTCGAGGGCCAGACCAAGGCCAAGCTCGGCAACACCGAGGCCAAGGGCTTCGTCCAGTCGGTCGTCAACGACCAGCTCGGCGCGTGGCTGGAGCAGAACCCCAACGAGGGCAAGGAAGTCATCCGCAAGGCGCAGGCGGCCGCGACCGCCCGGATCGCGGCCCGCAAGGCCCGCGACCTGGCCCGCAACCGCAAGGGCCTCCTCGGCGGCGGCGGTCTGCCCGGCAAGCTGCGCGACTGCAGCTCGCGCAACCCGGAGGAGTGCGAGGTCTTCATCGTCGAGGGCGACTCGGCGGGCGGCTCGGCGGTCATGGGCCGCGAGAACCGGATCCAGGCGATCCTCCCGATCCGCGGAAAGATCCTCAACGTCGAGAAGGCGCGCATCGACAAGGTGCTGGCCAACCAGGAGGTCCAGGCGATCATCTCGGCGCTCGGCACGGGCGTCCACGAGGAGTTCGACCTCGACAAGCTGCGCTACCACAAGATCGTGCTGATGGCCGACGCCGACGTCGACGGTCACCACATCAACACCCTGCTGCTCACCCTGCTGTTCCGGTTCATGCGTCCGCTCATCGACGCCGGCCACGTCTACCTCGCCCAGCCGCCGCTGTACCGGATCAAGTGGAACAAGCCCCACGAGCACGAGTTCGTCTACTCCGACGCCGAGCGCGACGCGGTCATGCGCGACGGCCTCGAGCAGGGCAAGAAGCTCCCCAAGGACGCGCCGATCCAGCGCTACAAGGGTCTCGGCGAGATGAACGCCGACGAGCTGTGGGAGACCACGCTCGACCCCGACCAGCGGGTGCTGCTGCAGGTCACCCTGGAGGACGCCGCGCAGGCCGACGAGATCTTCTCGATCCTGATGGGCGAGGACGTCGAGCAGCGCCGCTCCTTCATCCAGCGCAACGCCAAGGACGTCCGATTCCTCGATATCTAGTCGGTGGTCGAGGAGGTCGCGCAGCGACCGTCTCGAGACCTCTGGCCATGTATCCGGATCTCTACCGATCTTCCTAGACAGACGTAGAACAACTCAGAGAGAGCAATCGTGACTGAGACGCAGAGCAACCTCGGCGACGGCATGGGCGGTGGCCGGGTCCAGCCGGTCGACCTCCAGGAGTCGATGAAGCGCTCCTACATCGACTACGCGATGGCGGTCATCGTCGGTCGCGCACTGCCCGACGTACGTGACGGCCTCAAGCCGGTGCACCGCCGGGTCCTCTATGCCATGTACGACGGCGGCTACCGCCCCGACCGCGGCTTCAACAAGTGCGCCCGCGTCGTCGGCGACGTCATGGGTAACTACCACCCCCACGGCGACTCCGCGATCTACGACACCCTGGTGCGCCTCGCGCAGCCGTGGGTGATGCGCAACCCGCTGGTCAGCGGGCAGGGCAACTTCGGCTCGCCGGGCAACGACCCGGCCGCGGCCATGCGGTACACCGAGTGCCGGATGGCGCCGCTGGCCATGGAGATGGTCCGGGACATCGACGAAGAGACCGTCGACATGACCCCGAACTACGACGGCAAGACCGAGGAGCCGACGATCCTGCCGGCCCGGTTCCCCAACCTGCTGGTCAACGGCAGCGCCGGCATCGCGGTCGGCATGGCGACCAACATCCCGCCGCACAACCTGCGCGAGGTCGCCGACGGGGCTATCTGGGCGCTCGAGCACCCCGACGCCACCCGCGAGGAGCTGCAGGACGCCCTCGTCGAGCGGATCAAGGGCCCCGACTTCCCCAACGGCGCGCTGATCGTGGGCCGCGAGGGGATCGAGCAGGCCTACCGGACCGGCCGCGGCTCGATCACCCAGCGCGCGATCATCGAGGTCGACGAGGACAAGTCCGGGCGCACCGTGCTGGTCATCACCGACCTGCCCTACATGGTCAACCCCGACAACCTGCTCGTGAAGATCGCCGAGCTCGCCGACGCCGGCAAGGTCCAGGGCATCAGCGACGTCCGCAACGAGACCTCCTCGCGCGTCGGCCAGCGGATCATCATCGTGCTCAAGCGCGACGCCGTCGCCCGGGTCGTCCTCAACAACCTGCTCAAGCACACCGAGCTGCAGACCAACTTCTCCGCCAACATGCTGGCGCTGGTCGACGGCGTACCGCGGACCCTGTCGGTCGACCAGTTCATCAGCAACTGGGTCGACCACCAGGTCGACGTGATCCAGCGGCGCACGGCGTACCGCCTCCGCAAGCGCGAGGAGGAGGCCCACATCCTGCGTGGCCTGGCGAAGGCCCTCGACATGCTCGACGAGGTGATCGCCCTCATCCGGCGCTCGCCCGACGTCGCCGACGCGCGGGTCGGCCTGATGGAGCTGCTCGACGTCGACGAGCTCCAGGCCAACGCGATCCTCGAGATGCAGCTGCGCCGGCTCGCCGCCCTGCAGCGCCAGAAGATCATCGACGACCTGGCCGCCATCGAGCTGGTCATCGCCGACCTCAAGGACATCCTCGCCAATGTCGCCCGGCAGCGGCAGATCGTCATCGACGAGCTGTCCGCGATCGTCGAGAAGTACGGCGACGACCGGCGTACCCAGATCATCGCGGCCGCCGGCGACATGTCCATGGAGGACCTGATCCCCGACGAGGACCAGGTGGTCTCGATCACCCGCGGCGGCTACGCCAAGCGCACCCGCGCCGACCAGTACCGCACGCAGAAGCGGGGCGGGAAGGGCGTGCGTGGCGCCTCGCTGCGCGGCGACGACGTGGTCGACCACTTCATCTCGACCACCTCGCACCACTGGCTGCTGTTCTTCACCACCGCCGGCCGGGTCTACCGCACCAAGGTCTACAACCTGCCCGAGGCCTCGCGCGACGCGAAGGGCGGCCACGTCGCCGGCCTGCTGTCGTTCCAGCCCGACGAGTCGATCGCCCAGGTGCTGGCGATCCGCGACTACGAGCAGGCGCCGTACCTCGTCCTGGCGACGAAGAAGGGCCTGGTCAAGAAGACCCGCCTCGGCGACTACAACAGCCCGCGCCAGGCCGGTGTCATCGCGATCAACTTCCGCGACGACGACGACGAGCTGATCGGCGCCGAGCTGGTCGCCAGCGAGGACTCGATCCTGCTCGTCTCCCGCAAGGGCCAGTCGATCCGCTTCGGCGCCGACGACGACCAGCTGCGCCCGATGGGCCGGGCCACGTCCGGCGTCACCGGCATGAAGTTCCGCGACGGCGACGCCGTCCTCTCGCTCACCGTGATCCGCGCGGCCGACGCGGCGCACGAGGAGAGCGACGAGAACATCCAGTACGTCTTCACCATCACCGACGGCGGCTACGCCAAGCGCACCCGGATCTCCGACTACAAGATCCAGGGCCGCGGCGGCCTCGGCGTGAAGGCGATGAAGCTCGAGAACGAGGAGCGCGGCTCGCTCGTCGGTGCGTTCATCGTCGTCGACGGCGACGAGGTGCTCTCCATCACCCAGTCGGGCCAGGTCGTCCGCAGCCCCATCAACGACGACTTCCGCCCCACCGGCCGCGCCACCCAGGGCGTGAAGTTCGTCAGCCCCAAGAAGGGCGACGCCGTCGCCGTCGTCGCCCGCTCGGTCGAGGCGAAGGACGTCGACGAGGAGGGCGCCGAGGAGGGTGCTCCCGTGGACGCCGCTGCGGCCGGTGAGGGCTCGACGGAATCGTCGGTTCAGGCTCCGGATGCCACAATCGAAGGATCCGAGGGCACGATCGAGGCCGACGGGGAGAGTGAGAGCTGATGACCGAGCGCGTCGAGGACACCGTGGTGCGCCCGCCGGCCGCCGCCGGCCGCCCTTCCGGCCCGCCCTCGGCGCCCGGGCCGCTCCCGCCGGCTGTGCCGGGCGCCGTACCTGGTGCGGGGGCGGCACGCGGTCGCGCCCCGCGCCGCGCCCGCCTGCGCCTGACCCGGGTCGACCCCTGGTCGGTCATGAAGACGTCGTTCCTGCTGTCCATCGCCTTCGCCGTCGTCACGGTCGTGTCGGTCGCGATGGTGTGGCAGGTCCTCGGCGCCGCCGGCGTGTGGGACTCGATCAACTCCACGATCCAGGAGGGCATCGGCGGCGAGGACGTCGCCTCCTTCCGGATCGAGGACTACGTCGGCACCAGCCGCGTGCTGGGCTTCACCATGCTCGTCGCCGCGATCGACGTCGTACTGATCACCGCCGCCGCCACCCTCGTCGCGTTCCTCTACAACATGTCGGCCGCCCTCCTCGGCGGCGTCGAGATCACCCTCGCCGAGGACGCCTGAGCCTTCGGATGTCGAGGAGGTCGCGCAGCGACCGTCACGAGACGCCCCCGTTTTGTCGGCGGATCCATGGCTCCGGTAGTGTCTGTCCTCGGCTTGCTGCCGAGGGGCTTCCACCCGGAGCGGCGAGTCACCCGGGCCTATAGCTCAGACGGTTAGAGCACCACACTGATAATGTGGGGGTCAGAGGTTCAAGTCCTCTTAGGCCCACGGAAAGCCCCGGCCGCGGTCACCGCGGACCGGGGCTTCTTCGAAGGAGGAGCGGTTCATGAAGAAGATTCTTCTCGCGGTCTTCGGCCTCGCCGGCGTGGTGATCGCCGGCCGCAAGCTCCAGGAGAGCAAGGCCGAGCAAGCCCTCTGGGCCGAGGCCACCGACCGGCTTCCCAAGAACTGAACACCCGCTCGGCCGTCGTACGGCTGAGCAGGGGGCCTTGGCGCAATTGGTAGCGCACCTGCTTTGCAAGCAGGGGGTTAGGGGTTCGAGTCCCCTAGGCTCCACCAGAGAAGCCGCAGGTCAGCCTGCGGCTCCTTTCATTTCTGGAGTTCTCTAGTTTGGTTCGAGATCCGGCGCTAGGGGGACTGTAGGGGGAAGGGGTCGCGCCTGCCCGGTCGCGCGACGCTGGCGAACCCACTGCGAACCACCTCCTGCCACTAGCCTGGCAAGGTGTCGGAGCGTCTTGCACCCGTCCCGTTCGAGGGCCTTTCCTCTGCTGACCTGACGGTCGGAAGGGTCTACCGCGGAGGTCCTCAGCCTCATGTGGGGGCCGATCCGCTGCACAAACTGACCGGTGTCGGAAACAGCGGCGGCTTCCGGATGAAGACCGTGAAGGGCACCAAGAGGGTGGCTCTGTGCGTGCTGTTCACGACGGGCGCGGTATCGGAATGGCCGGACGGTTGGGCCGAGGACGGCAACTACGTCTACTACGGTGACCAGCGCGAGGCAGGCAAGGACGTCCTCGACACCCCTCGAAAGGGAAACCAGCTCCTGGCGGCCGTGGCGGCACAGGTCAAGCGCGGCGTCGCGGGGCGACGGAACGTTCCGCCGTTCCTCCTGTTCGAGAAGGACAGTCCGGGTAAGGGACGAGACGTTCGATTCGAGGGCCTGTTGGTTCCGGCGTCTGATCCGAGTTGGCTCCAGGTCCACCGACAGACGCACCCGGACGGCCTGCTCGCCAACTACCGAGCGTTGTTCCGTCCCCTGCAGGTGAGGGACCTCAGTCGCTTGTGGCTGAACGATGTGATTCATGGTCACTCGGACGGCTCCTCCGCGCCGCGAGCATGGCTGGACTGGATCTCGACCGGGGACTGACACCAGTCGGATCGATGGACTCTCTGACATCGTCGGACCGCCCGGTTAGGGTCGCAGCGTGATCGGGGTCGAACGGGACAGTGCCGTGTCAACGAGGCCCGAGGCGGCCGTTCCGGAGATCGGCCAGATCGTCACAGTCCGGGGATCAAACTGGGCTGTCGTGGAGGTCCAACAGCAGGGCCTCGGGAGGAGCTCCGCGGACGACGCCTCCGCGCAACTTCAGCACGCTGTCACCCTTCAGTCGGTGCAGGAGGACCGGCTCGGTCATGAGCTCCGAGTCGTATGGGAACTTGAGCAAGGCAGGAGCGCACTGGCGCACCGGGGCCTTCCCGAAGAGATCGACCCCGAGAAGTTCGACGACCCGAATCGGCTCGCGGCCTTCATCGATGCGCTGCGCTGGGGTGCGATCACCAGCGCCGATGACGGTACGGTCCAAGCGCCGTTCCGCAGCGGCGCCAACGTGGAGCCCTACCAGCTGACTCCGCTCAAGCGAGCCCTGGCGAGCCCGCGCGCGAACCTGTTGCTTGCTGACGACGTCGGTCTCGGCAAGACGATCGAGGCGGGCCTGGTCATCCAGGAGCTTCTTCTCCGGCATCGGGCGCGCACCGTGATCGTGGTCTGCCCGGCCGGTCTGGCCTTCAAGTGGCAGGACGAGATGCAGGAGAAGTTCGGTCTCGACTTCACCGTTGTCAACTCGGAGACCATGAAGGACGTACGCCGATCCCACGGCGTCCACGCGAATCCGTTCACACTGTTCCCCCGGATCATCGTCTCGATGGCGTGGCTGCCTGGCCAGCGCGCCCAGCGTCAGTTGCGGGACGCCTTCTCCAGCACCAGCCAACGGTTCGCATTCGACATCCTCGTCGTCGACGAGGCCCACCACGTCGCCCCCAGCAGTCCGGTCCGCACCAACAAGGTCGGGCAGGAACGCCGGGGCTACGCAGTCGACTCGCAGCGGACCCGGGCCGTTCGCGAGATCGCCGAGCGCTCCGAACACCGGCTCTTTCTCAGCGCCACCCCGCACAACGGGTATACCGAGTCGTTCACGGCGCTCCTGGAGATGATCGACCCGCAGCGGTTCGTCCGCGGCAACAAGGTCGACCCGGTGGCCCTTGAGGAGGTTGCGGTCCGTCGGCTCAAGCGCGACCTCAAGGAGGCGAAGGGCTTCCTCGATCGGCAGGTCAGCCAACTGCCTTACACGCCGACGGCCGATGAGTCCGCAGCGTACGACCGACTGCTCGACTTCACTCAGCGGAGGGACAAGGCGGTCGCTGCAGGAGGCGGGAGCCGCTCGGCCCGTGACATGGCGACGCTGCTGTTGAAGAAGCGGTTCTTCTCCTCGCCGGTTGCCTTCGCGCGGACCGTGGATGTCTACCGGGACACCCGCACGAGGGGCCTGGACGTCGATTTCGACCTCGACTACGACGAGATCTTCGGCCCCGACGCGGATGAACTCGAAGAGGGCAAGGTCGACCAGCCTGAGCTCGAGGCACTTCGGGAAGCGAAGACATCCCTGCCCGAACTGACCGAGGAGGATCTCGAGGACCTCGATTGGCTCAGTGACTGGGGCCACCGCTTCGAGGGACGACCCGACTCCCGGCTCGAAGCCCTGCTCGCCTACATCGAGGGCACTCTCCGGTCACACGGTGACTGGAACAACGAGCGCCTGGTCATCTTCACCGAGTACGTCGACACCCTCCAATGGCTGCGCGCCATCCTGCGCCAGCAGGGTTATGGAGATGACCGCATCGAGATCATCGACGGTGGCACCGACGCGGAGACCCGCGAGCTGATTCGCGCCCGCTTCAACGAGAACCCCGCCAAGACGCCGGTTCGGATCCTGTTGGCCACCGACGCTGCAGGCGAGGGCATCGACCTCCAGAACCACTGCCACCGACTGGTCAACTTCGACATCCCGTTCAACCCGAACCGTCTCGAGCAGCGCATCGGACGAGTCGACCGCTACGGCCAGACGAAGGCCCCCGAGATCCGCCACTTCGCCCCGGTCGTCGGTGGTGAGAGCGCGCTCAGCAAGGACGTCGATCTGCTCGCCCGGGTCGCGGTGAAGATCGATCAGATCATGCGTGACCTGGGCTCCGCCAACGAGATCATCGCGCCCGACCTGCAACGGCAGTTCGGCGGCGAGGTGATCAAGAGCCGTCGCGCCCAGGCCGAGAAGGATCCGATCGCCGGCATGATGGGCGGCGAGAAGGTACTCAACGCCGAGTTGGCACGACTCGAGCAGAATCTCGCCGAGAGTCGCGAACGTCTCCACCTTCGCCCCGAGAACCTGCAGCGCGTGGTCGAGACTGCGTTCGAGCTCAACAATCTCCCGCCGCTGGACCTCGTCGGCTCCGAGGACACCGACGTACCGGTGTTCCGACTCCCCAACCTCGACAACTCCTGGGAGCAGGTCGCCCGCGGCCTCTACACCCGCCTCGACCCTGACAACGCACGACCGATCACCTTCGACCCCCAGGTGCTGACTCAGGACCCCGACGTCGTCTACATGCACCTCGGCTCGCCCCTGCTGCAGCGGTCGACCCGGCGCCTCCGATCGGCGCTCTGGGGCGGCGACCGGGCGCTGGAACGCGTGACCGCCACGGTCGTGCCCGGCCTCGAGGAGTCCTACGCGGTCGCGGTCACCCGGCTGGTTCTGGTCGGTCGCGCCGGCCTACGCCTCCACGAGGAGGTCTTCCTGGCGGGCACGCGGCTCGCCCGCAGGCAGGCAGTCGGCGAACAGCGCGCTGAGGAACTGCTCGAGTCGGCGCTCGACCGCGCTGATCTCGTGGGTGTCCCGCCGGAGATCGCCGCGCAGATCGCCTCCGCGTGGAATACAGAGGTAGACGGCGGACTCCGCGCTCGCGTCCAGCAGGCGATCGAGGACCGCGCCGTACGACGCTGCAAGGACGTCGAAGCGCACCTCATCGAACGACGCGAGGCCGACCGTGCCCGCGTCGGCGAGATCTTCGACCGGTTCGGGCAGACGCTTCGTGAGGCACTCAGAGAGGCTGAGGCGATCGACGGCGACCCCCAGCTCGGGCTCTTCGAGGACGAGCGCCGCCAGAGTGAACGTGACCTGCGAGAGATCCGGCGTCGCATCGACGCTCTGGATGAGGAACGCGAGCGTGAGCTCACGGCCGTCGACACCCGCTACGACGACATCCGCACCTGGGAGTTCCCGGCCGCGGTCATCTTCGCCCTCGCCCCGCGCGACTTGGAGAACGGACTGGCGATTCGATGAGGAAGCGCACACACAAGAGGCCGGACGTCCACAGCGACTGGCTCGCCCAGGTCGACAGTGATGGCCCGTTCCTCTCCCACCCGGTGCTCAAGGACATGTGGCCCGATGGCGTCGACCGCCTCGGTGACGCCGACGACCGCCTGGTCACGTTCAAGCAGGCGTACGCGCGATGGCAACGTGCCTTCGACCAGTACGTCGAGCAACCCAAGACCCCCGAGTCGAAGAACGCCTACGACGCCGTACGGCGAGCTTGGATCGACGTCATTCTCGACGACCTCGCCGAGTGGAAGGACCTTCGCGGCGACTCGGACGTCATGGTCCGCTCGCCCGGCGACCAGATCACCGTCACCGCGACCGGAGCTCTGAAGGGTCGCGACGGCGACACCGCGGCGCTTCTTCTGGTCTGCGACCCCACCTCGGGCCTGCGCGATGCTGGTCTCGACGGCTGGGCGGCCAACGACGTCGACCGCCTGGCGATGCTGCTGCGAAAGGCACAGGTCGAGGTCGGCATCGTCACCGACGGTCAATGGTGGGCGCTGGTCTGGGCCAAGGACGGCAAGCCGACCGGCTCCGGAATGGTGAACGCGCTGACCTGGGCCGAAGAGCCGCTGCTTCGCGACGCCTTCTTCACCCTGATCAACCAGCGTCGCTTCCGTGCCTCTGACGCCGAGCAGCGCCTGCCCCGACTCTTCGAGCGCAGCGAACTCGAGGCCGAGGAGATCACCGAGGCACTCGGCACCCAGGTCCGCCGCTCCGTCGAGCTCCTCGTCCAGGCCTTCTCCGAGGCTCGCCTCGAGGCCGCGAAGGCGGGTGATCCGGACCCCCTCACCGAGAAGCCAGACGACATCTACCAAGCCGCCGTCACGGTGATGATGAGGATCGTCTTCCTGCTCTTCGCCGAAGAGCGCGACATGCTCCCGACCGAGCAGCTCTACTGGGACTCCTACGCCATCAAGGACCTCCTCGACGACCTCCGCACGCAAGCGGCGGCAGGCGAGGAGCACCTCGACGAGACGTACGACGCGTGGCACCGGCTGCTCGCCGTCAGCCAGGCACTGCACGGCGGAGTCAACTACGACGAGATGCGGATGCCGGCGTACGGCGGATCGCTGCTCGACCCGGAGCGCTTGCCGTGGCTTCACGCCACCGATCGTCGTGGCCTCCGCCTCAAGATCTCCGACCGAGTCATGCTCCATGTGCTGGAATCGGTGCAGACGGTCGTCGCCAAGGGCGAACGGCGCCGGATCTCCTTCCGCGAGATCGACGTCGAGCAGATCGGCTACATCTACGAAGGACTCCTCGGCTACTCCTGCGCCGAGGTTGCAGGCGACATCATCCTCGGCCTGGTCGGCAAGGATGGCGCCGAGCCTGAGATTCCGCTTGCCGCCGTCAACGACCTGTACGACGACCATGGCGGCGACGCCAAGAAGTTCGCCAGTGCCCTCGCCGCGTGGATCAAGGACAACCAGCCGGCCGCGACCGGTAAGAGCGTCGCGGCTCTGGCCAAGCTCGTTGACCAGGATCCCGCTGGTGATGACCGTGCGGAGCTGGTCAGACTGCTATCTCCGCTCGCCGCCGGAGACAGCGACCTTCTGGAGAACCTTGTCGGTTGGGGAAGCCTGATCCGTCGCGACCTTCGCAACATCCCACTCGTCTTCCCCATCGGTGGCCTTGTCGTAGTCGAGACGCCGTCGCGGAAGAACGCAGGCGCTCACTACACGCCTCGTTCACTGGCCGAGGAGGTCGTCCTCCACGCCCTCCAGCCACTCGTCTATGAGCCGGGACCGCTGCAGTCGAACGACGAGAACGAGTGGCGGCTCAAGTCCGCCTCAGCCATCCTCGACCTAAAGGTCGCCGACATCGCAGCCGGCTCGGGAGCCTTCCTGGTGGCGGCAGCCCGATACCTCTCAGAACGACTGGTAGAGGCGTGGGTTGCAGAGGGCATGGTTGACGGAGCCGTTACCGCTGACCCAGAGGAGCTTCGTCGTCAGGCGCTTCGGGAAGTGATCGCCCGCTGCCTCTACGGTGCCGATATCAACCCGATGGCAGTCGAGATGTGCAAGCTTTCGCTCTGGTTGGTCTCCATGGACAAGACTAAGCCGTTCTCCTTTGTCGATGACAAAGTCTTCTGCGGAAACTCACTGTTCGGACTGACCTCGCTCGACCAGCTGCGCTACCTCCACATCGCCCCGAAGCCGTCGACCATGCAGCAGCAGATGCTGGTCGACATCGACGCCAAGATTGCAGCCGCTACCCGACTCCGAAACGAGTTGGCATCCCCCGTCGACGAGCACGACCCTATGCGGTCGTCCCGTGCAAAGGCGCGTCTGTTCGCCCAGTTCCTCGAAGTGACAGCCGACCTGCGGTCGATCGCAGACGGCGTCGTCGCCGCAGCCCTTCCGCTCGGCGGTAAGCCCGGCAGAACTCTTGACGATGCTTTCAAGTCGTTGTCTTGGCAACTGCACGAGGCATTCCCGCCGGACGAGTCAACGGGTGACCGCGCCAAGCTCGACAGGCGGATCGATAGTGGACTGACGCCGACGGTTGAGACCGACTACGAGCGTTGGACACCTCTTCACTGGGTGGTTGAGGCACCTGATGTCATCATCGACAACGGTGGCTTCGATGCCGTCATCGGAAATCCCCCATTCCTCGGAGGCAAGAAGATTTCTCCGGCGTTGGGGTCCAACGTCCGTGAGTGGCTGACGAACGTTGTTGGGTTTGGGGCTCGCGGGAATGCAGATCTGGTCGTCTTCTTCTTGCTGCGGGCCTTCGGGCTTCTCACGTCCAAGGGCGGCCTGGGTCTCATCGCCACCAACACCCTTGCGCAGGGTGACAGCCGGGAGGTCGGGCTAGACCAGCTCGTGTCGCATGGCTTCGTCATCCTTCGGTCTGTGCAGAGTCGGCGCTGGCCCGCCGCGAGCGCCATGCTGGACTACGCGGCCGTTTGGGGGACTAAGGCTCAGGTCTCGCAGTCCGTACATCGGGTTGCCGACGGGGATCGCGTGCACTCGATCTCGACGCTGTTGGAGCCCGAGGGCACGGCTCGAGGCAATCCGCTTAAGCTGCGGGAGAACTCCGGCATCGCCTTTGCAGGTGTCAACGTGAATGGTGATGGCTTCCTCTTGTCGGCTGAAGAGGCAGCCTCGATGATTGCGAAGGCCCCGCGGAACGCTGAGGTGGTGCGCCCATACGTTGGCGGAGAAGATCTGAACGGGAGCCCTACCCACCAAGCGTCGCGTTGGGTAATCGACTTCGTCCAGGCTTCAATCGGAGAAGCCGAGAAGTATCCTGAACCTCTGGAATGGCTGAAGAAGCGTGCCTATTCGTACCGGCAGAGCTTGACGAACAAACCGAAGCTGCAGAGCGAGTGGTGGCTACATGAACGCTCGGCTCTCTCGCTCCGAAAGGCTATTGCTGAGCTTGACGAGGTGCTCGCGATCACGGTTGTGAGCAAGACGGTCATGCCGGTGCGTGTCTCGACGGACTGCGTTTTCAGCCTTGCTGTTTGTGTGTTCGCACAAGATTCCTATGCCTTTCAGGCCATTGTTTCGTCGGCCTTCCACCAGGCATGGGCGATCAAGTACGGGTCGGCTATGAAGAGCGATCCTCGGTACGTTCCGTCGGATACGTTCGAGACCTTTCCGCGTCCGACTGCCACGGACGCGCTGACTGCCAGCGGACGGGCGCTCGAGGAGGAGCGGAAAGAGATCATGGTGCGCCGGGGACTCGGTCTCACGGCGCTGTACAACCTCGTGAACTCGCCGCAGGTCATTGGCGATCCTGACGTCGACCGGCTCCGCGACCTTCATGTTGAGATTGACGCGGTCACTCTCGGGGCCTACGGGTGGGATGACGTTCCGCTGGGTCACGGTTTCTACGCCTACCGCCAGATGGAGAGGTGGACTGTGTCTCCAGCGGCTCGGGTCGAGATCTTTGATCGCCTACTGAAGCTGAATCATGAGCGAGCCCGCGCCGAGGGACAGCACGTGCAGACTCAGGGCTCAACGGACGGACAGGACACACTCTTCGCATGAGCGTCAGCGCATCGACCACCGTTCGCGGCGACCTAGTGGCGTTGATCGAGCAGGAGCTGCTTGGTCCGCGCAGCGGTCCGGAGGAGGAGATCAAGGGGACGCCGCGAGCGGCCTACATGGTCGGCGCGTTGGCGCCGGTCACAGTCGATCCCACGCTTGAGGTCACGGTCGTTGACGACGATGGTGCCGATCCGGCAGAGACCGGGCTGGCTGTCGCAGATCTCGATCCGATCGCCAACGGCCAGTCAGGCGTCCCGGTGCCCACTGATGAGGACCCCGCCGAAGAGGACGAGGAGCGGGATGAAGGTGCGAAGGGCGCGCTGACGCATCCATCCTCGATGGGGCTCCGATTCCAGGTCCCACGCGACTGCGGCGTCCTCGCGGTCACCGCTTCGTGGGGACGCTATGAGTCGTTCCGTCAGGAGAACGAGGACGGTCGCAAGGTCCAGTTCTCCCGTCGCATCCCTGTCGAGCGCACCGCCGAGATCGACGTCCGCGACGACGTGGCGCACGCCGTGCTCCCGCCGATCACGCTCGACACTGACGTCACCCTTCGGGTCGAGCTCTACCCGCGCGTCGACCGCACCATCGTCGAGCTGGCGCTTTCCAACGACCGGACGACCGCCATGGATGCCCCTCCGGGCGATTGGCTCTTCCAGACGAAGCTGAAGATCGAGGCGAACAGCGGCGAGGCGGTGTTCCTGCCGACCCGCGACGTCCTCGCGAATAGCTACGACGAACTCGACCCTGAGCGGCAGCGCCTGGATCTGCAGTACCGGCACCGCCTTGAGTTCGCCATTGGGCGTACCGCGTCGGTGACGTGGGCGGAAGGCTTCGACGCCGAGGGTGTCTCGTTGCGGCGTGCCACCTCGGTCGAGACGACGTGGCTTCCGACGGCGGATGTTCCTCAGACGGTCGCGGGCAGCGCGGGCGAGGCTGAGACCGCGATGCGGGTGCTCATGGACCTCGAGCCGGACGGCGTCGACGACGCCTTCATGCCGCTCGTCGACGGCTACCGCGAGTGGCTCGACCAGCAGGTCGAACTGGCCGCTCACCTGCCGAGCCATCTTCAGGACATCGCGGACGAGGCGATCGGGGAGGCGGGACTCGTGGTGTCTCGGCTTGAAGCCGGGCTCGAACTTCTCAAGACGAACACGCAGGCGTTCCAGGCGTTCAAGTTCATGAACCGGACCATGCGCGACCAGCGAATGCGTTCCCAGGTCGCTGCCAAGCGCTCCGAGCGAGCGACCTTGTCGATCGAGGACGCGGTCACCGAAGTGGAGAGAGTCGGCGACGCCGCCGCGTCGTGGCGGCCGTTCCAGCTCGCGTTCATCCTGTTGCAGTTGCCGGCGCTCAGCGATCCGACCGACGGCTTCCGCAGTGGTCCGGCCGCCAACGTCGAGCTGTTGTTCTTCCCCACCGGTGGTGGCAAGACCGAGGCGTACCTCGGTCTCGCGGCCTTCACCTTCGCGATCCGCCGCCTCCAAGGTGTCATCGAGACTGACGACGGACCACTGGACGGTGGTGACGGTGTCGCGGTCCTCATGCGCTACACGCTCCGGCTGCTCACCTCTCAGCAGTTCCAACGTGCCGCTGCGCTCGTCTGCGCAGCGGAGCTGATGCGTCAGGCCGATCCGACCACTTGGGGGGAGCGGCCGTTCAACATCGGCCTGTGGGTCGGCTCAGCGGTCAGCCCGAAGCGCTACACCGACGCGAAGCAACAGGTCGAGACCGCTCGCCAGGACACCGCCAAGACGCACGGGCTGACGGTGCTCCAACTTCAGCGCTGCCCATGGTGCGGATCCAAGATCGACCCGAAGCGCGACTTGCACACCGTCGGAGCCACCGAACGGATCGAGGTTCGCTGTGGTGACCGCAAGGGACTCTGCCCCTTCTCGCTCGACGGTGACGCAGGGCCGTTGCCCATCACAACCGTCGACGATGAGCTCTACCGCAACCCGCCGACCTTCCTGCTTGCGACGGTCGACAAGTTCGCTCGCCTCGCGCGCGAGGGTGAAGCCGCCAGCCTCTTCGGCTACGTCTCTGAGCGCTGCCCTCGCCACGGATATCGGCATCCCGACTCGCGCGGGAGCTGCGCCGGCAAGTCCCACAACCAGAAGAACGAGGGCGGCAGGACCTATCCACCAGTCCACGTCGCAAAGGTCGGGCGCCTGCGGCCGCCGGACCTGATCATCCAAGACGAGTTGCACCTGATCACGGGTGCGCTCGGCACGGCCGTGGGCGTTTTCGAGAACGCCGTCGACGTCCTGTCCTCTTATGAGCGAGGCAGTGCGACTGTGCGTCCGCTGGTGGTCGCGTCGACTGCGACGGTGCGGAACGCCCTCAACCAGGTGACGGCCCTCTATGGACGTGGGGTTGCAGTTTTCCCACCTCAGGTGCTCGATGTGCGCGACACCTTCTTCTCGAAGGAGATGCAGGTATCGGAGGACGATCCGGGGCGTAAGTACCTCGGGGTGTGTGCTCACGGCATTAGGCTCACGCTTGCGGAGATTCGGATGTCCGAGGTCCTGCTGCTGGCTGGTCAGAAGCTCCTCGATGACTACGGCGACGCGGCGGATCCGTACATGACGACCGTCGGTTACTTCTCCGCGACGAGGGAGTTGGCCGGTATGCGCCGCTACCTCGATGACGATGTGACCACCCGCGTCGCGGGCAATACCGAGCCGTTCCCTCGCCGCACCACCGATTGGATTCGGCTGTCAATCGGGGAACTCACCGCCCGGATCTCGGCTGAGGAGATCGCCAAGACGCTCGACCAGCTCGCTGTCCCGTTCGGCGACCGCTGGACCACCCGGGGGAAGGCCGCCTACGGCAAGGCGTATCAGGCGGCGGTCGAGGCCAAGCAGCCACCACCGAAGTCGCCGCCGCGCCCGTATGACGTGGTGCTCGCGACGTCGATGCTCCAGGTGGGTGTCGATGTTCCCCGGCTTGGCCTGATGCTGGTCGTGGGTCAACCGAAGAACACCGCCGAGTACATCCAGGCGTCTTCCCGCGTCGGCCGCGATGCCCGCAAGCCTGGCCTCGTCGTGTCGCTTGCGAACTGGTCGCGTCCTCGCGACATGTCCCACTTCGAGTCGTTCCGGCACTACCACGAGACGTTCTACGCCCAGGTCGAGGCTCTGAGTGTCACGCCCTTCTCGGACACCGCCATGGAGCGCGGGTTGATGGGGATGCTGGTCAGCGCGATCAGGGTCGTAGACGAAGGTCAGCCCGCGTCGCTGTCACCTGCCGATGGTGCCGGGGGGGTCCTCAGCAAGCTGCCTGCAGCCCAGAAACTCATCGACCGGTTGATCGCACGGGCAGCGCCCGCGGCACCGGATTCACAGACGCTTGAGCGGATGCGCCAGAAGCTGCTCCAACGCGTCGACCGGTGGTACGACAAGGCCAAGGAGTACGGCGGCGCGCTCGTCTACGAGCGTCCGCGCAAGGGTCAGGTCGAGTGGCCGTTGCTGATCAGTCCCGAGACGACCGTGCCAACTCCGGCCGATCGGGTGTTCGTCGTCGCCAACTCCATGCGGGAGGTGCAGCCGGAGTTCAACCTCTTGGTCAGCCCAGCCCCGGCCAACCTCGCGTTCAAGGAGCCGGCCTCGGCTCCAGGATGGGAATTCCCGAAGGGAGACGACGAGTGAGCGAGGCATCCCTCGAAGCTGGCGCCGCCGAGCCGGGCCTTGCGCCGGTGACGATCGGCCTCGCCGAGCTCGATCCGATCGCCGACGTCGAAGCCAAGGTCAGCAAGAACCGGAGCAAGGTCGGTTCTGTCCGGCCGTCGGCGCTGCTCTACACGTCGGGTGTCGGTGCCACTGTCGACCTGCCCCACCTGTCCGTGATGCCCCATGGGCTGGATGCCTGGCAGCGTTACTACGACCGCCGTCCCGGCGGTGCGGACGTGATCGTCGAGCCCCGCCTCCTCGACCTGGTCCAGGCATACCTCGGCGACCAGGTGACCCAGTTGCGCAAGGCGCCCTGGGCGTCCGAGGCGCCCGGTGGCTTCGGTGAGGAGGCGATCGACCTTGGAATCCCGGCCCGCATCTTCCCCCAGTGGCTTCGCTGCACCGGGTGCAACCTGCTCGCGCCCGTCAGCCACCCGATCTTCGAGTTCAAGAACGTCCTGAAGTACCGGCCCGATCAGGCGATGTTCGTCCACAAGGACTGCAAGGGATGGAGCCCCGGCACAGGAAAGGCGAAGGCACGGAAGGGCCGAGAGCAGGCCGCGGTGCCTGCCCGCTACCTCATCTCGTGTGTCAACGGGCACCTAGACGAGTTCCCGTACGCCGCCTGGGTCCACCGTGGCCGCTCATGCCCGAACGCCAAGGTCCCGCAACTCCGGATGCGCGAGTGGAAGAGCAACCTCGGCCCGGATGTTCAGATCATCTGTCTGTCTTGCGAAGCTCGCCGAGGGATGCTGGAAGCCACCGGTCCGAAGGCAGCCGACAAGCTGCCGCAGTGCCGCGGACGGCATCCGCACCTGGACGCCTTCTACCCATGCGACCAGCCGGGCAAGCTGATGATGCTCGGTGCCGCCAACCAGTGGTTTGCCTCAACAGTCGGTCTTCTGGCGCTTCCCCGCGAGGAGGTGGCCACCGTGACCGATCTGCTGCCGGTCCTCCAGGCGCTCCCGCTCGAGGTCCTCGCCTCGGCAACCGCCAAGGACGCGCTCGCCGGATTCCGCGGGTGGGCCGCCAGCGTCACGCAGAGCGACCTGTTCGGGAACGCCACCGACGACGTCCTGTGGGAAGCGGTTCAGGCGCTCAAGGGCGTCGGGACGCCCCCGCCGTCGGCCGCGGTGAGCACCGACCCGACCGACATCTTGATTCCCGAATGGCTGGTCCTCACCGATGAGGAGAAGTACACAAAGCACTCCGGGTCCGCGGACTTCCGTGCCGTCCGCCGAAAGGTCCCGCAGACCTTGAAACCGATCGTCCGCGAGGTGGTTGCCGTCGAGAAGCTCAAGAAGGTCAATGCCTTCCTCGGCTTCACCCGCATCGATGCCCTCGACCGCATCGATGACAGCAAGAGCCGGGTCGCGCCTCTGACCCGCGACGGCCGGCCGACTTGGGTCCCGGCCACGGAGGACCGTGGCGAAGGGTTCTTCCTGCAGTTCGACGAGGGGGCCGTATCCGTCTGGGAGGAGAGGATCCTCAAACTCGACCTCTGGGAGACCTACCGACGTGCACACGAACTCAACTTCAGACGACGGACGAGCAAGACCGCTGACAGCAACATCGATCCCGACAGCCGATTCCCAGCGCCGCGGTACTGGGCCCTCCACACTCTGTCCCACCTGCTGATCCGCGAGGCCGCCATGTCGAGTGGCTACGGATCGGCCAGCCTCACCGAACGGATCTACGCGTGGCGTGGCGATGGTGAACGGCCACCCGCGGCGGGATTGCTCATCACCACGACCGCGTCCGACAGCGAAGGAACCCTGGGTGGGCTGGTCGACCTGTCGCGGCCAGAGAGGCTCGGCCCGCTCGTCCACGAGGCGGTCCGGCGAGGCGGACGCTGCTCCAGTGACCCGGTCTGCTCCCACCGCCGCCCCAGAGGCAAGGAGGACTTCCTTCACGGCGCGGCCTGCCACTTCTGCCTGTTCGTCAGTGAGACCAGTTGCGAGCGGACCAACCGCTTTCTGGACCGCCGTCTGCTCCTCGACCTGATGGTCGATCCGGACATCGCGACGCCGGGACTGCTGCGGCCGATCCTCGGAGCCTGAACCATGACGCCCGTCGCCCGACTGGGCGAGCTGCTTGCGCCCGCGGAGGCGGGCGCGATTGCCGCCGCCCTACGGCAACAACGGCTCCCACACCTGGCGGCTCAGCGGGCCTTCGCGGTCAACCGAGCTGAGGTCAGGTCGCTGCTCGGGGCTCTGGTCAAGGAAGCAGGGAGCGCCGAGCTAGCAGCCGCGGTCCTCGACGGAATCGCCGCCGTTCCCCGGAGACCAGGGCCTGAGCCTGTGTGGACGGCTCCGACCGTGTCGGGGCTCGGCGGACGCACGACGCTCGCTGTGGCCGACTTGATCAATAGGGCGACCGCGACCGTGTACGCGGCGACTTACTCGGCCAGCACCGGATCGGACTATGTCCAGGCGTTGGCGCACGCCATCGATCGCGGGGTTGCGGTCACCGTCATTGTCGACCGTGGGATGCAAGAGAAGAACGGCGGTGCCGTTCCCAAAGCACTCGTCGGCGCGAGGGTGTGGGCCTATGCGCCCGAGGCGGTGGGGGAGTACGTACCTCTTCAGCATGCAAAGCTCGTCGTGGTCGACCGAACGGCTGCGCTCGTCACCAGCGCCAACTTCTCCAACGCGGCGGCCAAGCTCAACCTCGAGTGCGGACTGCTCAGCCACGACGTGGATGTCGCCGAGGCCCTCGTGCAACAGTTGGAGACGCTGCATGATCACGGCGCGCTCGTTGACTACTGACGACCCGCATGCCGAAGGGGTTGACCTATGCTCGAGGATGTAGGGATGCGTTCAGTGGGCCTATTCGCCGGTATCGGCGGCTTCGAACTCGGCCTACAGCGTGCTGGCATCACTCCCGAATTGCTCTGCGAGTACTGGGAGCCCGCCTCAGATGTCCTGAAGAAGCGATTCGACACCGATGTCGTTGGTGACATCTGCGAGCTTCGATCGATTCCGAAGGTCGACGTCGTCACCGCGGGCTTTCCCTGCACTGACCTGAGCCAGGTTGGACGAACGGCCGGGATCGACGGATCCGAGTCTGGACTCGTGCGAGAGGCGTTCAGACTGATCGACGGGACGACACCGCATTGGGTGGTGCTCGAGAACGTGCCCAACATGCTCAGCCTCGGCAAAGGGGCTGCAATGGCCGCCATCACCGACTGGTTCGGGCAGCGAGGGTGGAACTGGGCCTACCGCACCGTCGACTCCCAGCACTTCGGGCTCCGTCAGCGCCGACGACGCGTCTTCCTGGTGGCGTCACGCTTCGACGACCCTCGGGGGGTGCTGTTCGGCGACGAGGCTGGGGAGCCGACCATGCGCTCGACCCACTCGGCGTACGGCTTCTACTGGACAGAAGGCAACCGCGGAGTGGGCTGGGGCGACGGTGTCACCCCGACGCTCAAGGGCGGCTCGAAGATCGGCATCGCGTCACCGCCTGGGGTATGGAGGCCCGGGGCCGATGCTGGCCAAGCCATCGCGCGACCGAGCATCCGTGCCGGTGAGCGGCTTCAAGGTTTCCGCGCCGGCTGGACTGATCTCGGCGCCAGGGACGGAGTCCGCTGGAAGATGGTGGGCAACGCTGTTTCGGTGCCGGTGGCGGCCTGGATCGGTCGAGGGATCGTTGAGCCGCGACCGCTCGTCGACGTCCCGCGGCGTCCGTTGGACGTCGGGCGACGCTGGCCCGGCGCAGCGAGTTCGGTTGGCGGAGTATCGGAGGAATGGGCACTCTCGGAACGCCCACTCGCTGCCCGGCACCGCCAGACGCTCGCAGCACTCCTCGGCGAGCACGGGGCGGACCCCCTCAGCCTCACCGCGACCCGGGGCTTCACGAGCCGGTTGGTCGCCAGCAACTTGCGCCGGCGTCCGGGCTTCGTCGAGGAACTCCGCACTCACATCGAGCACATGTCGAGCGTCTGATGCCCGAACCGCTCGACGATGTCGTACGCCTCCGGATGAAACGCCAGGCGAGGCGCGATACCTCGGTCGAGCTCGAGATCAGGCGACGACTGCATGCTCTGGGATACCGCTACCGCGTCGACCACCGCCTCGAGCCCAGCTTGCGCTGCCGGGGCGACATCGTTTTCACCCGTCGCCGCGTTGTCGTGTTCGTCGACGGTTGCTTCTGGCACGGGTGCCCGGACCACGCAACAGCACCGAAGAACAACGCCGAGTGGTGGAGGCAGAAGCTCGCGGCCAACTTCAAACGGGATGAACGGAACCGTCAGGCGTTGGAAGGTCTTGGCTGGACCGTCATCGGGGTGTGGGAACATGAGGATCCTGGCTCGGTCACCGCGCGGATCGTCGACGTTCTCGGAGTGGCGCGGACGGGTGGCTGATGGCTCGCCCGAAGTGCCGTCACCCCGCAGCCAGGAACGACGCGTAGCGCTCCTCGAGGCGATCCTTGCTTGGACGAGCGGCTCGGGTGCGAGGCACGACCGCGAGCAAAGTGTCGTGCACGCTTTGGATACCGCCCGTCAACATCCACCCGTCGATCTCCTCCAAGATGTCCTGGCGAACATGCAGCGTCAGGTCCGGGCGGATGCCGAGAATTGAGCTGTCGAACGCCGCGTGGTGGATCTTGCACAGGCTGAGTCCGTTGGGACGACCGGCTCACTGTGCGGTTGGCCGTCCGCGACGATGTGCGCGGTATCGAGCAGCTCCGTGTGGCGGCTCGTCGTCGATGAGCCCCTCGTCGGCCGGCCAGCGCACAGCCCTGGCCTTGGCGCGGCCGTCGCTGAAGGCGCGCCAGGCGGAGACCAGGTCGGGATGACGTTGGTGAAGCTCGTTCCTGAACCGCCGGAACGCGCCCTTGCCCTGCAGCGTTCGCCGCAGGCGTTCGCCAGCCCTGCGATCGCTGATCCCCTCGGCGAAGTCGACCATGTCCTGGTACCAAACGTACGACGGCAGCGGGTCGATGAGGACCAGATGATCCAGCCCCTCGAGGTCCACAGCGTTCTGGCCGTCGATGCCAGTGTCGCTGGTCCAGAACGCGAGCTCCCCGGTCAGCGGGTCGATCAGCCACCGATGCTCGTATTCGGTCTGGTCTGCCAGGGCCGTCGCGAGCTCCTCGAGATCGACGGCGGTCAGGTCGAGCATCCCGTCAGCGTATGCCCGACGCAGACCTTACCCGCAGGGGCGATCTGAGCATTGCCCCATAGGCGGCGATAGAACCCGTCAGTCCCGAGGTCATCGTCGTACGGGCGGTCGCTGTTCTCAGTGCGGTAGAGGGTGCGGAAGGACAGGGATCGGCTGACGGTCAAGCCGGCCGGGTGCACACGAACGTGACCGTGCGGATCCGGCTCTCGGCGAGGTTGGCCACCTGGTTGGCCGCCATCTGCGGGAACGACTCACCCAGGAAGGCGGCGAAGGACACCGGAGGCGGTCCCTCGGTCTCGATCCGCTCGCGCACCTGGCGGAACCAGGCGAGGCTGGCGTCGGAGGAGTCGGACTCCGCGACGAGTTCGAAGCCGGCGTCGGCGAGCAGGACCCGCATCTCCTCGGGGGTGGCGAGGAAACTCGTGGTCGGGTCGTTCGCCCAGGGGACCGGGTAGTGCACGTCGCCACCCTCACCCTGGAGCACGTCGTAGACGACGAACCGGCCGCCGGGGCGAAGGGTGCGGAAGGCCTCGGCGTACAGGCCGGGCTTGTCGGCGATGTTCATCGCGACGTGCACGGTCATGGCCGCATCGAAGGCGGCGTCGTGGAGGCCGGTACGGGTGGCGTCGCCGGTGCGGAAGTCGGTGCGGTCCGAAAGGCCCGTCCACGACGAGAGGACGGTGGCGGCCTCGCAGAACTCCGGCGTCAGGTCGATGCCGACGACGGTGCACCCGGTCTCCACGGCCACCGTACGGGCAGGGCCGCCCAGGCCGCTGCCGAGGTCGAGGATCCGGGAACCCGCGCCGACGGCCAGCGCCTCCGCGATCTCCAGGGTGGCGACGCGGCCCCGGATGTGGAACTCGTCGACCGGGCCGAGATCCACCGCACGCAGCGCCGACCGGTCCACGCCGGCGGCGTCCAGCGCCTCCTCCAGCGCCGCCACCAGTCCGCCCGACCCGGCGTAGAAGGCTGCGACGGCGCTCACCGGTACTCCGGGTTCTCGTGGTCGAACCGCGCACCGGCGTCCCAGGCCGAGCGCTGGTTGCCGTGGGCGGGGATCCCGTCGTTGCGCTTGAGCATCCGCGCGACGTGCATCAGGTTCCACGTCATGAAGGTCGTGTTGCGGTTGGTGAAGTCGTTCTCGGGGCCGCCGCTGCCAGGGTCGAGGTACGACGGCCCCGGACCCGCCTCGCCGATCCACCCCGCGTCGGCCTGGGGCGGGATCGTGTAGCCGAGGTGCTGCAGCGAGTAGAGGACGTTCATGGCGCAGTGCTTGATCCCGTCCTCGTTGCCGGTGATCAGGCAGCCGGCGGCTCGCCCGTAGTAGGCGTACTGGCCGCGCTCGTTGAGGTCCCCGCTGCCGCCGTACAACCGCTCGATCACCTGCTTCATGACGCTGCTGTTGTCGCCGAGCCAGATCGGGCCGGCGAGCACCAGGACGTCGCTGGCCATCACCCGCTCGTGGATCTCCGGCCACGCGTCGGTGGCCCACCCGTGCTCGCGCATGTCGGTGTAGACGCCGGTGGCGATGTCGTGGTCGATCGCGCGGATCGTCTCGACCTCCACTCCGTGCTTGCGCATGATCGCGGCGCTCACGTCGACCAGGCCGCCGGTGTGGGTCGGTTCGGGGGAGCGTTTGAGCGTGCAGTTGATGAAGGTCGCCCGCAGGTCGCTGAAGTCGAGGTCGATGTCCGTCATGCCTCCCAGCATGGACCTGGCGGCGCCCCCGGCGGAGCGCCCGGATGTGAACATCTGCTGACGCCCATTTCATACCTCTGGTGAGTGTCGGTGCCCCGTCCTAGTGTCGAGCCATGACCGCAACCCAGTGGACAGCGGACACCCTCCTGACCCGGTACGACGAGGTCAGGGCCCACACGGAGCGCCTGGCCGCGCCGCTGAGCCCTGAGGACCAGACGGTGCAGTCGATGCCGGACGTGTCGCCGACGAAGTGGCACCGGGCGCACGTGACCTGGTTCTTCGAGACCTTCGTGCTGGCCGACAACGAGAGCGGGTTCGCGCCCTACCAGGACCAGTACTGGTTCCTCTTCAACAGCTACTACGAGGCCGTCGGGCCGCGCTACAACCGCGCGGAGCGTGGCGTGATCAGCCGGCCGGGTGCCCACGACGTGGGCCTCTACCGGGGCAACGTCGACGACCGGATGCGTGACCTCCTCGACAGCCTCGACCAGGGCACGATCGACAAGCTGGCGGGCACGATCGAGCTCGGCTTCCACCACGAGCAGCAGCACCAGGAGCTGCTGCTGATGGACATCAAGCACGTGCTCTCGCTCAACCCCCTGCGCCCGACGTACGCCGGCACCCGGGCCGCGCCGACCGAGCCCGACCCGCTCGGCTGGGTCGAGGTGGAGGGCGGGTTGGTCGAGATCGGTCACGACAGCAGCGGGTTCTCGTTCGACAACGAGCTGCCGGCGCACCAGGTCTGGCTGGAGCCGTTCCGGCTCGCCGACCGGCTGGTGACCAACGGGGAGTGGCTGGAGTTCATGGCCGACGGCGGCTACCAGCGCCCGGAGCTGTGGCTCTCGGACGGGTGGGCCCAGGTGAAGACCCACGAGTGGCGGGCACCGTTCTACTGGACGCAGGTCGACGGGGTGTGGTTCGAGCACACCCTGCACGGCACGTTTCCGGTCGACCTCGGGCTGCCGGTCAGCCACGTCAGCCACTACGAGGCCGACGCCTACGCGACGTGGGCGGGCAAGCGGCTGCCGACCGAGGCGGAGTGGGAGCACGCCGTGCGCAGCAAGGGCGACGGCGGTGCGGCCAACCTCGCCGACACCGAGACCTGGCACCCGCGGGCGGCGGGGAAGCAGACCGGCGCCCTGCGCCAGGTGTACGGCGACTGCTGGGAGTGGACCTCCTCGGCGTACCTGCCCTATCCCGGCTTCCACCCGGCGGCCGGCGCGATCGGGGAGTACAACGGCAAGTTCATGTCGGGGCAGATGGTGCTGCGCGGCGGCTGCGCGCTGACGCCACCGGGCCACGCGCGGGCGAGCTACCGCAACTTCTTCCCACCGGGCGCGCGCTGGGCGCTGAGCGGGCTGCGCCTCGCGGACGGCGGTGTCCGCGCATGAGCGAGACGCCCCGGGTCTGCGTGCTGCTCGAGCCCGACTGGGCCAGCGGCAGCCTCGCGGCCGACGTACGCCGCGGCCTGAGCAGCTATCCGCGCACCCTCCCGCCACGCTGGTTGTACGACGACCGCGGGTCGGCGCTGTTCGACGAGATCACCCGGCTGCCGGAGTACTACCCGTTCGCGGCCGAGCACGCCATCCTCACCGCCCACGCCGACGAGATCGTCGCCGCGAGCGGGGCAACGACCCTGGTGGAGCTCGGCAGCGGGACGAGTGAGAAGACCCGGCTGCTGCTCGACGCGTTCACCCGGACCGGCCAGCTGACGAGGTTCGCGCCGGTCGACGTGGCCGAGGGGACGTTGCGGCAGGCGGCCGACGACATCGCGGCGCGGCACCCGGGGCTCGAGGTGGTGGCGGTGGTCGGCGACTTCACCCTCCACCTCGCGCAGCTGCCGGCGGGCGGGCGCCGGATGGTCGCCTTCCTCGGCGGCACCATCGGCAACCTCTACCGCGAGGAGCGTGCCGCCTTCCTCGGCGCGCTGGCCGACGTCCTGGAGCCGGGCGACTCGCTCCTGCTGGGCACCGACCTGGTCAAGAGCGCCGACCGGCTGATCGCGGCGTACGACGACAGCCAGGGCGTCACCGAGGAGTTCATCCGCAACAGCCTGGTCGTGGTCAACCGCGAGCTCGGCGCGGACTTCGACCCCGAGGCGTTCTCCTACGTCCCGTTCTGGGACCCCCACATGGAGCGGATGGACCTGCGGCTGCGCGCCGAGGTGCCGCAGCAGGTGAGCATCCCGGGCGCCGACCTGGTGCTCGACCTGGCGATGGGGGAGGAGATCCGGATCGAGATCTCGACCAAGTTCCGGGTCAGCCGGATCGCGGCCGAGCTCGAGACGGCGGGCCTCGACGTCGCGCGGGTGTGGACCGACGCGGCCGGCGACTTCGCGCTCACCCTCGCGGTCAAAGCCTGAGCGGATACTCCGCCCAGTTGTGGGTATCCCCGGGTCCGGCCTGCGCGTCGGGGTGGACGTGACCGAGATGACGCGGCAAGGTCGGACCCACGCCGGAAGATCCCGGACACCTCATCATCTCGGAAGGTTGTGACGTGAAGAGAGCACTGACGATCGTTGCGTCGGTTGCGACGGCAACAGCACTGCTGGTGCCCGGGGGGAGCAGCAACGCTGCACCGCAGGCTCCCCAGGTCGCCGCGAAGGCGCCGTCGTACACCCCGCCCGCCCCCGTGTGGGGCGCATGCACGGACGCCCGCCTCATCAAGGCCGGCGCCCAGTGCGGCATGCTCGAGGTACCCCTCGACTACGACAAGCCCAAGGGCAAGAAGATCCAGATCGCGGTCAGCCGCGTGCTGCACACCAACGCCGACTACAAGGGCATGATCGTGGGCAACCCCGGTGGCCCCGGCGGCTCCGGCCTCGGCATGGCCCGCCTCGGCGCCGCCATCCCGAACGGCGTCGGCGCCAAGTACGACTGGTACGGCTTCGACCCGCGCGGTGTCGGCAGCAGCACCCCGTCGCTGAGCTGCAACCCCGACTACAAGGGCCAGGGCTACGACCGGCCCAACTACGTGCCGACCAAGAAGAAGGACCTGAAGTGGTGGCAGCGGGTCACCAAGCGCTACGCCAAGGCGTGCTCGAAGGCTGACGCCAAGCGGCTGCTCAAGCACATCCACACCACCGACGTCGCCCAGGACCTCGACAGCCTGCGCAAGGCGGTCGGCGCGCCCGTGCTGAACTACTACGGCTTCTCCTACGGCACCTACCTCGGCCAGGTCTACGCGACCATGTTCCCGAAGAAGGTCGGCCGCTTCGTGTGGGACGGCGTCCTCAACGCGGACCGTGCGTTCTACGAGTCGAACGTCGACCAGAACATCCAGTTCGACAAGAACATCAACCGCTACTTCAAGTGGCTGGCCCAGAACGACGCCCGCTACGGGCTCGGCACCAGCGGCAAGAAGATCCGCAAGGGCTACTACAAGCTGCTCAAGAAGCTCGACAAGCAGCCTGCGGCCGACGGCAAGCTCGGTCCGGACGAGCTCGGCGACGTGCTGCTCAGCGCCGGCTACTACGTCTACGACTGGGACCTGATCGCCCAGGCGTACGCGAAGCTCGTCAAGACCGGTGACGGTGCGGACCTGATCGACATGTACGCCGGTCCCGGCGACGACAACGGCTTCGCCGTCTACAACGCCGTGCAGTGCACCGACGCGGTGTGGCCGAACTGGAAGAAGACCGAGGCCGACGCCTGGCGCGTGCACAAGAAGCACCCGTTCCTGACGTGGGGCAACACCTGGTACAACGCCCCGTGCCTGAACTGGCCGGCCCCGTCGCGCAAGGCGTTCGAGGTCAGCGGCAAGAAGGTCAAGTCGCCGATCCTGATGATCGGCGAGACCCACGACGCCGCCACGGTGTTCTCCGGTGCGATCGCCACCCGCAAGGCGTTCAAGACCTCGTTCCTCATCGAGGGCAAGGGCGGTACGACGCACTCCGGCTCGCTGTCCGGCGTCGCCTGCACCGACGACCTGGTCGCCAGCTACCTCGACACGGGCGTCCTGCCGAAGCGCAAGAAGCACAAGGGCAGCGACCTGAAGTGCCCGCCGGTCGCGCCGGAGTTCCTGGCCGCCCGCGGCGCCGGGCCGCAGACGGTCAACGACCGGATGCCGGCCGACCTGCGCCGGCTGCTCCTCGAGGCCCAGGCGAGCGGCCGCTGAGGAGGCACAGCAACGGGTGATCCCACCCACGAACGGGCGTCGGCGTACTCGTCGGCGCCCGTTCGCCTCTTCCGGCAGGAGCGACATGGCAAGATTCGGCGCGTGAGTCGTGTGGGGAGTCTCGGTGCCGCGCTGGTCGGCGTCCTGCTCCTGACCGGCTGCAGCGGTGACCCGAAGGTCGTCCACCAGGTGGTGCCGACGCCCGAGGCCGTGGTCACCGAGT
Source organism: Nocardioides sp. QY071 (assembly GCF_029961765.1). Classification (NCBI taxonomy): domain Bacteria; kingdom Bacillati; phylum Actinomycetota; class Actinomycetes; order Propionibacteriales; family Nocardioidaceae; genus Nocardioides; species Nocardioides sp. QY071. The sequence continues at coordinate 36,079 of NZ_CP124681.1, forward strand.
ACGACGCCTCCAAGGAGCCGTCCGCCGCGGTCCTGGCCCTGGTGCCGTCGGCCGCCACGACCCTGGAGGTCACCGACTTCGACCAGCTGCGCCTGGTGCTGGGCTTCTCCACGCTCGACGGCGCCACGCCCGGGCCCGAGCGCGACCAGTTCTGGCAGAAGGTCCCGCAGACCGCGGCCCTGTCCGACGGGATGCTGCGGCCGGTCGACCAGCGGCTGCGCAACCAGTACGGGATCAGCCAGGACGACGTCGCGTGGGAGGCCAGCTGGTCGGGCGACTCCGGGGGCAAGGGCTGGGTCCTCGCGTTCCACGACAAGGTGCCGATGCCGGCGGTCCACCGGGCCGTCGAGGCCGGGGTCGGTCCGCTCGCCGGTGCCGTCGTCGACGACGGCCGCCACCTGGTCACCTCGGCCGCGCCGCCTGCTGCGGCTGACGCCTGGGGCGCCGACCCCGCGCTGGTCGCGCTGACGGGCACCGAGGCGGTCTCGACGTACGTCCGGCGTGGCTGCACCCCCTTCGACACCGTCTTCGGCGCCGGCATGGAGAAGCAGCTCGCCGCGGCGCCGGCCGCCGCGCTGCACGGTCTCGACGAGCTCGACGCCTGGTCGGTCGCGCTCGGCACCGAGCTGGTCACCGTCCAGCTGGGCGAGAAGCGCAGCGACGCCTTCGAGCGGGTCCGGCTGGCCGACGTGATGCCGCCGACCGACCCGGACTTCGCGCTGGTGATGAGCCGCGGGGTCGCGGACCCGGCGAGCGGCCGGCTGGGCTACGTGCTCGACGACCCGGCGGCCGCGGCGCGGCTGACCCGCGAGGGGCACCTGCCCTTCACCGTCTGCCCCAGCTGACCGGCTCTTTCGGCGAGGGTTCCATCTGGGATCCGAGACACAACTCCCGGATCGCTCCTTCCCGCGAGGCGATCGTTCGGCGTCGAATGGGAGACACGGGTCACACGGGACCCGTGCCAGGAGGATCCACGATGACCAGCACCACCCGCGGCGTCGAGCGCCGCACCATCGACGTCGTACCGGCGTCCGAGCGCCACGGCACCCCACGCAGCCAGTTCACGCTGTGGTTCGGCGCCAACCTGCAGATCACCGCCATCGTCGACGGCGCGCTCGCGGTCGTCTTCGGCGCCGACGCGCTCTGGGCGATCATCGGCCTGCTGCTCGGCAACGTGCTCGGCGGTGCGGTGATGGCGCTGCACTCCGCGCAGGGCCCGAAGCTCGGGCTGCCGCAGATGATCTCCTCGCGCGCCCAGTTCGGCGTGTACGGCGCGGTGATCCCGCTCGTGCTCGTGGTGGTGATGTACCTCGGCTTCGCCGCCACCGGCAGCGTCCTCGCCGGCCAGGCGCTGAGCGAGGGCCTGCACCTCGGCGCGCCCAAGCTCGGCATCGTGCTGTTCGGCGTACTGACCGCCGTCGTGGCCACCCTCGGCTACCGCTACATCCACCTGATGGGGAAGGTCTCGACCGTCGTCGGGATCGTCGGCTTCACCTACCTCGCGATCAAGGTCGTCGCGGACTACGACGTCACGAGCTTCTTCGGCACCAAGGGCTTCGACATCGTCACCTTCCTGCTCGCCATCTCGCTGGGTGCGGGCTGGCAGCTGACCTTCGGGCCGTACGTCGCCGACTACTCGCGCTACCTGCCCGCCGACACCCCGGCCGTGACGACCTTCCGTGCCACCTTCCTCGGCAGCGTGCTCGGCTCGCAGTGGTCGATGACCCTCGGCGCGATCGTCGCCTCGATCCCCGTCAGTGCGGGGGATCCCGGCTTCCTCGGCAATCAGGTCGGGTTCATGGGCGACCTCGCCGGCGGGGGTTTCGTGGCGCTGGTGATCTACCTGGTCATCGTCTGCGGCAAGCTCGCGGTCAACTGCCTCAACGCGTACGGCGGCCTGATGACGATCCTCACCACGACCTCGGCGTTCACCCGCAGCAGCAAGGTCTCCGCGACGACCCGCGCCCTGCTCATCGCCGCCTTCCTCGCGACCTCGGTCGGCATCGCGCTCTTCGCGTCCGCCGACTTCCTCGACAACTTCAAGAACTTCGTGCTGGTGCTGCTCATGGTCTTCACGCCGTGGAGCGCGATCAACCTCGTCGACTACTACCTGATCTCGCGCGAGCGGGTCGACGTGCCGGCGCTCTACGACCCCGACGGCCGGTACGGGCGCTGGAACACGACCGCGCTGGCGTCGTACGTCATCGGTGTGGTGGCGCAGGTGCCGTTCCTGGCGCAGAAGCTCTACACCGGACCGATGACCGACGCGCTCGGCGGCGCCGACATCTCGTGGATCGTCGGACTCGTCGTCACCGCGGCGGTCTACTACGCGTGGGCGCGCCGTACGGCGAACCCGCCGGCACAGACGATCCCGATGCCGGAGACCGCCGGCGTCTAGGGCACTAGGTCGCGCTGAGCTCGTCGTACTGCGCCTTGTCGTGGGCGCAGATGACGGTGACCTGGTCGTTGCCGCGGGCGAGCTCCCGGAGCCGCTCGAGGTTCGCGACCCGCTGCCGGTTGTCGACGGCCATCAGCCGCTGGAACGCGGTGAGTGACACCGGGCAGGTCGGCGGGTCGTGGAGCTGGCCGCCGTGGAAGAACGCGTCGCCGGCGTGGAGCAGCCAGCGGCCGTCGTCGCGGCGTACGGCGACGCCGGCGTGGCCGCGGGTGTGGCCGTGCAGCGGGATGATCACGACGTCGTCGGCCAGCGCGGTGACCGAGGCGAAGCCGAACCAGTCGTCGCCGCCCTCCTCGTGGAGGCTCCACTGCGGGGTGTGCGCCCACTGGCCGGCGACGTAGCGGGCCTTCTCGCGCAGGCTCGGGTGCGTCGCGGCGGCGTGCTCCGTGGCGTGCACGTGGATCCGCGCGTTGGGGAAGTCGCCGATCCCGCCGGCGTGATCGAGGTCGAGGTGGGTCAGCACGATGTCGGTGACCTCGGCCGGGTCGTGGCCGCGCGCCTTCACCTGCGCCAGGGCGGTCTCGCGGGGGTCGAGGTCGGGACGCACGGTCATCAGGAACGGCCGGCCCAGGCGCGAGCGGTCGGCGAGGTCGCCGGTGCCGAAGCCGGTGTCGACCAGGGCGAGCCCGTCGGGCCGCTCGAGGAGCAGGACGTGGGCGACCATGGTGGGAGCGAGGGCGGGCCTCATGGTCGCGCAGTTGAGGTGGGAGATCCGCACGGCGCTCAGCGTGTCACAGCTCGAGGTCGTGCAGGCGCTGAACCGTCGGGGACGTCGGCACGGTGCTCGGGTCGGGTGCGGTGCCGAACAGCCGGTCCGCCGTACCCGCGGTCGTGACGGTGAACCAGTAGTGCTCGCTCTTGTAGTGGTGCAGCCGGTGGTTGCGCCACACCTTGCGGTACCACGCCGAGCGGGGCCGGTAGTCGCTGTGCAGCAGGTAGTGGGTCCACTCGTAGCCGGACTTGATCGCGTAGACCGCCGTGAGCAGCGTGAACATGGCGGTCGTCGTCGGCGTGACCAGCCAGGCGAGCGCGGCCCAGGTCGGGGCGAGCCACAGCTGGGCCTGCCAGGGGATGAACACCAGCGGGATCGCCCGCGGGTCGGCGTGGTGGGCACGGTGCTTGCGGGCCAGCAGCGGGTCGAGCGTGAGCCCGGCCAGGCGGCGGGGGCGCCAGTGCAGGATGAAGACGTGGACCACCCACTCCACGACGGGGAGCATCGCGACCAGTCCTGCGGGGATCGCCAGCTCCCACCAGGAGCCGGGCCCCGCGAGGACGCGGCCGGTGACGGCGGCGACCAGGCAGGTCGTGAGCAGGTAGGGACTCGGGTGGCGCCAGAACTCGACGAACACCTCGCCCAGGCCCTGGTTGGTACGACGACCGGCGGCCCGGTCGCCGACGTACCTCCCGTCGATGCGTGCCTCGTCCTCGGCCAGCCGGCGCTGCGCGTGCGCCTCGCGGGGGCTCACTCGCCCTCTCCCATCGCGGCGAAGGCACCGAGCAGGGTGTCGGCGGTGGGGGTGAGGACCCGGGCCGCGGCGGCGCGGGCGGTGGCCGCGTCGCCGGACCGGACCGCGGCGGTCAACAGCCGGTAGGGCTCGACCTGGCCGACCTCCCCGGCGAGGACCGCGGCGAGGGCCGGGAGCGCGGGCTCGTAGGCGGCGCGCAGGCTGTTGTACATCAGCCGGAACACCATCGAGTCGGCGCCGTCGACGAGCCGGTCCCAGTAGTCGAGGGCGAGCACCTGCCAGGTGACCGCGTCGGTCGTGGTGGCCATGGCGTCGGTGACGGTGTCCAGCTCGGCGGCGAGCGCCGGCCCGCCGCGCTCGGCGGCGAGGGCGGCGATCCCGGGCCCGACCTCGGCCCGGGCCTCGATCACGCTGCGCCCGATCGAGGTGTCGAGCCGCCCGCCGCGGACGAGCAGCCGTGGCAGCAGGTCGAGGCCGGCCGCGCGGCGGAAGTCGCGGACGAGCGTGGACCCGCCCTGGCGCACCTCCACCAGCCCGGTCTGCGCGATGCGCTGCAGCGCCTCGCGGACCGCGGGGCGGGAGATGCCGAGAACCTCGGCGAGCCGGCGCTCGCTGGGCAGCGGCTCGCCGGCAGCCAGCTCGCCGTCGACGACGTCGTCGAGGAGCTGGTCGAAGACCTGGTCGGACACGGACCGACGAGTGACGGGACGGAGGGCCATGTGCGTCACGGTAGGCCGGTCCTGCCCGGTGGTCAAGTGGTCAGACCAGTTGCGGTTTGGTCCCAAACCGCATGCTCACGGCACCGAATTGCGTGGTTTGGTCCCAAACCGCAACGCCTCGACCCTGCCCCGTAGGCTGCTTGACGTGGTGCGCTGGTGGAGCATGCGGTTGTGGGGTGCCCACCTGCTCGGGCTGGTCTGCGTGTCGGTCGCGGTCGGCATGGGCGCGTGGCAGTACGACGCCTGGCAGGCCCGCCGCGACGCCGAACGCGTCGACCTGACCCACGCGGAGCCCGTCGCGATGACCGACCTGATCGGTCCCGACGACCCGTTCCCGACGGCGGGACTGGGGCGCCCGGTGGAGCTGCGCGGGACCTTCCTGCCCGAGGGCACCGTGCTGGTGTCCGGCCGGACGGGCGCGAAGGGCGCCGACGGCGACTGGCTGGTCACGCCGATCACGGTGGGCGACGCGGACGCTCCCGCCGTACCCGTGGTCCGCGGCTGGGTGCCCGCCGGCACCGACCTCGCGAGCCTGCCCGCGCCGCCGACCGGCGAGGTGGACCTGCTCGGCTGGCTGCAGCCGCCCGAGGGCAGCGGCCAGGCGGACGACGACCCGCGCGACGACGTACTTCCGGAGCTGCGGATTGCGGACCTGGTGCAGCGCGTCGACCAGGACCTGTACGGCGCCTACGTGGTCGCCGAGGAGCCGCTGGCCGCCGACGCCGCGGCCGGGGTGGACGGTGCGACGCTCGACCAGCTGCCCGAGGCGAGCCGGTTCACCGGGCTGCGCAACATCCTGTACGCGATCGAGTGGTGGGTGTTCGCGGCGTTCGCGGCCTTCCTGTGGTTCCGCTACGTGCGCGACGCCACGTCCGAGCGGGACCTCGAGGAGGCCGACGCCGAGGCGGGCGAGGACGCCGTCGTACGCTCGGACCCGTGACCAAGCTCTTCAACGTCTACCGCGTGCTCGCGCTCGTGGTCGGCGTGCTCCTGCTCGTCGGCACCGTCGGCTCGCTGCTGAAGTACCTGCTCGAGGACGGCACCACGCTGCAGCGGCTGGGTGACGACCTCACCCCGATCTGGCTGGTGCACGGCTGGATCTACATCGTGTACGTCGTCGTCGCCTTCCTGCTCACGCAGAAGGCGCGCTGGACTATCCCCCAGCTCGGCCTGATGCTGATCGCCGGCCTCGTCCCCGGCCTGATCTTCTGGGTGGAGCGCCGGGTCGCCCAGCGCCTGCGCGAGGACCACGCGGAGCTCGCGCAGGGCTGACGTCGTGCGCACGATCGGCCGGGAGGCGGAGCTCGAGCGGTTGCGTGCTGCGCTCACCCGGACCGATCGTCATGTGGTGCTCATCGCCGGCGAGGGTGGGGTCGGCAAGACCCACCTGCTCGACGTCCTCGCCGAGGAGACCGCCGCGGTGCGTGCCTACGGCACCTCGGCCATGGCGCAGGTTCCGCTGGGCGCCATGGCGCACCTGGTCGCCCCCACCTCGCTCGTCCTGACCGCGATGGTCGCCGACGTCGTCCGGGCGGTACCCGATCGAGGAGTGCTCGCAGTCGACGACCTCGACCAGTGCGACGAGGTGTCGCTCGGGGTGGCCCTGCGGGTGGCGCGCGACCACGGTCGGACCCTGGTCGCAACCGTTCGAACCCGCGACGGGGTGCTGCCGTCGGTGATCGCGACCTTCGCGCACGATCTCGGAACCGAGGTGGTCACGCTTCTTGCCTTCAGCCGCGAGGACACCGATCGGTTCGTCCAGCAGCTGCTGGACGACGTCGTGGACGCCGGGATCGTGCAGGAGGTGTGGAGCCGGACGGGCGGAAACGCGCTGTTCATCGCGCAGGTCATCGGCGAGGCGCGGCAGGCCGGCACCCTTCACCACTCGCCCGCCGGATGGGTCTCCCGAGGTCGGCTGAGTGTTCCCATCCGGCTCCGCCACGCGCTCCTGTCGCGACTCGCCGGGAGTACCGGGGAGGCCCGCGAGGTGGCCCGCATGGTCGCGTCCGTCGGCCGGATGACCCTCGACGAGGTCGAGCGGTACGGCCCGTCGCCCGCGATCGACGAGCTGGTCGACAACGGCGTGCTGATCTGGGACGGACCGGTGCTGCGCTTCGTGCATCCCCTGTTCGCAGAGGTGCTGTGGGCCGAGGCGTCCCCGCTGGTACGGCGGCGGCTGCTGCGCCGGCACCTCGCCGTGGCGCGCGGCGCGGCTGCCCCGGACGTCGTACGGATCGCGGTGCTGGGCCTCGATGCGGGTGAACGCCCCGACCCGGTCGGCCTGCTCGCCGCGGCACGGCTGGCCAATGCGGGCGGTTCGGCCGAGACGGCTCGCCGGCTGGCGGCCGCGGCAGTCGAGCATGGCGACGGCGATGTCGCGGGCCAGGCGGCGCTGGTCCTCGCCGCCGCCCTCAGCGAGCTGGGCCGCTCGGCCGAGGCCGTCGACGCACTGCAGGGCACGTTGGAACGGATCGAGCCCGGCCCGTTGGCCATCGCCTTGGCCGTCACCGTCCACAAGCTCATCGTGTGGGGCACCTTCGACCTGACCGCTGCGGCAGGTGCACTGCGCGCCGAGGCGCGGCGCTACCCCGATGGCGCGCCAATGGTGCGCGAGTCCTTCGCGATCGCCGAGGCCGACAGCCGGATCTATGCCGCGCAGGCGCACCGCGCCCGGGTGATCCTCGACGGGATCGACCTCGCGAACCTGCCGCCGGTGCTGAGCACGCTGCACGCGACGACCCGCGCCCACGTCCTGACCCACCTCGGACACACGGGCGAGGCGCTCGACCTGGTCGGCGCCACCCTCCAGCTGGCCCTCGACCAGCCGCACGAGGTCATCCCTGGGACGCGTGATCGGCTGCTGACGATCGCCAGCCACGCCGCCCGCGAGCATGGCAGCTACGCGCTCGCCGTGGAGTACGGCGAGCGCTCCCACGACGGAGCGCTGGCCGACGGCACCGTGGTGGGTCGGGCCTGGGGCGCCGTGGTCGCGTCGGCGGCGTGGGGCCAGGTGGGTGATCTCGATGCGGCGGTGTTGTGGGCCCGACGCGCACTCGTGGCCGCGACAGCCTGCGGAATGGTCGACGCCGAGCGGCTCGCGATCGCGATGCTCATGATGGGCGCCGGAAGTCGCGGACAGGCGGTCGCACCGGAGCTGCTGGACCGACTCGGCGCGCTGCCCGCCGGCGTGGGCTTCCTACGTCACCACATGCCGATCGCCCACGCGTGGGCCGAGTTCGGCGCCGGCAGGTCCGGTCGGGCGCGGAGCCTCCTGCGTGCCGGCGAGCACGCGGCCCGCGAGGTCGACGCCCGGGTGGCCGAGTCCTGGATCCTGCACGAGCGGGTGCGGATGGGGGACCGCGACGGCGTCGCCGCGCGGCTCGTGGCGCTCGACATCGACTCGCCGCTGGCTGCGGCGCGGCTGCGGCTCGTCACCGCCCTCGACGACCGCGACGGTGCGAGCGCCGCCGCGGCGGCCGAGGACTTCCTCGAGCTCGGCGCCGTCCTCGCGGCGGCGGAGGCCGCGGCCGAGGGGGCCCGGCTGCTCACCGGTCGGGCCGCGGCGGCCGCCCGACGCCGTACCAGCGAGCTCGCGGCGCGGATCGGCAGTCCGACCACGCCGTTGCTCGTCGGCCTGCCGCAGGATCCGCTCAGCCGCCGCGAGCGCACGGTGGCCGAGCTCGCCGCCGACGGCGCGTCCAATGCCGAGATCGCCGAGCGCCTGCACCTGTCGGTGCGCACGGTCGAGAACCACCTGAGCCGGGTGTACGCCAAGCTCGGCGTCGCCTCGCGCACCGATCTCGCCGCAATTGAGTGGTCACCACTCAATCCCCCGGGCCCTCTCCGTTCCTAGCCTCCGTGGGACCGGGCGGTCCCGCCCGGCTCTGTCGCCGCACCCCGATCGGGCGGGGTCTCGGAAGGGAGCACCACCCCATGACCATCGTTCGCAGGCTCCTCGCGCCGGGTGTCGTGCTGGCCACGATCCTGGCCCTCGCACTCGCCGGGGGCTCGTACGCCGCCGGCAAGATCACCGGCAAGCAGATCGCGAAGAACGCCATCACCTCCAAGCACGTCAAGGACGGCAGCCTGGCCACCGCCGACCTCTCGCCCGCCGCCGTCGCCGCGCTCAAGGGGGCACCCAGCGAGAAGGGTGCGACCGGCGCGCCCGGACCGACGGGGCCGGCCGGTGCCACCGGCCCGCAGGGCAGCGCCGGTGCCCAGGGGCCGCAGGGTCCCGCGGGTGCCCAGGGACCGCAGGGTCCGGCAGGTGCCCAGGGACCGCAGGGTCCGGCCGGGATCCTCGGCCTCGTGAAGGTCGAGACCGCCGACTCGGTCGCCGGCAACGCGGAGAAGACGACCTGGGCGAACTGCCCCGCGGGCAAGGTGTTGATCAGCTGGGCGCTGAGCAATGCGGCCAACATCGACGACCTGGTGACCACGCCGAAGCACGCGGGCTACGACCTGTTCGGCTTCCCGACCGGCATCGGCATCCGCGTGTCGAACCTCGTCCCCGGGACGAACGGCTACACCCTCGTGGCGCTCTGCGCCAGCCGGAGCTGAGCCCACACCGGTCCCGGGACCGGCGGGGAACAGCCGCAGGGGCGGTGCGGAGGTCCGCACCGCCCCTGCGGCGTACGCGGGTTGCGCGCGATCCTCGAGCGCTCAGTCGCGCGGCTCCTCCGGCAGCGGGTCGGTGAGCGGGTCCGGGCGCTCGTCGGCCGGAGCCGGAGGCGGCGGGACCTGGTCGGGCTCGTCGATCGGCTCGGGTGCGTTGTCGACGAGCAGCTCGTCGGGCGCCTCGGTCGGCGCTGGCGGCGTCGGCGGCGTCGGCGGCGTCGGTGTGGTCGGTGTGGTCGGTGTGGTCGGCTCGGGCGCGGACTGCCACGGGGAGTCGTTGCCTCCACCCTGCAGCTTCTTCGCCACCGCGGTCACGATCGCCCCCAGTGCACCGAGGGCCACCAGCTTCTTCAGCTTTCCCATCCCGAGCTCCCTTCGTCGTTCCCGACCCGGCCGGGTCGACGACTCCATCCCACCACGTCCCCGGCGGCGGGGGTCAACCCCTGGTGGGTCGGGGGCCAGGCCTGTGGCGGGGCGTGCGGCCGTCAGTAGGATCGAGTTCGTTCCGCACCACACCCGTACCACCTGGAGACGAGGCAACTTCCATGGCAGAGCAGCAGGCCGTCCTGAAGACCAACAAGGGCGACATCACGCTCAACCTGTTCCCGAACCACGCGCCGGAGACGGTCGCCAACTTCGTCGGCCTGGCCAAGGGCGAGAAGGCGAACTCGGCGAAGGGTGCGGGCGAGCCGTTCTACGACGGCCTGATCTTCCACCGCGTCATCGAGGGCTTCATGCTGCAGGGCGGGTGCCCGCAGGGCACCGGCACCGGCGGCCCTGGCTACCAGTTCAAGGACGAGCCGCACCCCGAGCTCACCTTCGACAAGCCCTACCTGCTCGCGATGGCCAACGCCGGCCCGGGCACCAACGGCTCGCAGTTCTTCATCACCACCGCGCCGACGACGTGGCTGAACTTCAAGCACACCATCTTCGGTGAGGTCGCCGACCAGGCCTCCCGCGACGTCGTCGACGCGATCGACAAGACGCCGACCGGCCGCAACGACCGTCCCGTCGACGACGTCGTCATCGAGTCCGTCGAGATCATCGGCTGACCCACCCCGCATGAGCACCCCTCCGGTCGGAGTGCCGACCTGCTACCGGCACTCCGACCGCGAGACCTGGATCCGCTGCCAGCGCTGCGAGCGCCCGATCTGCCCCGACTGCATGCGCGAGGCGTCGGTGGGCTTCCAGTGCCCCGAGTGCGTCGCCGAGGGCCGCAGGTCGGTGCGCCAGGCGCGCACGGCGTACGGCGGCCAGATCACCGGCAACCCCGGGGCGGTCTCGATCGCGTTGATCGGCATCAACGTCGTCGTGTGGATCGCGATCATGGCGTCGGGCCGCTACGGCAGCAAGCTGTACGATCTGTTCGCGCTCGCCGTCCGCGGCTCGTGCCGCGAGGACAACGGCACCTACTACCCGTTCGTCGACAAGGCGTCCTGCCACGCCGGCACCACCGCGCACTGGGCCGACGGCGTCAGCGACGGCGCCTTCTGGCAGCTGCTCACCTCGATGTTCACCCACGTCGAGCCGTGGCACCTCGGCTTCAACATGCTCGCCCTGTGGGTGCTCGGTCCCCAGCTCGAGTCGATCCTGGGCCGCGGCCGCTACCTCGCGCTCTACCTGCTCTCCGGCCTCGCCGGCTCGGTGGCGGTCTACTGGCTCGCCGGTGAGCAGACCACGACCGTCGGTGCCTCCGGCGCCGTCTTCGGCCTGATGGGCGCGCTGGTCGTGGTCGGCCTCAAGCTCGGCGCCAACATCCAGAGCCTGCTGATGTGGATCGGCATCAACGTGGTGCTGACCTTCACCCTCTCCAACGTCTCCTGGCAGGGACACTTCGGCGGTCTCGCCGGTGGCGCGGCCATCGCCGCGGTGCTGGTCTACGCCCCGAAGGAGCGTCGTACCGCCGTCCAGGCGGCCGGCCTCTCCGCGATCGGGGCGGTGCTCGTCGTCGCCACCCTGGCCCGCACGCTCGCCCTCAGCTGACCCGGCAGAAAGTGGCGCCTGATTCGGGCCGACCCGGCAGAAAGTTCTGCCGGGTCGGCGTGGTTTTCGAGCCACTTTCTGCCGGGTCGGCGATTTCCCCAGGGTTGTCCACCGCTGTGGATGAATGACACGGGTGTAGTTCTCCCCAGCTGTGGACAGCCCTGGGGAAAACGGGCTGTGGAAAAACGACCGCGCCGGCGGACCAGGACGGTCCACCGGCGCGGCATGCGACGGGACGGGGAGGCCTACTCCCAGCGGGTGGCGAAGGCGAAGCCGACGGCCATGAAGCCGATGCCGACGAACAGGTTCTTCTGGCCCAGGTCGTTGAGGATCGGGATGTCCTTGGGGTCGTTGCCGGTCAAGAAGATGTAGAAGATGCAGATCCACAGCAGGCCGACGATGAAGCAGGCGAGCATGCTGATCACCACGCCGCGACCACGCCCCATCGGGGTGGACGGGTGGGCGGAGATCATCAGGCCGAGGAAGAACGCGATGAACCCGATCAGGTAGTTCTTGGCCTCGAGATCGGCGAAGAAGGACGGCCCACCGGGCTGGCGGACCTTGCCGTTGGATCCGATGCTGCCGAACCCGTCGGTGGGCCGGATGCCGAAGTAGTAGTAGATGATCCAGCCGATGCCGCCGAGGATGAGCACCAGCGCGATGGCGAAGCGGATGCTGAGCAGCGGGCCGCGATCAGGGTCGCCGAAGACCTCGCGCTCCTTGCGCTTCGACAGGCGGGACGACTTCGCCACGGGTGGCTCCTCGATCAGGTTCAGTGGTGGTGGACACTGTCAGTATGACGGGTGCCCACGCCGGAGGTACGACGGGCCGCCGACCCGAGGCGCGCAAGCGCTCCTGGGCGTGGCGGGTCGGCACGCCCGCGGTCGTGCTGCTGAGCGGTGCCCTGCTGGCCGTCTCGGCCACCAACAGCGAGGGATCCGACCTGCGGCCGGGACGCTACACCGATCTCGCGGGGCTGGTCGAAGGCGAGGCGGCCGACTACCGCAAGGTCGAGGAGCACTACCAGGAGCTGTCCGACCAGGTCGACCGGCTCAGCGCCGGCGTCGGCGACAAGGGCGTGCGGGACGCGCGGCGCGAGATCGCCCAGCTGCGGGACCCGGCCGGCATGACGCCGCGCACCGGTCCCGGCCTGAAGATCACGCTGTCCGACGCGCCCGAGGAGCTCCTCGACGAGGCCGTCGAGCGCAACAAGCACCTCGACCCCGACGACCGGCTCAACCTCAACCGGTTCGTCGTGCACCAGCAGGACATCCAGGCCCTGGTCAACGCGCTGTGGCGCGGCGGCGCCTCCGCGGTCACCATCGCCGGCCAGCGGGTGATCTCCACGACCGGCATCCGCTGCAAGGGCCCGGTCGTCCAGCTCCAGGGCGAGCCCTTCCCGCAGCCCTACGTCATCGAGGCGGTCGGCGACGCCGGCGAGCTCTACTCCTCGGTCTCCGAGGACCCGATCGTCGCCGGCTACCGCAAGGACGCCGACAACCCGCTCATCAAGATGGGCTGGGAGCTCGACTTCGAGGACCGGATCGAGGCGCCGGCGTACGACGGCCTGGTCGACCTGCAGTACGCCCGGCCCCTGCGCTGAGATCCCTCTAACCGTTCGATCGAACGGTTAGAGGGATCACGGGCGGACGCGGCCCAGCGGGTTGCGCGGGTCGGTCCCGGCGGCCACCTCGGCGCCGTCGCTGACCCCGTCGCCGTCGGTGTCCGGGTTGGTCGGGTCGGTGCCGCGGGTTGCCTCGTCGGGGTCGGGCAGGCCGTCGCCGTCGGTGTCGGTGACCGGCGGCGGGGGCTCGTAGGTCGAGACGAAGATGACCACGTTCGAGCCCTTCGCCAGGGTCCCGTTGGCGGGGATCTGCTCGGTGACCCGGCCCTTCTTCTGGCTGGTGTCGTCGGCCGACGCGGCGCGGACGACGGGCACGAAGCCGGCGTCGCGGATCGCCTGCTCGGCGGCGGCCTGCTTCATGCCGACCACGCTCGGGACCGTCTCGGGGCCGTCGGACAGGCACAGCTCGACCGTGGCGTCCTGGTCGACCATCGTGTTGGCGGGCGGGTTCTGCTCGACGACGGTGTTCTTGGGCTCGTCGGTGTCGCACTCGCGCTCGGTGATGTTGCGCTCGGCGATCCCCGCGTCGACCAGCATCTGGACCGCTTCCTTCCGCTTCTGCTCGACGACCGAGGGCAGCGCGAACTGCCCCTTGCCGAGCGAGACCACGAAGCTGACTCGGCTGCCCGCCTCGACGTAGTCGTCACCCACCGGGTCCTGCTCGATGACCCGGCCGGCCTCGATGGTGTCGTCGTTGCGCACGCTCACCGTGCCGACCTCGAAGCCGGCCTTGCCGATCGCGGCGCGGGCGTCGTCCTCGGTCATCCGGACCACGTTCGGGACGCGTTCGGGTGGCGGGGTGCTGTCGAAGAGCCGCGGCAGCACGAAGAACGCGGTGCCGATCAGCGCGGCGATGAGCAGGCCGAGGAGCACCCACAGGGTCGCCCGACTGCGGCGGTCGCTCTCCCGGTCGCGGTCGGGGGGCAGCGGCTGCCGGATCGCCGTCTCGTGGTGTTCGACCGGGGCGGCGTGCCGCGGCGCGACGACCGACGTCTCGCTGGTCTCGGAGGGCAGCACGGCCTGCACCGGGCGGCCCGCGAGGTAGCGCTCGATGTCGGCACGCATCTGCGCGGCCGACTGGTAGCGGTCCTCGACCCGCTTCGCGAGCGCCTTCATCACGATCGCGTCGACCTCGGGGGTGAGGTCGTCCTCGTGCCGCGACGGGGGTACGGCGGGCTCGCGGACGTGCTGGTAGGCGACCGCGACCGGCGAGTCGCCGACGAACGGCGGCCGCCCGGTCAGCAGCTCGTAGAGCAGGCAGCCGGCGGAGTAGACGTCGGAGCGGGAGTCGACGGTCTCGCCGCGGGCCTGCTCGGGGGAGAGGTACTGGGCGGTGCCGACGACGGCCGCGGTCTGGGTCATCGAGGACTGGGCGTCGCTCATCGCGCGGGCGATGCCGAAGTCCATCACCTTCACGTCACCCGACGGGGTGAGCATGACGTTGCCGGGCTTGATGTCGCGGTGGATGATCCCGGCGCGGTGGCTGTAGTCGAGCGCCGACAGCACGCCGCTGGTGATCTCCAGGGCCCGCTCGGGCAGGATCTTGCGGCCCTCGCGCAGGATGTCGCGCAGGGTGCGCCCGGCGACGTACTCCATCACGATGTAGGGCACGACCTCGGTGCTGCCGTCGAGGTGGGTGGTGCGCTCCTCGCCGGTGTCGTAGACCGCGACGATCGCCGGATGGTTGAGCGAGGCCGACGACTGGGCCTCGCGCCGGAACCGGGCCTGGAAGGTGGCGTCGCTGGCGAGGTCGGTGCGCAGCCGCTTGACGGCCACGACCCGGCCCAGCCGGGTGTCGGTGCCCTTGCGCACCTCGGCCATGCCGCCCCGGCCGAGGAGCTCACCGAGCTCGTACCGTCCGCCGACGACGGTCCGGCCGGCGCCGGGCTCGTGCGGAGGAGTGGTCACTGGACACCACCTGTCAGGTCGGTGGGAGCGGTGGGCAGGGTGATCGGGCTGCTGGGCTCGGTGGGCTCGGTGGTCGGCTCCTCCGGGGCCGGACCCCAGTAGTAGACGATCACGGAGTCGCCCTCCTGGAGGGTGCCGTTGCGGGAGAACCGGGACACGGTGCCCTCCTCGCAGCTGCCGTCGTTCTCGACCTGCTCGGAGGACACGCGCAGGCCCGCGTCCTGCAGGTCGGAGACCGCGTCGTGGTAGTCGGTCGCGCAGACGTAGGGATCCTCGTTGACCTCGACCGTCTTCGGCGCCTCGGTGGTGGGCTCGGTCGTCGGCTCGGTGGTCGGCTCGGTGGTGGGCTCCGTCGTGGGCTCCGAGGTCGGCGTCGTCGTGTCGTCGACCACCGGGGTGTCGTCGTCGCGGTTGCCGAGCAGCAGCACGGCCGCGACCACGGCGAGGATGACGAGCACGATCACGGCGACCGCGATCGGCCACGGCGACCTGCGCCTCTCGTCGTCCTCGCCGTCCGGTGCGGGACGCGCGTCACCGGCGTACGCCGAGGGGCTGTCCAGGCGGCGCATCGGCTGCGACGGCGGGTTGGCGGGGACCGGGACGGGCGGCACCACGCCGGTCAGCACCCGGGTGCCGTCGTCGGGCTCGGGGCTCGCGGCGGCGGCCGCCACCTCGGGCGAGCGGAGGGCCTCGGCGAAGGCGGCGCCGTCGGCGTACCGCTCCGCGGGGTCCTTGGCCAACGCGCGTCGTACGACGGCCGCCAACGGACCGGGCACGCTCGGCGGCAGCTGGGGCACCGGCTGCTGGAGGTGGGCGAGCGCGGTCGCGACCGGCGTCTCTGCCTCGAACGGGCGGCGCCCGGACAGGCACTCGAAGGCCACCACACCGAGCGAGTAGACGTCGGAGGCGGGCGTCGACGGGTTGCCGCGGGCCTGCTCGGGGCTGAGGTACTGCGGCGTGCCCATCACCGATCCGGTGCGGGTCAGCGCGACCGAGTCGAGCGCGCGGGCGATGCCGAAGTCGGTGATCTTGACCGTGCGGTCGGAGGTGACCAGCAGGTTGGCGGGCTTCACGTCGCGGTGCACGATGCCGGCGCGGTGGGCCACGCCGAGCGCGTCGGCGGCCTGCGCCATCAGGTCCTGCACGACCCCCGTGTCGAGGGTGCGGCCACTCGCGCGGGCGTTGGACAGCAGCGCCGAGAGGGGCTGGCCGTCGACCAGCTCCATCACCAGATAGGGCGGCAGGTCGTCGCCGGCTGCGTCATCGGGACCGGCGCCGTAGTCGTAGACCCCCGCGATGCCCGGGTGGTGGAGCGCGGCGGCACTGCGGGCCTCGCCCTCGAACCGGCTGCGGAACGTCGCGTCGTCGGCGTACTCGGGCTTGAGGACCTTGACCGCGACCGGCCGGCCGAGCCGGGTGTCGGTCGCGCGCCAGACCACGCCCATGCCGCCGGTGGCGATCACGGAGTCCAGGCGATAGCGACCTGCCCGGTCGGCGTACCTGCTCTGCTCGGTCACTTCGCCATCACTTCTTCAGCACCGCTTCCATCACTGCCTTCGCGATCGGACCACCGAGCTGGCCGCCCGCGATCTCGCCGCACGCCACGTCCGGCGCCTCTTCGATCATGACTGCCACCGCCACCTCGGCGTCCTCCGCAGGGGCGAAGGACACGAACCAGGCGTACGGCGGCTTGCCGCCCGCGCTGCACAGCGAGTCGCCGCGCTGCGCCGTACCGGTCTTGCCGGCCACCTTGACGCCGTCGATGGCGGCGGGCGAGGCCGTGCCGTTGTCGACGGTGGCCTGGAGCAGCTGGGTGAGCTCGCCGGCGGTCTGGGCGGAGACGGCGTGCTCGTTGAACACCTCGGGCTCGGTGGTGCGCAGCACGTTGAACCCGGCGGTCTGCACCTTCTCGACCAGGTAGGGCCGCATCAGCGTGCCCTGGTTGGCGATCGCTGCGGTGACCATGGCCATCTGCAGCGGGGTCGCCTGGACGGTGTTCTGCCCGATGCCGGTCTGCGCGGTCTCGGCGAGGCTCAGCTCACGGGTGCCGCCGCCCTCGCTCTCGGGGACCTCGGCGCTGGCGGGGTAGACCGACTGCACCTGGCCCTGCAGGTCGCGCAGGTAGTCGCTGTTGAAGCCGAAGGCCTCGGCCTGGGCGCGCATCTTGTCGGGCCCGACGTCGACCGCGAGCTGCGCGAAGGTCGTGTTGCACGACCACTCCATGGCGGTGGCGAAGGAGATCTTCGCCGGGCTGCACTGGCCGCGGCCGTCGTTGCCGATGCGGTGGCTGGTGCCCGGGGGCTGGTACGTCGTACCCGCCGGCACCTGGTCGCCCGCGTGGAACTTGCCGTTCTCGATCGCGGCCGCCGCGGTCACCAGCTTGAAGGTGGAGCCCGGGAACAGCCGGGTGCGGATCGCGCGGTTGAGCAGCGGCTCACGGTCGTCGGCGTCGAGCGCCTTGTAGGCCTCCGACGCCTTCGTGGAGTCGTGGCTGGCCAGCTCGTTGGGGTCGTACGACGGGTAGCTGGCCATGGCGAGCACCCGGCCGGTCTTCGGCTGGATCGCGACCACCGAGCCCTCGCCGCGCGGGCCGAGCGTGTCGCGCAGGCCCTCGAACGCGGCCTTCTGCGCGGCGGCGTCCAGGGTGAGCACGACATTGCCGCCCTGCGCGGTCTCGCCCTTGAGCAGGTCGACCAGGCGGGTCACGAACAGCTGCGGGTCCTCGCCGGTGAGCACGGCGTTCTGGCTGCGCTCGATGCCGGTCTGGCTGCCGAGCTGGAGGTAGCCGGTGACCGGGGCGAACATCCGGGCGCCGGCCTCCGGGTAGACGCGCAGGTACTTGTAGCGGTCGTCGACCGGCTTGCTCGTCGCCACCGGCTCGTCGCCGACGATGATCTGGCCCCGCTCGCGGCTGTAGGACGCCTCGGCGACACGGGCGTTGCGCGGGTCCTTGTTGTAGGAGCTGGACTTCACGAACTGCACGTAGGTCACGTTCGCCATCAGGGCGAGGAACAGGAACATGCAGAAGATGGAGACCGCTCGGATCGGCTTGTTCACTTCTCGGTCACCACCTTCACGATCTGGGTGGCCTGCTCGTCCGGGTCCTCCGCGTCGGGGGCGAGGTCCGGGAGCGGCCGGCGGGCCTGGTCGGAGATGCGCAGCAGGATCGCGATGATCACCCAGTTCACGACCAGCGACGAGCCGCCGTACGACAGGAAGGGTGTGGTCAGGCCGGTCAGCGGGATCAGCCGGGTGACGCCGCCGATGACGACGAAGACCTGCAGCGCGAAGACGGCGGCGAGACCGGTCGCGACCAGCTTGCCGAAGCCGTCGCGGGAGATCAGCGCCGCGCGCAGCGCCCGCTCGACCACGAGGCCGTAGAGCAGCAGCACCGCCATCACGGCGGTCAGGCCGAGCTCCTCGCCGATGGCGGCGAGGATGAAGTCCGACTCGACGTAGGGCACCCGCTGGGGCATGCCCTCACCGAGGCCGCGGCCCACCAGCCCGCCCCACGCGAAGCCGTAGAGCGCCTGCACCAGCTGGTAGCCCTTGCCGTCGGCGTCGGCGAACGGGTGCAGCCAGATGTCGACGCGGCTCTGCACGTGGCCGAAGATGCGGTACGCCGCGGTGGCGCCGCCGAAGAACAGGAGGGCGCCGACGACCAGCCAGCCGGGGCGCTCGGTGGCGACGTACAGCATGACCAGGAAGAGGCCGAAGAACAGCAGGCTGGAGCCGAGGTCGCGCTGCAGCACCAGGATGCCGAGGCTGACCACCCACATCATCAGGATCGGGCCGAGGTCGCGGCCGCGGGGCAGGTCGACGAAGACCACGCGGCGCCCGGCCAGGGCGAGCGCGTCGCGGTGGACGACGAGGTAGCCGGCGAACGTGATGACGAGCAGCAGCTTGGCGACCTCGCCGGGCTGGAAGCTGAACGGGCCGAGCGAGATCCAGATCTTCGCGCCGTTGATGGAGGTGCCGAGGCCCGGGACCATCGGCAGGATCAGCAGCACGATCGCGGCCAGGCCCGAGGTGTAGGTGAACCGGGCGAGCAGCCGGTGGTCGGGCAGCGCGATCAGGGTGCCGACGAAGAGCGCGACGCCGAGCGTCATCCAGGTCAGCTGCTGGCTCGCCAGGCCGGTGTCCTTGGCCAGGTCGACGCGGTGGATGATCGCCAGGCCCAGGCCGTTGAGTGCCGCCACGACGGGCAGCAGCACGGGGTCGGCGTACGGCGCGACGATGCGGACCGCGACGTGGGCCGCGACGACGAGCAGGGTCAGCCAGCCGCCGTACCCGATCAGGTTGGCGGGCACCTCGCCGTCGACGCCGAGGCCGACGGCGGCGTAGGCACCGATGCCGACGATGAGCGCGAGCACGAGCAGGAACAGCTCCGCGCCCCGCCGGCGGCGGTGCACGAATCCCATCAGTGCGGAGTTGGCGGGCATGGCCGGTGTCACGACCCCTGCGGGCCGAGGGTGGTCAGGTCGGCCGCGCCGCCCTCGGTCGGGGTGGTGAACGGGGACGCCGAGTCGGCCGGCGGCGTGGTGGAGGTCGTGGCCGGCGGCGTGGTCGCCGGCGGCTCCTCGGGCTGGCGGCCGTTGGCGCCGATCCGGGTGATCGCGGCGCGGGCCCGCTCGACGCTGCCGTAGATCATCGCGCCGCCCCGGACCTCCTCCTGCGTGGACTCCTGCAGGTCCGCGACCTCGAGGTCGGAGACCTCGTAGACGTGGGAGAGACCGGGTACGTCGACGCCGCGGTAGATGACGACGTAGCCGTCGCTGTCGCCGCTGCCCTCGCCGACGTAGTACTTCTGCTGGCTCCACCAGTAGGCCGTGCCGAGGGCGATCCACACGATGCCGAGCACGATCGCGGCCGCCAGCAGGCGCCGGGCCCAGGCGAACCGCGGCGGCGGCTGGGGCGCGTAGCGCAGCGCCTCGGGGTCGACGATCGGGTCCTCGGGGATCGCGTAGCCGACCCCCTCGGGGATCTCGGCGGGCACGGGCTCGAGCTCGCCGGTGTCGCCGGAGCGGTGGCCGCGGAACAGGCTGCGGGGCCGGCGCCGGCTCATGTCGGCGGCCGCGCCGACCACCATCGCGTCGGCCGGAGGGTGCTCCTCCGGGTCGACCACGTCGGCGACCACGCAGGTCACGTTGTCTGAGCTGCCCGCGTCGAGGCTCGCCCGCACCAGCTCGATGGCGGAGAACTCCGGTGTCCCGTCGGAGAGCAGCTCGGTGAGCCGGTCGTCCTCGAGCACCCCGCACGCGCCGTCGCTGCACAGGAACAGCCGGTCGCCCGGCACCAGCTCGAGCGCGAACAGATCGGGCTCCACGTCGTGGAGGCCGTCGAGCGCCTTGAGGATCAGGTTGCGGTGGGGGTGGACCCGCGCCTCCGCCTCGGTGATCCGGCCCTCGTCGATCAGGCTCTGCACGAAGGTGTGGTCGTTGGTCAGCTGCGAGAGCTCGCCGTCGCGCAGCAGGTAGGCCCGGGAGTCGCCGATGTGGCCCACCGCCAGCCGCTGGCCGTCGAACAGCGCCACCGTCGCGGTCGTGCTCGTGCCGTTGAGGGCGGGGTCCTGGTCGACCTGGGCGCCGATCGAGACGTGTGCTTCGTGCAGGCCGTCGTTGATCCGGTCGATCACGTCGACCGAGCCGGGCGCCTCGTCGAGCTGGCGCAGCTCGCTGATCGCCGTACCGGACGCGATGTCGCCGCGGGCCGCGCCGCCGACGCCGTCGCACACGGCCAGCAGCCACGGGCCGGAGTAGCCCGAGTCCTGGTTGTCCTTGCGCACCCGGCCGACGTCGGACACGGCGTACCCGTCGAGCTGGAGGAGCGGGCGCGTCACCGGCAGCGGTACGTCGACCGTGTCGGGCTGCGGGTCGTGCGGTGGCACGAGAGTCATGGCCCTACTTCCTCAGCTCCACGATGGTCTTCCCGATCCGGATCTGCGAGCCGAGGCCGACCGGGACGGGCTGGGTGAGCCGCTGGCTGCCGAGGTAGGTGCCGTTGGTGGAGCCGAGGTCCTCGACGTACCACTGGCCGCCGGACTCCACGATCCGCGCGTGGCGGGTGGAGACGTAGTCGTCGTCGAGGCGGATCGCCGCGTCGTTGCCGCGCCCGATCAGCACCGGCGCCTGCGACAGGTCGGCGACGATGCCGGTGTTGACGCCCTGGACGACCTCGACCTTGGTCGGCTGGCCGCGCCGCGGGCTGGCCGGCTTGGGCGCGCGCGGCTGCTTGCCGGGTGCCGCCGGCGCGGGCACACGGGCCCCGAACATGTCGGAGCGGATCACCGAGATCGCGGACAGCACGAAGATCCACAGGATCGCGAGGTACGCGATCCGGACGAGGAACAGGGTCAGCTCAGACACCGTCGACCACCTGACTTGTCTCCTGGAGCAGTCGGAGAACGAGGGATGTGTGCCCGATCTGGACCCGGGAGCCGTCCTGCAGGGCGGCCCGCGCCACCTTCTGCCCGTCGACGCGGATGCCGTTGGTCGAGCCCATGTCGTGCACCTCGACGTGGACCGGGCCCGCGGTCGTCGTACCGGACTGGGGGGTGGGGGAGGTGATCAGGAACTCGGCGTGTCGCCGGCTGATGCCCGGGTCGTTGATGCGCAGGTCGGCCTCGCTGCCGCGCCCGACGACCAGGCCCGGGGCGCGCAGCGGGTGCTGCGTGCCGTTGACCTCGAGCACCGCCCGGGTGCGCTGGGTGCTCGAGCGCCGGTTCTGGTCGGTGACCTCGGCCTCGGCCTGGCTGCGCACCCGGAACCGCCCGGTCCCGAGGTCCTCGGCCGACTCGAACGCGATCCGGATCGGGCCCGGGAAGACGTACGACTGCAGCTCGGCGTGCTCGGTCAGCTGCGTGGTCAGTTCGGTCGCCAGCGCGGAGTCGTACGGCGCCAGCCGCTCCAGGTCGCCCTCGGACAGCTCCACCACGAAGCTGTTGGGCACCAGCCGCCGCTGCCGCGACAGCACCTGCGCCTTGTTGTCGAGCTCGCGCTGCAGCGCCGCGGCCACCTCCACGGGCTGCACCGCACTGCGGAAGGTGCGCGCGAACACGCCGGAGATCGCCTGCTCGAGCCGCTGCTCGAACCGCTGCAGTCCACCCACGTCGCTCGCCCTCCTTCCGCACGCCTCACTCGCCGGGCCCCCTGCCCGACGGTCCCACGATCGTATCGGTGGCGCCTCGTCGTACCCGGGACGTTGGGTGGCCCGCCCCCCGTTTTGGGCGTGGGGCGCGGGCTGGGATAACCTTGCCCGGCTGTCGCATGACAGTGACGCGCGAGTGGCGGAATAGGCAGACGCGCACGGTTCAGGTCCGTGTGTCCGAAAGGACGTGGGGGTTCAACTCCCCCCTCGCGCACGTCAAGCGAGATGGCCCCTGACCTGCTGAGAAGCAGGGAGGGGGCCATTCGTGTTCTTGCTCGCGCACACTCCACGTACACACGGCCACGATGCAGCGCCCGTCCGGACCGTCGCCCGCCCTGCGTCACCCGTCGCCGGGCCGCGGTCAGGGACGCTGGGTGAGCCAGCCGGGCAGGTCGCCGACCGGGCGGTCGTCGGCGATCGTGGCGAGCGCATCGACCAGCGCGGCGTACCGCAGCGGGCCGAGCTGGTGGCGCCAACGCTCGGCGACGCGCTCGAACCCGGCCTCGCTGGCGGACAAGAGGTCCTCGGCACGGGGACTGCGGCGCAGCAGCACCGCCCGCCGGTCGCCCGGGACCGGCGCCCTGGTGAGGTAGCCGGACTTCTCCAGTCCGGCCGCCGTCTTCGCCGCGGCCTGCTTCGAGACGCCGAGGCGCTGGCCGAGCTCGTTGATGGTGCAGCCGTCGGGACCGATCGCCTGCAGGGCGAAGCCGTGCAGCGGGCGGGCCTCGGGGTGTCCTTGCTCGGCGAGCTCCCCGTGGAGCGCGTCGACGCCGTCGCGGAAGGCACCGGCGAGCAGCAGGACGACTCGCCACGCGGGCTCGCCCACGACGCCACCTCCTCGTCCGAGACCTGATCGACAACCTGGTTGACGGTATCGCAAGCGAGGCCTACGGTGATAGACAACCAAGTTGTCTATTGCTGAGGAGCAACCATGCCCGCTCTCAAGACGGCCCACGCGGACGCGCGGGTCACGACCACGCCGAACGCCACGATGACGACGCTGGCGTCCCCGACCCAGGGCGGCTCCGGTGTGTTGAGCCTGTGGCGTGTCGACATGGCGGCCGGCCAGTCCGGGCCGGAGCACGCCTTCGACGTCGAGCAGGCCTGGCACCTGCTGGACGGGGCGGCGACGGTCGTCGTCGACGGGCAGCCGATCGAGCTGGCTGCCGGCGACACCGTGGTCGTCCCGGGCGGCAGTCCCCGGCAGGTCCGTACGTCGGCCGGCGCCGCCTTCGTCGTCACCGGGCCGGCGGGCGGGCTGGCCACCCCGATCGGCGACGGGACGCGCGAGCCCGTGGCGCCCGCGTGGATCCGCTGAATCGTGGCTGGTGAGGGACGGCGGAGTTCCTGCGCAGCCACCTGGCGGCGTTCCGCGACGACGTCGAGCGGGTGCTGACGGTGCTCCCACGCAATCAGTAGCCGGACGGCACCCGCAAGAAGCCCGCGAAGAACCGGGTCAGCTCGTCCCGAGCGGTCAACGGCAGCACGTGGGCGACGTACTGGTCCGGGCGGACGACGACGATCGCACCGTCCGGGTCGATGCCGCGCTCGGCGAACAGGTCGTGTCGTACGTCGAGTGCCCACGCCTTCTCCCAGTCCTGGAGCCCGAGCGGCCCGGTGCGGGGGAGCAGCACTGCCGGAAGCGAGGCCGGGTCGAGGTCGTGGTGGCCGCAGCGGAACACGCCGTGGACGTCGATCACGCTGTCGACGTCCGCACCGGGCGGCGTGAAGCGCAGGAGGGGCGAGTCGGCGGACTCGCCCAGCCAGGACATCAGGTCGAGCAGCCCCGAGGGCGCAGTGCCGCCGAAGGCGAGGATCCGCCAGCGCCCGTCCGCGCGCTGTGCGTGCCCGAGGTGCAGCGGGCGGGCGTCGGCGAGGCGGATCGCCCGCGCGGAGTGGAAGCGGGTGCCGATCTCGAAGCCCTTGGCGAGCGCCTGGTGCTCGTCGGAGCCGGTGATCGCCGACGGCCCGTACGTCGTCGCGAGGCCCGCCGTGTAGCGGCCCTGGCGCGCGAACTCGGCTCGCATCTGCTCGGCCGTGACGCCGCCTCGCTCGGGGTGCGCCTCGTCGAGGGTGGGCTGGGCGATGAAGTCGGACCAGAACCGGTCGAAGTCGATCAGGTCCTGGGCGACGGCCTGCCGCTCGGCGGAGTAGGTGCGCAGCAGGTCGGCGTCCGAGCGGCCCTCCAGCACCGCGGCCAGCTTCCAGCCGAGGTTGAAGGCGTCCTGCATCGACACGTTCATGCCCTGCCCGGCCTTCGCGGAGTGGGTGTGGCAGGCGTCGCCGGCGATGAAGACCCGGGGACCGCGAGCGCCGGAGGTGTCGTCGAACCGGTCGGCCAGCCGCTGCCCGACCTCGTAGACCGACGACCACGCGACCGAACGGACGTCGATCGAGTAGGGGTGCAGGATGTCGTTGGTGATCTCGACCAGCCGCTCGACCGTGGTCGCCCGCACCCGGCCGGCGTCGTCGGCGGGGACCTCGCCGAGGTCGACGTAGCAGCGGACCATGTTCCCGCCCTCGCGCGGGACCATCAGCAGGCTGCCCTTGCCGTCGGACTGGATGACGTTCTTGGTGCGCCAGTCCGGGAAGTCGGTCGTCGCGAGGACGTCCATCACGCCCCACGCGTGGTTCGCCGCGTCACCGTGCAGCTCGAGCCCGATGGCCCGGCGTACGGCGCTGCGGGCACCGTCGCAACCGACGACGTACCGTGCCCGGACCGTCCGCTCGGCCCCACCGGCGTCGCGCAGGGTCACCGTCACCGGGCGCTCGCCCGCGCCGACCTCGAGGTCCACCATCTCCAGCCCGTACGCGGGCTGGAGGCGCGATGCCGAGCGCGCCATGTGGTCGAGCAGGAACTGCTGCATCCGGGCCTGGTTGACGATCACGTGCGGGAACTCGCTCAGTCCCTCGGGGGTGTCCTCGACCCAGCCGGTACGGGTGATCCGCGACCGGTCCGAGGAGGACGGGCCCCAGAACCGGACCTCGTTGACCCAGTACGCCTCGCGCAGCAGGGCCTCGGCGAGCCCGAAGGCCTGGAACATCTCGACGGTGCGGCACGCGACGCCGTCGGCCCGGCCGACCTCGAGTGGTCCTTCCCGACGCTCCACGACGGCGGTGACGATCGAGGGGAAGGCCGCCAGCTGGGCGCCGAGGACGGTGCCGGCGGGGCCGGTGCCGACGACGAGCACGTCGACCTCGGCCGGGATCCCGCCCGCCCGCTCCGCCACTGCGGCAGCAGCGGGGAGGAGGTCGGGATCGCCGGGCCGGTAGCCGTCTCGGTAGAACTGCATGGACGGAACGCTAGGCAGCCTGCAGAATCGTGCGAGAGTTGATTCTGACCAGCAGAAAGAGCGTGGACGCGTGAAGAACCGGCCGTCGTACGCCGTCGAGTCCGTGGACAACGCCCTCCTGCTGGCCCAGCTGCTCGTGCTCGAGGGGCCGATGCGGGTGACGGACGCAGCGACCCGGCTCGGTGTCTCGCCGTCGACCGCGCACCGGCTGCTCGCCATGCTCGTCTACCGGGACTTCGCCGAGCAGGACGCCGACAAGCGCTACCGGGCCGGGCCGCTGCTGCACGGCTCGACGACCGCGGTGCCGCTGTCGGCGCTGCGCCAGGCCGCGCTGCCCCACCTGCAGCGACTGGTCGACCGCACCGAGGAGTCGGCCAACCTGCTGGTGCTTACCGGCGACGAGGCGCGGTTCGTGCACACCGTGGAGTGCGAGCGGCCGCTGCGGGTGGGCGACCGCACCGGCAAGGCGCTGCCCGCCCGGGTGAGCAGTGCCGGCAAGGCGATGCTGTCGGTGCTCGACGACGACGCGCTGGCCGCGGCCCTCGCGGGCCTCGAGCCCACCGAGCGGGCCAAGGTACGCCGGGCGTTGCGTGCCGTGCGCCAGAACGGGTTCGCGCTCAACAACGAGCAGACCGAGACCGGCCTGACCGCGATCGGCGTACCTGTGCGGTGGGCGGACGGGATGGTCGCCGGCATCTCGCTGGCGATGCCGACCGCGCGGTTCTCGCGGGACAGGGTGCCCGGCTGGGTGCACGAGCTGCACGGGTGCGCCCGCGCGATCGAGAGGTCGCTCAGCGCGACGAGCTGAGCCGCGCCTCGCCGAGCGCCACGATCGCCTCGGCGAGCAGCTCCATCGCGGCGGTCAGGTCGCGGGCCGGCTCGGCCTGCCTGGCCACGAACGCCCCGTCGAACCCGGCGATCCCGAAGTAGTCGAGCTCGTCCGCGAGCCGGCCCGCGGCCTCGGCCCCGACGGGCGCGAACGCGGTGGCGATCATGTGGTTCATGTAGGCGCGGCCGTCGCGGCGTACCTGTTCGATCATGGCGTCCACCTCGGCGTCGGCCGCCTCCGCGCTCATCACCAGGATCAGGTGCAGGCGCAGGAAGTCGGCGCGTGAGAGGAAGACCTCGGCGGTGCGGACCAGGAACCAGCGCATCCGCTCGCGCGGGTCGGCGCCGGACGGGCCGCCGGCGTGGGCCGAGCGCATCGCCTCGAAGAAGTCGTACGCGCCGCGCGACATCACCGCGGTCAGCACGCCGCTCTTGGAGTGGAAGTGGTGGTAGATCGCGCTCTTCGGCAGCCCACTCTCCTGGCTGAGCACCGAGAGCGTGGTCGCGGCGTACCCGCGCTCGGCCATCACCTTCGACGCGATCTCGAGAATCTCCTCGCGCGAGCGGCGGCCGCGTCGGTTGGTCGTCCGCTGGCTCGTCACCCGCCGAAGCATAGAGAGCCGCGCGGCGCTTTCTGCTCTCAAGAATCCGGTTGGCATCCGCCCGTTCGCCGTGTGACCGTCGTCATGCACTATTGGACCGATCGGTACAAAACTAGGAGCGCGGGATGACGGAGTCAGAGCAGGCCTACGACGCGGACGTCGCCGTCGTCGGCTACGGACCCACCGGGGTGGCGGCGGCGCTCACCCTGGCCCACCAGGGCGTCTCGGTCGTCGTCTTCGAGCGCGACCGCGACATCTACCCGCGGGCCCGCGCGGTCACGATCAACGACTGGACGATGCGGATCTTCCAGTCCCTCGGCATCGACGAGCGGGTGACCCGCGTGATCGAGCCGCAGCGTGCGCTGCGCTGGGTGACCTATGACGGGACCGAGCTGATGCGCGTCGAGCACCCACCGTCGACGCTCGGCGTGAAGCCGCGGTTCTACAACATCTACCAGCCGGTGATGGAGCAGGAGCTGCGCGACTGCGCCGGTGAGTACGGCGACCTGCTCCGGGTGGAGTATGGCGCCGACGTGGTCGAGCTCGAGCAGGACGACGACGGCGTGAGCGTCACCGCCGTCGACGAGGGGACGGGTGAGCGGACGCAGGCGCGGGTGCGCTACGTGATCGGCGCCGACGGCGGCAGCAGCCGCACCCGCGGCATGATCGACTGCGACCTGGCGGGTGACACCCTCGACGTGCAGTGGATCGTCATCGACTGCAAGGTCAAGCGCTGGTGGCCGGACCGCGACTTCCTCACCTTCTGGTCCGACCGGGAGCGCCCGGTGGTCGACATCGCGCTGTCCGCGGGTAACCACCGCTGGGAGATCCCGCTCAAGCCCGGCGAGACCGAGGACGACTTCGCCAGCCCGGCGCAGGTCTGGCCGCTCCTGGCCGCGATGGGCGTCACCGAGGACGACGTCGAGATCCACCAGTGGGCGTTCTACCGCCACCACACCCGGATGGCCGACACCTGGCGCGACGGGCGGGTCTTCCTCGCCGGTGATGCCGCGCACCTCATGCCGCCGTGGGCGGGAGCCGGCATGCAGACAGGCATCCGTGACGCGCAGAACCTGGGCTGGAAGCTGGCCCGCGTGCTTCGCGGCGAGCTCGACGAGGCCTGGCTCGACACCTACGAGGCCGAGCGCCGCCCCAACGCCGCCTTCTACACCGGCCTCGCGGTCCAGCTCGGCCGGGTGATCAAGCAGGAGGCGTCGCCGGAGGAGATCGAGGCGATGAACACCGTGCCCGAGGGCCTGGTCACGCCGTTCGAGCCGCCGCTGATCGCGCCGCCCGTCCTCGACGGCGGCTGGGTGCGCGGCCCGATCGGCGACGCCAGCGTCGTCGGGCGGATGGTCCCGCAGCCGACCGTCGGCGACACCACCGGCCGGATGGCACGGCTCGACGACCTGCTCGGCGACGGCTTCGTGCTGCTCGGTGCCGACGTCGACCCGGTCACGCTGCTCACCGAGGACGAGAAAGCCGCCTGGGACGCGCTCGGCGCGAGGTACGTCGCCGTGCGGCCGAAGGCGTCCTACACCCAGGGCGCGGACGACCTCGTCGACCTCGACGAGGTGCTGCTGCCCTGGCTCGCCCGGTACGGCGCCCGCGCGGTCGCCGTACGGCCGGACCGGTTCGTGGCGGCGGCCGACATCGCCGGCCTCGCCGTCCCGGCCTGAATCCCAGAACCCCATTAGAACAAGGAGAAACCCGATGTCCGGAGTCAAGGAGCTCGCCTACGTCGTCTACGAGGTCAGCGACCTCGCCGCCTGGGAGCACTTCGGTACGGCGCTGCTCGGACTGCAGCTCGCCGACAAGGACGCCGACGGCCTGAGCCTGCGGATGGACCAGAAGGCGTACCGCTGGCGGATCGAGCGCGGCACCGCCGACGACCTGGCGGTCAGCGGCTACGAGGTCGCCGGCGACGCCGAGCTCGACGAGCTGGTGACCCGGCTGCAGGCCGCGGGTGTGGAGGTCGTCCCGGGCGACGCCGCGCTGGCCGCCGCCCGCAAGGTCGACCGGGTGGTCACCACGGTCGACCCGATGGGCAACCGGATCGAGCTGGTCACCGGGTTCGCCGACGGCGAGGCGCCGTTCGCATCCGACGTACTGCTGGGCGAGTTCGTCACCGGCGCCGGCGGCGCAGGCCACCAGGTGCTGCTGTCGAAGGGCGTCTCGCGCGAGGACTACCTCGCGTTCTACGAGGGCCTGCTGGGCTTCCGGATCTCCGACATCATCGTCGAGGCGCTGGCGCCGGGGATCGTCGCGGACCTGATCTTCCTGCACTGCAACCCGCGCCACCACTCGGTCGCGTTCGGCGACATGCCGCATCCCAAGCGGACCCACCACTTCATGGTCGAGGTGACCGACATGCGCGACGTCGGCATGGCGTGGGACCGGTGCCTCCAGGCCGGCCAGCCGTTCGAGATGACGCTCGGCATGCACCCCAACGACAACATGTTCAGCTTCTACGTGAGGACGCCGTCGGGCTTCGCCGTCGAGTACGGCTGGGGCGGGCTGCTGATCGACGACGCCACCTGGGAGGTGAAGACCCTGGACAAGCTCAACAACTGGGGCCACTTCCCGATGCAGGCCGAGCTCGGCTGGCTGCAGGCCGCGATCGCCAACGACCCGGCTGCCACGGCCCCGGTCGTCGAAGGCGCGCAGTGATGGGGCTCCTGGAGAGCGACGTCGCCAAGGACGTCACGACCGCCGGCTTCACGATCCACTACAACGAGGCGGGCCCGGTCGACGGCGTACCCGTGCTGTTGATCCACGGCGGCGGGCCGGGCGCGACCGGGTGGAGCAACTACAACCCCAACATCGGCGAGCTGGCCGACGCCGGCTTCCGGGTCATCGCCCCCGACCTGCCGGGCTGGGGCGGCTCCTCGGAGGTCGACTTCGTCGACTACGAGCCGCTCGACGCACTGTGCGAGCTGATGGACGCACTCGGCATCGAGGAGGCCGCCTTCGTCGGGAACTCGATGGGCGGGCACACCTCGATCCGGATGGCGATCGAGCGCCCCGAGCGGGTCACCCACCTGGTCACCATGGGCGCCCCCCTGCAGCTCAAGCCGTTCCTGTTCGGCGCAGCCGGGCCCAGCGAGGGCATCAAGATCATGTACCAGGGCTACTCCGACCACAGCCCCGAGGCGATGCGACGCCTGGTCGAGATCATGGTGTACGACGTCGAGCGGTTCGCGACGCCCGAGCTGTGCGAGCAGCGCTCCGAGGCCGCCTCACAGCGCCCCGAGCACCTCGCCAACGTCGCGAAGGCGGGCATCCGCGGTCCGATCCCTACCTGGGCCGACCTGGACCGCCTGCACGAGATCACCGCGCCCACGCTGCTGATCCACGGTCGCGACGACCGCGTGGTCGGCTTCGAGGGCACGCTGTTCGCGGCCGCACGGATCGCCGACAGCCGCGTGCACCTGATCAACCGGTGCGGGCACTGGGCCCAGCTCGAGCACGCCGACGAGTTCAACCGGCTGGTCGCCGACTTCATCGCGCACCACTGAGAGCCGGGCGGTCCGCGCCGGCCGTGGCGCCACGTTGAAGCCGAGTACGCCGGCGACGACGAGCACCAGCGCCACGGCCAGCCCGGGCCCGATCGCCTCACCGAACAGGGGTACGGCGACCACGGCCGTGACGACCGGGCTGAGCGCGCCGCCGACGGCCGCGACACCGCTGCCCAGGGCGCGAACGGCGTGGGTGTAGCACAGTGTCGAGAGCAGGCCGGTGCCGATGCCCTGGAGGACGACGAAGCCCAGCAGGTCCGACCCACGCACCGCACCGGTGATCAGGTGCGAGGGCGCGGTGCCGCTCAGCACCGCCGCCAGGCCGGCGACCGTCGAGCCCGCACACACCGCGACGACGATCTCCAGCGGCTGCAACGAGGTCCGCTGCAGTCCCAGCGTGTAGACCGCCCACACCGCGCCCGCCAGCAACAGGACGGCGATCCCGCCCGGCCCCGCGCCGTCGCCGATCATCGTCGCGCTCGCGGCGACGCCGGCCACGATCGCGCCGAGCGCGGCCCAGGCCCGCCGGGGCACCCGGCGCTGACCGAGCAGCAGCAGGGTGACGAACAGCGGCACCGTGCCCGGCACGAGCAGCCCGGTCAGCCCGGCGCTGGTCAGCCGCGCGCCGAGCGCGAACAGCAGGTAGTGCGGCAGGCCGCCCGCCAGCAGCAATGCGAAGGTCGCGGACCGCTCCCGGGCGAGGGCCCGGAGGGTGCGGGGGAGCAGGGGCGCCAGCGCCAGGAGGGGCACGGCGAAGCGCACCAGCGCGGCGTCGTACTCGGTCAGCGTGGACCTGCCGATCGCCCGTGACGACAGCGCGAAGGACGCCCACAGGAGCACGGTCGCCGCGAGGGCGGCGTACCCCGATCTCGTCGTCGTGCTCTCGTTCACGGCGGCAAGATTAGAGAAAGCAGAGCGGCATACGATTGCCGAAAATGCCTCACCAGGACCGACCTGTAGCAGGATCTGCCACGTGACCGCCCTCGATGCCATCGACCAGCACATCCTCCTCGAGCTGCAGCTCGACGGCCGCCTCACCAACCAGGAGCTCGCCGACCGGGTCGGGCTCTCTCCCTCGCCCTGCCTGCGCCGGGTCCGGGCGCTGGAGCAGGCCGGGGTGATCACCGGGTACCGCGCCGTCGTCGCCCCGGAGACCGTCGGACTCGCCATCACCGCGTTCGTCCGGCTGACCCTGTCCTCGCACGCCTCCGAGGTCGTCGACGCGGTCGAGCGCGAGCTGCGGGACGTCCCCGAGATCACCGAGGCCTACCTGCTGGCCGGCGACGCGGACTACCTGGTCAAGGTCGTTGTCGCGTCGTTCCCGGCCTACGAGGCGTTCCTGCGCGACCGCCTCCGGGGCATCCCGTCGCTCGCGTCGATCGAGACCACCTTCGCCTTCGGTACGACGAAGGAGGTCTCGCCGCTCGCGGTCAGCTGACCAGCGCCGGCTCCTGGGCGGGAGCCGCCGTGGCGACGGCCGGGCGGGCGCGCCGCGGCCACGCCCTCTCACCGAGCAGCACCAGCACCGCCGGCAGCACGACCAGCCGGATGACCGTGGCGTCGATGAGGATCGCGGCGGAGAGCCCGACGCCCATCATCTTCATTTCCATCATCGACAGGGTCGCGAAGATCGCGAACACCGAGACCATCACAGCGGCGGCGCTGGTGATCACGCCCGCGGTGTCGGCGATGCCTCGGTGCACGGCCTCGCGGGCAGGCAGCCCGCGGTCGACGAGCTCACGGATCCGGCTGAGGACGAACACGTGGTAGTCCATGGACAGCCCGACGAGCACGACGAGCACGAAGATCGGGATCCACTCGATCACGAAGCCGGGGCTGGTGAAGTCGAGCAGGTCGGCACCGACGCCGTGCTGGAACACGACCGACAGCAGCCCGAACGCGACCCCGACCGACGCCAGGTTGAGCACGGTGGAGACCAGGCCGAGCAGCACGCTGCGGAAGGCCAGCACCATCATCACCATCGTCAGCAGGAGCACGAACCCCAGCAGCCACGGCATCCGCTGGTCGCGCTGGTGGTTGTGGTCGAGCGACTCGGCCGCGCCGCCGCCGACCGCCCACGAGCTGTCGGGACCGAGCCGGTCGAGCGCGGCGGGTGCCAGGTCGGAGCGCAGCCGCTCGATGGCGGTGGTGGCGCGGTCGTCGGACTCCTCGTAGGGCAGGGGAAGGTCCACGACCGACGTACCGCCGTCCGTGGAGGTGCGCACCTGCACGCCGTCAGTGGCGAAGGCGTCCTTGCCGGCGGTGGCGGCCAGCCGCTCGAGCGCGGCCTGCGCCTCCCCGGGTGCGGCGCCGGTGACGACGACCTGCGCGGCCGTGCCCTCGGCCGGGAACGCCTTCGTGATCGCCCGCAGGGTCTGCACCGCGGGGATGTCGGCGGGCAGGGTCTCGATGCTGGCCTGGTGGGTCTTCATCCCGAACGCGGGTACGGCGAGCGCGACGATGCCGATCGAGGAGACGACCAGCGCGGCGACCGGGTGCCGGACCACCGGGCCGAGGACGCGGCCGCTGACCGTGCCGGTGGGAACGCGCCGCGTGAGCCGCCACAGCAGCGGCAGGCGGGGCCGGTCGACCCAGCGGCCGAGCTTGACGAGCAGCGCCGGGAGCACGGTGATCGAGCCGAGGACGGCGACCGCGACGACCAGGATCGCGCCGGTGGCCAGCGAGTTGAACGTGACGTCGGAGAGCACGAACAGTCCCGCGAGGGCGGCGATCACGGCTCCACCGGAGACGAGGATCGCGTGGCCGGAGGTCTCCGCGGCGATGGCGACCGCGTCCAGCGTCGTCCGCCCGGCGGCACGCTCCTGGCGCTCCCGCTTGAGGTAGAACAGCGAGTAGTCGACGCCGACGGCCATGCCGATCAGCACGATCATGCTGAGCACGGTCGACTCGGCCGGCACCAGCCACGAGATGGGTGCGCTGATGCCGATCGTCGCGGCCACGCTGGTGGCGGCCAGCAGCACCGGCAGCCCCGCGGCGATCAGGGCGCCGAAGGCCAGCAGCATCAGCACCAGCGTGATCGGCAGGCTGATGAACTCCGCCGAGTGCAGGTCCTCGCCGACCCGGTCGTTGATCGCCTCGTCGATGGTGACGTCGCCTGCCTGGGCGACGACGAGGCCGGGGTGCGCCTCCTGGACGGCGGCGGTGACGGCGAGCAGCGGAGCGGCGTCGACCTCGTCGGACGTCAGCTCGACGGGGACCAGCAGGGACGTCCCGTCCGCGCTCGGTACGACGTCACCGACGCCCGCCACCCCGGGCGCCCTCCGCATCCGGTCGGCGACCTCGGCCGCCGCGGCCTTCCCGTCGGCGGGCAGCGTGCCGGACCGGGCCTGGACCAGCACGCTCTCGGACGGCGGCTGGTCGAGGCCCGCCCGGTCGATCAGGGACTCGGCGCGACCGGACTCGCCGACGCGGTAGTCGGCGTCCTTCACGTCGTTGGTCGAGACCGTGGCAGCGAGGCCGACGGCGATGACGACGAACGCCAGCCAGGCGCCGATCGCGCGCCACGGGTGGGTGGCGCTCCAGCGGGCGGCCCGGGTGGGCAACGCACTCAGGGAGAGGGACATGACGAGCTCCTGCGGGAGAGAGGGAGAGTGGCTCCAGCCTCCCGAGGCAGGCCCTCGCGGTCAGGGGTGGAGCGTCCCGGCCAGCAGTGGTGCCTGCACCACTGCACGATCAGGCCCGGTCGGTGAGGATGGAGCCGTGCAGCCTGTCCCCATCCGTCGCGCCGGCCCCCTCAAGGTCACCGGTGCCGCGACCGCGCAGGTCCTGCTGTTCGTGCCGGTGATCGTGGTGTTCGTCCTGGTCGTGGTGAGCAGCGTGCTGACGGTCGTGTGGATCGGGATCCTGCTCCTGCTGGGGGTGCTGCCGCTCGGCCGGCTGATCGCCAACACCCACCGGAGGATGGCGGCCGCGGTGCTGGGAGAGCCGGTGCCGGCGCCGTACCTCCCCCTGCCGCCGGGACCACTCCCCGGCCTGCGTGCCCGGGCCCTCGACCCCGCGACCTGGCGCGACCTGCTCTGGATGCTCTGGGCGATGACGGGCGGCATCGTCCTCTCGCTCCTGGTGTTCCTGCTGATGGTCGCGGTCGTCACGCTGCCGCTGTGGTGGTACGGCGCCGTCCCGCTGATGCGTGCCCGGTCGTGGGTCGACCGCGCGATCCTCTCGCCGGGGCGCACCGAGGCGCTCGAGCGCCGGGTGCACGACCTGACCACCTCCCGCGCCGTCGTCGTCGACCACTCGGCGGCCGAGCTGCGCCGCATCGAGCGCGACCTGCACGACGGCCCGCAGGCCCGTCTGGCCGCGGTCTCCCTCAGCCTGGGCCTGGCCGACGACCTCTTCGAGACCGACCCGCTGGCCGCACGGAAGCTGCTCAACGAGGCCCGCGGTACGTCGTCCACCGCGCTCGGCGAGCTGCGCGACGTGGTGCGCGGCATCCACCCGCCGGTGCTGGCCGACCGCGGCCTGACCGGCGCCGTGTCCGCGCTGGCGCTGGACATGGCCGTGCCGGTGGAGCTGGCTCTCGACGTACCGGACCGGTTGCCCGCTCCTGTCGAGTCGGCGGTCTACTTCGCCGTCGCCGAGTGCCTGGCCAACACCGCGAAGCACGCCGGCGCCGCCCAGTCCTGGGTGACGCTCCACCACGACGGAACGGTGCTGCGGGCCGAGGTCGGCGACGACGGCCGCGGCGGCGCGGACCTGCACACCGGATCCGGACTTCCGGGGGTGGCTGCGCGGCTCGCGGCCTTCGACGGCATCCTGTCGGTGTCAAGCCCCGCCGGCGGTCCGACCGTCGTGACCTGGGAGGTCCCGTGCGCCCCCTCCGCGTAGTCCTCGCCGAAGACCACGCGCTCCTGAGGGCGGGCCTCACCCAGCTCCTGGAGGCCAAGGGCTTCGAGGTGGTGGCCGCGGTCGACAACCTCACCGAGCTCGAGCGTGCCCTCGACGACCCGAGCGCCGAGGCGGCGGTGGTCGACGTACGGATGCCGCCGACGTTCACCGACGAGGGCCTGCGCGCCGCCATCGCCGTCCGCGCGCGGCGGCCGGGCTTCCCCGTGCTGGTGCTCTCGCAGTACGTCGAGCAGCTCTACGCCCGCGAGCTCCTCGCCAGCGGCGAGGGCGCCGTCGGCTACCTGCTCAAGGACCGCGTCTCCGACGTCGCCGAGTTCGTCGACGCCCTCCGCCGGGTGGCCGGCGGTGGCACCGTCCTCGACCCGTCGGTGGTCGCCGCCGTCCTCGACCGCCGCAAGGACACGCCCGTGGACCGGCTGACCGAGCGGGAGCGTGAGGTGCTCGCGCTGATGGCCGAGGGCCGCGCCAACGCCGGGATCGCGCAGGCGCTGGTGGTCAGCGAGAAGGCCGTCGCCAAGCACATCAACAGCATCTTCGCGAAGCTCGACCTCCCCACCGACACCGACGACCACCGCCGGGTGCGGGCGGTGCTGGAGTGGCTGCGGTTCTGAGCCGTCAGCGACACGGCAGCCCAGTCGCGACCCGAGTTCGGTCCTCCGAGTGCGTCGGAGCAGGTCGTCAGTGTCCGGCCGAGGCCGCAGCCTGGGCGTCGCCGTCCGCATCGAGCGAAGCCTCCGTCGCAGCCTCGTCGGCGTCCGGGCGCGGCGTGAATGAGCCTGGGATCTGCCCGGGCCCGGGCTCTGTGGGTCCTTGGTCGAGCCGGAACGGCGGGTACTGGTCGGTCATCAGGGCCACGTAGGCGATCACCCGGTAGGTCCAGCGGTTGAGGCCGATGAGCAGGTCGAACAGCGACGAGGGATAGCGACCGGTGAAGAGGAGCAACAGGCCCGCGGCGAAGGTCAGGGCGCCGATCAGGCCTCCCGCGGACAGCCGCGCGCCGTCGTTCCCGAACGTCCATCCCCACGTCCCGGAGAGGACCGACAAGACGATGAGATGGGGCAGGGCGAGCAGCCACGACTTGACGAGCACGAGGCGGCGGGAGAGGCGCTCGGGGTAGGCGACGTCGAGGTCTGCGGGGTAGTCGCGTGCCGTCAGGCTGAACGGTGGGTACCGGTCGGTGCCGAGGGCACTGGTCGCGTAGAAGGCGACGCGCCACGACCAGCGCAAGATCCCCACATTGAGGTCGAAGATGCTTCGGGGGTAGCGCTCGGTGAAGAGGATGGACGCGAACGCGACAACCGTGAGCACAGCGAAGACCAGCCAGAGCGCAGCCAGGATCACGAGGTGGGGGAGCACGAGCACCCACTTGACCAGCCACAGGCCCCGACTCAGGTGTGCGTCCTGGATCCCGGTGACCCGCACCGGCGAGACCTCGAAGCCGCTCGGTGGTGTCTCGTCTGCGGTCAGGCGTGTCCCCGGTCGCGCAGGCGGTGCGCCCGGGGACGCCGACCCCGCACCACGGACGAGGAGCAGAGCACCGGCCGCGACGAGCGCCAGCCCGACCAGGACCAGACCCGCCGCGAGCGGGGTCAGCAGGGCGAGTCGGCCGCCGGCCACCACGTCCACGTCGACACCGGCGGTGCCGTCCGCGTTCATGACGACGACGGTGTACGTGCCCGGGCGGAGGTCCCAGGTCAGCTCCTGGGAGCCGCCACCGGACGCCTGCGCCGTCCAGAATCCCTGCCGCGTCGGTGCCGGTGCGGAGTCGGCGTCTCCGCCGTGCCGCGTGAGGGTGTAGCGGAACGGGTCGTTGTCGGTGATGTCGGTGATCTCGTCGTAGGGTGCGTCCCTGAGGTAGGCCGCGACGGCGTCGCTGGGGCCGATGCCGACGAACACCGGCCTCGGTTCGCGTGAGGTGACGCGCAGGCGCACGGTGGCGACGTCCCGGTCGGCCCACCAGTCGTCCGGACCGAGATCGCCCAGGTCCAACGCGCGCGTCGTCAGTGCCACCGAGGGCGAGCTGATGTGCTCGGTGGGTGTGGTGAAGAAGCCGTCGCCGTCGCGCTGGGTCATCAATGCCCAGCCCAGGGCGAGGCCGCCGACGAGGAGCGGCACGCCGACGAGTGAGAGCAGCGCGCCGACGATCATGAAGCCGGGGCGGTTCCTAGGCTCGGCCGTTCCTGCGCGGCGATCCCCGCCGGTCGGACCTGCCGGTCTGCTCGAGCCGTTCATGTGCCCTGCCTCCTGCCTGCTCGACCTGCCCGCTCCCACGGACGCGCACGATGCGCACTGCCACAGACACCGTGGCAATGACGAGCGGGCCCAGGTAGGGCCGAACGACCCGTCGCGAAGGGTCGACGGTCGCAATGACCCGCGATACTCGTCCCATGAACCCGGTCGACATCGCCGAGCCGCTGCGGTCCCGCTGGAGCCCGAGCGTCTTCGACGCCACCCACGAGCTGACCGACGCCGAGATCACCCGGCTGCTCGAGGCGGCCCAGTGGGCGCCGAGCTCGGGCAACCGCCAGCCGTGGCGCTATGTCGTCGCGCCGCGCGGAAGCGCCCAGCACGCCGCGTTCGTGCCGCACCTGAGCCGCGGCAACTCGGGCTGGGTGCCACGTGCCTCGCTCGTGCTCCTCTCGGTCGTCGAGCTGGGCCAGGACGGGGTCGAGCTGAGCGACGTGCTGATCCCGACCCACGACGTCGGGCAGGCCTCGGCCCACATCACGCTGCAGGCGCAGGCGATGGGCCTGGGCGCCCACCAGTTCGGGGGATTCGACCACGACGGCGCGGCTGCGGCGCTCGGGATCCCCGACACCGCTCGGCTGCTGGCGGGCATCGCCGTCGGTGTCCGCGGCAACCCCGCGGAGGTGTCCGAGCGCGATGCTGAGCGCGACCACCGGGAGCGGCACCGCCGCCCGCTCGCCGAGACGGCGTACGGCGCCTGGGGGGTGGCCTGGCCCGGCCTGGCCCCGTCCGGGCCGACCACGGCCGAGCGCCACTGAACGCGACCGACATGACCGACGTGACCGACGAGGAGGGCCGGCGCGGCGGGGTTCTCCTCGCCCTGGTGGTGGTCGCGCTGATCGTCAACCTGCCGCTGGCGCACTTGACCTGGCAGCGCTGGGAGCTGTCGCGCGACGGTGTGGAGGTCAGCGCCGAGGTCACGGCCACGAACGTGCTGCGGGCGCGCACCGACCCGCACTACGTCGTCCGGTTCCGGCTGCCAGAGATGGTCGACCCGCGGCGTCGTACCTGGCCGGCCGAGGTCGACCACGCCACGTGGCGGGCCGCCGAGGACACCGGCGAGATCGGCGTCCGGGTGCTGCCCGACAAGCCGGCGGTGCAGCGCGTTGAGGGCGCCCGCTCCTCCGCGGTCGGCTACGTCGTCATCGGGGTCGTCGACCTGATCGTGCTCCTGCTGGGGCTGCTGCTCTGGCGCCAGCGCCGCACCCCGCGTGCCACACTGCCTGCATGACCTCCCTCCACGACTTCAAGGCCACCGCGATCGATGGCCGGGAGACCGACCTGGCGTCGTACGACGGCACCGTGGTCCTCGTCGTCAACACGGCCTCGAAGTGCGGGCTGACCCCGCAGTTCCAGGGCCTGCAGGAGCTGTACGACCAGTACGGCGACCGCGGCTTCACGATCCTCGGCTTCCCGTGCGACCAGTTCGCCCACCAGGAGCCCGGCACCGAGGACGAGATCGCCGAGTTCTGCCAGCGCAACTACGGCGTCTCGTTCCCGATGTTCGCGAAGATCGACGTCAACGGGAAGGACGCCCACCCGCTCTACCAGTGGCTGAAGAAGGAGCAGGGCGGGCTGATCGGCGGCGGCATCAAGTGGAACTTCACGAAGTTCCTCGTCGGCCGTGACGGTGCGGTCCTCGACCGCTACGCCCCGACGACCGAGCCGGCCAAGCTCGCCGGCGACATCGAGAAGGCGCTCGGCTGACGTTCCATTGCCCCCGAACCGTTCGATCGAACGGTTCGGGGGAATCTGACGCGCAAACGTCCCCCGAACCGTTCGATCGAACGGTTCGGGGGACGTCAGGCGGGGCTGATCAGACCCCGGCCAGCTGCTTGTCGCCGTCCAGGTCGTCGTCCAGGTCATCAGACCGGGCGCCGACGTGGACCGGAGCGGAGTCGCGCTCGAGGGACTCGCCCTCGACGTCGACGGCCGGCAGGATCCGGTCGAGCCACTTCGGCAGCCACCAGGCCTTCTCGCCGAGCAGGTAGAGCACCGAGGGGATGAGCACCATCCGCACCACGAAGGCGTCGAACACGATGGAGACGGCGAGCGCGAAGCCCATCGACTTCACCACGGCGGTGTCCTCGAGGATGAAGCCGGAGAACACGGCGATCATGATCGTCGCGGCGGCGGTGACCACCCGGGCGCTGTTGCGGAACCCGTCGACGACGGCCTCGTGGGTGGGCAGGCCGTGGACGTGCGCCTCCCGCATCCGGGTGACCAGGAAGACCTGGTAGTCCATCGCGAGGCCGAACACCACGCCGATCAGGAAGATCGGCATGAAGCTCACGATCGGCTGGCCCTCGAACAGCCCGAGCGCGCCCTCCTGGAAGATCGCGACCGTCGCGCCCAGCGTGGCCAGCACCGAGAGCAAGAAGCCCAGGGTGGCGGTCAGCGGGATCAGGATCGAGCGGAACACCAGCACCAGCAGCACGAACGCCAGGCCGATGACGACGGCGAGGTAGATCGGCAGCGCGCTGTTGAGCCGGTCCGACACGTCGGTGGTGATCGCGGTGAGGCCGGTGACGCCGACGACGGTGTCGGTCTGGTCCTCGATCCCGCCCTGCCCGTCGCGCAGCGCCTGCAGCAGGTCGAGCGTCTCGGGCTCGTCCGGTCCGGACGACGGGACGACCTGGATCATCGCGCCGGTGCCGGTCCCGACCGGCGCACCGGACGCGTCGCGCTCGGCGTTGGTGGCGACCAGGTCCGCGCTCTTGACGTCGTCCTGACCAGCGGCCCACGCGACCACCCGGTCGAAGGCGGCCTGGCGCTGGTCGTCGTCGGCGATCTTGCGGCCGTCGACCACGACGAGCAGCGGGCCCTCGCGGCCGGGGCCGAACGCCTCGGTCATCAGGTCCGATGCCTTGCGCTGCGTGGTGTCGGTGGGCGAGGTGCTGTCGGTGGGGAAGGCGAGGTACATCTGCGAGATCGGCGCGGCCAGCGCACCGAGCAGGACGACGACGCCGAGCACCCAGGCGACGGGCGCCTTCGCGAGCATCTGCGCCCACCGCACGCCGTTGTTGTGGACCCGGCCGTGCTCGTCGCGCTTCGGGGCGTACTTGCGCACCTGCCCGGCGAAGGACTTCGACTTGGTCAGGCCCAGCAGCGCGGGCAGCAGGGTCAGCGCGACCAGCACCGCCACGAACACGGTCGCGGCCGCGGCCAGGCCCATGGCGGTCAGGAACGGGATGCGTACGACGGCCAGTGCCGACAGCGCGATGAGGACCGTGAGGCCGGCGAAGACGACCGCGCTGCCCGCCGTACCGACGGCGATCCCGGCCGCGTGGGCGCGGTCCTTCGTGTGGTGCAGCTCGGTGCGGTAGCGGGCGAGGATGAACAGCGTGTAGTCGATGCCGACCGCGAGGCCGATCATCGTGGCCAGCATCGGGGTGCTGGAGCCGATGTCCATCAGCGCGGTCATGGCGGTGATGCCGGTCATGCCGAGGCCGACGCCGAAGACCGCGTTGAGCAGCGGCATGCCGGCGGCCATCAGCGAGCCGAAGGTGAGGACCAGCACGACCAGGGCGATGCCGAGACCGATCAGCTCCGACGAGCCGCCCGGCGGCTCCATCACGGCCATGCCGGGGCCGTTGGCCTCGGCGACCAGGCCGGTCTCCGCCGTGGTGTCGGCGAGCAGGTCCTCGAGGTCGTCGATGGTGGTGGTCTTCAGGTCGGACGGCGAGTCGACGTCCCACTCGAAGGACATGGTGCCGATCCGGGCGTCCTCCGACAGGGTGGAGAACGCGGCCGGCATCCCCTCGCCGGCCGCGGCGGGCGCGACCAGGCCGGGGTTCTCCTCGCCGGTCTGCGGCAGCGTCGGTACGCCGTCGATCAGCTGCTGGATCGCCGCCTGGTACGCCGGCTCGGCCAGGGTGTGGCCCTTCGGTGCGGCGACGACGAGGTTGACCGACGCGTCGTCGAAGGCGTCGCCGGACTCGGGGAACAGCTCCTGCTGGATGTCGGCGGCCTTCTCCGAGGGGATCCCCGGGATGGAGAAGGCGTCGGTCATCGGCTTGGAGAAGGCAGCGGCGAGGCTGCCGAGGACGACGGCGACGAGCAGCCATCCGGCGATGAAGAACGGCCACCGCCGGTAGGCGGTCGAGCCGAGACGGTAGAGCAGGCGGGCCATGGGGTCTCCTGTGGGCCTGGTTGGGCGTGCTGGGGAAGGTGCTCAGCCGAGCGCCGCGCGGGCGTCGGCGACGGAGTTGTCGAAGTGCTGGGCGAAGGTGAGGCTGCGGTCGGCGGCGGTCCGCTCGAGGGCGTCGTCGAAGAAGGTGATGAGCAGGCGCAGGAACACGCGCACCTTCTCGCTCGGGAAGTCGGCCCCCTCGCGCTGGCGGATGCAGTCACCCAGCAGGGCCGCAGCGGACTCGAACCGCTGGTGCACGAGCTGGATCAGCCGCGGGTCGTTCATCACGGCGTCGCGGACCGCGGCCAGGTGCTGGTCGGAGTCGGCCCGCTCGCGGGTCGCCTCGTGGGCCAGCACGATCAGGTCGTCGAGCAGCCGGCCGGTCGGGCCGCCCCCGACGAAGGTCGCGACGAGCTCCTCGTCGACGTCCGGCTCGGGACCGAGGACGACCTCGGCCTTGCCGTCGAAGTAGTTGAAGACCGTCCGCCGGGACACGTCGGCCGCGGCCGCCAGGTCGTCGATGGTCCAGCCGTCGAACCCGTTGTCGAGGGTCAGTCGGACGGCGCACTGCTGGAGGCGCAGCGCGGTCTGGTACCGCTTCGCCTCACGCCTGTTGCACAGATCGACCATGAGTGCATCTTTGCACTTTGGTGGGACTCAGTGCAACTTCGTGACGGCCGTCACGCCGCTCCCGCGTGGGCCCGGGCGGACGGCGTACCGCGCCCGACGATCGCCGGCGCCTCGCGCACCAGCCCGTCGTCGGTGAGGGCGGCGACCATGAACAGCGCGAAGTCGGTACGCCGGGTCAGGTTGCTCGCCAGCACCGGGTCGCCGACGTGGCGGGCCCAGACCGGCAGTCCCTCCGAGGGCCCCTCCTCCAGGTCGCTGCCGCGCACCACCGTCCATGCGGTGTCGCTGGCGAAGATCCGCTCGCACGCGCGGACCTGGTCGTCGATGTCGGCGAACCGGACCGCGCGGGCCACGACGGTGAGGGCGCGCACCATCAGGCGGAACCGCCGGCTGTAGCGGTCGCGACCGTCGCGGGTGATGTGCCACCCGCACGAGAAGACCAGGCGGGCGCCGGGCTCGGCGTGGTCGAGCACCGCCTGCGCGGTGCCGGAGGAGTAGTCGTGCACGCCGAACGGCACGAGCACCACGAGGACGCCGTCGCACCCGGCGACCGCGCGGGCCACGACCTCGCGGTCGTCGGTGCGGCCGGGCACCACGGTGATCCGGTCGGAGAGGTCGGCCAGCTTGCCGACGCTCTCGGGGCGGCAGACCGCCGTGACGTCGTACCCGCGCTCGAGGCAGTGCCCGATCAGGTACCGACCGAGCTTGCCGGAGCCACCGATGATGCAGACCTTACGCATGTAAGGGAAGGTAGCAGCCGACCTTACGGGTGTAAAGTGCCGCGCGTGCCCCGCCCCCGGACCCCGCTCTCGCCCGAACGGATCGTCGTCGCGGCGGTCGAGGTCGCCGACCGCAGCGGGCTGGCAGCCGTGAGCATGCGCAACGTCGGCAAGGCGCTCGGCGTCGAGGCGATGTCGCTCTACCACCACGTCCAGGGCAAGGAGGCGCTGCTCGACGCCCTCGTCGAGTGGGTCTTCACGGGCATCGACCTGCCGGAGCCCGCCGAGCCCTGGCGTACGGCGATGTACCGACGCGCCGCGTCCGCCCGCGACCGCC
Organism: Nocardioides sp. QY071; assembly: GCF_029961765.1. Classification (NCBI taxonomy): domain Bacteria; kingdom Bacillati; phylum Actinomycetota; class Actinomycetes; order Propionibacteriales; family Nocardioidaceae; genus Nocardioides; species Nocardioides sp. QY071. The sequence goes on from NZ_CP124681.1 coordinate 79,175, forward strand.
TCGCCGCGCACCCGTGGGCGGTCGGCCTCATCGAGTCACGTACGGCGCCCGGCCCGGCCCTGCTGCGCCACCACGACGCCGTCCTCGGCAGCCTGCGCGGCGGCGGCTTCTCGGTCGCCGACGCGGCGCACGCGTTCTCGGTCATCGACGCCTACGTCTTCGGCTTCGTCCTGACCGAGGTCAACCTGCCGTTCGACTCACCGGCCGACGTGGAGGACATCGCGGAGGGGATGATGGCGACGATGCCCGAGGGCGACTACCCGCACCTGACCGAGCTGATCCTCAGCCACGCGCTGCAACCGGGCTACGACCACCGCACCGAGTTCGGCTTCGGGCTCGACCTCATCCTCGACGGCCTCGAGCGGCTGGTCGAAGGCGCTGGTTCGCCGGTTTGACGGGGGTTCTCGCGGATACGATCCAGAGCCCGTCCCCCTTCCCCGGAGCACTCGTTGACCGTCTTCCTCGTCCTCGGCATCGCCGGGCTCGTCCTGCTCGCGCTGTCCCTGGTGGTCGGCGACCTGCTCGACGGCGCGTTCAACGCCCTCGAGGCCGACTGGATCTCCTCGGCCGTCATCGGTGGCTTCGTGTCCGCCTTCGGCTTCGGCGGCGCGGCGAGTGATGGCGCCGGCCTCCCGGTCGCGGCCTCGCTCGCCATCGGCGGCGGCTGCGGCCTGGTCGTCGGCTGGTTCGCGTGGTGGCTGACCCGGCTGCTCAAGGACAGTCCCAGCGACGGCACGGTCTCGATCGGCGACAGCGTCGGCCTGGTCGCGAAGGTCGTCACCGACATCCCGGGCGACGGGTACGGCGTGGTGCGGGTCGTCGTCGGAGGCCACCCGATGCGCCTCAACGCCAGCGCCCACCGCCCCATCGAGGCGGGCGCCGAGGTCAACGTGACCGGCGTTCTCTCGCCCACCGCGGTCAGCGTGACCGAGGTGTGGCAGTCCTGACCGGACGCCGACCCCTCCCCTCCAGGCTTCCTCTCCTCACACCCCTCGGAAAGAACGGAATGCGATGAACACCGCCGTCCTGGTGCCGATCGCCGGCATCGTCGTCCTGCTTGTCCTCCTGGTGCTGCTGGTCACCAGCCGCTACAAGGTGGCCGGCCCCAACCAGGCCTTCATCATCACCGGCCGCAAGGGCAAGGCGGTGATCAACCCGGAGACCGGTGAGCTCACCACCGACCTGTCCGGCCAGAAGGTCGTGCTCGGTGGCGGCGTCTTCGTCATCCCGTTCGTGCAGAAGCAGGCCACCATGGACCTGTCGAGCCGCCGGATCTCGGTGCAGATCCGCGGCGCCGTGTCCGGCCAGGGCATCAAGCTCAACCTCGACGGCGTCGCGATCGTGAAGGTCGGCGGCAACGCCGACCAGATCCGGCTCGCCGCGCAGCGCTTCCTCTCGCAGCAGGCCGACATCGAGCCGTTCACCCAGGAGGTGCTCGCCGGTGCGCTGCGCTCCATCGTCGGCGGCTTGACCGTCGAGCAGATCATCCGCGACCGCGCGGCGTTCGCCCAGCGCGTCGCCGACGAGTCGGAGTCCTCGCTCACCGGCCAGGGCCTGATCCTCGACGCCTTCCAGATCCAGGACGTCACCGACGACGGCACCTACCTCGCCGACCTCGGTCGCCCCGAGGCCGCCCGGATCCAGCAGGCCGCGGCGATCGCCGAGGCCAACGCGCGCCAGGCCGCCGAGCAGGCGCAGATCGCCGCCGAGCAGGAGATCGCGATCGCCCAGCGCACGCTCGCGCTCAAGCAGGCCGAGATCAAGGCCGAGACCGACGCCGCGTCCGCGCAGGCCGCCGCGTCCGGCCCGCTCGCCCAGGCCGAGCGCGACCAGGCGATCTTGTCCGAGCAGGAGAAGGTCGCCGTCCAGCAGGCCGCGCTGACCGAGCGTCAGCTCGAGACCCAGGTCCGCAAGCCGGCCGACGCCGAGCGGTACCGCGTCGAGCAGGAGGCCGAGGGTCGTCGCAACGCCGAGATCGCGGCGGCCGACGCCCGCAAGGCCGCCACCATCGCGGCCGCCCAGGCCAAGGCCGAGGAGACCAAGCTCAGCGGTGAGGCCGAGAAGGGCCGGCGTGCGGCGCTCGCCGAGGCCGAGGCCATCGAGGGTGCCAAGCGCGGTGAGGCCGAGAAGGCCCGCCGAGTGGCGGAGGCCGAGGCCACCCGGGCCGAGGGTGAGGCGCAGGCCGCCGCGACCCTGGCCGTCGGCCAGGCCGAGGCGGAGGCGATGGACAAGCGCGCCGAGGCGTTCGCGCACTACAACGACGCCGCGGTGCTGCAGATGCTCATCGAGGTGCTCCCGCAGATCGCCAAGGAGGTCGCCTCCCCGATCGCCGCGATCGACCAGCTCACGGTCCTGTCGACCGACGGTGCGGGCGCGCTGCCCAAGCAGGTCACCGACAACGTCGCGCAGACCCTGCAGATGCTGAAGACCTCGACCGGCCTCGACCTCGACGCCCTGATCAAGAAGTCGGTCGGCAAGGCTGCCGGCGGCGGCGACGACGTCGTCCCCGGTGAGCTGGACGGCACTCCCTCCGCCTGACCTGGGCGAGGCAACTACCGGATTCGTCGCTCAGCGTCGCGCACTGCGACGAATCCGGTAGTTGCGACGTCGCTCAGGAGCCGGGCCGGACCAGCCCGTGGTCGTAGGCATAGACGATCGCGGCCGGACGGTCGCGCAGCCCGAGCTTGGTGAAGATCCGCCCGACGTGGCTCTTCACGGTCAGCTCGGAGATGACCAGCTCGGCCGCGATCTCGCCGTTGCTGCGGCCGACCGCCATCGCGCGGAGCACCTCGAGCTCGCGGGCGGTCAGCGGGTCCACGCCGTCGGCGGCGCGGGCGACCGGGGCGGGAGCGAAGGTCCGGAACCGGTCGAGCACCCGCCCGGTGACGGCCGGGTCCAGCCAGCTGCCTCCCTCGGCGACCGTGCGGACCGCGCGGATCAGGTCGTCGGCGGAGGAGTCCTTGAGCAGGAAGCCTGCCGCACCGGCGCGCAGCGCGCCGGACAGCATCTCGTCGTCGTCGAAGGTCGTCAGCACCAGCACCGGCGGGCCGCCGGCCTCGACCACGGCGCGGGTCGCGGTGATCCCGTCGACGGTGCGCATCCGCAGGTCCATCACGACGACGTCGACACCGGACTCGCCCAGCCGGGCCAGGGTGGCCGGCACCTCGCCGCCGTCGGCGCACTCGGCGACGATCTCGAAGCCGTCGCGCCGGCGCAGGATCCGGCGCAGGCCGGAGCGCACCAGCTCCTGGTCGTCGACGAGGACGACCTTCACCACGAGGTCGCTCACGCTGTCTCCATCTTTCCGAGGGTTCGCCCGCAGGGCAGCTCGAAGCCGGGTCCGGTCCGCGCCGCCCCCAGCCGTACGTCGACCACCCAGTCCCCACCCGCCGGCCCGGCGACGAGCCGGGCACCGAGCTGGGCCGCGCGGGCCTGCATCCCGGCCAGGCCGGAGCCGAGCCCGTCGGGCCGCGGCCGGCCGGCAGGCAGGGGGTTCGAGATCTCCAGGCGCGCGCGGGAACCGGTCACCGCGAGCCGCATCCGGACCGGGGCGTCGCCGCCGGCGTGCTTGACCACGTTGGCCAGTGACTCCTGGGCGATCCGGTACAGGCCCAGCCCGGCGGCGGCCGGCAGGGAGTCGGGGTCGCCCTGCTCGTCGTACTCCACCGCGAGGCCGGCGTCGGCCATCTCCCGCACCAGGGCGGCGATGTCGGCCGCGCCGGGCAGGGCGTGGCGCTCGGAGGTGCCGTCGGCCATCGCGCTCACCGCACGGCGGATGTCGGCCATCGCGCGCCGGCCGACCTGCTCGGCGTCGGCGAGCGCGGCATCCACCTCGGCGACGGCCTCGGCGGTCTCCGCGGCGCTGGCGGCCTCGCCGACGTCGCGGAGCGCACGGCGGGCACCGGTGACCTGGAGCAGCGAGATGCTCAGGGAGTGCGCGACGAGGTCGTGGATCTCGCGCGCGATCCGCTCGCGCTCGGCCGTCGTCGCCCGCTCCCACGCCTGCTCCCGGGCCCTCCGCTCGGCGATCAGGGCGCGCATCTGCCACAGCAGCATCGCTCCGATCACGAAGCCCAGCAGCAGCTCGAAGGTGTAGAGCGGGGCACCGACCAAACCCGGCCGGATCGCCGCGCCGATGAGCACGACCTGGCCGATCGCGGCGACCGAGAGGCCCTCGCGCAGGCCGTCGCGGGCGGTGATCTCCGCCGTCGCGAGGCCGAGCAGCACGGGGGCCAGGTCGAGCACGCCGTCGGGCGGCCGCGACAGCAGCAGCGCGGCGGCGAGCACGCTGCCGGCGCTGTCCGCCCACCACGGCAGCCAGCGGTGGGTGGTGAACTGGAGCAGCGGCGAGATCATCACGAGAGGCACGCAGACCAGCAGTGGGTCGAGCGGCCAGAGCGCGTCGCGCAGCGCCAGGGCGACGACCACCGAGACCAGCTGCCCCAGGTGGGAGGCCAGCGGCACCCACCAGGGGTAGAGGATCTGGTGCCGTTCGAGGTTCGACTCGATCCCGGCGCGCAACCAGCGCAGCATGACGACAGCCTAGGGAGCACGGCGACCGCGGTCATCCCGCCGCGGGAGGCTGCTCGGCTCCTCCCCTGGTAGGAGTCCAGGTGCCTGCCGTCGTCCGATGTCCGGCCGCCGCTGCGCGCCTACCTTCGATGCATCCCCCGAAGACATCCACCCGACAGAGAGGTCGGTGAGGACGATGACCTGGACCGAGACGCACCGTCGCTGGCAGGCACTGCGCGCGATCGAGCAGGACCTGTGGTCCGCCGAGCGGCCCGAGCTGCCCTGGAACGACGAGCTCGCGCTGATCTTCGGCGACCGTGACGGCCTGCGGGCCGCACTGCGCTACCGCTGGCGGCTCGCGGTCAGCACCCAGCTCGACACGCACCTGCCCGAGCGGGTCCTCGAGGAGCAGCGCCGGGTCCTTGCCGAGCGCGCCCGCGGCGTCCTCGCCGTGCTGGACAACGGGACCGGCGAAGAGTTGGGTACGACGCATGCGGTCGCCTGATCTCGCCCGTGCGGTCGACCTCCCGCGGTCCTTCACCGCGTGGGCATTGGCCCACGGGCTGCAGCGCTCCCTCATCCAGCGTGGTGCCCGCAAGGGTGACCTGATCAGCCGGATGGTGATGGACCCGGCCCTGCGGGTGGACCCGTTCCCGGCGTACGAGGAGCTCCGCGGCCGTGGCGTGATCAGCGCCAACGACCTGATCTCGGCCAGCGTCGACCACGCGGTGTGCAACGAGGTGCTGCGCAGCGACGCGTTCGGCACCGCCGGCGGCCAGGGCGAGCTGCCCAAGCCGTTGCAGTGGCTGCACCACAAGGTGATCGACCCCGACACCCTCGGTCCCGTCGACCCGCCGTCGATGCTGGCGGTCGACCCGCCTCTCCACACCCGCTATCGCAAGCAGGTCGCCCGCGCCTTCACCGCCCGCAAGGTCGGCCGGATGGGCGACCGGGTGAGCGACGTCGCCGGCGACCTGCTCGACGACCTGGCCGGGGTCGAGGACTTCGACCTCATCGAGCGCTACGCCTCCCAGCTGCCGGTCACCGTGATCGCCGACCTCCTGGGCGTTCCGGAGAACGACCGCGACCGGCTCCTCGTGCTCGGCAACGAGGCCGCAGTGACCCTCGACCCCGGCCTGTCCTGGCGCCAGTTCCGCCGTGCGGAGGTGGCGCTGCGCGAGATGCACACCTGGTTCCGCGGCCACGTCGAGCGTCTCCGGGCCAGCCCCGGCGACGACCTGATCAGCCAGCTGATCCGGCTCGAGGGCCCGGACCGCCTCGACACCGTCGAGCTGCACCAGGTCGGCCTGCTCGTGCTCGCCGCCGGTTTCGAGACCACCGTCAACCTGATCGGCAGCGCGGTCGCCATGCTCGACGGGCATCCCGAGCAGCTGCGCTGGCTGCAGGAGAACCCCGACGGCTGGGGCAACGCGGTCGACGAGGTGCTCCGCCACCAGTCGCCGGTGCAGCTGACCCTGCGGATCGCGTTGCAGCGCACGGAGGTCGCGGGCAAGGTCTTCGAGCCGGGACACGGGATCCTGCTCTACCTCGGCGGTGCCAACCGCGACCCCGCCGTGTTCAGCGACCCCGGCGCCTTCGACGTCACGCGCGCCAACGCCGACCAGCACCTCGCCTTCTCGGCCGGCGTGCACTTCTGCCTCGGCGCGAGCCTGGCCCGGTTGGAGACGGCGGTCGCGCTGCGCGCCCTGTACGAACGCCACCCCGACCTGCACGTCGCGGGGCGCCCCGAGCGCCGCGGCACCCGGGTGCTGCGCGGGTTCGAGCGCCTGCCGGTGCGGACCACGGCGCGGGTGCCGTCCTAGGAGGTCAGTCCGGCATCGCCGAGAAGTGCTGGTGGTCGACCGGGTCGTGCCACCGCCCTCCCCAGTACCAGCCGATCGCGTCGAACGACGCGACGACGGGGTCACCCTCGCGCAGCACGCCGGGACGCGCGGCCGAGCGGTCGAGAAAGGGCACCGAGCCGTCGTGGGTGGTGCGCCCGTGCAGCACGTACGGGTTCTCCAGCGGGTTCACGTCGATCGCCCGGCCGTAGGCGTGGTGCGACCAGGTCGCGCTCGACCCGGTCTTCGCCCGGCAGTTGAAGGCCGAGGTGTTGTCGGCCTCGATGGAGGCGAAGTCGTCGCCGCCGTACGCCTCGATCGGGCGCATCCGCCGGATCGGGAAGCCGAGGTCCCACAGCTGCTCGAACACCTGTCGTAGGTCAGCGACGGTGTCGCGGTGCACCACGAGCCGTCCGGTACGCCGCCGCCCGGCGAAGTCGTGGAACGCCAGCCGGACCACCCGCAGGTCGGTGAGGGGGACCGGGCAGCCGGGGTGCCAGGTGACCCCGCGCATCGCCGCCTGCTCGGCGTCGGTGAGCCGGCGGCTGCTCGACGTGAAGCCGGCCGGCGCCGGGTCCGGGGTCGGCGTCGGGCTCGCCGTCGTGACCGGCGCATCCTCCGGCGCCGGCGCGGGCGTCGTGGCGACCGGGTCCGCCGTGCACCCCGCCGTCGCGAGGGCCGCGAGGGCCGTGAGGGTGAGGGCCCGGCTCCTCAGCACGCGGGGACCGTGCCGTCGAGGTGGAGCAGTGCCACCCAGTCGCCGTCGGTGGTCCGGGCCCAGCGGTCCGAGCTTCGCCCCAGGCTCTGGGAGGACACTTTCTCGCCGTGCTCCCAGCACACGACCTCGTGCACGCTCTGGTCGTCCCAGCGCTCGCTGTGGCCCTGGGCGTCCCGGGCCTCGGCATCGTCGGTCGACGGGCCGGTGCGGACCTGGAGGTAGCAGCTGCCGTCGCCGCACGTGTCGTGCACCCGCACCTCGACCGCGGCCGGCTCCTCGGGCGGGGTCGGGTCGGACCGGGTCGTCGACACCCCACCCACCTCGCCGGTGTCGGCCGTGGTGGCCGTCGAGGAGGGGGTTCTGGGCGTGGCCGCCCGCGGGTCGTCGTCTCCCGCCCACGGCCGGAGCACTGCCGCCGCGACGCCGATCACGACCAGCGCCACCAGACCCGCGGCCAGGGTGATCCACCCGGCCCGAGCGGACCGCCCGGACCGCCCGGACCGCCCGGACGGTGCGGCCGGCGGCGGCGTGTCGACCGGCCCCGTCAGTGGAGGCGTGGGCGTCGGGAACGACGGCGGTGGCGGTGGTGGCGGCACGGCCTCCCCGGCCGGCCGGACCGCGAGCCGTCGTACGTCCATCGGCACCGCGGCCAGCACGTGGTCCAACGCCACCCGCATCGCGTCGACCGAGGCGAACCGCTCGGCCGGGTCCTTGGCCATCGCCTGCAGCAGCACCCCGTTGAGGTCCTCGACCCACGGCGCGTCGGCGGCGAGCTGGCGCACGGGCGCCTCGAGGTGCTCGCGGGCGAGCACGAACTGGGTGCCGACGTACGGCGTCGTGCCGGTCAGCATCGTCCAGAGCAGGCAGCCGAGCGCGTAGACGTCGGTGGTCCGGGTCGCCGGGGCGCCGCCGAACCGCTCGGGGGCGAGGTAGGGGAAGGTGCCGATCACCGCGCCGGTCGCGGTCAGGCCCTGGTCGGGCTCGGTGTCGCGGGCGATCCCGAAGTCGCACAGGTAGGCGAAGGGCGCGTCCGCGCTGCCGGTGACCAGCACGTTGCTGGGCTTGATGTCGCGGTGCAGGACGCCCGCGCGGTGGGCGTCGGCCACCCCGGAGGTGATCTGTACGGCGAGCGCGAGCGCGGTGCCGACCGGCAGCGGCCCGCCCTCGAGCCGCTGGGCGAGGTCGGCGCCGGCGACCAGCTGGGTCGCGATGAACAGCGAGCCGTCGACCTCGCCGTGGTCGAGGACCTGGATGATGTGGGGGCTGTCGAGGCGGACCAGGGTCGCGGTCTCGTGGAGGAAGCGGGTGCGGTACTCCTCGTTGCCCGCGAGCTCCGGCGCGATCACCTTGAGCGCGACCCGGCGGCCGATCCGGGTGTGCGTGGCGGCGTACACCACGCCCATGCCGCCCCGGCCGAGGACGCCGTCGACCTGGTAGTCGCCGAAGGTCTCGCCCTCGCGCGGGTAGCCCGTCATCACGACCCCCTCCTGCCCGCTGGTCCGGCCCCCATTCTTGCGCCTGTGTCGTGTGACGGCGGACACTTTACATCTGTACCCCTCTTGTCAAAGCACTTTACAAGTCATACGGTTCTGTCAAACGGCAGTGCTGCCGGAGTGCGAGGAGGCCAGACGATGACCGGACCGACCATCGGTGCCACCGTTCCCGTGGGATCCACGGAGCAGTGGCGCGACAAGAAGCGCTACCTGTGGCTGTGGGGCCTGATGGTCCCCGGCTTCGGCGTGCTCTTCGCCCTGGCCTACATCGCGACGGGCGGGTGGTGGGGCTTCACCCTGGTCGCCCCGTTCCTGGTCAACTTCCTGATCCCGCTGCTCGACCTCGCGATGGGCACCGACCAGAGCAACCCGCCGGACGAGGTCATCGAGGAGCTCGAGAACGACCGCTACTACCGCTGGGTCGTCTTCGCCTACGTGCCGATGATGTTCGCGCTGGTCTTCGCCGGCTACTACATCATCGGCGAGGGCAACCCGGTCGCCTGGCTGCTCAACCACGTCGGCCTCGGCGACTGGGGCGACGCGCACCTGAGCGCCAACCTGATGGCCGACCACCTCGAGCTGCCGTGGTGGGAGAAGGCGCTGTGGGCGCTGTCGATCGCCGGCGTCGTCGGCATCGGCATCAACACGGCCCACGAGCTCGGCCACAAGAAGGAGTCGCACGAGCGCTGGCTCGCCAAGATCACCCTCGCGCCGACCTTCTACGGCCACTTCTACATCGAGCACAACCGCGGCCACCACGTCCGCGTCGCGACGCCCGAGGACCCGGCGTCCTCCCGGCTCGGCGAGAGCCTGTACCGCTTCTGGCCGCGCACCGTCTGGGGCTCGCTCAAGAGCGCGTGGGAGGTCGAGGCCAAGCGCTACCGCCGCAAGGGCACCCACCCGTTCCACGCCGGCAACGACGTGCTCAACGCATGGGCCATGTCAGTCGCGCTCTGGGCCGCCGTCATCGCGCTCAACGGCTGGAGCGTCGCGGTCTACATCCCGATCACCGTCGTGTTCGGCTTCTCGCTCCTCGAGGTCGTCAACTACCTCGAGCACTACGGCCTCAAGCGGCAGCGGGTCGGCGAGAAGCAGCGCTACGAGCGGGTGCTGCCGATGCACAGCTGGAACAGCAACAACATCGTCACCAACATCTTCCTCTACCACCTGCAGCGCCACAGTGACCACCACGCCAACCCGACCCGGCGCTACCAGGCCCTGCGCGACTTCAAGGAGTCCCCGGCCCTGCCCACCGGCTACGCCGGCATGATCAACCTCGCGCTGATCCCGCCGCTGTGGCGCAAGGTGATGGACCACCGGGTGGTCGAGCACCTCGACGGCGACGTCACGCTGGCCAACATCGCTCCGGGCAAGGAGGCGGCGTACCTCGCCAAGTTCCCGCCGCCGGTCGAGCACGCGCTCAAGACCGAGGACCTGTTCGCCCAGAGGTTCGTCGGCGAGGTGCTCGCCGCCAAGTGCCCCGGCTGCTCCTACGTCTACGAGGTCGCCGCGGGCGACGAGCACGAGGGCTTCGCCGCCGGCACCGCCTGGGCCGACATCCCGGACGACTGGTGCTGCCCGGACTGCGGTGTCCGCGAGAAGATCGACTTCATCCCGTTCGACCCCGAGAAGGTGCAGGCCTGACATGAAGATCGTTGCTGACCTCGACAGGTGTGAGGGCCTCGGCATGTGCGAGGCGATGGCCAACGACTACTTCGAGGTGGACGAGGACGAGGACAAGGTCAACGTCCTCGACGACTCCCCCGAGGAGAGCGACCGGGCCCACGTGTACGCCGCCGTGCAGGCGTGCCCCGTGCTCGCCCTGACCCTCGAAGGCTGAGCGGACACCGATGTCCCTCCTCGCCGACCGGACCCGGGCCCTGGTCGACCGGGTGGCTACCCTCACGGGGGTGGCCACCCTGACGCTCCGCGACCGCCTGCTCGAGGCGGCTGTCGAGCTCACCACCAGCGCGGGCTGGGCGAAGGTGACGATGGCGCGGCTGGCCGACGAGGTCGGCGTCAGCCGGCAGACGGTCTACAACGAGATCGGCACCAAGAACGACCTCGCCGAGGCGATGGTGCTGCGCGAGCTGGACCGCTTCCTGGCCGGGGTGACCCGCTCCTTCGACGAGAACCCCGACGACCTGGTGGCGGCGATCCGCGACTCGGCCCGCCGGGTGCTCAAGTACGCCCAGGACAACGCGCTCCTGCACGCCGTCGTCTCGGCGACCCATGGCGCCGACACCGAGCTGCTCCCGCTGCTGACCACCCACTCGGAGTACCTCCTCGAGGGAGCCAAGCTCGTGGTCGCCGACCGGGTGGCGGCGTACGACGTCGACCTGCCGCCGGAACGCCTCGCCGCCAGCATCGACATGGTCGTGCGGCTGGTGCTCAGCCACGTCATGCAGCCCTCGGCGGACCCCACTCGCACAGCCGGCGACATCGCGTGGATCGCCGAACGCGTTCTGCGCTGATCGCCCACGTACTACCCTCGCCTCGGGAGATGCCGGGAGATCCCGGCGGAGGGAAGAGGTCCATGGGGTTGGTGCGACGCGCCCTGACGAGCCGGCTGACGGTCGGGCTCGCGGGCGGTGCTGCCCTCCTGGCGCTCACCGCGTGCGGCACACCGCAGAAGGGTGCGGAGAAGGACCCGAAGGCCGACCCGAGCGAGGCCGCGGCCAGCACCACCGCCACCGCGACGACCGCTGTGGCCGACCCCGCGCACGCGGTGGCACCGCCCGGTCCCTTCGACGGCAAGCAGTACGGCGACGACCTGCTCCTCGTCTCCCAGGACTCGCTCTCCAAGGACGACCTCGCCACCATCACCGGCGTGACGGTGCGGGGCAAGAAGGGCGTCGCGGCCTACACCCAGCTGTCCTACGGCCAGTTCTCGGTGGAGAACAAGCTCTTCAACATCGCCGCCGTCGACCCGGGCGACTACCGCCGTTTCACGGGGAACGACTCGGCGACCTTCCAGCAGCAGTGGGACCGGATCGCGGGCGGCGAGATCGCGATCCCCAAGGCCCTCGAGCAGGAGCTGGTGCCCGACAGCTCGGGCTACCTCGCCGTCGACGAGGAGAAGATCCACATCGGCGCCCTGTTCCCCGGTGGGGTCGACGGCGTCGACGCGGTCGTCAACGCCAAGTGGGGGGAGGCGCTCGGGCTGCCCGAGGAGAACGCGGTGCTGATCAACACCGGCCTGTCCTCCCCGCAGGTGGTGCGCAAGAAGATCGAGAACGCCTTCGGCAAGGACCGGTTCTCGATCAGCGCCCTCGACATCGTCGCCCAGAGCGGCATCGACCCCGGCACCTACCAGCAGGCGATCCCGGTCGGCGCGTTCAGCGACGCGGTCGGCGTCTTCCGCTACACCCCGATCGGCGGCGGGCGGATCGCGCCCGACCCGGCCTGGGTCAAGGCCCACATCGTGACCGAGGTGGTCCCGATCCTCGGCTCGGTGACGTGCAACAAGTACCTGATGCCGCAGCTCAAGGCGGCCCTCGCCGAGATCGTCACCAGCAAGCTGGCCGGCAAGATCCACCCGGGCGAGTACGCCGGGTGCTACTACCCGCGCTTCATCGCCGGCTCCACGCAGCTGTCCAACCACTCCTTCGGGCTGGCGCTCGACCTCAACGTGCCGGGCAACCAGCGCGGCACCGTCGGTCAGATGGACCGCGTGGTCGTGGCGATCTTCAAGAAGTGGGGCTTCGCGTGGGGCGGCGACTGGGCCTACACGGACCCGATGCACTTCGAGCTGGCACGGATCGTCAACCCGGGCTGAGGCGGATGCTGACAGCATCACTGTCACGATCCGTGCCATGATGCGCGCATGACGTTCGCGCTGGGTCAGGGAACCGGTCCGCTCAAGGGCCTCAAGGTCGTCGAGATCGCCGGGATCGGGCCGAGCCCGCACGCCTGCATGATCCTGGCGGACCTGGGCGCCGACGTGATCCGGGTGGAGCGCCCGGGTGGGCAGATGCTGACCGGCGGGTCGCACGACCTGCTCAACCGCGGTCGGCCCAGCGTCGCGCTCAACCTCAAGGACCCCGAGGCGGTCGCGACCGTGCTCGACCTGGTCGAGCAGGCCGACGTGCTGGTCGAGGGCATGCGCCCCGGTGTCGCCGAGCGACTCGGCTTCGGGCCCGAGGACTGCCACGCCCGCAACCCGCGCCTGGTCTACGGCCGGATGACCGGCTGGGGTCAGGACGGCCCGTGGTCGCAGGCAGCCGGCCACGACATGAACTACATCGCCATCACCGGCACCCTCCACGGCCTGGGTCAGGTCAAGGACAAGCCCCAGTTCCCGACCAACCTCGTCGGCGACTTCGGTGGCGGGTCGACGTACCTCGTCATCGGCATCCTCGCCGCGGTCTTCGAGGCGAAGGCATCCGGCCAGGGCCAGGTCGTCGACGCCGCGATCGTCGACGGTACGGCGAACCTGAACGCGATGACCTCCGCCTTCCTCGCCGGCGGCGGGTTCAAGGAGGAGCGAGCCGCCAACCTGCTCGACGGCGGCGCGCCGTACTACGACATCTACGAGACCGCCGACGGCGAGCACATGTCGGTGGGCGCGCTGGAGCCGCAGTTCTACGACCTGTTCGTCGAGCTGCTCGGCATCAAGGACACCGCGCCGGACCGCTGGGACGTCGCGAAGACCGACGAGCTGCGCGAGCTGATCACCTCGACGTTCAAGACCAGGACCCGCGAGGAGTGGTGCGCGATCTTCGACGGCACCGACGCCTGCGTGGCGCCGATCCTGCGGATGAGCGAGGCCAAGGACCACCCGCACATCAAGGGCCGCGAGATCTTCGTCGAGCACGAGGGCATCGTGCAGCCGCAGCCCGCGCCGCGGTTCTCCCGCACGAAGGCGACGCTGTCGCACCCGCCGGCCCCCGGTGCCGGCGCGCACACCCGCGAGGCGCTCGAGGCCTGGGGCGTCAAGGACGTCGAGGGCCTGATCGAGCGCGGTGCCGCGGTGCAGATCGAGGGCTGACCCGGTCGGTGGCCGCGGCCCCGCGGTAACACGCTGTCCATCCGACTACTCGTCGGTTCTCCGCAGAATCGCCGCCGGATTCGGCCGATTTCTGCTGACACCCGGCGGGTAGTCGCGTGGACAGCGTGTTACATCCCACAGCGCCGCAACCCGCGGCGATGCGGGTCCCCGAGCGGGGGACCCCTAGGCTGGGGGCACCGATCCGGCCAGTCTTGCCCCGGATCCCGGCGTACCACACCGCACCACCCGTGGCCGCGCCCCTCACCAGAGGCACCGCTTCACCGCCTGTCACCGGACAGGCAGCACGGCGAGACGCCCACCTGAGGGGATCGCGCCGCCCTGCGTGCAGCGTTCTCCGGAGAGAAACACCCGTGACCACCACCTTCGCCGATCTCGGCGTGCCCACTGCCCTGCTCGACGTCCTCGCGGCCGACGAGATCACCGTCCCCACGCCGATCCAGGCCGCGACGCTGCCCGACTCGCTGAAGGGCCGGGACGTGCTCGGCCGCGGTCGCACCGGCTCCGGCAAGACCTACGCCTTCGGCCTCCCGCTCGTGGCGCGCCTGGTCTCCGAGGGCGAGCGCCGGCGTCCGGCGCCGAAGCGCCCCCGGGCCCTCGTCCTCGCTCCGACCCGCGAGCTCGCGAGCCAGATCGCGGCCACCGTCGCGCCGCTCGCGAAGGCCGTCGGCCTGCGCACCACCACCGTCTTCGGCGGCGTGGGCCAGGGCCCGCAGGTCAACGCGCTGCGCGACGGCGTCGACATCCTCATCGCCTGCCCCGGCCGGCTCGAGGACCTGATCGGCCAGGGCCACTGCAGCCTCGCCGACGTGCGGGTCACCGTGCTCGACGAGGCCGACCACATGGCCGACCTGGGCTTCCTGCCCGCCGTACGCCGCCTGCTCGACCAGACGCCCAAGGGCGGCCAGCGGATGCTGTTCTCCGCGACGCTCGACAACGCGATCGACGTCCTGGTCAAGCGCTTCCTCGTCGACCCGGCCGTGCACCAGGCCGACTCGGCCCAGTCGCCGGTCACGAAGATGGACCACCACGTGCTCCACGTCGAGCGCGAGCAGCGGCTGCCCGTCCTGCTCGACCTGGTCAGCGCGCCCGGCCGCACCGTCGTCTTCACGCGCACCAAGCACGGCGCCAAGGCGCTGGCGCGCCAGCTCAACAAGAACGGCGTCCCGGCCGTCGACCTCCACGGCAACCTCAGCCAGGGTGCGCGCACCCGCAACATGGAGGCCTTCCACAGCGGTACGGCGACCACCCTGGTCGCGACCGACATCGCGGCCCGCGGCATCCACGTCGACGACGTCTCGCTCGTCGTCCACGCCGACCCGCCGGCCGAGCACAAGGCCTACCTGCACCGCTCCGGACGTACGGCGCGCGCCGGCGCCGCGGGCACCGTGATCACGTTGATGACCAGTGAGCAGCGCGGCGACGTCCGGGCGCTGACCCGGGCCGCCGGCATCACGCCGACCACGACCCGGATCCAGGGCCCCGACCACCCGGTGCTCCAGGACCTCGCGCCGGGCGAGCGGTCGCGTCCGGGCGGCATCGACCTCACCCCGGCCACCCCGCAGGGCGGCAACGGCGGGGGCAACGGCGGCGGTCGTCGTCGCTCCGGCGCCAAGAAGCCCGCGGCGAAGAAGCCGGCTGCCCAGGGCCAGCGCTCCGGCGGCCAGGGCCAGCGCTCGGGCGGGCAGGGCGGAACGAAGCCGGCCGGGCGCTCGGGCGGCAACCGCGGCCGGTCGCGCTCGCGCGGTGCCGGCTCCGGCTCGGGTGGCGGCCACAGCGCCGCCGGCTTCAGCTCCGGTCGTCGCTGACCCGGCAGAAAGTGGCTTGAGATTCGCGTCGACCCGGCAGAACTTCTGCCGGGTCGACGCAGTTCCGGGACCAGTTCGAGCCGGGTCGACGCAATTCCGAGACCAGTTCGAGCCGGGTCAGCGCCGCCGTGGGGTGCGCGCCGCGCGCGCGACCGCTGACTCGTACGCCGACACCAGGCCGCCGACCGACAGCGGCTTGAGCCGCTCCATGATCTCGCGGAAGTGCTCGGACGTGGTCGCGTCGCCGTACAGCGGGGCGAGCTTGTCGTTGATGACCTCGTAGAGCTCCTTGGCCATCTGCTCGCCGTGCTCCTGGTAGACCGCCGCGGCCGCGACCGCGACCTCGCGGGGGAAGCCGAGCTCGAGCAGGCGGATGCCGATGGCGAGCTGGTTGCTGGCGACGAGGTACGACGTCCCGCGGATCCGCAGCACGCCGAGGGCCTGCAGGGTGGCGACGTCCTCGGTCGAGAGTGGCCGGCCGGCCTTCTTCTCGAGCTGCTCGCGGTCCATCTCGACGGGTAGGTCGGACTGCCAGGGGGCGAGCATGGTGCGGGCCAGGGTGATGTCCTCGGGGGTGGCGTCCTCGGGGATGCCGGCGACGTACCGCTCGATCGCGGACAGCGTGAACCCGTGGCTCTGCAGCTCCAGCACGAGCTCGATCCGGGCCAGGTGGGCGGCGGAGTAGTAGCCCGACCGGCCGCGCCGGATCGGAGGCGGCACCAGGCCCCGCGAGGTGTAGAAGCGCACCGTGCGCACGGTCAGCCCGACCCGTGCGGTGAGCTCCTCGAGGGTGAGCAGCTCCTCCTGTGGATCGCTCCCGGATGCGTCGTGGGTCACACCGTCCGCGGGCCCCTCGCTCTTGACCATGACAGTAATAGTGTCACAATCGATCCCAGAGACACCCTCTCCCGTACAGAAACAAGGACGGTCATGGCAGAAGCATTCGTGTACGACCACCTCCGCACGCCGCGCGGTCGGGGCAAGGCCAACGGCTCCCTCCACGAGGTGAAGCCGGTCGACCTCGCCGTCGGGCTGATCGACGCCGTGCAGGAGCGCAACCCCGGCCTCGACACCAACCGCATCGACGACGTCGTGCTCGGTGTCGTCTCGCCGATCGGCGACCAGGGCGGCGACATCGCCAAGACCGCGGCCATCGCGGCCGGCCTGCCGGACACCGTCGCCGGGGTCCAGCTCAACCGCTTCTGCGCCTCGGGCCTCGAGGCCGTCAACCAGGCCGCCGGTCGCGTCCGCGGCGGGTTCGAGGACCTGATCATCGCCGGTGGCGTCGAGTCGATGAGCCGCGTGCCGATGGGCTCCGACGGTGGCGCCTGGGCGTCCGACCCGGCCACCGCGTTCAAGGCGGGCTTCGTGCCCCAGGGCATCGGCGCCGACCTGATCGCCACGATCGAGGGCTGGAGCCGCGAGGACGTCGACGCGTACGCCGCCGAGTCGCACCACCGGGCCGCCAAGGCCCAGGCCAACGGCTACTTCGACGGCGCGATCGTGCCGGTCAAGGACATCAACGGCCTGACCGTCCTCGACCGCGACGAGACGGTCCGCCCCGACACCTCCGTCGAGGGCCTCGCCGGCCTCAAGCCGTCCTTCGCCCAGCTCGGCGCCGACGCCGGCTTCGACGACGTGGCGCTCGAGAAGTACCACTGGATCGAGAAGATCAACCACGTCCACCACGCCGGCAACAGCTCGGGCATCGTCGACGGCTCCGCGCTCACCCTGATCGGCAACGAGCAGGTCGGCAAGGACCTCGGCCTGACCCCGCGCGCCCGCATCATCGCGACCGCGGTCTCCGGTGCGGACCCGATCATCATGCTGACCGGCCCGGCCCCGGCCGCCCGCAAGGCGCTGGCCAAGGCCGGCCTCGAGGTCGGTGACATCGACCTGTTCGAGATCAACGAGGCGTTCGCCGCCGTCGCCATGCGGTTCATGCGCGACATGGGCATCAGCCACGACATCACCAACGTCAACGGTGGTGCGATCGCCATGGGCCACCCGCTCGGTGCGACCGGCGCGATGATCCTCGGCACCCTGATCGACGAGCTCGAGCGGCGCGACCTGCGCCGCGGCCTCGCCACGCTCTGCGTCGGCGGCGGCATGGGCATCGCGACCATCGTCGAGCGCGTCTGACGCCGTACCGGACCCAGAGACTCAGAACAGGAACGACATTGAGCACCGACACCCAGACCTCTGTGCGCTACGAGCGCGACGCCGACGGCATCGTCACCCTCACCCTCGACGACCCCAACCAGAGCGCGAACACGATGAACGAGCTCTACCGGGAGTCGATGGCGGCCGCCGTCGAGCGCCTGTACGCCGAGCAGGACGACATCACCGGCGTCGTCATCACCTCGGCGAAGAAGACCTTCTTCGCCGGCGGCGACCTCAAGCTGATGGTCCAGACCACCAAGGACAACGCGGGTGACGTCTTCGCCCAGTGCGAGAGCATCAAGGCGTCGCTGCGTCGCCTCGAGCTCTTCCCGAAGCCGGTCGTGGCCGCCATCAACGGCGCCGCCCTCGGCGGTGGCTATGAGATCACCCTCGCCACCCAGCACCGGATCCTGGTCAACGACCCCAAGATCAAGGTCGGCCTCCCCGAGGCGACCCTCGGCCTGCTCCCCGGCGGCGGCGGCGTGACCCGCGCCGTGCGCAAGTGGGGCCTGCAGACCGCGCTGATGGACGTGCTGCTCCAGGGCACCCAGTTCAACCCCGAGACCGCGCTCAAGAAGGGCGTCGTCGACGAGCTCGTCGCCACCCAGGAGGAGCTGGTCCCGGCCGCGAAGGCGTGGCTGAAGGCCAACCCCGAGGCCGCCCTGTCGCCGTGGGACGCCCCCGGCTACAAGATGCCCGGCGGTACGCCGAAGTCGCCCGCGCTGGCCGGCTTCCTCCCCGCCTTCCCGGCCCTGCTGCGCAAGCAGCTCAAGGGTGCCGACTACCCGGCGCCGCGCGCGATCCTCTCGGCCGCGGTCGAGGGCGCGCAGGTCGACTTCGACACCGCCTCGCGGATCGAGTCGCGCTACCTGGCCAACCTGGTCGTCAACCAGGGCTCGAAGAACATGATCCAGGCGTTCTTCTTCGACCTGCAGGCGATCAACTCCGGCTCGCAGCGTCCGGCGGGCCACGAGCGGTTCGTGCCCAAGAAGGTCGCCGTGCTCGGCGCCGGCATGATGGGCGCCGGCATCGCCTACGTCTACGCCCGCAACGGCGCCGAGGTCGTCCTCAAGGACGTCTCGGTCGAGAACGCGGAGAAGGGCAAGGCCTACACCGCCCAGCTGAACGAGAAGGCGGTCTCCCGCGGCAAGCTCACCCAGGAGAAGGCGGACGCGATCCTCAACCGGATCACGGCCACCGACAAGCCCGAGGACCTCGCCGGCTGCGACACGGTGATCGAGGCGGTGTTCGAGGACCCGGAGCTCAAGGCCAAGGTCTTCGCCGAGGTCATGCCGCACGTCAACGCCGACGCGGTGCTGTGCTCCAACACCTCGACGCTGCCGATCACGGCGCTCGCCGAAGGTGTCGAGCGTCCGGCCGACTTCATCGGCCTGCACTTCTTCTCGCCGGTCGACAAGATGCCGCTGGTCGAGATCATCACCGGCGAGAAGACCGACGAGGCGGCGCTGGCCAAGGCGTTCGACCTGACCCAGTTCATCAAGAAGACGCCGATCGTGGTCAACGACAGCCGCGGCTTCTACACCTCGCGTGTCATCGGCTACATGGTCAACGAGGGCATGGCGATGCTCGCCGAGGGCGTGGCGCCGTACTCCATCGAGCGGGCTACCACCTCGGCCGGCTACCCGGCCCCGGTGCTGCAGCTGTCCGACGAGCTCAACCTCGAGCTGATGGCCAAGATCGCCAAGGCGACCGCCGAGGCCAACCCCGACCTGCCGGTGCACCCGGGCCAGGCCGTGGTCGGCAAGATGCTCGAGGCCGGCCGGGCCGGTCGCCTGCGCGGCGCGGGCTTCTACGACTACGAGGACGGCAAGCGCGGCTCGATCTGGGCCGGCCTCGCCGACCTGTTCCCGCTCGCCGAGCAGCAGCCGCCGATCGAGGACATCCGCGACCGGATGCTCTTCGCCGAGGCGCTCGAGACCGCGAAGACCTTCGAGGAGGGCGTCATCACCTCGGCGGCCGCCGCGAACATCGGCTCGATCATGGGCATCGGGTTCCCGCCGAACACCGGTGGTGCCGCCCAGTTCATGACCGGCTACGAGAACAAGGCCACGGGCGAGGTGGGCCTGGGCGCCTTCCTCGCGCGCGCCGACGAGCTCGCCGCGAAGTACGGCGACCGGTTCCAGGCCACCCCGTGGCTGCGCGAGCTGGCCGCTTCGGGCAAGGGCTTCCCCGCCTGATCCGGTGGACAGGTCCCTGACTGGGACGACAAAACTGGCGCTTGGACGAGGATGCTTCCTCGTCCAAGCGCCAGTTTCACCGGCCGGCCGGTGAAACTCCCACCGGCCCGCTACCGTTCCCGTCATGGGTGGCCGGCGACGGGTGGCGCGGCCCGGGCGGACTGTCTTCCGGGTGATCCTGGCGAGCCTGACGGCGCTCGGCCTGCTGACCGGCCTGGGCGTGGTGCTGGCCTACCAGAACTGGAACGGCAACCTCGAGCACCCGACGGTGGTCGGCAAGAACCGCCCGAAGAAGAAGACCAAGGCCCTCAACATCCTCGTCATGGGCACGGACACCCGCAGCTGCGAGGGGTGCGGGATCGACAGCGAGGCCGGCGGCGGCCTGTCCGACACGACGATCCTGTTCCACCTCTCGGCCGACCGGACGTTCGCCTACGGCATCTCCATCCCCCGCGACACCGCGGTGATGCGGCCGGCGTGCTACCGCTCCGACGGCAGCGAGATCCCCGCCGCCACGAGCTACGAGAAGTGGAACGAGGCCTACCAGGTCGGCGGGCCCGGCTGCACCCGCCAGCAGCTCGAGCAGCTCACCGGCGTACCCGTCGACCGGTTCGTCGTCGTCGACTTCGGCCAGTTCAAGGACATGGTCAACGCCCTCGACGGCGTGGAGATCTGCGTTCCGCAGGACATCGACGACACCACCGGCAACATCCACCTCAAGGCCGGTACCCGCGAGGTCGACGGCACCGAGGCGCTGGCCTACGCGCGGGTCCGCTACGGCATCAGCGGCGGCATCGACCCGTACCGGACCCGCCGCCAGCAGGCGCTGATCGGCGCGATGATCGACAAGGCGCTCACGGCCGGCATGGTCGCCCGGCCGGACAAGCTGGCGAGCTTCATCAGCGCCGCGACCACCAAGCTGCAGACCGACTTCAAGTCCGTCGCCGCCATGGCCAAGGTCGCGGCCAGCGCCAAGGGCATCGACCCCAACGACATCAAGTTCATCACCACGCCGTGGACCCTCGACACCGACAAGGTCAGCGGTGGCGTCGAGTGGCTGCCCTCGGTCGAGCGGCTCTGGCAGCTGGTGATCGACGACCAGCCGCTCACCCCGGAGTTCGTCGCCGGGTCGATCAACGCGGGCCAGTCGCCGGGCGGTGGCTCGGGTGCGGCGTCGGGCAAGGCGTCGGAGTCGGCCTCCGAGTCGGCGTCCGGGTCGGCCTCCGAGTCGGCGTCCGGGTCGGCGTCGGCGTCGCCGAGCGGCGGCGAGACCCCCGACCCGTCGGGCGGCCTGTCGGCCGATGAGCGCGCGGCCGCGGGGCTGTGCAGCTGAGGCCCTGACCGCTCAGCTCGGGTCGGTCGCTGTCGATGGCCTCCCGTGTGGGAGCCGTGATGGTCGAGGTCGCCGGGCTGCACGTCCGGTTCGGCACCGTCGACGCGGTGGCCGGCGTCGACCTGCAGGTCGAGGCGGGACAGGCACTGGCCCTGCTGGGGCGCAACGGCGCGGGCAAGTCGACGACCATGCGGGTGCTGGCGGGCGTCGTACCGCCGACCTCGGGGCGGGCCGTGGTCGCCGGTTCCGAGGTGGCGCACGCACCGCTGCAGGCGAAGCGGGCGGTCGGGTACTGCCCGGACGTCGGAGGCCTGGTGCCGCGCGCGACGCCGTGGGAGCACCTGCAGCTGAGCGCGCGGCTGCGCCGACTCGACGACTGGGAGCAGCGGGCGCGCCCGCTGCTGGAGCAGTTCGACCTCGGTGACGTCGCGCACCGGGTGACCGCCGGGTTCAGCCACGGCATGGGCCGCCGGCTCAGCGTCGTGCTCGCCGCCCTGCACGAGCCCGAGGTGTTGCTGCTCGACGAGCCGTTCGACGGCGTCGACCCGCTCGGGGTCGAGGCCACCTTCGCCGTCGTCGAGGACGCCCGGGCCCGCGGCGCCGCCGTCCTCGTGTCCACGCACCTGCGCGACCTCGCGGTCGAGGTCTGCGGCGAGGTCGCGGTGCTGCGCGGCGGCGTGCGGGTCGCCACCGTCAGCGCCGAGGACATGGCCGGGGACGAGGGAGCCCGTGCCTACCGCGCGCTCCTGGCCTGAGCCTGAGCTCTCCCGGGCGCTGGCCGACGTCCGGCACCTGCTGTGGTTCCGCCGCGCGACGGTACGACGACCACGGGCCGCCGCGCTCGCCCTGGCCGGCCTCGGCCTGGTCACCGTGGCAGCGGTGGTCCTGCCGGCTCTCCTCCCCCCCGGCGATGACCTCGGCCGCCTCCTCCGACCGGCCCTGGCCGCGCTCGTCCTGGTCGCCGTGAGCGGAGCGGTCGCCGGCGGGGGCGGCCGCGAGCTGCTCGCCCGCGACCCGGCGTCGGTGTTCCCGGTCAGCCCGGTGACCGACCACCTGGGTGCGCTGCTGCTCGCCCCGCTCAGCGCGGGCTGGCTGATCCAGGCCTGGGGCCTGCTCGGCCTGGTGGCCGCGGTCGCCGGGCCGGGCGCCGTACCGGTCGCGCTCGCCTGGCTGGTCGCCGCGACCGCGCTGGCGCAGGCGGTCGGCTGGGCCGGGGAGTACCTGCGCCGGCGTGGGGTCCTCGCCTGGTTCGCGGTGCCGCTCGCCGGCCTCGGGGTGCTCCCGGCGCCGCTGGTCGCCGACGCGGTCCAGCACGGCGGCCCGGCCGCGCGGGCGCTGGCCGTCGTGGCGCTGCTCGCCGCGACGGTCCTGCTGGTGGCCGCCGGTGCCGTCCTCGCCGTGGTCACCGCCCGCCGGGTGCCGCGCGACGAGACCCGTCGCGAGGGCGCGACGTACGCGCCGCGACCCCTGCCCGCGTCCGACCTCGCCCTGCTGCGGCGTACCGACCGCGCCTCGGTCTGGCGCAGCGTCCCGCTCCGGCGGGGCACCGTCCTGCTCGCCCTCGCGCCGGGCACGGTGGCGCTCGCCGGCGGCCTCGCCTGGTCGAACCTGGTGCTGCTGCCCGGCCTGGTCGCGTCCGGCTGCGTGCTGCTGTTCGGCGTCAACCTGTGGTGCCTCGACGGCCGCGGGCTGCTGTGGCGCGAGTCCCTGCCCGTCTCCCCGTGCACGGTCCTGCTCGCCCGGGCGCTGGTGCTGGCGGAGGTCCTCCTCGGCGCCGGTACGGCGACCCTGGCCCTCGGCGCGCTCCGGGCCGGCCGTCCCACCGCCGCCGAGGCGCTGGCCGTCGTGCTGGCCCTGCTCGTCGTCGTCGCCCAGTCGCTCTCCGCCGCGCTGCGCTGGTCCCTCGCGCACCCGTACGCCGTCGACCTCCGCTCCGCCCGCGCCACGCCCGCACCGCCGCTCGCGATGGTCGGCTACTCGCTGCGGCTCTCCGTCGCCACGACCCTGTCCGGCCTGCTGCTCGCCGGGTTCGCGCGCGTCGGCCGGGCCGACCTGGTCGGCCTCACCGCGGCTCTTCTGGTGGCCTTCTCAGCGGTCCGGATCGGCCGGGCCGCCCATCGCTGGTCGGACCCGGTACGGCGCGCGGCGGTGGTCGCCGTTGTGGCGGCCTGACAAGGACCTCATGCTGGTGCCATGACGACGACCCGCCAGCACATCGACCTCGTCGAGACCTACGCCGCGCACAACTACCACCCGCTGCCGGTGGTGCTCGCTTCCGGTGCGGGCGCGTGGGTGACCGACGTCGAGGGCCGGCGCTATCTCGACTGCCTGGCGGGCTACTCCGCCCTCAACTTCGGGCACGGCCACCCGCGGCTGGTCGCCCGAGCCACCGAGCAGCTGCAGCGGCTGACCCTGACCAGTCGCGCCTTCCACAACGACCAGCTCGGCCCCTTCGTGGAGGCGCTGGCCGGGCTGACGGGCAAGCAGATGGTGCTACCGATGAACTCCGGCGCCGAGGCGGTGGAGACGGCGATCAAGGTCAGTCGCAAGTGGGGCTACCAGGTCAAGGGCGTGACGCCGGGCGCGGCAACCATCATCACGATGCACGGCAACTTCCACGGCCGCACCACCACGATCATCGGCTTCTCCGACGACCCCGACGCCACCACCGACCACGGGCCGTTCACGCCCGGCTTCGTCGGGGTGCCGTACGGCGACCTGGCCGCCGTCGCGGCCGCGATCGACGCCTCCGCAGGGACTACGGTGGCGGTGCTGCTGGAGCCGATCCAGGGCGAGGGCGGCGTGGTCATCCCGCCCGACGGGTTCCTGCGCGGTCTGCGCGAGTTGTGCACCGAGCGCAATGTGCTCATGGTCGCCGACGAGATCCAGTCCGGGCTCGGCCGCACCGGTCGGACCTTCGCGTGCGACCACGAGGACGTCGTACCGGACATCTATGTGCTCGGGAAGGCACTCGGGGGCGGGATCCTGCCCGTCTCGGCGATCGCCGCGGACCGAGAGGTGCTGGGCGTCGTGCGCCCCGGCACGCACGGCTCCACCTTCGGCGGCAACCCGCTCGCGGCCGCGGTCGGACACGAGGTCGTCGGCCTGCTGGCCACGGGCGAGTACCAGGAGCGGGCCCGGGTGCTCGGGAAGCGGCTCGTCGCCGGTCTGGACGCGCTCGTCGGGTCCGGGCTGGTCGCGGTCCGGGCGCGAGGGCTCTGGGCCGGGGTCGACGTCGACCCGGGCCTGCTGACCGGGCGTCAGGTGTGCGAGGCGTTGATGGGGCGCGGGGTGCTCGCCAAGGACACGCACGGCTCGACGGTCCGCTTCGCGCCGCCGCTGGTCTGCGCGGAGGACGACATCGACCTGCTCGTGAGCGCCCTCCGGGCGGTGCTGGAGGAGGCACTACTGTCGGCCGGGTGACCCAGCCGCAGCACACCCAGCGTGTCCTGATCACCGGCGCCGCCTCCGGGCTCGGCGCCGCCCTCGCCCGGGCCTGGGAGGAGCGGGGCGCCGACGTGCTCCGCACCGACCGCGCCGCCGGCGACGGGATCCTTCCGCTCGACATCACCAGTGACGCCGACTGGGCGGCCGCGCGCGAGCACGTCGAGCAGGCCTGGGGCGGGCTCGACGTCCTGGTCAACAACGCGGGCATCGCCGGTGGTGGCCGGCTCGACGTGTCCGGGATCGACGAGTGGCAGCGGCTGGTCGACATCAACCTGCTCGGCGCGGTGCGGGGGACGGCCACCTTCGCCCCGGTCTTCAAGCGGCAGGGGAGTGGGCGGGTCGTCAACGTCGCCTCGCTCGCCGGGCTCGTGCACCCCGCCGGGATGGGCGGCTACAACGCCACCAAGGCCGCGGTCGTCGCGCTGACCGAGACCACCGGGCACGAGCTCGCCGCGCACGGGGTGAGCGCCCACGTCGTGTGCCCGTCGTACTTCCGCACCAACCTGATGGCCGGCGTCGAGGGCCGCGACGCCGCGCTGCAGCAGGTGATGACCAAGCTGGTCGAGGACGCGCCGCTCGGACCCGACGAGATCGCGGCGGCGGTGCTCGACGCGATCGACGCCGGCACCGAGCTGATCATCCCGGACGACGCCGCGCGGGCGGCCTACCAGCTCAAGCTGACCGACCGTGCGTCGTACGACGCCGTCATGCGCGCCCAGGCCCGCAAGCTCGACGCGGTGGCCGAGTGAGCGACGATTCGCGGCCGGTCCGCGACGAGGACGCCTTCGACGTCGCGGCCGTCGAGGCCTGGCTGGGCCGCGGGCCGATCGCCGAGGTGCGGCAGTTCCCCGGCGGCGCGTCGAACCTGACCTACCTGTTGCGGATGCAGGACGGGCCGGACCTGATCCTGCGCCGCCCGCCCGTCGGCACCAAGGCCAAGGGCGCCCACGACATGGGGCGCGAGTACCGGATCCAGGACGCGCTCAAGCCGGTCTTCGGCCAGGTGCCCGCGATGGCGGCGTACTGCGCCGCCGAGGACAGCCCGATCGGCAGCGAGCTGTACGTCATGGAGCGCCTCGAGGGGCTGATCCCACGCCGCGACTTCGGCTTCCCGATCAGCGAGGAGCAGGCGTCCGCGCTCTGCGACGCCGCCGTCGACACCCTCGTCGCCCTGCACGCGATCGACGTGTCGGCGGTGCCCGGCCTGGCTGCGCTGAACAAGGGTGACGGGTACGTCGCACGCCAGGTCGGCGGTTGGATCGCCCGGCTCGACAACGCCCGCACCGACGACACCGGCGACTGGTCCGACATCACCGGCTGGCTCGACGCGCACCAGCCCGCCGACGTCGGGCAGCGGATGATCCACAACGACTACCGCTTCGACAACATGGTCCTCGACCCAGAACTGCTCAGCGACCCGACCCGGATCAGAATCGTGGGCCTCCTCGACTGGGAGCTGGCCACCGTCGGCGACCCGCTGATGGACCTCGGCTGCACGATGGCCTACTGGGTGCAGGCCGACGACGACGAGTTCTTCCTGCTCTTCCGCCGCCAGCCGACGACCGCGCCGGGCATGTGGACCCGCCAGCAGTTCGTCGACGCCTACTGCGCGCGGTCGGGGCTGTCGTTGACTCCCGCGCAGTGGACCTTCTACGAGGTCTTCGGGCTGTTCCGGCTGGCCGTGATCGCCCAGCAGATCTGGTACCGCTACTTCCACGGCCAGACCACCAACGAGGCGTACGCCGCGTTCGGCCCGGCGGTCGGCTACCTCGAGGCCCGCTGCCGCCGGATCCTCGCCGGCCTGGGAGAGGGCGCCTGATGGGCGTGCTGCTGCTGGTCCGTCACGGCCAGGCGTCCTTCGGTTCCGACGACTACGACGTGCTCTCCGAGACCGGGTGGGAGCAGGGCCGGGTGCTCGGCCAGTGGCTCGCCAAGGAGGGCCCGGAGCCGGTCTCCGTCGTCCACGGCGGGATGCGCCGGCACCGTGAGACCTGGGAGGCGATGGCCTCCGCGCTCTCCGGCCCGCCGACGGCGGAGGTCGACGAGGACTGGGCCGAGTTCGACCACCTCGGCGTCCTCGCGCGGTACGCCGAGGCCACCGGCGCGGTGGTCGACCACACCACCGACCGGCGCGCCTTCCAGGAGCAGTTCGAGATCTCCACCGCGCACTGGAGCGCGGCCGGTCCCGACGGCGGCTACCCCGAGCCGTACGACGCCTTCGTCGGGCGGGCCCGCACGGCGCTGTCCGCCGCTGCTGAGCGCCCCGGACCCACGCTCGTCGTCACGTCCGGGGGTGTGATCGCGGCCCTGGCCGCGCTGCTCGTCGTACCGGACATCTCGGCGGTGGGCCCCGTCTGGGCGCGGTTCAACACGGTCGTCGCGAACACCTCGGTGACCCGGGTGATCGTCGGTGCCACCGGCGCGCGGCTGCTCACGTTCAACGAGCACCCACACCTGCCGCGGTCGCTGGTGACCTACCGCTAGGGACGCGGCCATGTCCGACCAGGTGATGAACGCCGTCATCGCGACGGTCCTCGGCTCCGTGGTGGCGGTGGTCCTGCTGATCCCGGTGGCGGCGGTGGAGTACCGCAAGGACGGGCGGCTCGGTCCGCGCGACCTCACCGTGCTGCTGGCTGGCGCGGTCTACGGGCTGGCGCTGTGGACCTACACGCTGCTGCCGATGCCGGCGGACGACGACTACCGCTGCGCGGGCCGCCAGACGGTCCCGTTCGACACGATCCGCGCGATCGACTGGGGCGACCTCGGCTCGCGGGCCGGGCTGTCGGCGCTGGTGCACGACCCGGCGTTCCTGCAGGTGGCGCTCAATGTGCTGCTGTTCGTACCGCTCGGCTGGTTCGTACGACGGATCGCGCGGCGCGGGGTCGTCGTGGCCACCCTGCTCGGCTTCTCCGTCTCGCTGCTCATCGAGACCACGCAGGCCACCGGCGTGTGGCACCTCTACGCCTGCGCCTACCGGCTCTTCGACGTCGACGACCTGATGATCAACACCCTCGGCGCGACCCTCGGCTCGCTGGTGTCGGCGATCTTCATCCGGCGGCAGCGGCCGGAGGTCGTGTGGCCGAGCACGATCACCCTCGGTCGCAGGTGGGTCGGCATGGTCTGCGACGGGCTGTTCGTGGTGCTGCTCGGCTCGGCACTGTCGATCGTGTGGCGGGCGGTGCAGATGTACGTCGTCGAGGTGCCCTTCGAGGACCTGCCGACCACGCAGGAGCGGCTGCTGCAGTGGGGCGTCCCGGGGCTGGTCGAGGTGGCCGCCGTGCTCGTTCTCGGGCGGACGGTCGGCGAGTGGGTGGTGTCGGTCCGCACCACCGGCGGCCGCGGTCCGGTCCCGCTCGCGCGGTTGGTCAAGCTGGCCACCGGCATCGGCCCGTTCGTCGCGCTGCTCGCGATCCCCGGCGCCTGGACCGGCCCGGTGCTGGCACTGTTCGTCGTCCTCACCCTGGTGCTGGCCGTCCCCAAGGGGGGTGGGCACCGGGGACTGGCCCAGGCCGCGGCCGGGCTCGACCTCGAGATCGTGCTGCCGCGCTCGGTGCGGGAGCGGGAACCGGTCAGATCAGCTTCTTGAGCACGCCGAGCGGGGCGTGCTTCATGACCGGTGCCATCGCCGCCCACGGCAGCGGCGGCACGCACGCGTCGGCGACCTCCTTCTCGATCGCAGACACCATCGCGGCCACGCCCTTCTCGGTCGACGACATCAGCGGCGTCTGCTGCTCGACCTTGTCGTTCATCTCGGAGCGGATGTAGCCCGGGTAGAGCACGGTCACCTTGATCCTCTTCTGCAGCCGGGTGCCGTGCAGCTCGGTCCGCAGCCCCTCGGCCAGATGTGCGACGCCGGCCTTGGTGGCGGCGTACGTCGTCATCGAGGAGGGCATCCCGCGCATCGCCGACATCGACGACACCATCACCAGGTGCCCGGCCTCCTGCGCGCGGAAGACCTCCATCGCCGCCTCGGTCTGCGCCAGCGCGCCGACGAAGTTGGTCATCGCGGTCTCGAGGTTGGCGTCGAAGCGGCCGGTGCCGAGCTTGGCGCCCTTGCCGAGGCCGGCGTTGACCACGACCCGGTCCAGGCGGCCGAGCTCCTCGTGCAGCTCGCCGAACACCCGGAACACGGCGGCGTGATCGGTGACGTCGAGCGCGCGCAGTGCGACCCGGCGCTCGGGGTGGGCGGCCCGGATCTCGGCGGCGAGCTCCTCGAGCCGTTCGGTACGCCGGGCGGCCAGCGCGAGGTCGTGGCCGCGAGCGGCGAACTGGCGGGCCATCTCGGCGCCCAGTCCGCTCGACGCGCCGGTGATCAGGATCGTCGGTGCCATGGCGGCAGTCTGGCGTACCCGGCGCTGTGGCAGGGTGACGGCCGACCTCGGAAGGGAGCACGGATGCGGCGGATCGGGACGGGAGCGGTGGTGGCGTTGCTCGCTGCCGGCAGCGGCCTGGCGGGTGTCGCGCACGCTCAGGCGCCGGTGCCGACCTGCGCGGGCAAGCGCGCCACGATCGTCGATCCGTCGAAGGGCAACGACCGGATCGTCGGCACGAGCAAGCGCGACGTCATCGTCGCTGGGCGCGGACAGGGGCGCGATGTCGTCCTCGGGCTCGACGGCGACGACCTGATCTGCGGCGTCGCCCGGACCCGGGTGGTCGGTGGGCGCGGCGACGACACCGTCTACTACGCCGGGCGCGCCGACGGGGGCAAGGGCGCCGACAGCTTCCACGGCGTCGGTACGGCCCGCGGTGGCAAGGGCGCCGACACCGCCTGGGCGCCGATGGGCCCCGGATCCTTCGACGGCGGCGCGGGCTACGACCGGGTGGTCTTCTACGAGGGCTACGTCCCCGGCACCACATCGGGGGTCTACGTCAACCTCGCCCTGGGCCTGGCGTCCGCGGACGCCGAGGTCGGGCTCCTGCGGATGCGCACCGCCCTGGCCGGGATCGAGGAGGTCCGCGGCACCCCGGACGACGACCTGATCCTGGGCGATGCCCTCGACAACGTGCTGCGGGGCGGCGCCGGCCGGGACGTGCTCAACGGTCGCGGCGGCTACGACACCGTCGTCGGTGGCGCGGGCAAGGACACCTGCACCGCCGAGGTCCGCCGGGGCTGCGAGGAGTAGCGGGTTCGACAGGGCAACCACATACCGGGTATACATTTCCTATACCCGGTATGTAGTCGTTCCGAGGAGTCCCGATGTCCGTCAAGCACGCTCTGCTGGCCCTGCTGGAGCAGCAGCCGATGTACGGCTACCAGCTGCGCGCCGAGTTCGAGCAGCGCACCGGCACCACGTGGCCGCTCAACGTCGGGCAGGTCTACACGACGCTGACCCGGCTCGAGCGCGACGGCCTCGCCCTCGCCGACGGCGAGGACGGCGAGGGCCACGTGATCTACCGGATCACCGACGCGGGGCGGGGCGAGGTCGCCACCTGGTTCACCACGCCGGTCGCGCGGACCCAGCCGCCGCGCGACGAGCTGGCCATCAAGCTCGCCCTCGCCGTGACCGTGCCCGGCGTCGACGTCGGCACGGTCATCCAGCAGCAGCGCAGCGCCACGATGGCCGCACTCCAGGACTACACCCGCCTCAAGCGGCAGGCGACCGGGTCCGCCGATCCCGCGGACCTCGCGTGGAGCCTGGTCCTCGACTCCCTGGTGTTCGGCGCCGAGGCGGAGATCCGTTGGCTCGACCACTGCGAGTCCCGGTTGCGCCGGGCCGCCTCCGAGGTTGGACGAGAAAACTCGCGCTTGGACGAGGAAGCTTCCTCGTCCAAGCGCGAGTTTCACCGGCCGGCCGGTGAAACTCCCGCGAGGGGCATCCGGTGAGCGGCGCCGACCTGCACGACCAGGCCCGCCGCCTCGACCAGGCCGAGCGGCGCTGGCTCGCCGACGCCCGCGACCGTCTCCAGCGCATCCGCGCCGCCCGCCTCCTCTCCCGAAAGCAAGAGCGATGAACCCCGTCCTGCAGCTCACCGACGTCACCCGCACCCACGGCGTCGCGCCCCACGAGGTGCTCGCGCTGCGCGGCGTCTCCTTCGCGGCGTACCCCGGCGAGCTGGTCGCCGTCATGGGGCCCTCCGGCTCCGGCAAGTCGACCCTGCTCACCATCGCCGGCGGGCTCGACCAGCCGACCAGCGGTGAGGTCAGCGTCGAGGGAGTCGACCTCGCCCGCCTCGGGCAGCAGGGGCGGGCCCGGATGCGGCGTACGTCGATCGGCTACGTCTTCCAGGGCTTCAACCTGATCCCCGCGCTCACCGCGACCGAGAACGTCGCCCTTCCCCGTGAGCTCGACGGCATCGGCCCACGCCAGGCCCGGGCCGAGGCGCGGCGCGCGCTCGAGGAGGTCGGCATCCTCGACCTCGCCGACCGGTTCCCCGACAACATGTCCGGCGGCCAGCAGCAGCGCGTCGCGATCGCCCGCGCGGTGGTCGGTGAGCGTCGGCTGATCCTCGCCGACGAGCCGACCGGCGCCCTCGACACCGAGACCGGCGAGGGAATCCTCCAGCTGCTCCGGGCGCGCTGCGACGCCGGCGCCGCGGGCGTCCTTGTCACCCACGAGGCGCGGCACGCCGCCTGGGCCGACCGCGTGGTGTTCCTGCGCGACGGCGTCGTGGTCGACGAGACCGGCACCGACCGGGCCGACGTCCTCGTCGAGCCGGCCGCCCGATGAGCAAGGGGAGCCACGCCCTGGGCGGCTGGCGGGTCGCGCTGCGGCTCGCGCGCCGCGAGGCCTGGCGGCGCAAGGCGCAGACCGCGCTCATGCTGGTGCTCGTCTGCCTGCCGGTGCTGGCCGTGGCGGCGGCCGCCGTCGTGTGGCGTACGGCGAGCGTGTCGGGTGCCGAGGGCGTCGACCGGCGGCTCGGTACGTCGGCCGCGCTGGTCAGCGGCAGCGGCACCTCCGAGGTGCTGCAGGCCTTCGACCCCGACGGCATCACGTCGTGGGTCAGCGAGGACGAGCACGTGGCGACCGCCGAGGAGGTGCGCGCGGTGCTCGGCTCCGACCGCGAGCTCGTGCCGTTCGCCCAGGAGTACCTGTCGTACCGCACCGACCGCGGTGTCGGCGACCTTCTCGTCACCGAGACCGAGCTCGCGAACCCGCTCACCGACGGGCTGTTCCGGCTCGAGGAGGGCCGCTACCCCCGCACCGCCGACGAGGTCGTGGTCAACCCCGTCACCGCCGGGCGCGGCCCCGGCCTCGGCGCGACGCTCACCGTGCTGCGTCGGACGACGGACGGGGAGACCCGCACCGACCTGCACGTCGTCGGCATCGCCGCGAGCGCGACCACCCGCAAGGAGGCCGTCGCCGCGGTCCTCCCCGGCGCGCTCGGCACGCCCGACGGCCAGCCGTCGTGGCTGGTCGGCGGCGCCCCGGTGAGCTGGGACGACGTCCGTGCCCTCAACGCCGTCGGCCTGTTCGCCGCCTCGCGCCGGGTGCTCTCCGACCCTGCGCCGGACTCCGCGCTCCCACCCGAGGTGACCACCGACGAGCCGGTCGACCAGACGAAGGTGACCGCGCTGCTGCTGGTCGTGACGATGGTGCTGCTCGAGGTGGTCCTGCTCGCGGGACCGGCCTTCGCCGTCCGCGCCCGGGCCCAGGCGCGCACGCTCGCGCTCGTCGCGGCCGCCGGGGGGACGCCGGCCCAGGCGCGCCGTACCGTCCTCGCGTCGGGGGTCGTGGTCGGCGTGGTCGGCGGCCTGCTCGGTGTCGTCCTCGGGATCGGCGTCGGCGCGGTGCTGGTGCCCGTCGCGCAGCGCTTCCAGGGCACCTGGTTCGGGCCGTTCGAGGTGCCGTGGCCGCTGCTGGCCGTCGTCGCCTGCTTCGGGCTGGCCGCCGCCGTCCTGGCGGCCGTGGTGCCGGCCCTCTCGGCCTCGCGCCAGGACGTGGTCGCGGTGCTGGCCGGCCGCCGCGGCGAGGGCCGGCCCTCGCGCCGCTCGCCCGCGCTCGGCCTGGTCCTGATCGGCGCGGGCGCGACAGCGGGCGTGCTCGGCTCGCGTGCGAGCGGCTCCTCGCCGGTACTGGTGGCCGCGTCGGCGCTGCTCTCGGTCGTCGGCATGATCCTGCTCGTCGGCACCGTCGTGGCGCTGGTTGCGCGGATCGCGCGGCGCTTCCCGATGTCGTTGCGGTTCGCCGCCCGCGACGCCGCCCGGCACCGCACCCGCACCGTCCCGGCGGTCGCCGCCGTGGGGGCGACCGTGGCCGGCGTGATCGCCCTCGCCCTCGCGCTCACCAGCCAGCAGGCGGCCGACGAGCGGGACTACGACCCCCAGCTGGCCCACGGGTACGGCGCGGTCCCGCTCGATGCGACGGCCGACCCGGCCGCCGTGCAGCAGGTCCTGACCGAGCGCCTCCCCGGTGCTGCGGTCGAGGCCGTCTCCGGGCTCCGCTCGGACGACCCGGAGGCCGGCCTCGAGGTCACCTTCCAGGTCGGCGACGAGCCGCTGGTCCTACCCACCTCGGGTGTCTTCGGCACCGGCCAGCTGGTCGCCGGCACCGCTCCCGCCGCGCTCGGGCTCAGCCCCGCCGAGCGGGACCGGGCCGACCGGGCGCTGGCCGCGGGCCGCGTCGTCCTGGTCCGCGGCAACGACGCGTTCGGGCCCGAGGTGTCCGAGCGGGTGCGGGTCGTGCTCGGCGAGCGGATCGAGGACCTCCCCGCCGTCACGGTGCGCCCGCCGGGCGGGCTCGGTGCCGCGTCGGCGATCTTCCCTCCCACCCTCGCCGCCGACCTCGGCCTGCCCGTCGCCACCACCGCGCTGGCCGTGGCCCCGTCGATCTCCGCGGCCGCCCAGGAGGACCTGTCCGAGACGCTGGCCTCCGTGCCCGGCGCGGGCACCCTCGTGGTGGAGCGCGGCTACCAGCCTGAGGACGCCGTCCGCATCCTGCAGTGGGTGCTGGCGATCCTCGGCGGCATCCTGATGCTCGGCGGCACGCTCACCGCCACCTTCCTCGCACTCTCCGACGCCCGCCCCGACCTCGCCACCATGGCCGCGATCGGCGCGCGTCCCCGCACGCGGCGGCGGGTGGCGGCGGCGTACGCGCTGGTCGTCGGGCTCGCCGGCGCCCTGCTCGGCACGCCGATCGGGTTCATTCCCGGCATCGCCGTGAGCCGCCCCCTGTCCCGCGGCGACGACGGCAGCACGCTGCTCGCCGTCCCGTGGCCGCTGCTCGGGCTCGTGGTCGTCGGCCTGCCGCTGCTCACCGCTGCCGCCGTCGGGCTGTGCGCGCGGAGCCGGCTGCCGTTGGTGGCGCGGATCGACTGACCTGACCGCACCGCCCTGGTCAGGTGTCTCCGAGTTACTTAAAGTCAGTCTTGACTGTTTGTTTCTCTCGCGCCATGCTGGCGCCGTGACCACGACCCGCGTGCCGCAGGAGGAGCGCACCCGCGCCATGCGGCAGCGGCTGATGGACGCGACGGTCGAGCTGCTGGTCGAGAAGGGCTTCGGCGGTACGACGACCACGCTGGTCTCCGAGCGCGCCGGCGTCAGCCGCGGCGCGCAGCTGCACCACTTCCCGACCAAGAACGACCTGGTCGTCGCCGCGGTCGGCCACCTGACCGCGATCCGCGGGTCCGACCTCGAGGCCGCAGCGGCGAAGCTGCCGAAGGGCCGGGGACGCACCGAGGCGGTCGTGCAGATGCTCGGCGACCACTTCGCCTCGCCCGTCTTCACCGCGGCGCTCGAGCTGTGGGTCGCCGCCCGCACCGACCCGGGCCTGCACGAGGAGGTCGCGCCGCTCGAGCAGCACGTCGGGCGCGAGACCCACCGGCTGACGGTCGAGCTGCTCGGCGTCGACGAGGCGCAGCCCGGCGCCCGCGAGCTGGTGCAGGCGACCCTCGACCTGGTCCGTGGCCTCGGCCTCGCCAACACGCTCGGCGACGACGCCCGTCGTCGCCGCCGGATCCTCACCGAGTGGGCGCGCACGCTGGACGCGGCCCTGAGCAAGGAGAGCTGATGACGGTTCTGGACGAGATCCTCGCCGATCTCTCGGCCGAGGGCGACGCGCTGCGCACGGTCGTCGTCGGCCTCGACGACGCGGGCTGGCACGCCGCTACCCCCGCCGAGGGGTGGGACATCGCGACCACGATCGGTCACCTGGCCTGGACCGACGAGGTCGCGGTCCTCGCCTCGCTGGCGCACACCGGTGGCGGGAAGGAGGCCTGGGACGCAGTCGTGTTGGACGCCATCAACGACCCCTCGGGCTTCGTCGACGCGCAGGCACTGGCGTTCGGAGCCCTCCCGCCGCAGCAGCTGCTGACCCGCTGGGACGCGGGCCGCGACGTGCTCGCCGCCGCGCTGCGCAACGTGCCCGACGGTCAGAAGCTGCCGTGGTTCGGCCCGCCGATGTCGCCGACGTCGATGGCGACCGCCCGCTTCATGGAGACCTGGGCCCACGCGCTGGACGTGTACGACGCCGTCGGCGTGCGTCCCGAGGTCACCGACCGGATCCGCCACGTCGCCCACATCGGCGTGCGCACCCGCAACTTCGCCTACGCCAACAACGGGCTCGAGGCTCCGGCCGAGGAGTTCCGGGTCGAGCTGACGGCGCCGAGCGGCGAGCTGTGGACCTGGGGACCTGGGGATGCTCCCCAGATCGTCACCGGCTCGGCGTACGACTTCTGCCAGCTGGTCACTCAGCGGGTCCACCGTGACGACACCGACCTGAAGGCCGTCGGCGAGGACGCTGAGAAGTGGCTCACCATCGCGCAGGCGTTCGCCGGCCCCGCCGGCGGAGGGAGGGACCCGAAGTGACCGAACCGATCCGGATCGCCAACTGCTCCGGCTTCTACGGCGACCGCCTCTCCGCGCTGCGGGAGCAGCTCGAGGGTGGCGACGTCGACGTCATCACCGGCGACTACCTCGCCGAGCTGACCATGCTGATCCTCGGCATGGACACGCTGCGCGACGCCGACCTGGGCTACGCCCGCACCTTCCTCAAGCAGCTCGAGGACACCCTCGGCCTCGCCCTCGACAAGGGCGTGAAGATCGTCAGCAACGCCGGCGGCCTCAACCCCGCGGCCCTGGCCCGCAAGATCGAGGAGCTCGGCACCGGCGCCAAGGTCGCGTACGTCGAGGGCGACGACCTGCGCTCGGCCCAGCTGTTCGAGGGCGCGCTCACCGCCAACGCCTATCTCGGTGCTTTCGGCATCGCGTCCGCACTGAGCAACGGGGCCGACATCGTCGTCACCGGGCGCGTGACCGACGCCAGCGTCGTCGTCGGCCCGGCGATCGCCCACCACGGCTGGACGCCCACGTCCTACGACGCCCTGGCCGGTGCCGTCGTCGCGGGCCACGTCATCGAGTGCGGCACCCAGGCGACCGGCGGCAACTTCTCCGGCTTCGTCGACCTGTTCCGGGCCGGCGCCCCGATGGACAGGCCGCTCGGCTTCCCGATCGCCGAGATCGCCGCCGACGGCAGCAGCGTGATCACCAAGCACGACGGCACCGGCGGCGCGGTCACCGTCGACACCGTCACCGCGCAGCTGCTCTACGAGATCCAGACGACGCGTTACCTCAACCCCGACGTCACCACGCGTCTGGACTCGATCCGGCTGCACCAGCAGGGTCCGGACCGGGTCGAGATCAGCGGCGCCACCGGCACCGCACCGCCCGAGCAGCTCAAGGTCGCGGTCAACCGGCTCGGCGGCTACCGCAACCAGGTGGAGTTCGTGCTCACCGGCCTCGACGTCGACGCGAAGGCCGAGTGGCTGCGCAGCCAGCTCGACCCGCACCTCACCGCGAAGGACGTGACGTGGACCCAGACCCCGGCACGCACGGGGGATGCGGACACCGAGGAGGGCGCCTCGGTCATCCTGCGCTGCATCGGCAAGGACCCCGAGGCCGGCCCGCTCGGCAAGCCGTTCACCGGCCCCGCGGTCGAGCTCGCGCTCGCCAGCTACCCCGGCTTCACGATGACCACCCCGCCGCAGAAGCCCAGTCCGTTCGGCATCTACACGCCCGAGTACGTCGACCGGGCCCAGGTGCAGCACACGGTGGTCCACCACGACGGCACCCGCGAGGTGATCGCCGACCCGACCACGTTCGCCGACCCCGCGGAGCTCGACGCCGAGCTCGGCAAGCGGCCCTCGCCGTACCCCGCCCCGGCCGACACGATCACCCGCCGCATGCCGCTCGGCACCTTCGTGCACGCTCGCTCGGGCGACAAGGGCGGCAACGCGAACCTCGGCCTGTGGGTCAAGCACGACGGCTCGCCCAAGTACGAGGCGCGCGTGCAGTGGCTCGCCAAGATCGTCAAGGACCGCAAGATCCGCGAGCTGATCCCGGAGGCGCGCGACCTCGACGTCGACGTCTACGTGCTGCCCAACCTGGGCGCGGTCAACGTCGTCATCCACGGCCTGCTCGGCGACGGCGTCGCCGCGTCCACCCGGTTCGACCCGCAGGCCAAGGGCCTGGGTGAGTGGGTCCGCAGCCGGATCGTCCACATCCAGGAGGACCTCGTATGAATCACCCCACGAACTTCTTCTCCCCCGCTTCGCTCCTCCGAACAAGTTCGCGGGGACCCCGATGACCTCGTTCGACCACGGCTGGACCCCCGAGCAGCTGGCGCTCAAGCAGAGCGCCATCGAGTTCACCAAGCGTGAGGTCACCCCGCACCTCGACCAGTGGGAGCGCGACGGCGAGCTGCCGCGCGAGCTGCAGAAGAAGCTCGCGCACGCCGGGCTCCTCGGCATCGGCGTCAGCGAGGAGGTCGGCGGCGACGGCGGCACCCTGGTCGACATCTGCGCCGCGCAGGAGGGCTTCATGGCGGCCGGCTGGTCCGGCGGCGCGATGGCCTCGGCCTTCACGCACGGGATCGCGATCCCGCACATCATCCAGAACGGCTCGCCTGAGCTGATCGACGCGTGGGTCCGCCCGACCCTGGCCGGCGACCTGATCGGCTCGATGGCGGTCACCGAGCCCGGCACCGGATCCGACGTCGCGAGCATCAGCACCCGTGCGGTCCGCGACGGCGACCACTGGGTGATCAACGGCGCCAAGACGTTCATCACCTCCAGCGTCCGCGGCGACTTCGTCACCACGGCCGTACGCACGGGCGAGGCGGGCGCGCACGGCATCTCGATGATCGTCGTACCCAAGGGCACGCCGGGCTTCACCGTCTCCCGCAAGCTCGACAAGATGGGCTGGCTGGCCTCCGACACCGGCGAGCTGTCCTACGTCGACGTGCGGGTCCCGGTCGGCAACCTGGTCGGCGAGGAGAACCACGGCTTCTACTACATCGCCGAGAACTTCGTCACCGAGCGGATCTTCCTCGCGCTGATGGGCTACGGCCACGCGATGCGCTGCCTCGACCTGTCCGTGCAGTACTGCAAGGACCGCGAGACCTTCGGCAAGCCGCTGGTCAAGAACCAGGTGGTGCGGGCCAAGCTGGTCGAGATGCACCGCCAGGTCGCGGTCGCGCGCGGCTACACGCTCGAGGTCGCGCGGCGCTACGTCGCCGGTGAGAACGTCATCGCGGAGGCCTGCCTGGCCAAGCAGACCGCCGTCGACACCGCGGTGTGGGTGGCCGACCAGGCCGTCCAGCTGCACGGCGGCATGGGCTACATGCGCGAGTCCGAGGTCGAGCGCCACTACCGCGACGTCCGGCTGCTCCCGATCGGCGGCGGTGCCACGGAGGTCCTCACCGATCTCGCGGCCAAGCTGCTGGGCTACGCGTGATGGGCCTGCTGAAGCCGCTCGGCGGCGAGGTGACGGTGCACATGAAGGCGCCGGTCGAGGACGTCTGGGCGCTGGTCAGCGACGTCACCCGGATCGGTGAGTTCTCGCCCGAGACCTTCGAGGCCACCTGGACCCACGGCGCCACCGGACCCGTGGCCGGCGCCCGGTTCAAGGGACACGTCAAGCGCAACGGCGTCGGGCCCGTCTACTGGACGCCCTGCACGGTCACCAAGGCCGTCGAGAACGAGGTGTTCGAGTTCGCGGTCGGGCTCGACGGCAACGCCCTCAACACGTGGGGCTACCGGATGCAGCCCGAGAACGGCGGCACGAGCGTCACGGAGTACTTCCGGCTCACGCCGGCCTGGTTCATGCGCGGCTACTGGCTGCTGCTGGGCCGGCTGCGCGGCAAGACCAATGAGCGCGGCATGCGCACGACCCTGGAGAGGATGAAGGCGGTGGTGGAGGCATGACCACGACACAGACCCCCGAGCAGGAGCGGCGCGCGGCCATGGAGGCCAAGATCGCCGACCTGCACGCGGAGCAGGAGAAGGCGGTCGAGGCCGGTGGCAAGTACGTCGCCCGGCATCGTGAGCGCGGCAAGCTCACCGCCCGCGAGCGGATCGAGCTGCTCGTCGACGAGGGCTCCGCGTTCCTCGAGCTGATGCCGCTGGCCGGCTGGGGCAGCGACTTCGCGGTCGGCGCCTCGCTGGTGACCGGCATCGGCGTCGTCGAGGGCGTCGAGTGCCTGATCGTCGCCAACGACCCGACGGTCAAGGGCGGCGCCCTCAACCCGTGGTCGCTCAAGAAGTCCTTCCGGGCGGCCGAGATCGCCGAGAAGAACTTCCTCCCGACGATCAACCTCACCGAGTCCGGCGGCGCGGACCTGCCCACCCAGAAGGAGATCTTCATCCCCGGCGGCCGCGGGTTCCGCGACCTCACCCGGGCCAGCGCCCGCAAGCAGCCCACCATCTCGGTGGTCTTCGGCAACTCCACCGCGGGTGGCGCGTACGTGCCCGGCATGAGCGACTACGTGATCATGGTCAAGGAGCAGGCCAAGGTGTTCCTGGCCGGCCCGCCGCTGGTGAAGATGGCCACCGGCGAGGAGTCCGACGACGAGACCCTCGGCGGCGCCGAGATGCACTCGCGGATCTCCGGCTCCTCCGACTTCCTCGCCGTCGACGAGCACGACGCGATCCGGCTCGCCCGTCGTACCGTCGCCCGGCTCAACTGGCGCAAGCAGGGTGCCGTCCCCGCCGCGACCTACGCCGAGCCGGACCTCGACCCCGAGGACCTGCTCGACCTGATCCCCACCGACCTCAAGGAGCCCTTCGACCCGCGCGAGGCGATCCTGCGCATCGTCGACGGGACCGGCCCCGGCAACGAGGTCCCCTTCGACGAGTTCAAGCCGCTCTACGGCTCGGCGCTGTGCGTGGGCTGGGCCCAGCTGCACGGTCACCCGATCGGCATCCTCGCCAACGCCCGCGGCGTGCTGATGAGCGAGGAGGCCCAGAAGGCCGCGCAGTTCATCCAGCTGGCGAACCAGAAGGACACGCCGCTGCTGTTCCTGCACAACACGACCGGCTACATGGTCGGCGCGGAGTACGAGCAGGGCGGCATCATCAAGCACGGCGCGATGATGATCAACGCGGTCTCCAACTCGAAGGTCCCGCACCTGACGGTGATCATGGGCTCGTCGTACGGCGCAGGCAACTACGGCATGAACGGCCGGGCCTACGACCCGCGGTTCCTGTTCACCTGGCCCTCGGCGAAGTCGTCGGTGATGGGCCCGGCCCAGCTCGCCGGCGTCCTCGAGATCGTCGCCCGCGAGTCCGCGGAGAAGAAGGGCCAGCCCTTCGACGCCGAGGGATTCGTCGCGATCAAGGAGATGGTCGAGACGCAGATCGAGGAGCAGTCGCTGCCGTACGTCCTCTCGGGGATGGTCTACGACGACGGCGTCATCGACCCGCGCGACACCCGGACGGTGCTGGGCATCTGCCTGTCCGTCATCGACAACCAGCCGATCGAGGGCGCCATGAACTTCGGCGTCTTCAGGATGTGAGCGCCATGATCACCCGAATCCTCGTGGCCAACCGCGGCGAGATCGCCCGGCGCGTGTTCCGCACGGCCCGCCGGCTCGGCATCGAGACGGTGGCCGTGCACTCCGACGCCGACGCGGACCTGCCGTTCGTGCGGGAGGCGGACGCCGCCGTACGGCTGCCGGGGAACACCCCCGCCGAGACCTACCTCCGCGGCGACCTCGTCATCGCCGCCGCGCTGCGGGCGGGCGCCGACGCGATCCACCCCGGCTACGGCTTCCTCTCCGAGAACGCCGGCTTCGCCCGCCAGGTCGCGGACGCCGGGCTCGTCTGGCTCGGTCCCGACCCGTCGTCGATCGACTCGATGGGCTCCAAGATCGAGTCCAAGAAGCTGATGGACGCCGCCGGCGTGCCGGTGCTCGGCAACCTGACCGTCGACACCGCGACCGAGGCCGACCTGCCGCTGCTGGTCAAGGCGTCGGCCGGCGGCGGTGGCCGCGGCATGCGGGTCGTGCGCTCGCTCGGCGAGCTGGCCGGCGAGGTGGAGAAGGCCTCGGCCGAGGCCGAGTCGGCGTTCGGCGACGGCACCGTCTTCGTCGAGCCGTACGTCGAGCGCGGCCGCCATGTCGAGGTCCAGGTCGTCGGCGACCGGTCCGGGAACGTCGAGGTCTTCGGCACCCGCGACTGCTCGCTGCAGCGTCGCCACCAGAAGGTGGTCGAGGAGGCGCCCGCGCCCGGCCTGTCCGACGCCGTGCGCACCGCGATGCACGACGCTGCGCGGGCCGCGGCCGAGGCGGTCGACTACGTCGGCGCCGGCACCGTCGAGTTCCTCTACGACGCCGACACCGAGCGGTTCTTCTTCCTGGAGATGAACACCCGGCTCCAGGTCGAGCACCCTGTCTCCGAGCTGATCCACGGCGTCGACCTGGTCGAGCTGCAGATCGCGGTCGCCGAGGGCCGGCCGGTCCCCGCGGTCACCGAGCCGGTCGGCCACGCGATTGAGGTCCGCCTCTACGCCGAGGACCCGGCGGCGGACTACGCCCCGCAGACCGGGCGGCTGCTCGAGCTCGAGGTCGAGCACGACGACACCTTCGCCCTCGACGGCTTCGGCACCCGCCTCGACACCGGCTTCGAGACCGGGGACGAGGTCGGCACCTTCTACGACGCGATGCTGTCGAAGGTGATCACCTGGGCGCCGACCCGGGAGCAGGCCGCGCGGTCGCTCGCGCGGGTGCTGGAGAGGGCCCGGATCCACGGCCTGGTCACCAACCGCGACCAGCTCGTCGCGTCGCTGCGACACCCGGCCTTCCTCGACCCGGCCGGCCTGGCGACCTCGTTCTACGGCGACCACCCGGAGACCCTCGCGGCCGGGGGCGCCGACGACCTGCTTCCGCTGGTCGGCGCGGTCGCGCTCGCCGAGCACCGCCGGCTCGCCGCCACGGTGCAGTCCCGGATCCCGGCCGGCTTCCGCAACGTCGTCGCCGCGCCGCGCTCGACCCGCTTCGGTCTCGGCGCCGAGGAGGTCGAGGTGCTCTGGTACGGCGGCCGCGACGGCTACCGCAGCGCCGATCGCGACGACGTGGTCGTCGTGTCCGCGTCGCCTTCGGAGGTCGTGGTCGACGTCGACGGGGTGACCCGGCGCTACGCGGTCCGGGTGAGCGGGGATGCCGTGCTCGTCGACGGTCCGCGCGGCGGCGCCACGCTCCGCATCGTCCCGCGCTTCGTCGACCCGTCCACCCAGGTGGCCGCCGGCTCGCTGCTCGCGCCCATGCCGGGCAGCGTCGTGTCCGTGAGCGCCGCCGTCGGGGACGTCGTACAGGAGGGCCAGACCATCCTCGTGATGGAGGCCATGAAGATGCAGCACACCATCGCGGCGCCCTACGCGGGCACCGTCACCGAGCTGTCGGCGACCGCCGGTCAGCAGGTCGAGGCGGGCGTCGTGCTCGCCGTCGTGGAGCCGGAGAGCTCCGAGGAGGACAACTGATGACCATCCCGTTCACCGAGTCCGAGGAGCGGGTCGCGCTGCGCGACTCCGTCAAGGCACTCGCCGCGAAGTACGGCCACGCGTACGTCGCCGAGCAGGCCCGGTCGGGCGGCAAGACCACCGACCTGTGGAACGACTTCGGCAAGCACGGCTTCATCGGGGTCAACATCCCCGAGGAGTACGGCGGCGGTGGCGGCGGCATGGGCGACCTGGCGGCGGTCCTCGAGGAGGCGTCCGCGCAGGGCGCCCCGCTGCTGATGATGGTCGTCTCACCGGCGATCGTCGGCTCGATCATCACCCGCTGCGGCACCGAGGAGCAGAAGCAGCGGTGGCTGCCCGGCATCGCCAGCGGCGAGACCGTCGCCGCCTTCGCCATCACCGAGCCCGACGCGGGCTCCAACAGCCACCAGATCACCACCACCGCCACCCGCGACGGCGACTCGTGGGTGATCAAGGGCCAGAAGACGTTCATCTCCGGCGTCGACGAGGCCGACGTGATCCTGGTCGTGGCGCGCACCGCCGACGCCAAGACCGGCAAGCTCAAGCCCGCGCTGTTCCTCATGCCGACCGACGCCCCAGGCCTCGAGCGGCAGCACATCCCGATGGAGTTCGTCGCGCCGGAGAAGCAGTGGACGCTCTTCTTCGACG
This sequence comes from Nocardioides sp. QY071, assembly GCF_029961765.1. Taxonomy (NCBI): domain Bacteria; kingdom Bacillati; phylum Actinomycetota; class Actinomycetes; order Propionibacteriales; family Nocardioidaceae; genus Nocardioides; species Nocardioides sp. QY071. The sequence goes on from NZ_CP124681.1 coordinate 122,033, forward strand.
ACGTGCGACTGCCCGCCGACGCCCTGGTCGGCGACGAGGACGGCGGACTGTGGCAGCTGTTCGCCGGCCTGAACCCGGAGCGGATCATGGGCGCGGCGATGACCTGCGGCCAGGCCCGCTACGCCCTGGAGAAGGCGGTCGACTACGCCAAGACCCGCACCGTGTGGAAGGACCAGCCGATCGGTGCCCACCAGGGCATCGCGCACCCGTTGGCCAAGGTGAAGATCGAGCTCGAGCAGGCCCGGCTGCTGATGCAGAAGGCCGCCGCGCTCTACGACGCGGGCGACGACTTCACGGCCGGCGAGTACGCCAACATGGCCAAGTACGCCGGCGGCGAGATCGCCTGCAACGCGCTCGACGTCGCCGTACAGACCCACGGCGGCAGCGGCCTGACCACCGAGCTCGGCCTCGGCAACCAGCTCGTCGCCGCCCGCTTGGGCCGGATCGCCCCCGTCAGCCGGGAGATGATCCTCAACTTCGTCGCCATGCACTCGCTGGGGCTGCCGAAGTCGTACTGAGGCGCGGAGGGAGTTTCACCGGCCGGCCGGTGAAACTCGCGCTTGGACGAGGAAGCTTCCTCGTCCAAGCGCCAGTTTTGTCGTCCAACCCCCGCCAGTTTCACCGGCCGGCCGGTGAAACTGGCGCGGCGGGCAGCGCGGCGGGGCACAATGCCGAGATGCTGCGCCTGCTGCCGCCCCTCCTGGTCCTCATCCTCTGGGTCTACTGCCTGGTCGACGTGATCACCGCGCGCGAGGACAGCGTCCGCAACCTCGCCAAGACCTGGTGGCTGCTCATCGTGTTCTTCTTCCCGCTGGCCGGCTCGATCGCCTGGTTCATCGCGGGCCGTCCGGTCACCGAGCGGCCGTTGACCCGCGAGCAGGGCGCGGCGCCGAGCTATCCGGAGTACGAGCGCCGCGGCCGCTTCGCCGCCGCGGACCCCGAGAAGGACGAGGAGTTCCTGCGCAAGGTGCGCGAGCGGGCCGAGGAGCAGCGTCGCGCGCACGAGCAGAGGAAGCGGGAGCAGGAGCGGCGCGAGCAGGAGGGTCCCGAGCCGGTCTGAGCCTGAATCAGTCTGTCGCGCGCCGCAACGGGTACGCGGTGAGGATGGACGACGAGGTACTCCACGGCTATCTGCAGCACCACTGGGCGGGATCGACGGCGGGCGTGTCCCTGTTCCGGCGGGTGGCCCGCACCCACGCCATCGCCACGGTCGCGACCGCCATCGACAGCCTCGCCGACGAGGTCGCCGACGAGCGCGAGACGCTGCGCCGGATCATGCACGACGTCGGCACCTCCCCGAGCACGCTCGGGACGGTCGCGGCGAAGGCGGGCGCCGAGCTCGGTCGGCTCAAGCCCAACGGCCGGATCCTCACCCGCGCACCCCTCACGGACCTCGTCGAGATCGAGGCGCTGCGGATCGCGGTCTGGGGCAAGCGCTGCGGCTGGGAGGCGCTGCGCTCGGTCGCCGACGACGAACCGCGGCTCGACGCCGCACTCCTCGACGACCTCGTCGCCCGGTCCGACCGGCAGCTCGACCTCCTGGCGCAGCTGCACCTGACCACCGCTCGCCGTCGGATCGTGTCATGAGGGTCGTCGTCACCGGCGCGTCCGGGAATATCGGCAGCGCCGTGATCCGGGAGCTCACCGCCGGCGGCCGGCACGAGGTCGTGGGCGTCGCGCGCCGTCGCCCCGAGCTGTCCGACCGCGCCGTCGCGGAGGGGTCGGTCACCTGGCGACCCACCGACGTCGGAACCGACGACCTCGACCCGGTGCTCGAGGGCGCCGACGCGGTCGTCCATCTCGCCTGGAAGTTCCAGCCGACCCACCGCCCGGAGGAGACGTGGCGGACCAACGCCGTCGGCACCCGCCGCCTGCTGTCCGCCGTACGACGCCAGCGGGTCCCCACGCTCGTCTGCGCCTCCTCCGTGGCCGCCTACTCGCCGGCCCACCACGACGACCTGGTCGACGAGGGCTGGGAGACCGACGGGTCGTCCGCGGCGGCCTACTGCCGCGAGAAGGCCTACAACGAGCGCGTGCTCGACGCCTTCGAGGCGTCCGGCGAGGACACCCGGGTGGTACGGATCCGGCCGGCGTTCGTGTTCCAGCGCTCCGCGGCGAGCGAGCAGCGCCGGATCTTCGGTGGCCCGCTGCTGCGGCCGCGGATGCTCGACACGCGGCTGATCCCTGCCCTGCCGGTCCCGCGTGGGCTGCGGCTCCAGGCGGTGCACGCGGAGGACGTCGCACGCGCCATCGTCGCCGCGGTCGAGCGGCCGGTCACCGGGGCGTTCAACCTGGCGGCCGCCGGGGTGCTGCGCCGCCAGGAGCTCGGCGAGATCGTCGGCGCACCGACCGTCGAGGTACCGCCCCGCCTGGTCAGCGGCGCGCTCGACCTCGGCTGGCTCGCCCACCTGGTCGGCGTGCCCGGCTCGCTCGCGGAAGCGCTGCTCGCCGTACCGCTGCTCGCGACGGACCGGGCCCGCGCCGAGCTCGACTGGTCGCCGCAGCACACCGCCGCCGAGGCGATCGAGGCGTTCCTGTCGGGGGCCGCCCGGTCGGCCGGCTCCGGGATGCCGCCGCTGCACCCCTGAGGGTCTCGAGACGGTCGCTGCGCGACCTCCTCGACCGCCGGGGAGACGGTCGCTGCGCGACCTCCTCGACCGACGGGGAGACGGTCGCTGCGCGACCTCCTCGACCGCCGGGGAGACGGTCGCTGCGCGACCTCCTCGACCGCCGGTGGGCCGCGGGTGATGGGATCGACCCGTGGGCGGTGTGCTGGAGGGCTTCGGGACGATCGCGATCGTCATCGCCCTCGGCGCGCTCCTGGCCGACCGCGGCATCGTCGACCTGCACGGCCAGCGCAGCCTGTCGCTGGCGTCGTTCTACCTCGCGAGCCCGGCGCTGCTGGTCACCGTGCTGGAGGACTCCGACCCGTCCCGGGTGCTGTCCGGGCCGCTGGTCGCGACGGCCGCCGGCGTGGTCGTCAGCGCCGGGATCATGGCCGCGATCGCACGGGTACGACGCCTCGACGCCGGCACCGCGGTGGTCGCGAGCCTGTGCTCGGCGTACGTCAACGCGGGCAACCTCGGCATCCCGATCGCGGCGTACGCGCTCGGTGACGCGGCGCTGGTCGTCCCGGCGCTGCTGATGCAGCTGCTGGTGCTCCAGCCGCTGGCGTTGACGGTCCTCGACGTGGTGACCAGCCCGGAGCGCCCGTCGCTCCTCAAGATCGCGTCGCGGCCGGTCACCAACCCGCTGACGATCGCGTCCTTCGCCGGCCTGCTGCTCGCCGGCACCGACACCGAGCTGCCGCAGGTCGTGCACGCGCCGCTGGAGCTGGTGGGTGGGATGGCGGTGCCCGCCATGCTGATCGCGTACGGCGTCGCGCTCCGCCTCGGTCCGCTGCCGGGGCGCGGGGTGACGCCGCGGGCGCTGGCCACGGTCACCTCGCTGAAGATGGTGGTCCAGCCGGTGGCGGCGTACGTCGTCGGGAGGTTCGGGGTCGGTCTCGACGGCACCGACCTGTTCGCGGTGACCCTGCTCTCCGCGCTCCCGACCGCTCAGAACGTGTTCGTCGTCGCGATGAGATACGAGCGCGGCGTGCTGCTGGCCCGCGACGCCATCTTCGTGTCCACCCTCGCCTCGGCGCCGGTGGCGATCGGGATCTCCGCGCTGCTGGCCTGATCGGGCCGCCGGGGGGAGACCCTCCCGTGGCGCGTGGGGTCGATGTCATAGGTTGCGCCTGTGGGAGTTGTCGGAGACCTCGATCGGGCGCAGCGGCGCAAGCCCGCTGTCGGCTTCCCGCTCGCGGTCATCTACAAGTTCTTCGACGACCAGGGCAACTACCTCGCGGCGATCCTCACCTTCTACGCCTTCTTGTCGATCTTCCCTCTCATGCTGCTCGGCACGTCGATCCTCGGGTTCATCCTGGAGGGCCGCGAGGCGCTGCAGGAGCAGGTCCTCGACTCGGCGCTGGGCCAGTTCCCGATCATCGGCGACGCGCTCGGGCGGCCGGAGGGCATCCAGGGCTCGACCGGCGGCATCATCGTGGGTTCGCTGACGGCGCTGTACGGCGCGCTCGGGCTCGGCCTCGCGCTGCAGAACGTGCAGTCGGCGGCATGGGCCGTGCCGCGCAACAGCCGCCCGCACCCGGTGATGACCCGGGTCAACAGCCTGTTCATCCTGGCCGTGGCCGGCACCGCGATCTTCACCGTCTTCGTCGGCTCGGCGGTGCTCACCGAGACTAACCTGGTCGGCGACCTGTCCCGGCACGGGTGGTTCCACTGGCTGGTGCGGCTGTTGACCGTCGGGATCCTCGGCTCGGTGATGACCGTGCTGCTGCGGATGGCGGCCGCCCGGGCGATCCGCGACCGAGGGATTCGGGCCGCGCCCGGTGGCTTCACCGTCGCGGTGCTCTGGCAGGCCCTGCAGTGGATCGGCACCTGGTACGTCACCAACGTCATCGCCAGCACACACCGCAACAACATGACCGAGGCGTTCGGGGTCGTCCTCGGCCTGATGGGCCTGCTCTACATCGGTGCGGTGATGGGCGTGCTGGGCATCGAGGTCAACGTCGTGCTCGCCCGCAGGCTGTGGCCACGCGCGCTCCTGACGCCGTTCACCGACTCCGTCGACCTGACCGAGGCGGACCGCCGTGCCTACGCGATGTACGCCCAGATGCAGCGGCACAAGGGCTTCGAGACCGTCACGGTCCGCTTCGACGGCCGCGACGGCGACTCCCACGAAATCCTCCTCGACCCGCGCACCGAGAAGGTCCACAAGCAGCACATCCCCGGCCGGCCGCCCCGCCCGGAGGCGGCCGAGGAGGCGACCCAGCCGGTCAACCTGCCCCCGTCCGTCTGAACCGACCCGACCCGACCCGATTCGACCACAGCCATGGCCCAGAACTCGTTCACCCGCGGACTCGACGTCCTCATCGCGATCGCCCGCAACGGCCAGGTGAGCGTCGCCGAGGTCGCCGAGGAGCTGGGGCTCGCCACGAGCACGGCGTACCGCTATGTCCGCTCGCTGCGCGACTACGGACTGATCGAGGAGTCCCAGGGCGTCTACGTCCCGGGCTGGCGGCTGATGGAGATCTCGGGCGAGCACCTCACCCACACCCGGCTCGTCGAGGTCGCGGGGGAGTACCTGCGCACGCTGACCTACCAGACCGGTGAGACCGCGGTGCTCGCCGTGCGCGCGGGCTCGCACGCCATCTGCCTGCGCCAGTCCGTCTCGCCGGCGCCCGACCGCTACGCCTTCCGGATCAACGAGCTGCTGCCGCTGTACGCCGGTGCCGGCCAGCGGCTGCTCCTCGCCTACGCCCCCCGCCCGATCGTCGAGGTCGCCCTCGCCAACCTGGTCTCCTACTCGGCAGCCACCATCAAGCCCGATGAGCTGCCCGCCGCCCTCGCCCAGGTACGCCGCGACCAGCTGGCCGTGTCGCGCGGCGAGTTCAAGGAGGGGGCGATCGCGGTCGCCGTACCCGTGTTCAGCAACGGCGAGTGCGCTGCGTCGCTGACCATCGCCGGACCCTCGGACCGGTGCGACAACGCGGAGTGGGTGCGCCGCACCACCCGGCTGCTGCGGGCGGCGGCGACCGAGATGTCGGCCGAGATCGACGCCTGATCCTCTCCGGTCTGCTGCCGGGATTGCTCAGCGCTTCCCTGGGGAAGGGAGGGGCATGGCCTTCCTGGGTGGACCCGAGGCGGCGGCCCGGGTGGCGGCCGACCCGTTCTGGTCGGTGGTACGACGGCGGCACCCCGACGTCGAACTGGTCCTGCTGCCACCGGCCGGACCCGCCGAGCCGGCCGAGCAGCTCTCCGAGCAGCTCCGCGAGCCGATCCCGCAGACGAGCCTCGAGGCGGCGACCGCGGAGTGCGCGGCCCGGGTGGCGGAGCTGTGGGACCGGCTGGTCGGCGCGACCGAGCCCGACGAGTGGCGGGACCGCTGGACCACCGGCGCGACGCCCGAGGTGTCCCGCCACGAGGCCACCTGGACCCGGCTCGGGATGGAGCCGGTCACCGCCGCCGGCGTCCTCGAGCGGGCGGCCGCGCTGCTGGGCGACGAGGACTGGCGGGTGCTCACCCCGCCCGACGGCATGCCACGGGTGCTGGCCGGCCGGCCCGTCCGCCACGGCCGCGAAGAGATCGACCTGGTCCTGGTGCCTGCCACCGGGAGGTTCTTCCTGACCGTCCGCTCCGGGCCGTACCTGCTGGACGGTGCGCGATGAGCGTCTCCGGCATCGAGTACAACGCGATGTCCCGGTCGATCACCGACTGGGAGCACCTCGACCAGCTGATGACCGGCTCGAAGAGCGCCCTCAGCACGGCGAGCACCGCCGGCCTGCCGCCGAGCGTCCAGCCCGCCGGGGTGCTCTTCCTGGAGCGCTGGTCGGGCTTCGCGGGCGAGAGCGCGCTCATCGCCCGCGGCTTCGCCGACGCGCTGACGGCCGCGTCCGACGACTACCTCAACACCGACGACAGCGTCGACCAGCGCTACACCCAGCTCGACGGACGCCTGGGGCCGACGCGGTGAGCGTCACCATCGTGGTCCCGCCGTCCCAGCCGGCCACGTTGCCCGAGCCGCCCGGCGACGCAGCCCAGTGCGACACCCTCGCCGAGACGCTCTACACGACGGCCGCGCGCTACGAGGAGTTCGGCGAGGAGGCCACGCAGCTGCGCAACCTCACCGGCTACTGGTGGGGCGTCGCGTACGACGCCTATGTCGTCGCCTCCGGCAACGCGGCCACCGAGCACACCGCCATGGCCGCCACCGTCCGCCGGGTCGGCCGGGCCGTGACGTCGTACGCCGACACGCTGCGCGACCTGACCGCCACCCACGGCACCCTCGTCGAGCGCAAGGGCGGGCTCGACGAGCGGCGGACCACCCTGATCGCCGACATCGACGCGACCACCGAGGCCACGCCCGGGGTGGTCGCCGCGCTGCAGGAGCGGGCCACCGACCTGCGCACCGGCTACGCCACCCTCGTGACCGACCACGACACCCTGCAGCGCCGGGTCCGGGAGAACGAGGACCTGCTGCGCCAGGCGTTCCAGGCGGCGGACACCCTGGCCGAGGGACTGTCCGCGGCGGGCGGCGTACCGGAGACGGCGCGCAGCGCCATGGACAAGCCCGGTGCGCCGGGCACGGGCGCCACGCCCGCGCAGGTGCGGGACTGGTGGGAGCACCTGACCGACGCCGAGCGGGAGGCGGTCATCGCGGCCTACCCCGGCCTGATCGGCTCGGCCGACGGGCTGCCCGCGGACACGAGGGACCAGGCCAACCGGGTGCTGCTCGACGACGACCTCGCCCGGCTGGGCGCCAAGGAGGCGGACGGCACCCTCTCCGCCGACGAGCGCAAGGTGCTGGACAACGCGCGGGCCACCCAGAAGGCCGTGGAGAAGGCCGACGGCTTCGTCGACCCGACCACGGGCGAGAAGCCCGGCGGCACGCTCTGGCTCTACGACCCGGCGGCGTTCGACGGCGACGGCCGGGTCGCGGTGGGCGTCGGCGATCTCGACACCGCCGACGACGTCTCCGTGCAGGTGCCCGGCATCAGGTCCGAGATGGACGACGTCGGCGGCTACACCGACGAGGCGATCCGGCTCTACGAGTCGGCCCGCTACAACGGCGACGGCTCCTCGGTGGCGACCCTGTTCTGGCTCGGCTACAACACCCCCGAGGGCGCGATCGACCTCGACACGATCACGACCGGACGGGCCGAGGACGGCGGGCAGCGGCTCGCCGACGCGGTCGAGGGGCTGCGCGCCTCCCGGTCCGACGACCCCGCCCACCTCACCGTGATCGGGCACAGCTACGGCTCGACCACGACGTCGTACGCCGCCACCGACCACGACCTGGCCGCCGACGACGTGGTGCTGATCGGCAGCCCCGGCGCGGGGCCGGCCGACACCGCGGCGGACTTCAGCGTCGGTGCCGACCACGTCTACGACGGCCGCAACAGTCGCGACGCCGTCGCCTTCTTCGGCGACGAGGGTGCCTACCACAACCCCGGCGGGCTCGGCGTCGACCCGTCCTCGGAGGACTTCGGGGCGCACCGGTTCGAGGCCGAGTCGGTCGACCGTGGTGCGATCCGGAACTTCGACGACCACAGCCGCTACTACGACCACGAGTCGGAGTCGCTCTACAACCTCGGCAAGATCGTCGACGGCCACGGCGACGAGGTCAACGGGGCCGCGCAGAGCCACGACCCGTGGTGGCGCTGGGCCGTCGACCCGGAGGCCGACCGCGACCCGACGACGAACGTGCCGGGGCGCTCGGACACCCGTGCCGATGACGTTCCGTAGCCTGGGAGTGGCGGCGCTCGCCGTCGTGCTGATCCTGGGAGGGTGCGGCGTGGATGACCGGAAGGGCGCGGCCGGACTGGCCCGACTGCAGGACTCCGTGGTCGCGCGGACCCGCGAGGTCGTCGGCGTGCTCGCCGGCGCCGGGCTCGAGGTCACCCGCGCGGCGGGGGCCGCGGAGTACTGCCGCTCCGAGCCGGCTCCCGGCGTCACCTACCGCAGTGGCGGCGCGGTCGCGGGGACCCCTGCGGAGGTCCCTGCCCAGTTCGCCGCCGCCCGGGAGGCGCTGCTCGCCGCGGGCTGGGTGGTCGTGACGGAGGGCACCGACGGCGGCCGGCCCTGGGCCAACCTGGGCCGCGACGGCCTGCGGCTCGGCCTCTCGCAGGCCAAGCACGGTGAGCGGCTGCTCGGGTTCGCGCTCACCAGTGCCGAGTGCGTCGACGTCGCGGACGGTGGCTTCCTCGACGACGACGACCGCCGCGTCGACCTCCTCGCCACTGAGAAATAACGTCACCGAAACGCCCGGTTCCCACGCCATGGGAACGGCGATTGTTGCGCCCTGCTCCGCGGCCGGATCCTCCTGTGATCCACGACACCCACCAGCCGCCAGGAGCGCACCGCATCATGACGCGACCCCGCACCCTCTCCCTGTCCGCCGCCGCCCTCGCTCTCGCCCTGCCCGTCCTGCTCTCCGCGTGCGGCGGCAGCAGCGAGGCCGACGAGAAGCCGTCGTACGACAAGTCCGCCCCGCTGCACAGCGCCCTCCCGAAGGACCTGCAGGGCAAGAAGTCGATCACCATCGCGAGCAACGTCGAGTACCCGCCGTTCGAGTTCCTCGACACCGACAACAAGACGGTGCTCGGCATCGACCGCGAGATCGCCGACGGGCTGGAGAAGCAGCTCGGCATCGACATCGAGTTCGACAACATCGCCTTCGACGCGATCATCCCGGGCCTCGCCTCGGGCCGCTACCAGATGGCGATGTCGGCGATGACCGACAACCTCGAGCGGCAGAAGGAGGTCGACTTCGTCGACTACTTCGCCGCGGGCGCCGGGATCATGACCCACGAGGCGGACGCCGACAAGTACACGACCCTGGCCGACATGTGCGGCACCACGGTCGCGGTCGTCAAGGGCACCACCGAGGTCCCGCAGGCCGAGGAGGCCTCCAAGCAGTGCGAGGCCGACGGCAAGGACCCGATCAAGGCGACGGTCTTCCCCGGCCAGAACCAGGTCATCCTCGCGCTGCAGAACGAGCGCGTCGACGCGATCTTGATGGACAGCGCGCCCGGCGCGTACGCCGCCTCGCAGACCGAGGGACTCGTCATGAGCAAGCCCTACGAGTCGCAGCCGTTCGGCATCGTGTTCGCCAAGGGCACCGACGAGCTCCAGAAGGCCGTCCAGCAGGCGCTGCAGGCGCTCAAGGACAACGGCGAGTACGACAAGGCGCTGGAGAAGTTCGGTCTCGAGAGCGGCGCCATCGACGAGTTCACCATCAACGGCGGCACCCAGTGACCTCGGTTCCCGTGACCGAAAACTCCGCTCCGGCCCCGTCCCGTCCCGTCCCTGCGCGGGACGGGCGGGACGCCCGGGTCGTGCTCCCCACCCGGCACCCGGCCCGCTGGGCGATGGCGGTGGTGGTCCTCCTGATCGTGGCGGGCGGGATCACCCAGGTCATCGGCAACGAGCGCTTCCAGTGGGACGTCGTCGGTGACTACCTGTTCGCCCAGCCGATCCTGCAGGGCGTCGCGAAGACGCTGATGCTCACCGCCGCCGCGATGGCGATCGGCGTCGGGCTGGGCGTCGTGATCGCCGTGCTGCGGCTCTCGCCGAACCCGATCCTGTCGTCGGCCGCCTGGACCTACTCCTGGTTCTTCCGCGGTACGCCGCTGCTCGTGCAGCTGTTGTTCTGGTACTTCCTCGCCGCGCTCTACCCGACCATCGGCGTCGGCGGCGTGTCGTGGAGCGCCAACGAGCTGATCTCGCCGCTCACCGCGGCGCTGCTCGGCCTCGGGCTCAACGAGGCGGCGTACATGAGCGAGATCGTGCGCTCCGGCATCCTCTCGGTCCCGCCGGGCCAGGCCGAGGCGGCCAGCGCGGTCGGCATGCGGCGCTCGCAGGTGATGCGCCGGGTCGTGCTGCCGCAGGCGATGCGGGTGATCATCCCGCCGACCGGCAACGAGACGATCGGCATGCTCAAGCACACCGCGCTGGTGCTGGTGATCGGCTACACCGAGCTGATGACCACCGCGTCCAACATCTACTCGCGGACCTACCAGACCATCCCGCTGCTCATCGTGGCCGCGCTCTGGTACCTCGCGATCTCGGCGGTGCTCTCCGTCGGTCAGTACTTCATCGAGCGGCACTTCGGCCGCGGCTTCTCGAACCACCGGGTCAGCCGCAAGGGGAGTCGCGGGCGCAAGGGGGAGGCGGTCGCATGAGTGCTCGTGCCGACGGCTCGCAGGAGCCGATGTTCCAGGCCTGGGACGTGCACAAGTCCTTCGGCCACGTCGAGGTGCTCAAGGGCATCGACATGTCGGTCGCCCGCGGCGAGGTGGTCTGCCTGCTCGGCCCCTCCGGGTCCGGCAAGAGCACCTTCCTGCGCTGCATCAACCACCTGGAGAAGTTCGACCGGGGCGAGATGTGGGTCGGCGGCGACCGGGTCGGGTACCGCCCGCACGGCGACAAGCTCAAGGAGCTCAACGAGCGCGAGGTCGCCGTACGCCGCTCCGGGATCGGGATGGTCTTCCAGGGCTTCAACCTCTTCGCGCACCGCACCGCGCTGGAGAACGTGATGGAGGGCCCGATGGTGGTCCGCCGGGAGAAGCGCTCGGTCGTCGAGCGGCGGGCGAGGGCCCTGCTCGACCGGGTGGGCCTCGCCGACCGGGTCGACAACTACCCCTCGCAGCTCTCCGGCGGCCAGCAGCAGCGGGTGGCGATCGCCCGGGCGCTGGCGATGCAGCCCGAGCTGATGCTCTTCGACGAGCCGACCTCCGCGCTCGACCCCGAGCTGGTCGGAGACGTGCTGGCCGTGATGCGCCAGCTCGCCGACGACGGGATGACGATGATCGTGGTGACCCACGAGCTCGGCTTCGCCCGGGAGGTCGCGGACCGCGTGTACTTCATGGACAGCGGCGTGGTCGTCGAGTCCGGCCCGCCCGCCGAGGTGCTGGAGCGGCCGCGGGAGGCGCGCACCCAGGCGTTCCTGTCCAAGGTGCTGGCGTGAGCGTCGCCCGTGTCGACCGTGTCGCCCGTGTCGGCCCGTCGGCCCGGCCGGACCTGGCCGGGCTGGCGGCGTACTCCTCCGTCGCCCCGGGTCCGGTCCCGGTCCGGGTCCGGGCGTCCTCGAACGAGGCGCCCGGCGGGCTGACCGGGCCGGTGCTGGACGCGGCGCTCGCCGCTGTCTCGGGCGCCACGCGGTACCCGCTGATCGGCGGTGCCGACCTGGCGGCCGCTCTGGCCGGGTCGTTGGGGGTCTCGGACTCGTCGGTGGCGGTGGCCGACGGGGCGCTCCCGCTGCTCGACCGGCTCCTGCTCGCCTACCTGCGGCCCGGCGACGAGGTGGTGATGGCGTGGCGCTCGTACGAGGCGTACCCGCTCAGCGTCCAGGTCGCCGGTGGCCGGTCCGTGCCGGTGCCGCTTCGGCCGGACGGGTCGCACGACCTGGCAGCGATGGCGGCCGCGATCGGTGCCTCGACGCGGGTGGTGATCGTCTGCAACCCCAACAACCCCACCGGCACGGTCGTGTCGTGGTCCGCCCTGTCGGACTTCCTCGACTCCGTGCCCCCCGACGTGCTGGTGGTGCTGGACGAGGCATACACGGAGTACGACGCCCGCTCCCGGCCCGCGTCGATGTCCGTGCCCGAGCTGGCTCGGCGGGGGAACGTGGTCGTGCTGCGCACCTTCTCCAAGGCCCACGGCCTCGCCGGCCTGCGGGCGGGCTACCTGGTCTCGTCTGCGGAGGTCGCGGGCGCGGTGCGCTCGGTCCTCCCACCCTTCCCCGTCTCGTCGGTGGCCGTCGCCGCCGCCCTGGCCTCCCTCGCCCATCCGTCGGTCCTCGCCGCCCGGGTGGCGTCGACCCGGGAGGAGCGGACGCGGGTGGCCGCGTTGCTCGGCGGGCGCGGCATCGTCGTACCGGAGGCGGAGGGGAACTTCGTCTGGCTCCCGCTCGGGCCCCGGTCGGCGGAGTTCGCCGACCTGTGCCGCGCGCACGGGCTGCTGGTGCGGCCCTTCGCCGGCGAAGGCGTCCGGATCACCGTCGGTGACCCGGACCTGCGGGCGGTGCTCGCAGAGGTGCTCGCCGCCTGGGAGTGAGGGCCCCCGGGAGGCGAGGGTGAGTGGCGGGGATCGGGCGGGCACGTCCGGTCCCCGCCGGTCGTGTTCCTGTGCTGGCCCCTTCGGGGCGGGTGCGGGCGGCCGCCGTCAGCCGGCCGTGCGGATCGTCAGGTACGCAGCGCGCAGTGGGCGCCGCGCCGACCGCACGTACAGCACCACGCCGATGACGCCGAGCAACAGTATGCGCACCACCCAGCGGGCCTTGCTCAGGTCGGCGACCTCCCACGTCGCGCTGGGCCAGCTGAGCACATCGATGAGTGCCCACGCCCACAGTCCCGCCAGAGCCAGGACGACGACGATCACGGGGAGCACGTCGCGGAGCCTAGTCGCGATACGCCGTCGGTGGTCGGCGATGGGTTGCGCTCGGCTCGTCGCTTCCTGGGCCCCAGGCGGCGGTGGGCAGCTGAGCGGACCGGCCGCAGTAACACGCCGTCCACCTGACTGGGTGCCACTTCTCCGCAGAAGTCGGCCTCAAATGAGGCTGATTCTGCTGACCACCGCCGTGTAGTCGGGTGGACGGCGTGTTACATGCTCAGGCGAGCAGCTTCCCCGGGTTCATGATCCCGAGCGGGTCGAAGGCCGCCTTGACCGCGCGGTGCAGCTCCATGGACGCCGAGCCGACCTGTCGCTCGAGCCAGGCGGCCTTGAGCACGCCGACGCCGTGCTCGCCGGTGATGGTGCCGTCGAGCTCGAGGGCGGCCGCGAAGACCTCGTCGGCCGCGGCAGCCACGGCGTCGGGGATCCCGACGGCCCCATGGTCGAAGACGAAGGTCGGGTGGAGGTTGCCGTCGCCGGCGTGGGCGACGGTCAGCACGGTCACGCCGTGACGGGCGGCGGCGTCGTCGATGCGGCGGATCATCTCGGGCAGCCGGGAGACGGGTACGCCGACGTCCTCGACCAGGCACTGGCCGAGCTGCTCGGCGGCGGGATAGGCGAGGCGGCGGATGGCGAGGAGCTCGTCGGACTCCTTCGGGTCGGTCGACACGGCGGGCTCGTCGACGGCGCCTGCCTCCTCGCACAGCGCGGCGACCGCAGCAGCGTCAGAGTCGAAGCGTCCGTCCACCTGCACGACGAGCATCGCCTCGATGCCGGCCAGCCCCATCCGCTTCCAGGAGTCGATGGCGCGCAGCGTGGTGCCGTCGAGCAGCTCGAGCAGCGACACCTCCGGCCCGGACGCCACGATGCGCGCCACCGCGACCCCGGCGGCCTCGAGCGAGTCGAACGCCGCGACCACCGTCGTGGGCGGTACGACGGGCCGTCGCGTCAGCCGCACGGTGGCGGCCGTGATCACGCCGAGCGTGCCCTCCGAGCCGACCAGCAGCCCGGTGAGGTCGTAGCCGGCGACGTCCTTGGTGGTGCGGGTGCCGGTCGAGACCACGCGGCCGTCGGCGAGGACGACCTCGAGGCCGAGGACCGACTGGCGGGTGACGCCGTACTTCACGCAGCGCAGGCCGCCCGCATTCGTCGCGACATTGCCGCCGACGGTGGAGATCTCCCAGCTCGACGGGTCGGGCGCGAACATCAGCCCGTGCTCGGCCGCCGCCCGGTCGAGGTCCGCGTTGACGACGCCCGCCTCGACGACGGCCACCCGGTCCAGGGGATCCAGCGACCTGATCGCGGTGAGCGCCTCGGTCGACAGCACGAGACAGCCCTCGACCGCGCTCGCGCCTCCGGCCAGCGAGGTCCCGGCGCCGCGCGGCACCACCGGAACGCGGTGGGAGGAGGCGAGACGCAGCGCGGCAGCGACCTCCGCCGTCGTCCGCGGCAGCACGACGGCGCAGGGCAGGCCACCGGGGACGACGGTCGCCATGTCCTGTCGGTACGACGCCAGCAGGTCGCCGTCGGTGATGACCCGGCAGCGCTCGCCGAGCCCGGCGAGCAGATCCGTGACGAAGCCAGAGGTACTCACCGATGTGGTCATGCGGGGACGATACGCACCGGGAGCGAGCTGAGCCCGCGCAGCGTGTTGTGCAGGAACGGCACCGGCTCGCCGGCGGGCTCGATCGAGCGCACCCGCTGGGCGAGCTCGCCGAACAGCACCTCCATCTCCAGGCGGGAGATCGGCTGGCCGACGCACTGGTGGATGCCCATCCCGAAGGTGAGGTGGCCACCGGCCTCGCGCTCGATCCGGTACTGGTCGGCGTCCGGGCCGAACCGCTCCACGTCGCGGTTCGCCGCGCCGGGGAAGACGATCAGCTTGCTGTCCTCGGGCAGCGTCACGCCGCCGAAGGAGACCTCGCGCGACGTCGTACGGAAGAACGACTGGAACGGCGACTCGAAGCGCAGCGCCTCGTCGATGGCGAACTTCGCGAGCCGCGGCGTGGAATGTACGAGGTCCCACTGGTCCGGGTTCCCGGTCAGGCAGCGCAGGGTGTTGCCGATCGCGATGACGGTGGTGTCGAGACCGGCGGAGAGCAGCGCCCGCACGAGTACGGCGGCCTCCTCCGGCGCGACCACGCCGGCGTCGGCGTGCGCCCAGATCTTCGCGCCGAGCCCGTCGGGGCTGAGGTTCTCGCGCGCGCAGTTGTTCATCGTCCACTCGATGGTGTGCTCGCCGGCCCGCATGTAGTGCTCGTAGCGGGCGTCCTCGGGTCCGAACTGCGCGAAGTTCATCGCCCCGTGCGCGAGCAGGTTCTCGGCCCGGCCCTCGCGCGGGATGCCGACCGCGTCGCCGAACACCCGGATCGGGAACAGCTCGGCGAGGTCGGTGATCGCGTCGAACTCGCGCATGTCGAGGAGCTTGTCGACCAGCGGCGTCGCGAACTCCTGGAAGCCGGCGCGCAGCGGGCGCATGTTGCGCGGGCTGATCACGTCGGCCATCACCGTGCGCAGCGGGGTGTGCATCGGCGGGTCGGAGTCGAGGATGCCGGGCTTGCGCCACGGCGGCTGGTGGTGGTAGTTCCGCGGCCCCACCCCGGCCCCCGAGATGAAGGTCTCGTGGTCGACGAGGATCTCGCGGACCTCGGCGAACCGGGCGAACGCCGCGACGTCGTACGTGTCCAGCCACACCGCCGGACCAGCCTCGCGCATCCGGTCGAAGAGCGGGTACGGGTCGGTCAGGTTCGCGTCGTCGTACGGGTCGTCGGCGATGTTCATGCCGGGACGGTAGGAGCGGCCGGAAGCCGCCAACAACGAAGGTTCCCGCGTGATGAGAATCCGCGTTGCCGGGGTGTGCCGGCCCTCCGCGACGATGTGCCCATGACCGCTCACCTGACGCAGACCTCCGACCGCGTCGTCGTCCTCGGCACCGCCCGGCTCACGCTCGCGGACCTCGTCGCCGTCGCCCGCCACGGCGCCCGCGTCGAGCTCGACGCCGCCGTCGACGAGCGCCTGCGCGCCAGCCAGGAGTGGGTCGAGGCCGCCGGCCTGGAGCGCCCGATCTACTCGATCAACACCGGCTTCGGCTCGCTCGCCGGCCGCCAGGCCTTCGCCGACCCGGCCGACGCGGCCGAGCTGTCGCGCCGCCTGGTCCTCAGCAACGCCTCCGGCATCGGTCGGTACGTCGACGCCGAGCTGGTCCGCGCCACCATGCTGATCCGCGCGGTGAGCCTGCTGTCCGGCCACTCCGGCGTCCGCCCCGAGGTCGCCCGGCTCGTCGTCGACATGCTCAACGCGGGCGTGCACCCGGCGATCCCGGAGTACGGCTCGCTCGGCGCGTCCGGCGACCTGATCCCGCTGGCCCACCTCGCGGTCGTGATGACCAGGGGCGTCGCGGGCCGCGAGAGCGCCGAGGAGGACGTCCGGAACTCCGGCGAGGTGCTCCTTGATGGCCGGGGCGGCAACCGGGTCGTCACCGGCGCGCAGGCGATGGCCGACGCCGGCCTCGAGCGGATCGCGCTCGCCGCGAAGGAGGGCCTGGCGCTGCTCAACGGCACGTCCTTCTCCTGCGCCCAGGTCGCGCTCGCGCTGCACGACGCGCAGAACCTGCTCGACACCAACCTGGTCACCGCCGCGATGTCGATCGAGGCGCTCAAGGGATTCGGTGACGCGTTCATCGCCGAGCTGCACGAGGCCCGCGGCCAGTCCGGCCAGGTCGAGGTCGCCGCCCGGATCCGCCGGCTGCTCACCGGCGCGACGCTGGTCGACGGCGACCGCGACCACGATCCGGTCCGCCAGCCCCCGCAGGACGCCTACTCGCTGCGCTGCGTGCCGCAGGTGCTCGGCCCGATCACCGACACCCTGCGCTTCGTGGCCGGTCTCGTCGAGAACGAGATGAACGCCGCCACCGACAACCCGCTGATCTTCCCGTCCCTGCCGCGCTCGCTGAAGGCCGTGTCGGGCGGAAACTTCCACGCGGAGTACATGGCCTTCGCCGCCGACTTCCTCGCCATCGCGGTCACCGAGATCGGCAACATCACCGAGCGCCGGCTGTTCCGGATGGACGACGGCACCCTCAACCGCGGCCTTCCGGACATGCTCGTCAACAGCGCGCAGGTCGGCATGGACTGCGGCTACATGCTTCCGCAGTACCTCGCCGCCGCGCTGGTCTCCGACTGCAAGACGCTCGCGCACCCCGACTCCGTCGACTCGATCCCCACCTGCGCCAACCAGGAGGACCACGTCTCTATGGCCAACAACGCCGGCCGGCACGCCCGCCAGGTCGTCGCCAACATCGAGGCCGTCGTCGCCATCGAGCTGCTCATGGCGGCCCAGGCGCTGGACCTGCGGATCCTGCAGGACGAGGTCACCGAGGACGGGCTCGCCCCGACCAGCCGGGCAGTGCGGGCGCTGGTGCGCGGCAGCGAGGACGCGCAGGGCCAACCGGTCGCGCACCTCACCCAGGACCGGGTGCTCTACCCGTGGCTGCGCAAGGCCGTCGAGCTGGTCCACTCCGGCGCCGTCGTCGCGACCGCGGAGGGCCTCTCGTGACCGCGGACGTCCGGGTCCGCGTGGCTGCGGCCCGGCAGGTCGCCGATCGGGTCCGCGAGCTGGTGCTGGCGCCGGTGAACGGTACGCCGCTGCCCGGCTGGACGCCCGGCGCGCACGTCGACGTCGTGCTCACCGACGAGCTCACCCGCTCCTACTCCCTGTGCTCGGAGCCCGGCGCCGACACCTGGCGGATCGCGGTGCTCGAGGAGACCGACGGCCGCGGCGGCTCCAGCCACGTCCACCACGCCCTCGCGGTCGGTGACGAGCTGGTCACCTCCGCACCCCGCAACGACTTCGAGCTCGTCGTCGGCGAGCGCCGGATCGTGCTCGTCTCGGGCGGCATCGGGATCACCCCGATCCTGCCGATGGCCGCGGCCGCCGACGCCGCCGGCGCGGACTGGAGCCTGCTGCACCTGGCCCGCAGCGAGGCCGCGGCGGCGTACGTCGACGAGCTGGCGTCGTACGGCGACCGCGTCGTGCGCCACGTCGACACCGACGGCGGCCCGATCGACCTGGCCACCGCGCTCGACGGGCTCGGCGGTGCCGACGCGGACGTGTACGCGTGCGGCCCGGCGCCGCTGCTGGCCGCGCTCGAGGAGTACGCCGCCGCCCGCCCCGGAACCCGCCTGGTGCTGGAGCGGTTCACCGGCGACGGGGACGCGATCCGCGCGGGCGACCACGCGTTCGTGGTCGAGATCGCCGACGGGACCGAGATCCCCGTGGCCGCCGACCAGACCGTTCTCGACGCGCTCACCCACGCCGGCATCCGGGTGCTCAGCTCCTGCCGGGAGGGCGTCTGTGGCACGTGTGAGACGGTCGTCCTGGAAGGCGAGCCGGATCATCGCGACCACGTCCTCAGCGACGAGGAGCGCGAGAGCGGCGAGATGATGATGCCCTGCGTGTCGCGGTGCCGCGGCGCGCGGATCGTCCTGGATCTGTGAGGAGAGGGAGTACATGAGTCAGCAGGTGAAGGCCGTCGTCGCCAGGGCCAAGGGTGCGCCGGTGGAGGTCGTGACGATCAATGTGCCCGACCCGGGTCCGGGCGAGGCGGTGGTGAAGGTGCTCTCGTGCGGGGTGTGCCACACGGACCTGCACTACCGCGAGGGTGGGATCAATGACGACTTCCCGTTCCTGCTGGGGCACGAGGCCTCGGGGGTCGTGGAGGCCATCGGGCCGGACGTGACCTCGGTGGCTCCGGGGGACTTCGTGGTGTTGAACTGGCGTGCGGTGTGTGGTGAGTGCCGGGCCTGCAGGCGCGGTGAGGCGCAGTACTGCTTCAACACCCACAACGCGACCCAGAAGATGACGCTGGCCGAGGGTGATGATGCCGGCACGGAGCTGTCGCCGGCGTTGGGGATCGGTGCGTTCGCGGAGAAGACCCTGGTCGCCGCGGGCCAGTGCACGAAGGTCGACGCGAAGGCCCGCCCGGCCGCGGTCGGTCTGCTGGGTTGCGGTGTGATGGCCGGGATCGGTGCGGCGATCAACACCGGTGCCGTGGGCCGGGGCAAGTCGATCGCGGTCATCGGTTGCGGTGGGGTCGGTGTGGCCGCGATCGCGGGTGCCGCTCTGGCGGGTGCCTCGCCGATCATCGCGGTCGACATCGACGCGAAGAAGCTCGCCAAGGCGCGGGAGATGGGCGCGACCCACACCGTCGACTCGACTCAGGTCGACCCGGTGGCGGAGATCAAGCGGATCTGCGGCGAGACCTATGAGGGTGCCGACGGTGCCGATGTCGTGGTCGAGGCGGTGGGTCGTCCGGAGACGTGGAAGCAGGCGTTCTACGCCCGCGACCTGGCCGGCACCGTCGTCCTCGTCGGGGTGCCGACCCCGGACATGAAGATCCCGGAGATCCCGCTGATCGACGTGTTCGGCCGCGGTGGCGCGTTGAAGTCGTCCTGGTACGGCGACTGCCTGCCCTCGCGTGACTTCCCGATGCTTGTCGACCTGTACCAGCAGGGTCGTTTGGACCTGGACGCGTTCGTGACCGAGGAGATCGGCATCGAGGACATCGAGGCCGCGTTCGACAAGATGCACCACGGCGACGTGCTGCGCTCGGTGGTCATCCTGTGACTGCTCGGGTCGATCATGCCGTGACGTCGGGGACGTTCAGCCTCGACGGGGAGACCTTCGACGTCGACAACAACGTGTGGGTCGTCGGTGACGACACCGAGTGTGTGGTGATCGACGCCCCGCACTCGGTCGACGACATCCTGGCCGTGGTCGGGGACCGGCGGGTGAAGGCGATCGTGTGCACCCACGCCCACGACGACCACGTCCGCGTCGCCCCTGAGCTGCGGGAGAAGGTCGTCGCCCCGATCCTGCTGCACCCCGACGACAGGCCGCTGTGGGAGCTCACCCACACCCAGTACCTGTGGGACGTGGACCTCGCCGACGGCCAGACCCTGGAGGTGGGCGGTACGACGCTGCAGGTGCTCCACACTCCGGGCCACGCCCCGGGTGCGGTGTGCCTCTACGCCCCCGACCTGGGCTGCGTGTTCACCGGCGACACGCTGTTCCACGGCGGTCCCGGTGCGACCGGTCGCTCCTACAGCGACCGGCCCACCCTGGAGGCCTCGATCCGCAAGCGGTTGTTCGACCTGCCCGGTGACACGGTCGTGCACACCGGGCACGGCGAGGACACCACCATCGCCGCGGAGCGGGAGCTCCTGGGCGCCTGACCCGTTCGGCGGCCCGTGCTGTAACACGCTGTCCACGTCGCGACACGCCGCGCGACACGCCGTCGCGCTGCTGACAACCGTCGGGTAGTCGGGTGGACAGCGTGTTACAGCGGTCGAGCCCGCGCACCACCGATCAGGCCCGCAGCAGCTCGCGCAGCCGGTCCAGCGTGGCGTCGTCGAGCCCCAACCCGTCGCGCAGGTACGCCGACCGGTCGCCGTACAGCTCCTCGACGGCAGCCCACGCGGCGTCGAGGTACTCCACGTCGACCACGAGCGTCGGCTCGTAGACGGCGACGAGGTCGGGCCCGCCGTGCTTCTCGATCTCGGCCTCCACCCGGGCCCGGGAGGCGGCGCTGCGGGCGTTGGTGAGCAGGTAGTCACTCTCGATCGTCGGGTCGTCGACGCCCGCGACGTGGAGCAGCAGGGCGGCGACCCAGCCGGTGCGGTCCTTGCCCTGCGAGCAGTGGAAGAGCTGGGGGCCGCCGGCGGCGAGCTGGCGGAGCACGCCGCCGAAGGCGGTGCGGCAGTGCTGCTCGACGACGAAGCCGCGGTAGACCTCGTCCATCAGCGCGACCGCCTCGGCGTGGCTGGTGAGGCTGGAGAGCCGCTCGATCGGGATGCCGATGGCGTCGAAGTGGAGGTTCTCGGCGCCGGGGACCTCGGGGTCGGGGTGCACGGCGATCTCGGTGGGGGAGCGCAGGTCGATGACCGCGGTCAGCCCGATCGCCTGCAACGCGGCGAAGTCGTCGCCGGTCAGGCGCAGGTCGTTGGAGCGGTAGAAGACGCCGGTGCGGAGCTTGCCGCCGTCGCGGGTGGCGTAGCCGGGGCCGGCCACGTCGCGGAAGTTGTCGGCCGAGGCGAGCCGGAGATACTCCTGGTCCTGGGTCACGGCACGACCCTAGGAGACGTGCCGACCTCGTGGCGGTCGGGGGAGGAAGCGCGAGGTCCGGGCGGCGTACGACGCATAGCCGGGTCGTTGCATCATCGTCTGCTCGATCAGCTTGGCCCCGGTCGCCTCGCTGAGGAACCAGGTCATCGCGAGCGGCGCGACGACGGTGGCCAGGCCGGCGACCCAGCCGGACGCGAGACCGCCGGCGAGCCACAGGCCCCACCACACGCACGCGTCGCCGAAGTAGTTCGGGTGCCGGGTCCATGCCCACAGCCCTGTGTCGAGGACCGGCGGGCGCTGGTCGCGCGGTCGGGAGCGGTACGCCGCCAGCTGGGCATCGCCCACCGCCTCGAAGAACAGCCCGACGGCCCACACCACCGCGCCGACGAGCACCACCGGCCACCACCGCACCGCGAGCACCACGCCGACCGAGACGGGCAGCGCGATCACCGGCACGATCGCGCCCTGCAGCGCGAACACCTTCCGCACCGCGCGGCCCATGCCGACCTCCGCGAGGCTGCCGCCGAGCAGCTTCTCGTAGCGCGGGTCCTCGCCGCGGTGCTGGGCCGCCCGGCGGCCGATGTGCCAGGCCAGCCGCCCGCCCCAGAGCACCACCAGCGCCACCAGGAGCCACGAGCGCCACGGCGTGCCCGCGTCCGTCAGGACCGCGCCGGCCCCACACGCCAGCGCGTCCCCGGCGAACGCGACCCCCCAGGCCACGTCGACGACGGCCACCCGGCCCTGGCGGCGGGCGACCAGCGCGGTCACCGCCATCACCACGGCCGCGGCGGCGACGGACAGCACGATGCTGACGACCACGCTCATGCCCGTCTCCGCAGCAGCAGCTGGTCGACGCCCATCCGCCCGTCGCGGAACGCCATCGAGCCACCGACGAGGTAGAGCCGCCAGACCCGGACCAGCTCCTCGCCGACCAGCGCGGTGATCGCGTCGAGGTTCTCCTCGAACCGGGCCAGCCAGCCGGCGACGGTCAGCACGTAGTGCTCGCGCAGCGCCTCGACCCCGCGCAGCTCCAGTCCGGCGTCCTCCAGCAGGCCGATCGTCGCGCCGACCGGCCGCATGTGCATGTCGGGAGCGATGAAGGACTCGATGAACGGCCCGCCGCCGGGGTGGTTCGCGCCGCGCGACATCTGCTGGACCAGGACGTGGCCGCCCGGACGGACGGAGTCGTGCAGCACCCGTGCGTACGCCGGGTAGTTCCGCTCCCCGACGTGCTCGCCCATCTCGAGTGACGCGACCGCGTCGTACTCCGCGCCCGGGAGCGGCACCGCGTCGCGGTAGTCGCACAGCCGGATCTCGACCAGGTCGGCCACGCCCCGGCGCCGGGCGGCCGCCTCGGCGAATCTCCGCTGCTCGGCCGAGATCGTCACGCCGACCACCCGGGCGCCGAAGTGCTCGGCCGCGTGCAGCGACAGCGATCCCCACCCGCAGCCGACGTCGAGCAGCCGCATCCCCGGCTCCAGGCCGAGCTTGCGGCAGACCAGGTCCAGCTTGGCCTCCTGCGCGTCGGCCAGCGGCTGGTCGGGCGAGGAGTGGTAGCCGCAGGAGTACGCCATGGTCCGCTCGTCGAGGACCAGCGAGTAGAAGTCGGCGGTGGTGTCGTAGTGATGGCTGATCGCCCGGCGGTCACGGTCCTTGCTGTGCAGCCTGCCCCGGACCCGCGCCTGGGTGGCCGGTGCCGTCGGTGGCCGACCGAGCAGGTCGAGGCCGACGGCGGTCCGCACCGCCCCCGCGAGCGCGCGCAACGACGGCCGGCTGGGCAGGTCGCGCTCGGAGGCCACCGCGAAGGCGTGGGTGAGGGCCGCGTCCAGGTCACCCGGTACGTCGAGCTCCCCGGTCACGTAGGCCTGCGCGGCCCCCAGCTCGCCGGGGTGCCAGAGCAGCCGGCGCAGCGCGTCGGGCGAGCGGACCTCGACGACCGGCGCGTCGACCGGGCCGGCCGTCGTACCGTCCCAGGCGACCAGGCGCACCGGCAGGTCGCCGCCGACGAACGGTCGCAGTGCGTGCTCGAGATCCGTTGCGACCGTCGTGCTCATCGGCCCTCCTCCGGCCGGGCCAGCACCAGCTGGTGCACGTCGATGTAGTCGGCGGCGAAGCCGGCGCGGCAGTACTCGAGGTAGAAGTGCCACATCCGCACGAAGGTCGCGTCGAAGCCGAGGTCCGCCACCCGCTCGCGCGCGGCGAGGAACGCCCGGTCCCACCGCTGCAGGGTGGGGGCGTAGTGCCGGCCCATGGCGAGGTCGTCGGTGATCCGCAGGGCGGTGTGTCGCCGGGTCACGTCGTCGATCGCCCGCACCGAGGGCAGCGCGCCGCCGGGGAAGATGTACTTGGTGATGAAGGTGTGCGTCGACCCGGTGGCGAGCATCCGGTCGTGGGGCAGCGTGATCGCCTGGATCGCCACCCGGCCACCCGGGGCGAGCGCATGGTCGATGGTGCGGAAGTACGACGGCCAGAACTCGCGACCGACCGCCTCGATCATCTCCACCGACACCACGGCGTCGTACGCCGCGGCGGGCTCGTCGAGCAGCGCCCGGTAGTCGCACAGGTCGACGTCGACCCGGTCGGCGCACCCGGCCGCGGCGATCCGTTCTTGTGCCAGCGCCTGCTGCTCGACCGACAGGGTGATCGACCGGACGCTCGCGCCACGGGCGGCGGCCCGGATCGCCAGCTCGCCCCAGCCGGTGCCGATCTCGAGCAGCCGGGTTCCGGTGGTGACCCCGGCCCGGTCGAGCAGCCGGTCGATCTTGCGGTGCTGGGCGGCGGCGAAGTCCTCGGACAGGGCCGTGGCCAGGTCGTCGAACAGGGCGCTCGAGTAGGACAGGGTCGGGTCGAGGAAGGCCGCGAACAGGTCGTTGGACAGGTCGTAGTGGTGGGCCACGTTCGCCTGGGTGTTCTCCCGCGTGCCGCGGTGGCTGCGGGGCAGGCGCGGTGAGACGACGCCGCGCAGGCGCTGCAGGCTGCGCGGGACCAGGTCGGCGATGTCCGCGGCGAGCACGGTGAGGAATTCGCCGAGGACGCCGTCGCCCGGGACGCCGTCCTCGGCCCAGGCGCCGGTCAGGTATGCCTCGCCGAAGCCGATCAGCTTGTCCCGTCCGACGCGGGCGAACAGCTCGGCCGGACGGTGCACGACGACGGCGGGCCCGCCGAGCCCGAGCTGCTCGACGGTGCCGTCGGGCCGCCGCAGACGCACCGTGACGTTGCGGCGGGCGACCGCCGCGCGGAACAGGCGCTCGGCGATCCGGGCGGAGAGCCCGCCCTCGGGGACCGGGGCGAGGCCGGGCCAGGTGGTGGTGGGGGAGGCCGTGAGCGTCATCGGTGGTCTCCTTCGGGAGAGGACGGGCGCGGTCGGGGCTGGACCGGCAGGCGGCGGGCCCACAGCGCGATGCCGTGCGCCCTGATCAGGGCCGCACCACGCAGGCCGGCGAGCGGCAGCCGGGGAGGTGTCGTGGGGGTACCCGTGAGGGTGGCGTCGAACCGGGCGCCGTCGTCGGTGACGAGGCGGACACCCAGGTGCAGCCGGCCGGTCGCCGGGTCGGGCGGCGGTGCGAGCACCTCGTAGTGCCCGTCGGTCCCGTGGAAGGGCGAGACGTACATCGCCTTGTCGACGACACAACGGCCCTCGGCGCTGGTGCGCTCGGGGTCGAGCAGGTAGGCGTGCCGGTCGCCATAGGTGTTGTGCACCTCGACGACGGTGGCTGCGGGACGGCCGTCCTCCTCGCCCGCGGCCCAGCACCAGTGGACCGTGATCGGGTTGAAGCAGTGCCCGAGGGCCCGGGGTTGGGCGGCCATCAGGGCGCGGCCGCCCCGCAGGTCGATGGCGTGCGCGGCCAGGAACCGGTCAAGTCCCTCGCGCACGGAGGCGTCGTCGCCGGCGAAGTGGTCGCGCCCCAGGAACCGGCCGCCCACGCCCTCGACCGACCCGTCGCCCGCGACCCGGTCGAGGTCGACGACGGTGAGGTGCGAGCGGTGGGTGAAGTCGTTGCGCAGCGGCTCGCGACGCCGGTGCACCAGGGTCGTGGCGTACGTCGTCGCGGCGACACGCTCCGGGGAGAGCAGCCCCAGCCGCTCGACCGCCCGCTGCCCGGACCGCGCGCCGTCCTCGTGGAAGCCCCAGCCGTGGTAGGCGCCGGCGAACACGACCCGGTCGGTGTCGATCCCGGGCAGCCTGGCCTGGGCGGCGACCGACTCCGGTGTGTACAGCGGATGGGCGTACTCGCGCCGGACCAGCACGCTGGCGGGGTCGACGTCGTCCTGGCCGCCGAGGGTCACCAGGTAGTGGGTGTCGGTGGGCAGCCGCTGCAGCCGCGTGAGGTCGTAGGTGACCTGGACCCGCTCCTGGGCGACCCGCGGGCGACGGAAGTTCCACGACGCCCAGGCGTCGCGGGAGCGCGGCAGCAGGCGGGTGTCGGTGTGCAGCAGGGCGGTGTTGCTCGTGTACGGGATCGCGTCGAGCACCTCCTTCTGCTCACGCGTCGGCGCCGCGAGCATCCCGAGCGCCTGGTCGGGATGGGTGGCGACCACCACGGCGTCGTACGCCTCCCGCCCGGCGGGCGTGGTCACCTCGACGCCCTCGTCGGTCTCCTCGAGGGCGAGCACCGGGGTGGCGGTGCGGATCCGGCCGCCCGCGGCCTCCAGCGCCGCGGCGATCGCCGACACGTAGGTCGCCGATCCGCCCGTCACCGTGCGCCACGGCGGGGAGCCGAACACGGCGAGCATGCCGTGGTGCTGGAGGAAGGCGAACAGGTACGCCGCCGGGTAGTCCAGCGCCGTGTCCGGGTCGCAGGACCACACCGCCGCGACGAGCGGCTCCATGAAGTGCCGTCGGAAGTACGGCGAGAAGCCGTGGTGGTCGAGGAAGGCGGCCAGGGTGGTGAGGTCGTCGGTGCGGGCATCGAGGAGGCGTCGCGCCGCCCGGTGGAAGCGCGGCACCTCGGCCAGCATCCGCAGGTACGCCGGGTTGCGGTGGTTGCCCGCGCCGGCGGGGAACAGCCCGCGCCGCCCGAGCGCACCGGCCCACTCCAGGCCGGTCACCTCGTCGCTGGTCGACATCGACATCTCGGAGGCCTGGGTCGGCACGCCGAGCTCGTCGAGGATCCGGGTCAGCACCGGGTAGGTGCGCCGGTTGTGGACGATGAACCCGCTGTCGATGCGCAGCTCGCGACCCGTCGGGTCGGTGACCGTGTGGGTGTCGGCGTGGCCGCCGAGCCGGTCGTCGGCCTCGAACAGGGTCACCCGGGCGCCGGTCGAGGTGCGGGAGGCGAGGTAGGCCGCGGTGAGCCCGGCGACGCCGGAGCCCACCACGGCGATCCGCCGTGGTGTCGTGGTCATGGCTGGCCCCTAGGAGTCCAGGGTGAAGAAGGCGATGGGCTGGCTGGTGGGCTGGTCGGAACCGCCGTCGGGCTCCACCGTGATCCCGACGCCGGTCGCCCGGGAGGCGTCCCCGTCCAGGAGCACCGTCGCGTCGCGCAGGTCGGGCATCAGGCCGGCTGCCTCCATCTCGCCTGCCGGGGTCTGCAGCCACAGCTCGTAGACCTTGCCGTCGGGGGCGGGCGCCATGTCGGTCGTCCGGATGACGGCGCGGCCCTCGCTGCGCGAGACCACGATGGTGGCGGTGGACCCGTCCGGGAACCTCTTGTCGACCGAGGTGGCGTCGGCGGCGGCCAGGACCCGTTCGGCGGCGGTCAGCGTGGGCTTCGCCGGGGTGTCGTCGGCCCAGGGCCGCAGCAGGAGCCCGCCCGCCGCAGCCACCAGGACGAGGACCGCGGCCACCAGCAGCAGGTTGCCGGTCCGGCCGAGCCGGCCCGGCCGGATCCGACGGCGGGCCGTGGCGAGGTCCACCGGCGCATCCGCGGGTGCGGGCGTGCTCTGCGGCGGCAGCGGCCGGATCTGGGTGATCCCCTCGAGGACCCGGTCCCGGAGGGCGGCCGGCGGCTCGACCGGCTCGGCGCTCCCCAGCACCGCTGCGGCCTCACGGAGGCCGTCCACCTCGTCGCGGCACTCGGCGCACTGGGCCAGGTGGGCCTCGAAGTGGGCCCGCTCCACGTCGTCGAGCGCATCGACGGCGTACGCGCCGGAGAGCGCGTGCACGTCCCAGCCGGGCGTCTGGTCGTGATCGGTCATCGTCCTACTCCGATCGTGTCGCGCAGCCGGATGAGGCCGTCGCGGATCCTGGTCTTCGCTGTCCCGACCGGTAGGTCGAGCAGGGCGGCCACCTCGGTGTGGGTGTAGCCGCCGAAGTACGCCAGCTCGATCGCCTCGCGCTGGACCTCGGTGAGCTGACCGAGCGCTGCACGCACGCGGTGCGCCTCGAGCGAGGCGTGGGCGGCCTCGGCGGTCGTGTCGTGCTCGATGCTCTGGTTGCGCTGCTCCCAGGTCACGTCGCGCCGGCTCGCGGCCTGCGCGCTGCGGACCCGGTCGACCGCCTTGCGGTGGGTGATGGTCATCAGCCACGCCAGTGCGCTGCCGCGCTCCGCGTCGTACCTGCTCGCCTGGCGCCACACCTCGAGGAACACCTCCTGGGTGACCTCCTCGGCCTGCGCCCGGTCGCGCACCACGCGCAGCGCGAGTCCGTGGACGCGAGCCGCGGTGGCGTCGTACAACGTGGCGAAGGCGGCGTTGTCTCCCCGGGCGGACTGCCGCAGCAGCGCTCCCAGGTCAGGACCGTGACCGCCGGCCGGCGCCCCCGGGTGGGGGGCGCCGGCCGGGTCGCCGGGGACCGGATCCATGGTGGTGATCCTTCCGGTTCAGCTGGTGTGCGGGAAGTGCCCGGATCGGGTCACTTGACTCCGGTGAGCACCTTGTCGATGACGTAGACGGTCGCGTTCGCCGTCGGGATGTTGCCGCACAGGACCTTGGCGGTGACCGTGCCGTCGGAGACGGTCATGCCGCTCTCGGCGTCGCCCTCGATGGTCAGCTTGTCGCCCGCGAGGGTCTCCTTGTCGCCAGCGACGTCGTCGGCGGAGTCGTTCTCGCCGAGGACGTGGTGGGCGAGCACCTTGTAGAGCGCGCTGTCCTGACCCTTCTCCTTGCCCTCCATGACCAGGCCGTTGAGCTGGTCCTCGGGGATCTCGGCGAAGGCGTCGTTGTACGGCGCGAAGACGGTCAGCGCCTCGCCTCCGTTGAGGGTGTCGGCCAGGCCGTCGATGCTGGTGACCGCGGTGACCAGCGTGCTGAGCAGCGGGTTGTTGCTGGCCGCGGTGGCGACCGGGTCCTTGACCATGCCGTCGAAGGAGCCGGCGCCCGAGGTCGGGATCGCCGAGCAGCCGGGACCGAAGGTCTGGGCGGCGGCGCCCTCGGCGGCCGGGGAGTCGCTGGTCATGCCCGAGTCGCCCTTGGAGGTGCTGCCCGCGTCGGCCGCGTCGCCGTCGTCGCCACAGGCGGCGAGGGAGACGGAGAGGGCGAGGACGGCGATGCCGGCGCCGGTGACCCGGCGGAACTTCTGGAGCTTCATGGTGGTGCCTTCCGTGGAGGGTGATCGGTGCGGTGGTGCCTTGTGCAGGTGATTCGGAGCCGTGGCGGTCGCGGATTGCGTTCGATCGAACGGTTTGAGGGGTTTTTCGGCCGCGAAGTCCCCCGGACCGTTCGATCGAACGGATCGGGGGAGGTCAGGACACCCGGACGAGCAGCTCGTGCAGCCCGCTGGCGCCGTTGGGGAACGGCTCCGCGCGGGCGGCGGTCTGCGGCTCGCCGTTGCCGGCGACCGCGCGGACCGCGATCCGGTGCGAGCCCGGCTCGGCGGGCCAGCGGTGGAACCACTGGCGCCAGTAGTCGTCGCCGCCGTCCGGGCCGAGCTGCGCGTCGACCCACCGTCCGCCGTCGATGCGGACCTGGACCCCGGCGATCCCGCCGCGCTCCTGGGCCCACGCGACGCCGCCGACCACGACGTCGCCGGCGTCGAGCTCGGCCAGCGCCTTCGGCGTGTCGATCCGGGCGCTGATCTTGATCGGCGCGTCGGTCGCCCAACCGCGCTCGGTCCAGTAGGCCTGCCGGTCGTCGTACGTCGTCAGGGTGAGGCGGCGCAGCCACTTGGTGGCGCTGATGAACCCGTACAGGCCCGGGATCACCAGCCGCACGGGGAACCCGTGCTCGCGCGGCAGTGCCCTGCCGTTCATGCCCACCGCGACCAGGGCGTCTCGGCCGTCGGTGGCGAGCGCGAGCGGCGTGCTGATCGTCATCCCGGCGAAGTCGGTCGAGAGGATCTGGTCGGCCTTCGTGCTCCCGATCCCGGCGAGGTCGAGCACGTCGGTGAGTCGTACGCCGAGCCAGCGGGCGGCGCCGACGTAGGGACCGCCGACGCTGTTGGAGACGCAGGTCAGCGTGATGTCGCGCTCGACCATCGGCATGGCGAGCAGGTCGTCGAAGCTCAGCGTGACCTTGCGGTCCACGTCGCCGTCGATGGTGAGGGACCAGTCGTCGGCGCTGATCACGGGCACGTCGAGCCGCGTGTCGACCCGGTAGAAGTCGCCGGTGGGCGTGCGGAACGGGGTGATCCCGCGGACCTGGTCGTCGAGCCCACGGGGCAGCGGCGGGGCGGGGTCGGTCGGCGTGGGGAGGGTGACGTCCTCGGGGCGGGCGCGCAGGCCGGACACGAGGCGTCCGGCGACCCCGCCCACGGCCGCCAGCGCGGCGAGGGCGGTGACGGTCAGCAGGACGGTACGACGGCTGCCCTCGGCAGCAGTCGCCTGCTGGTGGGTGCCGGCCAGGAGCCGCAGTGCGGCCACGGCCGCCACGGCCGCGACCACGGAGGGCAGCAGGTCGAGCGGCTCCACCTCCGGCCGCGTCAGCACGGCGCCCCCGGCGACGGCGACCAGCGCCACCAGCAGACCGGCGCCGACGGCGAACCGGCGCCGGGCCAGGAGCCCGGCCACCGCCGCGAGCACCAGCACCCCCGCCAGCACCGAGCCGACCAGGATCGCTTTGTCTGCGCTCCCGAAGTTGCGGATCGCCCACTCCTTCATCGGGGTGGGGGTCCGATCGATGACAGCCGAGCCGACGGCGAGCACGGGCGAGGTGGCCGCGTCGCTGAGCGCGGCTGCCAGGTGGGCAAGCCCTATCCCGACGAGGGTGGACAGGACGCCGTAGGAGGCCCATTGCAGGCGAGTCGTCATGCCCGGTATTCGGAGCACCACCCCGAGTCGGATGCCGCGGTGCGCGGACTACTCCTCGATCCACCCCGCGCTCTGGGCGATGCGAACCGCGTCCCGGCTTCGTTCGACGTCGAGCTTGCGGCGGATCGATCGCAGGTGGGTCTTCACGGTGGTGACCGAGACGAAGAGCTTGGCGGCCAGGTCGTTCTGGTCGGCGCCCTGCGCGAGCAGGGTGAGTACCTCGCTCTCGCGGGTCGTCAGTGGGGAGGCCTCCACGGCCACCGCCGTCTGCTCGAGGGGGAGTCGGATCGATGTGGTCCGGTTCGCCGGACTCCTCATCGCACGGTCGACCGCGGCGACGACCTCAGCCCGCCACGCCTCGGTGGCCGGATTGTCGGTGACCAGGTGCGAGAGGAGCTCCCGGATAACGGCCGGGTCGTGGATCGTGAACGGCCGCAGTACGCCGGTGCGCTGGGTGTCGGCCAGCGCCTGGGCGATCAGTCGATGTGCGGCGTCGGGGTCGCCGAGCCGGTGGTGCACGACAGCCTGCAGCACGCAGGTCGAGGGATAGGTGAGCGTGATCGATGGGATCTGTGCGGCGGTGACGGGACTCAACCGTTCCAGAGCGCTCGGGTACTCCCGGTCCTGGACGAGCTCCGTGGCCTCCAGCAGCCGGGCCTCGGCCTCGGCGTCCATCCGGCGCAGGTCCTCGACGGCGGCCTGCAGCCGCCGCTCGTCGCGGCTGCTGATCGCCAGATACCCGTCGAGCAGGACAAGCATCGTCAGCCACGGACCGGCGGTGCGGACGAATGGGTCATCGAGTACGCGGTCAAGGAGCTGCCGGGTCCGCTCCACCTCGCCGGCGTCGATGGCTGCCAAGGCCTGGACCGCCGTCGTGACCGCGCAGACCATGGCGCTGCGGCGACCGGTGTCGCCCGCGGTCACAAGATCGTCGATCAGCGCTGCGTCCATCGCGACGTTGGTGCAGTGGCGGGCCCACTGCTCGACGGGACGGATGCGTTGCTCCCACGATCCTCCGAGCTCGTCAGCCGCGTCGCGCGACAGGTGCCGCAGAGTCGCGGCGTGGTGGAGCGCGCTGGGCACCTGTCCGCGCAGCATGGCCATCAGCGCCAGCCGTGACAACGCCGCCGCGGCCACCCTGGCCAGCCCGACCAGCTGGCCCAGGTCGCGTGCGGCGGCCAGGTGGCGCTCGATGCGGTTCATCGCTGCGAGATCGACGGAGGCGAGGTGCTCCTGCAACGTCGCTGCGAGGTTGAGATGGAGCAGCGCCCGGCGCCCCGGATCCAGCGCAGCGCTGACTCCCACGAGGGCGTCGGCCTGATCGAGGGCATCGTCGTCGACACGATGCTCGACGAGCGCCGTCCAGAGGCGGAGGATCACGATGTCGGCGGCGCGCTCCTGGTGCGCCGCCGACCCTGGTTCCGGAGACGGATCGGGCGCTGTGTCTGCTCCCACCCACGGATTCCACCCGGGCACGAGCCCGCTGAGCTCACCACACAGGCCGGCGAACCTCTCCCAACCGTCGACAAAGTCGTCCATCAGCCCCCCCGGGCGCTCCCTGCTCGGTGCGTGACGCACCGACTCCCTGGCCTCAGGGCGAGCGTACGACGCCGAGCGTGGCGCCACGGGTTTCAGGCGGCAGGCGACGAGAGCGAGTTGCGTAGCCGTCGCCGAGCCCGGGAAGCGGCGGCCGAGACCGCACCGGGCGTGCGTCCCTGCGCGGCCGCGATCGCGGCGGTCGGGTGACCGTCGACCTCGATCCACCACAGCAGCTCACGCCAAGGCGCCGGAAGGGCGGCCAGAGCCGCGCCCACGTGGCTCTCTGTCAAAGGCGGAGGGGCCTCCACCTCCACCGGTTCCAGGACCGCCCAGTCGTCGACGAGAAGGTGCCGTGCGTCGTGTCGCATGGTTTCGTAGCACAGCCTGCGCACTGCGGTCGCCAGGTAACCGCAGAAGTTCTCGGTGGGCCCGCGTCCGCGACGCATTGCTCGGAAGATCTTGGCGAACGCCTCCGCGGCCGCGTCCTCGCCGCGCGTTCGGTGGCAGCCCGTCGTGGCCGCAATGGCGGTCGCGGTCGGCAGGTGACGACGGTAGAGGGCTTCGAAGGCGGCGTCGTCGCCGGCACGGAATCGGCGCAGGAGCTCCTCGTCGGAGGCCTGGCGGTCGCCCGCGTCCGGCATTGCGCCTGCAGTCGTGGGGTGGGGGTCCTGTTCGCGGTGAAGCACCAGCCGAGGATCGCCCGGCGTGGGAGCGTGATCATCCCACCGAGGCAGGGGACGAGGGATGACCTTCGACGGCGAGGTAGGACGTCAGGGCAGGAGCGGGAGGGAGGAGAGAGGCGTCTCCGGGGCAGAGCGGGGATGGGGTGTCGCTGTCCGCGGCCAGGTCGGATCCACCGCCCCGACGGCGACCGGTGCTGCAAGGGCGACGGCGATCAGCGCCAGACCCAGGAGGCGTTGGCGCCACGGCGCCAGGACGGTGGGACGACGACTGCGCGGCGTTGCCATGCCCTCTCAGAGCGCCGAGACGTCCCGATGTGACGCGGAGTGGGATAGGTCACACAGGCGTCGCGATGTGCACGAGCGCGTCGCCCGCGTTGACGATCGGCGCACGGGTCAGCCCGATCACGATGCCGTCGCGGTCGGCGTGGACCAGCCGGACCCGACGGCCGAAGGTGTCGGACAGGCCGCCGAGGCGCTGCCCCGACTCGACCCGGTCGCCGAGCCTGACCTCGAGGTGCAGGATCCCGGTGCCGCGGGCCCGGACCCAGGCGCTGGAGCGGGACTCCGCCGGTGCGGGGTGGTCGGCCCACGCGGGATCGGGCTCGATCATGTCGAGGGAGGCGAGCACGCGCCGTACGCCAGCGACACCGACGGCGATCGGCTCGGCCTGGAAGCGCATCGCCTCGCCGGCCTCGTAGAGCAGCACCCGGGCGCCGCGGTCGCGGGCGGCCTGGCGCAGCGAGCCGTCGCGCAGTCGCGCGTGCAGCATCACCGGCGCCCCGAACGTCTCGGCGAGCTCGCGGGTGCGCGGGTCGTCGAGGTCGGCGCGGATCTGGGGCAGGTTGCTGCGCCGGTCGGCGGCGGTGTGCAGGTCGATGCCGACGTCGCACTTGCCGACGACCTCAGTCATGAACAGGTGCGCGATCCGGCTGGCCAACGAGCCGCGGGCCGAGCCGGGGAACGAGCGGTTGAGGTCACGACGGTCCGGCAGGTAGCGGTCGCCGGTCATGAACCCGAAGACGTTGACGACGGGTACGGCGACCAGCGTGCCGCGCAGCGTCTTGGGCGACAGGCTCGCCACGATCTGCTGCACCACCTCGACACCCATCACCTCGTCGCCGTGGATCGCGGCGTTGACCCAGACCGTGGGCCCGGGCTCGCGGCCGTGGACCACGCGGACCGGGAGGCTGATGTCGCCACCGGTCACCAGCCGGGTGATCGGGAGCTCGACCTCCTTGGCCGAGCCGGCCCGCACCCGCACGTTGCCGATCGCGAACGACTCACGAAGCGCCATCAGGAGGTGGCCCCGGTGCGTCCGCGGTTCTTGCGTCGTACCTTGCGCGGCGGCCGCCCGCCGACGTACGAGCGGCCGGAGTCGACGAGGAAGCCCTGCCGCAGCGCCTCGCGGCCGACCAGCATCCGGAAGCCCATCTCGTCGCGCCTGGTCAGCGTCACCTCGGTGGTGATCGTGTGCCCGAGGAGCTCGAGCTCGGTGAGGACCACGAAGCGTTCCTGCGTGTGGCCCGTCGAGCTGCGGATCGTACGACGGTCGTGGACGGGGCACTCGACGTACACCGCGTCCTCGGCCGAGCGCTGCCACGGGTGGATGGAGAACCGGACCCACGCGAGGCCGTCGCGCTCGAACTCGTGGAGGTCGAAGGCGTGCAGCGCCGACGTACGGGCGCCGGTGTCGAGCTTGGCCTTCACCGGGCCGATGCCGGAAGGGCCGAGCCCCGGAAGACGCACCCACTCGCGCCACCCGGCGACCACCGGAGGGCTGGTTGAATGGGCAGCGTCCACAAGCCAATCCAATCAGGTCGGGTATGAAGCTCGCGATCCTCTCCCGCGCCCCGCGCTCCTACAGCACCCAGCGGCTGCGCACCGCCGCCCTCGACCGGGGGCACCAGGTGAAGGTGCTCAACACGCTCCGGTTCTCCATCGACCTCTCCGGCGACGATCCCGACCTGCAGTTCCGCGGCAAGCAGCTCTCGGACTACGACGCGGTGCTGCCACGGATCGGCAACTCGATCACGTACTTCGGCACCGCCGTCGTGCGCCAGTTCGAGCAGATGGACGTCTACACGCCCAACACCGCCAACGGGATCGCCAACTCACGCGACAAGCTGCGCGCCACCCAGATCCTCTCGCGTCACAACATCGGGATGCCCGCGACGACCTTCGTCCGCGACCGCGCCGACGTGATCCCCGCGATCGAGCGGGTCGGCGGCGCCCCGGTCGTGATCAAGCTCCTCGAGGGCACCCAGGGCATCGGCGTCATCCTCGCGCCCAGCATCAAGGTCGCCGAGGCGATCATCGAGACCCTGCAGAGCACCAAGCAGCAGGTCCTCATCCAGCGCTTCGTCAAGGAGTCGAAGGGTCGCGACGTGCGCGCGCTCGTCGTCGGCGACCGGGTGGTCGCGGCGATGCGCCGGGTCGCGCAGGGCGACGAGTTCCGCTCCAACGTGCACCGCGGCGGCAGCGTCGAGCGGGTCGAGCTCGACCCGGCGTACGAGCAGGTCGCCGTGCGTGCCGCGCAGATCATGGGCCTCAAGGTCGCCGGTGTGGACATGCTCGAGGCCAAGTCCGGACCGCTCGTCATGGAGGTCAACTCCTCCCCGGGCCTGGAGGGCATCGAGACCGCCACCAAGCTCGACGTCGCCGGCGCGATCATCGACTACATCGACAACCAGGTCGCCTTCCCCCAGATCGACGTCCGCGAGCGGCTGTCCGTCTCGACCGGGTACGGCGTCGCCGAGCTCGTCGTCCACGGCGACGCCGACCTCGTCGGCAAGTCGATCGGTGACTCCGGGCTGCGCGACCGCGACATCACCGTGCTGACCCTGCACCGCGGCACCCTGGTCATCCCCAACCCGTTCCCGCACCACGTGCTCGAGGCCGAGGACCGGCTGCTGTGCTTCGGCAAGCTGGAGGAGATGCGCTCGATGATCCCCGCGCGCCCCAAGCGCCGCGCGCGGGTCAAGAAGCTCCCGAAGACGCCGATCCACGAGTCGTAGGGGTCGGGTCCGGGGCGCGTATCTGACGAATGGGCTGTGATCTCGGCGGTTTCACAGCCCATTCGTCAGATACGCGGCGGGACGCGGCAGGATGGCCCGCATGACTGACGCACCCGCCGAGCTGGTCCACCTCGACGTCGCTGACGGCATCGCGACGATCACCCTCGACTCGCCCCACAACCGCAACGCGCTCTCGCGGCAGCTGGTCACCGAGCTGGTCGGCCATCTGGCGACCGCGGACACCGCGGACGACGTCCGCGTGATCGTGCTGGCCTCGTCGGGCCGGGTGTTCTGCTCGGGTGCGGACCTGTCGGAGGCCTCGACGGTCCCGATGCAGGAGGGCGCCCGGGCGATCGTGGCGCTGCAGCGCCAGATCGTCGCCTCGGCCAAGCCGGTCGTGACGGTCGTCGAGGGCGCCGCCCGCGCCGGCGGCATCGGCATCGTGGCCGCCTCCGACGTCGTCATCGTCGCCGACGACGCCACCTTCGCGCTGACCGAGGTCAAGCTCGGGCTGACCCCCGCGGTCATCTCGCTCACCGTCTTCCCGCGGCTCACCCCGCGCGGGCTGGCCTGGACCGCGCTCGGCGGCGAGGTGTTCACGGGCGCCGAGGCGGCGTCGTACGGGCTGGCGACCGTCGCCGTCCCCGCCGGCGACCTGCGCGCGACCGTCGACGACATGGTCGGCAAGCTCGCCACCGGCGCTGCCCAGGGCCTGCGCGAGACCAAGAGGCTGCTCGCCGCCGACCTGCTCGAGCGGATCGACGCGAAGGGCGAGGAGCTGGTCGAGCTCAGCGCCCGGCTGTTCGGCTCCGACGAGGCCCGCGAGGCGATGACCGCGTTCCTGACCCGCAAGAAGGGCTGATCAGCCTGCGCGAAGGCGTTTGCGGTGGACCGATCCGGAGCATGGGCCTCGGTGGAGGTGGAGCGGTGGACACGAGGACGAGCAGGCTCGCGGCGATGGGAGTGGCCGCGGCGGCGACGATGGTGATGATGGTGACGGTCCTGTCGGGAGGTACGACGGCCCACGCGGCGCCGTCGGCCGCGGCGAGCGACGAGGCCTGCCTGATGCGGGCGACGACCGGCCAGGTGCGGTGCTACCCGAGCGCCGACGCGCTGCTGGAGGCGGTGACGGGGGAGCCGGCCGACGGGTTCACGACTGCCGACCTCGCGGCGCCCGCCACGGTGGCGGCGATCGAGTCCGGACTGGCCGGCCCCGGCGAGACAGCGGGGCTCCGCGGGGCCGGCGTACCTCTCGCGTCGGTCGTGACCGCGGTCTTCTACGACGGCCTCAACGGCACCGGCGCCGCGCTCGTCATGGAGGCGCCCAGCGGCTGCGACGACGACCTGGGCGTCGAGTGGGCCTGGCCCACCCTGACCCCCGAGTGGCGCAACCGGATCCGCTCGGGCATCGGCTACGCGCGCTGCGACTTCAAGGTCTGGAACCACGCCTGGTACGCCGGCGCGGCCTACGGGTACGTCTCGAGCTCGGGCTACTTCGGTGCGCTCGACGGCGCGGCCAACTCGGTCAGGATGCGGTAGGCGGGGCGGACTCGCCGGTGGGGACGTCGACGAGCTGCGCGCGGCGGAACTCCAGGACGGACGGTGACCCGGGGTCGGTGCACGCCGGGAGGCCGTCCCCGAGCCGCGCCTCGGCCCTCGACCCGTCGGGGAAGTCGATCCGCGCGACCGGGTTCGCCCCACCGCACCAGTTGCTCCACGACGCGGTCACCATGGCGCGCTGTCCGACGCCGAGCGAGAGCGGTGTGAACGTGGCGGGGACGGTGGTGCTGGTCGCCGCTGCGTCGCTGCCGACGGTGATCCGCACGCCGGGTCCGACAGGGCACGGGCGAGCCGCGGGTCCGTCGAGCACGAGCACGACCTCGTCGGGGTTGACGCCGGTCGGGCCGATGGTCACCGTGTCGCACGCCGGGGAGGCGGC
Source organism: Nocardioides sp. QY071 (assembly GCF_029961765.1). Classification (NCBI taxonomy): domain Bacteria; kingdom Bacillati; phylum Actinomycetota; class Actinomycetes; order Propionibacteriales; family Nocardioidaceae; genus Nocardioides; species Nocardioides sp. QY071. Next base: position 159,407 of record NZ_CP124681.1, read on the forward strand.
CGGGCCGGGGGCGTGGTCGTCCCCGCCTCGGAGCACGACACCCGCCACGCCGAGCCCGGTCACCACGCACGCGGTGGCCGCCACCAGGGCCACCCGGCGCTGACGGTGCCGGCGCTGGCCGGCCTCGACCCGCTCGAGGAGGTCGGGGACGTGGGGCACCGGGACCTCGCCGTCGCGGACGAAGGCGCGCAGCTGACGCTCGAGGTCACTCATCGCCCGGCCTCCCCACGACGTCGTCGGGCAGCTGGTCGGGGAGCTCCACGCCCATCAGCCGGCGCAGGCTCGCCATCCCGCGGCTGGCCTGGCTCTTGACCGTGCCGGGACGGCAGGCGAGGACCTCGGCGATCTCCTTCTCGGAGCAGTCCTCGTAGTAGCGCAGCACGAGGACGGCCCGCTGTCGCGGCGGGAGCTGCTGGAGGGCGGCCCACACGTCGGACTCCCAGTCCGGGCCCGCGGTGGTCGCCGCTCGCTCCTCGGGCTCGGCCCGCAGCTGCTCGCGCCGGTCGCGCTTGCTGCGGGTCCACCACAGGCGGGTCATGGTGCGCCGGGCGTAGGCGTCCTGGTGCTCGACGTCGCGGACGTGTCGCCAGCGCCGGCCGAGCCGCAGGAAGGTCTCCTGGGTGAGGTCGGCGGCGGTGTGGGGGTCGCCTCCGGTCAGGAGCATGCCGTAGCGCAGGAGGCCGTGCTGCTTCGCCGCCACGAAGGCGGCGAACTCGGCGTCCACGCGCTGCTCACCCCCTCCCGTGACTCCCGAGACCACTTGTTCACGACTACCCCAAGGCCGTTCGTGGCTCCGAGGGTTGCATCAGCCGCCCGATTCGGTGAGGACTCCGGCGTGTCGCTTCTCTAGAACATGTTCTACCTGTCGCCTAGGGTGCTCGCGTGGACTTCGCGATGGTCACCGCCTACCACCCGATCGACCAGCTCGTGCCGCTGGCGCGCGCCGCCGAGGAGGCCGGCTTCGCCGCGCTCAGCCTCGCCGACCACGTCGTCGACCTGGAGACGATCGCGACGCCGTACCCCTACACCCGCGACGGCGGCCGGCGCTGGAAGCCCGACGTCGACTGGCCGGACCCGTGGGTGACCATCGGCGCGCTCTCCCAGGTCACCACCGAGCTGCGGTTCTTCACCTCGATCTACGTCGCGGCGATGCGCAACCCGTTCGTGGTCGCCAAGGCGGTGGGTACGGCGGCCGCCCTGTCCGGTGGCCGGGTCGCCCTCGGCGTCGGGGTCGGCTGGTGCCGCGAGGAGTTCGAGCTGCTCGAGGAGGACTTCGCGACCCGCGGGCGTCGTACCGACGAGGGCCTGGACCTGATGCGCGAGCTGTGGCGGCCCGGCTGGACCGAGTTCGCCGGCGAGTTCTACAGCTGCGAGCGCCTGGCCATGCTGCCCGAGCCGCCCGGCCCGATCCCGGTCTGGGTGGGCGGGCTGTCCGACGTCGCGTTCCGCCGGGCGGCCCGCAACGACGGCTGGATCGGCGACATGGCCACGGTCGACGAGGCGATCGCGATCGTCGAGCGGCTGCAGGCGCTGCGGCGCGAGGAGGGCAAGGATCCCGACGCGCCGTTCGCCGTCGTACCGGCACTCACGGACGCCTTCGCGCCCGAGGACTTCGCCCGCGCCGCCCGCGGCGGCGTGACGATGTGCATGACGATGCCGTGGATGTACTACTACCCGCCGGACGCCACCTTGGAGCAGCGCCTCGACGGCATCACCCGGTTCGGCGCGGAGGTGATCGCGCCGACCCGGGCCCTGGTGGGCGCTCAGCCCTCCAGGTAGGCGGTCAGCAGCGACACGATCGTGCGGTGGGCACGGTCGATGTCGATGTGGGTGCCGAGCAGTCGCTCGTTGCGCAGGCTGCGCAGCATCGCCGGCAGCAGCTCGGACATGGCGGCGCGCCGCTCCTCGTCGAGGCCCTCGACCCCGTCGAAGAAGCGGAGGAACGCCAGTGTCGAGAGCTCGTCGAGGTGCCGGATCGACGCGGCCGTGCGCGGATGGGTCTCCGCGAGCAGCTCGAGTGGTCGCGGCAGAGCCCAGCGCATGGTCTCGACGGTGACGGCGTACGGCGACTCGAGGACCGAGCTGTAGAGCTCGGCGACCTCGGCCACGCGGCCGGCCAGGGTCGTGCTCTTCGGTGTGCCCCACAGGTCGGGGCCGACCTCGGCGACCTGGTCCGCGACGGCGGACCAGAACCCGTCGGAGTCACCGAAGAGGTTCTGTACCGAGCCCCAGCTGAGCCCGGCCTCCTTCGCGACCATGTTGATCGACACCGTCTCCGGGCGGCCGGTCCCGAGCATCTCGACCGCCGTGGACAACAGCTTCTCGCGCGCGGCCACGCCGCGGCGGTTTGGTTTGCGGGACATCGTTGCCCCGGACGTCATGCTCATCGTGTTCCCCCCTTGGACACGCGATGCTTCGGGCCGTTCACCTACCACGGTACTGCCTTTGGTGGGAGTTCGCTGTCCCGTCCGATAGTTGCCTGCCCACGCCTGTAGAGTTGGTGGCTTGCCGCTTTCGGGCGGCTCTTCAGGAACGAGTGCGGACGGTAGGGGTCACGTCGGTGGCAGATGAGCTGGTGGAGCGCGAGGTCGCTGGAGAACAGGCCTTCGTCGACCGGGTCTACCGGCAGCTGGAGCAGGCGGGGAAGGCCGCCCAGCAGCTGGCGAAGGAAGGTCACTCCCGCGGCCGCCTCGGTCACGAGGGCGGCCTGGTGGAGCGCGACGCGATGGTCTTCCAGGCCGCGAAGCGGATCGCGCAGCTCGACGCTGCCCACGAGGGTCTCGTCTTCGGGCGGCTCGACCTCGACGCGGCGGTCGACGCCGCGCCGCGGTACGTCGGCCGGATCGGCCTGCGCGACGACGACCACGAGTCGCTGCTGATCGACTGGCGTGCGCCGGCCGCCGCCGTGTTCTACCAGGCGACGGCTGCGGACCCCCACGGCGTCCTGCGGCGCCGGGTGCTGCGCAGTGCCGGCCGCTCGGTCGTGGGAGTCGAGGACGAGCTCCTCGACGCCTCCGGGCTGGAGGCGGCCGAGGCCTCCGGGCGGGAGCTGCCGATCATCGGCGAGGGCGCGCTGATGGCGCAGCTCTCCCGTGCCCGCGACCGCTCGATGCACTCGATCGTCGCGACCATCCAGGCCGAGCAGGACAAGGCGATCCGGGCCCCCTCGCGCGGCGTCGTGTCGATCTCCGGTGGACCCGGCACGGGCAAGACGGTCGTCGCACTGCACCGGGCGGCGTACCTCCTCTACACCGACCGCCAGCGCTACGAGCGCGGCGGCGTGCTCGTCGTCGGCCCGTCCGGCGTGTTCATGCGCTACATCGAGCGGGTGCTGCCCTCGCTCGGCGAGACCGCGGTCGCGCTGCGCAGCCTCGGCGAGGTCGTCGACGAGGTCCGCGCGACCCGCCACGACGAGCCGGCGGTCGCCGACATCAAGGGCTCGGCGCGGATGGCGGAGCTGATGCGGCGTACGGCGCGCCAGCAGGCGCCCGGCAGCCCGCGCGAGTACCGCGTCTTCTGGCGCGATGACCGCCTTGTCCTCGACCGCGGCAAGCTCGGTCAGGTACGCCGGCAGCTGATGTCGCAGGGACTGCGCAACAAGCAGCTCCCGCGCGTCTCCCACGCGCTCCTCGACGCGCTGTGGCGCCAGGTCCGTGGCGAGCGCGGCCGTGAGCAGGGCCGGGAGAAGTTCAACGACGAGATGCTCTCGCGTGACGACTTCCTCGACTTCGCCCTCGGCTGGTGGCCGCCGCTCGACGCGCCGACGGTGCTGTGCTGGCTGCGCGAGCCGGAGTTCCTGGCCCGCGTCGGCGAGGGCCTGCTCTCCGCCGAGGAGCAGCGGCTGCTGTCCAAGACCTGGGCCGGCCTCGACCCGTCGCGGCCGATCAGCCCGCAGATCTCGATCGAGGACGTGCCGCTGCTCGACGAGCTGCGCTACGCCCTCGGCGACGTACCGCAGAAGGCCGACGACGAGCGCGACGACCCGATGGCGCTGATCGAGGGCGCGGTCGACATCCAGGAGCTGATGACCGCCTCCGACCGCGAGTTCGCGCCGTCGGGCCGCGCCTGGCGCCCGCCGATCTCGAGCATCGAGGACGACGGGTACGCCCACGTCCTGATCGACGAGGCCCAGGACCTCACGCCCATGCAGTGGCGGATGGTCGGGCGCCGCGGCCGTGCCGCCTCCTGGACCATCGTCGGCGACCCCGCCCAGTCGTCCTGGCCGGTGCCCGCCGAGTCGGACGCCGCGCGCGCCGCGGCGCTGGAGCGCAAGCAGGTGCACTCCTTCCACCTGTCGACCAACTACCGCAACTCGGCCGAGATCTACGCGTACGCCGCGGCCTACGCCTCGCGCGTCGACCTCGACGCCGACCTGCCCGACGCGGTGCGTCGCACCGGTGAGGAGCCGGTGGTCGTCGACCTGCCGGTCGGCGCCGGTGTGGCTGAGCTCGAGGCCGCCACCCGCGCCGCCGTGCTCGACGTCGCCGGCCGGGTCTCGGGGACGGTGGGCATCGTCGTACCGGTGGCGCGGCGGTCCGAGGTCAACGCCTGGCTCGCCTCGTGGCCCGAGCTGGCGGCCGACGCCGCCGGCGCTCGCGCCGCCATCGACTCCTCGGTCACGCCCTCGGGTGAGGACCGGGTCGTCGTCCTGACCGGCCTCGACACCAAGGGCCTCGAGTTCGACGGCATCGTCGTCGTGCGGCCGCAGGAGATCGAGGACGAGTCGCTCACCGGACGAGCGACCCTGTACGTCGTGCTCACCCGGGCGACGCAACTGCTCACCACTGTCGGCTGAGTCCGGCCCGCTGCTGCCTGTCCGCTGTAACACGCTGTCCACGCGACTGGTCGCCGGTTCTCAGCATCGAACCGGCTGGCTGGCCCGGCGTGTCGCGCTGACAGCTGACAGGTGGTCGGGCGGACAGCGTGTTACTTCCCGCCCGGGTCCCGGCCTGGCCCACCGTTCACCATGAGGCGTGTCGGCGAGGACCGGAAGATCGCGGGCCTCGAACCGCAGTAGGGCTCAACTGCCAGGGGAGTGACCCGAACGGGCCAGAGCCGGTGAGTACGCCGACGGACGCCTCTGGTGGCGGCTGCGGCCGACCATCGGGAGATGAGCCGCATCCTCCTGGCAGTCGTGGTCGTCGCAGCGCTGGTCCTGATGGTCCGCGGCCTCGGCGCCCAGATCTTCTTCGAGAACACCGGCGAGGCGGTCGCCGCCGCCCGCCACGGTGCCCGATCGATCGGGTGGGCCTGCCTGCTGCTGACGCTGGCCGCGGCGTACGGCTGGCTGGTGTTGGGCCGCTCGCCGTGGGTCGCGGTCGGGCTGATGGCGCCGGTCGTGCTGTGCGGTGGCCTCACGTGGCTGATGCCCGACAGCCTCTGGGGAGTGCTGGCAGCGCTGGTCGCCGTACCGGCTGCGGGGGTGGCGGTCCTCGTCGTACTGCTGGTGCCGCGTCGGTGAGCGCCGCCGCGGCCCGCCGCTCCCGCTGTAACACGCTGTCCACCTGACTGGTCGGCGGTTCTCAGCAGCAGACCGCCTGCTGGCCCGGCGTGTCGCGCTGAGAGTCGACAGGTAGTCGGGTGGACGGAATTGCGCGCCCGGGCACACTGGACGGATGACGACGGACCGGCGCCTGCCGACGGTGGAGGACGTCCGCGGCCGGCTGGGGGAGGCGCTCTTCCTGCGGGTCGCCGGTCCTGATGGTGCCCGCCACCGCGACCGGATCCACCACACGCCCGGTCCGCGGTGGTTCGACGGCGACAGCCCGATCGCGCGGGTCCACGGCGACGCCGCGATGTTCGTCGGCGGGATCCGGGCGTTGCTGCTGCAGAGCCTGCATCCCGCGGCGATGCGCGCCGTGTCGGAGCACTCCGGCTACCGCGGCGACATGTGGGGACGGCTGGCGCGCACCAGCCGGTTCCTCGCGGTCACCACGTTCGGGACGGCGGCCGATGCGCAGCGCACGGTCGACGCCGTGCGGGCGATCCACGACCGGGTCAGCGGCACGATGCCCGACGGGACGACGTACGCCGCCTCCGACCCCCACCTGCTGCTGTGGGTGCACGTCGCGGAGGTGGACAGCTTCCTGCGCGCCCACCGGGTCTACGGGGCCGAGCCGCTGGACGCTGCCGGGTACGACACCTACGTCGCCCAGACGGCCTCGGTGGCGCGACGTCTCGGCGTGCTCGACCCACCGACCACGGTGGTGGAGCTCGGGGAGACCCTGGCGTCCTTCCGACCCGAGCTGCGCGGGACGCCGGAGGCGCGCGAGGCCGTCGGCTACGTGCTTCTGCGGCCCCCGCTGCCGCTGCTGGCCCGGCCGGCGTACGGCGGGCTGGCCTCGGCGGCGGTGGGGCTGATGCCCCGCTGGACGCGCGTCCCGCTCCGGCTGCCCTGGCTCCCGCTGGCCGAGCGCACCGCGGTCCGGGCGATGGGCGCAGCGGCCGTCGGCACCATCCGCTGGGCGATGGCGCCCCGCGCGGCGTCGGCCTGACCCGCGCCCCCATCGAGCCCCGGATCTGTGCGTTGTGCAGCAGGCCAACGCCCCCGCCCCGACTTGTACACCTCGCCCGAGAGCCAGGGCCCGCCGCGCTGCCACCGTTGAGACCTATCCGGCGACCACGACAGCGTTGTCGTCGCCACGTCCAAGGAGGCATCCGATGGCCAGGTACGCAACCCGAGGAGCTGACGGCACGACCGTCCCGTGGCGCGACAAGAAGCGCTACCTGTGGATCCTCGGACTCGTCGTTCCGCTCACCCCGATCGTGGGGATCGCGCTGTTCGAGGCGACGGACGACGCGCTCTTCTTCTGGCTGACGCCGGTCGTGTTCTTCGGGATCATCCCGCTGATCGACCTGGTGGCCGGCTACGACAACACCAACCCGCCGGACGACGTGATCGACGCGCTCGAGAACGACAGGTTCTACCGCTGGGTGACCTACCTCTACCTGCCGGTGCAGTACGGCGGGTTCGTCGCCTCGATCTGGTACCTCGCGACCACCGACATGTCCGTCCTCGCCAAGGTCGGCCTCGCGATCTCCGTCGGCGTGGTCGGCGGCGTCGCGATCAACACCGCCCACGAGCTGGGCCACAAGCGGGAGTCGCTCGAGCGGTGGGCGTCCAAGATCGCCCTCGCGCAGACCTTCTACGGCCACTTCTACATCGAGCACAACCGCGGCCACCACGTCCGCGTCGCGACGCCGGAGGACCCGGCCAGCGCCCGGATGGGTGAGAGCGTCTACCGCTTCTGGCCGCGCACCGTCTCCGGCTCGCTGAAGAGCTCGTGGGAGCTCGAGGCCAAGCGCTACCAGCGCAAGGGCACGCACCCCTTCCACCTCGGCAACGACGTGCTCAACGCCTGGCTGATGACCGTGGCACTGTGGGGTGGCCTGATGCTGTGGCTCGGCCTCGCGTACGACGTCAACCCGCTCAGCCTGCTGCCGTACCTCCTCCTGCAGGCCGTCGTCGGGTTCTCGCTGCTCGAGGTCGTCAACTACATGGAGCACTACGGCATGGTCCGCCAGAAGGTCGGTACGCCGGGCAAGATGCGCTATGAGCGGGTCACGCCGGCGCACTCGTGGAACTCCAACAACATCGCCACCAACGTGCTGCTCTACCACCTGCAGCGCCACAGCGACCACCACGCGAACCCGACCCGCCGCTACCAGACCCTGCGCGACTTCAAGGACGCGCCGGTGCTGCCGACCGGCTACACCGGGATGATCGTGGTCGCGATGTTCCCGCCGGCCTTCCGGGCCCTGATGGACAAGCGCGTCATCGCCCACTACGACGGTGACCTGCGGCTGGCCAACCTGCACCCCGCCAAGCGCGAGAGGCTGCTGCGCAAGTACCCGGTCCCCGCCGAGCTCCTCGCCGCCGAGGCCGCCGTCCGGGTCGACACCAGCGCCCACGACTTCGAGGGCGAGGTGCTCGCCGCCCAGTGCCCCGGCTGCCAGTACACCTACGAGGTCGCGGAGGGCAACGAGCTCGAGGGCTTCGCCGCCGGTACGGCGTGGAAGGACATCCCCGACGACTGGTGCTGCCCCGACTGCGGGGTGCGCGAGAAGGTCGACTTCAAGGCCGTCGAGCCGCGGCACCACCTCATCGGCAAGGTCGGCGCGTGATGCACATCGTGGCCGACAAGGCGTTGTGCGAGGGCCTGGGGATGTGCGAGTCCATGGCCAACGACTACTTCGAGGTGGACGAGGACGAGGAGCTGGTCAGCGTCCTCGACGCCCACCCGCCGGAGTCCGACCGGGCCCACGTGTACGCCGCCGTCCAGGCCTGCCCGGTGCTGGCACTGACCCTCGAGGGCTGAGCGTCACCGTCAGACCACCGAAGGCGCACCCACCTGCCGGGTGCGCCTTCGGTGCGCTGTCGATGGCAGGCGTGGCTCCTCATCGACTTCGCCGGTCCGTCAACGTCTGGAGAACGCGCGGCGCGAAGAACCGTCGCTTGTAGGCGCTGGGGTCGACGACGTCCAGGACGTCCAGCTCGACGAGCTGTGCCACGAGCTTGTTGGCGCGGCCGTAGGAGAGGCCCAGTTCGGCCTCCACGGTACGGACCGTGAAGCTGGGATTGGCCACCGCCAGATCCACGACGGCTTGGGCGCTGCCGGCTCGAAGGTTCGAGGACTGGACGACCCGTCGGAGCTCCTCCTGGATCCTCACAAGGTCGATCATGCCGTCGCGCGTCGCATCAGCGGCCGCTTGGAGCCCGGTGGCGAAGAAGCGCACGAATCCATCCCAGTCGCCGTGGGTGCTCACGGCGAGGAGGCGGTCGTAGTAGGTGCTCCGACGAGCTTCGAACCATGGTGAGACGGTCAGGGTCGGCTCGCTGAGGACACCCCACATCTGGAGGGTCAGCACGACGAGCAGGCGACCCACCCGGCCGTTGCCGTCGCGGAACGGGTGGAGCGTCTCGAACTGGTAATGCGACATCGCCGCCGCGACGACCGGATCTATCTGCCCGCGGTGGTCGCTGCGCATCCACTCCACGAGATCAGACAGACCGGCCTCGAGATCGGGGCCGGGAGGGGCAGGCACGAACCTTGCTCCGCGCACGACGAAGTCACGCGGATCCGCCTCCTTCCGGACGCCGATCACGACCTGCGTCTCCCTGGGGCGACCGCTGACGTCCGCCAAAGGCGTGCCGCGCATGAGTAGGCCCTGGAGATCGCTGATGAAGGCGGCCGAGACCGGCCGGCCATCGGCGACCCAGTCGAAGCCGTGATTGGCCGTGCGGACGTAGTTGAGGATCTCGAGCAGCTCGGGCGTGGTCGGGGCATCCTCGTCCGCCGTGAGGACCTCAGCCACAGGCGCGTAGGTGCCTTCCAGCGCCGATGTGCTCTGCGCCTCCAAGCGCAGGGTGGGAGTGCGCAGCAATGTGGGATTCGGAAGCTGCCGCGCGGTGCTGTCGAGGGCAGCCAAGGCGGCCCGTGCGTCGGCGACCGCGAGATACGTCTGAGGGCTCAGGTCCGGCATGGTCGATGGCAAGGGGTCCGGTACGAACGCGTGGTGCTGCCACGCCCCGAGAACGGGATCGCTGCCGCTGATGGCGACAAGTGCTCCCGGGGCGTCCTTCCCGAACATACTGAGGTCCACAATGTCACTCTACTGGCCTTTGAGTGACATTGTTCGAAGAAGATGTCTGTTGAGTGACATGCGGACGGTCAGCCGCGGTGGAACAGCGCGTGGTGCCGCAGCGCGACGGAGAGCTGCGGGCTGATCCGGGTGATCGGCCGGCCGAGCATCTCCTCGGCCTGGCCGAGCCGGTAGCGGATCGTGTTGCGGTGCACCACCAGCGTCCGCGCGGCCTCCTCGGCGCTGCCGCCGCTGTCGAGGTACGCCGTCAGTGTCTCCCGGATCCGCTGCACCCCCTCGTCCTCGCCGGCGAGCGGCCCGAGCTGGCGGGTCGTGAACCGGTCGACCTCCGGCGAGCAGCCGAGCAGCACGGGCAGCTCGACGTCGGCGTACACCGCCAGCCAGTCGTCGGAGTCGGGTGCGGTGACCCGCAGCGTGCCCTGGGCCTCGCGGTGGGAGGCGACGAAGCCGGCGATGTTGGGGGTGGCGGAGCCGACGCCCACCACGACGCTCCCGGTCCGCAGGTCGGCTGCGGCAGCCACGAGTCCCGAGAGGTCCGGCTGGTCGCGGGTGCCGAGCCACATCCAAAGCTGGCGGCCGCCGGGCTTGACGATGAGCGGGTTGGCGGCGCCGATCCGGCGGGCGAGGTCGGCGGCCAGTGGTTCGAGGGCGCCGGCCTGCTCGGCGTCGCCGACGGACAGGACGACCGCGGTGTGGTGCACCGAGATCGGGTAGCCCCCCAGTGCGGCGGACGCCTCGCGGGCGTCGCTCAGCTCGCCGGCGAGGATCGAGCGCACCGACTCGAAGCGCTGGGCGGCCGCGCCGGCCAGCACCCGTGAGCGCGCGGCCTCGTAGGCCGCGATGGACTCGGTGATCGACTGGTCGAGCCAGACCCCGGCCCGGTTCCAGAAGTACATGAGCAGGTCGGCCCGGTCGAAGTCGGCCGGGGGGAGTGCCCTGATCAGCTCGCTGACATAGGCCCACACCTCCTGCTGGGCCACCCGGTAGAACCGGATCAGCGACTCCAGCGGCAGCTGCCGGTCGGCGATGTCGACGGACAGGACGCGGGCCGCCTCGGGGAGGTGGAAGTGCTGCTCGGGCTGGGCGAAGTCGCCGAGGAACGCCAGCCAGTGATCGCGGATCGTCAGCCGCAGTGTCTCGGACAGGCCGTCGACGAGCTCGACCTCGGGCATCTCGCGCACGATCGCCGCCTTCACCCGGTCGACCCAGGCTTCCACCTGGTCGGGCTGGGCCGACTCGGCGGCGTACGCCAGCAGCCACGGTGCGAGGTCGGACGGCACGGACTCGCTGCTCATCCGCTCACCCTAGGGGTGCACGGCCGGCTTTGTGCACGGTGACAACGCGGTCCCGGTTCTTTGGACTGCGACCACGAGAGCGTGACCACCGTCACCGGGTGGACTGGGCGCTCACAGGCGGGCCCGGCACAGGGGCTTGCCGTTCTCATGGGGGTGCAGCCGCATGCGCGCTGACTTCGAGTACGACGTCGTCGTGGTCGGCTCCGGCTTCGGCGGCTCGGTCACGGCCCTGCGCCTCGCCGAGAAGGGCTACCGGGTCCTGGTGCTCGAGGCCGGGCGCCGGTTCGAGGACGAGGAGTTCGCGAAGACCTCCTGGGACGTGCGCAAGTTCCTCTTCGCGCCGCGCCTGGGCTGCTTCGGCATCCAGCGGATCCGGCTGCTGCGCGACGTGGTCGTGCTCGCCGGCGCGGGTGTCGGCGGCGGCTCGCTGGTCTACGCCAACACGCTCTACCAGCCGAAGTCGGACGCGTTCTACAACGACCCGCAGTGGGCGCACATCACCGACTGGAAAGCCGAGCTGGCGCCGTACTACGACCAGGCGAGCCGGATGCTGGGCGTCGTCGAGAACCCCACGGTCACGCCCAGCGACGTGATCATGAAGGAGGTCGCCGACGAGATGGGTGTCGGCGACACCTACCGCGCGACGCCCGTCGGCGTCTGCTTCGGCACGCCGGGCGAGGCGATCGCGGACCCCTACTTCGGCGGCGCCGGGCCCGAGCGCCGCGGCTGCCTGGAGTGCGGCGAGTGCATGACGGGCTGCCGCCACAACGCCAAGAACACGCTGCTCAAGAACTACCTCTACCTCGCCGAGAAGATCGGCGCGGAGGTCCGGGAGCGCACCACCGTCACCGCGGTCCGGCCCCGGCAGGACGGCGGGTACGACGTCGTCACGCACCGCTCGGGCCGCTCGGCTCGTCGTACGACGACGATCAGCGCCGGCCAGGTCGTGCTGGCCGCCGGGACGTGGGGCACCCAGGAGCTGCTGCACGGCATGCGCCGCTCCGGCGACCTGCCCGGGCTGTCCGACCGGCTCGGCTACCTGACCCGCACCAACTCCGAGGCGCTGTGCGCGTCGAGCACCAAGCTGCGCAACAAGGGCGAGTACGACTTCCACCACGGCGTCGCGATCACCTCCTCGATCCACCCCGACGAGGTCACCCACGTCGAGCCGGTCCGCTACGGCGTCGGCTCGGGCCTGATGGGGATGCTGCTCACGTTGATGACCGACGGCGGCGGCCGGACCCCGCGCTGGGTGCGCTGGCTCGGGCAGGCCGCGCTCCACCCGCTGCTGCTGCTGTCCACGATCTTCGGCCTGGGCAGCTGGCCCGAGCGCACGATCATCGCGCTGGTCATGCAGACCAGCGACAACTCGATCACGGTGTTCCCGAAGAGGCGCGGGCTGCGTCGCACGGACAGGGTGCGGCTCACCTCGAAGCAGGGCCACGGCGAGCCGAACCCGACCTGGATCCCCGCCGGCAACGAGGTGGTACGCCGGATCAGCGACAAGATCGACGGCGGCTCCTACAGCACCACCGGCGAGATCTTCAACATCCCGATGACCGCGCACTTCCTCGGCGGCTGCCCGATCGGGGACTCCCCGCAGACCGGGGTGATCGACGCCTACCACCGGGTCTACGGGCATCCCGGACTGCACGTCGTCGACGGCGCCGCGATCTCCGCGAACCTCGGCGTCAACCCCAGCCTGACCATCACCGCGCAGGCCGAGCGCGCGATGGCGGTGTGGCCCAACCAGGGAGAGGCGGACCACCGCCCCGACCTCGGAGCCGGCTACGAGCGGCTCTCCCCGATCGCGCCGGTGCGGGCGGCTGTGCCCCCGACCGCACCGGCTGCGCTACGCCTCCCGCTGTACGTCGTGAAGCCCGAGGCACCCGCATGACCGCGGCACCGACCGTCGAGGCACCCGGCAAGCGCCGGGCCGGACCGGACGGGATGGACGAGCGCACCCGGCAGGTCGCCCGCGAGGCGGTCCGCTCGACCCTCGTGTTCAAGACGCTCGGAACCTTCGGCGACTTCTACAGCTTCGTCGGCAAGGTGTTCGGCCAGATGTTCACGCGGCGCTTCCAGTTCCGCGAGTTCATCTCGCAGGCCTGGTTCATCACGACGGTCTCGTTCGGGCCGGCGCTGCTGGTGTCGATCCCGTTCTGCGTCGTGATCATCTTCCAGGTCAACCAGCTGCTCATCCAGATCGGCGCGGTCGACCTCGCCGGTGCGGGCGCCGCGGTCGCGGTGGTCCGCGAGATCGGCCCGATCGTCTCGGTCCTCGTCGTCGCCGGTGCCGGTGCGACCGCGGTCTGCGCGGACCTCGGCTCACGGAAGATCCGCGAGGAGATCGACGCGATGGTGACCCTCGGCATCGACCCGATCGAGCGGCTCGTCGTACCCCGCGTGGTGGCCTCGACCCTGGTCGGCGTCGCCCTCAACGGGATGGTGACCGTGGTCGGCCTGGTCGGCGGGTACTTCTTCTCGGTCGTGCTCCAGGGGGCCACCCCCGGCCTCTACCTCTCCGACCTCACGCTGCTCGTCGGGCTGCCGGACTTCCTGGCCTCCGAGGCCAAGGCCGCGGTGTTCGGGCTGCTGGCCGGCCTGACCGCCTGCTACCTCGGCCTCAACGCCAAGGGCGGCCCGAAGGGCGTCGGCGAAGCGGTGAACCAGACGGTGGTCTTCGCGTTCATGCTGCTGTTCGCCGCCAACAGCGTGATCAGTGCCCTGTTCCTCCAGATCAAGCTCGGAGCGTGAGGCGACGATGAGTACGACGGCTCCGGGCTTCATCGCTCGCCACGTCGGCAGGCCGATGTCCTCGCTGCGCCGACTCGGAGACCAGCTGAGCTTCCACGGCAACGCCTACTCGCACATGCCGCGGGCGCTCAAGCACTATCCGAAGGAGGTCGTGCGACTGCTGGCCGAGGTCTCCCTCGGCTCGGGCGCGCTCGCCCTGATCGGCGGCACAGTGCTGGTCATCGGGTTCCTCACCGCGGCGGCCGGCATCGAGGTGGGCCTGCAGGCCTACACCTCGTTCGACAACATCGGTGTCTCGACGCTGTCGGGCTTCTTCTCGGCGTACTTCAACACCCGCGAGGTCGCGCCGATCATCGCCGGCATCGCGCTGACCGCGACCGTCGGCGCCGGATTCACCGCGCAGATCGGGGCGATGCGGGTCTCGGAGGAGATCGACGCACTCGAGGTGATGGCGGTCCCGCCGGTGCCGTACCTGGTGACGACCCGGATCATCGCGGGCCTGATCGCCGTCGTCCCCCTCTTCGCGATCGCGCTGATGATGTGCTGGCTGGCGACGTACGTCGTCGTCACGGTCGGCTACGACCAGGCGCCGGGCACCTACCAGCACTACTTCGACACCTTCCTCATCCCGAGCGACCTGTTCCTCGCGATCGTGAAGGTCGCGCTGATGGCGCTCGTGATCGTCTCGATCTGCTGCTACCACGGCTTCCGCGCGGCCGGCGGCCCTGCCGGCGTGGGCAAGGCGGTCGGCAAGGCCGTCCGCTCGGCGCTCATCTCGACCATGTTCATCGACCTGATCTTCGCGATCGCCATCTGGGGCGGTCCGTCGGTCCACATCGCGGGGTGAGGAGACGATGAGCACCAGATCGCCCAGGGAGAAGCACGCGCACCACGTCGACCGGCAGGTCGTCTACGGGTTCTTGTTCATCGCCCTGGTCGCGGCGCTGGTCGCCGGCACCATCGCCAAGTACCGCGGTGCCTTCGAGGACAACGTGCTCGTCACCGTCCAGTCCGACCGGGCCGGCCTCACCCTCGCCTCCGGGGCGCCGATCAAGCTGCGCGGCGTCGAGATCGGCCGGGTCAGCCACGTCGACAACAGCCCGAGCGCCGACGGGAAGGTCAGCATCGAGCTCGAGATCGACGCCGACAAGGTCGACCGCGTGCCGGCTGACGTGACGGCGCAGATCGTGCCGCCGACGGCGTTCGGCGCGAAGTACGTCCAGCTGACGCCGCCGGCCCACAGCAGTGACGGGAGCAGCGGCGGGACGATCGAGGCCGGCGCCGTGATCCCGGCCGACCGGGTCACCGTCGAGGTCGACGAGGCGTTCGAGAACCTCACGAAGGTGCTCGACGTCGCCCGCCCCGCCGAGGTGAACTCCGCGCTGACCGCGGTCGCCGGCGCCGTCGAGGAGCGCGGCCAGCTGATCGGCGACCTGATCACCCGGACCGACACCTACCTGCAGTCCCTCAACCCGTCGCTGCGCACCCTGTCCGCCGACCTCCGGGTGGCCGACGACGTGGCCGACGTCTACGACATCGCCCGACCCGACCTGGTCGCCACGCTCACCCACACCGGCGAGGTCTCCCAGACGCTGGTCCGCCAGCAGGCCTCGCTGCGGGCCCTCGAGCGCAGCCTGACCGGGTTCAGCGACCAGACCGACATCCTGCTGCGCAGCTCGCGGCAGGGCCTGGTCACCTCGCTCGGCCTGCTGCGACCGGTGAGCGACGTCCTCGAGCGCTACTCACCCGAGCTGCCCTGCCTCGTGCTCGGCCTCGCGTCGGCCAACAAGCTCGCCGAGGCCGCGGTCGGCGGCACCCACCCGGGCGTCACCACCTTCACCCGGATCATCCCGGGCCGCGACCCGTACACCTACGAGGAGAACCTGCCCGAGCTCGGCGCCGACAACGGCCCGGCGTGCTACGGCCTCCCGTACGTCGACGCGCAGGAGGGCAGGGCCGTGCCGCCGTCGTTCCGCACCGGTGCCAATCCGTACGTCGGCCCGCAGCCCACGCCCAGCGAGGCCGTGGCCGACACGCTGCTGGGCGTCCTCGAGGGAGTGGGGAACCTGCCATGAGCACCACCTCGAAGAGTCGGCTGAGTCCCGAGAAGCGGCGCCAGCGCGCCGACCTGATCAAGTTCACCGCCTTCCTGTCGCTGGCCGCGGTCTTCACGGTGTGGGTCGCCGCCGTCACCGGTGAGTACCGGCCCGGGGACCGCGACGACTACAAGGCCGTCTTCGACGACGTGTCCGGCCTCGCGGTCGGTGACGAGGTCCGCGTCGCCGGCGTCGACGTCGGCAAGGTGACCGGCATCGACGTACGCAAGGACAACACGGTGCTCGTGAGGTTCGACGTCGGCGAGGACCAGCAGCTGACCAAGGGCACCCACGCGACCATCCAGTACCGCAACCTGATCGGCGACCGGGTGGTCCAGCTGACCCGCGGGGAGGGGGACACGGGCGAGGTTCTCGCGGCCGGTGGCACCCTGCCCGCCAGCCAGACCGCGTCCGCACTCGACCTCGACACCCTGCTCAACGGCTTCAAGCCGCTGTTCGCCGGACTCAGCCCGACCCAGGTCAACGAGCTGTCCGGCCAGCTGGTGCAGGTGCTCCAGGGCCAGCAGGCCGCCGTCGCCACGCTGGTGCAGCACGTCGCGTCGTTCACCACCACCATCGGCGGCCGCGAGGAGCTGATCGGCCAGGTGATCGGCAACCTCAACAGCGTCCTCGGCACGTTCGACGACCGCAAGGCGACCCTCGGGCTGCTGCTCGACCGGCTCGACCAGCTGCTGACCGGGCTCGACCAGCAGGACACCCAGGTCCTCGACGCTGCCGCTCGGATCGATGAGTTCGCGACCACGACGACCGGCCTCGTGACGAAGGCGCGCGGCGACCTGCGCACCGACCTCCAGGGCCTGGCCGTCTCGGCCCGCGGCGTCAACGAGAACGCAGGGACGTTGGAGACCGTCCTCGAGAACCTGCCGGCGCACTACCGCGCGATCCAGAACACCGCGTCGTACGGCAACTACTTCAACTTCTTCCTCTGCGGTGTGCGGATCCAGACCGGCCTGGCCGGCGCGGACGTCACGACGCCGTGGATCTACTCCGACGCCCCGAGGTGCAAGAAGTGAGCCGCGTGACCAGCCCCGACCGGCTGGCCGCTCGCGGCCTGGCCGGCACCGTCGTCCTCGTCCTCGCCGTGCTCGCGGCGCTCAACATCAACAAGCTGCCGCTGATCGGCAACAGCGACGTCGTGCACGTCCAGTTCGCCGAGGCCGGCGGCCTCAAGGGTGGCGACGCCGTGATGGTGTCGGGCGCCCAGGTCGGCAAGGTCCGCGAGGTCCGCCTGGACCACAAGCACGTCGTCGCCGACGTGGTGCTGACAGATCCCGACATCGTGCTCGGCGACCGCACCGAGGCCCGGATCATCACGATGACCCTGCTCGGTCGGGCCGCGGTGGAGCTGGTGCCCCGCGGGACCGGGGAGATCGGGGCAGGGGAGTCGATCCCGCTGGCGCGCACCTCGTCGCCGTACAACCTGACGAGCACGCTCAACGAGCTCACCGAGACCACGGCGAGCATCGACAAGGCGCAGCTCGCGGCCGCGCTGGACCAGGCGTCGAGGACGCTGTCGTCCTCGAGCCCCGACCTGCGCCCGGCGCTGGACGGGATCACC
Source organism: Nocardioides sp. QY071 (assembly GCF_029961765.1). Classification (NCBI taxonomy): domain Bacteria; kingdom Bacillati; phylum Actinomycetota; class Actinomycetes; order Propionibacteriales; family Nocardioidaceae; genus Nocardioides; species Nocardioides sp. QY071. The sequence goes on from NZ_CP124681.1 coordinate 176,737, forward strand.
GCCCTGTCGCGGGCGGTCTCGTCCAACGACGACGAGCTGCGCTCGCTGCTCGCGCACGCCGACAGTGTGACCGGCGTGCTGGCCGGCCGGGACCAGCAGATCGCCTCGCTACTCACCAGTGGGCGCTCGCTGCTCAGCGAGCTCGACGCCCGCCAGGACGTGGTGGTCAGCCTGCTGAAGAGCGCCCGCTCCCTGGCCGGGCAGCTGCGGCTGCTGCTCGAGGACACCGACGACGTGCTCGGGCCGGCGCTCGACGAGCTCGACGGCGTGGTCGACGTGCTCAACACGAACAAGAAGAACCTGCAGGCCAGCATCGTCGGCCTGCAGGGCTACGCCACCGCCTTCGGCGAGGCGATCTCGAGCGGGCCGTGGTTCGACGCCTACATCCAGAACCTCACCTCCCCCGGGACCCTCGCCCCCATCCTGTCGGGAGTCGTGCCGTGAACCGTCTCGTGAGCAAGAAGATCCTGGTCGCGCTCGTGATCGCCGCCGTCCTGGCGGGCCTCTTCGCGTGGAACCGCGACACCAGCAGCACCACGGTGCGCGCGTACTTCGCCAGCGCCGAGGGCCTCAACGTCAGTGACGACGTCAAGGTGCTCGGCGTGAAGGTCGGCAAGATCACCGCGATCGAGAACAGGCCCGACGGTGTGCTGGTCACGTTGAAGGTCGACTCCGGCCGGCCGATCCCCGCCGAGGCGCACGCCGCGATCGTGTCGCCCAGCCTGGTCAGCGGGAGGTTCGTCCAGCTCGAGCCGGTCTACGACGGCGGCCCGCGTCTCGAGGACGGCGCCACCATCGCGAAGGAGAGGACCGCAGTACCGGTCACCTTCGACGACGTGAAGCAGCAGCTGACCGACCTGGCGACCACCCTCGGCCCCGATGCGGGCAAGCAGGACGGACCGCTGGCGGTCGCGATCAAGGCGATCGACCAGAGCCTGGCCGAGGGGAACTCCGACCAGCTGCGGACCTCGATCGCCGAGCTCCGTAGCGCCGCGACGGCCCTGTCCGACGGACGATCCGACCTCTTCTCGACCATCGAGCACCTCGACACGTTCACCCGCAACCTCGCCCTCAACGACGCGGCGGTGCGGGGCTTCACGACCGAGCTCGACGATGTCAGCACCGTCCTGGCCGACAACCGCACCAACCTCACCGGAGCCCTGACCGACCTCGGCCGGGTGCTGGAGGCGACGGAGAAGTACTTCAAGAGGCATCGCAAGCAGATCCGGACCACGACCACCGACGTCAACCTGCTCGCCGCCACCCTGGCCGACCGGTCCAACGAGCTCGCCGGCGTCCTGCACGTCGCGCCGCACGCGATCGTCGACCTCAGCAACACCATCCAGGACCAGGCGATCACCGGCCGGGCCACGCTCTCGGCGCTCGACAACGTCCCTCAGCTGCTCTGCGGCGCGGTCCTCGGCGTCGGCGGCACGGCCGAGCAGTGCGCGAAGGTGCTGCAACCGCTGATCGACCTGCTCGGGATCGGCTCGATCGGAGGCACCCAGTGACCCTCTCCCGCGCCCTCCTACCCGCCGTCGTCGTGGCGGGGCTCGCCCTCACCGGCTGCGACATCCAGCCCAACGACAACACGCTGCCCGGCCAGGTCGCGGTCGGCGACGACGGCTACACCGTCGAGGTGCACTTCGACCAGATCGAGAACCTGGTCCCGAACTCGACGGTCCAGAAGGACAACGTCGTGATCGGCACCGTCGGCGAGATCCGCGCCGAGGGCTGGGAGGCGGTCGTCGACCTGCACCTGCTCGACGACGTGGTGCTGCCCGCGGACGCGGTGTTCTCGATCGGCCAGAAGACCCTCCTCGGTGCCCAGTACGTCGAGGTCTCGGCCCCCGACGGCTCGACCGGAACTCACCCCGCCGGCGCCCGGCTGGCCGAGGGTGCGGTGGTGCCGGTCGCGCAGACCGGCACCTACCCCGCCACCGAGCAGGTCCTCGGCGCCGTCGCGCTGCTGCTCAACAACGGCGGCCTGTCCCAGATCAGCACCATCACCGGCGAGCTCTCGACGGCGCTGCGGGACCGGGTGCCCGACACCCGTGGCCTGATCCGGCACACCAACGACCTGCTCTCGGTGCTCGACGCCAACAAGTCCGAGATCGTGCGCGCGCTGGAGTCGCTCAACAGCCTCAGCGCCGGCCTGCGTCAGGACCAGCAGCAGATCGCCACTGCCATCGACCGGATCACCCCCGGCCTGAAGGTGCTCGACCAGGAGCGCAACCGGCTGGTCAAGGCGGTCACCAGGACCAGCCGCACCGGCGTCCGCGCGAGCGAGGTGATCCGCGCGAGCGAGACCGCACTGCTCGCCAACCTCGACTCCCTCGGCCCGATCCTCGAGCACCTCGGCCAGGCCAGCGAGTCGCTGCCCGAGTCGCTCAAGATCGCGCTCACCATCCCGTTCCCGGTGATGACCGCGCGCAACGCGCTGCGCGGGGACTACGCCAACCTGTTCGCCACGCTCGACCTGCGCGACAGCAGCCTGCTGGCCAGCTGGCTCGGCCTGATCGGCGTACCTGCGACGCCGCCGGCCGACGCCGCCGCGCCGGAGACCCCCGCCGTACCGGAGGCTCCGGTCCCGGCGCCCGGCACGCCCGCGCCCACCGAGCCGACGACGTCCGGCGACGTGCAGACGCCGGCTGCACCGGCCGAGCCCGTGCCGGACTGCGGCCTGCTCAAGAAGATCCTCGGAGGCTGTTAGGCCATGCTGCTCACCCCGCTGATCAAGCGCCAGCTGCGCATCTTCACCGTCCTCGCGGTGGTCGCGCTGGGCCTCGCGTTCTTCCAGTACGCCCGGGTGCCGGCCATGCTCGGCATCGGCGTCTACGACGTCGACGTCGACTTCGGGGACGCGAGCGGGCTCTACCCGAAGGCCGCGGTCACCTACCGCGGCGTCGAGGTCGGCCAGGTCTCGAAGCTCGAGGTCACCGACGAGGGCGCGATCGCCACGCTGCGCCTCGACAACGACGCGAAGATCCCGGCCGGCGCGTCCGCCGAGCTGCACAGCACCTCCGCCGTCGGCGAGCAGTACGTCGACCTGGTCGACCCCCGCACCCCGCCCGCGGGAGGCGAGGTGCTCGCCGACGGCGCGAGGATCCCGCGCGAGCGGGCCGTCGAGATGCCGCAGATCACGCCGGTCCTGGACTCGGTCAACCGGCTGCTGGAGTCGGTGCCGAAGGCGGAGACCAAGCGGGTCCTCGACGAGGTCGACGCCGGACTCGGCGGCGCGGGCCCCGACCTCAACGAGCTGGTCGACTCCACCGGCGACGTGCTGAGCGAGGCCCAGGCGCGGATCGACGCCACCACCTCGCTGATCGCCGCGGTGCAGCCGGTGCTCGAGACCCAGCGTGACCTCGGCTCGCGGACGCAGTCGTACGCCGCCTCCCTGGACGAGCTCACCACCGCCCTCGCAGCCGGCGACTCGGCCGCCGTACGCACTCTGCTGAAGAACGCACCCGGCGGCCTCGACGCGGCCACCCGCACGGTCACCGACCTGCAGCCGGTACTGCCGATGATGCTGGCCAACCTGACCACCAACGCCCAGGTGCTCAACACCTACCTGCCGCAGCTGCACCAGACGCTCGTCGTCTACCCCTCGCTCGTCGCGCGGCTGCAGTCGGCGATCAACCCGCGGGCCGAGCACGGCGACGTGAAGCTCGACCTGCGCGCCGCGCTCAACAACCCGCCGACCTGCCAGAGCGGCTACCTGTCGCCGAAGGAGCGGCGCAACCCGCGTGCGACCGAGGTCCGCGACGTCGACCCCCTGGCGCACTGCGAGATCGCGCCCGACAACCCGACCGCCGTCCGCGGCGCCCGCAACCTGCCGTGCCCCGGGGGCGACGGCCGCGGCAACACCCCCGCCGCCTGTGGCGAGCACTTCGGAGGCGGCGTGTGGCCGGACTCCAGCGGCACGGTCGCCTACGACCTCGCCGTCGGACACGGCGACGGCACCACGACCGTGACCGCGCCGGCCTCTGCCGATGCGCCCGAGACCGGAGGAGACGAGCTGTGGAAGATCCTCGTGCTGGCACCCCTGGGGGTCCGGTGAAGACCTGGCGCGGGGCGGCCGCCGCCCTGGCGGCGGTGGCCCTGCTCGTCCTCACCGGCCAGCGGGCGTCGGCCTGGCAGGACGAGCGGGCGCAGGCCGCCGACGAGAAGGACGCGATCGCCGCCGCGACCGCCGAGGTCGAGGGCCTGGTCGACATCAGCTCGGCCACCTCGGACGCCGACATGAAGAAGCTGCTCGCCGGTGCGACCGCCGGCTTCCGCAGCGAGCTGGAGGGCCAGGCCGACCGGCTCCAGCAGGCGCTCGCCGACAACGCCGTCCGGGCCAGCGGCGACGTCGTCTCCGCCGGCCTGGTGAAGCTGGCCGGCGAGCGGGCCACGGTGATCGTCGCGGCCGCCGGGTCGGTCCAGAACAAGCAGACGTCCGCCGCCGAGCCGCGGAACTACCGGCTCACGGTCGACCTGCAGAAGGTGAAGGGGGACTGGCTGGTGTCCGGACTGGAGTTCGTCGCATGACCGCCCTGCGCAGCCGCACCATCCTCGCCGCCGTCGTACTCGCTCTCCTGGCTCTCGCCGTCGCCGTCACCCTCGGCGCCCAGCGCGCCGCCGACCTCACCGAGGCCCGCGCCGACGCGCTGGCCGCCGCGAAGGAGCGGGTCCCGGCCCTGCTGGGCTACGACGCCGCGACCCTCGACGCCGACCTGGCCACCGCCGACGACCAGACCACCGGCGGCTTCCACGCCGACTACGGCAAGATCCTCGACGAGGTCGTCGAGCCGACCGCCGCCCAGCGCGGCATCTCCACGACCGCCGCCGTCAACGCGGCCGGCGTGGTCCGCGGCACCCGCGACCGGGTCGTCGTACTGCTGTTCCTCACCCAGACCACCACCGCAGCCAAGGGCGAGGACGGCGGCAAGGGCGGTACGTCGGTCTCCGGCAGCCGGGTCGAGGTCACCATGAAGCGGGTGGGCGACGGCTGGAAGATCGCGGGCCTCGAGCCGAAGTAGGGCGCGCCCGCCGCTTGTAACTAAGTGTTGCGGCACGAAAAGTGCTGCACCAGCGCCCGGGTAGTGGCCACAACACCCGGGTAGAGCTCAGCCGAGGCGGGCCTCGATGTCGGCGAGCACCGGGTCGCGCAGGCCGGTGGAGTCGTGCTCCCACCACACGTCGCGGTAGACGACCCGGCCCGTCATCCAGGTCTGGTACGACGCCAGCGGCACCGCCTGGAACGCCGGTCCGGGCACCCGCCGGGTGGGCGCCTCGATGCCGAGTTCGGCGGCCGGCGACCAGCCGTGCCGCGAGTAGTAGCCCGGGTCGCCCTCGAGCACGACGACCGGCGCACCGAGCCGGTCCGCCTCCGCGACCGCGGCCTCGAGCAGCGCCGCACCGGCTCCCCGGCCCTGGTGGGCGGGCGCGACGCTGAGCGGGCTGAGCACGAGCACGTCGACCAGCGCCTGCCGGGTGTCGAGCCAGCCGTGGCTGAGCCCGACGTGGCCCACCAGCGCCCCGGTCGCGTCGACCGCGACCAGCTGGGCCCGGTCGTGTCCGCGGGCGACCACGTCGCCCCACACCCCGACCACGGCGGCGCCCTCGGCGCCGAAGGCGGCGCCGATCAGCTGCCTCGTCGCATCGTCGTCGTCGGGGCGCTGAGGCCGGATCTCGAAGCTCATGGCGCCATCCTCCCGGACGCGACTGCAAAGATATGTTTGCAAATACTTCTTTGCGGTTGTACGGTCGAGCCATGACCGAGCAGCGACCCAGCGTGGTGACCCCCGACCTCGCGGGCCTGCGCGCCCTCTCCCACCCCACCCGGCTGCGGATCCTCAGCCACCTGCGGATCGAGGGACCGGCCACGGCCACCACGCTCGCGACCCGGTTCGGGCTCAACAGCGGCGCGACGTCGTACCACCTGCGCCAGCTGGCCGAGCACGGCTTCGTGGTCGAGGACCCCGACCGGGGCAACGCCCGCGACCGGTGGTGGAAGGCGGCGCACCAGGAGACGCACAGCCGTGCCGCGCAGGCCCGCACGCCCGAGGAGCGCGACGTCGCCGACGCGTTCCTGCAGGCGGCGACGGTGATGTACGCCCAGAACCTGCAGGCCGCGATGGAGGAGCGGCCGCTGCTGCCCCCGCAGTGGCGGGCCGCCTCGACGGTGAGCGACTGGGTGCACACCATCCCGGCCGCGAAGGCCGCCGACCTGGTGGCGCGGATCAAGGAGCTGATCGCGTCCGTCGACGACGCCGAGCCGGACGAGGACGCGGTGCCGTTCGCCTTCCAGATCCAGGCGTTCCCGGTCCCCGGGCACGTCGCGCCCGCGCCGGAGGCCTGACGTGCGGGCGGGCTCGGGCGCCCTCGCGGGCTTCCTCGCCGCCGACGCCATCTCGCTCGCCGGCACCCGGCTCTCGCAGATCGCCGTGCCGTGGCTGGTCCTGACCACGACCGGGTCGGCCACCCGCACCGGCCTGGTGGCGTTCGCCGGGCTGCTGCCGCTCGTGCTCGCCCAGGCCCTCTGTGGACCGTGGATCGACCGCACCGGCGCGCGCCGCGTCGCGATCGGGTTCGACGTCGCGTCCGGGATCGCGGTCGCCGCCGTCCCGATCGCGTACGCCGCCGGCTGGCTGCACTTCCCGGTGCTCGTGGCGCTGGTGGCCGTGACCGGTGCCCTGCGGGGACCGTCCGAGGCCGCGCGGCACGCGATGGTCCCCTCCCTGGTGCGGTACGTCGGGCTGCCCACCGAGCGGGTCACCGGCCTGGTCGGTACGACGGACCGGCTCTCCGCACTGGTCGGTGCGGCGGTCGGCGGCGGCCTGGTCGCGGTGCTCGGGCCAGCGACTGCGCTGCTGGTCGACGCGGGCTCCTTCCTGGCCTGCGCGGCGGTGCTCGCGGTGGCGACCCGTCGGGTCGGCAGCGTGCGGCCGGAGCCGCAGGGGTCGTCGTACCTCGCCGAGCTGCGGGGCGGATGGGACGTGCTGCGCCGCGACCCGGTGCTGCTCGCGATGATGGTGATGGTCGCGGTGACCAACCTGCTCGACCAGGGCTACTCGTCGGTGATGCTGCCGGTCTGGGCCGACGACGTGGGCGGTGGCCCGGCGGCGATCGGCCTCCTCGGTGCCTGCCGGGGCGGTGCCGCCCTGGTCGGCTCGGTGCTCGCGACCTGGCGGGCCGAGCGACTGCCGCGGTTCCGCACGTATCTCGTCGGCTACCTCCTCGCCGGTGCCCCGCGCTGGATCGTGCTCGCCGTCGGTGCGCCGCTGTGGCTGGTCGCGCTGGTGCACGTGGTCGCCGGGTTCGGTGCCGGGTTCATCAACCCGGTCCTCGGCGCCGTGCAGTTCGAGCGGATCCCCGAGGACGCGATGGGCCGGGTCAGCGCGCTGTCGCTCGCCGCGTCGTGGTCGCTGATGCCGCTCGGCGGCCTGCTCGCCGGTCTGGCGGTCACCGGCACCGGCCTGTCCGCCGGCCTGATGCTGTTCGGGGTCGCCTACCTCGTGACCACGATGGCGCCCCTGCTGTCGCCGGCGTGGCGGACCATCGACGAGCGCCCTCAGGTCGTCGTGGTGGCGGCCTCCGCGAAGGCCTCGACCGCCGCCAGGTCGTAGCTCCCCGCGTCGGTGCCCAAGCCCTGCGCGACCTGCGCGGCGGTGGCGCAGCCGAGCGCGGCCGCCTCGACGGGCGTCCTGCCGAGGGCGAGCCCGCGCAGGTAGCCCGCGGAGAAGGCGTCGCCGCAGCCGGTGGTGTCGACCACCTCGATCGGGTACGCCGGCACCTCCGTCACCCCGTCGGCGCTCGCCACCAGCGCGCCCCGAGCGCCCTGGGTGACCGCGACGCAGCCCGCGCCCGCGGCGAGCAGGGCCTGCGCCCCCTCGGCGAGGGTGGTGGCGCCGGTGAAGCCGAGGACCTGCTCGTCGTTGGGGAGCAGGTGGTCGGTGTGGGGGAGGGCCGCTGCGATCCAGGCCAGCATGTCCGGGTCGCCCGGCGCGAGGATGTCGACGGACGTGGTGATGCCGGCGGCGCGGGCGCGGGCGAGCAGCTCGCCGGCCGCGTCGCCGCCGAGGAACTCCGGCCCGCCCAGGTGGAGGTGGGTCACGCCGGACAGCACGTCGGACGGCAGGTCGTCGAGCGTGAACGCGCCGTTGGTGCCGATGCAGTGCCAGGCCGGGCGGTCGCCGTCGGGGCGCACCGGCAGCACCGACGCCGACGTCTGCGCGGAGTCCTTGCGCACGAGTCCGGCGACGTCGACGCCCTCCCGGGCCAGCAGCGCGAGCAGGGTGTCGCCGACAGGGTCGGTGCCGACGGCGCCGTACGACCGGACACTCGCGCCCAGCCGGCTGAGCACCACGGCGGTGCCGCCCGCGGTGCCGGCCGGCGACATCCGGATCGTCTCGACCAGCTGGCCCTCGGAGCCCTCGGGGATCGAATCGATCCCGAGGACGTGGGTGTCGAGGACGTGCACGCCGACGGCGGCGACCACCATGCTCATTCAGATCTCCTGGGTGCTGCCGTAGCCGCGCGACAGCGCGGCCTCGATGACGTCGAGCTGCTGCTCCTCGGTGAGCACCCGCGGCGTGCCGAGGGCACTGGCCCGGTGGTGCAGCTGGCACAGCCACTCCAGCAGGAGCGCGTTCTCGACCGCCTGGTCGAGCGAGCCGCCGAGGGTGACCGAGCCGTGGTTGGCGAGCAGGGCGGCACTGCGACCGGCGAGCGCGGTGCGCACGGCGGCGGCGAGCTCGGGCGTGCCGAAGGTGGCGTACGGCGCCACGCGGACCTCGCCGCCCAGCGCGAGCTGCTGGTAGTGCAGCACCGGCAGCGCGTCGAGCACGCACGCGAGTGCGGTGGCGAAGGGCGCGTGGGTGTGGACGACCGCGCCCTGCTGTTCCGTCGGGCCGTCGGCGTACACCCCGAGGTGGAGGGACAGCTCGCTGGTCGGAGCGAGGGTGCCCTCGATGACGGCGCCGTCGAGGTCGACGACGGTGACGTCGTCAGGTGAGCACGCGCCGAGGCGTACGCCGGTCGCGGTGATCGCGACCAGGTCGCCCACGCGGGCGCTGACGTTGCCGGCCGTGCCGACGAGCAGGCCGGCCTCGGCGAGCCGGCGGGACGCGGCCGCGACCGCCGCCCTGGCCTCGTTCACCGGCCGGTGGCGATCTGGTCCAGGTAGCCGGCGACCAGCGCGATCGCCTGGTCGATGAGGAAGCCGTCGCCCCGCGGGTCGTTCTCGAAGGCGACCTGGAAGGCGCGGTCGCCGACCTCGACGGCGAGCTCGGCGATCGTGGCGAGCTGCTCCTCGTCGTACCCACCGGCGGTGAGCAGGCCGGCCTCGATGCCGAAGGCGAGCAGGCTCTCGGCGGTACGCCGGTTGTGGTGGCGGCCGTAGTCGTAGATGGCGGGGTTGGTGCGTCCGCGCATCCAGATCTGCATGAAGGCCGGGCGCCGGTGGTAGACCTTCACGAACGCGCGCATCACCGTGTCGACCAGCGACGCGACGGTCAGCTCCTCGACGGCGGCGAGGTCGCCGGCGACCTGGTCGTCCATCTCGGCCATGTCGCGCTCGCAGAGCGCGAGGAGCACGGCCTCCTTGTCGGTGAAGTACTGGTAGAGCGAGGCGACCGGCAGCTCGGCGGCCTCCGCGATCGAGCGTGTCGTCAGGCCGTCGACGCCGTTGGTCACCACGAGCCGGGCGGCTGCTTCGAGGATCCGCTCGACCCGCTCCCGCGACCGGGCCTGGGCAGGGACCCGGCGGCGGCTCGGACCGGCGCTCGGACCGGCGCTGGATCCAACGGTGGCGGAAGGCATGCCCGAAGTGTAGCCTCCGAACCCGAACCTGACACAGATTCATCTTCGGAGGCGACGTGCAGACCATCGACCCGCGACTCACCCTGGGCCGCCGTGGCCTGCTCGCCGGCGGCGCGGCGACGTTCGGTCTGCTCGCCCTCGACGCGTTGGAGGCGGAGGTCCACGCCGGCGTACGCAAGGGCAGGCTCCCGCGCAAGGTCGACGTCGTCGTGGTCGGCGCCGGCCTCGCCGGACTGGTCGCCGCGCGCCGGATCCGCGGCGCCGGGCACTCCGTCCTCGTCGTCGAGGCCCGCGACCGGGTCGGCGGCCGGGTGCTCAACCACGAGCTCCCCACCGGCGGCACCATCGAGGCCGGCGGCGCCTTCGTCGGCCCGACCCAGGACCACGTCAAGGGCCTCGCCCACAAGCTCGGCATCGCCACCTTCGACGAGTACGTCACCGGCAAGAACGTCTACCTGTCCTCGCTGCTCGGCCGGATGGAGTTCACCGGCACCGTCCCGCCCGACCCGACGATCCTGCTCGACGCGGCGCTCGCGCTGAAGCGGCTCAACGGGTTCGCCCAGGAGCTCTCCGTCGACGCGCCCTGGTCCCACCCGCGCGCGGCCGAGTGGGACGCGATCTCCCTCGGCGACTGGCTGCGCCGCAACACCCTCAACAGCTCGGGGATCGAGAAGCTGATCCAGTCCTGGACCCAGCCCGGCTTCGGCGCCGACCCGGACCAGGTCTCGCTGCTCTTCGTGCTGCACTACATCGCCTGCTCCGGCAACGAGACGACCCCCGGCACCTTCGAGCGCAACTCCGACACCGCGGGCGGCGCGCAGGAGAGCCGCTTCGTCGGCGGCTCCCAACGGGTCCCGCTCGAGCTCGCCCGGCGCCTCGGCAAGCGGATCGCGCTCAACGCCGCCGTCACCAGGATCGTGCAGCCCGCCCACGGCCGGGTCCGGGTGCACACCGCTCGCGGCAAGGTGAAGGCCCGCCGCGTGATCGTGGCCGCCCCGCCCAAGCAGGTCCTCGGCATCGGCTTCGCGCCTGCCATGCCCGCTGGCCGGCAGGCGCTGCTCGAGCAGGTCCAGATGGGCCGGCTGATGAAGTGCGACGCCGTCTACGAGACGCCGTTCTGGCGCGACAAGGGGCTCACCGGCTTCGGCATCGCCGAGTCCGGCGCGGTCCGGGTCGCCTTCGACAACCACGTCGCCGACACCGGCCACGGCGTCCTGCTCGCGTTCGTCGGCGGCTCCGCGTGGCAGCAGTTCGGCAACCGCTCGCTCGAGGAGCGTCGTACCGCTGTCCTGCAGGGCTTCGCCGCCATGTTCGGCGTCCAGGCGCTGCACCCGATCGACTACACCGAGCACGACTGGACCCGCGAGCAGTGGACCGGCGGCGGCCCCACCGCGATCTACCCGCCGGGCGTCATGTCGACCCACGGCCGGCACATCCGTACGCCGCACGGCCGGGTGCACTGGGCCGGCACCGAGACCTCGACGTACTGGACCGGCTACATGGACGGCGCCGTCCGCTCCGGCAAGCGCGCGGCCCAGGAGGTGTTGGACTCCCTCACCTGAACCGCACCCCCTACGTTCTGGTCGTGATTTCGCAGTTGTCGCGACCAAAACGCATGGGGCGCGGCGCGGAATCGGCCAGCTTCAGGTGCGTGCAGGCTCCGGAGTCACGGACACGGGTGTCGTACGACGGGTCAGCTGTCGCACCGAGGGCGCACCGAGCGCGGCGATCGAGCTGAGCCCGATCACGGCGGCGACGGCGACCAGCCACCGGTCGGTGCCCACGACGGCGGCGACGGGACCGGTGAGTGCCAGCCCGAGCGGGCGACAGACGTACGAGCCGACCGTGTCGAAGGAGTAGACCCGCGCGAGCATGTCCTCGGCGATGTTCTCCTGGATCGCCAGGTCCCAGCTGACGCTGAACAGCTGCAGTCCGACGCCGTGCACGAACGCGCCCACCAGCACGACGGACAGGTCGCCGGCGACCGCCAGGGCGAGTGGGAAGGCGGCAGTGAACGCGAGCATCACCACGCCCCAGCGCAGCAGGTGGCGCGGTCGCCAGCGCAGCGCGACCAGGCCGCCGGCGACGAAGCCGGCCATCAGCGCCGAGAGCGTCCAGCCCCAGGCCTCCTTGCTCCAGGTGTCGCTGACGACGATCGGGCCGAGCACGCCCTGCACCCCGCCGAAGCACAGGTGGTAGAGCAGCGCCTGCCCGATCAGCAGCCACAGCCAGGTGTGCCGGAACACCTCGCGAGCGCCGTCGGCGAGCTCGGCGAGGAGCCGTTCGCGCCCGGCCGTCGCCGAGGCCGGCACCCGGATCATCGCGAAGAGCACCGCGGCGACGGCGTACGTCACCGCGTCGACGGCGATCGCCCAACCGGGGCTGGTGACCGCGACGATGACACCGGCGATCGCGAAGCCGACAGCGAACGCCGTCTGGTTGGCCAGGCTGCGCAGCACGACCGCGCGGCCCAGCTGCTCGTCGGTGACCGTCGAGCGGGTCATCGCGTTGGACGCGGGCTGGGCGACCGCGCCGAGGCAGCCGTTGACGACGCCGATCGCGGTGAGGAACCACAGTGAGCCGTGACCGGTGATCAGTACGGCGGCGCAGGCGGCCTGGCTGACCGCGGTGGCCGCCGAGGAGCCCTGCATGAGGAGCTGGCGGGGGAGCCGGTCGCCCAGCACGCCGCCGTACAGGATCGTGATGACCTCGGCGGCCGAGAACGCGGCGACGACGAGGCCCAGCTGGGTGGCCGTGCCGCCGAGGTCGAGGACCGCGAACGCCAGCGCCACCGGCGTCATCGCCGAGCCGAGGCCGCTCACCGCGACACCGCCGACGAGCAGCCGGAAGTCCCGCGAGCGCAAGGGGGAGGGCGTGGTCACCGGAGCAGAGTACTTCGGTATCTAAGTATTCGCCAGCGAACTATCAGTTTCGCTGCGCGGCCCGGCGGGGCAGGATCGGCCCATGACCGACTCCGGTGCCCCCTACGCCCCGCCCCCGCCGTCGAGCGGGCCGGCCCCGTTCGTCCCGCCGCCGTCCGGACGCCGCACGTCGATGGTGCTGCGGCACCTCATGAGCGCGGTGGTCGCACTGGTGCTGACCCCCGTCGGCGTGCTCGTCTTCGACCACGGAGCGGGGAGCTATCGCCAGGAGCTGGCGCGGACCTTGGACAGCTCCGAGGGCGGCAGCGAGCTGCTCCAGATGGTCGCGGGTGCCCTGATCCTGCTCGCCGTGGTCGCCTGCGCCCGGCTGTCCGGCCTGGGACCGGTGCTCGCCGGCCTCGTCTGGGGGCTGCTGCCGTTCGTCTGGTACCTCGTCGACGTGCCGAGCTTCTTCGACTTCACGCGAGACCTGCCGTCGACGTACTTCTGGTTCTCGCTGCCCGAGTACCTCTTCCCGCTGGTCGCGGTGATGCTCGTCGGCGCGGGCGTCGTCGGCCGCTGGCGAGGGCGCCCGCAGTAGCGTTCGCCCATGGCCGAGGACTGGACGGACCGCCACGTCGCGCGGTGGAAGGACCACTGGCTCGACCTGGCCTTCGACGAGGCGGTCGAGGGCGTGTTCGTCCGGGTCAACCGGATCGACCGCTACCTGCGCCGGGCCAAGCAGCGTGCCGTCGCCGAGGTCGGCCTGACCGACTTCGAGTACGACACCCTGCACGTGCTGATGATCCGCGACACCCCAGGCTCCGCGTCGCCGACCGAGCTCGCCACCGAGCTCGGGGTGTCCGGCGCGGGGATGACCGGGCGGCTCGACGGCCTGGAGAAGGCCGGCTGGATCCGCCGGATCCCGGCCGTCGAGGACCGCCGCCGGGTGATCGTCGAGGTCACCAAGTCCGGCATGGCCGTCTGGCGCCAGGCGATGGACCTGCGCGGTCGCGCCGAGGACGACCTCGCCGAGGCCCTCACTGAGCGCGAGCTCGCGACCCTCAACCGGCTTCTGAAGAAGGTGACGGTGCGCTCCGAGGAGCGCGAGGGCTGAGCCGCTGAGCCTGGGAAGGGGGTGGCCCGTCCGGCGTCCGGACGGGCCACCCGCTCGCGTCGCACCGACCCCCCACAGGCCGAGAACGCGAGGACGGCGGTCGGTCACGCCCTAGGCAGGCAGGACCGGACCGCCCCGCAGGTGGAACCGGCGGGTCCGCCGCGGGAGGGACGTGGGCCGCGGGCCCGCCAGGCCGAGGACGACGGGCGCACCGGGCGAGCCGGCGTCGTACCGTCGCAGGATGAGGAGCACGGCCGCCTCGGTACGACGCAGCCGCGCGTAGGTGTCCTGCAGCTCGTCCTCGCCGGTCCGGGCGTCGAGCTGCGCCTCGCACATGTGCTGCCAGCGGGCTCGCAGCGCCGCCAGCAGCGCCGTCGGGCCGTCGAAGTACGGGCGCCACTCCTCGCGCCAGGGCAGCGCGCCGCTCATGTCGGTCGCGGCGGCCGCCTCGACCTCGCGGATGATGCGGGTGCGTTCGTGGGTCTCGGTCCAGGTCATGACGGGTTCCTTCCGGGGAGCCGCGGGAGTGCCGCGAGGGGTGATGGGGTGTTCGGGGGGCGCTGGAAGGAGGAGGCGCCGGGGCGTCGCGGTGATACCGGGAATCTCGACGTATCAACGGTGCTGGCTCGCGGGTCCGATGTGCGGGACGATGCATCCGCAAGCTTCCGCGTCACGGGAAGGGGGTCGGGTGTGGACGTCGACTCACCGCTGTCAGCGCTCGTCCCCGCGGCGCGGGAAGGAGATCAGCATGCATGGGATGCGATCGTGGACCGCTTCCTCCCGCTGGTGGATGCGATCATCCGCGGCCACCGGCTCTCGGAGGCCGACGGTGACGACGTCAGCCAGACCGTCTGGCTGCGCCTCGTCGAGCACCTCGGCGACCTGCGCGAGCCCGCGGCGCTCCCCGGCTGGATCCGTACGACGACCCGCAACGAGTGCCTGCGACTGCTCTCGGCCCGCGGCCGGGTGCGCCCGGTCGACCCGCAGGACGCCTCCGGCCTCGACGCGGTCGTCGACGACGCCGCCGGCACCGACCTGCTCGCGGCCGAGAGCCGCCAGCTGCTCCGCGAGGCCCTCGCCGCGCTCCCCGAGGCCCGCCGGGCGCTGCTCCTGCTCCTCCTCGCCGACCCACCCGTCGGCTACGAGGAGATCAGCCGCCGCCTCGGCATCCCCGTCGGCAGCATCGGCCCGACCCGCGCCCGCGCGCTCGAGCAGCTGCGTCGCACCCCCGCACTGCGCCGACTGGTGGAGGTGACCCCGTGACCGGTCCTCTGGACGACGACGAGCTGATGACCCTGCTCGGCGAGGCGGTCGCCGAGGAGGCAGCCGTCAGTGACCGCCGGCGTACGGCGGCCCGCGCCGCCTTCACCTGGCGCTCCGTCGACGCCGAGCTGGCCGAGCTGCTCCACGACTCCGCCCTCGACGCCGGCGCCGCCGTCCGCTCCGGCGCCGGTGAGGGGGGCGAGCCGCGCACCTTGTCCTTCGGCCACAGCGGCCTGACCCTCGAGATCGAGGTGGACGGCGAGACCCTGCTCGGCCAGGTGATCGGCACCGGCTCCGCCGCCTCGGCCGTGGAGCCCGCCTCCGTCCTCCTCGAGCGCCCCGAGGCCGACGCGTTGAGTGCCGAGGCGGACGCCGCCGGCTTCTTCCGGCTCGAGGGGGTCCGGGCCGGGACGGTGCGGTTCGTGGTCGAGCAGGGCGGGTGGTCGCTCACCACGCCGTGGGTGACGCTGTAGCGCGGGTCGGGTTTTCGCTTCGCATCTGACGAATGGGTTGTGGATCAGTGCGAATTGCAGCCCATTCGTCAGGTGCGTGCGGAGGTCAGGTCAGCGGGCCGACGACCTTGATGGCCCCGCCTCGCGGGTCGGTACGGGATGTGGCGGTGGCGAGCACGTCCGTCCACGCCTCCCTCGCCGACTGACCGGTCTCCCGCATCCGCGCGGCGATCAGCCCGGTGACGACCGGCGTGGAGAAGGACGTCCCACTCCACTGCGCCAGCCCGTCGAACGTGCGGACCTCGCCGATGTTCGGCGGCTCGTAGCAGGTGTAGCTCCCCTTCGGGAAGGCGTTGACGTGGTTGCGACCCCGCGCATAGACACTGACCCAGTCGCCGACGTTGGAGAAGTCCGAGACGCCGGCATCGGGATCGACGGAGCCGACCGAAACCACCCATGGGTACTGCGTCGCGAACGCCGCCGGCCAGAACGGCTCGCTGCTGGCGTCGTTGCCAGCCGCGGCCACGATCAGTACGTCGTCGCGCTCGTCGAGCTTGTGGTTCTGGGCGAGCTGGACCAGGGACAGCATCGGATGGCCACCACGGGTGTGGGTGCCGGCCGAGATGCTGATCAGCTGGGGCGGGTCGTCGTCGTGGAGGGCGTCATCCAACTGACGGCAGATCCGCGACTCGTAGACGGCTCCGCCGTGGACCAGGGCGCCCTCGACCTCGACCCGGGTCTCCGGGGCGATGCAGCTGATGACACCCGCGACGAAGGTGCCATGCCCCGCGTACGGGTGGATCGCGGCAGGGTTAACCGATTCCTCGTCGGCAGCGTCGGCGAAGATGTCGTCCGCCTCGAGCCAGGGGGACGTCGTGCTGCCGACGGCCGCAGTCCACAGACCCGTGTCGACGACCGAGACGCGCACCTTCCGATCTGCCGGCACCTCGTGGCGTGACTTCGACTGCGGCGGCCAGGGCTGGGGCAGCCTCTGGCGGGGCACCTCCGGCTCGGTCGCCGGGCAGAAGAAGCCCTTGGTGGTGACGTAGACGACGTGGTCGGGCGTGATGGTGCCCCGCTCGACGACCTGCTCGCGCTCGAGCTCGTCGAGGGTCGCGAGGACGTCGTCCTGCTTGTCGTTACGCCGGGGCAGGGACACGTCGACCAGTCCGTCCGTCAGCCGCTCGCCCTCGCCCAGCTCGCCGTCGAACCGGTCTCGGTTCTTGTCGGAGGCGAAGTAGTCGCGCAGCCGCGGCACCAGCTCGTCGGGCACGAGAGCGTGGCCGCGGCGGTAGAGGTAGGTGACGTCGGCGTCGTCGCGCGGCGGCCGGTTGCCCTTGGCCGGGGCTCCGGAGACGTCCTCGAGGGCGGCCCGGATGACGCCGACCTGGATGCGGAGCCGTTCGGCAGCCAGCTTGTCCTGGGCGTCCGGCCGGCTGACATCGGGACGGTGGGGGTCCGGTCGGCCGTGACCGAGCCGGCGCAGGATGCCGCGCAGGACCGAGAGGGGCAGACCGGGGCGCTGGGGGTCGTTCACGGGCACTCCTCGGAGGCTGAACTGGCGGTCGGCGCCGCCGTCGGCGCTAACGTAGACCTGCGCGGCGACCGCCGTAAAGCACCTGAACACCGCAGCGAGGCGGCCCGTGGAGGAACTGCTGCAGCTGGCCATCGACGACCCGGAGCGGGGCCGTCGGCAGGCCGAGGACCTGCTGACGAGCTCGGCGGACCCGGCCGTGTTGTCCTACGCCCACCAGTGCCTGGGCATCGTGGCGCGGGACGCCGGACAGGCGGAGCTCGCTGACACGCATCTGCGGGCCGGGCTCCGCGCAGCTCAGCTGGCGAGAGACGCCGACCGCGAGCGCGACGTGCGCGCGTCCTACGGGACGGCTCTGGCGTGTGCTGGCCGGTCGCGTCAAGGACTGGTCCAGCTGCAGAGGGCGATGGCCGGCGCTAGTGGCCACGTCGCCCCACGGATCGCCGTGCGGATGGCAGGAGTGCTCGCCACCACGGGACGCTTCGCGGACTCGGCCGCGGTGCTCCGCGACGCGGCCGCAAGCTTCTCCGCGCTCGACGACTCTGTGTGGGAGGCCCGGGCGCGGATCTGGCTGGCTCACACGCTGCTCCACCTCGGACAGCTGGACGACGCCCAGGAGGAGGCCGAGTCGGCAGGGCGACTGTACGACGGTCCGGAGACCGTCTGGGAGCGGATCTCGGTCCTGGAGAACCTCGCCGACATCGCTGCCGCCCGGGGCGACCTGGTGCGCAGCCTCCGCCTCGGTGCCGAGGCCGCTCGCTTCTGCGCCGAGCTCGGCGTCGAGCCGCGGGCCGAGCTGGTCGGCCAGAACGCGAGCGTCCATCTCGCGGCCGGGCTGGCCGACGACGCAGCGGCTGTCCTCGGGCAGCGGCTCGCGACCACCTCCCTGACCGAGATGGACCGTGCTGAGCTGCAGCTGCTCCGTGCTGATGCCCTGCTCGCCGCGGGCCGTCCGCCCGACGCGATCGAGGAGGCCCGGGCAGCACGGCGCGGCTTCGAGCACGCCGGACGCACCTGGTATGCCCGGCGCGCTCAGGCGACCCTGCTGCAGGCTCGGGTGCGCGCGGGGGAGGTCCGCGGCGCGGCCGCAGAAGCTCGGGGTGTGGCCGAGGCACTCGACACCGAGGGAGCACCCGAGGCACCCCTCGCCCTCACCCTCGCCGGCCGGCTCGCCCGCGGCGCCGACCGCATCGATCTCTGGACCCGAGCCGCGTCGTACCGCCACCACCCCAACGCCCTCGTCCGCGCCGCCGCCTGGCACGCCCAGGGCCTGGCCCGCGAGGAGACCCACGACCGGGGCGGTGTCCTCCGGGCGGCGGCAGCCGGACTCGACGCGATCGACGAGCACCGGCGCCTGATCGGCTCCTCCGAGCTCAGGGCGCTGGCGACGACCCACGGACGCGAGCTGACCACCATCGCCCTGCGCCATGCGGCATCCGACGCAAGGACGCTGCTGCGGTGGAGCGAGCGGACCCGGGCGACGGCCCTGGCGCAGCCGCCGGCGACCTCGGACGCGGCGACCATCCCGGCCTCGCTCGCGGCGCTGCGCGACAACGGGCGCCAGCTGGCCGAGGCCCGACAGGAGGGTACGCCGACCGAGGAGCTCGAGCGGGAGCGGCGGCGGCTGGAGCGGGCGGTGCGGGCGGAGAGCCACACGCTGTCGGCGACGACGGCCACCCAGCAGCGGCCCACGAGTGTCGAGGAGATCGTCGCGGCGACCGGCGAGACCTGCCTGGTGGAGCTGGTCGACGTCGACGGGAGCCTGCACGTCGTGGTCGCCCACGCCGGCAAGGTACGACGCCGGGTCGCCGGCACGACGTCCGAGATCGCCGCCCTGCTCGGCCCGGCAGGGATGCTGCTGCGCCGGGCGGCCCGGGGCCGGCCGGCCGACACCGCCACCATCGGGCGGTCCCTGCAGCAGGCCGTCCTCGGCGACGCGGTCCGACTGCTCCCCGACGCCCCTGTGACCCTCGCCCCGACGGCCCGCCTGCACGGCCTGGCCTGGTCCCTGCTCCCGGCCCTCCAGGACCGGCCGTTCGCGGTGGTCCCCTCGGCCGGCCAGTGGCTGCGGGCCCGCGCCACGCCCGCCCCGCAGCAGGCCGGCACCGTGCTCGTGGCCGGTCCGGCCCTGGCGAGCGGCGGCGCGGAGGTGCCGGTCCTCGCCGAGCGCCACCCGGACGCCGTCCTGCTCGACGGGCCGCGGGCCACGCTCGAGGCGGTGCTGGCCCACCTCGACGGCGCCGGTCTGGTGCACCTCGCCGCGCACGGCCGGTTCCGGGCCGACAGCCCGCTGTTCTCGGCGCTCGACCTGGCCGACGGCCCGCTGACGGTCCACGACCTGGAGCGGGTCCCGCGGGCGCCGTACCGCGTCGTGCTCTCCGCCTGCGAGTCCGGCGTGCTCGCGCCGGTCGGGGCCGAGGAGCTGCTCGGGCTGGCGGCGGCGCTCTTCTCGCTCGGCACGGCCGGGCTGGTGTGCAGCGTCGGCGAGGTCAACGACGACGCGACCGCCGACCTGATGGTCGGCCTCCATGCCGCGCTCGCCGACGGCAGCGACCCGGCGACCGCCCTGTGCGAGGTACGCCGCCGAGCAGCGGGCGATCCGGTCGCGGCCGGCACCGCGGCGGCGTTCCTCGCGCTGGGCGTGTGACCGATAGAACCCGTTCTCGTTGTGGAGGGCATGCCGCGCCGTGCCCTCACGACCGTCGCCGTCCTGCTCGCCCTGCTCGGTGGCCTCCTCGCTGCGCCCGCGCCGGCACGGGCCGACACGAAGCCCTTGCCCGTGCCCTACAGCTTCCTGCCGAACGCCGCCTTCGGCGGCATGCCCGGCGCCAACGCACCCGGCACCAACGACTTCACCTGCAAGCCGACTGCCGCCCACCCCCGTCCGGTGATCCTCGTCCACGGCCTGCTCGGCAACCGCGCCACCAACTGGCAGACCTACGGCCCCCTGCTCAAGAACAACGGCTACTGCGTCTTCGCACTCACCTACGGCGTCGAGTACGACGTCACCCCGGTCAACCTGTTCGGCGGCGTCGACGACATGCGGGTCAGCGCCCGCCAGCTCAAGAGGTTCGTGCAGAAGGTGCTCCGGGCGACCGGAGCCAGCAAGGTCGACCTGGTCGGGCACTCCGAGGGCACGGTGATGCCGCAGTGGTACCTCAAGTTCCTGGGCGGAGCGAAGCGGGTCGAGAACTACGTCGGCCTCGCCTCGGCCTACCGCGGCACCGGCGTCGCCTCGCTCGGTGACCTCGTCGCCGCCGTCCTCCCTGGCGGCATTCTGCCTACTGGCTGCCGCTCCTGCCTGCAGTTCTCGCCGGCCTCGAGGTTCATGAAGAGGCTCCACGAGGGCGGCATGCTCCAGCCCGGGGTGCGCTACACGAGCATCGTCACGAAGTACGACGAGCTGGTGCTGCCCTACACCAACGGCACCCTGCCCGGCGTGAACAACGTGGTGCTGCAGGACGTCTGCAAGCAGGACTACTCCGAGCACTTCCAGATCGCGTCGAGCCGCAACGCCGCCCAGCTGGTGCTCAACGCGCTGAACCCCGACCACCCGCGCCCGATCCGCTGCGCGCTCGTCCTGCCCTTCGTCGGCGAGCTGATCCCCGGACTGCTCTGAGCGGGCGGGCCGCGGCCGAATAGGCTTCGGCCATGACTGGAACCAGCCTCACTGCCCGGGAAGCCATCGCGGCCGTCCAGGGGCACGAGGCCTGGGCGATCATCCGCCGCTCCACCCGCGCGGGCGACCGCGACACCGTCGGCGTCCTCGGCGGCACCCGCAGCGTCGTCGAGTCGATCATGGACATCCCGCTCGAGACCGGCGTACCGGAGCCGGGGCACATCTGCGACCGGCTGGTCGCAGTACCGTTCCGGCAGGTCAGCGAGCGCGGCTTCGAGGCCCACGACGACGGCACTCCGCTCGTCGTGGTCGACGTGCACAGCGAGCACGAGTTCTCCGTGGCCGACGTGGTCGACGCGATCGACCCGGTCGAGGTGGAGTTCACCGATCGCGGCGGCTTCGAGACCTCCGACGAGGAGTACGCCAAGATCGTCGCCGCGATCATCGACGGCGAGATCGGCCAGGGCGAGGGCGCCAACCTCGTCGTCGGCCGCAACTACCGCGCCGTCGTCGCCGACTTCGGCCCCGACGTCGCGTTGACCGTCTTCCGCCGGCTGCTGGAGCGCGAGCGCGGCGCGTACTGGACCTTCGTCTTCTTCACCGGCGACCGCTTCCTGATCGGCGCGTCGCCCGAGCGGCACGTGTCGGTCCACGGCGGCGACGTCCGCATGAACCCGATCTCCGGCACCTTCCACCTGCGCCCGCCCGCCGGCGAGACCCGCAGCACCGAGGCGCGGATGCGCGACTTCCTCAAGGACGAGAAGGAGATCTACGAGCTCTTCATGGTCGTCGACGAGGAGCTCAAGATGATGTGCGACATCTGCACCGAGGGCGGCCAGGTGCTCGGCCCGTTCCTCAAGCCGATGACCCACCTCATCCACACGGAGTACCTCCTGGCCGGCCGCACCACCCGCGACGTGCGCGAGGTCCTGCGCGACACGATGTACGCCGCCACCGTCACCGGCTCGCCCGTCGAGAACGCCTGCCGCCTGATCAGGCAGTACGAGCCCGAGGGCCGCGGCTACTACGCCTCCGCGCTCGCCATCTTCGGCCGCGACGAGGCCGGTGAGCCGGTCCTCGACAGCCCGATCGTGCTGCGCACGGCCGACGTCTCGACGTCCGGCTCGCTCAAGGTCACGGCCGGAGCCACCCTGGTGCGCGACTCCGTGCCGGCGTACGAGGTCGCGGAGACGCACGCCAAGGCGGGCGGCATCCTGTCGGCCTTCGGCCTCGTCCCGCCCGCCCCGGTGCCGGACGTCGCCGTCGCCGACCTGGTCGTGGACGAGGAGGTGCTGATCGCGCTCAACGCCCGCAACAACCGGCTCTCCGGCTTCTGGCTCGCCGACCAGGCCGGCACCCCGGTCGACCCGCGCCTCGCCGGGAAGTCCGCCGTCATCCTCGACGGCGAGGACGACTTCGTGAACATGCTGCGCCACATGCTCGCCCGGATGGGCATGAGCTCGTCGGTGGTGCGTCACGAGGACTACGCAGACGGCGTGCTCGACGGCTACGACCTGGTCATCGTCGGGCCGGGCCCCGGCGACCCGCGCGACGACGCCGACCCGAAGATGGGTCAGCTGCGCGCCGCCGTCGCCTGGCTGCTGGCCAACGAGAAGCCGTTCGTCGCGGTCTGCCTGGGCCACCAGGCGCTGTGCCACCAGCTCGGCATCCCGCTCGCCTACAAGGACATCGTGTTCCAGGGCACCCAGGCCACCGTGCTGCTCGACGGGCGCCCCCAGCGGGTCGGCTTCTACAACACCTTCGTGGGCCGGGTGTCGGACGACCTCGAGCTCCCGGCGGGTGTCCGGGTGGACGCCGACGCAGAGACCGGCGATGTCAACGCCCTGGCCGGCCCCCACTTCCGGGGCGTCCAGTTCCATGCCGAGTCGATCCTCACCGAGCGCGGCTTCGACATCGTCCACGACCTCGTCGCCGGCGTCCTGCTCTGAGCGTGCCGACGTGGACCTGATCGCGGGCTCACCGGCGTCGTACCTCGGCGCGGACGAGGTCGTCGAGTCCGCGGCACCCGCGATCGTCGCCCTGGCCGAGCAGCTGGGCGCCGGCGTCCTGGACGACGCCGCGTTCGCGGACGCGTCCTTCGCCTGGGTGCGCGACGAGATCGCCCACGCCGGCGACGCGGGCGACCCGCGGTTCGCCGTCTCGGCGACGGCGGTGCTCGCCGACGGGGTCGGCTGGTGCTACGCCAAGGCGCACCTGCTCGCCGCCGTGCTGCGTGCCGGCGGCGTACCCACCGGGCTGTGCTACCAGAAGCTGGCCGACGGCGACGCGCACGTCGTGCACGGCCTGGTCGCCGTCCACCTCGACGGTGCCTGGCACCGGCAGGACCCGCGGGGCAACAAGCCCGGCGTGGCAGCTGAGTTCTCGCTGGGCGAGGAGCGGCTGGCGTGGCCGGTCGACGCGGCTGCCGGCGAGGTCGACTGGCCCGAGGTGCACGTCGTACCCGCTCCGGGTGTGGTCGCCGCGCTGCGACGCGGCGAGCTCGCCGTGGAGCTGTGACGCGGGATGCTCGCGGGCGCCTGTCCACAGGCTGCTGCTCCGCAGTGGCGTGACGCATCACCAGCGGGCACGATCAGCCCATCACTCCGCTTCACCGGAAGGTCCGGTGGAGAGGAAGGGCGCGATGCTCGTTGTCGTGTCAACCCTGCTGGCACTGCCCGGAGCGGTGTGGGCGATCATCCAGGTGATCGACCGTTTCCGTCGGAAGCCCTAAGCAGGGGCGGGACGGCTCGGCGCCTACCTGAGCCGTCCCGCTTCCTTCCTTCGATGGTACGCCGAGATGAGGGCCCGATGGCGGTGACGAAGCGATGACCACTCCCGACGTCGTGGTCGTCGACCACCACGACTCCTACACCTGGAACCTGGTCCACCTGGTCGCCGGCGTGACCGGCGTACTGCCGACGGTGGTGCAGTGGGACGACCCGGTCGACCTCGCGACGTACTCCCACATCGTGCTCTCGCCGGGGCCCGGCCACCCGACCGAGTACGCCTGGGGCTTCGACGAGGGCCGGCCGGTGCTCGGTGTCTGCCTGGGCATGCAGGGCCTGGTGGTCGCGTTCGGCGGCGAGGTGGGACGGGTCGAGCCCGCCCATGGCACGGTCGAGGCGGTGACCCACGACGGGCGCGGGGTCTTCGCCGGCCTGCCGGACCCGATCGCCGCGGTCCGCTACCACTCGCTGGCGGCCACCCGACTGCCCGACGGGCTCGAGGCGACGGCGTGGGCGGCGGACGGCACCGTGATGGGGGTGCGGCACCGGACCCTGCCGCTCGAGGGCGTGCAGTTCCACCCCGAGTCGGTGCTGTCCGAGCACGGGGCGAGGCTGGTCGCGAACTTCCTCGCGGTGGGAGGGTGAGCACATGGTGATCCAGGGCGAGCCTGCGGAGCTGTTCGCCCGGATCCAGGCCCGCCACCCGCGCTGCATGTGGCTCGACGGCGGCGGTGCCCGCACCTGGTCGCGGCGCCGCTCGATGCTCGGCTGGCTCGACGACGACGACGTGTCCCTGACCTACGACGCCAGCACCCGCGAGGTGACCCGTCACGCCGGCGGCCGTGCGGTGGTGGTCGGCGACGACCCCTTCGCCGTGCTGGAGGCGGAGCTCGCCGACGGCCGGCCGAGCGACCAGTGGTTCGGCTACCTCGGGTACGCCGCCCGCGCGGACCTGCCCGCCACCCCCGACCCGGACCTGCCCGACGCCCTGTGGCTGCGGCCCTCGCACATCCGGGAGTACGAGCACCCGGTCGCCGCCCCGGCGGCCACCCTCGGCATCACCGCGGGTGAGCCGACCGCCACACCGCCGGCGTACGCCCGCGCCTTCACCACCGTCCAGGAGCACCTGCACGCCGGCAACTCCTACGAGGTCAACCTCACCCACCGCATCCGGGCGGACAGCCCGCTCAGCCCGGCGGCGGCGTACCTCCGGCTCCGGGCGCTGAATCCCGCTCCGTACGCGGGTTTCCTGCAGCACGACGTCCCGGGCGCAGAGGCCTGGTTGCTGAGCTCGAGCCCCGAGCGCTACGCCCTCATCACCGAGGACCGGGTGATCGAGACCAAGCCGATCAAGGGCACCACCGCGCGCGGGAGCACCCCGGCCGAGGACCAGGAGGCCCGGGACCGGCTGGCGAGCGACCCGAAGTTCCGCTCCGAGAACCTGATGATCGTCGACCTGCTGCGCAACGACCTCGCGCTGGTGTGCGAGGTCGGGTCCGTGGATGTCCCGAGCCTGATGGAGGTCGAGTCGTACGCGTCCGTGCACCAGCTGGTGTCCACGGTGCGGGGGACGCTGCGCGACGACGTCGGCACCGTCGCCGCGCTGAAGGCCCTCTTCCCGGCCGGCTCGATGACCGGCGCGCCCAAGCTGCGCACGATGGAGATCATCGAGGACGTCGAGGCCACGCCGCGCGGGGTCTACTCCGGCGCCTTCGGCTGGGTCTCCGGCGACGGCCGCGCGGACCTGGGCGTGGTGATCCGCACCCTCACCACCGCCGGCGACGACTACGTGCTCGGCACCGGCGGTGGGATCACCGTCGCCAGCGACGTCGACGAGGAGTGGGCCGAGACGGAGTGGAAGGCCGCGCGGCTGCTCCAGGCGATCAATCCCTGAACCAACCGCTCACCCGCTCCTCGGGGTTCGACGTCGTGGTGCGGGGTAGGCGATGGGTCGTGCCCGTCGTCCAGTCCCGGATCCGCGTCCCGGTCCCACCGGAGGTCGCCTTCGCGGTCTCCCAGACCACGGGCCCGGTGCGCCGCCGATGGGACGTGTTCATCCGCGAGCAGCACTTCCTCGACGGGGCCACCGAGGCGGCCACGGACGTGCGGACGTTCACGCGGCAGCGCCTGGGGCCTTCCATGGTCAGCCGCTACGTCTCCTACGCGCCGCCCCGCAACGTCGGCATGGTGATGGAGCGTGGTCCCTGGTTCTTCGAGCGGCTCGGCGCGGGCTGGCGCTTCGAGGCCGACGGTGAGGGGACCGTCGCGACCTGGAAGTACAGCTTCACCTGCCGGCCGCGGCTCCTCGCGCCGCTCGCGGAGCGGATCGGCCGGGTCCTGCTCGGCAGGGAGATCCGGGCCCGGATCGCGGGCTTCGCCCGTGGCTGCGAGGACCCGGTGGTGCTGGCGGCGATCCGGTCGGCCGAGGAGGGCTGACCTGCCTCAGCTGGACGACGCGCTCGGGTCGGAGCCCGCGCCGGTCTCGGCGGCGTGGGCGGACAGCGTGGAGAGCGTGGCCTGGACGGCACGCACGACCCGCTTCTCGTCGTACGGCGCCGGGTCGACGACGTCGACCTGCTGGATCAGGTCGCCGTTCTGGACGAAGCCGGTGACGTAGAGCTGCTTCTTCGTCGCGTTGACGACCACGCGGGCGTCGTCGGCGCCCTCGACCTCCGGCGTGCGGACATCGGCGTCGGCCTGCTGGCCCATCGTCTTCCAGGCCTGGTCGAGGGTGCCCGGGAAGAGCAGGTAGTTGGCGGTGATCACGGCGTCGCCGCTGCCCTCGGCGGGCGTGAACCGGCACTCCGGCTTGGTGGGCGAGCCGGCGTGCTCGGTCGCGTCGATGCCGAACTCCGCCTTCACGAACGCCGCGTCGAGGACGTCGCACGGGTTCCACAGCGCGGGCGTCTCGCTGGGCAGGTCCGGCTTGGCGCCGACCTTCTCGTCGCCGCAGGCCGCGAGGGTCAGCGCGAGCGGTGGGAGGAGTGCCGCCACGAGGGCGGTACGCCGAGGGTCAGGCATGGGGGTTGTTCTCCCGTCCGGGCAGCTTCAGCACGAGGCGGGCGCCTCCGCTGGCGTTGGCGGTCGCCTGCACCGAGCCCGAGTGGCGTTCGGCGACCTGGCGCACGATCGCCAGCCCGAGGCCCGAGCCGGGCATGGTGCGGGCGTCGTCGGAGCGCCAGAACCGGTCGAAGATCCGGGTCCGGTCGCCCTCGGCGATCCCGGGGCCCTGGTCGTCGACGGTGAGGACGCCGTCGCTGAGGCGCACCGTCACCAGGGCGCGTTCGGGGCTCCACTTGGCGGCGTTGTCGAGCAGGTTGGTCACCGCGCGCTCCAGCTCGGCGGCCTCGCCGATCACCCACCACGGGCGGGTGAAGACCTCGAACTCGAGGCCGGGAGCGCGCCGTCGTACGCGTTGCACGGCGTGGTCGACCACGTCGGCGAGGTCGACCGGCTCGACCTGGACCGGCATCGGCTCGTCGCGGGCGAGCTCGGTGAGGTCGCCGATGAGGGTGGTGAGCTCCTCGATCTGGGCGCGGACGTCGTCGAGCAGCTCGTCGCGCGCGTCGGGTGGCAGGCCGCCGAAGCCGTCCGCGCTGCGGGCGGTCATGGTGAGCAGGTCGATGTTGGTGCGCAACGCGGTGAGCGGTGTGCGCAGCTCGTGGCTCGCGTCGGCGATCAGCTGGCGCTGCCGGATCCGGCTCGCGTCGAGCGCCACCAGCAGGTGGTTGAACGCCGTGGCCAGCCGGGCCACCTCGTCGTCGCCCTCGATGGCCAGCGGCGTGAAGTCCTCGGTGCGCGCGATCTCCTCCACCGACGCGCTCAACCGGCGCACCGGGCGTAGTCCGTTGCTCGCGACCGCCCAGCCCGCGAGGCCGGCGGCGAGGACGCCGAAGAAGCCGAACGCGACCGTCACCCAGCCGAGCCGGCGCAGCGTGAGGTCCTGGTCGGCGAGCGGCTGGGCGATGATCAGGGCCAGCCCGCTCTGCTGGGTGGGTACGGCGACCACGCGGTAGCGCTCGCCGCCGAGGACGATGGTCCGCAGGCTCTGGTCCCGCTTGCCCTGTGCCACCTCGAGCTCGGACCTGCCCAGCTCCAGGGTGGGGCCGCGGTCGAGGATCCGCAGGGTGCGCTCGTTGTAGTCGAGGATGGCGATCCGGACGTCGCCGGCGCCGAGGGCCCAGGAGGGGATGCCCTGCGAGCCGGCCTGCAGGAGGGTGTCGGACGCGGCCGCCTTGTCGGCGCGGTCGACGAGCGCGTTGTCCAGGGTGTCCTGCATCTGCACCCGCGCGGTGATGTAGGCACCGACGGCCACGAGGGCCACCGACATGCCGACCGCGATCGTCGTCAGCCAGATGACCCGGCTCGCCAGCGAGCGGCGGTAGTGCCAACGCCCGTCCGGGCCGGGGCCCATCGCGAGGCCCCAGGACGTCGCCACGGAGCCCTCAGGACTCCGTCGCGCGCAGGACGTACCCGATGCCGCGGACGGTGTGGATCAGCCGCTGCTCGCCCTCGGCCTCGGTCTTGCGGCGCAGGTAGCCGACGTACACCTCGAGCGAGTTGGCGGTGGTGGGGAAGTCGTAGCCCCAGACCTCCTCGAGGATGAAGCTGCGGTCGAGGACCCGTCGCGGGCGCCGCAGGAACATCTCGAGCAGGGTGAACTCGGTGCGGGTCAGCTCGATCGGCCGGCTGCCGCGACGCACCTCGCGGGTCGTGACGTTCATGGTGAGGTCGGCGAAGGCGAGGACCTCCTCCTCGGCGCCGTCCTCGATCGGCGTCACCCGGCGCAGCAGCGCCCGCAGCCGCGCGAGCAGCTCCTCGAGCGCGAACGGCTTGGTGAGGTAGTCGTCGGCCCCGGCGTCGAGGCCCTCCACCCGGTCGCCCACGGCGTCGCGCGCGGTCAGCACCAGGATCGGGATGTCGTTGCCCGCCGCCCGCAGCGCCCGGGTGGCCTCGAGCCCGTCGAGCTTGGGCATCATCACGTCCATCACGACCACGTCGGGCGCGACCGCGCCGATCCCCGCCAGGGCCTCCGCGCCGTCGCCGGCCAGGTGGACGTCGTACCCGTTGAAGGCCAGGGAGCGGCGCAGCGACTCCCGCACGGCACGGTCGTCGTCGACGACGAGGACGCGGTGTGGGACGACGGGACGGGCGGACACGCTTCCATCATGGCCGATGGGCCTGAGCGATGGCTGAGAGTCCGTCAGAGGTAGCGCTGGGCGACCCGCGCCGCGCGGGCGCCGTACTGCCCGCCGAAGAGGCAGGCATGGACCAGCAACGGGAACAGCTGGTGGTAGCCCAGCCGGTCCTCCCAGCCGTCGGCGAGCGGGTGCGCCTCGTCGTAGGCCGCCATCACCTGCGGCAGCTGGGGCAGCCCGAACAGCGCGAGCATGGCGAGGTCGACCTCGCGGTGCCCGCCGTACGCCGCCGGGTCGACGACGACCACCCGGTCGCCGGCGCTCCACAGCACGTTGCCGTTCCACAGGTCGCCGTGCAGCCGCGCGGGCGGCTCCTCCGGGACGATGGACGGCGCGCGGGTGGCCGCCGTCTCGATCAGTGCGGCGTCCTCGGAGCTGACGATGTCCTTGTCGCGCAGGACCTTGAGGTACGGCGCGATCCGGCGCTCGGCGTGGAACTCGGCCCAGGTCGGCAGGCTGCGGTTGGGCAGCGGCAGCCGGCCGATGTAGCCATCGGCCTCGGCGCCGAATCCGGCGGCACCGCAGGCATGGGTCGCGGCGAGCGCGCGACCGAAGGAGCCGGCGGCCTCGGCGTTCGGCCGCCCGGCCTCGACCCAGTCGAGGATCAGGCAGTCGGTGTCGACGGCGAGCACCTCCGGGGTTGCGACCCCGCCGTCGGGCGTGGCCTCGGCCAGCCAGCGCAGGCCCGCGGCCTCACGGGCGAAGAACTGCGGTGGGGCAGGGCTGAGCGTCTTGAGGAAGGCGGTGCGCCCGCTGGACAGGCGCAGCTTCACGGCGGTCGAGATGTCGCCGCCCGCCACCGGCGCGGTGGCGACGACGGCCGAGCCCAACAGCTGTTCGGCCCTGCCGGCGACGACCGGTTGGCGCGCCATCGGCTCTCCCTGTCCGGCCCGTCAGGCAGCCGGGCTCAGGCCTGGCCCTTGAAGGCGGCCGGGATCTTCGAGCCCTGCTCGATGGCGCGTTCGGGGGCCTTGACCTTCTTGAAGCTTCGGATCGCGAGGAACACGAGCAGGGCCGCCAGCAGCACGTAGAACGCGAAGACGATCAGGAACGCCCAGTGCAGGTCGAGGCCCTGGCCGTTCCAGTTGATGAAGTAGGCGATCGCCACCGAGAGCATGATGATCGCGAGCACCAGCAGGAAGCCCGCCGCGGCGACCAGGCCCAGGCCGACGCCGCCGGCTGTGACGCTGACCTTGAGCTCGGACTTCGCGAGCTGGATCTCCTTGCGGATGAGCGTGGAGATGTCGGTCTGCGCGTCCTTGATGAGACGTCCGATGGTCGGCTCTTCGCGGAGCGGTTCGGTGGCCATGCGGCCGACCCTACCGTCGCCGCTAGGATCACTACAGGTGAGCCGGGAAGTCTGGTCGGCATGTGAACGCCCCTGCCCGCACGACTCCAGGAGACCACTCCGTGTCCGAGCCCCAGCACCACCCCGACGACCTCTGGCGCCGCGGCCCCGTCTGGACGGCGAGCGAACGCCCCCTGGCGCGGTACGTCGCCCGCCCGCTGCGGGAGTTCCTCCACGTCGAGTCGGCGGGCTCGGTGCTGCTGCTCGCGGCCACCGTGGTCGCGCTGCTGTGGGTGAACCTGCCGTTCGACGGCTGGGCGTCGGCGTACGACCACTTCTGGCACACGCCGATCGCACTCGAGATCGGTGACTGGCGCATCGAGGAGTCGCTGCAGCACTGGGTCAACGACGGGCTGATGACGATCTTCTTCTTCGTCGTGGGCCTGGAGATCAAGTACGAGCTGGTCCACGGCGACCTGCGCGACCCGCGCACCGCCGCATTGCCGATCGTCGCCGCGATCGGCGGCATGGCGGTCCCGGCGCTGATCTACGCCGCCGTCGTCGGTGGCGGCGACGGCGCGGCCGGTTGGGGCATCCCGATGGCCACCGACATCGCCTTCGCGGTCGGCGTGCTCGGGCTGCTCGCGCCGCGGATCCCCTCCGCGGCGCGGCTGTTCCTGCTCACCCTCGCGATCGTCGACGACATCGGCGCGATCCTGGTGATCGCGGTCTTCTACACCGACGACCTCTCGCTCGGCTGGCTGGGCGCCGCGCTCGCGCTGCTCGCGGTGATGGCGGCGCTCCGCGCCGCCCGGGTCTGGGCGATCCCGGTCTACGCCGCCCTCGGCCTCGCCGTCTGGTTCGCGCTGCTCCAGTCCGGCGTGCACGCCACGCTCGCCGGCGTCGCGGTCGGCCTGCTCACCCCGGCCGTCGCGCTGCTGCGGCCCTCGGTGGCCACGGAGTACGCCGTCGAGGGGCTGCGCGACAACGAGCTCGACGCCGAGGAGCTGCACCGGCTGCGCTTCCTCATCGGCGAGTCCGTGCCCGTCGTCGAACGACTGCAGACGAAGCTGCACCCGCTGTCGTCGTACGTCGTGCTGCCGGTGTTCGCCCTCGCCAACGCCGGTGTCGCGCTCGGTGACGGCGTCCTCGGCGACGCGCTGCGGGCGCCGGTCGCGCTCGGCATCGCCGCCGGCCTGGTGCTCGGCAAGCCGCTCGGCATCACTCTCGCCTGCTTCATCGCGATCCGCCTCGGCATCGGCCGGATGCCCGAGGGCACCTCGTGGCCGCAGGTCGTCGGCATCGGCACGGTCGCCGGCATCGGCTTCACCGTCTCGCTGTTCATCGCCGGGTTGTCCTTCCCCGGCTCCGAGCTGCTCACCGCGGAGGCCAAGGTCGGCATCCTGCTGGCGTCGGTGCTCGCCGCCGTGGTCGGCGTCGTCCTCCTGCTGCTGAGCGGGCGGCCGGCGGGTCAGAACGGGACGGCGGTCGCCAGCAGTCCCTCGCCGGAGCCCCTGCCGGACAGCACCCGGCAGAACTGAACGGCGTCGAGCTCGAGCTCCTCGCCGGCGTCCCCGGACGACCACGTGCCCCCGGCGGGGCCGGTGAGCGTGAGCCGGTACGGCCGGCCGTGCCGCCCCGCCCACTCCGCCACCACGTCGGCGACGATGACCCCGTCGTGTCCGGGCGTGAGCGCCATCGTGGTGCCGGTGGCCTCGGCGAGGTCGCTGCGGTGCATCCAGGTGTCGCGGGTCAGGATCACGTCGACGAGGTAGCCCAGCGTCCAGCTCTCCTCGACGCCCTGCACCTCCTGCGGCATGCCCATGTCGCGGCGGCGGAGGAATCCGGGGACCATCCGACGGCCGCGGACCGCCCGCGGGCCGACCCCGCGCACGTCCTCGACGAGCCGGGCCGGGCTGTGGTCGGCCCGCTCCCGGACCTGGACGTCGGTCAGCGCGTCGAGGAACGCGATCCCCTTCGCCGCCGCGTCCTTGCCGGCGATCCGGCGCTGCCGCGCGCCCTCGCGGATCCCGGCGGCCATCTCGGCCATGCCGACGACGTGGGCCGTCATCTGGCGCACGTCCCACAGCGTGCAGGCGGTGGGTCGTACCCATGCGTCCGCGTCGAGGGCGGCGACGGCGTCGGCGTACCTCTGGTACTCGTCGGCAGCGAGGGCCATGGCAGTGCTGCGGTCCAGTGCGGGCCGGCGCGGGGTCCGGCGGTCCTTCACGGTGGTGCTCATCTCTGGGTACCTGCCTTCCGGCGGGTCGTGCGGTTCTCGGGGAGCGGTGACAGTCCGACGGCGTCCGCGAACATGTCGATGGCCCGGTCGAGCAGCCGCGAGAAGCGGTCCCCACCCGGGTCGTTGGCGAGCTGCTGGTCGATCAGCCCGCCGATCAGGGAGATGTAGATGTCGATGTCGGCCCGGTCCGAGACGCCCAGGCCGGTCAGGAAGGTCACGCCCTGGTCGAGGACCCGGACGGCGGGCGCGTAGGACTCCGGGGTCGGCTCGAAGCCCGGGATGGTCCGCTGGTTCATCAGCTGGTGCCGGGCCAGGTCGGCCACCGCGTAGTCGAAGAAGACGCCGGCCATGTGCCGCAGGGCCGCCCGCGGGTCCGCCGGGAGGGCCTGGAGCTCGCGGGCCGCGTGCGCCTCGAACTGCGCCCACGCCTCGCCGTACATCGCGTCGTAGACGGCGTTCTTGGAGTCGAAGTGGGAGTACAGCGACGGCGGCTGCATCCCCACCGCCCGCGCGATGTCGCGCAGCGTGATGCTCGCGATCCCGACCTCCCGGGCCTGCGCCCAGGCGGCGTCGAGGATCTCCCGACGAGTTGCCGCACGTCGTTCGGCGATCCTATTGCGAGTCGGATTGCCTACCATGATTAGGAGAATGCGCCTCGGCGGACCGGCTGTCAAGGGGTGCGATGTGGGGGAGGATGCGCGAATGGAAGGACGCGCGCTCGACCGGATGGCCCGCCGGGGCTGGGTATGGATGCTGCCGACATTCGGGCTCGGGTTCGGCAGCGCCGGGCAGGTGCTCTTCGGCGCCGACCGGCTGCCGTTCGCTCTGGCCGGGCTGGTCCTCGGGGCTGTGTGGCAGCTGCTCGTCCGCCGCGACCTGGTTGCTCGGCTGACCGTCCCGGCAGTGTTCGCGTGCATCGGCGTCGGCGTCGTGCTCCTCTCGCGTGAGGAACTGGTGACCGATGAGCCGGCCTACTCGATCGAAGGCTTGGTGCTCTACCTGGGCGGCGTGCTCGCCGGGCTCGTCCTCACCGAGCAGTACCTGCGCCGGCAGGACCGGCTCTCCGGCCGGCTCAGCCCCGAGGCAGCACCTGCGACGACCCTAGGAACCTCGTCACGCTGATCCGCAGCGCCACCCGGTTCGGGTTGGGGCGCGGGGTGCGGTAGCGGGCGGCGTACTGCGCGCAGGCGCGCTCGACCGATGCGGCGTCACTCAGCACCTCGGCGGTGCCGATGATCGTCGACCACCGCGCACCGTCGACCTGGTTGACGGCGAGCCGGCCGTCGCGACGCAGGTTGGCGGCCTTCTGGGAGCCGCCGTCGGTGATCACCCAGGCGCACTCGAGCTCCCGATCGAGCACGGCACCGACGGCCACGGCGTGCGGGGCGCCGTCGCGGTCGAGGGTGCTCAGCGTGCAGAGGTGGCGCTCGGTCCAGAACTCGACGAGCGGTTGCGGGAGCGCGGTCCAGACGACGGGGTGCAGCACGGGCAAGGCAGGTTCCTCCTTGGACTTCCACCCGGGTGCGATGATGCAGGCGACCTGTGACGATCCATCCAGACACTCGGGAGAACGCGATGGGCATCTTTCGCCAGAATGCGGGCGAGACTCGCGAAGACTACGTCCGTCGTCACTGGAATCGCTCCGGCGTCGTCGCCAACGGCGTCACGCTGGTCGATCTCTACGACCGGATCCGAGCGCTCGAGGCACGGGTCGCGGAGCTGGAGGGCCAGGTCAGCCACGATGGTTGAGCCGGACGCCTCCGCCGGCCTCGACCGCCTCTTCGGCGACGGAACGGCGGTGGCCGCGGCGCGCGTGTTCGCGGAGGTCTTCGCGGCCGGCGCCAAGCCGGTGCAGTCGTTCAAGGAGGTCCGGGCCAAGGTCGCAGCCCTCGGTGGGCTGGCCCAGCGGCCCCGGTTCCTCACCACGACCGCGATGGCCGAGCCGGCGTACGCAGCGGGCCTCGAGATCGTGCTGCGGTGGGAGCACGCCTACCTGGCGGCGCGGATCCCGGTCGACAGCCAGGGCCTCCACGTCGTGCTGCTGCGCGAGGGCAGCCGCGTCCAGCAGAGCGCGGACCCGTACGCCGCCGCGCTGGCCGCGCTCCGCACGTCCGGCCGGGACTGATCCCGACCGGACGCGCGGGGCGGACGCGCGGCCGCAGGCTCAGTCCTCCGTCGAGGTGGCCTGGCCGGCGGAGATCAGGTCCATGATCGAGGCGTCGGCCAGGGTCTGGGTGTCGCCTACGGTGCGGCCCTCGGCGACGTCGCGCAGCAGGCGGCGCATGATCTTGCCCGAGCGGGTCTTGGGCAGCTCGGGGACGATCATGATCTGGCGCGGCTTGGCGATCGGGCCGATCTCCTTGCGGACGTGGTCGCTCAGCTCCTTGACGATGTCCGGTCCACCGTCGCCTGCCTCGTTGCGGAGGATGACGTAGGCGACGACGGCCTGGCCGGTGTCGGGGTCGGTCGCGCCGACGACGGCGGCCTCGGCGACCTTGGGGTGCGACACGAGGGCGGACTCGATCTCGGTGGTCGAGAGGCGGTGGCCGGAGACGTTCATGACGTCGTCGACCCGGCCGAGGACCCAGATGTCCCCGTCGTCGTCCTTCTTCGCGCCGTCACCGGCGAAGTAGTAGCCCTCCTTCTTGAAGCGCGACCAGTACGTGTCGACGTAGCGGTCGTCGTCGCCCCAGATGGTGCGCAGCATGGAGGGCCACGGCGAGGTGACGACGAGGTAGCCGCCCGAGCCGTTGGGCACCGGGTGACCCTCGTCGTCGACGACGTCGGCCTCGATGCCGGGGATCGCGGTCATCGCCGAGCCCGGCTTGCCGGCGGTCACGCCGGGCAGCGGGGAGATCATGATCGCGCCGGTCTCGGTCTGCCACCAGGTGTCGACGACCGGGGTGCGGTCGCCGCCGATGACGTGGCGGTACCAGACATAGGCCTCCGGGTTGATCGGCTCGCCGACCGAGCCGAGGATCCGCAGGGAGGACATGTCGTACTGGTCGGGGACCTCGTTGCCCTGCTTCATGAACGAGCGGATCGCGGTGGGCGCGGTGTAGAAGAGCGAGACCTTGTAGTCCTGGATGATCTTCCACCAGCGGCCCGGGCCGGGGGCGTCGGGCGTGCCCTCGTAGAGCACCTGCGTGACGCCGTTGGCGAGCGGCCCGTAGACGATGTAGGAGTGGCCGGTCACCCAGCCGATGTCCGCGGTGCACCAGTAGACGTCGGTCTCGGGCTTGAGGTCGAACACCGCGTTGTGGGTGTACGCCGCGCCGGTCAGGTAGCCGCCCGTGGTGTGCAGGATCCCCTTGGGCTTGCCGGTCGTGCCGGAGGTGTACATGACGTAGAGCGGGTGCTCGGCGTCGAAGGCCTCCGGCGTGTGCTCGGCGGAGGCGCCGTCGACGGCGTCGTGCCACCACACGTCGACCGCGTCGTCCCAGGAGCCCTCCCCCAGGTCCTGGCCGGTACGACGGACCACGAGCACCTTCTCGACCACGTCGGTCTTGGTGCGGGCCTCGTCGACGGCCGGCTTGAGCGCGGAGGCGGTGCCGCGGCGGTAGCCGCCGTCGGCGGTGACGACCACCTTGGCCTGGCAGTCGTCGAGGCGCGAGGCCAGCGCGTCGGCGGAGAAGCCGCCGAACACGACCGTGTGGGGGGCGCCGATCCGGGCGCAGGCCAGCATCGTGACGACGGCCTCGGGGATCATCGGCAGGTAGATCGCGACCCGGTCGCCCTTGCCGACGCCGAGGTCGGTCAGCGCGTTGGCCGCCTTCGAGACCTCGTCCTTGAGCTGCGCGTAGGTGATGTCGCGGGTGTCGCCCTCGGGCTCGCCGACCCAGTGGATGGCGACCTTGTCACCGCGGCCGGCCTCGACGTGCCGGTCGACGCAGTTGTACGCCGCGTTCAGCTTCCCGCCGACGTACCACTTCGCGAAGGGCGGGTTGTCCCAGTCGAGGACCCGGTCCCACTTGGTGTCCCACGACAGCCGCTCGGCCTGCTCGGCCCAGAAGCCCTCGCGATCGGCCGACGCTGCGGCGTACGCCTCGGCCGTGACGTTGGCGTTCGCGGCCAGCTCGGCCGGCGGCTCGAAACGCCGGTCTTCCTTCAGCAGGTTGGCCAGGGTCTGGTCAGTCGAGGAAGGGGCGTTCTGGTCGCTCACGGTTTGTCTCCTGATCGAATCGGGTGCCACGGGTCACATTAGGACCCATGAGAAGTGTGGTCACCAGGGGTTGCACGGGGGTTGCCATGTGAGACGGCCCGCCGCTTGTAACTACGTGTTACTGCTACTACCCGGGTGCTGTGGCACCGGTTTTCGAGCTGTAACACTTAGTTACAAGGGCGGGCCGCCCGTCGCGGTCGGTCAGTGCTGGACGGCCTGCTCGGCGCCCGCGCCGGTGAGGGCGCGCACCTCGAGCTCGGTGAACCGCTCCTCCGCGGCCGGCTCCTTCGAGGTGACGGTGCCGAGCCAGCCGAAGAAGAAGCCGAGCGGGATCGACAGCAGGCCCGGGTTCTCGAGCGGGAACCAGTGGAAGTCCACGCCCAGCGGGAACAGCGCCTTGCTGATCGTCTCGCCGTCGGGCGTGACCGCCGTCTTGCCGGAGACGACCGGCGAGAAGAACACCAGCGTGATGGCGGAGATGAGGCCGCCGTAGATGCTCCAGGTGGCGCCGCGGGTGTTGAAGCGCTTCCAGAACATGTTGTAGACGATCGACGGCAGGTTGGCCGAGGCCGCCACCGCGAACGCGAGCGCCACGAGGAACGCGATGTTCAGGTTGCGGGCCGGGATGGCCAGCAGGATCGCGACGATGCCGAGGCCGGCCGCGGCGTACCGCGTCACCTTGATCTCCTCCGCCTCGGTCGCCTGGCCCTTGCGGATGACCGAGTTGTAGATGTCGTGCGCCACCGAGGTGGACGACGTCAGGGTCAGGCCGGCGACCACCGCGAGGATGGTCGCGAAGGCGACCGCGGAGATCAGGGCGAGCAGGATCGCGCCGCCGGTCGAGCCGGCACCGCCGCCGACCGCCTCGGCGAGGAGCGGCGAGGCCAGGTTGCCCTCGCTGGAGGCGACGTCGCTGCCGACGCCGGTGTTGAGCAGGGCCGCGGCACCGAAGCCGAGGACCAGCGTGAACAGGTAGAAGACGCCGATCAGGCCGATCGCCCACAGCACCGACTTCCGCGCGTCACGCGAGGTCGGGACGGTGTAGAAGCGGACCAGGATGTGCGGCAGGCCGGCGGTGCCGAGGACCAGGGCCAGGCCCAGGCTCAGGAAGTCGAGCTTGTGGGTCATGTCGATGCCGTACTTCAGGCCAGGCTCCAAGAAGCCCTCCTTGCCCGAGTTGGCCTGGGCGGCGCCGAGCAGGTCGGAGAGGTTGAAGTCGAACTTCGCCAGCACCAGCACCACGATCAGCGCCGAGCCGATCATCAGCAGCACGGCCTTGACGATCTGCACCCAGGTGGTGCCCTTCATGCCGCCGACCGTGACGTAGACGATCATCAGCGCGCCGACACCGGCGATGACCGCGCTGATCGCGAGGGTGTTCTCCTTGTCGATGCCGAGGAGCAGCACGACCAGGCTGCCGGCGCCGACCATCTGCGCGAGCAGGTAGAAGATCGACACGACGACCGTGGAGGTCGCTGCCGCGGTACGGACGGGGCGCTGCTTCATCCGGTACGCCAGCTGGTCCGCCATCGTGTAGCGGCCCGAGTTGCGCAGCATCTCCGCCACCAGCAGCAGGGCCACCAGCCAGGCGACGAGGAAGCCGATCGAGTAGAGGAAGCCGTCGTACCCGGCGAGTGCGATGGCGCCGGAGATGCCGAGGAAGGACGCGGCCGACATGTAGTCGCCGCCGATCGCGAGGCCGTTCTGGAAGCCGGAGAACGATCGGCCGCCGGCGTAGAAGTCCGCGGCGCCGCTGGTCTGGCGGCTGGCCCGGATCGTGATGAAGAGGGTCAGTGCGACGACCGCGAGGAACAGGCCCGCGGTGAGTACCTGGTGGTCCATCAGTGCTCGCTCCTGCCGTGGGAGGCCTTGCCGGCCAGGGACACGAAGCGCTCGTCGAGCTCGCGGGCGAGCGGGTCGAGCTTCTTCGTCGAGTAGCTGCTGTAGAGCCAGGCCAGCAGGAAGGTCGTCGCGAACTGCAGCAGGCCGAGGACGAGGGCGACGTTGATGTTGCCGACGACCTTGGTGCTCATGAAGTCGGTGGCCCACATCGAGAGCACGACGTAGGTGAGGTACCAGACGAGGAAGGCCGCGGTCGCGGGGAACGCGAAGCCACGGTAGCGGCGCTTCAGCTCCGCGAACTCCGGCGAGGCGTGGAGCTCGTCGTACACGGGATCATGGCGTGCTGCGGCGCCACGGGGGTCATGGGACGAGATGTCGGACGTCACGACGGGCCTCCTCGGGTGGTGGTGTGACGGGCGTCACGGGCTGTCTCCGACGCTAGGAGCGCCGGTGCGAGGCGCGGGAGGGGTGCGGTCCGGCTGCGCGCCCAGTGGGTCCGGCTTGTCGACCAGCGGTCGGTACGGCGCGACGAACGGTCGGCCTCGGGAGTTCATCTCGGCGACAACAGGGGGCCACCGGGACGCAGTTGGCTGGGGCGGTTGGGCCCCTCCTCGCCCGATCACCCGCCTCACCGAAAGAGCACTCACGATGACCGCTTCTCGCCGCACCATGCTCGCCGGCGGTGCCGCCGGCGTCGGCTTCGCCGTCACCGGCGCCATGCCCTCCCTCGCCCAGGCCACGCCCGGCCGTGGCGACGACGACCGGGGCCGTGGCCGCGGTCGCGGCGCCACGCCGTTCCCGCCGCTGAAGGACGACCCCGACGGCCTGCTCGCGCTGCCCGCCGGCTTCTCGTACGCGATCGTCACCCGCGCCGGCGTCACCCGCCTCGACGAGGGTGGACTCACTCCCAACGCGCACGACGGCACCGCCGCCTTCTCGGCCGGCCGCGGCCGCTACCGCCTGATCCAGAACCACGAGCTCAAGGCCGGCTCGCCGCTCGGCGTACCGCACATCGACGGCACGGTGTACGACGAGGGCGCGGTCGACGCCGGCGGCTGCACCGTGATCCGCACCGACGACCGGGGCCGCAACCTCGGCGAGACCGTCGGCATCTCCGGTACGTCGACCAACTGCGCCGGCGGCCCGACGCCGTGGGGCACCTGGCTGACCTGCGAGGAGACCGAGGACCGCGCGGGCAAGGCCTGGAGCGGCAACGGCAAGAGCGGCACCTACGCCAAGGACCACGGCTACGTCTTCGAGGTCTTCCACGACGGCCGCACCAACCCCAAGCCGATCAAGGCGTTCGGGCGCTACGCCCACGAGGCGCTCGCTGTCGACCGGGCCCGCAAGCACGTGTTCCTCTCCGAGGACGCGTCGGGCCCGAACGGCCTCTTCTACCGCTGGACCGCCCCGCGCGGCGTCGAGCTCGGCCCGAACCTCGCCGACCGCCTCGCCGACGACGCCGGCGTGCTCGAGGCCATGCAGATCCTGATGCCCGACGGCTCGGTGCTCCCCGACGTCGCCTACCTCACCTCCGCGCAGCTCGGCCTGCCGTTCCCGGTCCGCTGGAAGGCTGTTCCGGACCGCGACGCGCGCACGGTCTCGACCCGCAAGCAGCTCGCCGACGGCGAGGTCACCCGCGGCAAGAAGTTCGAGGGCGTGTGGGGCACCGACCGCGGGGTGTACGTCGTCAACTCCTACGCCTTCTCCGACGGGGACCTGCCCGCGGACGCCGTACCGCACGACGGGATGGTGTGGTTCTACG
Source organism: Nocardioides sp. QY071 (assembly GCF_029961765.1). Lineage (NCBI taxonomy): Bacteria > Bacillati > Actinomycetota > Actinomycetes > Propionibacteriales > Nocardioidaceae > Nocardioides > Nocardioides sp. QY071. Next base: position 216,613 of record NZ_CP124681.1, read on the forward strand.
ACTACCAGGACGAGACCATCCAGCTGGTCAGCTACTTCCCGCACCAGAAGACCGCCGCCTCCGGCGCCGCGGCTCGCTACGACGACCTGACCTTCGACGGCCCCGACAACGTCACCGTCACCCCCTGGGGCTCGCTCGTCCTCGCCGAGGACGGCGCCGGTGCCTCCCACGTGCTGTCCGCGACGCCGTACGGACCGACGCAGGCGATCGCCCGCAACATGCTCAACGACTCGGAGTTCACCGGCCCGACGTTCTCCGACGACGGCAAGGTGCTGTTCGTGAACATGCAGACCCCCGGGCTGACGTTCGCGATCACCGGGCCCTGGGAGAAGTACCTCGGCTGAGCAGGCTGAGGCGGGTTCCGCTGGGCGAGAGCCCGGCGCATCGGCGACGTCACCGCGACTACGGTCGCGGTGAGCCGATCGCGCCGGGCGATCAGCCCTGCCCCGGGAGCCGCGTTGTCGATCCGCAGCCTGAACCACGCCGTCCTGTTCGTCTCGGACGTCGAGCGCAGCGTCGAGTTCTACTGCGACGTCCTCGGCTTCGAGAAGCTGCCGTTCGACTTCCCCGGCGGCGCCTTCCTCCGCGGCAAGAGCTCCGCCAACGACCACGACCTCGGCCTGTTCCAGGCCCGTTCCCCGCGCGCGGCCGACGGCTCGGTCGGCCTGTACCACCTCGCGTGGGAGGTCGAGACCCTCGCCGACATGGTCGCCGCCCGCGACCGCCTCGCCGCCGCCGGCGCCCTGACCGGCATGGCCAACCACGCCAGCACCAAGGCCCTCTACTGCCGCGACCCCGACGGCATCGAGTTCGAGGTCACCTGGCTGGTCCCCGACTCCCGCCTGCGCGAGGAGCTGGTCCCCGGCGTCGGCCCCACCCGCCCGCTCGACCTCGACGCCGAGATCGCGACGTACGGCGCGGACACGCCCGGTGGGCCGCGGGCCGACCTGGCGCTGATGGTCGAGCTGCTGAGCCGGTCGGAGTAGCGGCGGTCCTGCTCGTGGCCGGTCACGTTCGGGGTGGTCGCACGCCGACCTCCGCCGACTCGAAGTAACACGCCGTCCATGCGACTGGCCGCCACTTCTCAGCAGGAAACGGCCCGAGATCGCGGCCGTTCTGCTGACAAGCGTCGACCAGTGCGGTGGACAGCGTGTTACAGCGGGACGTGACGCGCGCCACCCGGACCGGGGTGGCACTCCCCTCTTCCGATCTGCTTAGGTAAGCCTTACCTGATCTCGGACGAGGAGTACTGCCGTGCCCCAGCTCCCGCTGCACCACGTGTTCCACCCTGACCACGCCGACCACTACGCCGCCACTCTCGGCGAGGGGCTCGACCACCTGCTGCGCCAGCTCAAGGGGGTGGCCGGGCCCGCCACGGGCCTGCGCCCCGAGACGGCACGGCAGCGGGTCGCCGACGTCGACCTCGAACGGCCGCTCGACGACGCGGGCCAGGTGCTCGCGGAGGTCTCGCGCCTGTGGCTCGACGACGCGGTCTGGTTCCACGAGCCGTCGTACGCCGCGCACCTCAACTGCCCGGTCGTCGTACCGGCGCTGCTGGCCGAGCTGTTCGTCGCCTCGGTCAACAGCTCGCTCGACACCTTCGACCAGAGCGTCGGCGCGACGTTCATCGAGCGCCGGCTCATCGAGTGGACCGCCGGGCGGATCGGGTTCGGCGACGAGGCCGACGGAGTGTTCACCAGCGGCGGCAGCCAGTCCAACCTGCAGGGCCTGCTGCTCGCCCGGGGACGCCACGAGCGGGTGCCGGCGGAGCGGCTGCGGATCCTGGCGTCGGCGGAGAGCCACTTCTCGGTGCAGAAGTCCGCGCGGCTCCTCGGGCTCGGCGACGAGTCCGTGGTCAGCGTGCCGACCGACGAGCGGCACCGGATGGACCCGGCCGCGCTGGAGCGTTCCCTCGCCGCCTGTGCCGACCTCGGGCTGCGGCCGATGGCGATCGTCGCGACCGCGGGTACGACGGACTTCGGCGCGATCGACCCGCTCGAGCAGGTCGCCGACCTGGCGGTCGCGTACGACGCATGGTTCCACGTCGACGCGGCGTACGGCGGCGGCCTCCTCGTCTCGCCCACCCGTCGCGACCGGCTCCGCGGGATCGAGCGCGCCGACTCGGTGACGATCGACTTCCACAAGACCTTCTTCCAGCCGGTGTCGTCGAGCGCGATCGTGGTCCGCGACCGTGCGACGCTGCGCCCGGCGACCTGGCACGCCGACTACCTCAACCCGCGCGAGGCCACGAACCCGAACCAGGTCGACAAGAGCCTGCAGACCACCCGCCGCTTCGACGCGCTCAAGCTGTGGGTGACGCTGCGGACGATGGGGCCCGACCTCGTCGGTCGGTACGTCGACGCGGTGATCGACCTCGCCACCCGGGTCCACGAGGCCCAGCGCGAGCAGGCCGAGCTCGCGTTCGCCGCCGTACCCGAGCTGAGCACCCTCGTCTTCCGCTATGTCCCGCCCGGGCCACCGCTGGAGGAGAAGGAGGGCGCCGCTCTCAACAACGCGATCCGCGAGGCGCTGTACGCCTCGGGGCGCGCGATGGTCGCGGCCACCAAGGTCGACGGGGTGCAGCACCTCAAGCTCACCCTGCTCAACCCGATGGCGACGGTCGAGGACATCACGGGGGTCCTCGACCTCGTCCGGGAGACGGGCGCCCGCCTCGCACCGGCACACCAGCAGCCGGCGCTGGAGGTCGCCCGGTGATCACCCACGACTTCGTCGGCATCGGCCTGGGCCCGTTCAACCTCGGCCTGGCCTGCCTCACCGACCCGCTGCGCGCGAGCGCCGACCTCGACGGCGTGTTCTTGGAGGCCCGCGACCGCTTCGACTGGCACCCCGGGATGCTCCTCGACGACGCGACCCTCCAGGTCCCGTTCCTGGCCGACCTGGTCACCATGGCCGACCCGACCTCGCGGTGGTCCTTCCTCAGCTACCTCAAGCAGGCCGGCAACCTCTACCCGTTCTACATCCGCGAGAGCTTCTACCCCCTCCGCAAGGAGTACGACGACTACTGCCGCTGGGCCGCCGAGAGCCTGCCGTCCGTGCGGTTCGGGCAGCAGGTCACGGCGGTGGAGCACGACGGGACGGCGTATCTCATCAGAACTGCGGGTGGAGAGCAGCACCGGACCCGTCGCCTGGTCCTCGGCATCGGCACCTCGCCGCGGGTCCCCGAGCCGCTGCGTCCGCTCGTCGCGTCTCGTGACGGTCGCTGCGCGACCTCCTCGACCTCCGGCGGGACGGTCACCCACTCCGCCGACTACCTCGCCCGCAAGTCCGACCTGCAGCAGCAGGACCGGATCACGATCGTCGGCAGCGGCCAGAGCGCGGCGGAGATCTACCAGGACCTGCTCGCCGAGGCCCCCGACCACGGATACGAGCTGGTCTGGCTCACGCGCAGCCCGCGGTTCTTCCCGATGGAGTACACCAAGCTGACGCTGGAGATGACCTCGCCGGAGTACGGCGAGTACCACCGCGCGCTGCCCATCGACACCCGCGACCGGCTCGCCCGCGAGCAGCGCCACCTGTTCAAGGGGATCAGCGGTGACCTGGTCGACGCGATCTTCGACCTGCACTACCAGCAGCGGGTCACCGGCGTCGGACCGAGCACGACGCTGCTGACCAACACCGAGGTGCGTGGCGCCCGCCCCGCGCCCGGCGGAGGCAGCGAGCTGGACCTGCTCCACACCGAGACCGGCGAGGCCTTCTCGCTGCGGACCGGGGGACTGGTGCTCGCCACCGGCTATGCCCCCACGCAGCCGGCCTTCCTCGACGGGATCCGCGACCGGATCCGGTACGACGCCCGCGGCCGCTACGACGTCGCCGCCGACTACTCCGTCGACCTCGCCGGCGGCGAGGTCTTCGTACAGAACGCCGAGGAGCACACCCACTCCCTCCTCGCACCCGACCTCGGCATGGGCCCGTACCGCAACTCGGTCATCGTCGCCGCCATGCTCGGCCGCGAGGTCTACCCGATCGAGAAGCGGATCGCCGTCCAGACCTTCGGCGTCCCCGACCACCTGCGGAGCGTGTCGTGATCACCATCGAGCCCCTCGACGTCGAGCGCGACCTCGACCTCCTGCACGCGTGGGTCACGCACCCGCGCTCGGCGTACTGGATGATGCTGGACGCGAGCCGCGACGACGTCCGCGAGGAGTACGCCGGCATCGCCGCCGACCCGCACCACGACGCCTGGCTGGGCCGGGTCGACGGACGCCCGACGTTCCTCGCGGAGACCTACGACCCCGCCCACTCCCCGCTGGCCGGCCTCCCCGAGGTCCGCGACGGCGACCTCGGCATGCACGTCCTCGTCGCGCCGCCGGCCGGGCCGGCGGTGCCGGGGCTCACGACAGCGGTCTTCGACGCGGTGATGGAGCACTGCTTCGCCGACCCCGCGGTACGACGCGTCGTCGTGGAGCCGGACGCGCGCAACGAGCCGATCCGCGCCAAGAACCTGGCCGCCGGCTTCGTCGAGCTGCGCGAGGTCCCGCTCCCGGGCAAGACCGCGATGCTCTCGGTCTGTTCGCGCGATGAATGGAACGCCCCCGATCTGGTCCGCACCCCCTACGAATTGGCTGGGAAATGGACCGAATCGCGACCAGAACGTATGGGGCGCGCCGACACCGACCACGCCGACCACCTCACGCCCGAGCTGATGGACAGCGCGCAGCGGCACCTGGTGGCCAAGGCGCTGGGGGAGTTCGCGCACGAGCGGCTGCTGGCGCCGATCCCGGTCCCGGGCGAGGAGCGGTGGCGGGTCGACGCCGGCCCCTCGTCGTACACCTTCGCGGCGCGGCGGCACCTGCTCGACCACTGGGTCGTCGACCCCGCGTCGATCGAGCGCGTCCGTGACGGCGTCCCGGCGAACCCCGACGCGCAGGAGCTGGTCGCCGAGCTCGCGCCCACACTGGGGATCCCGGACGCGCTGCTGCCGACGTACCTCGAGGAGATCGCCGCCACCCTCGCCGCCGGTGCCTGGAAGCTGCGGCACCGCGCGGTACCGGTCGCCGCGCTCGTGGACGCGGGCTACCAGGAGATCGAGTCCGCGATGACCGAGGGACACCCCGCTTTCGTCGCCAACAACGGGCGGATCGGGTTCAGCCTCGACGACTACCGCGCCTACGCGCCCGAGACCGGGCAGCCGGTCCGGCTGCACTGGCTCGCCGCCCGCCGGACGCTGACCCACCTCTCGCTGGCCGCTGACGGCTCCGAGCCGGAGCTGTACGACGGCGAGCTGGCGCCCGAGGTCCGCGACCGCTTCGCTGCCCGGCTGCGCACGCTCGGCCTGGCCGAGGAGGACTACCTCTACCTGCCGGTCCATCCGTGGCAGTGGCAGCACAAGCTGGCGGTCACCTTCGCGCCGGACGTCGCCCGCCGCGACCTGGTGCACCTCGGCGAGGGAGACGACGACCACCGCCCGCAGCAGTCGATCCGGACGTTCTTCAACGCCAGCCGGCCCGAGCGGCACTACGTCAAGACCGCACTCGCGATCCAGAACATGGGCTTCGTGCGGGGACTCTCGCCTGCCTACATGGCCGCGACGCCGGCGATCAACGACTGGGTCGCCTCGGTCGTGGGGGCCGACGACGAGCTGCGGGCGTGCGGGTTCGAGGTGCTCCGCGAGCTGGCGGCGATCGGCTACACGGGAGACGCCTTCCACCGCACGGCCGGCCCGTCGCCGTACCGCAAGATGATCGCCGCCCTGTGGCGGGAGAGCCCGGTCCCACGCACGCCCGACGGCGAGCAGCTGACCACGATGGCCGCGCTGCTGCACCGCGACGCCGACGGCGACGCACTGGTCACCGCGTGGATCAAGGCGTCGCCGGTCGACGCGGCGACCTGGGTGCGGGCCTACCTGCGGGCCTACCTCCGCCCGCTCGTGCACTGCCTGCACGCCTACGACCTGGCGTTCATGCCGCACGGAGAGAACCTGCTGCTGCGGCTGCGCGACCACGTCCCGGTCGGCGCGTTCATGAAGGACATCGGCGAGGAGGTCGCCGTGATGGCCCCTCCTGATGGGCTGAGGGTGGCGCTGCCGGTCGAGGTCGAGCGGATCCGCGGCGACTTCCCCGACGACGTGAAGGCGCTGGCGATACACACCGACGTCTTCGACGGCGTGCTCCGCTTCGTCGCCGCGATCCTCGACGAGGACGGGATGCTGCCGGCCGAGGAGTTCTGGGCGATCGCGCGGGTCACCATCGAGGAGCACGCCGCCGACCACCCCGAGCTGACCGAGGCCGCGGCGCGCTACGACCTGCTCCGCCCGGAGTTCCGGCACAGCTGCCTCAACCGGCTGCAGCTGCGCAACACCCTGCAGATGGTGGACCTGACCGACCAGGCCGAGTCGCTGATCTTCGCCGGCACCCTGGCCAACCCGGTCGCCCGGCCGTGACGATCGTCCGCGACGCGCACGGAATCCCCAGCGTCTTCGGGGGTTCCGTGCTCGAGGTGGCCCGCGAGCAGGGTCGCGCCACCGCGCAGGACCGGGCCTGGCAGCTCGAGGTCGAACGCCGCCGCGCGGAGGGGACCTGCGCCGAGGTCTTCGGCGACAGCGCGCTGGAGTGGGACGTCCTGGCTCGCCGGGCACTCCTCGTCGACCTCGCCCGCCGGGCGTACGCCGCGCTCGCCCCCGAGAGCCGCGCCTTCGTCGACGCGTACGTCGAGGGCCTCAACGAGGTCCTCTCCGGTGGTCGAGGAAGTTGCGCAGCAACTGTCTCGAGACCCTGGCAGCCGTGGACCCCGCTCGCGGTGTTCGCCGTGCAGCACCTGCTGTTCTCCGGCTTCCCCAGCCGGCTCTGGCGCCGCCACCTCGCCGCCACCGCCGGCGAGGAGTGGCTCCCGCTGTTCCGCGCCGAGGGTCTCCCCGGCGGCAGCAACGCGCTCGTCGTCGACGGCTCGCTGACCGCCAGCGGTCTGCCGATCCTCGCCGGCGACCCGCACCGGGTGATCGAGGCGCCCGGCTGCTACGCCCAGGTCCGGCTGGTCTGCACCGACCCCGACGACCCCTTCGACGTCGTGGGCCTCACCTTCGCCGGCCTACCGGGTGTGCAGCACTTCGGGCACACGGGCGCGGTCGCCTGGGGCGTCACGAACGCCGTCGCCGACGACGAGGACGTGTACGCCGAGGACCTGGTCCGCCACCGGGACGCGGTCATCGCCCGAACCGGGTCGGGCTGGGGGCCGGTCGGGCGGCGGATCGAGCAGGTGCGGGTCCTGGTCGGCGAGGACAGGTACGACGTGCACGAGGTCGAGGTGCTCGTCACCGACCGCGGGCCCGTCATCCTCGGCGGGCCGGGGGAGCCGGAGACGTTCAGCCTCCGCACCCCGTCGTACGTCCTCGGCGATCTCGGTCTCGACGCGATCCTCCCGCTCCTGCGCGCCCGCACCACCGCCGACGTCACCGCCGCCTTCGCCGGCTGGGTCGGCCCCGTCGACAACCTCGTCGTCGGCGACCGGCACGGCGCGACCGAGCACCGCGTCGTCGGCCGGATCCCCGAGCGCGGCGCGGAGCGCCGCTGGACCGGCGGCTGGGTCGCCGACCTGCCGCGCCGGACCGGGCCGGTGCTGGTCACCGCCAACGATCGCGCCACCCCGGAGTACGACCGGGTCGGCGCCGACTTCGCCCCGCCCCACCGCGCCCGCCGCATCCGCGACCTCCTCGACGAGCTCGGCGGCGCCGGCCCGCTCACGCCGGTCGACGTCGCCGCCGTCCTCGCCGACGACCGGCAGACCGCGGGCGCAGCCCTGCTCGACACCGTCTCCTCCCTCCTCGACCTGACCGGACCGGCCGCCGCGCTCCGCGACCGGCTGCTCGCCTGGGACCGCCGGATGGCCGCCGGCAGCGTCGACGCCGCGCTCTTCGCCCGGGTCCGCGCCACCGTCGTCGAGGGCCTGTCCGAGGCCCCCGCGCTCGCCGGCGTCGACGGTTCGCCGTACGGCGAGCTGTTTGCTCCCTGGTTCGACCTGCGCGGGCGGATCCGGCTGTGCCTGCCCGCGATCCTCGCCGCCGACAAGCCGTTCGGTGTCGACGTGCTGCAGGTCGTCGCCACGAGCCTCGAGCACGTCGCCACGCAGCCGGAGCCTGCGCCGTGGGGGAGCGAGCACGTCGTCGTACCCCTCACCCCGCACCAGCAGCTCGGCCTGCCCGCACCCGATGGCACCGCGCCGCCGTACCTCCCCCTCTCCGGCGACGACGACTGCGTCCTCGCCACTCGTGCGCTCGGCGGCACCGGCGCCTGCGTGCACGGACCGGTCGCCCGCTGGGTCTGGGACCTCGCCGGCGACAACCGATGGGTCGTGCCCCTCGGCGCCTCCGGAGATCCGGCCTCGCCGCACCACCACGACCAGCAGGCGGCCTGGGCCGCCGGCGGCACCCTCCCCGTGACCCACCCCCTGGAGCAGCCATGACCGTCCACGTCCGTCCCGTCGACCCCGCCGCCGACGCGGTCCTGCTCCACACCTGGGTGACCCAGCCCCGCGCGGTGTTCTGGGGCATGAGCGACCACTCGGTCGAGGACGTCGAGCTCGTCTACCGCTACATCCAGGACCAGGCCCACCTGGCGGCGTACCTCCTCCTGGCCGACGACCACCCCCTCGGACTGCTCCAGACCTACGACCCGGCCGTCGACGAGATCGGCGAGTGGTACGACCGCGCCCCCGGCGACGTCGGCGTCCACTACCTCCTCGCCGACGACCCGCGCCGCGCCGGCCACACCCCCGAGCTGATCGCCGCTGCCATGGACTTCGTCGCGCACCTGCCCGGCTGCCGCCGGATCGTGTTCGAGCCGGACGCCCGCAACGCCGCGTCGGTCGCGCTCCTCGACCGGCTCGGCTGCACCCGGGGCCCGCTCGTCGACCTGCGCACGAGCATCTCCGAGAAGCCAGCCCAGTTCTACTTCCTGGACCGGGAGCAGGCGCTGGCCACCGCCCGTGGCTTCGCCTCGTCAGGCCAGTAGCGCCGTCAGGTCGAGCTCGACGCTCCCGAGGTCGGCGACCTCGACCGACCCGGTCGGGTCGTCGTCGGTGAGCGACAGGCCGATGTCCCAGTGCTCGCCCGCATTGACCAGGACCGTGAGGGTGTGAGCCGCTCGGTCGACGATCCAGTAGTGCGCGATGCCGGATCGGCGGTAGTCGTCGGTCTTGCGGAAGAGATCCTCGTCGCGGGTCCATCGCGAGAGGATCTCCACGACCAGCACGGGGACCGCGGGCGACCACCACTCGTCGTCCCGCTCGACCTGCAGAGCGACGTCCGGGACGCGGAGCGACCCGGTGGGAAGCTCGAGCCCTCGCTCGTAGGTCAAGAAGGCGTCGGGGAAGGCCTGGCGCAGCACGACGACGAGGTTGACGCCCACGTGGTTGTGCTCGCCGCGCGCCGGCGGGCTCACGAGGGCGATGCCGTCGACGTACTCGGCCCGGACCTTCTCGGGTAGCCGGTCGAAGTCGGCGCGCGACATCGGTCGGCGCTCGAGCCGCTCGACGAGCAAGGGTTCCATCGCTGGTTCCTGACGAATCGACACATCTGGTCCCTCCAGTCTGCCTGCAACTCCCGAGATGGAGAAGCGATCCTGACGGTGCGCGACGGGTCCGACACAAACCAGGCGCGCCGTCCACAGCCGTGATCCCGTGAGCCGCGTGAGCCCGTGAGGCGGAGTTGACGGGACGAAACCTTCGGGCGCATCGGGCCGAAACCGCCGCCGCCCAGGCTTCAGGGGTACGAACCGGACCCGACCCTGCCAGGAGCCCGCGATGACCCTCACCGCACCCGCCACCAGCCCGAGCCTCCATCGGCGACGCGGCCGCTGGATCGACGACTGGCGCCCGGAGGACCCGGAGTTCTGGGAGAGCACAGGGGCGCCGATCGCCAAGCGCAACCTGCTCTGGTCGATCTTCGCCGAGCACCTCGGCTTCTCGGTGTGGCTGATCTGGAGCGTGAGCTCGGCGTTCCTGCTGGCGCAGGGGTTCACCTTCACCCCGCAGCAGCTGTTCTTCCTGGTCGCGATCCCGAACCTGGTCGGCGCGCTGATCCGGGTGCCCTACACCCTCGCGGTGGGTAGGTTCGGCGGCCGCAACTGGACGATGATCAGCGCCGGGCTCCTGCTCGTCCCGACGCTGAGCTTCGCCTACTTCGTCACCCAGCCCGGCACGCCGTACGCCGTGTTCTGCGTGATCGCCGCGACGGCCGGCTTCGGCGGCGGCAACTTCGCCAGCTCGATGGCGAACATCAACTTCTTCTACCCCGCTCGCCTCAAGGGCGCGGCGCTGGGCCTCAACGCGGCGGGCGGCAACCTGGGTGTCGCGATCATCCAGCTCTTCTTGCCGGTCCTCGTCGGCGGCGCCGGCATCTTCGGCCTGGTCAAGGCCGCCGAGGGCGGTATCCACCTCGAGCGTGCCGCCTGGGTGTACGCCGCACTGGCCGTCGTCGCGGTGCTCGCCGCCTTCTTCTTCATGGACAACCTGTCCAACGCCCGCACCGACACCAAGCAGCAGCTGAGCGTCCTGCGGCACAAGCACACGTGGGTGCTGTCGTTCCTCTACATCGGTACCTTCGGTTCCTTCATCGGCTACTCCGCCGCGATGCCGCTGCTGATCAAGCTCAACTTCTGGCACCAGGCGAGCCCGCAGGTGCCGGGGATCGGCATCAACTTCGCCTACTACGCGTTCCTCGGCGCCCTCGTCGGCTCGGTCACCCGTCCGCTCGGCGGTCACCTGGCCGACCGGTTCGGCGGCGCCCGGGTCACGCTGGTCGCGTTCACCGGGCTCGTGCTCGGCACCCTCGGCATCCTCGGCACGCTCTCGATGCTCACCCCGATCCCGGCAGCGGCCGGCGCGCCGCAGACCGCGGCGGTCGACGCCAACGCCGACGTGTTCCCGCTGTTCCTGGGGGTCTTCCTGGTGATCTTCGCCTGCACCGGCATCGGCAACGGGTCGACGTACAAGATGATCCCGGCGATCCACCGCACCGACGCCGTCCTCGCCACGGCCGCGGACACGCCCGAGCGGGAGCTCGCGCTGCTCGACGGCACGAAGAAGTCCTCGGCCGCGGTCGGCATCATCGGCGCCGTCGGCGCGATCGGCGGCTTCCTCATCCCGATCACGTTCAACAGTCCGTGGGTCAGCGAGCCGCTCGCCGCGACGAGGAGCGCGTTCACCGTGTTCGCCGTGTTCTACGTCGGGTGCCTCGCGGTCACCTGGACCGTCTACTGCCGACGTGGCCGCACCTACGCCGACGCGGGCATCTGATGGTGGAATGGGGCGATGCGCACCCTCGCACTCGTCCTGACGCTCCTCCTGCTGCCCACGTCCGCGGCCACCGCGACCGCTGACCGCGCCGCTGGGCCGCTGCCCTCAGCGGCCCAGTGGCAGGCCGACGTCCGGGCCGTCTACGCGAAGAAGCGCCCGGGCGCCTACCTCACGGAGCGGGCGGCGAGCGGCCAGAAGCGCCTGGCCGTCGTACTCGACATCGACAACACGTCGCTGGCCACCCACTACGCCTGGCCGCAGGCCATCAAGCGGACTCTCAAGCTCACCAGGAAGGCCGAGAGCCGCGGCATGGCGGTCGTCTTCGTCACCGGCCGCTTCGAGGACAGCCTCGCGAACGTGACGAAGGCCCTCGACGCCGCCGGCTACCACCACGACGGGATCTGCGGGCGCCGGCACGGGGAGGCGCTCGCCGACGGCAAGCAGCGCTGCCGCGCCCAGTACGCCGACCAGGGCTGGACTTTCGTGCTCAACGTCGGCAACCGCTCGACCGACTTCGTCGGCGGCGACTACGAGCGCAGGCTCAAGCTGCCCAGCTACGGCGGCGCCCTCAGCTGACCCTGCGCTCGGTTCAACTACCGGATTCGTCGTCAGATCGGCCCGATCGCGACAAATCCGGTAGTTGAACCGTCGACCGCTCAGATGACGCCGAGCGCCAGCATCGCGTCGGCCACCTGGATGAACCCCGCGATGTTGGCACCGGCGACGTAGTTGCCGGGAGCGCCGTAGGTGTCGGCGGTCTCGAGGCAGCGGGCGTGGATGCCGACCATGATCTCCTCGAGGCGCGCCTCGGTGTGCGCGAAGGACCAGGAGTCGCGCGAGGCGTTCTGCTGCATCTCCAGGGCGCTGGTCGCCACACCGCCGGCGTTGGCGGCCTTGCCGGGAGCGAACGCGACACCGGCCTCGGCGAACACCTTCACGGCCTCGGGGGTGCAGGGCATGTTGGCGCCCTCGGCGACCACCGTGCAGCCGCCCCGGACCAGCGTGAGCGCGTGGCCGCCGTCCAGCTCGTTCTGGGTGGCGCACGGCAGTGCGATGTCGCACGGCACGTCCCACACCGCGCCGCCCGACGTCGTGGCGACGAAGCGGGCCGACTCCCGGGCCTCGGCGTACGACGACAGCCGCTCGCGGCGCACCTCCTTGACCTCCTTCAGCAGGTCGAGGTCGAGCCCCTTCTCGTCGACGACGTACCCGCTCGAGTCGGAGCACGCGACCACGGTCGCGCCGAGCGCGGCGGCCTTCTCGGCGGCGTAGATCGCGACGTTGCCGGAGCCGGAGACGATGACCGTCTTGCCCTCGAAGGAGCTCCCGCGGGCCTTGAGGATCTCGCCAGCGAAGAAGACCGTGCCGTAGCCGGTGGCCTCGGTACGGACCAGCGAGCCGCCCCAGCCGATGCCCTTGCCGGTCAGCACGCCCGACTCGTAGCGGTTGGTGATCCGCTTGTACTGCCCGAACAGGTAGCCGATCTCGCGGCCGCCGACACCGATGTCACCGGCGGGGACGTCGGTGTACTCGCCGATGTGGCGGTACAGCTCGGTCATGAACGACTGGCAGAAGCGCATGATCTCGGCGTCGCTGCGGCCCTTCGGGTCGAAGTCCGAGCCGCCCTTGCCGCCGCCGATCGGCATGCCGGTGAGGGCGTTCTTGAAGATCTGCTCGAAGCCGAGGAACTTGACGATGCCGAGGTAGACCGACGGGTGGAAGCGCAGGCCGCCCTTGTAGGGCCCGAGCGCGGAGTTGAACTCGACCCGGAACCCGCGGTTGAGCTGGACCTGGCCGGCGTCGTCGACCCACGGCACCCGGAAGATGATCTGCCGCTCCGGCTCGCAGACGCGACGGATGATCGCGGCGTCGGTGTACTCGGGGTGACGGGCGACGACCGGACCCAGGCTGTCCAGCAGCTCGCGCGTCGCCTGGTGGAACTCGGCCTCGCCGGGGTTCCGGGCCAGGATCTCGTCGAAGACCGGCTGCAGGGTCGGGTTCAGGTCGTTCACAGGGGTCACTCCTCCAGACGTTCACAGGAGAGGCCCCCGCAAGTGGTGGAGCCTCTCCGACAAGCTCCCACGGTCTCATCACCCCCGCGGTACGGCGGACGCGGGCCCGGTCCGTGAGACCGTGAGGACTCGTTGACCCCGGCGTGCCCCGCCCGGTCCCGACGTGCAACGCAGGTCCTCTGGAATGGGGTCATGACGCAGACCCACTGCCCGTACTGCAGCCTGCAGTGCGGCATGCAGATCTCCCGGGTCCCGACAGGCTCGGCCGGCAGAGGCCGCGGCATCGAGATCGCTGCCTGGGAGGAGTTCCCGGTCAACGAGGGCGCGTTGTGCCGCAAGGGCTGGACCGCGGGCGGGCTGCGCGGCAGCCGGGAGCGGCTCACCTCGCCGCTGGTGCGCGACCGTGCGAGCGGTGAGCTGCGCGCCGCCGGGTGGGACGAGGCGCTCGACCTGGTCGCGTCCCGGCTGCGCGCTCTCCAGGACGCCCACGGCAAGGACGCGGTCGCCGTCTTCGGCGGTGGCGGTCTGACCAACGAGAAGGCCTACCAGCTGGGCAAGTTCGCCCGGGTCGCCCTCGGCACCAGCCAGATCGACTACAACGGCCGCTGGTGCATGAGCTCGGCGGCCAGCGCCGGCAACCAGGCCTTCGGCGTGGACCGCGGCCTGCCCTTCCCGCTCGCCGACATCGAGCAGGCCGACCTGGTCGTCCTCGTCGGCTCGAACCTCGCCGAGACGATGCCGCCGGCCGCGCGCCACCTCGACCGGCTGCGCGAGAACGGGGGGCGGGTCGTCGTCATCGACCCGCGCCTCACCCCGACCGGCGAGCGCGCCGACCTCTTCCTCCAACCGGTGCCCGGCACCGACCTCGCCCTCGCCCTCGGTGTGCTGCACCTGCTCGACGCGCAGGGTGCCGTGGACGAGGCCTACGTGGCGGAGCGGACCACCGGCTTCGACGACGTACGACGCGCCGCCGCCGCGTGGTGGCCCGAGCGCGTCGAGCGGACCACCGGCATCGCCACCGACGAGCTGCGCGCCCTCGTCACGCTGCTCGCCGGTGCCGACCGGGTGATGGTGCTGACCGCCCGCGGTGCCGAGCAGCACGCCCAGGGGACCGCCACCGTGCTCGGCTGGATCGACGTCGCCCTCGCGCTGGGCATGCCCGGGAAGCCGTACTCCGGCTACGGCTGCCTCACCGGCCAGGGCAACGGCCAGGGCGGGCGCGAGCACGGGCAGAAGGCCGACCAGCTGCCCGGGTACCGGATGATCGACGACCCCGCTGCCCGGGCCCACGTCGCGCAGGTGTGGGGCGTCCCCCCGGAGTCCCTGCCCGGCAAGGGACGCTCGGCGTACGAGCTCCTCTCGGCGCTGGGCACCGACGACGGTCCGAAGGCGCTGCTCGTGCACGCCTCCAACATCGTGGTCAGCGCACCCAACGCCACCTCGATCACCCGCCGGCTGGAGGCGCTCGACCTCCTCGTGGTCTGCGACATCGTCATGTCGGAGACCGCCGCGCTCGCCGACGTCGTCCTCCCCGTCACGCAGTGGGCCGAGGAGACCGGCACGATGACCAACCTCGAGGGACGGGTGATCCTGCGCCAGCAGGCGATCGCCCCGCCCAAGGGGGCGCGCAGCGACCTGGACGTGATCGCCGCCCTCGCGTCCCGACTGGGCTCTCCGGTCGAGTTCGAGACCGAGCCCGAGGCGATCTTCGAGGAGCTCGGGCGTGCGTCCGCCGGTGGGAAGGCCGACTACGCGGGCATCTCGTACGAGCGCATCGTCCGTGAGAAGGGGGTGTTCTGGCCGTGCCCGGCACCCGAGCACCCCGGGACCCCGCGGATGTTCGCCGACGGGTTCCCCACCCCCGACGGCCGGGCCCGCTTCGTCGTGCCGGAGTACGTCGGCCCCGCGGAGGCGCCTGATCCGTCGTACCCGTTGCACCTGACGACCGGGCGCGTGCTCGCGCAGTACCAGTCCGGCGCGCAGACCCGGCGGATCCGCGAGCTCACCGACGACGGCGCGTTCGTCGAGCTGCACCCGATGCTGGCAGACCGGATCGGCGCGGTCGAGGGGCAGCCGGTTCTCGTCCGCACCCGCCGCGGCGAGATGAAGGCGCCCGCCCGGATCGTCACCACCATCCGGCCGGACACGGTCTTCGTGCCGTTCCACTGGGTCGGTGCCAACCGGCTCACCAACGACGCGCTGGACCCGTCGAGCCGGATGCCTGAGTTCAAGGTGTGTGCGGCGGAGGTACTGGTCTGAGCGCGGGGTGGGCGGCCTGCAGCTCTGCCCATCGCCAGCGAGCGACCAGCACCGCCGCCTCGCGCGCCACGTCGACGGTCATCTTCGACGCGCCGGCGACCCGCTCGGTGAACGTGATGGGGTGCTCGACGACGCGTAGGCCGCGACGCTCGGCGCGCCAGGTGTTCTCGACCTGGAAGCCGTAGCCGTTGGACTCCGTGCGCAGCACGTCGCAGCGCAGCAGAGCGCCCACCCGCCAGGCCCGGAAGCCCGAGGTCGCGTCGCGGGTGCGCAGCCGCAGGGTGCGCCGGGCATAGGTGTTGGCGCCCAGGGACAGCAGCCGTCGGCGTGCCGGCCAGCCCTCGGCGCCGCCGCCGGGGACGTAGCGCGACCCGACGACGAGGTCGTGGTCGGCGAGCAGGGCCAGCATCGCGGGGATCTCCTCGACGGGGTGCGAGCCGTCGGCGTCGAGCTGGATCACGGCGTGGTAGCCGTCGTCGACGGCGTAGGAGAAACCCGCGCGGTACGCCGCCCCGAGGCCGTCCTTGGCGAGCCGGGTGACCAGGTGCACCCAGTCGCCGTGCCCGGGGTGGGCGCGCACCAGGTCGCCGGTGCCGTCGGGGCTGCTGTCGTCGACGACGAGGACGTCGAGGTGCGGCGCGCCCGGGCCGGAGCGCACGGCCGACAGCCGGTCGAGCAGCGGGAGGATCGTCGCCGCCTCGTCGTACGTCGGCACGACGGCGACGCAGCGCAAGGACGCGGGCGCGGGCAGGAAGGTGCTCATCGTCGGCTCCAGACGTGCAGGTCGCCGAACGACGCCTGCTCGGTGTAGTGGTGTTCGAACCAGGTCTGCAGCTCTGCAGGGGCGGTGATCCCCCATCCGGAGATGCTGCGGCCGGACACGACGACCCAGCGCGGTGCGTCGGCACCGGCCAGCACGGCCTGCAGGTCGCGCAGCTGAGGGTCGCGGACCCGGGCGGGCAGACTCCACAGGTACTGGTAGGGGCTGTCGAGGCCGGCGGCGGCGACGATGTCGGGGCGCCCGAAGGCCACCACGACGCCGTCGCCGGGATCGCTGTGGGTGCGCAGGTAGTCGGCCACCTCGGCGTCGCGGCCGATCGCGTCGTCGACGGGTACGGCGAGCTCGTGGCTCCACGCGCCGAGGGTGCCGAGCACGGTGAGGCCGAGGCACGTGGCGAGCGCCCAGCGTCGCCAGCCGGTCGGCCGGACCAGGCTGGCGAGCAGCACCACGCCGGGGATCAGGCCGGTCAGGTAGTGCAGCCAGTAGCTGCCGCCGGCGGCCACGCCGACCAGCTCCCAGGCCACCATGGCGAGCGCGGCGACGCGCAGGGGTGCGGACCGGGGGCCGCGCCGCCAGGCGGTGCGGGCGGCGAGGAAGCCGGTCACGGCCAGGGTCAGCGCGGCCCCGCTGGCGAGGAAGGCCAGCAGGACGGCGAAGAAGCGTTGCGAGGTGGCCGGCGACGCGGAGGACCGGATCACCGCCGAGGCCTCGACCCGGAAGGTCACCACGGCGTCCCAGAGCTCGGCCGGGGAGGTCCCGAGCCCGGCCGAGCTCGTGACGACGACCGCGAGCACCGCGGCGGCCCCACCGGCGAAGGCCGCCGCCCGCCGCCGCAGGTGCGGGACCCGCCCCCTCGAGAGTGGCAGCAGCACGACGGCGAGCACGAAGACGTCGACCATGTTCTGCTTGACCAGCGCGGCGGACGCGGCCGCCGCTCCGGCCCCTGTCGCCAGCAGCAGCGCCCGCCGGTCCGCCTCGCCGGTCAGCGACGTGACGAGGGCGAGGACACCCAGCAGCACGAAGGGGACCGCCAGCACCTCGCCATCGGTCTCCGGCATCCCCAGCAGCGGGCTGGCGAGGAGCGCCGCCGCGAGCACCGGCGCCAGGTGAGCGGTCCAGTGCGAGTTCCGGGGCGCCACCCGCGCCGCCAGCATGCCCGCCAACAGCACCGTGGCCGCGCTGGCCACCGCCCCCAGCAGCTTCACCCCCGGCGCGATCAGCCCGTCGGGGTGCAGGGTCTCGGGACCGAGGTCGGCGAGCTGGAACAGCCACATCAGGAGCGGTGGCCGGTCGACCCAGTAGTCGCCGTACAGCGAGCCGCCCGGCGACCACTGCCGCGCCAGCATGAGGAAACCGGCCTCGTCCGAGGCCAGCGGTACCCACAGGAACGGAAGCCATGCGAGGAACGCGACCGCACCGGCGACGTACGTCGTCGGGGTGGGCCGAGTGCGGCGCGGGGTGGGCTTCAGCACGTCATCGACGCTAGGTCGGGGTCCATGAAGGGACAATGAAGCCGTGATGCCGTGCGGTCGGTGAGGCCGTGAGGACTCGTTGACATCGGCGTGCAACACGAGCACATGACCGCGAAACCTCGGTGTCCTTCGATGGTCACATGACCAGCCGACCGCACCCCGACCCGCCGCGACCGCGGCTCGTCGTGGTCGGTTCCGGCATGGCCGCGACCCGGCTCGTCGAGGAGCTGGTCGCCCGCGGCGCGCCCGCGCGGATGGAGATCACGGTCCTCGGCGACGAGGACACCGCGCCCTACAACCGGATCCTGCTCTCCGCCGTCCTCGAGGGCAGCCACCGGCCGGAGGCGCTGACCCTGCGCGACCCCGCCTGGTACGCCGACAACGGCGTCGACCTGCGTCTGGGTGCCCGCGTCCTCGGCGTCGACCGGGAGCGCAAGGACGTCATGCTCGTCGACGGCACCCTGGTGGAGTACGACGTCCTGGTGCTCGCCACCGGCAGCATCCCGTCGCTGCCGCCGATCCGCGGCCTGGTCCGGATGGACGGCTCGCTGCACGAGGCGGTGCACGCGTTCCGCTCGCTGGCCGACTGCCGGCGCCTGCTCTCCGCGCTGCCCTACAGCCGCCGCGCCGTCGTCGTCGGTGGCGGCCTGCTCGGCCTCCAGGTCGCCCGC
The DNA here is from genome assembly GCF_029961765.1 of Nocardioides sp. QY071. NCBI lineage: Bacteria > Bacillati > Actinomycetota > Actinomycetes > Propionibacteriales > Nocardioidaceae > Nocardioides > Nocardioides sp. QY071. Next base: position 235,055 of record NZ_CP124681.1, read on the forward strand.
GCACTCGGCGTGCGCGGCATCGAGACCGAGGTGGTCGAGGGCGCCGACCACCTGCTCCACCAGCAGCTGAGCGCCCCGGCCGCCAGGATCCTGGCCCGCGACCTGAAGAAGCTCGGCGTCGCCGTCTACACCGGCGCCCGCGCGGTCCGCCTCGTCGAGGGCGCCACCGGACCTGCGCTGCGCCTCGACAACGGCTTCACCCTCGACACCGACCTCGTCGTGCTCACCGCCGGCGGCCGGCCCTCGACGGCCCTGGCGCGAGGTGCGGGGCTCGAGGTCCGTCGCGGCATCGTCGTCGACGACCGGCTCGCCAGCGTCACCGATCCCTCGGTCCACGCGCTCGGCGACTGCGTCGAGCACGACGGCCGCACGACCGGGTTCGTCCCGCCCGCCTGGGAGCAGGCCGGCATCCTCGCCGGGCTGCTGTGCGACGAGCAGGTGTTGTACGACGGCGCCCGGATCGTCGCGCGGCTGCGGGCCACCGACCTGGACGTCGCCGTGCTCGGCGACGCCGAGGCCGAGCTCGCCGCCGGCGGCGAGGTGGTCGAGGTCGCCAACCCCGTCTCGGGGTCGCACCGCCGTCTGGTCGTCCGCGACGGCCGGATCGTGGCCGCCACCCTCGTCGGCGACCTGTCCCGGGTCGGCCTGATCACCCAGCACTTCGACCGGCAGACCGTCCTCGGGCCCCACGAGCCCGGCGACCTCCTCCTGCCCGAGCGCACGCCCGGGAGCACGAGGACCGTCGTCCTGCCCGACGACGCCGAGGTGTGCGCCTGTGCCGGCGTCACCGCCGGCCGGATCCGCGCCTGCTCCTCGCTCGAGCAGGTCCGCGGCACCACCCGCGCGACCACCGGATGCGGTGGCTGCGCCAGCACCGTCCGACAGCTGCTCAGCAGCCGCCCCGACAACGCCGTCCTCGTCACGAAAGGCTCATGAGACATGAACCAGCGCAAGCAACTGGTGGTCGTCGGCCACGGCATGGTCGGCCACCGTTTCGTGCAGGCGGCGATCGAGCGCGGACTCACCGAGACCCACGACATCACCATCCTCGGCGAGGAGCCGCGCCCGGCGTACGACCGCGTCGCCCTCACCTCCTTCTTCGAGCGCGGCGCGGAGGCGCTGTCCTTCCTCCCCGGCGGTGCGTACGACGACCCGCGGGTCTCCCTGCGCCTGGGCGCCGAGGTCGTGGCGATCTCCCCGCGGCAGCGGGTGATCACGCTCGCGGACGGCAAGGACCTGCACTACGACGAGCTGGTGCTCGCGACCGGTGCGTTCCCGTTCGTGCCGCCGGTGCCGGGCAAGGACCTCAAGAACGTCTTCGTCTACCGCACCATCGAGGACCTCGAGGCGATCCGCGCGGCATCGAGGAAGGCGAAGGTCGGCGCGGTCATCGGCGGTGGCCTGCTCGGCCTGGAGGCTGCCAACGCGCTGCACCAGCTGGGCCTGGAGACCCACGTCGTCGAGCTCGCGCCGCGGCTGATGGCCGTGCAGATCGACGACGCCGCAGGCTCCACGCTCAACCGCCACATCGAGACCCTCGGCCTGACCGTGCACACCGGTGCGATGACCGAGGCCGTGCTCGGGAAGGACAAGGTCACCGGCCTCGCGCTCAAGGACCGCAACCCGCTCGACGTCGACCTCGTCGTCTTCTCGGCCGGCATCCGGCCCCGCGACGCGCTGGCCCGGGCCGCCGACCTCGAAATCGCCGAGCGCGGCGGTGTCCTGGTCGACGAGCACTGCCGCACCAGCGACGAGCACATCTGGGCGATCGGCGAGTGCGCCGCCCCCGGCGGCCGCATGTACGGCCTGGTCGCGCCGGGCTACACGATGGCCGAGGTCGTCGTCGACGCGCTGCTCGGTGGCGAGGCCGGCGCCTTCACCGGCGCCGACATGTCGACCAAGCTCAAGCTGCTCGGCGTCGACGTCGCGTCCTTCGGAGACGCGTTCGCGACCGACGAGGACGCCCTCGAGGTCGTGTACGCCGACGCGGTGGCCGGCATCTACAAGAAGCTCGTCGTCAAGGAGCTCGCGAGCGGCGGCTACGAGCTGCTGGGCGGCATCCTGGTCGGCGACGCGTCGTCGTACGGCGTGCTGCGGCCGCTCGTCGGCTCCGGCATCGAGCTGCCCGACAACCCCGAGGACCTGATCCTCCCGGCGGCCCGCGGAGGTGGGGTTTCGACAGGCTCAACCACCGACATGCTGCCCGACGACGCGCAGGTCTGCTCGTGCAACAACGTCACCAAGGCCGAGATCGTGGCGGCGGTGTCCGAGGGCGGCACCTGCGACAGCCCGTCCTGCGTGACCGCCTGCACCAAGGCCGGCTCCACCTGCGGCTCGTGCAAGACCGTCGTGAAGAAGATCGTCGAGGACCACTTCGCCTCCGTCGGCAAGGTCGTCGACAAGTCGCTGTGCGAGCACTTCGCGATGACCCGCCAGGAGCTGTTCGAGGTCGTCGCGGTGCACGGCTACAACCGGTTCGACGACATCATCGAGGGCCACGGCCGCGGCCGCGGCTGTGACATCTGCAAGCCGGCCGTCGCCTCCATCCTCGCCAGCCTGCTCAACCACCACGTCCTCGACGGCGCCAACGCGACCCTGCAGGACACGAACGACGCGTACCTCGCCAACCTGCAGAAGAACGGCACCTACTCGGTCGTCCCCCGCATCCCCGGCGGCGAGATCACCCCCGACAAGCTGATCGTGATCGGCGAGGTGGCCCGCGACTACGGCCTCTACACGAAGATCACCGGCGGCCAGCGCATCGACCTGTTCGGTGCCCGGATGGAGGACCTGCCGGCGATCTGGCAGCGGCTGGTCGACGCGGGCATGGAGTCCGGCCACGCCTACGGGAAGTCGCTGCGGACCGTGAAGTCGTGCGTCGGCTCGACCTGGTGCCGCTACGGCGTGCAGGACTCCGTCGGTCTCGCGATCGAGCTCGAGCTGCGCTACCGCGGCCTGCGCTCGCCCCACAAGCTCAAGGGCGGCGTGTCCGGCTGCGCCCGTGAGTGCGCCGAGGCCCGCGGCAAGGACTTCGGCGTGATCGCCACCGAGAAGGGCTGGAACCTCTACGTCGGCGGCAACGGCGGCGCCGTCCCCGCGCACGCGCAGCTGCTCGCCGGAGACCTGTCCCGCGAGGAGCTGATCCGCTACCTCGACCGGTTCCTCATGTACTACATCCGCACCGCCGACCGGCTCCAGCGCACGGCCACCTGGGTCGACGAGATCGGCGGCCTGGAGCGGGTCCGCGAGGTCGTGGTCGACGACGCGCTCGGGCTCGCCGCCGAGCTGGAGAGCAGCATGGAGCGCCACGTCGACTCCTACTTCGACGAGTGGCGGGCCACCATCGAGGACCCTGAGAAGCTCAGCCGCTTCGTGTCCTTCGTCAACGCTCCCGGGATGCCCGAGCCCGCGGTCGCCTTCCAGGAGGAGGCGCGCACCGCGACGCCCACGCTCACCCTCGGCACCGCCGTGTGCCGCCTCGACCAGGTGCAGCGCGAGTCCGGCGTGGTCGCGCTCGTCGGCGGCGAGGAGGTCGCCGTCTTCCGGACGTACGACGACGAGGTGTTCGCCCTCGCCAACCTCGACCCGTTCGGGCAGGCGTCCGTGCTCTCGCGCGGCATCGTCGGCACCACGACCCGCGGCGACGACGAGGTGCCGTTCGTCGCGAGCCCGCTGCTCAAGCAGCGCTTCGACCTGCGGACCGGGGTCTGCCTCGACGACCCGGCGGTCGTCGTACCGCGCTGGGACGTCCGTGTCGTCGACGGCATGGTGGTCGTCGGCGCGCGGCACGAGACAATCGATTCGTGAGCGACCAGCCCCTGTCCGGTTTCAGGATCGGCGTGACCGCGGCGCGACGTGCGGAGGAGCAGGTCGCGCTGCTCGAGCGGCGCGGCGCGAGCGTGGTGCACGCGCCCGCCCTGTCCGTCGATCCCAACCGGATCGACGAGACCGCGCTGCTCGCCGCGACCAAGCAGGTGCTCGACCAGCCCGTCGACATCTTCGTCGCCACGACCGGCATCGGCCTGAAATCCTGGTTCGGGGCGGCGGAGCGGTGGGGCCTGCTGGCCGACCTGACCGAGCACCTGGGCGGTGCCGAGATCCTGGCCCGCGGCCCCAAGAGCGTCGGTGCGCTGCGCAGGTTCGGTCTGCGCGAGCTGTGGTCGCCGGAGTCGGAGGAGTTCGAGGACGTCCTCGCCCACCTGCGCGGCCGCGACCTGTCCGGCCTGCGGATCGTCGTCCAGGAGCACGGTCAGTCGCTGTCCATGGCCGCCCACGCACTGCGGCGCCTCGGCGCCGAGGTCACCACGGTCGCCGTCTACCGGGTCGAGGGTGCCGCCGATCCCGAGCCGATGTTCGGGCTGATCGAGGACATCGCCGAGCGCCGGGTCGACGCGGTCACCTTCACCGCGGCCCCCGCGATCGCCGCGATGATGGAGGCCGCGGTCTCGACCGGGCACCGCGACGAGGTCGTCAGCGCGTTCCAGGCCGACGTGATCGCCGCCTGCGTGGGGCCGGTCACGGCCGCCGCCTTCGAGATGTGGGGCGTGCCGTCGATCTACCCCGAGCGCTCCCGTCTCGCCGCGATGGTCAAGCAGCTCGAGGTCGAGCTGCCTTCGCGCGCCGGCGGCACCAGCCTCGACGTCGCCGGCCACACGCTGCTCCTGCACGGCGACACCGTGCTCCTCGACGGGGTCGAGGTGAAGCTCTCGCCCGCGCCGTACGCCGTCCTCCAGGCGCTGCTCGTCAACCCCGGGACCGTCGTCTCCCGCCGTGACCTGCTGGCCGCGCTGCCCTCGGGCACCGCCGGCTCCGAGCACGCCGTCGAGATGGCGGTCGCCCGGCTGCGCGCCGCGCTCGGCACCCGCTGCGTCCAGACCGTCGTGAAGCGCGGCTACCGCCTGGCGGTCGCCCCGTGACGCCGCACCTGGTCACCGTCGCCCACGGCACCCGCACCGCCGCCGGCAACGAGGTCGCCCGCGCCCTGACCTCTGCCGCCGCGGAGCGCCTCGGATGGGCCGCGACGACGTCGTACGTCGAGCTGTGCGCACCGCTGCTCGCCGACGTCGTCGCCGTCGTCGACACACCGGCCGTGGCGGTGCCGCTGCTGCTGTCGACCGGCTACCACCTGCGCCAGGACCTGCCGGCCGTGCTCGCCGACGTCGACCGGGAGGTCCGCCTCGGCCGCTCTCTCGGCCCCGACCGGCTGCTCGCCGCCGCCCAGGTCGACCGCCTCCGCGCCGCCGGAGCCACCCCCGGCCAGCCCGTCGTCCTGGTCGCCGCGGGCTCCACCGACCCCGCCGCGTCCGCCGACCTCGACGCCGCCACTCACCTGCTCGCCCACGCCTGGGGCGCGCCGGTCCGCCTCGCCACGCTCTCCGGACGCGGCCCCCGGCCCGACGAGGTCGTGCGCCCGGGGGACGCCGTGTCGCCGTACCTCCTCGCCACGGGGCACTTCCACCGCAAGGCCCGCCATGACGCCCTCGCCGCCGGTGCGGGTGTCGTCGCCGACGTGATCGGGCCGCACCCGCTGGTCGTCGACCTGCTCGTCGAGCGGGCGCTCGCACTGGCGCCGCTGGACGCCCGGGTCTCCGCCTGAGTCAGGTCAGTCGTCGAACGTGAGCCGGACCACCGTGCGCTGACGCTCGCCCGCGGCACTCACCGTGATGCCGGCTGCATCGAGCGGCGCCAGGTCGGCACGGGACAGCTGGCCCGCGGCGAGCTGCTCGACCCAGTCACCGCGGTCGAAGTCGATGTAGGTGATGGTCAGCGCATCCCCGGCGTCAGGCACGACCTTCGCGAACCGGTCGCTGCCGCTCAGCGCCCCCTTCGCCTTCGCGACCTCCTCGACGAAGGCCCGGTCGGCGCCGATGACCACGGCGTCGCCGGACCGCGCGGACGGGAGCGGGTCCTTGCCGCCCACGGCGGTGCGGACCTTCGACAGCGCGGCCTCGACCTTCGCCGCGTCGCCGGTGATCCGGACCGCGACGGGGAAGTCGTCGCTGGTGCCCTCGAAGTCGAAGGCGTCCTCGAAGCCGGGCCCGGCGATCACGGCGAGGCCGTCGCCGCCGAGGTCCTCCAGCTCCTTCGCGGTCAGGCCGGTGGACTTCTCGAAGTCGGCCAGCAGCTGCTTCGGCTCCGCGCCGAAGGACAGGGGCCCGTGGGTGATCGCCCGCTCCGCCCAGCCGTCGCTGAAGCCACCGCCGAAGGCGAGGGCGGCGGTGTCCGGCAGGGCCGAGATCCCAGCCAGGGCATCGGTGCCGTCGTACCGCTCCGGATCGCCGGAGACGATCGGGTCGGCCACGACCTCCAGCTCCAGGGCGCCGTCGTCGAAGCGCGCGACACCGCCGAGGCCGGTGAAGTCCTCCAACCGGCGCCGTACGTCGTCCGGGATCGGGACGGAGAAGTCGCCCATCATCTCGTCCTCGTCGATCTCGGGCAGCCCGTCCTCGGACACCACACTGCCTGTGCCCGACTGGTCGGCGTACAGCTCGTCCATCTCCTTCATGAGCTGGTCCTGCTCGGCGGGGGAGAGCTCGTCGAACCGGTCAATCCGCTTCCACAGCCGCCGTTCCTCGGGCGACATCTCCGCCATGAAGTCATCCTCGGCCCCAGCCCCGTAGCTGTGGATGGTCGAGAGGCTGAGCAACGTGTCCACCGGGTCCCCCGAGAGGCCGGACGGCGAGCTGATGACGACGGAGAGGTACGGGTGGTCCTCGACCGCGTCGAGCAGTGCCTGTCCTGCCTCGGGGGCGGCGTAGAGCGTGACGACGCCGGCATCGCCGGCAGCCGAGGTCAGCTCCTGGAAGTCGGCGTCCTCGCCGAGCTGGGTGCGACGGCCGTCCGCGACCACCTTCCGGGCGACCTCGTCGGTGCGCGCGAGCACCGCCCAGCCGTCGCCGAGCGCGTACCCGACCTCGTCCCCACAGCTCGCCAGCAGGTCGTCGAGTCCGGCCCGCGCCGCGTCCGGGTCACTGACCTGGACCACCGCGACCACCTCCGGCTCCGGGCCGGCCGACGGCACCACCGCCAGCCCGGCGCGGTCGCCCACCCAGGCCGCCAGGTCGTCGTACCCGATGTGGCAGCCGCTCTCGGCGGCCACCTGGTCCAGCAGCGAGCGCCGCAGGTCGTCCTGGTCGGTGATGCCGAGGTGCTCGGCCAGACGGGGGAACCTCTTCAGCGCCTGGTAGGCCTCGATCTTCTGGCCACCCGGCGGGTCGAGGTCGATGCCGACGTACGCGAGCGTGTCGCCCGGCAGCGCCTGCGCGGCCTGCGGTCCCTGGGCCATCCAGCCCTGCCAGGCCCACCCGCCCGCTCCGATCGCCGCTACTGCCCCAACGACGCCGGCGATCGCGGCCGCGCGGCGCTTCCGGCCGTTGCTGGTCGGGCTCGACGGGCTGGGTGGCCTGGATGGGGAGAGCTCGGTCATGGGAGGACCGTAAGCGGCCGCGCGGAGTTCCGAGGAGGGTTCTACGGAAGTCGGGACCCGGTCGGCTACGGTCGAGGCATGTCAGAGACCTGGGAAGGTGTTGTGGTCAAGAAGTCCCGCGGCCTGTACGACGGCGCGAACATGTACCGCCGCCTGAAGGTCCGCACCACCGGTGGATCGATCGTGAAGGCCCGGGTCGACCGCCGGCTCTGGGAGGCCGTCGCCGTCGGTGACGCCGTACGCCGGGCCGAGGACGGGTCGATCAGCCGACGGGACTGACCGTCCCGACGAAGCGGACCAGGCCGGCGAGCTCGGGGACCTCGCCCGCCTCGTCCAGCGTGGTGCGCAGGACCTCGTCGTGCACGGGGCGCGCCTTCTTCAGCAGCGCCCGGCCGGCGGGCGTGAGCTCGGTGTAGATCCCGCGCCGGTCGTCGGCGCAGAGGATCCGCGTGAGCAGGCCGCGGTTCTCGAGGCGCGTCACCAGCCGGGTCGTGGCGGACGCGGACAACGCGGCCGCGCGGGCCAGCTGCTGCATCCGCATGTGCCAGCCGTCCTGGCGGCTCAGCGCGTCGAGCACGGTGAACTCGACGACCGAGAGGTCGTGGTCGCGCTGCAGCGCCTTCTCCAGGGCGGCCTCGATCAGCCCGTGCAGCGCGGCGAGCGTGCGCCAGCCCTGGGTGCGGATCTCGACGGCGTCGTCGGCGATGCCCATGGTGTTCCTCCTGTCGACACCACCAGCATACCTGAGTTGCGCGGATAGTGCGCGTGTGCAACTATCAATACGACGCGTGTGCAACTAATGCACGCGCCGACTATCGTCACACGCACCCAGGAAGACACATGCCTGTCGCACTTCTCGCCCTCGCCATCGGCGGGTTCGGTATCGGCCTCACCGAGTTCGTGATCATGGGCCTGCTGCCCGAGGTCGCGGACGACTTCGCCGTCTCCGAGACCACCGCCGGCTACCTCATCTCCGGCTACGCCCTCAGCGTCGCCGTCGGCGCCATCGCGCTGACCCTCGCCCTCACCCGGGTGCCGCGCAAGACCGCCCTGCTCGGCCTGATGGTCCTGTTCATCCTCGGCAACCTGATCTCCGCCGTCGCTCCGTCGTACGGCGTGATGATGACCGGCCGCGTCGTCGCGGCCCTGTGCCACGGCGCCTTCTTCGGCATCGGCTCGGTCGTGGCCGCCGGGCTCGTCGCCGCCGGCCGCAGGGCGAGCGCGATCGCGTTCATGTTCGGCGGGCTCACCCTCGCCAACGTCCTCGGCGTCCCGCTCGGCACCTTCCTCGGCCAGGCCGCCGGCTGGCGCTCCACCTTCTGGGCGATCACCGTCATCGGCGTCCTCGCGTTCATCGGCATCGCCGCCCTGGTCCCCGCCGCCCGCGGGACCGACGCCGCCCGGATGTCCGGTACGACGAGCGCCCGCACCGAGCTGGCCGCCTTCCGCAGCCCCCAGGTGTGGTTGTCGATCGCGGTCACCGTCCTCGGGTACGGCGGCATGTTCGGCGGCTTCACCTACATCGCGTTCACCCTCACCGAGGTGACCGGCTTCGCCGCCGGCGCGGTGCCGTGGCTGCTCGTCCTGTTCGGCGTCGGCCTGTTCGTCGGCAACGTGGCGGGCGGCCGTGCCGCCGACCGCAACCTGGTCCGCACCCTGCTGGTCGTGCTCGCCGCGCTCACCGTCGTGCTCGCCGCCTTCGCGCTCACCGCCGGCAGCAAGCCGCTGACGATCGTCGCGCTGCTGCTCATGGGCGGCGTCGGGTTCGCCACCGTCCCCGGCCTGCAGATGCGCGTGATGCACTACGCCAGCAGCGCGCCCACCCTCGCCTCCGGCGCCAACATCGCCGCCTTCAACGTCGGCAACGCCCTCGGTGCCTGGCTCGGTGGGGTCACCCTCGCCGCCGGCCTCGGCTACACCTCGCCGCTGTGGGCCGGCGCCGCCATCACCGTGGTCGGCCTGGTCGTGCTCGCGGTCGCCGCGAAGGCGCCCGGCGGCGAGCTCCACCCGGCTGTCGCCGTACCGACCCCGGCTGCTGTCGCGGCTTGAGATCCCCACACCCGAGGAGAGACCATGTCCATCCCCACCATCACCCTCAACAACGGCGTCGTCATGCCCCAGGTCGGCTTCGGTTTCTTCCAGGTGCCGAACGACGAGACCGAGGCCGCCGTGAGCAGCGCCCTCGAGGCCGGGTACCGCAGCATCGACACCGCCTCGATCTACGGCAACGCGGACCCGCTCAAACCGTTCGATCGAACGGTTTGAGCGGGACCGGGCGCCGAAATGTCCCCCAATCCGTTCGATCGAACGGATTGGGGGACTAGCGACCGAGCGACTCCGGTGTGTGCAGCCGGACGAGGAACCGGCGGGCGTGCGCCGGCTCCCGGTCGGCGGTCGCCAGCGAGACGCTCACCATCACGAGCACCGCGACCGGCACACTCCACGCGGCGGGCTGGGCCAGCAGGGCGCCGGTCCAGCCGCCGGGGGCGTAGCCGGCGAGGGTAGCGATCGCCGCGCCGCCGGCGCCGAGGCCGCCCGCCGCGAGTCCCGCGAGCGCCCCGGCGTCGGTCAGCCGCCGCCACCAGATGCCCAGCACCAGCAGCGGGCAGAAGGTCGATGCGGCCACCGCGAACGCCAGGCCCACCGACTGGGCGACGCCGACGTTGCGGACCAGGAGTGCCGCCAGCACGGGCACCACGACGGCCACCATCGCCGCGAGCCGGAACGCCGCGACGCCCCGCTGCTCGTTGACCATGCCACTGGTGACGTCCTGGGTGAGCACGCCGGACACGGCGATCGCCAGGCCCGAGGACGTCGACAGGAAGGCCGCGAACGCGCCCGCCGTGACCAGCCCGGTCAGCACGTCGCCGCCGACGCCGTCGAGCATCGCCCGCGGCAGCTCCAGCACGAGCACGTCCGAGCGGCCCTCGGCGACCAGCCCCTCGCCGTACACATGGCCCAGCCCGGCGTACACCGGGGGCAGGAGGTAGAACAGCCCCAGCAGCGCGAGCACGGCGACCGTCGTACGACGCGCGGCCCGGCCGTCGGGGTTCGTGTAGAACCGCACGACCACGTGGGGCAGGCCCATGGTGCCGAGGAACAGCCCGGCGATGAGGGAGTACGTCGTGTAGAGGCCGACCCCACCGTCGCCCGCGACCGGGTTCGACCAGTCGCCGCCACCGCCACCGACCCCGGCGGGACGGCCGTCGCCCCACCAGACCGCGACCAGCACGGCGGCGGGGACGAGGAGCGCGGTGAGCTTGAGCCAGTACTGGAAGGCCTGGACGAAGGTCACCGACCGCATCCCGCCCGACGTCACGTTGGCCAGCACGATCCCGGCCACGACGAGGGACCCGGCCCACTCGGGGGCGCCGATCGCCGAGCGCAGCGTGATGCCCGCACCCTCGAACTGGGGGATCATGTAGAGCCAGCCGATGCCGACGACGAGCAGCGAGCAGGCCGCCCGCACGGTGCGCGATCCCAGCCGGGCCTCGGCGAAGTCGGGCAGCGTGTAGGCGCCGGATCGCCGCAGCGGCGCGGCGACCAGGACGAGCAGCACGAGGTAGCCGGCGGTCCAGCCGACGGGGTACCAGAGCATGTCGGCGCCGCCCACGAGCAGCAGCCCGGCGATGCCGAGGAAGGACGCGGCGGAGAGGTACTCGCCGCCGATCGCGCTCGCGTTCAGGCCGGGCCGCACGGTGCGGGAGGCGACGAAGAAGTCGCTGGTGGTGCGGGAGAAGCGCAGGCCCCAGGTGCCGATCGCCAGGGTCGCCAGGGTGACGAGCACGACCGCGACCAGCCCGGGTACGTCGGCGCGCTCCATCAGGCGCCGTCCTCGTCCGGGTCCGGGTCGCTCACCAGGTCGGCGAAGACCCGCTCGTTGCGCTCCGCGCTGCGCACGTAGCGCCAGGCGAGCAGCAGCAGGAACGGGTGCACGAGCACGCCCAGCAGCAGCCAGGGCAGCGGGATCCCGAGCAGCTCGATGCCGGAGAGGGACGGCCACAGGTGGAACGCCAGCGGCAGTACGCCGAGGCTCACCCCGAGCAGCAGGAGCAGCCGCACGGCCAGGCCGACCTGGGCGCGCAGCAGGGAGCGGAGGTAGACGTCACCGAGCGCGGTCTGCTCGTGCACGTCCCCGAGCCGGCTCGCCGCCCGCCCGGACGGTGTGTGCCGCGGTGGGCCGGTGACCCGCACCCGCTCATTCACGGTGGCCGCTCATCTCAGCCTCCCGCGCGGGCCCGGCGGACCAGGACGTCGCGCAGTGCCCGGGTGTGGCGCCGGCTGACGGGGAGCTCGGTGCCGCCGTCCGCGCTGCCGACCACGACGGACGTGCGGCCGGCTTCGCTGCGCACCTCGGTCACGTGCGCGAGCGCGACCAGCAGGGAGCGGTGGATCCGGTGGAACCCGGCCTCGGCCCAGTCCTCCTCGAGCGTCGTGAGCGGCACCCGGACCAGGTAGTTGTCGCCCGCTGCGGTGTGCAGCCGGGCGTAGTCGCCCTGCGCCTCCACGTGGGTGATGTCGCCGCGGTCCACGAACCGGGTGACGCCGCCCCGCTCGACCGCGATCTGGGCGTCCGTCGCCGCCGGGGCCGGGGAGGTGCCGCCGAGGACGCGTCGTACGGCTTCGGCCAGGCGCTCGGGCCGCACCGGCTTGAGGACGTAGTCGACGGCGTGCAGGTCGAAGGCGTCGACCGCGTGCTGCTCGTGGGCGGTCACGAACACCACCGGCGGCGGCTGCTTGAACCGGCCGAGCACCTCCGCCAGCTCGAGCCCGGTCAGGCCGGGCATCTGGATGTCGAGGAAGACGCAGTCGACCTCGCGCTCGCGCAGGATCCGCAGCCCGTCGGTCGCGGACTGGCAGGCGATCACCTCGCCGACCCGGTCGTCGGCGTCGAGGAGGTAGGTCAGCTCGTCGAGCGCCGGGCGCTCGTCGTCGACGACGAGGACGCGCAGTCGCCTGAGCTGGTCGAGCTTGTCGAGACCCGTCACGCCGTGACCCCCGGCGCGAACTTCGGCACCCGCACGATCACCTTGGTCCCGGCCCCCGGAGCGGTCTCCACGACCAGACCGTAGTCGTCGCCGAAGCTCGCGCGCAGCCTCGCGTCCACGTTGCCCAGGCCGACCGAGTCGAGCTCGGTGTCGCCGGCGAGAGCCCGGCGTACCTTCTCCGGGTCCTCGCCGACCCCGTTGTCCTCGACCTCCAGCACCGCCTCGTGCCCGCGGTCGTGGGCCACGATCGACAGGTGCCCGGTCTGGTCGACGCTCTCGAGGCCGTGGCGCACGGCGTTCTCGACGAGGGGCTGGATGCAGAGGAACGGTACGACGACCGGCAGCACCTCGGGCGCGATGTTGAGCGTCACCTGCAGCCGGTCGCCGAAGCGCGCCTGCTCGAGGAGGAGGTAGCGCTCGATGGAGCGCAGCTCCTCGGCCAGGGTCGTGTACTCGCCGTGGCGACGGAACGAGTAGCGCGTGAAGTCGGCGAACTCCAGCAACAGCTCGCGGGCCCGGTCGGGGTCGGTGCGCACGAAGCTCGCGATCGCGTTGAGCGAGTTGTAGACGAAGTGCGGGCTGATCTGGGCCCGCAGCGCGCGCACCTCGGCCTCGATCAGCCGGTTGCGGTGGGCGTCGAGCTCGGCCAGTTCGAGCTGGCCCGACACCCACTCGGCGACCTCCTCGGTCGCACGGACCAGGCCGGCCGTCGGAGTCGGCGCGAACGCCTGCACGGTCCCGAGCACCCGGCCCTCCACCACCAGCGGGCTCACCACGCCGGTGCGGACCGGGCAGCCGCCGACCGAGCAGCCGAGCTGGTCGCGATCGACCGTGCGGGTGCTTCCCTTCTCGATCGCCAGCAGGCCCACGACCGCCGCCTGGTCGAGGTGGTGGTCGCCCACCCCGTCCCACGCGAGGACGGCCTCCGTGTCGGAGATCGCCAGGGCCGGCGTACCGAGCAGCGCCCGCAGGTGCCGGATCGCCCGCTCCGCACTGGCCGTCGTCAGGCCCTCGCGCAGCGCGGGCGAGGCCAGGGAGGCCTGGTGCAGCGCCCGGAACGCCGCCCGGTCGGCATCGCTGCCGAGATGGTCGCGCCGCCAGAATCGTCCGCCCCTCACGCGACCATCGTGCCGCACGGGCGCGTTGGTCAGCGGAAGTCGATGAGCAGCATGCCCGAGTCGTCGTCGGCCGGCGGCTCGACGGCCGGGGCCAGGGCGACCGGGACGGTGTCCTCGCCGACGAGCTCCTCCGGTGCAGCCTCGACGGCAGGCTCCGCGGCCGGCGTACCGCTGGCAGGGGTGGGCTCCTGCCGGATCGTCTTGGGCTGGATCCCGACCACCGCGCGGAAGCACTCGGTGACCCAGGGCAGCTGCATGCCGTCCATGCCACGGCCGAAGTCGTCGTAGAACGCCAGCACCTCGCCGACCTTCGCGTCCTGGCCGGCGCGGTCGAGGGCGGCGATGTCCGGCAGCGAGCGCGCGAGGTCCTGCACCGACGAGCGGTCGATGACCTGCCAGTGCTTGACGGCCGTCTCGTCGGCCGGCCCGAAGTACGGCGACGAGTCGATCGCCTCGCCCACCCCCGCGCCGGTCGCGTGGTGCCCGATCAGGTTGCCGAGCCGCTTGACCCACGGGATCCGCTCGTCGCGGACATTGCGCACGACCGCGAACGTGCCGCCGCGCTTGAGCACGCGCGCGATCTCCGGCAGCGCCTTGTCGGTGTCGAACCAGGCGTCGGCGTCCGCCGCGATCACCAGGTCGTACGTCGCGTCCGCCGCCGGGATGTCCTCGGCCGAGGTCTGCGAGACCCGCAGCTCGGGCAGCCGGGTCCCGAGCCGGTCGAGCATCCGCGGGTCCGGGTCGGTCGCGTGCACGTCGTGGCCGAGCGCGACGAGGTGCTCGGTGAGCTTCCCCGTCCCGGCACCCAGCTCCAGCACCGACAGCGGCTGCTCGCCGGCCAGCCACGCCACCGCCGCGCGCGGGTAGCCGGGGCGGCCGCGGTCGTAGGCCTCGGCCACACTGCCGAAGCAGAGGCCCGGTGCGTCGGGGGTGGAGTCGGTAGCCATCGGGGCGAGCCTACGGCCGTCGGGGCTCCGCATGGCGGAGGCACGCTGCTGCTCGCCCTGGTGGCGGACAGCGCGTGGCGAAGCAGTCGCCGAGGTCGAGCTCGGCCCTGGGAAGACGTCGATGAGCCGGTCGAGGTCATTCGTCGCTCGGCGGCAGCCGCTCTTAGGCTGCCCCGGTGACCACCGACCCCCACGCCTGGCTGATCTCCCTCGAAGGCGTCCCGTCCGGCTTCGCCGGCGCCCGCGACGGCATCGACGTCGTGCTGCGTGACCGCGGCCTGCGCCGGACCAGCCCCGAGCTGACCGCAGAGTCGCTGCTGCGCGGCGCGCACGCCAGTGCCGTCCTCGAGGGCTCGGGCTCGACGCTGGCCGAGGTGCGCGCCGGTGCGGGCGACGAGATCGCCGCGGACGCCGTACGCCTGGCCACCGAGCTGCTCTCCCTCGTCCCCGTCCTGCGTCGCCAGCCGCTGCAGGCGCTGGCCCGGATGCACACCGTCGCGGCCCGCGGCACGCTGCCCGACGAGCTGCTCGGGCGCCCGCGCGACGGGGAGTCCGCCTCGCGGCTGCGTGGCATCGCCGAGCTGATCACCGCCCCGACCGAGGCGCCGGCACTCGCCGTCGCGGCGGTCGTCCACGCCGAGCTGGTCACCGCCGCGCCGTTCGGCTCCCACAACGGGATCGTGGCGCGCGCGACCGAGCGGCTCGTCGCGGCCGCTCGCGGGGTCGACGAGAAGTCGCTCGTCGTCCCCGAGGCCGCGCACCTCGCCCTGCGTCCCGAGTACGAGTCCAACCTGCGCGGCTGGGCCAGCGGCGGCCAGGCCGGCATGCACTCCTGGCTGCTGTACGCCGTCGAGGCCTGGTCGGCCGCCGCCGAGGCCAGTCCGCTGGTGCGCGACGCGGAGTAGCCCAAAAGCAGGTGGCACCCGAGCCATCGAGTGTCTCGGGTGCCACCGCTGACACGTGAACCTTGGTTACCAGGCGTGCACCATCAACAACTGCCCCGGAAGTCTTCCGGATGCAAGCGCCCAATTCAGAAGGGTAGATCGCCGCGTGGGTACCTGGATCACGTGTTGCTCTTGAGTTCTTGGTGTCCTTTGTACGCCGCTGCCGGGACACCTTCAAGGGTTGTCTTTTGGCCGGGGACGGGGAACGCTGGCCGGTTGGGGGCAGGCCCCGGTCCAGCGGCGGTCAGGCGCTGAGCGTGCGGCGCCGGGCGCCGATCCACACCGCCGCACCGACCGCGACGACACCGCCGACCGCGAGCGCCGCAAGCGTCGGCTTCGGTGGCGGCAGGTGCAGCCGCGACTGCAGCGCGACCGGGCGCGTGAAGACGAGGACCGGCCAGCCGCGGGACGCCGCGATCTTGCGCAGCTCCTTGTCCGGGTTGACGGCGTGCGGGTGCCCGACCGCCTCCAGCATGGGTACGTCGGTCACCGAGTCGGAGTAGCCGTAGCTGTTCTCCAGGTCGTACCCGACGCTCTGCGCCAGGTCCCGGATCGCGTTCGCCTTCTCCTCCGCGTACGCGTAGTACTCGATCTCGCCCGTGTAGCGCCCGTCCTCGACCTTGAGCCGGGTCGCGACGACGCGGTCCGCGTTGAGGAGCGCGCCGATCGGCTCGACGACCTCGCTGCCGGACGTCGAGACGATGACCACGTCCCGGCCCGCGGCGTGGTGCTCGTCGATGAGCCGGACCGCTTCGTCGTACACGAGGGGGTCGACGATGTTGTGCAGCGTGTCCGCCACGATCTCTCGGACCGTCGCCACGTCCCAGCCGGCCGTCAGCTGCGACATGAACTGCCGCATCTTCTCTACCTGGTCGTGGTCGGCTCCGCCGACCATGAAGACGAACTGGGCGTACGCCGAGCGCAGCACGGCCCGGCGTGAGATGAGCCCGCCGGCCTGGAACGGCTTGCTGAAGGCCAGCACGCTCGACTTGGCGATGATCGTCTTGTCGAGGTCGAAGAACGCGGCGGTGGGCGGCGTACCCGCGGAGGCCATGGCTCCATCGTAGGGAAACGCTGGTCCCGCCTGTTGCAGATGCGGCCGCTCGGTGTCCACAACCGCCGTCGGCGAGGGCGTCCTCCACAGCCGGGTGCGGCGCCCGCATGGTCGTGTCGGACGGCGGCGACAACCTCCTCATGACACGCAACCGACCCTTCCCGTCCCCGCACGCCCGCCCCGCGGACGTGCCTCCCCTGGTGGTGACCGCCGATGACGACCTGCTGGCCGAGCTGCTGCCGCTCGCCGCCGCGGCCGACGTGGCCCCGACGATCGCGCGCGACCCGCTGACCGCCCTGGTCACGTGGAGCCGGGCGCCGGTCGTCCTCGTCGGCGCCGACCTCGCGACCGCGATGGTCCGGGCCGCCCCCGAGCCCCGTGCGCGCAGCTATGTCGTCAGCGGACCGCGCCCGCCCGACGAGCTGTTCCGCACGACCCTGGACCTCGGCGCCGAGAACGTCCTCGAGCTGCCCGCGTGCACGGGCTGGCTGGTGGAGCTGCTCGCCGACCTCACCGAGCACCAGCCCGACCGCGCCCGGGTGATCGGGGTGATCGGTGGCACCGGCGGCGCCGGGACGACCACCTTCGCCTGCGCCCTCGGCCAGTGGGCCGCGCGCTCCGGCGACGCGGTCGTCATCGACTGCGACCCGCAGGGCCCTGGGTTGGACCGGATGCTCGGCCTGGAGCGCAGCGACGGCTTCCGCTGGGACGCGCTGTGCCAGACCACCGGACGGCTCTCCGCCCGCTCGTTGCGGGAGGCGCTGCCGCGGCGGGGGAGCCTGGGCGTGCTGTCCTGGTACGTCGACGGGCGCGCCCAGAGCCTGCAGGCGTTCGCCGTGCGGGAGGCCCTGTCCGCCGCGCGCCGCGGGCACCGGGTGGTCGTCGTCGACCTGCCGCGCTCGCCCGACCCGTTGGTCGACGAGGTCGCCGCGCGTTGCGACGAGCTGCTCGTGGTCACGCACGGCAGCGTCGTCGGGGTGGCGGGTGCCGCCCGGATGCGGGCCCGGTTCGCCGGGCACTCCGCACCCGGGGTGGTGCTGCGCGGCGACGCCTTCACGGCCGACGAGGTGGCGCGGGCGGTGGGCCTGCCGGTCCGCACGCAGATGCGGGACCAGCGCGGGCTCGCGGAGGCGGTCGACCTGGGCTTCGGGCCGTTGCGCTCGCTGCGGGGACCCCTCGCCCGAGCGGCTGCCAGGATCCTCGACGACCAGGTCGCCGAGGCGGCGGCATGACCCCGGATGCCGGAGTCCCCGCGCTCGTCGAGGAGGTCCGGGCGCACCTGGCCCGCACGCCCGGCGACCTCAGCCCGCACCGGGTGGCCGAGGCTCTGCGCACGGCGGGGCGGCCGGTCGGCGACGCGACGGTGCTCGCGGTGTACGAGGCCCTGCGCCGCGACGTCATCGGCGCCGGTCCGCTCGAGCCCCTGCTCGCGTTGCCCGGCGTCACCGACGTCCTCGTCAACGGACCCGGTCCGGTCCGGATCGACCGCGGCGACGGGGTGGAGGAGACCGACGTCGTGCTGCCGAGCGAGGAGTCCTGTCGCCGACTGGCCCAGCGGCTGGTCGCGAGCGGGGGCCGGCGGCTGGACGACGCCGCGCCGTGGGCCGACGTACGGCTGCCCGACGGCACGCGCTGCCACGCCCTGCTCGCGCCCCTCGCCCAGCCGGGGACGGCGATCTCGCTGCGGGTCCCGCGCCGCGGCGGGTTCAGCCTGGCCGCGCTGAGGGAGGCCGGAGCGCTGACCGACGCCGGCCTGGAGCTGGTCCGGCGGGTGGTCGAGGCGCGGCTGGCCTTCCTGGTGACGGGCGGGACGGGCGGCGGCAAGACGACCCTGCTGTCGGCCCTGCTCGCCGCGGTCGACCCCGCCGAGCGGATCGTGGTCGTCGAGGACGCCGCCGAGCTCCGCCCCGAGCATCCCCAGGTGGTCGGGCTCGAGGCGCGCCCGGCCAACCTGGAGGGCGCCGGCGCCGTCGTGCTGCGCGACCTGGTGCGCCAGGCGCTGCGGATGCGGCCGGACCGGCTCGTCGTCGGGGAGGTCCGCGACGCGGCGGTCGTCGACCTCCTCGCCGCCATGAACACCGGCCACGAGGGCGGCTGCGGGACGCTGCACGCCAACTCCGCGGCCGACGTACCGGCCCGCATCGAGGCGCTCGCCCTCGGCGCCGGCCTGGCCCGCGAGGCCGCCCACAGCCAGCTCGTCGCGGGCCTCGACGCCGTCCTCCACGTCCGTCGCGACCGGCACTCTGGCCGCCGACGCCTCAGCGAGGTCGCCGTGGTCGTCGGCGGACCCGACGGACTGGCCCGCACCGAGGTCGCGGTCGCCTTCGACGGCGCCGGGACGCCGACCGCGGGCCCCGGCTCGCAGCGGCTCCTCGCCCTCCTCGACGGGAGGGCGTGATGGGCCTGCTCGTGCTCGCCGCGGCCGTCACGGCGGCGCTGCTGCTCGTCGTACCCGCGCCGCTCCGGCTCCTCGGCGCCGAGCCCGCTCCCGGCCGCGGGTCCAGGTCGCCGGCACTGCTGGTCGGCGCGGCCGCCGGGCTGGTGGCCCTGCTGGCCCACGGATCGGTTCCGGGCCTGGTGCTCCCGTTGCTGGGGCTCGCGCTCGCCACCGCGGTCGTGCGGGCGTTCGCGGCCCGGCGCCGGGACCGGGCCGCGAACGACGTACGCCGCCGCGTCGTCGACCTCTGCGACGGGCTGGGCGCCGAGCTCGCTGCGGGGCAGACGCCCGTCGCCGCGCTCGACCGCGCGGCCGTCGAGTGGCCGCTGGTCGCCCCCATTGCCCGGGCGGCGCGGACCGGCGGGGACGTCGTGGCGGCCTTCCGCTCGCTGGCGACGACGCCGGGTGGCGAGGCGCTGCGGGTGGTCGGCGGCGCGTGGCACGTGTCCCACCGCACCGGCCACGGCCTCGCCGACACCCTCGGACGAGTGGCTGCAGACCTGCGGGCGGGGGAGCGTACCCGCCGGGTCGTGAGCGGCGAGCTCGCGTCGGCGCGGGCGACCGCTCGGCTGCTCGCCGCCCTGCCCGTGCTCGCCCTGCTGATGGGGTCCGGAGCCGGTGCCGACCCGCTGCGGTTCCTGCTCGGCCAACCCGTCGGCCTCGCCTGCCTCGCCGGCGGACTGGCCGCCGGGTACGCCGGACTCGTCTGGATCGAGGCCCTCGCCCGGGACGTCGAGCGCCATGGCTGAGGCCGTCCTGGTCGGCCTGCTCGTCGGGCTGGGCGTGCTCCTCGGCCCGGGCAGGTCCCGGCCGGCCGGAGCCTCGGCTGGAGCCCCGGACGCGTCTGTCGCGGGCCGGGACGGTGGCGAGGGGCTGCTGCGTCGCGGCCGGATCCTCTGGGCGCTCCTGGCGGGCGGCGGTGCGGCGGTCGTCCTCGGCGGCCCGCTGGCCCTGCCGGCCGGCATCGTCGCCGGTGTCGTCGTCGCGATGACCGCGGGCCGGCTCGAGCCGCGTACGGTCCGCCGGCGCCGCGAGGAGGTGCGCCGCGACCTCCCGCACGTCGTCACCCTCCTCGCGGCGGCGCTGCGCTCGGGCCAGGCTCCCGTCGAGGCGATCGAGCTGGTCTGCCGTGCGCTGCCCGGCGCGGCGTCCGAGCGTCTCGCTCCTGTCGCGGCGCGGTTGCGGCTCGGCGGTGACGCCGAGGCGATCTGGGGCCGTCTGGCCGACGACCCCGATCTCGCCCCGCTGGGCCGGGCGCTCGGCCGCGCCCACCGGACCGGGTCCCCGGTGGTCGCCGCGGTCGAGGGACTTGCCGCAGAGCTCGGTGTCCGGGCCCGGGCCGAGGTGGAGGACCGGGCCCGGGCGGTCGGCGTGCGTGCCGCCGTACCCCTCGGCGTGTGCCTGCTGCCGTCGTTCCTGCTCCTGGGCATCGTCCCGCTGGCCGTGTCGCTGGCGGCGGGCATCGTGCGATGAGCCTTGCTCAACCGCCTCATCCGTGCTGTCGGGAGCCATCGGCCGTCCCCAGGCCGGTCACCGGCCGGGCCCTGTCCACAGGCCGGAGCGGGACGGACCGCCAGGGCCGGCCGGGGCGCGCAGTCTCGGATCCGACAGTCGCACCGGGCGGCTGCTGACGAACGGAGAGAACCTTGGCACCACGCACCTCGCGCCGCGCCCCGAGCTCGACCTCGCGTCCCTCGGAGCGCGGGGTCACCACCGCGGAGTACGCCGTCGCGACCGCCGCCGGCGCCGGCTTCGCCGGCCTGCTCTACAAGCTGCTCAGCGGCGGCTTCGGCGACAAGCTCATCAAGACGCTGTTCGACCATGTCCTCAACCTGCTCGGGCTCGGCTGACCGCCGCACCCGGGCGGGCGAGCGGGGTGTGGTGACCGCCGAGCTCGCCCTCGCCCTGCCGGTCCTGCTCGCCGTGACCGCGGGCCTGGTGTGGCTGCTCGCGGTTGCCGTCGCCCAGGTCCGCACGGTCGACGCCGCCCGGGAGGTGGCCCGCGCCCTGGCCCGCGGCGACGACGCCGGCGAGGCCGTGGCACTGGGCGAGCAGGTGGCACCCGACGGGGTCCGGCTGTCGGTCTCCCGGTCCGGCGACCGGGTCGTGGTCCGGGCCCGGGGCCGGATCTCGGGTCCGGGCGGGCTGTTCGGCGCGATCCCGGGCGCGAGGGTCCACGCGGAGGCGGTCGCGATCACCGAGGGCGGCCAGGAAGGAGGAGGTCCGTGAGCCACCGCGGTGCCGCGACGGTCCTGGCCGCGGCGATGGCGGGCGTGCTCCTGCTCGTCGGGGCGGCGACGGGCGTCGTCGGCGCGATCGTGGTCGCCCACCGGCGGGCACAGGCCGCGGCCGACCTGGCCGCCCTCGCCGGCGCCACCGCGCTGGGGCACTCGGGACGCGATCCGTGCTCGGCCGCGGCGGAGGTCGCCGAGGCCAACGGCGCCCTGATGGAGACGTGCCAGGTCGACGGCGCCGACGTCCTCGTCGAGGTGCGGGTCGATGGTCCCCGATGGCTCGGCCAGGACCGTGACCTGCGCGCGGTCGCGCGGGCCGGGCCCGACGGAGAGGAGCCGCCGCCGGGGTGAATCGAGGCTGAAGGGCGCGGTCAGCCCTCGTCGTCGGCGAGCTCGTTGCGCCGACGCTCTAGCTCGACCTGGTCGAGCTTGTCGGACAGCTCGGTGAGCCGCTTCTGCTCCTTGCGACGCCTCCAGCCCTGCTTGGCGCCTGCCTTCATCATCCACAGGCCGGCCACGACGAGGAGGGTGGAGACGGCGCCCCACAGCACGAGGGTCCCGGGTGCGACGTCCCAGTTCATGATCTCGGCGGACCGGTGCTTGTAGTCGATGCTGGCGCCGAAGAAGCTGAGCACCAGCCCGATGACACCGACGACCAGGATGACCAGTCCGAGAAGCAGCATGGCGGCAGGATAGTCCGGAGGAGTCGAGGGCGGACGTCGGCGCGCTGCCGGGCGGTCGCCCGAAGGCGGCCGCCCGGCAGGTGTCGGTCGGCGTCAGCTCACTCGCTCACGCCGGCGGTGAAGGCGCCGGACCCGGCGTACGCCTTGACGACGAGCCGGTAGGTGCCGGCGCTGTTGTCGTAGCTCAGGGACTCGTCGGGGCCGGAGCCGGTCGAGGAGGCCACGGTGATCCAGTACCCGGAGTAGGACCGCTGGAGGTAGAGGTCGAAGTCCGTTCCGGTCGGGCCGTCGAGGCAGGCCTTCAGCTGGCCGGCGTCGGAGTCGGTGAACGAGGCGAGGTTCTTCGACTGACCGGCGCTGAGGGTGCCGGAGTAGGCCAGTGCTCCGGTGCAGGTGCTGCCCCCGCCCCCGCTGGGGTTGACCGTCCAGGTGAAGGAGGCCGTGCCGGTCTTGCCGGCGGCGTCGGTCACCTTCGCGGTCACCGAGGACGAGCCCGCCGTGGTCGGGGTGCCGCTGATGACGCCGGCCGAGGTCGCGCTGAGCCCTGCAGGGAGACCGGTCACGGTCCAGGTGTACGGCGCCGTGCCACCCGTGGCGCGCAGGGTGAGCTGGGTGATCGCGGTGCCCTGCGTGGCGGTCTGGTTGCCCGGGCTGCTGACGGTGGGGCTGCCCGCGGGCGGCGTCGCCGAACAGGCCTCCGTGCCGGCCGCCACCGCGATCGCCGAGAACGCGTTCGCGATGCCCTCGCAGATCGACGGGTCGTTCGGGTAGAGGTCCTTGGCCGACTTGATGGCGCCGTTGCGGGCGTCGGCGTACCTGCTGTTGGAGGTCAGGTAGACGCTCAGCGTGCGGTACCAGATCTTCTCGGCCGCGTCCCGGCCCACGCCGGTGACGGTCGAGTTGTTGCAGGTCGGGCTGTTGTAGGACACCCCGTTGATGGTCTTGGCTCCCGATCCCTCCGAGGCCAGGTAGAACCAGTGGTTGAGCGGACCCGAGGAGTAGTGCGGGTCGAGGTTGCCCAGGGTGGAGGACCAGCAGTCGCGCGACTGGCCGTCCTTGGACGGCTTGTCCATGTACCGCAGCGGGGTGCCGTTGCCGCGCAGGTCGAGCTCCTCGCCGATCAGGTAGTCGGCGACGTCGTTGCTGTTGTTGGTGTGCCACTCGACGGCGGTTCCGAAGATGTCGGAGGTGGCCTCGTTCAGGCCACCGGCGTCGCCGGAGTAGACCAGTCCGGCGGTGTTCTCGGTGACGCCGTGGGACATCTCGTGGCCGGCGACGTCGAGCTCGACCAGCGGCGCCGCGTTGCCGGCACCGTCGCCGTACGACATCTGCTCGCCGTCCCAGAAGGCGTTCTGCATCGCGTTCGCGAAGTGCACCCGCGAGCGGGCGCCGCGGCCGTCGCCCCAGATGCCCGCCCGGCCCTGCACGTCGTTGTAGTAGTCGAAGGTCATCTCGGCGCCGTACTGCGCGTCGACCGCCGCCGAGGCCCGGTCGCTGGAGCTGCCGTTACCCCAGATGTCGTCCGCGTCGACGAACACGTCGCCGGCTGGTCCCTGCCCGGTGTTGGGGTCGCCCTGGTTGTGTACGTCGGTGGCGTAGTTGCCGTGCTCGTCGCGGATCTCGTAGCCGCCGCCGGTGTGGGCCTGCGTGCCGATGTCGACCGTCCCGACGTAGATGCCGTGGCCCTCCCCGGTCTGGATCTCGTCGTATGACGTCAGCACCTTGCCCGAGTCGCCGTCGACGATCGTGTGCAGGCGAGAGGGCACGCCGTCGCCGCGCACGCCCTCGGTCAGCACGTCGTAGGCCAGCGTCCGCTCGCCGCGCACGGCGTAGACCACGACATCGCTGCTCTGGTCGTCCTTGGTCGCGTTCTGCGCCGCGAAGGCCTTGTTGGCCTTGGTGGTGGCCTTCTTGCGCGCGATGCCCGTTGTGATCGAGGGGACGGTGACCTTCTTGGCGTTCCAGGTCACCCCGACCTGCTTGCCGGAAGCGTTGAAGTGGACCACGAGGTCGCCGCCGAGGACCGGCAGTCCGCGGAAGGTGCGCTCGTACCTGACGTGCTTCGCGCCGGAGGGATCGCGGACGACGTCCTTGACGATCAGCTTCTGCTGACCGCCCAGGCCGATGGCCGACCGGACCGCACCGGCCTGCTTGCGCGCCTGCTTCAGGTCGCGGTCGCGGTTGCCTGCGGCCGCCGACGGTGTGGCCGACGGTGTGGCCGCCGACGGCGAGGCTGCCGTGGTGTGGGCAGTGGCGGCCGATGCGTCGGAGATCGCCGCGGCGAGTCCTGACGTGGCCAGCACCGCGGCGGCGAGACCGCCGATGACGTGTCGATTCATGCTGTGTGCTCCCGAGTTCGACAGACCCTGACCGGGTCCCGATCCCCTCCCGGACGAGAGGGACGGTGAGCAGATTCACAGCGTCCGAGAACGACGGTCAATCACTTCGCGGTGGCCGGAAACGGGCGCTGTCCGGAACTGGACAGGCGACCGGGCCGATCGCAGCCGGGCCGATCAGAGCCAGCCGTTGCGTGCGGCCTGCACCCCGAGCTGGAACCGGCTGGCCGCGCCGAGCACCTCCTGCAGGTGGGCCAGGCGCCGGCGTACGGTGCGGTCGCTGACGCCGAGCTCACGAGCGATCGCATCGTCGGTCAGGCCCGCGGCCAGCAGGGTCAGCAGGGAGCGGTAGGCCTCGACCGGTTCCTCGGTGTCGAGGCCGTGGGGGTGGACGGTCAGCGGCGACGACTGGCGCCAGTAGGACCAGAAGATCGACGACAGCACCTCCAGCAGGCTGGACGGGTGGACGACGAGCATGTCGCGCCGCCGGTCGCCCAGCCGTGGCAGGGTGACCAGCCCCAGGTGGTCGTCGGCGATCGTCAGGTTGACCGGGACCTCCGGGAACAGCCGCGCCTCCTCACCGGCATCGATGCACGAGCGGACCACGCTGATCGCGACCGGGTGCTGCACGATCGCCGCCCCGTAGACGATCTTGTAGCTGACGCCGCGCGCGATCGACTCGTAGAACCCGGCCATGGCGGTCGGCTCCGGCCGCACGCGCTCGTCGCCCACCGGCCCGATCGAGAGGGCACGAACCTCCCGGGTGGCGCCGGCGATCAACGCGTCCTGGGCGGCGTCGCAGGCCGCGTCCGACTGGAGGACCTGGAGATAGCTGGCGTCGTCGTGGTGTTGCCGCCACAGCTCGGACAGCGTCTGCGCCATCTGGTGGGCGCGGGCCGCCTCGGCGGCGCGCTCGGTCGCCAGCAGGTCGAGCACGGGGTACGGCGGGCGTGCCACCGCGTGGTCCCGGTCCCGCTCGGCGAGGCCGATCAGCTCGAGCTCGTCCAGGGTGACCTCGACCTCGAAGGCCGGGAGTCCGACGCGGGCGCTGAGCGTCTCGACGGTGGTCGGCCCCCCGGCGACCAGGTTGCGGTAGAGGTCTTCTGCCTGCATCGACATGCGGCGAGCGGCAGGCGCGGGCCTGGGCAGGTCAGCGGTCGTCACGAATCGCCCCCGATGGCAGTCGCAGCGATGATCTGGTCAGCGAGCCACACTACTGATCATCCGGCGTCAGGTCACCGGGTGTCGGCGTCAGGTGCCTCGCGGAGCAGCACGTCGAGCAGGGCGACGGCGCCGGCCTTGTCGAGCGGGTCGTTGCCGTTGCCGCACTTCGGCGACTGGATGCACGACGGGCAGCCGGTGGCGCACTCGCAGGCCGCGATCGTCGCCCGGGTGGCCCGCAGCCAGGCCGCGGCGGTGCGGTACCCGCGCTCGGCGAAGCCCGCCCCACCCGGGTGGCCGTCGTGGACGAACACGGTGAGCACGCCGGTGTCAGGGTGCCGGGCGGTGGACACGCCGCCGATGTCCCAGCGGTCGCAGGTCGCGAACAGGGGAAGCAGGCCGATCGAGCAGTGCTCGGCGGCGTGGGCCGCGCCGGGCAGGTCCGCGGGCACCAGCCCGGCGCCGGTCAGGAGGTCGCGGACGACGTCGTCCGGCACCGTCCACCAGACCGCTGCGGTCGACAGGGTCCGCGCCGGCAGGTCGAGCGGCTTCTCGTCGATCACCTCTCCGGTGCGGGTGCGCCGACGGAGGTACGACGTGACCCGGCTGGTCACCTCGACCGTCCCGAACGAGACCCGGCACGGTCCCCAGTCGGCGTGCTCGCGCTCCGCGACGATCTCGATGTCGGTGACGTCGCGGGCGGTCGTGGTGTGGTCGACGTCGGCACGGCGCAGGGTGGCGACGTGCTCCTCGAGGTCGAGCGACTCGACGAGCCAGGTCTCGCCGCGGTGCAGGTAGACCGCGCCCTCGTGGGCGGTGCTGTGGGCGCGGGCGCCGTCGACGGTGCCGACCACGCGGCCGGTCACCGCCTCGACGAGCTGCACCTGGGCGCCGCCGGTGGATCGGATGTCGGCGAGGTCGGCGGCGCGGGCGCGGTCGGTCCAGTACCAGCCGGCCGCCCGGCGGCGCAGCAGCCCGCGCTCGACGAGCGAGCCGAGCACCTCCCGCATCCGGGGCCCGAACAGCGCCGCGTCCGCGACGGTGACCGGGCTCTCCTGGGCGGCGGCGCACAGGTGCGGCCCCAGGATGTAGGGGTTGTCGGTGTCGAAGACGGTGCCCTCGACCGGCCGGCCGAGCAGCGCCTCGGGATGGTGGACGAGGTAGGTGTCGAGCGGGTCGTCGCGCGCCACGAACAGCCCGAGCGCCCCGCCGCCGTCTCGTCCCGCGCGGCCGACCTGTTGCCAGAACGCGGCCCGGGTGCCGGGGTACCCGGTCACCACGACCGCGTCGAGGCCGCTGATGTCGATGCCGAGCTCGAGCGCGTTGGTGGCAGCCATGCCGAGCAGCCGCCCGCTGCGCAGGTCCTGCTCGAGGGCGCGGCGCTCCTCGGGCAGGTAGCCGCCGCGGTAGGAGTCGACACGCCCGGCCAGGGACGGATCCACCTCCTCGACCAGCTCGGCCGCCCGGCGGGCCACGGTCTCGACGCCGTGCCGGGAGCGCACGAACGCCAGGGTGCGGACGTCCTCGACCACGAGGTCGGCGAGCAGGTCGGCGGTCTCGGCGGTGGCCGGTCGGCGTACGGGCGCGCCGTTCTCGCCCTGGTACGACGTCAACG
Organism: Nocardioides sp. QY071; assembly: GCF_029961765.1. Lineage (NCBI taxonomy): Bacteria > Bacillati > Actinomycetota > Actinomycetes > Propionibacteriales > Nocardioidaceae > Nocardioides > Nocardioides sp. QY071. Next base: position 261,998 of record NZ_CP124681.1, read on the forward strand.
GCGGCTCCCACAGCCCGAGGGCCAGGGCACCGCGGGGCGAGCCGTCCTCGGTCACCGCGGTCACGTCGAGCCCGGTCATCCGGCGCGCCGTCACGTCGGGGTCGGCGACCGTGGCGGACGCCAGCACGAACACCGGCGACGCGCCGTGGAGCTCGCAGATCCGCCGGAGCCGGCGCACGACCTGGGCGACGTGGGCGCCGAACACGCCGCGGTAGTGGTGGCACTCGTCGATCACGACGTAGCGCAACGACCGGAAGAACGAGGTCCACCGCTCATGGCCGGGTAGCAGGGAGCGGTGCAGCATGTCGGGGTTCGAGAGGACGTACTCCGCGTGGTCGCGGGTCCACTCCCGCTCCTCGGCGGTGCTGTCGCCGTCGTGGGTCGCCACCCTCACGTCGAGCCCGAGGTCGCGGATCGCCGTCCACTGGTCGTGGGCCAGCGCCTTGGTGGGGGCGAGGTAGAGCACCGACGCGCCGCGCTGCCCGCGGGGGCCGCGGGCGGCGCGGATGTCGGAGAGCGCGGGCAGGAGGTACGCCAGCGACTTCCCGGACGCCGTACCGGTCGCCAGGACGACGTGCTCGCCCCGGTGGGCCGCCTCGGCCGCCGCCACCTGGTGCTGCCAGGGACGCCCGACCCCGCGAGCGGCGTACGCCGTGACCACCGCAGGATCGGCCCACGCCGGCCAGTCCGTGAGGGCCGCGGGCCGCGCCGCAACTCGTTGGCGGTGGGTCAGCCGGTCCGCCCGCGAGGGCAGCGCGACCAGCCGGTCGAGCAGGGCCTCGGGGTCGCGTCGCCGGGCCGGGGCGACGTCGAGATCGGGCTGGGCACTCACCCTCCGATTGTCCCCCGGACCCCCGACACGAGCCGAAGGCATACCGACAGGATGTCCGCTCCTTGCGCGTGCGCGCGCTCGGCATGGTTTGATAAGTGCCACCAGACGGAGAACTGCTATCCCGGGGTGAGGGTCGTGAATCTGACACTGTCGACGCGCGAGGTCGGTGGGCGCACCGTCGTTGCCGTGGGTGGCGAGATCGACGTCTACACCGCCCCCAAGCTCCGCGACACCATCACCGAGCTCGTCGCCGGCGGCACGTACGACATCGTCGTCGACATGCAGGCGGTCGAGTTCCTCGACTCCACGGGCCTCGGCGTCCTGGTCGGCGGCCTGAAGAAGGTCCGCGCCCACGACGGCTCCCTCGAGCTGGTCTGCAACGCCGACCGGCTGCTCAAGATCTTCAAGATCACCGGCCTGGCCAAGGTCTTCGTCATCCACGACTCGGCAGACGCCGCCCTCGCCTGAGTCGGGTTTCGGCGCTGGGCTGATGCGCTGCGTGAGCGACTCACGGTGTTTGTTTGGCGCTCGCTTCGCTCGCGCATGTCGCGCCGCCTTCTGACGCCGTTTCTTCCTCCCCCGCGCGCTTCCTCGTTCCTCGGTCGCGCGCTCCTCCGTGCAGAAACGGCGGGCGGCGCGACGGAACCCCCGTCAGCGGCCCGTCGCTCGTAGTCCATCGCTGTGACGCGCGTCACAACCTCCATGTGTTCTGCGCCACACTCTGCGTAGACTCCGGGCACGATCTCAGACCTGGCCCCCGTGGCCGACCCTGAACCCCCCGCAGGAGGCAGTCGTATGCCCCATCCGTTCGTCGTCCCGCAGGTAGCAGATGTCGACGTCACCGGGGGCGATCTCGCCCTCGTGGCGATCGTCGCCGCGATCGCTCTCGGCTCGCTGGGCATGGCCGTGCTGTTCAGATCGGAGGTCCTCCGCGCCGGCGAGGGCACCCCGAACATGCAGCGGATCGCCCAGGCCGTCCAGGAGGGGGCGAACGCCTACCTCACCCGCCAGTTCCGGACCCTGACGATCTTCGCGGCCATCGCGTTCGTCGTCCTGCTCGCGCTCCCGGCCCATACGGCCGACGGCGCGACCGGGCTCCAGTCGGAGTGGGCGGTCCGGATCTCCCGGTCGATCTTCTTCCTGGTCGGAGCCGGGTTCTCGGGGGCGGTGGGCTACCTCGGCATGTCGCTGGCGGTGCGCGCCAACCTCCGGGTCGCGGCGGCGGCCAACGAGCAGGGACGCGACCCGGCGATGAACATCGGGTTCCGCACGGGTGCCTTCGTCGGCATGTTCACGGTGGGCCTGGGCCTGCTCGGCGCGAGCGTCGTGGTGATTGTCTTCCAGGAGACGGCGCCCAACGTGCTCGAGGGCTTCGGGTTCGGCGCCGCGCTGCTCGCGATGTTCATGCGCGTCGGCGGCGGCATCTTCACGAAGGCGGCCGACGTCGGCGCCGACCTGGTCGGCAAGGTCGAGCAGAACATCCCCGAGGACGACCCGCGCAACGCGGCGACGATCGCCGACAACGTGGGCGACAACGTCGGTGACTGCGCCGGCATGGCGGCCGACCTGTTCGAGTCGTACGCCGTCACCCTGGTCGCGGCACTCATCCTCGGTTCGCAGGCGTTCGGCGACAAGGGCCTGGTGTTCCCGCTGATCGTCCCGGCGATCGGCGCCCTGTCCGCGATCGCGGGCGTCTACCTCACCAAGCCGCGCGCCGGCGAGAGCGGGCTGAAGACCATCAACCGGGCCTTCTACATGTCGGCCGCGTTCGGGGCGGTCGCGAGCGCGATCGCTGCGTTCGTCTACCTGCCGGGTGAGTGGAGCGAGCTGGGGTCCGGAGCCTCGGCCGACCTGTCGCCTCCGGTGTTCGCGGCCGGCGCTGTCGCGATCGGCATCGTGCTGGCGGCCGCGATCCTCGCGCTCACGGGCTACTTCACCGGAACGGAGCACCGGCCGGTCAAGGACGTCGCCCGGACCTCGCTGACCGGCCATGCCACGGTCATCCTGTCCGGCCTCTCGGTCGGCTTCGAGTCCGCGGTCTACACGGCGATGGTCATCGGCGCCGCGGTCTTCGGGGCCGCGCTGCTGGCGGGCGGCTCGACGGGTCTCGCCCTGTTCGCGGTCGCCCTGGCCGGCTGCGGCCTGCTGACGACGGTCGGCGTCATCGTCGCGATGGACACCTTCGGGCCGGTCTCCGACAACGCGCAGGGCATCGCGGAGATGTCGGGGGACGTCAGCGAGAACGGCGCGCAGATCCTCACCGAGCTGGACGCGGTCGGCAACACCACCAAGGCGATCACCAAGGGCATCGCGATCGCCACCGCCGTGCTCGCCGCGAGCGCACTGTTCGCGTCGTACACGCAGAGCGCCTACGACGAGGTGGGCCCAGCGCTCGACAAGGAGTTCCTCGTCTACGACGCGAAGCTGATCGTCGGCGCGCTCCTCGGCGCCTGTGCCGTGTTCCTCTTCTCCGGCCTGGCGATCAACGCCGTCGGCCGGGCGGCGGGCGCCGTGGTGATGGAGGTGCGACGCCAGTTCCGCGACATCGCCGGGATCATGGAGGGCACCGCCCGCCCGGAGTACGGCCGGGTCGTCGACATCGTCACCCGAGACTCGCTGCGCGAGCTGGCCACGCCGGGGATCCTGGCGATCCTCGCCCCGGTGGCGGTGGGCTTCGGTCTGGGGGTCGGTCCGCTGGCCGGCTTCCTGGTCGGTGCGATCGCGACCGGCACCCTGATGGCGGTGTTCCTCGCCAACGCAGGTGGCGCCTGGGACAACGCGAAGAAGCTGGTCGAGGACGGGCACCACGGCGGCAAGGGGTCCGAGGCACACGCCGCGACCGTCACCGGCGACACCGTGGGCGACCCGTTCAAGGACACCGCGGGCCCGTCGATCAACCCGCTGCTCAAGGTGATGAACCTGGTGTCGCTGCTGATCGTCGGCGCGGTCGTCAGCCTGTCCTACGGCGAGAACGAGAACGACGTCGTGCGGATCCTCATCGCGGTGGCTGCCGCTGCCGGGATCTTCGCCGCGGTGTTCGTGTCCAAGCAGCGGGTCTCGACGATCGGGGACGACGCACCGGAGCCGGCGAACGCCGAGTCCGCCTGATCGTGGGCCGTCTGCTGGCCGCGCTGGCGGCGACCCTCGTGGTCGTCGCCGGCGCGGCCGTCGTCGTCCCGGCCCACGCGGCGACCACCCGAGTGACCGCATCGGCGTACGTCGAGACCTCCGTCGTCATCGGTACGTCGGCCCGCGGCCGCCCGATCCGCGCGTACTACCGCGGCGAGGAGGGCGCGCCGTACGTCCTGCTCGTGCTCGGCCAGATGCACGGTGACGAGAAGGACGGCATCGCCACCGCCCGCTGGATCCGCGACCACGCCCACCCGCGCCCCGGCACCGGCGTCTGGGTGGTGCCGACGCTGAACCCGGACGGCAACGCCCGCGGCACCCGCACCAACGGCCGCGGCGTCGACCTCAACCGCAACTGGCCCACCAGCGGCTGGTCGGGTGCGGGGCGCGGATCCCGCTACTGGGGCGGTCCGCGGCCCGGAAGCGAGCCCGAGACCAAGGCGATGATCGCCTTCCTGACCCAGGTCCGGCCCGACCGGATCGCCTCGATCCACCAGCCCCTGCGGGCGATCGGCCGCGGCGGGCACGGGAAGTGGGAGAAGCGGCTGGCCCGGTTCCTCCACCTGCCGCGCCGCCACCTCGGCGTCGGCAACCCGTCCGGGACCGACTCCCCGACGCTCACCGCCTGGTACGACACCGCCCTCGGCGAGCACGGCGCCGCCACCACGATCGAGTACGGCGCCCGCACCAGCCACCGCTACCGCACCAAGGTCGCCGGCCGCGGCATCCTGCGCGCCGCCCGCATCCACTGACACGCTCACTGTCGCCCGATTTTTGGTGAGGGGTGGTTTGGTGAGGGTTGGGTCGGGTAGGAGCCGCGCCCGATTGTCTTCCCGGGCGCTGGCAGGGCCTGCGCCCTCCCCCTGAGGAGCGCGATGACGAAGAGACGTGCGCGGTTGCGCCGGGCGATGGCAGTACTCGCAGGGGCGTTGGTCCTTCCCGCCCTCGCGATCAGCGGAACAGGTCTCCCCACTGCCGCGGCTGACGACTCGGAGGCGCGCCCGGCCAAGGCCGGCGGCTTCCAGGTCTTCCCGGTGCCGACCCCCGCGGCCGGGCTCGGCCGAATCGTCACTGCACCTAACGGTGACATGTGGTTCGTGGAGAAGGAGACCACCAAGTTGGGCCGGATCACGCCGTCCGGAGCCTTCACCGAGATCGGCGTCGACGCCGGTCTCGGCGCGCTCAACGACCTCGACATCGATGCCGCGGGCAACATCTGGCTGGCGTACGCCGGCGGCGTCGCCCGCGTGCACCCGAGCGACGTGAGCGCGGGCGTGTCCTACCCGACCCCGTTGCGGTTCGTGCGCGAGGTTCGAGTGGGCCCTACCGCGACCTGGGGTTCGGGCTCGATCGCCAACCCGGGGGTGGTACGGATCGCCGGCGGTGGCTGGACCTCGGACGCCGTGCCCGAGTGCTCCGGGGCGCTGGGCCGCGGACGCGATGGCCTGATGTGGTGTGCGGAGTGGGACCGACTGATCCAGCTCAACGACGCCGGGACCAGTGGTGTGACCTACCCGCTGCCGGCCAATGCGACCTACCCCTACTCGGTGGCCACAGGTCCGAACGGCAAGATCTGGTTCGGTCGTGACGACGGCGGATCGATGTTCACCTCGCCGGCCAACGGCAACATCGGTTGGGTCGCCGACAACGGCCAGGTCGGCACGATCCGCACCGGCGACCGCACCGCCCCGCGCAGCCTGGTCACCGGTCCCGACGGCAACGTCTGGTTCACCAGCGTCGGTGCCGCGAAGGGGATCGGCCACGTCGATGCGGCTGGCGTGGGTGCCGTCGTACAGGTCGGCAACTACGAGCCCACCGCGCTGACCTACGGCGCCGACGGCGCGATCTGGTTCACCGACAAGGCCAACAACTCGATCGTGCGGGTCGCGCGCGAGAGCCTGTGGGTCACCAACGTGAACGTCGGGCCCAACTCGCAGCTCATCCCGCACGCGCAGCCGGCCACGTCCGCGAAGAAGAAGGTGAAGGCGGACAAGAAGCGGAAGAAGGCCACGCTCACCATCAGCTGCGCCAGTGGCGTGACGGCCTGCTCCGGCGCGATCGTGGTCAAGGCGGGCAAGTTGAAGGTCGCGGCCGGCGCGTACGCCGTCCCCGCGAGCAGCACCGCCAAGGTCAAGATCAAGCTGACCAAGGCCGGCCGCAAGCTCCTGCAGCGCAGCAAGGCCGTCAAGGTGAAGGTCGTGCTCACCGCCGCGACCGGTGCCCAGACGACCAGGAAGGCCAAGCTGACCCGCTGACCTCGGACGGGTCGGACCAAGGGCAGAGCGGTCCGACCCGTCCGGGATCAGGCGAGTCCGTCGAACGGCCGGACCTCGACCGTGCCCCGGCACACCCGCGACGCCTCAGCGGCCAACCTGAGCGCCACGTCGAGGTCGGGCACCTCGATCACCCAGAACCCGGCGATCGCCTCCTTGGTCTCCAGGTACGGCCCGTCGGTCATCACCGGCGTCTCGCCCTGCCCGTCGACCACGGTGGCGGTCGTCGCGGGGGCCAGGCCGCCGGCGAAGACCCAGTAGCCGTCGGCCTTCAGCTGCTCGTTGAACGCGCCCGTCTCGGCGAAGGACTGCTCCATCTCCTCCTTCGACCCGTAGCCGTAGAACTCGTCGGTCATCTCGGTGGGTCCGTGCACGGACATCAGGTACGTCGTCATCTCGTCGCTCCTCGTTCGGGCGGTCCCGATGACCGCCTCCTGTCCTCACCACGAACGCCACCACACGGATCCGACAGCCGCCACCCCGGAGATCGCCGGATCTTTTTCTGCGGCCTGTGTCGAACCGCGTCCTCGGCGTTCGTAGTACCGGTACAGGCAGGCCACCGGGCCCGCCGCTCACACCCCAGGAGCAGAGATGTCCACCACCGCCGCCCAGGTCACCGCCACCCCCGTCACCGCCACCCCGGTCCGCCGTACCGTCTGGAAGCACGGCGTCGCCGCCGCGGCCGCCGCCTCGGTCGTCACCACCGCCCTCGCCGCGATCGCCTCCGCGGCGGGCGTCTCCTTCGCCGACGAGTCCGGTGCCTCGATCCCGATCCTCGGGTTCACCCAGCTGACCTTCGTCTTCTCGCTGATCGGCGTCGGCCTCGCCGCCGTCCTCGCCCGCAAGGCCCGGCGTCCGCGTTCGACCTTCGTGCGCACGACCCTCGCCCTCACCGCGCTCTCCGTCGTGCCGGACGCGACCTTCGGCTTCGACGTCGCCTCGGCGCTCACCCTGATGACGCTGCACGTCGTCGCCGCCGCGGTCGTGATCCCGATCCTCGCCGGGCGCCTCGCCCGCGGGTGAGGCACGGTGGACTGACGCATCTGACGAATGGGCTGTGGAAGCGGCAGAATCACAGCCCATTCGTCAGATGCGCGGCGAGCACCGGGCCCAGCGCCGACTAGCGTTGTCCCGTGCTGCCGATCCCCCTCGCCGCCCCGCTGCGCGACGCCCTGCTCGCCGCCGACTTCACCTACGACGCGGTCAGCGAGCTGCTCGGCCCGCAGGCCCACCAGGCGCTGTCGCGCAACGAGACGACACCCGGACGCCGGCGTACGACGGACGGCGGCCCGCTCTCGACCCTGGTGCGGCTCTTCCTGCTGCAGACCTCGGTGCGCGTCGAGGAGGCCGAGCGGGCGCTGCCGGGGCTGGTCGACAGGCTCGCCAACGCGGGGGCGCTGGTGCAGAGCGTCGGGGAGGTGGCGGCCCGGCTGGACGTGCGGCCCTACGCCAGCGAGGAGGGCGACTTGTGGGTCGTCAGCGACCTGACGCCCGGGCTCGACGGCGTGGCGACGAAGGTGACCGGCGACTACGTCCTCGGCATCAGCCCCGCCTCCTCGAGCCTGGCCCAGCTGACCCTGCGCCACGACGTCGGCAGCGCCCTGGACCTCGGCACCGGCTGCGGCGTGCAGGCGCTGCACCTGGCCACCCACAGCGACCGGGTGGTCGCGACCGACGTCAACCAGCGGGCGCTCGCGATCGCGCGGTTCAACGCGGCCCTCAACGATGTCGACGACAAGGTCGACGTACGCGACGGGTCGTTCTTCGCGCCGGTGGCGGGGGAGCGGTTCGACCTGATCGCCACCAACCCGCCGTTCGTGATCTCGCCGGCGACCGGTGAGCGGCTGGTCTATCGCGACTCGGGCCTGCCGGGCGACCAGGTCGTCGAGCACATCGTGCGTACGGCGCCCGACCACCTCGCCGACGGCGGCTGGTGCCAGGTGCTCGCCAACTGGGTGATCGACCGCGACCGGCCGTGGGACGAGCGGCTCGCGACCTGGCTGCCCGACGAGTGCGACGCGCTGGTCGTCCAGCGCGAGGTGCTCGACCCGGCGTCGTACGTCGAGCTCTGGCTCAAGGACGCCGGCCACCACCCGGCCACGGGCGGCGACCCGGCGTCGTACTCCCACCGCTACGACACCTGGCTGTCCTGGCTCGAGGAGCAGGGCGTCGGCGGGATCGGCTTCGGCTGGATCAACCTGCGCCGCCGCGAGGGTGCGGCCACCCCGACCCTGCACCGCGACCTCCTCGAGTGGCCCTACGACGTCGAGCAGCCGATCGCGCCGGCCATCGCCGCGTGGGCGGAGTCCGCACAGGCGGCGAGCGCGCTCGACGCCGACACCAGGCTCGTGATCCGCGAGGACGTGGTCCAGGAGACCAGTGGCCCGGTCGGCGCCGAGGACCCGGCCACCATCGTGCTGCGCCAGCAGCGCGGCTTCCGGCGCGCGCGTCAGGTCGACACGGTCGCGGCCGCCGTCGCCGGCGCCTGTGACGGCGAGCTGCCGCTCGGCCAGCTCATCGACGCCGTGGGCCACCTGCTGGAGCGCGATCCCGCCAGCCTGCGGGAGGTCTACCTGCCCGAGCTGGCCGAGCTGGTCGCCGAGGGGTTCCTCGCTCCGGCCGACTCGTAGGCTGGTCCCCGTGACGAACGCAGGCTGGTACCCCGACCCCGCGGGAGCGCCCGACACCTACCGCTACTGGGACGGTCAGGCGTGGAGCCAGATGACCACCACCCAGCCCTCCGGCGGCGCCCGCCCGGCCGACACCCCGGCGACGCCGCCGCCGGCCGCGCCCACGCAGTACGGCGCCGTGCCGACCCCGCCGCCCGCGCCCGGCCCGGCCGGACCGCCGGCCCCTCCGGCCCCGCCCCCCGGGTACGGCGGCGGCTACTCGCAGCAGTGGAGCCCCGCGCCGGCCCCCGGTGGTGGTGGCGGCAACAAGACGGTCGTGATCGTGATCGCCGCGGTGGTGGCGCTCGTGCTGCTCGGTGTGGGCGGCTTCTTCGGCATCCGCGCCCTGACCGGCGACGACGACAACGGCGACCGCAAGGCCGACGACGACAGCTCGCAGAGCGAGAAGTCCGAGGGCTCCGAGCCGACCGACGGGTCCTCCAGCACCGTGAAGCCCACCGGCATCCAGTGCACCGGCGGCTCGCCGGAGCCGGCGACCGACCCCGACCCGGCCGCCCCGGAGCTGACCGGCGGCGGTCTGAGCATCCCGCGCAACCCGGCGTACGAGCTCGCCACCGGCGACCAGGTCTCGTTCGGGTTCGCGAACGCGTTCGTGCTGCAGTACACGAACGTCGAGGAGAAGTGGATCAGCCTGACCGGTGTCGGCGCCCTGCCGCGCGACAACGGCTTCGACGACCTCGCCACCGCGGCCGAGGTGATCATGCAGTGCCTGACGGGCAGCGAGAACGTCTACAGCGGCTTCACCGGGCGCACCGACAAGGTCAACGAGGAGACCACGGTCGACGGCAAGCCGGCGTACCGGATCACCGCCGAGGTGCGCGTCGACACCCCCGAGGTCCAGGCCGAGGGCGACCTCACCGACGTGATCGTCGTCGACACCGGCGACCCGGCCACCTACGGCATCTACATCGGCATGGCGGCGCTCGGTCACGACGACCTGATCAGCACCAACGAGGGCGTCATCGACCAGATCAAGGTCGGCTGACGCCCTCGGACGTCGAGGAGGTTGCGCAGCAACCGTCACGAGACGCCTGGCCGTGCTGCCGGGACTGTTTGCGGGTGGGTCCCGGCATCGGTGCGCGGGGGGTCTCGTGACGGCCGCGGGCGGCCTCCTCGACCTCCGGAGGACGACCACTCTGGACGCCACTGGCGACGGCGCTCGACACCACGCGCTACCGTGAACCGCCGAATCAGGCAGCGCACGAGTAGTAGAGAAGGTCCCTGTGTCCCACAAGTTGGTGATCGTCGAGTCGCCGGCCAAGGCCCGCACCATCGGCGGGTACCTCGGCGACGGCTATGTCGTCGAGTCCTCCATCGGCCACATCCGTGACCTCCCCAACAACGCGGCCGACACCCCGGCGAAGATCAAGGACAAGCCGTGGGGGCGGCTCGCGATCGACGTCGACAACGGGTTCGAGCCCTACTACGTCGTGCCCCGCGACAAGAAGAGCCACATCTCCAAGCTCAAGAGCCTGCTCAAGGACGCCGACGAGCTCTTCCTCGCCACCGATGAGGACCGCGAGGGAGAGGCGATCGCCTGGCACCTCCTCGACGAGCTGAAGCCGAAGAACATCCCCGTCAAGCGGATGGTCTTCCACGAGATCACCAAGGCCGCCATCCAGGAGGCCGCCGCCAACCCGCGCGAGCTCGACATGGACCTCGTCGAGGCCCAGGAGACCCGCCGGCTGCTCGACCGCCTCTACGGCTACGAGGTCTCGCCGGTGCTGTGGCGCAAGGTCATGTCCGGCCTGTCCGCCGGCCGTGTGCAGTCGGTCGCGACCCGGCTCGTGGTCGACCGCGAGAAGGAGCGGATGGCCTTCAAGGTCGCCTCCTACTGGGACCTCGAGGGCACCTTCGACGCCGGCAGCAAGCACGACCAGCGGATGTTCCCCGCCAAGGTCCACAGCGTCGACGGCACCCGCGTCGCGTCCGGCTCCAACTTCGGCCAGGACGGCCAGCTCAAGGCCAAGGCCGACGTGGTCCACCTCGACCAGCGCCGCGCCGAGGCACTCGTCGAGGCGCTCGCCGACACGACGTACGACGTCCGCTCGGTCGAGGCCAAGCCGTACCGTCGCTCGCCGTACCCGCCGTTCCGCACCACCACCCTCCAGCAGGAGGCCAGCCGCAAGCTCGGCATGAGCGCGTCGGTCACGATGAGCGTGGCCCAGCGGCTCTACGAGAACGGCTTCATCACCTACATGCGTACCGACAGCACCACGCTGTCGGGCAGTGCGATCGGCGCGGCCCGCTCGCAGGTGCAGGAGCTGTACGGCGCGGAGTACGTCCCCGACGCCCCGCGCACCTACACCAGCAAGGTCAAGAACGCCCAGGAGGCGCACGAGGCGATCCGTCCCGCGGGCGACTCGTTCCGCACCCCGGCGCAGACCGGGCTGACCGGCGACCAGTTCCGGCTCTACGAGCTGATCTGGATGCGCACCGTCGCCTCGCAGATGAAGGACGCCGTCGGCCAGTCGGTGACCATCCGCCTGGGCGGCGCCGCCACGACCGGCGAGGACGTCGTGTTCTCCGCGTCCGGCCGCGTGATCACCTTCCACGGATTCCTCAAGGCGTACGTCGAGGGCACCGACGACAACGCCGCCAAGGACGACCAGGAGACCCGGCTGCCCAACCTGGTCGAGGGCGACGCGGTCTCCGCCGCCTCGCTGTCCGCCAACGGGCACGAGACCAAGCCGCCGGCCCGCTACACCGAGGCCACGCTGATCAAGGAGCTCGAGGACCGCCAGATCGGCCGGCCCTCGACGTACGCCTCGATCATCGGCACCATCCTCAACCGCGGCTACGTCTACAAGAAGGGCACCGCGCTGGTGCCGGCGTGGATCGCGTTCTCCGTGGTCCGGCTGCTGACCGAGCACTTCACCCGGCTGATCGACTACCAGTTCACCGCCGGCATGGAGGACGTCCTCGACGACATCGCCCGGGGTGACAAGTCCCGGGTCGCCGAGCTCACCGAGTTCTACTACGGCTCGGACACCCTCGCCGGCCTCAAGCGGCTGGTGGACGACCTCGGCGACATCGACGCCAAGGAGCTCGCGACCTTCCCCGTCGGCACCGAGGAGGACGGGATCCACCTGCGGGTCGGCAAGTACGGCCCCTACCTCGAGGGGCCCGGCGACGACGGCGCCCCGTTCGCGAAGCGCGCCAACGTCCCCGACGACCTGCCGCCCGACGAGCTCACCGTCGCCAAGGCGATCGAGCTGCTCGCCAACCCGGCCGGCGAGGAGATCGACCTCGGCGTCCACCCGGAGACCGGCCTGCAGGTCGTGGCGAAGAACGGCCGGTTCGGCCCCTACGTCACCGAGGTGCTGCCCGAGGACGCGCCGAAGTCGGCGAAGCCCAGGACGGGCTCGCTGTTCAAGTCGATGTCGCTGGACACGGTCACCCTCGAGGACGCCACCAAGCTGCTCGCGCTGCCGCGCGTCGTCGGCGTCGGCGAGGACGGCGAGGAGATCACCGCCCAGAACGGCCGCTACGGCCCGTACCTCAAGAAGGGCACCGACTCCCGCTCGCTCACCAGCGAGGACCAGATCTTCGGGATCACCCTCGACGAGGCCCTGAAGATCTACAGCCAGCCCAAGCAGCGCGGCCGCGCCGCCGCGGCCCCGCCGCTCAAGGAGCTGGGCAACGACCCGGTGTCCGGGCAGCCGGTCGTGGTGAAGGCCGGCCGGTTCGGCGAGTACGTCACCGACGGTGAGTACAACGCCACCCTGCGCAAGGACGACTCGGTCGAGGCGATCACCATCGAGCGGGCCGCCGAGCTGCTGGCCGAGCGCCGGGCGAAGGGCCCGGCCAAGAAGGCCGCGAAGCGGGGCGCGAAGAAGACGGCCGCGAAGAAGACGCCGGCCAAGAAGGCGGCTGCCAAGAAGGCTCCGGCGAAGAAGACTGCGGCGAAGAAGGCGACCAAGAAGGCGTGACCGCCGCCCCCATATCGTTCGATCGAACGGTTTGGGGGAATTCTGCGCCCGAAAATCCCTCTATCCGTTCGATCGAACGGATAGAGGGATCGGGCGCTCGCCCCCGACCATGGCCCGTGTCGCCCCCGTCTCGTAAGTTGCTCCCGTGACGACCCCGAACCAGCGCTGGCCCGGCCAGTACGCCGACACCGGCGTCTTCGTCTGCTTCGAGGGCGGCGAGGGCGGCGGCAAGTCGACCCAGTCGCGGTTGCTGCACGACCGGCTCAACGGGGCGGGCTTCGCCGTACGTCTCACCCACGAGCCGGGTGACACCCCGGTCGGCAAGGAGATGCGCCGGATCGTGCTGTCGCCCGAGACCGGCGAGCTGGCCCACAAGACCGAGTTCCTGCTCTACCTCGCCGACAAGTCCGAGCACGTCGAGACCCTCGTGCGCCCGGCGCTCGGGCGCGGCGAGGTCGTCATCACCGATCGGTACGTCGACTCGACCCTCGCCTACCAGGGCGCCGGGCGGGCGCTGGACCGCGACGAGCTCGAGGACGTCTCGCGCTGGGCGACCGGCGACCTGCGTCCCCACCTGACCGTGGTCCTCGACCTCGAGCCGGCGGCGGGGCTGGCGCGGTTCGAGGGGCGCGACCGGATCGAGGGGGAGGGCCTGGAGTTCCACCAGCGGGTGCGCCGGTCCTTCCTCGACCTCGCCGCCCGCAACCCCGAGCACTACGCGGTGATCGACGCGCGCTCGCCGATCGAGGAGATCGCCGCGCAGGTCTGGGCACGCATCGAGCCGTTGCTCGGGCAGGCCGTCAGGAGCGCGTCGTGACCGTCTGGGACACCCTGGTCGGGCAGCGCCACGTCATCGCGGCGCTGGAGAAGGCCGTCTCCGGGCAGGGGATGACCCACGCCTGGTTGTTCACCGGACCGCCCGGGTCGGGCAGGTCCAACGCCGCGATCGCGTTCGCGGCGGCCCTGCAGTGCCGGCAGGGCGGGGTCGGTCCCGACTGCCCGGACGGGTGCCACGACTGCCATACCGTGCTCGCCGGCTCGCACGCCGACGTGTCCGTCGTCCGCACCGAGAAGCTCTCCATCGGCGTCGATGAGGTCCGCGACCTGGTACGACGCGCCTCGCTGAGCCCGATGGGCGACCGCTGGCAGATCCTCATCGTCGAGGACGCCGACCGCCTCACCGAGCAGGCCTGCAACGCGTTGCTCAAGGCGATCGAGGAGCCCAACGGGCGCACCATCTGGATGCTCTGCGCGCCCACCGTCGAGGACGTGCTGCCGACGATACGGTCGCGCTGCCGGCTGGTGACCCTCTCGACGCCGACGGCCGAGGAGGTCGCCGGCTTCCTGGTCGCCCGGGGCGTGGCGGAGCCGCTGGCGTCGTACGCCGCCCGGGCCAGCCAGGGACACATCGGCCGGGCCCGCGCGCTCGCCTTCGACGAGGCGGTGCGCACCCGGCGCCAGGAGGTCGTGTCGATGCCGGCGCGGCTGACCGGTCTCGGGCGCTGCATGGACGCCGCGACCCGGCTCGCCTCGAGTGCCAAGGAGGAGGCCGACGCGATCACCGCCGAGCTCGACGCCCGGGAGAAGACCGACCTCGACGCGGCGTACGGCGTGGTGGAGCGGGGACGCCGCCCGCGGGAGTACGGCCCCGCCCTGGCCGCGCTCGAGAAGGGCCAGCGCACCCGCGCCAAGCGGCGCCACCTCGACGTCGTCGACCGCGGGCTGACCGATCTGATGTCGGTCTACCGCGACGCGATCGCGGTCGCCAGCGGGGCACCCGGTGCGCTGGTCAACGAGGAGATCCGCGACCAGGTCGAGGCGATCGTCGCGAGCTCCTCGCCCGAGCTCAACCTGCGCCGGATCGGGTGGATCTTCGCCGCGCGGGAGCAGATGCTGGAGTTCAACGTGCCCGTGGCCTTGGCCCTGGAGTCGATGATGGTGGCATTGCAGGCGCCGCAGCGGTGACCTGACCCGAGACCGAGGAGCTGAGTTGTGAGCAAGCGGACCCTGATCGTCGCGGTCGTCACCGTGTGGGCGCTGGTGCTCGCCGGCGCGGTCGGCGTCGGCATCGTCCTGCTCAGGGGCGACTCCGACGAGCCTGCCGCGAAGGGCGACGAGAAGGGCTCCGACGCCACCAGCCCCGAGGGCCCGGACGGGCGCAGCCTCGAGGACTACTACGGCCAGAAGATCACCTGGACCCGCTGCGACCAGGACGAGTGCGGAACGCTCGACGTCCCGATCGACTACCAGAAGCCCGGCGACGGCTCGATTAAGCTCGCCGTCGAACGCACCCGCGCCACCGGCGACCGGATCGGCTCGCTCGTCGTCAACCCGGGCGGCCCCGGCGCTCCCGGCACCGACACCGCCAAGGACGCCGACTTCTACTTCGCCGACCAGCTGCGCTCGTCGTACGACATCGTGGGGTTCGACCCCCGCGGCACCGGCGACTCCGCGCCGGTCGACTGCCTGAGCGACGACGCCCTCGACGCGTACGTCGCCGCCGACCCCGACCCGGACACCCCCGACGAGGTGGAGACCGCGAAGGAGAACTCCCAGGAGTTCTGGTCCGGCTGCCAGGCCCGCTCCGGCGCCGTCGGCGGCCACGTCAGCACGGTCGAGGCGGCCCGCGACATGGACGTGCTGCGCGCGGCGCTCGGCGAGGACCAGCTCGACTACTTCGGCTTCTCCTACGGCACCCGCCTCGGTGCGACCTACGCCGAGCTGTTCCCCGACAAGGTCGGCCGGATGGTCCTCGACGGCGCCGTCGACCCGTCCCTGTCGCCGCGCGACGGCGCGCTGAGCCAGGCCAAGGGCTTCGAGACCGCGCTGCGCTCCTACATCCAGAACTGCGTCGACGACGGCGACTGCTTCCTCGGCGACTCCGTCGACGCGGGCCTGAAGACGATCAAGGACCTGCTCGACGGGATCGACAAGACGCCGCTGAAGACCAGCGACGCGGAGGGCCGCGACCTCACCGTCGGGCTGGCGTTCTACGGGCTGATCCTGCCGCTCTACAGCCAGGACAACTGGCCCTACCTCGACGACGGACTCAAGGAGGCGCTCGGCGGCGACGGCTCCACCCTGCTGCAGCTCGCCGACTTCTACGGCTCCCGCGAGAACGGCACCTACAAGGACAACAGCCTCGAGGCGATCTCGGTGATCAACTGCCTCGACGACCCGTGGTCGATCACCACCGACGAGGTGCCCGCCAACTTCCCCGACTTCGAGAAGGCCTCGCCGACGTTCGGCGACGTCTTCGCCTGGGGCCTGACCGCCTGCAACGGCATCCCGTTCACCTCCACCGACGAGCCGGACCTCAAGATCGACGGCTCCGGCGCCGCGCCGATCGTGGTGCTCGGGACGACGCGCGACCCCGCGACGCCGTACGCCGAGGCGGTGGCGATGGCCGACCAGCTCGAGTCCGGCGTCCTGGTCAGCCGCGACGGCGACGGGCACACCGCCTACAACAAGGGCAACAGCTGCGTCGACGACGCCGTCCATTCCTACCTGCTCGACGGCACCGTGCCGAAGGACGGGTTGAGCTGCTGAGGCTGCGCCCGGTGGTCAGACGGGCTCGATGATGCTCTGGATCCGCTGGGTCGCGAGCTCGATCATCAGTCGGGCGGCCGGCGACAGCGTCGCGCCCGCCCGGTGCACGATCGCCATCGTGTCGTAGACGCGCGGGCGCAGCGGCACCCACCCGGCGTTCGGCGCGAGCCGCGGCAGCAGCTGCACCGCGGCGCCCTTGTTGGTCACCGTGTCGGCCAGCCCGCGTCCGACGAGCTCGATCGCGGTCTCGACGTCCTCCACCTCGATCCGGGTGCTCGGGTTGTAGCCGGCCTCGTGCAGCATCCGGCGCAGCACGATCCGGCCCGAGTCGTAGTCGCGCAGGCTGCTCTCCGGCATCACCAGGTCCGCCTCGGCGAGCCGCTTCGCGGTCACCGGCGAGGTCAGCCGGCTCGGGTCGGCGGAGACGTAGACGAGCTCGTCGCGGGCGATCGGCGTGATCGACATGCCCTCGCTCGACAGCGCCGCGACCGCGATCATCGCGGCCTCCAGCCGTCCGCGGCGCAGGTTCTCCTGCACGTCCATCGAGTGCCGCCCCACCAGCTCCACCCGCACGCCCGGGTAGCGCTCCAGCACGTCGGCGACCAGGTCCGCCCCGCCGTACAGCCGCGCGACGCCGAACATCCCGAACCGGATCGTGCCCGTCTCCAGCGACCGGATGCTCGCCACCGCCCGCTGCGCGTCGTCGGCCGCCGCGAGCACCTTCTCCGCGTGGGGCCGGAAGGTGTCGGCGGCCGTGGTCGGTACGACGCCCCGCCCCACCCGCCGGAACAGCTGCACCCCGAGCGACTTCTCCAGCCCGCGCACCTGCTCCGACACCGACGGCTGCGCGTACCCGAGCTCCTCCGCCGCCCGGGTCAGCGAGCGGTGCTCGTAGGTCGCGAGGAAGCAGGTCAGCTGGTGCAGCGACAGCATGGCGCTCCGATCTGCCATAGGGGATCCCTAGAGATTGCTCAGGAAAGCGAGGCTACCCCTTGGTTCCCGTGCGGCCCACCATGGAGGAAGAAGACCGAAGGAGGACCGCCATGTTCGCCCACACCTGCACCGCCTGCCACCGCCGCGAGCTCATCTTCCCCAGCCAGATCACCGGCATGGAGAGCACCGAGCACGGCATCGTCGTCAGCTTCACCTGCTGGTGTGACGCCGAGCAGACGATGGTCACCGGCGTACGGGCCACCGAGGCTCCGGCCACCGCTCCCGCTGCCGCCGCCTGACCCCTCCGGGCCGATTCGCTCCCGGCTGACCCCGGTCGGTATGCTTCCGCGGTCACCGGTCACGACCGGTGGCGGCGCCGCCTTAGCTCAGTCGGTAGAGCGAATCACTCGTAATGATTAGGTCGTCGGTTCGATTCCGACAGGCGGCTCAGCGCAGATCAGGCCCGGATTCCCACAGGACATCCGGGCCTGATCGTTTGCCCAGGGCGTCGGCGGGCTCGGCAGCCGGTCAGCCGGTCGCCGGGACCGAGGAGATGGTGGCGAAGTGCGGCCCCTCCCCACCCGGTGCGCCGCGCAGGCCGCGGCCGGGGGTGCGGAGCGTGATCCGGACCCGGTCCGAGCGGAACAGGTCGTGGGAGAACTCGAACGGCGTGCCCGCCGTGTCGTAGGTGGTCCGCGTGATCAGGACCAACGGGTCGCCGACGGCGACGGTGAGCAGGGCGGCCTCCTCGTCGGTGGCGTGGACGACCTCGACCACTTCCTCGGCGTCGGCGATGGTGACGCCGTAGTCGTGCTCGATGAGCTCGTAGATCGAGCCGCCCAGCGGCTGCTCGAGCAGGCCGGGGAAGCGGTCGGCGGGCAGTCGGGCGTGGTCGAGCGAGAAGGGTGTGCCGTCGGCGAGCCGGAGGCGGCGTACGTCGACGACGAGGTCGCCCTCGGAGAGCTGGAGGGCGCGGCGGGTGGGGGCGTCGGCGACGCCCATCCGGGTCGCGACGACGCGGGTGCCGGCGGAGTAGCCCTGCCGGGCGAGGTACGCCGGGACGCCGACGACCTTGGTCAGGTCGTGCTCGACCTTGGCGTGGTTGATGAACGTTCCGCCACCGCGTCCGGCGACACGGCGGACCAGCCCCGCCTCCTCGAGCGCGGCGAGCACCTGGCGCAGCGTGGCCCGGCTGACGCCGTAGTGCTCGGAGAGCTCGCGCTCGCTGCCCAACCGCGCGCCCGGTGGCAGGGTGCCGGCGCCGATGTCGGTCAGCATCCGGCGGCGGAGGGTCTCCGCGACGGCGTGCTCCGTGGCCATGGTGCCGCTCCTTCCTTCCGGTCGCCTTCGGTCGGCCCGATCCGCCGAATGGTCTGACCAGATGCTTGCAACGCTACCTCAGCGCCGCGGCGGCGGCCCTCAGATCTCCTCGAGTGCCTGCAGCGACTCGGGGAGCACCTGGCCGCCGTCGACGATCAGCGTCTGCCCGGTGATGTACGACGCCTCCTCGGTCGCGAAGAACAGGGCGGCGTTGCCGATGTCCGCGACCCCGCCGAGCCGCTTCTGCGGCACGCTGGCGGCCATCGCGGCCAGGTAGTCCTCGCCGAGCCCGTCGAGACCCTCGGTGGCGATGTTGCCCGGGAGCACGGCGTTGATCGTGATGGCCCGGGGCGCGAGCTCGAGCGCGGCGGTCCGCACGAAGCCGAGCTGGGCAGCCTTGCTCGCTCCGTAGTGCGACCACCCGGGGTAGCCGGTGTGGGGACCGGTGATCGACGAGGTCACCACGACCCGCCCGCGACCGCTCGCCGTCAGGGCGTCCAGGCACGCCTGGACCGCGAACACGGTGCCGTTGAGGTTGGTCGCCATCACGCCGTTGAGGTCGTCGGCGGTCATCGCGTCGAGGCGTGCGGCCGGGAAGACGCCGGCGTTGGCGCACAGGACGTCGATGCCGCCGTGGCGCTCGGTCGCGGTCGCTGCCATCCGGTCGCAGTCCTCGCGCCGGCTCACGTCGGCGATGACGTAGGACGCCCCGTCGCCGAGCTCGGCGCACGCGGCTGCGAGCGAGGCCTCGTCACGCCCGGTGACCAGGACGCGGGCGCCGGCCCGGGCGAAGACGGTGGCGATGCCGCGGCCGATGCCCTTGCTGCCACCGGTGACGACGACGGAGCGTCCGGCGAGTGAGGTGAACATAGGTTCTCCGATCCAGGTTTCGCTACGAGAGGGAGGCGCCGTCCGACGCGACGTAGCGCCGCGCCAGCTCGACGGTGCCGGCGGTGTAGGCGGGGCCGAGGTCCTGGCACTCGCGGGAGTGCGCATGGGAGCCCATCCAGGCGACGAGCAGCAGCCGGCGCAGCATCACGAAGGTCGCCAGCATGGCCTCGTGCTCGGCGGACAGCTCGGTGACCGAGCGGTACCCGCGCAGCCAGGCGGCCTGCCAGTCCGGCAGCCGTGGGTCGTGCTCGATGAACGAGACCGCGGTACCGAAGTCGTACATGAACCACGAGTAGCCGCAGTCGTCGAAGTCGATCACGGTGACGAGGTCGCCCTCGACGAGGAGGTTCGCGAGCCGGAGGTCGGCGTGGACGAGGCCGAACCGGTCGGCACCCGTGCCGTACGACGACAGCCGCTCCCGCACCACCTCGACGGCCGCGCCGAGCGCGGCCTCCTCGACCGGTCCGACGCCGATGCCGTCCTGCCAGCGCCCCCAGCGCGGCTCGTCGCCCAGCGAGTGCTCCCAGTCCCAGCTGAACCTTTGGAAGCCGTGCGGTGGTCTCCAGCCCCGGGCGTGCAGGTGCATGCGGGCCGTGATCGCGCCGAGCGTCTCGAAGTCCGTGGTGCCGAGCGCGACGTCGTCCGGCTCGATGCCGGGCACGACGTGGAAGAGCACGGCGTGCCGCTCCTCGCCGTCGACGGAGACCGTGGTGACCCACTCGCCGTCGCTGGCGGGCACGACCTGGGACGTCGCGACGGCCGACTCGGCCCGCAGCGCGGCCAGCCAGGACAGCTCGCTCTCGATCTCCGAGCGCGAGTGGTAGCCGACGCGGTGCACCCGCAGGATCGCGCTGCGCTCGCCGTCCTCGACCAGGAAGGTCGCGTTCTCGGAGAGGTTGATCATCCGCAGCCTGCACTCCGGCCCGAAGCCGTACTGTGGCAGCACCAGCTCGGCGACCCGCGTGTCCGCGGCCGCGGTGGTGGCGCTCATCAGTGCTCCCGTCCCTCGATCGACTCCAGGACCTTCGTGATCCGGTCCCTGGCCACCTCGACGTCCTCGGTGCTGCCGCTGAGGTAGAGCCTGCCGGCCGCCCCGATGAACTGCACGTCGACCATGGTGATGCCGGGCGCCGCGCGCTCGGCCTCGTTGGCGGCGACGGCCGCGAAGAGGGCAGGAGCCATCTCGTAGACGAGGAGCGACTGTCCCGGCATGATCATCGACCCCGAACGGTTGCGGTTGAGGATCACCGCGTGCTGGTCGGTGATGCTCTCGATGATGTCGTGGTACAGCACGCGCGGACGCAGCTGGTCACTGGCCGAGCTGCCGATTCCGTCGAGGACCGCCTGGCCGGCGGCGACCACGTCCTCCAGCGACGAGGCGTGCAGCTCGAGCACCCCGAACTGCCGCTCGACGAAGAGGATGCCGGGCTCGACCGACGGGGCGGCCCGCAGGGCGAGGTCGATCACGCGCTCGATCGCGAGAGCGGGGGCGACCTCGATGATGAGGGCGTGGTCGCCGGCGTACGGCGGGTAGCCCCGGGCACGGGTCGGCGTGCCCAGGTAGGCGGCGAACTGCGGCTGCAGGTCCTCGACCATCAGGTAGACCCGCAGCTCCGCGCGGGCATCGGTGGCGGCCATCGGACCTCCTCTTCTTGAGCTGGCTGGTGGGGCGTCGGGACGTAGGGACTACTTCGCGCTGACGTCGAAGTGGTTGCCGAGCTCGGCGTGCGGGCGCGGGATGACGTGGACGCTGACGAGCTCGCCGACCTGCGAGGCCGTCTCCGCGCCGGCCTCGGTGGCCGCCTTGACCGCGCCGACCTCGCCGGCGATGACCACGGCGACGAGCCCGTCGCCCACCTCCTGGCGGTCGGTGATGGTGACGTTGGCGGCCTTGACCATGGCGTCCGCGGCGGCGAGCGCGGCAACGAAGCCCTTGGTCTCGATCATGCCGATGGCGGTGCTGGACATGTGGTGCTCCTTGGTTGTGCGGTGGGTGGTGCGAGGTGGTTGGCGGGGCCGAGCGGCGCCCGACATCAGGGGTCAGCCGGTGGGCTGGTTGTCGATCGAGCCGATCACGAGCGCGTCGACGGGCGGCGGCGTGCCGGGGAACCAGGCCGCGGCGACCGAGCCCTGGGCGACCAGGACGGTCTCGCCGACGCCGCTGCCCAGGACGTCGAAGGCGACCAGGCGGCTGCCGCCACCCTCGACCTCGACCTCCAGGAACGCGCCGTTGGGCAGGCCGTCGATCCTCTTGGTGGACCAGACATTGCCGGTCACGACTGCTCTCAGCATCAGCGCTCCTTCTCGATGGGAACCCCCAGCGCGCGAGCCCTCTCGCGCGCCAGGGGAGTCAGCACGGCACGACGGCCGAGGACCAGCCGGCGGCCCGCCTCGGCGGCCGCCTTGACCTGCCGCTCGGTCACCGCGCCGGTGTCGACCCGCTGGACCGGCCGGTCCGCCGCAACGGCGGCCGTAGAGCCGCCCTCGAGCCGGAAGCGCAGCCGTCCGGCGCGCAGGTCCTGGCGGTTCTTCGGGTTCTCGAACAGCGCGAGCAGGCGCCGGGCGAACCCGTCGAGGTCGGCGTCGTCCGCGATCCGTACGGCCTCCACGCGCTCGCGCAGCGGCGGCGGAGTGACGTGCTCGGACCCCGGCACGCCGACGGGCGCCGCGGCGACGGCGGGAGGGGCCGGCGCCGCGGGGGCCGGGGGTGCAGGCGCCGCCGAGCCGACCAGCTCGGCGACGACCTCGCGGACGACCTCGCGGACCTGGTCCGCGATCACCGCCCGCAGGTCGAGGGAGGTGCTCACGTCAGGCCCCGGAGCGCTTCCTCGGCGGCCTCCGCGGCCTGCCGCACGTCGGCCTCCTTGCCGGACAGGTAGACGCGGCCGGTGGCTCCGATCATGCGGTAGTCGACGACCTTGATGTCGGCCGCCTTCTCCGCCTCGTTGGTCGCCACGATCGCGTACGACGCGGGCTGCACCTCGAGCACGTACATCGACTCGCCCGGCAGCACCATCGACCCGATCTTGTTGCGGTTGATGAGGAACGCGTGCTGGTGGTCGATCGAGCTGATGATCTTGCTGGCCAGGATCTGCGGGCGCACGGCGCTCGAGGCCTCGGCGCCGAGCGCGTCGAGCACCCCCTCGGCGGCCGCCTTCACGGACCCGGTCTCGCCGTGGAACTCCAGGTAGCCGAACTGCCGCTCGACGACGAGCACGCCCGCGGCGACCTCGGCGTGCTTGAGGGCGACGTCGGTGATCGGTTCGATGTCGATGCCGGGTGCGACCTCGATGATCTGCGCGGCCATGTGGGCGCGGGGCAGGGTGCCCTTGATCCAGGTGCCGAGGTAGCACAGCGTCTGCGGCTGCAGCCGGTCGATGAAGATGAAGGAACGCAGTTCAGCCATGGGTCAGCCCTTGATGAGGTGGGAGAGTTCTTCGACGACGAGGCGCCGTACCTGCTCGCGGAAGGCCGCGTCGTCGCCCGACGTGGCACCGCCGGTGCGGGCGCCGATCCGGTCGACCAGCGCGTCGACGTGGGCGCCCCGCTGGTTGAGCCCGTCGAGACCCCGGTCGTCGTTCGACGCCAGCGGGTACGCCGGCACCGGATCGTGGTGGTCACGCCAGGGGCTCAGGCCGCCGTACGCCGGCATCGCCTCGGCGGGGTCGCTGTTGTAGGCGATCCGGGTCCAGTTCACGAGGTGCTTCGGCTGGAGGTTCTCGCCGAGGGCGCTGCGACCGACGAAGCCGGTGCCGATCGTCATGGTCGGCGCGAGGTTCGTGTCGAGCCCACTGCTGCCCGTGCTGTTGCCGACGTTGACCGACACGCGCAGCACGGGCACCTCGGCGGCGTACCGCATCACCGTGGCGGGGTCGGAGGAGTGGATCGCCGCACTGTGGCCGGCGCCGGCGATCCGCACGATCGCGCGGGCGGTGGCGATGCCGGTGACCGCGTCGGGCACCCGGATCATCCCGAGCACCGGCGACAGCTTCTCGTGGGTGAGCGGCTCCTCCGGCACGGCCACCTCGAACGGCGCGACGAGGACCTTCGTGCGCGGCCCGACCCGGATCCCGGCCTGCTGCGCGATCCACGACGCGTCCTTGCCGACGACGTCCACGTTGAGCCGGCCGTAGGGGAACATGTAGTCGCGCAGCCGCTGGGCGTCGTCGGGGCCGAGCACTGCCGCCCCGGCCCGCTCCATCTCGCGGACCAGTCTGTCCGCGACGGCCTGCTCGACCACGAGCACCGACTCGTTGGTGCAGAGCACCGAGTTGTCGAAGGCCTTGCTCTCGACCAGGCGCTGGGCGGCGGCGCGGACGTCGGCCGAGGCGTCCACCAGGACGGGGACGTTGCCCGGACCGACCCCGATGGCGGGGTTGCCGGAGCCGTAGGCGGCGCGGACCACGCCGGTCCCGCCGGTCGCGAGGATGACGTTGGTGCGCTGGTCGCCCATGAGCGACTCGACGAGAGGGATCGTCGGCTCCGCGACGCTCTGGACGATCCCGTCCGGCGCACCGGCCTCGACCGCTGCCCGCGCGAGGAGCTGTGCCGCGTCGTGGCAGCACTCCTTCGCCATCGGGTGCGGGCTGACCACGACAGCGTTGCGCGTCATCAGCGCGAGGATCACCTTGAAGAACACTGTCGCGACGGGGTTCGTCGACGGCGTGAGCGCCAGCACGACGCCGGCCGGCCGCGGCACCTCGACGATCTTGTCGTCGACGCGGACCCGGGGAGTGACGAAGTCCTGGCCGGCATAGGTGTCGAGCAGGCCGCGCGAGCAGGCCTGGTTCTTGCGGACCTTGTGCTCGACGACGCCGAAGCCGGTCTCCTTGACGGCCCACTCGGCGTACTTCTGGGCGCTCGCGTACGCCACGTCCGACACGGCGCGCACGATCCGGTCGACGTCGCCCTGCGAGTACGACGCGAACGCGCGCGCGGCCCAGCGGGCGCGTTCGAGCATGTGCCCGGCCTGCGCGGGTGCGCTCACGGGTCCGGTCGGCTGGTCGGCCATCAGCTTGCCCTCCGGCGGGAGACTGCGGGGTCGGCGGCCGCGCGGCCGATCGCCAGCGCGGTGCGGTCGAGGAGCTCCTCGACGAGGTCGGGCGTCATCAGGATCCCGGGCTTGTACTGCAGGACCCGCGGGTCGAGGGTGGAGAAGATCGCCCACACGCCCAGCGCGTAGAGCTCGCGCATGACGTACTTCGCGCCCTCGGGGTGCGCGAACTCGAGCCCGAGCACGACGCCGTTCTGACGGATCCCGACGAACCAGTCGGGATACTGGGCCTGCACCTGGCGCAGGCCGGTGCCGACGAGGTCCGCGATGTAGTGGACCATCGAGCGGACCTCGGGTCGGCGGCTGATCTCCAGCGTCTTCAGCGCGGCGACACAGCCGAGCTCGGCGCCTCCGAAGGTGGAGATGTGGCCGAATCCGTCCTCGCGCAGCCACGCGCCGGCCCGCTCGCTGAGGAGCACGGCGGCGATGGGGTAGATGCCGCCGGACAGGCCCTTGCCGCTGACCAGGATGTCGGGCTCGATGCCGTGCTTGGTGATGCCCCAGAGCTCACCGGTGCGCATCAGGCCGGTCTGCACCTCGTCGGCGATGTAGAGCGCGTCGTACTTCTCGCAGAGCTTCTTGACCGCTTCGAGGTAGCCGGGCTGGGGGAGCGGGAAGCCGTACGTCGCCGGGATCGTCTCCATGATCACCGCGGCGACGTCGTGGCCCTTGAGCGCCTGCTCCATGGCCTCGAGGTCGTTGAACGGGACCTGGGGGAACTCCTCGGGCCGGTCGGCGAGGAAGAGCTTGGAGAAGCGGTCGTCGCCCGTGGCGACCGCCAGACCGGTGTGGCCGTGGTAGGCCTTCACGATCGAGACGATCTTGCGCTTCTGCATGGCGTGACGGGCGCTCTTGAGGGCGATGTCGATCGCCTCGCCGCCGCCCGACGCGTAGGCGACCTTGGTCAGGTTCGCGGGGGCCGACTCGACCAGTGCCTCGGCGAGCGCGGTCCGTCCCAGCGACGGGAAGTGGTGGTTGCCGATGTCGAACCGGTCCATCGCGCGCTTCACCGCGGCGACCACCTCGGGGTTGCGGTGGCCGAGGTTGTAGGTGCCGCCGTTGAGGTGGACGTCGATCAGTCGCCGGCCGTCCATGTCCCAGAGCAGGTAGCCCTCGCGGCGGTCGATCACCAGGTCGATCCCGCTGTCGGACCAGAACCTCGTCTTGTCCGGGTTCCAGTAGTGCGCCGACTTCTCGAGCATCTCTGCCTTCGAGTCGAAGCTGAACGCGTCGTAGTCGTGCATCGCCATCCCTTGGTGTCGGCGGCCACGTCCGTGGCCACCGGAAGCCTTGTGTCGAGAAGCCTGTTTGGTCAGACCGAAAAAGTCAATGGTCTGGACCCAAGCAAAATTGTCTGACCTAAAACCTTGATTTGGTCTGTTCGGTAGTGCCAGCATGCCGAGGTCTGGTGTGAGCCAGGACACAACGGGACGTGCTGCGAGGCACGGGAGAGAGAGTCCGCATGTCTGCAGAGGAGACGCGTACCGCGTCCGAGGCCGAGACGGGGGTCCAGCGGCTGAAGCCGAACGCCGTCGGCCTGTTCGGGGTCATGTTCATGGCGGTGGCCACCGCTGCGCCGATCACCGCGATGGTCGGCAACGTCCCGATCGCGATCGGCTTCGGCAGCGGCGCGAACGCGCCCGCCGGCTACCTCGTCGCCACGATCGTCCTGGGGCTCTTCGCCCTCGGCTACTCCGCGATGGCCAAGCACATCGTGTCGACCGGAGCCTTCTACGGCTTCATCTCGCACGGCCTGGGCCGGGTGGTGGGCATGGGCGCCGGGGCGTTGACCACGCTGGCCTATGTCGTCTTCGAGGCCTCGCTCGTCGGCATCTTCTCGTTCTTCGCCGCGAGCTTCTTCTCGACACACACCTCGCTCGACATCTCGTGGGTCTGCTACGCGCTGCTGATGCTCGGCGTGAACGCGGTGCTGACCTACTACGACATCAACCTCACGGCCGTCGTGCTCGGCGGCTTCCTCGTGACCGAGATCGTCATGCTCGCCGCAATGACGATCTCGATCGTCGTCTCCGGCGGTGGCCCCCAGGGGTGGTCCCTGGGCTCGCTCAACCCGGTCAACGCCTTCTCCGGCCTCGACGGCTCCGTCCTCCACCCGGACACCGGCGCCACGCTCGCGGTCGCCGGGACCGCGGGCATCGGCCTGTTCTTCGCGTTCTGGTCGTGGGTCGGCTTCGAGTCCACCGCCATGTACGGCGAGGAGTCGCGCAACCCGAAGAGGATCATCCCGCTCGCGACCATGCTCTCGGTGCTCGGCATCGGCATCTTCTACGTCATCGTGTCGTGGTCCGCGATCGTCGGCACCGGCCCGGACAACGCCGTCGCCCTCGCCCAGGACAGCGCGACCGCCGGCCAGATCTTCTTCGGTCCCGTCGAGCAGCACCTCGGCCACTGGGCGGTCGTCGTCTTCGAGTTCCTGCTGATGAGCGGCTCGTTCGCCTGCGGCATGGCGTTCCACAACTGCGCGTCGCGCTACATCTACGCGATCGGCCGCGAGGACCTCGTCCCCGGCTTCGGCAGGACGCTCGGCGCTGCCCACCCGGTCCACGGCTCGCCGTACATCGCCGGCTTCGCGCAGACCACTGTCGCCACGCTGATCGTCGTGGGGTTCTACGTGACCGACCGCGACCCCTACGGCCAGCTCTACGCGCTCATGGCCATCCTCGGGACCACGGCGATCCTCATCGTCCAGGCACTGGCCGCCTTCTCCTGCATCGCCTACTTCCACGTGCAGGGCAAGCACCCCGAGACGGCCAACCTGTTCCGGACCTTCCTCGCTCCGCTCATCGGCGGCATCGGCATGGTCTACGTCATCTGGCTGTTGATGGAGAACGCCGGCTTCGCGGCAGGTGCCGCGGCCAGCGACGTCATCTTCAAGCTCTCGCCCTGGCTCGTCGGTCTGGTCGGACTCTCCGGCCTCGGCTTCGCCCTGTGGGCCAAGAAGTTCGCGCCCGAGCGGTACGACACGATCGGCCGCGTCGTCCTCGAAGACACCCAGGAACGTGCGGACTGAGACGTCCGCCTGCGTCGTGCCGGGGGAGCGGCGGAGGGCGTACGCTTCAGGGAACGCCAGCTGGGGGTCCCGATGAGCAGTCGTCCTTCGCCGCTCGACCTGGTGGCCGACGTGGCTGCCATCTGCGTCGAGCCCACGCCCGCCGCCGACCGGGCGGCCGCCGTCCTCCAGCGGATCGGGGAGGCCATCCCGCTCGAAGCTGCGGCCCTGTCCACCTTCGACCCGGTCGAAGGCCGGCACTTCACGGTCGCCGAGGTCGGTTACAGCGACCCGGTGCTCAGCTACCTCAACGACGGCTTCGTCAACGAGGACCCGGCCTTCCTCACGATGCGGTTCCGCAACCCGCGACCGCTGCGGTGGTGCGACATCCCCAACTACCGCAACATGTTCAGCGCCCACGAGGTGTTCATCCCCGGTGGCTTCGCCGAGGGGTCGACGACCTGTCTCTTCACGCGCGACGGGCGCTACACCGGGGCACTTCACCTGAGCTCCGACTCGCCACTGCCGATCAGCGACTCGGCCGTCGAGACGCTGATCGCGCTGCAGCGGGTGATCGCGCCGGTCATGGACGCCATGCGCCCGCCGGTGGGACACACCTGGACCGACCTGCTCGAGGAGGCCGGCGAGGCGGCGCTGATGACCGCCGACCGGCGCCTGGTCACCCTGCCCGGCCTGCGCCGGGACAAGTGGCTGGCCGACGACTCGCCCCTGGCGGCCGAGCTGCTGGCCAGCGCCGAGGGGGCCGTGCACGGATTCGCGTGGGTCTCCCCGACCGGTCGTTGCCACGAGGTGCGGAGGACCCGGTTGGCCGCGGGCGTCCTGGTGACGCTGCGCGAGGCCGCGGCGCCGTACCGGCTCTCGCCGAGGGAGGTGCAGGTCCTCACCCTCGTCGCGACGGGCCTCGGCAACCCCGACATCGGGCTCGCGCTGTCGCTCAGCCCGCGCACCGTCGCGACCCACGTGGAGCACATCCTCGCCAAGCTCGGCTGCGCGACGCGGGTCGCCGCGGCGAGCAAGGCGGTGGCGGAGGAGATCGTGCCGCTGCCGCCCACCACCCCCTTGCTCGTGCGCACCTGAGGCTCCTGTCGCCCGGTTCGTGAGGTCAGGCGCCGAGCTCGACCGGCGTGCCGATCGTCCAGCCGCCGTCGACCAGCAGGTTGTCGCCGACCACGTGGTCCGCGAGCGGGCTCGCCAGGAACAGCACGGCGTTGGCGACGTCCTGCGGGCTCGCCCAGCGTCCGCGCGGCGTCTGCGCGGCGAGCGCATCGTGCGTCGCCTGGTCGTAGAGCGCCGTCATGTGGGTGGTGACGAAGCCGGGCGCGACGGCGTTGACGTTGATGCCGTGCGCGGCATAGTCGAGCGCGACCTGGCGGGTGAAGTTGACGATCGCGCCCTTGGTGGCGCAGTACGCGGCGAAGCCGGGATTGCCCCGGAAGCCGCTGATCGAGCTGATGTTGACGATCTTGCCGGGGCTCTTGCGCGCCAGCAGCCCACGAACCATCTCGCGGGTGCAGTGGAAGGTGCCGTCGACGTTGACGAGGAACTGGGTCCGCCAGGTCTCGTCGTCGGTCTCGTGCACGCTGCCCTCGCGCAGGACCCCGGCGTTGTTGACGAGGATGTCGAGGCCGCCGAGGCGCTGGTCGAGATCGGCGAAGACCGAGGCGACATGCGCGCTGGCGGTGACGTCGAGCTTGACGAACTCGGCGGAGCCGCCGGCCGCGACGATGACGGCGGCCGTGGGATCGCCGCCCTCGCGGGCGTCCTCGGTCAGGTCGGCGACGACGACGTGCGCGCCGACCTTGGCGAGGGTGGTGGCGATGGCGCGGCCGATGCCGGAGGAGGCTCCGGTGACGACGGCCACCTTGTCGGTGAGGTCGATCATGATCGGGTCCTTTCGGTGGAGAGGGTGGTCACTCGGCGCCGCACCAGTCGAGGGCGAGCGAGGCGTAGGTCCGGGCCGCGAGGTGGACCTCGTCGATGAGGCAGTACTCGTCGTCGGCATGCGCGACGCGCAGGTCGCCCGGGCCGTAGCTGATCGCCGGGATCCCGGCGGCCGTGAGGAACGAGCAGTCCTCGACCGCACAGAACCCGGCGACCGGCGGCGGTCCCTGGTAGGCCGTCATGCCGGAGACGCGCTCGTGCGCGGCCGCCACGGCACCGGTGATCGCGGTCGCCGCCTCGCCGGGATCGTTGGCCGGCCAGTTCAGCTTCCAGTCCACGACCGGCGGGTGCTCGCGCAGCCAGCCGTCGGTCTGCGCGATCGCGCGGATCTGGGCCTCGACCTCTGCCTTCACGGTCTCCGGGTCGTCCTGGGGCGGGTACCAGATGCAGTACTCGATGGTCATGTACTCGGACAGGATGAACGGCACCAGGACGCCGTGCGGACCGCCCTGGACGACGCCCGGGTGGATGGTGAAGTGACCGGGAGCGAAGAGCGGGTGGGTCTTCGTGAAAGCCCACTCCTCCTCGAGGCGCTGCATCGCCTGGAAGACGAGCATCCCCTTGTCGATCGCGTTGACCCCGACGGCGCTGCCACCGCCGCCGGCGCGGATCGTCTGGCCGCGCATCGAGGAGTGCGTCGCCTTGCCCTGCACCGTCACCGAGAACCAGAGCAGGCCGGGCGTCACCGGGATGACGCCGAGGTTGGTCGGGCCGCTCGGCTCCGCGACGACGGCAGCGTCGGCGCGGTAGCCACGCTCGATCGTCGACGTCACGCCGCACTCGTGGTCCATCACCTCCTCGCCGACGACCGCCTCGACGATCAGGTCGCCGCCGAGGGTGACGCCGGCCCGCTGCAGAGCCTTGACGGCGAACGCCTGCGCCACCAGGCCGGCCTTCATGTCGCTGGCGCCGCGGCCCCAGACCCGGTCGCCGTCGACCTTGCCGGAGAAGGGGTCGCCGGACGTCCAGCGGTCCGGGTTGCCGGGCGGTACGACGTCCACGTGGCCGTTGAAGATCAGGGACCGTCCGCCGCCGGTTCCCTTCAGGGTGCCGACCGCGTTGTCGCGGCCCTTCTCCACCGCCCAGTACTCGACGTCGGCACCGGCGTCCTCGTAGATCTCGCCGACCAGGCGGGACACGCGGCCCTCCAGGCCGACCACCTCGTCGTACACCTGGCCGGGGTACTTGGGGTTCAC
This sequence comes from Nocardioides sp. QY071, assembly GCF_029961765.1. NCBI lineage: Bacteria > Bacillati > Actinomycetota > Actinomycetes > Propionibacteriales > Nocardioidaceae > Nocardioides > Nocardioides sp. QY071. Next base: position 292,768 of record NZ_CP124681.1, read on the forward strand.
GCTCGGGATCGAGATGACCTCGGACAGGGTGGAGACGAGGTCGTCCTTGAGGGCGTCCACCGCCGCCAGCACGCGGTCGTGGGTCTCCTGGGATGTCATGGCACAGCTCCGTTCGGGTGGGTCGGGATCAGTGGGTGGCGGACAGGGACGGCTCGGGCCGCGACTTCCCGGCCTCGAAGAGCTCGTCGATCCGGCGACGCTCCTGCTCGGCGTGCGGGAGCAGGTAGGCGAGCACGACGTACACGACGAGGTTGATCGCGAGGGCGAGGACGCCGCTGGTGAGGCTGCCGAGCCCGGGCATGTCGTCGGGGAACTTCCAGGTGAGCACGGCTGCGACCACGAAGCCGGTGCACATCGAGGCGAGCGCTGCGACCTTGGTGCCGCGCTTCCAGAACATGCCGAGGAACATCGGCACCGCGAGCTGCACGATGCCCTGGTAGGACATCTGGGCCAACAGCTGGAGCCGTGGGTAGTCGAACGCGATGTAGGCGACGATCGCCGAAGCGAGCATGTAGACGACCATCGAGCCCTTCGCGACGACCTTCAGCTGGAAGTCGGTGCGTGGGGAGATGACGTGCACGATGTCGTTGGCGATCTGCGCGCCGCAGACCTGGACGCAGCCGTCGATCCAGCCCATGCTCGCGGCCAGGACGACGACGAGCGCCATGCCGAGGAGCCACTGGCCACCACGGTCGTAGAGCAGCGTGAACCAACCGTCCTGCGGGGCGGCGGCGATGTCGGTCATCGACGCGGCGGCGAGCGCGACCAGGGTGAGCATCAGGTAGAAGCCGCCGGCGACGACCATCGTCTGCAGCGTGCCCTTCTTGACGCTGCGCACGCCCTTGGCGGTGTAGATGCGCTGGTAGCTGGTCGGCCAGCACAGCGAGCCGATCACGCCGGTGACGATGAGCGAGAAGAGGTACCAGGGGCCGTAGGTCCCGCCGTCGCCCGGGACGTGCAGCAGCGCCTTCGGGAGGTCGCCGATGGCGCTGAAGCCGGCCGAGTCCGCAGGACCGAACAGGATGCCGAGACAGACCAGGGCGGCGAGACCGTAGGCCACGATGCCCTGCACCAGGTCGGTGATGACCAGGCCGCGCATGCCCATCTGGACGGTCCAGATCTGCCGGACCGCGATCACCCCGACACCGACGACCAGGCAGGTGGTCACCGACCACTGACCGAAGCTGGCGAAGCGGAAGATCAGGCCCATCGCCTGCATGCCGAGGACGATCCACGGGAACAGGCACACGACGCCGATCGCGCTGGCGATCACGCGCACCGCCTGCGACTGGAAGCGCAGGCCGAGCATGTCGGGTTGGGTCTTCAGGTCGTAGCGCTTGCCCCACAGCCAAGCCCGCTCGGCCATCAGGTACATCGCCGTGACGCCGAGGAGTGAGTAGGCGAGGGCATAGAACCCGAGGACGCCGGCGCCGACGCTGAGGCCGAAGAAGGCGGTGTACGTCGCGCCCGGCCACCAGGAGTTGGTGTAGGACATCGCGATGTACCAGCTGCTGAAGGAGCGCCCGCCCACGGCGTAGTCGGAGAACGACTTGGCGCTGCGGTTGGTCGCGTAGAGCACGAAGACGATGAGGGCGAAGAACGCCGTCAGCATGCCGAGCGTCACGGCCATCGAACCGGTCATCGTGGACATCAGGCAGCCACCTCCTCGGGCTCCTCGCCCACCTCGCCGCGGATGTTCTCGAAGATCCAGAGCAGCCACACCGCGCCCGTGGCGAGGAGGGCGTCGAAGATCCAGTAGGCGACGCTGAACGGCACGCCGAGGATGGGGGTGTCGACGCCACTGCCCGCCAGGTACAGCGGCGGGAACACGGCGAGCAGGATGCTGCTGCCGAAGAGCAGCCAGAAGATCGTCATCTTGGTCCGTGACGACATCGCACGGATGGCGCTTGTCATGGGTCCTCCAGGGTTCGGTCTGACCGAGATGACCCGAAACTATGTGCGCCCGGTCACAGCCGGTATCGGGTCAGGTGCCCGATCTGGGGGACCCTGTGGGCTCGGGCATCCGTCAGTTGACGGATGCCCGAGCGCGGGAAACCCGGCCGACGGACCGACGTCCGTGGTCGGACCAAAAGCGGCATCAGTGTCCGCAAGATGAGGAGCAGCCGGACGGAGTTCCCGTCCGGCTGCGCTCTCGGTGCCCTGCTCGGTCTACTCGGCGGACCCCGCGGCGGCCAGGTCCCGGACCGCGAGGTGGCTGAACAGCATGCTCGCGCCGATCGGGTTGCCGCCACCGGGATAGACCGTGCCGCTCGGGGCCGCCATCGTGTTGCCGGCGGCGTACAGGCCAGGGATCGGTCGGTCGTCGGCGTCGAGGACCCGGGCGGCGGTGTCGGTCCGCAGGCCGCCCTTGGTGCCGAGGTCGGAGATGCCGAACGCCGCGGCATGGAAGGGGCCCTGCTCGACGGGCACCAGCGGGGAGCCGCCGCCGAAGAAGAAGCGGTCGTAGGCCTCGCCGCCGCGGTCGAAGTCCTCGTCGACGCCCGACGCTGCGAGCTCGTTGAAGCGCGCGACGGTCGCGACCAGCGCATCGGCCGGAACGCCGATCTTCTCGGCGAGCTCCTCGAGGGTGTCCGCCGTGTGCCACAGCCCCGCCTCGACGTACTTCTCGGGGTCGGTGATGGAGACGTTGGACGCCTTCACCGGCGGTACGACGCCGTCGCGGTCGTCGTAGACCATCCAGAACGGGAGCGTCATCTCGCCGGCGTCGAGGCGGGCGATCACGTCGCGGCCGAGGCGGTCGTAGGGGGCGGACTCGTTGACGAACCGCCGGCCTGACTGGTCCACGAAGATGCCGCCGGTGAACCACAGCGCGAACGCGGAGCGGCCGTCGGGGTGGGTCAGGCCGGGGGACCACCACGCCTCGCCCATCAGGTCGGTGTCCGCGCCCACGGCGATGCCCGCCTGGTGCGCGAGGCCGGTGTTGGTGGGTGGGCCCATGGTGTCGCGGGCGACGCCGGGAACCCCGTACTTCTGGCGCAGCTCGTCGTTGGACTCGAAGCCGCCGGCCGCCATGACGACGCCGCGGCGCGCGCGGATCGCGCGGCGCTCGCCGTCGTGCTCGACGATCGCGCCGACCACGGCGCCGTCCTCGACGACGAGATCGACCAGCGCGGTCTCCCGCACGGTGGCGGCGTGGTCGTACCTCGCGAGCGCCGTCAGGGCGCGGGCCACCAGGGCGCGGCCGCCGATGAACAGGTCCTCGGGCTGCGGCGTGCCGTAGCGGTCGTTGTCGAGCGGGCCGCGGACCAGGGTGCGCAGCTCGGGAGCCGCGCTGACCGGCAGCGGGGTCGGGATGATGTGGCGCTGGCCGTCGTTGCGGGCCTTGGGCGCCTTGCCGAAGTAGTCCGGCCACGGGAACGGCTCGAACGAGAAGTGATCGTCCTGCTCGAGGTACTCGATCAGTCCGGCCCCGCCGCGGATGTAGGTCTCCTGCAGCTCCGAGGGCGTCCGGTCGCCGACGACCGCGCGGTAGTAGGTGAGCGCGTCCTCGACCGTGTCGTCGGTGCCCGCCCGTTGCAGCACCGGGTTCACGGGGAACCAGGCCCCGCCCCCACCGGAATAGGCGGTGGTGCCGCCGAACTTGTCACTGGCCTCGACCAGCAGGACGCTCAGTCCCTCGCGAGCGGCGGTGTAGGCGCCGATCACCCCGCCGGCGCCTGATCCGGCTACCAGTACGTCGTACTCCTCGGCCCAGTCCATTTCCGTTTCCTCTCCTCGCGGACGCCCTTGCGGCTCCGGCGACGCTAGGAGCGCGGACCGGATCCGTCAGGGGACCTCCCGGCCAGCGGGAACGCCGAGGCCACCCGCAGCGCGTCGATCGAGTCGAGGTCGTTCTCGACGGCCGAGCGGGCCAGGGCGGTGCGGTTGGCGCAGCCGAGCTTGCCCATCGCGGACTCGACGTGGCTGCGCACCGTGCGCACCGCGATGCCCAGCGCTCGGGAGACCTGCTCGTTCGACCAGCCCCGCGCGACCAGGCCGACGACGTCGAGCTCGCGGCTGGTCAGGTCGCCGAACACGGAGGCGCGGCCCAACCGGACGACAGCGACCCGCGGACGGCGTACGCCGTGGACCCACCACCACGTGCCGTCGACGGCGCGGTGCGCGAAGCGCAGACCCTGGGGGCGCGTCGCGCTCAGGCGCGCGGTGAGGCGGAGGTCGCCGGGGCTCAGCGGCGATTCGTCGAGACTGCCGGCGCGGACCTCCACCTGGTCGCGCGCCACCGCCAGCACCAGGTCCGCGCGTCGGTCGTCGGCGCCGGGGTCGGCCAGCGCGGCGAGGTCGTACGCCAGCATCGCCAGCGCCATCAGGGAACGCTCGTCCAGCGGCCGGGCGTGCGTCGAGCTCAGGGCGACGAAGCCGCCGTCCGGCAGGGGCAGAGTCACGCCCTCGCGGAAGCGGTTGGGCGCGATGACGTCCTGGTAGGTGCGCGTCTCGTGCAGGTCGAACGGCACGTCGACGAAGCGCATCGGCACACCACGCCGGACGATGTGCTGGTGGACCGGGCAGGTCCGGCTGTAGGTCGACGCGAGGTAGTCGAAGGCCTCGCTGGGATAGCTGAGGTTGACCACCGGCCGGTGGTGGGCGACGAGCGCCGCGCAGTCGAAGCCGAGTCGGTCGCGCATCTCGAGGAGTGGTTCCTGGACGGCGAGATCGCCGCGACCGGCCGCGCGGACGTCGGCGGCGAGCCGGGGCCACCACTGCAGGTCAGCGGTCATGGACAACCTCTCGTTCGGGTACGAAGTTTTCGGCGCCGGCCCGGTCGGTGTCAAGGGAGGCCCCCCGCCGCGGGCGTATCGGCTTTTGCGCCGATGTGCGCCACGTCACGAGTTCCTAGGGTCGGGAGAAGGGTCGCCTCGACGTGCCGACCACCTCCCGTGACCGAAGGAATGCCCGATGAGAATCGATGAGTACGCCGACCTCGACGCCACCGCCCTGGCCGCTGTCATCGCTGCCGGCGACGTCACCGCGGAGGAGGTGGCGACGCTGGCCGCCGAGGCCATCAACGCCGTCTCCGAGCTGAACGCCGTCTGCGTCGGCCCGTTCGAGAAGCCCCTCGACCACGCCGCCGACGGCGTGCTCGGCGGTGTCCCGTTCGCGATCAAGGACCTCGTCATCCACGCCCGGGGAGTGCCGACCCGGATGGGCACCCGGCTTCTCGGCGATGGCATCGCGCCGCCGGCGGACACCTTCTTGATGGAGCGCTTCCGCGCCGCCGGCCTCGCGACGCTGGCGGTCACCACCACGCCGGAGCTGGGCTTCAACGGCAGCTCCGAGGCGCTCGCCTACGGCCCCACCCGGAACCCTTGGAACACGGCGCACAGTGCCGGCGGGTCCAGCGGCGGCTCGGCGGCACTGGTCGCCGCCGGTGCGGTGCCGGTGGCGCACGCGAACGACGGCGGTGGCTCGATCCGGATCCCCGCCGCCTGCAACGGCCTGGTCGGCCTCAAGCCCGGACGCGGCAGGGTCTCCGTCGGACCGGACTCGGGCGACGCGCTGTTCGGGATGGGCTGCGAGCTGGCCGTGACCCGCACCGTGCGTGACACCGCCGCACTTCTCGACGCCGTGGCCGGGGCCTGCCCGGGCGACCCGTTCGTGGTCGCGCCGCCGGAGCGGCCGTGGGCCGAGGAGGTCGGCGCGAACCCGGGCCGGCTGCGGATCGCCGTCCACACGGAGTCGTGGGCCGGCAGCTGGGTCGACCCCGAGGTCGCGCAGGTGGTCGAGGAGGTCGCGGCGACCCTCGAGGCAGCGGGGCACCACGTCGACCGGGCGACCCCGGTGATCGACTGGGACGTGCTGCTCGAGACCAACCTCGTGCTCTGGACCGCCTTCCTCGCACACGCTGTCGCCGGGATCGAGGCCATGACCGGGCGCACGGCGGGTCCGGACAACCTCGAGCGCACGTCCTGGGCGTGCGTCCGGCACGGTCGGACGCTCACCGGGCTCGACGTCTGCACGGCCCTCGACCGGGCCAACGCGCTGTCCCGCAGCATCGGCCGGTTCTTCGGCGACCACGACCTGCTGCTGACGCCCACGATGAACACCCCTGCGCTTCCCCTCGGGCAGCTCGACGCGAACGCCGACCTCACGGCCGCGGAGTGGACCACGCGAATCTTCGACGCCTGCTCGTTCACCTCGCCCTTCAACCAGAACGGCGCACCTGCGATCAGCCTGCCGCTCGGCCAGTCCTCGCAGGGCCTGCCGATCGGCGTCCAGCTGGCCGGGGACTCGAACTCGGAGGCGCTGCTCATCCGGGTCGCCGCGCAGCTCGAGGAGGCCATGCCGTGGAGTGGCCGCCGTCCCGGCCTCCACGTGGGCACGTTAGCCGCCGCTCGCTGACGGTGGAGTGCGCCTTGGCATGATCGCGCCATGAGCACGACGATCGCGTTCCTCGGCTGCGGCTCGATGAGCGAGGCCATCATGGCCGGGCTCCTGAGGAGCGGCTTCCCGGCGGGCCAGGTCCGCGCGACCGTCCGTACGACGGCCCGCGCGGCCTGGCTCGCCGACACCTACGGGGTCACCGCGACCGCCACCGAGGACACCGACGCCAACGTCCGTGCGGCGACCGGGGCCGGGATCGTCGTGCTCGGGGTGAAGCCGGGCCTGGTCCGGGAGGTGGCGGCCGAGATCGCGCCGGTGCTGGCGCCGGACACGGTGGTGGTGAGCGTGGCGGGCGCCGTACCGCTGGCGAACATCGAGGCGGTCCTGCCCGCCGGACAGCCGGTGGTCCGGTCGATGCCGAACACCCCCGCCCGGGTGGGGTACGGCGTCACGGCGCTCGTCGCCGGCGCCCACGCCACACCGCCCCACCTGCAGGCGGCCAAGGACGTCTTCGCCACCGTCGGGCTCGTGGTCGAGGTCGACGAGGACCAGATCGACGCCGTGGGTGCGGTGAGCGGGTCGGGGCCGGCGTACGTGTTCTACCTGGCCGAGGCGATGGCCGGGGCGGGGGAGCGGCTCGGCCTGCCCGCCGACCTGGCCCGCACCCTCGCTGCCCACACCGTCGCCGGGGCGGGCCGGCTGCTCGACGACCCGGACGCCGATCCGGCCGCGCTGCGGCGCGCGGTCAGCAGCCCGAACGGCAGCACAGAGCGGGCGATCGCGGCGTTCGAGGAGCGCGGGATGCGCGACGTCGTGGCCGCGGGCACGGCGGCCGCGGAGGCGCGGGCGAAGGAGATCACCCACGAGCTGGGGTAGCGGCGGGGGGCGCGGCTCCGCCGAGGAGCAGGTCGACCAGGTCGACCAGACGCTCCCGCAGCTCGAACGGTGGCCGCCCTGGACCGATCCAGGACCGCAGGATCGCGAAGTACCCGGTGGCCATGGTCATGCCGACGAGTGCCGGCTCGACGCCCGGGCGCAGCTCGGCGCGGCGTCGCTCGAGGACGTCGGTGAACTCGTGGGTCAGCGGGTGGTCGTCGAGGAGGTCGAGCGCGACCACGGCCGCCCCGATGAGCGCGGTGGTCTCGCGTCGGGACCCGCCGCTGATGGCGGCGAGCTCCTGCATGATCGCGACCAGCTCCTCGCGCAGGGAGCCTGAGGTCGCGTTCGTGGGAAGGGCGTGGAAGGCGCGCGCCCGGCGCCGCGCCGACCACTCGTCGAGGAATGCGGACTTGCGCTCGAAGTAGTTGAACACCGACGTGCGCGCGACGTCCGCGCGGGCCGCGATCGCGTCCATCGTGGTCGCCTCGTAGCCCTCCTCGACGAAGAGCTCGACGGCGGCGTCGAAGACCCGGTCGCGCCGCTGGCCGCGCCGGCGGGCGCGAGCGGTCTCGGCGGGAGCGGCCGCCGTCGAGGAGCGGGTGTGCGCGGCCATCGCTCTCGCTTCCTGGATGACAGACGAGGTGGTCGCAGCGTACGCTGCCAGAACTTGGACTCGGGTACAAACTTGGATGTGAATGCACCTTAGGGAGTCGTGCCGTGACCCTGGAAGCAATGTCGCCGCCGGTCGTGTCCGCCGAGCCCTACCTGCGCAGGCTGCTGGCCGCCAAGGACGTCACCCAGGCACTGCAGATCGCGACGGACCATGTGGCGCGGTCGATCGCGTGCCCCGTCTCTTGGGCGGGGCTCGTCGAGGGCGACTACCTCGTCATGGGTGCCCACCACGGGGTGGAGTCCACCGAGATGGCGGCGGCCTGGCGGCTCAAGGTCGGGGAGGGCATCGGCGGCCGGGTCGCGCTCGATCGCCGGCCGCAGATGAGTCGCGACTACCGCCACGACTCGCGGCGAGTGCCGTTGATGAAGCGGCTGATCGACAACGAGGGGATCCAGGCGACCCTCATCGTGCCGATCCTGCTCGCGGAGAACACGCTCGGCGTCCTGTACGCCGCGCACCGGAATCCGTATCCGTGGACGGAGGCCGAGCAGGAGATGCTCGAGCAGATCGCCCACGACCTCGGCGTCCGGCTGCGACAGCTGGACGTGGACGGTCGCCGGCAGCGGCTGGCCGACCGCGCGGAACACCGTTCGGAGCTCGCCCGGGACAACATGGAGACGGCTGCGCGCCTCGCCGGCAGTCTCACCCACCAGGCGGACCCGGGCCCCGCGCTGGACCTGCTGGCCCGGGAGGTGGGGGGACGGGTCGAGCTGCGGCAGGCCGACGGGACGCTGGTGCGTGCCTCGGGAGAGCTCGGCGACGGCAATGCGCGCGTCGTCGGCCGCACCGTGCTGCCCGACTGCGACGACCTCACGGTCGTGGTCGTCCACACCAGGGAGCCCGACGAGCACGCGCGGGCGTTCATCGACCTGTGCCTCGGGCTGTTCCGGCTCCAGTTCCTGCGCGTGAGCGAGCGTGAGCGGACCACGCAGCGGCTGCAGGGCGGCCTGTTCGACGACCTGCTCGGTGGACGGGTGAGCGACCCGGACGCCTTCCGCGAACGGATGGCCCTGATGGGGGTCGGTGCGCATCCCGGTGCGCAGGTCGTCGTGGCCGGCCTGCGCGACCACCCCGACGACCTGGTCCGTCCCGAGCGCCTCGAGCGGCACCTGCGCAGCGCCTTCCCCGCCGTCGTGACCGTGCGCCGGGCGAACCGGCTGGTCGCGATCATCGGTCCGTCCGGTCGGACGAGTCGTGAGGTGCGCGAGCAGCTGCGATCCGTCGTGGCCCGCGCCGAGGGCTCCTGGATCGCCGGCCTCGGGCGCGGGTGCGCCGAGCTGATCGACTACTCGACGTCGTACGACGAGGGCCGGGCCGCCTGCGAGCTGATGATCCGCGGCGACGTCGAGGGCCCCGTCGTCACCGCCCACGAGCTCGGGATCCTCGGGATGGCGAGCCTGCCGCCGGCGCACCTGCGGACCACCGTGCGCGACGTCCTCGGCCCGCTGCTCGACCTGGACGCGCAGCGCGGCACCGACTTCCTGCCCACCCTGCGCGCCTACCTCTCCTACGACCGGCACCTGCCCGACACGGCGGCGGCGCTGCACATCCACTACAACACCGTGCGGAACCGGATCGCCCGGATCGAGGCGACCCTCGGCGTCGACATGCGCGACGTCGACGACCGCTTCCGGCTGGAGACCGCGCTGCGGATGCACGCGCTCAGCGAGGCGCTGGGCCACACCGGTTGACGGCGCCGGGGCGGCCGCAACCGGCTCCACGGGGAGCTCAGCGAGCCTCGCTCGGCGCTGTCACGCCGTGACATCCGGCGGTCCGGTTTCTGTCGGGCGGCGCTCTAGGTGACGGCCGTCACGCGCCGTGAAGGTGGTCACACCGCGCCGGGAGCGACCAGGAAGGAGGCCGGATCACCATGAGGCTCGCCAGCTTCTCCGTGAAGGGCACGACGCACGTGGGCGTCGTCGACGGGACCGTCGTCGTGAGCCTCGGCCGGGCCTCCGCCGGTGATCCGCGGTTCCGCACCATGCTGGACCTGGTGCTCGCCGGGCCGGCCGCACTGGCCGACGTCCGCGACCTCGCCGAGTCGCACCCGACCGATGCGGCCCACGACGTCGAGGACGTCACGCTCCTCGCGCCGCTGGCCGTCCCGCCGCGGGTCCACGGCCGCCCCGCGACCGTCGTCGCCGCCGGCCCCGGTGCACCCGTCGCTCCGGCGGCCGACGGTGACCTCAGGGTCGGCATCGGCGGCGTCGTGGGCGTCGGCCCCGGCGCGCGCCTCTTCGGCGCCACCATCGTCGGAGGGGCGCAGGGCCCGGTGCTCGTGACCGCCGACGAGCTCGGCCCGGCGCTCGAGCCCGCGGTCCGGCTCGCGGTCCGGGTCAACGGCGTCACCCGCTGCCGGACCGCCGTCCCCGGCGTCCTCGACGAGCTCGAACGCCGTCTCGACGTCACGCGTCCCCACCAGCCCGGCGCTCTCGTCGTACTCGACCTGCCGACCCCCGCGGAGCCCGACGCCCGGCCGCTCCGCGACGGCGACGAGGTCGAGATCGAGGTGGCCGGCCTCGGCCTCCTCCGCAACCGCATCCGGCTGTAGTCCGTCCGCCCACCACCGAAAGGCAGCACCATGACCAGGCTCATCGACCTCTCCCGCACGCTCGACCCGGCCAACCGCGAGCTGGTGCCCGAGGCCTACAAGGCGCTCGAGACCGTCCTCGCGCCGAAGATCGAGTACCTCCACCCCAGCGACCGCGGCCGGGACCGGATGACCGACATCTTCGGCTGCGAGGGCCACGAGCTCCCCAACGGCGAGGGCTGGGGGGAGGACTGGCTCACCGAGATGAACACCCACTGCGGGACCCACGTCGACGCGCCGCTGCACAGCGGCAGCCTGATCGAGGGCAAGAAGGCCCGCACCATCAGCGACATCGACCTGTCCGAGCTCTACCGCCCCGGCATGGTCCTCGACGTGCGCGAGTGGGCACGGCCGGGCGAGGCGCTCCCGGTCGAGGCGCTGGAGAAGGCGATCGCCGCGACCGGCCGCGAGGTGCAGCAGGGCGACGCGCTGCTGCTGCGCACCGGTCAGGAGCGCTACACGCCCGCAGACCCGGAGTTCTTCAACTACCCGGGCATGAGCGGTGACGGCACCCGGTACCTGACGGGCCTCGGCGCCACGATCCTCGGCACCGACGCGATGGCCTGGGACCGGCCGTTCCCGGTGATGAAGGCGGCCTACGAGGCGAGCGGCGACCCCAAGGAGCTGTGGGACGGCCACTTCGCCATCGCCGACAAGGAGGCCTTCATCATCCAGCAGCTCGACAACCTCACGGCGCTGCCTGCGACCGGGTTCACCGTCGGGTTCTTCCCCATCAAGCTCCCCAAGACCAGCGCGTCGCCCTGCCGGGTCGTCGCCTTCCTCGACAGCTGAGCACCAGCGGAACCAGGAGACATCGATGTTCACCCTCTCGAAGAAGCCCGCGATGCGGGGCGTTGCGGTCGGCGCCTGCGCCGCTCTGCTGCTCTCCGCCTGCGGCGGCGTGGTCAAGGACGAGGACAAGAAGAGCGACCCGGTCGCCGACCTCCCCGACGCCGAGATCGTCTCGCCGATCGCCGGCATGGAGTGCACGCCCGACACCGAGCCGAGTGGCGACCCGATCGTCGTGGGTGGCTCGCTGAGCCTCACCGGTCCGCTCGCGCCGACCGCGACCCTGCACAACGCCGTCGCCGACCTCGTCGTCGACTGGGTCAACGAGTGCGGCGGCATCGACGGGCGGCCGCTGGAGTGGAAGGTCCTCGACGACCAGTCGACGCCCGGCACCGTCACCTCCAACTACGAGCGGCTGATCGGCGACAAGGTCGACTTCGTGATGGGTCCGTACGGCGGCGCCGCGGCGCTCGCCGGCGCAGGACCGGTCACCCGGGCCGGATACGCGTACCCCACCGCCACCAACGGCGCCCCGGACAAGCTCATCGGCGAGAACCACTTCCCGTCGTGGCAGATCGGTGGCGGTGTCGACGACCCGACGAAGATGTTCGACGCCGGTGCCGAGACCTTCGTCGACGCCCTGAAGTCCAGCGGGAACCCGCCGAAGTCCGTCTTCTACGCCACGGCGAAGTTCCCCACGACGCTCAGCTACACCGCTGCCGCCGAGCCCGCCCTCGAGGCGGCGGGCGCGAAGACGTCGGGCGACGTCGAGTACGACCTGGGCACGACCGACTTCAGCTCGATCGCGATCCGCATCCAGAACGCCGATCCCGACCTCGTGTACGTCGGCGGCCTCGGTGCCGACATCACCAACCTGTACCAGGCGTTCGACGCCATCGGGTACACCCCGAAGGGCATCTACGTCGCCCTGCCGGCGCCGGCAGCGGTGCAGGGCCTGGGGGACAAGGCGGACGGGCTCATGCTCTCGTCGATCTACGAGAACCACCCGCCGCTGGGCGACACCGACGTGGCGAGGTACTTCGCCAAGGAGTTCAGCAAGATCGCCGACGAGGAGAAGGTCTTCCCGCTCGTGGAGACGCAGGCCGCGGCCGGCTTCGCGGCCTGGCAGATCCTGCTCACCGGTATCAACGAGGCCGGCGTCGACAACAAGGCCGTGATCGAGTGGCTGAACGCGCACGACGTCGACACGATCGTCGGCACGGTGAACTTCGACGGCTTCAACAACTACGGCACCGACTTCACCCGGGTCGCGCAGATCCAGGACGGCAAGCGGGTGCTCGTGTGGCCCAAGGACGTCGCCGGCGCCGAGATCGCCTACTAGCCCTGACCATCGGCGCCGCGGTGGTGGTCCCGAGCCCCGGCTCGGGGCCACCCCTGGCCTGACCTGGAGACCGTCATGTCCGTTTCGTCGCTCGCGTTGGCCCAGACGCTGCTGAACGGCGCCCTGCTGGGGTGCCTGTTCGGGAGCATCGCCCTGGGCCTCAGCGTGAAGTGGGGCCACCTGGGGGTGGCCGACTTCTTCCACCTCTCCCTCACCCTGCTGGGTGCCTATGTCACCTACAGCCTGGTCTCGGAGCAGCTCTGGGACCCGTTCCTCACCCTCGTCGTGACGGTCCCGGTCTTCTTCGTCATCGGCGTCGTCCTCCAGTGGATCTTCCTGGTCCTCAGGGCCGAGGCGTTCACGTCACTGCTCATCACCTTCGCGCTGTTCATCGTGACGGAGAGCGCGGTCTCGATGATCTGGAGTCCGGACCTGCTCAACCTGCGCCCGATGCTCGCCGACAGCTTCACCACCAGCATCCGGCTGCCCGAGCCGCTTCCCCAGCTGGCGATCCAGCCGGTCGACCTGCTCGCCCTTGTGTGTGCCGTACTGATGGTCGGCGTCTCCGCCTTCGCCCTGGGCCGCACCCGCTCGGGTCGCGCGGTCCAGGCCATGCGCCAGGACGGCGAGATCGCCCAGACCCTGGGTGTCCGGGTCGTGCCGCTGACGCTCGCGGTCTCGGGTCTGGCCGCCGCGACCGCCGCGGTGGCCGGGATGGTCGTCGCCCTGCGGATGCCGCTGAGTCCCTCGCTCCCGTTGCAGTGGATCGGCGTCGTCGTGGTCGCCACCATGCTCGGTGGCCTCGGACGCCCCGTCGGCGCGCTGCTCGCCGCCGTCGCGGTGATGATGATCCAGAACGCCTGGTCCCTGTGGTTCCCGCCGCAGTGGTCGCCGGCCGTCGCCTTCGGCGTCCTCTTCCTCTTCCTCGCCGCACAGCCGGCACTGCGCCTCGTTCGCGAGTCGATGACCGCCAGGAGGCTCGCATGAACGCGCGTGTGGACCGCGCCCTCGCCGGCAACGTCGGCGCGATCGTGGCATGCACCCTGCTCGCCGTCGCGCTGGTCCCGACCCTCGGGTCCGACTACGTGATCGCCTTCGGGTTCCAGTTCGTCACCTGGATCGCGCTCGCGCTGAGCTGGAGCCTGTTCTCCGGCAACTCCGGCTACGCCAGCTTCGGGCACGGCGTGTTCTTCGGCATCGGCACCTACGCGACGGCGGCCGTGCTCCGGCACAGCGACGCCCCGTTCGTGGTGGCGCTCGTGGCCGCCGGCCTGTCGGCCGCGGTGCTCGCCGTCGTGGTCGGCCTCGCGGTCTTCTCCTCACCTCGGTTCGCCGGCGACCTGTTCGGCCTGATCACGCTGGCCATGGCGTTCATCGTGATCACCGTCGTGTCCAACCTCGCCTTCCTCGACGGCGGCACCGGCGTCTTCGTCCGGGAGCAGGCCGTCGGCTCCTGGATCGGGTCGTCGACCGGCCACCTGTTCATCGTCGGGACGCTCATCGCCGCGGGGACGGCGCTCGTCGGCCTCGTCGCCGCGAGCTCGCGATGGGGTGCCGCGCTCCGCTCGATCCGCGACGACGAGGCGGTGGCGGAGTCCCTCGGCGTACCGACCTACCGCTACAAGGTCTGGACCTTCGCCGCCAGCGCCGGTCTCGCCGGTCTCGCCGGTGCTCCCCAGGCGATCTTCCTGGGGTACGTCGAGGTGGGCGCGGTGTTCACCCTGAACATCCCGCTGCTGGTCATCATGATGACGATCCTGGGCGGCATCACCCGCTGGTGGGGGCCGCTCGTCGGCGCCGCCTCGGTGGTCGTGGTCCGTGAGCTGCTCCTCGACATCGGCTCGCCCGAGCTGTCGCAGATCATCCTGGGCGCCGTCTTCGTCCTGGTGATCGCGCTGCTGCCCCACGGCATCTCCGGATCGATCCCCAACCTGCTGCGCCGCAAGGCGCCCGCCACTGGAGGTGTGCACCGATGAGCCTGCTGCGCTGCACGGGCGTCACGAAGAGGTTCGGTGGCGTCACCGCCCTCGCCGAGGTCGACCTCGAGGTCCGGCAGGGCGAGATCGTGGGACTGGTCGGCCCCAACGGGTCGGGCAAGACCACCCTGCTGAGCACGATCGCCGGCTCGCTGCCGGTCACCGCCGGCACGATCGAGTTCACCGGACGCGACATCACCCGGTCAACGCCGCACCGACGTGCCCACGCCGGGATCTCGCGCACCTTCCAGGTGCCCCGCCCCCTGGCCTCGTTCACCGTCGAGGAGAACGTCGCGACCGGCTGCATGTTCGGGCGTGACTCGATGGGCCGCACCGCGGCCCTGGCCCGGGCGCGCGAGGTGCTGAGCATGGTCGGCCTGGCGGACCACGCCGGCAGCCAGGTCGGGAAGCTGACCCTGCACGAGCGGAAGTTCCTCGAGATCGCCCGCGCGATCGCGCTGGACCCTCAGCTGATCCTGCTCGACGAGGTCCTCGGCGGGCTCAACCCGAGCGAGGCCGCCCTCGGCATGGACCTGATCGCGTCCCTGCGCGAGCGGGGGATGTCCGTGATCTACATCGAGCACAACGTGCGAGCCGTCTCGACCCTCGCCGACCGGATGTACGTCCTCAACCAGGGCCGGAACCTGGCCGACGGACTACCGGCCGACGTGCTCGACGACGCGCGCGTGGTCGAGGCCTACCTGGGAGGTCCGGTCGATGCTTGAGGTCAAGGACCTGGTGGTCAACTACGGCGAGGCGGCCGCGCTGCGGGGAGTCGACCTCTCCGTCAGCGCCGGCGCCACGGTCTCCCTGATCGGCGCCAACGGCGCCGGCAAGAGCACGCTCGTCAAGGCGCTCATGGGCATGCAGCCGGTGACGTCGGGGACGATCACGCTCGACGGCGAGGACATCACGCGCCGCTCGGCCGCGGACCGGCCCCGGCTCGGGATGGCGATCGTCCCCGAGGGGCGCCGGCTCTTCAAGGAGATGTCCGTCAAGGACAACCTCCGTCTCGGGCTGCACGACGCCGCCGCCCGCAAGCGCAGCGTCGGTGGGCTGGACCTCGCGTACGACCTGTTCCCCATCCTGCGCAAGCGTTCGCGGCAGCTGTGCGGCACCATGTCCGGCGGCGAGCAGCAGATGGTCGCCCTGGGCCGGGCACTGGTGTCGCGGCCGCGACTGCTCATCCTCGACGAGCCCTCGCTCGGGCTGGCACCGATCGTCGTCGCCCAGGTCTTCGAGGTGATCGAGACCGTCGTCCAGCAGGACGTCACGGTGCTCCTGGCCGAGCAGAACATGCACCGTGCGCTCGGCCTCTCCGACCATGGCTACGTGCTGGCGGACGGATCGGTGGTCCTCGAGGGCGCGGGCAGCGAGCTGCTCCGGTCCGACCGCGTCCGTACGGCGTACCTGGGGGAGTCGTGAGCGCCCCGCACGTGCTCCTCGGCAGGGTGCCGTGGACCAGCGCCGGCCCGGTCACCGACGAGCAGCGCGCCTTCGTCGACACCGTCGCCGAGCGGTGGGGGGACGCCGGGCTGGGCGTCTCTCCGGTCGACGCCCAGGGGCGGCTCTCCGGCCCCTTCGACCTGATGGCCGCGTCGCCGGTGGTGGGGGCCGCGGTGCTGGCCCTCGCGAGCAGCTTCCGCGACGGGCAGCTGAGCCCGGCCGAGCGCGAGGTGGCGATCCTCGCCGTCGCCGACCTCGACGACAGCCCCTACATGCGCGCCGGACACGAGCCACTCCTCCGCGCGGCCGGGGTGGAGCGCATCCCGGCGGAGGGACCGTGCGCCGTCGTCCACGACGTCGCGGTCGAGCTGTGTCGTACCGGCGACCTCTGCGACGCCACCTTCGAGCGGGCCGTCGCCGAGCTCGGCTGGCCACGGCTGCAGGAGGTCGTCTGGCTGGTCGGTCATTACCGCTCGCTGGCCACCGCGCAGCGCGTCGCGAGGATCCCCGACCCGACGGCGCAGGGCGGGTGATCGCGATGTCCACGGACCTCGTGCTGCGCGACCTGCTCGGTCCCGCACTGGCGCGCCACGCCGCCCGGCCCGCGATCGTCACGGATGCACGCACCTGGACGTACGCCGACCTCGACGTCGCCGCCCGCTCCCTGGCGGCCGCGCTGCAGGCGAACGGCGTGACGCCGGGGACCGCGGTGGCGCTGATCCTCCCGAACGGCGCCGAGTACGTCGTCGCCGACCTGGCCGTCGCCCTGCTGGGAGCGGCCAAGGTGCCGCTCAACCTGATGCTGTCCGACGACGAGCAGGCGTACATGTTGACCGACTCCCGGGCCGTGGTGTGCGTGGTGACGCACGACCGGCTCGCGTCGGTGGAGCTCGCCCGCGATCGCGGAGCGGACCCGTTCGCGATCGTCGTGGGCGGCCCGGACGACGGGTGGCACGCGGCGCTCGCCACCGCACCGCTTCCGGAGCTGCCGCCCGTGCCGTCCGACGCGGCGGCGCTGATCATGTACACCGGCGGCACCACCGGCCTCCCCAAGGGCGTCGTCCACCAGCAGCGCGGCCTGGCGATGAACCTGGTCTCGCACCTCGTCGAGATGGAGCTGACCGCCGAGGACGTCCTGCTGCTCACCTCGCCTCTGCCGCACAGCGCCGGATTCCTGCTGCAGGCCGCTCTCGCCAAGGGCGCCCGCACCATGCTCGAGGACCGCTTCGACGTCGAGCAGGTCCTGGACCGGGTCGAGCGCGACGGGGTCAGCTACCTGTTCCTGGTGCCGACCATGATCTACCGGCTCCTCGACGCCGTCGTGGCCCGCGACTCCTTCGACGCCAGCGCGCTGCGCACCATCCTGTACGGCGCCGCGCCGATCACGCCCGACCGGCTCGAGCAGGGGCTCGCCCTGTTCGGCCCGGTGTTCGTGCAGCTCTACGCCCAGTCGGAGGCGCCGAACTTCCTCACCCGGCTGCGGCGCGACGACCACCGTGCCGACGGTGCGGGCGCGGGACGCCTCACCAGCTGTGGCCAGTCGGTGCTGATGGCCGAGGTGCGCGTGGTCCGGGAGGACGGGACCCCCTGCGACCCGGACGAGGTCGGGGAGGTGACCGCGCGGTCGCCGTACACGATGCAGGGCTATCTCGACCGGCCGGTCGAGACGGCGGAAGCGCTGCGGGACGGCTGGCTGCACACCGGCGACCTCGGCTTCCTGACCGCGGACGGCTACCTGCACCTCGTCGACCGCAAGAAGGACATGATCATCACCGGCGGGCTCAACGTCTACTCCAGCGAGGTCGAGCAGGTGCTCGCCCGACTGGCCGGGGTCAAGAGCGTCGCCGTCGCCGGGATCCCGCACCCCGATTGGGGCGAGGCCGTCGTCGCCTTCGTCGTCCCGGCCGACGCCGACGTCACCCGGGAGTCGATCCTCGCCGCCGCGCGGGCCGAGCTCACGACGTACAAGCGACCCAAGGACGTGGTCCTGGTCGACACGCTGCCGACGACCGCCGTCGGCAAGGTGGACAAGAAGGCCCTCCGGGCCCGGATGAGAAACGGAGACGACTCATGAAGTTCGCGACCTACACGGACGGCTCGGGTGCGGCACACGCCGCGGTGCTGCAGGACGGCCTGCTTTACACCGTGCCCGGCGCGGAGAGCGTCGGCGACCTGATCGGCGACGGGCTCGACGGCCTGCTCGCGCACGGCCGGGCCGCGCTGGAGGGCTCGACCCCGGTGCCGGTCGACTCGGTGCGCCTCGAGGCGCCGCTGCGCCCGCCGTCGATGCGGGACTCCATGTGCTTCCACGAGCACATCACCAACTGCATGGGCACGGTGGACCCGCTGCACCACAGGTTCCCGGCGTTCTACCTCTCCAACCACGCGGCGGTGCTGGGCCCCAGCGACGACGCGCCGATCTCGCCGGGATGCGAGGAGTTCGACTACGAGCTCGAGGTGGCCGCCGTCATCGGCCGTCCCGGCTCCAACATCCGGCCCGAGGACGCCCGCGACCACATCGTCGGCTACACGACCTACATCGACTGGAGCGCCCGGGACCTGCAGTTCGAGGAGATGACGTTGCGGCTCGGTCCCGCCAAGGGCAAGGACGGCGCCACCACCCTGGGCCCGGTGCTCGTCTCCGCCGACGAGCTCGAGCCGCTGCGCTCGGGCAAGGGATTCGACGTCGCCATGTCCGTCGCGATCGACGGGAAGCCCATCAGTGCCGGGAACTGGTCGACGATCGACTGGTCCTTCGACGACGTCGTGGCCTACACGTCGCGGGGCACGCACCTGGTCACCGGCGACGTGCTCGGGTCCGGCACGGTCGGCAAGGGCTGCCTGTTCGAGCAGCGCGCCCTCGACCCCGACGGCTTCCGCGGCTGGCTCCGCGAGGGCGAGGTGGTCACCTTCGAGGTCGACCTGATCGGGCGGATGGACATCCGGGTCGCGGCGCCCCTTCCGCGCCACCCGCTGAGCTCGGGCCACTGAGACCGACGAGAGAGGCGACACCCATGGCGACCGACGTCCCCTACACCCGCGGCCGGCACCAGCTCAGTGAGCATTGCCACGCCTGGCTCGTCCCTGACGGGACCTGGGGCTGGAGCAATGCCGGCCTCGTGGTCGGCGACGGAGCATCGCTCCTCGTCGACACGCTCTTCGACCTGGCGATGACCCGGGAGATGCTCGACGGACTGGCTCCGTTGACCGACCGGAGCCCGATCCGCCACGTAGTCAACACCCACTCCAACGGCGACCACTGGTTCGGCAACGAGCTCGTCGCCGGCGCGGAGATCATCGCGTCCGAGGAGACCGTCGCCGAGATGGCGAGTGCGGGTCCCGACCTGATCCTGGGCGCTCTCGGCCTTCCCGGACCGACCGGCGAGTTCGTCCGGCACATCTTCGCCCCCTTCGAGTTCGGCGACATCACCGCAACGCCCGCGACGCGGACCTTCTCCGACACGCTCGACCTGGACGTCGGCGGCCTGGACGTGCAGGTGATCAAGCTCGGGCCTGCCCACACCGAGGGGGACAGCGTCGTCTTCGTCCCGTCGGAGCGCGTGCTCTACGCCGGTGACCTGCTCTTCATCGGCGGTACGCCGATCACCTGGGCGGGCCCGATCGGGAACTGGGTCGCCGCCTGCGACCGGATGCTCGCGCTCGAGCCGGTCGCCGTCGTCCCCGGCCACGGGCCGGTGATCGCGCCGGAGCGGATCCACGAGGTGCGCGACTACCTGCTGTTCGTGCAGGAGGAGGCCAGGGTCCGCTTCGACAAGGGCATGTCGGCCGAGGACGCGATGCGGGACATCGC
Organism: Nocardioides sp. QY071; assembly: GCF_029961765.1. Classification (NCBI taxonomy): domain Bacteria; kingdom Bacillati; phylum Actinomycetota; class Actinomycetes; order Propionibacteriales; family Nocardioidaceae; genus Nocardioides; species Nocardioides sp. QY071. The sequence goes on from NZ_CP124681.1 coordinate 312,613, forward strand.
GCTCGGCCGGTTCGACGCCCTCGACGAGAAGGGCCGGCTCGCCCAGAACGTGCTGGCCGTCTACTACGACCTCGACCCCACCCTGGAGCGCGTCGGCACGATCGAGGTCTTCCACCGGATCGCGGAGCTCGAGGGGTGGCGCTGATGGCCTCGCCGCTCGTCCTCGGCTGGAGCCACACCGCCTTCGGCAAGCACCCCGACGCCACCCTCGAGTCGCTCGTCGTCGACGCGGGACGCGCCGCGCTCGACGACGCCGATGTGGCTCCGGACCAGGTCGACCTCGTGGTGGTCGGTCACTTCAACGCCGGCATGCATCCGCTCGGCTTCCCGTCGTCGCTCCCGCTCCAGATCGACGACGGCCTGTTCGGCGTCCCAGCGCTGCGCACCGAGAACGCCTGCGCCTCCGGCTCGGCCGCGGTCCACACGGGCCTCGCCCACCTGCTCGCCGGGCGGGCGCGCACGGTGCTGGTCGTCGGCGTGGAGAAGATGACCGGCATCCCCGCCGAGACGGTCGGCTCCGCCCTGCTGGGCGCCGACTACGACCTGGCCGGCGGCGAGTCCAGCACCGGCTTCGCGGGGATCTTCGCTGAGGTCGCGCTGGAGTACGAGCGCCGGTACGGGCCCGTCGGGGACACCCTTGGCGCGATCGCCGCGAAGAGCCACCGGCTCGGCGCGGCCAACCCCTTCGCCCACCTGCGCAAGGAGCTCGACGAGGAGTTCTGCTCGACCACCTCGGACCGCAACCCGATGGTCGCGCCGCCCCTTCGTCGTACCGACTGCTCGCCGGTCTCCGACGGCGCCGCCGCGCTGGTTCTCGGCCTCGAGCCCACCTCGTCGCGCCATGACGCGGTGCGGGTGGCCGGCTGGGGCTTCGCGAACGACCACCTGCCGGGGGCCCGCCGGGACCCGCTGGCCTTCGCCGCCACGGAGCTCGCCTGGCAGCGCGCGATGACGGACGCCGGCGTGACGACCGGCGACCTCGATGTCGTCGAGCTGCATGACTGCTTCACCATCGCCGAGCTCCAGATGTACGAGGTGCTCGGCCTGGCGCCGCGTGGCCAGGGGCGGCGTGCCCTCGCCGACGGCGTCGTCCTGCCGGACGGCACGCTGCCCGTCAACCCGTCCGGAGGCCTGAAGTCGAAGGGCCACCCGGTGGGCGCGACCGGCGTCTCGCAGCACGTCTCGATCGCCATGCAGCTCACCGGGACCTTCCCGGGTGTGCAGATCGCCGGCGCCCGGCTCGGTGCGGTGCACAACATGGGCGGCCTCGCGGTCGCCAACCACGTCACGGTCCTCGCGGCCCGATGAGCCCCGAGCGGCCGACGACGGACCTCGGGTGCAGCGACGTCGAGCGCCGATCTGCGTCGAGCGCGTCGGCGCCGATCAGCTCGCGGACCGGTCGAGGCGGCGGAGATCCCGTTCTCTCCGCGTGAAGTGACCCAGCAGGTCATCGCCCGTGGTGGTGGGCCCGGCCGAGGCCCCGGGCCCCCACCACGTGGCCGCCGAGGTAGCCGGCGACGGCCGCGCCGAGCGCAGCGGTGACGTGCAGTGCGACCGGCAGGACCACGCCCCTGCGCCGGCGCTCCTCCTCGCGGACCGAGTCCATGGCCGTCGTCCAGTACGCCACGGCCGGGTCGACGGCGGCTGCCTTCTGGGTGAGCGTGGCCAGCGCCGTGGGAGCGAGCGAGGAGTTCATGGCCGGGCGGTACCCGGAACCGGTCGCGCGAGACGTCAGGCGATCGCCAGCACGCCGACCAGCGACACCGTCGCGACCACCAGCGTCGACACCATGCCCAGCGCGAGCGGGCGGCCACCGCTGTGCAGCAGCTTGCCGAGGTGGACGCCGGTGCCGAGCGCGAACAGCGCGGCAGCCAGCGTGATCGTCTGCAGCGTGCTGATCACGTCGAGGAACCCCGCCGGCACGAGGCCGCTGGTGCGCAGCAGCACGCAGGCCAGGAAGCCGAGCACGAACAGCGGCACGATCGGCGGTCGGCCGGCACTGGCGCCGTCGCACGCCGGCTGGGTACGACGCCGGGTCGCGCTCACCACCGCGACGACGGGCGCGAGCAGCAGGACCCGGGTCAGCTTGACGACGACGGCCAGCGCGACGGCCGTGGCGCCGGCGGGTCCGGCCGCGGCGACCACCTGGCCGACCTCGTGCACGCTGGCGCCGGCCCAGATGCCGAGCTGGCGGTCCGAGAGGCCGAGAGGCGCCTGCAGCAGGGGGATCGCGATCATCGCGAGGGTGCCGCAGATCGTCACCATGGTGATCGCGGTCGCGACGTCGTCCTCGTCGCCGTCGGCGGTGCGCTCCATGCCGGCGATCGCCGAGGCGCCGCAGATCGAGAAGCCGGTGGCGATGAGCAGGCTGCGGGCGGGCCCGACCTTCATCCTCAGGCCGAGCCACCAGGTGAGGACCAGCGTGCTGACCAGCGTCGTCACGACCAGTGCGATCACCGGGGTGCCGAGGGCGCCGATCGCGGTCAGCGACAGCGAGAACCCGAGCAGCACGACGCCGGCACGGAGCAGCTTCCTGACCGCGATCCGCAGACCCGGCTGGGTCGCGATCGGGATCAGGTCGAGGTTCGCGACCACCGCGCCGATGAGCACAGCCCAGGTCAGCACGCCCACCGACGGCAGGAGGTGGTGGCCGGCGTACGCCACGACCACCCCACCGCCCGTCAGGACGAGGCCCGGCAGCAGCACGGATCGCTGCGTACGCCGGGCGCTCGTCGTCGTAGGGACCGGAACCGTTCTCGTGGCCATGTGCCCAACCCTCGTGGCGTGGGGCAGGCTTCGGTAGTGAGCAGCTGGGCATCACGTCATACGGAGAACGCATGAGCACCACCCGACGACCGGACCTCGACGACCTCGAGGTGCTCGCCCTCGTGGCGCGGACCGGGAGCATCGGCCAGGCCGCGCAGGAGCTGCGGCTCTCGCAGCCGAGCGTGTCGCGGCGGATGCTCGCGCTCGAACGCCGGCTCGGCGTGACCTTGCTGCGCCGCACCAAGCAGGGCACGACGCTGACCCCGCACGGCAGGCTGGTCGTCGACTGGGCCGGTGAGCTGCTCGATGCCGCCGAGCGGTTCACCCGGTCCGTCGCCACGCTGCGCGCCGAGGGCGAGCTGGTCGTCCGCGCGGCCGTGTCGATGACCATCGCCGAGCACTACGCACCGGCCTGGCTGGCGCGGTTGCACGCCGGAGCGCCCGACCTGCAGGTCTCGCTGAGCGTCGCCAACTCCACCGAGGTCGAGCGACTGGTCCGCACCGGCGCGGCCGAGCTGGGGTTCGTCGAGGTGCCGACGGTGCCCGACGGGCTGCGCCACCAGCAGGTCGGCGCCGACCGGCTCGTGGTCGCCGTCGCACCCGGTCACCCGTGGGCCGACCGGACCGAGCCGGTCGGTGCGGCCGAGCTCGCCGTCGGGGGCGTCCTGGTGCGCGAGGAGGGCTCCGGCACCCGGGTCACCCTGGAGGAGGCACTGGAGCGTGAGGGCCACACCCTGGTCCCGGGTCTCGTGATGGCGTCCAACAACGGCCTCACCCACGCGGCCATCGCCGGGATGGGCCCGGTCGCGCTGTCGGAGCGGGCGCTCGAGGCCGACCTCGAGCTCGGCGAGCTGCGCGCCGTACCGCTCGACGGGGTCTTCCTGCTGCGCCCGCTCACCGCGATCTGGTCGGCCGAGGCGAGACTGTCGGCCGCCGCCGTACGCTTGCTCGAGAGCGCCGATCAGGCTTTCGCCCGGCCGCACCACCCCTGACCCGAGGAGTCGTCATGCCCGAAGCCGTCATCGTCTCGACCGCCCGCTCGCCGATCGGCCGTGCCGGCAAGGGCTCGCTGAAGGACATGCGTCCCGACGAGCTGGCCGTGCAGATGGTGCAGGCCGCGCTGGCGAAGGTGCCCGGCCTGGACCCGGCCGAGATCACCGACCTGATCCTCGGTGTGGGCCAGCCGGCCGGTGAGGCGGGCAACAACCTGGGCCGCGCGGTCGCCGTGCTGTCCGGGATGGACCGCCTGCCCGGCGTGACGGTCAACCGCTACTGCTCGTCGTCGCTGCAGACCACCCGGATGGCGTTCCACGCGATCAAGGCCGGCGAGGGCGACGCGTTCATCTCCGCCGGCGTGGAGACCGTGAGCCGGTTCTTCAACGGCTGGTCGGACAACCCCGAGGGCCAGAACCCCGCGTTCGCCGACGCGCAGGCGGTGACCGACAAGCGGGCCCAGGGCGGCGCGGAGACGTGGGTCGACCCGCGCACCTCCGGTGAGCTGCCGGACCTCTACATCGCGATGGGCCAGACCGCCGAGAACGTCGCGCAGGTCCTCGGCATGTCGCGCGAGGAGCAGGACGTGTTCGCGGTCCGCAGCCAGAACCTCACCGAGCAGCGGATCGGTGAGGGCTTCTGGGCCCGCGAGATCACCCCGGTCACCTGCCCGACGGCACGACCGTCACCGCGGACGACGGCCCCCGTGCCGGTACGACGCTGGAGGCGGTCTCCGGTCTCAAGCCGGTGTTCCGCCCCGACGGGACGGTGACGGCGGGCAACGCATGCCCGCTCAACGACGGCGCCGCGGCGCTGGTGATCATGTCCGACACCCGTGCCAAGGAGCTGGGCCTGACCCCGCTCGCGCGGATCGTGTCGACCGCGGTGACCGGACTCTCGCCCGAGATCATGGGCCTCGGCCCGGTCGAGGCGATCCCCGCCGCGCTGAAGAACGCCGGCATGTCGTTGGGTGACATCGACCTGTTCGAGATCAACGAGGCGTTCGCGGTGCAGTCGCTGGGATCGGCGCAGCAGCTCGGGATCGACGTCGACAAGCTCAACGTCAACGGTGGTGCGATCGCGGTCGGTCACCCGTTCGGCATGACGGGAGCGCGGATCACCGCGACGCTGATCAACTCGCTGCAGTGGCACGACAAGCAGTTCGGTGTCGAGTCGATGTGCGTGGGTGGTGGCCAGGGCATGGCCATGGTCCTCGAGCGGCTCAGCTGAGTCACTCCCCGGTCAGGCGCGGGCGAGCTCCTCGTCGAGGATCGTGGTGATCCGGTCGCGCTCGTGGCGCAGCCCGAGGGGCTCGAGCCAGTCGAGCAGGGTGGCGCGGAAGAGCTGCCCGGACTCGATGACCCGCGGGTCGCAGTGGCCGGTCGACTCGAGCGTGACGACGCCGTACAGCGCCGACCACGCCCGCATGTAGATCCACAGCAGGCCACGTTCCTCGGGCGGGATGTGGTCGGCCTTGGCCGGGATCAGCGGGTCGAGCACGGCGTCGCGGATGACCGGGTCGAGGTCGTCGAGGGCCGGGTACGGGAACTGGTAGAGCTCCCAGATCTGCCACAGCAGGTCGGTGAAGTAGTGGCCCGACGTCGACAGGGTGAGCAGGTCGCGGCGATCGGTGTCGGCCTCGGCGACCGGGTTGGCGAACACGAGGGCGAACTCCCGCGGCTTCGCCAGCGCCCACTGCCGGAAGCGCGCACAGGCCACGGCCAGGCGTGCGGCCGGGTCGTCCTCCGGGAACCGGGCGGCGGCCTCGGCCCATTCGGCAGTCGCCGCCTTGTCGAGCTCGAAGGCGACGAGGTCGACGAGCTGCTGATAGCTCGCGACGTACCTGTACAGCGCTGGTGCGGTCATCCCCATCCCCGCGGCGACCGCCCGCAACGACAGGTCCGCTCCCTCGTCGAGCAGGCGGGCGGCGACCTCGACGATCTCGTCGTAGGTCGCCTCACGCTGACGTTCCCGGCGGCTGGGTGCGCGGAGGTGCGGCACAGGACTCCTCGAGATGGCCCGGATCACCGGGGTGAACACTTGACGACGAAAGTTTACACCGTTTACGGTTAACAGTGTTCACGAGACTGATAGAGGTTCACGCTGGCCTCCGGGAGGAGTCGACATGATCGAGCGATGGGGCGCCCTGGTCGTGCGCCGTGCGGTCGCGGTGCTGCTGGTCGGGCTCGGTGTGACCGCGCTCGCTGCGGTCGCGGGTGTCGGGCTGGAGGACAAGCTGTCCGCCGGTGGCTTCGACGACCCCGGCACGGAGTCGGCCCGCGAGCTCGCGCTCGAGCGCTCCACCTTCGGGAACCGCTCGATCGACGCCATCGTGATCTTCTCCAGCGACGAGGAGGAGGCCGCGGACCCGTCGTTCCAGGCCGAGGTGCAGCGCACGGTCGCGGCCATCCCGCAGGACAGCGTGGTCTCGGTGCTCACCTGGTACGACGTCCAGGACCCGGCCATGGTCAGCAAGGACGGTCACGCGACCGCGGTCTACGTCTCCCTCGCCGGGGACAGCCAGAACGACTTCATCGACTCCTTCGACGAGATGCGCCCGGCCGTCGAGAAGAGCTCGCTGCACACCGAGCTCGCCGGCCCGTACGCCGTCTACACCGACGTCAACGAGGAGACGAAGTCCGACCTGCTCCGCGCCGAGCTGGTGTCGATGCCGATCGTGCTGATCCTGTCGCTCATCATCTTCCGCAGCGTCGTCGCGGCCCTGATGCCGCTCCTGGTCGGCCTGGTCGCGGTCCTCGGTGCCCGGGCGACGATCGCCGGTCTCAACCACCTGGTCGACGTGTCGATCTTCGCGCCCAACATCATCACCCTGCTCGGGCTCGGCCTGGCGATCGACTACGCCCTCTTCGTGGTCTCCCGGTTCCGCGAGGAGATCGCCCGCGACCCCGACGACACCCGCGGAGCCGTGGTGCGCACCATGGCCACCGCCGGTCGCACCGTCGCGTTCTCGGCCCTGACCGTCGCCGCGGCGATGAGCTCGCTGCTGGTGTTCCCGCAGACGTTCCTCAAGTCGATCGGGTACGGCGGGATCGCGGCCGTGCTGATCGCGATGGTGGCCGCGCTCACCGTGCTGCCCGCGGTGCTGGCGCTGCTCGGCACCCGGATCGACGCGATCCGGATCCCGTTCCTGCAGCGGGCGACGCCGGTCGAGACCGGCCACGGCGCCTGGGCCCGGCTGGCCCGCGCCGTGATGCGGCGTCCGGTCGTCGTCGCCACCGCCGTCGTGGTGGTCCTGCTCGCCGTGGCCTCGCCCTTCCTCGGCGTGAAGTGGGGCAGCGTCGACTACCGCGTGCTGCCCTCGGACGCCCCGTCCCACCTGGCCTCCGAACGCCTCAACAGCGACTTCGGCCCGGAGCGCTCGACCGCCAACATCTTGGTGAGCGGTGCCGACGAGGCAGGCGTGGCGTCGTACACCCAGGCCCTGGAGCGGGTCGACGGGGTCGTCGACGTCCGGCCGGTGGCGAGCGAGGGCGAGACCACGCTGCTGCGCGCCGCGTGGGAGGGCAACAGCCAGACCGACCACTCCCAGCAGGTGGTCCGCGACCTGCGCGCCGTGGCCGCGCCGGACGGGTCCGAGGCCCTCGTCGGCGGCCTGACCGCCGACACCGTCGACCTCGCGGGCTCGGTCGGCGACCACCTGCCGCTGATGGGACTGATCGTCGTCGGCGTCATGCTGGTGCTGCTGTTCCTGGCGTTCGGCTCGGTGGTGCTGCCGCTGAAGGCGGTGCTGATGAACGGCTTCTCGATCACCGCCTCGTTCGGCGTGGTGACGTGGATCTTCAGCGACGGCCACCTCGCCGAGCTGCTCGGCTTCACGCCGCAGGGCTTCCTCGACCTCACCAACCCGATCGTGATGCTCGCGGTGCTGTTCGGCCTGTCGATGGACTACGAGGTGTTCCTCCTCTCCCGGGTCCGCGAGCAGTGGGACGCGACCGGCGACAACGACCTCGCCGTCCAGACCGGCGTGCAGAAGACCGGCAGGATCATCACCAGTGCCGCACTCCTGCTCGCCGTCGTGATCGGTGCGTTCAGCCTCAGCGGCGTGGTGTTCATGAAGATGCTCGGCCTCGGCATGCTGGTCGCGATCCTGGTCGACGCGACCGTCGTGCGCGCGCTGCTGGTCCCGGCCACCATGAAGCTCCTCGGCCGCTGGAACTGGTGGGCGCCGGCCCCGCTCGCCCGCTGGTGGGAGCGGCACGGGTTCCGCGAGGGCGGCGACGTACCGCCCACCTCGACGGACCGGGTGCTGGTCCAGGGAGGGCATCGGCATACGTAAAGTACGTCGCATTCCGGACCCGTCGTGCCGGACCCCTGCGGATAATCGCCACCGTGAGACGGGGGATCATCCGGGTAGGTGCCATCGACAACCACCCCGTGGTGCTGCTGGGGCTCGGCGCCGCGTTCGCCGAGACCGCCCCCGACATGGGCCTCGTGGCGATCGCGGGCTCGGCCGAGGAGCTGCTGGCGCGGGCGCCCGACGGGCTCGACGTCGTCCTGCTCGACATGCGGATCCCCGGGCAGCCACCGGCTGACGAGACGGTGGCGACCCTGGTCGCGCACGGGCTGGTCGTGGTGCTGTTCACCGCCGAGGAGCGACCGGTGCCCGTACGCCGCGCGATCGACGCCGGCGCCGCGGGCCTGATCCTCAAGGTCGACCCGGTCGAGTCGATCGCCCAGTCGATCCGCGACGCCGTCGCGGGCGAGCTGGCCTGCTCGAGCCAGCTCGCGACGATGCTGCTGTCCGACGAGGACGTCGGTGCCCGGCTCTCGCCGCGCCAGATCGAGATCCTCCGCGCGGTCAGCGCCGGCCTGCCCTACCGCCTCGTCGCCCGCCAGCTCGGGATCGGCGAGGTCACCGTCCGCGAGCACCTCGCCCGCGCCGCCCGGGCCTACCGCGAGGGCGGCGTCGAGACGGGCAACGTGCACGGCCTGATCAGCCGGGCAAGGGCTGACGGTCACCTCGAGGGCTGAGCCTGCCCCTCGACCTCGACCTCGACCTCGAGCTCGCCGGGCGGCCCGGTGAGCAGCGTCGCGTCGGGGTCGAAGGTCGCGACCCAGGTCCGCGGAAGTGCGGCGGTGACGGCATCGGCGGCGGCCGCCGCAACCGCGGGGACGACGACCAGGCTGGTCTGCAGGGCGGTCCCGGACAGCGTCACCCGGCCGGCGGCGACGGCCCGTAGCACCGCGACCGCGCTGGCCAGGGTCGCGCTCGCGGCCAGGTCCTGGTGGAGGGTGACGACGACCTGCGCACCGGTACGGCGCAGCTGGTGCAGCTCCTCGCGCAGGGCCAGGTGACCGGGGCCGGGCAGGTAGAGGCAGTCGCGCACGGAGTGGGCCAGCACGGCGGCGCCGGCGGCGGTCTCGGTGCAGGCCGGCTTCGCGAGCGTGCGCTCGACCTCGGGCAGCAGTGGGCCGAGGAGCCCGCGGGCGGCGCTGCCGCGATCCCCGGCGGGTGCGGCGCTGATGCCCGCGAGGACGAGCCCGGCCCGGCGACACACGCCGATGATCACGGCGACGAAGAAGGTGTTGAGCGGCTGGACGAAGAGCAGGTGCGGGAGTTCGGCGACCGGCAGGCCAGCCTGCAGGGCGACAACGGTGATCGCGACGCCGTTCGGCACGAGGAGCAGGGCCACCACCCGCAGCGAGGCGGTCCACGCGAGGACCATGGCGGGCAGCGCGGTGAACTCGACGATCCACGACTCCAGCCCGCCGAGACCGCCGACCGACACCGTGGGCAGGACCAGGGCGAGTACGGCGGCGGGCGCCAGGCCGCCCACGACGAGGGTCCCGGCCGAGACCGGTCCGCGGTCGATGCGCTGGGCGAGTCCGGCGACCAGGACCGCGACGACGGCGGCGCCGGCCCAGGTGGCGGGCTGACGAACGCCGTCGACGGCGAGCAGCAGCCCGGACACGGCGTACCCCGCCACGAGGATCCCGCACACCCGCAGCGCCGTCCTCCCGGGCCGGCCGACGGCGGCGCGGGCGAACGTGTCGGTATCGGGGGAGAGGCCGAGGAGGCGGGCGACCCGGTGGGCCCGCCAGCCGAGGGTGACGACCGTGCCCGCTCCCGGCGTGCTCGTGACCAGGGCGGTGCCGCCAGCGGCCTCGACCCGCCCGGTGACCGCCACCCGCAGTCCGACGCCCGGCGTCACCACGAAGCCGACGCCGTCGTCCTCCACCGTGAGCCGGACCCGGCCCGGGCGCTGGGTGAGTGTGATCGTCGCCCGGTGCTCGCCGCTGTGCCGGGCCACGTTGCGCAGGGCCTCCCGGACGGCGCCGACGAGCGCGTCGCGCACATCGTCCGGTACGGCGGTCCGCCGGCCCCGCACCACCAGGAGCACGTCGAGCCCGCTGCTGTCCGCGACCGTCCGCACCTGCGCGACCAGCTGCGCCCGGGACCAGGTCGGCGCCTGCGTCGTGAGCCCGTCCAGTGCGGCGGCCGCCGCAGCCAGGGTCGGCTCGGCGCGGGGCAGGCTCGCGACCGACAGCAGCGCCGGCACCAGGTCGTCGTGCACGAACGCCGTCGCCTCGACCTCGGCGCGGTCGTCCTCGGCCGCCAGCCGAGCACCCTCCGCGCGCAGCGCCTCCTCGGCCCGCGCCGAGGTACGCCGCATCAGGCCGACCAGCACGAACACCGCGAGCACGGTGCCGGTGATGAACGCGGCCTCCTGGACGCCGTAGTGCAGTGCCGTGGCGGTGCCGCCGGTCTCCCAGCGCAGCAGGACGTACAGGCCCGCCACAGCGAGGATCGTCGCGGCCGGCAGCCGCGCCGCCAGCACGAGCAGCATCGGCTCGACGAGGTGGATGATCGGCGAGTCCGCCGCGCCCGCCGGCGGCGTCGTCCCTTGGTGCAGCAGCGCTCCGGCGACCATCGCGAGCGTGCACAGCAGCACGTCGACGCGCCCGGGGCGTCCCAGCACGCAACGCACGCCGGCGGTGCCGACGCAGCCGACCACCGCCAGGGAGAGCAGCAGGTCGCGGGCGTCGTACGACGTGCGCTCGGTCAGCGCCGCGCCGAAGACCGTGGTCTTGGCGAGGATCACCACGCCGATGGCGATGTGGAGTCCGCGTTCGACGGACGCTGCGAAGTCGCGCGCCGGCCGCGTGATCCCCTCCACCCGTCGATGCTAGGGCGGCCGACGGGGTTCCGCTGGCGGATCGGACGTCCTCGGATCCGCTGGTTCCCCCCGGGTGCCAGGTGAAATCTCGACCGTTCGCGCCACCGTGGGGCCGGAGCAGCCCTACGGTGGCCTCGCTCAGAGCGGGAAGACACGATGGGGGACGTCTCGTGGGTCGACGGACCGCTGCACGCCGGACCCGGTGGGTCACCGGCGCTGCAGGGCTACTGGTCGTCGGCCTCCTGTGGGCGGCGCTGAGCCTGTCGCCGGTCCACCGCGTCCTCCGTGACGCGTCGATCACGCCCGTGCCGGGCTTCGTTCCGGGCGCGGTCGACGCGCTGGTGGCGGTCGTCAATGCCGTTCGTGACGTGTCGCCGTACGTCACCGTCGCCGCACTGGCCCTGTCGATCCTGTACGCCGTCGAGGGACGCACCTCGGAGCGCGGCCGGACGATCAACCGGCTCTCGCGGATCGAGTACGCCGGCATCGACCACCTGGACCGAACGCGGGGCGATCGGCGGGCAAGGGGCGAGGGTGTGCGCGCGTTCTTCAGCGGCACCGGCCTCGCGATCCTGGCCGTGGTCCTGGTCGGCGCCACGTCGGGCATCGAGCACGAGGTGACGAACGGGCCGCTCCGGCCGGTCGAGTCGCTGCAGGACTTCCTCGGCGTGGGGGACTCGGTGACCTACGTCCTCCAAGCACCGGATCTCACCTTCATGGACGACAGCTCGGTCCCGGAGGACCAGGTACGCCGGCTGGTCGCCGGCTCCTCGGCGGTCGTGGTCCCGTTCGGGAAGCACCTCTTCAACATCGATGAGACCTCGGCGCTCGAGGTCTCGGTGCCGGACGCGCTCTACGAGCGGGCGACGGGAGCGACCGGGGCGAGCAGCTGCGCCGACCGCACCGTGATCGTGGACGACACCGTCGGTGCGTCGGTGGGTGACAGCGTCCGGATCAACGGCGTCGCACTCACCGTCGCCGGCGTGCGGGAGGGCATCGCGCAGATGAACCGCAGCATCGCGATCCTCTCGGACTCGACCGTGCGTGAGTGCGTCCTGAAAGGCACGAGCACCGCCTACTTCGGGGCACTGGTCGCCACCGACGACGTCGACCGGGTCTCAGCTGACCTGGCCGGCGCGGGAGTCGATGCCGTGGCCGTGCCGGAGTCGACGTTCCGGGAGAACAACAGGGACTTCTGGCGCGCGAATGCGACGCCCCTGCTGCTGCAGCTGATCCTCTACATCGCGCTCTTCTCGGGCTTCGCTGCCGCGGGCGAGCGCCAGTCGTCCCTGCAACGGAACTCGCGCGAGATCGGCATGCTCAACGCCACCGGTGTCGACTTCGCGGCTCTTGCCGCGATCGAACGACGGCGAGCCCTGCGGGTGACGCTGACGGCCACGCTCGTGGCCGCACCGGTCATGGTGCCCGTCGCGGCAGCCTTCAACGCGAGCGAGCTCGGCGTCCACATCGGGATCGGGGCGACCGAGGTCGCGGTCGGCTTCAGCATCACGCTCCTGGCGATGCTCGTCGCGTCGCAACGCGCCCTGCGCCGGTTCCGGCGCACCCTCGACCTCCCGCTGGCGGTGAAGGGATGACGCCGGCTGTGCGAACTCGAGGTGTGACGAAGTCCTATCTCGGGACTCCCGTGCTCGTGGAGGTCGACGTCGAGGTGGCGGCCGGGTCCCTGACCGTGATCTCCGGCCCGTCAGGCTCGGGGAAGACGACCCTGCTCAACCTCGTGGCCGGCCTCGATCTGCCGGACGACGGCGAGATCGTCGTCGGTGGCACCGACGTCGTCGCGCTGCCTGCTCAGCAGCGTGAACGGTTCCGGGCACGTCACGGCCACGTGTTCCAGCGCTCCGGCCTTCTGGGCGGGCTCACGCTGAGGGAGAACATCGAGTCGCCCCACCTGCTGACGGGCCACCCGACCGACCCGGGTTGGGTCCGCCACCTCGTCGGATCGCTCGGGATCGCCGACGTGCTGGACAGCCGGGCCGGTCGGGTCTCCGGAGGCCAGGCACAGCGTGCCGCCCTGGTCCGTTGCCTGGCGCACCGCCCGGATGTCGTGTTCGCCGACGAGCCCACCGCATCCCTGGACACGGCCTCGAAGCACCTCATCCACGCCCTGTTGCGTGACATCAGCGAGCAGGAGGGCACGACCGTCCTCATGGTGTCCCATGACGAGATCTCGACGGGCTATGCCACCGCGCAGGTGCACCTGCTCGACGGCCGCATCCAGGACGGGGGGACCCCGTGACCGGAACCGACCGGGGCGCCGATGCCGGGCTGACCTCCCGCATGATCCGGTTCGCACACGCCGACCCGCACGCCGACCAGGACGCTGGACGGGTCCTGGCCGAGGTGCGCGAGCTCGAGGCGGTCGCCGCCGACTTCTACGGTGCCGATGCCGGCCACCGCCGCAAGCGCCTGAGCCGGATCGACCTCGAGAACCCTGCGACCGCCCGCCTTGTCGCCACGCATCCCTCCTTCTCCCACTGGATCTCGCAGGTCCCCACGGCGGCCGCCCTGCATCCGCTCTACGAGCCCGACGCGACGCACTATCCCTCGGGGGTCGCCGTGGACGACGAGATCAGGCAATGGTTCCGGAACCTGGCCGACGCCCGCGGCATCCGCTCGCGAGCGGCCGTGATGCAGCGCCTGCTCGTCGAGGCCACCGACGCGGCGCCCGGTGAGGTGCGGTGGCTGTCGCTCGCCTGCGGCGCGGCCCAACCCGTCTTCCGGGCGATGGAGCACCTCGTCGCGCTCGGGCGGCTCCCTCCACGCCCGACGCTCGCCGACCTCGACCGGGACGCGCTCCGCCTGGCGCAGAGGTACGCCGCCGACCGCGGCCTCCGGGCCGACACGGTCCGGGTGAACGTCCTCGACCGTCGGGGCTTCGACCGCCTGCCCACCTCCGTACCGGGCTGGCGTCGACGTACCGGCTGGCATGAGGCGTTCGACACCGTCGACGCGGTCGGGATCCTCGAGTACCTCAAGCCGGACGACTGGACCTACCGGTACGACGGGGTGGTCAGCACCCGGCGCAAGCAGGCCGGCGCCATCACCTTCCTACGCAATGCCTACGCCTGCGTCAGGCCGGGCGGTCTGCTCGTCACCGGCAACATGCTCGACACCCATCCCGAACTGGGCTTCACCATGGACGTCGTGCAGTGGCCGCACGTCCAGCCGCGGTCGGTCGAGGAGGTACTAGACATCGTCCGGGCGGCGGGGATCCTCGGCCACGTCGACGTCCACCTGCCAACGGACGGGGTCTACGCCGTCTACGCGATCCGGAAGCCCTGAGGCCCGCCGGCGGCCGCTGTCCTCCATTCCGCTGGTTCCGCCACGCCCGGAGGAGCCGGGAGAATCGTCTCCGGGTCGCACCGTGGGGGAGCGGCCCGGTCACGAGGAGCCGCGGCGCTCCGTCCCGCTCCGGTCCGTGTCTCTCGGGCAGCTGGGGGGTTGGTCGGTCCGGTGGGCAGCGCCGCGCTCCTCGTCGTCGCCCCTGTCCGGTAGAACAGAGGGTGTGTCCACGTACTCCGGCCCCGGTGACCCGGGCGCGCCCGCGGCCGTCGGGGCCCGGATCGGGCGGTTCCGGATCCTCGAGCAGCTCGGCCAGGGCGGCATGGGTGTCGTCTACCGGGCGATGGAGGAGAACCTCGGCCGCGAGGTGGCGCTGAAGGTCATCGCGCCGCTCTTCGCTCACGACCCCGAGTTCCGCGAGCGGTTCACCCGCGAGGCACGGGCGCAGGCGTCGCTCGAGTCGGCCCACGTGGTGGCGGTCTACGCCCACGGGGAGGAGGACGGGTACCTCTACATCGCCAGCCAGCTGATCCCCGGCGGCGACCTCGGACAGATGATCCGCAGCCAGGGCGTGCCGTCGCTGGTGGAGGCGCTCGAGATCATCGAGCAGGTCACCAGCGGGCTCGCCGACGCCCATGACGCGGGGCTGGTGCACCGCGACATCAAGCCCGGCAACGTGCTGGTACGCCGCCGGCCCGGCTCGGTGCGCGCCTACCTCGCCGACTTCGGCATCGCGCGCCGGATGAACGCCGACGCGACCCGCTTCAGCTCGTCGACGGCAGGTACGCCGTCCTACATGGCACCCGAGCTGCACGGAGGCGCGCGGGCCAGCGCGGTCAGCGACCTCTACGCCCTGGGCTGCCTGCTGTGGGTGACCCTGACCGGGCGGCCGCCGTACCGCGGGGACTCGGAGTACCAGCTGATCGCCGCGCACGTGCGCGACCCGGTCCCGCAGCTGGCCGGCACCAGCCCGATGGTGAACGCCACCAACCGGATCTTGCGCACCGCAATGGCCAAGGACCCCGCCGAGCGCTACCAGCGGGCCGGCGAGATGAGCGCCGACCTCCAGGCCGCGTTGCGGCTGCCGGTGACGCCCGGCGCCGCGCAGCCCGAGGAGAGGGGCGCCACCGCGCTGCGGCCGGCGCCCCGGCCTGTCGCCCCGACCTCGCCGACCCCGCCCACGCCGGCTCCGACGCCCGCTCCGGCGACCACGATGCCGCCGCCTCCGCCGCCCGCTCCCACGCCACTGCCGTTCGCGGCTGCTGCGTCACCACCCCGGCGTACCGGCCCCGGCGTGCGGACCTGGATCCTGCTCACCGTGCTCGCCGTCCTCGTCGCGGCCGGGATCGGCGTCGCCGTGGCCCTGCTGACCCGCGACGGCGGCACCGGCGGCAGCGACGACGGCTTCCTCGACCAGCCTGCCAAGGACATCGTCCGCGCGTCGGAGAAGGACATGGCGGTCGTCGAGACCGCCCGGATTCGCGGCGAGTTCGCCGACGGCGAGGACACGGTCGAGGTCGACGTCGTCTCCACCACCCGGGGCGACTGCAAGGGCAAGCTGACCTCGACCACGTCCGGTGGCAGCGCCGACGTCCTGCACGTCGGCGACACCACCTGGCTGCGCGCGGACGCCAAGTTCTGGGACGGCGTGGTCGGCGCGGGCACGGCGGCCTTCGTGCTGCCGCTCATCGGCGACAAGTGGGTCGTCGACGACTCCATGGCCGACAGCACCGAGGCCTTCTGCGATCTCGACGAGCTGCTCGAGCGCGACGGCCGGGAGGACGCGGTCGCCAAGAACCTCGGCACCACCACGGTCGGCGGTGAGAAGGGCGTCAGGATCGAGCAGACCGAGGGCACCGAGCGGGAGGTGCTCACCATCCGGGTCGCCGAGCCGCACTACGTGCTGCGCATCGACGAGTCCGAGGTCGACCACTTCGAGTTCTCCGAGATCGACAAGGACGCGACCATCGAGGCGCCCGACCCCGACCTGATCCTCGACCTCGACAAGCTGCTGGCCAGCCTGCCGGGCGGCACGGGCTGATCCGGGCCCGCGCCCCCGGCGTACGTCAGGCGTTCTCCTTCTTGAACACCGAGGTGCCCCACCACACGGCGAGACCGAACAGCACGACCGTCCAGCCGACACCCCACAGCATCGAGGCGTCGAAGTCCCCGAAGAATGCGGCCCGGACGGCGTCGACGACGTGACGGATCGGCATGAAGTCGCTGAGCCGCTCCAGCCAGCCGGCGCCGAAGCTCATCGGGAGCAGGATGCCGCTGAGCAGCAGCACCGGCATCATCACGACGTTGATGACCGGCGCCATCACGTCCTCGCTCTTGGTGGTCAGTGCGAGGGCGTTGGACGCGGCGGCGCACGCGCCGCCGAGCATCAGGGTGAGGACGACGCCGACGACGATGCCGCCGAACGACGCGTCCATGCCCATGATCAGACCCAGCCCGACCAGGATCACGGCCTGCACGAACAGCTGGAGCAGGTCGCGGTAGAGGCGGCCGAACAGCAGCGCCGAGCGGTGGGCGGGGGTGACCCGCTCCGCCTCGATGACGCCCTCGCGCCACTCGCCGATCAGCGAGAAGCCGGCGAAGAACGCCCCGAAGATGCCGAGCTGGACGAGCATGCCGGGCACGAACCAGGTGTACTTGTTGCCGCCGAGCTGGGCGATGACCGGCTCGAGCAGTGGCCCGAACAGCAGCAGGTAGAGGACGGGCTGCAGCATGCCGATGATGACCCACGCCGGGTTGCGCAGGTTCATCCGCAGCTGGCGGTTGAAGACGATCCAGGACTCGCGGAAGAAGGTGTTCACGCCCGGGCTCCTTCGGTGGTTGCGTCGGCAGCGGTCGCGTCCTTCGCCTCGGCCGCGGCCTCGGCGTCGCGCAGCGAGCGGCCGGTGAGGGTGAGGAAGACGTCGTCGAGGGTGGGGCGCACGACCTCGATCGACTCGAGTCCGACGCCGGAGTTCTCGAGGTCGCGCAGCAGTCCGGGCACGGCCTTGCCGGCCCGGGCCACCCGGCCCCGGACGTGGTGGCCCTCGACCTCGACCTCCGCGCTGATCGAGCCGAGCTTGTCGCGCGCGACGGCGACCTGCTCGTCGGTGCTGACCTCGAGGTCGACCAGGTCGCCGGCGACGGCGGCCTTCAGGTTGTCGGCGGTGTCGCTGGCGACGATCTCGCCCTTGTCGATGATCACGATCCGGTCGGCGAGCGCGTCGGCCTCGTCGAGGTAGTGGGTCGTGAGGAACACCGTCGCGCCCTGCTGGGTCCTCAGGTCGGCGATGTGGTGCCACAGGTTGATCCGCGCCTGCGGGTCCAGGCCGGTGGTGGGCTCGTCGAGGAACACCAGCGACGGCGAGTGGATCAGGGCCATCGCGATGTCGAGGCGCCGCTTCTGCCCGCCCGACATGTTCTTCGGCATCCGCCGCCACAGCCCTTCGAGCTGCAGCTTGTCGAAGAGCTCCTGGCCCTTGGCCACGGCCGCCTTCTTCGACATCCCGTAGAGCATCCCGTGGTCGACCACCTCGTCACCGGCGTAGGCGCCGGAGAAGGTGGAGCCCACCTGGGAGCAGTAGCCGATGCTGCGTCGTACGTCGACGGCTTGGGTCGCGACGTCGAAGCCGGCCACGCTCGCCGTACCGGCCGTCGGCTTGAGCAGCGTGGTCAGCATCCGCAGCGTGGTGGTCTTGCCGGCACCGTTGGGCCCGAGGAAGCCGACGACCTCGCCCTCCGCGACGTCGAGGTCGACGCCACGCACGGCGTGGACCTCCTTCTTCTGCTTGCCCTGTCCGCTGTGGAAGGTCTGCACGAGTCCTCGTGCTTCGATCATGCCCGTCCCCTCGTAGTCAACGTTGAATAGGTGGCAAGTGTTCAAGATTGAACAAGTGGTGTCAATCGCACCGGCGCCGCTCGTGCCTCGCCACTCCCTCTCAGACCATGCCACCCACGGCGATTCATCGGCGACGGGGTTTCCGCGCGATCGCGAGGTCGGGTGCCGCTGTCCCGCACCCGCTCCAGTCGGCTCCCAGTCGATCCCCAGCGGCGCACCCCACGCTGGCCGGGACGGGTGCCACGTGTGTGTCCGTCGACGACACCAAGGAGAGACATGTCCCCCATGACTGCGCCCGCCCGGGCGCGACGTCAGCCCTCCTCGCGACGCGCGAGCGTGGCGACCACGTGCACCCGGTGGCTCGCGACGCTAGCCCTCGCCGCCGGGGCCACCCTCGCCTCCGCGCCGCAGGCCCACGCGGTGCACGCCAACTCGGCGAGCGCACTGCAGGCCTGGGGCAACAACGACTACGGCCAGACCCAGCTGCCCGCCGACCTGCGCAGCGGGCTCAAGGTCGTCGACTCGATCTCGCTCGGCGAGCACCAGGGCGTCGCGGCGACGACCGACAAGAAGCTCTACGCCTGGGGCGACAACACCCATGGCGAGGGCTCGGTGCCGGACTACCTGCAGAACCTGGGCACGATCGACGTGGCCGCCGGCGACGGCTTCAACGTCGTCCTCGGCGACGACTACAACATCCGGGTGTGGGGCAACACGCCCTACAGCCTCGACAGCGTGCCGCAGGTCATCGTCGACGGCGACGTGTCCAAGGTCGCCGCCGGCCACGACCACGCGCTCGCGCTGATGTCGACCGGCAAGGTCGCGGGCTGGGGGCGCACCGCGACTGGTGCCACCTTGCCGCCGACCTCGGTCATCCTGGGCACGATGAAGGACATCGCGGCCGGCAACGGCTTCTCGGTGGCCCTCTCGACGTCGGGGAAGGTCTATGCCTGGGGCGACAACACCTACGGCGCAGCAAAGGTGCCGTCGTCCCTCGACAACCGCAAGGTGGTCCAGATCGCCGCCGGCGAGCACCACGCCCTCGCGCTGACCGAGGACGGCGAGATCGTCGGCTGGGGCAGCAACGCCGAGGGTGCGCTCAACATCCCCGCCCTTGCGCCGGGCGACAAGTGGCTCCAGATCACCGCGGGCGACGGCTTCTCCGCCGGCACGTCGCTGCAGTCGCCGGTCGCGGGCGTGTGGGGCTCCGGGGCCACCGGGGTCCGCCAGCCGCCGGCACCGTCCGGCTCCAACGCGGTCTCGGTCGTCGCGGGCGGCGACTTCCTGGTGCAGGGCTTCCGGCGTCTCGGCGTCGCCTCCGCGCCCACGGTCACCACCCAGCCCGGCGGCGTCTTCCGGGCCGGCACCCCGATCTACGCGACGCACGCGACGTTCGGACCCGTCACCGTCACCAAGACGGGGCAGTGGCTCAAGGTGACCAACGAGGTCGTCAGCACCGTCGGCGCCGGCCTGACCTACACGCCCACCAACGCCGACATCGGCTCCACGCTGGTGTTCCGCACCAACGCGGACAGCGGCAGCTACGGCACGGCGTTCAGCGACACCCCGCAGATCCAGGTCAAGGGCCGGCTCTTCACGTCGATCTCCAAGCCTCGCATCGCCGGCAACGCGTACGTCGGCTCGACCCTCACCGCGGTCGACGTGACGACCGTGCCGGCCACCACGACGTACCGCTACGACTGGTACGCCGACGGCATCTACCGCAAGACCAGCGACGCGCGCGGCGAGTACGTCGTGCAGGGCGCCGACCGCGGCAAGCGGATCACCGTCCTGGTCTACGCCGACAAGGAGGGCTACGAGCGCATCCAGGCGGAGACCTCCGACGCCACGCCGGCGGTCTCGGACCCCCCGGAGACCCCGGGCTTCCAGGTGCAGTCGCCGCCGCGGATCACCGGCACGCCCATGGTGGGCACGACACTGACGGTCACCGCGCCGGTCGTGCTGCCGAGCCCCGGCCGCACGACGTACCAGTGGTACCGCGACGGCGTCGCGATCAGTGGGGCGACCGGAGACCGCTACGCGGCGGGGCCTGCCGATGCCGGCCGGACCCTCGACGTCGTCGCGACCCTGAGCGGCGCCGGGCGCAAGGACGCCACGAGCCGCTCGGGCTCGGTCACGGTCGCCAACGCCTCGCCCGCGATCACCTGGAAGGCCAAGCAGGTCAGCCGCTCGGGCGCCAAGGGCAAGGTGCGGGTGAGCATCTCGATCAGCGCCCCCGGCGTCCCGGCGCTCGGCGGCCAGGTCACGATCCGTGACGGCGGCAAGGTCGTCAAGACGCTCACTCTCGTGAACGGCCAGGTCTCCGGCACCGTCAAGCTCAAGCGGGGCAAGCGGAAGGTCACGGTGACCTACGACGGGACCACGGGCGTCAGCCCGGCCTCGGCGGCCACGAAGGTCCGGGTGAAGTAGGCGGTTCAGGAGGTCACGGCACCGGGGGTGCTGCCGGTCAACGCCCGAGCAGGGCCCGGTAGCGCTCCCGGTCGGCGTTCATCTGCCAGCCGGGGTCGTCGGCGGGCGGGGCCCAGGTGGACGCGTCGAGAGCGAGGCTGCCGGCCTTCAGCTGGTCGATAGTCTCGCGCAGCCACGCCAGCTCGGCCACGGCGAGGTCGAGCCACATGACGACGGTGCGCAGCGCGTGGGGCGGCGCGGCGCCGGGCTCGGGCGGGGACGCGAGCCGGGCGACGACCTCCTCGAGCGCGACCCGGCGGCGTACCAGCGAGCGCAGCGCCCGGTCCGGCGGGACCAGGGGCAGCAGGCCGAACGCCGCGCTGAACGCCTTGCGGTCGACGACGCTGACCTCCTCGAGGCCCGCGGTCACCAGCCGCTCCAGCTCGGCCCGCCCGGACGGCGTCGACTCGTAGACCGCCACCTCGCGACCGCCGTCCGCGAGGTCGTGGCGCACCAGGAAGCCCTGCTTGGTCAGCGTCGCCAGCCCGTTGTAGATCGAGCCCGGGTTGAGGTGGGCCCAGTCGTCGACGCTCCACGAGAGCAGCTCGCGGCGGATCTGGTAGCCGTTGACCGGCTCGAACAGCGCGACGGCACCCAGCAGCAGCATCCGGGTGTCGTGGGCGGCCATGCCCGGATTCTATGAGCTGGTCTCGGCCGCCTCCTGATCGTTGCCAGCGACCAATGCTCAGGCGGGTTTTGTTGTGCTCGGGGACAACGACCGCCGATGTGACCCGCGAGTAGAGTCGCGGCCATGAAGCGTGAGATCTACGACGAGGACCACGAGGCCTTCCGCGCATCCGTCAAGGAGTTCGTGGACCGCTCGGTGCTGCCCCACACGGAGGAGCACATCAAGGCCAAGGCGCTGCCGCGCGAGTTCTGGCTCGAGGCCGGCAAGCAGGGCCTCCTCGGGCTGTGCATCCCCGAGGAGTACGGCGGCTCCGACGCCGGCGACTTCCGGTTCAACGCCGTGCTCCAGGAGGAGCTGGCCAAGGTCGGCGCGGCGTACCCCACCTGTCACGGCATCCACGCCGACATCACGGCGCCGTACATCGTCGAGCTCGGCACCGAGGAGCAGAAGCAGCGCTGGCTCCCGGGCGTCGCGTCCGGCGAGATCCTGCTCGGCATCGGCATGACCGAGCCGGGCGGCGGGTCCGACCTCGCCGCGCTGAAGACCACCGCCGTACGTGACGGCGACTCGTGGATCATCAACGGCTCGAAGACCTTCATCACCAACGGCTACTCCGGCGACCTGTTCGTCACCGCGGTGCGCACCGACCCGGAGAAGGGCCCCAAGGGCATCACACTGTTCGGCATCGAGGCCACCATGGAGGGCTTCTCGCGCGGGCGCAAGCTCGACAAGGTCGGCATGGAGGAGTCCGACACCGCCGAGCTGTTCTTCGAGAACCTCCGCGTCACCGACGCCGAGATCATCGGCGAGCTCAACATGGGCTTCATCCACATGATGCAGAAGCTCCCGCAGGAGCGCCTGGGCTGCGCGGTCGCCAACATCGCGCACGCCAAGCAGATCCTGCTCGAGACCATCGACTACGCCAAGGAGCGCCAGGCCTTCGGCGCCCCGATCGGCACCTTCCAGCACAACAAGTTCCTGCTGGCCGACCTCGTCACCCGGATCGAGGCCGCCGAGGCCTACATCGACAAGTGCGTGCTCAACCACTCGCAGAAGACGCTCACCGCGATCGACGCCGCCAAGGCCAAGTGGTTCTCCTCGCAGGTCCAGTCCGAGGTGCTCGACCACTGCGTCCAGCTGCACGGCGGCTACGGCTTCATGAACGAGTACCGCGTCGCCCGTGCCTGGCGCGACGCCCGGGTCACGAAGATCTGGGCCGGCTCGAACGAGATCATGAAGGAGCTCATCGGCCGCGACCTGGGCCTCTGAGCTCCCGAGCACGGAACCCCCGGCGCGCCAGGCGCGCCGGGGGTTCCGTGCGCATCGGCCCCGGGAACCGGGTCGCGGCCCGTCCGCTCCACAGGGGATCATGGATCCATGACTGGAGCTGACACCGAGTCCGACCTCCCTGCAGAGGCGCTCGGACCCCACGACGACGAGCCTCACCAGGAGGGCATCAACAACCGGCTCAACTGGCTGCGGGCCGGCGTCCTCGGCGCCAACGACGGCATCGTCTCGACCGCCGGCATCGTGCTCGGCGTCGCCGGCGCGACGTCGGACCGGACGGCCATCCTGATCGCCGGTGTCGCGGGCCTCGCGGCGGGCGCGATGAGCATGGCGGCGGGCGAGTACGTCTCGGTCAGCACCCAGCGCGACTCCGAGGAGGCCCTGCTCGCGAAGGAGCGGCGCGAGCTTCGCGAAGACCCCGAGGAGGAACTCGCCGAGCTCGCCGGACTGTACGTCGACAAGGGCCTCGAGCCTGACCTCGCCCTCGAGGTCGCCAAGCAGCTCACCGAGAAGGACGCCTTCGCCGCGCACGCCGAGGTCGAGCTCGGCATCGACCCGAACGACCTCACGAACCCGTGGAAGGCCGCGTTCGCGTCGATGCTGTCCTTCACACTGGGCGCGCTGCTGCCGCTGCTGACGATCCTGCTGTTCGACGTCGACCTGCGGGTGCCGGTGACGGTCGCCGCAGTCGTCGTCGCGCTCGCCCTCACCGGCTGGGCGAGCGCTCGGTTCGGCTACGGCTCGCCCGCCCGTGCGGTCGTCCGCAACGTCCTCGGCGGTCTGCTCGCCATGGGAGTCACCTACGGCATCGGCCAGCTGGTCGGCACCCAGGTCTGATGCGCCTGTTCACGGCGGTGGTCCCGCCGCCCGAGGCGGTCGAGCACCTCGACGCCTTCCTCGACCCGCGCCGCGCTGCCGCGTCCTTCCGCTGGACCCGGCCCGAGCAGCTCCACGTCACCCTCGCGTTCATGGCCGAGGCCGAGGAGCGCCGCGTCGATGCGTACGTCGACCGCCTGGCCGAGTCCCTCGACGGGCTCTCGCCCGTCGAGCTGACCCTCGCCGGTGCGGTCGTGTTCCCGAACGTCGCCGAGGGCCGGGTGCTCGCGACGGGCGTGACCGGCGGCGACGAGACGCTCGCGACGGCCTCGGTCCGCGCCCGCAACGCGGCCGTGGCCTGTGGGATCGAGGTCGACGGGCAGCGCTTCCGGCCCCACCTGACCGTCGCTCGCACGGGCGGTCACCCGACCGAGATGACCAGCTGGGTGCGACTCCTGGACACCTACGAGGGTCCGGCATGGCCATGCGCGTCGGTGCACGTGATCGCCTCGCACCTCGGGGAGGGGCCGCGCCGGTCGCCGCGCTACGAGCCGCTCGCCGAGATCGTGCTGTAGGGGCGAGCGCCACCACCGAATCGTTCGATCGCACGGTTTGGGGGGTTTCGGGGGCTCCTACACCCCTCGAACCGTTCGATCGAACGGTTTGAGGGGTGTACGTCGAAGGGCCGGCCCCGCAGTGCGGAACCGGCCCTTCGACGTACGCCTGGTGTCAGCCGAGCGCCTTGACGATGTCCTCGACGCGGTCCTTCGCGTCGCCGAACAGCATCTGGCTGTTGTCGCGGAAGAACAGCGGGTTCTGCACGCCCGCGTAGCCGGCGGCCATGGAGCGCTTGAAGACGATGACGTCCTTGGCGTTCCAGACCTCGAGGACCGGCATGCCCGCGATCGGGGAGGACGGGTCCTCGGACGCGGCCGGGTTGACCGTGTCGTTGGCGCCGATGACCAGGACGACGTCCGTGTCGGGGAAGTCGTCGTTGATCTCGTCCATCTCGAGCACGATGTCGTAGGGCAGCTTGGCCTCGGCGAGCAGCACGTTCATGTGGCCCGGGAGGCGGCCCGCGACGGGGTGGATGCCGAAGCGGACGTCGACGCCCTTGGCCCGCAGCTTCGCGGTCAGGTCGGCGACGGGGTACTGCGCCTGCGCCACGGCCATGCCGTAGCCCGGGGTGATGACCACCGAGGACGCGCCGGAGAGGAGCTCGGCGACGGCGTCGGCCTGGATCTCGCGGTGCTCGCCGTAGTCCACGTCGTCGCCCGCGGGAGCGGCGATGCCGAAGCCGCCCGCGATGACGGAGATGAACGAGCGGTTCATCGCCTTGCACATGATGTAGGACAGGTACGCACCGGAGGAGCCGACGAGGGCACCGGTGACGATGAGCAGGTCGTTGCCGAGCAGGAAGCCCGACGCGGCCGCGGCCCAGCCGGAGTACGAGTTGAGCATCGACACCACGACCGGCATGTCACCGCCGCCGATCGAGGCGACCAGGTGCCAGCCCAGCGCGAGCGCCAGCAGGGTCAGCACGCCCAGCAGGATGTCGGCCGAGGTGTTGTCGTGCGTGTCGAGCGAGACGTAGATCGCGGTCAGGATCGCGAACAGCACCAGCGAGCCGACGTTGATGAGGTTCTTGCCCGGCAGCATGAGCGGGGCGGACTTCATCTTCGCCGACAGCTTCAGGTTGGCGACGATCGAGCCGGTGAAGGTGACCGCACCGATGAAGATGCCGATCGCGACCTCGGCCTCGTGGATGTTGACCAGGCTGTCGAGCGACTCGTGGGAGCCGAGGACGTGGCCGTTCCAGCCGATCGCGACGGCCGCGAGGCCGACGAACGAGTGCAGCATGGCGATGAGCTCGGGCATGCCGGTCATCTCGACGATCCTCGCGCGCCACAGGCCGACCGCACCGCCGACGGCGATCGCGGCCAGCATGGCGATGATGACCACCGCGCGGTTGTCGACGAACTCGCTGCCGTCGATCACTGCGATGACGGTCGCGATGAGGGCGACCGCCATGCCGACGATGCCGAACGTCAGGCCGTTCTTGGCCGACTCGTGCTTCGAGAGACCTGCCAGGGACAGGATGAACAGCAGCGCGGCGACGATGTACGCCGCACCGGTGATGGAGATGATGTCCATGGATCAGGCTCCCTTGCTGAACATCGAGAGCATGCGGCGCGTGACCGCGAACCCACCGAACACGTTGATCGAGGCCAGCAGGATCGCGACCAGCGACAGTCCGAGGACGAGGTTGTCGTTGCTCGGAACCTGCAGCAGTGCTCCGACGACCACGACGCCGGAGATGGCGTTGGTGACCGACATCAGCGGCGTGTGCAGCGCGTGCGCGACCTTGCCGATGACGTAGTAGCCGATCACGATCGAGAGCATCAGCACGGTGAAGTGCGTGCGCAGCTCCTGGGTCGGGGCCAGTGCGTTGATGAGCCAGAACAGGGCGATCGCGCCCAGCACCAGGCCGACCTTCGTGCCCGCCGACATCGGCGGCTTCACCGGCTTCGGCTCGGCCACAGCAGCCGGTGCGGCGGCCGGGGCGGCCGAGACCTGCACGGCCGGCGGCGGCCACGTCGACTCACCGTCGCGCACGACGGTGATGCCGCGCTGCACGACGTCGTCGAAGTCCAGGCCCAGGTTGCCGTCCTTCTCGGGGGTCAGCAGCTTGAGCAGGTTGACGATGTTGGTGCCGTACAGCTGGGACGTCTGCGCGGCC
The DNA here is from genome assembly GCF_029961765.1 of Nocardioides sp. QY071. Classification (NCBI taxonomy): domain Bacteria; kingdom Bacillati; phylum Actinomycetota; class Actinomycetes; order Propionibacteriales; family Nocardioidaceae; genus Nocardioides; species Nocardioides sp. QY071. The sequence goes on from NZ_CP124681.1 coordinate 338,589, forward strand.
AGGCGGCCGGCGAGGTCGGTGTAGCCGAGGATCGTCACGCCGTTGTCGGTGACGACCTTCTGGTCGGCCACGGTGCCGGCGGCGTTGCCGCCGTTGGCGGCCGCCATGTCGACGATCACGGAGCCGTTGCGCATGCCCGCGACGGTCTCGGCGGTGATCAGCGACGGAGCGGGACGTCCGGGGATCAGCGCGGTCGTGATGACGATGTCGGCGGCACGCGCCTCCTCGTCGTACATCGCGGCGGTCGCGGCGACCTGGGCCTCGGACATCTCCTTGGCGTAGCCGTCGGAGGAGACCTCCTGCTCCATGTCGACGTGGACGAACTCGGCACCCATCGACTCGACCTGCTCGGCGACCTCGGGACGCACGTCGAACGCGCGCACGATCGCGCCCATCGCGGAGGCCGCACCGATCGCGGCGAGGCCGGCGACACCGGCACCCACGACGAAGACGCGGGCCGGCGGGATCTTGCCCGCGGCGGTGACCTGGCCGGTGAACATCCGGCCGAACTCGTGGGCCGACTCGACGACGGCGCGGTAGCCCGCGACGTTCGCCATCGAGGACAGCACGTCCATCGACTGCGCACGCGAGATCCGCGGCACCGCGTCCATGGCCAGCGCGGTCACGCCCTGCGCCTGCAGCTTCTCGAGCAGTTCGGGGCTGCGGCCCGGCGCCATCATCGAGATGATCGTGGCGCCCCGGCGGAGCCGGCCGATCTCCTCATCCGTGGGGGCGTTGACCTTGACGACGACGTCGGCGGCCCACACCTCCGCACGTGAGCCGACCCGCACCTTGGCGTCCTCGAGCCCCGTGAAAGCACTGTCGGGCTGGTCGGCGAGGTCGCCGGCGCCCGACTCGACGATCACGTCGTAGCCGAGGTTGGTCAGTTGGGTTACGGTCTTTGCGGTCGCCGCGACCAGGGTTTCGCCCTGTTTCGACTCGCGCGGGATGCCGATGAGCATCGAGCCTCCAGCCATTCTGTGGATACAGCGCGAGCCAAACTACACAGACCTCACCCCCTCACGGGGGCCGTCTTACGTGTGACGTACATCTAGGGGATACGGGTTGCGCTGAGCGGGACGGCGCTGGACGCGCGGCGCTCAGCCCGCGGCGATCCCGTACATCCGGTCGCCGGCGTCGCCGAGACCCGGGACGATGTAGCCCTTCTCGTTGAGCCGCTCGTCCATCGCCGCGGTCACGATCGTCACCGGGATCTCCAGGTCGCCCAGCTCCTCCTCGAGGCGCGCGCAGCCCTCGGGAGCCGCCAGCAGGCACACGGCGGTGATGTGGTCGGCGCCCCGGTCGACGAGGAAGCGGATCGCCGCGGCGAGGGTGCCGCCGGTCGCGAGCATCGGGTCGACGACGTAGCACTGCCGCCCGGACAGGTCCTCGGGCAGGCGCTCGGCGTACGTCGTGGCCTCGAGGGTCTCCTCGTTGCGGACCATGCCCAGGAAGCCCACCTCGGCGGTCGGCAGCAGCCGGACCATGCCGTCGAGCATGCCGAGGCCGGCCCGCAGGATCGGTACGACGAGCGGGCGCGGCGTCGCGAGCCGGGTGCCCGTGGTGGGCGTGACAGGAGTCTCGATCTCGGTCGGCTCGACCCGGACGTCGCGGGTGGCCTCGTAGGCCAACAGGGTGACCAGCTCGTCGGCCAGCGACCGGAAGGTCGGGGAGTCGGTGTCCTTGTTGCGGAGCACGGTCAGCTTGTGGGCGACGAGGGGGTGATCCACGACCAGGGTGCGCATGGAGGAGACCCTAGTGGCTCAAGCGCGAAACCCTCTGGCCCTGCGCCCCGTCCCGTGCCACGCTTGACGCATGACCGCTAGCGGCACGGCCATCGAATCGGTCGACTTCGCCCTCGCCGCCTACCGCGAGGAGGGTGTGTGGCAGGTGGCCGAGCTGTCGCCCGACCACGCGACCGACGTCGAGACCCTCGCCGCCGCGCTGCGCCGGTTCCCCGGTGACGGTGGCGCCGTCGGCCTGGTCGCCGTCGAGGAGGACTTCTTCGTGGTGGTCCGCGTCGCCGGCCCGCGCACCCGCGTGATGCTCTCCGACATCACCGCCGCGACGGAGTGGGAGGTCGCCGCGGTGGTGCTCGAGCACCTCGGCCTGCCGCCCGTCGAGGACGAGGACGACCCCGAGCCCGCCGGCGACCTCGAGCTGCTCAGCGACCTCGGCGTCGACGCGATGGACCTCGCCGCGATCCTCGACGACGACGAGCTGTACCCCGACGAGATGCTCTCCGAGATCGCCCGCGGCCTCGGCTTCGGCGACCTCTTCGACGACACCGTCGGCCTCACCTCGGCGTGACCACGCCTCCGAGTTCTTCTCCCCCGGCCCGCTCCGCCGAACAACTCGCCGGGGACCCCGGATGAGCGCACCGCTCGCCCGCTGGGAGGAGCCGATGCGGTCCGCCCTCGCGGAGGCGTCCGCCGCGCTCGCCACCGGCGACGTGCCGATCGGTGCGGTGGTCGTCTCACCCGAGGGCGCCGTGATCGGCACCGGCCGCAACGTCCGCGAGCGCGACGCCGACCCGACCGGCCACGCCGAGGTGGTCGCCCTGCGCGAGGCGGCCGCCGCGCGCGGCGAGTGGCGCCTCACCGGATGCACCCTGGTCGTCACCCTCGAGCCGTGCACCATGTGCGCCGGCGCCGCCGTCCTGTCCCGGGTCGACCGCGTCGTCTTCGGTGCGTACGACGACAAGGCGGGCGCGGTCGGCTCGCTGTGGGACGTCGTACGCGACCGCCGGCTCAACCACCGCCCCGAGGTGCTCGCCGGGGTGCTGGCCGAGGAGTCGGCCGCCCTGCTCGACGGCTTCTTCTCCTCCCAGCGCCGATGATTCCGGCCGTGCTCCCTGGTCGGTACCGGTCATGACCCTCGATCTCGGACCGGCCACGACCACGCTCAGCGACCTGGTGGCGTCGGTGACCGACGACCAGCTCGCCCTCCCGACCCCGTGCACGGCGTACTCCGTCGGTGACCTCGTCGAGCACGTCGGCGGCCTCGCCCTCGCCTTCGCCGAGGCAGCCCGCAAGGCGCCGTCGCCGGGGTCGGGGCAGGGCGGCAGCGGCGACGCGTCCCGGCTGGAGGACGGCTGGCGCGAGCGGATCGCGTCGGACCTCGGGCAGCTGGCGCAGGCCTGGCGCGACCCGGCGGCGTACGACGGCATGACCGCCGCCGGCGGCGTCGACCTGCCCGGCGAGGTCGCGGCCGCGGTCGCGCTCAACGAGGTCGTCGTCCACGGCTGGGACCTGGCCACCGCGCTGGGCCGGCCGTTCGCGGTCACCGAGGCAGACGTCGCGGCCTGCCTGTCCTTCGCCCGCCCGTTCTCGAGCCCGGAGACCGCGGCCGACAGGGGCACGGCGTTCGGTGCGGTGCTGCCCGTCCCGGACGGCGCGACGCCGCTCGTCGAGCTGCTCGCGCTCCTCGGCCGCCGGGGTTGACGCGCGACCGGACCGTTCGATCGAACGATTCGATCGCGGAATGGGCCGGCGAGCCTGCTCAAACCGTTCGATCGAACGGTTTGGTCAACCCAGCGCGGCTGCCTCCGCGGCGAGCTTGCTGATCCGCTCCCAGTCCCCGGCGGCGACGGCGTCGGCGGGGGTGAGCCACGAGCCACCGACGCAGCCGACGTTCGGCAGGGCGAGGTAGCCGGGCGCGGAGGCGGGGGTGATGCCGCCGGTGGGGCAGAACCGGGCCTGGGGGAGGGGGCCGCCGACCGCGCGGAGGTACGCCGCTCCGCCGGCCGCCTCGGCGGGGAAGAACTTCATCTCGCTCACGCCGGCGTCGAGCACCGCCATCACCTCGGAGACGGTCGCCGTACCGGGCAGGAAGGGCACGCCGGTGTCCTGCATCGCGGCCAGCAGCGAAGGCGTGCAGCCCGGGGAGACGAGGAAGCCCGCCCCGGCGGCCACCGCGGCCGACGCCTGGCCGGGCGTGGCGATCGTCCCTGCGCCGAGGGCGATCTCGGGCACCTCGGCGGCGATCAGGCGGATCGCCTCGAGGGCCAGCGGGGTGCGCAGGGTGAGCTCGATGGCGGGCAGGCCGCCGTCGACGAGCGCCCGGGCGATGGGTACGGCGGTCGCGAGGTCGTCGATCACGACCACCGGCAGCACGGGGACCAGGTCAAGCGCGGACAAGGGGCACCTCCGGGGAAGCAGCAGCGGGGACGGGGAAGATCGAGGCGCCCTGGTCGGCCGGGCCGACGGTGGCGCGGAAGGCGGCGAACAGCTCTCGACCGGTCCCGGCCCAGGCGTCGCCGGCCGGAGCGGCCCCGACAGCAGGACGCCCGGCCAGGTCGGCGGCGACGGTCAGCACCCCGGCGTCGGCGTCGAGGGTGACCAGGTCGCCGTCGCGGATCCGGGAGAGCGGACCGCCCAGTGCGGCCTCGGGGGTGACGTGGATGGCGGCGGGGACCTTGCCCGAGGCACCGGACATCCGGCCGTCGGTGACGATCGCGACCCGCTGTCCCCGGTCCTGCAGCACCCCGAGCGCCGGGGTCAGCTTGTGCAGCTCGGGCATGCCGTTGGCGGCCGGCCCCTGGTAGCGGATCACCGCGACCAGGTCGATCCCGTCCAGCTCGCCGTTCGCGAACGCGAGGAGGAAGTCGTGCTGGTCGTCGAAGACCCGCGCCGGCGCGGACACCGTCCGGTGCTCGACCGCGACCGCGGAGGTCTTCACCACGCCCGTCCCGAGCGGCCCCCGCACGACCTTCACGCCGCCGTCGGCCGAGAAGGGCGCCGTGGCGGGCCGCAGCACCTCCAGGTCCAGGCTCTCTGCCGGACCGGGTCGCCACGACAGCTCGCCGTCGACCAGGACGGGCTCGGTGCTGTAGCGCCGCAGTCCGCGCCCCACGATCGTCTCGACGTCCTCGTGCAGCAGTCCGGCGTCCAGCAGGGTCCGCACCAGGAACCCGACCCCGCCGGCTGCGTGGAAGTGGTTCACGTCGGCCGCACCGTTGGGGTACACCCGTGCCAGCAGCGGTACGACGGCCGACAGGTCGGCGAGGTCGTCCCAGGTGAGCAGGATCCCGGCCGCGCGGGCGATCGCGACCAGGTGCAGCGTGTGGTTGGTCGACCCGCCGCTGGCGAGCAGCGCGACGCAGGCGTTGAGGATGACCTTCTCGTCGACCAGCTCACCGATCCCGGGCGCGGTACCCGCGGCCCGCCGCACGCCCACCGCGGCGGCCTCCCGGGTCAGCGCCTCGCGCAGCGGGGAGTCCGGGTTGACGAAGGACGAGCCCGGAAGGTGCAGGCCCATCACCTCCATCAGCAGCTGGTTGGAGTTGGCGGTGCCGTAGAACGTGCACGTCCCCCGGGAGTGGTACGACGCCGCCTCGGCCTCGAGCAGCTCCTCGCGCCCGACCTTCCCCTCGGCGTACGCCTGCCGGACGCGGGCCTTCTCGCCGTTGGGCAGCCCGGAGGCCATCGGCCCGGCGGGCACGAACACGGTCGGCAGGTGCCCGAAGGACAGCGCTCCGATCAGCAGGCCGGGCACGATCTTGTCGCACACGCCGAGCAGCAGTGCCGCGTCGAACATGTCGTGCGACAGCGCGATCGCGGTCGACATCGCGATGACGTCGCGGCTGTAGAGCGAGAGCTGCATGCCGTCGCGGCCCTGGGTGATCCCGTCACACATGGCGGGGACGCCGCCCGCGACCTGCGCGAGCCCGCCGGCGCGGATCACCGCGTCCTTGAGGACGGGTGGGTAGGCGCCGTACGGCTGGTGGGCGGAGAGCATGTCGTTGTAGCTGGTCACGATCGCCAGGTTGGGCTTGTGCCCGTGGGCGAGCTCGGCCTTGGCCGGACCCTCGGCGGCGGCGAAGCCGTGCGCGAGGTTGGCGCAGGCGAGCCGGCCGCGCGCGGGGCCGCGGACCGCGGCGGCCCGCACCCGGTCGAGGTAAGCCGACCGGGTGGCCGCGCTCCGCTCGACGAGGCGCCGGGTGACCTCGGCCAGGACGGGGTGGAGCTCCTCGGTCATCGCGAACCCTCCTGCCAGGTGCGACCGTCTCGAGCAAGCAACCGCTCGGCGGCTGCGGGTCCGTCGGTGCCGGGGTGGTAGCGGACCGGCTCGACGCCGCTCGCCCGCCACTGCTCGAGGATGGGTTCGACCCAGCCCCACGCGGCCTCCACCTCGTCGCGGCGCATGAACAGGGTGGGGACGCCGCGCATCACGTCGCGGAGCAAGCGCTCGTACGGCTCCGGGCTGCGCTCGTCGAAGGTGTCGGCCCAGGTCAGGTCGAGGGACGCCGGGTGCAGCCGGATCCCACCGGGGCCCGGGTGCTTGGCCGTCAGGTGCAGCTGCATGCCCTCGTCGGGCTGCATCCGGATGGTCAGCCGGTTGGGCGTCGTGACGCCCTCGCTGTCGGGGAACATCGCGTGCGGCGGCTCCTTGAAGACCACCTCGATCGTCGACTCCTGCCGGGCCAGGCGCTTGCCGGTGCGCAGGTAGAACGGCACGCCCGACCAGCGCCAGTTCTGTACCTCCGCGCGCAGCGCGACGAAGGTCTCGGTGGTGCTGGGGTGCCCGAGGTCGGCGCCGTACGACGTGTACTGGCCGCGGACCGTTGCCCGGTCGACCTCGGTGCCGGTGAGCGGCGCGAGGGCGCGCAGCACCTTGAGCTTCTCGTCGCGGACGGCGTCGTGCGCATCGCCGCCGACGTACGACGGCGGCTCCATCGCGACCAGGCAGAGCAGCTGCAGCAGGTGGTTCTGCACCATGTCGCGCAGCGCGCCGGCCCGGTCGTAGTAGTCGCCGCGCTCGCCGACGCCGAGGGTCTCGGCGACGGTGATCTGGACGTGATCGACCCAGCGGGAGTTCCAGATGGGCTCGAGGAAGACGTTGGCGAAGCGGGTGACGAGGAGGTTCTGCACGCTCTCCTTGCCGAGGTAGTGGTCGATCCGGAAGATCTGCCGCTCCTCGAAGACCCGGCCGACGGCGTCGTTGACCTGGCGCGAGGAGGCGAGGTCGGCGCCGATCGGCTTCTCGAGCACGACCCGGCACCGCGGGGTGACCAGGCCGAGGTCGTCGAGCCGGTCGCAGATCGTGCCGAACAGGTCGGAGCCGACCGCGAGGTAGTGGATCCGGGTGACCTCGGCCGTCTCGGTGGTTGAGGTGCGAGCGCCGGCGAGCCTCGAAACCGGCCGGTCCTTGAGCAGGCCATGGAGCCGGTCCCAGTCCTCGGCGGAGTCGATGTCGAGCGTGAGGTGGTGCAGGCGGGCGGTCAACCGGTGCAGGGCGCCGGCCTCGAGGTGGTCCTCGGCCACGTGGTCGAAGAGGGCGTGGGTGACGAGGTCGCGGTAGCCGGCGTCGTCGAGGGGCGTGCGGGAGACGCCGATGATCCGGGTGCCGGCGGGGAGCTGGCGACGGCGCTCCTGCTCGTAGAGCCCGGGCAGCAGCTTGCGCAGCGCCAGGTCGCCGGTGCCGCCGAACACGGTGAAGTCACAGGGGGGAAGCACGAGGTCGGGTGCGGTCACCTGCGCAACGGTAGTGCGCAAGAGTGTCTTGGGGAAGTCATACTTATGACTTTTTCAGGACAAAGTGACAGGGGTTTAGAGTTCGGAGGCATGACGGAGGTGCGGCAGCCGGTCGGCCGCGACACGGCGACGGCGGGCGAGCTGTTCGCGCTCGTCCGAGCGGGCCGGGCCGCCACCCGGGCCGACCTGGTCCGGCTCACCGGCCTGTCCCGCACCGCGGTGGTCGCCCGGGTGAGCGCGCTCGGCGAGGCCGGGCTGCTGCGGGTCGGCGCCGGGCTCGCCTCCACCGGCGGCCGCCCACCCGGCAGCCTCGAGCTCGCGGTCGACGCCGGTAGCGTCCTCGCGGTCGCGATCGGCCGCTCCCGCTCCCAGGTCGCCGTCTTCGACCTCGGCGGCACGGAGCTGGCCGCGTCCGCGGTCGACCACGAGATCGGCGCCGGACCCGGCGTGGTGATGCCGGGCGTGGCTGATCAACTGGCGCAACTGATCGGTCCGGTCACGCCACCCGTGCTCGGCATCGGGCTGTCGCTGCCGGGTGCGGTCGACGCCGGGCGCGGGGTCAGCGTCGACACGCCGGTCATGGCCGGCTGGGACGGCATCCCGCTGGCGCCGTACCTCACCGCGGTGGCGGACGCCCCGCTCTTCCTCGCCAACGACGCCGACATGCTGGCCCGCTCGGAGTACCTCGGCCACGTCGCCCAGGCGCGCGACCTGCTGGTGCTGAAGGCCTCCACCGGCCTCGGTCTCGGCGTCGTCGCCGACGGCCGGATCATCAGCGGAGCGCTCGGGGCCGCCGGGGAGCTCGGCCACACCAAGGTGTCCGAGGCTGCCGGCCGGCCCTGCCGCTGCGGTGACGTCGGCTGCCTCGAGACGATCGCCGCCGGCTGGGCTCTGGTCGCGCGGCTGCGGGAGGAGGGGCGCGAGGTCGAGCACGTCCGCGACCTGGTCGCCCACGCCCTGGCCGGCGACCCCGAGGCCAAGCAGCTGCTGCGCGAGAGCGGACGGATGGTCGGCGAGCTGCTGGCCGTCGCCATCAACCTGCTCAACCCGCGCGCCGTCGTCCTCGGCGGCGACATGGCCGCGGCGTACGACGTCTACGCGGCCGGCGTGCGCGAGGCGGTCTATGCCCGGTCGTCCGCGCTGGCGACCCGTGAGCTGCAGTTCCTCCCCGCGACGTACGGCGACCGGGCCGGCCTCGTCGGGTGCGCCGCCCTGGCGCTGGACGAGGTGCTCAGCCCGGCCGCCGTCGACGCCCGGTTGCGGAACGCGGTCCGCGTCGGTTGATCGTCAGTAGTTGATGTTGTCCTCGGTGATCTTGCGGGCCTGCGCCGCGTAGCTCTCGTTGACGTGCTCGTCGGACAGACCGATGTCGGCGGCCGCCGCCTGCAGGCTCTCCGCGGATCCGGTCAGCTCGGTCGCGGTGTCCTTGACCAGGTCGGCGACCCCGGTCTGCAGCTTCGAGTACGACGACCAGGGCCCGGTCGCCGACAGGCCGATGCCGGCCGGACGGGTCCAGCCCGACGCGCCAATGGTGAGCTCGGCGGTGCACGCGTTGAGGTCGCCGACGATCGACGGGATCCACAGCTCGGTGATCTTGGCGATCGTCTCCTTGTCGACCAGCACCTGGTGCGACTCGAGGACGGAGCTGCCGGTCTTGCCGATCAGCTCGGGCTTGGCGATGTTGAACGGGCCGGCCGCGGTCGCCGGGGCGGCGTCGGTGTAGGTGGCGTCGAGGAGGTCGACGAGCAGCTGCTCCTCGGTGCGGATCCGGGTGTTGATGTCCTTGAGGCCGTTGACCAGGTTGGTCAGCACCTTCGAGGGATGGTCCGCGCCCAGCGGGATCGGCTCGGGCTCGGGCGGCGGCTTGACGAGCGCGCCGAGCAGGCCGCCGCTGGCGCTGGCGCCGGCGCCGGTGAGTGAAGCGGCGACCTTCAGCGCCACGGGAACGGCGACGCCGCCCGCGGCGACGGCGCCGACCCCCGCACACACCGCGCCGACGACGATCAGGAAGATCTTCAGGCCGGTGATGTCGCCACCCTTGGGCCCCGATGCCTGCATCGCCTTGAGCGAGTCGTTGGCGACCTGGGCGATCTGCTCACGGGTACGCCGGAACAGCTCCTCCTCGCCGGCCAGCGAGTAGGCCAGCACCATGGTCAGTGCCTGCAGGTTGTCGAGCACGGGACGCAGCTTGGTGACATACTTCTCGTTGAACGCCTCGGCGTACTCCCCGTTGAGCTGGCCGGTGCGGGTCATCAGGTTGGAGATGTCGGAGTCGAGCCGCACGTTCGCGCCGGACGCCTCGCCGGTGTTGTCGTCGCTGTGTGCGTTGACCCTGATCTCGGCTGCGCCCTTGAGCACGGCGCCCTTGTCCCAGCCGAGCGGGTTCGCCGACGGGAAGTCCTCCCAGTCCACGAAGGCGTCGTCGATGGCCTTGTGCCAGTAGTCGAACACGTCAGCCTGGAGGTGGGAGTAGTCCTCGACCTTCGGCACGCTCGAGTCGGACTCGGAGCCGTAGATCATCTCGCGCTGCACCTTGCCGTCCGACACGGTGATCCGCCACACGACGGGGTTGGAGTCGTTGGCGTTGCTGCCGACCTCGACGAAGTTCCCGCCGCCGTAGTTGAGGAACCCGCGGTGCTCCATGTCGGCCGCGATGGCGGCCTCGGCGATCAGGGCCTTCATCCCGCTCCCGATCAGCGGTCCTTCCGGTGGCATGGGTCCTCCGTGCGTCGTGGTGTCTGGGCCAGTGCCCGCGTACCCGGTCGTCGAGGACGGCAAACGGCGACCTCGGCCCGTCGCGACGGCATCGCCGGGCGGGTGCCGGGATTCGGACCGTCGTCGCCGCTCCGGTAATGTCTCCCGCGGTGACGTGTCCGAGCGGCCTAAGGAGAACGCCTCGAAAGCGTTTGTGGGCGCAAGTCCACCGAGGGTTCAAATCCCTCCGTCACCGCCAGCCAGCGAAGAGCCCCCGTCGGATCGCGACGGGGGCTCTTCGGTTCCTGGCCGCCCGGCGACTTCACGGTTCCTTCATCTCCTCCGGCCTACCGTCGCGACATGACCGCGCTCGTCGAGCACCTCCTCGCTGTCCCGGCCTGGCTGGCCGTCGTGGTGGTGTTCCTGCTGCCTGCACTGGAGTCCTCGGTGTTCCTCGGCTTCGTCTTCCCCGGTGAGCTGGCGCTGCTGCTCGGCGGCGTGGTCGCTGGGCAGGGGCACGTGCCGGTCGCCGTCGTGGCGGCCGCGGGCATCGCCGGCGCGGCCGCGGGCGACACCGTCGGCTATCTCGTCGGCAAGCGGTGGGGGCGGCGGATCCTCGACTCCACGGTGGGCCGGTTCGTCCGCGCCGAGCGGCTCGACCGGGCCGAGCACGCGCTGTCGCGGCGCGGAGGTTGGGCGGTCCTGGTCGGCCGCTTCACCGTCGCGCTCCGGGTGCTGGTGCCGGGCCTGGCCGGGATGGGGCGGATGCCGTACCGCCGCTTCCTGCTCGCCAACCTCACCGGCGCCGTGCTGTGGGGCGGCATGATGGTGGCGGCCGGCTACCTCGCGGGCAGCAGCTGGCAACACGTCGCCCACCAGCTCTCGAACGCCGGCCTGGTGCTCACTGGAGTGGTCCTCGCGTTCCTCGTCGGTCGCCACGTGCTCGCTCGCCACCGCCGCGGCCGGATGAGCACTACCGTGGAGCCGTGATGCGGGTACTGGTCGCCGAGGACGATGTCCGCCTGGCCGACCTGCTCGACGAGTCGCTGAGCGAGGCCGGCTGGGACGTCGAGGTCGTCCACGACGGGCGTACGGCGTACGAGCGGCTCCTTGCCGGCACGGAGTACGACGTCGCGCTGCTCGACTGGATGCTGCCCGGCAAGGACGGGCTCAGCGTGGCGCGCCAGCTGCGTGGCCTCGGACTGGTGACGCCGATCCTGATGCTGACCGCGCGCGGCGAGGTGAGAGACCGGATCGAGGGCCTCGACGCCGGTGCCGACGACTACCTGCCCAAGCCGTTCGACCTCGACGAGCTCCTGGCCCGGCTGCGCGCGCTGTACCGCCGCAACAGCCTCACCGGCCTCGCGCCGGTCCAGGTCGGCGACCTCGTCGTCGACCCGGGGGCACGGAGGGTGACCCGGGCCGGCGAGGAGGTCACGCTGTCGGCGCGCGAGTTCGACATCCTCTTCCTGCTCGCGACGCACGCCGGCCAGGTCGTCAGCCGGCTGAGCATCCTCGACGAGGTGTGGGACGGCGAGACCGACCTGCGCAGCAACGTGATCGACGTCCACCTGGCCGCGATCCGGGCCAAGATCGACCGGCCCTTCGGGACCCGCACCATCACGACCCTGCGCGGAGTCGGCTACCGGCTCGACCCGCCCGACCCTCACCCGTGAACCGCGCGAACCTGGTGCGACCGCGCCGCTGGCCGCTGCGGGCACGCCTGGTCGCGGGCTTCTCGGTCGCGACGCTCGTCGTGCTGGTCGCGGCGGGCGCGTTCGTCTACTGGCGCGTCGACTTCGCGCTCGACCGGGCCCTGGACACCGAGCTCGCCCACGGCGTCAGCACCCTGGGGCCGATCGTCGGCGACGACGGGGTCGCCCGGGATCGCGACGCGGCCGAGGCGATCGGCCTGGCCTGGCAGGTGGTGGACGACGACGGGACGGTCGTCGACCACGGCGGACCGGCCGGTACGACGCCGATGCTGGTCACCAGCGGCTACGGCAAGCACGACGTCGAGGCGCGGCTCTCGACCGGGCGGGCGTCGTACCGGATCCGGGCGGTGGGACTCGCGCACCAACGCCGGCTGCTGGTCGGTGTCCGGCGGGACCGCGAGGACGAGGCGCTGCGTGAGCTGCTGCTGCAGCTGGTCGTCGCCGGCCTCGGCACCTTGCTGGTGACGGCGTTCGTCGGCGACCGACTGGCCCGCGCGGCGCTGCGTCCGGTGGAGCGGTACCGGCAGCAGGCCGCGGCGATCGCGACGGGGGCGGCCGACCTGCGCCTCGAGGTGCCGGCCGGGCGCGACGACGAGGTGACCCGGCTCGGCCACACCTTCAACGACATGCTCGCCGGCCTGGAGCGGGCACTGGAGCGCGAACGGCAGTTCGTCGCCGAGGCCAGCCACGAGCTGCGCACCCCGCTCACCCTGCTGACCGGCCGGATCCAGCTGGCCCGCCGGCGACGTCGTACGTCGGACGAGCACGAGCGGATCCTCGACGAGCTCGCCATCGACCTCGACCGGCTCGCACGCCTGGCCGACCAGCTCCTCCAGGTGGGCGCCGGGCCAGTGGGTGGCGGCGAGAGCGACCTCGCGCAGGTCGTCGCGCGGGTCGTCGAGGAGCGCCGGGTCGCCGATCCCGCCGGCGCCGCCGGCTGGGAGGTCGAGCTGCTCGCCACCACCACCCCCGTCGGCATCGCCGACCACGAGGCGGAGCGGGTTCTCGCCAACCTGCTCGACAACGCCGTCCGGCACGGCGCCCCGCCGGTTCGTCTGGTCGTCGACCGGCCGGGCCCCGGCTGGGTGCGGTTGACGGTCAGCGACGCGGGCGCCGGGATGCCGCCCGCCCTGCTTGCAACCGCCACCCAACGGTTCACGCGCGCCGAGGAGGCACGGTCCCGCACCGGCGCCGGCCTCGGCCTGGCGCTCGTCGCCGGGATCGCCGAGCGCGCCGGCGGTCAGCTGCGGCTGTGCCAGGACGGGCAGCACGTCGCTCGCCCGGACGGTGTCGTCGACCTCGACTGTGACCACGGCGCGGGCCTGACGGTGACCGTGCTGTTGCCCACGGCGGCTGAGGTCACGGATTGATCACACTTGGCCCCGCCCGCGCCCCTCGCCGGGGCTCGACCCGTCTCCCGCGCCCCGATCGGGCCTATTGTCCGCCCCATGTCGGAGAGTGTTGAACCGGAGGTCCGTCACGGCCGCCGCCGGATGATCGGCCGCGACCCCCACGACAGTCACCGGGTCTCCAGCCCGTTGGAGCTGCTGTTCGACCTCACCTTCGCCGTCGCCTTCGGTACGGCGGCCAACGAGCTCGCGCACGCCCTGGCCCACGAGCACGTGGTCCCCGGCGTCGTCGCCTTCTGCTTCGCTACCTTCGGCATCTCGTGGGCGTGGATCAACTTCAGCTGGTTCGCCTCGGCGTACGACACCGACGACTGGATCTACCGGCTGACCACCATGTTGCAGATGGTCGGCGTGCTGGTCTTCGCGCTCGGCATCAAGCCGATGTTCGACTCCGTCACGGAGCGCAAGGACACCCTCGACCTCGACGTCATGGTGTGGGGCTACGTCATGATGCGGGTTGCCATGGTCCTGCAGTGGTGGCGTGCCGGCTCCCACGACGCGGTCCGGCGCGACGTCGTGCGCACCTATCTCGTCTCGATCCTGCTCGCCCAGGTGCTCTGGATCGGGCTGGCGCTGGTGGACCTACCGGTCGGCGCCTCGTTCGCGCTGCTCGCGATCCCGTTCCTCGTCGAGGTCAGTGGCCCGGTGTACGCCGAGACCCGCCTCGCCGGAACTCCCTGGCACGCCCACCACATCGCCGAGCGCTACGGCCTGATGGTCATCATCGCCCTCGGCGAGGGGCTGATCGGCACCATGGCGTCGCTCAACGCGCTCGCGGCGGGGGGCCTGACATGGGAGATCGTCCTGCTCGCGATGGCCGGGACCGCGCTGACCTTCGGCATCTGGTGGAGCTACTTCGTCGTGCCGGCCGGGCAGATCCTGCACGCGCACCCGGAGCGCTCCTTCGGCTTCGGCTACGGCCACCTGCTGGTGTTCGGCAGCGTCGTCGCCGTCGGCGCCGGGCTGCACGGCGGCGCCACCTTTCTCGAGCACGAGACCCATCTGAGCCTGGTCGCCATCGTGCTCACCGTCGCGATCCCGGTGGCTGTCTACCTCGTGGTCTTCTACGCCGGCTACTCGTCGCTGACCCGCAGCTTCGACCGGCTGCACGTGCTGCTGTTGGTCGGCACCGCCGTCGTGATCGCCGCGGCGCTGCTGATGGCCGCCGCCGATGTAGGGCTGGTGTGGTGTCTGCTGGTGCTGTCCCTCGCGCCCTGGGTGACGGTGGTGGGCTATGAGACAACCGGGTTCCGCCATAACGCCGCTGTGCTGGAGAACCTGCCGCAGTGACCCCCGTTCGGGGGACAAATTCCGCCCAGTTGGGCACCTTCGCTCCGGTCGCCGGAACGTCCGGCCTACCGTGAAGTGGGACAGGTGCATCACCGCTGACGAGTGGCTCCCCGCGGGCAGTGGTGATGGAGCTGGTCAGTTCATCGAGTCATCCGGCCACGGGGCCGATCAGGTGGGGCGGTGAACCCTGCCGCTATGGAGCGGCCGGGTCACTGGTTTTTGGGGGAGTCATGGAGCTTCATTCCGAGGAAGAGCTGCTGGAGCAGGTCCGGCGGGGAGACGAGGCCGCGTTCGGCGTCCTGTTCGTCCGGCATCGCGCCTACGCGTTCGCCGTGGCCCGGCGTACCGTCGGCCAGCGTGACGCGGAGGACGTGGTTGCCGAGGCGTTCGAGAGGATCTTCGCGATCCTCAAGGGTGGGCGCGGACCGACGACCACCTTCCGGCCGTACCTCAGCGTCACGGTACACAACGTCGCCGTCAACAAGCTGCGCGGCCGCAGCCGTGAGGTGACCACTGAGCCGGGCGACCTGATCCCGCTGCTCGTCACCGACGACACGTCGGGCAATCACCTCACCACGGGGGTGGTGCGCGAGGCGTTCGCGACGCTGCCCGCCCGGTGGCAGCAGGTGCTATGGCTCTGCGAAGTCGACCGGGTGCCCCACGAAGAGGTCGGTGAGCTGCTCGGCATCAAGGCCAACGCGGTCGCGGCGCTGGCGCTGCGGGCCCGACGTGGCCTCGCCGACGCCTACCTGGCGCAGTACACCCAGGCCGCCGACTCGACCGAGTGCAAGAAGGTCGTCGGCTACCTGCCCGGGTACGTCAACGGCCACCTCACCCGGGCCCGCCAGGAGACGGTCGAGCGACACCTGCGCACCTGCAACAGCTGCCCGATCGCGATCCTCGAGCTCGGTGAAGCCCGCCGTGACGTGGGTGCGCTGCTCGCGCCCCTCGTGCTTTCGCTGGCTGCGACCGGAGCCGTCGGCGCGACGGCGGCCGGTGGGATCGGTGCGATCATCAGCGGCTCCTTCGGCAAGGCCCTCACCGGGGTGCTCGCTGCGACAGCGGTCGCCGGCGTGGTCGCCGGCGTCGCGCTGGTCGCGATCCGCTCGCCTGAGCCGAACGAGGCGGCGGCGTCGGTGACGCCAGCGCCGACCCGCTCCAGCGAGGCCGCGGACCCCGTCACGCCGGCCGCCCCGCGCGCCGCCAAGCACCGGGCGCCGCACACGAAGACCCCCGTCGTCGAGGAGACGCCGACGCCCGTCGAGGTCACCTCGGCCGCGCGCAAGCGCCCCGCCGACCAGCTGATATTCACCGAGGTCAAGGCGCCGCCCGTCGCGTCCACGCCCCCGCGGGCCGAGACCGCGCCGCAGCAGCGGGGCTCGGACCCTTCCCCGACCGACCCCACCACGTCGACCGATCCGACGACCCAGCCGGAGCGCGACCCGCGCCTCGGCACGCCGGTCCTGGCCGGCTCCCCGTCGGGCCCGGCCTGGCGCCGTGTCACCCTCCAGGTGGACGGTGACGGCCAGGCCGTCCAGGTCGCGCTCGGCGGCGTCGGCGCCACCAACTACTGCGTGAGCGCGGGCGGCGCGACCGACTGCGCCTCGCGGGCCCAGCACGGTCCGTGGTCCGACCTCGTCACGGTCGGCTCGGGGATCACCCAGGTGATCCTCGACGTGAAGGTCGCCCACACGACGTACCTGACCTTCGCGATCTCCGGCCTCGATGGGCGCGACGCCGACCTCGGCAACAACACGCGGGCGATCGCCGTACCGGCGCCGGGGCGGCAGGGCGACGGCTACTGAGGCCAGCGGGCCGAGTCGTCCAGCCACGCGCGGGCGGCCTCGGCCCGGATCCGGCTGGTCACGGCCTCGACGAGCCGCGCTTCGGCGCCTGCGCGGGGCAGCTGCGCGACGAGCTCGGCGTGCACGCGCAGCAGGGCATGCCGACGCTGGTGCCGCAGGCTCGGGCTCAGCAGCGCTGTCGTCGTCCGGGCGTGGGTCACGTCCAGGGCGTGGGCCAGCACGATGTCGTCGAGCAGCTCGGGCGCCTCGCTGAGCCGACGCAGCTGGAGCGCCGCCGGGTGGACGGCAAGCCGCTCCGCGGTCGCCACGGCCCGGTGCACCCAGCGCGGGTGGAGGACATCGACGGAGGTCTCGGCCTGCTGCATCACGCCTCGTAGACAGCGTCGCGGCCCGGATCTGACGCAAAAGTCTTCGGTCCGATCGCGTCATGGCAAGGATCCGAGCGTGTCTCCCTGGCATGGGAGCCGTCACAACGAACCGTGGGTCGGACGACTCGTCACCCGATCGGGTGACGAGTCGTCCGGTCAGAGAGACGCTGCAGCTGCTGGTCGACCACGTCATCGCCGAGAGCGTCGCCGACCTCGACCGTCCACATGTCCTGGCCATCACCGAGGGAGGCCTGACCTACGTGTCCGGGCCATACCTCGACGCCCAGGCCGCCCTGTGCGCCCTCGAGGACGACCGCAAGGTCAACGCCGAGGTGGCCGCCGACCGCAGTTACCGGGTCACACCGCTGCTGCCGCCGTTCTGCCCACACCTCGTGCCGCGGCCCGGTGGCGCGGATGGGTGACCTCGACATGTCCCCCAAAGGGGGGTCATTCGGCCCTGAGGCCGGCGCATTCGCTGTCCTGGGGCGTTTCAGTGCTTGCAAGATGCCCACAGCTGGGGTGGGGCCCCAGACCGGGCCGCGAGACGTGCAGATCCATGTTGACCGACCAGCCGGCGCAACGGTGCGTCGATGAGAACGAAGGGGACAGATCAGTGAGTAAGTCGACGTGGAGCCACCGCGGGTGGCGAGCCTGGGTGATGGGCTTGGCTCTCGCCCTTGGTGCAGTCGTGATGCCGTCGTTGGCGCCGTCGGCGTCGGCGACGACCCAGCCAGGAGCCGGCGACACCGTCTGGATCGGCACGCTGGTGCAGGGACACCCGGGCACGCGGTTGCACAGCGTGTACTCGCCCGTGCCGGCGGACACCAGCAACCCGGGAACCCCCGACTACTGGGCGTACTGCATCGAGCACAACGTGTCGGCGAAGACCGGTACGACCGGCGTCGCCGGCAACGTATCGGCCTTCCTGGGCACCAACTACTACGACACTGACCCCACCATCCCCGGCAAGGTGATGTGGATCGTCGCCAACAGCTACCCGGCGATCAGCCTGTCGGACTTCGCCACGGCCGCCGGCGTGCCCGGTCTCACGCCGAACGACGCGATCGAGGCGATCCAGTACGCCATCTGGCGCTACACGGACCTGACCTTCGACGCGAACTGGAACTGGGCGGGCTCCGACTCGACGGCGAACGCCGAGGCGGCGTACTGGTACCTGATCGGCAAGATCAACCAGGGCAACACCCTGACGCCCGGCTCGGCCTCGGTCACCGCGACCGTCACCGCTCCGGCCGGCGCGCAGCAGGCCGGCACGCTGGTCGGCCCGTTCACGGTCCACACCAACCAGCCGACCGTCAGCGTCACCGTCGCCCCGGGCGTCGCCGTGACCGATGCCGCGGGAACCCTGATCAACACCTCGGCCGTCACCGACGGCCAGCAGATCTACCTCGACCTGCGCGGCTCGACCACCGCCGGCTCCGCCACCGTCACCGTCACTGCGCAGGGCGCGGGTGGCACCGGCATGACCATCTCCGTGCCGACCACCAGCGGCGGCACCCCCACGACCGGCAACCACGCGCAGTCGCTGGTCCTGGTCGCGGCCAGCACCGCTACCACCACCGGCTCGGCCGCCGTCAGCTGGACCGCCGCTCCGGCTCCGTCGATCGGCACCACGTTGGTCGACAAGGCCGACGACGACCACACGATCCCCGCCGGTGGTGGGGTCGTGGTGGACACGATCGCCTACTCGAACCTGACTCCGGGTACGTCGTACACGGTGACCGGTGAGCTGCGGAAGAAGTCGGATGGTTCGGCGACTGGGATCACCGGCACCAAGACCTTCACCCCGGTCAGCGCCAACGGCACGGTCGAGGTCGAGTTCACGGTTCCGGCCGGCTACGCGGGTCAGTCGCTGGTTGCGTTCGAGGAGCTGACCGTGACCGGTCAGCCGGCCGTCGTCGCGGAGCACAAGGACATCAACGACACCGCGCAGACCGTGTCAGTCCAGAAGGGCGCCCCGACCGTCAACACCCAGGCCTCCGCGGCCACGGTGACGGTCGGCGCGAGCCTGCACGACGTCGTGACCATCACCGGGTTCGTCCCGGGTGGCAACGCCACCGGCACCGCGGTCCTCTACGGCCCGCTCTCCGCGGTCAACGACACCGTCTGCACCGAGGGCAACGTGGCCGGAACGGTCACGTTCACCCCGGCCAACGGCACCATCACGACCCCGACCGTCACGGTGACCCAGCCCGGGCTCTACACCTGGCAGGTCACGGTGAGCGCGGACGACCGCAACGACAAGGCCACCCACGCCTGCGGGCTCGCGGCCGAGACCACCACGGTGCAGCAGTCGGGCACCGGCTCGGGCGGCGAGTCCAAGGTGTCGCTGACGACGGAGACCTCGCACGACCAGGTCAAGCCCGGTGCCCAGGTGTTCGACAAGGTCACCATCACCGGCTTCGTCCCCGGGTACGGCGCCACCGGCTCGGCCACGCTGTACGGTCCGTTCGCCTCCCGCGACAAGATCGCCTGCACGCCGGCCAACGCCGTCGGCACGGTGAACTTCACGCCGGGCAACGGTGTCGTCCACACGCCGACCGTCCAGGTCAACCAGACCGGCTACTACACCTGGGTCGCGTCGACCACGGCCGACAGCCACAACACCGCCGCGTCGCACGCCTGCGGCCTGGTGTCGGAGACCACCCTGGTGCACAAGCCGGCCTACGCGACGCCGACCGTCAGCACGGGCTTCGCCAACGACGGATGGAAGCCGGCCGGACGTCGTACGGTCGACCGGATCCGGATCCCGTCGCTGGGCGTCAACGCCCGGACCTCGCTGGTCGGCATCAAGAGGGGCACCATGCAGGTGCCCGGCAATGTCGCCCGCACGGGCCAGCTCAGCCAGTCCGCCGCGGCGGACGATCTGATCGGTACCACGGTCATCGCGGGTCACGTGTCGGACCGGCACGACCGGCCGGGTGCGTTCTGGAAGTTGACCAAGATCCGCAAGGGCAAGGTCGTGACGCTCTGGCAGGGCGGCAAGAAGCTGCGTTACCGGGTCACCTCGATCCAGCGGTTCTCGCGGACCTCGAAGCTGCCCGACCGGTTCTTCTCGACCACCGGTGAGCACCAGCTGGTGCTGATCAGCTGCGCGGGCAAGGTGACGACGTCGAGCGGCGGGTTCCACTACCGCCAGAACGTCGTGGTCACCGCGGTTCCGCTGGGCTGACAGCGACATGACTCCGGCGGCGGTGGTGGTTCTTGTCCACCGCCGCCGTCGGGCGCATCTGCTCCATTTCACCTCCAGGAAGGAGCAGGCCATGCCACCACGTCCAGAGTCGGGGTATCTGGCCACCGTCTCGGGTGTCATGACGTTGGGAGTGTTGGCCGTGGGCTCCCAGGGTCAGGCCCAGGCCGAACCGGCTGCCGTGGCACAGGACGGTGTGACCTGCCTGCTGCCAAGCGCCGAGAACCGCTTCCTCACCGTCGAGCTGCTGACCGCGGACGGCCTCGACCGCCACCTCCTGGCGTCCGGCATTGCGATCACCGAGGTCGACGCTCGGCCGCGACCTGCGGTCCGCCAGGTGACCCGCTGCGGCGCCGGCACGACGAGGGGCGCGGGGCACCGCCTTACACCGACCTGCTGCAGACCACCGAGGAGCCGTGGTGGGGCGAGCCCGACGAGTCCAAGCGCAGCCCCGACGTGGTCGTCGACCGCTGGGTCCAGGATCTCCTCACCCGGATGGACCAGCCGTACGCGGTGATGGTCCGCAGCGTGTCGCTGACCGAGTACCTCGGCCCGTTCCCGCACGCCGTGGCCGCAGCCTGGGCGGCCGAGGACGAGCTGGCGGGGAACCACCTTCTGTCCGAGGACGAGCAGGTGAGCGTGCGGTTGCTCCCGCTGGTGCGGCCTGTCGAAGACGAGCTCTGAGGGGTGCGGGACTCAGGCCGGCACGTCGAGTAGGAGCTCCGCGACGTCCTGACCGCCCACCGACAGCACCTGGGCGCTCACTGCGATCGGCCCGCTCGCCGAGCGTATGCCGGCTGTGACGTGGGGGTGCGCGCCGACCAGGGTCATCCGGACGCCCTCGGGGGCCGGGAACAGGGTGACGGTGAGGTCCGTGCCGCGCGGGGTCTCGGCCACCGCCGCCAGCACGACATCGCCTACGCCGGCCGCCATCTCGGCGGGCAGGTCGGTGCCGCCGGCCCGCACCACCAGCCGGACGCCGCGTTCGTGGGCGTCGCTGAGCGCCCGGGCGAACCACTGGCCGACATGGACCAGGTCGGGATGGAGCAGGGTCAGCTGGCGCAGGTAGGCCTCCTCGCTGGCGCAGCGCTCGCGCAGCGCCGGGGCGCCGGGGTCGGTGGCGCCGTACACCGCCTCGAGGAGCTCCAGGGAGCGGTTCAGTCCGGCGACGCGCCAACGCGCTCGGGACCGGTCGGCTGCCTCCCGCTCCGCCAGCCGGGTGTCCGCGGCCCAGCCGGCCCGTTGGTCGGCCGCAGCCTGCGTGCCGATCGCGCCGATCGTGTGCTGGAACCGGGCCCAGCCAGCTACCAGTCCGAGCCCGGCCGCGCCCGCTATCAGGGTGATCGTCTCGGCCTGCTGGGAGGACTGTCCGACGGCCACCGCGACTGCGACGACCACGGCGCCGTACGACAACGCGGCCCACACCGCCATGGACCGGCGGGGACCGAGCTCGGTGATCACGATGAGCGGGCCCGTCGCGCCGATGGCCTGCCAGAGCACCGGATCCTCGCGTCCGTAGTCGACTGCCGCGGCGGAGAGCACGAACCCGACCGCCGCCGCGGCGGTGAGCAGGACCACCACCCACGTCGGCAGGCTCTCGCGACGCCGGGTGGTCCGCCAGGCCACCCCCGCGCCGAGAGCGGAGAGGCCTGCCATCAGGTACTCCGGCGTCGCCTCGCCCGGGTGGTTGGTGACGGCGAGGTAGAAGCCGATGATGGACACCCCGGCGGCGTACAGCAGGCAGGCGTCGCGGCGCAGCACCTGCACAATGCTGGCGATGTTCCGCTCCGTGCCGGACTTGGCGGGCGGTGCGCCGGTGGTCGGCACGGTCAGGGTGACCCGTGTCCCGGCGCCCGGCGCGGTGTCGAGATCGACCTCGATCCCGGCTTCCCGGGCGCGGTCCAGGACCGAGACGGCCAGGCCGCCGGAGGTGCCGACCTGCCCGTCGAAGCCGACGCCGTCGTCGGCGACGGTCACCACCAGGCGCCCGTCCCTCTCCTCAGCGCGTATGTCGACCTCGCCGACACCGGCGTGCTTGGCGGCGTTCTGGACCAGCTCGGTGGCGGCCCGGCGCAGCGCCCGGAGTCGGGCCGGGAGCAGGTCGTCCTCGAGCCGGGCCAACTCGTCGTCGTCGAGTCCGCGGTGGCGAACTCGTATCCGGGGGTCGAATGACGCCGCCCGTAGCCCACCGTTGTCGGTGGCCGGCTCGGCGCCATCGCGGAGCGCGCTGACGGTCGCGATGTCGCGCGCACAGCGCTCGCGCACCGCGTCGGCGTCGCGCACCGCGGCGCCGCCGCTGGCGAGGGCTGCGAGGGTGTTGATCACGGTGTCGTGCAGGACCCGGGCGTCCTCGGCGGAGGCCCGGCTGGCCGCCTCCTGGGTGGCGGCCGCGGCCCGCCGGCGTTGCGCGGCGATCGTGGTCGCGTCGGCACGTCCCGCGAAGTCGTAGAGATAGGTCTGGCAGATCCGGGTCGCCAGCACGATCGCGCAGCGGGTGACGAACACCGAGATCGGCAGAGTGGTGGGCAGCTCGGGTCGGGTCACCAGCATGGCTACCGGGACCAGCACCACGGTCGCGGCGGGCATCGCGAGGGCGAGGCGGCCGCGGAGCACGAACGCGGGCATGGCGCTGCTGAGGTTGAACATCCAGCAGGCCGCGAACAGCAGCGGGTCGTTCATCGACGCGGCGGCCCACCAGTCGGCCACGAACAGCAGGTCGACCCCCACGATCGGCAGCCACAGCGGCAGTCGGCCAGCTCGGACAACCAGCGTCGTGAACAGCACCGCGACGTGAGCCACAAGGAGGGGCAGCAGTGAGCCGATCGGCCGGTCGGAGGCGAAGATCGCGCCCAGCATCACCAGCTGACAGCCGACGGTGGCCAGCAGGAGCACCCGTCGTATCGAGTCGGCGAGGGTGTGCGTCGCCCAGCCGTCCTCGGCGGGGGTGAAGGGTGCCGCGCGACGGACCAGGTCGCGGACCAGGGGACCGAACCGGACCTGTGCTCGGAGTCTGGTCACGCGGGCATTCTCTCGCCTGCGACAGGGTGAGTTCGGGTAACCCGCCGACATCTCGACGCCGGACTGCGAGACTTGTCCTCGTGGGAGATGGAGGGTCGGAGGTCTGGCAGGTCGCCCTCGTTGAGGACCACCTGCTGCAACGTCGCCGTACCGAGGAGATCCTCGGACGCGAGTCGGGCCTGGTCGTGGTGGCGAGCTGCAGCACGCTGCCCGAGTTCCTCGCCTGGGTGCAGCGTGCACCGGTGAGCTCGCGCCCCCAGCTGCTCGTGCTCGACCTCAGCGTCGATCGTGGGCCCAGCGTCGACCCGGACGTCGTGGCTCGCCTCGTCGACGCCGGTCTGCGGATCCTGGTGCTGTCCGCGCTCGCCTCACCCGCCCTGGTCCGCGCCGTCATCAAGGCCGGAGTCGCCGGGATCGTCGGCAAGCGCGACTCCGAGCAGGACGTGGTCGACGCGGTGTGGACCGTGCTGCGCCGCGGCGAGTGGATGACCCCTGACCTCGCCGCCGTGATCGCCTCCGACGCCGACCGTCCGCAGCTCAGCGACCAGGAGGAGCGGGCTCTGGTGCTCTATGCCTCCGGGCTCACCCTCGGCGCGGTCGCCGAGGCCTTGGGGGTCAAGCCCGAGTCGGCGAAGACCTACATCGGCCGGGTGAAGGCCAAGTACGCCGCGGCGGGTCGGCCGGTGCGCTCGAAGGTCGAGCTCAGCCGGATCGCCGTGGACGACGGGTACGTCGGGCACGTGTGACGACGCCCCGCGCCGAGGGGCAACGCGCCCTCCGGTGTGTGGTCCACCTATTGGCGGAACCTCTAAGACGGAGGGGCCGCACCCGAACGGGTGCGGCCCCTCCGCCTTTCGACATCCAGCCTGGGGTGGTGCCTGGTCTGGCTCAGCGTCCGGAGAGGCTCCGGGCGCCAGTGGCAGGCGTACCCGCGACCTTCTTGGGCTGCTTGGGCGTCTTGACCTTGGCCTTCGACGGCAGCGACTGGACCGGGTTGCCGGCGGGGGTGGTGCCGGCGGCCGTTGCGACGTTGACCACCTTGCCGGCCACCAGGTCACGCTTGTGGACCTTGTAGGTGGCCGTGCAGGTGATCGAGGCCCCGGGGGCGAGGCCGGTGGCCGGGAGCGCCGGGCACTTCGGCGTCAGGCTGCCCTTGCCGCTGAACTGCTGCTCCGCGATCGTGACCGTCTTCAGCGCGATGTTGCCGGTGTTGGTCACCTTGAAGGTGTACTTGATCTTCTCGCCGAGCTTGGCGACCTTCTTGGGCGTCGCCTTCTTGACCAGCGCGACACCGGGAACGGCCGGCTGCACGGTGGCGGCCGCGGTGTTGTTCGCCGGGTTGCCGCGGTCGGTGACGCCCACGTTGTTCAGCACGGGTGCGTTGCCGGTGAGGACCTTGCTGTAGACCAGGGTCAGCTTCTCGCCGTTGTCGAGACCGCGGACGTCGCCGCCCACGGGCCGCGAGCAGTCGAGCTCGCCGTCGGCGGGGATCGCCGAGCCGACCGCGGTGTCACAGGAGAACGGCGTGCCGCTGCCGCTGGCCTGGACCGACACCAGGGTGCCGCCGCCGGCCTTGTCGTCGGTGACCGTGACCGTGTCGTCGATGCCCATCAGGTCGGGACCGTTGTTGGTGATCACCAGGGTGTAGGTGACCGGCGTGCCGGACTCGAACACCTCGGCCGCGGCCGTCTTGGTGACCGACAGGTCGTAGTTGCACGGCACCCACTCGATCTCGCCGGTGCCGTCGCGGCTCGGCTCGTCGTCGGCCAGCTTCTCGCCCTCTGCCTGGGGGATGAGAGCCGCACCGTGGGCGGTGTCGAAGTAGCTGGAGCCGCCGCCACCGCCGCCGCCGATGATCGCGCCGTTCGGGCCGGTCACGTCGCCGATGGTGGTGGCACCGCCGCCGCCGCCGAAGTAGCCGGCGCCGCCGCCGCCGCCCTGGTCGGCGCCGTTGGGACCGCCGCCCTCACCGCCGTTGCGGGCGTCGCCGGGGTGACCGTTGTTGTCGGTGTCGCTCGCGTGGACGCCGCCGGCGCCGGGTGCGCTGGTGTCGCCGCCCTGGCCGCCGCCGGGCGCGCCGGGCGTGTCAGCGGTGGCATCGTTGCCGGCCGCGCCTTCCTGGCCGGCCCACGTGCCTGCGCCGTCGACGACGCCGGCGTGACCGCCGCCGCCTGCGTCGCCGTTGTGGCCGCCGCCAGAGCCGCCGCCGCCGCCGACCAGCGCGACGAGGTCGCCGTTGACTGAGAAGCTGGTGTAGCCGCCGCCGCCACCACCAGTGTGGCCGCCGGGACCGCCGTTGCCGCCCTTGTCGTCGCCGGAGGCGCCACCGATGCCGCCGCCGGAACCGCCGTCGCCGACCACGCCGGTGAGCACGTCGCCCGGCGCTACCGGGATGCGGAACTGGATGCGGGCGCCCTGGCCGCCGCCGACCTGGATCGGGTCGTCCGGGTCCTCGGTCTCCGGGTCGTCGTCGCCGGTGGAGACGGCGGTGCCGCCGTTGGCGCCCTCGAGGGTGACCACTGCGGCGCAGGAGCCGGGAGCGGGGGTCTCCTCGAACGCGCCGACGCCGAGCACGGTCGGCTCCTCGGGCTCGGGGGCGGGATCGGCGTGCGAGCTGGGCACGCTTCCGAAGATGGTGATCGTGGCGGTCGCGGTGGCCAGCGCGGCGATGCCGGCGAGCCTCACGCGACGTCGGGGGGAGGTAGTCAATGCGGACATGCCCGGCTTTCTATCGGCCTCCCGGTGCGCGAATCCCCCTAAGTGGGGCAACTCGGCTCAAATGCCCCCCGAACAGGTGACAGGACGGCCGGCGCGATCGACGCCAGACGACGCGAGGGACCGCGTGCTGTCCAACGGCCTGGCGCGCCCGCCCGCAGTCCCCCCAGTCTTCCACCTGGTCGAGTCCGGGGCAGCGGAGATTCAGGAAGGCTCATATCCAGTGACACACGTGCAGGAGGGCGGGCCTGCGTACTGGCGCGTCGCGATCGTCGAGGACCATCGGTTGCAGCGGCTGCGCACCGAGGAGCTGGTCGGCCGGCAGCCCGGCCTGCGGGTGGTGTGCTCCTGCGAGACGCTCGACGAGCTGATGACCTGGATGGCGGGCCGGTCGTCGCACGAGCGGCCGCATGTCGTCGTCCTCGACCTCGTCGTCGACCGTGGCCGCGACGCGGACCCGGCCGTCGTCGAGCGGCTGGTGCGTTCCGGGCTGCGTGTCCTGGTGCTCTCCGCGATGGCGTCGGTCCCGCTCGTGCGCGCCATGATCCGCGCCGGAGTCACCGGTTTCGTGGGCAAGAGGGACACCGAGGAGGACATCGTCGCTGCGCTCTGGGCGGTGCTCCGGCGCCGTCAGTGGATCACCCCGGAGCTGGCGAGCGTGATGGCGGGGGACGCTCAGCGTCCCCGGCTCAGCGATCAGGAGGAGCGCGCCCTGGTTCTCTACGCGTCCGGCCTGACCCTCGACGCGGTCGCCGAGGCCTTGGGGGTGAAGCGCGACACCGTCAAGAAGTACATCGAGCGCGTGAAGGCCAAGTACGCCGACGTCGGGCGTCCGGTGCGGACGAAGATCGACCTCAACCGGGAGGCGATCCGAGACGGCCTGATGACCCCGTCGTCATGAGCGACGGATCGCTCGGGCTCCCATGACCCGGCTCTGCCCCCTCAACGGGGGACAATCCTCAACCAGCTCTGCCGAAGCGCGGAGTGGGCCTCGATCGCGCCGCTAGCGTCCAGGCAGGTGGAGGGGATCGACGGTTCGCGTCCTGCCTCCGTCGGAGACGCGAGGAACTCGGCGTGACGTAGCACCGTCGGTGCGCGCCCGTTCCGCGTCCGCGGACATCAGCTTCTTGGAGGTAGGGATGGCCCTCGAACGATCCGGGCCGCAGCGGGTCGTGCACACGCGTGGCCCGCTGCGCGCCGTCGCGCACGCAGGTGTCGCTGCGGCACTGACGGTCAGCCTCGCCGTGGTGCTGGGCGGGGCCGTCGTCCCCGGCGCGGACGCGACACCCGTGGAGCGGGTCCGCGCGACCGCGGCCTGCTCCACACCGGCAGGACCGTTCACCCCGGCGACGACCAGCATCCCCGCGATCGGCCGGTCGGTCAGCGTCGTGCGCGTGCGCCGTACCCCCTCGGGTGCGGTCGGCACGCCGCCGGTCACCAAGCGTGGCAAGTGGCTGATGGGCCTCGATCCGCAGGTCCGGCCGGGCGGCGGCAAGGGCAGCGTGATCATGGTGGCGCACACCTGGCCCGACGACTCGGCGCTCGGCAACGCGCTGCTCCGCTCGCTCGCCGTGGGTGACCGGCTCCAGCTCGCCAACGGCTCCGCGAATGCCTGCTACCAGGTCACCGGGCGCAAGAAGTACGGCGCCACCAAGGTCCCCCGCAAGAAGGCCTTCCGCTGGTGGGGGCCGGAGCAGCTGGTGATCGTGGTGTGCTCGGGCAAGCGGCTCGGCCCGGGGCGCTGGACTCACCGCACGATCTGGTACGCGACCCCCGTCGTCGATCCAGGCTGACCAGGACGGTCCACAGATCCCACGTCGGTGCGCAGAGTCGTCCCCTTGCCGCCCGGCGTGTGCAGCTGCAGGAGCAGCGGCCCCACGTGTGCACCCCACTGCGCACTGACCCCGAGACCCGGGTGGGCCGTCTCGTGCAGCCGCCGCAACCCTGTCGGGCGTCCGGCCCGGCAGGGTTGCGGATGGGACGAGCTCGGCACTGCACCATCGGGCATGCCGAGTCCGGCCAGCACCCCTGACGGGGTCAGCCGGCGTCGGCCGGGCCGAGGCAGACGGCGACCAGCTCGCCCGCGGCCTCGCCCAGGAACACGGCCCAGCCGCGGTCGAAGGACACCAGCTCGGTGGCGCCGTCCGGGGTGCGGATGATCGCCTTGCTCGGGATGACGTCGCGGTCGAAGCCGGTCGGCGAGCACCGGTTCTCCTGCATCAGCGAGTCGAGGGGACCCGACGACATGTCGATGCGGCGAGCCGGGTCGGTGGGCGGTCGCGTCGCGACCGAGCCGATCCCGCCGAAGGCGACCAGCAGGGTGAGGGCGGCCACGGTGGTCGACGTACGCGTGGCGTGGACGGCGACCCGAAGCCAGGTCGGGGCCGTGACGACAACGCTCATGAGCCCCCCTTGTCCAGTGTCCCGGTCAGCCCGTCGCCGGGTCTCTTCCCACTGCCCATCACAACGACGGGAGGGCGGCCGGGTCACGACCGCGTGACGTGACAGACACCGGCGCACGGCAGGATGGGGCCATGACCTGGTTCGACGCCCCGGCCGACGCGGCCACCCGGCTCGCGGCGGCGGGCTACCTCGCGGACGCCGCCACGGCGACCACCACCTATCTCGCCGGCGCGTTGGAGAAGCCGCTGCTGCTCGAGGGGCCGGCCGGCGTCGGGAAGACCGAGCTGGCGAAGGCGGTGTCCCGGGCGACGGGCGCCGAGCTGGTCCGGCTGCAGTGCTACGAGGGGCTCGACGAGGCGCGCGCGCTCTACGAGTGGAACTACAAGAAGCAGCTCCTGCGGATCCAGGCCGCCAACGCCGGCGACTCCGGTGTCGACTGGGATGCCACCCACGACGACATCTTCTCCGAGGAGTTCCTGCTCACCCGGCCCCTGCTCACCGCGATCCGGCGCGAGGAGCCGACGGTGCTGCTCATCGACGAGGTGGACAAGACCGACATCGAGGTCGAGGGCCTGTTGCTGGAGGTGCTCAGCGACTTCCAGGTGACCATCCCCGAGCTCGGCACCGTCGCCGCGACCCGCCGCCCGTTCGTCGTCCTGACCTCGAACGCCAGCCGCGAGCTGTCCGAGGCGGTCAAGCGCCGCTGCCTCTACCTCCACATCGACTATCCGGACGCCGCCCGCGAGCGGCAGATCCTGCAGCAGCAGGTCCCCGGCCTCGACGACCGGATCGCCGAGCAGCTGGTCACCACCGTCGGGCGGTTGCGCGAGCTGGAGCTGAAGAAGGCACCCTCGATCGCCGAGTCGGTCGACTGGGCCCGAACCCTGATCGCGCTCGAGATCCGCGACCTCGACGCCAAGGCGATCGCCGACACCCTCGGCGCCGTGCTCAAGCACCAGTCCGACCACGAGCGCGCCGTCAAGGAGCTCAAGCTCGCCCGGGCTTGAGGCCGTGATGACCGAGTACGCCGAGCAGTCTGGGCTCCTCGAGCGCCATCTCGCGTTCGTCGAGGCGCTGCGCGGCGCCGGGCTGTCGGTCTCGCTCGCCGAGGACATCGACTCCCTCGCCGCGCTCGGCGCGGTGCGCTGGGGCGAGCGGGCGACGGTGCGCGACGCGTTCGCCGCCACGATGGTCAAGAAGCAGGCTCAGCGCACCACCTTCGACGCGCTCTTCGACGTCTACTTCCCCGCGATGGTCGGCAACGGCGCGGTCGAACAGGGTGGGGAAGAGGCCGGTGACGGGCAGGTGCGCGACAACGCTGCCGCCCTGGTCGACTTCCGTGACCGCCTGGCCGAGGCACTCGAGGCGTTCGAGGTCGGGGAGCTCGACGAGGCCGAGCTGCGCCGGATGGCCGCCGAGATGGTCGGCGTCTTCGGCGCGATGCCCGGCCGTGGGCCCGGGCTGTCGTCCTGGTCGGCCTACACCGCGCTGCAGAGGGTGGCTCCCCAGGAGCTCGTCGACAAGCTGGTCGCCGGGCTGATGCGGGAGGGCGCCGACGAGGAGGACGCCCGCCGCCGGGCCAACCGCCGGATCGGCTCGTTCACCGCCATGGTCGAGGACGACGCCCGCCGCCGCATCGCCGAGGAGAAGGGGCCCGACCACGTCGCCGAGGTCGCCGTGCGCCCCAGCATCGACAAGCTCGCCTTCATGGCCGCGCGTCGTACCGACCTCGACGAGATGCGCAAGGAGATCTTCCCGCTGGCCCGCCGGCTCGCCACCCGGCTCGCCAAGGAGCAGCACTCCCGGCACGCGCGTACCGCGCCGCTCGACTTCCGGCGCACCGTCCGCGCCTCGATCGCCACCGGCGGCGTACCGATCACGACGCACCACCGGCCCAAGCGGCCGCACCGCACCGACCTCGTCGTGCTCTGCGACGTCAGCGGCTCGGTGGCCAACTTCGCCCAGTTCACGTTGCTCTTCGTGTTCGCGCTGCGCGAGGTCTTCCAGAGCATGCGGGCCTTCACGTTCATCGACCACGTCCACGAGGTCACCGGCCACTTCCGGCCCGGTGCCGACCCGGTCGACGTCCTCAGCGACCTCGCCGCCGCCACCTCGCACGCCGCGCTGTGGGGCCGGACCAACTACGGCCGGGCGTTCACCAAGTTCGAGGAGAACCACCTCGACGCGCTCACGCCGAAGACGACCCTGCTCATCCTCGGCGACGCCCGTTCCAACTACAGCGACCTCCACGAGGACGCGCTGCGCCGGCTGACCGGCTCGGTGAAGCGGACCTTCTGGCTCAACCCCGAGCACGAGCGCAACTGGGGGACGGGCGACTCGGCCGCGCCGGCGTACGGCGAGATCGTGCGGATGATCGAGTGCCGCAACCTGACCCAGCTCAGCGAGTTCGTGCACGACCTCGCGTGGTGAGTGGCTGCGGGAGTTTCACCGGCCGACCGGTGAAACTCCCGGTTGGACGAGGAAGCATCCTCGTCCAAGCGCCAGTTTCGTCGTCCAACCCCGCCAGTTTCACCGGCCGACCGGTGAAACTGGCGCGAGCTCAGGCCGAGAACTCCAGCGCCTCGTCCTCGACGGCCTTGCGGAAGACGAGGATGTCCTTGAAGTAGTTCATCTTCAGCCGCCACGGGAACGTCGCGCCCTGCTTGGGCAGCGAGTCGATCGAGCGCATGACGTAGCCCGCCTCGAAGTCCAGGAACGGCTCCTCGGCGACCGACGGGTCACGACGCGGGACGACCATCCGGGTGCCGGTCTCGTCCATGCGGCGCAGCACCTTGACGACGTACTCGCAGACCAGGTCGGCCTTCAGCGTCCACGACGCGTTGGTGTAGCCGATGATGAACGCGAAGTTGGGGATCTCGCTGAGCATCAGGCCCTTGTAGGCCATCGTCTCCGAGGGCGCGATCTTCGTGCCGTCGACGCCCAGCGTCGCGCCGCCGAAGATCTGCAGGTTGAGGCCGGTGGCGGTGATGATGATGTCCGCCTCGAGCTCCTTGCCGGACTTGAGCAGGATGCCCTTCGGCGTGAACCGGTCGATGTGGTCGGTCACGATGTCGACGGTGTGGTGGCGCAGTGCCTTGAACAGGTCGCCGCCGGGGACGGCGCACAGCCGCTGGTCCCACGGGTCGTACGGCGGCTTGAAGTGCTCGTCGAAGCTGACGTCGTCGGGCAGCTGGCGCTCGAGCAGCTTGCGCAGCAGTGCGCGCGACTCCTTGGGCCGGGCCTGGCAGAACTCGTAGAACGCGATCCGGCTGGTGAGGTAGCGGGTGCGGACCAGCTTCTGCGCGAGCTTGTCGGGCAACCGGCGGTACATCTCGGCCGAGATCTTGTCGTACGCCGGCTGGCTGATGATGTACGTCGGCGTGCGCTGCAACATCGTGACGTGACCGGCGCCCGAGTCGGCCAGCGCGGGGATCAGGGTGACCGCGGTGGCCCCGGAGCCGATCACGACGACCCGCTTGCCGGCGTAGTCGAGGTCCTCGGGCCAGTGCTGCGGGTGCACGATCTGCCCGGCGAACTCGTCGGCGCCGGCGAAGCTCGGGGTGAAGCCCTCGTCGTAGCGGTAGTAGCCGGACGTCGACCACAGGAAGCTCGCGGTCAGCTCGATCGTCTCGCCGGTGTCGGTGCGCTCGACGGTGACCGTCCAGCGGGCGTCCTCGGTGGAGAACTCCGCGTGCACCAGCTTGTGGTGGTAGCGGATGTGCTGGTCGATGCCGTTCTCGGCCGCCGCCTCCTTGAGGTAGGCGAGGATGTCGGGACCGTCGACGATCGCCTTGGTGCCCTTCCACGGCTTCCAGCCGAAGCCGAGGGTGTGCATGTCGGAGTCGGAGCGGATGCCGGGGTAGCGGAACAGGTCCCACGTGCCGCCGAGTGAGTCGCGCATCTCCAGGACGGCATAGCTCTTGTCCGGGAACGCCTTGGTGACGTGGTACGCCGCGTCGATGCCGGACAGGCCGGCGCCGATGATCAGCACGTCGAGGTGCGTGGTGTCGCTCATTCAGGCTTCCTTGAAGTTGAGGAGCTGCTCGACCGGGAGGTCGGGCACCTCGATCCTGCGGGACGCTGCGAGACCTTCGATCTGCAGCCAGGTCACGTCGGCGAGCAGCCGCGTGAAGGCGGGGGCCGGGGGGACGAGCTCGTCGCGCGAGCTCCAGCTGCGGACGGCGGCGATGACGCCGCCGACGAGCAGGAAGACGTACGGCGTGAGCGCGTTGCGGTCGTCGTCGTCGACCTCGGCGTCGAGGATGGCGAGGAAGCCACCGATGACGAGCTCGATCTGCTCGGCGATCTGGCCGATCGCGTCGTCGAGCGGCTTGGACGCGGCGCCGGCGATGTCGCGCTCCGCGAAGCGCATCAGGGCGACGTTGTCGGCGCCCCAGCCGACGTACGCCGCGATGATCCGCTCGACGATCTGGCGCGGCGTGCCCTCGAGGGTGACCGCGGCGAGCAGCAGCTCGCCGGCCCGGCTGCAGATCTCCTGCTGGATGGCGACGTCGAGGTCGGTGCGGTCCTCGAAGTAGCGGTAGAGGACGGTGCGGTGGACCGAGGCCTCGTCGGCGATCTGCTGGACGCTGAGCTCGGCGCCGGGCTCGAGGTCGCGCGCCAGCACCGTCAGCGCCGCCTCGATCACCGCCTGCCGGCGGTCGGCGTTGTGCTGCTGCCAGCGACGCTTGCGCCCGTCGGTCTGCTCCCGCTTCGGCGTCCCCATGCCGACACCTCCTGCGATCCTCACGATGTCAGCGACACGGTACGCCGCAGCAGTCCCCGACGACGTACGGCGGCGGGCGGCGCGGCGACCGAGCGCTGCTCCGCGACGTCGGTGATCTTGGCGCGGGGCCGGCCGGCCCGCGCACCGCGCTCGCGCTCGGCGGCGTCGAGGCGCTGCCAGGCGGCGAGGTCGGCCGCGTCGGTGTGCCGCTCGGCGACCAGCGACGCGATCGCGGCGGCCGTGCCACTCGGTGCGGGGAGGCCGGCGTCGAGGTCGTCGAGAATGGTCTCGACCGTCTCCTGGGCGTCGGTCTTGTTGGTGCCGATGAAGCCGACCGGACCGCGCTTGATCCAGCCGACGACGTAGACGCCCGGCTCGACGCGACCCTCGTGGTTGGGGACCGTGGCGGTCCGCTCGTCGAACGGCAGCCCGGCGACCGGGGTGCCCCGGTGGCCGACGGAGCGGACGACCAGGCCGGCGTCGAGGACGAACGTGTCGTAGGTGGCCTCGGCGCGAACGCTCCCGTCGGTCTCCTCGACCAGGCGGTTGCGGGCGACCCGGACACCGGTGACCCGGCCGTCGGTGCCGATGACCTCGACGGGGGAGACCGCGAAGCTGAGCACGATCCGCCGCTTGTCGCTGCCATCGGCGACCGGGCGCTCGGCCAGGTCGCGGAGAAGAGCGCTGCGCTGGTCGTCGCCGGTGAGCAGCGCGGGATCGACGTCGACGACCACGTCGATGTCGTCGAGCGCGGCGAGGCCGATCAGCTCGGGAACGGTGAACGCCGCCTGCGCGGGACCACGACGGCCGAGGACGACCACCTCGCGCACGTTGCTCGCGCGCAGCTGGTCGAGCGGGCCGGGCGCCAGGTCGGTGCGCTCGAGGACCTCGACCGGCCGGGCCAGGATGCGCGCCACGTCGAGCGCGACGTTGCCGTTGCCGACGACGACCGCGCGACCGGACGGGTTGGAGACCGGGCCGAGCGGGACGTCGAGGTCCTGCTGCTCGGGGTGGCCGTTGTACCAGCCGACCAGGGCCGTCGCCGGGACCGAGCCGGCCAGGTCCTCGCCGGGGATGCCCAGGCTGCGGTCGGCGGAGGCGCCGACGGCGTACACGACCGCGTCGTAGTGGGACCGCAGGTCGGCGAGGGTGATGCTGGTGCTGTCGGGGGCGCCGACCTCGACGTCGAGGAAGTAGCGGAACCGCGGCTGCCGCTCGATCGCCTCGAACAGCCGGGTCACCAGCTTGGTCGACGCGTGGTCCGGGGCGACACCGTGCCGGACCAGGCCGTACGGCGTGCGCAGCCGGTCGTAGACGTCGACTCCGCCGACCTCGGGGTGCTTGAGCAGCTCGTCGGCCGTGTAGAGCCCGGCCGGGCCGGCGCCGATCACCGCGACCCGGAACGGGCCGGTGCGGGTGAGGCGGCGCTGCTGCGGAACCAGCGCGACCGGAGTGCGGTCGGCGTGGGGGAACGCGTCGTAGTAGGCGGCGTTGAGCTCGAGGAACGGCAGCTGCTTGGTCGTCAGCGCGGCGTCGGGCACCATCGCCCCGACCGGGCACGCGGTCGCGCAGGCGCCGCAGCCGACGCAGGCGGTCGCGTCGACGTACACCATCTCGGTGGTGCCGAAGCCGGGCTCACCCGGGGCGGGGTGGATGCAGTTGACCGGGCAGGCGACGACGCACGAGGCGTCGGCGCAGCACGACTGCGTGACGACGTACGCCATGGCTCAGACCGCGGCGGACTTGGGCTCGCTGCGGAAGCGCGAGGGGCTGCCGTGGATGCCGAGCGCGCGCCACACGAGGCGGGAGACGCGGTTCATCAGGCCGAGCTCCTCGGCGAGCATCCGCACGTCGCCGAAGGTGTCGCGCAGCAGCTTCTGGGACTTCTCGGACTTCCAGTAGACCTCGCGCATGACGTCCTTGGGGATGCCGAGGTCCTTCTGCATCTGCTTGGTCGGCTTCATGATCACGTCGCACAGCACGCGCATGATGAGCGGGTAGGCCAGCGAGAGACCGAAACGCTGGATGCGGCCGTAGTCCTTGGAGCGCTCGACCAGGTAGGTGTGCGCGAAGCCGATGTGGCGGGCCTCCTCGGCCACGTGGATCTGCATCACGCGGGTGACGATCGGGTGCAGCTCGTGGCCCGAGCGCAGCACCGACTTCTGCAGGTAGTCGATCGGCTCCTCGCCGGCGAGGATGCCGAAGAAGAAGATGTTGGGCAGCGGGCCGCCGGCCAGGCACAGGAACGGCGCGACCTTGATGAACCAGCCCGGGCCGCCCTTCACGTCGACGCCGATCCGGTTCACACCCTCCTGGAACATCTGGGTGTGGTGGCACTCCTCGGTCACCTCGTGCGTGGAGTAGCGGAACTCCGCACGGTTGTTGCCCATCGGGATGAGGTGGCTCATGATGCCGCCGATCAGCACCTGCTCGAACTGCAGGCCGACCTTCATGATGTTGGCGAGGCGGTACTGGCCGATCTCGATCTGCCGCTCCAGGGGCAGCGACTTGTACCAGTCGGTGCCGCCGAGCGAGTCGATCTCCGGGAGTACCCAGCGCGGGTCGTTCGGGACGACCTCGAACTCCGGGCTGTCCCAGGCGATGTCGAGGAACGCGTCGAAGTGCTGGTGGACCGACGCCTCGGACAGAACGCGCAGCGTGTCCTGGTAGCTGAGGCCCGCCAGGTCGTGCGCGGCAGGGGTGTCGATCGGGGCGTCGGCAGTCGCAGTCATCGTTCCTCGGTCCGTTCTCGTCATCGAAATCGGGAGCATGCACGCTGTTAGCGCAACAACATGTTGCATACATTGACCCGGGTTTTGTCAAGGAAATCGACGAGAAACGGGACCGGCGCGCGCGAGTGCTCGCCTCGGGGTGTGATCGGGATCGCTCCGCCCCTGGACCGCACCCCATGCGAACTGGTCGCGAGAAGGGCCGATCGACGACCGAACCGCATGGGGTGCGGTCGGCAGGAGGGATGAGGTCAGGCGGGGCGCAGGAAGCCCAGGGCGCGCCAGCGGTCGAGCGCCGCGACGAGGTCGGGGTGGTCGGCCCGGTCGGCGGCCCGGCCACCGGTGACCAGGGCGGGGGTGTCGGGGTCGGTGCCGGCGTCGTAGACGACCGTGAGGCGGTTGGTGGCGCCGGCGTTGATCAGCGAGCCGAGGAGGGCGACCGGGTTGCTGCGGTCCTCGAGGGAGAGCACCTGGATGTCGGCCGGGAGCAGGCGTAGCTGGGTCGCGGGGGCGTCGGCGGTGACCACCTGGTCGACCACGAAGCCGGGCAGGTCGGTGCGGGTGGCGACCTCGAGTGCGGCCGCCCCGCCGCTGCCGCGGCCGACCAGCATCACCCGGGCCGGCTCGTCGGCGGGCTCGGCCGCCGGATCGATCGCGGCGGCGAGGGCACGCACGACGGCGGAGGCCTCGCTGGACGCGTCGCCCGAGACGAGCCGGAGCCGACCGGGGGCGGGCGCCGGGGCGGCGTCGGGCAGGAAGGCGACCAGGCGCCCGGGGGCCGGGCGCAGGACCCGGATCGGGCCGTCCTGCTGCTCGGCGAGGATCGTCATCAGGTCGGCGAGCCCGGCGGGAGCGCCATCGACGGTGGCCGCGGCGCCGGCGACCGGATCCGCGACCTCGGCGAGGCCGACGGCGACGTCGCGCAGGGCGGAGCCCCAGTCGTCGGGCAGCGGGGCGATGCCGGTGGCGCGCAGGCCGCCGATGCGCGCGGAGCGTCCGGCGTCACCGGCGAGCACACCGGCGGTGAGCAGTCCGCGCATCTGCAGGCTGTCGAGTACGCCGCCACCGGTGGTGACGTGCTCCATGAGCTCGGGGTTGGCCTCCGCCAGCTCGCCGAGGTAGGCCGCCACGCCGTCGCGGTCGAGCGCGTCGGTCTCGATCAGGCCGGCCGCCACGATCGCGCCGCCGAGGTTGACCTCGGGGGCGAGGTAGCCGATCGCCTTGCCGGCGATGGAGCCGAGGGTCTCGTACGCCGCTGCCTGGAGCTCGTCGATCCAGCGGTAGGTCATCACCGTCGCGCGCAGCACCAGCGCGTCGGCGTCGAGCTCGATGGACCGGCTGAGCAGGCTGCCCTTCCCGGTCGTCGCGGCCCGCACCTCCTCCTCGGCGGTGCTCCACGTCGTGGGGGACAGTGGCGCGGAGTCGGCGACCTCGGGGTCGGCGAGCGCGTCGGCGCCGAGCTGCGACCACTCCCGCATCTGCGCGCCGGCGTCGTCGAACAGGTCCGCGAGCCGCAGCATCTGGTCGTACTTGTCGGCGAGGTCCGCGACCTCGACCGCGGTCAGCGGCTGCTCCTCGGTGCTCATCGCGTCGCCTCCCCGAGGACCGGTGCGACGACCGCCGCCAGCTCGTCGGGTGCGACGGAGCGCAGCTCCAGCCGCAGCCCGCCGTCGGCGTGGTGCGGGCGCAGGGCGCGCCAGCCGTCGGCCATGAGCGTCCAGGACACGACGCCGACGGTGTCGACCGCGTCGCCGGACACGTCGGCGACCAGGGCCCGCAACCGGCCGCGGGCCTCGCCCGCCAGCGCAGCGAGCACACCGGCGACGCTCGCGTCGTCCAGGGCGCCGTGGGCACCGCGGACCGCACCGCTGTGGCGGGACACGAGCACGGGGAGCAGGTCGCCCCGGCCCGAGCCGCTGGCCTCGGCGGCGGCGTCGGCGAGCTCGAACGGCAGGTCGACGTACGACGGCACGTCGGAGGCCCCGGGCACGACCTCCTCGGAGATCGCGGCGACCCGGGCGAGCTCGGCGGCCCAGGCGTCGGTGCCGAACCAGCCCAGCTCGAACACGATCCCGTCGACCGTGGCCAGCGAGGCGACGGCGCTGCCGCCCTGGCGGTGCCAGACCTTGGCCTGCACCCCGCCCATGGCGACGTCGACGTCGAGGGCGAAGCGCGGCGAGGCGAGCAGGCCGATCGCACCGGCCAGCCCGGCGTCGAGGGCGCCGTCGACGATCAAGCCGCGCCGCTCGAGGGCGTCGGCGGGGTCGTGCAGCGCGGCGACGGCCGCGCGGAAGGCTTCGTCGTCGAGGGTCGCGGGGCTCTGTCCCAGCCGGGCCTGCATGGCATCGGCGGTGGGTGGCGCGGCGACCTCGAACGGCAGCGGGGCGTCGCCGGCGAGGTGTGCCGCGTGGTGGAGCTCGGCCAGGGTCAGCCCGATCCGGCGGGGTGCGGCGGCGAGTGCTCCGCCGTCACCGGCGGCAGGTGCTGCCGGTGCGGCCGGTGCGGCCGGTGTGGCCGGCGGGACGGAGGTGAGGTCGATGGTCGGCATCGGGCGCTCAGCGCTCCAGGCCGGGGACGTCGACGGTGAGCCAGTCGCGGTGTCCCGCGGGCGGTGGGGTGAACGCGACGAGCGCCTCGTCGAGCGGGTCGGGCGTGACCTGCAACCCGTCGCCGGCCTCGTTGCGGGCGGCGATGGCCGCGATCCGGGCCCGCGCATCGGCGACCAGCGCCTCGACCCGCGCCTGGGTCGCGGCGATCTCCTCACGCACCGCGTCGACGCTCTCGGCGTGGTCGGCCAGCGCGTCCGCGGCACCGGTGTGGCGCTCCGCGGCCACCCGCAGGTGGCTGGCGCGATCGGTCACCCGCTCGCGCATCGCCTCGGCCGCCCGGCCGGTCCAGCCCAGACCCTCGACCCGCGCGACCAGCTCGTCGGCGAGGGCGCGCACGTCGGCCCCCTGGTCCCGCAGCTGGGCGGCACGACGCCGAATGATCTCGCTGTCGCCGTACATGAGACGCGCCCCTTCCCTGATCCGTCGCTGGGCAAACCCAATCACAGGGCGCCGTCGAGCCGGTCGAGCGCGGTGGTGATGTCGTCCGCGGTGCCGGCGAAGCTGAACCGCAGGAACCGGCCGCCGTCGACGGTGTCGAAGTCGATGCCGGTGGCGACGGCGACGCCGGTGCGGGCCAGCAGGTCGCGGCAGTAGGCCATCGAGTCGGTCGTCAGGTGCCCGACGTCGGCGTACGCGTAGAACGCGCCGTCGGCCGGCGCCAGCCGGGTGATGCCGAGCCGCTGCAGCCCGTCGAGCAGCAGGCCGCGGTTGTGGGCGTAGCGCTGCACGTGCCCGTCGAGCTCGGCGTACGCCGTGTCCTCGAACGCCGCGAGCGCCGCGTGCTGGGCGAGCACGGGCGGGCAGATCGAGAAGTTGCCGGTCAGTACGTCGACCGGCCGCCGCAGCCGTTCGGGCGCGAGCATCCAGCCGAGGCGCCAGCCGGTCATCGAGAAGTACTTCGAGAACGAGCCGAACACGACCGCCTCGCGCGAGGTCTCCCAGGCGCAGCCGGCGCGCGATCCGGCGTACTGGATGCCGTGGTAGATCTCGTCGGAGACCAGCTGGACGCCGCTCTCCTCGCACCAGCGGGCGATCGCGGCGAGCTCCTCGGGCAGCAGCATGGTGCCGGTCGGGTTCGCGGGGCTGGCGACGACGAGGCCGTCGATCGGCTCCCGGGCGTGTGCCTCCGCGAGCTGCTCAACGGTCGGCTGGAACCGGGTGTCCGGCCCGGTCGGGATCTCGAGGACCGCGCAGCCCAGCGCCGCCAGCACGTTGCGGTAGCAGGGGTAGCCGGGGCGCGCGATCGCCACCCGGGCGCCCGCGTCGAAGGCCGCGAGGAAGGCCAGCAGGAAGCCGCCGCTCGAGCCGGTGGTGACGACCACGTCGTCCGGGTCGACGGCGACGTCGTAGGTGTGTCGGTAGTGGCCGGCGATCGCCGCCCGGAGCTCGACGATGCCGGTCGCGGTGGTGTAGCCGAGGGGGTCGCCGCTGCTGAGCAGCCGGATCGCGGCCGCGTTGACCGTCGCCGGCGCCCCCGTGCTGGGCTGCCCCGCGACCAGGTTGACCAGGTCGCCGTGGGTGCGCTGCCGCTCCGCCGCCGCGGCGAGGAGGTCCATCACGTGGAACGGTGGGACGTCCGCCCGGGCGGCGGTGGTGAAGCGGTCGGTCACCCGCTGATCCTGTCACGCGCGACCCGGCGGAAAGTGGCCCGGGTTTTGCGCCGACCCGGCAGAGAGTGGCCCGGGTTGTGCGCCGACCCGGCAGAAACGACGTGCGACAGCGCCGGTGGTCTTCCGTGCTCGCCGGACGGCGCGGGCGGTCCGGGTCACGACCACCCGGGAGGGCTACGCTCCGGTCCCAGGTCACGACCGTCACCACAACCCAGGGGGAGCCATGCGGCTCGGCATGATCATCGACTACTCCGGCGGCTTCGCCGAGACCGTGGAGCTGCTCCAGGAGTACGAGCGCAACGGCCTCGACCTGGTCGCGATGCCGGAGGCGTACTCCTTCGACGCGGTCAGCCAGCTCGGCTACATCGCCGCGAAGACCGAGCGCCTCGAGCTGATGTCGGCGATCTTCCAGATCTACACGCGCACCCCGTCGCTGACCGCGATGACGGCCGCGGGCCTGGACTTCGTCTCCGACGGCCGGTTCACGCTCGGCCTGGGCGCCAGCGGCCCGCAGGTCATCGAGGGCTTCCACGGCGTGAAGTACGACGCCCCGCTGGGTCGCACCCGCGAGGTGATCGAGATCTGCCGGCAGGTGTGGAAGCGCGAGCCGGTCGAGTTCGAGGGCAAGTACTACGACGTCCCGCTGACCAAGGACAAGGGCGGCTCGGGCCTGGGCAAGCCGCTCAAGATCATCAACCACCCGGTGCGCAGCGAGATCCCGATCTCGGTCGCGGCGCTCGGCCCCAAGAACGTCGCGCTCGTCGCCGAGCTCGCCAACGGCTGGCAGCCGCTGTTCTTCCACCCCGGCAAGCGTGGCCTGGCGTGGGGCGAGCCGCTCGCGGAGGGATTCGCGAAGCGCGATCCTGCGCTCGGCGAGCTCGACATCCAGCTCCAGATCGCCTTCCACCTCGGCGAGCCCTCGCCCGAGGCGGTGCAGGCGATCCGCAACCAGCTGGCGCTGTACGTCGGCGGCATGGGTGCGCGCGACAAGAACTTCTACAACCAGCTGGCCTGCCGGTACGGATACGAGGCCGAGGCCAAGGAGATCCAGGACCTGTACCTGTCGGGGGCGAAGGCCGAGGCCGCCGCCGCCGTACCCGACGAGCTGGTGGACGCGGTCACCCTGCTCGGCGACGAGGACGCGATCCGCCGGCAGGTGGCCGAGTTCCACGCGGCCGGCGTGCGCACCTTCCTGCTCAACCCGCTCGCCGCGACCGACGAGGAGAAGGTCGCCCAGGTGCGTCGGCTCTCCGAGATCGTCAAGGAGGTCACGCCGTGACCTCGACCGAGGGGCGGCGATTCACCGTCACGCGCGAGGGCGCGGTCGCCACCGTCGGCCTGGCCGGACCCGGCGGCAAGGCGGTCATGGACGAGGCGTTCTTCGCCGAGCTGGCCGCGACCTTCACCGAGCTCGAGGCCGACGACACCGCCCGTGCGGTGGTGCTCGCAGGAGCGGGCGACCACTTCTCCTACGGCCTCGACCTGGCCGCGGCGGCCGGTACCTTCGCGCCGCTCCGGCAGGCCACCCATGCCGGTGCCCGGCAGGAGCTGATGGCCCTGATCCGGCGCTGGCAGGCGGCTCTCGACACCGTCGCCAACCTCAGCAAGCCGACCGTCGCGGCCGTCACCGGCTGGTGCATCGGTGGCGGCGTGGACCTCGCCGTCGCCTGCGACGTCCGGGTCGCCTCGGCCGACGCGGTGTTCAGCGTGCGCGAGGCCAAGGTCGGGATCGTCGCCGACCTCGGCAGCCTGCAGCGCCTGGTCGGCGTCATCGGCGACGGCCACCTGCGCGAGCTCGCCCTCACCGGCGACGACGTCGACGCCGCCCGGGCCGCCGAGATCGGCCTGGTCAACCACGTCCACGCCACCCCCGACGAGACGCGTACGGCGGCCGCCGGGCTCGCCGCGCGGATGGCGGCCAACTCCCCGCTGGTCCTGCGCGGCATCAAGGACGTCCTCGACGCCGAGCGCGGCCCCCGCGTCGAGGCGGGCCTGCGCTACACCGCCGTGTGGAACTCGGCCTTCCTGCTCAGCGACGACCTCGACGAGGCGATGCTGGCGTTCCTCGAGCGGCGCCCGCCGGAGTTCACAGGTCGCTGACGGCTCACGGCACCAGCCGGTCGCGGCCCGGACCGCCGTACAGGCGGTCCTTGCCGCCGCCGCCACGAAGCACGTCGCGACCGGCACCGCCGCACAGGACGTCGCGGCCACCACGGCCGCGGATCCGGTCCCGGCCCCCGAGACCGACGATCACGTCGCGGCCCGGCGTACCGATGAGCACATCGTCACCGGGGGTGCCGACGATCGTGGCTGCCTTGCCGTGGCACCGAGCCGTGGCCGGCTGGCCGCAGCCGCCCTCCGGCGTGATCACGACCTGGCCGCTCGTCGCGTCCGCCGCCACGCCGGCCTGTGCGGGCGGCACGCTGCTGTAGCTGCCGCCTCCGCCGCCGCCGCCGGCCGTGCCGTCGAGCAGCCCACCGCCACCGCCGCCGCCGTACCCGCCACCGCCCCCGCCGGCGGTCGCCCCGCCTCCGCCGCCACCGAAGCCGCCACTCCCGCCGGTGCCGCCGGTCACGACCTGGCCGGTGCCGCCGGCGCCTCCGCTGCCCATGGCCCAGCCGCCCGCTCCCCCCTGGCCGCCGCCGTCGAGGACCACGCCACCGCCTCCGCCACCGCCCTCCGGGACGTCACCGGCAGTGCGCGCCACCAGGCTGGAGCCGCCGACCGTCCCGCTGCCCGACGGGGTGTCGATCCCGGCGCCGGTGCCGCCGGCCCCTGCCGGCGCGCCGTCCCGGCCCGAACCGGTGAGGCTGGCGTCGAGCCCACCGGTCGTGGCCCCGGATCCGCCGCCCCCTCCGGCGACGACGAGCACGCCCGCGGCCGTCGGGCTGGTCGCCACGAACGACCCGCCCCCGCCGCCTCCGGCCGTCTGGCCGGGGACGCCGTTGCCGCCGGCCCCGCCGACCACGACCTGCAGGGTGCTGCCCGGCGTGACCGGGACGCCGTTGGCGAAGAGGAAGCCGCCGTGGCCGCCGGCGCCGGTCGAGGCTCCGCCGGGCGCGCCCACGACGTACAGGCTCACCCGGTGCACGCCGGCGGGCACGACCCAGGACTGCACGGCGCCGGTCGGGCCGAAGACGTAGGGAGCGGGCGCGGCACAGGCGCCGACCCCGGCGGCGGGCGGCGGGCCGGCCGCCGGGAGGACGAGGGCACCGGCGGCGAGGGTCGCGCCGGCGAGCGCGCGAACCAGGGGACGGGGGAGTGAGAGGGACACGGGACGGCCTTCCGGGAG
This sequence comes from Nocardioides sp. QY071, assembly GCF_029961765.1. Classification (NCBI taxonomy): domain Bacteria; kingdom Bacillati; phylum Actinomycetota; class Actinomycetes; order Propionibacteriales; family Nocardioidaceae; genus Nocardioides; species Nocardioides sp. QY071. The sequence goes on from NZ_CP124681.1 coordinate 381,655, forward strand.
CAGTGGAGGCCCAGCCGATCCGCCCCCCCTCGACCGGGCACCAGCACGCTACTCCCGCGGTCCTGGCCGGGTAAAGGCTCGCTACCCGGCGGACCGCTTCGCCCGCGTGATCGCGGCGACCGCTCGCCCATAGGTGATCGGTACGGCGCCCAGCGCCAGGGCCCGCTGCCGGGTCGGCTCGGTGACGTCGAAGTGCTCCTTAGCGGTCCCCGGGTTCTGGATCCAGCGCGCCTCGATCCCGAGCCGGCCGGCGAAGTCCAGCAGCTCGCGGTGTCCGGCCTCGCCCGGCAGGTCGGACAGCAGGTGGGACCACACGCCGTCGACGGGACCGACCACGGCCTCCAGCTGCATGTCGTCGACGTACACGGTCACGACCCCACCCTCCCATGCGCCCTCCTGCACCCCGGTTTGCCCCGGAAGCAGCCGTGACGCAGGATCGGGGCCATGGGCGGCTCGGAGCCCCGTGCTGGGGACTGGTTGGGCAGGTACCAGCTCGTCGAGGTGCTCGGCCGCGGCGGGATGGGCACGGTGTGGCGCGCCCACGACCCGCAGCTCGAGCGCGATGTCGCGCTCAAGGTGATCAACCCCGCGCTCGGGCAGGACGCCGAGTTCCGCGAGCGGTTCCGCCGCGAGGCGGTCGTGCTGTCGAGGATGGACAGCGCCCACGTGGTCGCCGTCTTCGACCATGGCGAGCAGGACGGCGCGCCGTACCTCGTCACCCAGCTGGTCCGCGGCGGTGACCTCAGCGCGGTGCTGCGCACGCGGGGCGCCGTCGAGCCGTCGTACGCCGTCGACCTGGCCTGCCAGGTCCTGGAGGGCCTGGCCGACGCGCACGCGATCGGCGTGGTGCACCGCGACGTCAAGCCGTCCAACGTGCTGCTGCGCGACGACGGGTCGACCGCCTACCTGTGCGACTTCGGCATCGCCACCTCACCCGGCGGCGAGCTCACCCGCACCGGCGTCCTGGTCGGCTCGGCCGCCTACATGGCGCCCGAGCGGCACTCCGGCGACACGGGCGCCGCCGGTGTCGCCGGCGACGTCTACTCCGCGGGCTGCCTGCTGTGGACCATGCTGACCGGCACCCCGCCGTACGTCGGCACCGACGCCGAGGTGGCGATGGGCCACCTGCGCGGCCCGGTGCCCCAGGTTCCCGGCCGCGACCCGTTCCTGGACGGCCTCAACGCCGTGCTGCGCCGCGCGCTCGCCAAGACCCGCGCCGCCGCTACCCGTCCGCGCGGGCGATGCTCGCCGACCTCTCCGCCCTGCGGACCAGTGCCGCCGAGGGCCTGGTGCTGCCCGAGGTCACCTCGGTCCGACAGCCGCTCGACACGTCGACGGCGCCGGGCTCGCTGCGCCGACGCCTCGTCGCGACCGCGCTGGTACTCGCCCTCGTCGGCGTCGCCGTGTACGTCGGCTCGCTGCTCGGCGGTGTCGACATGACCCCGTCCGTGCTGACCGCCGAGGACCCGTCGACCAGCGCGTCCACCCCCACCACGGCCACTCCGGCCACGACCCCCACCCCGAACGCGCCGAGCAGCACCCCTCGCCCGAGGAAGGAGAGGTCGGCCACTCCCGAGCTGGTCGACCCCGGTCCCGTGGCCGAGGAGCCGACGAGCCCGGCGAAGCCGACGGAGAAGGCGAAGCCGAAGCCCACCCCGAGCCCCACCCCGACCCCGACCCCGACGCAGCCGGTCCCCACCTTCCGCTGCTGGACCGGCGCCCAGGTCGTCGCCAGCTCCGGCTGCGCCCTGCCGACGGGCTGGAAGGGCGCCCAGTGGGTGTTCCCGGGTGTCGAGAGCGCGCCCGCCTGCAAGCCCTGGACGCTCAAGGCGAGCGGGTACGTCGAGGGCTGGCACTGCGGCGCCAGGACCCCCGACGGCACCTACCGCCACCTCACGGTGACTCGCTGGAGCGGCGCCTCCGCCGCGACCAGCTACTACTACGGTGCCTACAACCCGGACCGGAACCGGGTCAATCAGCCCTGGGCCGGGCGCGACATCGTCTACGGCAAGAGGCTGGGCGGGTTCATCGGCAGGTCCGTCTACCACTCCGACCGGGTCTACACGCACTCCGGCACCAACGCCTGGGTGTTCTCCGCGTGGGCCAACACCAGCGCCAAGGTGCAGTCGATGTTCGACTACGTGAAGTTCCGCAACCCCACGCAGTTCCGGGGCGTCCCCCTGAGATGAACGACCGCCGGTCTCCCCTCATACGGGAGACCGGCGGTCGGTGGTCCGATCAGGTCAGCGCACGTGGCCGTAGAAGACCGAGCCGGTCCAGATCCGGTCGCGACGGACCGGTACGCCGGGCCGCGAGGCGTGCCACAGCGTGTGGTTCCCGGCGTAGATGCCCACGTGGTAGACCCGGCCGCCGCTGGTGAAGAACACCAGGTCGCCGACCTGCGGGTTGCGCACCCGCTGGGTGGCGCCGGCCTGGGCGCCGGACGTACGGGGCAGGCTCTTGCCGACGTGGCGGTACACCCACTGCACCAGGCCCGAGCAGTCGAAGGCGTTCGGGCCGGCGGCGCCGTACACGTAGGGCTTGCCGGCGCGCGAGCGGACGGTGTTCATCACCTTGGCGACGCGCTTCGCGGCCTTCTCCTCGGCCTTGTCGTGGCCCGAGGCGTGGTGGGGGTGCTCTGCAGCCTCGTCCTTGGCGATCTCGGCCGCCGGGACGAGCGAGGAGCCGGTGGGGTCGTCGGCGTGGGCGGCCGGGGCCGACGAGAACAGGCTCGCCGAGGCGAGCAGGGGTACGACGAGCAGGCGCGCGGCAGCGCGCGTCGCGATGGTGGACATCAGATGGAACTCCGCAGCGGCGCCTGCGAGAGATGACCTGTCGGGCTTGGGCTGCTGGTGCCCAGGGACTCCTCGTCCCTTCGCCCCGAGCCGGATCACTCCGGCGTACTACCTGGGTCTCCCGTGCCCGCGCTTACCTCATCGTGGTCGATGTCTCCCCACCGTCGAGCGCGGGCCTCGGCGCGACAGGGGCGGCCTCCCCAGGTCAGGGAGGTCTCGTCCTCCAGTGCACCTTGCTTGCAAGAATTAGCGCAGTGGTCGCCGTCACGTTCGGGGCGTGGGGATCCTCACCCGAAACGATGTAACGCCGGCAGCCCCGCTCAGCCGGGGAGGTGCGGGTCGGCCAGCAGGTACTGCGCGATCCGGCCCTCACGGCCGCGGTGCGGGCGCACCGGCTCGGGCACCATCCGGCCCTCGGCGGTGTCCCAGAACCGGTCCACCTGCAGGGCGACCCGGCGGGCCACCCGGCCGCTGAGGCCGCGGTGGGGCAGGTACGGGTGCGGACGGGTCGGCACCCGCCGCTCGGTGCGGTAGAGCTGCTCGGCGAGCTCGCCGCGGCGCTCGGCGTCGGTGGCGGCGACCAGCTCGTCGACCAGCTGGAGCTCGAGGGAGCGGGTGGCGGCCAGCTCGCGCTCGACCTCCTCCCAGATGCTCGCCCACGGCCGTCGTACGACGAACGTCGAACCGTAGAGCTTGGCCTTGAGCTGGCCGAGCGCGATCTCGAGCCGCTTGCTCTGCAGGGCGAGCTCGTGGGCGCGCCGGTGCCCCTGGTCGAGGTGGCGGCGCGCTGCGGGGGCGAGCACGGCGTTCGCGGCAGCGACGTGGCGGCTGGTGCTCGCGAGGAACGGGTCGGCGGCGCTGAGCGCGGCCCGTGGTCGGTCGCGGGTGGGCCGGGAGGCCTCGGCGCTGCGCAGCCGGGCGTGCAGCACGGCGTGGGTCTGGGTGACGGTGTCGGCGAGGACGTCGGCGCCGGCGTTCGGGCTCTCGTTCATGGTCCCACCTCTCGCGTGTGAACCCCCCTCAATTGCAGTGTGCGCCGGTCCCGTGCCCCTCGCAAGGGGCCGGGACCGGCGCACACGCCGGCGTCAGGTGGTCAGACGCGCGGCAGCGTCGTGTACTCCACGCCACAGATGTACTGCACCGTGCGCAGCACCTGGCAGGAGTAGCCGAACTCGTTGTCGTACCAGACGTAGAGGATCACCGAGTCGCCGTCGACGATCGAGGCGCCGCCGTCGACGATCGAGGCCGCGCGGGCGCCGATGAAGTCGGTGGACACGGCGTCGGACGCGGTCGTGTAGTCGAGGTTGCGGGCCAGCGGGCCGACCAGGGAGGCCTTGCGCAGGTGGCCGTTGACCTCGTCACGGGTCGTCTCGCGCTTGAGCTGCAGGCTCAGGATCGCGATCGAGACGTCCGGGGTGGGCACCCGGATCGAGTTGCCGGTGATCCGGGCCCGGAGGTCCGGCAGCACCTTGGCGACGGCCGAGGCCGCACCCGTCTCGGTGATGACGAGGTTGAGCGGCGCGGAGCGCCCGCGGCGGTCGGCCTTGTGGAAGTTGTCCAGCAGGTTCTGGTCGTTGGTGAACGAGTGCACCGTCTCGACGTGACCGCGGACGATGCCGAACTCGTCCTCCATCGCCTTGAGCGGCGGGACGATCGCGTTGGTCGTGCAGGAGGCGCAGGAGAGCACCTTCTCGTCGAGGTCGACGTCGAGGTGGTTGACGCCGTGGACGATGTTGGGCACGTCGCCCTTGCCCGGCGCGGTCAGCAGCACCTTGGCGATGCCGGGACGCAGGTGTGACGACAGGCCCTCGCGGTCGCGCCAGATGCCGGTGTTGTCGATGAGGATGGCGTCGTTGATGCCGTACTCGGTGTAGTCGATCTCGTCGGGCGAGTTCGAGTAGATCACCTGGATCACGTTGCCGTTGGCGATGATCTGGTTCTTCTCCTCGTCGACCGTGATCGACCCGTTGAAGGCACCATGGATCGAGTCGCGGCGCAGCAGCGAGGCGCGCTTCTTGAGGTCGTCGCCCTTGGCCTTGCGGACGACGACGGCGCGCAGGCGCAGGCCGTTGCCGGAGCCGGACTTCTCGACGAGCAGGCGCGCGACGAGACGGCCGATGCGGCCGAAGCCGTAGAGGACGACGTCCTGCGGAGACGGCGCGGGGAGCTTGTTGTCACCGGTGGCCTCGGCGAGCGCGGCGGCGGTGAAGTCGGCGATCGACTGCTCGTCGCCGGCGGCGCGGTAGGCCCGGATCAGCAGCGCGAGGTCGACCTTCGCGGCGCCCAGGTCGAGCGCGGCGATCGCCTCGAGGAAGGGGAAGGTGTCGCGGACCGACAGCTCGACGCCGTCGATCTGGCGCGCGTAGCGGTGCGTCTTGAGGATGTCGATGACCGACTTGTTCACCAGCGAGCGGCTGTGGAGCAGGATCGTGACGTCCTTCTCGCGGTGCAGCTTGCCGACGATCGGGATCATCGCCTCAGCGAGCTCCTCGTGGTGCTTCCAGCGAGTGAACTTATCTTCGGTGGTGCTCAACGCTTCCCCTCTTAGCAGGTCGACAAAGCCGCTTGATGGTAGGCCCCGCCCAGGGGGCCACGGCTAATCGGGCCGCTCGGTGGGACGAGTGCGGTCGATCACAACACCTTGGTGCCGTACATCTCGCCGAGCGGGTCGGCCAGCAGCTCGAGGCGCTCGCCGTCGGGCCCAGGGAAGTAGAGCGAGACCTTCGACTCCAAGTGGTACTCCACGCCCGCGTCGTCGAGCTTGGCGCGCAGGTAGTCCCACTTCTCCCGGGTCACCGAGATGGCGAGGTGGTGGTGCCCGCCGAGCACCTCGGCGTACGGCCCGAGGTCGAGGCCGGGCAGCGTGAAGAAGGCCAGCAGGTTGCCCGCGCCCACGTCGAAGAAGAAGTGGTCGGAGCCGGCGTAGTCGCGGTTCTCGAAGATCTCCGTCAGCGGGAACTCCAGCAGCCCCTGGTAGAAGTCGATCGTGCGCCGGACGTCCGAGGACAGGAGGGCGGCGTGGTGGATGCCGCGGGCGCTGCTCTCGGGTCGCTCGCCTTCGGGGGCGAGGTACTCCCTCTTGATCCGCTCGCGGTCCTTCGTGATCGCATCGAGGTCAATGGTTGCCATGTCAACTACTCTCCTCCGAGGTCGTGGATATGTCAACATTCCCCGGTAGGATGGCACCGATGAGTACGACGACGCGATGGCTCGACGCCGAGGAGACCCAGGCCTGGCGAGCCTGGCTCGACCTCAACAACCGGCTGTTCGCGCGCCTCAACCGCGAGCTGCAGGCCGCCAGCGGCCTGTCCATCTCCGACTACGAGATCCTCGTCGCCCTCACCGACGACGACGTGCCCGAGCACTCGCTGCGGATGTTCGAGCTCGGCGAGCGCCTCCAGTGGGAGAAGAGCCGGGTCTCCAAGCAGGTCTCCCGGATGGAGGCGCGCGGCCTGGTCGCGCGCCGCCACTGCGCCGACGACCGGCGCGGCGCCTTCGTCGACCTGACCGACGCCGGCCAGGCCGCCATCGACGCCGCCGCGCCCGGCCACGTCGCGCTGGTGCGCGAGCTGTTCTTCGACGGGCTCAACGGCGACCAGGTGCGCAGCCTCGGCCGGTTCGCCACGACCGTGCTCGACCGGCTCGCAGACGACTGACCTCGCGCGCCGCTTGTAACTAAGTGTTACAGCATGGTTTTGGGTGCAACAGCGCCGAGGTACTGGCAACAGCGCCGAGGTGGATGTTCGCGACCCGCCACGTGAGCGGGCGCCGCGAGCCTGAGGCCGCCGGGGCTATCTACCCGGGCGTTGTTGCCACTGCCCGGGTGCTGTTGCGCCGCTTTTCGTGACGTAACACTTAGTTACAAGGGCCGGCGGCCCGCATGTCCGCCACCGCGAGCGAGGCGAACGTCATCGCCGCGCCGAGCGGCGCACCCGGCCCGGGGTAGGCCGAGCCGAACACCGACGCGGTCGAGTTGCTGGCGGCGTACAGGCCGGGGATCGGCACGCCGCCGGTGTCGAGCACCCGGGCGCTCGCGTCGGTGACCAGGCCGCCCTTGGTCCCGAGGTCGGAGAGCACGAAGCGCGCCGCGGTGAACGGCGCCCTGTCGACGGGGACGAGCGCGGCCGACGGGCCGCCGCCGCCGGCGAAGAAGGTGTCGTACTCGTCCTCGCCGCGGCCGAAGTCCTCGTCGCGCCCGGCGGCTGCGAACCCGTTGTAGCGCTCGACGGTGGCGACGAGGGTGTCGGGATCCAGGCCGATGGCGGTGGCCAGGTCTGCGACGGTGTCCGCCTCGACCCAGGTGCCGGCGTCGAGGTGCTCGGCGCGGTCGCCCTCCGGCATCGCGATCGCGGGCAGCCGGCCGTCCTCGCGGGAGTCGAACACGAACCAGGACGGCGTGCGGTCGGCCGATGCGGCCATCACCCGGCCGAAGCGGTCGTAGGGCAGGCACTCGTTGCCGTAGCGCCGTGCCGTCGCGTCGACCATCACGCCGCCGCGGAAGCCGAGGGTGAACGCGCCGCTGCCGTCGGGCTGCTGCAGGCCGGGGCAGAACCAGCCCTCGCCCGACCAGTCCGTGGCCGCGCCGATCGCGGCCGCCGCGTCGATCGCCTCGCCCGTGTTGGTCCCGCGCGGCGCCATCGTCCAGGCCGCGTCGCCCGGCGTGCCGTGTGCGATCCGACGCTCCGGGCTGCCCTCGAAGCCGCCCGCCGCGAGCAGGATCCCGCGCCGGGCACGGACCTCGCCGGGCCCGTCCTCGCCGACGTAGCGGACGGTCACGGCGCGCCCGTCGGCGTCGCGGTCGAAGCCGACGACCTGGCGGCCGGTCGCGATCGTGCCGCCGTCGCGCACGGTCATCGCGGCGAGCCGGGCGATCAGCGCCTGGCCGCCGGACAGGGTCGACCGGCCCGGCAGGCCGGCCCGGTCGCGCTCGACCGGCGGCCGCACCAACGCCGCGACGGCCGGGTCGAGCTCGTCGCGGCGGATGCTCCTCGGCTGGATCGAGCGGCCCATCGGGACCCGGCCGGGTGCGTCGTAGTACTCCGAGAAGGGGATCCACTCGAACTCCATGAGTGGGTCCGCCTCGAGTTGCTCGACCAGCCGAGGCGCCTGCTCGAGCAGCGCCTCGACCCGCTCCTGGTCGGGGTCGTCGAGGACGGCGGCGAGGTAGGCCCGGGCGCCGTCGGTCGAGTCCGGCAGCCCGGCGCGCTGCTGGACGTCGGTGCCGGGCAGCCAGCACGCGCCCCCTGAGTACGCCGACGTGCCGCCCACCAGCGGCGTCCGCTCGAGCACCAGGGTGCTGAGCCCGGCCGCGGCCGCGAGGGCGGCCCCGGTCAGGGCGCCGCCGCCCGACCCGACCACCACGACGTCGTACTCCTCCTGCAGGGTGTCCGCCCCGACCAAGCCGCTCATGGCAAAACGATAACGTGTTCTAGTTCGTCCGCGGGGTGAGGCGCGGTCGGACGCTGAGCGGCCAGGCCAGCACCGCACCCGCGAGACCGCCCAGTCCGTTGTGCCACACGTCGGCCAGCGTGGGCACCCGGCTCGGGAGGAACTGCTGCTGGGCCAGCTCGATGCACGCCGAGGCGAGCACCGTCAGGGCTGCCGCGAGCAGCGGCCGGCCGAGCAGGATCGCGAGCAGGAAGCCCGCGGGCACGAAGAGGGCGATGTTCGCCAGCGCCTCGGTCTCGCTCCAGTCCAGGCGCCCGTCGCTGGCTCGCCACGCCGCCGAGCCGGCGAGGTCGAACGCCCAGCGCCCCGCGGACGGGTCGGCGAGGGTGAGCCGGGCGATCACGACGGAGTAGCAGGCGAGCAGGACGGCGGCGACGGGACGGCGGATCATGCCCTCGACGCTAGGTCGGCCCGAGCGTCCGGAGATCGGTCTCGGGTGCCGGTGGCCGGTACCTGGGGACCGGGTTCAGGCCGCGTCCCGGATCGGGCCGAGCCACGGCTCGAAGCCGTCCTCGCCGTCGGGCGAGGCGACCGCCTCGCCGGGGGTCAGCAGCAGGTGGTCGAACGCCGGGCGAAGGTCCGTGGGCGCCGTACCGACCCCGATCAGGACGATCCGGGTGAAGGCCCGCCGCGCTCCCCATGAGGCGTGGTCGCCGATGCTCAGCTGGCCGCCCGCACCGTCCCAGGCGAGTGCCCGGCCCGGTCGGCTCGGCAGCCAGAAGCAGCCTCGCGAGCGGTGCGCTCCGGTGCCGATGCGGCCCAGCGACGTCCGGAGCCGGCCGGGGTGGAAGGGCTGGAGCGACTGCAGGTCGACTCGCCACACGCCCTCGGCGCGGACGTCGGTGAGCGCGCCGGTGCGGACCGGGCTCGACCAGGACAGGGTCCGGTCGTGCTGGTGCAGCCGGCCGAGGAGCACCTCGCCGCCGACGGCGTGCACCCCGTCGAGCACGGCGGCGTCGGGTCGCGCGAGCGTGCGGACCAGGCCGCGGGCGACCGGGTCTGCCGGCCCGTCGAAGGCCACCACGTCCGCGTGCTCGATCATCGCGGCGAGCACCTCGCCCACGCCGCGCCGGTCGTCGGAGGCGCAGTGGTGCCCGCGCTCGGCGAGCAGGTCGTCGCCGAGCAGGTCGCGCACCGGCTCCCGGGAGCCGATGGCGGTCACCACCGTCGAGACCCGCAGGTGGCGGGCCACCCGGGTGTCGTGGGCGAGGGCCGAGCACACGTGGGCCGCCTCGGCGCCGACCGGGAGGTGGGCCACGATGCTCCGCCAGCGGCCGTCGCGGGCCAGCCGCTCGAGCGTCGGGAGGATGTCCGCGCGGATCGCGCAGCTCACGCAGGCGTGGTCGAGCAGCGTTTCGTGGGTCTCGACGACCCCGGTCAGGTCGCTGACCGTGCGGGTCAGCACCCCGCGCTCCACGTCGATGGTGTGCCGGCAGGCGACCGCCGAGGGCAGGTCGAACTGCAGTCCGACCATGGCGGCGGCCATCGCCTCGGGGTCGACGCCGGACAGCAGGACGACGGGAATGCGCATGGTGCTCCTCAAGTTAAGAGTGATAATCGTTCTCAATCTAGCAAGGAGGAGACGCCATGGCCACCAGGGCATCGGAGGTCCGGCCCGTCGTGAAGCTGCGCTCGACCGCCGGGAGCCGGTACGTCTACGTCACCCGGAAGAACCGCCGCAACGACCCGGACCGGCTGGTCCTGCACAAGTACGACCCGGTCCTGCGCCGGCACGTCGAGTTCCGCGAGGAGCGGTGATCGCGGGCTGAGCCGAGCCGGGTTCGCCGTCAGCGGCTGAGCCGGCGCAGCCGGTCCAGCCGCAGCAGGCCGTCCCGGTCGGGCTGGGGGGCAGGGGCGAGGGCTGCCTCCAGCCGGGCCTGCGCGGACCCGGCGTCGAGGCCGACTCCGATCGCGACCAGCTCGCTGTGGTCCGGTGCCGGGCGCAGCGCGTCGAGGTGGACCTGCCTGCCGACCACGTGGACGACGTACCCACGACGGCCGCGGGCGGTCTCGACGGCGACCGTGCCCTTGATCCGGTACGCCGCCTCGGGCGGGTCGAGGAGGAGGTCGGCGAGCGCGCCGGGCGCGACAGGACCGTCGACGCGGGCCGCGGCGGAGGCGGCGTGCGGCCCGTGGTCGTGCCCGTCCGCCGCCGCGCGCTCGGCGCGGAGCAGCGAGGCGAGGGGGAGCTGGTCGGGCGGGTCGTCGGCCATCGCGACGTCGTGGACCAAGGCGGGATCGATCCGGCCGCGGGAGGTGCGCACGACGTACGCCGCCGGGTTCACCTCGCGCACCCGTGCCTCGATCGCGGCCAGGGTCTGCTCCCGCTCGTCGGGCGGCAGCAGGTCGACCTTGTTGAGCACGACCAGCGTCGCGACGGAGAACCGAGCGGGCGGCATCCCGCCGTCGTCGACCGTGCGGAAGTACTCCACGCTGTCGACCACGTCGACCACCCCGCCGGGACGCACCCGCGGCGCACCGCTGTGCCGGATCATCTGGGCCAGCGCCCCCGGCTCGGCCAGTCCGCTCGCCTCGACGACCACCGCGTCGAGTGCCAGTCGCGGGTGGGTCAGCTTCTCGAGGGCCGCGTCCAGGCCGGAGACGTCCTCGAGGCAGCACAGGCAGCCGCCCGCGATCGAGACGGGCTCGTCGACCTGTCCCGTCACCAGTCCGGCGTCGACGTTGATGGCGCCGAAGTCGTTGACGATCACGCCGATCCGCGCGCCCGGTTGTTGCAGCAGCCGGTTCAGCAGGGTGGTCTTGCCGGCTCCGAGGTGCCCGGTCAGGGCGGTCACGGGTACGGCGCTCATCCACCGGATCCTAGTTGACAACGATTCTCATCTCGAGGTCGGCCGTGGCAAGGTGTGCGCCGTGAGCAGCCACCGCCGGGAGAAGCCCGCGCGCAGCCAGGGACACGGACACGGACATGGTCATGGACTCGGCGCCGGTGGCGACCTCGCCCCCGTCCGGATCGGTACGACGGCCCGCACCGCGCTGCTCGCCGTGCTCGCCCTCGCCCTGATCGCCACCCTGGTCGGCCTGATCGCCTGGTGGCCGCCCGGCGACGCCGCCGCGCGCAGCGCGAAGGAGGGCGGCCCGGCCGCCCAGTTCGCCGCGCCCGGCGTCACCTTCCCGTCCGCCGAGGTGGTCGACGTCGCTCCGCGGTGCGCCGGCACCGGGTTGCCGGACGGCTCGGGCTGCAGCTCGCTGACGGTGAAGGTCGCGAAGGGGGAGAAGGGCGCCGGGGAGACGGTGCGGGTCGACGTGCCGCCGGAGGTGATCGACTCCGGCATCGGCAAGGGCGACCACGTCGAGCTGCTGCGCACGCCGACGCCCGACGCGGAGCAGGACGCGTCGTACTCCTACTTCGCCACCGAGCGCTACGGCACCCTGGTCTGGCTCAGTGTCCTCTTCGTCGTCGTGGTGCTCGCCGTGGCCCGGCTGCGCGGCCTCCTCGGGCTGGTCGGCCTCGCCTTCGGCGGCGCGGTCGTGTGGTGGTGGATGCTGCCCGCGCTCCTCGACGGCTCGCCCGGCGTCGGCGTCGCGCTCACCGGCGCGGCCGCGATCATGTTCGTCGTCCTGTACACGACCCACGGGTTCTCGCTTCGCACCAGCACGGCCCTCGCCGGCACCCTGCTCGGCATCGTGCTCACCGCCGGCATCGGCGTGCTCGCGATCGGCGATGCCCGGCTGACCGGCATCAGCGACGAGGGCGGCGCCATCCTCGCCAGCTTCGGCGCCCTCGACTTCCAGGCCCTGCTCGGCTGTGCCCTGGTCATCGCCGGCCTCGGCGTCCTCAACGACGTCACCATCACCCAGGCCTCGGCCGTCTGGGAGCTGCGCGCCGCCACTCCCGGCGCCTCGCGCACCGAGGTCTTCACCAGTGCCATGAGGATCGGCCGCGACCACATCGCCTCGACGATCTACACGATCGTCTTCGCGTACGTCGGCACCGCGCTCATCCTGCTCATGCTGCTGCGTGTCTACGACCGCCCGCTGCTCGAGCTGATCTCGACCGAACAGCTGGCCGAGGAGGTCGTGCGCACCCTGGTCACCTCGATCGGCCTGGTCCTCGCCGTCCCGGTCACCACCGCGGTCGCGGCACTCATCGCCGCGCCGCGACCGGTCGGCGCGGACTGAGTCCGCCCTGCATGGATCCCCGGACATCCGGCTCTCCTGACGTATCCGTGGGTGGTTGCTGCGTGGCCTGAACGAGCACACGCCGCTCCCTGTCTAGGTTTCGAGTTGTCGAGAAACGAAACCGGAGCGTCAGGAGAACGGCGTGGCACTCGTCAGCCTATTCCGTGGCCTGTTGGGGCTGGAACACACCGCGATCGAGAACGCTCGCCTTGACGGTGGCGTGCTGGTCATCGACGTACGGCCGATGGCCCGCCAACGCGGCCGATGTGGCCACTGTCGGCGGCCCTGCCCCGGCTACGACGCCGGGGCAGGACGACGCCGCTGGCGCACCCTGGACCACGGCGCCACGATGACCTTCCTAGAAGCTGACGCACCCCGGGTCCAGTGCCGCGAGCACGGCGTGAATGTGGCTCATGTGCCCTGGGCGGTCCATGGCGCGGGACACACCCACACCTTCGACGCCCAGGCAGCGTGGCTGGCGGTGCGGACCTCGAAGTCCGCGGTCAGCGAACTGATGCGCATCGCGTGGCGCAGCGTGGGATCGATCCTGGACCGAGTTTGGCAACAGATCGACACCACCACCGGCGGGCCGACAGGCGCCCGGCTCGATGGGTTGCGGCGGATCGGGATCGACGAGGTCTCCTACCGCCGCGGACAGCTCTATCTGACCGTCGTCGTCGACCACGACACCGGACACCTGGTGTGGGCCGAACCCGGCCGTGACCGTGCCACGCTGCGCCGCTTCTTCGACGACCTCGGTCCCGAACGCAGCGTCCAGATCACTCATGTCTCGGCCGACTCGGCCTCGTGGATCGGCGAGGTCGTCACCGAACGCTGCCCCCAAGCCGTGCAGTGTGCCGACCCGTTCCATGTCGTGAAATGGGCCAACGACGCCCTGGGCACCGTTCGTGCCGCCGCGTGGCGCGAAGCCCGCGCCGCCGGCGCGACCCGCAAGAACGGTCGCGAACAGGGCCGACAGCGCCGCGACTCCACCGGCGCGGCCCGCCAGCTGCGTGAGGCCCGCTACGCCCTGTGGAGAAACCCAGAGGACCTCACCGACCGCCAACAGCAACGGCTGGCCTGGATCGCGGCCACCCACCCCCGACTGTGGGAGGCCTACCGGCTCAAGGAGGGCCTACGCGCCCTGTTCCGCATGCACGGCCCCGACGCCATCGACGCCTTCCGAGAGTGGCTGGCCTGGGCACGCGCCAGCGGGATCGAGGAGTTCGCCCACCTCGCCACACGGATCGAAGCCATTGCTGCCCGCGTCGAAGCGACTCTCACTCACCGTCTGACCAACGCTCTGGTCGAGTCGGTGAACACCAAGATCCGACTCCTGACCCGCATCGCGTTCGGGTTCCACACGCCCCGACCACTCATCGCGCTCGCGATGCTCAGCCTAGGCACACACCGCCCACAACTCCCCGGCCGCACCACCCACACATGAGTCAGGAGAGCCGGACATCCGGGGATCCATGCGGCCCCTAGGTCACAGCGTCGGGTCGGTCCAGGCCAGCTGGACGACCTCCGCACCGCGGTCGCGGGTGAGCATCTTGCCGCGACCCGGCTGGGCCGGTCCCGGTCGCAGGTTGCCGATCAGGGCGCCCTCGTCGCGGCTGCCGGCCAGCAGGATGCCCGGCATCGCGAGGTCCCGCATGGACTGGATGACCGGCTCGTAGAGCGCACGCGACGCACCACCCGAGCGACGCGCGACCGCGATGTGCAGGCCGACGTCGCGGGCCTGGGCCATCAGCGGCTGCAGCAGCGCGACAGGCGAGCTCTGCTGGGTGGCGACGAGGTCGTAGTCGTCGACCACGACGAACACCTCGGCGCCGCTCCACCAGGACCGGTTGCGCAGCTGCTCGGGCGTGACGTCCGGTCCGGGGATCCGGTTCTGGAGGTACGTCGCCAGGTCGTTCAGCGCCGGCTGTGCCTGGGTGGCGGAGGTGAGGTAGTTGAGCAGGTACTCCTCGGGCACCTCGCCCAGCAGTGAACGGCGGTAGTCGACCAGCAGGATCTGGGCCTCGGCGGGGGTCCGGGTCCGCATGATCTCCTGGCAGTAGCTGCGCAGCAGGTTGGTCTTGCCGGACTTGCCGTCGCCGAAGAGCAGCAGGTGCGGCTCGGTGTCGACGTCGAGCGGGACCGGGGCCAGCTCCTTCTCGTTGATGGCGAGCAGCAGCTGCCGCTGCGGCGGGGTGCCGGCCTGGGCGCGCACCTCGTCGAGGGTGATCCGGTCGGGCAGCAGGCGCAGCTTCGGGCCGGCCGGCCCGCGCCACGCGGACGTGACGGCGTTGATCATCGCGTCGACGCCGTCGCCGAGGCTCTCGACGGTGTCGACACCGTCGATGCGCGGCAGGGCGCCGAGGAAGTGCAGCTTGCCCGGCACGAGGCCGCGCCCCGGCCGGTTGCCGGGCACGAGGGCGGCGACCTTGCGGTCGATCTCGGAGTCGATCGGGTCGCCGAGGCGCAGCTCGAGCCGGGTGCCGATCAGGTCGCGCATCGCGGCCCGGAAGTCGGGCCAGCGGGTCGCGCCGGTGACGATGTGGAGGCCGAAGGTGAGACCGCGACCGGCGAGCTGCTGGATCTCCAGCTCGAGGTCGTCGAAGTCCGCACGCAGCGTGCCCCAGCCGTCGATGACCAGGAAGACGTCGCCGTACCCGTCGTCGGCACGGCCCTGGGCGCGCCGGCTGCGGTAGGTCTCGATGGAGTCGATGCCCTGGCTGCGGAAGTAGCGCTCGCGGCGGTCGACGATGCCCTTGACCTCGGCGACGATGCGGCGCACCACCTCCGGCTCGGAGCGGGTGCCGACGCCGGCGACGTGGGGTAGCGCGGTCATCGGCGCGAACGTGCCGCCACCGAAGTCGAGCACATAGAACTGCGACTCCAGCGGCGTCGTGGTCAGGGACATGCTGGTCACGATCGTGCGCAGCACCGTGCTCTTGCCGCTGCGTGGGCCGCCCACGACGGCCACGTGGCCCGCGGAGCCGCTGAGGCTGATCGTGAGCGTGTCGCGGCGCTGCTCGCGCGGCCGGTCGACCGTGCCGAGCGGGACGGTCAGGTTGCCGACGCCGCGCCAGTGCATCGACACCATGCCGAGCTCGGGGTGCGGAGCGAGGTCGGGCATCAGCTGGTCGAGCGTGTCGGGCCGGTCCAGCGGCGGCAGCCACACCTGGTGGGCCGCCGGGCCGCGCCCGTCCATCCGTGCGACGGCCACGTCGAGCAGGGACGCGCTGCCTTCGGGCACGACGGCGGGCGTGGCGGCCTCGTCGCGCTCCGGCTCGTCGAAGGTCTGCACCTCGGAGATCGTGAACGGCAGGATGCCGCGCACCTTGCCGCCGCTGTCGCGCACGACGCGGCGCCGGCCGGCCTCCGGAGGACCCGACACGTAGGCAGCCTTGAACCGCGTCATCGTGGTCGGGTCCGGCTTGAGGTAGCCCAGGCCCGGCACGGCCGGGAGCTCGTAGGCGTCGGGCACGCCGAGCACCGCGCGGGACTCCTGGGCGCTGAAGGTGCGCAGGCCGATCCGGTACGACAGGTGCGACTCGAGGCCACGCAGGCGACCCTCCTCCAGGCGCTGCGAGGCGAGCAGCAGGTGGAGGCCCAGCGAGCGACCGAGCCGGCCGATCGCGACGAACAGGTCGATGAACTCCGGCTTGGCGGACAGCATCTCGGAGAACTCGTCGACGACGAGGAACAGTGACGGCAGCGGCGCGAGGTGCTCGGTGGCCGGATCGCCCGACGTACGGGCCTTCTCGTAGTCGCGGATGGATGCGAAGTTGCCGGCCTCGCGCAGCAGCTCCTGGCGACGCACCATCTCGCCGGACAGCGCGTCCTGCATGCGGTCGACGAGGGTGAGCTCCTGGGCGAGGTTGGTGATGACGGCCGAGACGTGCGGCATCTCGGCCATGCCTGCGAAGGTCGCACCACCCTTGAAGTCGACGAGCACCATGTTGAGCTGCTCGGGCGAGTGCGTCATCGCCAGGCCGAGCACCAGGGTGCGCAGGAACTCCGACTTTCCGGAGCCGGTCGCGCCGATCACCAGGCCGTGGGGGCCCATGCCCTGCTGGGCGGACTCCTTGATGTCGAGGTGCACGGGGCCGGCGCTGTCTCCGACACCGATCGGAACCCGCAGCCGGTCGCGGGCCGGCCGCGGCCGCCAGGCCGTGCCCGGGTCGAAACCGTGCACGTCGCCGAGGCCGAGCAGGTCCATGAAGTCGGTCGGCGCCGACAGGTCGGCCGACTCCTCGCCGACGGCGGAGCCGGCGCTCGGGGTGAACAGCGGCGTCAGCCGCCGGGCGACGGCCTCCGCGGTGGCTGCGCCGCACTGGTCGCCCTTGGCGCGCACCGGCTCGGTCCGCAGGCGTACGGCGACGATCGGCACCGACTCTGGCGCTGACCCCGGCACCGCATCCCCGGCGTGCGGCTCGATCTCGAGGCGCAGCGCCGTCGGGCTGTCGAGCTCGCCCCAGCGGGCGGGCAGGTCGACCACCGTGACGCCGTGCAGGCCGTCGGAGGGGATCAGGTGGTTGCCCGGCGGCAGCTCGGCACCGTCGGTCACCAGGATGATGTGGGGGATCGCGGGCCGCTCGTCGGCACCGAACCGCGGCCGCTCGGTCAGGTCGGGCGGCAGCATCGTGGCGAGGTCGCTGAGCGACGTCGTCACCATCCGGGCCGGCCCGACAGCGTCGTTCTGGTGCTGGCTGTGGGCGTGCGGCAGCCACTTCACCCAGTCCCAGTGGGCCAGGGTGGCGTCCGTGGCGAGGACCGCGACCTGCAGGTTCTCCGGGGACTGGAAGCTCGCCGACGAGCAGAGCAGGGCGCGGGCCAGGGCGCGGGCCTCCTCCTCGTCGCCGCAGACCTCGATCCGGTCGAAGGCCCGCAGGTCGATCGACGCGGGCAGGTCGGGCTGGAGGCGGTGGACGACGAGCAGCCGGTGCAGAGCGGACGCCGACGCGGGGTCGACCTCGTCGATCGGCGCGGCCTCCGGGGGCAGCAGCTCCAGGGCCAGCGGCTGGGCGCACACGCCGTAGCGGACCTGCAGGAAGGCGGGATCGGACGACGACCGCTCCCACACCCGGGTGCGGTCCTCGGCCAGCGAGGGCAGCGCCCACGGCGCGGGGTGCAGCCAGGTCAGCGCCCGGCGCTGCTGGTCCGCGGCGTCGCGGGCGACCTTGCGGACGGTGGCGAGGTAGCGGAGGTACTCGGTGCGCGAGCCGGTGACCTGCTGCTGGCGCTGCTTCCGCTGCCGGTCGATCTGGACCACGATGAAGCCGAGGGTCGCGAACAGGAACATGCCGGCCGCGATGAAGCGCAGCGACGAGTTGCCGCCGCCCTGGCCGCCGAGGCCCGCGACGAGGACGATCGATCCGAGGCTGCCGAGCATCGGGATGGCGTTCATCGCCACGCCCGCCGCACCCTCGCTGGCTTGGAGCTGCGGCGGCGGCTGGAGCTGCAGCTGCCCGCCGGGGAGCTCGGGCCGCTCGCCGCGGCTGCCGCGCTGGGTCAGGCTGCCGGGCGCGGCGACCGGCGGAGCCATGCGCCGGCCCGGAGGACCACCGGGACCACCGGGACCACCCGGAATCCCGGGTCCCGGGCCGCCCGGGGCACGATGCGTGCCCGGCCCGCTGCCTGGAGTGATGCCCACCGTCACGCTGCCGTCCCCTGTCGTCGATGCCCGGTCATGCGACGCGCACGATGATAGGACCCGGGTCCGTCAGGGTAAGCAGCCTCGGAAGACACAGGGTGAAGGACTACCCTGCGAGCCGGGCCGTGAACCTCGGTCCGGCACCACGACTCATCTCGGGAGGAGAGCACTGGTGAACGGGACGTCCCGCACCCCGGCTCCGGGCACGGTCACCGCGGTGACGGTGCACGGACCTCGTGGCGTGCTCGACCTGACGGTGCCGGTGGACGCCACGCTCGAGGACGTGTCGCGGGCCTACTCCACCGAGGCCGGCCTGCCGGTCGTGCTGCCGCTGGTCACCCGCTCCGGCGAGCCGCTCCAGCTCGCCGACGTCGTCGGCGACGTCGGTCTGGTCGCGGGCTCGGTGGTCGTCGCGGTCGACCCGTCGTCCCGCCCGGCCCCGCCGCGCAGCAGGTTCCGCTCCGGTGACGGCGCCGAGTCCGCCCTCGTCGCCGGCCGGGCCTCGGCGACCTGGTGCGCGCTCGCCGTGGGTTTCGCCGCCCTCGCCGGCTGGTGCGCCGCGCAGCTGTCGCCCGACGAGCGCTGGCCGGTCGTGGGCGTGCTCCTCGCCGCCGCGCTCCTCGGATCCCTGCCGATCGGCGTACTGCAAGTCCAGCGGGTGCTGGCCGCCCCGGCGTTCGCCGCCGCTGCCGGCTTCGCACTTGCCTGGGACCCCGTGCCCGAGCGGCTCCCGACCGTCTGCGGCATCGCGGCCCTCTGTGCTGCCGTCACCGCCGGTGTGGGTCGCGCGCTCGCCGAGCCCGACAGCACCGCGGTCGACGGGCTGCGGGTCTGGGTCGCGGTCGGTGCGGGCTGGTTCGTCGTCGCCGGGCTGGGCGCCCTGACCGGCGTCTCCCCGCAGGTCGTGTGGGCGGTGCTCTTCCTCGCCGCCGTTCTCGCCGCACGCTTCGTGCCCGAGCTGGTGGTCGACGTCCCCGACCAGTACCTCCTCGACCTCGAGCGCCTCGCTGTCACCGCATGGTCGGCCCGCGAGCGACCGACGGGACGGCGCGGCCGGATCGTGGTGCCCGAGCAGGCCGTGCGCGCCGTCGCCGACCGGGGTGCTCGTGCCGTCACCGCCTCCGCGACCGCCGTCCTGGTGGTCGTCGTGATCACCGCACCCCTCCTCCTCGCCACCGCCGACCTGCCGCTCGACCGGACCGGTGCGCGCTGCCTGGTGGGCTTCGGCGGCGCCACGCTGCTGTTCGCCGCGCGCAGCTACCGCCACGCGGCCGCCAGCCGGCTGCTGCGGCTGGCCGGCGTCCTGGCGCTGGCCGTGCTCGCCGTCGTCCTCCTCGGGATCGCACCCGGTGGCCGGGACCCGGTCACCGCGCCCGGCGCGGTCGCCGCGGTGGCGGTCGCGATCGCCGGTGCCCTCGTGCTGTCGGCGGTGTTCGTGGGCCGGGGCTGGCGCTCGGCGTGGTGGTCGCGCCGGGCCGAGATCGCCGAGGCGATGTGCGGCGCGTTCGCCGTCGGATCGCTCGTCGTGGCGGTCGGCTTCTTCCGTCATCTGTGGGAAGTCACGGGCTGATGTTTAGCCCCTCGCGGAGCGGGGGTAACCCCTGACGCGTCGGCTCTTTGGCAGTGCTCGGGGAGCCAGATCGATGGAACCGCAATGCAGGGGCGGGTTGATGCCGCCCGCCAACCAGCAACCAAGGAGCAGACATGGCAGGCACTGAGTTCGGACACGCAGAAGGCGCTCTCAAGAAGGTCGCCGAGCTCGTGGCCGAGACCAAGAAGGACCTCGCGACGAAGGCGGGGAAGATGGAGATCGACCTCGAGCGGATGCACAAGGCGTGGGTCGGCGGCGGTGGCCTCTCGTTCCAGAATGTCAAGAACGCCTGGCTCGAGAAGCACAAGGTCGTCACCGCGGCGCTCGACCAGTTCGAGAACTCCCTCATCGAGACCGAGTCGGACAACGTCAACACCGACAGCACGGCTGGCGGCAACCTCGCCGGCTTCCTCAGCAAGCTCGACGCGCAGTAGTCCCGCCTCCCAACCACCCCAAGACTTCAAGGAGAGAACCATGACCGATCCCAACTTCGGCGGCCTCGACGGCCTGCGCGTCAACCACCCCGAGCTCGAGGCGGCCGCCCAGGCGATGTACCAGACCGCCAAGGACATGAACGCCCGCCTCGACCAGCTCGAGAGCGACGCCCGCCAGTACGTCCTGACCTGGGCCGAGACCAGCGCCCAGCGGCAGTCCTGGGACCAGGCCAAGCTGGCCTGGGACTGGGCGATGAAGGAGCTGCTCGACCTGCTCGACGGCGTCTCGCAGACGACCTACCAGTCCAACGCCGACTACATCCAGGCGGACAAGCGCGGAGCCGGGCGTTTCTGATCCGGTCCCATGCACGTACGGAGGGGCCGACCCACGTGGTCGGTCCCTCCGTTGCTGTCTCCGGTAGGGCAGGCTTCTAGGATCAAGCCCCAGTTTCGGGAAGGGTTGAGCAGATGACACAGGCGCCGCGCACGAGCGCAGCCGTCGCGTCCGGTCTGGTCCGGGTGACCGTCACGTCGGGCACCCGGCGCGTCGACCTGGTGCTCCCGGGGGCCATCCCGGTGGCCGAGCTGCTGCCCGAGCTGGCCCGCAGCGTCGGGCTCCTCGACCCGGCGACCGTCCACGGCGGCTACCGGGTCGGCACCTCCGAGGGCCGACGCCTCGCGCTCGACACCGGCCTCACCCTGCAGGGGATCGAGGACGGCGGCCTGCTCACCGTCACCGCGGGTGTCGACGACCCGGCCCCGCGCGTCTACGACGACGTCGTCGAGGCGATGACCGACGTCGTCGAGCACGACCTCGAGCCGTGGCACCCGGCCGCGGGGCGTCGTACGGCCCTCGTCGCGGCGGGTCTGTTCCTCGCCCTCGGTGCCGGCGCGCTGCTGGTGCAGCGCGGCTCCGACATCGCGGCCGCCGCGACCGCCCTGGTCGCCGCCGCGCTCTGCGCCGGCGCGATCGTGCTGTCGCGGGCCCAGGGCGAGCACGAGGCCGGGGTCGGCGTGGCCTGGCTGGGCGCGGGCTACGCCGCGGTCGCCGGCGTGATGCTCGTGCCCGACGGCGAGGTCTGGTTCGCCGACCCGCTCGCCGCGGCCGGTGCCGGCGCGCTGCTCGCCGGTGTGGTGTGCCTGATCGGGCTCGGGGCCGGCCGGACCCTGGCCATCCCGCCGCTCGTCGTCGGCGCGCTCGCGGTCGGCGTCGGCGTCTACGTCCGCTCCTCGCCCGACGGCTTCGCGCCGGCTCCGCTGCTGACCACGGTGCTCGCGTTCGTCGTCCTGGCCGGCAGCGTCTTCCCGTGGCTCGCCCTCGGTGCGACGACCACCCGTGTCGACCAGCTCTACTCGGCCGCCGACATCACGGCCGACCCCGACGACATCGAGCGCGACCGGGTCGCCGCCGACGCCCGGGTCGCCCACGAGATCCTGCTGGCGATCAGCGGCACCGTCGGCCTGCTCCTCGTCCTGGTCGCGCCGCTCGCCGTCAGCCTCGGCGTCACCGGAACCCTGCTCGCGGTCGACGCGTGCCTGATCGTGGTGCTGCGCACCCGCCAGTACCGCACCGGCAGCGAGGTCCTGCTCGGCCTCGCGTCCGGTGTCGCCGGCATCGCCGCGACCGCGATCGCCGTCCTCGCCCTCCACCCCGACTGGCGCCCGACCCTGGCCGTCGTGCTCGCGGTCGTCGGTGCTGTGCTCCTCGTCGCCACGCTCAGCCCGTCCGCCCCGTCGGTGCGCCGCGGCCGGTTCGGCGACGTGCTCGAGTCCGTCGCGCTGCTCACCCTGCTTCCGCTCCTCGTCGTCGCGACCGGCCTGTTCGACCAGGTCCGCGACTGGATCGGCTGACTCCCCGATGGCCACCAAGAAGGACCTCGTCGAGGCCTACTCGTTCAGCCGCCGTCGCCTGGTGACGGCGTTCGTCTCCGGCGCGCCGGGCGGCCGCGAGGTCGAGCCCGCCCGCCCGGGCCGGATGATCGTGGGCGGCATCGCGCTCGCCGTACTCCTCGTCGCGGGCGCCGCCATCGCCGGTGCGCTGTCCGACCGGGCCGAGGTCGACTGGAAGAAGCCGGGCCTGGTCGCCGACGACCGCGGCGCGCTCTACGTCATCCTCGACGAGGACGCGGTGCCGGGTCAGCCGCGGGTGCGTCCGGTCATCAACGTGACCTCGGCCCAGCTGATCCTCGGCGCGAGCGTCGAGGCCCGCAAGGTGCCCGACGACGAGATCGCCGGGGTGCGCAAGGGGCAGCCGATCGGCATCCTCGACGCGCCCGCGACGGTGCCGGCGGTCAAGAATCTCGACGAGAGCGGCTGGACCTCGTGCACCGGGACGGGCCTCGGCATGCAGACCGCGGTCTCGGCGTTGCCCGGGGTGCGGCAGGTGCCGACCGACGGCTTCGTCGTGAAGTCCGCCGAGGACGGCAAGGTCTTCCTCATCGCCGAGGCCGACGTCCCGGGCGTCCCCCGGCGCGCCTACCGCTACCTGCTCCCCGACAACCAACCCCTCTTCGTCGAGCTCGGCATCTCGCCCAACGACGAGATCACCGTTCCCGACGCGTGGTTGGAGCTGTTCCCGCCGGGCGACCCGCTCGACGCCACCGGCCTCGGCATCGACGGTGTCGGACAGCCCGCCGTGGCGCCGGGCTACGACGGCGCGCGGGTCGGCGACTGGGTGCAGGCCAACAACAAGACCTACGCCTTCACCGCCGAGGGCTTCCTCGAGCTGACGCCGTTCGCGGCCGCGGTGCTGCGCACGACCTCCTTCGGCAAGAAGCAGCCGACCGAGATCCCCTACGTGGCGGGTGCGGCGTTCGACTTCGCCCCGGCGAGCACGGACGCCCGTGAGTTCTGGCCCGAGAAGGTCCTCAGCAGGTCGCTGCCCGCCACAGAGCAGGCGTGCGCCCAGCTGGTGACCGCGAAGGGCGAGCCCGCAGCTGCCCGCCTGGCGACCGCCCCCCAGGGCGACGCCAGCGCCGAGGGTGTCTCGCCCGGTGACCGCGAGGTCACGGTCGCGTCCGGCCAGGGAGCCGTGATCCGCTCGGCCGACTGGATCAGCAGCGACGAAGGCACGATCCACCTCATCGACGACCGCGGCTACAGCTACCCGGTCGCGAGCACCTTCGACCTCGAGCAGCTGGGCTACGCCAAGGTGCCGGTCATCGTGGTGCCCGACGTGTGGAACAAGCTGTTCGAGGACGGCCCCGAGCTCTCCCAGGACGCGGCGCTGTGCCCGCCGTCCAAGGACCAGTCGTGCGGCTAGGACACGGCCCAGGGCACGTCCCGGGACCTGTGCGCGCCGCCGCAGCGGCGCTGGCCGGCACCCTCGTCGGGCTGTCGGTCACACCCGCGATGGCGGCGGTGACCGCGACCTCGGCCGAGGCACCGGTCGGCGCGTCGTGCCTCGACGTCGACATGGCGACCACCGACCAGCGCACCGTCAAGGGCGACAACACGGCCAACCTCTCGCTCCACGTCGCCGAGGCTCAGGCCCTGGCGAGGAAGGCCGGTCGGCGGCCGGGCCAGGACGTGAAGGTCGTCGTCGTCGACAGCGGTGCAGGTGGCTTCAACAACCCCGGGCCGACCGACCTCCCGAGCGGCCACGGCATCGCCGTCGCGGGCATCATCGCCGGAGCCGACCAGAGCGAGCCCAAGATCGACGTCGGCATCGCGCCGGGGGCCGGGATCGTCGACAAGAGGTTCTACGACAGCCCGGAGCGCTCCCAGGAGGGAGAGAAGGTCCCGATGGCGGCGGACCTCGCCGCGGCGCTGGCCGACGTGGCGAACCGCCGGGCCCCGGGCGGCGACCTCGGCGGCCGGGTGGTCGTCGTCGTACCCACCCAGGTGCCGCACTCCCCGGAGCTCGAGGCCCAGGTCGACCGCCTCGTCGACACCGGTGTCCTCCTCGTCGCCGCGTCGGGTGATCGCCCCACCGGCGACAGCGGCTTCCCCGACGGCTACCAGGACGAGCCGAAGAAGGGCGAGGACGTCGCCGACCTGGTCTGGCCGGCCGCGGACCCGGGCGTCGTCGCGGTCGGCGTCTCGACGCCCGGCAGCTCCGGCACCGTGCTCCGCAGCTCCGCCATCGACCTGTCCGCGCCCGGCGCCGACGCGGTGTCGCGGGCCCGCAACGGCGGCTGGTGCGTCGTCGCACCCGCGTCGACCGCGTGGGCGGCCGCCCAGGTGGCCGGGGTCGCGGCGCTGGTGTGGTCGATGCATCCCGACGAGGACGCCGCGCACCTGCGGACCCGGCTCGAGCAGACCGCCAGCGGCAACGGCGGACCGTCCAGCCCGATCACCGGGTACGGCGTGGTCCAGCCGGTCGAGGCGATCCAGCGCGACGTCGCCGAGATGGGTGCCGAGAAGAAGGTCCAGAACCAGCCGGCGCGGCCGCCACGCGCTGAGGCCGACGTGCTGGCGGGCGCCCGCCACGACGCCGTCTGGTGGGGACTCGGCGGGGGTGCGGCGCTCGTCGTGCTCCTCATCGTGCGCCCGCTCCTGTCCCGGCGGCGTTGATGCGGGCCGCCCTCGCGCTGGTCGCCCTGCTCGCCGGACTGCTCGGCGTGCCGCCGGCGCCGGCCGAGGCGGCGCAGCAGGGGGTGGTGCTCCGGGCACCCGACCACGCCCGCAGCGGTACGACGGTCCGCGTCGTCGTCCGTGTCCCGGCGTCGGGTCCGCGCCGGCGCACGGTCCGGCTGCGGGTGGCGACGTCGAGCGGCGTGCGGGTGCTGCGGGGACGGTCGGGGCGGGCCCGGGTCGCGCGCTTCGACGTACGTCTCAGGCAGCCGGGCGTGGTGCGGTTGCGGGCGCGGGTCGCCAAGCACGGCCGTCGTCCCGCGCTCCGCTCGCGGGCGCGCACGCTGCGGGTGTGGCCGGCGGTGACGCCCCAGGTGCTCGCGCACCGCGGTCGCAGTGCCGTGGCGCCCGAGAACACGGTGCCCGCGTTCACCGCGGCCACCGGCCACGCGTCCGGCGTCGAGACCGACGTGAGGGCGACGTCCGACGGCCACCTGGTGCTCGTGCACGACCCGACGCTGCGGCGTACGACCGACGTCGCGAACGTCTTCCCGGACCGGGCCGACCAGCCGGTCGAGTCCTTCTCCTTCGCCGAGATCCGGCAGCTCGACGCCGGCGGCTGGTTCGGTGCCGGCTGGGCCGGCACCCGGGTCCCGGAGCTCGACGACCTGCTGCGCCAGGTCGCCGCCAGCGGGCTGGGCGCCCAGCTCGAGCTCAAGCAGTCGAGCCCCGACTTCGTGCACCGCGTCGCGGACGCCCTGCAGCCGTACCTGCCCTTGGTCGACTCCGGCCGGATCCGGTTCAGCAGCGCCGACCTGACCGGGCTCGAACGTCTCTCCCAGGCCCTCCCGACGGCTCGGGTCGCGCTCATCCGGTCCGTCGCGCCCGCCGACCTCGGACCGCTGGCCGGCAGGATCGACGCGATCCACGTCGACGCCCCGACGATCGACCATGCCCTGGTCGCCCGCGCCCGGGCGGCCGGGATCAGCGTCGTCGCTCGCAGGACCGACGACCCCGCGACCCTGGCCGCGCTCGCCGCCGCCGGCTGCTGGGCCGTGATGACCGACGACCTCGACCTCGCCGGTGAGGTGCTCGGCCCACCGCCGGCGGCCGGCTGACCCGGACGATCCGGCTGAGAACGTCGAACGGCGCCGCGCTGCGCGCGACGCCGTCCGGTGCTGCTGGCGGAGCTGGGGGGATTCGAACCCCCGAGGGCTGTTAACCCAACCCGCTTTCCAAGCGAGCGCCATAGGCCACTAGGCGACAGCTCCGTGGGAGAGATTACCGGCAGATGGACGGCGAGGTGGAATCGGGACTCCCCTCGGGGCCACGCTGCCGACGTACCATCGCTGCATGACCGCGCGGGGCGACGACCCGGAGCCGTGGGCTCCCGTCGAGCACCTGCCTGCCGACGCGCAGCGGATGGGCCTCAACCGGCTGGTGCCGGACGGTGCGCTGCTCGAGCTCGCCGGGTCGCTCGACAGCTCGAAGCGCTCCCACCGGGTGGTCGCGTGGGTGCTGCTGGTCGTGATGGTCGCGCCGGTCCTGTTGACGGTGGTCGACATCCTGCGCTGACCACGGCGATGTGAGGCCCGCTCGGCTCATCCCCTAAAGTGGTCCGCAACCCCCCACGTGGCGGTATCTCACCCAACTCCCCCAGGGCCGGAAGGCAGCAAGGGTAAGTGAGCTCTATCGGGTGCGTGGGGGGCCTCTGCATTTCCTAGTGCGGCCGGCGGGCGACGTAGAAGTAGTTGAACGGGTCGGTCCGGACCTCGCGCACGTCGACGTCGACCAGGCCGGCCTCCTCGAGCATCCGCACCGCGGTCTGCCTGCCCCACACGGTGCCGAGGCCGGCGCCGCCGTGAGCCAGGGAGACGGTCATGCAGTGCATCAGGCTCAGCGTGTAGAGGTAGGTCAGCCACGGCAGGCCGAGGTTGTTCTCGACGCCCGACTGGGCCTTGATGTCGACCATCAGGAACGTGCCGCCGGGCCGCAGCGCGGCGGCGATGCCGGCGAGCACCCGGTCGGGGAAGGCTTGGTCGTGGATCGCGTCGAAGGCGGTCACGACGTCGTACGCCGCCTCCTCCCCGAGCTCCGCGACGTCGCGGAGCTCGAAGCTCGCGTTGGTCAGGCCCCAGGCCGCGGCTTCGGCGCGGGCGGCCGCGATCGCCTCGTCGCCGAGGTCGTAGCCGACGAAGGTGCTGGCCGGGTAGGCGCGGGCGAGCAGGTTGACCGCGTGCCCGGAACCGCAGCCGACGTCGGCCAGGGCGGCGCCGGCGCTCAGCTGCTCGTGCAGGCCGGGGACGGTCGGGACGACGACGTCGAGCAGGCCGGCGTCGTGGACGGCCGCGGCGTCGGCGGCCATCAGCTCGTGGAACCGGGGGAACCGGTCGTAGCCCAGCCCGCCGCCGTGGCGGAAGCTCTCCCGCAGCTCGGGCTCCACGCCGGCGAGCATGGTGAGCATCTTGAGGCTGCGCGCGAGGTTGACCGGGCCGTCGGCCGGGGTGAGGCAGGCGGCGCGCTCGCGGGGGAGGGCGTAGTGGCCGGTGGTGGCGTCGTACGTCGCCACGTCGCCCGCGACGATGCCGTCCAGCCACTCGCGCAGGTAGCGCTCGTCGACCCCCGCTGCGGCCGCCAGCGCGGCCGGGTCGGCGGGTCCGGTGCGGGCCAGTACGTCGAGCAGGCCGAGCTCGTCGCCGATGCCCAGGAGCAGGCCCAGGGCGGCGTCCTCGCGCACCCGGACCATGCGCTTCTGGAAGGCCCGCGCCTCGTCCCGGTCGATCGTCGTCATGCCTGCTCGTCCTCTCCTTCGGGGGCGCCCGGAGGTGTCGGGCCCTGCGACTAGGGTGGCACCCGTGGACTCCCCGCTCGCGCTCTACCGCCGCTACCGGCCCGAGACCTTCGCCG
Organism: Nocardioides sp. QY071; assembly: GCF_029961765.1. Lineage (NCBI taxonomy): Bacteria > Bacillati > Actinomycetota > Actinomycetes > Propionibacteriales > Nocardioidaceae > Nocardioides > Nocardioides sp. QY071. Next base: position 409,129 of record NZ_CP124681.1, read on the forward strand.
AGGTCATCGGGCAGGAGCACGTCACCGAGCCGTTGCGGGCCGCGTTGGCCGCCAACCGGGTCAACCACGCCTACCTCTTCTCCGGCCCCCGTGGCTGCGGCAAGACGACGAGCGCGCGGATCCTGGCCCGGGCGCTCAACTGCGAGAAGGCGCCCGTCTCCGACCCGTGCGGCGAGTGCGACAGCTGCCGCGACCTGGCCCGCAACGGCCCCGGGTCGATCGACGTGATCGAGATCGACGCCGCCTCCCACGGTGGTGTCGACGACGCTCGAGACCTGCGCGAGAAGGCGTTCTTCGCGCCGGTCAAGAGCCGCTACAAGGTCTACATCATCGACGAGGCCCACATGGTCACCACGCAGGGCTTCAACGCCCTGCTCAAGCTCGTCGAGGAGCCGCCGCCGCACCTGCGGTTCATCTTCGCCACGACCGAGCCCGAGAAGGTCATCCCGACCATCCGCTCGCGCACCCACCACTACCCGTTCCGGCTGATCCCGCCGCGCCTGCTGACGTCGTACCTCACCGAGCTGTGCGACCGCGAGGGCGTCTCCATCGAGCCCGCCGCGCTGCCGCTGGTGGTCCGGGCCGGCGCGGGCTCCGCGCGCGACACCCTGTCCGTGCTCGACCAGCTGCTCGGCGGCGCCGGGCCGCAGGGCGTGACCTACGACCTGGCCAGCGGGCTGCTCGGCTACACCCCAGACACCCTCCTGGACGACGTGGTGTCGGCCTTCGCGGCCGGCGACGGCTCTGCCGTCTTCGGTGTGGTCGACAAGGTGATCGAGACCGGTCAGGACCCGCGCCGCTTCACCGAGGACCTGCTGCGCCGGCTGCGCGACCTCGTCATCATCTCCGCGGTCCCCGACGCCGCCGCGTCCGGCCTGCTCGACCTCTCCGGCGACCAGGCCGACCGACTCGTCGCCCAGGCCGCCGCGTTCGGCCGCGCCGAGCTGACCCGCGCCGCCGACCTGGTCGCCGCCGGGCTCACCGACATGCGCGGCGCCACCGCCCCACGGCTGCTGCTGGAGCTGATCTGCGCCAGGATCCTGCTCCCCGCTGCCGACCACACCACCGAGGGGGTGCTCGCCCGTCTCGACCGGCTCGAGCGTCGCGCCTCGATCAGCGGTACGACCTCCGCCGAGTCCGCGCCGGCCCCGGCGCCCGCCGCCGTCCCCGCCCAGGACCGTCCGGCGCCCTCCCGCCACGACCGGGCCGCGCCCGAGCGGGTGGAGGCTCCTGCCCCGGCCGCTCCCGCTGCCCCTGCTGCTCCCGCGCCGGTGCCCGAGATGGCGCCGAAGATGGCGCCCGAGCCGGTGCCGGTCGCGGCCGCCCCGCCGCCGTCCGCTCCCGAGCCTGTCGCCGCTCCTGCCGCTCCTGCCGCTCCTGCCGAGGAGCCGGCGGGCGGCAGCGGCCTGACCCTGATCGACGTACGCCGGCTGTGGCCCTCGGTCATCGACCGGGTCAAGAGCGTCAAGCGGGTCACCTGGATCCACCTCACCCAGAACTCCCAGGTCGTCGGGTTCAACGGCAAGGTGCTCAGCCTGGGCTTCCAGTCCGACGGTCCGCGCCGCTCGTTCGAGTCCGGCGGCCACGCCGAGATCGTCCAGCAGGCCGTCATCGACGAGATCGGCGCCGACGTCCGGATCGAGGCGATCGTCGACCCGGCCGCCGACCCCAACGCGCGCACCCCCGAGCCACCCGCACCCGCAGCCCCGGCCGCGCCCGCCCCGGCCGCACCCGAGGCCGACGCCGGCGGCTGGCCCGCGGTCACCGCGCCCCCGCAGGCGGCTGCACCGGCCGCCCCCGCCGCAGCGCCCGCTCCAGCGCCCGCGGCCCCGACCGACGACCCGCCGCCATGGGCGACCGAGCCGCCGCCGGCCGACGGCCCGCCCGAGCCGGAGCCCGACCCCGAGCCGGGCGCACGCCGCCAGATGATCGCCGACTTCCAGGCCCGGGCCGGCGCCGCCGTCGACGCGCCGCCCGAGGACCCCGACGCCGCCGTCGACTTCAACGACCGCGAGGTCGATGCCGAGTCCAGTGCCGAGCTCCTGGCCCGCGAGCTGGGCGCCCAGCTGATCGAGGAGACGCCGCGCGGCGACTGACCCGCCCGGCGCCCGACGTACCAGACCTTCCTCACCGACACCGAGAAGAGACCCACATGAGCCAGAACCCCTTCGACGCCCTCGCCGGTGGCGGCGGCCTCGACCTGGGCGCCCTGCTCCAGCAGGCCCAGCAGATGCAGGACCAGCTCCAGGACGCCCAGCAGCGCCTGGCCGAGACCACGGTCGAGGGCACGGTCGCGGGCGGTGCGGTGACCGTGACGGTCACCGGCGCCGGCGAGCTGACCGCCGTGCAGATCAAGCCCGAGGCGCTCGAGGGCACCGACGCCGAGGCGCTCGCCGACCTCGGTGACCTGGTCGTGGCCGCGTTCCGCGACGCCCGCACCAAGATCGACGAGCTCGCCGAGCAGACCCTCGGCCCGCTGGCCGGCGGGATGCCCGACCTGGGCGGCGGCCTGCCGTCGCCCGGCCAGCTCGGCTTCTGAGCAGGGGCCGCACCCTTGTACGAAGGCGTCGTCCAGGACCTCATCGACGAGCTCGGGCGGTTGCCCGGGGTCGGTCCGAAGAGTGCTCAGCGGATCGCGTTCCACCTGCTGCAGGCCGACCCGGCCGACGTACGCCGCCTCGCCGAGGTCCTGATCGAGGTCAAGGACAAGGTGAAGTTCTGCTCGGTCTGCTTCAACGTCGCCGAGGACGACCAGTGCCGGATCTGCCGTGACCCGCGCCGGGACCCGACGGTGCTGTGCGTGGTCGAGGAGTACAAGGACGTCGTCGCGATCGAGCGGACCCGCGAGTTCCGCGGCCGCTACCACGTCCTGGGCGGCGCGATCTCGCCCATCGACGGCATCGGTCCCGAGCAGCTCCACATCCGCGAGCTGCTGACGCGGCTCGGCGACGGCACCGTCGTCGAGGTGATCCTCGCCACCGACCCCAACCTCGAGGGCGAGGCCACCGCGACGTACCTCACGCGCATGCTCGGCCCCCTGGGGTTGCGCGTGACGCGTTTGGCCAGTGGACTTCCGGTGGGAGGAGACCTCGAGTACGCCGACGAGGTCACCTTGGGTCGGGCATTCGTGGGAAGGCAGACAGCGACATGAACGGGAACATGAGCGACAACAGCACCACCACCGAGCAGCTCCCAGGCCTCGCGGCACTGGAGGCGCTGATCGCGGTGGAGACCGAGACCGTGCGCTTCGCCGACGACATCGCGGCGTCCGTGCGGTCCTTCCTCGACGGCGTCAGGGTCGTCGCAGCCCAGGCGAGCGGCGGCCAGGCCGTGTCCCTGCTGCTGATCCAGATCAGCCAGATCGCGCTCACCGGCGCCCGGCTGGGCGTGCACCGCGACTTCGCGCCGCGCGACGAGTACCAGCCCGACGACGGTCCGGACCCCGACGACATCGACGAGCTGCGCCTCCAGCTGGCGACCCTGCTCGGGCAGCTCGACACCTACAGCTACGTCTTCGACCCCTACGCCCCCGAGATGGTCGAGGGCCTGCTCTCCGACGACCTGACCAGCATCGCGGCCGACCTCGCCGTCGGCGTGCGCCACTACGACGCGGGCGACGTCGAGGAGGCGCTGTGGTGGTGGCAGTTCTCCTACGTCTCCTCGTGGGGTGCGCTGGCCGGGTCGGCGATGAAGGCGCTGCTGTCGGTCGTGGCCCACGACCGGCTCGACGTGGACCTCGACACCACCCAGGAGCTCGCGCTGGTCGAGGCGGCGGCCGCCGTGCTGGACAGCGGCGAAAACGCCTAGCGCCCTCTCGTAGAATCGGGGGTGGCCCCGTCGTCGTGGCCTTTGCCCTTCCCCCGAGACCACCGCCAGGAGTGAGCCCCCGTGGGCATTGTCGTGCAGAAGTACGGCGGCTCGTCGGTCGCCGATGCCGCCGGGATCAAGCGCGTCGCGCAGCGCATCGTCAACACGAAGAAGGCCGGCCACCAGGTCGTGGTCGTCGTGTCCGCGATGGGGGACACGACGGACGAGCTGATCGACCTGGCCAACGAGGTCTCCCCGCTGCCGCCCGCGCGCGAGCTCGACATGCTGCTCACCGCGGGTGAGCGGATGTCGATGGCCGTGCTGGCCATGGCGATCCACGACCTCGGGCACGAGGCGCGCTCCTTCACCGGGTCGCAGGCCGGCGTGATCACCGACGCCGAGCACGGCCGGGCGAAGATCATCGACGTGACGCCGGGCCGCATCGAGGCCGCCATCGGCGAGGGCGCGATCGCCATCGTCGCCGGCTTCCAGGGCGTCTCGCAGACGACCAAGGACATCACCACCCTCGGCCGCGGCGGCTCCGACACCACCGCGGTGGCGCTCGCCGTCGCACTGAAGGCCGACGTGTGCGAGATCTACTCCGACGTCGACGGCATCTTCACCGCCGACCCGCGCATCGAGCCCCGCGCCCGCAAGGTGCCGCGGATCTCCTACGAGGAGACACTCGAGATGGCCGCGCAGGGCGCCAAGATCCTGCACCTGCGGTGCGTCGAGTACGCCCGCCGCTACGACATGCCCATCCACGTCCGCTCGTCCTTCTCCGAGAAGGAGGGCACCTGGGTCGTCAAGGCCGAGGATGTTGTTCAGGAGGGAAGCTCCATGGAAGCCGCGATCATCACCGGTGTCGCCCACGACCGCAGCCAGGCCAAGATCACGGTGGTCGGCGTACCGGACAAGCCGGGCGAGGCGGCCGCGATCTTCCGCGCCGTCGCCGACGCGCAGATCAACATCGACATGATCGTGCAGAACGTGTCGGCAGCCGCGACCAACCTCACCGACATCTCCTTCACGCTCCCCGCCGGCGAGGGGCAGACCGCGATGACGGCGCTGGACCGCCTCAAGGACTCGGTCGGCTTCGAGTCGCTGCTCTACGACGACAGCGTCGGCAAGGTGTCCATCGTCGGTGCCGGCATGAGCTCCTCGCCGGGCATCTCCGCGCGCTTCTTCGAGGCGCTCTCGGAGGCGGGCGTCAACATCGAGATGATCTCCACCTCGGAGATCCGCGTCTCGGTCGTCGTGGCCGAGACCCAGGTCGAGGCGGCCGTCAACGCCGCCCACGCAGCGTTCGACCTCGGGTCGGACGAGATCGAGGCCGTTGTCTACGGCGGAACGGGGCGCTGAGCGTCATGGGCATCAACATCGGAGTCGTCGGCGCGACCGGCCAGGTCGGCGTCGCCATGCGCCAGATCCTGCTCGAGCGGAGCTTCCCGGTCGACCAGGTCCGGTTCTTCTCCTCGCCCCGCTCGGCCGGCAAGGTGCTCCGGTTCGGAGACCGCGAGGTCGTCGTCGAGGACGCCGAGACCGCCGACCCGACCGGACTCGACGTCGCCCTGTTCTCCGCCGGCGCCACCGCCTCGCGTGCGCTGGTGCCCCGGTTCGTCGACGCCGGCGTGATCGTCGTCGACAACTCCTCGGCCTTCCGCAAGGACCCGTCCATCCCGCTGGTCGTCTCCGAGGTCAACCCGGAGGCGGCGGCCGAGGTGATCGCGGCCGGTCGCGGCATCATCGCGAACCCCAACTGCACCACCATGGCCGCCATGCCGGTGCTCAAGCCGCTGCACGAGGAGGCCGGGCTGGTCCGGCTGATCGCGTCGACGTACCAGGCCGTCTCCGGCTCCGGCATCGCCGGCGTCGAGGAGCTCGCCACCGGTGTCGCCGCGGCCGGCGACAAGGCCCGGGAGCTGGCCTACGACGGCGAGGCCGTCGCGTTCCCCGAGCCGGGCGTCTACAAGGAGACGATCGCCTACAACGTGCTGCCGTTCGCCGGCAACCTCGTCGACGACGGCCTGAACGAGACCGACGAGGAGCAGAAGCTCCGCAACGAGTCCCGCAAGATCCTCGGCATCCCGGACCTGCGGGTCTCCGGCCTGTGCGTCCGCGTCCCGGTCTTCACGGGCCACTCGCTGGCGATCAACGCCGAGTTCGAGCGGGCGCTGACCCCGGAGCGCGCGCGGGAGCTGCTCGCCACGGCTCCCGGCGTCGAGCTCGCCGACATCCCGAACCCGCTCGCCGCAGCCGGCAAGGACCCGTCGTACGTCGGCCGGATCCGCCAGGACCCCGGCGTCGACGGCGACCGCGGCCTCGCGCTGTTCGTCTCCAACGACAACCTGCGCAAGGGGGCCGCGCTCAACACCGTGCAGATCGCGGAGCTGATCGCCGCCTCCCGCTGACCCGGCACAAACGGGCGCCAGAATTGCGCCGACCCGGCAGAAGATGTCCTGAGCGAGGACACTTTCTGCCGGGTCGGCGGCTTTTTCGGGCCAGTTCGAGCCGGGTCGCGCTACTCGTTGGCCGGGTCGACGAACGTCTTCGTCACCCAGACCGAGGCGAGGTAGGCGCCGATGCTGAGGATCGGCACGATGATCAGCGTCGACCAGTGGTCGAGCAGGTTGATGAGGAACAGCAGGGCCACCACGGCGACCAGGCCGACCGCCAGGAAGCTGCTGCTGCCCGGGTCGGGGATCGCGAACGCCTTGAGCAGCTGGGCGCCGAGCAGGACGCAGAGTGCGAACGTGGCGACGAGCAGCAGGAAGCCGGGGCCGCCGCCGCACGAGGACGTCCCGCGGACCGCCTCGCAGCCGCGCAGGGACAGCCAGGTCAGCACGACCATCGCCGCGCCCACCACGAGCCCGGTGAGGGCGGCGGCGCGGTAGACGGTCAGCAGCGGCCCGCCGTCGCCCAGGGCGGCGATCTCCGCGTCCTCGAGGGCCGCGGAGCTCACCGGCTCGGGCTCGACGTCCACGACGGCGGGCTCGGGAGCCGGCTTCGGCTTTGGGGCGGGCTTGGGGGCGGGCTTGGGTGCGGGCTTGGGGGTGGCCGTGGCCACCGGTGCGGGGGCCGCGACGACCGGCTCCGGCTCGGGCTCGACGACGGGCTCCGGCTCCGGCTCGGCGACCACGACGGGCTCCGGCTCCGGCTCGGCGACCACGACGGGCTCCGGCTCCGGCTCGGCGACCACGACGGGCTCCGGCTCCGGCTCCGGCTCGACGACCTCGGGCAGCACTACGGTGGGCTCGGGCTCGACGACCGGTTCGGCAACCGGCTCCGGCTCGGCGGCAGGACCAGCAGTCCGCGCCTCGGCGGCCGGGGCGGGCGCCTCGGCCGGTTGGGCGGACTTCTTCTTCCGCCCGAACAGCTTGGGCGGCTCCAAGCTGAGCTTCAGCTTGTCCTGCTCGTCTGACATGGCATGCAGTGTGTCACGAACGCACAGGTGATCGGCGCGTGGTCGGCGGACGACACGGCGGCGCGCGGAAGGTGAAGAAACGAGGCTGAGAACGTCGAAGGGCGGATCCGGCTCCACCGGATCCGCCCTTCGGCCTGTCGGGCTGACAGGATTTGAACCTGCGGCCTCCTCGTCCCGAACGAGGCGCGCTACCAAACTGCGCCACAGCCCGCCGATCACCGGCCTCGAAGAAGCCGACTCACAAGCACCGGAGCATAGCGGAGCCAGGGCCCGGACCTGCAATCGGGATACGCCTCAGGCCGATCGCCGGACGGGTCAGCGCGGCTGCAGCGTGAGCAGCGTGGCCTCGGGGCGGCAGGCGATCCGGACCCGGGTGTAGGGGTTGGTGCCGAGCCCGGCCGACACGTGCAGCCAGGCCGAGCCCGGGTCGCCGGGGCGCGAGTCGGCGGGGTGGCGGTGCAGGCCGCGGGCGCGCGCGGGCTCGAGGTCGCAGTTGGTGGCGTACGCGCGCGAGCCGCCCGGCCACGGCAGCCGCACCTGGCCGCCGTGGGTGTGTCCGGCGACGACGGCGTCGTAGCCGTCGGCGGCGAACTGGTCCAGCACCCGCAGGTACGGCGCATGGGCGACCGCGAGCCGCAGGTCGGCCGTGGGGTCGGCGGGTCCGGCGACGGCACCGAGGTCGTCGTACTCGAGGTGCGGGTCGTCGACCCCGGCGAAGGCCAGCACCGCGTCGCCGACCTTGACCTGCTCGCGACGGTTGGTGAGGTCGAGCCAGCCGGCGCCGGTGAGGCCCGCGGTGAGGTCGCGCCACGGCAGCTGGGGGACGTGGGTGTGGCGGGAGCCGTCGTCCGGGAGGAGGTACCCGATCGGGTTGCGGAAGCCGGGCTCGAAGTAGTCGTTGGAGCCGTGCACGAAGACGCCGGGACACTCGAGCAGGCCGCCGAGGCTGTCGAGTACGACGGGCACGGAGTCGCGGTGGGCGAGATTGTCGCCGGTGTCGATGACCAGGTCCGGCTCCAGCCGGGCCAGACCGCGCAGCCACTCCTGCTTGCGGGTCTGCCCGGGCGTCATGTGCAGGTCGCTGAGGTGCAGCACCCGCAGCGGCCGCATCCCGGCGGGCAGCACCCGCAGGTCGACCCGGCGCAGGGTGTACTGGCGCGCCTCCCACAGCGCGTACGACGTCACCGCGGCCCCGAGGGCGCCCCCGGCGCCGACCGTCCGCAGCACTGCCCTCCCGAATCCCATTCGTCCAGTCTCGCCCACGGCAGGCAGAATCGGGGCATGAGCACCCTCAAGGAGCAGCTGCGCACCGACCTCACGACCGCCATGAAGGCCCGCGACGAGGTCCGGTCGTCGACGCTGCGGATGATCCTCACCGCGGTCACCAACGCGGAGGTCGCCGGCAAGGTCGCCAAGGAGCTCACCGACGACGAGGTCCTCACCGTCCTCGCCGCCGAGGCAAAGAAGCGCCGCGAGGCCGCGGTGGCCTTCGAGGAGGGCGACCGACCCGAGAGCGCCGCGAAGGAGCGGGCCGAGGCCGCGGTGATCCAGGACTACCTGCCCGAGCAGCTCGGTCCCGAGGAGATCGCCGCGATCGTGACCGCCGCGGTCGAGCAGGCCGGGGCCGCGGGTGCCGGGCCGAAGGCGATGGGTCAGGTGATGGGCATCGTGCAGCCGCAGGTCAAGGGCCGTGCCGACGGTGCCGCCGTGGCCGCTGAGGTACGCCGCCAGCTCGGCTGACCTGTCCGCCGCACCCCATGCGGAATGGTCGCGATCTGGGCCGATCTGCGACCAGAACGCATGGGGTGCGGTCCAGAGTCAGCCCTGGCCGTTCCCGTTGTTGCCGTGGCCCTTGTTCTTCTTCCCCTTGCCCTTCTTGACCTTCGGCGTGCCGTCGGAGACGTAGAGCGTGACCGTGTCGCCGGAGGCCAGGCGGGCGCCGGTGCCCGGCGCCGACCAGGCGACCAGGCCCTGGCCGACCGCGGAGTCGACGGTGCCGCCGTTGACGACGGTGAAGCCGAGCCCTTCGAGGGTCGCCTTCGCGTCGTCGTACGACTTGCCGGAGACGGGCGGCACCGTGATCAGCAGGCCACGGACGTCGGTCGAGGACGGGCGGGTGAAGTCGACGTCGTCGAGCAGCGGGGCCACGGCCTTGAACGCGTCGCCCCAGATCGGGCCGGCGGTCGTGGAACCGGAGGTCGAGCGGACCGCGCCGCCGATCGAGACGCCGTCGAGGGACTGCGGCTGGCCGGCCCGGTTGACGCCCGCGACCATCGCCGCGCCGGCGAGGTTGGGGGTGTAGCCGACGAACCACACGGCCTTGTTGTCGCTGGTCGTACCGGTCTTGCCGGCGGCCGGCTGGCCCGGGTACTGGGCCGCGGCGAACCCGCCTGAGGAGACCACGCCGCGCAGCACGTCGTTGACCGCGTTGGCGACCGGGCTGGCGAGCACCTGGGTGCACTGCTTCTCGTACTTCTTGAGCACATTGCCCTGGGCGTCGGCGATCTCGGTGACCGGGCGGGCGTCGCAGTGCAGTCCCTGGGCGGCGAAGGTGGCGTACGCCTCGGCCATCTCCAGCGGGCTGACGTCGGCGATGCCGAGGGTGAACGACGGGACCTGCGCGGCCTTGGTGAGCTCGGTGATGCCCATTTCGCGGGCCAGCTTCCACGGCTCGCAGATGCCGGTCGCCTTCTCGAGGTTCACGAAGAAGGTGTTGACCGACTTCTGGGTGCCCTCGTAGAGGTTGGGGGCGGCCGAGGCGCTGGTCGAGTTCTTCGGGCTCCAGGTCTCGCCGCTCTGGTAGGGCCCGTCGCAGGTCGTGAAGTCGCCCAGGTTGACGGTCAGGGTCTGCGGCGCCGGGAACCGCTGGGTCAGCGGGATGTCCTGGTTGATCGCCGAGGCCAGCACGAACGCCTTGAACGTCGAGCCGGGCTGGAAGCCGGCCGCGTCGCCGTACCTCGTCGGCACGGCGTAGTTGAGGAAGGTCTCGCCCTTCTTCTTGCCCATCGGCCGCGACTGGGCCAGGCCCTTGACGTTGCCGGTCCCGGGCTCGATGAGCGCCAGGCCGCCGATGGCCGAGTCGTCCTTGTAGACGTGCGAGGCCACGGACTCGTTGGCGGCCTTCTGGTAGCGCAGGTCGACGGTCGTCTTGATGGTGAGTCCGCCGTTGAAGATCAGCCGCTTGCGCTCCTGCTCGGTGGCGCCGAGGGCGGGATCGGTCATCAGCCAGCGCACGACGTAGTCGCAGAAGAACTGGGCCTCGGAGTTGACGCAGCCGTTGGGCTGCTCCTGCACGTGCAGGCCGAGCTTGCGGTCCTTGGCCTTGTCGGCGTCGGCCTGGGGGATCACGTTGAGCTGGGCCATCCGCTCGAGCACGATGTCGCGGCGGACCTTGGCCTGGGCGGCGTTCCGCGTCGGGTTGTAGGCCTCGGGGCTCTGCACGAGGCCCGCCAGGAGCGCGGCCTGGCGCAGCTTGAGGTCCTTGGCGTTGACGCCGAAGAAGTGCTGAGCGGCCGCCTGGATGCCGTAGGCGCCGTCGCCGAAGTACGCCGTGTTGAGGTACCGCTCGAGGATCCAGTCCTTGCTGTGCCGCTTCTCGAGGGCGATCGCGTAGCGCAGCTCGCGCAGCTTGCGCCCGTAGCTGTCCTCCTTGGCGGCCGCGATCGCCTCCTTGTCGCCCTCGGCCTGGGTGATCAGGGTCAGCTTCACGAGCTGCTGGGTGATCGACGAGCCACCCTGGGAGACACCGCCGGCTGCCTGGTTGGTGAGCAGGGCGCGCAGGGTGCCCTTCACGTCGAGGGCGCCGTGCTGGTAGAAGCGGTAGTCCTCGATCGCGACGATGGCCTCGACCATCGTGCGCGAGATCTGGCGCAGCGGGACGTTGACCCGGTTCTGGTCGTAGAGCGTGGCGATCGTCTTGCCCTCGGCGTCCTGCACCTCGGTGCGCTGGGGCAGCTGCTCTGTCTCGAGCTCCTGCGGCAGGTCGTCGACCGACTCGGAGACGTTGCGCGCGGAGAAGCCGAGCACGCCGGCGAACGGGATCGCCAGGCCGGAGACGACGACACCGAGCACGACCGCGACGAGCAGCATCACGCCGAGGTGGGAAGCGACCTTCCCGGGGGGAAGTCCGTCGAACCGGGTGCGCGCCATGCGGTCAGGGTACGGGACCCTGCCTCACCGGCCCGACTCGTCGCGCGCCCCCGCCTTCGACCTGTCTAGTCCGATGTGACTAGACAGGTTGGGCCCAATGAGCGATATCAGTCTTGGCGATCCTCCTTTACTTTGGTCCGGTCGAGGAGACCGAGCGCTGTGGGGGCGACGGCTCTTCGGATGTGGGAAGTACAGGGGACACATATGTGGGTTGAGGATTGGGCGCCGCGCGCCGCCTGCCGGGACCAGCAGCCGGACCAGCTGTTCGTCCGTGGTGCCGAGCAGAACAAGGCGAAGCAGGTCTGCACCAGCTGCGCCGTACGCACCGAGTGCCTCGCCGAGGCGCTCGACAACCAGATCGAGTGGGGCGTCTGGGGCGGGATGACAGAGCGGGAGCGTCGTGCTCTCCTCCGTCGCCGGCCCGCTGCCTCGTGGCGCAAGGTCCTCGAGGACGCGCGCGACGAGCAGGCCATCCCCGCCGTCTGACGACAGGGAACCGCCTTCTCCGACGCTGCTGACTCCGGTCAGTGGCGCCGGGCGAGGAGGTTGCCGACCCGGCGCAGGCCGTCGAGGTCGTGCACGTCACCGGCGAGCGCCGGTACGACGGCCGTCGCCACCTGGGGGTGCGCGGTCGCGAACCGGTCGCGCAGGGTGCGCTCACGCTCGACCATGCGCACCCGGTCGGCGTGCAGCCGCAGCAGCCCGGCGGTCAGCGGTGCCGTCGGGGACTCGTCGTCGGTACGACGCAGCCGCTCGGCCGCGGTCGTCGCTTCCTCGGCCGACAGCTCGCCGCCCGGGGCCGGACTGGCGCGGTTGACGACCAGGCCGGCCAGCGGCATGTCGTCCTCGCTGAGCCGCTCGACGAAGTACTCCGCCTCGCGCAGCGCGTCCGCCTCGGGCGCGGCGACCACGAGGAACGCCGTACCGTCGGCCTTCAGCAGCGAGTAGGTCTGCTGCGCCCGCTGCCGGAACCCGCCGAAGACCGTGTCGAGCGCGGTCACGAAGGTCTGCAGGTCCTTGAGGAACTGGGCGCCCAGGATCTTCGTCAGCGCGTTGGTGATCAGGCCGATCCCGGCGGTCATCAGCTTCGCCGGCCCCTTCGCGGGCATCAGCAGCAACCGCACGAACCGGCCGTCGAGGAAGCTGGAGAGCCGCTCGGGGGCGTCGAGGAAGTCCAGCGCCGAGCGCGACGGCGGGGTGTCGACCACGATCAGGTCGTAGGTTCCGCTCGCCTGCGCATCACGATGAATCTGGCCGAGCTTCTCCATCGCCATGTACTCCTGCGTGCCCGCGAACGAGCTCGACAGCGCGATGTAGAAGGGATTGGCCAGGATCTGCTTCGCCTTCTCCGGGCTGGCCTGGGAGAGCACCACCTCGTCGAAGGTGCGCTTCATGTCGAGCATCATCGCGTCGAGGTGGCCGCTGCCCTGCACGCCGGTGACCGGGCGCGGGGTGTTGTCGAGCTCCTCGATGCCCATCGACTGCGCGAGCCGGCGCGCCGGGTCGATCGTCAGTACGACGACCTTCCGGCCGCGCTCGGCGGCTCGCAGCGCGAGCGCGGCGCTGGTCGTGGTCTTCCCGACGCCGCCCGAGCCGCAGCACACGATGATCCCGGTGCCGGGGTCGTCGAGGAGGGCGTCGACGTCGAGGGGGTCGGCCTGGCGGCCGGTCGCGGGGCCGACCCTGGACGGCCGGTGGGCGCTGCTGCGGGCCATGGTCGCTATGCCATCCCTTGGACTCGGAGGAGGCCGGCGAGCTCGTAGAGCCCGCCGAGGTCGATGCCGCCGGCCATCCGCGGCAGCTCGTAGGACGGCACGTCCAGCGCGGCGACCAGGGCCCGCTGCCTGTCCTCCAGCGCCCGGCGCTCCGCGTGGTCGGCGGCCTCGGCGAGCAGCCCGTCGACGAGCGCCGGGCCGGCGGCGATGCCGCCCTCGGCGAGGTCGGCCTCGATGCGGCCGCGGTCCAGGGTGCCGGCGCGGGCCGCGGCGAGGTCCTCGGCGTCGAGGTCACGGGGCCGGACCTGGTTGACGACCACGCCGCCGACGGGCAGCCGGGCGGCCCGCAGCTCGGCGATGCCGTCGGCGGTCTCCTGGACCGGCATCTCCTCGAGCACGGTGACCAGGTGCACCGCTGTCCGCGGCGACCGGAACAGCGTCATCATCGTGTCGGACTGGGCCTTGATCGGCCCGACCTTCGCCAGCCCGGCGAGCTCGTTGCTCACGTTGAGGAACTGGGTGATCCGGCCGGTCGGCGGCGCGTCGAGCACGACGGCGTCGTACTCGATCGCGTTCTTGTTGCGGCTGTTGCGCTGCACCGCCTCGTAGACCTTGCCGGTCAGCAGCACGTCGCGGACGCCGGGGGCGATGGTGGTCGCGAACTCGATGACGCCGAACCGGTCGAGGGCCTTGCCGGCGCGGCCGAGGCGGTAGTACATCGAGAGGTACTCCAGCAGCGCGGACTCGGCGTCGATGTGCAGCGCGTGGACGACCCCACGGCCACCGTCGGCGTCGGGCAGACCGGTGGTGAGGCGCCGCTCCTGGTAGGGCAGCGGGTCGACGTCGAACATCCGGGCGATGCCCTGGCGGCCCTCGACCTCGCACAGCAGGACGTTCTTGCCGCGGGTCGCGAGGGCGAGCGCGAGGGCCGACGCGACCGTCGACTTCCCCGTGCCGCCCTTGCCGGTGACGACGTGGAGACGCACCTTCGGCCAATCGCTCACCCGACGGAGCCTAGTGGTGCGTCACGGAAATGGCTCACCCCTTCGCGCACCCACAGCATGCACCTCGCTGCGTTGGCGATCGCTCGGAATACGCCCGGTATGCCGTCGCGATGCCGCCTTGCGATGCACACACTGTGGGCACGCGAAGGGACAAGCCATTTCCGAGCCACACCACTGACGAGGCTCCGTCGGGTGAGGGGGTCAGTCCAGCGAGAGTCCCGCGGCCGGGGTGATCCGGGACGCCTTGCGCGACGGGAGCACCGCCGCGACCAGGCCGGCGAGCGCGGAGATCGACACGACCGCGGCGAGCTGGCCCCACGGCAGGACCAGGCTCGCGCCGTCGACCGCAGGCTGCACCAGCGCGCGGACGCCGGTCCACGCGAACAGCACGCCCAACGCGGTGCCGAGCACGGTCGCCACGACCGACAGCAGGACGGCCTCGGCAGCGAGCATCCTGCGTACCTGTCGCCGGGTCAGGCCGAGCGCCCGCAGCAGCGCGTGCTCGCGGCCGCGCTCGAGCACGGACAGGCCGAGCGTGTTGCCGATGCCGACCAGGGCGATGAGGACCGCGATCGCGAGGAGGCCGACGACCCCGCCGGTGAGCACGTCGAGCTGGGTGTCGACGTAGGCCCGCTTGGCCAGGCCGTTCTCCACGCCGGCGTCGAGCGGCGACGCGACGGCCTCGACCGAGCCGGCCAGGTCCTCGGGATCGGCGTCCTTCGCGGCGCGCAGCCAGACCGCTCGGGGCCGGGCGTCGGGAGCGAGCCGGGCGAGCGTCGTACGGCGGACCAGGGCGGCCTCGCCCCAGCCCTCACCACCGGCGACCCGAAGGTCGCGGCTCCGGTCGCCGACCGTGACCCGCACGACGTCGCCGACCTCGAGGCCGTCGCCGATCAGGTCCCAGGGCACCAGCACCTGGCGGGGACCGGGGGTCGGGAGGTCGCCGTGCAGCACCTTCGCGTCGCCGCCGGCCGTGGCGGTCAGGAGCGGGAGCGGGTCGAGGTCGCCGATCCGGGCGACCGCTCCGGGGACGGGTACGGCGGCCACGACCCCGTCGATCGCCCGCAGCCGGGGCAGCGCGTCGGCGGGCAGGGGAGCAGTGCCGGTGACGGCGAGGTCGATCGGGTGCTGCTCGTCCATGTCGGCCGCGAGGGCGCTGCGGGAGCTGGCCATGCCGGTCAGCACGGCTGTCGTGAGCGTGACGCCGACGAGCAGCGAGGCCGCGGTGGCCGCCGTACGCCGCGGGTTGCGGACCGCGTTGCCGGCGGCGAGCCGCCCGGCCGGCCCGAGCAGTCGCTGCGTGAGCGGCTCGGCCGAGCGGATCAGGGCGGGCACCAGGACCGGACCGAGGAGCAGCACTCCGACGAACACCAGGGCGCCGCCGATGGTGAGGGCACCGACGTTGGCCGTCGCGATCGCGGCGCCGAGGCCGAGGGCTCCGGCCACCAGGCCGAGCAAGCCGAGCGCGAGCCGGATCCGGCCGGTGCGGCTGCGGACCTGGGTGCTGTCGTCGGGGCGCAGCGCGGCCAGCGGGCTGACCCGGACCGCACGGCGGGTGGGCAGCCAGGCCGCCACCAGGGTGACGAGGACCGCCACCGCCGCGGATCCGGCGAGCCAGGGCAGGGGCACGTTCGCGTCGCCGAGGCGGGTCCCCGGCCACTGCGCGCGGACCAGCGCCACCAGGCCGTGCCCCGCGCCGAGACCGGCCCCGACCCCGATGACGGCGGCCAGCACGCCCAGCGCGAGCGACTCGAGCCGCACCGAGCGCAGCACCTGGCGCCGCGTCGCGCCGACGCAGCGCAGCAGCGCGAAGTCGCGGGTCCGCTGCGCGAACAGGATCGTGAAGGTGTTGTTGATGACCAGCACCCCCACCACGAGGGCGATCGCGCCGAACAGCAACACCACGATCTGCACGATGTCGACGCCGTTGTTGACCTCCTGCTGGAGGTCCTGGACGTAGCCGTCGACGTCCTGGACGTCGGCGTCGGGCACGACGGCGCGGATCGTCGTGGTCGCGTCGGCGCCCGCCCAGGCGAGGCTGGTCACGAACAGCTGGTCCTGCCAGCGGGCGAGGTCCGACCACAGCACGTAGACCGAGGCGTACGCGTAGGTCGACGGCGAGTCGACCAGCCCGACGACGGTGACGTCGAGCGCGCTGGCACCGGTGCCGATCCGCAGCCGGTCGCCCACCCCGAGCTTCTCGACCTTCGCGGTGTTCGTGTCGACGACGGCCTCGCCGGAGCCGCCGGGGAACCGGCCCTGGACGAGCTCCTGCCAGCGCCGGTCGGGCCGGTCGGGGAGCTGCCCGATGTCGGTGTCGGTGTCGACGACGGTGCCGCCGTCCGTGCCGCCGTCCGTGCCGCCGACCGCGACCTGCTGCATGGTCCAGCCGATCAGCCACGCGTCGGCGCCCGCGGCGGGAGCGGCGTCGAGGAGCTCTGCCGCGTCCGCCGCCGACGGGCTGTCGACGACGGCGGTGGCGCCGGCGTACGGCTCGCCGAGGCCGGCGGTCAGGCCCTCGCGCATCGCGGAGGACAGCGCGGCGGTCACCACGATGAACGCGGAGCCGATGACGACGGCGAGCAGCGCGGCGCCGTACCTGCGGGTATGGGTGCGCAAGGACGCCCAGATCACGGTGCGCATCAGGCCGCGACCTCGCGGCGCTCGACGATCCGGCCGTCGGCGAGGACGACGATCTCGTCGGCGTACTGCGCCGCCTCGATCTCGTGGGTGACCATGACGACCGTCTGGCCGAGCTCACGCACCGACTGGCGCAGCAGGGAGAGGACCTCGGCGGAGCTGGTGCTGTCGAGGTTGCCGGTCGGCTCGTCCGCGAACACGATCGCCGGTCCGGCCAGCAGCGCCCGCGCGATGGCGACCCGCTGCTGCTGGCCGCCGGACAGCTCGGCCGGGCGGTGGCCGAGACGCTCGGTGAGGCCGAGGGTCTCGACGATGGCGGCGAAGCGCTGCTGGGTGTCGGGGTTGCGCGGGCGAGCTGCGAGCTCGGTCGGCAGCCAGATGTTCTGCTCGGCGGTGAGCATCGGCAGCAGGTTGAACGCCTGGAACACGAAGCCCACGTGGTCGCGCCGGAACCGGGTCAGCGCGTCGTCCCCGAGGCTCTCCAGGGGCTGTCCGGCGACCGAGACGGTGCCGGCGCTGGGCTGGTCCAGGCCCGCCAGGCAGTGCATGAGCGTGGACTTGCCGGAGCCCGAGGGCCCCATGATCGCGGTGAACCGGCCGGCAGGAAGGTCGAGGTCGACGCCGCGCAGGGCGTGGACCGTGGTGTCGCCGCGGCCGAAGGACTTGGTGAGGCCGCGAGCGCTGGCGGCGAGCAGGGAGGTCATGGCACCGAGCCTCGCCGGGATCGCCCGGCGGATCGTCAGGCCACGGGTTGATCCGTGGGTACGACGACGGGTGGACCGGGCGCGACGGTCAGGAGCCGACGAGCCCGGACTCGTACGCCAGCACGACCAGCTGCACCCGGTCCCGCGACGCTGTCTTGGCGAGCAGGCGTCCGATGTGCGTCTTGACCGTGGCCTCGGAGACCACGAAGTCGGCGGCGATCTCGGCGTTGGTGAGACCGCGGCCGACGAGGACCAGGGTCTCGCGCTCGCGGTCGGTGAGGGTGGCCAGGCGGTCGTCCGCGCCGGCGGGCGCGAGGTCGGGCAGGGCGCCGGCGAAGTGCTCGAGCAGGCGACGGGTGGTGCTCGGGGCGACCACCGAGTCGCCGGCGTGGACGGTGCGGATCGCGTCGAGCAGCGTCTCGGGGGTGGCGTCCTTGAGCAGGAAGGCGGCGGCGCCGGCGCGGATAGCGGCGAACGCGTACTCGTCGAGGTCGAAGGTCGTCAGCACGATCACCTGCGGCGGGTCGGGGCGCTCGAGCAGGATGCGGGTGGCCTCGACGCCGTCGAGGCGCGGCATCCGCACGTCCATGAGCACGACGTCGCAGCGCGTCACCGCGAGCCGTTCCAGGGCCTGGCCGCCGTCGCCGGCCTCGCCGACCACGCTCAGGTCGGGCTGGCTGTCGATGAGCATCCGGAACCCCGCCCGGACCAGGTCCTGGTCGTCCACGAGGAACACCCGGATCGGCTCGCTCCCCGGATCGTTCACAGGGGGATCCTCGCGCACACCCGGAAACCGCCGCCCACCGCCGGCCCGGTCGTCAGCGTGCCGCCGTGGGCGTCGACCCGCTCCCGCATCCCCGCCAGCCCGAGTCCGCGCCCGTCGTCGGGAGCCGCGGCGCCGCGCCCGTCGTCGGCCACCTCCACCGCGACCGCACCGCCGTCCAGCCACACCCCGACCCGGGCGGTGGCGCCGGGCCCCGCGTGCTTGCGCACGTTGCTGAGCGCCTCCTGGACGATCCGGTACGTCGTGAGCGCCACCCCGTCCGACACGGCAGGCATCGGGGCGAGCCGTGCGTCGACCACGGTCCCGGCGGTCCGCGCCCCGTCCAGCAGGTCCGACAGGTCGGCGAGCCGGGGCTGCGGCGCGGTCAGCCCCTCCTCGGCCCGCAGCAGGCCCAGCATCCGGCGCAGCTCGGCGATCGCCTCCCGGCCGGTGGTCGCGATGGTGGCCAGCGCGGGTCCGGTCACCGACGGGTCGTGCGCCGCCGCGGCCCGAGCGCCGTCGGCCTGCACGACGATCGTGGTCAGTCCGTGTGCCACCACGTCGTGCATCTCGCGCGCGATCCGGTGCCGTTCCTCCATGGCGGCCAGTGCGGCCTGCTGGGCCGCCTCCCGCTCGAGTCGTTCGCCGCGCTCGACCAGCGCGTCGACGTACGCCTGACGGGTGCGGGCGAGCGTGCCGAGCGTCCAGGCGACGACGACGAAGAGGCCGATCGTGACGGAGTACGCGAGCACGTTCTCGGGGGTGAGCATGCTCGCGCCGAAGCCGCGCAGCCAGTCGACCGAGGCGATCGCGGCGCCGACCAGGCCGGTGCCGAGTGCCGCGCCGGCCCACCGCGGCCCGGCGTACCGCGCGACGGAGTAGAGCGCGACGGGGAAGGCGAACTGGCTCCACAGCGGGTGATCGGTCACCAGCGCCTGGACCGCGCTGCCCGCGGCCACCGCCGCGAACACCTGCACCGGCCAGCGCCGGCGGACCACGAGCGGCGTGATCTGGAACAGCATCAGCACGCCGTCGAGGGCGTCGACGAAGAGCAGGTACGGCACCACCGGCAGCAGCAGGAACCCGGTCAGGACGAGGTCGAACCACCGCTCGCCGCGCGGCCCGAGGCGCCAGGGTTGCCGATGCACCGGGCCACCGTAGACGGGCCCGGACGCCCAGGCGTCAGACCACGGGTGGATCCGCCGCGTCCGACGTACCATCGAAGACGTCGGAAGGAGTCCCCATGGCCGAGCAGTCCCGGCTGGAGCGCTACAAGCACCTGCCCCCGCCGATCGATCCCGACGAGCTGCGCGCCTCGCAGGACATCGACCCGCCGCCGCCCGAGGAGGACGACAGGTACCGCGAGATGCTGTGGGTCGTGAACCGCTACGGCTGAGCGCCTCAGCCCGCGATCCTGTCGGCCAGCACCACCCAGGTGAAGAAGCCGATCCCGAGCAGCATCCCGACGTGCCCGAGGATCGAGAGCGAGGGTCCTTCGGCCCAGCTGTCGCCCGTGGTGTCGGCGGCGTGCTTGCCGGGCCGGGCGAACCACCGCGCGAGGATGAGGATCCCGAGCAGCACCTCGAGCCACCAGACGACCAGCGCGACGGCACCGACGCCGCCGCTGGGCGAAGTCAGGTAGTAGATCCACACCGCGAGCGCGACCACGCCGATCAGGGTGTGGGCGTTGACCACGGCGAGCGGGACGACCGCGTGGCCGGACTGGCCGTGCTCCGAGGAGAGCCGCATCCTGGTCAGGAGCACGACGACCGCGGCGAGCGCGGTCAGCATCCAGACGGCGTTGTCGAGGCTCACCGCGGCATCGTTGCACATCGTGTGACCGACGCCACACCACCTCGCCCCTGAGTAGGGTGCGAGGCATGACCAAGTGGGAGTACCAGGTGGCGCCCGTCCTCAACCACGTCGCGGCGCAGATCCTCAACAACTTCGGCCAGGACGGCTGGGAGCTCGTCACCCTCGTCCCGGGCCAGGGCGGCAACGACATCGCGTACTTCAAGCGCCCGGTCGAGGGCTGAGCGGTGACCGACGCGACCACCCCCGAGGAGCGCCTGGCCGAGCTCGGCCTGAGCGTCCCGGACGTCGTGCCGCCGGTGGCGGCGTACGTCCCCGCGACCCGCAGCGGCGACCACGTCTACACCGCCGGCCAGCTGCCGATGCGTGACGGCGCCCTGATGGCCACCGGCAAGGTGGGCGACACCGTGAGTGCCGAGGACGCCTACGCCTGCGCCCGCCAGTGTGCGCTCAACGCGATCGCCGCGATCCGCTCGGTCGCCGGCGACCTGGCCAACGTGCGGATCGTCAAGGTCGTCGTCTTCGTGGCGTCGACGCCGGACTTCACCGGCCAGCCCGGCGTCGCGAACGGTGCGTCCGAGCTGTTCGGCGACGTCTTCGGCGACGCGGGGATCCACGCCCGGTCCGCGGTCGGCGTACCCGTGCTGCCGCTGGACGCGCCGGTCGAGGTCGAGGTGGTCGCCGAGATCATGGCGGCCCTGTGACACTCGGGCCGAGGCATCCGCGGATCCCTCTGCCGCCGATCCCACTGCCGGCGCACGTCGCGGACCTCGCGGCGGAGTACGGCGACGGGCGGCGCCAGGCCGCCGAGCCGCGGGACGCCGCGACGGTGGTCCTACAGCGCTCGGACGCGCAGGGGCGCCCGGAGATCTACCTGCTGCGCCGGCACACCACGATGGACTTCGCCGGGGGCATGTGCGTGTTCCCCGGCGGCGGCGTCGACCCGCGCGACTACGACCACACGGTCGCCTGGGCCGGCCCGCAGCCGGACGAGTGGGCGGCCCGGCTCGGCACGACCGTGGACGTCGCACGTGCGCTGGTCTGCGCCGCGGTCCGCGAGACGTTCGAGGAGTCGGGTGTGCTGCTCGCCGGCACCGCCGCCGACTCAGTGATCGCCGACACCACCGGCGACGACTGGGAGGCCGACCGGGTCGCGCTGGAGTCGCGCGAGCTGTCTATGACCGACTTCCTCGACCGCCGCGGGCTGGTGCTGCGCACCGACCTGCTCGGCATCTGGAGCGGCTGGCTGACGCCGGTCTTCGAGCCGAAGCGCTACCGCACGTGGTTCTTCGTCGCCCACCTGCCCGCCGGCCAGGTCACCCGCGACGTCTCGTCCGAGTCCTCCGAGGTCGTCTGGCTCGCCGCCGACGACGCGGTCGCGCAGGCCGAGGCCGGCGAGATGGCGATGCTGCCGCCGACGTACCTCACCTGCATGGAGATCGGCGCCATGGGCAGTGTCGAGGCCGTGATCGCGGCCGGCGCGGACCGCAGCGTGGAGATGTTCATGCCCGAGGTGGTGCCGCTCGGCGACGGCTTCACGATGTCGGTCCCCGAGCTGCTGCGCCCGCTGCTGGCAGCGCGGAGATCCTGACGTGGAGCCCTGGACCGGAGGCGGGTACGGCGAGCGTGGCCGCTGCGTGCTCGCCCCCAACCCCGGCATCATGACGCTCGACGGCACCAACACGTGGGTGCTGCGCGAGCCCGGGTCCGGCCGCTCGATCGTGGTCGACCCGGGCCCGCTGCACGACGATCACCTCGACGCCGTGGCGGCCGTCGCCGGCGAGGTCGAGGCGGTCGTGGTCACCCACCACCACCTCGACCACACCGAGGCGGCGCGCTCCTTCGCCGAGCGGATGGGCTGCGGGGTGCGCGGGCTCGATCCCGCGCAGTGCTGGCGATCCGACCCGCTCACCGACGGCGAGGTGCTCTCGGTCGGCGGCCTCGATGTCGAGGTGCTGACGACGCCGGGCCACACCACCGACTCGATCTCCCTGCTCGTGGAGGCCGACGGCGCCCTGCTGACCGGAGACATGGTGCTCGGCCGCGGTACGACGGTGATCGTCCACCCTGACGGCGACCTCGGCTCGTACTTCGACTCGATCGCCCGGATGCGCTCCCTCGTCACCGACGGCCGGGTGCGGTCGCTCTGGCCGGCCCACGGGCCGGTGCTCCCCGACGCCGCCGGGGTCCTCGACCACTACGTCGTGCACCGCCGCGAGCGCCTCGCCCAGGTCGAGGTCGCGCTCCAGCGCCTCGGTCTCACAACGGGCGAGCTCCCGCCCGACGTCGCCGAGGACCCGGCCCTGCCGCAGCAGGTCGTGGAGGTCGTGTACGCCGACGTCGACGAGTCGCTCTGGGGTGCGGCGGAGTGGTCGGTGCGGGCCCAGCTTGCGTACTTGGCACACCGCTGACCAGGCCGACTGACGTCCCTCTAACCGTTCGATCGAACGGTTAGAGGGACGTCTGGAATTCGAACTCCCCCAGATCGTTCGATCGAACGGTTAGAGGGGGTGGCATTCCGCCTTCGCTCATCGGAGGCTGTGGAGGAGGCGAGCAGGATCGGGCGACACCGACAACTCTTCGGTCATGGACATCGATCTGAGCCGTCCGTTCCTCACGAGACAGTTCGAGCGCGCGGGGCACACGCGATGGGAGCTGCAGAACAAGGCGTACCACCAGTTGGTCAGGGGCGTGTGGGTGCTTGAGGAGCATGTCGACCTTGACTGCATGTATCGCGCAGCGTTGCTGCTTCATCCGCCGTGGGCGTTCGTGAGTCGGCTGAGCGCCGCGGCGCTGCTTGGACTTCCTGTTCCGGACCACCCGTTCGTCCACATCACCGTGCGGCAAGAGAAAGAACGTCGATTCAGGCCGCAGATCAAGATCCACGTGACGAGCCGACGTCGCCGCATCATCGTCGTGAGAGGTATGCGGGTGAGCGATCCCTTCGAGACGTTCATCGACTGCGCGGGAAGTCTGGGGTTCGTCGATCTGGTGATCTTGGGCGATGCGCTCT
Organism: Nocardioides sp. QY071; assembly: GCF_029961765.1. Taxonomy (NCBI): domain Bacteria; kingdom Bacillati; phylum Actinomycetota; class Actinomycetes; order Propionibacteriales; family Nocardioidaceae; genus Nocardioides; species Nocardioides sp. QY071. The sequence continues at coordinate 432,160 of NZ_CP124681.1, forward strand.
GCCGCAAGTTCAAGCTCACGGCATCCGACCTGCGCAAGGCGTGCGCGGAGACTGAGGCGTACTACGCGGGCCTCGCACGTGCGGCGGCGTCTTTCGTGCGCGACGGAGTCGATTCTCCGATGGAGACTCGGCTGCGACTGCTGATCGTCCTGGCTGGCCTCCCAGAACCAGAGGTTAACGTCGTGCGCCGTTGGGAGGATGGCTCCTGGCGCAGGCGCTACGACCTCTGCTACGAGCGGATCAAGCTGATCGTCGAGTACGACGGCCGGCAGCATGCGACGGACAGGTCACAGTGGAGGGCGGACATCGCCCGACGCGAGGAGTTCGACGACGAGGGCTATCGCGTCATCGTGGTGACGGCGGAGGGCATCTTCGAGAACCCGCTCAACACCCTTCGGCGTGTTCGACGCCAGCTGGTGCTTCGTGGCTGGGGCGCCGTTCCCATGATCAGCGACGATTGGCGTGCGCACTTCGCAGCCTGAGCGTGGCGTCGGGTGGACCTACCTCCAATCCGTTCGATCGAACGGATTGGGGGAGTTCTGGCGTGAAGATGTCCCTCTAAGCGTTCGATCGAACGCTTAGAGGGACTGGGAAGAGACCCGGGTCTGCCGTACGAAGTGGCTCAACGCGCTCGGCGCGACATCCGCTCCATGTCGAGGATGACCACCGAGCGGGGCTCCAGGCGCAGCCAGCCGCGCGACGCGAAGTCGGCGAGCGCCTTGTTGACCGTCTCGCGGGAGGCGCCGACCAGCTGGGCCAGCTCCTCCTGGGTGAGGTCGTGGTGGACGTGCACGCCGTCGTCGGCGGTGCGGCCGAAGCGGTCGGCGAGATCGAGCAGCGCCTTGGCGACGCGACCGGGGACGTCGGAGAACACCAGGTCGGCGACGACGTCGTTGGCCTTGCGCAGCCGGGCCGCCAGCTGGGCGAGCAGCCCGCGGGCGACGGTCGGGCGGCCCTCGAGCCAGCGCAGCAGGTCCTCGTGGGACAGCGACGCGAACTCGGCGTCGGTCACGCAGGTGACAGTCGCCGAGCGCGGGCCGGGGTCGAAGAGCGACAGCTCGCCGAACATCTGGCCGGGGCCCATGATCGCGAGCAGGTTCTCGCGCCCGTCGGAGGAGGTGCGGCCGAGCTTCACCTTGCCCTCGAGGACGACGTACAGCTTGTCGCCGCTGTCGCCCTCGTGGAACAGGACCTCGCCGCGGCGCAGCCGGGTCGTGGCCAGCGACGTGCGCAGCCCTGCCATCGCCTCGTCGTCGAGGGCACTGAACAGTGGCGCCTGACGGAGTACGTCGTTGTCCACGCTTCCTCCAAAGAACGTAAAACCCGGTCTGCGGCATCCTAGCCAGTGCGGCATGTCACACCTAACAGGACGCGCAGGATCAGACTGTCGTACCCACACCGTAGGGTGGCGTCCGTGCGGCCGATCGACACCACCGAGGAGACGTCGACCCAGCTCGTGAGGCGGGCGCGGAAGATCGACCGGGTGCTGGGGGAGACCTACCCCGACGCGAAGGCCGAGCTCGACTTCGACGACCCGTTCCAGTGCCTCGTGGTCACCGTGCTCTCCGCGCAGACCACCGACAAGCGGGTCAACGCGGTGCGCCCGACCCTGTTCGCGGCCTATCCCGACCCTGCGTCGATGGCCGCCGCCGACCGCGCCCACCTCGAGCAGATCGTCGGCCCGCTGGGCTTCTTCCGGGCCAAGACCGAGTCGCTGCTCAAGCTGAGCGCCGCCCTGGTGGAGAAGTACGACGGCCAGGTGCCCGCGCGGCTCGACGACCTCGTGACCCTGCCCGGAGTGGGCCGCAAGACCGCCAACGTGGTCCTCGGCAACGCCTTCGACGTCCCCGGCATCACCGTCGACACCCATTTCGGCCGGCTGGCCCGGCGGCTCGGGTGGACCGAGGAGACCGACCCGGTGAAGGTCGAGCACGCCGTCGGTGCGCTGTTCCCCAAGCGGGACTGGACGATGCTGTCGCACCACCTGATCTGGCACGGCCGGCGCCGCTGCCACGCCAAGAAGCCCGCGTGCGGTGCCTGCCCCGTCGCCCGGTGGTGCCCGTCGTACGGCACCGGTCCGACGGACCCGGTCGAGGCCGAGAAGCTGGTCCGCACGGAGGGCCCCAACTGATGCATCGCCTGCCCGCCGCGCTCGTCGCATTGGTGGCGGCCGCCGTGCTGCTGACCGGCTGCGACAGCGTTGCTCCCGCGGCGTTCGCGTGCAAGGTCGACGTCACGACGCCCGACCTGGTCAAGGACCGCGAGGCCGCCGGGATCGCCGACTGCACGGCACTGCCGACCGAGTCAGGTGCCGCCGACCTGCCCGACCTGGCGATCGACTGCCTCGGCAGCACCGCCCCGGTCTCGCTGGCCGACGTGAAGGGCCCGGCGATCATCAACTTCTGGTCGACGACCTGTGCGCCGTGCCGCGAGGAGATGCCGGTCCTGCAGCAGTTCCACGAGACCTACGGCAGCCGGGTGCCCCTGCTCGGCGTCAACTACCTCGACACCTACCCCGCCGCGGCCATCGACTTCGCCCGGATGAAGGGCGTCACCTACCCGTCGGCGGCCGATGCCTGCGGCGACCTCCAGAAGAGCGACCTGGTGATCAAGGGCCTGCCGCAGTTCCTGTTCGTGCGCGCCGACGGCTCGGTCGAGCAGGCCGCCGGCGGCCTCGACTCGCTCGACGAGGTGGTCGCGCTGGTGAAGCAGCACCTCGGCATCGACCTCACCGAGAAGGCGGCGCCGTGAGCGACCTGCCCACCGACGTCCCCGACGACCTGCCCGACTGGCTGCGGCCGGTCGCGGCAGGCGCGCGTGCCATCCAGGGCAGCGAGCTGACGGCGTTCTTGCCCCCGCAGGACAGGCCCGTACGCCGCGGTGCGGTCCTGATGCTGTTCGGCGACCACGACGTGCTGCTCACCGAGCGGGCCCATGACATGCGCTCCCACCCGGGCCAGGTCTCCTTCCCCGGCGGCAGCATCGACCCCGGAGAGACCGTCGTCGAGGCCGCGCTGCGCGAGGCCGACGAGGAGATCGGGGTCGACCCGGCCGGCGTCGAGGTCTTCGGGACACTGCCCGAGCTGTGGCTGCCGCCGTCCAACTTCGCGGTCACGCCGGTCCTCGGCTGGTGGCGCGACCCGGCTCCGATCCGGGTCGCCTCGCCGGAGGAGGTGCACGCGATCCACCGGGTCACGCTCGAGGAGCTGTTCGCCCCCGAGCACCGGATCCAGGTCCGTCATCCCGGCGGCTGGATGGGCCCCGGCTTCCTGATCGGCCCCGACAAGGACGTGATCCTGTGGGGCTTCACCGGCGGGATCCTGACCCGGTTCTTCGACTTCCTCGGGTGGCTCCCACCGGTGAGCGACCCGCCGGTGCATGATCTCCCGGACTACATGCTCGCCGAGCACGTCCGCCGGACGGCCGCCGCGGCAGCTGCCGACGAGGAGCCGGGGGACGGCATGGACATCCTGGAGCCCAACGAGTGAGCCGCCGAATGAGCCCCGCGTGAACGTCCTCGACTGGCTGCTCGTCGTCCTCGTCGCGGCGTACGCGCTGTCCGGCTACTGGCAGGGCTTCATCACCGGCGCGTTCGCGACGATCGGCCTGCTCTCGGGCGGCCTCGGCGGGATCCTGCTCGCCCCCGTGGTGCTCAGCAACTTCGAGCCGTCGCTCGCGGTCTCGCTGGGAGCGCTGTTCATCGTCATCCTGTGCGCGTCGCTGGGCCAGGCCGTGCTGCAGTACGCCGGCGCCCGGGTCCGCGAGCGGATCACCTGGCAGCCCGCCCGGGCGCTCGACGCCATCGGCGGTGCGCTGCTGAGCGGGCTCGCCGTGCTGCTCGTCGCGTGGGCCCTCGGCGTCGCGATCTCCGGCACCCGGATCGGCTCGGTCACCTCGATGGTGCGCAGCTCGGTGGTGCTCTCGAAGGTCAACACGGTGCTGCCGGACTCGGCCCCCAACGCGCTGCAGGCCTTCAACAACGTCGTCGGCACCGGCTTCTTCCCGCGCTACCTCGAGCCGTTCGCGCCCGAGCGCATCGTCGAGGTCGCGCCCGGCCCGGCCGACCTGCCCGGCACGGAGCCGGTCAAGGAGACGCGGTCGAGCGTGGTCAAGATCCGCGGCGCCAACGACTGCGGTCGCGGCGTCGAGGGCACCGGCTTCGTCTTCGCGCCCGACCGTGTGATGACCAACGCCCACGTCGTAGCGGGCGTCGACGACCCCGAGGTCAGCATCGGCGGCGGCACCGAGCTCGCCCGGGTCGTGCTCTACGACCGTGAGCTCGACATCGCCGTCCTCGCCCTCGAGACCGACGACGCCCCGGTGCTCGACTTCGACACCACCATCGGCGCGGAGGACGCGGTCGCGATCGTCGGCTACCCGCAGGACGGGCCGTTCGACGTGCAGACCGGGCGGGTCCGCGCGATGCAGAACCTCCGCTCGCCCGACATCTACGGCAACGGCACGGTGGTCCGCGAGGTCTACTCCCTGCGTGGCCTGGTCCGCCCCGGCAACTCCGGCGGCCCGATCGTCACGCCGCAGGGCCGGGTCGCCGGCGTCGTGTTCGCCGCCTCGGTCACCGACCCGGAGACCGGCTACGCCCTCACCGCCCAGCAGGTGCAGGCCAGCGCCCGGGCCGGCACCGCCCCCGGCACCGACGATGCCGAGGTCGACACCGGCGACTGTGCCTCCTAGAGGCTCCGCCATAGTGGACGCATGACCGAGACCTTCGTGCGCTACGAGTACGCCGCCGGCGTCGCCCGGATCACCCTCGCAGACGGCGAGCGCGGCAACCCGATCCACCACGCCTCGGTCGCCCAGCTGCACGACGCCGTCCGCTCCGCTCACCGCGACGGCGCGCGCGTCGTCGTACTCGCCGCCGAGGGCCGGTTCTTCTCGGTCGGCGGCGACCTCGGCGCCTTCGCCGGAGCCGACGACGTGGCCGCCTTCATCGACGACCTGGCCGAGGCGCTGCACCGCGTGGTCAGCGAGCTGGTCCGCTCCGAGGCGATCGTCGTCAGCGCCGTCCAGGGCACTGCCGCCGGCGCCGGCTTCCCGCTCGCCGCCGCGGCCGACGTGGTGATCGCCGCCGAGAGCGCGAAGTTCAGCCTCGCCTACACCAAGGTCGGCCTCTCGCCCGACGGCGGCAGCTCGCTGCTCGTCAACACCCTCGGCCTGCACCGGACCCTGCGCCTGGCCCTGCTCGGTGACCTGCTCACCGCCCAGGACGCGTACGCCGCCGGCCTGGTCGCGCGGGTCGTGCCCGCCGACGAGCTGGCCACCACCGTCGACAAGGTGGTCGACGGCCTCGCCGCCGGCTCCGCCACCGCGAACGCCGCCGCCAAGCGGCTGCTGCGCGAGGTCGCCGCGCCGACGCCGGAGACCGCGCTGCGCCAGGAGTCCTTGTCGATCCGCACCCTCTCGGTGAGCCCCGACGGGCGCGAGGGTGTCGCCGCGTTCGTGGAGAAGCGGGCGCCCCGGTTCAACGGCTAGTGGGTCGCCGAGCTCAGTCGGCGGCCGCGGTGGCGTCGTGCCGCACCGGGCAGCCGCCGGCGCCGGGCACCGGGAAGGTGCCGAGGTCGGCGAGCGCGAACCCGCCGGGGTAGCTCTTGATCCGCGGCAGGTCGGCGGTGTACGTCGGCACCCGGTTCGACGGCGTGAAGCGCAGCAGCCGGGCCCGCACCTTCATCGCGCCGACGCTGAGCCGGCGCACGAGCGGACCGGGGTCGGTGTAGGCGAACGCGTCGAGCAGCGGCTGGTCCATCAGGCCGCGGCTGAACAGCTCGACCGGCCTGCGCAGCGGGCGCGGGTAGAAGGTCGTCAGCAGGCGCAGCGTGGAGTCGGCGACCCGGCGTCCGCCCGCGTCGAAGTCGAAGTGGGCGCGCTCGTAGTCGTCCATCAGGTGCATGAACGCGTCGTACGTCTCGGGGATGTCCTTGATCCCCATGTGCCTGCCGAGCGCGCGGTAGTAGTTCACGCTCGCGTGCAGCTCGGTGGCGGTCAGCGCGCGCCAGCCGTAGTCATCGAGCCAGCGCTTGGGGACCACGACGAAGGTCGACAGGACGTAGAGGAAGTCGTCGTTGGAGATGTCGTACATGCGGTGCATCTGGTTGATCCGCCGCAGCGCGGTCCTGCCGGCCTCCGAGTCGAAGCCGTGCACGAACGGTGCCTCGAGGAGCAGCGCCGTGTCGTCGTACCGCTTCTGGACGGCGCCGGTGAACGCGCCGGTCTCGTCGAGGAGGCGGCCGATGCTCGGGACGGCGTAGGTCCGGAACAGTGCGAAGCTCAGCGCCTGGGTGAGGTCCCAGGTGAACTCGTAGAGCGCCAGGTTCTGGTAGATCTCGACGTAGTCGGTCTCCGGGTCGAGCGATTCGTTGCGGTCCCGCCACAGCGTCTTGGCCATGCTCCGGAGCCTAGGACGGTCCCCGGGATCCGCAATAGATGACGAGTTCTCACTTTCCTTTCGCTTTTCGGACCGCGACCTTCTAGAACGTGTTCCAGTTCGCGGCTAGAGTGCGCCCGGTGAGCATCCCCGACGTCTTCGCCCCGGTGGACCTGGGTCCGGTCCGGCTGCGCAACCGCACGGTCAAGGCTGCGACCTTCGAGGGGCGTACGCCGGACGGCGTGGTCACCGACGAGCTCATCGCCTATCACCGGGCTCCCGCTGCCGGCGGCGTCGGCCTCACGACGGTCGCCTACCTGGCCGTCGCGCCGGACGGACGCACCCATAGCGAGCAGATCGTCGTGGGGGAGCGCACCCTGCCCGGCCTGGCCAGGCTCGCCGACGAGATCCACGCGACGGGCGCCGCGATCGCCGGCCAGGTCGGGCACGCCGGCCCGGTCGCCAACGGCCGCTCCAACAGCGTGCACGCCATCGCGGCCAGCCCGATGCCGAGCCCGCTGTCGATGCAGATGATCCGCTCCGCGTCAGAGAAGGACCTGACCCGCGTCACCCGGGCGTACGTCGACACCGCCCGGACCCTGGTGCGCGCGGGCTTCGACGTGCTCGAGCTGCACATGGCGCACTCGTACCTGATCTCGTCCTTCCTCGCCCCCGGCCTCAACCGCCGCCGCGACCGATGGGGCGGCCCGCTCGAGCGCCGGGCCCGTCTCGCGCGACAGGTGGCGCGCGTCGTACGCGAGGAGGTCGGGGACGCCGTCGCGGTGACCGCCAAGGTCTCCGTCTCCGACGGCTTCGCCGGCGGGGTCACCACCGCGATGAGCGTCGAGCTCGCGCAGCTGCTCGAGGCGGACGGTCACCTCGACGCCCTGCAGCTCTCGGGCGGCTCGTCGCTGATGAACCCGATGTACCTGTTCCGCGGCGACGCCCCGGTCGCCGAGTTCGCCGCGACCATGCCACCGCTCGTGCGGTGGGGGATGAGGACGCCGGCAGGGCGCGGGTTCATGAAGCGCTACGCCTTCGAGGAGGCGTACTTCCGCCCGAAGGCGCTGGAGCTCCGCTCCGCCGTCGCGATGCCGCTCATGCTGCTCGGCGGCATCAACCGGCTCGAGACCATGCGGCAGGCGATGGCCGACGGCTTCGACTTCGTCGTGATGGGCCGGGCGCTGCTGCGCGAGCCGGACCTGGTGGACAGGCTGCGGTCGGGTACGGCGGCCGGGGGCATCTGCATCCACTGCAACCGCTGCATGCCGACGATCTACTCGGGGACCCGCTGCCCCGAGTGGGCGCCGGGAGAGGTGATCCCGGCGCCCGATCGAGGCTAAGGGGTCAGCCCCGCGTCACTTGGCGATGCAGTCGGCGCTGGCCTTGCCGATCACCTCGGAGGCGTCGGAGACCTCGTCGCTGGAGCCCTTGTCGTTGTCGACCATCTTGTTGAGGGTCTCGTCGGAGAGGTCGGAGTCGACGACGGCCTTGGCGATGCAGTCGATGACGTCGTCGGTCAGCGCCGAGGAACCACCGGGGATCTGGTCCTTGATCGCGTCGGCGACCTCGTCCTGCGAGGGCCGGCCGCCGCCACCGCACGCCGAGAGCGTGACGGCGAGAAGGACGGCCGAGCTGACGAGCTTGATCTTCATGGATGGGTCTCCTGGGTCGGTCGGTGTGGGCGCGCGGACGTGCGCGCCCTCCGGTCGACGGGCTGCATGCCCGGTTCGCGGGCGCGGGACACCTCTTCCCAGAAACTAGAACTCGTTCTACATTGGCCCGCATGTCACAGGTCATCCCCGAGAAGCCGCTACGGGTCGTCGTCTGGTCCACGGGCACCATCGGGCGGCACGCGATCGTCGGCGTCGACGCCCATCCCGACCTCGAGCTGGTCGGCGTGTGGACCTCGACGCCCGAGAAGCACGGCCAGGACGCCGGCCTGCTCGCCGGTCTCGACCGCGAGCTCGGCGTCAGGGCCACGACCGACCGCGACGAGCTGGTCGCGCTGCGGCCGGACTGCGTCGTGCACGGCGCGATGACCGACGACCGGGTGTTCGAGTCGATCGCCGACCTCACCGAGCTGGTCCGCGACGGCGTCAACGTCGTCTCCTCGGGGCCGGTCATCCTGCTCCACCGTGAGGGCACGCTGCCCGACGAGATGATCGAGGCCATCGACGAGGCGGGTCGGCAGGGCAACGCCAGCCTGCACGTCAACGGCATCGACCCCGGCTTCGCCAACGACGTGCTGCCGCTGGTGCTGACCTCGCTCTCCCAGCGCATCGACCACGTCGTGGTCAGCGAGATCGCGGACTACTCGACGTACTACCAGCCGGTGGTCATGCGCGACCTGTTCGGCTTCGGACAGCCGATCGACGGTGGGGACGCCAAGCCGCTGCTGTGGGAGCCGGGCATCCTCACCACGGCCTGGGGGCCGGTGGTGCGGTTGATCGCGGCCGGGCTCGGCGTGACGCTCGACGAGCCGCTGGTCGAGGAGGTCGACCGGCGGCCCGCGCCGCGGGACACGAGGACCGTGTCACTGGACGTGGCGGAAGGCACCATGGGGGCCGTCCGCTTCCGCGTCATCGGCACGGTCGACGGGGTCCCGCGGGTCACCCTCGAGCACGTCACGCGTACGGCGCCCGACCAGGTCCCCGAGTGGCCCACTCCCGCCGAGGGCGACGGCTGCTACCGGATCGAGATCACCGGCGAGCCCTGCATGAAGCTCGAGTTCACCCACCACGGCGAGCACGGCGACCACAACGTGTCCGGGATGATCGTCACCGCGCAGCGGCTGATCAATGCGATCCCCGCCGTCGTCGCGGCCAGGCCGGGGCTGGTGACCGCCCTCGACCTGCCGCTGGTCACCGGCCGCGGCCTCGTCACCGGTACCGTCGCGGGCACCAAGGAGAAGCGATGAGCATCCTGGACCGGTTCCGGCTCACCGACCACGTCGCCGTCGTCACCGGCGCCGGCCGCGGCATCGGTGCCGCCACCGCCGTCGCGCTCGCCGAGGCCGGCGCGGACGTCGTCATCTCCTCGCGCACCGAGGCCCAGTTGGTGGAGGTCGCGCAGCGGATCGAGGAGGCCGGGCGCCGGGCGCTCGTCGTACCTGCCAACCTGGCGCACACCGACGAGGTCGCCGCCCTCGCCGGTGCGGCCTTCGACGAGTTCGGGCGCCTCGACGTCGTCGTCAACAACGTCGGCGGCACCATCCCGAACGCCTTCCTCGACACCGACGTGGCCTACCTCGAGGAGGCCTTCCACTTCAACGTCGCCACCGCGCACGCGCTCAGCCGGGCCGCCGTACCGCTGATGCTGAGGTCCGCGGGCGAGGGCCGGCAGAAGTCGATCACCTCCATCTCCTCGGCGATGGGCCGGCTGGCCGGGCGCGGGTACCTCGCCTACGGCACCGCCAAGGCCGCGCTCGCGCACTGGTCGCGGCTCGCGGCGACCGACCTCAACCCGGAGATCCGCGTCAACGGCGTCTTCGTGGGCTCGGTGATGACCAGCGCGCTGGAGTTCGTGGCCGGCGTGCCGGAGATGAGGACCCAGCTGGAGGAGGCCACGCCGCTCGGCCGGATCGGCGAGGCCGAGGACATCGCCGCCGCGGTCGTCTACCTCGCCTCGCCGGCCGGGAAGTACGTCACCGGCAAGCTGCTCGAGGTCGACGGCGGCATCCAGGAGCCGAACCTCGACCTCCACCTACCCGATCTGCGACCGGATGTGAACGACGCCTAGAGTGCGTTCATGAGCACTGGAGGGGTCGCCACCGGACACGCCATCTCGCCCGACTCGGGCCGGCACTGGGCCGACGAAGGCGCCTGGGAGGTCGCAGAGGGCGTCCACCGGATCCCGCTGCCGCTGCCGATGGACGCGCTCAAGGCGATCAACGTGTACGTCGTCCAGGGCGACGACGGGCTCACCCTGATCGACGGCGGCTGGTCGATCCCGGTCGCCCGGGAGCTGCTCGACACGTCCCTGCGCTCGATCGGCTCGGGCTTCGGCGACATCAAGCGGTTCCTGGTGACCCACGTGCACCGCGACCACTTCACGCTCGCCACCGTCCTCGGCCACGAGTACGGCGCCGACGTGGCCCTCGGTCGCGAGGAGCAGCCCGCGCTCGAGCTGCTGCACCGCGCCAGCCGCGAGGGCCTCGACGAGAGCCCGTTCCTCGCCGTGCTGCGTACCGCCGGCGCCGAGGAGATCGCGGAGCTGTGGGCCGCGGGTCCGCGCGACCTTCCGCAGGCCGTCGACTGGGCGTTCCCGAGCACCTGGCTCGAGGGCGACCAGGCCGTCGATATCGGCCGGCGCCGGCTCGACGCCGTGCACACCCCCGGCCACACCCCCGGCCACTACGTCTTCGCCGACCAGGCGGAGGGCGTCCTCTTCTCCGGCGACCACGTGCTCCCGACCATCACGCCCTCCATCGGCTTCACCGTCCCGCCCGCCGACCAGCCCCTCGGCCAGTTCATGGCCTCCCTCGCCCGGGTCCGCGAGCTCCCCGACCTGCGCATCCTCCCCGCCCACGGCCCGGTCGCGCCGTCGTCGTACCAGCGCGTCGACGAGCTGCTCGCCCACCACGAGGACCGGCTCTCGCTGTGCCTCGACTCCCTCCGCGCGCGGGGCGCGGCCACCTCGCTCGTCGTCGCCAAGGACCTCGGCTGGACCCGGCACGAGCGGGCGTTCGGGGAGCTCGACGTGTTCAGCCAGGGCATGGCCGCGATGGAGACCAAGGCGCACCTCGACCTGCTCGTCGCCCGGGGTCAGGCCACTGCGGTCGACCTGCCGGACGGCGTGGTCTACACCGCGTCCTAGAATCGGAGGCGTCAGACAGGGGAGCACCATCCGGGTGCTGAGAGTGCGGCGCGGGCCGCAGACCCTCCGAACCTGATCCGGTTAGCACCGGCGAAGGGAGTCATCCGATGCGTACGCGCACGCTCACCGGCCGCCTCACCCTGGTGGGCCTCTCGACCACCGTCCTGCTCGCCAGCGGCTGCTCGCTCCTCAGCAGCGAGAGCGACGGCGACAAGGCGGACGACAAGACGGTCACGCTGGTGACCCACGAGTCGTTCGCCGTCCCCGAGGAGCTGGTGAAGGCCTTCGAGAAGGACACCGGCTACCGGCTCACCATCAGCAAGCTCGAGGACGCCGGCGCGCTGACCAACGAGCTGGTCCTGACCAAGGACAAGCCGGTCGGCGACGTCGTCTTCGGCGTCGACAACACCTTCGCGACGCGAGCTGTCGACGAGGGCGTGTTCGCGCCGTACGCGCCGACGCTGCCGCAGGGCGCCGACGCCTACGAGCTCGACGGCGACGACCAGGACGCGCTCACGCCGGTCGACACCGGCAACGTCTGCGTCAACGTCGACGACGCCTGGTTCCAGGCCAAGGGGATCCCGGCCCCGACGAGCCTCGACGACCTCACGAAGCCCGCCTACAAGGACGTCTTCGTGATCCCCGGCGCCAGCACCAGCTCCCCCGGCCTGGCCTTCCTGCTCGCGACGATCGCGAAGTACGGCGACGACTGGTCGTCGTACTGGACCGGGCTCGTCGACAACGGCGCGAAGGTCGTCAAGGGCTGGTCCGACGCGTACTTCACCGACTTCACCTTCTCCGGCGGCGACCGGCCGATCGTGGTGTCCTACGACTCCTCGCCGGCGTTCACTCTCGACAAGGCGGGCGACAAGACCACGACCAGCGCGCTGCTCGACGGCTGCTTCGAGCAGGTCGAGTACGCCGGTGTGCTGAGTGGCGACACGACCAACACCGCGGGCGCGCACGCCGTGATCGACTGGCTGCTCTCGCCCGAGGTGCAGGCGGCGCTGCCCGAGTCGATGTACGTGTTCCCGGTCGACTCGTCCGTCGAGCTGCCCGCGGACTGGGCGAGGTTCGCCGAGCGGCCCGAGAAGACCGAGCAGGTCGCGCCGGCCGAGATCACCGAGAAGCGCAAGGCCTGGCTGGAGCAGTGGACGGAGATCGTGTCGCGCTAGGCAGTTCGAGAATGGCCCGACGACTGGCACTGGGACTGCTCGCCGCGGTCCCGGTCGCCGTCGTCGCCGTCTTCTTCGTGCTGCCGGTCGGCGCGATGCTCCACCGCGGCGTGTGGCCGGACGGCTCGTTCGACCCGGGTGCCGTGCTCGACGTGCTGCGGCGCCCGCGCACCGGCCGCGTGCTCTGGTTCACGGTGTGGACCAGCAGTGTCGCGACCACGCTCGCGGTGCTGCTCGGCCTGCCGGCCGCCTATGTCCTGCACCGGCTGCGCTTCCCCGGCCGCGCCCTGATCCGTACGGCGCTGCTCGTGCCGTTCGTGCTGCCCACGGTCGTCGTCGGGCTGGCCGTGCGCGAGCTGATCTCGTCGTCCGGCCTGCTCGGGTTCCTCGACCTCGACGGCACGGCGGCCGCGATCCTGATCGGTCTGGTCTTCTTCAACGTGGCGGTCGTGATCCGCACCGTCGGCGTCGCCTGGGAGGGCCTCGACCGCCGCCCAGCCGAGGCCGCGGCCGCGCTCGGCGCCACGCCGCTGCAGGTGTTCCGGACCGTCACCCTGCCCGCACTGCGCCCGGCGATCGTGTCGGCGGCGAGCGTGGTCTTCCTGTTCTGCGCGACCGCGTTCGGTGTGGTGCTGGTCCTCGGCGGCGTCCGGTACTCCTCGGTCGAGACCGAGATCTACCTGCTCACCGCCGACCTGCTGGACCTGCCGGCCGCGGCGGCGCTCTCGCTGGTGCAGATGCTGGCGGTCGTGGCCCTGCTCGTCGTGGTGGGCCGGTTGCGCGCCGTACCCGACCCGACCGTGCGACGCATCGCTGCCGCCCCCGCCCGCCCCCGCCCGCGCGACCTGCCGGCCCTCGCGGTCACCGCGCTCACCCTCGCCCTCGTCGCCCTGCCGGTCCTGGCGCTCCTCGTCGGTTCGGTGCGACGCGACGGCGGCTGGAGCCTCGACTTCTACCGCGCGCTGGGCGGATCGGCCGACGGCCTGCTCCAGGTCTCGGTCATCCACGCGCTCGCCGCGAGCCTGCGGATCGCGGTCGACGCGACCTGGATGTCGCTGTCCCTCGGGCTCGTCGTGGCATTCGTGGTGACCCGGAAGGTCCGCAGCAGAGCGGGAAAGCGGGCGCGGGCCGTGCTCGACGGCTTCTTCATGCTGCCGCTCGGCGTCTCCGCGGTCACCCTCGGCTTCGGGTTCCTGATCGCCCTCGACCAGCCGCCGCTCGACCTGCGGGCGAGTCCGCTGCTGGTGCCGATCGCCCAAGCGCTTGTTGCCCTCCCTCTCGTCGTCCGCACGCTCGTGCCGGTTCTCGCCGGCATCGACGACCGCCAGCGCCAGGCCGCCGCCTCGCTCGGAGCCGGTCCGCTGCGGACCCTCCTGACCGTCGATCTCGCCGTCGTGTGGCGGCCGCTCCTCGCCGCGGCCGGCTTCGCGTTCGCGGTGTCGCTGGGAGAGTTCGGCGCCACGTCGTTCATCGTGCGGCCGGCCGAGCCGACACTCCCGGTGGTGATCTACCGCTTGCTCGGGCATCCGGGTGCCCTCAACTATGGCACCGCCATGGCCGCGTCAGTGGTGCTGGCCGCCGTGACCGCGGGTGTCATCCTCGTCGTCGAGCGGCTGCGTGTGCCGGGAGTGGGATCGTGGTGAGTTCGTGGTGAGCCTGGAGCTTCGGGGAGTGAGCGTCGCCTTCGACGGGACGGTGGCGGTCGACGGCGTCGACCTCAGCGTCGAGGACGGCCACGTGCTCGGCGTGCTGGGGCCCTCGGGCTGCGGGAAGTCCACGCTGCTGCGCGCCGTCGCCGGCCTCGAGCCGCTGACCTCCGGGCGGATCGCGTGGGACGGCGCCGACCTCGCCGGCGTACCGACGCACCGGCGCGGGTTCGCGCTGATGTTCCAGGACGGCCAGCTCTTCGACCACCTGACCGTCGCCCGCAACGTGGGCTACGCCCGCCGCCTGCAGGGCGCCTCCCGCGCCGCCGTCCGCGCCGAGGTCGACGACCTGCTCGAGCTGGTCGGCCTGGGCGGGTACGCCGACCGCCTGCCCCGCACGCTGTCCGGCGGCGAGCGACAGCGCGTCGCCCTGGCCCGCTCCCTGGCCGCGCGACCCCGGCTGCTGCTGCTCGACGAGCCGTTGAGTGCCCTCGACGCCGGGCTGCGCGGACGGCTCGCCGCCGACCTCCGACAGATCCTCGCCGACGCCGGTACGACGGCCCTGCTGGTGACCCACGACCAGGACGAGGCCTTCGCGATCGCCGACCGGCTCGCCGTGATGCGGGACGGACGCATCGTCCAGGAGGGTGCCACCGGCGACGTCTGGGCGCACCCCGCCGACGCCGGCACCGCCCTGTTCCTCGGCTACGCCCGTGTCCTCGCCCCCGACCTCGCCGCCGCCCTCCTCGGCCGCCCCTCGGGCGAGATCGCGCTCCGGCCGTCCGCCCTGCTGGCCGGTCCCGACCTCGCCGGTGGCCTTCCCGCCTCGGTCGTCGACTTCCGCCCGACCCCCGACGCCGGCCGGCTGGTGGTGGCCGTCGACGGAGTCGGCGAGCTGGACGCCGTCGGGGTGCCGGGCTGGGTGGCGGAGCCGGGCCAGCGGGTCGTCGTACGTGTCGGAGAGCACGGAATCGCCGCTCTGCCCGACACTGCGGCCGAACCCGCTGGGACTGCACCGTAGGATCCCTCGGGTGTATCGCCGCGCCTACACCCTTCTCATCGGCACGGCCGCGCTCATGCTGGGTCTCGCCGTCCTCACCGCGTGGAAGCTCGATCGCCGGCTCCTCGACCCCGAGGGGAGCTTCCTCGGACCGTCGTACATCCGGCTGCCGCTCCTCCTGCTCGGTGCGCTCCTGCTCGACCTGCTGCCGCTGGCGCTGTGGAAGGCCCACGGCCGGCCCAGCCGTGTGGTGCCGGTCGTCCGGGAGCGGCTGCGCACGCACTGGACCAAGGAGCGCGCGATCCTGGTCGCGATCGGCGTCATCAGCTTCTACCTGACCTACGTCAGCTACCGGAACCTCAAGTCGTTCCTGCCGTTCGTGCGCTCCGACCCGAACGCCGCGCCGGGCGAGGTCCGCGCGCTGTCCTTCGACCGCGAGCTGCACATCCTCGACCGGGTCATCTTCTTCGGCCACGACCCGAGCGACGTGCTGCACGCCGTCTTCGGCACGTCCCTCACCGCGCACGTGCTCTCGCCGATCTACCTCGGCTTCCTGCCGCTGGTGCCGCTGGCCGTCACCGCCTGGCTGGTCTGGTCGCGCAACCACTCCTTCGGCTACTGGTTCGTGACCTCGCAGTGCCTCGCCTGGTCGCTCGGGACGCTGTCGTACTACCTGCTGCCCACGCTCGGCCCCGGCATCGCCTACTGGCCCGAGTACACCGCGCTGTCCCACACCGGCACCACCGACCTGATGAACTCGATCGTCAGGGCCCGCGGCAACGTGCTGTACGGCGGCGCCACCGAGTCCGTGAACTCCATCGCCGGCTTCGCCAGCCTGCACTGCGCGATCACCCTGCTCTTCGCCCTGATGGTGCAGTACACGCTGCGCTCGAAGATCCTCAAGATCGTGTTCTGGGTGAACTTCGGCCTCACCGTGATCGCCACGCTCTACTTCGGCTGGCACTACGTGGCCGACGACCTCGCTGGCATCGCGATCGCGATCGTCTCGTTCTACGTCGGTGGCATCGCGAGCGGCCAGAAGTTCGACAGACGCGGGCACTCGCATCCGACGACCACCACCTCGAAGGTCCCGGTCAACGTCGACTGATCCGGATGTGGTCGCCGCGGGAGTTTCACCGGTCGACCGGTGAAACTCCCGCTTGGACGAGGAAGCATCCTCGTCCAAGCGCGAGTTTTGTCGTCCCAGTCCGCCAGTTTCACCGGCCGACCGGTGAAACTGGCGGGGCGATCGAGAATGACATCGATGTAATTCGCAAGCCGACACGCCGACGACCTGTGAGATTTCTGAGGTTTTTGTTTCGTATGTGACAAAAGCGCACTACGGTGACGCGAGTGCGTTCTTCCACCTTCGGTACCGGCCTGGCCGCCCTCGTCCTGACGGCGGTGGTCTGCATCCCCGGAGCGCAGGCGGACCCGACCCCGCCCACCCCGGCCAACCCCGGTGCGCCGAGCGCCGCCGACGTCCAGGCCGCGCAGGACCGGGCCGGCGCCGCCCAGAGTGACGTTGCCGCGATCCAGCAGCGGCTGGCCGACGCGGCCGCCGAGCTCGACACCGCGACCATCCGCGCTGCCCGTGCGACCGAGGCCTGGAACGGCGCGCGTTGGGCCGCCCGCACCGCGCGCGCAGCCGAGCGGCGGGCGACGGCGGACTCCGCGGTCGCCGCCCAGGCGCTGGCCGAGCACGAGGACACCTTCCGTGACGCGGTCATCACCGCTCAGGGCATGGGCCTGGAGCTGTCCATGGTCGAGGCGATCGTCGATGCCGACGGGATCGACGCGCTGCTCGAGCAGACCTCGGCCAACGAGCACGTGCAGGCACTGTTCGACCAGCGGCGCGACGAGTACATCGCCGCGTCGACGGCTGCCACCGAGGCCGCCGACGCGGCCACCGCGGCCGCGGCCGAGGCGGACCGGGCGCTCGCCGACGCGCGGACCGCGCGCGACCGGGCCCGGGCGACCGCCCAGGACGCGGAGATGGTCACTGCGCGGATCGAGGCCCGCCGTACCCGGCTCGTGAAGCGGCTCGCCCGCCTCCAGGGTGTGAGTGTCGCCGTCGCCCGCGCCCACCAGGCCGCCGTCGACGCCGAGGCGGCCGCCAAGGCCGCCGCCGACGCCAAGGCGGCGAAGGAGGCCGAGGAGGCCAAGGCCGCGAAGGGCGACAAGGGCGACAAGGGCGACAAGGACGACAAGGGCGATGCGCCCACCCCGGCCGCCGACCCCGCGCCCGCCGACGGCGCCCAGGCTGCCATCGCCTTCGCCCGCGCCCAGCTCGGCGAGCCCTACCGCTGGGGCGCCGCCGGCCCGGACTCGTGGGACTGCTCCGGCCTGGTCGAGAAGGCTTGGGCGGCCGGCGGGAGGACGCTGCCGCACTACTCGGTCGCGCAGTACGAGCAGTCCACGCCGATCACCCGCGACCAGCTGCGCCCCGGCGACCTCGTGTTCTGGTCCGACGGCGGCCCGGGCGCGATCTTCCACGTCGCCCTCTATGCCGGCGACGGGCAGATCATCCACGCCCCGCGCACCGGCCGCCCCGTCAGCGTGGAGTCGATCGACTACTGGCGTACGCCGGACTTCTTCGCGCGGCCCTGACCGGGCTCCCGCGCATCCACTAGGTTCGCACCATGGCCGAGGAGTCCACTGCGACCGCGCCCCCCGAGCTGACGGTCGACGTCGCCGCGCTCACCGTCCTGCTGGACGGGGGGTACGCCGACGTCCGCCGCACGGTGCGCGAGCTGCTGCCGTCGTACGCCGCCGTGCTGGAGGACGCCGAGGCGATGCCGCGCGCGGAGTTCCGCGAGCGGGTCAGGGACGTCGTGCTCGAGATCGCCGGCACCGGCGCCGCGGGGATGGGCTTCCCGAAGGAGTACGGCGGGGGCGGCGACATCGGGGCGTCGATCGCCGCCTTCGAGTCCCTGGCGTACGGCGACCTGTCGGTGCTCGTCAAGGTCGGCGTGCAGTTCGGCCTGTTCGGTGGCGCGATCCTGCAGCTCGGCACGAAGCGCCACCACGACGCCTACCTCGCCGACGTCGTCAGTGGCCGGCTGCTCGGCTGCTTCGCGATGACCGAGACCGGGCACGGCAGCAACGTGCAGGCGCTGGGCACCGTCGCGACCTACGACCCCGCGACGTCCGAGTTCGTGGTCACCACGACGACCCCCAGCGCCGGCAAGGACTACATCGGAAACGCCGCCGAGCACGCACGGGTGGCGGTGGTGTTCGCCCAGCTGGAGGTGGCCGGCGAGGGGCACGGCGTGCACGCGCTCGTCGTACCGCTGCGCGACGAGGACGGCGCGACGCTGCCCGGCGTACGGATCGAGGACGACGGCCCCAAGATGGGCCTCAACGGCGTCGACAACGGCCGGATCTGGTTCGACGAGGTGCGGGTGCCGCGTGAGGCGCTGCTCAACAGGTTCGCCGACGTGACCGAGGACGGCACCTACGTCAGCGAGATCGAGAGCGCCGGCCGGCGGTTCTTCACGATGCTCGGCACCCTGGTCCAGGGCCGTGTCTCGGTCGGCGCGGCCGGCGTGAGCGCATCGAAGACGGCACTGACCATCGCGGTCCGCTACGCCCTGCAGCGTCGGCAGTTCGAGACCGGCGCCGAGGACGAGGGCGCGGTCGAGAAGGAGCAGCTGCTGCTCGACTACGGCCTGCACCAGCACCGGCTGTTCCCGCGGCTGGCGCGCACCTACGCGCTGCACTTCGCGCAGGAGGTGCTGGCCGGCGAGCTGCACGACGTGTTCTCCGGCGTTCGCGACGACGAGGAGACCCGCCGGCTGCTGGAGTCCCGGGCCGCCGGCACCAAGGCGCTGGCGACCTGGCACGCGACCGACACGATCCAGGAGTGCCGCGAGGCGTGCGGCGGCGCGGGCTACCTCGCCGTCAACCGGTTCGCCGCGCTCAAGGCCGACACCGACGTCTTCACGACCTTCGAGGGCGACAACCACGTCCTGCTGCAGCTGGTCGGCAAGGGGCTGCTGACCGACTACGCGAGCGACTTCTCCGACCTCGACCAGCTCGGGATGGTGCGCTTCGTCGCCGGTCTCGCCGTCGAGACCGTGCTCGAACGTACTCGCGTGCACCGGCTGTTCGAGCAGATCCGCGACGCCCTGCCGGGCGGCAACGACGACTGGCACACCGACAGCGGGCTGCGCGACCCCAACTACCACCTCGCGATGTACCGATTCCGCGAGGAGCACCTGATCGGCGGCGTCGCCCGGCGGCTCAAGCGCGGCGTCGACTCCGGTATGAACCCGGGCGAGGTCTTCTCGCGGGTGCAGGACCATGTCATCGCCGCGGCCCGCGCCCACGTCGAGCGGCTGGTGCTGGAGGCCTTCGTCGCCAAGGTCGCCTCCGTGCCCGAGGAGTACGGCGACCTCAGGCTGACCCTCAACCTGCTCTGCGACCTGCACGCGCTGTCCGGCATCGAGGCCGACCGGGGCTGGTTCATCGAGCACGGGCGGCTCACCACCCAGCGCTCGAAGGCGATCACCCGGGAGGTCGCGGAGCTGTGCCGCCGGGTGCGGCCGGTCGCGCGCGAGCTGGTCGACGCGTTCGCCGTACCGGAGGCGTTGCTGCGCGCCGAAGCACTCATCGGAGGAGAGGCATGATCCGGTCCACCCTGTCCCACATCCCCGGACTGGGCGGCTGGTCCGACGACCCGCTGTGGGCGTCGTTCTACGACTGGAGTGTCGAGCACCCCACCGCCGGCGGCGCCGTGTGGAGGGTCGGCATCAACAGCGACCTGCGCCGGCTCTACCGGGCCGCCGACGAGATCGGCCGGCAGCCCGGGGGCAGCCGGATCCTCGACATCCCCTGCGGCGGCGGGGTCGCGCTGCGCGGCCTGCGGCCCGGCCAGGGCGTGGAGTACGTCGCCGGCGACATCGCGCAGACCATGTTGGACCGCACGATGCGCGTCGCCGAGCGTCGGGGCCTCGCCGACCAGGTCGTGCCGCGCATCGCCGACGTCGGTGACCTGCCGTTCGACGACGGCTCCTTCGACCTGGTCGTCACCTTCACCGGCCTGCACTGCTTCCCCGACCCCGAGCGCGCCGTGGTCGAGATGGCCCGGGTGCTGCGCCCCGGCGGCGTCCTCACCGGCAGTGCCCTGCTCAACGACACCGGCCTCCGCTTCGAGCCGCTGCGCCGGGTCGGCCGGGTCGCCGGCCTCCTCGGCCCCGGCTGCACCAGCGCCGACCTCGAGGACTGGTTCGCCCGCGAGGGGATCGCCGACCTCGTCCTCGAGCGCAGCGGCGCGATCGCGTATTTCCGTGGGGTCAAGCGCGGGGGCGCCGGAACGTGAGCGCGGTCGCGGAGCGCCGTACCGCCATCTTCGCGGCCCTGCGCGCCCTCCTCCTCGAACGGCCCTGGGGCGAGGTCACGCTCGAGGCGGTCGCCCGGGACGCCGGGGTGAGCCGGCAGACGCTCTACAACGCCTTCGGCTCGCGCTACGGGCTCGCGCAGGCCTACACGGTCCACCTCGCCGACGCCCTGTGCGCGCTGATCGGCTCGACCCTCGCCGCCCACGCGGACTCGCCGCGCGAGGGTCTCGAGGAGGGCCTGCGCCTCTTCCTCGAGACCGCCGCCGAGGACCCGCTGATCGACCGGGTCCGCGCCGGCGACGCCCACCACGACCTGGTCCGGATCGTCACCACCGACGCCGGCCCGCTCCTCGTCCGGGTCGCCGAGCAGCTGGAGGAAGCGGCCGGCGCAGCCTGGCCGGGCACCGACCCCGCCGTCGTACGCGAGCTCGCCCGGGCGCTGGCCCGGCTGGCGCTCAGCTACGTGACGATGCCGCCCGAGTACGACGACAGCCCCACGGCGATCGCCGCGGGGCTGTCGGGGTTGCTCGCCCCTCGTTGAGTTGCCGGAAACTCACCGTTGAGTTGCCGGGTTCTCAGCGTCGAGGTGCCACCCATCGGTCACTCAACGGTGAGGAACCGGCGACTCAACCGCGAGGAACCGGCAAGTCAACGGTGAGGATGGGGCAAGTCAACGAAACTCAGTGGCCGGTGGTCTTGAACCGCTCGAACGACGCGGCGATCTCGGCCTCGGCCTCGGTGCGGCCGACCCAGTCGGCGCCCTCGACGGACTTGCCGGGCTCGAGGTCCTTGTAGACCTCGAAGAAGTGCTGGATCTCGAGCCGGTCGAAGTTCGGCACGTGGTTGATGTCGCGCAGGTGCTCCATGCGCGGGTCGCCGGCCGGGACACAGAGGACCTTGTCGTCGCCGCCGGCCTCGTCGGTCATCCGGAACATGCCGATCGCGCGGCACTTGATCAGGCAGCCCGGGAAGGTCGGCTCCTGGAGCAGCACCAGCGCGTCGAGCGGGTCGCCGTCCTGGCCGAGGGTGTCCTCGATGTAGCCGTAGTCGGCGGGGTACATCGTCGAGGTGAAGAGGAACCGGTCCAGGCGCATGCGCCCGGTCTCGTGGTCGACCTCGTACTTGTTGCGGCTCCCCTTGGGGATCTCCACGAGGACGTCGAACTCCAGCACAGTCTTCCTCCACACTCTCGGCCCGGATCGGGGCTGACGATCGGGTCTGGCGCGGACGTGCTCGCGGGAGCTGTGAACCTGCCCGGCGCCGTTGTTCGGAGCATTGTCCCGCACAATGTCCCGGAACGCGCAGTCGGGGAGCACTCCCGGAAGGAGAACCGTGGCCGAGAAGGACCGCGAGCCGGGCACCCGGCGAGGTCGTCGTGTGCTCTCCGGAGTCCTCGTCGTGGCGCTGCTCGCGGGAGCCGGGGTCGCCTGGCGGACCGGGGCCGCCGAGCGGTGGTGGGACGACCTGCGCGGGGACGGCGGTACGCCGGCCGACCCGGCCGCGGTCGCGCCCCCACCCGAGGTCGACGTGCCGCCGGTCGTCGTACCCGATGCGCTGGCGCCGGCTGCCGACGGCACGGCCGCACTCGACGCCCGCGCGGTGAAGCAGGCGCTCGCGCCGCTCGACTCGGCCGACCTGGGCCGCCACGTGATCGCCGCGGTCGGCCCGCTGGAGGGCACCGGCTACGCGTACGAGGCCGCCGAGGGCGCCGGCGTCGCGATCCCGGCCTCGACGACCAAGCTGGTCACCTCGACGGCCGCACTGTTCCTGCTCGGTCCCGAGCACACCTTCGCGACCACCACCGTCCTCGACACCAGCGGTACGACGCCCCGCCTGGTCCTCGTGGGCGGCGGTGACCCGCTGCTGGCCCGTGAGCCCAACCCGGCGCCGACGGGGGCGACCTACGACCCTCGGCGGGCCGACGTACGCACCCTCGCCAAGCGGACCGCCCGCAACCTGAAGGCGTCCGGCGTCACCAGCGTCGAGCTCGGCTTCGACGACTCGCTGTTCGCCGGCCCGGCGGTCCACCCGACCTGGAAGCCGGACTACATCCCCGAGGAGATCAACCCGGTCAGCGCACTGTGGGTCGACGAGGGCCGGGCGCTCCCGGGGCAGGGGCCGGTCGCCGACCCCGCGCTGGAGGCGACCACCGCGTTCGCGCAGGCGCTGGCCCGTCGCGGCATCACCGTCACCGGCAGTCCCATCCGGACCTCCGCGCCCGCCGGCGCGACCGAGGTCGGCCGGGTCACCAGCCCCACGGTCGCCCAGATCGTGCAGCGCCTGGTCGAGGTCAGCGACAACGCCGCCGCCGAGGTGCTGCTGCGCCAGGCGGGCATCGCCGACAGCGGCGACGGGTCCTTCACCGGCGGCCAGCAGGCCGTCGCGCGGGTGCTCACCGCCAACGGCATCGACCTGCGCGGCTCGGTCCTGTACGACGGCAGCGGGCTGTCCCGTGCCAACCGGCTCGCGCCCGGCGTCCTCGTCGACGTGCTCCGCCTCGCCGCGTCCGCCGATCACCCCCAGCTGCGCCCGCTGCTGGCCGCCCTCCCGGTCGCCGGCTATACCGGCTCGCTCACCGACCGCATGGACCTCGGCCCCGCCGCCGGTCGCGGCCGGGTCCGGGCCAAGACCGGGACCCTCACCGGCGTCACCTCGCTCGCCGGCATCGCCATCGACGCCCAGGGTCACCTCCTGGCCTTCGCGCTCATGGCCGACAAGGTCAAGAAGGACAAGGGCCTGCTCGCCCGCACCACCATGGACACCGCCGCCGCCGGACTCGGCGCCTGCCTGTGCTGATCCGGGCCGGCTTGGGGGACACGCCCTAGGCTTCCACGCATGACCGCACCCGCCGTACCACTGCCCCCGATGATCGACTGGGGCCTGGCCGTGGCGCTGGGGTCCAGGCTGGCCGGCGACGGTCCGGTGGTGAGCCGGGCGGAGGCCGACGAGGCGGTCGCCGAGCTGCGGGCGGGTGCGCACCGCTCGACCGGGCTGGTCCGGGAGTTCACCGGGTTGGACGCGCCGCAGGGCACGGCGCCGATCCTGGTCGTCGACCGGCCGGGCTGGGTGCAGGCCAACGCCGAGGGCTTCGAGGTCGCCACCCGGCCGATGATCGAGAAGATCGCGGCCAGCAAGCCGCCGAGCGGGATCGGGCTCAAGGTCGGTGCGAAGGTCACCGGCGCCGAGGTCGGCGGGCTGCTCGGGTTCCTGGCCGGAAAGGTGCTCGGCCAGTTCGACCCGTTCCACGAGCCCCACGGCCGGCTGCTGCTGGTGGCCCCCAACATCGTCCACGTCGAGCGCGAGCTCGACGTCGATCCCCAGGACTTCCGGCTCTGGGTCTGCCTCCACGAGGAGACCCACCGGGTGCAGTTCACCGCCGTGCCCTGGATGCGAGAGCACCTGTTCTCGGAGATCCGCGCCATCAGCGACACCGTCGAGCCCGCCAGCTTCCTCGAGGGCGGCCTCGAGCGGATCACCGAGGCGATCAAGGCCGGCCGCAACGGCGGCAGCATCGTCGAGATGTTCAGCACCCCCGAGCAGCTCGAGGTCATCGACCGGGTGACCGGCATGATGTCGCTGCTCGAGGGCCACGCCGACGTCGTCATGGACGACGTGGGCCCGACCGTCATCCCGAGCGTCGCCCAGATCCGCAAGAAGTTCACCAAGCGCCGGCAGGGCGTCGGCGCCCTCGACCGGGTGCTGCGCAGGCTGCTCGGCCTCGAGGCCAAGATGGCGCAGTACCGCGACGGTGCCCACTTCGTGCGCTCCGTGGTCGACCGGGTCGGCATGGAGGAGTTCAACGCCGTCTGGGCCGGCCCCGAGAACCTCCCCAGCAAGGCCGAGCTGAGTGACCCGGACGGCTGGGTCAAGCGCGTCCTGGCCTGAGCCCGTTCGCTGACATGGGCCTCCACCCGGCGATCGCCGCCGTGCGCCAAGGCGTACGACGCGCGCTGGCCGACCTCGACCCCGGCGCCACCGTCCTGGTGGCCTGCTCGGGCGGCGCCGACTCGCTCGCCCTGCTCGCGGCCACGGTCTTCGAGGGCCACAAGTGCGGACTCCGGGTCGTCGGTACGACGGTCGACCACGGCCTGCAGGACGGATCAGGGGAGCACGCGGCCCGCGTCGTCGCGCAGATGGCCGGCCTCGGCGCCGACGAGACCGCGACCGCGCGGGTCCAGGTCGACCCCGCCGGGCTCGGGGTCGAGGCTGCCGCCCGGCGGGCCAGGTACGCCGTCCTCGACCAGCTCCACGAGCACTTCGGCGCCGAGCTCGTCCTGCTCGGCCACACCCGCGACGACCAGGCCGAGACGGTCCTGCTCGGGCTCGCCCGGGGCTCGGGCGGGCGGAGCCTGGCCGGGATGCGTCGCGCGTTCGACCACTACCGCCGCCCGCTCCTCGACGTCGCCCGCGCCGACACCGTCGCCGCCTGCCTGGCCGACGGCATCGAGTTCTGGGACGACCCCCACAACAGCGACCCCGGCTTCGCACGGGTCCGGGTCCGGCAGCGGGTGCTGCCGGTGCTCGAGGACGAGCTCGGCCCCGGTGTCGCCGCCACGCTGGCCCGCACCGCCGACCAGGTCCGCGCCGACGTCGAGGCGCTCGACGCCCTCGCCGCGACGGCGTACGACGACCTGGCCGGTCCCGACGGCCTCTCCCTCGCCGGCGTCCGGGACCTGCTCCCCGCCCTCTCCGGCCGGGTGCTGCGCCTCGCCGCGCTCGCAGCCGGGGCGGTCGACGCCGAGCTGTTCCACGTCCACGTCACGGCACTCCAGCGCCTCGTCGCCGGGACGACGAACGGCGAGGTCCAGCTGCCCGGCCACGTGACGGCGTACCGCGATCGCTCCCACCTCCGCTTCGGGCCGACCCCTGTGGCAGGCTGACGCCATGCATGCGAGCGACGTCGCGGACGACCTGGTCGAGGTGCTCTTCACCGAGGAGCAGATCCAGGCCCGGGTGGCCGAGATGGCGGCCGAGATCGAGCGCGACTACGAGGGCAAGGACCTCGTCCTCGTCGGCGTGCTGCGTGGCGCGGTGATGATCATGGCCGACCTCGCCCGCGCCCTGAACAAGCACGTCGAGATGGACTGGATGGCCGTGTCGTCGTACGGCTCCGGCACCAAGTCCTCCGGTGTCGTGCGGATCCTCAAGGACCTCGACGCCGACGTCGCCGGGCGCCACGTGCTCATCGTCGACGAGATCATCGACACCGGCCTGACGCTGTCGTGGCTGACCTCCAACCTCGGCTCGCGAGGCCCGGCCAGCGTCGAGATCGCCACCCTGCTGCGCAAGCCCGAGGCGCTGCAGATGCCGGTGAAGCCCAGGTACGTCGGCTGGGACATCCCCAACGAGTTCGTCGTCGGCTACGGCCTCGACTACCGCGAGCGCTACCGCAACATGCGCGACATCGGCACCCTCGCGCCCTCCGTCTACTCCTGATTCGGCCGCTCACCGCGCTGCCCAACCAGGGACCAGACAGAATGGGACCCGTCGGCGGCGTGTACCGTCGTCTGATCCTTGTCGACGGAGTTGGGGAGCGAGTAAGTCTGTGAAGCGCGTTTTCAGGGGGCCCTGGCTCTGGATCGTGGTGGCGGTCCTCGCCGTCGTCCTCGCTCTCGAGTTCCTCGCACCCGGAGGCGGGTACGACGAGGTCCCCACCTCGCAGATGGCGACCTACATCGCCAAGGGCCAGGTGGAGGAGATCACCTTCGTCGACGGCGACCAGTCGATCGAGGCGACTCTCGACAAGGGCACCCGCAAGCAGGGGGACAAGGTCCTCTCCTACTACGTCGACGGCGCCCAGGAGGGCCTGATCGACGCGGTCAGGGAACAGAAGGCCGCGGGCGAGCTCGACAAGTACAACTTCAAGAACCCGCAGCCCAGCCTGCTCGGCTCGATCCTCGCGACGCTGCTGCCGTTCGCGCTGATCATCCTGCTGTTCATCTTCCTCATGAACAACGTCCAGGGCGGTGGCCGGGGCGTCATGCAGTTCGGCAAGTCCAAGGCCAAGATGATCAGCAAGGACATGCCGAAGACCACCTTCGCCGACGTCGCCGGCTGCGACGAGGCGATCGAGGAGCTCGGCGAGATCAAGGAGTTCCTCCAGGAGCCGGCGAAGTTCCAGGCCGTCGGCGCCAAGATCCCCAAGGGCGTGCTGCTCTACGGCCCGCCCGGAACCGGCAAGACCCTGCTCGCACGCGCCGTCGCCGGCGAGGCGGGCGTCCCGTTCTACTCGATCTCCGGCTCGGACTTCGTCGAGATGTTCGTCGGTGTCGGCGCCTCCCGCGTCCGCGACCTGTTCGAGCAGGCCAAGGAGAACGCGCCCGCGATCGTGTTCATCGACGAGATCGACGCCGTCGGTCGCCACCGCGGCGCCGGCATGGGCGGCGGTCACGACGAGCGCGAGCAGACCCTCAACCAGCTCCTCGTGGAGATGGACGGCTTCGACGTGCGCGGCGGCGTCATCCTGATCGCGGCCACCAACCGGCCCGACGTCCTTGACCCGGCGCTGCTGCGCCCGGGCCGCTTCGACCGCCAGATCCAGGTCGACGCACCCGACCTGGCCGGCCGCAAGCGGATCCTCGAGGTCCACTCGCGGGGCAAGCCGCTCGGTCCCGACGTCGACCTGATGTCGGTCGCGCGCCGGACCCCCGGCTTCTCGGGTGCCGACCTCGCCAACGTGCTCAACGAGGCCGCGCTGCTGACCGCTCGCAACAACCAGAAGGTCATCACCGCGCCCATCCTCGACGAGGCGATCGACCGCGTCATCGCGGGTCCCCAGCGCAACTCACGGCTGATGTCGGAGAAGGAGAAGCTGATCACCGCCTACCACGAGGGCGGTCACGCCCTCGTCGCGGCGGCGCTGCCGGGCACCGACCCGGTCCACAAGATCACGATCCTGCCCCGCGGCCGGGCGCTGGGCTACACCATGGTGCTGCCCGACGAGGACAAGTACTCCCAGACCCGCTCGGAGATGCTCGACAAGCTCGCCTACATGCTGGGCGGCCGGGCCGCGGAGGAGCTGATCTTCCACGACCCGACGACCGGCGCCGGCAACGACATCGAGAAGGCGACCGCCTTGGCTCGTGCGATGGTCACCCAGTACGGCATGACCGACCGCCTCGGTGCGATCAAGCTCGGCGACTCCAACTCCGAGCCCTTCCTGGGCCGTGACATGGGGCACCAGCGCAACTACTCCGAGGACGTCGCCGCGATCATCGACGAGGAGACCAAGAACTTCCTCGCCACGGCGCACCAGGAGGCCTTCGACATCCTGGTGGAGAACCGCGACGTGCTCGACGCGCTCGTGCTCGCGCTGCTCGACAAGGAGACCCTCGACAAGGAGCAGGTCGCGGAGGTCTTCACCGCACTGCGGCTGCGTCCGGCGCGTCCGGCCTGGACCGGTTCCCCGACCCGGATCCCGTCGACCATCCCGCCGGTGGAGATCCCCGAGGAGATCCGGCGCCGTGCCGAGCAGAACGGCTCGGTCCCCGAGCCGGCCAACGGTGACGGCGGCCAGATCCTGACCCCGCCCGGACCCGGCGGCGACGTCTACGGCGGTACGCCGACCGCACCTCCGACCGACCCGCAGCCGCCGGCGCCCTCCGCATGAGCGAGGGCACGGGCGCGTTCGACCACGAGCGCGCCGAGGCCGCCGTACGCGAGCTCCTCGCCGCCATCGGCGAGGACCCCGACCGCGAGGGGCTCAAGGACACCCCGGCCCGCGTGGCCCGGGCGTACGCCGAGCTCACCGCCGGCCTGCGGATGACGGCGGAGGAGGTGCTGACCACCACCTTCGACCTCGGGCACGACGAGATGGTGCTGGTCCGCGACATCGAGCTGTGGTCGATGTGCGAGCACCACCTGGTGCCGTTCACCGGCGTGGCCCATGTCGGCTACATCCCCGCCGAGACAGGCAAGATCACCGGCCTGTCCAAGCTGGCCCGCCTGGTCGACGTCTACGCCAAGCGCCCGCAGGTCCAGGAGCGGCTGACCACCCAGGTCGCCGACTCCCTGATGGAGCTCCTCGACGCCCGCGGCGTGATCGTGGTGATCGAGGCCGAGCACCTGTGCATGACGATGCGCGGCGTGCGCAAGGCCGGTGCGCGCACCATCACCTCCGCGGTCCGCGGCACCATGCTCAAGGACCCCGCCACGCGGGCCGAGGCGATGGCGCTCATCCACAGCCCGCGGGGCTGAGGGTTGACGCGCTGCATGAATCCCCGGCCGGCCGGGGATTCATGCAGCAGACATCAGGCCAGGTACGCCGCCAGCGCCTCGTCGGCGTCGGTGCTCACGAACCCCGTGCCGGCGAGCTTGTCCAGCGCCAGCGTGCTGTGCAGCGGCCGGGGCGAGAGGGCCTTGCCCGCGGCGTACTCCTCGGTCGTCACCGTGCTGACCCGGGCCGGGTCCTGGCCGGTGAGCTCGAAGACCTTGCGGGCGTAGTCGGCCCACGAGCGCGGCTCGCCGCCGTTGGTGACGTTGTAGGTGCCGTACGGCGCCCCGGTGGCCACCAGGTGCGCCGTGGCGCGGGCCAGCTCGGAGGTGAAGGTCAGTCGGCCGACCTGGTCGTCGACGACCGCCGGGTCGACGCCGTCGGCCGCCAGCTTCGCCATGGTGCGCACGAAGTTGTGGCCCTCGCCGATGACCCACGAGGTGCGCAGGATGTAGTGGCGCGGGGCGCCCGCGACGGCAAGGTCCCCGGCCGCCTTGGTCTGGCCGTAGACGCCGAGCGGCGCGAACGGCTCGTCCTCGCGGTGCCCGCCCTCGACAGGGGAGCCGTCGAAGACGTAGTCGGTCGAGTAGTGGACGAGAGTGATCCCGCGGGCGGCGGCGATCCGGGCCAGGGCGGCGGGCGCGGCGGCGTTGGCGGCCCAGGCGACGGGCCGGCCCTCGGGCGTCTCGGCCTTGTCGACCGCGGTGTAGGCGGCCGCGTTGAGGATCAGGTCGTACTCCTCCCACGGCCAGGCGGCCAGGGCCGCCTCGTCGGTGAGGTCCAGCTCGTCGAGGTCGACCAGAGTGGCGCCGGGGTGGAGCGGCGCGAGGGCCTGCCCGAGCTGGCCCCGGCAGCCGGTGATCAGCGTCTTCCGGGGAGCCATCGGCACCACGTCGCCGAGCACCGGGTTGGCCAGGTCCTTGGCCGAGATCTCGACCTCGTCGGCGTCGAGGGGGATCGGCCACGGGATGGCGACCGTGGCGTCGGCGAGGTTGAGCGCGGGGTAGGCGTGACCGGGCTTCCAGTGGTCGTTGACCAGGTAGGAGTAGACGGTGCCGTCCTCGAGCGCCTGGTAGGAGTTCCCGACGCCGCGCGGCACGAAGACCGCCGTCTTCTCGTCGACCTCGGTCCAGTACGTCGCCCCGAAGGTCTCGCCCTCGCGCATGTCGACCCATGCGGCGAACACCTTGCCGGTGGCGACGGAGACGTACTTGTCCCACGGCTCGGTGTGGATGCCGCGGGTCGCGCCGCGGGCGGCGTTGAGGCTCATGTTGTTCTGCACCGGACCGAAGTCGGGCAGGCCGAGCGCGACCATCTTCTCGCGCTGCCAGTTCTCCTTGAACCAGCCGCGGTCGTCGCCGTGCACCGGCAGGTGGACGACGAGCAGGCCGGGGATCGGCGTCGTCTCGATGCGAAGCTCCGCCATGGTCACTGGCCCTTCGCGGCGTAGGCCGCCTCGGTGGCGTCCTTCTTCGGGCGCCACCAGGCCTCGTTCTGCTGGTACCACTCGACGGTGGCCGCCAGGCCGGCCTCGAAGTCGGCGTACTGCGGCGACCAGCCGAGCTCGCTGCGCAGCTTGCCGGAGTCGATCGCGTAGCGCAGGTCGTGCCCAGCGCGGTCGGTGACGTGCTCGAAGTCGTCGGCGTCACGGCCCATCAGGGTCAGGATCAGCCGGACCACCTCGAGGTTCGACTTCTCGCCGTCGGCGCCGATCAGGTAGGTCTCGCCGATCCGGCCCTGCTCGAGGATCCGGAGCACGGCCGAGGAGTGGTCCTCGGTGTGGATCCAGTCGCGCACGTTCTCGCCCGAGCCGTAGAGCTTCGGGCGCCGGCCGTCGACCACCTCGGTGATCTGGCGCGGGATGAACTTCTCGATGTGCTGCCACGGGCCGTAGTTGTTGGAGCAGTTCGAGATCGTGGCCTGCACGCCGAAGCTGCGCACCCACGCACGCACCAGGTGGTCGGAGCCCGCCTTGGAGGCGGAGTAGGGCGACGACGGGGTGTACGGCGTGTCCTCGGTGAACCTCTTCGGGTCGTCGAGCTCCAGGTCGCCGTACACCTCGTCGGTGGAGACGTGGTGGAACCGGACGCCGGCCTTGCGGACCGCCTCGAGCAGCGTGAACGTGCCGATCAGGTTGGTCTGGATGAACGGCGACGGGTCGTTGAGCGAGTTGTCGTTGTGGGACTCCGCGGCGTAGTGGACGACCGCGTCGTGCTGGTTGACCAGCGGCTCGACGAGGCCGGCGTCGACGATGTCGCCGACGACCAGCTGGACCCGGTCCTCGGGCAGACCGGCCAGCGACTCGCGGCTCGCGGCGTAGGTCAGCTTGTCGAGCACCGTCACGGAGGCGTCGGTGTGGCGGACGAGGTGGTGGACGAAGTTCGACCCGATGAACCCGGCTCCGCCGGTGACGAGGATGCGCACGTCGGACAGTGTATGAAGGAGAATGCGCCGTCGAGACATCGAGACGGGGCCATCGAGGCGTCGAGGAGTGGGAGACGAGATGCGCGGGATCATCCTGGCGGGCGGCACGGGGAGTCGGTTGCACCCGATCACCCACGCCATCAGCAAGCAGCTGATGCCCATCTATGACAAGCCGATGATCTACTACCCGCTCTCCACGCTGATGCTGTCGGGCATCCACGAGGTGCTGGTGATCACCACGCCTCACGAGGCCGACCAGTTCCGCCGCCTGCTCGGCGACGGGTCGCAGTTCGGCATCGAGATCACCTACGCCGTGCAGCCCTCGCCCGACGGTCTCGCGCAGGCCTTCCTCATCGGCGAGGAGCACCTCGCCGGTGGCGGCGCCGGTCTCGTGCTCGGCGACAACATCTTCTACGGCGCCGGCCTCGGCTCGCGCCTGCGTCGCTTCCAGGACCTCGACGGCGCTGCCGTGTTCGGCTACCGCGTGGCCGACCCGAAGGCGTACGGCGTCGTCGAGTTCGATGCCGAGGGCAAGGCGCTCTCCCTCGAGGAGAAGCCCGAGAAGCCGCGCAGCCACTACGCCGTCCCCGGCCTGTACTTCTACGGCTCCGACGTCGTCGAGAAGGCCAAGTCGCTCAAGCCCTCCCCCCGCGGCGAGCTGGAGATCACCGACCTCAACCGGATGTACCTCGACGAGGGCCGCCTCCAGGTCGAGGTGCTCCCGCGCGGCTCCGCGTGGCTCGACACCGGCACCTTCGACGACCTCAACGACGCCAGCAACTTCGTGCGCGCCCTCGAGGCCCGGCAGGGCACCAAGGTCGGCGCCCCGGAGGAGATCGCCTGGCGGCTCGGGATCATCGACGACGCCCGGCTCGAGGAGCTGGCCAAGCCGCTGCTCAAGAGCGGCTACGGCCGCTACCTGCTCGACCTGCTCGCCGAGGCCGCCGACGCCGGCCCGAACCACCTGCTGTGAATCTGCCGGTCCCCCGAATCGTTCGATCGAACGGTTCGGGGGACTTCCGGCGCCCGAAATCCCCCGAACCGTTCGATCGAACGATTCGGGGGAGGACTCGGATTCAGCCCCGCCGCAGCCGGCCCAGCAACCCCTTGCGGGCGGGCGGCTCGGCGGCGGGGAGCCGGAGCAACAGCCCGTCCTGGGCGGAGTAGTCGAGCACGACCGAGCCGACCTGCGTGCCGGCGGGGAGGTCGCTGAAGGCCCGCTTGATGCCGGTACGGCCGTCGAGCTCGCACATCCCCAGCACCAGGTGGGCGCCGGTCGGCAGCGCGCCGCCCATCGCGGCGGTGGCCGGGTCGAAGCGGGCGGTGAACGTGCCGGCGGGCTCGAGGGTGCCGTCCTCCTGCTCGACCAGGGCGACTCGCGAGGTCGAGGGGAGCAGCCAGTTGACCCGGGTGGGGGCGTGCCGGATCGCCACGTCCACGAAGGCGTCCGACACGTCCGCGCTCGGCGTGAGGCCGTGCTCGGCGAGCAGGCCCGCCAACGGCTCGGGAAGGTCGCGGACCACCTCGCCGGCCGCCGTACGACGGGCGAAGGGCTGTCCGGGAACGCGGCTCCAGGCCACCGTGCCGGTGACCGTGACGGCTCCGTCGCCGGCGTCCTCGACCGCGGTGACGGTGAAGTCGGGCTTGCGGTCGATGCCGTCACGCAGGAAGTCGGCGGCCGCGTCGGCGTGGCCGGCCCGGAAGAGCGTGATCGCGACCCGGCTGCGCTCCGGCAGCAGCGCGTCGAGCTCGGCGGGCACGTAGGTCGCGAGCATCCGGGCGGCCTCGGCACGGGCCTCGGCGACGCTCTCGTCGTCGGCGTCGGTCGCGCGCTGGCCGAGCTGGGAGACCAGCCGGACGTGCACGTTCTGGGCCAGCAGCTCGTTGCGGATCGCGGGCTGCTCGACACCGGACACGAGCCGGAACAGCTTGTCGAGGTAGGGCCAGTACTCCGGGTCGCCGCTGTAGTCGAGCTTGGTGCCGTCGCTGGACGTCGAGTTGTTCTCGGCGGTCTTGCGCCAGTGGTAGAAGGGCGTCGAGCTCAGCAGGGCGACCGCCGGCTCGTGCCGGATCACGTCGACGTGGAAGAACAGGTCCTCCCACAGGTGTCGCGGCGCCTCCGGGAAGCGGACCTCGTGGTCGACCAGGAACGCGCGCCGGTACAGCTTGTGCGGCGTCATCGGCAGCAGCCCGCGCAGCGGCTCGGCGCTCGCGTCGGGCGCGTCGTGGGTGTAGTGCGTGAGCCCCCAGCGGGCGATCTGGGTGCGGACCTCCTTGCCGTTGACCACGTCCGCGCCGGCTCTGTCACCGAGCGCGACCGCGGCCCGGAGCGCGTCCGGGTACAGCT
This sequence comes from Nocardioides sp. QY071, assembly GCF_029961765.1. NCBI lineage: Bacteria > Bacillati > Actinomycetota > Actinomycetes > Propionibacteriales > Nocardioidaceae > Nocardioides > Nocardioides sp. QY071. The sequence continues at coordinate 465,503 of NZ_CP124681.1, forward strand.
CGTCGTCGTGGTCGAGGAACAGGACGTAGCGGCCCCGCGCCTCGCGGACGCCGATGTTGCGCGGCCGGCTCGGCCAGCCCGAGGCCTCCAGCGCGAACGCCCGGTAGTTGGCGCGCCCCGCCGCGATCTGCTCGATCCGGGCTGCGGTGTCGTCGGGGGAGCCGTCGTCGAGCAGCAGCACCTCGAGCCGGTTCTGGGGCAGGGTCTGTGCGTCCAGGGACGCGATGGCCCGGTCCAGCCCTGGGCCGGAGCGGTAGGTCGGGATCACGACGGACACCGCAGGAGCCTCGGCCATGTTCGGAGTCTAGGGTTTCCGCCATGACCGGACCGTCGACGCCCCTGGTGATGGGGGTCGTCAACGTCACGCCCGACTCGTTCTCCGACGGCGGGCGGTACGACGACCCCGAGCGCGCCGTCGCGCACGGCAGGCAGCTGCTCGCCGAGGGCGCCGACATCCTCGACGTCGGTGGTGAGTCCACCCGACCGGGCGCGACCCGGCCGCTGCTCGAGGAGGAGCTGGACCGCGTCGTACCCGTCATCGAGGCGCTCGCCGCCGACGGCGCCGTCGTGTCGGTCGACACGATGCGCGCCGAGGTCGCGGAGCGGGCGCTCGAGGCCGGTGCGCGGATCGTCAACGACGTGTCGGGCGGCCTCGCCGACCCCACGATCCTCGAGGTCGTCGCGCGCACCGGCGCCACCTACGTCGCGATGCACTGGCGCGCCCACAGCGACCGGATGCAGCAGTTCACCGAGTACGACGGTGGGGTGGTCGCGGCCGTCCGCGCCGAGCTGGGGGAGCGGGTCGCCGCGATCCGGGCCGCCGGCGTGCGGGACGACCAGATCGTGCTCGACCCCGGGCTCGGGTTCGCCAAGCTGGCCGAGCACAACTGGGAGCTGGTGCGCCACCTGGACGCGCTGGCGGACCTCGGCTTCCCGCTGCTGGTCGGCGGCAGCCGCAAGACCTTCCTCGGGCGCCTGCTCGAGGACGCCGCCGGCCGGCCGCGCCCGGTCGGGGAGCGGGAGGCGGCCGGCGTGGCGCTGAGCGCCCTGCTCGCCGCGGGGCTGGGCGGTGCGCCGGTGTGGTGCCTGCGGGTCCACGATGTGCGTGCCCACCGCGACGCCTTGGCGGTTGCGGCACAGTGGACCCCAGCCGCGGATCGGGCCGTGGCGCCGGAGAGGGATCGAGATGACTGACGAGCTGAGCATCCTCGGCATCGAGTGCTTCGCCCACCACGGCGTCTTCGACCACGAACGACGCGACGGCCAGGTGTTCAGGATCGACCTGACCCTCGCGGTCGACACCGCCCCCGCGGCGGCCTCGGACGACTTGCGTGACACCGTGGACTACGGAAGCCTCGTCGACCAGGTCGTGGCCGCCGTGACGAGGGACCCGGTCGACCTGATCGAGACCCTCGCGCAGCGGATCGCGGACACCTGCCTGTTGGACCCTCGTGTTGAATGGGTGCGTGTGACCGTCCACAAGCCGGATGCGCCGATCAAGGCGACGTTCGCCGACGTACAGCTCACCATCACCCGCCGCCGTGAGGCAGCAGGGGTGGGAGACCGAACCGGGAAGGCAGAGGGCCAAGCATGACCGAGACCCCCAATCCGAACATCGTCGACGCGGACACGTTGACCGGCGAGATGCGACCGATCCGTCGGGTGGTGATCGCACTCGGATCCAACCTCGGCGAGCGGTTCGCGACGCTGCAGGGTGCGCTCGGTGTGCTCGCGGACACCCCGGAGGTCTGGATCACCGGCGTGTCGCCGGTCTACGAGACGGCCCCCGTGGACTGCCCGCCCGACACGAAGGACTTCCTCAACGCCGTCGTGCTCGCCGACACCACCCTGTCGGCCCACCGCCTGCTGGACCGCGCCCTCGCCATCGAGGACGCCTTCGACCGCGAGCGCAGCGATGTCCCCAACGCCCCGCGCACCCTCGACGTCGACCTGATCGTCGTCGGCGACCGCCGCAGCGACACCGACGCCCTTCGCCTCCCGCACCCCCGGGCCCACGAGCGCGCCTTCGTGCTCAAGCCGTGGCACGACCTCGAGCCCGACGCCCAGCTGCTCGACCACGGCCCGGTCGCCGAGCTGCTCGAGAAGGCCGGCACCGACGGCCTCAAGCTGCGCGACGACCTGGTGCTCGAGACGGAGTAGCACCCTGAGCCGAGACCCGGTCCAGGAGCCCGAGCAGGAGCCCTCGGGACCGTCCGGGCCGTCACCGGACGGCCTGCGACCCACCGGCCTGCCCACCGTCCTCGGCTGGGCGGTGGCCGGCGCGGTCGTCGGCTGGGCGGTCCACCCGGTGTGCGACCGGATCGGCGTCGTACCCCCGCTGGTCTCGGCGGCGCAGCCGCTCGCGCTGCTGCTGCTCGCCGTGATCCTCGGGTACGTCGCCTGGGTGACCCACCGCGCCGTCCACGTGCGCCGCGAGCGGCTGGAGCCCCACCAGGCCGTCAACCGGTTCGTCCTCGCCCGTGCCAGTGCCCTCGTCGCCGCCCTGGTCACCGGCGGGTACGTCGGCTACGCGCTCTCCTGGATCGGTGACCCGGCCGAGCTGGCCGACGAGCGGATGGTGCGCTCCTTCGTCGCCGCCGGGTGTGCCATCGCCGCGGTGGTCGCGGGCCTGTTGCTGGAAAGGGCCTGTCGGGTCCACGACGACGCTTAGCCCGGATCCGGGCTCGGGGACGACCGACTGTGACGGTTGGGACGGTTGTGACAAGCGTGTCTGCCGCGTCTCGAGCGCCCGGAGGCCTACCGTGCAAGACATGACTTCCCCTGTCATGTCCGGCAACCGCCGTCGTCAGCGCTCCACGCGGGTCCTGGTCGCTGTGCTCCTCCTCGTGCTCGCGACGCTCGCCGTCGCCGGCACGGCCGTGACCGGCTCCTGGCTCCTCGTCACGATCGCCGCCGCCGCCGCCCTCGTCCTGGGCGCCGCGGCCACCAAGATCACCCACAGCGAGCTCCTGGACTCCCGTCAGGAGGCCGCCCGCGACCGGGCCACCCAGGCGCGTGCGTACGCCGACCTGACCGAGGTCCGCACCGCGGAGAACGTCGAGTTCGCCGCCGACATGACGGGCAAGGTCGCCAAGCGCGACGCCACCATCGCCCGCCTCGAGAAGCGCCTCGGCGACGCCGCCGCCGAGCTGGCCGACGCCCGCCGCGACCTCGTCGAGGCCGGCGAGCGTGCCGAGGAGGCCCAGCGCACCGCCGACCGGCTCACCAAGAGCCTCGCCGACGCCGAGGAGCGCGCCGGCCAGGCCGTCGTCCGGGTCGCCGAGCTCGAGGCCGAGCTCGACGTCCTCACCTCGCAGATCCACGCCCTCGAGGCGCAGGCCCGCACCCGGGCCCGCCGCCCCGCCTGACCCCACACCCCTAGGTAGCATCGGGCGACCCACCCGTCGACCCGGAAGGACGCTGCTGCCGTGGCACTCGACCGCGCCCGCGCCCAGCAGGGCCTGATCCGGCTCGCCAAGGCAGGACCCGGGCGGCTGCGCGGTCCCGTCGGCCGCGCCACCCGCCGCTTCCGTGGCGAGTTCTCCGGCCCCCTGGTCACCGTCGTGCTGCCGGTCAGCGACGACGACACGACCCGGATCGGCACCTGCCTGGACTCGCTGAAGGTCCAGACCCACCGCAACCTCGAAGTCCTCGTCGTGCGCTTCGGGCGCCACGAGCGGGTCACCGCGACCGTGCGCGAGCACGCCGCCGCGGACTGGCGGATCAAGACCCGGATCAAGGTCGAGAGGTCCCTCGCCGCGGCCCGCAACGCCGGCGTCGCCGCCGCGGCCGGCGAGCTGGTCGTCGTCGTGACCAACGCCGGCGACGACTTCGTCCACACCGGCATCGAGCGGCTGGTCGAGGCCCACGCGCGCTCCGGCTCGCCGGTGGTGGTCGGCGCGATGCGCGAGCCCGACATCGCCGGCTGGATCCCCGACTCGGCGTACGACGCCGCCCACCACACCCCCGTCCGCGGTACGACGCTCGCGGCCACCCCGGTCGCCGTCACCGACCTCGGCCTCGGCAACAAGCTCTTCACGCGCGCGGCCTGGCGGCAGACCGGCCTGCGCTTCTCCGAGGACTTCCCCGACGGCGCCGACGTCGCGCTCGGGCTGCTGGAGCGGGCGTCCGCCTTCGACCTGCTGGCCGACTTCACCTACATCCCGACCGACCGCCGCGACGGCGTCCAGGTCGGCACCGTGCCCGACGTGCTCAGCGGCCTGGCCGGCTGGATCGACCGCAACGACCACACCTGGCACCGGGTCGAGGCGCTCGGGCTGCCCGAGGTCCGCGAGTGGTTCCTGTGGGGCGTGCTCGACACGGCCGTGCAACCGCTGATCGCCGACGTGGAGCGGGCCGACGAGCACCAGTGGCAGACGCTGCGCGACCACGTCGCGATGCTCCTCGACGCCGCCGACGAGCACGTCTGGGCCCGGCTCAACGCCGAGGCGCGGGTCAAGCTGTGGCTGCTGCGCAACAACCACCGCAAGGCTCTCGAGGACTTCCTCGGCGCCCGGCTGTTCACCCGCGGCAACCGGCCCACCGAGGTCCGCGACGGCAAGGTCTGGGCGCTGCTGCCGCACCACGACGACGCCGAGCTGGCCATCCCGCCCGAGCTGTTCGAGATGACCGCCGACGAGACCCGGTTCCGCGCGATGCTGCGCGAGGCGCGCTGGGTCGACGCCACCACGCTCGAGCTGACCGTGTTCGCGGCCGTCGACTTCGTGCACATGAGCACGACGCCTGCGATCACCTGTGCGCTCGTCGAGAGCGCCACCGGGCAACGGGTCCCGCTGCAGATCCGCCAGTTCCGCGACGCCCGCGCCAACCAGGCGCTGCGCCGCCACCAGGACTTCTCGTGGGGCGCCTTCGACGCCGTCGTCCCCGTCGCCGACGTGGTCGCCGCGACCACGGACGGCACCGGCACCTGGGTCCTCGAGGTCGACATCGACGTCGACGGCGTACGACGCACCGGTGCCGTCCCGCTCATCGACGAGCAGGCCTCGGCCGGATTCATCGGCCGCGACCACCTCGCACCCCGCCCGGTCGCCGGGTCGGTCGTCGCCTTCAACCCGCGCTCCGACGTGGTCGGCCTGCGCATCCGTCCCGACAGCGGCCCGCGGCTGCGCTCCCTCACCGTCCAGGGCCGCACGGTCGAGGGCACCCTCGTCCCCGCCGCCACCGAGATCACCGGCCTACGTGTCACCCAGGGCACCCAGCAGGTCCGCGCCGAGCTCACCACCACGCCGAGCGGCGAGAGGGCGTTCCGGCTCCAGCTCCCCGCCGCCTGGTCCGGCCAGCGGCGCTGGCAGGTCCAGGCGCTCACGGCCGAGGGCCGCGAGATCCCGCTCGGCTGGGCCGCCGGCGCGCCCCAGTGGCTCGGCGTCGGCGAGGGCGAGCTGGTCGGCTCCCGCACCCCGTCCGGCGACACCGAGCTCTACGAGACCGCCGGCACCCTCGTCGTCGACGACCTCCTCGTCGAGGGCCTCCGGCTCGACGTCACCGCCCGCTGGCTCGGCGCCGCACCCGGCCAGGACGCCCGGATCGTCCTCCTCACCCAGGTCGGTGGCACCGAGGTCCTCGCCACCGACCTGCCGCCGGCCGCCGCCGACGGCACGGTCCGCGTGAGCCTCACCCTCACCGCCGACCGCTGGGGCCTCGGCGAGCGCCCGCTCGCACCCGCTTGGTTCTGGCTCGCCGTCACCATCGGCGGCACCACCACGCGCAGCCTGCTCGGAGAGGCCGGCATCGACCGCCTCCACCACTTCATGGTCGGCACTGGTCACCGCAGCTACTCCGCCCGCGTCGTGCAGGAGGGCCGCGTCGCCGGCATCGAGCTGCTCCCGCCGGTGCCGGTCGACGAGCGCGTCCCCTACGGCCAGACCCAGCTGCAGGAGTGGTACGCCGACGGCGACATCCCGCTCGAGCCGGACGCCGTCTACTTCCAGTCCTACGTCGGCGCCACCGCCACCGACAGCCAGCTCGCGCTCCACCACGAGCTGCGGCGCACCCGCCCCGACCTCACGCTCTACTGGGGCGTCGCGTCCGCCGCCTCGTGGGTGCCGGAGGGCGCCGTGCCCGTCGTGATGACCACCCGCGAGTGGTACCGCGTGCTGGCCGCCGCCGGACAGCTGTGCATGAACATCGACCCGGAGCGCTGGTTCCGCAAGCGCCCCGGCCAGCGGCTGCTGCAGACCTTCCACGGCTACCCGTCGAAGTCGATGGGCATCCGGATGTGGGACGCCAAGCACTACCCGCCGCGGCGCATCGAGCTCGAGCTGGCCCGCACCTCGCAGCAGTGGGACCTGATCCTCACGCCCGACCCCGACATGGACCAGTTCTACCGCCGCGAGTACGCCTACGACGGGGCGATCCACAGCGAGGGCTATCCCCGTGACGACGTCCTCGTCGGCGACCGCGCGGCCGTCGTACGCGAGGACGTGCGGCGCCGCCTCGGCATCGAGCCCCACCAGAAGGCGATCCTCTACGCCCCCACGTGGCGCGACGACCAGGCCACCAACTGGCGCGCGGCCGACGCCGTCCACCACCTCGACGTCGCCTCCGCGGCCCGCGAGCTGGGCCCCGACTACGTCCTGCTGCTGCGCGGCCACCGGTTCCACAACCCCTCCGGCGACGGCGCCGGGGCCACGCGCTTCCTCGACGTCACCGAGTACCCCGAGATCAACGACCTGATCCTCGCCGCCGACGCCGCCGTGCTCGACTACTCGTCGCTGCGCTTCGACTTCGCCCTCACCGACCGGCCGATGGTCTTCCTGGTCCCCGACCTCGACACCTACGTCGGCGGTGTGCGCGGCTTCCTCTACGACTACGGCCCGACCGCCCCCGGCCCCCACGTCGACACCGCCGAGCAGGTCGTCGACCTGCTGCGCGACCTCGACGGACTACGGCGGCGGTACGCCGGCGAGGTGGCCGCCTTCCACGAGCGGTTCAGCCGTTTCATGGACGGGCACGCCGCCGAGCGGGTGGCGGCGGCCTTCTTCGGGACCGAGATCTAGGATCACCCGATGCGCTCTGTCGACCTGCCCGACGCCCTCCCGGACGGCTCGCGGTTCCTCCACATCGGGCTTCCGAAGACGGGGACGACCGCGCTGCAGGGCGCACTCGACCGAGCCCGTCCAGAGCTCGAGGCGCTCGGCGCCCACAACGTCAACCATGGCCGGCACGAGATGCGGGTCGGGCAGGTCGCCGCGGGCGGGCTCGCCGAGTTCTGGCAGGGCGCCTGGGAGAAGCGTTGGCAGGCACTGGCCACGGAGTTCCGCGAGTCCGACGCCCGCTGCACGTTCTGGTCGAGCGAGTCGTTGAGCCATGCCCGGGGCGAGCGGGTCGCCTATCTCGCCGACCAGCTCGGGTCCGACACCCATGTCGTCGTCACGTTGCGGCCGTTGGCGCCGCTGATGGTGTCCCAGTGGCAGCAGTGGCTGCGCCGGCGCGGAACCCAGTCGCTGGACGAATGGGCGGTCAACCAGTTCGACGCGGTCACCCCCGACGGCGAGGTGACCATCGACTACCTCAGGTTCATGCCGTCGCTGCACCGGTTCAGCCTGCGTCGCATCGTCGAGGAGTGGGGCCCGGTCTTCGGCGAGGAGCGGATCGTGCTCGTCGTACCCGACCCGACCGACAGGCTGCGCAACTTCCGCGTCTTCGAGCGCCTGATGGGGGTTCCGGACATCCTGCAGCCAGTGCCCGAGGGCAACGCCTCGTTGCCCTACCCGGAGGCCGAGATGTTGCGGCACTTCAACCGCGCCTGGACCGACCACGGCGGCGACCACCCCACGTGGATGGAGGTGATCGGCGTGCTCGCGCGGATCCCGCTGCGCGACTACACCAACACTCTCGAGGCGCACCCCATCCGCGCCCCGCGGTGGGTCGCCGAGCGCGCCAACGAGTACGCCGCGGCGTGGAACTCCGCCGTCGAGGACTCCGGAGTCACCGTGGTCGGCGATCTGGCCGACCTGCTCGTCGACCCGGCCGACTACCCGGAGCGGGTCGACGTGCCGACCACCGTCGACGTCGAGAGCGCGGGCCGGCTGATGGACGTCGCGTTCACTGCCGCCCTCCAGCACGCGGCGAGGACCCCGTCCGGCGCATCCCAGACGCCCGACCTGTCGTCGTACGGCGGCCGGGAGCTGGTCCGCGAGCTCGGCCGCCGCGCCCGGCGACGGGTGGGCAGGGGATGAGCCTGCTCCACGTGCCCGACGCCCACGCCGGGATGAACGCCTTCGCCGTGCCCACCTGGTGGGCCTCGCTGGAGGACGAGCGGGTCACCCGCGACGACGACGAGCGGCCCGACGTCACCGTGGTCGAGGTCGACCTCGACGCCGACCGCACCCTGCTGGTCGTCGGCGCCGTCGCCGAGCTGCTGTCCGAGCCGACCCCCGAGGGCCTGGCCGCCTGGGTGGCCGAGGTCCGGGCGGTCCACACCGCCGAGGCGCCGGTGCACCTCGCGGTGTCCCTCGACGAGGTCACCTCGCTCGACGAGCTGCTCACCCTCGCCGCCGGTCGCCGCTGGCCGCGCTTCGACGTCGCCGCAGCGGCCGCCCACACCGATGCCGACCCGATCCCGCCGCAGAGCGTGCCGGGCGGCCAGGACACCGCTCGCGCGTACGCCGACGCGATCGTCGCGCAGGTCGAGGTGCTGCTGCCGCCCGCTTGGCAGACCGCCGTCGACGGCACCGCCGACGCGACCGCCTGCATCAGCCGGGCGCTCGACACCGATCCCGACCTCGGTCCCGCCGAGGCCCGGGCGATGCGCGACGCCTGCCGGGCCGCTCTCGCGGCGCTGGAGGCCGACGGGGTCACTGTCAGCGGGCCCCGCGACGCGCTGCTGTGGCCGGTCCCCGCCGAGCGCGGCCTGGTCCCGCTCGACGTGGCCGCCGACGCCGCGCTCGAGGTGATGCTCGGCCAGGTCGAGCGGCCGGCCGACCTCGCGCCGGACCGGGCGGTCGTCGTACCCCTGGCGGAGCTGCCGGCCCGCGCCCTCCTCACCCGACTGCGGGGGACCCGATGACCGCGCCGATCACCCCGCTGCCCGACGGCACCACGCTGGTCCACATCGGGCCCTACAAGACCGGCACCACCGCGATGCAGGGCGCGCTGTGGGAGGCCCGCGAGGCCCTCGCGACCCATGGCGTCGCCTACCCGGGCGAGCTCGCCCACGAGATGAACGCCGCCATGGCGGTCGCCCTCGGCCGGGTCGACCCCGGCAAGGACATCGACGCGTTCCGCGAGCGGTGGTACGCCATGGTCGCCGCCCTCCAGGCCGACCGGCCGCGGATCGGCGTGCTCAGCAGCGAGGTCTACTGCGAGGCCACCGACGACGGCGCCCGCACCGTCCTCGACGTGCTCGGCCCGCAGACCCATGTCGTGATCACCGTGCGCCCGATCGTGCGCCTGCTCGGCTCGCAGTGGCAGCAGTACGGCCAGAACGTCCCCGTGCCGTCGTACGGCGAGTGGCTGCGCGCGATCCTCGACCAGGCCGAAGACCCCGACGGAGGCACCGTCACCCCGTCCTTCTGGCAGCGGCACCGCCACGACCGGCTGGTCGAGCGCTGGGTCGGGCTCGTCGGCGGCGACCGGGTGAGCGTGATCGTGGTCGACGACCGCGACCACCGCGGGCTCCCGGCGGCCTTCGAGAGCCTGCTCGGGCTCCCCGACGGACTGCTGCGCCCGCCGGCCGACAAGACCAACCGGTCGCTGACCTTCGCCGAGGCGACGCTGATGCAGGAGCTGGTCGACCGCACCGCCCGGGCGCCGTGGACCAGCGCCGACCACGGCCGGTTCATCCGCTTCGGCGCCGCCCGCGGCCTGCAGGCCGCACCGCCCGACCCCGCCGCCGAGAGGCTGCTGACCCCCGGCTGGGCGATCGACCGGGCGCTCGAGGTCGGCGCCGGCATGGCGGAGCGGATCGCGGCGTCCGGTGCGCGGGTCATCGGCGACCTCGGCCTGCTCTCCGACCGCGCGCTCGCGCCCGCCGAGGGCGAGAACGCCCCTGTCACCGCGATCGACCCCGGCGCCGCCGCGGCCCTCGCCGTCGGCATCATCAGCAAGCTGACCGGCGTCCACCCCCGCCCCGAGCACCGCGACCTCGCGGGCCCGGTCGAGCAGGCGGTGTGGTCGCGGCACCGGGCCGTCGCCGAGCACTGCGACACCGAGCGCGACCAGGACGGCGCCCGTCGTACGGCGGCCCGCGAGCTCGCCCGCCGCGCCCGCCGCCGGCTCGGTGAGCGCTGATGGACTCCCTTCCCGACGGTTCCAGGCTGCTCCACATCGGCATGCCGAAGACCGGCACCACCGCACTCCAGCACTCGCTGTGGGCCGCGCGTGCCGCGCTCGAGCAGCACGGCGCCCACAACGTCTCGCGCCGGGCCCACGAGCGGAAGGTGGCCATCACCGCGGCCGGCAACGTCCGGTCCTACTGGGGCGCCGAGCACGAGCGCTGGCAGCAGCTCGCCCACGAGTTCCGCACGTCCACGGCCCGGCGCACGTTCTGGTCGAGCGAGTCCCTGTCGCTGGCCCAGCCCGACCGCATCCGCGGGCTGCGCGAGGAGCTCGGGCCGTCGTACGTCGTCTGCACGATCCGCGCGCTCGCACCTCAGCTCGCTTCGCGCTGGCAGCAGGGCCTGCGCCGCGCCCACACCCAGCCGCTCGACGACTGGCTGCGCACCACCTTCGCCGAGGAGCCGCTCGGCGGCGTGGGTGCCGGCTTCGTCCCGGGCCAGCCGTTGCGGCGGCTCAATCCCCGCCGCGTGCTGCAGGACTGGGGTGCGGCGTTCGGCGAGGAGAACCTGGTCTTCGTCGTGCTCGACCCGACCGACCACGCGTGGCTGCTGCGCGCCTTCGAGAGCCTGCTCGGGGTCCCCCAGCTGCTCGAGCCGTCGCCGTCGCGCAACCTGTCCCTGCCGATGCCCGAGGCCGAGATGCTCCGGCACTTCGCCACCGCCTACCGCGAGCACGGCGGAGACCTCGACGCGTGGATGGCCACCGCAGGCGACACCCGCAGGATCAAGCTGCGTTCGGTCGTGGAGGCCGCGCCTCGGCACCAGACCGTGCGGGTGCCCCGGTGGGCGGCCGAGCGCGCCAACGAGTACGTCGCCGAGTGGGTCGAGGCGCTGGAGTCGTCCGGCGCCCGGGTGCTGGGCGACGTGCGCCACCTGTCCAGCGACCCCGCCTCCCACCCCGTCGAGGTCGAGGTCCCCGAGGTCGTGGACGTCGCGTCGGCCGGCCGGATGATGGAGGCGTACTTCCGCGTCGCCCTCACGCTCGCGCCCCAGTCTCCCGCCGCGACGCCTGCCCGCTCGCTCGACGCCGTCAGCGGCCGCGCCATCGTCGCCGAGCTCCGGCGCCGAATCCTCCGCCGCTCCTGACCCGTGGGAGACTGCCAGCCATGACGAGGAATGTCGCCGTCCTGCTCGCCGGTGGTGTCGGGAGCCGGGTCGGACTCGACATCCCCAAGCAGCTGATCAAGGTCGCGGGCAAGACCCTGCTCGAGCACACCCTGCTCGCACTGCACGACCACGCCGACGTCGACGAGGTCGTCGTGATGATGACGCCCGGCCACACCGACGCGGTGCGCGACATCACCCGCGGCGGCGCCTACCCCAAGGTCACCGCGATCCTCGAGGGCGGCGAGACCCGCAACGACACCACCCAGCGTGCGATCGACCACCTGGCCGGGACCGGCGACGTCGCCGAGACCCGGATCCTGCTCCACGACGCGGTCCGCCCGCTCGTCACGCCGCGGATCATCGGCGAGTGCTTCACCGCGCTGGAGCGCTACCCGGCCGTCGACGTCGCCATCCCGTCGGCCGACACGATCATCGAGGTCGCCACCGACGACACCATCCGCAGCATCCCGCCGCGCGCGTCGCTGCGCCGCGGCCAGACGCCCCAGGCCTTCCGGCTCGACGTCCTCGCCCGGGCCTACGAGATCGCCGCCGGCGACCCCGACTTCACCGCCACCGACGACTGCAGCGTCGTGCTGAAGTACCTGCCCGACGAGCCGATCATCGTGGTCCACGGCGACGACCGGAACATGAAGGTCACCGAGCCGATCGACGTCTACATCGCCGACAAGCTCTTCCAGCTCACCGGCATCGACCTGCCCCGCGCGAAGGACGACGCCGGCTACCGCGCCGCGCTCGAGGGCAGGACGATGGTCGTCTTCGGCGGCAGCTACGGCATCGGTGCCGACATCGCCGAGCTCGCGCAGTCCTACGGCGCCACCGTGCTCACCTTCAGCCGGTCGACCACCAACACCGACGTGGGCCGTCGTGCCGACGTCGCCGCCGCGGCGAAGGAGGCGATCGCCAAGGCCGGCACCATCGACTTCGTCGTCAACACCGCCGGCGTGCTGCCCCGCGGCGAGCTCCTCGAGACCACCGAGGAGACGGTCTACGCCGCCACCGAGATCAACTACCTCGGGCCGATCTTCATCGCTCAGGAGTTCTACCCCCACCTCGCCGCCTCCCAGGGCTCCCTGCTCCTGTTCACGTCGAGCTCCTACACCCGCGGTCGCAGCGGCTACAGCCTCTACTCCTCGGCGAAGGCCGCCACGGTCAACCTGACCCAGGCGCTCGCCGACGAGTGGGCCGACGCGGGCGTGCGGGTCAACTGCATCAACCCCGAGCGGACCGCCACCCCGATGCGCACCAAGGCCTTCGGCCAGGAGGCCCCCGGCACCCTGCTCGACTCCCAGACGGTCGCGCGCACCTCGGTCGACGTGCTCATCTCCGACCAGTCGGGGCACGTCTACGACGTCCGCAAGGACGACCCCTTCAGCCTCGGCGACTGAGCCTTCCCCGCAGCCCCCCGGTCGGTACGGCGGCGGTGGGCTCCGGCGCCGCCGGTGGCGGTGCAGCAGGCGAGTGTGCGACCAGCCGCTCGGCCGCCAGCGCCAGCCCCGCGCCGAACCATGCGGCCACGCCCGCGTCGATCGCCGCAGGCGGCTCGGGGGTGGCGTCGACGCCGCTGGGCCGGGTCGCGGAGATCGAGTCGAGGTCGCCGTACACCGGAACGCCGAGATCGCGGATGGCCGCGGCCATCGCGGCCCCGATCGCGTTGGCGCGCTCGACCGCCCAGTCCGGCGTGACGAGTGGCGCCTCCCCGGGCCCGGGCGCGCGCTCCTTGAGGTGATCCTTGAGGTGGCGGAACAGTCGGACGTAGTGATCGGGCTGCAGGCCGAGGTCGGCGTAGCTGCCGTTGAAGCGGCGCAGCACCTCGGCCTCGTCGGCGGTGAGCGACCGGTTCTCCCGTGCGTCCTGGCCGGCGAGGGTCTCGCGTGACAGGCCGAGGAGCTGCTCGAAGGTGTGGGGGAGGAAGGTGTGGTCGCGGGGGTCGAGGACGACGACGATCACCCGCTCGGCGCCGACGTGACCGGACCACCTGCGCGCGAGCGCATCATGGCGGTGCCGGTTCCAGAACTCCCGCGGCTCCGGATCGGAGACGTCGTCGGCGAGCACCATCCGCAGCCAGGCGTCGTACGTGTGGCGACTCTGTCGCTGCAGGCCCTGCTGGTACTGCGACGACAGGATCCGGGCGAGCGGACGCAGGGTGACCACTACCCACAGGTCCTCGGCGCCGACCTCGCCGACGATCCGCGCGACCTGCTCGTCTGTGGCGTCCGAGAGGAACTCGCTGCTGAACACCCGGCGCTCGGGGCCGGGAGCGGTGAGCCCCTCCACCACGGACCGCCACGCCTTCTCGGCCCGGGCCGGGTCGCGGCCGGCGACCATCCGGTCGGTGACGTAGCGGGCCGCCCGCGCGTCGTGCTGGCTGCGCGACAGGTAGCGGACCCCCTGCTCCGCCGCGGCCTTCCGGGCCAGGTGGAACGCGCTTTGCAGTGCCGTCGTGCCGGTCTTGTGAGGCCCGACGTGCAGCACGCGCGCGCCGGCGGGCAGCGGGGAGGGCGACGACATGCCCCGAGGATAGGAGACGCTCGACTTCTGTGACGCAAGCCACCGGACCGACCCGTTCCGGGGCAATCTGAGTAGGCGTACCGTTGAGGCGTCCCGGAACCCCGGGACGACACCATTGAGCACAACGTCCGGTACCCACACCGGCTCGCACCGCAGGGCGCGAGTGGTCGGAGGGACGGGAACGAAAGGTTCACGATGTCCCCCAAGCTCTCCGTGGGTGTGATCGGCGCGGGTCGCGTCGGCGCCGTCCTTGCCGCGGGTCTTCGCGCGGCCGGCCACCCCGTCGTCGCCGCCGCCGGTGAGTCCGATGCCTCGCGTCGTCGTGCCGCCGACCTGCTGCCCGGCGTCCCGATGCGCAAGCCGAGCGACGTCGCCCGCGAGGCCGACCTGCTGCTGCTCACCGTGCCCGACGACATGCTGCCCAACGTGGTGACGGTGCTCGCCGACAGCGGCGCCCTGCACGCCGGCCAGGTCGTCGCCCACACGTCGGGTCGCCACGGCCTCGCCGTGCTCGCGCCGGCCGCCGCGGTCGGGGCCCGCGTCATCGCGCTGCACCCGGCGATGACCTTCACCGGCACCGCCGTCGACCTCGAGCGTCTTCACGGCTGCGTCTTCGGCCTCACCGCCGGCCCGGCCGAGCGCGAGCTCGCCGAGGCCCTCGTCGCCGACCTCGGCGGGCGCCCGACCTGGGTCCCCGAGGAGATGCGCACGCTCTACCACGCGGGCCTGGCCCACGGGGCCAACCACCTGGTCACCCTGGTGAGCGAGGCGATGGGCCTGCTCAGCGCCGCCGGCGTCGACGACCCGGCCGGCACCCTGCGCCCCCTGCTCGACGCCGCCCTCGACAACGCGCTCGCCCACGGCGACGCCGCCCTCACCGGCCCGATCGTCCGCGGCGACGTCCAGACGGTCGCGGCCCACCTGAGGGACATCTCGGCCAACGCGCCCGACACCGTGCCGTCGTACGTCGCGATGGCGTGGGCCACTCTCGACCGTGCCGTCACCGACGGCCGGCTGCTGCCGATCCGCGCCCAGGCGATCGCCACGGTCCTCAGCGCGTACGGCGACCGGCGGGTGCTGCACGCACCGCGGGTGGACAGCCTGTGACCACCGCGACCGTCCCGGCTGTTGCCCGCAGCCGGTCCGAGCTGCGCGACCTGCGGGGCACCGGCCCGGTGGTGTTCGTGCCGACCATGGGCGCGCTCCATGAGGGCCACGCGTCGCTGCTGCGGATCGCGCGCGAGCGTGCCGGGGACGACGGCACCGTCGTGCTGTCGATCTTCGTCAACCCCCTGCAGTTCGGGCCGACCGAGGACCTCGACCGCTACCCGCGCACCTTCGACGCAGACCTCGCCCTCGCCGCGACCGAGGGGGTCGACGTCGTGTTCGCGCCGACGGTCGCGCAGATGTACCCCGACGGCGTCCCGCACGAGGGCGTCGCCACCGAGGCCGTCACCGTCCAGCCCGGCCCGCTCGGCGACCTGTTCGAGGGCGCCAGCCGCCCCGGCCACTTCCGCGGCGTGCTCACCGTCGTCGCCAAGCTGTTCGGCCTGGTGCGTCCCGACGTCGCGATCTTCGGCGAGAAGGACTACCAGCAGCTCGCGCTGATCCGCCGGATGACCACCGACCTGTGCCTCGGCATCGAGATCGTCGGCGCCGAGACCGACCGCGAGCCCGACGGCCTGGCCCGCTCGAGCCGCAACCGCTACCTCGACGACGAGGAGCGCCAGCAGGCCGCGACGCTGAGCCGGGCCCTGCGCGCGGCGCAGCAGCGGGCGTCGTACGGCGTCCCGGCCGCGCGCTGGGCCGCGATGGGCGTCATCAAGGCCGAGCCCGGCGTCGAGCTCGACTACCTCGCGCTGACCACCACGGGCCTCGGCGAGCTGCCCGACTACCCCGAGCCCGGCACCGAGGGCCGGATCCTCGTCGCCGCCCGGGTCGGCACCACCCGGCTCATCGACAACCTGCCGCTGCAGTTCTGACACCCAGGGGGATTCCCATGCTGCGCACCATGATGAAGAGCAAGATCCACCGTGCGACCGTCACGCAGGCCGACCTCCACTACGTCGGCTCGGTCACCGTCGACGAGGACCTGCTCGAGGCGGCCGACCTGCTGGCCGGCGAGCTGGTCCACATCGTCGACATCACCAACGGCGCCCGCCTCGAGACCTACACCATCGCCGGCGAGCGCGGCAGCGGCGTGATCGGCATCAACGGTGCCGCCGCCCGCCTGGTCCACCCCGGCGACCTGGTCATCCTGATCGGCTACGGCCAGATGACGACCGAGGAGGCCAAGGAGCACCAGCCGCACGTCGTCTTCGTCGACGCCGACAACAAGATCATGGCGACGGGCTTCGACCCCGCCGAGACCTTCGGCGACCCGGGGTTGTCCCGGGGCGACGTGACCGCCGGTCGCTGAGTAGCCTGCGGGGATGCTAGTGGCGTGTCTCGAAGATGACTTGCTGGTCCACGTGCCCAGGGTGCGTGCATCGCAAGGCGGCGGAGCGATGGCATACCGGGTTGTCTACCGAGCGACGCCAACGCAGCGAGGTGCGTGCACTGGGTGCGTGGAGTGGTGAGTGATCTTCGAGGCACGCCACTACAGACGTTGCGCCTGCCCGGGTGCCTGACCGCCCCGAGCCCCGGCTGGACGACGCGCGCCGACGTCGTCATCGTCGGCTCCGGCATCGCCGGCCTCACCGCCGCCCTGCGGCTGCGCGGCCGGGTGGACAAGATCCTGGTCGTCACCAAGGACGTCCTGAACGCCGGGTCGACCCAGTGGGCGCAGGGCGGCATCGCCGCCGCCCTCGGTCCCGGTGACACCCCCGAGCAGCACGAGCTCGACACCCTCGTCGCCGGTGCCGGTGCCTGCGACCGGGAAGCCGTGCGGGTGCTCGTCAACGAGGGCCCCGAGGCGGTCCGCGAGCTGATCGCGCTCGGCACCAACTTCGACCACACCGCCGACGGCGAGCTGTCGCTGACCCGCGAGGGCGGCCACCACCGCGACCGGATCGCGCACGCCGGCGGCGACGCCACGGGCGCCGAGATCCAGCGGGCCTTGATCGCCGCGATCGAGGCGGCCCCCGACATCGAGGTCATCCAGCACGCGCTGGCGGTCGATCTGCTGCTCGGCGAGGACGAGACAGGTACGACGGGCGTGGCGGGTCTGACCCTCCACGTCATCGGCGAGGGCGAGCGCGACGGCGTCGGCGCCGTCCACTGCCGCGCGGTCGTGCTCGCCAGTGGCGGCCTCGGCCAGGTGTTCACCCAGACCACCAACCCGGTCGTGTCGACCGGCGACGGGATGGCGCTCGCGCTGCGGGCCGGCGCGACCCTGCGCGACCTGGAGTTCGTGCAGTTCCACCCGACGGTGATGTACCTCGGCCCCGACTCCCGCGGCCAGCAGCCGCTGATCTCCGAGGCCGTCCGCGGCGAGGGCGCCTTCCTCGTCGACGACGAGGGCAACCGGATCATGCAGGGCGTCCACGAGCTCGCCGACCTGGCGCCCCGCGACGTCGTCGCCAAGGCGATCATGAAGCGGATGCTCGAGACCGGCCGGCCCCACATGTGGCTCGACGCCCGCCACCTCGGCGCGGAGTTCTGGGAGCACCGCTTCCCGACCATCCTCGCCACCGCGCGCTCCTACGGGATCGACCCGGTCACCCAGCTGATCCCCGTCGCCCCCGCCTGTCACTACGCCTCCGGCGGCGTCCGCACCGACCTCCACGGCCGCACCGACGTAGCCGGGCTCTACGCCACCGGCGAGGTCGCCTGCTCCGGTGTCCACGGCGCCAACCGGCTCGCGTCCAACTCGCTGCTCGAGGGCCTGGTGTTCTCGCGGCGGATCGCCGAGGTGCTGCCCGGGGACCTGGCCCCCTGGCGCGAGCCGGCCGCGGACCGTCGTACCGCAGGGCTGGTCGCGGGTGACGTCCGTGGCGAGCTCCAGGAGACGATGAGCTCCCGGGTCGGCGTGCTGCGCACCGCGCCCGGCCTGAGCGAGGCGGCCACCGTGCTCGACAAGCTGGCCGGCCGCACGGCCGAGACCGTCGACCAGGCTTCGTGGGAGGCCACCAACCTGGTCACCATCAGCGCCGCGCTCGCCGAGGCCGCCGCGCTGCGTGAGGAGACGCGCGGCTCCCACTGGCGCGAGGACTTCCCCGAGCGCGACGACGCCCGCTGGGCCGGCCACTTCGACGTGACCATGGACGACGGCGCCACCACGGTCACCTTCGTCCCCGCGCCCGCGACCGACGGAGACCTTCCCGCATGATCGCCCGCACCCCCTTCGACGAGCTGCCGGCCACGCTGGTCGCCGAGATCCGGGCCGCCGGGCTCGACCCGAAGGCGGTCTACGACCATGTCGTGGTCGCCTTCGAGGAGGACCTGCCCGGTGGCGTCGACGACGTCACCAGCGACGCGATGCCCGACATGGGCCGGGCGGTCGCCGACTTCGCCGCCCGCGAGCCGGGCGTCGTCGCCGGTCTCGCGATCGCCGAGCTCGCCTTCGGCTACGCCCTCGGCGACACCGTCGAGGTCACCGACCGGGTCCCCGACGGCACCCGCGTGAGGCCTGGCGACGTCGTGCTCACCGTCTCCGGACCGGTCCGCGGCGTGCTCACCGCCGAGCGCACCGCCCTCAACTTCGCCTCGCACCTGTCCGGGATCGCGACCGCGACCTCGCTGTGGGTCGACGCGCTCGCCGGCACCCGCGCCCGGGTGCTCGACACCCGCAAGACGCTGCCGGGCTGGCGCGCGTTGCAGAAGTACGCCGTGCGGTGCGGTGGCGGGGTCAACCACCGGTTCAGCCTGGTCGACCGGGCGATGGTCAAGGACAACCACGCCGTCGCCGCGGGCGGTGTCGTGGCGGCCTACGACGCCGTCGTCGCCAAGCACCCGGGCCTGCGGGTCGAGGTCGAGGTGATGGACCTCGACGAGCTGCGCGCGGTCCTGGCAGCCGGCTGCACCGAGGTGCTGCTGGACAACATGTCGACCGCCGACATGGCCGAGGCGGTCCGGATCAACCAGGCCGCCGGCGGCAAGGCGACGCTCGAGGCCTCGGGCGGGCTCACCTTGGAGCGGGCCCGCGAGGTCGCCGAGACCGGCGTCGACTTCATCTCCGTGGGCGCGCTGACCCACTCCGTCACCGTCTTCGACCTCGGTCTGGACTTCCGGACGAGCTGACATGCCCCTGCTCGCCGCCGACATCGGCAACGCCCACACCGTCCTCGGACTCGTGTCCGACGGCGCGGTGCACGCCGACTGGCGGGTGTCGACGGCCGAGAACCGCACCGCCGACGAATGGGGCGTGCTGCTGCGCGGCCTGCTCGGCACTCGCGAGGACGAGGTCAGCGGAATCGCGGTGTGCGCGACGGTCCCGGCGGTCCTCAATGCATGGCGCGAGATGCTGCCGTCGCATTTTCCGGACATTCCGTGCGTCATCGTCGAGCCCGGTATTCGCACCGGTGTGCCCATTCTCGTCGACAATCCTCGAGAAGTCGGCACCGACCGCATCGTCAATGCGCTCGCCGCCGCCGCCGATTTCGAGTGCCCGGCGATCGTCGTCGATTTCGGGGGCACCGCAACGACCTACGACGTCGTCGACGAGCAGGGCCGCTACGTCGGCGGTGCGATCACTCCCGGTATCGAGATCTCCCTCGACGCGCTCAGCCGCGGCGGTGCCCAGCTGCGGATGGTCGAGCTGGTCCGCCCCCGCGGCGTGATCGGCAAGAACACCGTGGAGGCGCTCCAGTCCGGGATGGTGTTCGGCGTCGCCAGCCAGGTCGAGGGCATGGTCGAGCGGCTGACCGCGGCGCTCGGTGCCACGGCCGGCGACGTGTCGGTCATCTCCACCGGCTATCTGGCCCCCCTCGTCACCGACGAGTGCCGGTGCTTCACCCACCGGGCGCCGTGGCTGACCCTGCGCGGACTGGAAAAGGTATTCCTGCGCAATCGGCGTTGATGCATTCCTTCCCCAACTTGTGCAAGGATCGAATATCGCGTCGAGCTCGGCGCAGTCATCCTTTTCCTTTTCCTTTTCGAGGGAGCTCCGCGCATGGCACAGAAGGTCAACATCGTCCTGGTCGATGACATCGACGGAAGTGACGCCACCCAGACGGTCAGCTTCGGGCTCGACGGCGCCAATTACGAGATCGACCTCAACGACAAGAACGCCTCCAAGTTGCGCGACGCCCTGGCGGCCTACGTCGGCCACGGCCGCAAGGTCGCTCGCGCCGGTGGCGCGAAGCGCGGCGGCCGGGCCGCGGCCGCCGGCGGCACCTCCGCCAAGGAGATCCGTGAGTGGGCTCGCGACAACGGGTTCACGGTGCCCGAGCGGGGGCGGATCCCGGCCGACGTGCGCGAGGCCTACGAGTCCGCACACTGAGCCCGCGGCGGGTCAGCGCAGGCCGGGGGGCAGCACCGGCTCGGGCGGCGGGTGCTCCCAGCTCGTCTTGCCGCGCTCGAGCTCGTCGTTGAGACCGGTCAGGTCGGCCTGGCTGCCCTCGTCGACGCCTTCGATCCAGCCGGCGGCGATGGCGAGCAGCTTGCCGGCGTCCACGAGCTCCCGGGCGGAGCCGGTGGCGACCTTGTCGAAGTCGGTCAGGATCTCCGCGACGATCTCCTGAGGACCCTTCAAGCCGTAGCCCAGGGGCCAGCCGCGGGCCCAGATGTCGGCAGGCGCGAGACCGTAGGTGTCGTCGGCCGCCCTGGCGAAGATGGAGGCGATGATCGGCACCTGGTTGATCCCGATGTCCTTGAGCGCTCCGGTGTGCACCTGGATTCGCTCAGCGGTGGCGACTCCCGGGTCGATGCCGGCGCCGGCATGGATGTGGAGGTAGTCCACCTTGACGGTGTCGATGCCCTCCTTGAGCCGTCGGGCGCAGTGGTAGAGCACCTCCTCCTGGTGGAAGGTGGCGCGGCGCAGGGTCAGGATCGCCTCTTCGAAGTTCTTGGCGACCTGCTCGGCCGTCGACGCCGA
This sequence comes from Nocardioides sp. QY071, assembly GCF_029961765.1. Lineage (NCBI taxonomy): Bacteria > Bacillati > Actinomycetota > Actinomycetes > Propionibacteriales > Nocardioidaceae > Nocardioides > Nocardioides sp. QY071. Next base: position 486,413 of record NZ_CP124681.1, read on the forward strand.
GAGCGGGGGAGGCGGAGTGGTCTCCGTGGTGTTCTCCGGGATCACGGCCTGCAGGAACCCGGCGACCGCCGAGGCGCCCTTGAGGACGGTGCCCGCGGGGGCCGGCACGAAGGTGCCGGCGAGATCGGTGAAGGCCTTGAAGATCTTCAGGCTGAAGTTGAAGTCGAAGGAGGGCGGCTCGTAGTGGAAGGCCGCCTCGGCCGCCTCGCACAGCTTCATGATGTCGACCCCGGCCTCCTCCCACAGCTTGGCCTCGCCGCCCAGGATCAGGGTCAGGCCGTAGGCGATCTGGCCCTGGTTCTGCATCACGGTGCCGGCCCGGACGGGGCCGTACTTGCTGCGGAAGGCGTAGACCATGTTGGAGTCGACGTCGGCGCCGACGTACTCGGAGAACAGGTCGAAGGCCGTGGTCCGGCTCGGGTCGGTGAAGGTCGGGCGCCACTCCTCGGCGCTCGGGCTGCCGAAGCCGCTGGTGGGGGTGAGCTCCTGGACCGCGGCGTTGGCCTTCCCGGCCTCGGTGGCGAACCGGCCGTGGTCGGGGAGGGTGTCCCACCCCTCGAGGGCGGACTCGATCCGCTGGATCCACGGCTGGTAGCAGGAGGTCCACGGGTCGACCTGGCAGATGTAGCCGGGCAGGTTGTTGATCTCCTCCTCGCGCACCAGCGTGGTGCCCGGCGGGAAGCTGGTGGAGGTGAGGGCGGCCCCGTCCTCACGGTCCCACTGACCGTGAGCGTTCATCGACACCCCGGGGACGAAGAACTGGACGATGCCGGTCGGGCCACTGACCGGAGGCAGCGTGTTTCCCGAGAGAGCGGGATAGGGGATCATCGACCCCTGGTTGAAGCCGGTGGCGGCATCGCCTTCCCAGCCCACTCCCTTCTCCTCGAACATCATCTTGATGGCGTTGTGGGCGATCCTCTTCTTGAAGTCGGTGATCGCCTGACTCGAATACGTGGTCACAGTCGTCCTCCTGCCCGATGGCCCCCCAAGGTCAATGTGCGACACGTGCCCGGCCTCGTCCCGGCGAAACGGGATCGGGACGATCGGGGCGGATCGGTCGGCGAGACCGTCCGTTCGCTGACAGCGGACGGATCCGGACGGCTGGATCGGAACGCGTAGGGTGTGAGCGGGGTTGTAGACCCTGAGAACAACCCCGTGCGACGTGTGAGGAGCGTGCAATGTTCGAGCGGTTCACAGACCGTGCCCGCCGGGTGGTCGTGCTGGCCCAGGAGGAGGCCCGCATGCTCTCCCACAACTACATCGGGACCGAGCACATCCTGCTCGGCCTCATCCACGAGGGTGAGGGTGTCGCCGCCAAGGCTCTCGAGTCGCTGGACATCTCCCTGGAGGCCGTGCGCGCCCAGGTCGAGGAGATCATCGGCCAGGGCCAGCAGGCGCCGTCGGGCCACATCCCGTTCACCCCGCGAGCCAAGAAGGTCCTCGAGCTGTCCCTGCGCGAGGCGCTGCAGCTCGGTCACTCCTACATCGGGACCGAGCACATCCTGCTCGGCCTGATCCGCGAGGGCGAGGGCGTGGCCGCCCAGGTCCTGCAGAAGCTCGGCGCCGACCTCAACCGGGTCCGCCAGCAGGTCATCCAGCTGCTCTCGGGCTTCCAGGGCAAGGAGGGCACCGCCGCCGCGGCCAGCACCGGGTCCGCCAGCAGCGGCGACGCCCCGTCGTCCTCGCTGGTGCTCGACCAGTTCGGCCGCAACCTGACCCAGGACGCCCGTGAGGGCAAGCTCGATCCGATCATCGGCCGTGCTCAACAGATCGAGCGCGTCATGCAGGTGCTCTCGCGGCGTACCAAGAACAACCCGGTGCTCATCGGTGAGCCCGGCGTCGGCAAGACCTCGATCGTCGAGGGACTGGCCCAGGACATCGTCAAGGGCAACGTCCCCGAGACGCTCAAGGACAAGCAGATCTACACCCTCGACCTGGGTGCGCTGGTCGCCGGGTCCCGCTACCGCGGTGACTTCGAGGAGCGCCTCAAGAAGGTGCTCAAGGAGATCCGCACCCGCGGCGACATCGTGCTGTTCATCGACGAGATCCACACCCTCGTCGGTGCCGGTGCGGCCGAGGGCGCCATCGACGCGGCCTCGATCCTGAAGCCGATGCTGGCCCGCGGCGAGCTGCAGACGATCGGTGCGACCACCCTCGACGAGTACCGCAAGTACCTCGAGAAGGACGCCGCCCTCGAGCGCCGCTTCCAGCCGATCCAGGTGCCCGAGCCGTCGATCGCCGACACGATCGAGATGCTCAAGGGCATCCGCGACCGCTACGAGGCGCACCACCGGGTGACCATCACCGACGAGGCGCTGGTCTCCGCGGCCACCCTCGCCGACCGCTACATCTCCGACCGCTTCCTGCCCGACAAGGCGATCGACCTGATCGACGAGGCCGGCTCGCGCCTGCGGATCCGCCGGATGACGGCGCCGGCCGACCTGCGCGAGTACGACGAGCAGATCGCTGAGGTCCGCCAGCGCAAGGAGGCCGCGATCGACGGCCAGGACTTCGAGGCCGCCGCGCGGCTGCGCGACGAGGAGAAGCAGCTCATCCTGAAGAAGTCCGAGCGCGAGAAGCAGTGGCGCGCGGGCGACATGGACGAGGTCGCCGAGGTCGACGAGGAGCTGATCGCCGAGGTGCTCGCCGTGGCGACCGGCATCCCGATCGTGAAGCTCTCCGAGGAGGAGTCCACGCGACTGCTCAAGATGGAGGACGAGCTCCACAAGCGGGTCATCGGCCAGGAGGAGGCCGTCAAGGCGCTGTCCCGGGCGATCCGTCGTACCCGTGCCGGCCTGAAGGACCCGAAGCGTCCCGGTGGCTCGTTCATCTTCGCCGGCCCGTCGGGTGTCGGAAAGACGTGGCTGTCCAAGACGCTCGCCGAGTTCCTGTTCGGCGACGAGGACGCGCTGATCCAGCTCGACATGTCGGAGTTCGGCGAGAAGCACACCGTCTCGCGCCTCTTCGGCTCGCCCCCGGGCTACGTCGGCTACGAGGAGGGCGGCCAGCTCACCGAGAAGGTGCGCCGCAAGCCGTTCTCCGTCGTCCTGTTCGACGAGGTCGAGAAGGCCCACCCCGACATCTTCAACAGCCTGCTGCAGATCCTCGAGGAAGGTCGCCTGACCGACTCGCAGGGCCGGGTCGTGGACTTCAAGAACTGCGTCATCATCATGACCACCAACCTCGGCACGCGCGACATCGCCAAGGGCATCAACCTGGGCTTCAACCAGGCCGGTGACGCGGCGGGCTCCTACGAGCGGATGAAGGGCAAGGTCTCCGAGGAGCTCAAGCAGCACTTCCGCCCCGAGTTCCTCAACCGCGTCGACGAGATCATCGTGTTCCCGCCGCTGTCGCAGGAGCAGATCGTCGCGATGGTCGACAACATGATCGCGGCGGTCGAGGTCCGGATGCGCGACCGCGACATGCGCCTGGAGCTGACCCAGAAGGCGAAGAACCTGCTCGCCGAGCGGGGCTTCGACCCGGTGCTGGGCGCCCGGCCGCTGCGCCGCACGATCCAGCGCGAGATCGAGGACGTGCTCGCCGAGAAGATGCTCTACGGCGAGGTCGGCCCCGGCCAGATCGTGCTCGTGGACGTCGACGGCGAGGGTCCGGCCGCGACCTTCACCTTCGAGGGCCAGAAGGTCGGGGAGCTGCCCGACATGCCGCCGCTCGAGACCGTCGCCGAGACCATCGCCGAGCCCGGCGACCTGGGTGACCTCGGTGAGGGCGACCTCCCGGCTGCCGGGAACGACTGACCCGGCACGAACTGGCGTCTGAAACACCTCGACCCGGCAGAAGTTCTGCCGGGTCGAGGTGTTTCTCGGGCCTGGGCGCTGGGTCCAGGCCTACCTCACGACCTTGATCCTGGCGACCGCGGCCGGCGAGGTGTAGCCCGCGGCATCGGTGGCGGTGACGTGGATGGTGTGCTTGCCGAGCCTCAGCTTCGCCTTGAACGGGCTCGCGCAGGGCTTGGGCTGCTTGCCGTCGACGGAGCAGATGAACGTGGAGCCGGGCTCGGTCGAGGTCAGCGTCAGCTTGAGCTTCGCCTTGGCACCGCTCGTCCTGAGGACCTTCTTGTACTTGCCGAACCCGGCCGTGGGCGCCGCGCAGTCGCCCTGCGACGTCGCCCTGGTCGGGCACTGGTCCTGGGTGACGTCGCCGAACCCGTCCCCGTCCGCGTCGGGCTCGACCTGGACGGAGACGTTGATCCGGAGGTTCGCAGCGGTATTCGTCACGTACGTCGAGCCGAGCGCGGGGTCGGGGCCCACGCCCGAGATGTATCTCATCGTGTCGCCCGCGGTCCCGGCGATACTGCACGGTGCGACCGCCGAGCCCGAGGGAACGCGCAGGCCGAGCCTGTCGCCCGCGGCCACGGAGATGCGGGCCGGGAAGGTGTTGAGCACGGACGGGGTCAGTGCCCTCGGGACGCTCGATCCGGCGATCGTGTACGTGTTGTCCGGGCCCTCGGGTCCGACCTTGAGCTGGACGATGCCGCCCGGGCCGGCGCCGGCCATGACCGACCAGGACGTGATCACACCTTTGCCCGGCACCGTGTAGGAAGGACTGCTCCCGGCGACCGAGTCCTGCCAGAAGACGGTGTCGGGGGCGCATCCCCCCGTGTCGGCGGGCGTGGCGGCGGTGCCGCCCACGGTGAGCGTCGGAGTGGCCGCCTGGCCGACCGATGCGTAGAGCACCGCGGCCAGGGGGAGGATGACGAGGGCTCGATGCGTCCGCATCCGGTCAACGTAGGGACGGTGCCTTACTCGGTCATCCCCAGATTTGGGGATGAACGCGGTCGGCTCGAGGCGCGGTCAGTGCGCGCCGGCGAGGTTGAGCAGCACCACGCCGAGCACGATCAGCGCGAGCGCGGCCGCCTTCATCAGGTCGAGCCGCTCGTCGAGGAAGAGCACGCCGACCACGGCCATGCCGGCGGTGCCGAGACCTGCCCACACGGCGTACGCGATCGAGACGGGTAGGTGCTTCACGACCAGCGCGAGCAGCCAGATCGACGTGGCGTACCCGGCCAGCACGAGCGCGGTCCACAGCGGGTCTCGGAAGCTCTGGGTGCGGGGGAGTGCGGCGCTCGCCGCGACCTCGACCCCGATGGCGGCCATCAGGAGCGCCCAGGCGATCGCCATGGCGCACCTTCCTCTCTGCCCGTCCTCACGGGCCGCGTGTAGCAACTGCTACATACTGTAGCACCTGCTACATTCTTCGGGTGGAAACGGCGACGGCCCGAGAGGGTGACCGGCGACGACAGCTGGCCGAGGCGGCGACCGACCACGTCCTCGAGCACGGCCTGATCGGGCTCAGCCTGCGCCCCCTGGCGGCCGCGTTGGGGACCAGCGACCGGATGCTGCTCTACCACTTCTCCGGCAAGGACGACCTGGTCGCGACCGTGCTGCACACGTCGAACGAGCGGTCGATAGGGCTGGTCCGCTCCCTGCCCGCTGCGCCGTCGGTGCGTGAGGCGGTGGTGGCGCTGTGGGCCGCCTCGACGCAGGGGCAGCTCGAGCGCTGCCAGCGGCTGTACGTCGAGGCCGCGGCGCTCGGCCTGTTCGGCCAGGAGCCGTACGCCAGCGTGGTCGGGGACTCCAACCAGGCCTGGCTGCGCGCCCTCGCCGACCTGCTGGTGGCGGCGGGCTGCAGCCCCGCCCTCGCGCCGCGGGCCGCCAACCTGCTCGACGCCGCGATGATGGGCCTCCAGCTCGACCTGCCGCTCGACCGCGGCACCGCCGCCCTCGACCGGTCGGTCACCGACCTCGCCGACGCGGTGGCCGCTATCGCGGCATCGGGAGGCTGAGAAGGGCTCAGGGCAGCCGGTAGCGGCCGTCCGCGTCGACCGCGGCCAGGCCATCGGCGACGAGGGACGCCAGCGCGCGCTCGCGCTGGTCGGTGCTCTCCCAGGCGAGTTCCAGGCGTGCCTTCGGTACGGCTCCGGGCGCATCGCGCAGCACCGCGAGCAGCCGGCCGCGGCACTGACGGTCGGTGCCGGCGTACGTCTGCACCTTGCGCGGCGGCCCGTCGTACGCCGGGGCGCCGGCCCGCTGCCACGCACACAGCTCGGTGACCGGGCAGCCGTCGCAGCGCGGCCGGTCGGCGGTGCAGACCAGGGCGCCCAGCTCCATCACCGCCACCGACCAGGTCGCCGCCGTCGGTGCGTCCTCCGGCAGCAACGAGGCGCCCAGGTCGCGCTCGGCGCGGGTCACCGAGCGCGGCGGGAACTCGGTCCCGCTCACGGTGCGGGCCAGGACCCGTCGCACGTTCGTGTCGAGGACGACCTGGCGCTGCCCGTACGCGAACGCCGCCACGGCCGCCGCCGTGTAGTCGCCGATCCCGGGCAGCGCCAACAGGTCGTCGTACGACGCCGGGACCTCGCCGCCGTGCTGCTCGGTGATCGCGACCGCCGCGGCGTGCAGCCGCAGTGCCCGGCGCGGGTAGCCCAGCCGGCCCCACGCCCGCACCGCCTCGCCGGACGACTCGGCCGCCAGGTCAGCCGGCGTGGGCCAGCGGGCCAGCCAGGCCTCGTGCACGGGCAGGACGCGGACGACCGGCGTCTGCTGGAGCATGAACTCGCTGACCAGCACCGACCACGGGGTCGCCTCGGGGCGGCGCCACGGCAGGTCGCGGGCGTTCTCGTCGTACCAGTGCAGGACCGTCTCGACCAGCGGGCTCGTCGTCATCGCGGGGTGGTCGTCTCCGGGGGATCGTCGGGTGGCCAGTGTTCTGGGTGCGTGCATGGCAAGGCGGCGGAGCGAAGTCGTACTGAGGTCGTCCAACGAGCGACGCCAACGCTGCCAGGTGCGTGCACAGGGCGCTGGAGGCGAGTCCTCGGAGACGACCGCCCCTATTGTGACGTGGCCCCGATCGCCGGTGACGTCGGCGGGTCAGCCGGGATCGTGGGGCGCGGCTGACTACCGTCGTCCCATGCCCACGTCTCGCCAGCTCCCGCCCGGGGTGTACTGGCGGCGCCGGGTCTTCGTGCTCGGCATCGCCTTCGCGCTGGTGTTCGTGATCGCGCGCCTGCTCACCGCCGGCAGCGACGGCAGCTCGGGCGAGCAGCCGGCCGCGGAGCAGGCCGGGGGCCAGGTCCGGACGACCGGGTCCGACGAGGCGGGCAAGGGCGGCAAGGACGGCGGCAAGGCCGACGGTGCGGCCGACGGCGCGCAGGCTGGTGGGGGCGCGACGACGCCGGCCACCGTGCCCACGACGCCCACCCTCGCCGTACCCGACGGCGAGTGCTCGGCCGCGGACGTCCTCGTCACGCCCTCGATCGCGCCCGGTGCCGTCGCGGGCCGGGACGTCGTCATCTCGCTGTCGCTGCAGACCCGCGAGTCGGAGGCCTGCACCTGGCAGGTCGGCCCCGACTCCCTCGTCGTGAAGGTCGCCCGAGGCTCCGAGGACGTGTGGACCACCCGGCAGTGCAAGCAGGCGATCCCCGCCCAGTCGGTCGTCGTACGCAAGGCCGTCCCGAGCACCATCCAGCTCACCTGGGCCGAGGCCCGCGAGTCCACCGACGGCTGCACCCGCCGCGCCGGCTGGGCCGAGCCCGGTGACTTCACCGTCGCCGCCGCGGCCCTCGGTGGCGAGCCTGCGGAGGCCGACTTCGTCCTCAACGCTCCCGTCGCCGAGACCATCCAGGTCACCCCGCAGGACAAGCAGACCAAGAAGGCGAAGAAGTCGAAGACGCCGGTCAACTGACCCGGCGCGATCCCCGACGGGCGACCGCGGCCGTTTGGCCATCGCGGCCCGGGGCAGGAGCGCCCCCATGCGCACACGACTCGGGATCGTCACCACGCTGCTGCTCGTCCCCGCCCTCGCTGCCTGCGGTGGTTCGCCGGACGCCGCGAGCACGAAGGACTTCTGCACCACCTGGTCGGCCGACTCCGGCAACGACCTGGCCGGCGTGCACGCCCGGGCCAAGGCGCTCGAGGAGGTCGGCACCCCGGGTGACATCGACGACGACGCCCGCGACGGGTTCGAGGTGTTCGTCGAGCAGCTCGGCAGCATCGATCAGGAGCAGCTCGAGCAGCTCGACCAGGCCGTGGCCGACACGGCCGGCCTCGCCGAGGTCTACGGCATCGACGAGGACGACGCCGCCGACGTCGTTGCGTTCTTCGACTACGTCAACAAGACCTGCGCTGCCGCGGATGCTGAGTCGCCGTCGGCCGGCGCTGGAGCCGGCGCCCCGGCCCGGTGAGCCTCTCCGGCGCGGGCGCTGGCTACACGTAGCGCTCGAGGATCGTCGACTCGGCGAGCCGGCTCAGTCCCTCGCGGACGCTGCGTGCGCGGAGCTCGCCGACGCCCTCGACGGCCTGGAGGTCGTCGATTCCTGCGGACAGCAGCTTCTGCAGCGTGCCGAAGTGGTCGACCAGGCCCTCGATGACGTTGGCGGGCAGCCGCGGCACCTTGGTGAGCAGGCGGTAGCCGCGCGGCGCGACCGCGCCGTCGAGGTGCTCGCCGGTGCCGATGCCGAGGACCTTCGCCACCGCCGACGGGTCGACCAGGTCGGTCGAGGACAGCTGCTCGAGCTTGCCGAGCAGGTCGCCGGGCTCGCGGCTGCGGCGCCGGGACGGGGCGTAGTCACGGATCACCAGCTCGCGCTCGGTGTCGACGCCCGTCACCAGCTCCTCGAGCTGGAGGGCCAGCAGCCGGCCGTCGGTACCGAGCTCGAGCACGTAGTCCTCGATCTCCCGGGCGATCCGGCTGACCATCTCCAGGCGCTGGGCGACGACCGCGACGTCGCGCACCGTCACCAGGTCCTCGATCTCCAGCGCCGACAGGGTGCTGGAGACCTCGTCGAGGCGCAACTTGTAGCGCTCGAGGGTCGCCAGCGCCTGGTTGGCGCGGGACAGGATCTGGCCGGAGTCCTCGAGGACGTGACGGGTCTCGCCGACGTACGCCGCGATGATCTGCATCGACTGCGACACCGAGATCACCGGGTGCCCGGTCTGCTTGGCGACCCGGTCGGCGGTCCGGTGTCGGGTACCGGTCTCCTCCGACGGGATGCTCTGGTCCGGCATCAGGTGCACGGCAGCCCGGATGATCCGGTTGACAGCGCCGTCGACGATGATCGCGCCGTCCATCTTGGCCAGCTCGCGCAGGCCGGTGGCGGTGAACGGTACGTCGAGCTCGAAGCCGCCCGTGCACAGGCTGTCGACCAGCCGGTCCTGCCCGAGCACTATCAGTGCTCCGGTGCGGCCGCGCAGGATCCGCTCGAGTCCGTCGCGCAGCGGAGTGCCGGGGGCGATGGACGCGAGGGCCTCGCGGAGTCGGGGATCGGCCGACGTGACCACTGGTGCTCCCTGCTGATGTGCTGCTCGGACAGGTCTCACCCTATCCGCGCAGGGTGCGCCTCACGCCTCGATATCCGCGCACGGGGTGTCCTCGGATCCGTGGATGCCGGATCGCGCTCCCCCGAGCCGTCCTCGATCGCGGCCAGGTGGGGGTGCGACGAGATCGATCAGCAGCCGATGGGTCCGGGCGTCGGCTGCCACGACGAGGCCGCGACCGGGCTGGGGAAGCATGTCCCGACCCTAGGGTGCGGGTGAGGCGGGGTGGTCGGGGCTATTCGACCACCTCCAGCGCGTGCTTGGTCCGCCGGTCGAGGTGCAGCGCGACCAGGGCGGAGGCGACGTCGGCGACCTCGACCACTCGCATGCCGTCGACGGTCCGTTCACGACCGCCGCCGCGACGGGCGCCCTGGGCCGCGCCGGGGTCGGCGGGGACCACGGCCATGGCGAAGCCGAGCCGGGCGGCCTCGGCGAGCCGCTGGGGGAGGTCGCGCACCCGACGCAGCTCGCCGGAGAGCCCGATCTCGCCGAGGGCGACGACGCCGGCGGGCGGGGCGCTAACGAAGTGGGCGGAGGCGATCGCCACCGCGAGGGCGAGGTCTGCCCCGGGGTCGCTGATCCGGGCACCGCCGACGGTCGAGGCGAACACGTCGTGCTGGTGGAGCCGGATGCCGCAGTGCTGCTGGAGCACGGCCAGGATCATCGCCAGCCGGGAGCTGTCGATGCCGGAGGTGGTGCGCCGCGGACGCTCGGCGGGGGAGAGGGTCACCAGACCCTGCACCTCGGCCAGGAGCGGACGGCGCCCCTCCATCGAGACGGCGACGCAGGTGCCGGGGACCCGGCCGTGGTGGCGCTCGACGAAGATGCCGGTGGGGTCCTCGACGGTGCGGATGCCGTCGGGGCCGAGGTCGAAGCAGCCGACCTCGTCGACCGGTCCGAACCGGTTCTTGACCGCGCGCAGCATCCGGAACCGCGAGTTGCGGTCGCCCTCGAAGTGGAGCACGACGTCGACGAGGTGCTCCAGCACGCGCGGACCGGCGATCGCGCCGTCCTTGGTGACGTGGCCGATCATCACCACGGTGATGTCGCGGCTCTTGGCCATCCGCACCAGCGCCTGCGCCACCTCCTTGACCTGGGTGACGCCCCCCGGCACGCCGTCGACGCCGGAGGCGCTGATCGTCTGCACCGAGTCGATGACCACCGTGCTCGGCCGCACCTGCTCGATGTGGGTGAGCACCGCACCGAGGTCGGTCTCGGCGGCGAGGTAGAGCTGGTCGTGGATGCCGCCTGTGCGGTCGGCGCGCAGCCGGACCTGGGCGGCCGACTCCTCGCCGGTCACGTAGAGCGTGCGCTGCTGGGTGCCGGCGGTGCGGGCGGCCACCTCGAGCAGCAGGGTCGACTTGCCGACGCCGGGCTCGCCGGCGAGCAGCACCGCGGCGCCGGGCACCAGCCCGCCGCCGAGCACCCGGTCGAGCTCGGGCACGCCGGAGCGGTGGTGGACGGCCCGCTCGGCCGACACCTGGCCGATCGGGACGGCGGCGTTCGTGACGGGGGCGGCCGACGTACGCCGGGAGGGACCGGCGCTCGCCACCGCCACCTCGGACACCGAGCCCCACGCCTGGCACTCGCCGCAACGGCCCACCCAGCGCGCCGTGGACCAGCCGCACTCGCCGCAGCGGTAAGTCGAACGTGTTTTCGAACCAGCCATGGCACGACAGTAGAACAGACCGCCGACGGAACCGTCCTGGCACGCGGCGGTTGTGGAAAGCGGCGGAGAACGGCGTGGGAGAATCGCGCGGTGGACACCCCTCGCCCGCCGGCCACCCTCGCCGACGTCGCCGAGCGGGCCGGCGTCTCCCGGCAGACGGTGTCCAACGCGATCAACAACCCCGACCTGCTGCGGCCCGACACCCTGGCGCGGGTGCAGGACGCCATCGAGCACCTCGACTACACGCCCAACCAGGCCGCCCGCCACCTGCGCACCCGCTCCTCGCACCTCGTCGGGCTGCGCCTGAGCCCGGCGCAGGAGTTCACCGCCAACATGGCGATGGACCGGTTCGTGCACGCGCTGGTCGAGGCGTCGCGCGAGGCGGGCTACCACGTGCTGCTGTTCTCCGGCGGCCGCGCGGCGGAGGGCGAGCTGCCCGACCCCCTCGGCGGGTACGACGACCTGCTCCGCTCGACCGCCGTCGACGCCTTCGTCGTCACCGACACCTACCTCGGCAACCCGCAGACCATCGGCCTGGCGGAGCGCCGCGCGCCGTTCGTGGCGTTCGGGCGCCCGTGGGACGACCCGGGCGCGGCCCATCCGTGGGTCGACGTCGACGGCGCCGCGGGCGTCGCGGCGGCGACCGAGCACCTGCGCGCGCAGGGCCACGAGCGCATCGCATGGCTGGGCTGGCAGCCCGGTTCGCGCATCGGTGAGGACCGGCGGGCCGGCTGGCATCGCGCGATGACCGCGCTCGAGCTGCCCACTGCCGGGCTCGAGGCCGCGGTCGAGGACGGCGTGCTCGCGGGCGGGCGCGCGGCGGCCTCGCTGCTCGAGTCGAGCGCTCCGACCGCGTTCGTCTGTGCCTCCGACACGCTCGCGGTCGGTGTCCTCGGGGCGCTGTCCGACCGTGGCCTCAAGCCCGGTCGAGACGTCGGCGTGGTCGGGTTCGACGACTCCCAGGTCGCCCAGGTGATGGGCCTGACCTCGGTCCGCCAGCCGCTCGAGGAGGTCGCGGTCCACCTCGTCGCCGCGCTCCGGGCACTGCTCGCGCCCGGTCGCGCCGCCGAGAGCGGCGTACTCCTCCAGCCGTCCTTGGAGGTCAGAAGCTCTTCGACCAGAGATTGACCGCGTAGTCGACCTCGAGCCCCTGGTGCTCGGCGAGGACCTGGTCGGCGATCTCGCGTGCGAACTCGATGCGTACGACGGCCTCCAGGTCCGCCCGCGAGGCGAACCGCCACCCCATGTCGACCCGGTCCAGCGTCCACCCGCGCACGCTCCAGAACCGCTCGGTCTCCTCGGGCGGGTCCAGGTGCGGGTAGCCGCGGCGGAACCAGCCGCCGAACGTGGACCGGGAGCCGTCGTTGTCGATGACCAGCGCGACCCCGCCCCGCCGTACGACGCGGTCGAGCTCGACCAGCCCGGGCTCGCAGCCGCGACCGAAGAAGTACGCCCACCGGGCGTGCACGACGTCGACCGACGCGTCGGGGAGCGGGACCTGCTGGGCCGTGCCCTGCCGGACCTCGGCGTTGGCGACCTGGCGCGTCCGCAGCCGTCGGGCAGCCAGCTTCGTCAGGCCGGCGTGCGGCTCGACGCCGATCACGTGCGCCGCTGTCTCGGCGAAGGAGGGCAGGTGGAAGCCGGTGCCGCAGCCGAGGTCGAGCACGGTGCGGCCGGTCCAGTCCGCACGCGCGGACATGGCCGACCAGAGCCGGCCGTCGGGATCGGCGGCGCGGTTCTCGATCTCGTACGTCGCGGTGTGGTGCCAGATGTTGGGGCTCGGGATGGCCCCGGCGACGTGGTTCAGATCCTCACGATTCCCGCGGGCGTCAGCACCTGGGCGGCGAGGATGCCGGGCGTGCCGTGCGGGGCGACCCACTCGACCTTGACGTCCTCGAGCGGCGCCTCGACGGTCTCCCCGAGCCACTCGCTGACCCGCTGCGGGTCGCCGGCGATCTCGATGCCCGCGAGCGAGACGGTGCCGTCGGCGCCGGTCGAGGGGTGGAGGTCGGCGGGGAGGTCCCACTGCAGGAAGAACGGCAGCTGCGGATCGGCGATGAGGCCGTTGATGCCGATCTGCTTCCAGCGCAGCTCGGTGCCGTCGGGGCGGTGCCGCGAGCCGGGGACGGCGGGGCGGCCGAGGCGCTCCTCGACGATGGTGATGTCGGGGACGGCGACGGCCCAGCCGAGCCAGCCGCCACCGAGCGCGGAGCGGGCCTTGACGGCCTGGCCGAAGGGGGCCTTGTCGGAGGCCGGGTGGTCGAGCGCCTCGACCACCTCGAGGTAGGTGCCGTCGGTGAGCGGCAGGATCATGTTGCGCGTGCCGAAGCGGGGGTGGACACCGCCGTCGACGAACTCACGCCCGATCGCCGCACCCAGGCGGGCTGCCGTGCTCGCGAGTCCGTCGGGGCCGGCCGCGTAGGAGAGATGATCCAGGCGCATGCCAGACATTCTGAGCATGCCCGGAGAGGTCCGACGAATCGGGGTCGCTGTCTCTTGATGTCGAGAGGTGGCCGGCGCCTCCCGGAGGCCACTTGTAACTAAGGGTTACAGCGCCGAATTTGGTGCAGCAGCACCGAGGTAGTGGCAACAGCGCCCGGGCAGATGGGGCGGACGAGCCGACTGCGATCTGGGCTGTCCCGCGCGGCATCGGCTCGCGGCGGCGCGCGGCTACCCGGGCGCTGTTGCTACTACCCGGGCGTTGTGGTGCTGGAATTCGTGCTGTAACCCTTAGTTACAAGCGGCTGGATCAGCGAGGGTCCGCGGGATGCAGCGCGAGGGCCGATCGCGAGCGCAGATGGGCCTCGCAGTGGCGCACCAGCTCGACGTAGGCCTCCTGCCCCATGAGCGCCACGAGCTCGGCCTCGTTGGTGACGTAGACCGGCTCGACGCCGACGTGGGCCTCGGTGTTGCCGGAGCAGTACCAGTCCAGGTCGTGCCCGCCCGGCCCCCAGCCGCGGCGGTCGTACTCGGTGATGGTGACCTCGACGTACGACGACCCGTCCATCCGCTCGATCTCGCGGAAGGTACGCCGGATGGGCAGCTGCCAGCACACGTCAGGCTTGGTCTCCAGCGGGTTGCGGCCGAGCTCGAGAGCGAGCCCGTGCAGCGCGCAGCCCGCGCCGCCGGCGAAGCCGGGGCGGTTCGAGAACACGCACGAGCGCTGGCCGTCGACCTCGTGCATGCGGGTCTTCCGCTCGCCGTCCTCGTCCTTCTCGACCCAGTCCTTGCGCTTGACCGGTCGGCCCGGGTGGGACTGCCAGTGCGCCGGGGTCAGCTGCTCGACGAAGCCCGCGACCCGCTTCTCGTCGGCCTTGTCGGCGAAGTGCGCGCCGAGGGTGCAGCAGCCGACGTCGGGCGAGTCGGCGTAGATGCCGGCGCAGCCGCTGCCGAAGATGCAGGTGAAGGACGACGTGAGCCAGGTGAGGTCGCACTTGAGGACCTCGGACTCGTCGGCCGGATTGGTGAACTCCACCCACGCACGGGGGAAGTCGAGCGGGACCTCAGGCACTCACCCCACAGTAGTGGCCGTGTGGTCGTGGGCGCGCTCCTGACTAGTACCGTGGACACATGCGTCTGGGTGTGCTCGACATCGGCTCGAACACCGGCCACCTCCTGGTGGTCGACGCCCACGGAGGTGCGGCGCCGCTGCCGGCGTACTCCTACAAGGAGCCGCTGCGGCTGGCCGAGCACCTCGACGACCAGGGCGACGTGTCGCCGACCGGGATCGCCGCGCTGACCGCGTTCACCGCGCAGGCGCTGGTGGTGGCCGAGGAGAAGGGCTGCGAGGAGATGCTCTCCTTCGCGACCTCCGCGGTCCGCGACGCCGGCAACTCCGAGCAGGTGCTGTCCCACGTCGAGGCCGAGACGGGGGTGCGGATCGCCGTGCTGCCGGGCGAGGACGAGGCGCGGCTGACCTTCCTCGCCGTACGACGCTGGTTCGGCTGGTCGGCCGGCCGGCTCGCGGTGTTCGACATCGGCGGCGGCTCGCTGGAGATCGCGGCCGGCTCCGACGAGCGCCCCGACGTCGCGTGGTCCCTGCCGTTGGGAGCCGCCCGGCTGGCACGCGCGGAGTTCGCGGCCCAGCCCGACGAGGAGCAGCTGCGCCAGATCCGGCGCCGGATCCGGGCCGACATCGCCCGCGACGCCGGCCACCTCCTGCGTGCCGGTACGACGCACCGCGCCTCCGCGACCTCGAAGACCTTCCGCTCCCTGGCCCGGATCTGCGGCGCCGCGCCGTCGGCCGACGGCCCGCTCGTGCCGCGGACCCTGCCGCTGGCGGAGCTGCGCCAGTGGATCCCCAAGCTGGTCGCGATGACGCCCGAGGAGCTGGCCGCGCTGCCCGGCGTCTCCCCGAGCCGCACCCACCAGATCGTGCCGGGGGCGCTGGTCGCCGAGGCCTGCATGGACATCTTCGACCTGTCGGAGCTGGAGATCTGCCCGTGGGCCCTGCGCGAGGGCGTGATCCTCGAGCGGATCGACAAGCTCAGCGTCAACGACCCGTCATGAGCGAGCGGGGCCGTCCCCGGATCGGGCTCTCCACGAGCTCGGTCTACCCGGAGTCGACGGCTCACGCGTTCACCTACGCCGCCGCCGTCGGCTACGAGGCGGTCGAGGTGATGGTCGGCATCGACGCTCTGTCGCAGCAGGTCGACGCCGTACGCCAGCTCTCCGAGCACCACGACATCCCGATCAGCGCCATCCACGCGCCCTGCCTGCTGTTCACGCAGCGGGTCTGGGGCGTCGAGCCGTGGGGCAAGCTCGAGCGCTCGGCGGCGATGGCGAAGGAGGTGGGCGCCGAGGTCGTCGTCGTGCACCCGCCGTTTCGTTGGCAGAAGGAGTACGCCCGCGACTTCGTCAACGGGATCGCCGCCCTGGAGGAGTCCTCGGGCATCGCGTTCGCCGTCGAGAACATGTACCCGTGGCGGGCATCGCGCCGCCGCCTCGAGATGTACCTCCCCGGCTGGGATCCCTCCGCGGAGCCCTACGCCAACACCACGATCGACCTGTCCCACGCGGCGATCGCGCAGTCCGACCCGGTCGCGATGGCCGAGCGGCTCGGCCCGCGGCTGCGCCACATCCATCTCACCGACGGCACCGACTCGGCCAAGGACGAGCACCTCGTGCCCGGGCGCGGCGACATGGGCGCCGACGCCTTCCTGCGCCACCTCGCGGCCACCGGGTTCGCCGGAGAGGTGGTGCTCGAGATCAACACCCGGCGCTGCACGACCCGCGAGGAGCGCGAGGCCGACCTGCGCGAGTCTCTCGAGTTCGCGATCGAGCACCTGACCGCCGTACCCGCCGACGCCGGGGAAGGTCCGTGACCGCGACGACGCGGGGCCGCCGGCGCGGCAACCCGGACACCCGCGCCGTCATCCTCTCGGCGGCTCGCGCCCGGTTCGCGGAGTCCGGGTTCACCGGTACGACGATCCGCGGGGTCGCGGGCGACGCGGGCGTGGACCCGGCGCTGGTGCACCACTACTTCGGCTCGAAGGACGACCTGTTCGTGGCCGCGCTCGAGCTGCCCGTCGACCCGCGCGCGGTGCTCGCCGAGCAGGTGGTCGGCCCGGTCGAGGGCGCCGGCGAGCGGCTGCTGCGCGCGCTGATCGGCGTGTGGGACGACGCCGCGACCCGGCCGGCCCTGCTGGCGATGGTGCGGCGGCTGATCGAGCCCGGCGGCGACGCCCTGTTCCGCGGCGGGTTCGTGCCGGTGGTGCTGGTGCCGCTCGGCCAGGCGCTCGGGATCGACGCGCCCGAGCGACGGATGCAGCTGGTGGCGAGCCAGGTCATCGGGGTGATCGTGCTGCGGTACGTCGTGCGTGCCGACGCGATCGTCGCGATGGACGTCGACGCCCTGGTGGCGGCGTACGCCCCGGTGCTGGACGGCTTCCTCGCCGGACCCCTCCCCTGACCCTTGCGCGTGCCGTCGCGGAGGCGCATTATTCAACACATGATGAATTCCGTCGTCGAGATCGCCGGCCTCCATGTGGTGCGCGGCGGGACGACGGTGATCGACGGTCTCGACCTGTCCGTCGGCGCCGGCGTCACCGGCCTGCTCGGCCCGTCCGGCTGCGGGAAGTCCACGCTGCTGCGCTCGATCGTCGGCGTCCAGCGGGTGGCCGCGGGTGACGTCACCGTGCTCGGCGAGGCGGCGGGCAGCGCACCGCTGCGCGACCGGATCGGCTACCAGACCCAGTCCTCCAGCGTGTACGACGACCTGACCGTCATCGAGAACCTCCGCTTCTTCGCCCGCGTGCTGGGCCTGCCGACCGCCGCGGCCGAGGATGCCCTGGCGTCGGTCGACCTGAGCAGCCACCGCGACGCCGTCGTCGGCCGGCTCAGCGGCGGCCAGCGCTCGCGCGTCGGGCTGGCCGTGGCGCTGCTCGGCAGCCCCGCGCTGCTCGTGCTCGACGAGCCGACCGTCGGCCTCGACCCCGTGCTGCGGCGCGACCTGTGGGCGCTCTTCCACCGCATCGCCGAGGCCGGTACGGCGGTCCTGGTGTCCAGCCACGTGATGGACGAGGCGGAGCGCTGCGACACGCTGCTGCTGATGCGCGAGGGCCGGATCATCGCCCACGGCACGCCCACCGAGATCAAGGAGTCGCAGGGCGCGGACGACATCGAGTCGGCGTTCCTCGCCCTCGTCGAGCACGGGGATGCGGCATGACGCCCCGGGTGACCCTGGCGATCGCCGTACGGGTCCTCACCCAGCTGCGCCGCGACCACCGCACCCTCGCGATGCTGCTCGTGCTCCCGTGCCTGCTGCAGGCCCTGCTGTGGTGGATCTTCCAGGACCAGCCGTTCGTCTTCGACCGGATCGGGCCCGCCCTGTTGGCGATCTTCCCGTTCTTCGTGATGTTCCTCGTCACCAGCATCACCACGCTGCGCGAGCGGTCGGGCGGCACCTTGGAGCGGCTCTTCACGATGCCGATGGGCCGCCTCGACTTCCTGGTCGGCTACGCGCTCGCCTTCGGCGCGATCGCCGCCGTGCAGGCGGCGCTGGCCGCGGGCGTGGCGATCGGGCTGCTCGACCTCGACCTGCGCGGCCCCGACGCACTGCTCGTCCTCGTGGGCGTGGTCGACGCCGTCCTCGGCACGGCGCTGGGCCTGTTCGTCTCCGCCTTCGCCCGCACCGAGTTCCAGGCCGTCCAGTTCCTGCCGGCGATCGTGGTGCCGCAGATCCTGCTCTGCGGGCTGATCGTGCCCCGCGACCGGCTGCCGCAGGTGCTCGAGAGGGTCGCCGACGTGATGCCGCTGACCTGGGCGGTCGACGCGATGGAGCACCTCGCGACCACGACCCGCACCGGCGAGGTGTGGCGTGACGTCGGGATCGTGGTGGCGTTCGCGGTCGCCGCCCTCGCCCTCGGTGCGGCGACGCTCCGGCGTCGTACCGACTGACCGGGCTGACCAGACACCCCCTATTTTTTAGGGTATGCAGCCGCTCCGGGACTCCCTGACGCTGCTGTCCCGCAGCGCGCTGGGCCGACGGGTCGTGCACGCCTACGTCGCCGGCGAGCGGGTCGACGACGCGGTGCGAGCCGTCGGTGGGCTCCGGGCCGCGGGCTTCGCGGCCGGCGTCGAGCGACTCGGGGAGCCGAGCGGCTCCGTGGTCGCCGAACACCTCACGTTGATCGACCGGCTCTCCGACGCCGGCCTCGCGGCCGGCACCGACATCACCGTCGGCACGTGCTCGCTCGACGAGGCCCGCAGGATCTGCCGGACCGCTGCCGCTGCCGGCGCGACCGTGACGATCGGGGCGGATGTCACCGACGTGGACGCACGGCTGGCGCTGGTCGCGGCCCTGCGCGCGGAGCTCCCCGGCGTGGGCGTGGAGCTGCACGCGGCTCTCCCACGCACCGAGGAGGACTGCCGGGCGCTGGCCGGGCCGGGCAGCCGGGTCCGGCTCGAACACGGCACGGGCGAGGACGCGGCGGAGGCCGACAAGGCCTATGTGCGCTGCCTGAAGGTGCTGCTCGGCGGCGCCGGGCATCCGGTGATCGCGACACACGACCCGCGGCTGATCGAGATCGCGGTCGCCCTCGCGAGTCGCTACGGTCGCGCGCCCGCGACCTACGAGCTCCAGCTCCGGTACGGCGTCAGGTCGGCCGAGCAGCAGCGGCTGGCCGGTACCGGCGAGCAGGTGCGGGTGCTGGTTCCGTACGGCGCCGCGTGGCACGGCTACCTGGTGGGACGACTGGCGGAGCGTCCCGCCGACCTGAGACTCTTCCTCACGTCGTTGGTCTCCAGAGGATGAGTGAGCAGGGCGTGGGCGAGAAGCGGACCGCAGTCATCGGTGCCGGTGTGATGGGGGAGACCCTGCTGTCCGGCCTGATCCGGGCCGGCCGGAGCGCCGAGGCGCTCGTGGTCGTCGAGAAGCGGCCCGAGCGTGCCGCCGAGCTCGCGGAGAGGTACGGCGTCCGCGTGGTCGACGACGTCACCGAGGCCGCCACGGCTGACACCGTGCTGCTGGTCGTCAAGCCGCAGGACATGGCCGACGTGCTCACCGAGCTCGCCCCCGCCCTGCGCCCCGGCCAGCTCCTCGTCTCCCTCGCCGCCGGCATCACCACCGGCTTCGTCGAGGCCCATGTGCCCGACGGCGTCGCGGTCGTCCGGGTCATGCCCAACACCCCCGCGCTCGTCGACCAGGGCATGGCCGCGATCTCGCCCGGCACCCACTGCGACGAGAGCCACCTCGCCGAGGCCGAGGAGCTGATGGCGTCGGTCGGCCGCGTGGTCCAGGTGCCGGAGAAGCAGCAGGACGCCGTGACCGCGATCAGCGGCTCCGGGCCGGCGTACGTCTTCTTCATGGTCGAGTCGATGATCGAGGCCGGCGTCCACCTCGGCCTGCCGCGCACCATCGCCCAGGAGCTGGTCATCCAGACCCTGGTCGGCTCGGCGACCATGCTGCGCGAGACCGGCGAGCATCCGGCCGTGCTGCG
Source organism: Nocardioides sp. QY071 (assembly GCF_029961765.1). Taxonomy (NCBI): domain Bacteria; kingdom Bacillati; phylum Actinomycetota; class Actinomycetes; order Propionibacteriales; family Nocardioidaceae; genus Nocardioides; species Nocardioides sp. QY071. Next base: position 506,353 of record NZ_CP124681.1, read on the forward strand.
CGAGCAGGTCACCTCGCCGGGCGGTACGACGGCCGCGGCCCTGCGCGAGCTCGAGGTGCACCGGGTGCGCGCGGCCTTCCTCGCCGCTCTCGAGGCAGCGCGCGACCGCTCGCGCGAGCTCGGCTCCTAGGGTTCCGGGCCCGGCCCCTCGACGCCACACCACTATGAGGCGCGGCGGTGGTCGGCGGGGGAGATGCCGCGGACCCGCTTGAAGGCGGTGCTCAGCGCGAACGGGGTGCTGTAGCCGACCTGGCGTGCGACGGCCTCGAGGGTGGCGCCGGGCTCGTGGAGGAGGTCGGCGGCCAGGGCGATCCGCCAGCCCGTCAGGTAGGCCATCGGGGGTTCGCCGACGAGGGCTGTGAAGCGACGGGCGAGGGCGGCACGGGAGATGCCGGTGCGCTGGGCGAGGTCGGCGACGGTCCAGGGGTGCTCGGGGTTGTTGTGGAGCAGGCGGAGCGCCCGGCCGACCACGGGGTCGCCGTTGGCCCGGTACCAGCTCGGCGCGCGGGCGTCCGGACGGGCGAACCACGCGCGCAGCGCGGAGATCAGCAGCAGGTCGAGCATCCGGTCGAGGACGGACTCCTGGCCCGGGGCGTCCTTGACGATCTCGGCCGCCAGCAGGTCGATGATCGGGCAGTCCCACTCGTCGCCGCGGAGCACGAGCGAGCGGGGTAGCGCGTCGAGAAGGCGACGGCTGACCTCGCCGGCGAGCTGGTAGGTGCCGATCAGCATGACCGTCCCGCCGTCGGGGCTGTTGCCCCAGCTGCGCACGCCGAGGGCCAGCTTCTCGGCCAGCTCCTCGCCGTACAGCGTCGTGCAGCGCTGGCCGGGGTGGATGATCGTCTGCACGGGCGTGCTGGGCGCGTCGGCCATCGTGTAGGGGTCGGGCCCGCGGGCGACGAGTACGTCGCGCGGCCCCAGCCACGTCGGCTGCTGCCCCTCGGGAGCGAGCCACGCCGAGCCGCGCACCACGGTGAGCACGGTGAGCGGCGCCTCGTCCTCGATCCGGATCGACCAGGGTGGCTCGAGCACCGCCCGCAGCAGGAACGCGTCCTGCGCGCGGGGCCCGCTGAGCAGAGCGCCGAGTGCGTCCATGGAGAGAGCCTAGGGAAGGCTAGTGTCCTGTCCGGATGATTCGCCGCCATATTCGGCGGCCCTGGCACGCACCTCGCGGCGTTGCCGACGCTTGCGAGACGACCCGGTATGGCTGCGCGACGGCGCCTTGCGATGCACGCACCAGGACCACCGACTATGTCAGCGCTTCAACCGGACAGGACACTAGGACGATCGCGTATGCAGTCGAGCGTCTCGGCGATGTCACGACTCGCTGCGAGCCGGTGGGATGGAGCCATGTCCACCCTCCGCATCATCAGCCTGCTGGCCGCCACGGTCTCGATGGGCCTGACCGCCGGCGCCTTCGCCCTCTACGCCCACACCGTCATGCCCGGCCTCGCGCGCACCGACGACCGCACATTCGTCTGGTCCTTCCAGGAGATGGACCGGGCGATCATGAATCCCTGGTTCATCGGCGGCTGCTTCATGGGAGCGCTCCTGCTGACCGCCACCGCGGCCGCCAGCGCCTTCCGGACCGACGCCTTCGTCTGGGTCGCGACCGCCCTCGCCCTCTACCTCGTCGCGTTCGTGCTGACGCTGGCGATCAACGTGCCCCTCAACGACGCCCTCAAGGCCGCCGGCGACCCCTTGCGGATCGACGTGGCGGCCGCCCGGCAGGCGTTCGACGAAGCCCGCTGGGTCGCGTCGAACGTGATCCGCACCGTCCTGGCCACCGGCGCCTTCGGCCTGCTGGCATGGGCGCTGGTGGTCACGGAGCGATGAGCCGGTCCGCGCCGTTCAGGCGACCTCGGCCAGGCTGCGCACGGTCCGTACCCGCACGCCCGTGCGGCGGGCGTCGTGGCGGCCGTAGCGGTCGAGCAGCCGGGCCTGCAGCCCGGCCTGCTGGGCGCCGACGACGTCGTGGCGCAGCGAGTCTCCGACCATGAGGGTCGTGGCGGGCTCGGCGCCGAGGGACGCGCAGGCGGTCAGGTAGGAGCGCGGGTCGGGCTTGGCGGCCGGCAGCGCGGAGGACGCGAACACGGGTACGTCGGCGCGGAGCAGCCCGGTGCGGCGCAGCTTCTCGGTCTGGATGGGCAGCTGGCCGTTGGTGAGGATGCCGACCGGCAGGCCCGCGGCCCGGGCACGCCCGATTGCCGCGGCCGCGTCGTCGAAGGCCCGCCAGGCGGCCCGGTAGCAGCCGAGGAAGCCGGCGTAGACGTCGTCGGCGAGAGTGTCGTCGGCCAGGTCCCAGCCCGGCAGGAAGTCGCGGATCCGGGCCCGCCGGTGCTCGACGTAGCTCACCTCGCCGCGCTGGGCGCGCTCGTAGTGGCGCGCCTCGAGCACGAACCAGCGCTCGACGTGATGCTCCAGCTCGTCCGGCGTCTGCGCCAGCCCGAGCCCGGACAGCCACGCGCGCAGGCCCCGCTCCGAGGCGCCGCGGTGGTCGACCAGGGTGTCGTCCAGGTCGAGGAGCAGGGCCCGGAACGTCATGCGGAGCAGTCTGCCAGCGGCCACCGACACCCTCCGCATCCCCTGACAGCCCCTTCACAGCCCCATCGCGGCCCGGGCGGCGGCCAGCACCGGGGCGGTCACCTGGCGACACCGCTCGGCGCCGCGGCGGTACACCTCGCTCACGTGCACCGGGTCCGCTGCCAGCTCCCGGTACCGATCCTGGAGCGGCGCCAGCTCCGCGACCACTGCGTCGGTGACCGCCGACTTGAGCGCCCCGTAGGAGCCGATCCCGTCGGTCGACCCGCCACAGGCGGTGAGGATCTCGAGCAGGTTGGTCACGCCCGGCTTGGCCGTGCGGTCGGACCGTACCGCCGCCGGCCCGGTGTCGGAGTCGGTGACGGCGCGGGCGACCTTGCGTCGTACGACGTCGGGCGGGTCGAGCAGCGCGATCGATCCGGCGTCGGGCCCGGACTTGCTCATCTTGGCGGTGGGCTCGGACAGGTCCATGACCCGCGCGCCGGCCGCGGGCACGGTGATCTCGGGGATCGTGAACACCTCGCCGTAGGTCGTGTTGAACCGCAGGGCGAGGTCTCGGGTGAGCTCGATGTGCTGGCGCTGGTCGTCGCCGACCGGGACGTGGGTGGGGCGGTAGAGCAGGATGTCGGCGGCCATCAGCACCGGGTAGGTGAACAGCGAGGTCCGCACCGACTCCTGGCGCCGCGACTTCTCCTTGAACTGGATCATCCGGCCCAGCTCGCCGGTGCCGGCGACGCACTCGAGCAGGTACGACAGCTCGGCGTGCGCGGCCACCTGGCTCTGCCGGAACAGGGTGCTCGCGTCGAGACCGGCCGCGAGCAGGAGCGTCGACTGCTCGGTGATCGCGGCCCGCAGGTCGTCGGGGGAGCGGGGCGTGGTCAGGGCATGGAGGTCGGAGATGCCGTAGAAGCAGTCGGCCTCGGCCTGGGCGGCCCGCATCGGGCGCAGCGCGCCGAGGAGGTTGCCGAGGGTCAGCCGACCGCTCGGGGTGAGGAGGGAGAGACGTCGGGGCGGGACGGACATGGCAGGGCTCCTGGGATGAGGCCCACGGGCGCCGGACCGGTCCGGAGAAGCACGACGGCCGCCCGTGGGCGGCCGGTGGTGGGGTGTGTCGAGGCGGCCGCCGTCAGGCGGGCCACCAGGCGAAGGTCATCGAGGTCGACACACCCCGATCATCGCACGCGTCAGTGCACGGCGCGCAACGCGTCGAGGTCCGGGACCACCTGACCGGGCGGGGTCAGCAGCCCGAGCATGGTGGCCGCGATCGCCCGGGCGCCCTGCTCGGCGGCCAGGTCGCCGGCGTAGACGGACGTCGCGGCCGCATGGGTCACCGTGTGCATGGTCGTCACCAGCCAGGAGACCGGGAGGTCGGCGCGGAACCGGCCGGCGTCGCGCCCGCGCTCCAGGAGCCGTTCGACGCGCTCGCGCGGCTCGTCGTGGGCGGCGGCCAGGTCGGCCGCGGGCAGGCTCCTCTCGGCCGCGACCACCAGGGCGCCGTACCGCAGTGTCACCTGCCAGGTCGCCTCGACCAGCCGGACCAGGGCGGCCGCCGGGTCGCCGGACAGGTCGACGCCGCGCAGCGAGGCGTCCGACTCGTGCATGGCACGCGCCACGACGGCCGCCACCAGCCCGCCGCGGTTCTCGAAGTGGCCGTAGAGGGTCACCCGGCCGACCCCGGCCGCCTTCGCGATGTCGTTGACGCTGGCGTCCGGGTCGCGGGCCAGGGTCGCGGTGGCCGCGTCGAGGATGGCCTCGACGTTGCGGCGGGCGTCGGCGCGCAGGGGGCGGGCGGGACTGGTCGTCACGACGCCATCATGGTCGCTGCCCGGTCGTGGCGGTGCGGGTCGTGGCATCCGGCGTACACCTCCCAGCGCCAGGCCATCGCGGCCAGCATCAGCACGAACATCGCCACGTGGCCGACCAGCATCAGGCCGGCGGCGTCGAGGACCCCGGTCCAGTAGAGGGGCAGCGCCACGGCGAACCCGGCGTACATGACGGCGCACATCTCGACGATCGGCGCCCAGCGATGGCCGCGCACGCGCATCCACCCGGCCATCGGCAGCGCCATGGTGGTCGCCATCACGAGCGTCTCGACGCTCTGCGAGCGCAGCCACGACGTGTCGGCGGCGGCGCCCGTGGCGAGTGACCACACCGGCCAGAGCGCCATCATGCCGATCAGCATGGCGGCGACCATCTCGCCGTAGTGGAGCGCGAACCTGCGGATCTGTCGGCCGTTCATCGGTCTCACCTCCGGAACTAAGTCGTACAAGAATGTTCAAGATCATAAGTTGAACATAGGTGTACGACAAGAGGTTCAGGACATCGTCCTCGAAGAAGGGGCGGTCAAGCCGACACGCCGATGCGGGAAAGTTTCAATGGTCCATCTCTTCCCCACGAGTCACATCTGGCCCTATTCTCACGCAAGTGGCGTCCGGCGGATCACAGCTGGGGAAGGCGGTGACCCCGGACGCGGAAAGTTGGTGTGTCATGGCTCCTTCGTCGCGCGAGCGCGCCGAGTCCCTACCGGACCCGAAGTTCCTCACGATCGCCGAGGTCGCCTCGGTCATGCGCGTGTCCAAGATGACCGTCTACCGCCTGGTCCACGGCGGCGAGCTCCCGGCCGTCCGGGTGGGTCGCTCGTTCCGGGTCACCGAGGACGACGTCAACGACTACCTGCGCAAGTCCTTCTACTCCGCCGGCTGACGGCTGCGCCGCCCGCTCGGCGGCGGTGCGATCTTCATCCCATCTCCTGCGCTGATTCACTGCGCTCACGAGGCTCCGGATAGGCTGACCCGGTGCTCCGGGGTCCCCGGGGCGTCGTACGTCACGCCGAGCGCTGCCGCGCCCGGCGCTCTGGAGAGGTTCCACGTGGGTTCTGTCATCAAGAAGCGCCGCAAGCGCATGGCGAAGAAGAAGCACCGCAAGCTGCTGAAGAAGACGCGCGTCCAGCGTCGCAAGCTCGGCAAGTGACCCGAGCCGACCAGTAGCTTCCTGATTCCGAGGAGTCGGTGGAGATGGGTGCCGGACGCACGGTCCTGGTCACGGGGGTCTCGCGAGACCTCGGCCGCACCCTTGCGCGCACCCTGGCCACCGACCCCGGGATCGACCGGGTCATCGGTGTCGACGTCGTCCCCCCGCGGGGCGACCTCGGCGACGTCATGTTCGTGCGCGCCGACATCCGCAACCCGGTCATCGCGAAGGTCATCGCGAAGGAGGACGTCGACACCGTCGTCCACATGAGCGTGATCGCGACCCCCGGCTCCGCCGGTGCCCGCGGCACCATGAAGGAGCTCAACGTCATCGGGACGATGCAGCTCCTCGCCGCCTGCCAGAAGGCCGAGGGGCTGCGCGCCCTGGTCGTGAAGTCCTCGACGACGGCGTACGGCGCCAGCAGCCGCGACCCCGCCATGTTCACCGAGGACATGGAGCCGCGCCGGCCCGCGCGCACCGGGTACGCCAAGGACGTCGTCGAGGTCGAGCAGTACGTCCGCGGCTTCGCGCGCCGGCGTCCCGACGTCACGACCACCCTGCTGCGCTGCGCCAACGTCATCGGCCCGCGCGTGGTGAGCCCGCTGGCGTCGTACTTCCGGCTGCCGGTGATCCCGACCGTCCTCGGCTTCGACCCGCGCCTGCAGTTCCTGCACGAGACCGACCTCAACCGGGTGCTGCGCCACGCCGTCCACGAGGACGTCGGTGGCACCTTCAACGTCGCCGGCGACGGGCTGCTCATGCTCTCCCAGGCGCTGCGCCGCTCCGGACGGCCCAACGTCGCGGTTCCCGGCGTGGCCTTCGGCGGCCTCGGCTCGGTGCTCAGGTCGGTGCGCCGTGCCGACCTGTCGCCCGAGCTGGTCGCCTTCTTGACCTACGGCCGTGGCGTCGACACCACGCGGATGCGCAGCGAGCTCGGGTTCGAGCCGCACTACACGACGGCCTCGGCGTTCGCCGAGTTCGCCTCCTCGCTCCCGCCCGGCTCGCGCCGCACCGACCGGGTGCTCGGCTCGCTCGCCGAGCGCCTCCCTGCGGTCGACGACGACCGTCCCGCCCAGCTCACCCTCGCTGGAGGCACGGATGGCTGACGCCGAGATCATCCCGATCGGCACCCGCGGCCAGCCCGGCCGCGGCACCGGCAAGCGGCCCTCGGCCGCGGCTCGCGGGCTCGCGCCGAAGGGCAGCACCCCGCGCAAGGCGCCGGCGAAGAAGCCCGCCGAGCCGGCTCCGACCGAGGCCCCGGTCGCGGAGCCGCCGGTCGACGAGACCCCCGTGATCGAGACGCCGTCGCTGCTCGATGCGCCGGCCGACGTACCCACTGCGCCGCTGGTGGCGCCGGCACGCACCGAGGAGCGCGGCGCCGGCCCGCTCGCCGGCATCCCGGTCGGCGACTGGCTGGCGGGCTTCCAGGCCGCCAGCAAGGAGCTGTTCGGCGACCAGTGGGAGCCTCAGCTGGCCCGCTTCCTGGCGTTCCTGCGGCGCCGGGTGACCGGCGACTACACGGTCGACGAGTACGGCTTCGACGCCGAGGTCACCGAGCGCTTCTTCATGGCGGCGCTGCGACCTGTGGCGCAGAAGTGGTTCCGGATCGAGGTCCGCGGCGTCGAGAACATCCCGACCGAGGGCGGCGCCCTGGTCGTGTCCAACCACTCCGGCACCATCCCGGTCGACGGCCTGATGACGATGGTGTCGATCCACGACCACACCGGCCGCTTCCTGCGCCCGCTCGGCGCCGATCTGGTGTTCCGGCTGCCCGTGGTCGGCTCCGTGGCCCGCAAGGGCGGCGCGACCCTGGCCTGCAGCGAGGATGCCGAGCGGATGCTGCGCGGCGGCGAGCTGGTCGGCGTGTGGCCTGAGGGCTTCAAGGGCATCGGCAAGCCGTTCTCCGAGCGCTACAAGCTCCAGCGGTTCGGTCGCGGTGGCTTCGTGTCGGCGGCGCTGCGCACCGGCGTTCCGATCGTGCCGCTCTCGGTGGTCGGCGCCGAGGAGATCTACCCCCTCGTCGGCAACATCCCGTCGCTGGCCCGCCTGCTCGGCGTGCCGTACATCCCGATCACGCCGCTGTTCCCGCTGCTCGGGCCGCTCGGCCTGGTTCCGCTGCCGTCCAAGTGGCTGCTCGAGTTCGGCGAGCCGATCCGCACCGACGAGTACGACGACGGCGCGGCCGAGGACCCGATGCTGGTGTTCAACGTGACCGACCAGGTCCGCGAGACCATCCAGCAGACGCTCTACAGCCTGCTCATGCAGCGCGAGTCCGTCTTCCGCTGACGCAGAACTGACGGGGAGCCCGCGCTCGGGCTGCTACTGGCCGCCGAGCAGGCCGCCGAGGATGCCGGTCACCCCGTCGACCAGGTTGGGCACGAGGCCGGGGTCGGTCGTGGTGCCGTCGGTCGTCTGGCTGCCGCCGTCGATGCCGAGGGTTCCGGTGAGACCCTTCGTGACGTTGTCGACGGTCTCGCCCAGCGGCTTCGGGCTCTTCGTCGGGTTCGGCACCGACGGGAGCTCGATCGGAGGCAGCACCGGCGGGACCTGCGGTGCGGTCGCGCCGGGGGTGGCGGTGGTCTGCGGCGCCTTGTCCTTCTTCTTGGTCGTCAGCGGGGCCGCGTCGGTCACCGAGGCGGTCACGTTGCCGCTGAGCACCGCGCTGAGCGGCAGCGTCGCGAAGTCGGGCACCTCGGCCACCGCGCCCTCGGCGCAGCTCGGGCAGGCCTCCCAGGCGGCGGCGTCGATCTGGCGGATCGTCTGGGTCGCGGTGATCAGCAGCGAGCGGCTGTCGGACGGGACGATCGGGCCGAGCGCGGCGAGGGCGTCCATGCTGTCGCCGGCGAAGGCGCGCAGGTCGGCGATCCGGTCGGCCTTGCCGGTGGCCGTGTAGTCGTCGAGCGCGAACTCGGACGCCTGGCGGGCCTGGTCGGTGAAGTCCTGCAGGGTCGCGTTGACCTCGTCGGCGCTCCGGTCGCGCGCGACGAGCGACTGGAGCTCGTCGAGGCGGGCCTCGGCGTGGGAGATGAGGGCGTCGGCCTTGGCCGCGCCGTCGGGCTGCAGGTTGGTCTGGGCGTTCTCGATCGCACGCTTGACCGGGTAGAGCACGTCGCCCGGCAGGGCGTCCTGTGAGGCCATCGCCATCGAGCCGGTCGCGGAGACCACGGCGAAGCCGCCGATGACCGCGGCGAGACGACGCTCGCGGGAGCCACGGCGCTGGCGCGGGGTGAGGTGGACGGCCAGGGCGTGCTCGGCGCGCGCGGGCTCGCGCTCGGCGGCGGCGACCAGCTGGGTGCGCAGCGAGGAGACGAACTCGGGGCGGGCGGTGACCGGGGGGACGGCGCGCAGGGCGGCGACCAGCTCGAGCAGCTCGGCGTGAGCCTCCGAGTCACCGGCGCGGCCGGAGACCAGAGCGTCGAACTCCTCGGCGCCGCGCGACCAGGCGTTCCCGCGCATCACAACGTCCGTCCTCGTGTCGGGAGGGCGCGGGCTCCCGCGGAGCACGCCCTCGTGTTCTCTCGAACATCCAACGACAGGGAGCTGCGGCTGGTTACGGTCCGGAAGGCCACACCGGAGTAGTCCGAAAGGATCATCGGATTCCCTCCGGCATCAGCTTCGCGAGATTGCGCACGCCGCGCAGCTGGAGCTGCTTGATGGCCCCGTCGCTGCGCCCGAGGGCGGCGGCGGTCTCGGCGATGCTCATGCCCTGCAGGAAGCGCATGATCAGGCAGTCGCGCTGCTCGTTGGGGAGCTTGGTGAGCGACTCCAGCAGGATCTCGTTGGTGAGGCTGGCGAGGACGGCGTTCTCGGGGCCCTCGGTCGCGTCGTCGTGCTGGCCCATGTCCTCGGTGGTCAGCTCGAGGCGGGTCCGGCCGGCCTTGAAGTGGTCGGTGGCCAGGTTGCGGGCGATGGTCATCAGCCAGGCGCCGAAGTCCTTGCCCTGCCAGCGGAAGGACGACATGTTGCGCAGGGCCCGGAAGAAGGTCTCCGAGCACAGGTCCTCGGCCACCACGACCGAGCGCGTGCGGTAGTAGAGGAACCGGTAGACCGAGGGCTGGTAGTGGTCATAGAGCTGGCCGAACGCCTCGGCGTCGCCGCCGCGGGCCAGCTCGACGAGCGCGATCAGGCGCTCGCGCGCCTCGGGGGAGTCCTCAGAGGAGGTGGCGAGGGTCGAGTCGCCGAAGCCCGGCGAGCCGTCGCGGTCGAAGCTCTCGGTCTCCGCCTGGGCCTCGCTGAGCAGCCAGTGGTCGGCGGTACGACGTCGGCCGGCGGGCCCGCCCGCGAGCACCGGCTGCGGGGACAGGGCAGCGAGCACGGCCGCGCGCAGGGCCTCCAGCCCTCGCGACAGGTCAGTGCGCTGCCAGGTCATGCGGGTCCCCTCCCTAATGCCCCCGCAGGGGATCCTACGGCGGATCCTTCCGCAGTGGTACCGGAACGCGACAACCGATCGACCGGATCCCGGACCACCCGAACGGGTCAGGTTACCGTCCGGTAGGGACGGGTCAGGACATGTGCCGACGCAGCTGCCGCCGTACGACCGCCCCGGCGATCGCCGCGCCGGTGGCCGCCGATCCGGCGATCAGCCCGGCCCGGGCGGCCTTGCGGCCGGTCCGGTAGTCGCGGATCCGCCAGCCGTTGGCTCGGGCGTGGGCGCGCAGCTTCGCGTCCGGGTTGATGGCGCACGGGTCGCCGACGAGGCTCAGCATCGGCAGGTCGTTGCTGGAGTCGCTGTAGGCCGAGCACAGCGCGAGGTCGAGGCCCTCGCGCTCCGCGAGGGCGGTCACCGCGACCGCCTTGGCCGGGCCGTGCAGCATGTCGCCGACCAGCTTGCCGGTGTAGACGCCGTCGACGTGCTCGGCGACGGTGCCGAGGGCACCGGTGAGGCCGAGGCGGCGGGCGATCAGGCCGGCGATCTCGATCGGTGCCGCGGTCACCAGCCACACCCGCTGGCCCTGGTCGAGGTGCATCTGTGCCAGCGCGCGGGTGCCGGGCCAGATCCGGTGGGCCATCGCCTCGTCGAAGATCTCCTCGCCGATCTCCTCGAGCTCCTGCACGGTGTGCCCGGCGATGAAGGCCAGCGCGGAGTTGCGGGCCTCGGCGACGTGCTCGGGGTCCTCGACGCCGGCGATGCGGAAGTACGCCTGCTTGTACGCCGCCCCGACCAGGTCGCGCGTGGTGAAGAACTTGCGGCGGTACAGCCCCTTGGCCAGGTGGAAGATGCTGGCGCCCTGCATGACCGTGTTGTCGACGTCGAAGAAGGCTGCCGCCTTCGGGTCGACCGGGTGCGCGAGCGCGGTCTCGACCTCCGCGGCGGCGGCCGCGGCCTCGCCGGCGAGGCGCGAGCGCTGCTGCAGGTTGAGCCGGCGGGGGCGGTCGGCGGGCGGCACCATGCGCCCCAGCCTAGAAGAATCAGAGCGACGTAGGATCCCTCCATGTCGTTGCCGGACGCCGCCGCTGCTGTCCCCGACGTGGCCGCCCTCGTCGCGTCAGCCGCCGCCGAGCATCCCGAACGTCTCGCCGTGGTCGAAGCAGGAGGCCGAGGCCTGACCTGGGCCGAGCTCGAGGACGAGGTCGGCCGGATCGCCACCGGTCTGGGCCGCGCCGGCGTCGTCGCTGGTCACCGGGTGCTGCTGGCGCTCGGCAACCGGCTCGAGTTCGTGACCGGCTACCTCGGCGTGCTGCGCGCCCAGGCGGTCGCCGTACCGGTCAACCCGGGGTCGGTGCCCACCGAGCTTGCCGCGATGCTCGTCGACTGCGGTGCGCGGCTGGTCCTCGCCGACGGGCAGACGGCCGCCGCCGTCCGCGAAGCCGTGGCCCGCGCCGAGGTGGTCGCCGCCGCGCAGGACGAGAACCGGCCGGCCCCGCGGGTCGTGCTGGTCGGTGTCGAGGCCGACGAGGTCGGCCCGACCGAGGGCAGGTACGACGACCTGCGGGCCGAGCCCGCCGTCCCCGTCCCGCCGCTGCAGGACCCCGAGAAGCTCGCCGTGCTGCTCTACACGAGCGGCACGTCCGGGCGCCCGCGGGCGGCGATGCTCACCCACCGGGCGCTGCTCGCCAACGTCGACCAGGTCGCCGCCGTGCAACCGCCGATGATCCACTCCGACGACGTCGTGCTGGGCGTGCTGCCGCTCTTCCACGTCTACGGGCTCGGCGCGGTGCTCGGCGGCGTGATCCGGCACCGCGCGAAGCTGGTCCTCGCCGAGCGCTTCGACCCCGAGGGCACCCTGGACCTGGTGGAGGACGAGGCCTGCAGCGTCGTCCCCGTCGCACCGCCGGTGTTCGCGGCCTGGCAGGGCGTCGAGGCGCTCGCCGAGCGCCTCGGGCCGGTGCGGATGATCCTGTCCGGCTCGGCGCCGCTCGCGGCCGAGACGGTCGAGGAGTTCCACGCGCTGGCCCAGGTCCCGATCCACCAGGGCTACGGCCTCACCGAGGCCTCGCCGGTGGTCACCAGCACCCTGCGCTCGGCGCAGGTGAAGCCGGGCTCGGTCGGGGCCGCGCTCGACGGCATCGACCTGCGCCTGGTCGACGAGGAGGGCGTCCCGCTCGACGAGGCCGCCGTCGACGACCCCGGCGAGATCCAGATCCGCGGCCGCAACCTGTTCAGCGGCTACTGGCCCGACGGCCACGACGGACCTGCCGACGACGGCTGGTGGTCCACCGGCGACGTCGGCTTCCTGGACGCCGACGGCGACCTCTTCCTCGTCGACCGGGTCAAGGAGCTGGTCATCGTCTCCGGCTTCAACGTCTACCCGACCGAGGTCGAGGCGGTGCTCGAGGAGGTCGACGGCGTGCGCCAGGCCGCTGTGCTCGGCGTACCCGACGAGCAGACCGGCGAGGCCGTCGTCGCGTACGTCGTCCCCGACGCCGGCGAGGTCACCGGACCCGTCGCCGAGGCCGTCGTGAGCGCGGTGCGCTCCGCGGCCACCGAGCAGCTGGCGCCGTACAAGCGACCGGTGCGGGTCGAGGTCGTCACCGCCCTGCCGCGCACCGTGACCGGCAAGATCCGCAAGGGCGTGCTGCGCGGCGCCGAGCGGCGCAAGGCGCTGGGGATCTTGGAGTGAGCCGGTGAGCACCCCCCGGATCACCCTCTACAGCCGGCCCGGCTGCCACCTGTGCGACGACGCACGTGCGGTCATCGAGGCGGTGTGCGCCGAGCTCGGCGAGAGCTACGAGGAACTGTCGATCGACGACGACCCCGCCCTCGCCGACCGGTTCGCCAACGAGATCCCGGTCACCTTCGTCGACGGTCGCCAGCACGACTTCTGGCGGGTCAGCCCGGACCGCCTGCGGGCCGCCCTGCGCTGACCACGCGTCCCGGTCCGCCGGCGCCTACCACGGGGTGCGCCCGTACCCGATGCGGGGTGCTCCCGTCCATTTTGTTCCCACGTTCACAAACTCCTACAGTGATCGAGCCGCGTGGTCGACGCCTGATCGTGCGGCTGGAAAGTGGAGCTGTGACCACACGGAGTTCGACGGATGCCGCCCGGGTCATCCCGGAGGCCACGGTCGCCCGCCTGCCCGTCTACCTGCGGGCCCTGACGGCGCTGGCCGACAGCGGGATCCGCACCTGCTCGAGCGAGGACCTCGCCAGCGCCGCCGGCGTCAACAGCGCGAAGCTGCGCAAGGACCTCTCCTACCTCGGCAGCTACGGCACCCGCGGCGTCGGGTACGACGTCGACTACCTCCGCTACCAGATCGCCCGCGAGATCGGGGTGACCCAGGACTGGCCCGTCGTCATCGTCGGCATCGGCAACCTGGGGCACGCGCTGGCCAACTACTCCGGCTTCCGCAGCCGCGGCTTCCGGGTCGTCGCGCTGCTCGACGCCGACCCCGGGATCGTCGGGCGTGAGGTGGCGGGCGTCGTCGTCCGCCCGTTCGCCGACCTCGAGGAGATCGTCCGCGAGCACGACGTCGCGATCGGCGTCATCGCCACGCCGGCCGTCGCCGCGCAGGACGTCGCCGACCGGATGGTCGCGATCGGCATCACCAGCATCCTCAACTTCGCGCCGGCCGTGGTCGCGGTGCCCGAGGGCGTCGACGTACGCAAGGTCGACCTGTCGATCGAGCTGCAGATCCTCGCCTACCACGAGCAGCGCAAGGCCAACGGCGCCGACGCCGCCCCGTCGGCCGACGGAGGTGCCGCATGAGCGTGCTGGTGGTGGGCATCTCCCACAACTCCGCGCCCGTCTCCCTGCTCGAGCGGGTCGCGCTCGACCGTGACGGCGTGCAGAAGCTGATCACCGACGCCGCGTCGTGCGAGCACGTCAGCGAGGCGACGGTCATCGCGACCTGCAACCGCCTCGAGATCTACACCGAGGTCGAGCGCTTCCACGGCAGCATCGAGCAGATCTCCCGCCTCCTGGTCGACCGGGCCGGCGAGACGACCGAGGCGATGCTCCCGCACCTCTACGTCCACTACGACGACGGTGCGATCTCCCACCTGTTCCAGGTGGCCGCCGGCCTCGACTCGATGGCGGTCGGCGAGGGCCAGATCCTCGGCCAGACCCGCGAGGCGCTGCGCCGCGGCCAGGAGCTCGGCACCGTGGGTCCCAACCTCAACCTGCTCTTCCAGCAGGCGCTCCGGGTCGGCAAGCGCACCCGCGCCGAGACCGAGATCGACCAGGTCGCGCCGACGCTGGTCAGCGCGGCGCTCGACGAGACGGCCCAGGTCGTCGGTGCGGTCGAGGGCAAGCACGTCGTCGTGGTCGGCGCCGGCGCGATGGCCGGTCTCGCGACCGCCACCGCCAGCCGCCTCGGTGCCGGGCGCCTCTCGATCGTGAACCGGTCCGTGGACCGGGCGGTCCGGTTGGCCGTGCAGTACTCCGGCGAGGCGGTCCGGCTGGCCGACCTCGGCGACGAGCTGGCCAGGGCCGACATCGTGATCAGCTGCACCGGCTCGTCCGGCACGATCATCGACCGGGCGCTGCTGACCCGCGTGCGCGGCGAGGTCGAGCGGCCGCTGGCGCTGATCGACCTCGCGCTGCCCCACGACATCGCGCCCGACGTGGCCGACCTGCCCGGCGTACGACGCGTCGGGCTGGCCGAGCTCGCCGACCTGCTCCACGGCGGCGCCACCGGCCGCGAGGTCCAGGAGGTGCGCCGGATCCTCGGTGAGGAGGTCACCGCCTTCCTCGCCGCCCGCCGGCAGGCCAGCGTCACCCCGACGGTGGTCGCGCTCCGCTCGATGGCCACCAATGTCGTCGACGCCGAGATGACCCGCCTCGAGGGCCGGTTGCCCGAGCTCGACGAGGCGGTCCGCGACGAGATCCGGCAGACCGTGCGCCGGGTCGCCGACAAGCTGCTCCACGAGCCGACCGTCCGGGTCAAGGAGCTCGCCAACGAGCAGGGCGCCGTCTCGTACGCCGCCGCGCTCGCCGAGCTGTTCGCGCTCGACCCCGACGCGGTCGACGCCGTCACCCGTCCCGTCGTCAGCGAGGAGGGCCGGTCATGACGAGACTGCGCATCGGCACCCGCCGCAGCCTGCTGGCCACGACCCAGTCCGGCCACGTCGCCGACGCCCTCGCGGCGCTCGGCACCCCGACCGAGCTGGTCGAGATCACCACCGACGGCGACCGCAGCCAGGCCAGCGGCGTCTCGCTCGTCGGCGCGCCCTCGACCGGGGTCTTCGTCAGCGCACTGCGTGACGCGCTGCTCGCCGGCGAGGTCGACGTCGCCGTCCACTCGCTCAAGGACCTCCCGACGTACGCCACCGAGGGGATCGCGCTGGCCGCCGTACCTCCTCGCGAGGATCCGCGCGACGTCGTCGTCGCCCGCGACGGCCTCACCCTCGGCGAGCTGCCGCAGGGCAGCAAGGTCGCCACCGGCTCCCCGCGCCGGGTCGCGCAGATCGAGGCCCTCGGCCTCGGTGTCGAGCTGGTCGCGGTCCGCGGCAACGTCGACACCCGCATCGGCCGCATCGCCGAGGGCACCTACGACGCCGTGGTGCTCGCCCGCGCCGGCCTGGCCCGGCTCGGCCGGCTCGACGAGGTCACCGAGGTGCTCGACCCGCTGCAGGTGCTGCCGGCCCCCGGGCAGGGTGCGCTGGCGGTCGAGTGCCGGGCCGACGACACCGCGACCCTCGCGCTGCTCGCCCGCCTCGACGATCCCGCCAGCCACGCCGCCGTTGCCGCCGAGCGCACCCTGATGGCCACGCTCGAGGGCGGTTGCGCCGCCCCGATCGGCGCGCTCGCCGAGGTCGCCGAGGGCGAGGACGGACCCGAGCTGTGGCTGCGGGCCGTCGTGCTGTCCGAGGACGGCGCGCTCGCCGTACGTCGCTCCGCGTCGGCCGAGCTCGGCACCGACCCCACGTCCTGGCCCGAAGCCGCCGCCAAGCTCGGCGGCGACCTCGGCGCCGAGATGCTGGCCGACGGTGGCGACGAGCTGATGGCCCAGCTGCGGGACCAGTCCCGCACCCCCGAACCGAACGACCCCCCGTCCGCACGATCTGCAGAGGTGCACAACCCATGACGCGAGCCACGACAGCCAAGGCTGCTTCGACTCCCGCCGCCGCCCAGGTCCACCCCGGAGGCCCCGGCTTCACGGCCTTCGTCGGCACCGGCCCCGGCGACCCCGACCTGCTCACCGTGCGGGCCGTCCGGTTGATCGAGGACGCCGACGTGGTCATCACCGAGGAACCGGGTCATGCCGACCTGGTCGCGGTGGTGCGCGCCCGCGCCGAGCAGGTCGGCGACGAGCCGGCCCCGGACCCGGAGATCATCGACGGCGGCTTCGGCGAGGACGGCCAGCCGCTCACCCACGCCGCCCGCGCGAAGGTCGTCGTGAAGCAGTCCAAGCGCGGCCTGCGCGTGGTCCGCCTCCTCGGCGGCGACCCGTTCCTCTACGCGTCCGGTCCGGAGGAGGCCCAGGCGGTCGCCAAGGCCGGGCTCGCGTTCGAGGTCGTCCCGGGTGTCTCCTCGGTCGGCGCCGTCCCGGCGTACGCCGGCATCCCGCTGACCACCAAGGATCACCGCGAGGTGGCCGTGGTGACCTGTGGCGACAAGGTCGACTGGACCCGGTACGCCGACACCCCGACCCTGGTGCTGCTCTCCGCCGTCGGCCAGATCGGCGACATCGCCAAGCAGCTCATCGCGATCGGCCGCTCGCCGCAGACCCCGGTCGCCATGACCCGGGTCGGCACGACCACCGAGCAGGAGACGATCACCTCCACGCTCGAGCACATCGCCGCCGACGCGCGCGCCGCGCGGATCGCCCCGCCGGCGATCACCGTCATCGGCGCCGTCGTCGACCTGCGCGAGAAGCTGTCCTGGTTCGAGACCAAGCCGCTGTTCGGCTGGCGGGTGCTGGTGCCGCGCACCAAGGAGCAGTCCGCGTCGCTGTCCAACCGGATCCGCGAGTTCGGCGGCGTCCCGGAGGAGGTCCCCACGATCTCCGTCGAGCCGCCGCGCAACCCGCAGCAGATGGACAAGGCCGTCCGCGGACTCGTCGAGGGTCGCTACGAGTGGATCGCGTTCACCTCCGTGAACGCTGTCAAGGCGGTCCGCGAGAAGTTCGAGGAGTACGGCCTCGACGCCCGCGCCTTCTCCGGCCTCAAGATCGCCGCCGTCGGTGAGAAGACCGCCCAGGCGATCGCCGACTGGGGCCTGCGCGCCGACCTCGTCCCCTCGGGCGAGCAGTCCGCCGCCGGTCTCCTCGAGGACTGGCCCGAGTACGACGAGCAGCTGGACCCGATCAACCGGGTGTTCCTGCCGCGCGCCGACATCGCGACCGAGAACCTCGTCGCCGGCCTGATCGACCTCGGCTGGGAGTGCGACGACGTCACGGCGTACCGCACCGTCCGGGCCGCTCCGCCGCCGGCGCCGACCCGCGACGCGATCAAGACCGGCAAGTTCGACGCCGTCGTGTTCACGTCGTCCTCGACGGTGCGCAACCTGGTCGGCATCGCCGGCAAGCCGCACCCGTCGACGATCATCGCGGTGATCGGGCCCGCCACGGCCAAGACCGCCGAGGAGCACGGCCTGCGGGTCGACGTGCTGGCCCCCAAGCCGGACGTCGAGCTGCTCGTCGAGGCGCTCGCCGGCTTCGGCGCCAGCCGCCGGGCCGCGATGCTCGAGGCCGGCGAGCCGGTCACCAAGCCGAGCGACCGCAAGCCCTCGGCTCGTCGTCGCAAGGCCTGACCCGGCCCGAACAGGCTCGAATTTCTCGCCGACCCGGCAGAAAGTGGCTCGTACGCAGGCCACTTTCTGCCGGGTCGGCGCAATTCCGGAGCTACTTTGTGCCGGGTCGGTGCAACCTGGGTGGGTGGTCACCACGTTGGGTGCGTCATGGAGCGGATGACCGATGCGTGACGAGGACGAGTTCGTCGCCTTCGCCCAGGGGGCGCGCGACCGGCTGCGCCGTACGGCGTACCTGCTGTGCGGCGACTGGGACCGGGCGGCGGACCACGTCCAGGACACGCTGATCCGGGTGTACGTCGCGTGGCCGCGGCTGACCCGGGCCGGGCGCGAGTACGCCTATGCCCGCAGGGCGCTGGTCAGCGTGGTGCTCGACCACGCCCGGCGCCGGTCGAGCACGGAGCTGGTGGTCGAGCCCGACCACCAGCGGCCCGACGGCGTCGACGTCGCCGAGCTGGTCAGCGCCCGGGAGACCCTGCTGCAGGTGCTGGCCGGGCTGCCGCCGCGGCAGCGGGCCTGCGTGGTGCTGCGGTACTTCGACGACCTCAGCGTCGCCGACACCGCGAAGGCGCTGGGCTGCAGCGAGGGCACCGTGAAGAGCCAGACCGCGCGTGCGCTGGACCGGCTCCGCTCCGTGTTCGAGGACTCGTCGCTCGGCGAGCTGACCCTGGGAGCTGGAACATGGTGAACGACGTTCGCGCACTGCTGCACGACGCGGCGGCGACCCCGCCGGGTGACGACATCGACCTGGCCGCGGTCCTCGACGGCGGCCGCCGACAGGTACGACGACGCCAGGCCCGGTTCGCGGGCGGGCTCGCCGTGGCGGTGGCCGGTGCCGTCGCCGCCGGCGCCCTGGTGGGCCAGGGGACCGACGGCCGGGACGCGCCGGAGGCGAGCCTGGTGCCGCGCCCCGACGGGCCGGTGGTCCGGCTCTCCGATGCGCGGCCGGCGAAGGAGGGCACCGACTACGAGGTGCTGGCGTCCTACACCAACGAGGACCTCGACGCCGCCAACGGGCAGTACTACGACGGCGTCACCGAGGACGGGAGGCTCCTGTTCCGCGACGGCCCCCACGGGCCCGACAACGCGGTCCGCTACGCGCTCCTCGATCCCGCCACCGGCGCGAAGGACTGGCTGCCGGACTTCCCAGAGCACCAGCAGGTGTTCCCGCTCGAGCTCGGAGCCGACCGGATCGTGCTGCTCACCTTCCGCACCGGGAGCGGCAACGGCGTCCGGGCGTGGACCTACGACCGCACCTCGCGTGCGTGGTCGTCGGTGCAGTGGCCCGGACTGCCGCGCAAGGCGGACGTCTTCCAGGCCGACCTCGGCCCCGACGGCCGGCTGTACCTCGGGGTGCCGGCCACCGCCGGGTCGCCGCCTCCCGGCGGCTGGCCCACGGGCCCCGACGGCGAGGCGGAGGACGCCGGCGCCGAGGGGGAGACCTACGACGTGTGGTCGGTCTCGTTGACCGACCCGGCCGACGTCCGCGACGAGCACCTGCGGGCCGGCGACCTCGCCTTCACCGACGACGCGATGATCTGGACCGCGGCCACCAACGGCATCAACCGGCGCATCCACGTCCGCGACCTCGCCACCGGCGCTGAGCACGACTTCGACCCCCACTCCGGCAAGCGGTGCAACCTGCTCGGCTTCGGCGCGAGCGGCGACCGGATCGTGCTCAGCCAGTACTGCGGCACCTACGACGACGGCCGCGACGACCGGGTCCAGGTGCTCGACCTCGACGGCCGGACGATCACCACCCTCCAGGACGACGACATCGGCGGCGGGGTGAACGGCGACCTGGTCCAGGTGACGTCCTACAAGCGCGATGCGGCCGGGACCTACGTCTACGAGCTCGACAGCGGCCGGTTCCTCCGGGTCAGCGAGGCGGTGTCCTCCTACTCCCTCGGCGGTCCGACGCCGGCGGGCTACGTGTTGTGGGACACCCCTGTCGGTACGGCGAGCGGCCCGCAGGAGCCGATCCCCGGGGCCACCCAGTGGCTGGCGCGCTGGCTTCCCTAGATGAGTAACTCCAAGGGGTCGCACGCTCCGCGACGCTCACCACGCACGCTGGCGGCGTTGCAGACGCTCGACGTGCGCCCAGCATGGCCGCAACCTAGGTCTGAACGAAGTGGCCTTTGCCAGCGCACGCGTCGAGCGCCGCTCGCGTGCACGATCCCTTGGAGTTACTCATCTAGCCCGCTCCTAGACTCGGAGGTGTGAACGAGATCCTGCGCCCCGTCGTCCGTCCCCGTCGCCTGCGGACCTCGGCGGCGATGCGCGACCTCGTCGCCGAGACCACGCTGCGGCCCGAGCAGCTGGTGCTGCCGGCGTTCGTGCGCGAGGGCGCGAGCGAGCCGACGCCGATCAGCTCGATGCCCGGTGTCGTCCAGCACACCCGCGACTCGCTGCGCAAGGCGGCGGCCGAGGCGGCGCAGGCGGGGCTGCGCGGGATCATGCTGTTCGGCGTACCGCAGGTCAAGGACGCCACCGGCTCCGGCGCCACCGACCCCGAGGGGATCCTCAACGTCGCGATCGCCGACGTCGCCAGCGAGGTGGGCGACGCGCTGGTCGTGATGGGCGACCTGTGCCTCGACGAGTTCACCGACCACGGCCACTGCGGGGTCCTCGACGCGGCCGGCCGGGTCGACAATGACGCCACCCTGGTGCGGTACGCCGACATGGCGGTCGTCCAGGCCGAGGCCGGCGCCGGCATGGTCGGCCCCAGCGGCATGATGGACGGCCAGGTCGCGGTGGTCCGCGACGCCCTCGACGCCGCCGGGTTCACCGACACCGGGATCCTCGCCTACTCCGCGAAGTACGCCTCCGCCTTCTTCGGACCCTTCCGCGAGGCGGTCGACAGCTCCCTGCAGGGCGATCGCCGCACCTACCAGCAGGACGGTCGTCGCAACGCCAACGAGGGCGTGCGCGAGGCGCTCCTCGACATCGAGGAGGGGGCCGACGTCGTCATGGTGAAGCCGGCCCTGGCCTACCTCGACGTGCTGCGCCGCGTGGCCGACGCCGCGAGCGAGCTCGGCGTGCCGACGGCGGCGTACAACATCTCGGGGGAGTACTCCATGCTCGAGGCGGCCGCGGCCCACGGCTGGATCGACCGCGAGGCGGCGATCCTCGAGACGCTCACCTCGATCCGGCGCGCCGGTGCGGACATCATCCTCACCTACTGGGCCACCGAGGCCGCCGGCCTGCTGAGCTGACCTTCAGCGCGGCCAGCTCCTCGGCCAGGGCCCGGTTGCGGGCCCGGAGCCGCCGGTTGGCCTTCCGCTTCCTCTCGAGCGCGGCGGAGGCGGCGTCGAACGCCCCGCGGGTCCCCTCGAGGTGGGTCCACAGGTCGGAGATCTGGGTGATGGCGCCCTGGTGGGCCGTCGCGACCTCCCGGGCGTACGTCGTCGTGACGCTCAGGCTGGCCCCCAGCTCGGCGAAGGCGCGGGCGCGGAAGTCGCGCTGGGCAGTGTCCGAGCCGAGCAGCGCGGCGGCGATCCGCCGGTTCTCGGCCGCTCGGTCGGCCAGGTCGACGTCGGTGCGCTCCGCGTCGGGCAGGCTGACGCCCTCGACCGCGTACCGGGTCGCCAGCTGCAGGCCCGGGGTGTCGAGGAAGGCGCGCCACATGTGCAGGTCGCTCCACACGTCGGCGGGGGCGGGCTGCCAGCCGTGGACCAGCCGGCGGTACGCCGCGAGCCGGTAGCCCGCGACGCTCGGCCCGAAGAGGTTGAACCTCTCGGTGCGCATCCGCTCCCGCGTCGCCGGGTCGGCCAGGTCGCCGAGGTGCACCGCGATCTCGCCCTCGGGCGTCAGTCGGACCTGGAGCAGGTTGCCGAAGTCGGCGTCGGCGAGCAGCTGCCGCAGCTCGGCGAGGTGTCCGGGGAACCAGAGGTCGTCGTCGGCGATCTGGGCCACCAGCGGGCGCGTCGCCTCGTCGACCTCCTCCAGCACCCGGTGACGGTGCGCCTCTCCGTGCCGCTCGCCCTTCGGCAGGTCGAGGACGCGGACCCGCGGGTCGCGCTCGGCGTACTCCTGCGCGAAGGCGGCGGTCTCCGGCGGCGCGCCGTCGCAGATCACGACCAGGTCGAGGTCGGTGACGCTCTGCGCCAGCACCGACTCGATCGCCGTCCCCAGCATCACCGGTGGGCGGTGCACCGGGAGCAGGACGGTGAACCCGGTCAACCGCTCGCGCCGGGCAGCCCGGCCATGGTCCGCAGGGTCGCGATGGCCCGGACCACCGCGAGGGCGTCGCTCGCGTCGGACCGGGGCGGCGGGCCGCCGGCCAGGTGGTCCAGGAAGGCCCGCAGCTCGGCCGCCAGGGGGAGCTCGGCGCCCACCGGCCGCTCGCGGGTCTCGGGCGTGATCTCGACCCCGTCGACGGTCCCGGCCAGCACGATCCGGTCGTCCCAGGAGTCGGCCAGCTGGCCGGAGCCGTGCTCGCCGACCACGACGACGGTACGACGGTTGACCGGGTGGTCGGCCGACACCTCGCAGGTGACCAGCGGTCCGTCGTCGTCGCGCAGGACGGCGAGCAGCCCGCTGCCCGAGGCGTCCGCCGCAGCCGCGAACCGCGGCTGCGGGACCCGGCCGAGGATCTCGACCGCGATCGACAGGTCGTGGGGGAGCAGGATCCACACGGCGTCGACGTCGCGGTGCGGGTTGCCCCAGCCCAGCCGGTGGCTGGTGATGCTGCGCAGCGGGCCGAAGGCGCCGCTGCGGGCGAGCCGGGCGAGCTCGAGGATCCCGGGGTGGTAGCGCCACTTGTCCATCACGAAGATCCGCTCGCCGGCGGCTGCGACCAGCTCGGCGGCACTCTCCGCGTCGGCGGTCAGCGGCTTCTCGACGAACATCGGCCGCTCGCGGGGGAGCAGTGCCCGCACGCACTCGGCATGCCGCACCGTGACCGGCGCGATGACGTAGCCGTCGGCATCGGGCAGGTCCGCGGCCGACGCCACCACGGAGGCGGCGCCGCCCCCGAGTGCGGCCTGCCGCGAGGCCTCCGACGGCACCGCGACGTGCACCTCGGCGCCCAGGGCGCGCAGGTCCCGGAAGATGAGCCGTCCCCAGCGGCCGAAGCCGACGAGGCCGACGACGGGTGCGCTCATTGGTGCACCATCCCTTCGGTAGCGGTGATGGATGGTGCGGGATGAGGCTTCCTGACGAACCGCCGGCCGGTGGCTGACCGCCCAGCGCGCTTGTCCCTCGAGGACCAGCGTGAGATCTGCGGCAGCCGCCGGGCCGGGAAGCCACAACCGGCGCTAGGGATATGCGGGTTGGACCGCCACGCAATGAGCATCCGGCACGGCTTCTCGACACCGACGGTGCCACATCCATCATCACCGGAAGGACCGGACGAATGTCCACACATCAAGGCCGGCTGTTCGCTGGCATCGACTGGGCCACCAAGACCCACGCAGTCTGCGTGGTCGACGATCAAGGCGCCATCAAGGTGCGTTTCGAGATCCCCAACACCAACAAGACCTTCACCGGGCTGGTCAAGCGCCTGAGCAAGCTCGATGTCGAAGGAGTCGCCATCGAACGCTGCGACGGGCCCTTGGTCGAGGCGTTCCTCGACGCAGGGCTGCGCGTCGTGGTCATCACCCCACGCCAGGTCAAAGGCCTGCGCAGCCGCTACACCGGCTCCGGCGCCAAGTCCGACGCCGGTGATGCCTACCTGCTGGCAGACGTGCTGCGCACCGACGGCCACCGCCTCACCCCGCTGACCCAAGACAGTGAAGCCACCCAGGTACTGCGATCCCTCTCGCGCACCCGCAAGCAGCTGGTCGAGTCCCGCGTCGGACTGGTCAACCAGCTCCATGCCCAGCTGGAACGCTGCTTCCCCGCAGCGATCGGACTGTTCTCGCGACTCGACAGCGACGTCACCATCGCCTTCCTGCGTCGCTACCCCACCCAGCATGCGGCCAGCCGGCTCACTCCGGCCCGGTTCGCTGCGTTCCTGCGCCGCATCGCCTATTGCGGCCGCAAGCCCGTTGACGAGCTCTACGCCCGCATCGCCGACGCCCCATCCGCAGGCCTGTCCGCGACCGAAGCCGAAGGACGAGCCGTGTGCGTGCTGGCCCTGCTGCGCACCATCGAGACCACCCGCCACGAGGAACGCGAACTCGAGGCCGAGATCATCGAACGCCTCGACGCCCACGCCGACGCGCACATCTTCACGTCCCTGCCCAAAGCCGGACACGGCGTCCGCGCAGCCCTGCTGCTGTCCGAGATCGGCGACGTCCGCGCCCGGTTCCCCGACGAGGAATCCCTCGCCGCCCTGGCCGGCGTCGCGCCCGTCACCAAGGCCAGCGGCAAGCTCCACACCGTCGGGTTCCGCTGGGCCGCGGACAAGAAGCTCCGCAACGCACTCATCGACTTCGCCGACGACTCCCGCAACGCGAGCCCATGGGCCGCGAAGATCTACGCCGACGCCATCGCCCGCGGCAAACGCCACCCCCACGCCGTGCGCATCCTGGCCCGCGCATGGGTCCGCGTGATCTGGCGCTGCTGGCAAGACCACACCGCCTACAACCCCGAACTCCACGGAGGCGCCATGCAACTTCAAGCCGCCTGAGGTTGACCTAGGGAATCTCACGCCTCGACCCCGGAGAGGTACGCCGCGCGCATGGTCGCGAAGTCCGGGGCGCCCCGGTCCCGCTCGGAGAGCAGCGGGTCGGGGTCCAGCCGCCAGTCGAGGCCGAGCGCGGGGTCGTCGTAGCGGCAGCCGAGCTCGTCGGCGACGTCCCAGTAGCTGTCGACGCCGTACAGGTGGACGCTCGGCACCGGGAACCAGAAGCCGTGGCACACGCCGGGCGGGATCGCGACGGCCGTGGGCGCGTCGGCGTCGATCGTCAGCACGGCGGAGCGTCCGGTCGTCGGGCTGTCGGGACGCAGGTCGTGCAGGCCGAGGACCAGGGTGCCGGCGAGGACGGTGAGGTAGTCGTGGTGGGTGACGTGCACGTGGACCCCGCGCAGCACCCCGGCCCGGGAGCGGACGGCGTTCCACTGCACCGGGCGCACGTCGAGCGGCCACTCGTCGCGGAACACCTCCACGAACTGTCCCCGCTCGTCGGCGTGGGCGGTGAGGTCCACGACCCGCACGCCTGCCAGCGCGGTGTCCTCGCCCGTGAGTGCCACGTCTCCTCCTCCGGGCCTCGGTGGAGGCCGCGGGAAACGGTAGTCGCTGGGTGGGCCCACGGCAGGAGAAACACGAGAGCCCCGGACCAGGGGGGCAGTTCCGGGGCTCTCGCGGGTCGTGCGTGGGCTACGGCTTGAGGCCGTAGCTGAGCAGGCAGTTCAGCAGCTGCACCGACTGGGTCAGCTTCGGGTACTCGGCCTGGCAGGCGCTCGCCGCCTGCTGGCTGGTCAGCAGGCCCAGGACGCCGCTGATCAGGTTCGAGGTGACCGCGCCGGCGCCCGTGTCGACGTCGTTGAGCGGGCCGGGCAGCTCCGGGAGGCTCGGCGCGGTGCCGCCGCCGCCGGTGCCGCCGCCACCGGTGCCACCGCCGCCGGTGCCGCCGCCGTTGTTGCCGCCGTTGCCGGCGTCCGCGGGCGGTGCCGGGAGGGTCGGGTCGGCGGACGGGGTGCCGGTGGTGGTGCCCTTGCCGCCCTTGTTGCTCTTGAACTTGCCGGGGCCGCTGACGTCGAAGCTCGGCGGCTCGGGGACGACGTAGCCCGCGGCGGTCGAGTTGTTCGGCACCGAGGTGAAGTCGCCCTCGAGGTAGGCGTTCATGATCTTGAGGACCAGGTCGACGTAGGCCTGGCTGTGGTTGTAGCGGTAGACCGCGGCCCGCTGGCCGACGACCGTGGAGAGGTCGCCGTCGCCGGAGCAGAGGTAGACGGCGGCGGCCAGCGCCGCGTCGTCGATGTCCTGCGGGTTGCGGGCGGCGTCGTCGTCGGCGTCCACGCCGACGACCTGCCAGGTCGAGGGGATGAACTGCATCGGGCCGACCGCGCGGTCCCACTGGGTGTCGTTGTCGTAGACGCCCGCGTCGGTGTCGGAGATGGCCTTGGTGTTGGCCTGGCCGTCGAGCGCCGGGCCGTAGATGCCGGGGGTGGCCACGCCGTCGTTGTCGAGGACGTTGCCGCCGTGGCGACCGTGGTTGGACTCCACGCGGCCGATCGCGGCGATGAGCTGCCAGGTGATGTTGCAGGACTCGTCGGCGGAGTTGATGACCGTCTCGGCGCGCTGGTAGGCGGCCAGGGCGGCGGCCGGGATCGCGTTGGTGGAGGCGGCGGAGACGATGCCCGCCTCGTTGCCGTCCTCGAGTCCCTCGATCGAGGCCGGGTCGGAGAGGCTCGCGGGGTCCTCGATGGACTCCTCCGGGACGCTGGTGCCGTCGGTCACCTGACCGGGCGTCTCGGCGGCCTGGACCGGCGAGCCGATGCCGCCGATGCCGGCGACCGAAGCGGTCCACGCTGCGGACAGCAAGGCGAGCGGGATGATGGTCGCGACGCGTTGCAGTCGCCCCAGACGCTTCCTCGACATGTGTAACTCTCTCCCCTGGCCACGAGTGGCCCCGTTCTCGCGGGCTCTCCCTCAGTGCCCACCTGTGCACCGAGTCAACGAATCGTGACACACCCGCGTTACGGGTGTCACATGATCCCGCACACAACGTCGCGCCCGTGCTATGGGCGCGGTGCACAAAACAGGTGGCCGGGATGAGGGCCATTGGGACCCATCGGCGACAATGGCGCGGTGTCCGCACCCCTGACCTCGACCTCCGAGGCCCTCTTCGCCCGGGCCCGTGAGGTGACCCCCGGCGGCGTCAACTCCCCGGTCCGTGCGTTCAACGCCGTCGGCGGTACGCCGCGGTTCATCCGCTCGGCCTCCGGGCCGTGGCTGACCGACGTCGACGGCAACGAGTACGTCGACCTGATCTGCTCCTGGGGGCCGATGCTCCTGGGCCACGGGCACCCCGCCGTGCTCGACGCCGTCCAGGCGGCGGTGGGCCGCGGGACGTCGTACGGCACGCCCACGGAGGGCGAGGTGGCGCTCGTGGAGGCGATCGTCGCGCGCACCCCGGTCGAGCGGCTGCGCCTGGTCACCTCCGGCACCGAGGCGACCATGTCGGCGATCCGGCTCGCCCGCGGCTTCACCGGCCGCGACGTGGTCGTGAAGTTCGCCGGCTGCTACCACGGCCACGTCGACTCGCTGCTCGCCGCGGCGGGCTCGGGCCTGACCACCTTCTCCATCCCCGGCACCCCGGGCGTGCCGGCCAGCTCCACCGAGCTGACCCTGGTGCTGCCCTACAACGACCGCGAGGCGGTCGCCGCGGTGTTCGCCGAGCACGGCGACCGGATCGCCTGCCTGATCACCGAGGCCGCGCCGGGCAACATGGGCGTCGTACCTCCCGCGCCGGGGTTCAACCGGTTCCTCGCCGAGACCTGCAAGGCTCACGGCGCGCTGTTCATCAGTGACGAGGTGATGACCGGCTTCCGGGTCTCGGAGGCCGGCCAGTGGGGAACCGACGGCGCCGTCGAGGGCTGGGCCCCCGACCTGATGACCTTCGGCAAGGTGATGGGCGGCGGCTTCCCGGCCGCCGCGTTCGGCGGCCGCGCCGACGTGATGGCCCACCTCGCTCCCGAGGGCCCCGTCTACCAGGCCGGCACCCTGGCCGGGAACCCGGTCGCGACCGCCGCCGGCCTCGCCACCCTCACCGCCGCGACCGACGAGGTCTACGCCCGGCTCGACGTCGTCGCCGACGCGCTGCGCGCCGGGGTCGCGGAGTCGTTCACCGCTGCCGGGTTGCCGCACGTCATCCAGTCGACCGGCTCGATGTTCTCGGTGTTCCTCACCGAGGCCCCGGTGACGAACTTCGCGCAGGCGCAGGGCACCAGCGTGCCGGCGTACGCCGCGCTCTTCCACTCGATGCTCGACCAGGGCGTGCACCTGCCGCCGTCGGCCTTCGAGGCGTGGTTCGTGTCCTCGTCCCACGACGACCGGGCCGTCCAGCAGGTCCTCGACGCCCTTCCGGTGGCTGCCCGCGCCGCCGCCACCGCCTTCGGAGCCGCGCTGTGAGCACCCCCGACACGATCGTCCACCTGGTCCGTCACGGCGAGGTCCACAACCCCGAGGGCGTGCTCTACGGCCGCCGCGACGGCTTCCACCTCTCCGACCGCGGGCGCGCGATGGCCGACCGGGTCGCCGAGGCGCTCAAGGGCAACGACATCACGGTGATCCGCTCCTCGCCGCTGGAGCGCGCCCAGGAGACCGCCGCGCCCCTGGCGTCCGCGCTCGGGCTCGAGGTCGGTCGCGAGGCGCGGGTGATCGAGTCCGCCAACCGGTTCGAGGGCCTGACCTTCGGCAAGGGCAACAACGCGCTGCGCAACCCGCTGCTGTGGCGCCACCTCTACAACCCGTTCAAACCGTCGTGGGGCGAGCCCTACCGGGCGATCGTCGAGCGGATGATGGCGGCCGTCCACGACGCGCGTCGCGACGCCGCCGGTCACGAGGCCGTCCTGGTCTCCCACCAGCTGCCGATCTGGACCACCCGCCTGGCCGCGGAGAAGCGCTCCTTCCTCCACGACCCGCGCAAGCGCCAGTGCACGCTGTGCTCGATCACCTCGTTCGGGTTCGCCGGCGAGGAGCTGGTCGAGATCTCGTACGCCGAGCCCGCCATCGACCTGATCCCGACCGGCGACATCGCCGCGCCGTTCTCCGCCGGTGACGCACCGGAGGAGAACCGGCCGGAGGGGACCCCTTCGGCATGAGACGTCGTGTCGTCGCCCTGATCGGGCTGGTCCTCCTCGCGTCCGGGTGCTCCCGGATCGGCGGCACCGGCGACCAGAACTACATCAACGGCGACCAGCAGCTCGTCCTGGTCAAGGCCGCCGACCGGCAGCAGCCCCTCGGCATCAGCGGTACGACGATCCAGGGCCAGCCGCTCGACATCGCCGACCTGCGCGGCAAGGTCGTCGTGCTCAACGTCTGGTGGTCCGGGTGCGGGCCGTGCCGCAGCGAGATGCCGATGCTGGTCGAGGCCGAGGACGAGCTGGCCAAGGACCAGCCCGACCAGGTCGCCTTCGTCGGCATCAACATCCGTGACCTCGCGCCGGAGACCGCGGCGGCGTTCGAGAGGGACCGCGGCGTCGACTACCCGTCGCTCTACGACCCGGGCAGCGAGACGCTGCTCGACATGGGCAAGTACGCGCCGTACGCGCCCCCGGCCACCCTGGTCCTCGACCGTGAGGGCCGGGTCGCGGCGCTGATCAACGGGCCGGTCCCGTCGAAGACCACGTTGACCACCGTCGTCGAGGACACCCTGGCGGAGTCCGATGGGTGACTGGTTCCGCGAGCAGGCGCTCGCCGGCGGGCTCGGGATCGCCGTCCCCGTCGCGATGGTCGCCGGGCTGGTCTCCTTCTTCTCCCCGTGCGTGCTGCCCCTGCTGCCGGGCTACCTGTCCTATGCGACCGGGCTCTCCGGCGCCGACCTGGCCGCCGGTGAGGCGAGCCACCGCCGAGGCCGGATGCTGCTCGGCTCGGTGCTCTTCGTGCTCGGCTTCGCGGTCGTCTTCGTGTTCGCCGGTACGGCGTTCGGCGGCCTCGCCTCCCAGCTGCAGCGCTGGCAGGACACCATCACCCTCGTGCTCGGCGGGATCCTCATCGTGCTCGGGCTGGTGTTCGCCGGGTTCGTCCCGTGGCTGCAGCGCGACGTGCGCATCCACAAGCTGCCGGGCGTCGGCCTCGGTGCCGCCCCGCTCATCGGTGCGCTGTTCGCGATCGGGTGGACGCCCTGCGTCGGCCCGACCTTCGGCGTCATCCTCAACCTCACCTACGCCGACGGCGGCACCGCAGCCCGCGGTGCGCTGCTCGCGCTCTGCTACGCGCTCGGCCTCGGCATCCCGTTCGTGATCGTGGCGCTGGCCTACAACCGCACCGTCGGCGCGCTGAAGTGGGTACGCCGCCACCAGGCCACCGTGATGCGGATCGGCGGGCTGTTCCTGGTCGCGATCGGCCTGCTGATGGTCACCGGCTGGTGGGACCACATCGTCCAGTGGGCGCAGCTGCGCACCGTCGACTTCGGGGAGACGCTCGTATGAGCGGCCCCGACGAGCGCCCTACCGAGCGCCGGTCCGGAGAGCTGACCGCGCGCGAGCTCGGCCGGTGGACGTGGCGCCAGATCACCTCGATGCGCACTGCGCTGATGCTGCTCCTGCTGCTCGCGCTGGCCGCCATCCCCGGCTCGGTGATCCCGCAGGCCGACGTCGACTCGCTCGCCGTGACCCGCTGGAAGGACGAGCACCCGAAGCTGACGCCGGTCTACGAGAAGCTCGACCTGTTCTCGGTCTACAGCTCGCCGTGGTTCTCGGCGGTCTACCTGCTGCTCGTGCTGTCCCTGGTGGGCTGCATCATCCCGCGCCTGTTCGTCTACTACCGGGCCCTGCGCGCCCAGCCGCCCGCGGCACCGCGCCACCTGACCCGCATGCCGGTCCAGGCGTCGTACGACACCGAGCAGGAGCCCGACGAGGTGCTGGCCCGGGCCCGCCGGGTGCTCGGCCGACGCCACCGGATCCGCAAGGCCGGCGAGGGCGACGACTTCGTGGCCGCCGAGCGGGGCTACGTCCGCGAGGCCGGCAACCTGGTCTTCCACCTGTCCCTGCTGATCGTGCTCGCCGGCGTCGCGATGGGTGGCCTGTGGGGCTACCAGGGCGGGGTGATCCTGGTGCAGGGCACCACCTTCAGCAACAACCTCACGCAGTACGACGACTTCAAGCCCGGTGGCCTGTTCCGGCAGAGCCAGATGGAGAACTTCCGGTTCAGCGTCGACAAGTTCTCCGTCGACTGGCTCAAGGAGGGCCCGCGCTTCGGCCAGGCCCGCAAGTTCCAGGCCGGGCTGACCTACCGCGTCGGCGACGGCGAGCCGGAGAAGTACGACCTCAAGGTCAACCACCCGCTCGAGATCGACGGCACCGACGTCTTCCTGATCGGGCACGGCTACGCCCCGGTCATCACGGTCCGCGACGGCACCGGCCAGGTCGTGTGCACCGGGCCGACGGTCTTCCTGCCACGCGACGCCAGCTTCTTGTCGTACGGCGTCGTGAAGTGCCCGACCGCGAAGCCGGGCCAGATCGGGCTCGACGGCCTGTTCTTCCCCAGCTTCGAGATGAAGGACGGCAACCCCGTCACCGTCTTCGGCGACGACCTCAACCCGACGCTGTCGATGCTCGCCTACACCGGCGACCTCGGGCTCGACGACGGTCGCTCGCAGTCGGTCTACGTCCTCGACAAGGCCAAGGCGACCCAGCTGAAGAAGGCCGACGGCAAGCCGCTGCGCGTCGACCTGCAGCCCGGTGACTCCGTCGAGCTGCCCGACGGGCTCGGCTCGGTGACCTTCGACCGGGTGGACCCGTGGATCCGGGTGCAGATCAGCCAGACGCCCGGCAAGGGGATCGCGCTGACCGGCGTGATCCTCGCCCTCATCGGCCTGTGCTGCTCGCTCTTCATCCGGCCGCGCCGGGTGTGGGTGCGGGCGGTGCCCGCCGGTGCTGACGGGGACGGCAGCGGCACCCGGGTCGAGGTGGCGGTCCTCGACAGATCCGGAAATGGTGAGATGGACGAGGTCCTCGCCGCCGTACTCGACAAGCTGCGGGACGAACCCGAGAACGTGAGGCAGTCATGAGCAACACCGCGTGGGAGACGCTGAGCAACCAGGCCGTCGCGACGGCCGGCGTCGTCTACTTCCTGGCCCTGGTGGTCTATCTGGCCGAATGGGCCTCGCTGCGTCAGCCGGCGGCCGACCGTGAGCTGGTGGGCGCCGGCGCCGCGGCGGACGCGCCGACGGCGGCGGAGCCCGAGCCCGAGGGCGCGCGGACAGCGTTCCTCGGCCGGCTCGGCATCCTGCTCACCTCGATCGCCTGTGCCGCCCACTTCGTGGCCCTGGCCGGCCGCGGCATGGCCGCGGACCCGAACCGGGTGCCCTGGGGCAACATGTACGAGTTCACGCTCTCCGGCACGTTCGTCGTGGCGCTGCTGTACGTCGTGCTCTACAAGAAGTTCGCCCTCGGCTGGATGGGCCCGCTCGTCGTCGGCTTCGTCGTCGCCACCCTCATGCTGGCCGTGATCTGGCTCTACGACGCCGTCGCGCCGCTCACCGAGGCGCTGAACTCGCCGTGGCTCGTGATCCACGTGGTGTCCGCGATCACCGCGACCGGCGCCTTCACCCTCGGCGGCATCGCGTCGGCCATGTACCTCGTCCGGATGCGCGCCGAGCGCCGCGCCGCCGCGACCGAGCGGCCGCTGAGCCGGTGGATCGGGCGGGTCCCCCAGCTCGACGCCCTCGACCGCCTCGCCTACCGGGTGCACGCCTTCGCGTTCCCGGTGTGGACCTTCGCGGTCCTGATCACCGGCCCGATCTGGGCGCACGAGGCCTGGTCGCGCTACTGGAACTGGGACCCCAAGGAGGTGTGGGCGTTCATCACCTGGGTCGTGTACGCCGGCTACCTCCACGCCCGTGCCACCGCCGGCTGGAAGGGCCGCAAGGCCGCCCTGCTCGCGCTGCTCGGCGTCGCGACGCTGTGGTTCAACTTCATCGGGATCAACTACTTCTCGACCACGAGCCAGCACTCCTACGCGGCCGAGCGTGTTGTCGACGCAACTACCGGACTTGTCGCCGAACTGCCGTTCCGGGGACGAATTCGGTAGTTGAACCGGAGGCCGGCCGGCTCAGGCGTCGGGGGAGTCCGGCGGCTGCGGTGTGTCGCGGTGTCGCTCCCGCTGGCGGCGACGCCACTCGAGGTCGCGCAGGAAGCCCTCGTCGTCGTCAGGGGCGACCGGACGGGTGGGCGGGTGCGGCTTCGGCGTCCGACGACGCGCCGGCTGGTCGCCGTCGCCGTGCTCCTGCAGCCAGCGGACCGCGAGGTAGGTCACGGCCGCGAAGACGAGGACGACGAGCAACAGCTTCACGTCTCCAGAGTAGGACCTGGGCGGTGAGATCGTTCCCCCTCCCGATGACCTTCTCCGCGCTTCTCCGGCCTAGGCTGGACAGGTGAAGGAGTTCTGGATCTACACGGCCCTGCGCGCGGGCCTGTTCATCGGCGCGTTCTGCGTGGTGGGCGGCGTGTGGCTGCTCGTCGCCGACACCGTCAACGTGCTGTGGGTCATCGTGATCGCCTTCCTGGTCAGCGGCGTCGCGTCGTACGTCCTGCTCGAGCGGCAGCGCTCGGCGTTCGCGGTGAAGGTCGAGAACCGCGCGGGCCGGATCACCGAGAAGTACGAGGAGATGCGGTCCAAGGAGGACACGGAGGACTGAGGCGAAGCCTCAGCCCACGACCAGGCCGACGCCGGCCAGCACGGCCCAGACCAGCTCGGCCACCCCGGTCTTCTGCAGCACCGGGATCAGCGCCGGGCCCTGGGCGCCGCCGAGGACGATCCGTGCCGCCGCCACGGCGGGCAGCAGGAAGCCCAGGCCGAGCAGTGCCCACCAGGTGGTGAGGGCCGCGAGCACGACGACGGCGGCGGCGGACAGGCCGACGAGGACGGCGTAGAAGCCCCGGGTACGACGGTCGCCGAGCCGCACGGCCAGTGTCATCTTGCCGGCGACCCTGTCGGTGGGGATGTCGCGCAGGTTGTTGGCGACCAGGATCGCGCAGGCCAGCGCGCCGACACCGGTGCCGGCGGCGAGGGCGGCCCAGCCGCTGGCGCCCCAGCGCTCGGTCTGCACCCAGGTGGTGCCGACGACGGCGACCAGGCCGAAGAACACGAACACCATGACCTCCCCGAGCCCGAGGTAGCCGTAGGGCTTCTTGCCACCGGTGTAGTACCAGGCGGCGAGCACGCAGAGCGCCCCGACGAGGACCAGCCACCACGAGGTGGTCGCCGCCAGGACCAGGCCGGCGACGCCGGCGACGCCGAAGGAGCCGAAGGCGGCGCGCTTCACCGCGCCGGGGCTGGCGAGCCCGGAGCCGACCAGGCGCAGCGGGCCGACCCGCTCGTCGTCGGTGCCACGGATGCCGTCGGAGTAGTCGTTGGCGTAGTTGACGCCGACCTGGAGGGCCAGGCTCACCACGGCGGCGAGCAGCGCCTTCCACCAGACCCCGCGGTCGTCGTACACGGCGACGGCGGTGCCGACGACGACCGGCGCGACCGCCGCCGGGAGGGTGCGGACGCGGGCGCCCGCGATCCAGTGCGCTGCAGTGGCCATAGCCGTCGATTCAAGCAGGCGCGGCCGCGGCGTCGTCCAGCCGGGTCAGGTGGCGCTCGGCGGCGCGTGCTGCCGGGTGGATGAGGACGGCCGCGACGAGGACGATCCCGGCGATCACGAACCATCCCGGGGTGCCCCACTCCATGGCGAGGAAGGTGTACGCCGCCGGCGCCCAGACCGTGCCGAGGGTATAGCCGAGCTGGGAGACGCCCTGGTACTCGCCGCGGCGCGCGGGGTCGGACAGCTCGGCCTGCAGGCCCCACTCCCCGGCGGACTGGAACAGCTCGGCGCCGGTGACGGTGACGTGCCCGATCCAGACCAGCGCGATGGTCACCCAGCCGACGGTGTCGTGGGTGACCAGCACGATCCCGCAGGACAGGACGAAGAAGAACGCACCCCGGCGCTGGGCGCGCAGCGAGTCGCCGACGGTGGTGACGCCGCGGGCCGCCGCCACCTGGAGCAGCACCGCCATCACCGTGTTGGTGCCGAACAGCCAGGCCAGCAGCACCCGCGGCGCGTCGGTCTCCTCGACGAGCCACAGCGGGATGACGACGTTGAGCAGCACCTGGTGGGTGCCGAGGATGCCGCCGCAGACCGCCATCGCGACGTACCCCTTGTTGCGCAGCGCACTGCGCCGGTCGCCGTCCCGTCCGTCGGTCACCGCCTCCAGGGCCTCCTCGAGCGGCGCCTCCTCGGCGTGGTGCGCGACCGAGGGCAGCCGGGAGACGAGGGCGGCGTTGAGGACGAGCAGGGTGGCCGTCGCGAGCGGTACGGCGCGGATCACGTGGTCGTCGTTGGTGGCCAGCGCGATGCCGGCCAGCAGGGCGCCCAGGGTGTAGCCGACGTTGCGGGCGGCGCGGAAGTAGGCGTTGGACGACACTCGCTCCTCGCGCGGGAAGACGTCGAAACGGTAGGCGTTGCGCGCCGACCGGCTCGCCGACGTGACGTTCTCCAGCACGATCATCATCGCGACGAACGTGAGCAGCCCACCGACGGCCAGCCACGCCAGGTAGAGCAGCGCCTCGACCAGCGAGGCGAGCGCCCAGACCCGCTTGGCGCCGTAGCGGTCGGAGAGCTTGCCCAGGGGTACGGCGAGCAGGAAGGTCACCAGGCCCGCGATGGACAGGCCCAGGCCGACCTGGGCCGCGGACAGCCCGACGATCTGGGTGAAGAACACCGCGCTCCCGGTGAGGAACACCCCGTCGCCGAAGGCGGAGAGCACGGACTGGCCGGACAGACGGCGGACGAGAGGAGTGGGGCCGGCGAGGCGGGTGACCCGGTCCGAGAGGAGGTTGGGCATCGAGAGGAGAACCTATGCCCGGCGCCGGCCGGCTGTCGAAGGACTTCCGGGGGATCCGGGTCACATCGCGACGAGCGCCGTCACCCCGAGCGCGATGCCGGACAGGTAGGTGAACATCGCCCCGGAGTCGCGGACCGGGCCGTGCGCGGCCAGCGTCCTCGACCTGAGCATGCCGAAGGCGTGCCCGAAGCGGGCCGCGGTGGCGACCACGGCGAGCACGTCGAGCCACCAGCCGGCGGTCAGCGTGGAGCAGACGACGAGGAGGACGACGAGCGTCGGGACGTACTCGGCCGCGTTGCCGTGCGCGCGCTGCGCGATGAGCAGGCGGTCGGCCGGGTCGGTGGGCATCTGCGGTCCGTCCCCGCCGCGGATCGCCCTGTGCCGGGTGACGTTGGCGCCGAGGACGAACAGCAGCATGCCCATCAGGGCGATGCAGGTGATCACGATGGTGCTCATGCGAAGGCCTCTTCTCTCGGGAGGACGGTCGGGAGGACGGTCGGGAGGAGCCGGCGCAGGGTCGCACCGGCCAGGTCGGTGCCCAGCAGGGCGTCGGTCTTGCTCGTGCCGCCGGGGCAGGTCACGTTGACCTCGATCAGGCGGCCGTCGATGACGTCGAGGCCGGCGGTCGCGATGCCGTGGCGGGCGAGCAGGGGAGCGACGGCGGCGACGATGCGCCGGTCGGCGGCGTCGACGCTCGCAGGGGCGGAGGGCGGCCCGATCCGGAAGTCGCCGGGCTCGAGGTGACGCAGGACGGCGCCGACGATCTCGCCGTCGACGAGGAACAGCCGCTTGTTGCCGTCGGCGACGGCGCTGAGGTGGGCCTGCGCGATCACGTGCCGCCGGCCGCCGGCGGTCGCCGACTCGGCCAGCGCTCGCGCGGCCGCGTCGTCGTGCAGCAGCCACACGTCGAGGCCGCCGAACCCGTCGACCGGCTTCACGACGGCCGCGCCGTGCTCGGCCACGAATCGGCGCACCTGCGCGGGATCGGGGGTCACCAGCGTCGGTGGACAGAGCTCGGGGAAGCGCAGCGCGACCAGCTTCTCGTGCAGCGCGCGCACGCCCGCGGGGTGGTTGACCACCCGGGTGCCGGCGGCCTCGACCAGGTCGAGGAGGTACGTCGTGTGCAGGTACCGCGCGTCGACCGGCGGGTCGATCCGCAGCAGCACGAGCTGCACCGTCGCGGCCACGTCGACGGTCTCCGGGAGCCCGACGTGGCACCACGGCGTGCTGACGAGCCAGCGGTGGTCGTCGCCGCGGACGCGCGGACCGAGCGTCACCGGCGTGGCTCGTGCCAGCAGGCGCCCCGCGACCACCGTGAGGTCCTCGGGCGTGCAGACCCGGACGGCGACGCCGAGGTCCTGGGCCGCGGCGACCAGCCCGACGGTCGAGTCGACTGCCGGGTCCAGCCCGGCCCACGGGTCGGCCACGACCAGGACGCTCATGCCGCGACCCTCCGGCGCGAGCCGGTCAGGAGAGCGAGCCCGCGGTCCGCGTCGCAGCAGCCCGCCGCAGCGTCTGCCCAGTGCTCGGCCAGCCGGGCCCGCTCTCCCGAGAGGGAGGCGAGGGCCGCACGCCGGCGCTCGTCGTCGTACAGGAGCGCGGCGAGGCCGTGCAGCAGGTCGCCGACCTCGCGGGCAGGGCGGGCGTCGGGGAAGCGGACCTCGAGGTAGCGCCCGCGCGGGCGGACCGGCGGGAACAGCGTGCTGAGGTGCGCCTCGGCGCTCGCTCCGAGGAAGTCGGTGGCGCCGGCGGCGAAGGAGGCGTAGGCGGCGACCGGGTCGTCGCCGTGGAGCAGCCGGTCGTCGAAGGCGGTCCGCGCGGGGTCGACCGCGAGCCAGGTGGTGAGCCGGCCGTCGGGTCCGGTGCTGCGCGCGGTCGCGGCGGCGAGGAACGGGCCGGCCAGCAGCAGCACCCGCCACTGTTCGATCCCGGCGGCGCCCGGCCACCAGTCGAGGCAGGCCTGAGTGGAGGCGGTGGAGCGCATCATCCGGCGGCCGGCGGGGCCGATCGTGTCGAGGTGGTGCTCCATGGCGTCGTACCGCGGGGTGCGCAGGTGGCGCGGCGTGGCCGGGTCACAGCGGCGGACGGGGCGGGCGTCGAGCACCACCGAGTGCGGCTGCAGGTCGCGGCCGAGGGCGGCGGTGACCTCGACGAGGTGGCGGGCCGCGGCATCGGGCGACGGTGCGGACGGGAGGCTGATCTCGACCTGGCCGCCGGGCTCGAAGCTCAGCCAGGGTGCGTACCAGCGACCGGCGCTCGCCTCGCGGACCCGCTCGGGCGCGACGCTTGCGCCGCTGAAGAGGCCCATGGCGAACAGCTCCTGCTCGACCGCCACCCGGACCGTGCGGGTGCTGCCGGGGAGCTGCGGTCGGAACAGCCGGGCGACGGCGGGCCGAAGGGTTCGTACGTCCATGGCATCTCCTGATAAAGTAAGGCTGCCTGTCAATAATGGAAGGTAGCCTGTCGATATGTCAAGAGAGCTGAACCGCCCCGATCGCGAGCCGTTGATCGCGCTCGTGGAGAAGACGGCCCGGGCGCTGCGGGCCGACATGATCGCCAGCGCGCACCGCGCCGGCTTCCCCGAGGTCGCGCTCGCGCACTCGGCGGTGTTCGCGACCCTGCCGCCCGAGGGGGCCCGCGCCGCCGACATGGCCGCCCGTGCGGAGATCACCCGGCAGTCGATGGGCGAGGCGGTCCGCGACCTGGTCCGGCTCGGGATCCTCGAGATGGTGCCGGACCCCTCCGACGGGCGCGCGAAGCTGGTGACCTACACGGCGTACGGCAAGGAGGTCGCCCAGGCCGGCTTCGACCACATCACCGATCTCGACCGCCGGTTCCGCGCTGAGCTCGGCGACGAGGAGTACGACGCCGCCCGTCGTGTCCTCGAACGGGTGCGGACCCTGCTCACGCCGTGACGGTGGGTGCGCTCTCCCCGGCGGCGACGGGCCGGAAGTTCCGCTCGGCGAAGCGCCGTGCCGCCCGCACGGACGGACCGAGCCCGATCGTGGCGACGAGGATGATGCCCGCGATCACCAGCCAGCCCTCGGCGCCCCAGGTCAGGGCGAGGAAGGTGTAGACGGCCGGCGACCACTGGAAGCCCAGCGCGCCGGCGACCTCCTGGACGCCCTGGTACTCGCCGCGCCGGTCCGGGTCGGACAGCTCGGCCTCGAAGGACCAGCTGGCGCCGGAGATGGCGAGCTCGGCGCCGGTGACCGTGACGTGACCCAGCCAGACGAGCAGCACCGTGATCAGGCCGACCGTCGAGTGGGTGATCATCGTGATGACGCAGGAGGTCACGAAGAAGGCGGACGAGATCCAGACGTAGCGCAGGGCGTCGTCGAGGTTGCGCACCCCCTTCGAGGTGTAGGCCGGCAGGAAGATGCACAGCACCGTGTTGGTGCCGAACAGCCAGGCCAGCAGGACCTGCGGCGCGTCGGTGGCCTCGACCAGCCACAGCGGGATCACGACGTTGAGCAGGATCTGGTTGGTCCACATCACGCCGAGGAAGAAGGTCGTGAACATCCAGCCGATGTTGCGCAGCGGGCCGGGACCGGTCGGGCGGACGCGGGCCTCGCCGCTCGAGACGCGCAGGTCGTGCGGGGCGGCGGGCAGCCGGGTGATGCCCACGGCGTTGGCCACCATCAGCACGGCCGTGACCACGGGCGTCCACCGGATCACCTCGAGGCTGCCGGTGGCGAGCGCCAGACCGCCCACGAGGGCGCCCAGGGTGTGGCCGATGTTGAGCCAGGAGTACATGTAGGACTGCGTCTGCACGCGCGTCGCGGGCGGCAGCACGTCGTAGACGTAGGCCTGGTGGCTCGACCGTCCGAAGGCGGTGAAGGCGCCCATCAGGGCGGCCGCGACGACGTACTGCCCGAAGCCCTCGATGAACGGGAGCGCGAGGAACACCAGGGCGCGGGCCACGGCCTGGGCCGCCCAGATCCGCTTGGGGCCGACCCGGTCGATGATCCGGCCCGCGGGATAGGAGAACGCGAACTGGGCGATGCCCATGATCGTCAGTGCCAGGCCGGCGCGGCCCGCGGACATGCCCACGACCTTGGTCAGGAAGACCGCGCTGCCCGTCATGAAGGCGCTCTCGCCGACGGCGAAGACCATGCCCTGCGTGGCGAGTCGTCGCGGCAGGCCGGCAGGAGGCATCAGGCGGGCGAAGAACCCGCGTGGATCGCCCGGGAGAGGAGTGCTCATCGGCAGTCATTCTCGCCGGGCCCGCTAGCGTCTGTCGCGTGGATTTCTGGTCGCCCGAGGGCTCGCCCGACAGCGTGGTGGCGCAGGCGCGCGCCTGGCTCGACGGCCCCGACGACGTCGACCTGGTCGTCGCCACGTCCGGGTCGACCGGGCAGCCCAAGCGGGTCCGGGTCCCACGGGCCGCGGTGCTCGCGTCGGTGCGGGCCTCGGCGGCCCGGCTGGGGGCGAGCGGACCGTGGGTGCTGGCGCTGCCGCCGTCGTACGTCGCCGGGGTGCAGGTCGTGGTCCGCTCGCTGGTCGCCGGGCACGCGCCGACCGTGCTGGACGGTGACGGCTGGCCCGACGGCGACGGGTGGTTCGTCTCGCTGGTGCCGACGCAGCTGACGCGGATGCTGTCGTCGCAGCCCGACCTGGAGGCGCTGCGCCGCGCGCACACGGTGCTGCTCGGTGGCGGTCCGATCGGTGCGTCCCTGCGACTCCGGGCCGCGGAGCTGGGGGTCCGGGTGGTCGCGACGTACGGATCGGCGGAGACCGCCGGAGGCTGCGTGTACGACGGGATGCCGCTCGACGGGGTCGCCGTCGCGCTGGGGGAGGGTGGCCGGATCCGGATCGCCGGGCCGACCCTGTTCACCGGGTACGACGGCCGGCCGGACCTGAGTGCCGAGGTGCTCGTCGACGGCTGGTTCCTGACCTCCGACGCCGGCCGGTTCGACGAGGACGGGCGGCTGGCCGTGATCGGGCGGGTCGACGACGTGATCGTGACGGGCGGGCTCAACGTGCCGGGGCCGGCGGTGGCCGAGCGGCTGCGCGGGCATGCGGGTGTGGATGCCGCCGAGGTGCTCGGCGTACCTGATCCGGAGTGGGGCAACCGGGTCGTGGCCTTCGTCGTGGGGACGGCCGGGCTGGAAGAGCTGCGGGACTGGGTGGGCGCCGCGCACCCCCGGGCCTGGGCGCCGCGCCAGCTGGTGCTGCTGGACGCGATCCCGCTGCTGGCCAACGGGAAGCCCGACCGGCAGGCGCTGCTGCACCACCCGGAGGTCGAGGAGGTTGCGCAGCAACCGTCTCGAGACCAGGAGGTGCGATGAGGGTCGTCTCGATCCCGATGCGGACCCGCTTCCGCGGCATCACGGTGCGTGAGGCCGTGCTGCTGCCCGGGCCTGCCGGGTGGGGGGAGTGGAGCCCGTTCCTGGAGTACCCGCCCGAGGTGGCCGAGCCGTGGCTGCGCTGCGCGGAGGAGGCCGCCGCCGGGACGTGGCCCGCGCCGGTGCGCGACCGGGTGCCGGTCAACGTGACCGTGCCCGCTGTCGGACCCGAGCGAGCGCACGAGATAGTGCTCGCCGGTGGCTGCGCGACCGCCAAGGTCAAGGTCGCCGAGCCGGGGCAGGGCCTCGCCGAGGAGGAGGCCAGGCTGGAGGCGGTGCGCGACGCGCTCGACACCCTCGGTCCGGGCGGCCGGATCCGGGTCGACGCCAACGGTGGCTGGTCGGTCGACGACGCGGTCGCCGCGATCGGCCGGCTGGACCGGGCCGCCGGCGGCCTGGAGTACGTCGAACAGCCGGTCACGTCCGTCGAGGACCTCGCGCTCGTGCGGCGCCGGGTCTCGGTGCCGGTCGCGGCCGACGAGTCGATCCGCCGTGCGGAGGACCCCTACCGGGTCCGCGAGCTCGACGCCGCCGACATCGCGGTGCTCAAGGTGCAGCCGCTCGGCGGGGTCCACGCGTGCCTCGAGATCGCCGAGCGGATCGGCCTGCCCGTCGTGGTGTCCAGCGCGCTGGAGACCTCGGTCGGCATCGCCGCGGGGGTCGCGCTCGCGGCCGCCCTGCCCGAGCTGCCGTACGCCTGCGGGCTGGCCACGGTGCAGCTGCTCACCGGCGACGTCGTGGGCGAGTCGTTGCTGCCGGTCGGCGGTGCGCTGCCCGTCGTACGACCTGCCGTGGAGGAGGCGCGCCTCGACGCCCTCGCCGCCACGCCGGACCGGGTGGCGCACTGGGAGGCCCGGCTCACGCAGGTGCGGGCGGTGCGGAAGGATCAGCGTCCATGACGGACAGCTCGTTCGCGCTCGCGGACGCCCTCGTCGACCGGCTGCGGCGAGCCGGCGTGAGCGAGGTCGTGGTCGCCCCCGGCTCCCGCAACGCGCCCTTGGCGATGGCGCTGTGGGCCGCCGCGCAGGCCGGCGCGCTCCGGCTGCACACCCGCATCGACGAGCGCACCGCCGGCTTCCTCGCCCTCGGCCTGACCAAGTCCGGCGCCCGCGCCGCCGTCCTCACCACCTCCGGCACGGCCGTCGCCAACCTGCACCCCGCCGTCCTGGAGGCGGTGCACGCCGGCGTCGGGCTGGTCGTCGTCTCGGCCGACCGCCCCGCCCGGCTGCGCGGCACCGGCGCCAACCAGACCACCGACCAGGTGGGCATCTTCGGCGGCTTCGTGCCGACGTACGACATCGACTCGGTGGCCGACCTCGCCGCCGTCCCCGCCCCGTGGGACTCCGTCGTCCACCTCAACCTCCAGCTCGACACCCCGCTCGTGCCTGATGTGTCCCGCGCCCCATGCGAATTGGCTGCGATCGAGCCGGATTCGCGACCAATTCGTACGGGGCGCGGTCACGACCCGCTCACGGAGGGGCCGCGGACCGTCGTGGTGGCGGGGGACGACGCGAGCCAGCGGGCGCGGCAGCTGGCCGAGGCCGCCGGCTGGCCGCTGTTCGCGGAGCCGTCCAGCGGCTCGCGGACCGGCGAGAACGCGCTGCGCACCTACCGCCTGCTGCTCGCCGGACCGCTGGGGGCGCGGATCGAGCGGGTCGTCGTGTTCGGGCGCCCGACCCTGTCCCGGCCGGTGACCCGGCTGCTCGAGCGCGCCGACGTCGAGGTCCTCGTGGTGCCGGGGCCGGGTGTGTGGCCGGTTCGGCCCGACGGGTCCCGCACGATCGACGGACCGGTGTGGACCGCGGACCAGCCCGACGACCCGGCCTGGCTCGACGCCTGGCGTACGGCGGACCGCGAGCTCGGCCGGCGCATCGACCGGCTGCTCGCGGAGCAGCCCGCCCTGACGCCGTACGACGTCGCGGCGGCCACCCACGCCGCCCTCCCCGCCGGCGGCCTGCTGGTCGTGGGGGCGTCGAGCCCGATCCGCGACCTCGACATCATGGCCCGCCCGCCCGCGGTCGGCACCCACCGCAAGGTGATCGCGAACCGCGGCCTCGCCGGCATCGACGGCACCATCAGCACCGCCGTCGGCGCCGCACTGGGCCGCCCCGACGGCACCCGGAACCTCGCCCTGATGGGCGACCTGACCTTCCTGCACGACCAGACCGCGCTGGTCCTGGGACCCGACGAGCCGCGCCCGGACCTGACGATCGTCGTACCCAACGACGACGGAGGCGCGATCTTCTCCATGCTCGAGCAGGGCGCCCCCGAGCACGCTGCGTCTTTCGAGCGGCTCTTCGGCACCCCCCACGGCCACGACCTCGCCGGGCTCTGCGCGGCTGCCCGGGTCCCGCACCTGCGGGTCACCTCGCGCCCCGAGCTGGACCAGGCGCTGGCCAGTCCCAACGGCGGCATCGAGGTGGTCGAGGCCGTCGTGTCG
The DNA here is from genome assembly GCF_029961765.1 of Nocardioides sp. QY071. Taxonomy (NCBI): domain Bacteria; kingdom Bacillati; phylum Actinomycetota; class Actinomycetes; order Propionibacteriales; family Nocardioidaceae; genus Nocardioides; species Nocardioides sp. QY071. The sequence continues at coordinate 549,225 of NZ_CP124681.1, forward strand.
CGGGAGGGCCGGCGCGAGCTGGACCTGCGGATCCGGGCGCTCGCGACCGAAGGAGACTGACGTGGAGATCGCCTTCCTGCTCATCGCCATCGCGGCCACGGTCCTGACGGTCACCGCGATCTCGGAGCGCTTCGAGGTCCCGGCGCCGTTGACCCTGGTCGTGGTGGGCGTCGCGGCGTCGTACGTCCCGGGGGTGCCGGAGCTGCGCCTCGAACCCGAGGTCGTGCTCCTCGGCCTGCTCCCACCGCTGCTCTACTCGGCCGCGGTCAACACCTCGCTCGTCGACTTCAACGCCAACCGGCGTCCGATCCTGCTGCTGTCCGTGGGCCTGGTCGCGTTCACGACGTTCGGCGTCGCCGCCGTCATCCGCCTCGTCATCCCGGACGTCGAGTGGCCGCTGGCGCTCGCGATCGGCGCGGTCGTCGCGCCGCCCGACGCGGTCGCCGCGACCGCGATCGGCCGCCGGATCGGGCTGCCCCGGCGCATCGTCACGATCCTCGAGGGCGAGTCGCTGTTCAACGACGCGAGCGCGCTGGTCGCGCTGCGCGCCGCCGTCACCGCCATCGGTACGACGGTCACCGCCTGGCAGGTCGGGCGCGACTTCGTCATCGCCGCCGGGGGCGGGGTGGCGATCGGGGCACTGACGTTCGTGGTCGTCGGCTTCTTGCGCAAGAAGGTCACCGATCCGCTGATGGACACCGCGATCTCGCTGGTGATCCCGTTCGCGGCGTACATCGTCGCCGAGCGGATCCACGCCTCGGGCGTGGTCGCGGTCGTGGTGGCGGGCCTGGCGCTCGGGCACGTGGCGCCGGTGCTGCAGACCGCGCAGTCGCGGATCGCGGAGCGGATGAACTGGCGCACCATCGCCTACGTCCTGGAGAACACGGTCTTCCTCCTCATCGGGCTGCAGGCCGACTGGCTGCTGGCCGAGGTCGGCGAGAGCGAGTTCGGTGTCGGCACCGTCGCCGTCGCCTGTGCCGCCGTGTTCGTGGCCGTGGTGGTGCTGCGGATGGTGTGGGTGTTCGCCGGCCAGGCCTTCCTGCTGCGCCACGGCCCGGACCCGGTGACCGGGGAGCAGCGCTCGTGGCGCTACTCCTTCCTCATCGGCTGGGCGGGCATGCGCGGCGTGGTCACCCTGGCCGCCGCGTTCACCGTCCCCGAGGACACCGCGCACCGCGAGGTGCTGCTGATCGTCGCCTTCACGGTCGTGGCCGGCACCCTTCTCGGTCAGGGCCTGACCCTGCCCCTCCTGGCCCGCAGGCTCCACGTGCCCTCGCCCGACCCGCACGACGACGCCCTCGCCCGGGCCACCCTGCTCCAGCAGGCGGCCAAGGCCGGCATCCACCGGCTCGACGAGCTCGCGGTCGACTGCGACGACCCGCACCAGGTCCGCGCGCTGATCATCCAGCGCATCGAGCAGCGCAACTTCGCCGCCTGGGAGCGCCTCGGCACCACCGAGGGCGAGGAGAGCCCGAGCGACCTGTACTCACGCTGGCGCGGCGAGATGATCGAGGCCGAGCGCCGCCGGGTGCTGGAGATCCGCTCCACCGGGTCGGTGCCCTCGGAGATCGTCAGCGAGGTGCTGGCCATGCTCGACGTCGAGGAGTCGATGCTCGACGCCGCGGAGGCCGCCCGCGCGGACCTGCGCGCCACCAGCCGGATGCAGCGCAACGACGGCTGCGAGCACCTCGCCGACGCGCCGCTGCTCGACCCGCCGGACGACCCGGTCTGCACCGAGTGTCTCGCCGAGGGCACCCGCTGGGTCGCACTGCGGATGTGCCTGTCCTGCGGCGAGGTCGGCTGCTGCGACTCCTCCCCGAGCCGGCACGCCACGGCCCACTTCCGCGCCACCCAGCACCCCGTCATGCGCTCGGTCGAGCCGGACGAGGACTGGCGCTGGTGCTACGTGCACCACCAGACCGGCTGAGCCAGGCTGAGCCTGGAGCCGCCGCTAACGTGGACGGCATGCGCCTCACCAAGTTCGGTCATTCCGCGGTCCGGCTCGAGCACGGCCCTACGACGATCGTCCTCGACCCCGGCGTGTGGAGCCAGCGCGAGTCCGTCGAGGGCGTCGACGCGGTGCTGGTCACCCACGAGCACCCCGACCACTACGCGCCCGACCACCTGCGGGCCACGGACGCGCCGATCTTCACCATCGACGCCGTCGCCGCCCAGATCCGCGAGCACGCGCCGGACCTGCTCGAGCGGGTCACCGTGGTCGCCCCCGACGAGGCCTGGACGATCGGCGGGTTCGCGATCCGGGCGGTGGGCGAGCTGCACGCGGTGATCCACCCGGAGCTGCCGCGCTTCCACAACAGCGGCTACCTGCTGACCGCGGGGGAGAGCACGGTGTTCCACCCCGGCGACGCGCTGGTCGCGCCGGAGGCGGCGGTCGACGTACTGCTGGCGCCGGTGTGCGCGCCCTGGATGCGGGTCTCCGAGGGCGTCGACTTCGCCCGGGAGGTCGGTGCGCCGCGCAATGTCGCCATCCACGACCGGGTGTTCTCCGCCGAGGGGCTCGGTGTCGCCGACGCGCAGTTCGGCCGGTTCCTCGAGGCCGCGGGCCAGGAGTACGCCCGGCTGGCCGACGGCGCCGACCTCTGATCCGCCGGCGGTCGCTGGACGGGCCGGTCAGCACACGCTCAGGTCGACCCGGCATGATGGCCTGATGCCGATCGCTCGATCCACAGTCGTGGGCGCCACCTCCGGCGTCCTCCTCCTCGCCGGAGCCGTGGGCTTCGGCGTCGGCCTCCCGAAGGTCGTCGACGACCCGGCCGCGGTGCCCACGCTGCCGACCAAGCTCGACGACCGCTTCGTCGCGCTCCAGGCGATCACGCCGGAGCAGGCCGGCGCGACCTCGCCCGACCAGGCGGCCCAGATCAAGACCTTCACCGACCGCGCCGCGAAGTCGGAGGAGGAGACCCGCAAGATCCTCGCCGAGCAGTACGACGAGGCCGCCGTCCGCGCCTACATCGACGTGCCCGCCGCCTCCTCCTCGTCCCAGTCCATCCCGGCGCAGATCGCGGTGACGGTCGTCCCCGGCAACGCCGGGCTGGTCAACCCGAGCGGTCCGTTCGTCGTCGACGAGTCGGGTTCGCACTACACGCTCGAGGTGATCGACGGCAGCCACTGCGCGATCGCATGGAACGAGCCGGTCGACCAGACCACCGGCACGCCGACCGACCAGAAGCCCACCGGCGCCGACTACCGCGTGCAGTGCCGCAAGGAGGTCGACGGCCTCACCTACGACCTCTACACCAACGGCCTGACGCCCGACGAGGTCGCGTCGTACGTCGACAAGGTGCTCGAGCTCACCGGAAGGGCCTGACGCCGCGTGGCCCGTGCAGAGCTCGACAAGCAGCCCGCCGACGTCCGACGGATGTTCGACACCGTCGCTCGGCGCTACGACCTGACCAACGACATCCTGTCCTTCGGGCAGGACCGTCGCTGGCGGCGCGACGTCCTCGCCGCGGTCGACCCGTCGTACGGCGACCGGGTGCTCGACCTCGCTGCCGGCACCGGCACCTCCAGCCAGCCGTTCCTCGACGCCGGCGCCGAGGTGGTGCCGTGCGACTTCTCGATCGGCATGCTCCAGGTGGGCAAGAAGCAGCTGCCCCACCTGCCGTTCACCGCCGGTGACGGCACGAAGCTGCCGTTCCGCGACGCGACCTTCGACGCGGTCACGATCTCGTTCGGCCTGCGCAACATCGTGGACCCGCTGGCCGGGCTCGCCGAGATGCGCCGGGTCACCAAGCCCGGCGGCCGGCTGGTGGTCTGCGAGTTCAGCCACCCCACGTGGAGCCCGTGGCGCACGGTCTACATCGAGTACCTCATGAAGGCGCTGCCCGCCGTCGCCCGCACCGTCTCCTCGGCCCCCGACGCCTACGTCTACCTGGCCGAGTCGATCCGCGCCTGGCCCGACCAGCGCGGGCTGGCCGACCTGATCGGCGAGGCGGGCTGGAGCAGGCCCGAGTGGCGCAACCTGTCGGGCGGCATCGTCGCCCTGCACCGCGCGACGGCCTGACCGGCCCGTGGAGTCGTCCGTGGACCGCGTCGAGTGGACGGTCACGGAGGCCGAGCAGGCTGCGCTGGTCCGTACGTCGACCTGGCAGCTGTGGCGCCGGCTCGCGCTCTACCTCGTGGTGCTCGCCGCCTGTGCGATGGCGGTGTTCGGCTCGGCTCGCTGGGGCACGCCCGGACTCCTCCTGGGTCCGGTGTTCGGGGTCGCGATGGGAGCCTGGCTCTGGGTGAGCGCGCGCCGCTCCGTGCGCCGGATGCTGCTGGCCGCCTACCCGGTCGGCGCCACGGCGGCGGCGGAGGCCACGGACGAGGCGCTGCGCCTCGAGACGGCGGCCGGCGCCAGCGAGCTGCCCTGGGCGCGACTGGCCCGCGTCGTACCGGGATCCGTCGTCGTCCTGGCACGCGACGAGGCCAGCCGGCAGTGGCTCACCATCCCGCGCCAGCTGTTCCCGGACACGTGGGTCCAGCGCATCCCGAGACCCTGAATTACGCAACCCTCTCGTGCGTTAAATCCGCAGGTCAGGGCCGGTTTCGGCGTCGCCGGGCGCATCGGACGCCCCCGATGACCACCCCCCTGTGACGAGGCCTCCGGGCAGTGGCAGGATGTGTGGCACGCCACTAGTGATTCTGTTCACAAGATCACGAGAGGGAGGCTCATGGAGCTCTACACGCCGGTGCTGGTGCTGGCGGCTTTGGCCGCGTTGTTCGCGGTCGGGTCGGTCGTCATGAGCACGTTGGTCGGGCCGAAGCGCTACAACCGCGCGAAGTACGACTCCTACGAGTGCGGCATCGAGCCGACCCCCCAGGCGCTGACGGGGCGCTTCCCGGTGAAGTACTACATCACCGCGATGCTCTTCATCGTCTTCGACATCGAGATCGTCTTCCTCTACCCGTGGGCCGTTCGCTTCGACGCCATGGCCTGGTACGGACTGATCGAGATGGTGCTGTTCATCGCCACGGTCTTCGTGGCCTACGCCTACGTCTGGCGTCGCGGCGGATTGGATTGGGACTGACCATGGGTGTCGAGGAGAAGCTCCCGAGCGGAGTCCTGCTGAGCACGGTCGAGGGCCTGGCCGGCTACATGCGCAAGGCCAGCTTCTGGCCGGCGACCTTCGGGCTCGCGTGCTGCGCGATCGAGATGATGACCAGCGGCGGCCCGAAGTACGACCTCGCCCGGTTCGGCATGGAGGTCTTCCGCGCCAGCCCGCGCCAGGCCGACCTGATGATCGTGGCCGGCCGGGTCAGCCAGAAGATGGCCCCGGTCCTGCGCCAGATCTACGACCAGATGGCCGAGCCCAAGTGGGTGCTCGCGATGGGCGTGTGCGCCAGCAGCGGCGGCATGTTCAACAACTACGCGATCGTCCAGGGCGTCGACCACGTCGTCCCCGTCGACATGTACCTCCCGGGTTGCCCGCCTCGCCCCGAGATGCTCATCGACGCGATCCTCAAGCTCCACGACAAGGTCCAGCACACCCCGCTCGGCGCCAACCGCCAGGCGCAGATCCGTGAGCTCGAGGCCGAGGGCCTGGTCGCCCTTCCCACCAGCGACATGAGGGGGATGCTCCGGTGAGCGACGACAAGCCCGCCGGTCCCGAGAAGGCGGTCGAGCAGCCCGCGGTCGAGCAGTCCCCGGAGAACGCTCCCGAGGCGCTCGGCGAGCCGGGCCTCGAGGTCCGTGCGGTCGGCGAGCGCCACGGCATGTTCGGCGTCAAGGGCTCCGGCGACACCAGCGGGTACGGCGGCCTGGTGGCTCCCGTGGTCCTACCCGGTGCGGCGCAGCGCCCCTACGGCGGCTGGTTCGACAAGGTCGCCGACGTGCTCGACCCGCTGATCGAGCAGGTCGTGATCCACCGCGGCGAGATCACCTTCCACGTCCACCGCGACCACCTGAGCGAGGTGGCGAAGAAGCTCCGCGACGACCCGAGCCTGCGCTTCGAACTGCTCTCGGGGGTCAGCGGCGTGCACTACCCGGGTGACACCGGCCGCGAGCTGCACGCGGTCTACCACCTGATGTCGTTCACCTGGAACCGCCGGGTCCGCGTCGAGGTCGCCGTACCCGACGCCGATCCGCACCTGCCGTCCCTCGTCCCGGTCTACCCCGCGGCCGACTGGCACGAGCGCGAGACGTGGGACATGTTCGGCCTGCGGTTCGACGGCCACCCGGCGCTGACCCGGATCCTGATGCCCGACGACTGGCCGGGCCACCCGCAGCGCAAGGACTACCCGCTCGGCGGCATCCCCGTCGAGTACAAGGGCGCCAGCGTGCCACCGCCGGACCAGCGGAGGAGCTACAACTGATGAGCACCGACTTCTACGCCGACGGCACCGACACCGCCGAGGGCAAGGTCTTCACCGTCACCGGCCAGGACTGGGACGAGATCGCCGCCGACATGGGCGAGGGCGATGCCGCCGAGCGGATCGTCGTCAACATGGGCCCGCAGCACCCGTCGACCCACGGCGTGCTCCGGTTGATCCTCGAGATCGAGGGCGAGACGGTCACCGAGGCCCGTTGCGGCATCGGCTACCTGCACACCGGCATCGAGAAGAACATGGAGTTCCGCTCCTGGACCCAGGGCGTCACGTTCTGCACCCGGATGGACTACCTCTCGCCGTTCTACAACGAGATGACCTACGTCCTGGGCGTCGAGCGGCTGCTCGACATCGAGGACGACATCCCCGAGAAGGCCCAGATCATGCGGGTCCTGCTCATGGAGCTCAACCGGATCTCCTCCCACCTGGTGTGCATCGCCACCGGCGGCATGGAGATCGGCGCGCTGACGGTGATGACGATCGGCTTCCGCGAGCGCGAGCTGGTCCTCGACCTGTTCGAGCTGATCACCGGCCTGCGGATGAACCACGCGTTCATCCGCCCCGGCGGCGTCGCGCAGGACCTGCCGCCGGGCGCGCTCGACGAGATCCGCTCGTTCGTCGCGCTGATGAAGAAGCGCCTGCCCGAGTACGCCGCGCTGTGCAACGCGAACCCGATCTTCAAGGCCCGCCTCGAGAACGTCGGCCACCTCGACCTCGAGGGCTGCATGGCGCTCGGCCTCACCGGCCCGGTCCTGCGCAGCACCGGCTACGGCTTCGACCTGCGCAAGGCGCAGCCCTACTGCGGCTACGAGACCTACGACTTCGACGTACAGACCTGGGACACCTCCGACTCCTACGGCCGGTTCCGGGTGCGCCTCAACGAGATGCACGAGTCCCTCAAGATCATCGAGCAGGCCGCCGACCGGCTGGCCCGGCTCGAGGGCGCACCGGTCATGGTCGCCGACAAGAAGATCGCCTGGCCCAGCCAGCTCTCGATCGGCAGCGACGGCATGGGCAACAGCCTCGATCACATCCGCCACATCATGGGCGAGTCGATGGAGGCCCTGATCCACCACTTCAAGCTGGTGACCGAGGGCTTCCGGGTCCCGGCCGGGCAGGCCTACGTGCCGGTCGAGTCGCCGCGCGGCGAGCTCGGCGCCCACGTCGTCTCCGACGGCGGCACCCGTCCCTTCCGGGCGCACTTCCGCGACCCGTCGTTCAACAACCTCCAGGCGATGGGCGTGATGAGCGAGGGCGGCCAGATCGCCGACGTCATCGTCGCCATCGCGAGCATCGACCCGGTCATGGGAGGCGTCGACCGATGAGCACCCAGCCCAGCGCCAACCAGCTGGACGACAAGACGATCGCCGAGCTGCGCGAGATCGCCGAGCGCTACCCCGAGCCGCGCTCGGGCCTGCTGCCGATGCTGCACCTCGTGCAGTCGGTACAGGGCCGGATCACCCCCGAGGGCATCGAGGCCTGCGCCGCGATCCTGGAGATCAGCGCTGCCGACGTCAACGGCGTCGCCACCTTCTACACGATGTACAAGCGCCACGGCGTCGGCGACTACCACGTCGGTGTGTGCACCAACACGCTGTGCGCGGTGATGGGCGGCGACGCGATCCTCCAGCGGCTCGAGGACCACCTCGAGATCGGCAACGACGAGGTCGCAGTCCAGCGCCAGGGCGACTCGCGCACGGTCAGCCTCGAGCACATCGAGTGCAACGCGGCCTGCGACTACGCGCCGGTGGTGATGGTCAACTGGGAGTTCATGGACAACCAGACCCCCGAGTCGGCGGTCCAGATGGTCGAGGCACTGCGCGCCGGCCACGAGGTCAGCTCGACCCGAGGACCCAAGCTCTGCACCTGGCGCGAGGCCGAGCGGGTCCTCGCCGGGTTCCCCGACGGCCGCGTCGACGAGGGCCCCTCCGCGGGCTCCGCGTCGCTCGCCGGCCTCGAGATCGCCCGCCAGCGCGGCTGGCACGCCCCCGATCCGGCGGCCACGCCCGCCGTCGAGGCCGCACAGAAGTCGGAGAGCGACGCATGAGCGTGTTTCGAGACGCTCGCTGGCGCTCGCTCCTCAACAACCGGGAGAGGACACTCCGTGGCTGACATTCTGACCCCGGTCCTCACCGACATCTGGGACGCCGAGCAGTCCTGGAAGCTCGCGACGTACGCAGGCAAGGGCGGCTACTCCGCCCTCGACGTCGCCTTCGCGATGAGCCCCGACGACGTCATCGCCGCCGTCAAGGACAGCGGCCTGCGCGGCCGGGGCGGCGCCGGCTTCCCCACCGGCATGAAGTGGTCGTTCATCCCGCAGGACAACCCGAAGCCGAAGTACCTCGTCGTCAACGCCGACGAGTCCGAGCCGGGCACCTGCAAGGACATCCCGCTGATGATGGGCAACCCCCACGTCCTCGTCGAGGGCGTCATCATCAGCTCCTACGCCATCCGCGCCAACAAGGCGTTCATCTACATCCGCGGCGAGGTTGTCCACGTCATTCGCCGGGTCCAGGCCGCCGTCGCCGAGGCGTACGCCGCCGGCCACCTCGGCAAGGACATCCACGGCTCCGGCTACGACCTCGACGTCGTCGTCCACGCCGGTGCCGGGGCCTACATCTGCGGCGAGGAGACCGCCCTCCTCGAGGGCCTCGAGGGCCGCCGCGGCCAGCCGCGACTGCGCCCGCCCTTCCCCGCGGTCGCCGGCCTGTACGCCAGCCCGACGGTCATCAACAACGTCGAGTCCATCGCGTCCGTGCCGGCGATCGTCAAGAACGGCGCGGCCTGGTTCGGCTCGATGGGCACCGAGAAGTCCAAGGGCCACGGCATCTTCTCGCTGTCCGGGCACGTGCGGACTCCGGGCCAGTATGAAGCGCCGCTCGGCATCACCCTGCGCGAGCTGCTCGACCTCGCCGGCGGCATCCGCGAGGGCCACCAGCTGAAGTTCTGGACCCCTGGCGGATCGAGCACCCCGCTGCTCACGGCCGAGCACCTCGACGTCCCCCTCGACTTCGAGGGCGTCGGAGCCGTCGGCTCGATGCTCGGCACCCGCGCGCTGCAGATCTTCGACGAGACGGTCTGCGTGGTCCGTGCGGTGCTGCGCTGGACGGAGTTCTACAAGCACGAGTCGTGCGGCAAGTGCACCCCGTGCCGCGAGGGCACGTGGTGGCTGGTGCAGGCGCTGACCCGCCTCGAGAACGGCCAGGGCAGCGAGGCCGACCTCGACCAGCTGCTCGACCAGTGCGACAACATCCTCGGACGCTCCTTCTGCGCGCTCGGCGACGGCGCGACCAGTCCGGTGTCCAGCTCGATCCAGCACTTCCGCGACGAGTACCTCGCCCACCTCGAGCAGGGCGGCTGCCCGTTCGACCCGGCGCGGTCCACCGCGTGGTCCGGAACGGAGGTCTCGGCATGACGACCGGGGAAGTCGAGAAGACCGATCTCGTCACCGTCACCATCGACGGCGTCCAGGTCAGCGTCCCCAAGGACACCCTGGTGATCCGGGCCGCCGAGCAGGTCGGCGTACAGATCCCGAGGTTCTGCGACCACCCGCTGCTCGCGCCCGTCGGCGCCTGCCGCCAGTGCCTGGTCGACGTCCCCGACGCCGGCAACGGCCGCGGCTTCCCCAAGCCGCAGGCCTCGTGCACGCTGCCGGTCGCCGAGGGCATGGTCGTCAGCACCCAGGTCACCAGCCCGGTCGCCGACAAGGCGCAGCAGGGCGTGATGGAGCTGCTGCTCATCAACCACCCGCTCGACTGCCCGGTCTGCGACAAGGGCGGCGAGTGCCCGCTGCAGAACCAGGCGATGTCCAACGGCCGCGGCGAGTCCCGCTTCTCCGACGACCGCAACCGCGGCGTGAAGCGCACCTTCCCCAAGCCGATCAACCTCTCGCCGACGGTGCTGCTCGACCGCGAGCGCTGCATCGTGTGCCAGCGCTGCACCCGGTTCGCCGACGAGATCGCCGGCGACCCGTTCATCGCGCTGGTCGAGCGCGGCGCCCAGCAGCAGATCGGCATCGCCGAGGACGCACCGTTCCTGTCGTACTTCTCCGGCAACGTCATCCAGATCTGTCCCGTCGGCGCGCTCACCTCCGAGCAGTACCGGTTCCGGTCCCGCCCCTTCGACCTGGTCTCGACGCCGGGCATCGCCGAGCACGACGCCTGCGGCTCCGCGATCCGCGTCGACCACCGCCGTGGCGCCGTGCTGCGCCGCCAGGCCGGCAACGACCCCGCGGTCAACGAGGAGTGGATCAGCGACAAGGACCGGTTCGCGTTCGCCTACACGCAGGGTGACGACCGGATCACCTACCCGCAGGTCCGCGACGAGGACGGCTCACTGCGCCCGGCCTCGTGGCCCGAGGCGTTCACCGTCGCCGCCCGCGGTCTCGCCGCCGCGAAGGCGGCCGGCGGCGTCGGCGTACTGACCGGCGGCCGGCTGACGGCCGAGGACGCCTACGCCTACAGCAAGCTCGCCCGAGTCGCGCTCGGCACCAACGACGTCGACTTCAGGGCCCGCCCCCACTCCGCCGAGGAGGCGGCCTTCCTCGCCGCGTCGGTGGTGCTGACCGGACCCGGCAACGGCGGTGTCACCTACGACGACCTCGAGTCCGCGGCGTCGGTCGTCCTCGTGGGCCTGGAGCCCGAGGACGAGGCGGCCGCGATCTTCCTGCGGCTGCGCAAGTCGGTCCGCGCCGGCGGCACCGAGGTGATCAGCCTCGCGCCGTTCACGACCCGCGGCCTCGACAAGCTGTCCGCCCGCGTGGTCCCGACCGCGCCCGGCGACGAGCCGGCCGCGCTGCGGGCGCTGGCCGGCGAGCTGGACGCCACGTCGGTCCTCCTGGTGGGGGAGCGGCTGGCCACCGTGCCCGGCGCGCTCACCGCCGCCGCCGAGGTCGCCGCGTCCACGGGTGCCCGGCTGGCCTGGGTCCCGCGCCGCGCGGGTGACCGCGGGGCGCTCGAGGCCGGCTGCCTGCCGACCCTGCTGCCCGGCGGCCGTCCGGTCGGCGACACCGGCGCCCGGATCGACGTCGCCGCCGCCTGGGGCGTCGAGCACCTGCCCGAGACCGAGGGCCGCAGCGCCGACGCGATCGTCGCCGCCCTCGGCGCCGGCGAGCTCGGCGGCCTGGTCATCGCCGGCGTCGACCCCGACGACACCAGCGACCCCGCCGCCACCCGCGCCGCCATCGACGCCGCCGGCTTCCTGGTCGCGCTCGACCTGCGTCGTACCGAGGTCACCGAGCGCGCCGACGTCGTCTTCCCGGTCGCACCGACCACCGACAAGGCCGGCACCTTCGTCAACTGGGAGGGCCGGGTCCGCACGTGGGAGGCCGCCCTGCACAACCCGGCCTCGCTGCCGGACCTGCGCGCCCTCGCCGGCATCGCCGACGAGATGGGCACCCCGCTCGGGTTCCGCACCGTCGACGAGGTCCGAGCCGAGATGGCTCAGCTCGGGCCGTGGGACGGCGAGCGCGTCGGCCTGCCGGCGGCCCCGGGCGAGTCTGCGGCAACTCAACAGCGAGAAGGCGGCAACTCGACGGTCCGGCTGGCCACGTGGAAGCAGCTGCTCGACAACGGCTCGCTGCAGGACGGCGACAAGTTCCTCAAGGCCACCGCCCGCACGCCGGTCGCCCTGGTCACGCCGGCCGACTTCGACCGCTACGGCCCGACGGTCACCGTGACCGGTGACCGCGGCTCGATGACGCTGCCGGCCGAGATCTGCGACGACCTCGTCGAGGGCGTGGTCTGGGTGCCGGCCAACTCGGTCGGCAACGGCGTCCTCGCCGACCTGGCGTCCCCGGGCGCCACGGTCACCATCACGGGAGCGGAAGGGGTGCACGGGTGAGCGAGTCGCTCGGTCTGTTCGGCAAGGATCCCTGGTGGGTCGTCGGGCTGAAGACCCTCCTGATCTTCGTCATCCTGGTCCTGCTCACGCTGTTCAACATCTGGTGGGAGCGCCGGGTCGTCGCCCGGATGCAGCACCGGATCGGCCCCAACGTGCACGGTCCCTTCGGCCTGCTGCAGTCGCTGGCCGACGGCGTGAAGCTGGCCTTCAAGGAGGACCTGATCCCCAAGGCCGCCGACAAGGTGGTCTTCGTGCTCGCGCCGGTGATCGTCGTGGTGCCGGCGTTCGTGACGTTCAGCGTGATCCCGTTCGGGCCCGAGGTGAGCTTCTTCGGGCACCAGACCCCGCTGCAGCTCACCGACATGCCGGTCGCCGTGCTCTTCGTGATGGCGATCGCGTCGATCGGCATCTACGGCATCGTCCTCGGCGGCTGGTCCAGCGGCTCGACGTACTCCCTGCTGGGCGGGCTGCGCTCGAGTGCGCAGATGATCTCCTACGAGGTCGCGATGGGCCTCGCCCTGGTCGCGGTGTTCATGTACGCCGGCTCGATGTCCACCAGCGAGATCGTCGCCGCGCAGGACGACCTGTGGTTCGGGCTGATCCTGCTGCCGTCGTTCGTGATCTACACGATCGCCATGGTCGGTGAGACCAACCGTGCGCCGTTCGACCTCCCCGAGGCCGAGGGCGAGCTGGTCGGCGGCTTCCACACCGAGTACTCCAGCCTGAAGTTCGCGCTGTTCTTCCTCGCCGAGTACATCAACATGGCCACCGTCTCCGCACTGGCGACCACCCTCTTCCTGGGCGGCTGGCACGCGCCGTTCTGGATCGACCACGTGTGGGCGGGCGCCAACGAGGGCTACTGGCCGGTGCTGTGGTTCTTCGGCAAGGTGCTGTTCTTCATCTTCATCTTCATCTGGCTGCGCGGCTCGCTGCCGCGGCTGCGCTACGACCAGTTCATGGCGTTCGGCTGGAAGCGGCTGATCCCCGTCTCGCTGGTGTGGATCGTCGCCGTCGCCACCATGCGCGCGGCCCGCAACGAGGGCGTGTTCGACGAGGGCTTCGGCAGCAACCCCCAGTTCTGGCTGATCATCGGCGGCGTGGTGCTCGCCGTGCTGCTGCTGACCTTCTTCGTCCCGGAGAAGGACGACGAGGCGACCGCCGAGCCCGTCGAGCCACGCGCCGGGGGCTTCCCGGTGCCGCCCATGCCGGCGGGTGGCGCCGTCCGCGGTGCCGCCGCGCCGCTGGTGTTCCGCACCGATGCCACCGTCAGTGAGACCGTCCGCGATTCAGGGGTGAGCAATGGCTGACCAGCCGCGCGATGCGCAGCAGCGGGGAAGCGAAGCGACCGACCGCACAAAGGGGCCCTCCCTCAAGGAGCAGCTCTGGGACCCGGTGGCCGGGTTCGGGGTCACCTTCCGGACCATGTTCCGCAAGGTCGTCACCGAGCAGTACCCCAAGGAGAAGCTGCCCACCGCGCCGCGCTTCCACGGCCGCCACCAGCTCAACCGCTGGCCCGACGGCCTCGAGAAGTGCGTCGGGTGCGAGCTGTGCGCCTGGGCCTGCCCCGCCGACGCGATCTACGTCGAGGGCGCCGAGAACGACGACACCCTCGACGCGGACGGGAGGTCCCAGCGCTACAGCGCCGGTGAGCGCTACGGCCGCGTCTACCAGATCAACTACCTGCGCTGCATCCTGTGCGGCCTGTGCATCGAGGCCTGCCCGACCCGGGCGCTGACGATGACCAACGAGTACGAGCTCGCCGACGACAGCCGGGCCAGCCTGATCTACGAGAAGTCCGACCTGCTGGCGCCGCTGCTGCCCGGCATGGAGCAGCCGCCGCACCCGCAGCTGCTCGGCTCCGACGACGACTACTACCGCGGCGACTTCAAGGGGGCCGAGCAGTGACCGCCTTCTGGATCCTCGCGCCGATCATGGTGCTGGCCGCGCTCGGCATCCTGTTCGTGCGCAAGGCCGTCCACGCGGCGCTGCTGCTGGCGGTCGTGATGATCAGCCTCGCGGTGCTGTACGCCGTCCTCGAGGCGCCGTTCCTGTTCGCGGTCCAGATCATCGTCTACACCGGCGCGATCCTGATGCTGTTCCTCTTCGTGCTGATGCTGGTCGGCGTCGACGCCTCCGACTCCACGGTCGAGACGATCAAGGGCCAGCGGCCGCTGGCCTGGCTGGTCGGCCTGGCCTTCGTCGTGGTGATGGTGGTTGCGCTGACCCAGCTGACCTTCGGCACCGCGGTCGGCCTCGACGAGGCCAACGCCGGTGGCAACGTCCAGGCGCTGGCCGACCTGCTGTTCTCCCGCTACGTCTTCATCTTCGAGGCCACCAGCGCCCTGCTCATCACCGCCGCCGTCGGCGCGATGGTGCTGGCCCACCGCGAGCGGCTCACCCCGAAGCGCACCCAGGCGAGCATCGCCGCCGACAAGGTCCGGGCGTACGCCGAGAGCGGCGCCCACCTCGGCCCGCTGCCGCCACCGGGCGTCTACGCCCGCCACAACGCGGTCGACACCCCGGCCCTGCTGCCCGACGGCAGCCCGGCGCCCGCGTCTGTCTCCCGGGTCCTCGCGGCCCGCGGCACCATGCAGAAGGCCGGCCTCAAGGACATCGAGGTGATCAAGGACCAGCTCGGCGTCGACCCCACGGAGAAGCCTGAGACGGCGGGCAAGAGCGCTGCGACCGGCTCGAGTGAGGAGAACGAGGCGTGACCGAATACGTGGTGCTCAGCGCCATCCTGTTCACGATCGGGTCGATCGGGGTGCTCACCCGCCGCAACGCGATCGTCGTGTTCATGTGCGTCGAGCTGATGCTCAACGCCTGCAACCTCGCGTTCGTCGCCTTCGCCCGCCAGCACGGCAACCTCGACGGCCAGATCGCCGCCTTCTTCGTGATGGTGGTGGCCGCGGCCGAGGTCGTGGTCGGGCTCGCGATCATCATGACCATCTTCCGGACCCGTCGCTCGGCCTCGGTCGACGACGCGAGCCTGCTGAAGTTCTGAGGACGAGATGATGCACGCACTCACCGCGCTGACCCTCAAGGCCAGCGAGACGCACATCCCCGTGGTCTCGCCGACCGACGCCGACGGACCCTTCACCCTGTTGTGGCTGATCATCGCGCTGCCGCTGCTCGGCGCCGCGATCCTGCTGCTCGGCGGCCGCTACACCGACAAGTGGGGCCACCTGCTCGGTACGGCGACCGCGGCCACCTCCTTCGTGATCAGCCTCGTTCTGTTCGTGAGCCTGCTCGGGCGCGAGGAGGGCGACCGCCAGGTCGCGCAGCACCTCTACGACTGGATCGACTCCGGCCGGCTGCACATCGGCATGGACCTGCTCTACGACCCGCTGTCGGCGCTCTTCCTGCTGCTGATCACCGGCGTCGGCTCGCTGATCCACGTCTACTCGATCGGCTACATGGCCCACGACCCGCGCCGGCGCCGGTTCTTCGCCTACCTGAACCTCTTCGTCGCGGCCATGCTCATGCTGGTCCTCTCGGAGAACTACGTGGGCCTGTTCCTGGGCTGGGAGGGCGTCGGCCTCGCGTCGTACCTCCTCATCGGGTTCTGGCAGCACAAGCCGTCGGCGGCCGCCGCGGCCAAGAAGGCGTTCGTCATCAACCGGGTCGGCGACGTGGGCATGGGCCTGGCGATCTTCTTGATGATCGTCACGTTCGGCACCGCGAGCTTCAGCGGCGTCAGCGCCCTGGCCGGCAGCGCCACCGAGACCACGCTCAACTGGATCGGCGTGCTGCTGCTCGTCGGCGCCTGCGGCAAGTCGGCCCAGGTCCCGCTCCAGGCCTGGCTCCTCGACGCGATGGAGGGCCCGACCCCGGTCTCGGCCCTCATCCACGCGGCGACCATGGTCACCGCCGGCGTCTACCTGATCACCCGCTCCAACTTCGTCTTCGAGCTCGCGCCGACCGCCCAGACCGCGGTGGTCATCGTGGCGACGGTGACGCTGCTGTGGGGCGCGATCATCGGATGCGCGAAGGACGACATCAAGAAGGGTCTCGCTGGCTCCACGATGAGCCAGATCGGCTACATGATGCTCGGTGCCGGCCTCGGCGTCGCGGGCTACGCGTTCGCGATCTTCCACCTGCTGACCCACGGCTTCTTCAAGGCCAACATGTTCCTCGGGGCCGGCTCGGTGATGCACGCGATGGACGACGACGTCGACATGCGCCACTACGGCGCGCTGCAGAAGGCGCTGCCCATCACGTTCGCGACCTTCGCCCTCGGCTTCCTCGCCATCATCGGCATCCCGCCGTTCGCCGGCTTCTGGTCGAAGGACAAGATCATCGAGGTCGCGCTGACCGAGAACCCGGTCGTCGGTATCTGCGCGCTGCTCGGTGCCGGCATCACCGGCTTCTACATGACGCGGATGATGCTGATGACCTTCTTCACCAAGAAGCGCTGGGAGAAGGACGTCCACCCCCACGAGAGCCCGCTCGTGATGACCATTCCGCTGATGGTGCTGGCCGCGCTCTCCGCGCTCGGCGGCCTGATGCTCGCCGGCAACTGGATCGTCGACTTCCTCGGCCCGGTCGTCGGCCACGCCGAGCACGAGGAGCCGCCGCTGCCGGTCATCGTGCTCACCCTGATCACGATCGCCGTGGTCGCCGTCGGTGTGGCACTGGCCTGGGTGCTGGTCGGCCAGCGCGACGTCCCGCGCACCGCGCCGGCCGACGTCTCGTTCGCCACGAGGGCCGCCCGCGCCGACCTCTACGGCGACGCGATCAACGAGGGCCTGGTCGTCAACCCGGGCCGCGCCACGGTGCGCGCGCTCACCGACGGTGACCGCACCCTCGTCGACGGGCTCTTCATGGGCGGCACGACGGTCCTCGCCGGCACCGGTGAGCTGCTCCGGCGGCTCCAGAACGGCTACGTCCGGTCCTACGCCCTCGGCATCCTCGGCGGCGCACTGCTCCTCGTCCTGACCCTGGTGGTGGTGAACTGATGTTGCTCAGCCTGCTCGTCTGGCTGCCGATCGCCGGTGCGGTCGCCGTCGCGTTCCTCCCGCGCACGGTCAGCAAGACCGCCGGCCTCGGCGTCGCGCTGGCGACGCTGGTCGTCGGCGTGGTCGTCGCGGCGTCGTACGACGCCGACGGCGGCCGCCAGCTGAAGGAGGAGCACGAGTGGATCGAGGCGTTCGGGGTGCACTACGCCCTCGGCGTCGACGGTCTCGGCCTGCTGCTGGTCCTGCTGACGGTCCTCCTGGTCCCGCTGGTGCTCGGCGCGGAGTGGTTCAAGGCCGACGCCGCGGGCTCGGCCGGCGCCCGCGCGTTCGTCGCCTGGACGCTGGCGCTCGAGGGCCTCTCGCTCGCCGTGTTCTGCGCGACCGACGTGTTCCTCTTCTACGTGGTTTTCGAGGCGACGCTGATCCCGGCGTACTTCCTGGTCGGCGGCTTCGGCCGCGAGGGCCGGGGCGCGGCGGCGCTGAAGTTCCTGATGTTCCAGCTCGCGGGCGGCCTGATCCTGCTCGCCGCGGTGATCGGGCTCTACGTCGTCTCCGCCCAGCAGGGCGAGCCGTCGTACCTCCTCGCCGACCTCGAGAAGCTCGACATCGGCACCGAGGCCGGCCGCTGGCTGTTCTTCGGCTTCTTCATCGCCTTCGCGATCAAGGCGCCGTTGTTCCCGCTGCACACCTGGCTTGCCGACACCACCGAGAAGGCGACGCCCGGCACCGGCGTGCTGCTGGTCTGCATCCTCGACAAGATCGGCACCTTCGGGATGATGAGGTTCTGCCTCGGCATCTTCCCGGAGGCCTCGCAGTGGGCGACCCCGCTGGTCATCACGCTGGCGCTGATCTCCGTGGTCTACGGCGCGTTCATCGCGATCGGCCAGGACGACATCTTCCGCCTGATCGGCCTCACCTCGCTGAGCCACTTCGGCCTGATCACGCTGGGCGTCTTCACGATGACCAGCCAGGGTGGCACCGGCGCGATCCTCTACATGGTCAACCATGGCCTCGGCACCGCCGCGCTGTTCCTGGTCGCGGGCTACCTCTACGACCGCAGCGGCACGTCCTCGATCCGCGAGATGCGCGGCGTCGAGAAGGTCGCGCCGGTCCTGGCCGGGCTGCTGCTCGTCGCCGGCCTGGCCACGCTCGGCCTGCCGGGCCTCTCGCCGTTCGTCAGCGAGTTCCTCGTGTTCGTGGCGGCCTTCGACTACGGGTGGTACGTCGGCGCGATCGCGGTGACCGCGGTGGTGCTGTCCGCGATCTACGTGCTGTGGATGTACCAGCGCACGATGACCGGCCCCACGCCGCCCGAGGTCGAGGGCACCAAGGACCTCGGCGTGCGCGAGATCGTCGCCGTCGCCCCGCTCATGGCCGCGCTGGTGTTCTTCGGGTTCTATCCCGCACCGCTGCTCGACGTGAGCAACCCGATGGTGGGTGACCTGATGCACCAGATGGGGATCCAGGACGACCAGCCGACGGTCGTGCAGACGGAGGAGGCGCACTGATGGAGTTCGTGAAGCCCGAGCTCGAGTACGCCGAGCTGCTGCCGATCCTCATCGTCCTCGGCGGCGCCTGCGTCGGCGTAGCGCTGGAGGCCTTCCTGCCGCGCGGCACCCGCCGCCTGCCCCAGGTCGGCCTCGCCGCGGTCACCGTGATCGCCGCCCTGGTGGCCACCGTCGTCGTCGGCATGGACCTCGACACCCACAAGGGCGCCGACGGCGCCGAGGGACGGGGCCTGGTCGGCGCGATGGGCAGCGTCGTGGTCGACGGCCCCACCGTCTACCTGTGGGGCCTGCTCCTCGTCTTCGCCCTCGGTGGCGTCGCGCTCTTCGCCGAGCAGCGACTCGAGGGCGGCGTCTCGGCCTTCACCGGCCAGGCGGCCGCACTGCCCGGCACCGAGAGCGAGCGCGAGGCCTCGACCCGCGGCCTGGAGCACACCGAGGTCTACCCGCTGCTCCTGTTCGCCGTCAGCGGCATGCTGCTCTTCCCGGCCTCCGGCGACCTGCTCACCATGTTCGTGGCCCTGGAGATCCTCTCCCTGCCGCTCTACCTGCTCTGCGGCCTGGCGCGCCGTCGCCGCCTGCTGAGTCAGGAGGCCGCGATGAAGTACTTCCTCCTCGGCGCCTTCGCCTCCGGCTTCTTCCTGTACGGCGCCGCGCTGGTCTACGGCTACGCGGGTTCGGTCTCCTTCGCCGGCATCAACGAGGCGGTCCGCGCCGGCACGGCCAACCACGGCCTGCTGCTCGCCGGCATCGGCCTGCTCGCGGTCGGCCTGCTCTTCAAGATCGGCGCCGCGCCCTTCCAGGCCTGGACCCCCGACGTCTACCAGGGCGCGCCCACCGCGGTGACCGCGTTCATGGCCGCCGGCACCAAGGTCGCCGCCTTCGGCGCCCTGCTGCGCCTGCTGTACGTCGCCTTCGGCGGCGAGCGCTGGAGCTGGCAGCCGATGCTGTGGGTGATCGCGATCGCCTCGATGGTCCTCGGCGCGGTGCTGGCCATCGTCCAGAACGACGTCAAGCGGATGCTGGCCTACTCCTCGGTCGCCCACACCGGCTTCATCCTGGTCGGCGTGCTGGGCGTGCAGAGCGCCGGCGAGCTCGCCAAGGGCCAGTACACCTCGCTCGAGGGCGTGCTCTTCTACCTGACCACCTACGGCTTCGCCATGATCGGCGCATTCGCGATCGTGACGCTGGTCCGCGACGCGGGCGGCGAGGCGACGGCGTACGAGCGCTGGGCCGGCCTGGGCCGGACCTCCCCGCTGGTGGCAGGCGCGTTCGCGTTCTTCCTGCTCTCGATGGCCGGGATCCCGCTCACCGCCGGCTTCATCGGCAAGTGGGCCGTGTTCACCTCGGCGCTGTCTGCGGGGGCCTGGCCCGTGGTGCTGGTGGCGATCGCGTGCAGCATCCTGGCGATCACGTTCTACGTGCGGCACATCCGGCTGATGTTCTTCACCGAGCCCAGTGCCGACGGCGCGGGTGTGGTCACCAGGTCCTCGCTGCTGACCTCCGGCACCATCGCGGTGTGCCTGGTCGCGACCCTGGTCCTGGGCGTCGTGCCGGGCCCGGTTCTCGATCTCGTGACCCGTACGGGAGACTTCATCAGGTGAACACACCTGGGGCCGAGCTTGCGCTGCCGATCGACGACACCGAACTCGCCGACCGCCTGCGGGCGCGGATGGCGACGGTCGAGGAGGCCCTCTACGGCCACGCGTCCAGCCGCGCGCCGTACGTCACCGAGGCGGCGCGCCACCTGCTCGCCGCCGGTGGCAAGCGGTTCCGCCCGCTCCTGGTCCTGCTGGCCGCCGAGGCCGGCCCGCGCCCGGACGCCGACGAGGTGCTCACCGCGGCCTGCGTCGTGGAGATCACCCACGTCGGCTCGCTCTACCACGACGACGTCATGGACGAGGCCGCGCTGCGCCGCGGCGAGGACTCGGCCAACGCCCGCTACGACAACCTGGTCGCGATCCTCACCGGCGACTGGCTGTTCGCGAAGTCCTCGGAGCTGACCGCCGAGCTGGGCCCGGACGCCGTACGCATCCAGGCGGAGACGTTCACCCGCCTCGTCGAGGGCCAGATCCTCGAGACCGTGAAGCCGGGCCCCGACGAGGACGCCCTGGCCCACTACCTCCAGGTCGTCGCCGGCAAGACCGGCTCCCTGATCGCGACCTCGGCCCACTACGGCGCCCTGTTCTCCGGCGCGGACCCGGCGGTGGTCGAGGCGCTGACGGCGTACGGCGAGCTCGTCGGCACCGCCTTCCAGCTCTCCGACGACATCCTCGACATCGCCTCCGAGAGCGAGGAGTCGGGCAAGACCCCCGGCACCGACCTCAAGGAGGGCGTGCCCACCCTGCCGGTGCTCCTGGCCCGCTCTTCCACCGACCCGGCCGACGCACGCCTGCTCGAGCTTCTCGACCCGTCGCGATCCGACCTCGCCGGCGACGCGCAGCTGCACGCCGAGGCGCTCGACCTGCTCCGCAAGCACCCCGCGATGGGCCAGGCGCAGGCGTACGTCGTCGCGCGCGCCCAGGAGGCCAAGGAGCTGCTCCGGGCGCTGCCCGAGGGCTCGGTCCGCACCGCGCTCGAGGCGTTCGCCGACGTCGTTGCGGTCCGCTCCGCCTGACGCACGCGCGGAGTGATCGGCAGCACCTGTCACGGGTTCGGCCGAACCGTGGTGGCGCGGGCTCGTTGAATGCCAGTAAGTCAGTTAACTTTTCTGGCGTCTCGTGCGGCGGCGACGTGCACCCCGTCCGCCGCCGCACGAGGCCTCGGGCGCTTGTAACTACGCGTTACTGCACGAATTTCGGTGCTCTAACGCCCGGGTACTAGCAAGAGTGCCGAGGTAGATGCGGCGGGTCGACGGCGACCCAGGCGGGCACTGAGCCGTTGCCGCAGTCGGTGCCCGCACCTGACTACCCGGGCGTTATGGCACCTACCTCGGTGCTCTGGCGGCTGTTTTCGTGCTGTAACCCTTAGTTACAAGCGGCTCAGACCGCGCAGGCCTCGGCGGCCGCCGCGAGCTGGCGGCGGTGGTGGCGCAGCGCCTCGGCGGTGAGCACGACCAGCGCCAGCCACACCAGCGCGAACCCGATCCAGCGGCCGGCGGGCATGTGCTCGCCGAGCAGGGTGACGCCGAGGGCGAACTGGATCGACGGGGTGAGGTACTGCAGCAGGCCCAGGGTCGTCATCGAGACCCGGGTGGCCGCGCCACCGAAGCAGAGCAGGGGGATGGCGGTGACGACTCCGCTCGCGACGAGCAGGAAGACGTGGCCGGGGCCCTCACCGGCGAAGTGGGCGCGGCCGCTGGCGCCGAGCCAGACCAGGTAGCCGAGGGCGAAGGGGGCGATCACGGCGGTCTCGAAGGCGAGGCTCTCGATCGCGCCGACGCCGGCGGACTTCTTGGCGAGGCCGTACGTGCCGAACGATAAGGCGAGGACGAGCGCGATGACAGGCGGCCGGCCGTAGTCGACCGTGAGGAGCACGACGGCGGCGAACCCGATGGCCAGGGCGGTCCATTGCACGGGCCGGAGACGCTCGCCGAGGACGAGCACGCCCATCAGCACGGTGACCAGCGGGTTGATGAAGTAGCCGAGGGAGGTCTCGACGACGCGCTCGCTGTTGACGCCGTAGATGTAGGTGCCCCAGTTGGCCGTGATGGTGGCGGCGGCGACCACGAGCAGGAGCGTCGTGCGACGATCGCGGAGCACGTCACGCAGCGCGCCCAGCCGCCGCAGCGCGACGACGAGCACGCCCATAGCGACCAACGACCAGACCATGCGGTGGGCGAGGATCTCGACGGCGCCGCTGGGTTTGAGCAGGGGCCAGTACAGGGGAAACGCACCCCACATCAGGTACGCGAGGAACCCGAGGACGAAGCCACGGCGCTGGTCCGACACACTGGGACCTTAGCGACGTGTTGCCACGACCCGCGGGGCCGGTGGTTTCAGGTCGTGTCCAGGTGGGCACGAAGGCCGTGTCCACGAACGATCCCGATCTCGAGGGGGAGTCCCTGATGCGATTCACTCGCACGATCTCTGTCCTGGTCGCGGCCTTCACCGCCGCGCTCCTCGGCCTGACGCTGGCGCCGACCGGTGCCCAGGCCGCCGATTCGATCCAGGTCCAGCCGGCGACCAGCAAGGTCGTCGCCGCCAAGGGCGTCACGCCGCGCGCTGTCGGCATCGGCGACTGCGGCCCCAACCCGCCGAACTGCTACGGCAAGCGCCTGTGGGCCAAGTTCGCGACCAACCCGCTCGCGCCGGGCGTCAAGATCAAGGTCTACGTCAAGCGCAGCGGCAAGTGGGTCCGGGTTGCCAAGGTCAAGACCAAGGCCAGCGGCCTGACCAAGAAGGTCTTCGTCAAGGCCGAGCGTCGCAAGACCACCCGCTACAAGGTCGTCGCCAAGGGTGACGCCGTCTACGCCAAGGCGATCTTCAAGTTCAAGGTCTACCCGCGCAGCTGACGGACCCCGTCCCGCGCAACGCAACGCGCCGCCGAGCTCAGCTCGGCGGCGCGTTGCGATTTCGTACGGCGGGGGACCGGGTCAGTCGATGGTCCAGGTGTCGCCCGCGTTGATGAGGGCGGTGAGCCGCTCCTCGGGGCTGCCCTGCGCCGCCGCGGCCTCGCTGGCGGTGGCGACCTGGGCACGGGCCTGGTCGTCGTACGTCGGGCGCTCGACCTGGCGGAAGATGCCGATCGGGCTCCGGTTGAGGTAGCCCGCGTCGGTGAGCCGCGAGATCGCGAACGCGGTCGACGGGTCGGGGCTCTGCGCGTCGTGGACGATGATCGCCTCGGTCGCCACGGACGCGGTGTCGGCGACCTCGACGCCGCCACCGGCGCCGCGCACCAGCGCCTTGTCGCCCAGGCCCGTGGCCTCGTCCCGCACGCCTAAGGTGATCGGCTCGCCGTGGGTGAGCGGGATCAGGGCGTGCGCGTTGTCGCGGTCCTTGATCGCGTCGAACGCGCCGTCGTTGAAGATCGGGCAGTTCTGGTAGATCTCGACGAGGCTGGTGCCGCGGTGGGCGGCTGCGGCGGCGAGGACGGCGGTGAGGTGCTTGCGGTCGGAGTCGATGGTGCGGGCCACGAAGGTGGCTTCGGCGCCGAGGGCGAGCGAGACCGGGTTGAAGGGGTGGTCGAGGGAGCCGACGGGGGTGGACTTGGTGACCTTGCCGACTTCGCTGGTGGGGGAGTACTGGCCCTTGGTGAGGCCGTAGATGCGGTTGTTGAACAGCAGGATCGTCATGTTGACGTTGCGGCGCAGGGCGTGGATGAGGTGGTTGCCGCCGATGGAGAGTGCGTCGCCGTCGCCGGTGACGACCCAGACCGAGAGGTCTTCGCGGGCGGTGGCGATGCCGGTCGCGATGGAGGGTGCGCGGCCGTGGATCGAGTGCATGCCGTAGGTGTCGAGGTAGTAGGGGAAGCGCGAGCTGCAGCCGATGCCGGAGACGAAGACGATGTTCTCGCGTCGTAGTCCGAGGTCGGGCAGGAAGGACTGGACGGCCTTGAGGACGGCGTAGTCGCCGCAGCCGGGGCACCAGCGGACCTCCTGGTCGCTGGAGAAGTCCTTCGCGGTCTGGGTCTCGCCCTCGGCCAGGGTGGGGACGAGCGCGGTGCCCACAGAATGACGCGTGGGCATGGGGAGATCGGTGCTTGTGGTGGGGGTGCTCATCGGACCGGAGCCTCCTCGTGGTCGGCAGGAAGGTTGAGGCCGTGCTCGCCGAGGTCGACCTCGCGACCCTCGGCGTCGCCGACCAGGACGCCGATGGCCTCGGCCAGCTCGGCGGCCTTGAGCGGCAGGCCGTAGACGTGGTTGTAGCCCTGGGCGTCGACGAGGTACTCCGCGCGCAGCATCTTGGAGAGCTGGCCGAGGTTCATCTCGGGGACGAGGACCTTGTCGTAGCCCTTCAGGATCTCGCCGAGGTCCTTGGGGAACGGGTTGAGGTGGCGCAGGTGGACCTGTGCGACGTTGTAGCCGGCGCGGCGGACGCGGCGGCAGGCGGCGCCGATCGGGCCGTAGGTCGAGCCCCAGCCGATCACCAGGACCTTCGCCTCGTCCGAGGGGTCGTCGACCTCGAGCGGCGGCAGGGAGTCGGCGATGCGCTGGATCTTCTCCTGGCGCAGCCGGACCATCTGGTCGTGGTTGGCCGGGTCGTAGGAGATGTTGCCGTGGCCGGTCTGAGGCGTGCCGGCCTTCTCGAGGCCGCCGATGCGGTGCTCCAGGCCGGCGGTGCCGGGGATGGCCCACGGGCGCGCCAGGGTGTCCTTGTCGCGGGCGTAGGGCCAGAACTCCTCGACCTGCTCGCCCTTGGCGTTGGTGGAGGTGTGGTTGGGCTCGGTGGCGAAGTTCGCCTCGATCTTCGGCAGCTCGTCGATCGACGGGATCGCCCACGGCTCGGAGCCGTTGGCGAGGTAGCCGTCGGAGAGCAGGAAGACGGGGGTGCGGTAGGTGATCGCGATCCGGGCGGCCTCGACCGCGGCGGCGAAGCAGTCGCCGGGCGACTGCGGCGCGACGATCGGGACCGGCGCCTCGCCGTTGCGGCCGTACATCGCCTGCAGCAGGTCGGCCTGCTCGGTCTTGGTCGGCAGGCCGGTGCTCGGCCCACCACGCTGGACGTTGACGACGACCAGCGGCAGCTCGGTCATCACGGCCAGGCCGATCGCCTCGGACTTGAGCGCGATGCCCGGGCCCGAGGTGGTGGTGATCGCGAGCTGGCCGGCGAAGGAGGCGCCGATCGCGGCGCCGATGCCGGCGATCTCGTCCTCGGCCTGCAGCGTGGTCACGCCGAACGCCTTGTGCTTCGACAGCTCGTGGAGGATGTCGGAGGCGGGGGTGATCGGGTACGAGCCGAGGAACACCGGCAGCTCGGAGCGCACGCCGGCGGCGACCAGGCCGTAGGACAGGGCCAGGTTGCCGGTGATGTTGCGGTAGGTCCCGGCGTGCATGCGGGCCGGCTTGATCTCGTACTGGACGACGAAGGTCTCGGTGGTCTCGCCGTAGTTCCAGCCGGCCTTGAAGGCCGCGATGTTGGCGCCGAGGATGTCGGGGACCTTGGCGAACTTCTTCTCGAGGAACGCGATGGTCGGCTCGGTCGGGCGGCCGTACATCCAGGACAGCAGGCCCAGCGCGAACATGTTCTTGGCGCGGGCGGCGTCCTTGCGGGACAGGCCGAACTCCTTGACCGCCTCGACGGTGATGCCGGTCAGGTCGACCGGCTGGACCTGGAAGCCGGCGAGGAGGTCGTCGACCTCGCCCAGCTTGTCGAGCGGGTTGGAGGTGTAGCCCGCCTTGTCGAGGTTGCGCTTGGAGAAGTCGTGCGTGTCGACGATGATCGTCGCCCCGCGCGGCAGGTCGCCCAGGTTGGCCTTGAGGGCGGCCGGGTTCATCGCGACCAGTACGTCGGGCCGGTCGCCCGCGGTGAGGATGTCGTGGTCGGCGAAGTGGATCTGGAACGACGAGACACCGGGGATGGTGCCCTGGGGCGCCCGGATCTCGGCGGGGAAGTTGGGCAGCGTCACCAGGTCGTTGCCGAACACGGCCGACTCCTGGGTGAACCGGTCACCGGTCAGCTGCATGCCGTCACCGGAGTCACCGGCGAACCGGATGATGACCCGGTCCAGCTGCTTGACCTGCTTGGTCTGGCTCACACCTGCTCCACTTCTCTCGACATCGACGTCGGCCGTGGGGAAGCGGCGACGGCGTCAGGTGGGTCGATTCTAGGATCAAACTAGAACACGTTCCACCTTTCGGTGAATGTCTTTCGTCGTCCCCTGCGGCCGGCGTGCGGCGCGGTTCTCGAAAACTCCTCACCACGATAGTCCGCCCTGCTCGCGTGCTCGGCCCCGTGCCGCCTGATGGGCCGTTCCTGGCGGCCAGGGGGCGTGTGACCTCTGTCATGTCGTCGATTTGTCTACGACCGAGTCGCTTAACTCGCTAATGTGTATTATTCCGATCTAGTTTGATGGAACCGGCCACCCGAGAGGCCGGCCCGAGCAAGCAAGGAATGGGTGCGATGAAGCGAGTTCTCAAGGCTGCGGCCCTGGCGATGACCGGCGCTCTGGCGCTGACCGCCTGCGCCAGCGCCGACGGCGGCAGCGGCGACGACAAGGGCTCGACGGTCAACATCGTCGGGTTCGCCGTCCCGGAGGCCGGCAACAAGGCCGCCGCGGCGGAGTTCAACAAGACCGAGGCCGGCAAGGACGTCACGTTCTCCGGCTCCTACGGCCCGTCGGGCGACCAGAGCCGCAAGGTCGCGGACACCAAGGGCAAGGACGTCGACTACGTCGTCTTCTCGCTCGAGCCCGACATGACCCGCCTGGTCGACGCCGGCCTCGTGGCCGACGACTGGAACGCCGGCCCCAACAAGGGCATCGTCTCCGAGTCGGTCGCTGTGATCGCCACCCAGAAGGGCAACCCGCTCGGCATCGAGGACTGGGACGACCTGACCCGCGACGACGTCAAGATCGTCACGCCCGACCCGGCCAGCTCCGGCTCGGCGAAGTGGAACATCCTGGCGCTCTACACCTACGCCAAGCAGAACGGCGCCACCGAGGAGCAGGCGGACGCCTTCCTCGAGAAGGTCTTCAAGAACGTCACCACCTGGGCCGCCAGCGGCCGTGAGGCGACCGAGGCGTTCAAGAAGGGTGTCGGCAATGTCTTGCTCACCTACGAGAACGAGGCGATCCTGGCCCGCCAGAACGGCGAGGACCTGGACTACATCGTCCCGCCGCACACCTTCCTCATCGAGAACCCGGGCGCAGTCCTGGAGAAGTCCGACCCGGCGGCCAAGGACTGGCTGGACTTCCTCCTCAGCGACGCCGGCCAGACCGCGTTCGTGGAGAAGGGCTTCCGCCCCGTCGGCGACCTCGACATCTCCGGCATCCAGGTCGAGGGTGCGAACGACCCGGGCAACCCCTTCCCGGCCCCGGCCTCGCTGAGCACCGCTGCCGACCTCGGCGGCTGGAGCGCCATCAACGCGGAGTGGTTCGGCAAGGACGGTGAGAAGCTCCGCTTCGACAAGCTGTACGCCGAAGCGACCAAGCAGTGACCGACACACTCGTCGCACCCCCTGGGCCGGCTCGCACGACGAGCCGGCCCAGCGGGCTGTTCCGCCTCACCCCCGCCTCGGGGGTGGGCCTGGGCGTGGCACTGGTCTGGTTCAGCGTCCTCGTCCTGCTGCCGCTCGCGGCGGTGGTGGGGGCCGCTGCCGCCGGCGGCTGGGAGGCGTTCTGGAACACGCTGACCGACGCGCAGACCTTCGCCGCGCTGCGCCTGACCGTCCTCGAGGCCCTGGGCGTCACCGTCGTCAACGCCGTCATCGGCACCGTCGTCGCCTGGGTGCTGGTCCGCGACCAGTTCTTCGGAAAGCGGATCCTCGACGTCGTCATCGACATCCCGTTCGCGCTGCCGACGATCGTCGCCGGCCTGGTCCTGCTCAGCCTGTGGGGCCCGGAGAGCCCGGTGGGGGTGAACATCGTGAACACCCGCCAGGGAATCTTCCTGGCGCTGCTCTTCGTCACGCTGCCCTTCGTCGTGCGCACGGTGCAGCCGGTCCTGCTCGAGCTCGACGCCGACGTCGAGGAGGCGGCGGCGTCGCTGGGCGCCTCGCGGCTCACCACCTTCCGCCGGGTCATCCTCCCGAGCCTGGTGCCGGCGATCGCGGCCGGCTCCTCGCTGGGCTTCGCGCGCGCGATCAGCGAGTTCGGCTCCCTGGTCCTCATCTCGGGCAACACGCCCTACGAGACCGAGGTCGCGTCGTTGAAGATCCTCAAGTTCCTCGAGGGGGACAACCAGGCCGGCGCGGCCGCGGTCGCCGTACTGCTGCTCGTCGTGGCGGTGCTGACGATCGTGGCCCTCGACGTCATCTCGCGGAGGGTGGCGCGCCGTGGCTGACACCCGACAGATCCGGGCCCGGCGCGGTCCGGTGGCCTACCTCCTGCGCACGCTGGTGATCGTCTACCTGGCGGTGCTGGTCATCTGGCCGCTCTACGAGGTCGGCAAGCAGACGTTCGCGCCGAGCAAGGTCGGTGCGGAGGGCGGCCTGTCCGCCTTCCTCGACCGGCTCAGCGACCCGTCGGTGACCTACGCCTTCAACCTCACCGGAACCGTCGCGTTCTGGGCGGTCCTGATCAACACCCTGTTCGGGGTGGGCATCTCGCTGCTCATCGTGCGCTACCAGTTCCCGGGCCGGCGCATCCTCTCGGTGCTCGTCGACCTGCCGATGTCGGTCTCGCCGGTGGTCGTCGGCCTCGCGCTGGTGCTGGCCTACAGCACCGGCAAGGGCTGGTTCGGTGAGGCACTCGAGTCGGTCGGCTTCTACGTCATCGGCACCACGCCGGGCCTGATCATGGCGACCGCCTTCGTCAGCCTGCCGCTGGTGATCCGGGAGATCGTGCCCGTGCTCGAGGAGATCGGCACCGACGCCGAGATGGCCGCCAGCAGCCTCGGGGCCAACGGCTGGCAGACCTTCCGGCGGATCACGCTGCCCAGCATCAAGTGGGCGGTCGTGTACGGCGTCGTGCTCAGTATGGCCCGCTCGCTCGGGGAGTTCGGCGCGGTCAAGATCGTCAGTCCCGGAGCCGAGTTCCGCGGCGAGACCGCCACCCTTCTCATCCAGAACCGTTACAACAACTACGAGGAGCCCACGGCGTACGCCGCCGCGTTCGTGCTCGTGCTCGCCTCCGTGCTGGCCCTCGTCGTCGTCTCCCTGATCCGCAAGGAGGATCACGCATGAGCATCGAAGTGAGGGGTGTCGGCAAGCGCTACGGCGACTTCGTCGCCCTCGAGGACATCAACGTCTCCCTGCCGACCGGCCAGCTGACCGCCCTGCTCGGGCCCAGCGGTGGTGGCAAGTCCACCCTGCTGCGCATCATCGCCGGCCTCGAGAGCGCCGACTCCGGCTCGGTCGAGATCGAGGGCACCGACGCCACGAGGCTGCCCCCGCAGAAGCGCAACGTCGGCTTCGTGTTTCAGCACTACGCCGTCTTCAAGCACATGACGGTCGCCAAGAACGTCGCCTTCGGCCTGGAGATCCGCAAGCGTCCCAAGGCCGAGGTGAAGGCGAAGGTCGCCGAGCTGCTCGAGCTCGTGCACCTCTCGCAGTTCGCGCACCGGCTGCCCTCCCAGCTCTCCGGTGGTCAGCGGCAGCGCCTCGCGCTGGCCCGCGCCCTCGCCGTCGAGCCCTCGGTGCTGCTGCTCGACGAGCCGTTCGGCGCCCTCGACGCGAAGGTCCGCAAGGAGCTGCGTGACTGGCTGCGCCGCCTGCACGACGAGGTCCACGTGACGACCGTGTTCGTGACCCACGACCAGGAGGAGGCCCTCGAGGTCGCCGACGAGATCGTGGTCATCAACGAAGGCCGGATCGAGCAGATCGGCAGCCCCGACCAGCTGTACGACGAGCCGGCCAACGACTTCGTGATGGGCTTCCTCGGCGCGGTGACCCGGCTCGGGCCGCTGGTCCTGCGGCCCCACGACATCGAGGTCGCGGTCGCGCCCGGCGTACCCGGCTCCTCGGCGGGCGTGGTCCAGCGCGCGCTGCGCGTCGGCTTCGAGGTGCGCCTCACCGTCGACGTCGAGGGGCAGGACGAGCCGGTCCTGGTCGTGCTCTCCCGCACCCACGCACGCGCGCTCGACCTGGAGCTCGGCAGCAGGGTCTGGCTGAGCCCGACGACCGGCGCGACGACGGTCCCGGTGCTCGGGGTTCCGCGGGAGGCGGTGGCCTCCGCCTGAGATGACCGGGCCGGCGCCAGCGCGCGTGCGTCGCGGCGCGTAGCAGGCGGCGTCGGCCCGGTCATCTCATAGTCTGGGCGCGTGAGCTATCTGCGGGCGACGCGGGTCCTGTGCTGGCTGCTCGGGATCGCGGTACTGGTGTCGGTCGTCCACTACGTCGACAACTACGTCAACTACGACGACTACCCGGTGCCGCCGGACGACGCGACCCTGCCGACCGTGACCAAGGCCCTGGTCGCGATCGGCTGGTTCGCCTTCACCGCGCTCGGGGCGGTCGGGCTGCTGCTGTGGTTCCGGCGCCACATCACCACCGCCGCGGTGTTCCTGACCGGCTACTCGGTCTCGGGACTGATCGGCATCGGCCACTACACGGTCCCCGGCGCCACCGACATGGTCTGGTGGCGCCAGGCACACGTGGTCGCCGACATCGTGTGCGGCGCCGCTGTGTTCGGTTTCGCGCTCTGGGCGGCGAAGAACTCCGACGAGCTCATCCCTCCCGGCGCGAGGAAGCCTCCCGCTCCGCCCGCTGCCTGAGCCCCTCGGCGTGGCGGCGGAAGCCGTCGGCCACCCGGCCGGGACCGGCGAGGCGGACGAGTGGTCCGCTGAACTCCTCGACGGTGTCGTACGTCGTGGGCCCGCCCGGGTGCTGCGTGAGGCGCTGGTGGCGCACCCCCCTGACCAGCCCGAGCCGCGCCGGCAGGCCCTCGTAGACGTAGGACATCAGCGCGGTCGTCGTACCGCTGACGGGGTCGGTGGTGGGGCCGTCCAGGGCGGTGATCCGCTCAGGTGAGCGGGTGCGGCGGCCGTTGGCCCACACGACGTGGAGCACGATCGGGTTGCCGACGGCGGCGGGCTGCGCGGTCTCGGCGCGCTCGACGAAGGGGTTCCACTCGCCGTAGCGCCCGGTGTCGGTCATGACGTCCCACACGACGGCGAGCGGGGCGTCGATGTCGATCTGCGCGGAGGGGTTCACGGGGTCATCATGGCCGAACCCGTGAACCCCTGCGCGCGCCAGAACATCTAGTCGATCAGCTTCAGGTAGGCCAGGCTGCGGTACCGGTACCGCCCACTCCCGTCGAGAGCCCAGCGGTTGCAGGTGGTCAGCACCAGCTGGGACGGGCCGAGGTTGCTCTGCAGCTCGGCCATCCGCTTCTCGGAGAGATTCAGCGGGGCCCGGGCGATCGACCGGGTCACCCGGTAGGTCAGCACCTTGCCCGACCCCAGCTCCACCTGCACGGTCGCGCCCTTGCGGAGCTTCGGCAGCCGGTTGCCCGCGGCCCAGCCGCTGCGGTTGGAGTGCAGCGCCACGAGGACCGAGCCGGGGCCACCGGGCTCGCCGTCGCCCCGCCAGAAGAAGGCCTGGCCGAGGGCGTTCCGGTTCAGCGGGACCCGCGGCGTCGCGGTCGCGCGCAGCTGGGCGGAGATCCCGGTCGACGGCACGCTCAGCCGGCCTCCGTCCCAGGCGGCCTGCCGCACACCGGTGGTCGGTGCCACCGCCTTGACCTTGCAACCGCCCTTCACCTTCGCCTTCGCCAGGACGGCGCCACCGTCCATGACGACCCGCACGACCTTGCCGATCCGCAGTCCGGTGAGGTGGATCTCGCGGGTCTGGCCGGGCTGCACCTGCGCGGTGCCGCGGACCTTCTTGCCCACCCGGACCCGGACCGTGCCCGGGATCGAGGAGGTGATCGGGTTGACCGCCGTCACGAGCGCCTCGCCGTACCGCCTGGTCACGCAGGCGGTCTTGACCGAGGCCTGCATCGACAGCTCGATGCCGCCGACCTGACCCGGCATGCAGACCTGAACCTGCTCGCCCGCGGACTGCTTGGTCTCCACGATGGTGGCGGTGTTGGTCCAGGTCTGGCACTGGCCGGGGACCGCCGACAGGGGCAGCGTGTAGTCGAACAGGGTCGGCTGGCCGCCGGCGTTCCAGTCCGCGGTGCCCAGCGTCGCCGGGGCGCCGACGGTGCCGGCCTTGTCGTCGGTGACGGTGACGGTCCGGTTCGTCTCGGTGTCCAGCACGAAGGCGACCGGCACCTGGGTCACGACCGGCGAGCCGGCGGCCCAGGCGATCGACACGGTGGCCGTGCCGTCGGCGTACCCGCTGTCGGGGAACGTGCAGGTGATCGGTACGGCGACCGTCTGGCCCGCCGGCACCGTCACCGGCGAGCCCGTCGCGACACAGGTGGCCGGGGCGTCGACGTCCAGCGTCACCGAGACGCCGGCGGACACGTCCTTGAAGTCGTTCGGGTTGGTCACCTGCACCGAGCCCGAGGCGGTCCAGCCGCTGTCGGTCGCCGCTCCCGGGATCGCCGCGACGACGTAGTGGGCGTTGGCCTTCCCGTCGACCCCGGCCTGGAGCTGGGTCTGGTCCGCCTCCTTGGTGATCGCCCAGGCGTAGGACCGGTCGAAGTCGCCGGCGAACGCGGCGGCGGCGGCCGGCGTCCTCACCACGCACAGCTCGACCGACTCGTCGGCGGACTGCTCGGCCTGCACGATCGTCGCGGTGTTGTCGTAGGTCGTGCACGTCCCGGCCACGCCCGACTTGGTGACGGTGTAGGTGTAGGAGAACGGACCGGCGTCCCAGGTGCTGGTGCCGAGCGGGTGGCTCGCCCCGGGCTCGGTCTTGTCGTCGACCACGTCGATCGACTTGTCGATCTCGTCGTCGACCTGGAGGGTCAGCGGCGCGGTGCCGGTGGCCGTCGCGTCCTCGTCGTCAGGGTCGGTCCAGCTCGCGGTCGCCGTGTTGGTGCCGGTGTACGCCGCGGGCTCGGCCCCGAAGGTGCAGGCGTAGCCGAGCTCCTCGGTCGCGCCTGGCGCGAGCTCGACGTCGGTGCCGCCGGTGACGGTGCAGACGCCGCCGGTCACGCCGGAGAGATCGTCGGTGACGTCGGCGACGATGGCCCCGTCGGCGTACGCGTTGGGGTTGTGCACGGTGATGGTGCCGTGCGCCTCCCAGCCGGAGTCGGCGTAGCCGTCCTTGGTGACGTCGACGGTGTAGTGGAAGTCGTGGCTCTGGCCGTCGCGGATCTCGACGGACGTCTCGTCGGCCGCCTTCGCGATCTTCCAGTGGTAGGTGCGGTCGTAGGAGCCGGCCGCGGTCTTGGTCACCTCGAGCGGCGCCTCCCGGCACACCTCCACCTTTTCGGTGGCGTTCTGGCCGGTCTCGGTGATGGTGGCGGTGTTGTCGTAGGTCTCGCAGACCCCGAGCGTGCCCGCGGGAGCCGTCCAGTCGTACTCGAAGGTGGTCGCCTGGGTGCCGTCGCCCCAGTCGGCGTTGCCGAGCGTGGTGTTCGGGGCCTTCGGATCGGTCACCGTGATCGTCTTGTCGACGTCGGTGACCTTGGCGAAGGACACCGGGACCTCGGTGGTGACGGTCTTGCCGCCGAAGGTCGCCGTGGCGGTGTTCGTACCGCTCGGGTGGGTGGTCACGTCACCGGCGCAGGTGTAGGGGACGACGGTGGTGTCGCCCGGGTCGACGGTGACGGCGGGGTCGCCCGTGATCGTGCAGGTCCAGCCGGCGACCCCCGAGACGTCGGTGATCGTCGTGTCCAGCGCCTTCGTGGCCGAGGGGTTCTCGACCGTGATGGTGCCGGTCCAGGACGCCGTTCCGTCGGTGAACCCGTCGGGGGTCGCGGTCACGCCGTAGTGGAAGGTCGCCGAGCCGTCGGGACCGATCTCGACGGAGTCCTCGTCGACGGTCTTGTCGAGCGTCCACCTGTAGGTGCGGCCGTACTCCGCCTTCACCGTCTTGGTGATCTCCGGGCGGCACACCTCGGTGGTGGCGGTGTCGGAGATCTGGGTCCCGGTGATGGAGACGACGTTGTCGTACGTCGTGCACGCGCCCGCCGCGAGCCCGGTGTCCAGCTGCACCTGGGCGTCGATCGTGACGGTGTGGCCTGTCTCGTTCCAGACGTCGACCCAGTTCAGGCTGGACGGGCTGAGGGTGACGGCCACCGGGTTGCCGCCCGCCTCGGTGATCGCGTCGACCAGGTCGATGTCCTTGTGGGCCGGCGTCTCGGTGGTCTCGCTGTCCTCGACCGCGTTGTCGTACGTCGCGGATCCGGTCGGCGAGAAGTACGTGGCCTTGTCCCAGGTGACGGTGACCCGGTTGGTGCCGTGGTAGTTGTCGGGCCAGGAGCCTGCGTCGATCGTGCAGGTGTAGTCGAGGTCGAGCGTGCCGTTCTTCGGGACCACGGCGTCGTCGCCTCCGGTGACGGTGCAGGTCACGTCGTCGCCGTTGAGGGTGAAGACGTCGGCCACGTCGGCGGTCACGTCCCAGTCGTTGGGGTTCTCGACGGTGATCGTGCCGTCGAGGATCGGGGCGGAGTCGGTGGTCGGCAGCGCCTGGACGTCGATCTGGTAGTCGACCGTGGTCTTGCCGTCGTCCCCGACGAAGACGCTCGCCGGGCCGGTCTTGTCCAGCGACCAGTTGTAGGTGCGGTCGTAGGCCACGGCGACGGTCTTCTCGACGGTCAGGTCGAGGCCCACGCAGACCTCGACCGACGCGTCGTCGTCGCGCGTCGTCGGCGTGTCCTTCTCGGTGAGCGCCGCGGTGTTGTCGTAGGTCGTGCACTCGCCCGGCTCGCCGGCGAGCTCGAGCTGGTAGGTGAACACCTTCTGGTGGTCGGTCATCGCCCAGACGTCGTCCCACGACAGGGTGCCGAGGGCGCCCTGGCGCGTGTCCGTCACGTCGACGGTCTCGTCGGTGCGGCTGGTGCGCGCGAAGGTGTAGTCCTTCGTCGCCACCGCGCTGCCCTGGGGTGCGTTGGCGGGGTCGTTGGCGTCGCTCTGCTGCTGCGGGTAGTCCGCGCGGCTCCAGGTGAGCGTCGCGGTGTTGGTGCCGCTCGGGCTGCCCGGTGCCTGCGCGTACGTGCAGGTGTAGCCGAGCGTGGTCGGCCCGGCTGCGAGGGTGCGCTGCTCACCGGGCGCGCCGGCGTCCGCGTCGGTGCCGGCGACCGTGCAGGCCGTGTTGTCGGCGAGCAGGTCGGTGACCGTGACGACCATCGGGCGGGGGTTGGGGTTGGTGATGCTCAGCTCACCGACGACCCGGTAGTCGCTGGTCTGCTCGGGGCCGGCGGTCACGGTGACCGTGTAGGTCGGCTTCGCGGTCGTGCCGTCGGGCACGTGCCACGCGGCCTGGTCGACGGTCTTGGTGATCGTCCAGTCGTAACGGGCGGCGTAAGACGCCTCGGCGGTCTTCGTGAGGGTCGGCGGCAGCCACTTGTGCGGGTCGGCGAAGTTGACCGTGACGCTCTCCGCCTCGTCGACGGTGACCTGCTGGGTCCGGTCGGCGGGTGGCGGAAGGAGCATGCCGGTCGGCGGCGCCGTCTCGGTCACGGTGTAGGTGCCGGGCTCGACCGGGTCGATCACGATCACGCCGTCGGCCGCGCCGTCGTCGTCGCCGGCCCCGCCGTCGGTCACCGTCAGCGTCGCCGCGGCGCTGCCCGGCGTCGGGTCCGGCGAGATCTGGAAGGTGGCGCCGGGGGCCGGGGCGCCCTGCGGGTCCCGCTTGTTGATGGTCAGCTTGCCGCAGGTGGACGGGACAGAGACGTCGGCAGCGACGTAGTCCTTGAGCGAGGCGTTGGGGGAGTCGGAGGTACGCGAGCGCATGTTGATGGTGCCGTAGTCGTTCGAGCAGGTGCCCGCGGGGAAGAGCATCGAGAGGTTCAGGGACCCTTCGCCGAAGATCTTGTCGCCGCTGATCGCGCCCTCGAACGCGCTCGCCGGCACGGGGACCTCGCACCAGCCGGCGCCCGGCGAGTAGCCGGACACCTCCGTGCAGTTGGCGCCCCAGTCGGGGCTGCTCTTCAGCGTCCACAGGTAGGCGTGCACGATCTGGAAGTCGCCGTTGCCGCCCTGCTGGACGTCGAGCATCAGGTCGTTGACCGAGCGGACCGGACGCGCCGGCAGCCCAGGCATGTTGTCGAGCTGGTTGAACTCGATGTCGTAGTTCACGGTGCCCTGGGTGGCTGCGCGCTGGAAGGCGAAGTAGGCGAACACCTCGCCGTTGAGGGTCGCGGTGTGGACCCAGGCGTCGGTGAAGTCGTCCTTCTGGGGAGCGACCGCGTCGGCGGCCTGCCAGGTCGACGGGTGGTTGTCGAAGTCCTTCGGGTTCTTGTACTGGGTCGGGTCGTCGGCGCCGTCGACGAGATGCTGACCGGTGGTGTCCCAGTCGAGCCCGGTGCCGTCGACGGTGGTGTTGCCGTCGATCTCGAACCCACCGAACAGGCCCATCGCCACGGTCGACGCCACGCGCGCGGACGCCGGTGCCGCGGCCGCTGCAGGTGCTGTGGCCGGTGCCACGGCCGCCGGGAAGGCGACCGAGACGCAGGCCATGGTCGTCGCGACTACCAGTCCTCGCCGGAAAAACGACATGCCGATCGTCCCCCACGACACATCGGCCCGAGAACGGCGCCAGGACCGCTCCGACGGTCGAACCTGAGCCACCGGTCCCTCCGGCGACGGTTCCCCGTGCGACGCAACCTCCGATCGGGTGCGTCAGCTGGGACCTTAGGCCCGGGTCCGACCGCGTCGTGTCGATTTGTCGACAGTGCTGAGTTAAATCTCGCGCTCACGCTGGCGCGGAGCGCGCGGCGTACACGTTGGCCAGGTCGGCGATGTCGGTGACGTAGGCGTCGGAGTGGTTGAAGCTGAAGATCGCGCGCCGCCAGGTGTCGGGGTCGGCGAGGTCGCCCGCGTGGCACAGGTAGCGCGCGGCCGCGAGCGCCGCGTCGTCGATCTGGTTCGGGTCGGCGACCCCGTCGCCGTTGCCGTCGGCGCCCCACGTCGCCCAGGTCGAGGGGATGAACTGCAGCGGTCCGATCGCGCGGTCCCAGGTGGCGTCGCCGTCCATCGCGCCGCCGTCGGTGTCGTGGACGGCGCCGAACGCGCCCCCGTCGAGCACCGGCCCGAGGACCTGCGGACGTGGCACGCCGTCCTCGCCCAGCACCGAGCCGTGCACGCTGCCATGGGTGGACTCGATGCCGCCGATCGCGGCGATGCTGTTCCACGCGACCCGGCAGCCCGGCTGCTCGGCCGCGACCTGCAGGTGCGCTCGTGCGTACGCCGCCAACGCCCGCGCCGGGATGCCGGTCTGCGCCGCCACCCGGGCCAGCCAGGCGGCGTCGGGCCGGTACGGGTCCGGCGCGGTCGCGGGCGCGGCGGGGGCGGCGGGGGCCGGCGGGACCCCGGTGAGCGCCGGCGCCGGGGCCTGCGCCGCCGGGTCCGGCAGCGGTGGGCGACGCGAGCCGGCGTCGTACGCGAACGCCACGCCGACGCCGATCACCAGCGCGATCGTGACGACCGCGAGGGAGACCGCGCCGACCAGGTAGCGGTCCGGCCGGGGCATCGGGTCAGCGGTAGTTGGTGAACTGCACCGCGAAGTCGTAGTCCTGCGCCTTGACCAGGGCCTGCACGGCCTGCAGGTCGTCGCGCTTCTTGGACGAGACGCGCAGCTCGTCGCCCTGGATCTGCGCCTTGACGCCCTTCGGGCCCTCGTCGCGGATCAGCTTGGACACCTTCTTGGCGTCCTCGGAGCTGATCCCCTCCTTGAGGGTGATCCCGATCTTGGAGACCTGGCCGGACTGGCGCGGCTCGGAGGCGTCGAGGATCTTCAGCGACTGGTTGCGCTTGATCAGCTTGTCCTGGAAGACGCTGAGCACGGCGCTGGCCCGGTCGTCGGCGGACGCGCTGATCTCGATCGCGTGCTCGCCCTTCCACTCGATGGTGGCGCCGGTGCCCTTGAAGTCGAAGCGGGTCGAGATCTCGCGCGCCGTCTGCCCGAGCGCGTTGTCGACCTCCTGGCGGTCGATCTTGGAGACGATGTCGAACGAGGAGTCGGCCATGGGTGTCACCTGCTGATTCGGAGGGGTCAGTCCTGCTGCGCTATTGTTCCGCGTAGAGGTCCGGTCGCCAAAAGCGGTCCGGATCGCACCGAGGCAGGTTGCCCGAGCGGCCAATGGGAGCGGACTGTAAATCCGTCGGCTTTGCCTTCGAAGGTTCGAATCCTTCACCTGCCACGGCACGAACCGCCCCTGGCCCGCGGAGACGCGGACCGGGGGCGGTTTGCTTTACTCGCCGTCGTGACAGACGCCGACCGCCGCGACATCCACGACACCGTGCTCCGCTACTGCCGCGCGGTCGACAGGCTCGACTACGCCGGCATCCGGGCGGTGTACGCCGAGGACGGCGTCGACCACCACACCGGGTTCAGCGGGCCGGCCGACGACTACGTCGCCTGGCTGCGCGAGGTGCTGCCCCGGCTCGACGGCACCATGCACGTCATCGGCAACCACCTCGCCGAGGTGGCGGGCGACGAGGCGGTCGCCGAGACGTACGGCACCGCCGTGCACTGGGGGACGCCGTCGAGCGACGCGCGGCGCAACTTCACCACCGGCTTCCGGTACGTCGACCACTTCGTCCGCACCCCCGCCGGCTGGCGGATCCGGGAGCGGTACGCCGTGCGGGAGTGGACGCGCAGCGACGCGGGCCGGCTGCTCGCGCCGGAGGGCGCCGGCCCCCGCGGCAGCCGCGACGGGAGCGATCCGCTCGCCGTCGTGCGGCAGGCCGTGCTCGGGGACCGCGCCGTCCGCTGATGGCTACGGCCGTGCCTGGAACGGGAACAGCGCTCGTGACGCCCAGCCCGACCCGGACGGTGCGATAGGGGTGGCGGTCCCGGCGACCGCTCCGGTGGGCGTCCAGTCGGCCCGCGTCAGCGAGCCGTTGGTGCCGGCGAACCAGAGCTTCCCGTCGGCGACGAAGGCGCCCCGCATGCCGCTGTAGCTGGCGCCGGTGACCGACGGGAAGGTGTACAGCTGCTGGCCGACCACGCCGGACTCGATCTCGAAGCCGCGGCGGAACAGCTGGGACGAGCCGGCCTTGGTGAAGTAGATCCAGCCGCGGTCGTAGAAGAGGCTGGTGAGGTTGGGGACGTCGCCGTTGTGCCAGTCGGACTGGGGGACGAGCTGGTCGGCGGCGTTGATCGTGACCGGTGCGCCGTACGTCGTCCCGTCGAAGGTACGACGCGTCAGCGTGCCGTTGGCGTAGGCCGTGTAGAGGTCGCCGTTGACCATGAACGCGCCGACCGTCGTGCCCCAGCCGGTGCCATTGGGGGCGTCGGTGGGGACCGTGGCCGTGGTCCCGTCGAATCCGACGCTGACCAGCTGGGAGCCCCCGCTGGCGACCCGGTAGATGGTGGCAGGCAGCGTCGCGACCTGACGGACCGGCAGGGTCGCGCCGGAGGAGAGCGGCACGAAGGCGACCTTGCGGTGGGTCTCGTTGGCGAACACGTCGGTGTCCGAGCCCACGAAGAGGCCCTCGGGCGTGGCGACCATGTCCTTGACGCCGACGCCGAGGGTGCGGGTCGGGTTCCAGGAGTACGGCATACCGTTGGCGACGTCGAGGGCTCCGATGCCGGGTCGGGACACGGCGCCCTGACCGGCGGCGTCACCGCGGGTGGGGTTGTTCTGCCAACGCATGTGGCCGCCGACGTAGACGACGTCGGCCGTCACCTCGGTGTCCCAGGTGGTGTCGCCACCGGTGTAGGCCACCCAGGTGGGGCGGACGTTCGTGCCGGTGGCGGCGGACTCGTAGCGGGCAACCAGGTCGCAGCCGCTGGTGCCGGCGACACTTGCGGAGCCGCCGTACGCGCCGGTGGTCGAGACGATGAAGAAGCTGCCGTCGGGTGAGAACTCGACGTCGGTCATGTAGGTCTCGAACGAGGAGCTGCACGCGGACTCGTACTGCGTCGTGTAGTAGTTCGCGAGCGCCATGCTCGGTCCGCCGATGTCGAGGACGGCGAGCTGGTGGCGGCGCACGCCGTTGACCGTGTTGAAGTTGCCGACCAGGACCAGCCTGCTGTTGGCCGGGTCGGTCGCGATCTTCTGGACGTTGGTGATGCCGCCGTTGTGAACGCCGGCGATCACGCCGGTGTAGTAGGGATCGCGGGCTCCGGTGGTGGCATTGAGCGTGCCGAGAGCGGCGCTCGGCCGACCCTGCAGGTGCGTGAACTTCCCAGCCACCCACAGTCGGTTGCCGGTGACCGAGAGGTCGCGCACCTGGCCGTTGATGGTGCCCGGCTGGAAGGTCGCGATCCGGGTGCCCGTGGCGACGTCTGCCTCGTAGAGCCGGCTGACCGAGACGCTCGCGCCGCCGGACCTCACGCTCGTGAAGGCGCCGCCGACGTAGACCGACGTCCCGTCGGCCGCCGGTGCGAGTGTGTAGACGCGGTCGTTGGGGTTGGGGACGAAGGAGGTGGACACCTGTCCCGTGAACGCGTTGAAGGCGAACAGGTTCACCCGCGCGATGTCGGTCGAGCTGCCCGCGTTGCGGACCCGGGTGAACGTGCCACCGACCAGCACCATGTCACCGACCCGGGCCATCGCGTAGACGGCGCCGTCCATGACGTGCGGGGTGAAGGCGACCGGGTCGGCGTCGACGATCCGACCTGTCTGCGGTGCCGCGTTGCCGGTGTCGGCGGCGCGGGCAGCGGGTGCGATCGGCCCCGTCAGGTAGGTGATGACGACGATCCCCACGGCAAGCAGCAGGGTGGTCGTCCTGCGAGCGGTCCCAGTTCCCATCGGACGTTCTTCCTCTCGACTCTCAGTAGGCGCCTCGGCCGCCGAGGACGGCTCCGGCAGTGCGGAGCAGGATCCGGACGTCCAGCAGCAGCGACCAGTTGTCGACGTACTGCTGGTCCAAGCGCACCGTCTCTTCCCACGAGAGGTCGGAGCGGCCGGAGACCTGCCACAGACCGGTGATCCCGGGACGTACGACCAGCCGGTGCCGGACGTCGGGGAGGTACGCCGCCACCTCGGCCGGCAGCGCCGGGCGCGGCCCGACGAGCGACATCTGGCCGAGCACCACGTTGATCAGCTGTGGGAGCTCGTCGAGCGACGTACGACGCAACCACCGGCCTACGCGGGTGATCCGCGGGTCCCGGTGGATCTTGAACAGGGGGCCGCTGGCCTCGTTGAGCTCGACCAGGTCGGGCGCCGCTGTCGCGGCGTCGCAGCCCATGGTGCGCAGCTTCCACATCGTGAAGGGCGCGTCGTTCCGGCCGATCCGGGTCTGCCTGAAGAAGGCGGGGCCGGGTGAGTCGAGCCGGATCGCCAGTGCCAGCGCCAGCAGGACGGGCGACAGCACGAGCAGGGCGAGCGCGGCGACGGCCCGGTCGAGCACGTGCTTCACGATGTGGGAGGGGCCCAGGCGACGGGGCGCGCCGAGGTGGAGCAGCGGCAGCTGCTCGCCCAGGTCGAGCCGGGTGCGCCCGGCCGGGGAGGTGAGCAACCCGGTCCACACGAAGATCGCGACGCCGTCGTCCTCCAGGCTCCAGCACAGGCGTTGCAGGTCGGCGGCGGGGACGTTCGGGTCCGGCGCGAGGATCACTGCGTCGGCGCTGGTGTCCCGGGCGGTCCCGGCGCAGGTGGCGAGGTCGCCCGCCCCGACCACGTCGAAGCGGTGGGTCAGCGACGTCCCGAGCCGCTCGAGCAGGCGGGGCAGGGTGTCCGGGGTGCCGGCGACGACGACGCGGTGGCTCACGCCGCTGAGCCGGACGCCGCTGCGGGCCGCGACGGCCATCGCCCCGCGGGCGACCGCGCCGAGTCCCGCGCTGGTCAGGCAGACCACGGCGACGATGCCGGCGGACAGGGGGTAGCCGACCAGGTCGGCGACCAGCAGGGCGCCGGTCGGCAGCACCAGCGCGGCCACTACGACCCGGCGGCAGCGGGCGCCGAGGTGCCCGGGCAGCTGGTAGTCGCCCGTGGCGCACACCGCGACCACCCACATCGGAACGAACAGGAAGGCCGGACCTACGCGGGAGATCGCGTCGGGAACCAGGCTCGCGACGAGGACGACGACCAGCGCGGCCACCGCGTCGGCAGCGGCGAGCAGGCGCCCGGCGCGGTGCAGCGGGGCCGTCGCCCGGGACACCCCGTGCTCGGTCGTCACCACCGCCGTCGTGCGGGTACCCAGGACAGTCATCGGTGCACGAGGTCCTCGACCAGCGCCTCGAAGCGGGCGAGCGTGGGGGAGACCCGGTGCTCCGTCGGGACGTGGTGACCGGTCAGCACCGCGAGCGAGAGCCGGGTCGCGAGCTCGTCCTCGTCGTACGCCGTCACGACCAGGCCGGTCCGCGAGACGAAGCGCGCGAACCGCTGCTGGTGGTCGTCGACGTGCTCACCCTGGTACGGGTCACGCGGTACGACGACGGGAAGGTGCCCGTGCTCGCGGGCATCCATGATCGAGCCGGGCCCGCCGTGGGTCACCACCGCGTCAGCCCGGTCGAGCAGGTCGGCCATCGCGCCCGGGCCGAGGAGGGACGTGCCTGTCAGTCCGTCGGGCAGTGCTGTCGAGCCGTGCTGCACGTGGAAGCGGAACATCCGCTGCTCGGCCAGGCTGCCGACCCAGCGCAGCAAACGGTCGAACGGGTGGTGGTCGGTGCCGAGGAAGACCGCGACCAGCGGCGGCTGGTCGGGCGTCACCACAGCTCTCCGACCAGGACCGAGGAGCGGTAGAGGTGCTGCTGCTCGGGCCACTGCACGAGGAACAGGTCGGTGGCCGGCCGGCACAGCTTGCCGGTCAGCGTGCGGGTCTCGACCCGGTCGTAGACCTCGAGGTAGATCGACGACGTCTGCCGCCGGTGGCGCAGCCAGAAGTAGGGCACGGCCACCGCGGCACCGGTGGAGACCACCACGTCGGGGCCGAAGTCGTCGAGCACGTGGTGCGCCTGGACGGAGTTGCGCGCGAGGTTGACCAGGTTGCGGGTCGTCGGGTGGTGCGCCCAGGTCACGCTCTCGCCCTCGAGCTTCGCGACGGCGTCGGCGGTGTCGAAGGTGACCCAGTGCCGGTCGTGCTTCTCCCACCACGGGCGCAGGCACATCAGCTGGGCGAGATGACCTCCTGAGGAGGAGACGAGAAGCACCCGCATGACGCACTCCCGGAGCTTGGTGGCTGACGGCGATGCCCCGACCTTAGGGAGGTGCCGAGGGGCTGACATGCCCCAAATACGGCATGTCTGGGGCTTCGCTCGGTCGGCGTCAGGCGGCGTAGTCGTCGGCGAGGACGATCGCCTGCTGGGCGTGCGCCTGGTACTCGGCCTGGGTGATGGGTCGGGTGCCGCCGCCGGTGACGAGGCGGTAGA
Source organism: Nocardioides sp. QY071 (assembly GCF_029961765.1). NCBI lineage: Bacteria > Bacillati > Actinomycetota > Actinomycetes > Propionibacteriales > Nocardioidaceae > Nocardioides > Nocardioides sp. QY071. The sequence continues at coordinate 592,716 of NZ_CP124681.1, forward strand.
GGCCGTGGGGTGTGCCCCAGATCCACTTGTCGGGTCCGAGCTGCAGCACCGTGTAGCCGGGCACGTGGGTCTTGGCTCGGTGGTGGTGCCGGGTGAGTGGGGTGTCGTTGTGATCACCGGTCTGGCCGGGTGGTCCGTGCTTGTCGTAGGCGACGGTGTGGTCGTGGTCCGGTTGCCGGCCGTTGCGCGTGAAGAGGCTGGTGGCGTGGGGGAACACGTCTCCGACGGTGCGTAGCTGGGTGCGGTGCTTGACGTCGGTGGGGTGTTCGTAGCCGTTGACCGACCGTCCGGTGTGGAGGTCGATGACGGGCTGCACTCTGATGGTCGCGTGGCGACCCAGGAGGTCGCTCACCTGGGTGAGGAGTCGTGGGCCGAGGCTCTCGACGCGGGCGAGGGGTCCGAGGGCGCCGGTGTCGTCGAGCGCGACGTGCACGACGATCTCCGCGGACCGGCGGGGGTCTCGTGACGGTTGCTGCGCAACCTCCTCGACCTCCGAGGTGCCCGGGGTGTCGTCGATGCCGTTCAGGAACGCGAGCACGGCGGCCGGGTCGGCGAGCATCGCGAACGCCTCGGCCCGCCAGTGATCCATGCCCAGCGGCTCGGCACCCTCAGGCACGTCGGCGTGCTCGGCCAGAGCGGCAGCGAGGTCCTCGACCGCTTCCTGGTGGGCCAGGGCATCGGCCTCGTCGAGCCGCGCGAACACCGTCCCCACACCAGCCTGATCGCTGTCCTCGCCGACCTGGGCCCCGGGACGGGGCTTGGGGTACCAGACACCCTTCTGGTTCTGGTTCTCCTTGACCCGCGCGGCGTGGGCGACCGGGTCGGCCTCGATCACCTTGGCCTCCGCGATGGCGAGGATCCGCGACGGCGCCTGGTCCAACGCGGCAGCGACAGCCTCGTCGACGATCCGGATCTGGTTGCGGTCGAGGGTGCGGGACATCCGTGCGACCCGCCGCACCACCCACACCTCGCACCGTCCCTCGCGGATCCCGGCCCAGGTCTGCGGGAGGCGGTGGCGCAGGTCGAACGCGTCGGCCAGGGCGCCACGGGTCGCGAGCACGTGCTCGTGCCGGGCGATCGCCATCTCCACCAGTGCGAGGTCGGCGACCTCCGGAGTCCCGTCCCCACCCAGGGTGATGAGCCGCGGACCGCCGTACCGGACCAGTACCGCACCGGGCTCGGCCTGCGGGTCACCCGAGTGCAGGTCGGCCCAGGCGAGCAGCAGCTCCAGCTTGCGGACCTCGAGAAGCCTGGCCTCCCGGACACTGTCCTCGGCCGCGTGGAGCAGCTGCTCCGGCGTGGCATCCGAGAGGTCCGAGATCATGCGCCGATTCTATCGCACATATGTTCGAATAACGAGGCCCGTCGCGGACTTTCCCCTTGTTTCTACGGGGTTTTCGACCACGCGCGAACTCTGACCCGACCGCCGAACCCGGCCATCTCCCGACCGTCCTCGTTGCGGCCTTTCGGAACGCAACCGGCTACGCACCCGAAGGCCCGCGGACAGTTCGCGCAAACGGCCCAGGTGGTTTCGAGGCTCGTCGCTGGCGCTCCTCGCACCTCGACCATCGGACGAGGTCGGTTGCGGTGGTCTCGTGACGGTCGCTGCGCGACCTCCTCGACCTCCAGGCGTGGACCGTCGCCCGACCGCGGAACCCAGTCACCACCCGACCCTCCTCGTCGCTGTCTTTCGGAACGCAACCACTGACGCAACCGAAGCCCACGGACAGTTCACACGAATAGCCCAGGTGGTTTCGAGACTCGTCGCTGGCGCTCCTCGCACGTCAACCACCGCGAGACCCTCAGCCCTGCGGCGGGTGCCAGCCGACCTTGTACGCCGCACCGACGGCGGCGAGCTGGGAGCTCATCTCCAGCTTGGCCAGGATCGACTTCACCTGGGTGCGGACGGTGGCCTCGGACACCACGCTGGTGCGGGCGATCTCGCGGACCGGTGCGCCGCGCATGAGGGCGCCGAGCACCTCCATCTCGCGCCGGGTCAGCCGGTCGAGCCGGGTCCGGATGTCGCGGACCTCGTCGCGGTCGTGAAGGGCGATCTCGATCAGGGAGCCGCGTTCCTGGGCGTTCATCAGGGGCAGGCCGTCGCGGGCCCGGCGGACCGTGGCGACGACCTCGTGCAGCGGACAGGTCTTCACGAGCACCGCCTTGGCGCCGCGGCGCAGGCACTCGCCGCGGCGGGCGCTCTCACCGCTGCCGGTCACCACGACGACGGCGATCCCGGCGGCGGCCAGCGGCGTGATCAGCCGCATGCCGTCGCCGACGCGTCCCAGGTCGAGGTCGAGCAGGATCACCCGGGGCGCGCTGCGCAGGGCGGTCGCGAGCACGGTGGCCAGGGTGGTGTGCTCGTCGGTCAGGTCGATCCGGCGTACGCCGTACCCCTCGGCCTCGAGGGTCAGCGAGACCGACTCCGCGAACAGCGCGTGGTCGTCGATGATAGTGATCCGCATGGGGCGCGGGCGTCCGGTCGACATGGCCGTCAGCCCGCTGCCAGGGCCGTCGGGACAGACGGCTCCGGAGGTACGGCGGGCCGGACGTGCGGCGTCCGCGCGAGGTCCGCGTCGGTGTCGGCGCTGCGCAGGGTGACCACGAAGGTCGCGCCGCCGAGCGTGGCGGCTGCCGGGTCGTGGTGGAGCGAGCCGCCGAGCTCGAGCATCAGCCGGTGGGCGCGTTGCAGGCCGATGCCCTGCCCGGTCGAGCCGGTGCCGCGCGCTCCCCACTGGAACAGCCGCTCCTCGAGGCCGGGCTCGAGGCCGGGGCCGCGGTCGCACACGCGGATCTCGACGTGCTCCCCGACCCGTCGCGAGGAGATGGTCGTGGCGTGTCCGTGGGCATGACGGTGGGCGTTGGTGAGCAGCACGTTGAGGACCTCCGCGAGGGTGTCGTGACGGGCGAGCACGCGGTGCCCGTCGGGATGCCAGTGCACCCGGTGGCCGAGCGCCTCCTGGGCGATGACGAGCGGTTCGACGACGTGGTCGACCGCGAGTGCGGCGAGCTGGTCGGGACCGTCGTCGGTACAGGTCCGGCCGAGGCGGGCCGCCTCGACGTCGACCATGTGCTTGAGCGCCAGGCGACGCGGTCCCGGCGGCAGCTGGTCGCTGGCGAGCAGGTGGACGCCGGCGACGATGCCGGCCGTGGCGGCGCGCATCTCGTGGACCACCTCGCGATCGTGCTGGACGGTCGCCTCCGCCTCGGCGGCCCGCAGCACCAGGCTGGCCTCCCGGGTGGTGTGCTCGCGCAGCGAGGAGACGAGCATGCCGATCGCGGTGGTGGCGACCAGGGAGGCGCACAGCACCACGCCCGCCATCGCCACCGGGGGCGGCGAGGTGGCCTCGGTGAGCGTCGCCCAGACCCGGGCCGCGAAGATCACGAAGATGCCGCATGCGATGCGCTGTGCGGCCCAGGCCGGCAGCGCCGAGCGCAGCAGGCGCAGGGCGACCAGCACGGTGACGACGGCGATCGCCGCGAGCACCAGCTGGTCCTGCCACCGGTGGACCGACAGGAACGGCGACGGGTCGGTGAGGATCAGGCCCAACCGCGCGGCCAGCACGCCGAGGCCCAGCAGCAGCCCGCCGAGCATCGGGTTCAGCCGCGGCGGGCGCTGGTCGCGAGCACCGACGGAGAAGACGCCGTACAGGACGACGACCGTCACCAGGTGCCCGGCGGTGAGCCGGTAGCTGTGGCCGCCGTGCGCGGCATCGCCGAGCGACATCACCACGAGCGGCAGGTCCTGGACGGCCACCAGCGTGATCGCCGTCGCCATCCTGGCCTTGACCAGGCTCTGCCCGATGCTCACGTCGAAGGTGAGGACCAGGGCACTGGCGATCAGGACCAGGTCCGCCAGGACCATGCACAGGTGCCCGGCGGCGGCCAGGGACTGGGCGGACGGTGCCTCGAGAAGCAGGACGCCGTACGGGTGGAGCATCAGACACGCGAGGAGCAGGGCCCACCACAGGGGCGCGCGGTCAGCAGCTCTCAGGGAGGGGAGAGACGACCGACCAGTGACCGCCCGAGAGAGCGCCCTGCGTGAGCGCCGGGACTGACGGTCCGGGTGCGGACTCGTCATGCTGGCGATTATGCGCGGGTCTCCGGTCCGTCGTCGAGGAAGGCCTCAACGTACCCAATTTTTGGCCGATCGGTCGGGCGTGTTGGTACGGCGTCACCATCCTCAGGGTGTCGACACGGTCACGGAGCGGGTGGTCGTGGTCGCCACTCCCCAGCCGTCGGTCACGGTCAGCTCCACGGTGTAGCTGCCGGCCGCCGGGAAGGTGTGGGACGCCGAGCTCGTCGTCGAGTTGGCGGTGCCGTCGCCCCAGACCCAGCGGTAGGTGATCGTGTCGCCCGTGTCGGGGTCGCTCGAGCCGACGGCCGAGAAGTTGCAGACCAGGCCCGAGCAGGCCGGCGGGTTGAGCACGGCGACCGGCGCCCGGTTGCCGGGCGGGATGGCGATCGTGACGGTCTGCGTCGCCGTGCCGGTGTCGCCCCACTCGTCCTTCGCGGTGAGCGTGACCGTGTAGGTCCCGGCCGCCGTGTAGGTGCGGGTCGGGAGCGGGCCACTGCCGCTGCCGTTGCCGAAGTTCCACGCGTACGTCAGCGTCGCGGCGTTCTCGTCCGTCGAGCCGCGCGCGTCGAAGGTGCACACGTTGTTGGTGCAGCTGACGGTGAAGCTCGCCACCGGCGGGTTGTTCGGCGGGTGGGTGACCGTCGCGTGCCGCTCGTAGACCGCACTGATGAAGTTGTGCTGGTCGATCGCCCGCACCTGCACGGTGTAGTCACCGGCCGGGATCACCGGTGTGGTGTAGGAGAAGTTCGAGCCGGGCGTTCCGGGGCTGTTCAGGAACGCCGTGCGCCAGCTCGCGGTCGTGCTGGTGAAGGTGCCCGACGAGCTCATGTACTGCCCGGCCGAGTTCACGATCCCGACCTGCACCTGCTGCATCGCCTGGTCGTCCTCGGCGCGCCCGCTCACGAAGATCTTGCCGTCCGGGAACACGGTGCCCTCGGTCGGGCTGAGCAGGTCCTCGGTCAGCACCGGGGGCTGGTCACCGGGGTAGATCGGGTAGCGAGACGTCGCTCCGCTGGTCGACGGGTCCTGCTGACCCGCACTGTCCCAGGCGTACGCCGTCACGTTCCAGTCGCCCTGGGTGGGCAGCGCCCGGTTCAGCGACCAGGTCGTGCTCGTCGCGCCGGGACTGGCCAGGGTGGCGTCCAGGTAGGCGAGCGAGGCGGACATGGTGCCGTCCGGCTGGAGGTAGCGGCTGGTGTCGGCGTCGCGGAGCGACACGGCGACGCGGGCGACGCCCTTGTCGTCGGTGGCGGAGCCGGTGAGGTTCAGCAGCAGCACCTGCTGGCCGGTGATCGTGCCGGTCGGGGTGATGGTCGCATTGGGTGGGCTGTCGCCGGGGATCGTGGCGTTGAGCGTCAACCGGCCCTGGTTGGCCGAGGACGTCGAGAGCCCGATGTTGTCGTCGGCGCTGACGGTGAAGGTATAGGTGCCGGGACTGAGGCTGAAGGGCGTCGTGTAGCTCCAGTTGTAGCTCGCCTGGTTGATGTTGACCGGCGAGATCCGGTACGAGCCCGCGATCACATTGGTGCCCCACGAGCCGTCGGCGGCGAGCCGCTCACCGGTCGAGGTGTTGCGCAGCGTCACCCACACCTGGTGCAACGACTGGTCGTCGGTCGCCGAGCCGGCGAAGGTGATCGGGCTGCCGGGAGTCACCGTCACCGGCTGGACCGTCGTCGGCGGCACCATCGGGACCGGTTGCGTGATCGACACCGCGGGTGCCTGTCCGTTGGCCGTGACGATCCAGCGCCGGTCGGCGGTGTCGAGCGAGGACTGGCCGCCCGTGTCGGAGGAGCGGGCCTGGCCCCACCACTCGTCCTCGAAGGGCACGGTCACCTCGTAGGACCAGGTCGTGGTCGTCGCGCCGACGACGTCGGGCGTGATCTGGAAGGAGTTGTAGGTGAAGGACACCGTGCCGTCGTCCTGCAGGTAGCGGTTCTGGGTGTCGCGCAGGGTCAGGCTCACCCCGTTGACGCCGATGTCGTCGGACGCGCTGCCGGTGATGGTGAAGGTCGTCTGGGCCTGCGGGCTCGACGGTCCGGTGATGCTCGTCGTCGGTGGTGCGTCGGACGTCCCGAAGGTCTCGTACTTCTTCGACGCCTTGGTGTTGTCGCCCGTGCCGTTGCCGGCCACCGCGCGAGCCCGGACGAGCAGCTCGCGGTTGTTGGTCATCGTGACCGGGAGCCGCCAGGTGCGGGTCGGCCCGGTGCCCGGGTCGAGCGTCGCGTTGAAGGTGTTGAGCGTCGTGGTGCCCCACGTGGTGAGGTCGTCGTTGAGGTAGCGGTTGGAGTTGCGGTCCTGGATCTCGACCTCGACCCGGTTGATGCCGGTGGCGGCGGTCGCCGTGCCGGTGATCTCGTACGGCGTGTTCACGGGCTCGATCCGGCCCTCGATGGGAGCGGTGATCGTGGTCTGGGTGCCGTTCTGGGCCGGCACGCTGTTGAAGTCGAGGAAGGCGATCCGGCCGACGTTGTAGCCGCCCTTGGTGTTGCCGTCACCGCCCACGAACAGGCCGCGCGGCGTCGCCTCGAGGTGCTTGTCGCCCTCGTTGGAGTTGGACGACACGAACCACTCCAGGGCGTGACCGTCCACCGGGTCGAGCGCCGCGAGGTGGGCGCGCTTGACCACCGCGTCGCCCAGGGCGTACGCCGACAGCCCCTGGCCGGTGCCGTAGCCGACGTCGTCGAGACCGGGCCAGGGCAGCGGTGCGGTCGCCGACTCGGACCACTGGAAGTGGCCGCCGACGTAGATGCCGGCCTCGGTGATCGCCACCGAGTACGTCGAGTCGAACTGGCGTGTGATCCAGACCGGCTGCGCGTCCGGGTCCTCGTCGAGGTTGAACCGGACCACCGTGTCGTTGATCGGCGGTCGGTCGCCGCCGGAGCCGCTGGTGACGATGAAGTAGGAGTCGTCGGGCGAGATGTCGCCGCCGTAGGCGCGCTGGATGCCACCCACGAACTGCAGGTTGTCCTGCCACAGCGTCGTCTTCCACGGGGTCAGCTTGTTGGTGCGGGTGTTGATGATCGCGACGCCGTACCGGTCCTGGCCGTTGACCTGGCGCCCGGTGTGGACCACGAGCAGACGACCCTCGTCGTGGCTCAGCTTGAGCCGCTGCACCGCCAGGTCGCCGTTGGTGCCGATGCCGCCGGAGATGTTGTTGACGAAGTCGCCGCGGACAGCGCCGGTCACGCCGTCGAGGGCGGCGAGCGCGCCGCGTGGCACGTTGTTGATGGTGCTGAAGCGGCCGCCGGCGTACACGGTCGTGTTGGTGACCGCGAGCTCGTTGACCTTGCCGTTGGCGTTGGCGGTGAAGCCGGCGATCGGCGCGCCGGTCGCGGGATCGATCCGCGCGATCGCCTTCCTGGTCTGGCCGTTGACCGTGCCGAAGGTGCCGGAGATGTAGAGCTTGGTGCCGTCGGGCGTGGCCTCGACCGCGTCCACGCCGCCGTTGGTGAAGGTCGGCCGGAAGCCGGTGTCGACCTGCCCCGTGCTCCAGTTGTACGCCGCGAGGCCGGCCTGGTTGATGATCGCGCCGTTGTTGGGCTGGCGGATCGAGGTGAACGTGCCGGCGATGTAGACGCGGTTGCCGACGACCTCGATGTCCCAGATCTCACCGTCGGTGATGGTCGGCTGGTTGGTGCGCGGCGTGTCGGGCACGAGCGCGGTGTGGCCCGGCGTCGGGTCGGACGGCACCGCGGTGGCGGTGCCGGTGGCCTGGTCGGTGTGGCCGTTGCCGTCGTTCACGGTGAGCGTGACCGTCCGGGTGCCGGTGGTCGCGTAGGTGTGCGACGGCTTGACGCCCGTCCCGGTCTGCCCGTCGCCGAACTGCCAGGTGTAGGTCAGCGCGTCCTTGTCGAGGTCGTAGGAGTGCGAGGCGTCGAACTCACAGGTCATGCCCGCGCAGCCGGTCGAGAAGTCGGCGACCGGTGGCTCGTTGGTGGACGTCGCGTCGACGCCGGGGTCGATGACGACCGAGAGGAGCATGTCGCGCGAGACGGACGTGCTGGTGGTGGCGGTCCGCCCGGGGACCGGGCCGACGGGTACGGAGCCGTCGGAGTCGCCGAGGATCGCGCTCACCTTGCCGGTCCCCGAAGCAGCGGCCTGGGTCCGCGCCTTCTCGCTGGCGGGCAGGGTCCAGACGGTCTCGGTGGAGGACTTCTCGCTCCACACGTTGACCAGCCACGAGTTCGCGTGGGCCGCGGTGACGGCCGGTGCGGTGTGGCTGGTGGCCGGGGCGTCCACACCCCCCAGAGCAGACGCCCCGACCACGGCAGGTCCCGTGCTGCGGTAGGCAGCGACGGTCATCGCGGACTTCACGTACGTCGTCCCGCTCGACACGGTGACGTCGCGGCCGGCGTCGGCCGCGGTCGCGCTGCGGGTCCAGGCCCGACCGCGGATCCCGTTGCCGTCACGGGTCTGGATCAACGTCCACCCTGCGGGGTCGTCGATCGCGACGGTCGTGGTGTTCGTGACGAAGAAGAGGACGAGCCGGTCGCCGGGCTCGACGGCGCCCGGGATGCTCACCGAGCGCCCGGGTGCGTTGCCGGCCGTGCTGGCAGCGCCGACGTACTGGATCTCGCCGGCGGTGACCGTCACGTCCGGGCTGACCTGACGGGTGGTGACGTCCTGATGGCTGCCGTCGCTCACGGTCAGGGTCACCGTGCGCGGGCCGGCGGTGGCGTAGGTGTGGGTGGGCGTGCGACCGGTACCGGTCTGTCCGTCGCCGAAGGCCCACGCGTAGGTGAGGGTGTCGCCGTCCGCGTCGAGCGAGCCGGACGCGTCGAAGGAGCAGGTGAGCCCGCTGCAGCCCGCGGTGAAGGAGGCCTGCGGCGCGGTGTCGCTGAGCTGCCCGGGGCTGATCACGACCGAGAACGTGGCGCTGCGTGAGGCGGCCGAGGAGAGGGTCGCGGTGCGGGCGGGCGCCGTACCGGTGGCGACGGGGCCGTTGGAGTCGCCCCACACGCCGCTGATCTTGCCGCTGCCGGTTGTGGCGGCGGTGGTGCGGCTGGAGGTGCCGGCCGGCAGCGTCCAGGTGCTGTCGGTCGAGGACTTCTCGGTCCACACGCCGACCAGCCAGGAGCCGGCGTCGGTGACGTCGATCGCCGGGGCGTCGACGTTGGTGCTGGAGGAGTCCGACCCGCCGGCGACGGCGACGGCCGACGGGGTGACGCCCGAGCTGCGGTAGGCGGCGACCGCGATCACCGACTTGGCCGCGGCGCTGGTCGTGACAGAGACGTTGACGCCCGCGTCTGCGGCGACCGCGGTCCGGCTCCACAGCCGGCTCAGGATGCCGTTGCCGTCGCGGGTGGCCATCAGGTTCCAGCCCGGGAGGTCGGCGATCGTGGCGGCGGTGTTGTTGGTGGTGAGCTCCAGGAGGAGCACGTCGCCGGCCTGGACGGTGCTCGGGATCCGGACGACGTGCGAGGTCCGGTTTCCGGCGGTGCTCGCCGCGTCGACGTACGAGACGACGCCGGGCGCGGCCTGGGCCGGCGGGGCGAGCGGGCTGAGTGGCGCGAGTGCGGGGACGACCACGAAGGCGGTGATGATGGGGACGACCGCCCGGGCGACGCGCCGCCATCGTCGGCTAGGGACCGGTTGACGCCGACTGGTGGTGGTTGTGCGCATCTGCCTCACCGTCCCCGCACTCGCATGTTCCCTCGGTCCTTGAGGGCGGTGTGATCGTGTCAACCGGCGCCGGTCGGCGGCATGACCGATATTGGGCAGGATTCGCCCGTACTTTCGGGGGTCTCGGCCGCTGTGAGCCGACCCGTCCCACAAATTGGGGGTATCTGCCGACTCCGTGCTCCCCGGCCTCCGGGGGCGCCCATGATGAACCGGTCATCGAGCGGACCGGCTCGGTCGACCCCGACCGATCTGCCGGACCTGGACCGGGGAGGTGGACGTGGAGCAGCGTCGTGTGTTTCCACTGCGAGTCGTCGTGCTCGCGCTCCTCGCGGGGCTGCTCGCGGGTGCCGCCGCCTGGGGCTGGGCACAGCGCCGCTCCCAGGAGCACGTCGCGACCGCCACGATCATGCTCCACCCGCTGGAGGGCAACGCCTACAGCCCCGGCGGCCGGGGGGACGACCTGGTCAACCTCGAGACCGAGGCACAGGTGCTGCGCTCGGACACGGTGGCCCGCGCCGTCCTCGACCAGCTCCACGAGACCGGTACGCCGGCCGACCTGCTCGCCGCCGTCACCGTCACGGTGCCGCCCAACACCCAGCTGCTCCAGATCACCGCACGCGGCCACGACGACGCGACCGCGGTGGCCCGGGCGTCGGCCTTCGGCGACGTCTACCTCGAGTTCCGCCGCTCGCGCACCGAGTCGGCCGTCTACGAGCAGACCTCGCGCCTCGAGGAGCTGGTCAAGCAGCGCGAGGACGAGCGGGACGCGGCCGTCGCCCATCTCGACCAGCTCAAGAGCGACGCACCCGAGCGGGCGCTGATCCAGCAGCAGGTGCAGGAGGTCGTCGTCCAGATCAGCTCGTTGCGTGCCCAGCTCGCCGCGGCCCAGGCCGTCGCGCTCGACCCCGGCCAGGTGGTCACCCCGGGGCAGGTCGTCGGCGCCGGGCTGTGGGCCTCCCCGGCGCGGGTCGGTGGGATCGCGGGTCTCCTCGCCGCCCTCGTGGCGCTGGGGATCGCGGTGGTCCGCCGCACCAGCGCGGCACCGGACGTCGTACGGCACCTGGACGACCTCGCCGACGCCGGCCCGACCGTCCTCGGCGAGCTCTGGACCCCGGTCCGGGCCGACAGCGACGTGATCGCCCACGCGCGATCCGTGGTGCTCGCTGTCGGTTCGGACCGGCCTCCCGTCGTCGCCGTGGGCGCGGTCGCTGCCGGTCCCTCGATCGCCTTCCCCGCGCTCGTCGACTCGTTCGTGCGCGCCCGCTACGAGGTCGTCGCCGTCGACCTGACCCGCCGCGCGGACCGGCAGGCGATGGCCGAGCTGGTGCTGCAGGACGCCGTCGTCAGTGACGTCCTCGTCGAGGACGGCCACTTCCGCAGCCGGCTGCGTCCCCTCGTGCCCGGTGCGGAGGACGCGCCATCGCCACCCGACAACCTCGACGACCTCGCGGCCTCCGCCGAGATGCGCCGCAGCCTCGCCGAACTCGCCAAGCGCGCCGACCTGGTGCTGCTCCGCTCGCCCGGACTCGGTACGACGGTCGGGCGGGCCGTGCTCGCCGCGTCGACCGTCGTGGTGGCCGAGATCGCGCAGGGGACGGCGACCGAGGCCGACCTCGCGGTCCTCGCCGACGAGGCCGAGCGGGCCGGCGCCGTCGTCGCCGGGCTGATCCTCACCCACGGCCGCGAGGACGAGTCGTGACCGATACCTCCGAGCACCTGCGTGCCGTCGCACGGGGCAGCACGGCGACCCTGCTCGGCGCCGTGCTCAGCACCGTCGCCGGCTTCGGGCTGGTGCTGGTGGTGACCCGGGGCGTCGACCCGGACCCGGCCGGCCGGTTCTTCGCCGCGTCGGCGCTGTTCGTCGTCGCGCTCGCGGCCGCCGGGCTCGGGACGGACACCGGGCTGGCCCGGTTCGTGCTGCGAACCGACGAGCCGACCGCCGTACGACGACTGGTCGTGATGGCGGCCGTCCCCGTGCTGGTGGCGGCGGGCGGGCTGGCCCTGGCCCTGGCGACCTGGTGGCCCGACACCCGGTGGCTGGTCTGGGCGCTGCCGCTCGCCGCCACCTCCGACCTGTGCCTGGCCGCGGTCCAGGCCCACGCCAGGTTCCGGGCCGCCGTGCTCATCGAGCGGATCGTGCGCCCCGCGGCGCAGATCGTGCTGGTGACCGCCGTCGTCGTGGCCGGCCTGCCGGGCGCGGCGCTGGCGCTGGCCTGGGGGGCGGCGTACCTGCTGAGCGCGGTGCTCGCGGTCCGCGCCCTGCACCGCGTGCTGCGCACCCCTCGGCCCGCGGTGGGCGGGGGAGAGGCGGTGACGCCCCGCGCGTTCTGGCGGTTCACCTGGGCCCGCGGGGCCGCCCGGATCGCGCAGGTCGGCGTGCAACGTCTCGACATCGTGCTGGTGGCGTGGCTGCTGTCGCCCACGGACGCCGCGATCTACACCGTGGCGACCCGGTTCGTGGTCTTCGGTCAGCTGGCGAACCAGGCGGTGTCCTCGGTGGTGCAGCCGCGGTTCACGCTGATCCTGGCCGGCGCCGAGGGGGACGCGAGCGCACGGCGCGCGCTGCTCAGCCGGGTGTTCGCGGTGACGACCGGTTGGAGCGTGCTGCTGGCGTGGCCGGTCTACCTGTGTGTGGCGGCGTCGCCGCTGGCCTACCTCGGGTGGTTCGGGCCGGCGTACACCACCGACGACGCGCGCACCGTCGCCCTCGTGATGGCCGGCGGGATGCTGGTCGCGGTCGCCTCCGGCCCCGTCGACACCCTGCTCCTGATGACCGGGCGCAGCACCCGCAGCCTCGCCAACACCCTCGTCGCGCTGGTCATCGACGTCGGCGGGTGCCTGCTGCTGGTGCCCCGGATGGGCATCGCCGGCGCCGCGCTGGCCTGGGCGGTCGCGGTCGTCGTGCGGTGCACGCTCGCCGTGGTCCAGGTCCGGGGCGACATCGGGCTGCTGCCCGGGCGCCGTCTCCTGCTCCTCGCCGCAGCCGTTCCCCTCGGCTGCGTCGGCCTGCCGCTCGCCGCGCTCCAGCTGCTCGGCGGCCTGTCGCCGGCGACCTGGCTGCTGGCCGCGGCGGTCGTCGCGGTCGGGTACGCCGCCGTGGTGTGGAGGCTGCGTGCCCGGCTGGCCGTCGACCTCTTCCTCCCGGCGCGCCGCGAGCTGGTGCCGGCATGAGCGGCCTGCGCGCGGTCGCGGGCCGGGCCCGGCGCCGGCTGCCCGAGCCCGCGGTCCGTGCGGCGCGGGCGGTCCTCCTCGGGTGGGGCTGGCTGACCGCCGACCTGCGCGAGGAGCCGGCGGTCATCGTCGTCGGCGCCCAGCGGGCCGGGACGACCACCCTGTTCCGCCTGCTCAGCGAGCACCCGCACCTGCGTCGCCCCACCGTCGACAAGGGCACCGGCTACTTCGACGACGGCTACCGGCACGGCCGGCGCTGGTACCGCGCCCACTTCCCGCTACGCCGACCGGGCCGGTGGCGTCGGACCAGCTTCGAGTGCAGCGGCTACTACCTCTTCCACCCGCTCGCGGCCGAGCGGATCGCCCGCGAGCTGCCGGGCGTCCAGGTCGTGGCGATGGTCCGCGACCCCGTCGCACGCGCCCACTCGGCCCACCGCCACGAGCTGGCCCGCGGGTTCGACACGCTGCCGTTCGCCGAGGCCGTCGACCGCGAGAGGGAGCGGACGGCGGGTGCCGCCGCACTGCTGGTCGCCGATCCGGGCGCCGTCAGCTTCGAGCACCGGCACCACGCCTACCTCCAACGCGGTGAGTACGCCGCGCAGCTGGACCGCTTCGTCGCAGCGCTCGGTCCCGAGCGCGTGCACGTCGTCGAGGCCGACGAGCTCTTCGCCGACCCGGTCCCGGTGTACGTCGACCTGCAGCGCCGACTCGGCCTGCCGGTGCACCGCCCGGACGAGGTCGGCCGATGGAACGAGCGGCCGGGCGAGCCGCTGCCACCCGACCTCGAGGCCCGCCTGCGGCGGCACTTCGACGAGCACGACGCCCGCCTCACCGAGGTTCTCGGCCGGGTGCCCAGCTGGCGAAAGGAATCATCGCGATGACCGTTCTCTCCGCACCCGTCCGACACCGGTTGGCCCGGGGCACCAGGTGGCACGCCGGGACCCGTGAGGTCCGCCTGTCGCACCTGCTCCTCGGGGGGCAGAACGGGATGACCGGACACGAGTTCGCGACGGCCATGATCGACCCGCTGTGGCCCTCGCGCCGGGTCGTCGAGGGGCCGCACGCGCACCTGCTGGAACGCGGCCCCGAGCAGTCCGACCGGGACATCCTCAGGTCCTCCTACGCGCGGATGGCACGAGCCTGCATCCGACACACCGGGGTCTACTTCGACGCGACCGACGACGCCGGGATCGTGGCCCAGGCCCGGCAGGTCCTCGCCCGCGCGGCGGGTCGGTCCGCCGACGTGCCGACGGGGGTGATGCACTCGCCGCCGGGCCAGCCGGTGCTCGTCGTACCGATCGCGGACTCGAGCTGCTTCCAGGTGATCGACGGCCACCACCGGATCGCGCTGGCCGCCGCGGCCGGGGCGACCACGATGCCCGTGCGGGTTCGCCGCGGCAAGGTGACCACGCCGCTGCAGGACCTGCTCCACGAGATGTCGTGGCTCGAGGGCGGCCGGGAGCTCTACCAGCCGGTCGACTCACCCGAGCTCACGGCGATGTGGCCGATCGTGCGCTGCTGCATCGACCGGCTCGAGGCGATGGAGGCCTTCCTGCGCGCGCGGGGCCTGCTCGAGGGGAGCTACCTCGACGTGGCCAGCTGCTACGGCTGGTTCGTCGGCCAGATGGCGGAGCGCGGGATGGCGGCCGAGGGCATCGAGCGCGACCCGCTCGGCGCCACCCTGGGCCGGCTGGTCTACGGCGTCGACCCGGACCGGATCCGGATCGGTGACGTCGTTGACGCCCTGCGCGGGACCCGGGAGCAGTGGGACGTGGTGTCGTGCTTCAGCCTGCTGCACCACTTCGTCCTCGGCCGCGGTGCCTGCGACGAGGTCGAGCTGATCCGGCTGCTCGACAGGTCGACGCGGCGGGTGCTCTTCTTCGACACCGGGCAGGAGCACGAGCGCTGGTTCCACAAGTCGCTGCGCGGCTGGAACCCCGAGCACATCCGCGAGTTCCTGCTGACCAACACCACCTTCGACCAGGTCCTCGACCTCGGCCCCGACCGCGACGCGGTCGGCCCGTACGCCGAGAACTACGGGCGGCACCTGTTCGTGTGCACCCGCGGGGACCGGTGAGCGCGGTGACCAGCGAGCTCCTCGAGACGGTCGCCGAGCTGTGGCCCGGCGCCGACGTCGTCCCGGCCGGTACGGCGGGCGACGGCCGGCCGGTCCGTGCCCGCTACGCCCTGCTCAGCCGTGGCGAGGACCCCACCGTCCTCGTGCCGGTGGAGTCGGCGACGGCCGCCGGCGCCTCGCTGCGCCGGTTCAGCACCGCCTCCTCGTGGTGGGAGACGACGACCCGGGTGGCCGCGGGTGCCGCCGTGCGCGCCGTCCCCGGCCTGCTGCGGCAGCGGGTCGAGATCCGCGGCGGCCACGACGGGCTGGCCGAGCACCTCTCGGAGGTCCTCGGGACCAGGGTCAGCTTCAGCATCAGCATCGGCACCGCCCGGGTGAACCGGAAGCCGGTGCTGCAGGTCTTCGACGAGGACGGCCGTTGCCGGGCGTTCGCCAAGGTCGGCTGGTCGGAGAACACCTGCGCCGACGTCACCGCGGAGGGCCGGGCCCTGGCGACCGTGACGGCGCTCTCGTACGAGCACGTGGTCCCACCCCCCTTGCTGGCCCGTACGTCGTGGGCCGGGCGGCCGGTCCTCGTGATCGGACCGCTGCAGCCCTCGCCCTGGCGTCGGCACCGGCGGTCCTGGACGCCCCCCGAGGAGGCGATGACCGAGCTCGCGTCGTCCTTCGCCTCGCCGGACGGGCGGCTCGCCGACTCCGCGTGGTGGCACCGCCAGTGGGAGGCGACCGGCGCGCTGACGGACCCGGTGCTGCGCGGCCGCTTCGGGCGGGCGATGGAGCGCGTCGACTCGATCGTCGGCCGCCGGGAGCTGAGCTGGGGTGCCTGGCACGGCGACTGGACCCCGTGGAACATGGCGATCGCCGGCGACGCCGTCCTGCTGTGGGACTGGGAGCGGTTCGAGACCGGCGTGCCGATGGGCCTGGACCCGCTGCACTACGTCGTGAACTCGTTCAACGCCGGCGTGCCGACGTCACCGGAGGGCGTGCTGCGCGCACTGTGCTTCGCGTCGTACCGCGACCGCAGCCTCGGTGGCGAGCCGCACGTGACGAGCCTGCTCTACCTGGTCGCGATCCTGACCCGCTACCTGCGCCTGGTGGAGGTGCCCGGCGGCGAGCACATCTCGCCGCGCGCGATGCAGACCCTGATCGCACTCGAGCGCCTGACCCAGGTGTGAACCCGGGGCAGGCGCTCGAGAGGGGATCTCGGCCTACGCTCAGCGCAGGTGCGGCGATCCGGCCAGCACCTGGGCGAACTCGTTGAGCTTCTCCGGGGTGCCGAGCGTCCACGGAGCGGTGCTGTTGAGCTCGCTGTCGAAGTAGGAGTAGGCGATCCCGCCGAAGTCCTCCATGCTCTGCACGGTGTTGGCGATCTCGGTCGGCCGGTCGACGGCCGCCTTGTCGGTGATCCCGGTCTCGCCGAGCGCCCAGTCGACGTCGACGGTGCGAGCCCAGGCCGCGATCTTCTGGAAGTAGCCGGGCATGTCGACCCAGCGCAGGTCCATCTTGCCGTCCTTGACCGCGCCGTACTCCTGGTAGATGTCGAAGCCCGCGACGTCGATCTTCACGCCCCGCGGCCAGATGTTCGCCAGGCTGTACTGCGGGTCGCCGTAGAACTGGTGCCAGCCGGTCACGATCACGGTGAACGCCACGTTCGGGGCGATGCCGCGGATGATCGGCGCGAGGTGCTCCTGCATCCGGCGCCACTCCTGGATGTCGCCGTCGTTCTCCGGCTCGTGGTGGAAGGCCACCCAGACCGGGCCGTCGAGCGCGGCCAGGCGCTGCGCGAGGTCACTCGCCCAGGCGTCGCCCTTGCCGTCGGCCATCTCGGTCCAGCTGTACGGCGGCTTGAAGCTGATCCACGGCAGCCGGCCGGCGGCCAGGTCGGTCGTGGCGGTCTTGACGGCGCTGGAGACGCCGGTGCCGGTGTAATAGGTACGGCGCACCGCGAGCTTGCTGCCGAGCTGCTGCTCGAGCGCGGTGGGGTCCGTGTTGCCGCCGTGGGCCGCGCCGATGTACGTGCCGCACGCGGGGATGCCGCGCGCGTCCCGGCTGCAGCCGTTGGTCAGCGTGCCCGCCGCGCCCTTGCCGCCACGGGGGGTGACCCGCAGGTCGTCGACCAGCAGGCGCTGCCCCGAGGTGAGCGACGGCGTACGGAATCGGAGCTTGAACACCGAGTTCGCCGCCTTCGCGGTCATCTTGACCTTCACCCGGGTCCAGGCCCGGCCCTTGGCGTTCACGGTCCTCGTCTTGGTCTGCAGGGTGTGTCCCTTGACCTCACGGACCCGCAGCGCGACGGCGCGCTGGCCGGTCGATCGGACCCAGGCCCGCACGACGTACGCCGTGCCCTTGGCGTGGGCGCCGCCGAACTTGCGCTTGCTCACGGCCGCGGCCGGCCCGTGCTTCTTGGTCCGGACGACCAGCGCCCGGCTGTGGTTGCGTCCCGCGCCGGTGCGCGAGAGCTTCACCCGGCTGCCGCCGACACCGGCGAACCCGTCCAGGTGCGACTCGAAGGTGCCGGTCGGGACCGTCTCCTTCGCTGCCGTGCCGGGCTGCGCCGACGTCGGCACCGCCGCGACGGCGCTGGCCATCAGCACCGCAGCCAGGACCGGTAGCCAGAGCCACCGCACGAGGCCGTTCTTGTTCTTTGTCTTCTCGGCGTCCTGCACGACGCCACCTCCCCGGATCTCCGGGGCCGTGGGAGCGGGATTACGGCCCTCGTTCTCTCTTGTCATCGGCTCGATTGGAACCGGAAGGAGAGTTCGGGGCCAATATCCTCCCCCATTTGAGGTACGGCGCATGCGGTGGTCGAGGTCCGAGGAGCGCCAGCGACGGGCCCTGCGGTGGTTGAGGTGCGAGGAGCGCCAGCGACGAGCCTCGAAACCACCCGACCAACCTCGAAACCGTCCTGGACGACAAGGGAAGGTCGTCGAGAAGACCTGTTCGTTCCAGCATGTGCGCGACGGGATCGAGTCATGATCCTGCACCTCTCGGACGGCATGCCGCAGGTGGTCGACCCGTGCTTGCTGGGGATGGCGATCGCCCGTCACGAAACCATGATGACGCCTCGTCCGGTGGTTGAGGTGCGAGGAGCGCTAGCGACGAGCCTCGAAACCACCGGGGCCATCCGTGCCAACTGTCCGCGGGCTTCGGTGGCGTCGGTGGTTGAGATCCGAAAGGCAGCAACGAGGACAGTGCGGAGATGGTCGGGTTCCGCGGTCGGGCCGCGGTCCGCGTCCGGAGGTCGAGGAGGTCGCGCAGCGACCGTCACGAGACCACCGCAACCAATCCTCGTCCGGTGGTTGAGGTGCGAGGAGCGCCAGCGACGAGCCTCGAAACCACCGGGGCCGTTTGCGCGAACTGTCCGCGGGCCTTCGGGTGCGTAGCCGGTTGCGTTCCGAAAGGCAGCGACGAGGAAGGTCGGGAGGTGGCTGGGTTCCGCGGTCGGGCTGCGGTTCGCGCGCGGTCGAAAACCCCTAGAAACAAGGAGAAAGTCCCCGACAGGCCCCGTCATTCGAACATGTGTGCGATAGAATCGAGGCATGATCTCGGACCTTCGGATGCCACGCCGGAGCAGTTGCTCCACGCGGCCGACGACGGCGTCCGGATCCGCCGGCTCCACGAGGTCCAGCAGCTGGAACTGCCGCTGGCCTGGGCCGATCTGCACTCCGGTGACCCGCAGGCCGAACCTGGCGCGGTCCCGGTCCGGTTCGGTGGGCCGCGGCTCATCGCCCTGGGTGGCGACGGGACTCCGGAGGTGGCCGACCTCGCGCTGGTCGAGATGGCGATCGCCCGTCACGAGCACGTGCTCGTGACCCGTGGCGCGTTGGCCGATGCGTTCGACCTGCGTCACCGCCTCCCGTCCGTGTGGGTCGGGGTCCGCGAGGGACGTTGTGAGGTGTGGGTGGTGCGGCGGGTTGTACGGATGTCCCGCAGCCTCGACCGCCACCAGGTACGGGTCGTCGACACCGCGGTGGCTGCTGCTCTGGACGAGGCACCGTCGCGGATTCTCGCGATCGCTGAAGCCAAGGTGATCGAGGCCGACCCCGTCGCCCACCAGGCCCGGATCAGCAAGAATCAGAACGACAAGGGCGTCTGGTACCCCAAGCCCCGCCCCGGATCCCAGGTCGACGACACCGACGGCACTGCGGGGATCGGGACGGTGTTCGCGCGGCTCGACGAGGCCGACGCCCTCGCCCACCAACACACCGTCGACGACCTCGCAGCTGCCCTCGCCGAGCACGCCGACGTCCCCGACGGTGCCGAACCATTCTCGTTGGACCACTGGCGGGCCGAGGCGTTCGCCATGCTCGCCGACCCCGCCGCCGTCCTCGCCTTCCTGAACAGCATCGACGACACCTCGCAGGCAGAGGAGGTCGAGGAGGCTGCGCAGCAACCGTCAACCCCGGAGGTCGAGGAGGTTGCGCAGCAACCGTCACGAGACCACCGCAGCCCGACCGCCGAGCTCATCGTCCACATCTCCCTGACCGACACCGGCGAGTTCGGACCCCTCGCCCGCATCGAGAACCTCGGCCCGAGGCTCCTCGCCCAGGTCCGCAACCTCCTGCGCCGGCACGCGACCATCACCGTCCAACCGGTCATCGACCTGCACACCGGACGGTCGGTCAACGGCTACGAGCACCCCACCGACGTCAAACGTCGCACCCAGCTACGCACGGTCGGGGACGTGTTCCCCCACGCCACCAACCTCTTCACGAAACAAGGTCGGGCACCGGACCACGACCACACCACGCCGTACGACAAGCACGGCCCACCCGGCCAGACCGGTGATCACAACGACACGCCCCTCACCCGGCCCCACCATCGCGCCAAGACGCATGTCTCCGGCTATACCGTCCTGCAGCTCGGGCCCGACCGATGGATCTGGGGCACACCCCACGGTCTCTACCGCCTCGTCACCGGCGGCGGCACCCGACCCATCACCCGAGCCGAGTACCACCTGCTCGCGCAGCAGTCGGTCGAGCTCGCCGGAGCCTTCGCGGCCTGACGGCTCAGATCCCGTGCCCCCGCCGATGAGCCAGGTGCAACAGCCGCTCGGCGCTCACCAGGTGCAGCGCGACCGCCGCGGCCAGGTACGCACGCGGCTCGAGCGGTGAGCTCCAGGCGGTCCGGGCGGCCCAGGGGAGGGCGTCGCGGCGGCCGAGGGCGGCGAGGGCGAACGCCTTGCGACCGGTCTCGCGGGCCAGGGCCCGCCGGTCGTCGAAGAAGACCGGATGCTTGGCCAGGCCGTAGTCGATCGCGGCCGCGATGGTCGCCCACTGCTGGGAGAACTGGGACCCGCCCCACCGCACCCGCACCAGCGGCGCCTCCACGAGCGCGAAGCCGCCGTGCTGTGCGGCGCGGATCATCCAGTCGAAGTCCTCGCCGTAGCTGCCGGGGATCTCCTCGTCGACGAGCCCGATCCGGTGCACGAGGTCGTGCCGCCGTACGACGACCGAGGACGGGTGCGCGGCCATCGTCCGGTGCCGGACCAGGTGGCGCAGCTCGAGCTCGGCCGGCGCCGGCACCCGGCGGGTGGTGGTGCCGTCGTAGGTCACCTCGATGCCGGTGACCGACGTCGGGGCGGTGCTGCCGGCGAGTGCGCGCACCTGGCGGCGCAGCTTGTCGGGGAGCCAGAGGTCGTCGTCGTCGCAGAAGGCGACCAGGTCGCCGCGGCCGGCGAGGATCCCGGTGTTGCGGGCGCCCGCGAGCCCGGGACTGCGGGTGTTGCGGACCACGTCGACCTGCCGCTCGACCGTGGTCCGCACGAGCAGCGGGTCGGGCTCGGAGCGGTCGAAGACGACGATCACGCGGATGCGACCGGGATACTCCTGCTCGAGCACCGCCGCGATCGCCTCGCGCACCATGACGGGGCGGTCGTGGGTCGCGATCACGACGTCGACCTCGGGCCAGATGTCATCCTGCATGGACCAGCACCTCCTCGGCCCTCGCCGGCGGACCGGCCGGGGGCTCTCTTGTTGTTCGGGTCTTGCTGCGCCTGCGCCGGGGCAGGCGTACGCCGATCAGTCCCGCGAGACCGCCGAGCGCGAGTCCGCTGGTCACCGGTACGCCGCGGTCCGCGCCGACGGGGCGCGCGGGCGTGAGCCGGATCAGGGTCCCGGCGTCGGGCCGGTGGGTCGTGAGGTGGTCGATCGCGGCGCGCAGGTAGGTCCGGGTGGCGGCCCACGCGGGATCGGTCGGGTCGATGGCGGCCAGCCGCTCCTGGAGCCGCGCGACGAGCGTGGTGCGCCGGTCCTCCAGGTAGGTGCGCCGTTCGGCGAGGTACTCCTCGGCGACGGCCCGCGCGGCGGCCTCGGGGTCGTGCGGTGCCGCCGTGGTCAGGGTCAGCTGCAGCACCGTCGACAGCGGGGGCGCCGTGACGCTGATGTCGTCGCGCAGCTCGCGGGGTGACATCGCGACCCGCTGCCCGGCGCGGGCGAGCGCCCGCTGGGAGCGGACCAGCGCGGCCTCGGTGTCGATGGTCGCGGCGACCGGCTGGACCACCGGCTGGTCGACCAGCGCCCCCACGGTCACCTCGCGGGCGAAGTCGCCCACGTCCAGGTACGTCGGCGACGGGGTGAGCGCGACGGTGACCGTGCTGGTGCGGTGCGGGTCGTGGCGGAGCGTGGTGGCCGCACCGAGGAGCCCGCCGAGCGCCGCCGTACCGGCCACGACCACCGCGGCCCGCCGGCCGGGGGACCGCAGCCGGCTGCCGCCGCCCTGCTCGCGCCAGGCCAGGCCGATGGCGGTCATCACCAGCATCATCGGGAGCTCCATCGTGTCGTAGACCGACAGCTGGAGCAGGAAGACGCCGATCACGAACGTCGCGACGGTCTGGTTCAGCGTCCGACATCGCCAGGTCCGTCGCAGCGCGAGCACGAAGAACGCCAGGAAGAACACGGTCCCCACCCAGCCCTGGGAGAACAGCACCAGCCACAGCTGGCCCTGGGTGCCGAGCGGGGGCACGCCACAGGCGGGGCAGTCCGGCTTCGCGCCACCGGCGATCGAGGTGAAGGTGCCCGCCACGTTGCGGGTGCTGCCGAAGCCCACGACGGGCGAGCCGCGGGTCATCGAGTCGACCGTCGCGACCAGCAGCTGGGAGCGGCGCTCGTTGCTGTGCGGATGGCTGAGGCGCTCGGAGATCGTCGTACCGAGCGGGGTGCTGGTCAGCGCGAAGCCGCCGAGGACGACCACCACCGCCAGCCCGGCGAGCGCCGTGTGGTTGCGGCGGGTCGCCAGCAGCACGAGCAGGCCGATGCAGCAGCTGCCGACCGCCAGCCACAGCCCGCGGTTGAGGCTCCACACGACGGGGATCGCGGCCAGCGCCAGCACGACCGGCGCGAGCAGGCGCAACCGGGAGCGCGAGCGCGCGACGGTCGCGACGAAGTAGACCAGGCCCAGCGACATCACGCTGCCCCACGTGTTCGTGTAGGGGAACGGGGCCTTGGGCCGGGGCTCCGGGACGCCGAGGACGGTCTGCACGTCCGAGGCCCGCGCCGAGACCAGCGTGCTCACGAAGCCGTTGCTGCGCAGGCCGTGAGGGAGCACCCGCTCGGCCAGCGTCGTGATCGACAGGTCCGGTGCCACCAGACCGAGCAGCCCGCCGGCCACGGCGACGACGAACACCGCCGCCATCATCCGGTGCACGACCCGGTCGGAGATCCGGTCCGGCGGGGTGTTGCCGAGCCAGACCAGCACGACGGTGGACGCGACGTACCAGCACAGCCGGTAGCCGAACACCATCAGCCGCCCCGCTCCGCCGTCGTCGACGGCACCCGGGGCCGCGGCCCACAGCGTGCCGACGCCGAGCGCGACCCAGGCCAGGAAGAGCAGCCACCACCCGAACCCGGACGGCACCACGACCCGCCGGCGGCGCCGCAGGTCCAGCAGCAGCGGTACGGCGACCAGCAGGGGCACGACGGACGCCAACCCCAGCACCCACCACAGGGGCAGGCCGACGATCCCGACGACGAAGCAGCGCTCGGCTCGCCCTGTCGGTCCCCGTCCGGGCCGGTCCCCCGGTGACGTGGCGGACGTCATGGAGCAAGCGAACCCGGCCTCCGCTCGTGGCGGCTCACCAATTTTGGGGGACTAACGGCGCACCCGCCATGGCTCCGGTTGGACCGTCCTACTGTCGCCAGTGACCACGTGAACCCGTTCATCGGACCGGTGGGGAGGGGAGGTCGCCATGACACGGATCGCTGCAGTCGTGCTCTGCTGCGTCACCCTCCTGGGGTCGGCGCTGCTGGTCGCGCCGGCCTCGGCGGGCTCCGAGAGCGGCGGCTCCCTGGTCGGTGAGCAGCCGGTCGCCGGCACCCCGCAGGTGCTCGACGGCGAGGTCCTCGCCGTCGTGCAGGTGGGTGGCACGGTGATCCTCGGCGGCAGCTTCACCCGGGCGAGCGACGACGGCAGCGACGTGGTGCTCCCGCGCCGCGGTCTGCTCTCCTTCGACGCCGCGACCGGCCGGATCGACCCGGGCTTCCACCCCGACCCGGACGGAGCGGTCAACGCCGTCGCGGTCGGCCGTGACGGGACGGTGTACGTCGGCGGAGAGTTCGCCCGGATCGGCGGGCTGCCGCGGCCGGGGGTCGCGCAGGTCGCGCTCGCCGGCGGCTCGGTGGTGCCGGGCTTCGACGCAGGTCGGGTCGACGGCCCGGTCCGGGACCTGCGCCTGGTCCGCAACAGGCTCTGGGTCGCGGGCGCGTTCTCCCGCATCGGCGGGCACAATCGGCGCGCGCTCGCGGTGCTCGCGCCGCGGACCGGGCGGGCTCGGAGCAACCCGGACCTGGCAGTCGCCGGACGGGCCCGGCGCGGCCTCGGCCGCACCTCGGTCTCGCGGATCGACGTCAGCGCGAACGGGCGCTACCTGGCGCTGATCGGCAACTTCCGCTCGGTCCAGGGCGAGCGGCGTTCGCAGCTCGCCGTGCTCGACCTGCGGCACGGCGCGCGGGCCACGTCCTTCCACACCCGCTTCTACGCAGCCACCTGTGTGGACATCTACTACAGCTACGTCCGCGACGTCGCCTTCGCACCGGACGGCTCGTACTTCGTCGTCGCCACCTCCGGAGGTCCCGGTGGTCCCGGATCGCCGTGCGACAGCGTCGCGCGCTTCGAGACCCGTGGCACCGACCGTGCCGCTCGACCGTCGTGGATCTCGTCGACCGGGGGCGACACCCTCCAGTCGGTCGAGGTCACCGCGGGAGCGGTGTACGTCGGCGGCCACCAGCGTTGGCTCAACAACCCGTTCGGCTCCAACACCGCCGGCCCGGGGGCCGTGAGCCGCGAGGGCATCGCCGCGCTCAGCCCCGTGAACGGCCTTCCGTTCAGCTGGAATCCGGGTCGCTCCAAGGGGATCGGCGTCGGCGACCTGCTCGCGACGGGCGCCGGGCTGTGGGTCGGCTCCGACACGGACCGGATCGGTGACCAGGTGCGCGCCCGGATCGCGCTGCTCCCGACCGGCGGGGCGTCGTACCCGGCGCTCGCGACGCCGCGCAGCCCCGCGACCGTCTACAACGGCCGCGGCAGCGACCTGCTCCGCCGCAGCCACCGGGGTGGCCGGGCCGGACCCGCGTCGGCGGTGCCCGGCGGGCCGGACTGGGGAGCGGTCGCCGGTGCGTTCCTGCTCGACGGCCGGCTGTACGTCGCCGGGCGGGACGGGTCCTTCACCCGGCGTGCCTTCGACGGCAGCGGCTACGGCCCGGCCGAGCCCGTCGACGCAGCCGATGCAGTGACGCCGCTGCTGGCCTGGCGGGCCGAGCTGGCGAGTGTGACCGGGATGTTCTACGACCGCGGACGGATCTACTTCACCCTCGCCGGCTCCCGGGCCCTCCACTACCGCTACTTCAACCCCGAGAGCGGCATCGTCGGTGCCCAGCGACTGGTGGCGTCGCGACGGGTCGGTGGCTTCGCGCCGCGCCGGGTGCGGGGCATGTTCGTCGCCGGCAAGCACCTGTACTGGGTCACCGGGTCGGGGCGCCTGCGGCGCACCGGCTGGACCCAGACCGCGCAGTCCGGCCGCCCGAGCGGCGAAGTGGCCGCGGTCCGCGGCACCTGGACGCCGGGCGTGGTGTTCGCCGGTCCTCCGGTGCAGGGCGGCTGAGTCATGTCGGCCCCGGCCCTGGTGGTCGTCCTGCTCGCGATCGGTGCCGCGGGCGGATGCGCGGTGAGTGGTGACGCTGCGACACCGACGGCCGCACCGCCGTCCGGGCCGCCGGCCAAGGGCCTCGTCAAGGTGGACCTCGGGCTCGGCTTCGACCAGGTGGTCGTCCCCGGTGACATGGTCCCGGGGACCGTCAACAGCGGCACCGCCCGGGTCGACGTCACCGTCGTCACCCAGGCCGGCGGCCGCCTCACCTGGACGCCCGGCCGCGGCGGAGGCTCGGCCATCCGGACCCCGGCCTACGCCGCCGAGGGCCCGGTCCCGGCGGCCGCGCTCCTCGTGCGCACCGACCCGTCGGCCGCCGACCCGCTCGACCCCGGCACCGCCGACCTGCTGGTGGCGGTGGACTTCCGTGCCGACCCGGCGACGGCCGGGCGCCCGGAGGACGACGGCGACAACCTCGTGCAGCGGGGGCGGTTCGGCCAGGCTGCGCAGCTCAAGGTCCAGCTCGACCACGGCGTCCCGTCCTGCCGGCTCGCGGGGACCCTCGGGGAGGTGTTCGTCACGGCGGAGCAGCCGGTGACGCCCGATCGCTGGTACCGGCTGACCTGCACCCGGACCGGCCCGTCGGTGCGGCTGCGGCTGGTCGACCTCGACGGCGAGACCGACCCCCAGGAGTGGACCGTCGCCGGCGACCCCGGCGCGATCACCTTCGACCACGCCCCTCTGTCCGTCGGAGCCAAGGTCGCCGACCGCGGCCGGATCGCTCAGGGCTCCTCCGACCAGTTCCACGGAACGATCGACCGTGTCGTCCTCGATGTCCGTTGAGGAGCCGGTCCGGCGCGTGGCGCTGGTCGCCGAGCGACGTCTCGTCGGCCAGGCGATCGCCGCGGCCCTGCGCGGTCGCGGCCTGGCACCGGTCCTCTTCGAGTGGCCCGAGCGCGGCGGCCGCCTCTCCTTCCGCCAGGGCCTGGCCCGCAGCGGTGCGTCGGTCGGCGTGATCCTCTGCGACCTGCGCACCCCCGACCTCCTCCACGACGTCGAGCTGCTCGTCAGCCGCGGCCCGATCCGCTGGCTGGTCCTCACCGACAGCGAGTTCGGGCCCCGCTGGGGCACCGTCCTCGGCGCCGGGGCGACCGGCGTACTCCCCACGACGACCACCACCGCCGGGCTCGCCAAGGCCGTCCGCGACACCCTCGCCGGCGGCTCGCCCACGCCCGACGTCCTGCGCGAGCGCGCCCTGCGCGAGTGGGAGAGCGTCGCGGAGGAGCAGCGCGAGCTGGTACGCCGCATGGAGCTGCTCACCCACCGTGAGTACGAGGTCCTCGGCGCTCTCTACGACGGCCTGTCCGTACGCCGGATCGCCGACGCGTCCGGTGTCGCCGAGGCCACCGTCCGCAGCCAGGTGAAGTCGCTGCGGCGCAAGCTCGGGGTGGACTCGCAGCTCGCGGCGGTGGCGTTGTACCGGCGGTCGCTGGAGGTGTTCCCCCGGGCCCGGCAGTGATCTAGTCCTCCTCCGGTCCCCGCGCCCGTGGCAGCCGGATGACGAACGTCGTACCACCGCCGTCGGGCCGCTCGCCCAGCTCGAGGGTCCCGCCCTGCTCGTGCAGGATCCGGCGGGCCCGGTGCAGCCCGATGCCCTGACCGCCGGACGCCCGCCCGTGGCTGCCCCACGAGAACAGCCGCTCGCGCAGCGCGGGCTCGAGGCCGGGGCCGTCGTCGGAGACCAGGATCTCGACGTGCTCGCCGACCCGGCGCGAGGTGATGGTGGTGCCCTGGCCGCCGGCGTGGTCGGCGGCGTTCTTGACCAGGGTGCCCAGGGCCTCGGCGAGCGCGTCGTGCCGGGCACGCACCCGGTGGCCGCCGCGAGTCCAGGCGACGACGTGGCCGAGGGTGGCCTGGGCGACGACGAACGAGGAGACGACGGCGTCGACGTCGACGATGGTCATCGGACCCGGCTGGGCGGCGACGGTACGACGCAGCCGGGCCGCCTCGATGTCGACCATCTTCTCCAGCGCGTCGCGTCGCGGCCCGGGAGGGATCTGCCCGCTGGCCAGCAGCCGCGCGCCGGCAGCGAGTCCGGCGGCTGCCGACCTGACCTCGTGCGCGACCTCGCGGTCCTGCTTGACCTCGGCCTCGGCCTCGGCGGCGAGATGGGCGTAGCGGGTGACCCGGGCGTCCAGGTGCTCCAGCGCGATCCGCAGCAGGGAGGCCGCAGTCGTGGCGGTGAGGGCGCTGAACAGCGCGACGCCGACGACGGCGATGGGCGGGGGCGTCATCGCGTCGACGACGGTCGAGTACAGCCGGGCCGTGAAGATCGCGAGCATGCCGACGCCGATGCGGGCAGTGGCCCATCCCGGCAGCGCGGAGGTCGCCAGCTGGAGGCCGATCGCCACCAGGACCAGGCCGACCAGCGCCATGATCGCGATGTCGACGGGATCCCGGGTGCCGAGGACCCCCGAGTCGTGGATGTAGGCCTTCACCAGCCGATGCAGGCCGAGCGTCGCCGTCGAGGCGGTCAGACCGAGCACGACGCCGGTCACCATCAGGTACTTGCCCGGGACGGCGGCGCGGCGTCCCCGATGGATCACGACGACCACGATCAGCACCGTGACCAGGTGTCCACTCGTCAGCCGGAAGGCGAGCGGGCTCAGTGACCGGTCGATCATCCCGAGCACCTCCAGCGGTGCGTCCTGGAGTGCCACCACGGCAGCGGCGACGGCCATGCTGCCGCGCAGGCCGTCGTACATCAGGCGTGCGTCGACGGCGAGCGCCACGCTCGCGCCGAGCACCAGCAGGTCGGACAGCAGCATCACCGCGTGCCCGGCGAGGATCACCCGCTCGCCGTCGGGGTCGCCGATCATCGCGACGACGAGGTACGGGTACAGCAGCAGGCCGGCGACGGCAGCACTCCACCACCACGACGAGTGCCTTGCTCTGTGCCCGTCGCGGCGGATCCACCGCCGGGTGGGCGACCCGGCGGGGTCACGGTCCCGACGGCCCCCCAGGTGCGCCGTCACCCTCCCATTGTCGGCAGCGCTGCCCGGTTCCGGGCGGGATCGGCCGGATTCGGTACGCCGGTCCCGGTCCGACCCGTGCTTGGCTGGCTCCATGACCCGTGCTCCGGCCCACCCGCCCAAGGCCCGACCCGGCGACAAGGTCGCGGTGCTGTCGCCGTCCTTCGCCGCGCCGGGGTTCGCGCCGGCCGTGCACGAGCAGGCGATGCGGCGGCTGGCGGAGGTGACCGAGCTGGTGCCGGTGGAGTACCCGACCACCCGTGTGCTGGGGGCGTCGCCGGAGCAGCGGGCAGCCGACGTCAACGCCGCCCTCGCGGACCCGGAGGTGCGCGCGATCGTCGCCACGATCGGCGGCGAGGACCAGGTCACCGTCGTGCCCCACCTCGACGCGGCGGCGGCTCGTCGCGACCCCAAGCCGTTCCTCGGCACCAGCGACAACACCAACCTGCACCAGTGGCTGTGGTCGCTCGGCATCGCCAGTTTCTACGGCGGCTCCACCCAGGTGCACCTCGGCCCGGGGCCCGGCCTCGATCCCGTGCACGAAGCCTCCCTGCGGGCGGCCCTGCTCGACGGCGGGCGGCTGGAGGTGACCGACCCGGGCGAGTCCGAGGACGTCGGCCGGGACTGGAACGACCCCCGTGCCCTCACGGAGTACGGCGACCGGGAGCCCACCGAGCCGTGGGCCTGGTCGGGCCCCGCCCGGTCGGTGACGGGGCCGACCTGGGGCGGCTGTCTCGAGGTGCTCCAGTGGGTGCTGACCGCGGGCCGGTTCCGCGAGGAGCCGGACGCCCTGGCCGGCGGCGTGCTGCTGCTCGAGACCTCGGAGGAGCTGCTCCCCGCCCGTGAGGTCGGCTGGATCGTGCGTGCCCTGGGGGAGCGCGGTCTCATCGCCGCAGCCGACGCGGTGCTGGTGGCGCGACCACCGGTCTCCGACTTCGAGCGACGGCCGGACCCGGCCGAGCGGGCTGCCCTGCGCGCCGCCCAGCGTGACGTCGTCCTCGAGCAGGTGAGCCGCTACAACCCCGACGCCGTCGTCTGCGTCGGCATCCCCTTCGGGCACACCCGACCGCAGTGGATCCTCCCCCACGGAGGAGCCGTCACGGTCGACGGCGCCGCCCGGCGGGTGTGGGCCGACTTCGGCTGACCCGACCCACACCCGGGCCCGACCGAGATCAGATGCCGTGGTTGGCCACGAGCAGCCGCTCGGGGTCGACGGCGTCGCGCACGCGGCACAGCCGGACCCAGTCCTCGCCGTCGTAGAACCTGCTCGGGTCGACGCGGGTCTCGGCGAATGTCGGCACCAGGCTGGTCCGCGACCACGCGCCCAGCGCCCGCACGACCGTGAAGGCCGCCGCCCGGCCGGCGACCGCGGCCTGCGGGGTGGGGGCCATGGCGACACAGAGGAGCGCGTACTCGCCGGGCACGTGCGACAGCACGCCCCCGTCCGCATCCGGTACGGCGAACGCCCCGCCCAGGTGCCGCAGCTCGGCGAACATCAGCCCGCCGCGGGTGCCTGGACCGACCTGCTCGAGGAAGACCTCGACCGCGGCGTCGTCCAGGGAGCCCAGCACGCTGTGGTCGGCGACTGCCGGCGACGGGCCCGGCGGGTCCATGTGGACCTGCAGCAGCGCCGTCGTCGGGATCCGTCCGAAGGTGTCCAGCTCCGGCTGGAGCGCCCGCAGGGGCGCCAGCACGGCGGCCGCGTCCTCGTCGGACTCGAGCACGGCGCCGTCGACGACGACGATGTCGCGCCCGGACAGGAACGGGGGCAGCTCGGGCAGCGGCGGGAAGCTCATCACCCGTAGCGACGTGGTCGCCGACTCCGGTGCGGAGCGGGTCCACTCGACCCAGGCCCGGACCACCTCGGGAGCCCGCTCGCGGTCCCACAGCAGCATGCCGGCGTACACGTCGGCGTACGGCAGCAGCTCGAGCTCGACGGCGACGACGACGCCGACGTTGCCTCCCGCGCCGCGCACGGCCCAGAACAGGTCCGGCTCCTCGGTGGCGCTCAGCCGCCTCAGCGCGCCGTCGGCGGTGACGACCTCGACGGCCCGGATCGAGCCGGATGCCAGGCCGTGCCGGCGACCGTAGAAGGACAGCCCGCCGGCCAGCGCGAAGCCGGCGACGGCCACGTCAGGAGCCGAGCCGTGCAGCGCGGTCAGCCCGTGCGCGGCCGCCGTGGTGACGACGTCCTCCCACAGGGTCCCGCCGAGGACCCGTGCGGTGCGGGTCGCCGGGTCGACACTGACACCGGTCAGGGCGTGCAGCCGGAGCAGGACGACGTCGTCGAGGGCGCCCTCGCCGAGGGGCGCGGCACCGTGGCCGGTGCTCTGCGGGGCGACCCGCAGGTCGGCGGCTGCCGCGGCCCGGACGACCGCCTGCACCTCGGCGACGGTGCGCGGGACGGCGACCGCGGCCGGCCGCAGGTCGACGGCCAGGTTCCACGGTGTGCGGGCGACGTCGTACCCGTCGTCGCCGGGCAGGTGGAGCTCGCAACCGGCGCCGAGCCGGGTCAGGGACGTGAGGTCAGGAGTGGTGGTCATGGCGCCCACCCTGCGGTCGCGCGACGGGTCCGGACCATCCCTGTTCCGGGTGGTGCTGCGCGTACTGGCGACTGGGATCGGGACTTCCCCAGAAAAGTGGGATACGCACCCCCGGATGCATCCGCCACACTGCTGGCATGGCCCGAGGACTGACCGCTGAGCGCGTGCGCCAGGACGTGGACGTCGTCGCGCGCGCCGGCCTCGACCTCGAGACCTTCCTCGAGGAGGCGATGACCTCCCTACGCCGGGCCGTCCCCTGGGAGAGCGCCTGCGTGGCGACCCACGACCCCGGCACCCACCTGCTCACCAGCGGCCGCAAGTACGGTGCCCTCGCGGGCGAGAGCGAGCACGATCACGAGTTCGCGCTGATCGAGTACGGCGACATCGAGGCCACCGCGTTCACCGAGCTGGTCCGCACCCAGACCGATGCCGCCGGCGTGCACCTCGTGCACGGCGGGGAGGTCGAGCGTTCGCCCCGGATGGAGCGGTTCATGGTGCCGCGCTTCGGTATCGGCGACGAGGCCCGGGTGGCCTTCCGTGACGGCCGGGAGATGTGGGGCGCCGCGGCGCTGTTCCGCGGCCCCGACGACCGGCCGTTCGACGCCGGGGAGATCGACTTCCTCGCCTCGCTGACCGGCATGTTCGCCCGCGGCGTCCGCGCCGGCGTGCTCACCCGGATGGCAGACGTCGTCGCGCCGGCTCCCGGTCCCGGTCCCGCCGTGATCATCGTCGGCCCCGACGACCGGGCCACCCAGATGACGCCGACCGCTGAGCAGTGGCTCGGCGAGCTGGCCGGCAGCCCCACCCACCCTGACCCGGTCTCCCCGGTCGCCGCGCTCATCGCGTCGGCCCGCCGCTACGCACGCGGCGAGATCCCCGCGCCCCCGCGCTGCCGGCTGCGCACCGCAGGTGGCATGTGGTTGGTCCTCCAGGCCGGTCCACTCAGCACCTTCCGCGACCGTGAGGGCGACGTCGTGATCACCATCGAGGAGGCGCGTCCGCCGGAGATCGTGGCGCTTGTCGTCGCCGCCTTCGGCCTGACCCCGCGCGAGCGCGACGTCACCCAGCTGGTGCTGCAGGGCGTCGACACCAAGGAGATCGCGAGCACGCTGCACCTGTCGGCGTACACCGTCCAGGACCACCTCAAGGCCGTCTTCGACAAAGCAGGCGTGCGGTCACGACGCGAGCTGATCTCGCGGGTCTACTTCGACCAGTACGTCCCTCGCATGGGCAGCGAGCTGGCCCCGTCCGGTTGGTTCTCCTGATGGCCTCGACGCTGACCCGCGAGCGCGTGCGGCAAGACGTCGGGGTGGTGGCACAGGCCGGCCTCGACCTCGACTCCTTCCTGGTGGAGGCCGTGGAGTCGCTGCGTCGAGCGGTGCCGTGGGTGAGTGCCTGCGTCGGCACCCACGACCCGCGGACCCTCCTCCTGACAAGCGACCGCAAGTTCGGGCACCTGCTGACCCAGGACCCGCGTGACGACGAGTTCGGCCTGCTCGAGTACGGCAGCCCGGAAGCGACCTCGTTCACTGAGCTCGCGACGGCGGAGCGTCCGGCCGCGGGCGTCTTCCTGCAGACCGGCGGCGACGTCGAGCGTTCGATGCGGATCGCGTCCTACCACCTGCTCCACTTCGGCCACGCCGACGAGGCCCGCCTGGTCTTCCGCGAGGGCACCGAGGTGTGGGGCGGCATGGGTCTGATGCGCGGCGCCGACGACCGGCCCTTCGACAATGCCGAGATCGACTTCCTCGCCTCCCTCGCGCCCGCCTTCGCTCGTGGCGTGCGCGCCGGCCTGATGGCCCGGCTGGCCGAGGTCGACGAACCCGAGGACGGGGGCACCGAGCTCCCCGGCCCGGCCGTCGTCATCATCGGCGCCGGGTACCGGATCGCCCAGATGACGCCCACCGCTGAGCACCGGCTCCGCGAGCTCGCCCGCGCCCCCCAGGGCGGGATCCCCGTCGCTCTGCTCTCTGGCCTGGTCGGCGCAGCGCGCCGCTATGCCCGGGGCGAGTCCACCGTGCTGCCCCGCTGCCGCGCCCGCACCCGGCTCGGCCGCTGGCTGATCCTCCAGGCAGGACCGCTCAGCAGCACCGGCGACCACGACGGCGATGTCGTGATCACCATCGAGGAGGCCCGTCCGCCCGAGATCGTCGGCCTCGTCGTCGCCGCCTTCGGCCTGACCCCGCGCGAGCGCGACGTCACCCAGCTGGTGCTGCAGGGCGTCGGCACCCAAGAGATCGGCCGCACCCTGCATCTGTCGGCGTACACCGTCCAGGACCACCTCAAGGCCGTCTTCGACAAGGCGGGCGTGCGGTCACGACGCGAGCTGATCGCGCGGGTGTTCTTCGACCAGTACGTGCCGCGGATGGGTGGGGAGATCGGGCCCGCCGGCTGGTACGTGGGCTAGGCGCGGGGGCCGGTGGATCAGTCGGCGAACGCGATCACGTCGCCGACGACCACGACGCGCACCTGGTCCCCGGCGGCCGGCACCGAGTCGGCCGGCGTACGTGCGGTGACCTGCTCGCCCGACGCGAGCCGCACTCGGATAGTGGCGTCGTGGCCGAAGAAGCTGACGTCGACGACCTCGCCGGGGACGCCGTCGGCGGAGCCGGAGGGCCGCACCTGCAGCTGCTCGGACCGTACGGC
The DNA here is from genome assembly GCF_029961765.1 of Nocardioides sp. QY071. NCBI lineage: Bacteria > Bacillati > Actinomycetota > Actinomycetes > Propionibacteriales > Nocardioidaceae > Nocardioides > Nocardioides sp. QY071. The sequence continues at coordinate 625,966 of NZ_CP124681.1, forward strand.
GAACCGTGCCGTGCCCGCCGAGCCACCGGACCGCAGCGTCACCTCGCCGAGCGCGCACCGCCCGCGACCCTCGCCGAGCACCTCGCCCGGCAGCAGCGACGCGTGGCCGATGAACGCCGCGACCCGGGGGTCGGCGGGGGACAGGTAGACCGAGGCGGGGGCGGCGACCTGCAGGAACTGGCCGGCGACCATCACGGCCACCTGGTCGGCCAGGGAGAGCGCCTCGCCCTGGTCGTGCGTGACGAGTACGGCGGCCGCTCCGGCTGCGCGCAGCGCCCGGACCACCGCGCGACCGGTCTCCTCGCGCAGGGAGGCGTCGAGCGAGGAGAACGGCTCGTCGAGCAGCACCAGCGCGGGCCGCGGGGCCAGCGCCCGGGCCAGGGCGACCCGCTGCTGCTGGCCGCCGGACAGCTCGTGGGGGTAGCGCTCGGCCAGGGCGGGGTCGAGCTCGACCAGCTGCAGCGCCTCGGCGACGACCGCACCGGCATCGCGGCGGCGGGACCGGGGCAGGCCGAAGGCGACGTTGCGGGCCACGCTCAGGTGCGGGAAGAGCGCACCTTCCTGGGGGACGTACCCGATCCCGCGATCACGCGCCGGGACCGGGCGCGGGCCGCCGACGACCGGTCGCCCGGCGACCGCGATGGTGCCGGCGGTGGGCTCGACGAAGCCCGCGACCGCCCGCAGCAGCGTGGTCTTGCCGCAGCCCGACGAGCCAAGGATCGCGGTGACGCCGGAGCCGACGTGGAGGTCGACCCCTTGGAGCACGGTGGTGCGGCCGTAGCCGGCCGTCAGGCCGCGGATCTCGAGTGCGGTCATCAGCGGCTCCTGATCGACAGTCGGGCCAGCAGCCACGTGGACGGGACGGACAAGACGATGAGGGCGAGGGCGTACGGCGCCGCGGCGCCGTAGGCGATCGAGGACGCGTCGGACCAGAACTTCGTCGCGAGCGTCTCGGTGCCGAGCGGCGCGAGCAGCAGGGTCGCGGTCAGCTCGGTGGACACGGCGAGGGCGACGAGGGCGGCGCCCGACGCCAGGCCGGGTACGACGAGCGGCAGGGTCACCCGGCGTGCGACCTCGGGCCCGGAGCAGCCCAGGCTGCGAGCCACCTCCTCGAGGCCGGGCGGCACCAGCTCGAAGGTGCCGCGCACGCTGACCACGGCCCGCGGCAGGAACAGGATGAGGTAGCCGACCAGGAGGAGCAGCAGGGTCTGGTAGAGGTCCGGCACCACCCGGATCGAGACCGTCACCAGGGCCAGTGCGATCACGATGCCCGGCATCGCACTCGCGGTATAGACGCTGCGCTCGATGGCGGTCGTGACCCAGCCGCGGTGCCGGACGGCCAGCCACACCACGGGGATCGCGGCGGCCGTGGTCAGCGCGCCGGCGAGCACCGCGAGCAGCAGTGTGTTGCCGAGCGCGCCGGCCAGCTCGCCGGTCTCGAGCCCGGTCGAGGTGCCGCGGACCAGCCAGCGCACCAGGGCGGCGAGGGGGACGCCGAGCGCCCAGAGCGCGAGCCCGGCCAGACCCGCGACGACCAGCGGCCGCCGCCGGCCGAGCCGGACCCGGGAGAACTCCCGGCTGGTGCCGGCACCCACGCGCGAACGTGGCCGTCGGCCCCGCAGCAGCAGCTCGATGCCCAGCAGGAGCAGGCAGAAGGTGACGAGGACGAGTGCCAGCAGGGTCGCCTCGGGGCCGTTGAAGACGGTGGCGTACTGCTGCAGGATCGCCGTGGTCAGGGTCGGGTAGTTGAGCAGCTGCAGGGCGCCGTACTCCGCCAGCAGGTGCAGCCCGACCAGCAGCGCACCGCCCAGCACCGCCGGGCTGATCGCCGGGAGGGTGACCCGGAGGAACACCTGCCAGGGCCCCTTGCCGAGCGCCGTCGCGACCTCCTCGACCGCCGGGTCCAGCCGCCGAAGCGCGGCGACCGTGGGCAGGTAGACGAGGGGGTAGTAGGACAGCGTCACCACCATCACCGCACCCGGGTACGACTGCACCGCGTGCGTCGTCGAGACCCAGCCGAAGCCGTTGACGAACGCGGGTACGGCGAGCGGCGCGCACAGCAGGCCGTGCCACCATCCGCGACCCGGTACGTCGGTCCGCTCGACCACCCACGCTCCGGCCACGCCGACCACGACGCTCGTGAGCACCCCCACGACCAGCAGCCGCGACGTGTTCCATAGCAGCTCCCCGATCCGGGGGCGCCACAAGAAGTCGACGGCCTCCGTCCGGCCGAGCTCGGCCGTGGTCCACAGGACGTAGCCGAGTGGAACCAGCGCCAGGGCGGCGATCGCCAGCCCGACGAGGAGGAGAGCGGGGGTCGAGCGGCTCGACGTACGGACGATCAGAGGAAGCCGACCTCCTCGAGGAGGTCGACGACCTTCTCGGCGTCCAGGTCGGACACGTTGACCTGCGGCGGCTGCAGCTCGCTGAACGGCTTGGTGACGCCCTCGAGCTGGACGTCCGGGTTGAGCGGGTACTCCAGCGCGTAGCTGTCGGCGAGGATCTGCTGGCCCTTGCGGTCCACCAGGAACTTCACGAACTTGCGGGCCTCGGGCTTCATGTCGCTCGACTTGAGGACGCCGGCGCCGGAGACGCTCACGAATGCGCCGGGGTCGCCGCCGGTGAAGTAGTGCTGCGCCGAGTGGTCGCTGACGTCGCCGTTCTCCTTGCGGTCACGCTCCCAGTAGTAGTGGTAGACGATGCCGACCTCGACCTGGCCGGAGTCCACCGCCTCGAGCACGAGGTTGTTGCCGTCGTACACCTTGCCGTTGGCCTTGATCCCCTCGAGCCACGCCTTGGTGGCCTCCTCGCCCTCGAGCTCGAGGACGGCGGCGACGATGGCCTGGAAGTCCGCTCCGGTGGGGGAGAACGAGATCCGCCCCTTCCACTCCGGCTTGGCGAGGTCGAGCAGCGAGGCGGGCAGCTGCGAGTCCTGGACCTGGTCGGTGTTGTAGACCAGGACCGTCGAGCGGGCCACGAAGCCGGTCCACAGGCCGCTGTGCGGGCGGTACTGCTCGGGGATCACGCCGAGGACGTCGGCGGGCAGCTTGTCGAACAGGCCGGCGGCCTCGACCTGCGACATGGCGGGGGAGTTCTCGGTGAGGAACACGTCGGCGGGCGAGGCCTTGCCCTCGGCGATGATCTGGTTCGACATCTCCAGGTCCTTGCCGTTGCGCAGCTCGACCTTGATGCCGGTCTCCTTGGTGAACTCCGGCGCGAGCTCCTTGAGCAGCGGCTCGTGCTGGGCGTTGTAGACCACCAGCGTCGGCTCGTCGTCGCCGCAGGCCGCCAGGAACGGGGCGACCAGGGTCAGGCCCGCGATGGCGAGACCCGTGCGGAGGAGCTTGTTCTTCATCGGACTTCCTCATCGATCGGATGGACGGGAGCGTAGTGAGACGGTCGGCGCAGGGGCGCGGAGACCCGGGCGGAGGCGCGGTTGACGACCTGCCACGCCACGACGCCGACAGCGAGCGAGGCGAGCAGCCCGCCCAGCGGCCAGCGGGTCTCGAACCAGGGATAGACCTGCCAGTGGGTCAGGTAGACGTACAGTGACGCGCTCGCGACCACGCCGGTCGGGCCGACCAGCAGTCGCGGCCACGGCACCGTCCGGACCCACACCAGGACGACCACGCCCGCGATGATCAGCAGGTCCCGCGCGGTGTCGCCGGTGAAGCCCCAGCAGCCCGCGAGCAGCACCGCGGTGACCACCGCGCGGTCGCGGGGGCCGCGCGCGACGGCGGCGGCCCAGCCGGCGAGGAAGAGCCAGGCGACGAAGAGCGTGGAGTGGATGACGTCGCCGTCGTACGACGCCAGCGTGGCCGCGTGGCGCGGGACGAGTGCGACGGCGGCCAGGACCAGCGCCAGCGGGAACCGGTGGCGGCGCTCGAACGCCATGACCCGCGGCACGGCGGTGAGCAGCCCGGCGCCGACGGTGAGGATCAGGACCACCTCGACGAACCAGTAGTACCAGGCGGGCTCGGACCAGTCGCGCGAGCCGAGCAGGTCGTTGAGCAGGAACACGGTGCGCCACCCGGGCTCGCCGGTCAGCAGCGCCACCGCACCGATCCACAGCACCGACGGGACGGCGACCCGCGCCGCGGCCCGGGTGACCCGCCCCACGCGCTCGCGCGGGCCGTCGTCGGCGAGGTGGAAGCGGGCGAAGTTCACGCCGGCGACGGCGAGCAGCACGTGCGCGCCGCCGAGCACCACCCACAGGTTCGTGTGGGAGCCGACGATGAGCACGATCGCCAGCGCGCGCAGCACGATCGTGACGTCGACCCGCGCCCAGACCCGATGGCGACGAGGCGCGGGAGCGCCGGGTGCCAGGCGGGCGGCGAGCTCGGCCACGGTCCGGTTCGGCCAGTCGGCGGGCAGCCGGCCCAGGCGGCTCTCCAGGCGCAGCGAGAGCTCGACGTACGACAGCGAGTCGCCACCGAGCCCGACGAAGGACTGGTCCGGGCCGACGTGGGGGTGGCCGAGGACGCGGGCGTAGAGCCGCGCGATCGACGCCTCGGGCGGGTCGGCGACCGGCGTCGGCGCGTTCTCGAGCCGGGCGACGGCCTGCTGGTCGAGCTTGCCGTTGGGCAGCCGCGGGAGCTCGGCGACCGCGACGACGCGGACCGCGTGCGCGGGAAGCCCGGTCGCGGCGGTGGTCGCCGCGGCGACGTCGGCCAGGTGGTCGCCGTCCGGGCGGCCGGGTACGGCGACCACGAGCTGTCGCCCGTCGACCGACTCCGCGCACCCGACGTCGTGGCCGCCCAGGCCGAGCAGCGTCTGCACCCGGTCGAGGTCGATCCGCTGGCCGAACAGCTTGGCGAAGCGCGAGCGCCGCCCCACGATCTCGACCAGGCCCTCGGGGGTGAAGCGGGCGAGGTCGCCGGTGCGCAGTTCGCCGGGGCCGGAGCCGAGCGCGAGGTCGGCCGGCGCCTCGGCGTACCCCATCATCACGTTGGGTCCGCGGTAGACGAGCTCGCCGACGCCGTCCCCGGCGCCCGCGACCGGGTCGATCCGGAACGCCCCGCCGGGCACCGCGACGCCCACGGTGCCGGGGTGGGTCGTGGCCCGCTCGGGCGGCAGGTACGCCATCCGGGCGGTGGCCTCGGTCTGGCCGTACATCACGACCAGCTCCCAGCCCTCGCGCGCGCCCTGGCGGGCCAGCGCACGCACCCGGTCCGGCGCGAGCCGGCCGCCGGCCTGGGTGACCTGGCGCAGCGTCGGCAGCTCGGGCCAGCCGGCGGTGCCGAGCAGGTCGAAGGTGTGGGGCACGCCCGCGAAGGACGTCACGCCCTCCGCCCGGGCCCGCTCCCACAGGGCCGGGTCGGTCACCGAGCGGTCGTCGAGCACCACGCTCGCGCCGGCCAGCAGGTGGCTGTGCAGCACGGACAGTCCGTAGCAGTAGTCGAGCGGCAGCGTCGTCAGCGCGACGTCGTCGCCGGTGAGCCCGAGGTAGGAGGCGATGGCGGTGGCGTTGGCGTCGAGGTTGTCCGCGGACAGCCGCACCAGCTTGGGGGACCCGGTCGAGCCCGAGGTGCTCAGCAGCAGCCGCAGGTCGGGGTGCAGCCCCGGCGCGGTGGCTCCGGTCGGCTGCCAGTGGCCGGCGGCGTGCTCGACCGAGACGCCGTACGCACGGGCCAGGCCGTCGTCGTGGGTGAGCAGCGTGGCGTGCCCGCCGGTGAGGGCCGCCAGCCAGGCCACCACGAACTCAGCCGTCGGAGCCGGCCTGAGCCGCACCAGGTGGGCCTCGCCGAGGGCGGCCAGCTGGTCGCGGGACGTCGCGACCCGGCGGTCGAGGTCGGCGTACGTCAGGGTTCGGGTGGGCGTGCGCAGCGCGGGGTGGTCGCCGTGGCGAGCGAGGTCGCCGGCGATGCGCGCCGCGACCTGTGCCCCTCCTGTGCCGACCCCCATGAGGGAAGGCTAAAGCAAGGCTGCCCTTCCTGCGGAAAGCCTGCCCTTACTGAGATGGGGTGAGGAGGAAGACCGGGATCACCCGGTCGGTCCACTCGACGTACTTGTCGTAGTTGGGCCAGATGGTCACCATGTGCGCCCAGGCCCTGACCTTCTCCTCGCCGGTCAGCTCGCGCCAGGCGCAGGTGTGGTGGCGGCGCCGGTAGTCGACCTCCACCGTGTCCGCCGCGCGCAGGTTCGCCGACCAGACCGGCGGCTTCGGGGCGCCGAAGGATGAGCCGGCGATCAGCCAGCCGCCCTGCCAGGGCACGCACAGCAGCGGCGTGGAGCGGGGGATGCCCGACTTTCGGCCCTTCACGGTGAGCAGCAGGCTCGGCAGGCCGGCGAGCCCGACCAGGCTCACCCGGCGGCCGGTGAGCCGCTGCAGGTGTTTGTCGGTCCAGGTGATCTGGGGGAGCAGCCCCGGCATCCACGGCTGGGAGCCGAGCTTGATCGCGACGGGGGTGAACAGGCCCATGGGCGAACCCTAGAACCTGTTCTCCCCCGGTGCGACGATCGGGTCAGCCGACCTGCATGACGCGGGTGCCGCCCGCGAACTTGTCGTGCCAGCCCTGGTGGTTGGGCTGGTCGTTGTTGAGTGTGATCGCGATGTAGATCACCGCGGCGAGCGGGACCGCCCAGCCCAGGAAGAACCACCCGATGAACGGGATGATGCTGAGCAGGCCCAGCGCCGAGTAGGCGTTGCGCTTGATCGCCTGCTCCATGGTCGGCTTGCTGACGCCGTCGGGGCCGTAGGTCCGCAGCTTCAGCACCATCTTGCCGACGGTCTGCCCGGAGTTGGACTCCATGAAGGCGAAGTAGCCGAGGTAGATGGCGGCCTGGAGGATCGCGGTCACGGTCCAGAACAGGAAGTACTCGCCGAAGGAGTGGATGAAGCCGGTCAGGAAGATCCCGCTGAACACCGCGTAGATGATCGCGTAGACCACGCCGAGCAGCACGTGGTCGATCAGGCGGGCCAGGAACCGGTTGAGCAGCTCGCCCGGACGCGGCACGCCGGCGGCGGTGCCGCCCGGCTGGGGCTGCGGCGGGCCGCCGTACCCACCCGGCGGGGGCGGCGGCGTACCGCCCGGCGGGGGCGGCGGGGGCGGCTGGTTCTGGGACATGCGAGCTCCTCGGGTCATGGGGTGCGCGTGCGCACCCGGGGGTGGCAGCAATGTAGTGCGGAAAGGCGCCTCCGAGTCGGCATTGCGAGCGTTCTTGCCCCGTTGTCCCGACGTTCAACCCACTGCCGTCGCGCGCCCCTACCTTGCGACCGTGATCGCTCGCGGAACGCTCGGCAGCCTGCTCGTGCTGCTCGGCGGACTCGTCACCGCCACCCTCCCCGCCTCCACCCCGGTGCTGCGCATCGGCACCCTCGAGGCGCTGCGGGCACACGAGGTGGGCCGGATGACCGGCCTGGTGGTGGTCCTGGTCGGCCTCGGCCTGCTCGCCAACGCCTGGCTGCGGCTGTGCCGCACGGTCGCGGTGGGCGAGCGCGAGACCACCGACCCGGTCGAGGGCGTGGCCCTCGCGCGCTTCGCCGCGATCGTGTGGACCGCGCCGCTGATGCTCGCCCCGCCGCTGTTCTCCCGCGACGGCTGGTCGTACGCCGCGCAGGGCAAGCTCGCGGAGGTGGGGCTCTCGCCGTACGTCGTCGGGCCGGGGGCGCTGGCCCCCGACACCTTCCTCCCGCTACCGGGCTGGATCACCGGCCCGCCGATCGTCCAGGCCGTCGACCCGCTGTGGTGGGACACCGCCACGCCGTACGGGCCGGTGCCGGTGTTCCTCGGCGCGATCGTCGCGGGCATCACCGGCAACCCGTGGATCCTGGTGATCGCGCACCGCGGGTTCGCACTGATCGGCCTCGTGCTGCTGGCCTGGGCGGTCCCGCGGCTGGCGGCGTGGGGCGGCGCCAACCCGGCCGTCGCGACCGCGCTGGTCATTGTGTCGCCGCTGATGATGGCCAACGGTGTCGCGGGCCTGCACAACGACCTGCTCATGGTCGGTCTGATGGCCGCCGCCCTCGTCGTGGCCGTCGAGCGCGGCTGGGCCTGGGGCGCGGTGCTCGCCGGCGTGGCGGCGGGCGTCAAGGTGCCCGGAGGCCTGGTGGCGGTGGGGATCGTGCTGGTCTCGCTGCCCGTCGGCGCCGACCTGGTCGCCCGGCTGCGGCGGCTCGGCGCCGTCGGCGCGGTGTCCGTCGGCACCCTGGTCGGGCTCGGCGTCGCCACCGGCATCGGCAACGGCTGGCTGCGCGCGCTCACCGTCCCCGGCGAGGTCAACACCCCGCTGTCCGCCACCACCCTGGTCGGCGGCGTCCTCGACTGGCTGGCCCTGCATCTCGGCCTCGGCACCGAGCCCGCCCTGTTCCGCGACCTGGTCCGTGCCCTCGGCCTGCTCGCCTCGCTGGGCGTCGGCGCCTTGGTCGGGCTGCGCTGGCCGACCGGCTCCCGGCGTACGGCGCTCGCGGCCGTCGCCACCGTGGGCTCTGCGTTCGTGCTGCTCTCGCCGGTCGTCCACCTCTGGTACTTCCTGCTGCTGCCGCCCTTCCTCGCCACCCAGCGCCTCCCGCGCCACGCCACCGGAGCCCTCGTCGCCGTCTCGGTCCTGCTCGGCCTGGTCGCGCCGCTCGACTCCTCGCTGCACGGCGCCTACTACGCGATCGTGATCGGCTGCATGACCGTCGCTCTGCTCCTGCCGGTCCTGCTGCTCACCCCGCCCGCGCGCGAACGCCTGGCCCGCATCGTCGCGCCGCTCGCCCCTCCGCTTGTAACTAAGGGTTACAGCACGAAAACCGGTGCGGGAACGCCCGGGTAGTAGCCGCAGCGCCCGGGTGGTGATGGGACGTCATGTCGGATCGAGCGCCCGTCGTACACGGTCATCCACAGGCGCCGATTGCCGATGTGTCGACAACGAGGTCGGCGGCAACCGTGCCCAGTCATGCACCCTCGAGCCCTGGCGGCGATGGCCGCGAACGGTGGTCTGATCACTCGGCACCAACTCCACGACCTGGGCATCGGCCCGGGCCAGATCCGGTCGATGCTGCGCCGCCGCCGAGGCGAGCTGGAACCCCGTCTGCGCGTTCTCCGTCGCGGCATCTACACGACCACCGAGATCTGGAATGCTCTCGATGCGTACGTCGGCCAGCCGCTGCTCCTCGCGCGTGCAGCCGGGCTCGCCGCCAAGCGCGACTGGGTGCTGAGCCACGACTCGTCCTGCCACCTCCAGAAGCTTCCGATGCTTCGTCCGGAGGTGCCGCTGGTCCATCTCACCCGCCCCGGCTGGACGAATGCCTGGACGGAGTACGGCATCAAGCACCACCTGGCGAGGTTCGCTGGCGAGCAGGTGGTCGTCGTGGACGGACTCCGCGCCCTCGACCTTCCCCGCACTGCCGTCGACGTCGCCCGGGAGCACGGGTTCCGCCACGGCCTGGTGGCCTGTGACGCGGCGATGAGGCGGGGAGTCAGCCGTGCCGAGTTCTGGAGTGCGGTCGAGATCATGACGAACTGGCCCGGCGTGAAGGACGCACGACTCGCTGTGGCCCTGGCCGATCCGGGTGCGGAGAGCGTCCTGGAGACCTTGGCGCGCGAACTGGTGATCGAGTCCGGGATCGGTGATCCGGAGACGCAGTTCCCGGTGCGTACGACGCGAGGCGTGGCGTGGTGCGACCTGCGGGTCGGCAACCTGATGATCGAGGCAGATGGTGAGGTCAAGTACCTCGACCAGGAGGACGGCGGGCTGTCGAGCGACCCGCGGCAGACGTGGTTCGACGAGAAGGTCAGGGAGCGGGCGGTCACCGACCGTGGGCTCGTCGTGGTGCGGGTCGTGAACGACGACATCTGGAAGGGGCGCCGCCGCGCGGAGGCGATCGACCGGATCCGACGCGCGAATGCCGAGGCGGTCCAGCGGTTCGGTGCTGAGATCCGCCCGGAGCTGGCTCGGGAGGCGGAAGAGCTCCGGCGGCAGTACGGCGATCGCCGTTCGGCCTGAAGCGACTACCCGGGCGCTCTGACACCTACCCGGGCGTTGTTGCACCGGTTTTCGCGACGTAACACGTAGTTACAAGGGCTCAGGCGCTGAGCACCCCGACCCGGTCGCCGGCATGCAGCGCCAGCATCCGGGCGACGGTGCGGTCCCAGCCGAACTGCTCGGCCCGCACCCGGGCAGCGGTACGACGACGCGACTCGGGCAGCGAGAGGAGCCGCAGCACGGCGTCGGCCAGCGCCTCGGGCGTCGGCGCACCCCACGCGCCGCACGAGGCGTCGACGAGCTCGCGGGCGCCGCCGCGGTCGGCGGTCACGACGGGGGTGCCGCAGGCGAGGGCCTCGAGGACGGCGAGGCCGAAGGTCTCGCCGGGGCACACGGACAAGGACACGTCCGCGGCGGCGAGCCGGTCGCGCAGGGCGGCCCGGCCGTCGACGTACCCGTGGAAGTGGACGGGCGCCCCGGCGGCGAGGGCCTCGAGCTCGTCGCGGTGCGGGCCCTCGCCGTACACGTCGAGGCGCAGCGGGATCCCGCGCCGGTGCAGCTCCACGGCCGTCGCGACGGCCAGGTGCGGGGACTTCTCCCGGGACAGCCGGCCGGCGTGGACCAGTCGCAGCTCCCCACTGCCGCCGACCGGACGAGGAACGGGCCGGAAGGTCGCCAGGTCGACCCCGAGCGGCACCCGCGACACCGGGCAGCCGGCAGCGTCGGCGACCGAGCGGAACTCACCCTCGGCGTACGCCGACGTGACGACCACCGTGTCGAAGCTGCGCACGATCAGCCGGTTGAGCAGCCCGATCGAGACCTTCGAGGTGGTCTCGAGACCGGTGCGCATCGCGAACATGTCGCCCATCCGCTCGTGCGACAGCAGCACCGAGCGCACGCCGTTGCGTCGCGCCCACCACGCGACCGGAAGCAGGGTCAGCTTGTCGCTCCACTCGACGCTGGTCGGCGCGAACCGCTCCAGGACCTCGGTGACCCGCCACGGCTCGACGATCAGCCGGTACCCGCCGCCCACTCGCGGCGCGCGCACCTGGACGACGTCCCCCAACGGCGTCGTCCGTACGGCGTCGACCGGTCCCGGGATGACGAGGAGACGCTCGGCACCGGCGGCGACGTACCCCTGGCCGAGCTGCTCGATCGCAGTCCGCATGCCTCCCGAGGTCGCGCCGACGAAGTTGGCCAGCTGGGCGATCCGCACGGGCACACCATCGCCGGAACGGGTGAACCCTCGCCCACCTGCCGGTTGACGGGGGCGGAAGGATGGACGCATGAGCAACCCGGAAGCCAAGCCCGACGAGGTGATCTGCGAGGGCCGGCAGGCCGCCGGCATCGAGCTGATGGAGCCGCGGGAGGTGCCGCTGGGCGGACCCCGCGCGATGCCGGTACGACGCACGCTGCCGCAGCGGCACCGCTCGCTGATCGGGGCCTGGTGCTTCCTCGACCACTACGGCCCGGACCTGGTCAGCGAGAGCGGCGGCATGGAGGTCGCCCCGCACCCGCACACCGGCCTGCAGACCGTGAGCTGGCTGTTCACCGGCGAGATCGAGCACCGTGACAGCGCGGGCAACGTGGCGATGGTGCGGCCCCAGGAGGTCAACCTGATGACCGCCGGCCAGGGCATCAGCCACTCCGAGGTGTCGACGCCGGGCACGACGGTGCTGCACGGCGCCCAGCTCTGGGTGGCGCTGCCGGACGCCGCTCGCGACACCGACCCCGGGTTCCAGCACTACGCACCGGCCGAGGTCGCCGGCGACGGCTGGCGGGCCCATGTCTTCCTCGGCTCGCTGCTCGGCGACAGCTCACCGGTCACCACCTTCACGCCGCTGCTCGGCGCCGAGCTGGTCCTCGACCCGGGCACCACGCTGCGCGTGCCCGTCGACCCGGCCTTCGAGCTCGGCGTCCTCGTCGACCTCGGGTCGGTGTCGGTGGGTGAGGTGGACGCGAAGGTCGCCGACCTCGCCTTCGTCCCGCCCGGCGGCGACGAGCTGGTCCTGGTCGCCGGCGACGAGGGGGCGCGGCTGCTGGTGCTCGGCGGGCCGCCGTTCGGCGAGTCGATCGTGATGTGGTGGAACTTCGTGGGCCGCACCCACGAGGAGATCGTCGCGTACCGCGCCGCCTGGCAGCAGCAGATCACCGGCCCCGACGGCAACCTCGTCCCCGACAGCCGCCAGGTCGCGCCGGGCCGGTTCGGCGTCGTACCCGACCAGCCCCTGCGCCCGATCCCCGCACCCGGGCTGCCCAACGCCCGGTTGAGGGAACGCCGGTGATCGCAGGCCTCACCTGGCTGGTCGCGTTCCAGGTGCTCGGGGAGGTCGTCGTCCGCGTCCTCGACGTCACGGTGCCGGGTCCGGTCGCCGGGATGCTGCTGCTGTTCGTGTTCCTGCGCGTGCGCCGGTACGGCGACGACGGCGCCATCGTCCGCGCCGGCACCGCGCTGCTGCGGCACCTGCAGCTGTTCTTCGTCCCCGCGGGCGTCGGCATCGTCGTCTACCTCGCGGTGCTGCGAGACGACGCGCTGCCGATCGCGGCCGCGGTCCTGGGCTCCTGGCTGCTCGGGCTCGTGGTGGTCGCCTGGACGGCGGTCGGCCTGGAGCGGTTGCTCGGCAAGCCCCGCGACGACCTCGGCGCCCGCCCGGACGGTGCGGGGGAGGCGGTGTGAGGGACGACCTGCTCGACCTCGCCCGCTCGCCGGTGACGCTGCTGCTGGTCACCCTGGTCGGCTACCAGGCCGGCCGCTGGCTGCGGACCCGCACCGGCGGGCACGCCCTGGCCCAGCCGGTGCTGCCCGCGATCGCTGTGGCGGCGGTGGCGATCACCGTCCTCGACGTCGACTACGCCGACTACCGCAGCGCCACCGAGCTGATCGCGTTCTGGCTCGGCCCGGCGACGGTGGCGCTGGCGATCCCGCTGCACCGCCAGGCCGACCGGCTCGCTGGTTTCGTCGTCCCCCTGCTCGTGGCGGTCGTCGCCGGGGCGGTGACCTCGATCGTCACCGCGGTCCTGATCGCCCGCGCGCTGGGCGCCGACGAGGTCCTCGAGAAGACCCTCGCCACCAAGGCCGCGACCACGCCGGTCGCGATCGCGCTCACCCAGACCCTCGGCGGGATCCCGCCACTGGCGGCGGTGTTCGCGATCGGCATCGGCATCGTCAGCGCCGTCATCGCGCCGGCGACCCTGAACCTGCTGCGCATCCGCGACCGGCGGGCCCGGGGGCTCGCCGTCGGCGCGGTGTCGCACGGCATCGGTGCCTCCCGGATGCTGAGGGAGGACGAGACGGAGGGCGCCTTCGCCGGCCTCGGCATGGGGCTCTCGGCGCTCGCGATCAGCATGCTCGTCCCGCTGCTGGCGCTGGTCCTGTTCTGATGGGGCTGCGCAGGCTCGGGGCGGCGGTCGCCGGCGTCGTGCTCCTCGGCCTCGTTGCGGCGTGTGGGACGGCCGGTCCGCCCGGCCCGGCGTCCGACCTGCGCGACCTCCCCGGGGTGCGGGACGTCGCACTCGAGCGGGTCGCGCTCGACACCGACTACTACGGCTACCACGGCGTCGTCGACATGGAGCCGGATGCGACACCCGACCAGGTCGCCGACGTCCTCGACGAGCTGGGCCGCTGGAAGAGCACCCGCGACGCCGAGGAGGTCACCACCGCGGTGTTCCTCGGCGCCGGCACGACCGAGCTCCACGACGCCGCCTGGCTCGACGGCTCCGCCGCCGGCGTCGGCCGGGTCCGCGACCACGCCGGCAACCGGGCCGACGCCGAGCTGCTGGTCCGGGCCACCGCCGCGCTGGGGCTGCCGGTCACGATCGAGGAGGGCGAGTGGGACGTGGTCACCCCCACGCCCCGCGAGACCGCCGCCGCCATCGTGACCATGCCCGACCTCGCCGCGGTCCCCGACCTGGTGGTCCGTCGGCCGTACCCGCCGCCCGACACGGACTGGTGGGGGCGGACCGGCTCGATCGGTGCGTCGCCCCGGCTCACCCCCGAGGTGCTGACGGCCTACGACCGCGTCGTCGACAGCACCCGCCTGGTCCCCGAGGGCGAGGCCTCCCTGCTGTTCGTCGGCAACCCCAGCCGCCGCGCGCTGGGGGAGGAGTACGACGAGGCCGGCAATGTCGTCGAGCAGCCCGTCGGGACCTTCCAGGTGCAGGTCGACGTCCGGCTCCCCGACGGTGCCGGTCCACGCACCCGGCAGCCGCGGCTCTCCGACGACCCGCTGTGGCCGATGGTCCGCGCCCAGCTCGACGTGCTGCGCGACCAGCCGGCCGGCTCGCACCTGTGGATCACCCTGCAGTTCACCCGCCCCGGCGGGATCGCGTACGACGAGAGCCGCCCGCTCGTCGAGGTGACCCGCGGGGAGCACCTCCCGAAGCGGGCCCGGACGCCGTGGAACCTCGAGGCGTCGGCGTACCTCAACGGCTGAGCGGACTTACGACCCTGGTCGGACGTTCGGCGCCCGACGAAGCGCTAGGTTCCCTGCATGCGCGTGCACGCCTTCACCGACGACGCCCTCGCCGACCTCGACGCGGTCGGCCTCGCCGAGCACCTCGCCGCCGGGAAGGTCTCCGCGGCGGAGGCCACAGAGGCCGCGATCGCCCGGATCGAGGCGGTCAACCCGGAGCTCAACGCGATGGCGTACGCCGCCTTCGACCGCGCCCGCAGCGACGCCCGGGACCCGCGCCCGGGCTTCCTGTCCGGCGTGCCGACGCTGGTGAAGGACAACGTCGACGTCGCCGGCATGCCGACCCGGTCGGGCACCGACGCGTGGGAGCCGCGGCCGGCCAGGCGCAACGGCGACTTCGCCGACATGTTCCTCGCGACCGGGCTGGTGCCGCTCGGCAAGAGCCAGCTCTCGGAGTACGGCTTCAGCGCCTCCGCGGAGCACCCGCGCCTGGGTGCCGTCCGCAGCCCCTGGGACACCGAGCGGACCGCCGGTGCCTCCAGCTCCGGCTCCGCGGCGCTGGTGGCCGCGGGTGCCGTACCCATCGCGCACGCCAACGACGGCGGCGGGTCCATCCGGATCCCCGCCGCGGTCAACGGCCTGGTCGGGCTCAAGCCCACCCGCGGCCGGCTGGCGCAGGACAAGATGTTCCGCGACATGCCGATCCGGATCATCTCCGACGGCGTCGTGACCCGCTCCGTGCGCGACACGGCCGTGTTCTACCGCGAGGCAGAGCGCCACTACCGCAACCTGCACCTGCCGCCGATCGGCGACCTGACCCGGCCGATCAAGCGCCGACTGCGGGTCGCGCTCAACACCAGCGGCGTGGGCCGCAGCGCCGACGCCGAGACCCGGGCGCTGACCGAGCAGACCGCGAGCCTGCTCGAGGACCTGGGCCACACGGTGACCGAGACCGACGCCCCGGTCGCCCCGAGCTTCGTCGACGACTTCCTGCTCTACTGGGCGCTGCTCGCGCAGGTCATGCTCACGACGGGGCGCGCGTTCCACGGCCGCACCTGGGACGCGTCGAAGCACGACAACCTCACCCTCGGCCTGGCCCGGCACGCCCGACGCAACCTGCACAAGGTGCCCGGTGCGATCACCCGGCTCAAGCGCGCCAACGCGCAGGCCGAGCTCTACTACGACAAGTACGACGTCGCGCTCACCCCCACCCTCGCCACCGCGACGCCGAAGGTCGGTCACCTCGACCCGACCCAGGACTACGCGACGATCATCGACCGGCTGCTCGACTGGGTGGCCTTCACCCCGTGGCAGAACGTCACCGGAGCGCCGGCGATCTCGCTGCCCCTTGCGACCACCGCCGCGGGGCTCCCGCAGGGCATGATGCTGGGGGCCGCCCCGGGCCAGGAGGCGGTGCTCATCGAGCTCGCCTACGAGCTCGAGCAGGCCTCTCCGTTCGCCCGGATCCAGGGCTGATCCAGGTCGGCAACACCGAAATGCGGCGCCGATTTCTGACCGTACGGGAGCGCGTGTATCGTTCTCCGTCGTTGCCCCTTTAGCTCAGTCGGCAGAGCGTCTCCATGGTAAGGAGAAGGTCTACGGTTCGATTCCGTAAAGGGGCTCTGAGATGGGGCGCCGCCCGCGGGAGACGCGGAAGGCGCCCTCCTCACGTGGCGGGATAGCTCAGACGGTTAGAGCGCACGACTCATAATCGTGAGGTCACGGGTTCGATCCCCGTTCCCGCTACCGAGTACCCCGGCACCACCACCAGCAACTGAAGGACTTCCTGTGGCCAGCAAGAGCAGCGACGTTCGCCCCAAGATCACGCTCGCGTGCGTGGACTGCAAGGAGCGCAACTACATCACCAAGAAGAACCGGCGCAACGACCCCGACCGCATCGAGCTGTCGAAGTTCTGCCCGCGGTGCCGCAAGCACACCGCGCACCGCGAGACCCGCTGACGCTGCGCCGTCGACCGCCCGCCGTCCCCCCAGGGGACCGCGGGCTGTTGTCGTTTTCCGGCCAGTAGTGTTGAGCCATGCCGATCGACGCTGACCTGGTCGGGCGGGCCTTCCCGCCGACCGCGCCCGTGGAGGTGACCGCGGACTCCGTGGCCGCCTTCGCCACCTCCGTCGGTGGTCGGGCCGACGGACCGGTCCCGCCGACGTACCCCATCGTGGTCACCTTCGCCGCCCTCCAGGACTTCCTGGCGGCCGAGCAGATCGAGCTGTCGCGGATCGTCCACGGTGACCAGCGCTTCCGCTACGCGCGCCCGGTCGTCGTCGGCGACGAGCTGACCGCCACCCTCACCGTCACCGGGGTCCGCTCCATCGGCGGCAACGACATCATCGCCACGTCGAGCGACATCACCGACGCGACCGGCGCCGTGGTCGCCACCGCCACCGCCACCCTCGTCCACCGCGGAGGTGCCGCATGAGTGACCTGACCCCCGGTGCCCCGCTCGAGCCGCTCACCTACGAGATCACCCGCGCCGACCTCGTCGCGTACGCCGGCGCGAGCGGCGACCACAACCCGATCCACCAGGACGAGGAGATCGCCCTCGCGGTCGGCCTTCCCGGCGTGATCGCCCACGGCATGTACACCCTCGCCCTGGTCGGCCGCGCGGTCGCGAACTGGACCGACGAGGCCGAGGTAATCGAGCTCGGCGCGAAGTTCGTCGCTCCGGTCGTCGTACCTGCTGAGGGGGCGGCGCGGGTCACCGTCGCCGGCACCGTCGGCGAGCGCACCGACGCCGGACTGACCCTCGCCCTGGAGATCACCGCCGACGGCACCAAGGTGCTGGGCGCACCCAAGGTCCTGGTCCGTGCCTGATCCCGCTCTCGCGGACCTCACCACCCTCCGCCTCGGCGGACCCGCGCGCCGCTACGTCGCCGCGTCCGACGCCGAGTCGCTGGTCGCCGCGGTCACCGAGGCCGACCTGGCCGGCGAGCCGGTGCTCCTCGTGGGTGGTGGCAGCAACCTCGTCGTCGCCGACGAGGGCTTCGCCGGGACCGTCGTCCACCTGACCGGTGGCGGCGTCCGGGTCGAGGAGTCCGCCCAGGGCGTGTCCGTGACCGTCGCCGCCGGCGAACCGTGGGACGCCTTCGTCGCGCGCGCCGTGGCCGAGGGTTGGGTCGGCATCGAGGCGCTGTCCGGCATCCCCGGTACGACGGGGGCCACCCCCGTCCAGAACGTCGGCGCCTACGGTCAGGAGGTCTCCCGCACGATCACCTCGGTCACCGTGTGGGACCGGGTGCTGCGCGGGTCGCGGACCTTCTCCGGCGAGGAGTGCCGCTTCTCCTACCGCCACTCCCGCTTCAAGGCCGACCCCGGCCGCCACCTCGTGCTCGACGTGACCTTCGGCTTCGACCGCGGCGAGCTGTCCGCGCCGGTCGCGTACGCCGAGCTGGCCCGCACGCTCGGCGTCAAGGTGGGGGAGCGGGCCCCGCTCGCCGCCGTCCGCGACGCCGTGCTGGGGCTGCGCCGCGGCAAGGGGATGGTCCTCGACGCCGCCGACCACGACACGTGGAGCGCCGGCTCGTTCTTCACCAACCCGTTCGTCGACCCCGAGCGGGTCCCCGGCGGCGCGCCGTCGTACCCCCAGCCGGACGGCAGCGTGAAGACCAGCGCCGCCTGGCTGATCGAGCACGCCGGCTTCGGCAAGGGGTTCGGCCTCGACCGCGACGGAGCCCGGGTCTCCCTGTCGACCAAGCACACGCTCGCCCTCACCAACCGGGGCGGCGCCACCACCGCGGAACTGCTCGACCTCGCGCGCGAGGTGCGTGCCGGCGTCCGTGAGCGGTACGGGATCGAGCTCGTCAACGAGCCGGTACTGGTCGGCTGCTCGCTCTGACGTCGCGCCCGGGTGAAGGCCCGGGCGACAAAACTGCCAAACCATCCACGAGAGCGGGACTTTGGTCCTAGCCTGCGAACTACGAGGCGGTGCTCCCCCCGTGCCGTCGTGTTTTCGAGGAGTGTCTCGGATGAAGAATGTCTCTGCTCGGCGCGTGGTCGCCGGCATCTCGCTCGGCGCGCTGGCGGGCCTCGGTCTCGTCAGCGTCCCCTCTGCCGCCCACGCGAAGGTCGAGGAGCCGCAGATCGGCGGCCAGTACAGCATCTACTCGTACAACTGCGAAGGCGAGGGCGAGGGCGACTGGAACGACCAGGACATCGCCTCGTGGGCCGACGACAACGTCCCGGTGTCGAAGTCCACGTCGGCTTCGGGGACCTTCACCGCCGGTGAGGGCGACTCCGTCGCCGCGAAGACGTCGACGAACGCCTCGATCACCGCCTCCCCGCTCGGCAGCGGCCCGGCGACCATCACCGGCACGGCCACCGCGACCGCCTCCGCCCTGCCGTCCGGGGCGGAGACCGAGTGCGAGGTCACCACGCAGGCACTCGCGATGGCCACCGGCGTCTTCACGCTCACCCAGCCGACCTGGATCACCGTGAGCGCCACTGGTCAGGGCCAGCACCAGGGGCAGTCCGTCGGCACCAGCATCGTCGGCATCGGCAGCGTCGACTCCTTCTTCGGCTCGTGGGAGGGCCTGTTCGGCGGCTTCGGCGGCGACGGTCTCTCGGTGTCGGCGGGCGACCGCGGCACCGCGACCTCGAGCACGCTGCTCCCGGCCGGCGACTACGGCGTGCTCTTCGGCTCCCTCGCCTTCGCCGGGACCGACAGCGACCTGCCCGTGCGGAAGGTCCCGGGCCTGCAGCCCGCCGCGACCGACGCGGTCGGCGGCAGCGCAACGTCCACCGGCAGCTTCAAGATCGAGTTCTCCAAGCCCGGCACGGCCACCCCGGCCACCGGGAAGGGCGCGTCCAAGGTCCAGTTCGGTGAGCGCGACTGCGCCACCGGCAACATCGCGGTCAACCTCAGCAAGAAGACCGTGAAGAAGGCCAAGCGCGTGGCGGTCCGCATCAACGGCGCCAAGGGCCCGGTCCTCAAGGGCAAGAAGCTCAAGGGCAAGCACCCGAAGGCCAAGACGATCACGGTCCCGACCTCTCTCACCGGCACGGTCAAGGTGAAGGTCAAGATCACGCTCGCCAACGGCCGGCGGGTGCAGGCGACGAGGTCGTACCTCCCCTGCAAGTGAGCGGGTGATTCGCCGGGCGACATCCGGCGTTCCAGCGGGCCCGGTCGAGACCGACCGGGCCCGCTTCCGCCCACGCCGCCCTCGACTGGGGCCAGGTCGGCGACGGCCCGCAGCCGTGGAGCGGCGCCGCGACCGGCGCCAAGCTCAAGGGTAGGAAGCTCAAGCCCCGCACGCTCGTCGTACCCGCCGCCCGCGGCGCCGCCGTCGAGGTCACCGTCCAGGTCAAGCTCGAGAACGGCAAGAAGGCCACGATCAAGCGGTCGTACCAGGCCTGCTCCTCACCTGCTCATGTTCACCAGCACCCTCGGATCCGAGGGTGCCGATGAAAGTAAAGAAAGCGCGAATGGTCCGTCGCCGGCTCGCGCAGATCACTAGCGTCCCGAGATGACTCCCTGACGACGCCGACCGAGGCGCCGTCGAACCCCTCTCGAGGAGCTATTGATGAAGCGACTTCTCGTCCGACGCAGCGCCGTCGGACTCGCCCTGGGCGCGCTGGCGGCCGCGGGCATGGCCAGCATCCCGGCGCCCGCACATGCGGTGATCGCCGACCCGACCGTCGGCGCCAGCGTGAACTCCTACTCGGAGTACTACGACGACGACGTCGACCACTGGGTCAACTGTGACGAGACCGGCGTGGTGGACGTCGACGACTCAGTCGTGTGGAGCGACAACGGCGTTCCCGTCAGTCGCAGCGTGAGCGCCGCAGGCACCTACACTGACCCGAACAACGCGGCGGACAAGGTCAACGTGAGCGCAAGCGGCTCTGCGACCGTGTCGTCCACCCCATTCACGGGCGGAACGGCTCCCACGACCATCACCGGCTCGGCGCAGGCGACGGCGTCGGCGATCTCGCAGGGCGCTTCGACGAAGTGTGACACCAACGTCAACAGCGAGGCCGGCGCTTCCGGTGGACTCGTGTTGACCCAGCCGATGTGGGTGACGCTGACCGTCAACGGCGATGGCAGTGGCTACGGCGGCGTCTCCTTCGGCGGCTCGGACGGCGGAGCACAGATCGCCGCGGGCAAGCGAGGCTCGGCCAGTGCCAGCGCGCTGATCCCCGCGGGCGAGGCCTACTTCTACTTCTCCGCGTCGGCGAGCGCGGAGGCCGACGGTGCCGACGAGGGTTCGCGGTCGTACGCTGCGACCTTCAAGATCGAGCTGCAGCCGCTCGGCTCGGCCACCGTGCTCACCGGGAAGGGCAAGGGCTACGCCCAGTTCGCAGCCCGTGACTGCGCGACCGGCAACGTGACTGCAGCCATCACGAAGAAGGCCAAGAAGAAGGCCAAGCAGGTCCTGATCAACGTCAACGGTGCCAAGGTGGCGAAGCTCAAGGGCAAGAAGCTGAAGAAGCGCACCCTCGTTCTTCCGGCTGCGCCGTCCTCTGCCGCCGAGGTGGTCGCGACGATCACCCTGAAGAACGGCAAGAAGGTCACGGTCACCAGGTCCTACCTGGCCTGCTCCTGATCCTCGCCTGAGACGTCTGCGGGCCCGGCCATCGGCCGGGCCCGCAGTGCGTCCAGGTCAGCGCTCCGACTCCCCGGCGAGCCACGCGTCGATGCCGGCCAGCCCTGCGTCCGCGACGTCCTTCGGCGCCCGGCTGGCGCGGAACGACATCCGCGCGAGCTCGGCGAGCCGCTCGTCGTCGAGGTCGTGCGCGGCACGCATCGTGGCGTACTGCCCCGCGAGGCGCGAGCCGAACAGCAGCGGGTCGTCGGCGCCGAGGGCGATCGTGGCGCCAGCGTCCAGCAAGGTGGGCAGCGGGACCGAGGTCAGGTCGCTGTAGACGCCGAGGGCCACGTTGGACACCGGGCAGACCTCGAGGGCCACGCCGGCGTCGACGATGCGGGCCAGCAGGGCGGGGTCCTCGGCCGCGCGTACGCCGTGCCCGAGGCGGCCCGCATGCAGGTCGTCGAGGCACACCCGGATGTGCTCGGGCCCGCGCAGCTCGCCGCCGTGGGGCGCGAGCAGCAGGCCGGCGCGCTCGGCGATGGCGAAGGCGGCCGCGAAGTCGGAGGTACGGCCGCGGCGCTCGTCGTTGGAGAGCCCGAAGCCGACGACGCCGCGGTCGACGTACTGGCTCGCGAGGCGGGCCAGGGTGCGGGCGTCGAGCGGGTGGCGGGTCCGGTTGGCGGCGATGACCACCGCGATCCCGAGGCCGGTGCGGGCCGACGCGTCGTGCACGGCGTCGAGCACCAGGTCAGTGAAGGCGGTGATGCCGCCGAAGCGGGCGGCGTACCCGCTCGGGTCGACCTGGATCTCCAGCCACCGGCCGCCGTCGGCCACGTCGTCCTCGGCGGCCTCGAGCACGAGCCGGCGTACGTCGGCCTCGGTGCGCAGCACGGACCGCGCGACGTCGTAGAGCCGCTGGAAGCGGAACCAGCCCTTCTCGTCGGCCGCGGTCAGCTGCGGCGGCCACTCCTCGACGAGCGCGTCGGGCAGGTGGATCCGGTCGCGGGCGGCCAGCTCCAGGAGGGTCGCGTGGCGCATCGAGCCGGTGAAGTGCAGGTGGAGGTGCGCCTTGGGCAACGCCTTGAGATCCCGCACGCGGACATCCTAGGAGGACGCCTGTCTGGGCCGTCCGGAGGGAAGACTTGAACACGTTCAAAACATGACCTAGAGTCCATCCCGTCAGGGTTTTGAACACGTTCAAGAAAGGGGTCCGCCATGAGCTGGACCATCGCCGGCTACGTCGGCTACCTCGTCATCACCGTCCCGCTGACCATCTGGGTCGCGAGCACGCTCTCGCGCAACGGCCGGGTGTTCCTGGCCGACGTCTTCGGTGGAGACGACGCCCTCGCCGACGCGGTCAACCGGCTGCTCGTCGTCGGCTTCTACCTGCTCAACCTGGGCTTCGTCTCCCTCTACCTGCGCAGCGGCGTCTCGAACAGCGCCGAGGACGTGTTCGACGTGCTGAGCGTCAAGGTCGGCGTGGTGCTGCTGACCCTCGGCGTGCTGCACTTCTTCAACGTCTACGTCTTCAACCGGCTGCGCCGCCGGCACCGCCTGGACCAGATGACGCCGATGCCCCCGACGACGCAGTACGGCGTCCCGGCGTACCCCATGTCCCCGCGCTGAGGTCTCTAGGGTGGGCATCGTGCCGGACTCCCCGCTGACGCCCAAGGCGGCCCAGACCCGCGCGACGATCCTCGCGACGGCGCTGCAGCTCTTCCGCGAGGACGGCTACGACCGCACCACGATGCGGGCCGTCGCCAAGGGCGCGGGCGTCTCGCTCGGCAGCGCGTACTACTACTTCGCCTCCAAGGAGCACCTCGTCCAAGCGTTCTACGACGAGCTCTTGGCCGAGCACGAGGCGGCCGTCGAGGCGGTGCTGGCGAAGGAGTCCGGCTTCGCGGGCCGGCTCCGGGGCAGCCTCGAGGCCTGGCTCGACATCGCGGAGCCGCACCACGCCTTCGCGGCGCAGTTCTTCCGCAACGCGGCCGACCCCGCCAGCCCGCTGTCCCCGTTCAGTCCCGAGTCCGCGCCGGCCCGCGACGGCAGCATCGCCCTGATGCGCCGCCTGCTGGCGGGCTCGGACGCGAAGGTGTCGCGCCGCCTCGAGGGTCGCCTGCCCGAGCTGCTCTGGCTGCTGCAGATGGGCGTCGTCCTGTTCTGGGTGTACGACGGCAGCCCGGGCCAGCAGCGCTCGCGGACGCTGGCCCGGGGCGTCGTACCGCTCGTCGACCGACTGGTCCGGATGAGCCGGCTGCCGGTGCTGCGCGGCGTCGTCGACGACGTCCTCGGACTGCTCGACGCGATCCGGGGCCCGGGCCCCGGTTAGGAACCGGTCCGTACTTTGGTCGGCACCCGGTGCATCTGTAGAGTGCTCCCCGGTGGATCTTTCCCCCATGCTCGGTCGCGCCCTTCGGCCGGACGGCGTGGGCGGGGAGAAGCCGCGGAGGGCACTAGCTCAACTGGCAGAGCATCGGTCTCCAAAACCGAAGGTTGGGGGTTCAAGTCCCTCGTGCCCTGCAAGACGTGACGACCAGCCGGCCGGACGGTCGGCTGCTGACAAGGAGAAGGTGAGCAGCGTGGCGGATGCTCCGGCAGTCCGTGGAGGCCGCAAGGACTCCTCGGGTGGCAAGCAGCCCGAGAACCGCACCGGGCCGGTGACCTTCTACCGCCAGGTCGTGGCCGAGCTCCGCAAGGTCGTCTGGCCGACGCGGGAGCAGCTCGGCACCTACTTCGTAGTCGTCATCGCCTTCGTCCTCGTGATGATCGCCCTCGTGTCGGTCCTCGATCTCGCGCTCGGAAAGCTCGCGTTCGAGATCTTCACCGGCGCCGACGACATCTGAGCGCCGGCGCGCACCCGCGTCGGCTGACCTGATTTTTCTCTCAACTGATGGAGCAGCACGTGTCCGAGCAGTACGACCCGGCCCAGGCTGACGAGGCGCTCGCCGAGGCGGCCCACGACGTCGCCGACGTCGAGGACGCGGAGGACACCGCCCTCGAGGAGACCGTCGAGGCCGACCTGGCCGACGACGCCGACGACGCCGACGAGGACGACGCCGACGACGCCGACGAGGACGAGCCCGCCGAGGAGCAGGCCGACGAGGACCCGCTCGAGGCGTTCCGTCGTGAGCTGTGGGCCAAGCCCGGTGACTGGTTCGTGGTGCACACCTACTCCGGCATGGAGAACCGGGTGAAGCAGAACCTCGAGAACCGGATCCACTCCCTCAACATGGAGGACTACATCCACGAGATCGTGGTCCCCACCGAGGAGGTCGCCGAGATCAAGAACGGCCAGCGCAAGATGGTCAAGCGCACCGTTCTCCCCGGCTACGTCCTGGTCCGGATGGACCTCACCGACGAGTCCTGGGCCGCTGTACGGCACACCCCGTCGGTCACCGGCTTCGTCGGTCACAGCCACCAGCCGGTGCCGCTGAGCATGGACGAGGTCGAGAAGATGCTCGCCCCGGCCGTGGTCACCGCTGCTGCCGCCGAGGCCGAGGCCGCCGCGGCCAGCACCCCCGGCTCCGCTGTGACGCCGGCCAAGAAGCCGATCGAGGTCGCCGACTTCGACGTCAACGACTCCGTCCTCATCGTCGACGGCGCGTTCGCCACGCTCCACGCGACGATCACCGAGATCAACGCCGAGGCCCAGCGGGTCAAGGCGCTCGTCGAGATCTTCGGCCGCGAGACCCCGGTCGAGCTCTCGTTCTCCCAGATCCAGCGGGTCTGAATTTCGCCGTCCCCGCCTCGGCGGGGAAGAATGTCTGGGTTGCCCGGTCGACGCGCCGGCAGCGCAGGTGGCAGAGACGTACGACGTGCGTCTCGTCATGACCACGAGAAGAAAGAGATAGAGGAATGCCTCCCAAGAAGAAGATCGCCGCACTGGTCAAGGTGCAGCTGCAGGCCGGTTCGGCCACCCCGGCTCCGCCGGTCGGTACCGCGCTCGGTCCGCACGGCGTCAACATCATGGACTTCTGCAAGGCGTACAACGCCCAGACCGAGTCCATGCGCGGCAACGTCATCCCCGTCGAGATCACCATCTACGAGGACCGGACGTTCGACTTCATCACGAAGACCCCGCCGGCCGCGGAGCTGATCAAGAAGGCCGCCGGCCTCCAGAAGGGCTCGGGCGTCCCGCACAAGGAGAAGGTCGGCAAGCTGACCAAGGACCAGGTGCGCGAGATCGCGACGACCAAGCTCCCCGACCTCAACGCCAACGACATCGACGCCGCGATGAAGATCGTGGAGGGCACTGCGCGCTCCATGGGCGTCACCGTCGACTGAAAGACCGTGGAAGGGCCGCGCTGGCCCGCTGACCACACCTCCTCTCCGACTTAAGGAATCACCATGCAGCGCAGCAAGACCTACCGCGCGGCTGCCGAGACGTTCGACAAGAACGAGCTCTACGCGCCGCTGGCCGCGATCAAGATCGCCAAGGCCGCCAGCAAGAAGAAGTTCGACGAGACCGTCGACGTCGTCATGCGCCTGGGTGTCGACCCGCGCAAGGCCGACCAGATGGTCCGCGGCACCGTCAACCTGCCCCACGGCACCGGCAAGACCGCTCGCGTCCTCGTGTTCGCGAACGGCGACAAGGCCGACGCCGCCCGCGAGGCCGGCGCCGACTTCGTCGGCAGCGACGACCTGATCGACAAGGTCGCCGGCGGCTGGACCGACTTCGACGCCGTGGTCGCCACCCCGGACCTGATGGGCAAGGTCGGCCGTCTCGGCCGCGTGCTCGGTCCCCGTGGCCTCATGCCGAACCCGAAGGTCGGCACCGTGACGCCGGACCCGGCCAAGGCCGTGACCGACATCAAGGGCGGCAAGATCGAGTTCCGCGTCGACCGCCACGCCAACCTCCACTTCATCGTGGGCAAGGCCTCGTTCTCCGAGCAGCAGCTCGCCGAGAACTACGCCGCCGCCCTCGACGAGGTGCTGCGGCTCAAGCCGGCCAGCTCCAAGGGCCGCTACCTGAAGAAGGTCACCGTCTCCACGACCATGGGCCCCGGCGTCCAGGTCGACCCCAACCGCGTCAAGAACGTCGCGGTCGAGGACGAGGCCTGATTCCTCTCTGAGACTCGGTGGTCGAGGAGGTCGCGCAGCGACCGTCTCGAGACCCGACGCCCGCCGCTCCCCTCGGGGGACGGCGGGCGTCGGCATTTCCGGTGCCGGCCTAGGGTGTGCGGCGTGAGGCGTGTTCTCGGGTCGCTCGCGTTCGCGGCCGTGCTGTCGGTCCTCTCCGCCTGCACCCTCGAGCCCGGGGCCGAGGCCGATCCGGTGCCCGGGACGACCCGCGCGCCGGTGCCGGAACCCTCCGCGACGACCGCCGCGCCGGGGCACGAGGAGCTCGCGCCTGGCTGGGACGAGAGCCCCGACGGGCCCACGCCGACGCCCGACGTCGAGCTCGACGACGCGGCGCTCACGGCACTGTTGCGCACCCTGGCCACGGCCGCCGGGCCGGACCACTGCACCGCCGACCGGGTTGCGGTCACCCTCGAGGGCTTCGACCAGGCGGCGGGCCACCGCTACAGCCGGCTCGTGGTGCGCAACAGCGGCCACGAGCCGTGCGTGGTCGAGGGCGTGCCCGGCGTCGGCGCCCGCGGTGCGTGGGGCACGACCTTCGTCAACGAGATCGGGCCGGGCGCCTCCGGCGCGCCGGCCGACCCGGTCCGGCTGGCGCCGGGGGAGCAGGCGACCAGCGACCTCGAGTGGACCGGTGACCTGGCCGGTGCCGAGTCCGAGCACGTGTCGCTGCTCGTCCTCCAGCTGGCGCGCGGTCAGGTACCGGTCGCGTTGCCCGCGCGTCTCGCCGGGGACGCCGCCGACGCTCCGCCGCTCGACATCGGGCCGCTGACGACCGTGCGGCTGACCCCGTTCAGGCGGTGAGCTTCTCCAGCGCGGCCAGCTCGACGCACACGGCCACCCCGGCCATCGCGGCCTCGACCTCGTCGAGGACGGGGAAGGTCGGCGCGAGGCGGATGTTGCGGTCTCGCGGGTCGTTGCCGTGGGGGAACGCCGAGCCGGCGGGCGTCAACGCGATGCCGGCTTCCTTGGCGAGCTGGACCACGCGGGTCGCCGTACCGTCGAGGACGTCGAGGTTCACGAAGTAGCCGCCCGTGGGGACGGTCCACTCGGCGATCCCCAGGCCGCCCAGCCGCGAGGACAGGGCGTCCTCGACCGCCGCGAACTTCGGCGCGATCAGGTCGCGGTGCTTGCGCATGTGGGCGCGCACGCCGTCGGCGTCGCCGAAGAACTCGACGTGGCGCAGGTGGTTGACCTTGTCGGGGCCGATGGCGGCGAAGCCGAGCCGCTCGAGGTACCACGCCTTGTTCTCGGGCGAGGCCGCGAGCGCGGCCACGCCCGCGCCGGCGAAGGTGATCTTCGAGGTCGAGGCGAACATGATCGGCCGGTTCGGGTGACCCGAGGCGGCGGCCAGCCCCAGCGCGTCGGCGCTCTTGGTCTCCTCGTCGGTGAGGTGGTGCACGGCGTACGCGTTGTCCCACAGGATCCGGAAGTCGGGCGCCGCGGTCGGCATCGCCATCAGCTCGGCGGCGACCTCGGCCGAGCAGACCGCCCCCGTCGGGTTGGCGTACGTCGGCACGATCCACATGCCCTTGACGGCCGGGTCGTCGACGAGGGCGCGCACGGCCTGCACGTCGGGGCCGTCGGCGTTCATCGGGACGCTCAGCATCTCGATGCCGAGCTCGGCCAGCATCGTGAAGTGACGGTCGTAGCCGGGCACCGGGCAGATGAACTTCACGACCGGCTCCTGCGACCACGGCCGCGGCGAGTCGGGGCCGCCCTTGAGCAGCAGCGCGGTGAGCACCTGGTACATCATCGTGAGGCTGGAGTTGCCACCGCACACGACGCTCGCGACGTCGACGCCCAGCAGGTCGGCGAAGATCTCGCGCATCTCCACCAGGCCCTCGAGCCCGCCGTAGTTGCGCACGTCCGCGCCCGAGCGGTCGCGGTACGACGACGGCAGGCCGAGCAGGTCGTTGGACAGGTCGAGCTGGTCGGCGCCGGGCTTGCCCCGGGTGAGGTCGAGCTTGAGACCCCGCGCCTTCAGCTCGTCGTAGGCGGCGCGCACCGTCGTCAGGCGCGCGGCGAGGTCGTCGGCGGACAGGGCGGACAGCGGCGTCGCGGAGGAGGTCACGGGACCATCGTGCCAAGTCCGCGCGCGACACGCGCGCCCGGTCCGCGACTCAAGCCCCGCGGTGCACGTCGGCCGGCGACCAGAACGCCCGCATGCTCGTGATCAGGCCGTCCTCGGAGAAGGTCATCACGTCGATCGGCTCGATCACCGACTGCTCCGCGCCGGCGCCCGACACGACCCGGAAGGTGAACGCCGCCTCGCTGCCGGCGACCCGGATCGCGAGCAGCTCGGTGCTGCGCTGCCGGGTGGTCAGCACCTCGTAGAACGCCGCGATCTCGTCGGTGCCCTTGCGAGCCGGCGAGCCCACCGGGTCCTCGAGGGTGGCGTCGGCGGCGTACAGGGCGGCGATCTGCGCGCCACTGGTCGCGTTCGCGACCAGGTCGAGGTAGCGGACGACGGTGGCGCGGATGTCTGCGGTCATGCCCGCATCGTCGGCCGAGCACGGTGGAGGACGGGCGGCCGGTCCCGATCGCCGGGACCACTCCCCGATTTGGCCGCGGGCGGGCTGCCGCCGTACCGTTGTCCACTGAAACCTTTAGACCGCCGGTCGTCCGGGCTCCGAGCCCTGACCGAAGGTTCCGCCGAGAGGCGGACGGCCTGCGCAGGGGATCAGAGCAACACCGAGCGCGTCACGCGCGAGGTCCACGCCCTGAGCGCCTGCGCTCGGGGCGTCCGTCATTTGGCGGAGACTTCGCAGCGGTCTTCCATCCGGAAGGAGACCCATGGCGCGGGCAGACAAGCAGGCCGCCGTCGCGGAGATCGCTGAGTCCTTCAGCGAGTCCGCAGGCGCTGTGCTGACCGAGTACCGCGGTCTCACCGTCAAGGAGCTGCAGGACCTTCGCCGCTCCCTCGGTGCGAACGCCAACTACGCCGTGGTCAAGAACACGCTGGCCAAGCTCGCCGCCAAGGAGGCGGGCATCGAGGGCTTCGACGAGCTCCTCACCGGTCCGACCGCGATCGCCTTCATCAAGGGCGACGTCGTCGAGGCCGCCAAGGGTCTGCGTGACTTTGCCAAGGCGAACCCCACCCTGGTCATCAAGGGTGGCGTTCTCGACGGCGCGCTCCTCGACGCGAAGGAGATCGCCAAGCTGGCCGATCTCGAGTCGCGCGAGGTGCTCCTGGGCAAGCTCGCGGGCGCCATGCTCGCTTCGCTCAGCCAGGCCGTCTACCTCCTCAACGCCCCGCTCGCCCAGGCTGCCCGGCTCGCCGGTGCCCTGGAGGCGAAGGCCCAGGAGGACCCCTCGATCCTCGCAGGTGGTGCCGGTACGCCGGTCGCCGCCGAGGAGGCTCCGGCCGCTGAGGCCGAGGCCCCCGCTGACGAGGCACCCGCCGAGGAGGCGGCTCCTGAGGAGCCCGCCGCCGAGGCCGCCTCTGACGAGGGCGACACCGCCGAGGCCTGAGGCCCCGGCGTCACCACCACCTGAAACCCGGCCGGCGCGCGACGTACGCACGCCGACCACCTGAGAAAGGAACCGCCACCATGGCGAAGCTCACCACCGACGAGCTCCTCGACGCGTTCAAGGAGATGACCCTCATCGAGCTCTCCGAGTTCGTGAAGCAGTTCGAGGAGACCTTCGGCGTCACCGCCGCTGCCCCCGTTGCCGTTGCCGCTGCCCCCGCCGCCGGCGGTGCCGCGGGCGGTGCCGAGGAGGCCGCCGCGCAGGACGAGTTCGACGTCATCCTCGAGGCCGCTGGTGACAAGAAGATCAACGTCATCAAGGAGGTCCGCGCGCTGACCTCCCTCGGCCTCAAGGAGGCCAAGGACCTCGTCGAGGGCGCCCCGAAGGCGATCCTGGAGAAGGTCAACAAGGAGGCCGCTGACAAGGCCAAGGAGGCCCTCGAGGGCGCCGGCGCCACCGTCACCCTCAAGTGACCCGTCCCTGAGACGACTCACTCCGGTCACGAGGCCGGCAGAGCAGCTGCTCTGCCGGCCTCGTGCCATTTCTCGTCCGTGCGGACCGCCCCGCTACCACTACTCGCGAGTTGGACGCTAGGTGCTACTCGCCAGTACCTTTCGGGTCTCGGTGTCCGGGTACGCGTGACGCATGCCACGGTTGCCGCGTAACGTGCGCCACGCGGTTGCGTTGTTCCTTCGCAGCCGGGGCCGGCGAGCGGACGTAGGGAGAGGGTTCAACATGGGCGTCGACGTACAGGTCACCAACCTGACGAAGCAGTTCGGGAAGCAGCTGATCTGGAAGGGTGTGACGCTGACCCTTCCGGCAGGCGAGATCTCCGTGATGCTGGGCCCGTCGGGCACTGGAAAGTCCGTCTTCCTCAAGGCCCTGATCGGCCTGATCAAGCCCGACGAGGGCTCGATCGTCATCGAGGGCACCGACATCGCCTCCTGCTCCGAGAAGGAGCTCTACGAGATCCGTAAGCTGTTCGGCGTGCTGTTCCAGGACGGCGCGATGTTCGGCTCGATGAACCTCTACGACAACGTCGCCTTCCCGCTGCGCGAGCACACCAAGAAGAGCGAGTCCCAGATCCGTGACATCGTCATGGAGAAGATGGACATGGTCGGTCTGCTCGGCGCGGAGATGAAGCTCCCGGGCGAGATCTCCGGCGGTATGCGCAAGCGTGCCGGCCTGGCCCGCGCGCTGGTCCTCGACCCCGAGATCCTGCTGATCGACGAGCCCGACTCCGGCCTGGACCCCGTGCGCACGTCGTTCATCAACCAGCTCTTCGTCGACCTCAACGCCCAGATCGACGCGACCTTCCTGATCGTCACGCACGACATCCACAGCGTCCGCGTGGTCCCCGACCAGATCGGCCTGCTCTACCACAAGCACCTGGCCATGTACGGCCCGCGCGAGATGCTCCTGTCCTCGGACGAGCCCGTCGTGCGCCAGTTCCTCAACGCGCAGACGATCGGGCCGATCGGCATGTCGGAGGAGAAGGACGCCGACCAGCTGGCAGCCGAGAAGGACATGGACCTGCCGCCGCTGCCGCCGATCCCGCTGCAGATGGAGCCCTCCAACGGCATCCCACGCCGTGCGCAGGCCGCGCCCGGCGCCTGGTGCCGGGCCAACGGCGTCACCCCGCCCCCCGGTTCGTTCACCCGCGAGGCCGAGCACGCGTCGGGCAGCCAGCAGCACTGAACGAGCAGCACACCCGGAGGAACGGCACACAAGGACAAGGAAAGGGGCGGTAGGTGTCGCTCACTGCTGCGCGCGTGGTCGCCCCGCTCGGGACCGCCGGCAAGCTGTTCGCCTTCGCGCTCGACGTGGGCCGCGGGCTGTTCCGTCGTCCGTTCCAGGGCCGGGAGTTCATCCAGCAGGCCTGGTTCATCGCGTCGGTCACGATCATCCCGACCGCCCTCGTCGCGATCCCGTTCGGTGCTGTCATCGCACTGCAGGTCGGTGGCCTGATCAAGCAGTTCGGCGCCCAGTCCTTCACCGGATCCGCCTCGGTCCTCGCGGTCATCCAGCAGGCCGGCCCGATCGCGACCGCACTGCTGATCGCGGGAGCCGGCGGCTCGGCCATCGCGGCCGACCTCGGCGCGCGCAAGATCCGCGAGGAGCTCGACGCCATGATGGTGCTGGGCATCGACCCGATCCAGCGCCTCGTGGTGCCTCGGGTGCTCGCCTGCATGCTCGTCGCCGTGTTCCTCAACGGCATGGTCAGCGTCGTCGGCGTCGCCGGCGGCTACGTCTTCAACGTCATCCTGCAGGACGGCACGCCCGGCGCCTACGTCTCGAGCTTCACCGCCCTGGCCCAGCTGCCCGACGTGTGGATCGGCATGATCAAGGCGCTGGTCTTCGGCCTCATCGCCGCGGTAGTGGCCGCCTACAAGGGCATGAACGCCGGCGGCGGACCGAAGGGCGTCGGTGACGCCGTCAACGAGTCCGTCGTCATCACCTTCCTGCTTCTGTTCGTCGTCAACTTCACCCTGAGCACGATCTACCTGCAGGTCGTGCCCCCGAAGACGGGTTAGGGGGCGGACATGGCGAGCATCAAGGCGATCTACGACAAGCCCATGAAGGGCCTGGACAACCTCGGTCACGAGCTGTCCTTCTACATCAAGGTGCTGCTGGCACTGCCGCGCTCGGTCAAGCGCTACCCGCGCGAGATCCTGCGGATCCTGGCCGAGGTCACCCTCGGGTCGGGCGCGCTGGCGGTCATCGGCGGCACCGTCGGCGTCATCATCGGCATGACCTTCTTCACCGGCGCCCAGGTCGGCCTGTCCGGCTACGCCGCGCTCAACCAGCTCGGCACGGCCGCGTTCGCCGGCTTCGTGTCCGCCTACTTCAACACCCGTGAGATCGCCCCCCTGGTCGCCGGCATCGCGCTCGCGGCCACGGTCGGCTGCGGCTTCACCGCCCAGCTCGGCGCCATGCGGATCTCGGAGGAGATCGACGCCGTCGAGGTGATGGCGATCCCCTCGATGCAGTTCCTCGTGACCACCCGCGTCGTCGGCGGCCTGATCGCGATCGTGCCGCTGTACGTCGTGGGCCTGCTGTCGTCGTACGTCGCCAGCAGGCTCGTGGTGACGAAGTTCTACGGCCAGTCGTCGGGCACCTACGACCACTACTTCAACCAGTTCCTGCCACCCGGCGACGTGCTGTGGTCCTTCGGCAAGGTGCTGGTGTTCGCGGTGGTCGTGATCCTGATCCACTGCTACCACGGCTACACCGCCTCGGGCGGGCCCGCGGGCGTGGGCGTCGCGGTCGGCAAGGCGGTGCGGACCAGCATCGTGGCGATCAACGTGATCGACCTGTTCCTGTCGATGGCCATCTGGGGCGCCTCGACCACCGTCAGGCTCGCGGGGTGATCGGCTGATGGACAAGATCCTCTCCGCCCACAAGGCGCTCGGCGTCATCTTCGTGGCGCTGCTGGTGCTCGGCGTGTGGCTCACCTACGCGACCTTCACCAAGAAGTTCACCGACTACGACGAGGTCACCCTCAAGACGTCGTCGATCGGCCTCCAGCTCCCCACGCGCGCGGACGTCAAGGTCCGTGGCGTGATCGTCGGCGAGGTGCTCGACGCCAGCTCCGGTGTGGACGGCGCGGAGCTCAAGCTCGGCATCTACCCCGACAAGATCGGCGTGATCCCGGCCAACGTGACCGGCTCGATCGTGCCGAAGACGCTGTTCGGCGAGAAGTACGTCTCGCTCGTCGTCCCCGACACCGGCCCCAGCGGCACGATGCGCGCCGGCGCGACCATCGACCGCACCGAGGTGTCGACCGAGCTCGAGGAGGTCCTCTCCGACCTCTACCCGCTGCTGCGGACCGTTCAGCCGGCCGACCTCAACGCGACGCTGACCGCGATCGCCACCGCGCTCGAGGGCCGGGGCGAGCTGCTCGGCAAGAACCTCGAGACCCTCGACGGCTACCTCAAGCGGCTCAACCCGCAGATCCCGGCCCTGCTCGAGGACCTCAAGCTGACCGCCGAGGTGTCCGACACGTACGCCGACATCCTTCCCCAGGTGGCCCAGATCCTCGACGACACCGTGAAGACCACCGGCACCATCGAGGAGCGCGAGGCGGCGCTGACCGCCACGCTGCGCGACATCCGCAGCTTCTCCGACACCGCGCGCTCCTTCCTCGACGCCAACGCCGAGCGCCTCAAGCGGGCCGGCGAGCTGAGCACGCAGGTTCTCACGGTCGTCGCCCGCTACGCGCCGACCATCCCCTGCATGTCGGCCGGCATCGTCAAGGCCCAGGGCCGCCTGGCCGAGGCGTTCCGTGGCTTCGAGCTCCACATCGTGCTCGAGACGCTGCAGGACCAGCCGCGCAAGTACACGCCGGCGGACCGGCCGATCTTCGGCGACGACCGCGGTCCCAACTGCCTGGGCCTGCCGGACATCCCGTGGAGCCAGGACAACCCGTTCCCGCCGCTGCCGCACCTCAACGACGGCATGAACGGCAACACCGGCAAGGGCAACCTGCGCCCGGCGCCGACCGGCTACACCGGCAGCCCCGACGACGTGACCGCCCTGCGCGGCGCGCTCGACCAGGAGTACGGCACCGACGCCGACCTCACCGTCCTGCTGACCGGTCCGCTCGTCGCGGGAGGCGCCCGATGAGCGTGCGCGGCCTCGACAAGAAGACCAGCGGCGACCTGATCCGCCTGGTCGTGTTCATGGTGACCACGGCGCTCGCGACGAGCGTCCTCATCATCACCATCGGCAACCTGTCCTTCGGCTCCACGAAGGAGTACGCCGCCGACTTCGTCGACGCCACCGGCGTCAACAAGGGCGACGACATCCGGATCGCGGGCGTCAAGGTCGGCACAGTGCAGAAGGTCGCGATCGTCGACGCCGACCGCGCCCGGGTCACCTTCACCGTCGACGCCGACACCAAGCTCGACGACGCGACGCACGCCACGGTCAAGTACCGCAACCTGATCGGGCAGCGCTACATCTCGCTGACCCAGGAGGGCGACGGCGGGGCGCAGCTCAAGGAGGATGCCGCGATCCCGGTCGACCGCACCAAGCCGGCGCTCGACCTGACCGTGCTGTTCAACGGCTTCAAGCCGCTCTTCCAGGCGCTCTCGCCCGACGACATCAACAAGCTGTCCTACGAGATCGTCCAGGTCTTCCAGGGCGAGGGCGGCACCGTCGAGGGCCTGCTGTCGAGCACCGCGTCGGTCACCCAGACCCTCGCGGACCGCGACAAGGTGATCGGCGAGCTGCTGAGCAACCTCGACTACGTCCTCGACCACGTGGCCGACCGCGACAAGCAGCTCACCAACCTGATCGACAGCTTCCGCAGCCTGGTCGGCGGCCTCAACGACGACCGCGAGGCGATCCTCGGCTCGCTCGACTCGATCTCGGACCTTTCGGTGCAGACCGCCGCGCTGGTCACCGACATCAAGGACCCGTTCGTCAAGGACATCAAGGAGCTGCGGAAGGTCGCCGGCACGCTCGACGACAACCGCCAGGAGATCGACCGCGCGCTCCAGGTACTGCCGATCAAGCTCACCAAGATCGGCCGCACGGCGACCTACGGCTCCTGGTTCAACTTCTACCTGTGCCACTTCAAGGCCACCATCAAGGTCCCCGGACTCAACAACCCGGTCAGCGCCACCTACGGCGCGACCGCCGACCGCTGCACGCTCGGATGAGGGGAGGACACTGATGAAGCCCTTCCGCGAGCGCAACCCCGTGGTGATCGGTGCCGTGAGCATCGCCGTGCTCCTGCTCGGCCTGGTCGCGGCCTTCCGGGCCAACGACCTCCCGCTGATCGGCGGCGGCGACACCTACTACGCCTCCTTCTCCGAGGCCGGTGGGCTCAAGCCGAAGGACGAGGTCCGCATCGCCGGTGTCCGCGTCGGCCAGGTGACCTCGATGGAGCTCGACGGCAACTCGGTCAAGGTCGCCTTCAAGATCAAGACCGACACGCCCTTCGGCGACGAGACCCGCGCCGACATCAAGGTCAAGACGATCCTCGGCTCGATGTTCCTGGCACTCGACCCGGCCGGTCAGGGCCAGCTGGCCGAGGGCTCGGTCATCCCGGTCGACCGCACCAGCTCGCCGTACGACGTCGTCGACGCGTTCTCCGGCCTCGCCGAGACCTCGGCCGACATCGACACCGACCAGCTCGCCGGCGCGCTGACCACGCTGGCCGACCTGACCCGCAACACGCCCGAGGAGTTCCGCTCGGCGCTCGACGGCCTCTCGGCGCTCGCCAAGACGGTGGCCTCGCGCGACGACGAGATCAACTCGCTGCTCAAGAACCTCAACCGGGTCTCCACGGTGCTCGACTCGCGCGACGAGGACATCGTGGCGCTGATGAAGGACGCCGACACGCTGTTCACCGCGCTGCTGCAGCGCAAGGAGCAGATCCACCGGCTGCTGGTGTCGACGAGCACGCTCAGCACCAAGTTGACCGGCCTGATCAAGGAGAGCCGCGCCGACCTCAAGCCCGCGCTCGACCACCTCGACTCGGTGCTGCAGGTCGTGAAGAAGAACGAGGACAACCTTGAGGACTCGATCCACCTGATGGCGCCGTTCTACCGCGTGTTCGCGAGCACGCTCGGCAACGGGCCGTGGTTCGACACCTACATCTTCAACCTGCCGCCGGTGCCCGGGACGGTGGGCCAGTGAACGGGCTGCGGCGCTGGCTGCCGCTCGCCGTCATCGGGGTCCTGGTCGTCACCGGCCTGGTCTGGATGCTCGGCAGCGGCAGCAACGACAAGACCGTGACGGCGTACTTCCCGCGGGCCGTGTCGGTCTACGAGGGCAGCGAGGTCCGGATCCTCGGCATCCCGGTCGGCCAGGTCCGCGAGGTGGTGCCCGAGGGCACCAAGGTCAAGGTCGTGATGGCCTACAAGTCCGACATCAAGGTGCCGGCCGACGCCGACGCCGTCATCGTGTCGCCCTCCGTGGTCGGCGACCGCTACATCCAGCTCTCGCCGGCCTTCGAGGACGGCGACAAGGTGATGGCCGACAACACGGTCATCGACGCGACCAAGACCGCGATCCCGCTGGAGCTCGACGAGATCTACGGCAGCATCGACAAGCTGACCGTCGCGCTCGGTCCCGAGGGCGCCAACAAGGACGGTGCGCTCAGCGACCTCCTCGAGCAGACCGCCAAGAACTTCGGCGGCCAGGGTGCCCAGTTCCACCAGACGATCGAGGACTTCGGGCGCCTGAGCGAGACGCTCGACAACAACAAGGACGACCTGTTCGAGTCGGCCAAGCAGCTCGAGTCCTTCCTCAAGACGCTCGCCGACAACGACACCACGGTGCGCGACTTCAGCAAGTCGCTCGGCGACGTCTCGACGCTGCTGGCCGACGAGCGCCAGGAGCTGACCACCGCCCTGTCCAACCTCGGTACGGCGCTCGACCAGGTCGCCCGGTTCGTCAAGCGCAACCGCGCGGTGCTGGGCCGCAACATCCGCGACGTCAACCGGGTCGCCAAGGTGCTGGTCCGCCAGCGCGGCGCCCTCGACGAGCTGCTGCAGGCCGGTCCGCTGGCGATCACGAACCTGTACCACACGTACAACCCCAAGGACGCCACGCTCGACACCAACGCCAACCTCGGCAACATCCTGCACGAGCTGACGTCCAACCCGTCGGCGGTGGTGTGCGCCCTGGTGTCGGGTGCCGACGCCAACGGCAACATCTGCGACCTGGTCGAGAAGCTGCTGCCGCGCAGCGCTCCGTTCGGCACCGGCTCCTGGTACGGCCAGGCGTACGATCCGACGCTCAACGGACTGGTGGAGGTGGACCGATGACCCGCCGCTCCGGCCTCCGCGCCCGCCTGCGGGCCGGTGTCGCGCTGCTCGCGGGCGCGCTGCTGCTCACCGGCTGCGACTTCGACGTCTACGAGCTGCCGCTACCCGGTGGCGCCGACACCGGCAAGGACCCGATCACGGTCAGCGTCCGCTTCGACGACGTCCTCGACCTGGTCCCGAAGTCGTCGGTCAAGGTCAACGACGTCGCGGTGGGCCAGGTGACCGAGGTCCGCCTCGACGGCTACCAGGCCGTGGTCACCCTCGAGCTGCGCAAGGACGTCGACCTTCCCGACAACCCCGTCGCCTCGATCCGCCAGACCAGCCTCCTGGGCGAGAAGTTCGTCTCCCTCGCGCCCCCGACCACGGGCGCGCAGGGTCGCCTCTCCGACGGCGACGTGATCAAGGACGGCGGACGCAACCCGGAGGTCGAGGAGGTGCTCGGCGCGCTCAGCCTGGTCCTCAACGGCGGCGGCATCGCCCAGCTCAAGACCATCTCGACCGAGCTCAACCTCGCC
This sequence comes from Nocardioides sp. QY071, assembly GCF_029961765.1. NCBI lineage: Bacteria > Bacillati > Actinomycetota > Actinomycetes > Propionibacteriales > Nocardioidaceae > Nocardioides > Nocardioides sp. QY071. The sequence continues at coordinate 663,679 of NZ_CP124681.1, forward strand.
CTCGAGGGCCGGGAGGACTCCGCCAAGTCGGTGCTCACCCAGGTCTCGTCGCTGATGGGCCAGCTCGACCAGCGCAAGCAGGACATCGTCCGCGCCATCGAGTCGGTCAACCGGCTCGCGGTCACCGCCAAGCAGCACCAGGCGAGCATCGACCGGGCGTTGGACGAGCTGCCCAGCGCGCTCGAGTCGCTCGACCGGCAGCGCGCCGACCTGGTCAAGATGCTCGACGGCCTCACCCAGCTCAGCGACGTCGGCGTCCGGGTCATCAAGACCACGAAGACCGCCACCGTCGACACCCTCAAGATGCTCGACCCGGTGCTCTTCCAGATCTCCCAGGCCGGCGACGACTTCGCCAAGGGCTTCAGCACCTTCCTGACCTACCCGTTCATCGACGAGTCCGTCGGCCGTGACCCGCAGGTCGCCCGCAACCTCCACATGGGCGACTACGTCAACCTGTCGATCGACCTCGCGCTCGACGTCGGCAACCTGAAGCTGCCCGACCTCGCGTGCATCCCGATCAACGAGCTCCCGGACCTGCCGCTCGACGTCCTGATCGACCTGAAGACGCTGTGTGCCGGTGCCACGCAGACGTTGCAGAGCTGCCTGCAGACGCCGCCGAACCCGTCGGCCTGCCTTCAGCTGCCCGGTGCGCTGATCGACAACGTCTGCCAGGCCGTCAAGCTGCTCTGCCGCCAGGCCGCCGATGCCAAGACCGGTGCCACCGCCGGCAGCCCGGCCGCGGCCGGCGACCCGCTCGGCACCCTGCTCTCGAGCGTGCTCACCGGAGGTGGCCTCGGTCGAGCGGCCCCGGGCGGGCACAGCGAGGCCGACGACATGTGGCGCGACTTCGACACGACGTACGACGCCAGCCTGGTCGGCCTGTACGCCGCGCCCCTGGTCGCGAGCCGGCAGACCGAGCTGCAGCAGAAGGGGAGGCCGGCGAAGTGATCACCCGTCGTACCCGCATCCAGCTCATCGTCTTCGCGATCATCACGCTGCTGGGCGTCTCGTTCGTGGGCGCCCGCTATGCCAAGCTCGACCGGATGGTCGTCGACGGCGACTACACGGTCACCGCCCACTACCCGGTGTCCGGCGGCATCTTCACCGGCGCTGAGGTGACCTACCGCGGCGTCGGCATCGGCACGGTCGGCGACCTCGTGCTCACCGACGAGGGCGTCGACGTGAAGCTCGACATCGACAAGAAGTGGGACAAGATCCCCAGCGACACCCGCGCGCTGGTCGGCAACCGCTCCGCCGTCGGTGAGCAGTACGTCGAGCTGCAGCCGCAGAAGGACGGCGGGCCCTACCTGCGCGAGGGCTCCCAGATCACCGACGTCGCGACCCCGATCGCGACCGAGAAGCTCCTCGGCGACCTGTCCGCCACCGTCTCCAGCGTCGACCGCGAGGCCCTGAGCACCACGGTCCACGAGCTCGGCGAGGCGTTCGCCGGCACCGGCCCCGACCTCCAGCGGATCATCGACACCGGCAACTCGTTCATCGAGACCGCCGACGAGAACTTCGACCTGACCACCGCCCTGATCAAGGACAGCAACACCGTCCTGCAGGGCCAGGTGGCCTCCGAGTCGTCGCTGCGGACCTTCGCCCAGCAGCTCTCGCTGTTCAGCTCGGCGCTCGCCGACGCGGACCCCGCGCTGCGCAAGGTGATCGACTCCGGCTCGGTCGCCGCGACCCAGCTGCGGACCTTCCTGGAGCAGAACGGCGTCGAGCTCAGTGAGCTGCTCGCCAACCTGGTCGCCACCGGCGAGGTCGTCGTCCAGCACCTCGACGCGCTCAAGCAGATGCTGGTCGTCTACCCGTACGCCGTCGGCGCGGGCCAGGTCGTCGTGGGTCGCAAGTCCAAGCAGGACGGCGGCAGCGGCTTCTGGGACGCCCACTTCGGCCTGATCCTGTCGCCGACCAGCACCCCCTGCTACGCCGGCTACCTCAAGACCCGCCGCAACCCGGAGTCCGACCGCGGCAACGCCCCGATGCCCGACGACGTCGGCTGCACCGAGCCGATCACCAAGAGCAACCCGCGTGGACCGCAGAACCTGCCCCGGGTCGCCCCGGGCGTGCAGGGCTACGACGTGGGCGTGCGGGTGGACCCCACAACCGGTGAGCTGGAGTGGGGCGTGACGGCCCAGGACCAGGCGTGGTCCGACGCGCGCGGTAACGTGGCGCCGCCGTCGCTGGGGAAGGATTCGTGGAAGTGGCTCTACCTCCAACCGCTGCTCGACCCGTCCACCCGGTGAGCACGTCGAGGCGCATCGCGTGAAGGGCACCAGTGCCACGCTCCGCTGGAGCGTGATCGGGCTGCTGCTCGGCGTCGTCGTCGCCGCGCTCGGCGTCAGCGTGTGGACGCTCGCCGACAAGGGCGTCGCCGGCAACCCCGGCAAGAAGCTCGACTCGCTGCTCGACCCGCCCCGCGACGAGACGGCCGACCGCGAGAAGGTGCTGGCCGCCGGGCGCACCTTCGTGCAGCGATTCAACACCTACGGCCCCGACCTGCTCGACAGCGCCGGCAAGATGCCCGAGTACGCCGCCGTCGGCAAGCTGATGACCGCGAAGTTCCGCACCGTGTTCGACAAGAACGTCGGCTACGCCGAGGAGACGGTCAAGCAGACCCAGATCGACCGCAAGGGCACGCCCTACGCCGTCGGCGTGGCCAGCATCGACGAGGACTCCGCGCAGCTGCTCGTCGCCGGCGTCGTGCAGTTCGCCTACCCCTCACCCGCCGACGGCAGCGAGAAGGTCCAGCTCGAGCCGCTGCGGTTCCGCTACGAGGTGTCGCTGGTCAAGCAGCACGGCACCTGGCTGGTCGATGACCTCGACGACCTCGACGACCAGCTCCCGTCCTTCGGCGAGGCCTCGATCCCCGAGGGCGGCGCCACCGGCGGCCAGCCGTCGGGCCAGCCGTCGGGGCAGCCGTCGGGCCAGCCGTCGGGCCAGCCGTCGCCGAGCACGGGGGAGGGCCAGTGAGCACCAACCTCTACGACCTCCTCGACGTCGAGGAGGACGCCACCGAGGACCAGATCCGCGCCGCGTGGAAGACCGCGATCGCCGACCTGGACCCGACCGAGCGCCGCTTCCGTGCCTTCAACGACGCGGCCGGAGTGCTGCTCGACGCCGACAAGCGGGCGGCGTACGACGCAGACCTGGCCGCCGAGCGCGCCGCCGCCGAGACGGTCGCCGCCGAGACGGTCGCCGCCGAGACGGTCGCCGCCGAGGAGGTCGCGGACAAGCCTGGACGAGAAAACTCGCGCTTGGACGAGGATGCTTCCTCGTCCAACCATGAGTTTCACCGGCCGGCCGGTGAAACTCCCGCTCGGGCCGCAACCGCCACCCGCGGGGACGGCCCGGGCGGGGTCGCCCTGGTCGCGGCCGCCGTCGCCGCGGTGCTCTCCGTCGCCCTGGCGGTCGTCCTCGTGCTGACGCCCGGCGCGCGCGGCGAGCACTCGGCCAAGCAGCTGGCGCAGGGCAACGTGCGCGTCGAGCGGGCCGCGGTCGACGCCGAGGCGGCGGCCGAGCAGATGGTCGCGCCGGTGCTGTCGTACAGCCACAAGTCGATGGCCGCCGACCTCGACCGGCGGGCGCAGTACATGACCAAGGCGTTCCAGGCGAAGACCGAGCGCAGCTGGCCGGAGATCACCAAGGAGGCCGAGACCCAGAAGGTCGAGGTCGAGGCCAAGTCGGCCGGCGCCGCGCTGACCCGGGTGAGCTCGAACGGCAAGCGGGCGACGGTCGTGGTCTTCATCGACCAGTACGTCACCAAGGCCGGCCAGGAGCCGTTCGTGCTGCGGATGTGGGCCACGTTCCTGCTGGTCAGGGCCGCGGGGAGCGACTCGAAGTGGCTCCTCGACGACCTGTGCACCGACGACCGCTGCGACAAGTGACCGACCGGTGGTCGAGGAGGTCGCGCCGCGACCGTCTCGAGACCCCCGACCATGCTCTCGCCACCCGTCCACCGACGGTCCCGGCGCACCACGCCTGGTCTCGTGACGCGCCACGACCTCGCTGGCCTCGCTGCGCGAGGTCGTCGGCGTTCCTCGACCTGCGACCTTCATCCGCGCGTTCGCTTCGCTCACGCGCGGCGGCCTTGACCTCGGCGCCCGCGCCGAGCATGATCGGCGCACCGGATTCCGCCGGCCTCCGACGGTGCCGCTCCTCGGCTGTGTGAAGTTGCGCAGCCGACATTGTGGAGCGCTCGTGTGTCGTGTATCGTGGCTCCTTGCGCCTGCCCTCAGATGCGCTTCGGCCTGCCCGGTGGCCGATGACGTGGTGGGTCAGGGCGCTCTCGAAGAGTCGAACCCGTCGAAGGACAACTCTTGGCCGCGCGCACCACCCCCGGTAAGTCCCGCATCTCCTTTGCGAAGATCACCGAGCCGCTGGAACTCCCGCAGCTCCTCTCGCTCCAGACCGACAGCTTCGACTGGCTGGTCGGCAACGAGGCCCACAAGGCTCGCATCGAGGCCCGGATCGCATCCGGCATCGACGCCACCTTCAAGTCCGGCCTCGAGGAGATCTTCGAGGAGATCTCCCCGATCGAGGACTTCTCCGAGACCATGTCGCTCTCGTTCGAGAGCCCGGTCTTCTACGACCCGAAGTACACCGTCGACGAGTGCAAGGAGAAGGACCTCACCTACTCCGCTCCGCTCTACGTCTCCGCCGAGTTCACCAACAACGAGACCGGTGAGATCAAGGGCCAGACGGTCTTCATGGGCGACTTCCCGCTCATGACCCCCAAGGGCACCTTCGTCATCAACGGCACCGAGCGCGTCGTCGTCTCGCAGCTCGTCCGTTCGCCGGGTGTCTACTTCGAGCGCACCGCCGACAAGACGTCCGACAAGGACATCTTCACGGCCAAGCTGATCCCGAGCCGCGGCGCGTGGCTGGAGTTCGAGATCGACAAGCGCGACATGGTCGGCGTCCGCCTCGACCGCAAGCGCAAGCAGAACGTCACGGTCCTGCTCAAGGCGCTCCAGGCCATCGCCGAGGACACCGGCGAGGAGTACGACTACGAGGCCGTCATGGCCGACCTGCGTCAGTACGAGTCGATCCAGCTGACCGAGGAGAAGGACAACACCCAGGGTCCTGACGACGCGCTGCTCGACATCTACCGCAAGCTCCGCCCGGGCGAGCCGCCGACGCGCGAGGCCGCGCTGACGCTTCTGAAGAACTACTACTTCAACCCGAAGCGCTACGACCTGGCCAAGGTCGGCCGCTACAAGGTCAACAAGAAGCTCGGCTCGCACGAGGCCTTCGACCAGCAGACGATGACGATCGCCGACATGGTCGCGACCATCAAGTACATCGTTCAGCTGCACAACGGCGACGAGTTCGTCACCGCCATCGGTGGCGAGATCCGCAAGGACGCCGACGGCAAGGACCTCCCGGTCTCCGCCGACGACATCGACCACTTCGGCAACCGCCGCATGCGCACGGTCGGCGAGCTGATCCAGAACCAGCTCCGCACCGGCCTGGCCCGCATGGAGCGCGTGGTCCGCGAGCGGATGACGACCCAGGACGTCGAGGCGATCACGCCGCAGTCCCTGATCAACATCCGTCCCGTGGTCGCGGCGCTGAAGGAGTTCTTCGGCACCTCGCAGCTCTCGCAGTTCATGGACCAGACCAACCCGATCGCGGGCCTGACGCACAAGCGTCGCCTCTCCGCGCTCGGCCCGGGTGGTCTCTCCCGTGACCGCGCCGGCATGGAGGTCCGTGACGTCCACCCGTCGCACTACGGCCGCATGTGCCCGATCGAGACGCCGGAAGGCCCCAACATCGGTCTGATCGGCTCGCTGGCCTCCTACGGCCGGATCAACCCGTTCGGCTTCGTGGAGACGCCGTACCGCAAGGTCGAGGGTGGCCGGGTCACCGACCAGATCGACTACCTCACGGCCGACGACGAGGACCGCTACGTCATCGCGCAGGCCAACGCCGTGCTCGACGCCAACGGCAAGTTCGTCGAGGACCGGGTGCTGGTGCGCCTGCGCCAGGGCGAGGTCTCCGAGATCCCGGGCGACGAGGTCGACTACATGGACGTCTCGCCGCGCCAGATGGTGTCGGTCGCGACGGCCCTGATCCCGTTCCTCGAGCACGACGACGCCAACCGCGCGCTCATGGGCGCCAACATGCAGCGTCAGGCCGTGCCGCTCATCAAGAGCGACTCGCCCGTGGTCGGCACCGGCATCGAGTACCGCGCCGCCGTCGACGCCGGTGACGTGGTCGTGGCCGACAAGGCCGGTGTGGTCAAGGAGGTCTCCGCGGACCTCGTCGAGACCATGAACGACGACGGCACCTACTCGTCGTACCGCCTCGCGAAGTTCAAGCGCTCCAACCAGGGCACCTGCATCAACCAGCGCCCGCTGGTCGAGGCCGGCGACCGGGTCGAGGTCGGCTCGCCGATCGCCGACGGACCGTGCACCGACATGGCCGAGATGGCGCTGGGCACCAACCTGCTCGTGGCGTTCATGCCGTGGGAGGGCCACAACTACGAGGACGCGATCATCCTCAGCCAGCGCCTGGTGCAGGAGGACGTCCTCACCTCGATCCACATCGAGGAGCACGAGGTCGACGCCCGCGACACCAAGCTGGGCCCGGAGGAGATCACCCGCGACATCCCGAACGTCAGCGAGGAGATGCTCGCCGACCTCGACGAGCGCGGCATCATCCGCATCGGCGCCGAGGTCTCGACCGGTGACATCCTGGTCGGCAAGGTCACGCCCAAGGGCGAGACCGAGCTGACCCCCGAGGAGCGGCTGCTCCGTGCGATCTTCGGTGAGAAGGCGCGCGAGGTCCGCGACACCTCGATGAAGGTGCCGCACGGTGAGTCCGGCACGGTCATCGGCGTGCGCGTCTTCGACCGGGAGGAGGGCGACGAGCTGCCGCCGGGCGTCAACCAGCTGGTCCGCGTCTACGTCGCGCAGAAGCGCAAGATCTCCGTGGGTGACAAGCTCGCCGGCCGTCACGGCAACAAGGGTGTCATCGCCAAGATCCTGCCGATCGAGGACATGCCGTTCATGGAGGACGGCACGCCGGTCGACGTCGTGCTCAACCCGCTGGGTGTGCCGCGACGCATGAACATCGGCCAGATCCTCGAGCTGCACCTCGGCTGGCTCGGCAAGCAGGGCTGGCACCTCGGTGCCGACGTCGCCGACGAGGACTGGGCCAAGCGCCTGACCGCGATCGGCGCCGACAAGGCCGAGCCGAACACGAAGCTGGCCACGCCGGTCTTCGACGGTGCCCGCGAGGACGAGATCACCGGCCTGCTCGGCCAGACCCTGCCCAACCGCGACGGTGTCCGGATGGTCAAGGAGACCGGCAAGGCGAGCCTGTTCGACGGCCGCTCCGGCGAGCCGTTCAAGAGCCCGGTCTCGGTCGGCTACATGTACATCCTCAAGCTCCACCACCTGGTCGACGACAAGATCCACGCGCGTTCGACCGGCCCCTACTCGATGATCACGCAGCAGCCGCTGGGCGGTAAGGCCCAGTTCGGTGGCCAGCGGTTCGGTGAGATGGAGGTCTGGGCGATGGAGGCGTACGGCGCCGCCTACGCCCTGCAGGAGCTGCTGACCATCAAGTCCGACGACGTGCCCGGTCGCGTCAAGGTCTACGAGGCGATCGTCAAGGGCGAGAACATCCCCGACTCGGGCATCCCGGAGTCGTTCAAGGTTCTCGTCAAGGAGATGCAGTCGCTGTGCCTCAACGTGGAGGTGCTGTCCCAGGACGGCTCCACCATCGAGATGCGCGACGCCGACGAGGACGTCTTCCGCGCTGCGGAGGAGCTGGGCATCGACCTGTCCCGTCGCGAGAACCCCTCCGTCGAAGAAGTCTGAGCGTCCCCGCCGGGGGTCTCGTGACGGTTGCTGCGCAACCTCCTCGACCTCCGGCGGCCCTCAGTCCCCAGCCTCACCTTTCACAGAACTAACGAAGGACAGCAGCCATCGTGCTCGACGTTAACTTCTTCGACCAGCTTCAGATCGGCCTGGCCACCGCGGACGACATCCGCACGTGGAGCCACGGCGAGGTCAAGAAGCCGGAGACCATCAACTACCGCACGCTCAAGCCCGAGCGTGACGGCCTCTTCTGCGAGAAGATCTTCGGTCCCACCCGGGACTGGGAGTGCTACTGCGGCAAGTACAAGCGCGTCCGCTTCAAGGGCATCATCTGCGAGCGCTGCGGCGTCGAGGTGACCCGCTCGAAGGTCCGCCGTGAGCGGATGGGCCACATCGAGCTGGCCGCGCCGGTCACCCACATCTGGTACTTCAAGGGTGTCCCGAGCCGCCTCGGCTACCTGCTCGACCTCGCCCCGAAGGACCTCGAGAAGGTCATCTACTTCGCGGCGTACATGATCACCGCCGTCGACGAGGACGCCCGCCACCGCGACCTGTCCTCGCTCGAGGGCAAGATCCAGCTCCAGCGCGAGTCGATCGAGAAGCGCCGCGACGCCGGCCTCGAGGACCGCACCAAGAAGCTCGAGGACGACCTGGCCACGCTCGAGGCCGAGGGCGCCAAGGCCGACCAGCGCCGCAAGGTGCGCGACGGCGCCGAGCGCGAGCTCAAGCAGCTGCGCGACCGCGCCCAGCGCGAGCTGGACCGCCTCGACGAGGTCTGGGACACGTTCAAGAGCCTCAAGGTCCAGGACCTCATGGGTGACGAGGTCCTCTACCGCGAGATGAAGAACTGGTTCGGCAAGTACTTCGAGGGCCACATGGGCGCCGCGGCGATCCAGAAGCGCCTGCAGTCCTTCGACCTCGACGCCGAGGTCGAGAGCCTGCGCGAGACCATCGCCACCGGCAAGGGCCAGCGCAAGGTCCGCGCCCTCAAGCGGCTCAAGGTCGTCGAGGCCTTCCGCAAGACGGGCAACAAGCCCGAGGGCATGGTCCTCGACGCCGTCCCGGTCATCCCGCCGGACCTGCGCCCGATGGTGCAGCTCGACGGTGGCCGGTTCGCGACCTCCGACCTCAACGACCTGTACCGCCGCGTCATCAACCGCAACAACCGCCTCAAGCGGCTGCTGGACCTGGGCGCGCCGGAGATCATCGTCAACAACGAGAAGCGGATGCTCCAGGAGGCCGTCGACTCGCTGTTCGACAACGGCCGTCGTGGTCGTCCCGTCACCGGCCCGGGCAACCGGCCGCTGAAGTCGCTGTCCGACATGCTCAAGGGCAAGCAGGGTCGCTTCCGCCAGAACCTGCTCGGCAAGCGCGTCGACTACTCGGGCCGGTCGGTCATCGTGTCGGGTCCGCAGCTCAAGCTGCACCAGTGCGGTCTGCCCAAGCAGATGGCGCTCGAGCTCTTCAAGCCGTTCGTCATGAAGCGGCTCGTCGACCTCTCGCACGCGCAGAACATCAAGTCCGCCAAGCGGATGGTCGAGCGCGCGCGCCCGGTCGTGTGGGACGTCCTCGAAGAGGTCATCACCGAGCACCCGGTGCTCCTCAACCGTGCGCCCACCCTGCACCGCCTCGGCATCCAGGCCTTCGAGCCGCAGCTGATCGAGGGCAAGGCCATCCAGCTCCACCCGCTCGTGTGCACCGCCTTCAACGCGGACTTCGACGGTGACCAGATGGCCGTGCACCTGCCGCTGTCCGCCGAGGCCCAGGCCGAGGCGCGGATCCTGATGCTGTCGACCAACAACATCCTCAAGCCGTCCGACGGCCGCCCGGTGACCATGCCGACCCAGGACATGATCATCGGCCTGTTCTTCCTCACCACCGAGCGTGGCGAGGCGACGGTCGAGATCGACGGTGAGACCCGTCTGCGCACCTTCACGTCCCCGGCCGAGGCGATCATGGCCTACGACCGTGGCGAGATCACGCTGCAGGACCGGGTGCGGATCCGCCTGACCAACGTCGCGCTCGAGGGCGTCGAGGAGGGTGTGACCACCCTGGTCGAGACCACGCTGGGCCGCACGATCTTCAACGACGCGCTTCCGGCCGACTACCCGTACGTCAACGAGGAGGTCGGCAAGAAGCGCCTCGGCTCCATCGTCAACGACCTCGCCGAGCGCTACCCCAAGGTCGTCGTCGCGGCGTCCCTGGACGCCCTCAAGGACAACGGCTTCCACTGGGCGACCCGCTCCGGTGTGACCGTCTCGATCGACGACGTCATCACGCCTCCCAACAAGGCCGAGATCCTGGCCGTGCACGAGGCGTCGGCGGCCAAGATCCAGAAGCAGTACGAGCGTGGTCTGGTCACCGACGAGGAGCGCCGCCAGGAGCTCATCGAGATCTGGACGAAGGCGAGCCAGGAGGTCGGCAAGGCCCTGCGCGCCACCTTCGAGGCCAACCCGACCAACCCGATCTACGTGCAGGTGCACTCGGGCGCCTCGGGTAACTTCAACCAGATCAACCAGGTCGGCGCCATGCGTGGTCTGGTGGCCAACCCGAAGGGCGAGATCATCCCGCGGCCGATCAAGGCCAACTTCCGCGAGGGTCTCTCCGTGCTGGAGTACTTCATCTCCACCCACGGTGCCCGCAAGGGTCTGGCGGACACCGCGCTGCGGACCGCCGACTCGGGCTACCTGACCCGTCGTCTGGTCGACGTGTCGCAGGACGTCATCATCCGCGAGGAGGACTGCGGCACCGAGCGCGGCCTGCCCAAGGTGATCGGCGTCGACGACGAGAACGGTGTGGTCGTCAAGGACGAGAACGCCGAGACCGCGGCGTACGCCCGCTCGGCCGCCAAGGAGATCACCCACCCGGAGACGGGCGCCGTGCTCGCCGCCGCGGGTGAGGACCTCGGTGACGTCAAGATCGCCGAGCTCATCGAGGCCGGCATCAAGGAGGTCACGGTCCGCTCGGTCCTGACCTGCGACGCGCGCACCGGCACCTGCGCGAAGTGCTACGGCCGCTCGCTGGCCACCGGCAAGCTCGTCGACATCGGTGAGGCCGTCGGCATCATCGCGGCGCAGTCCATCGGTGAGCCCGGCACGCAGCTGACGATGCGTACCTTCCACACCGGTGGTGTGGCCTCGGCCGACGACATCACGCAGGGTCTGCCCCGCGTCGTCGAGCTCTTCGAGGCCCGCACCCCCAAGGGTCACGCCCAGATCTCCGAGGCCGCCGGCCGCGTGCAGATCGAGGAGACCGACAAGGCCCGCATCATCGTCGTCACCCCCGACGACGGCAGCGAGGTCAAGGAGTACCCCGTGTCCCGGCGCTCCCGCCTCCTCGTGGAGGACGGCGGCCGGGTCGAGGTGGGCGACAAGTTCACCGCCGGTACGGAGGACCCGAAGGAGGTGCTGCGCATCCTGGGCGTTCGCAAGACCCAGCAGCACCTCGTCGACCAGGTCCAGGAGGTCTACCGGTCGCAGGGTGTGTCGATCCACGACAAGCACATCGAGATCATCGTGCGGCAGATGCTGCGCCGGATCACGGTGCTCGAGTCGGGTGACACCAACCTGCTCCCGTCCGACCTCGTCGACCGGGTCCGCTTCGAGGAGGAGAACCGCCGCGTTGTGTCCGAGGGCGGCAAGCCGGCCTCGGGTCGTCCCGAGCTCATGGGCATCACCAAGGCCTCGCTCGCGACGGAGTCGTGGCTCTCGGCGGCCTCCTTCCAGGAGACCACCCGGGTCCTCACCGACGCCGCGATCAACGGCCGCTCCGACAGCCTGCGTGGCCTGAAGGAGAACGTGATCATCGGCAAGCTGATCCCGGCCGGCACCGGCCTGGAGCGCTACCGGAACATCCGGGTCGAGCCGACCGAGGAGGCGCGCGCGGCGGCGTACGCCGTCACGGGCTACGAGTCCTACGACTACGAGTTCGGCAACCAGGGCCAGGCCGTGGCGCTGGACGACTTCGACTTTGGCTCGTACCAGAACTGAGCGAAGCGAAGTTCTGGTGTAAGAGCCAGATCGAGTAGACGAAGGCCCCTGCGAGCTTGCTCGCGGGGGCCTTCGGCGTATCGAGATCCGGTCGTGAAGCAACCACACCGACCTGCCGTTCGTCCTACAAGGTGTGAACAGGTTCCTGCTTCTGCCCGCTGTCGCGCTCATCGTGGCGGCGGGGTCGTTCTCCGTGCCGGTTCTCGCCGGCACCCCGTCCGCGGCCGCAGCGTCGGCCGTCCCGCGCTGCCACAACGCCGACCTGCACGCCCGCTACCGCGCCACCGACAACGGCGCCGGGCACCGGTTCGGGAGGATCGTGCTGCGCAACGTGTCCGGGCACCGGTGCCGCACGGGCGGCTTCGGCGGCCTGTCGTACGTCGGTGACGGCAACGGCACCCAGATCGGCGCGCCCGCGGATCGCCAGGGCTCCGGAGGCTCGTTCGTCCTGCGACCCGGGCAACGCGCTGTGAGCCGCGTCGACGAGACCGTCGCCGAGAACTACGACGCCGCGGCCTGCCGGCCGCACGCCGTCGACGGCTTCCGGATCTACGTCCCGAACGCGACCCGGTCGCAGTTCGTGGCGCACCCGACCACCGGCTGCCTGGACCCGGCGGTCCACCTGATCTCGCACACGGCGTACCGGAAGCGGGGATGAGTCGGGTCGCCTGAGAGAATCACGGGGTGAGCGCACCCCTGCAGACCGACGTCCTCGTCGTCGGTGCCGGTCCCGCCGGCTCCGCGGCCGCCGCCTGGGCGGCCCGCGCCGGCCTCGACGTCGTCCTGGCCGACGCAGCGGTGTTCCCGCGCGACAAGACCTGTGGTGACGGACTGACGCCGCGCGCGATCGGTGAGCTGGAGCGGCTGGGGCTGCGCGACTGGGTCCGCTCGCACACCGTCAACCAGGGGCTCCGGGCGCACGGGTTCGGCCAGACCCTGCACCTGCCGTGGCCCGGCGGCAACCTGCCCGACTGGGGCAGCGCCATCGCGCGCACCGAGCTCGACGACCACCTGCGCACCACCGCGATCAAGGCGGGCGCGACCGCGCTCGACGGGGCCCGCGCGGTCGACGTACGCATGGAGGGGGAGCGGGTCGCCGCGGTCGTGCTCAAGGACGGCCGCGAGATCGCCTGCAGGCGGCTGGTCGTGGCCGACGGCGTGCGCTCGCCGCTGGGCAAGGTGCTCGGGCGGGAGTGGCACCGCGACACGGTCTACGGCGTCGCCGGGCGCTCCTACGTCACCTCGACCCGCGCCGACGACCCGTGGATCAGCTCGCACCTCGAGCTGCGCGGCGAGCAGGACGAGATCCTGTCCGGCTACGGCTGGATCTTCCCGCTCGGCGCCGGCACCGGCGAGGTCAACCTCGGCGCCGGCACGCTCGCGACCGCGAAGCGGCCCGCGGACGTGGCGATCAAGCCCCTCATGAAGCTGTACGCCGACCGGTTGCGCGAGGAGTTCGGCCTGGGTGACGAGCTGCGCGCCCCGACCTCCGCGCTGCTGCCGATGGGCGGCGCGGTGTCCCACGTCGCCGGCCGCAACTGGGCGCTGATCGGCGACGCCGCCGCGTGCGTCAACCCGCTCAACGGCGAGGGCATCGACTACGGCCTGGAGACCGGCCGGGTGGTCGCCGAGCTGCTCGCCACGACACCTGAGGCCGACCTCGCCGTGGTGTGGCCCGCGATCCTGCGCGAGCACTACGGCGAGTCCTTCTCGATCGCGCGCCGGCTCGCCGGCCTGGTCACCGTGCCGCGGCTGCTGCCGGCCCTCGGCCCGGTCGGGATGCGCTCGGACCTGCTGATGACCCTCGCCCTGCGCTGGATGGGCAACCTGGTCACCGACGAGGACCGGGACCGCTCCGCACGCGTCTGGCGCTGGGCCGGACGCCACTCGCTGGCCCGCGACAGCCGCCCGCCCTTCAGTTGAGTTTCCCCATCCTCACCGTTGAGTTTCCCCATCCTTGCCCTTGAGTTGCCGGGCCTCCCACTGGTTCGCGAAGCCGTGCGACGGCATAGGCTCGGACCACGGCCTCATCCGTGACGGACCGGCAACTCGAAGGTGAGCATGCGGCAACTCAACGGTGAGGATGGGGCAACTCAACGGATGGGGCAGGCGATGGGGCAGCGGGTGCAGCGGCTGGCGGCGTACGCCGTCATCGTCCGCGGCGACCAGATCCTGCTCTCCCGGCTGGCCGAGCGGGTGACCAAGCGCGAGCTGTGGTCCCTGCCCGGCGGCGGTGTCGACCACGGGGAGGATCCGCGCGACGCGGTGGTGCGCGAGGTCTACGAGGAGACCGGACTGCACGCCGAGGTCGGCGAGACCGCCCACGTGCACTCCCTCCACGTCGCCGACTCGTGGCGCCGCGGGCGCCGGGTCGACGCCCACTCGGTACGGATCGTCTACGAGGGCTGGGTGCCGGCCGACGCGCCCGAGCCGCACGTCACCGAGGTCGACGGCTCGACCGCCGAGGCGGCATGGAAGCCGATCGCGGCCGTGCTCGACGGGACCGTGCCGACGGTGAGCCTGGTGAGCGACGCGCTGGCGTCGTACGCCGTGCGCCAGCGGCAGCGCACCGCCGCCTACGCCTATGTCGTCAGGGACGGCGCGATCCTGCTGACCCGCACCTCCGACCTCGCGCCCGATCCCGGGACCTGGCACCTGCCGGGCGGCGGGATCGACCACGGCGAGTCGCCGGCCGACACGATCCGCCGCGAGCTGTGGGAGGAGTGCGGGCTCGAGGGGGAGGCGGGCGACCTGCTGACCGTGCTCGACCACCACTTCACCGGCACCGCCCCCAACGGCCGCGAGGAGGACTTCCACGCGATCGGGATCATCTACCGCGCCGAGGTCGGGCCGGGGGAGCCGCGCGTCGTCGAGGAGGGCGGCACGACCGACGACGTCGCGTGGGTGCCGCTCGCCGACGTCGCCGAGCGCAGGCTCAAGGTCTACGGCTCGGTCAGGGCCGCCATCGAGGCAGCCGGCGATACTGTCGACGCGTGACTGAGACCGTCTTCACGTACGCCGCGCCCGCCCTCAAGTTCGGACGGGGTGCCGCCGCCGAGGTCGGGTACGACGTCCGCGGCTGGGGCGCGCGCCGGGCCCTGCTGGTCACCGACCCGGGCGTGCTGGCCGCCGGCCACGCCGAGACCGTCGCCGCCTCCCTGCGCAGCCACGGCGTCGAGGTGGTGACCTACGCCGGCGCGCGGGTCGAGCCGACCGATGCCTCGCTGGAGGAGGCGGTCGCCTTCGCCCGCGGCGAGGGCCCGTTCGACGCGGTGGTCGCCGTCGGCGGCGGCTCGTCGATCGACACCGCGAAGGCGGTGGCGCTGCTGGTGACCAACCCGGGCGAGCTGATGGACTACGTCAACGCGCCCATCGGCAAGGCGCGGGGACCCGAGCAGCCCGTGCTGCCGCTGGCCGCCGTACCGACGACGACGGGGACGGGTGCGGAGTCCACCACGATCTGCGTGATGGACGTGCTGGCGCTCAAGGTGAAGACCGGCATCAGCCACCCCGCGCTGCGTCCGCGGCTGGCCGTCGTGGACCCCGCGCTGTCGGCGACCCAGCCCGCGGGCGTGATCGCGGCGGCCGGGATGGACATCCTGTGCCACGCGCTGGAGAGCTACACCGCCCGCTGGTACGGCGAGTTCCCGGCCAAGGAGCCGCAACAGCGGGTGCCGTACTGCGGCTCGAACCCGATCGCGGACCTGTGGTCGGAGAAGGCGATGGGGATGCTCTCCGGGGCGTTCCGGGCCGCCGTACGCGCGGCGCGGGAGGGCGACGACGGCGGCGAGGCGGCCGAGCAGATGGCGCTCGCGGCGACCTTCGCCGGGCTCGGGTTCGGCAATGCCGGCGTGCACATCCCGCACGCCAACGCGTACCCGATCGCCGGCCGGGTCCGCGACTTCCGTCCCGCCGACTACCCGCAGGACGAGGCGATGGTGCCGCACGGCATGGCCGTGGCGCTGACCGCTCCCGAGGCCTTCCGGTTCACCTTCGACGCGGCGCCCGAGCGACACCTGCGGGCCGCGCGGCTGCTCTCGCCCGGCGTCTCCGGCTCCGACGCGTCCGTGCTGCCCGGGGTGATCGCGTCGCTGATGCGCGACATCGGGATCCCGAACGGCCTGGCCGAGGTCGGGTACGGCGCCGGCGACGTCGACGCGCTCGTCGACGGTGCGCTGCAGCAGCAGCGGCTGCTCGCCACCGCGCCCAAGGACGTGGCCGGCGAGGACCTGGCCACGATCATGACCGCCTCGCTCGAGCACTGGTGATCGCGGCCGGCGGAGCGGGCCACCGTAGGATTGCCGGGTGAACCCCCGCCACCGCCGCCTGATCATCCCGGCCGCGTTGGTGGCACTCCTGCTCATCGTGATCGTGGCGGCCCTGGTCAAGTGAGCACGCTCGCGCTGGAGGACGGGTTGGCGCGGGTCCGGGTGGACCTGCTGGCCGACGAGCGCCTGGTGCGGGCCGTCGCGTCGGGCCGCCGCAGGGCCGCCGTACCTCCGTGGCGGCGGGTCGAGCTGCGCTGGGTGGACCTCAAGGCGGGACGGCACCTCCAGGTCGTGCGGTACGACGCCACCCAGGCCCACACCGCCAACCACGCGCGCGGGTCGGCGGCCGAGGAGGCCGTCGACGCGCTGTTGGCCGAGCCGTTCGGCAACTGGACCGTGGAGACCGACGAGCAGCAGCTGAGCCTGCGGGTGACCAAGAAGGGCTCCGCGGTGGTGCACACGGCGGCGCGGTCGGGGGAGGCGCCGGCGGACCGGAGCCACGACCGCGCCAAGGACCGGCTGCTGCCGGAGGACGACCCGGTGTTCGCCGCGCTCGGTCTCGCCGACGCACAAGGGCGGATCAAGCCGAGCCGGATGGCGAAGTACCGCCAGGTCGAGGACTTCCTGCGGATCCTGGACCGGTCGGTCACCGAGGCGATCGCCAAGAGCCGCCTGCGCAAGCCGACGGCCGAGGACCCGCTGCGGGTGGTCGACCTCGGCTGCGGCAACGGCTACCTCACCTTCGCCGCGCAGCGCTACCTCAGCGAGCGCCGCGGCCTGCCGGTGCGGCTGACCGGCGTCGACGTGAAGGAGCAGTCGCGCGACCACAACGCCTCCGTGGCCCGGGAGCTGGGGATCGACGCGACCTTCGTCGCCGGCACCATCGGTGCCGCCGAGCTGGAGCAGGCGCCCGACGTCGTGCTCGCCCTGCACGCCTGCGACACCGCCACCGACGACGCGCTCGCCCGCGCGGTCGGCTGGTCCGCGCCGCTGGTGCTGGCCGCCCCCTGCTGCCACCACGACATCGCGGCGCAGCTGCGCGGCGCGCAGCCGCCGGCGCCGTACGCCTCGCTCGTGCGCGACGGCATCCTGCGCGAGCGGTTCGCCGACACCCTGACCGACACGCTGCGCGCGCTGCTGCTGCGGCGGGCCGGCTACCGGGTCGACGTGATGGAGTTCGTCGACAGCCAGCACACGCCGCGCAACACGCTGCTGCGGGCGGTGCGGACCGGCACCGTCGCCGACGAGGGGGAGTACGACGCCCTCGTGGCCGCGTGGGAGATCCGCCCGCGGCTCGGGGAGCTGCTCGGGTGAGGAAGGTCCTGGCGCTGGTGCTGCTGGCGCCCTTCGCGATCGGCTTCCTCTCGCCGGGCGCCGCGGTCGAGCCGCCTGCTCCCGACCCGGTCTTCGCCTTCACCGACCCCGAGATCACCGAGTCCAGCGGCCTGGTCGCCCGCGACGGCCTGGTGGTCACCATGAACGACTCCGGCGACCGCAACCGGGTCTTCACCGTCGACCCGGCCACCGGGGGCACCGTCGGCGTCACCCGCTGGCAGGGCGACGCCACCGACATCGAGGCGCTCGCCCCGGCGGGCGACCACGAGGTGTGGGTCGGCGACATCGGCGACAACCTGGGCTCGCGCGACCACGTCGAGGTCGCGCGGGTGCCGTTCGGCCGCGGCGACCGCGAGGTCCACGCGCCGACGTACCGGCTCGTCTATCCCGACGGCCCGCACGACGCCGAGACGCTGCTCGCCGACCCCGCGACCGGCCGGCTGTACGTCGTCGCCAAGGAGTTCATCGGCCGCCTGTACGCCGCGCCCGAGCACCTCGACCCCGACGGACCGAACCGGCTGACCCTCGTCGACGAGGTGCTCGGCATCGCCACCGACGGCTCGTTCACCCCCGACGGCGCGCACCTGGTGCTGCGCAACTACGGGCAGGCGGCCGTCTACACGTGGCCGGGGCTGGAGCGGGTCGCGCAGGTCGACCTGCCGCAGCAGCCGCAGGGGGAGGGGCTCGCGATCAGCGAGTCCGGGGAGGTGCTGGTCGGCTCGGAGGGGGCGGGCGCGGAGGTGCTGCGGGTGGACCTGCCGCTGCCCGCGCCGGAGGCGACGCCCGGGCCGGTGCAGGACACCGACGACGACAGCGGGCGGGCGCCTGTCGAGGTCGAGCGGTCGTGGTGGCCGTGGGCGCTCGGTGGCGTGGCCGGCCTGGTGGTCGTGGGCGTGCTGCTGCGCTCGCTGCGGCCGCGGGACTGATCGGGTCTGATCCGGCGGGTTGCGGGCACCTGACCGACGTGGCCCGGCTGCGTCGTACCTCTCCCGATGAGCCGGGCTGGACCCGGCGCCGGGCCGGGCGCGGCTTCGTCCACCTCGGGCTCGACGGCCGTCCGCTCGGGGCCGAGGACGCGGCCCGGTGCAAGGCGCTGGTGATCCCGCCGGCCTGGACCGACGTGTGGATCTGCCCGCGACCCAACGGGCACCTGCAGGCGGTGGGCACCGACGCGGCCGGACGACGGCAGTACCTCTACCACCCGGACTGGGTCGAGCAGCGGGCCGCGCAGAAGCACGAGCGCGTCATGACGCTGGGACGGCGGCTGCCCCGGATCCGCAAGCGGGTGCTCGCCGATCTCGACGACGACGTCGGACCGCAGGCGAGCTGCGCCCTGGCGGTCCGGCTGATCGACCTGGGCTGCTTCCGGATCGGCAACGACGTGTACGCCGAGGAGTACGGCTCGTTCGGGCTGACGACCCTCGAGCGGCAGCACGTGCACCGGTCCGGGGATGTGCTCGTCTTCGAGTTCACCGGGAAGTCGGGGATCGAGCACCACGTGGAGATCGACGACCCGGTCGCGGTGCGCGCCCTCGAACGGCGGCGGCGCCGGCGCCGGAAGGACCCGCGGCTGCTCGACGTCACCGGCACCGACGTCAACGACTACCTGCGCGAGGTGAGCGGGCTGGAGATCACCGCGAAGGACTTCCGTACCTGGCACGGCACCGTCCTCGCGGCAGCGGCGCTCGCGCAGGCGCCCGGCCCGGAGGCGTCGAAGACGGCGCGGAAGCGTGCCGTCGCGGCGGCGATGCGGGAGGTGGCCGAGTTCCTCGGCAACACGCCCGCCCTGGCCCGGTCGGCGTACGTCGACCCGCGGGTGGTCGACGCCTACGCCGAGGGTCGCACCATCCGGGTCCGCGCCGGCGCGACCCGCGAGCAGCTGGAGCGGGCGACGCTGCGGCTTGTCGGCGGTCGGTGACACGATCGGGGCGTGAGCGAGCACGAGTTCACCGCCGAGCTGTGGCGCTGGCAGGCACGCGACGAGGAGTCCGGCGGCGCCTGGTTCTTCGTCAGCCTGCCGTTCGAGGTCTCCGACCTCATCGACGAGACCGCGCCCAGCAAGGGATTCGGGAGCGTCCGGGTCGAGGTCACGGTGGGGTCCAGCACGTGGCGCACGTCGGTGTTCCCGAGTGCTGCGGAGAAGACCTTCGTGCTGCCGGTCAAGAAGGCGGTCCGCACCGCCGAGGGGCTGGTCGAGGGTGGACCCTGCACGGTGCGGCTGCGTACGGTCGAGTGATGCAGATCGAGGTCGTCGAGGGCGACATCACCGCACAGCAGGTCGATGCGATCGTCAACGCCGCCAACCGCCGGATGCGCGGAGGCGGTGGGGTCGACGGGGCGATCCACGCGGCCGGTGGGCCGGAGGTGCTCGCCGACTGCGTGCGCCGCTTCCCCGACGGCCTGGCGACCGGCGACGCCGGCTGGACCACCGCCGGCCTGATGCCCGCGCGCTGGGTCATCCACGTCGTCGGCCCCAACCGCAACGCCGGCGAGACCGACCGGACCCTGCTGACCTCCTGCTACCGCCGCGCGCTCGAGGTGGCCGACGAGCTCGGCGCCCGCTCGGTCGCCTTCCCGCTGGTGAGCGCCGGGGTCTACGGCTGGCCGAAGGACGACGCCGTCGACGCGGCGCTCGAGACGCTGCGCTCGACGCCCACCGAGGTCGAGCTGGCGCGGCTGGTGGCGTTCGGGCGCTCGGCGTACGAGCTCATCGCGGGCCGGCTGTAGGGCGCACCCAGCGCCGCCAGTCGTCCTGGCGGGCGTAGCCGGCAGCGCGCCAGATGGTCTGGCCGAGGTCGTTGTGCTCGAGGACCATGGCGTCGATCCGGGACGCGCCGAGCGCGACCAGGCGCGCGGTCGCCGCGTCGACCAGCAGAGAGCCGATGCCGCACCGGCGCGCGTCGGGGTGGACCGCCAGGCGGTAGAGGTGCGCCCGCCAGCCGTCCCAGCCGGCGATGACCGAGCCGAGCAGCCGGCCGGCTTCGTCGGCTGCCTCAGCTTGCTCGGCGACCAGACAGGCCTCCGGGTCCCGGGTGAGGAGGCGTCGTACGGCGTCCGCGCTGTCCGTCGGCCGTGCGTCGTTCTCGGCCGCGACCGCCCACAGGGCGAGCAGCGCGTCGACGTCGGCAGGGGTCGCGGCGCGTACGTGGGGCACCGCCCCATCATCGCGGAGACGGCCTGGGACCCGGTCCCGATTTCGAGCCGAGGTCGTCACCCGTCGTACCCGACGTCGTTGGTCAGGCACCGAACCACCCGACCGACGAGGAGGAGACGACGATGTCGATGGAGCTCACCACCGCAGCCCTGTTGATGGCGTTCGCCCTCCTGTGCGCGGGCTGGTTGGCGCGGTCGCGCGGCGCGGCCGCCTCGATGCCGGGCATGGGGCCGGACATCGAGGAGTGGCGTTCCGCGGCGATGCGGCACTTCCAGGAGCACCGGGACCTCGAGCGCGCCGTCGCCGAGGTGCTGGCCACCCCGGGTGCCGTGCGTGGTCCCGGCCGCACCGAGCTGTTCGTGGCGCTCGGTGCGAGCCGGGTCGACCTCTACGCGTGAAGCCTCAGAGCGCCTCGACCACGTAGTCGATCGACCGCGTCAGGGCCTCGACGTCGGCCGGGTCGATCGCGGGGTACATCGCGATCCGCAGCTGGTTGCGGCCGAGCTTGCGGTAGGGCTCGGTGTCGACGATGCCGTTGGCGCGCAGCACCTTCGCGATCTGGGCGGCGTCGATCGCGTCGTCGAAGTCGATCGTGCCGATGACCAGCGAGCGGTGGCTCGGGTCGGCGACATAGGGCGTGGTGTAGGACGTCCGCTCGGCCCAGCCGTAGAGCGCGTCCGACGACGCGGTGGTGCGCTCGACCATGCCCTTGAGGCCGCCCTCGCCGTTCATCCAGTCCAGCTGCTCGGCCATGAGGAACAGCGTCGCGACCGACGGGGTGTTGTAGGTCTGGTTGAGCCGGCTGTTGTCGATGGCCGTCTTGAGGTTGAAGAACGGCGGGATGTAGCGGTCCGACGCGGCGATCCGCTCGGCTCGCTCGATCGCGGCGGGGCTGAAGATGCCGAACCACAGGCCGCCGTCCGAGGCGAAGCACTTCTGCGGGGCGAAGTAGTAGACGTCGGTCTCGGCCAGGTCGACCGGCAGGCCGCCGGCGCCCGAGGTGGCGTCGACGAGCACCAGGGCACCGTCGGTGCCGGCCGGGCGGACGACCGGCGCCATCACGGCGGTCGAGGTCTCGTTGTGGGCCCAGGCGTAGACGTCGACACCGGCCTCCGCGACGGCGTCGGGCCGCGAGCCCGGGTCGGCCGCGATGATCGACGGCGCGTCCAGCCATGGGGCAGCCTTGACCGACGAGGCGAACTTGCCGGAGAACTCGCCGAAGGTCAGGTGCTGCGACTTCGTCTCGATCAGGCCGAAGGCCGCGATGTCCCAGAACGCCGTCGCGCCGCCGTTGCCGACCACGACCTCGTAGCCCTCCAGCAGTGTGAACAGGTCGCCCAGGCCCTGCAGCACCCGGCCCACCACGTTGCGCACGGGGGCCTGGCGGTGCGACGTACCCATCAGCTGGTCCCCGGTCGCGGCCAGCGCGGCGAGGTGGCTGGGCTGGATCTTCGAGGGCCCGGCGCCGAAGCGGCCGTCGGCGGGCTTGAGCTCGGCGGGGATCTGGATGTCGGTCACGTGGTCAACCTTCCGGCACGGGCAGAGAGGACAGGCTGACGACGCTGTCAGAGATGTCCCCATTGTGACAGGCCCCTCATGGCCCTGTTCAATCGGTTTCGCCATGCAAGCCTCCCTCGACCTGCGCCCCCTCGGCTACCTCCACCCCGACGCCGCGACCCTGGTCGCCCGCGTCCAGCAGGAGTACGTCGAGCGCTACGGCAATCCCGACGAGAGCCCCGTCGACCCGGCTGTGTTCGACCTCCCGGAGGGCGTCTTCCTGGTCGGGTACGACGACGCCGGGTCGCCCGTCGCCACCGGCGCCTGGCGCCGCTCGACCGTGCAGGTGCTCGGCGGCAGCAGCGCGGTCGAGGTCAAGCGGATGTTCGTGGTCGCCGAGCAGCGCGGGCGCGGCTTCGCGCGTGCCGTGCTCGCTGCCCTCGAGGAGTCGGCCAGGGAGGCCGGTCACGACCTGGCCGTCCTCGAGACCGGGCTGCGGCAGCCCGAGGCGATCGGGCTGTACCGCAGCGCCGGCTACGAGGAGATCCCCGGCTTCGGGTTCTACAAGGACGCGCCGCTCTCGCGGTGCTTCGGCAAGCTGCTGTGAGCGGCCGCGCTCACCGGAACCGGGCCGAGCGCTTCCAGAGCAGCCGGGTGAGCAGCCAGTAGACCGACGCGCCGTCGGGCCATTGGGTGACGACGCGGCCTGACGGCGAGCGGAAGTAGTTCGGGGTCTGGGCGAACGAGCTCGCGTCGAGCCGGCGCTTCAGCCAGCGGTTGAGCGCAACGACGTACGACGCCTTCACCTCGACCGAGCGGGCGCCGCGCCGGCGCAGCTCGTCGAGCGTGCGACCGACGAACAGCGCCTGCTTCTCCATGCCGAACACGGGGGCGTACCAGTTGGTGTTGGGGCCGTAGAGCAGGAACAGGTTCGGCATCTCGTCGACGGTGATGCCGAGGAAGGCCATCGGGTCGTCGCCCCACTTGTCGGCCAACACGGTGCCGCCCCGCCCGACGACCTCGATGCCGCCGAGGAACTCCGCGGCCCGGAAGCCGGTGGCGGTGAGGACGACCTCCGCGACGTGCTCCTCGCCGCTCGCGTCGATGAGACCCTTCTCGTGCATGCCGACCACGGCGCGCGGCACCAGGGTGACGTCCTCGCGCAGCAGCGCTGGGTAGAAGGTCGAGGAGTGCACCGCGCGCTTGCCGAGGTACGCCGAGGTCGGGGTCAGCTGCGCCTTGAGCTCGGGATGCTCGGCGAAGACCTCGTCGAGGTAGCTCCGGCAGGCGTCGACCAGGGAGGTGTCGACGTCGCTGCCTGGCCGGATGATCCGGCCGCCGAGCCAGCGCCGCTCCAGGGCGAGGAACAGCCGCCAGCGGGCGATCCGGCGGTGAACGGGGTGGCGAAGCCGGGCCCGGTCGGCGTCGTCGTACACGCGGCCGACCTTGGGATCCACCCAGCCGGGCTGGCGCTGGAAGACGGTGAGCTGGCTGGCCACGCCGGCGAGCTCGGCGACCACCTGGGCGGCGGTGGAGCCGGTGCCGACCACGGCCACCCGACGTCCGGTCAGGTCCAGGCCGGACGGCCACTCGGCGGTGTGGAAGATCTCGCCGGTGTACGTCGAGCGGCCAGGCCACTGGGGGTGGCGCGGCACGTTGAGCAGACCGACCGCGGAGACGACCGCACGGAACCGCTCGGTCTCCTCGTCGCCGGTCGCGACATCGCGCACGGTGACCGACCACTCTGCGGCGGACTCGTCCCAGTGCAGCCGGGTGACCCGGTGGCCGTACCGGAACAGCGGCAGCAGACCGGCCTCGCGGGCCACCCGCCCGAGGTAGGCGTGCAGCTCGGCGCCGCCGGGGAACTCGCGGCTCCACTCGCCGGGCGCGAACGAGTAGGAGTACATGACTGCGGGGGTGTCGACCTCAACGCCGGGGAAGCGGTTGACGCGCCAGGTCCCGCCCGGGCTGTCGCCGGACTCGAAGACGGTGACGGCGTAGCCGCGGCGGTGCAGCTCGCGGGCGGCGGCGATCCCGGCGAAACCGCCGCCGATCACGGCGACCCGGAAGCCGGTGGGGGTGGATGAGGGCATGCTCGCGCCTCCCGATGACATGGGTTGGTGCCTCTCTGGCTGAAGGGGAAGGGTCAGAGGACCTTGCTGAGGAAGTCCCGGGTGGCGGGGTGCTCGGCGCCCTCGGTGAGCCGGCGGGCCGGCCCCTCCTCGACGATCCGGCCGTCCTGGAGGAACACGAAGCGGTCGCAGACCTCGCGCGCGAAGCCGACCTCGTGGGTGACGATGATCGTCGTCATCCCGTCGACCACGAGGTCCCGGATCACCTGGAGCACCTCGTTGACCATCTCCGGATCGAGCGCGGACGTCGGCTCGTCGAAGAGCAGTGCCTTCGGGCGCATCGCCAGTGCCCGCGCGATCGCGACCCGCTGCTGCTGGCCGCCCGAGAGCTGGCCCGGGTAGGCGCCGACCTTCTCGGCCAGCCCGACCCGCTCCAGCAGCTCGAGGGCGTGCGCGCTCGCCTCGCGCCGCGAGCGGCCGGCCACCTTCACCGGTGCCTCGATCACGTTCTCCAGCACGGTCTTGTGGGCGAACAGGTTGAACTGCTGGAACACCATGCCGAGGTGCTGGCGCTGGGCGGCCTCCCGGCGGGCGGGCAGCCGGTGGATCCGGCTGCGGCGCACGTGATGGCCGAGCAGCTCGCCGTCGAGCATCACGATGCCCTCCTCGGCGCGCTCCAGCAGGTTGAGGCAGCGCAGGAAGGTGCTCTTGCCGCTGCCGGAGCGACCGAGCAGGCAGACCGCCTCGCCCCGGCGTACGTCGAGCGACACGTCGTGCAGCACCTGGTGGCCACCGAAGGACTTGCTGATCCCTCGGGCGCTGATGAGCGGCCCGTCGAGCTGTCGGCCGACCGGGGGCGTCGCCAGGGTGGTCATGTCGTGCTCCTCCCGGCTCGACCACGCGGACTCACCCGCGCGGCAGCCGATCGCCCGAGCCATCGCTCGAGGTAGAACTGGCCCAGCGAGAGGATGCTGACCAGGATCATGTACCAGACCGTGGCCACCATGAGCAGGGGCACGACCTCGAAGGTCCGGTTGTAGATCTGCTGCACGGAGTAGAGAAGGTCCGGCACCGAGATGAACGCGACCAGCGCGGTCGCCTTGAGCAGGTTGATCAGGTCGTTGCTCACCGGCGGGACGGCGATCTTCATCGCCTGGGGGAAGACGATCCGCCGGAAGATCCGTCCGGGCGGCATGCCCAGGGCGAGCGCCGCCTCACGCTGGCCGGCCGGCACCGCGAGCAGCGAGGCGCGGATGATCTCCGAGGTGTAGGCCGCCTGCTGGAGCCCGAACGCCAGCACCGCCGACCAGTACGCCGTCATCAGGTCCCGGGTCTCCCACGTCCAGCCGCCGCCCGGCAATGGGATGCTGAAGGTCGGGTAGATCAGCGAGATGTTGAACCAGAGGATCAGCAGTACCAGCAGCGGGACCGACCGGAAGAACCACACGTAGGCGCCGGCCGCGGCGCGCAGCACCGGGTTGTCGGACAGACGCAGGTTGGCGATCAGTACCGAGACCACGAGGGCCAGGCCCATCGACAGCGCGGTCAGCGTGATCGTGTTCTTCAGCCCGGTCAGCACCGGGTCGGAGAAGAAGTACGAGCGCACAGTGGCCCACTCGAAGGCCGGGTTCTCCACGATGCTCCACCCGAGCCGCCCGGCGGCGGCGACCAGGACGACGGCGAGCAGAATCCGGAGCAGATGGAGTCGTCGCGCGTGGGGGATCGCAGCGAGATGCGCAAGGTGATCGTCCCACGCGGCGTCGTCGGCGCTGTCCGCGGTGCGGTCCGCCATCGTCTCGGTCACGACGCCGGCTCGGGGTTGAGCACCGACTTGTCGACGGCCATCTTCTCGGCTCCGTACTTGGCGAGGATGTCGGCGTACGTGCCGTTCGCAATGATGTCGTCGGTCGCCTCGACCAGCTTCTCGGCCATGTCGTCGCCCTTCATGACGGCGAACCCGATGTCGATCGCCTGGTAGATCGGGCCGGTGATCTTCCAGACGCCGGGTTCGGTGGTCACCTGGTAGGCGAGTCCGCTGCTGGTGGCGGTGACCGCGTCGGCCCGGCCGCTCTTGACGGCGAGGTCGGCGGTGGCCTGGTCGGCGAAGGTCTGGACGTCGATAGCGCCCTCGCCGTCGCTCTTGCAGGTCTTCGACAGGTCCTGCAGCACCGGCACCGGGCTGGAGCCCGCGGTCACCGCGATCGAGAGGCCGCACAGGTCGTCCATCGAGTCGCCGATGTCGATCCCGCCGTCCTTGACCCGGAAGCCGTAGCTCTCGACGAGGTTGGTGGCGAAGTCGAACTTCTCCAGCCGCTCGGCGGTCACGTCGACGCCGGGCACCCATTCGTAGGTTCCGCGCTGCAGCCCGAGCAGGCCGTTCTCGAAGGAGGCCTGCTCGTTGTCGACCTTGAGCCCCATCGCCTCACCGAGGGCGGTGGACAGGTCGGGGAGCAGGCCGGTCAGCTCGCCCTTGTCGTCGAGATAGCTGTACGGCGGCACGCCGACCTGCTGCGGGATGACCAGGGTCTTGGCGTCGCCGCCGGCGCCCTTCCCGGCGTCGTCGCCGGAGGAGCACGCCGTCAGTGTCGTGGTCGCGGCGAGCGCGACGAGCGCGATCCCACTGATCCGGCGGCGCAGGCTGGGGGTGTTCGACATGGCGGGCTCCCGTGGGTCTCGGTCCGGCGTCGGGCTGGCCGGGTGCCCCAACCGTAGGGAGCGCCGGCGAGCGGAGTCGATGTAGGATCCTTCAAAGAACTGACAGATTCCTTTGAGGATTGTCCATGCCCGTATCGGACGTGTTTCCGAAGGCCGGTGAGCCGTCCGCGACGATGTCGGCCACGTTGCGCGACCTCGTCCACGCCCTGCGGCTGATCACCGACGTGCGGCTGCTCGGAGCGGCCGACCCCGAGCTCGCGGTGCGCACCCACGTCATCCTCGACGCCGCGTCGCTGGCCGCGGAGGCGCTGCCCGAGGAGGTCGGTGCCGGCCTGGTCGTGCTCACCGGCGATGCGCCCGGACAGCTGGTCGCGTTGGCCGACGATCTCGCCGCCCGGTCGCCCGGCGCGATCCTGCTCCGCGACCCGGGGGTCCCGGTCCCCGAGGTGCTGCTCGCGGGGGCGGTGGTCGTCGTACCTCGGGGACCGGAGTGGTCCGCGCTGCTCGCCGAGGCGCTCCGGGTCGTGGTCGAGCCGCGCCGGCACGACGTCGGCAGCGCCCGGCTCAACCGCGCCCTCGCTGAGCACACCGACCTCTTCGACGTCGCCAAGGCGCTCGGAGTCGCGACCGGCACGCTGATCTCGATCGAGGACGAGCGGGCCCGGGTGATGGCATTCTCGCCCTACAGCGACCAGGCGGACCCGATCCGCCGGCTGGCCATCCTCGGCAGGGAGCCACCCCAGTGGCATGTCGAGCAGCTGCGCTCAGAGCGGGTCTATGACCGGCTCCGGGTGCCCGGCGCCACGGTCGAGCTGCCCGAGGCCGGCGAGGTGCGCCGCCGGTTGGGGATCGGCATGGCTGACCCGACCACCGGGGTCTACCTCGGCACCATCTGGGCGCAGGAGACCGACGTCCCGTTCGGGCCCGAGCTGGAGGACCACCTGGTCGGCGCGGCGCGCTACGCCGCCCGCCTGGTCAGCCAGGCCCGGCAGATCCACTCGGTGAGCACCGAGCTGGTGCAGCGACTGCTCGCGCCCGAGGGGCCCGGGTCCGGTGACGACGTCCCTCAGCTGCGGGTGCGGGAGCCGGCCAGCTTCGCCCTGATCGGCATCGAGGCCGTCGACGACGACCGTGCCGCCGAGTGGCTGCTGTCCTCCGAGGCTGTCGCGCTGCTGAGCATGCGCGCAGTGTCGCTGGCCGAGCAGGCCCTGGTCGCGCCGTACGGTGCTCGGCTGTACGTGCTCGCACCCGGCCCCGCGGATCCGGCCCGCGACGTCGCCTGGGCGGAGCGGACCGTGGCCCACCTGCAGGCCCAGCGGCACGCCGGGTTCCGGGCCGCCGTGAGCTCCTCGGCCTCGGCGGGCTCGGTGCGCGCCGCCCGGGCCGAGATCGAGCGGGTCTGCGCCCGGACCGCACCCTCGGCCGCGCGCCCGGTGGTCACCCTCGACAGCGACCGGACCGCCGTCCTGCTGGCGGAGTGCCTCGAGGCGCTGCCCCGCGCCGCCCTGCTCGACGACGAGCGCTTCCGCACCCTGGTCGAGTACGACGGCCGGAGCAGCATCGACCTCTTGGAGACCGCCCGGGTCTGGCTGCGTGTGCATGGTGAGTTCGGCCCCGCCGCCCAGGCGCTGACCACCCATCAGAACACGGTCCGCTACCGGATCGGCCGGCTGGAGTCGCTCGCCGGCTACGACCTCGCCGACCCCGACGACCGGCTCCTGCTGGCACTGCAGCTGCGCCTCCACGACCAGTCCTGAGACTCGGGTTGTGCGCCGAGCCGGCAGAAGCCAGCGCTGAATCGCGTCCGACCCGGCGCGAGATCGCTCCTCAGTGGGTCAGTTCGCGCCGGGTCGGCCTGAATTCCGGGCCAGTTTCTGCCGGGTCGGCGGGTTGCGGGAGCCTTTCCGGGCCGGGTCGGCGTCAGGTCACATCCCGCCGCCGGACCAGCGCGATGCTGCCGAGGACGGCGAGGGCGACGTAGACGGCGACGGTGATCGCGGCCTGGGTGCCGGGCACGGTGTCGACGACGCCGGGGGTGCCGTCGCCGACCCCGACGCCCACGATCGAGCCGATCAACGAGCCGGCGGAGGTGCCGGGCAGCACTTCGGTGAGGCTCTCGACCCAGCCGAGGAGCTGGCCGACGCCGCGCAGCAGGTTCTCGACGACCAGCGCCCACACCAGGCCGAGGCCGACCGACAGGGCCGGGCCGCGGGCCAGGGTGCCGAGCAGGAAGCCGAGGAGGGCCCACATCTCCAGCACCAGGAAGCCGGCGCCGAACGCCTCGCCGACCGAGCCCAGCGAGGGCATCACGACGTCCTGGGACTCGGTGGTCGCGATCAGCACGGAGATGCCGAGGTCGAGCGCGAAGGTGACCACGAGGGTGCCGACGACGATCGCGGTGAGGGAGAGGACCGAGCCGACGAGCGCCGGCGTACGACGCACGCCCTGCGAGAACAGCGTCTTCCAGGTGCCCCAGCCGTAGCCGTTGCCGGCGACCAGCGCGCCGAGCACCATCATCAGCGCGCCGCCGAACATCGGCATGCCCTGCAAGAAGACGTCGGGTACGGCGTCCGGCATCATCTGCGCGAGCTGCTGGGCCTGGGTGGTGCCCTCGTCGGTGAAGCCGGGGTCGCCGCTGGTGTAGGACAAGTAGGTGAACAGGTAGCCGAACAGCATGCTCAGCACCAGCCAGGCGCCGAGGGTGATCCACACGGCCGGCCAGGCGCGCAGGCGCATCAGCTCGGCGCGGGTGCTGCGGGTGGTGGACAGGACGGTGCTCATCGGACCGACTCCTTCTGGCTCGTCATCTCGAAGAAGACCTCCTCGAGGCTGCGCTCGGCAGCGGTGATCTCGTGGACGTCGACGCCGGCACCGACCAGCGCACGGGTGACGTCGGGGGCGCGGTCGGCGGGCAGCGTGAGCAGCAGGCCGCCGTCGGAGTCGCGTCGTACGCCGTCGTCGCCGGCCAGCCGCATCGCCACGGCGAGAGCCTCGGGCTCGGGCGTGGCCCGGATCCGCAGCGAGACGCCGCCGCGCAGGTCGGCGACGGTCGACTCGCGCAGCAGCACGCCGTCGTTGATGACGCCGACGCGGTGGCAGATCTCCTGCACCTCGGCGAGCAGGTGGCTCGACAGGAGCACGGTCTGGCCGCCGCGGGCGAGGTCGACGACCAGCGCCCGCATGTCGGCCATGCCGGCCGGGTCGAGGCCGTTGGTCGGCTCGTCGAGGACGATCAGCTCGGGGTCGCCCATCAGTGCGGCGGCGACGCCGAGGCGCTGCTTCATGCCGAGCGAGTAGCCCTTGAACCGGTCGTCCCCGCGGTTCGCCAGGTCGACCCGCTCGAGGACCCGCTCGACCTCCGCGTCGGACAGGCCGCGGTGCCGGGCCAGCACGCGCAGGTTCGCGCGCCCGGACAGGTAGGGGAAGAAGCCGGGTCCCTCGATCAGCGCGCCCACCGAGGCAGTGGCGTACGTCGTGCCCGAGGTCGGCCGGATCAGGCCGAGCAGCATCCGCAGCGTCGTCGTCTTCCCGGCGCCGTTGGGGCCGAGGAAGCCGTAGACCTCGCCGCGCCGCACGGTCATCGTGACCTTGTCGACGGCGACCCGGTCGCCGTAGACCTTCGTGAGGTTGTCGGTGGAGGCCACCGTCGTTCCCTGTGCGTTCATGGGCTCCACGCTCGCGCCTCGACGCCCGATGCGCGTCCGCTCCAGCGCGGCTGCGGCATACGCAGAACTGCGTACGCCGGAGGCTCCCGTCGTCGTACGACGAGGACCGTGCGCTCACCTAGGTTCGGGGCATGAACACGAACATGTGGCTCGCGAAGCGCTGGTGGCTGATCCCGGTCGCGGTGATCATCATCGGCGGCTCCTTCGCCGTGAACCTCGGGCACGTCGGGGAGGTCGAGGCCGGCGTGGTCGGGCGGGTGCTGTCCGTGGTGCTCGCCGCGGGCGCCGCGCTCTCGCTGCTGCTGCTCGACCGGTTCCCCGTGCTCCTGGTCGCGACCGGCGCGTTGAGCGGCGGCTACTTCGCGGTCGGCGGCGAGAACGGCCCGATCTTCTTCGCGCTGATCGTCGCGTCCTTCGTGCTGGCGACCCGACGCCCGTTCCCCACCTGGTTCCCGCTGCTGCTGGTCGCGGCCGTGCTGATCTGGGCCGGCCTGCTGGTGCGCGGCCTGCGCTGGGACCACCTCGCGGTCGGCGCCTGGCAGGCGATCGGCATCGGGGCGCTCGTGTCCGCGGCCGCCGCGATCGGCACCATGCTCCAACAGGGCCGGGCCGCCTGGGTGGACCGTACGTCGCGCGCCGCCGCCGAGGAGCGGCTGCGGATGGCGCAGGACCTCCACGACGGCGTCGGCCACGGCCTGGCGGTGATCGCGATGCAGGCCGGGGTCGCCCTGCACGTCCTCGACCGCGACCCGGGTGCCGCCCGCACCAGCCTCGAGGCGATCCGCACCACCAGCCGCGAGGCGCTGGACGCGCTGCGCACTGAGCTGGCGACGATCGCCGGTGAGCCGGCTCCGCGCCGTCCCGCGGCGGGCGTCGAGGCGATCCCGGCCCTCGTCGAGCGGGTCCGCTCCGCCGGGCTGCGGCTGGAGGTGATCGGCGAGCCGGGCGAGCTGACCCCGCCGAGTGGCGCGGCGGCGTACGCCGTGCTGCAGGAGGCGCTGACGAATGTGCTGCGGCATGCCGCCGCCTCGACCGCCACCGTGGTCTGGGAGCGGGGCACCGACACGGTCGCGCTGCGGGTCTCGGACGACGGGCACGGCGGCGCGGTGCAGGATGAGGGCATGGGCATCAGCGGCATGCGCTCCCGCGTCGAGGCGCTGGGCGGCAGCTTCCGTGCGGGGCCGGTGCAGGCGGGCGGGTTCGAGGTCAGCGCGGTGCTGCCCGGATGAGCCACCCCGAGACCGCTCCCGTCCGGGTCGCGCTCGTCGACGACCAGCCGCTGGTCCGGATGGGCCTGGCCACCCTCGTCGCCGCCGAACCGGACCTCGAGCTCGCCGGAGAGGCGGGCGACGGGCGCGAGGGGCTCGCCCTGCTGCGTCGTACGACGCCCGAGGTGGTGCTCTGCGACATCCGGATGCCCGTCCTCGATGGCCTCGGCATGCTCGCCGAGGTCGCCGCCGACCCGGCCCTGGCCGCGGTGAAGGTGGTCATGCTGACCACCTTCGAGCTCGACGAGTACGTCTTCGAGGCGCTGCGGGCCGGCGCCAGCGGCTTCCTGCTCAAGGACGCCGAGCCGACCACGATCCTCGACGCGGTCCGGGTGGTCGCCGAGGGCGGGTCGCTGCTCGCGCCATCGGTGACCCGGACCGTGATCGACCACTTCGGCGCGAGCCGCGCCGAGAGGCCGCACCCGCGGATCGGCGACCTCACCGACCGGGAGCGCGAGATCCTCGGCTGGGTGGCGACCGGAATGTCGAACGGCGAGATCGCCGAGGCGCTCGTGGTCAGCCCCGACACGGTCCGCACCCACGTCAGCCGGGCGATGGTCAAGCTGCAGGCCCGGGACCGGGCGCAGCTGGTCGTCTTCGCCATCGAGTCCGGGCTGCGGAGGACCTGACGCGCCGACCCGGCGCCAACTGGCTCCCCGATTCCGCCGACCCGGCAGAAAGTGGCCCCGGTTTCGTGTCGACCCGGCAGGAAGTGGCCCCGGATTCGTGTCGACCCGGCAGGAAGTGGCGTCGGTGCGTTGCACCTTCTGCCGGGTCGGCTGATCCTGCGCGCACTTTCGTGCCGGGCCGGCGGGATCTCAGAGCTACTTCGCGCCGGGTCGGCGTCAGGAGGTGCGGGCGCGCACGTCCTCGGGTACGTCGACCCCGGGCAGGTTGTCGCCCGCGGCGACCGGGTCCTCGAGCACGCGCCGGAGCGGGATGTGGCCGCCCCAGATGCCGGCCGCGACGTCCTCCGGCTCGTCGACCGGGTCGCCGGCGCGGGCCTTCATCGACGCCTCGGCCAGCGGTACGGCGAGCACGGCCGTCGCGGCCATCTCCTTGCGGGTGCTGGGGCGCAGGGTCGCGGAGCGTCCGGGGATCATGTGGTCGACGATCAGGTCGAGGGCGTGCTGCCGCTCGGCGGCGTCCTCCACCACCCGAGCGCGCCCGATGACGACGGCGGAGCGGTAGTTCATCGAGTGGTGGAACGCCGAGCGGCCGGCGACCAGCCCGTCGAGCTCGGTGACGGTGACGCACACGGTCGTGTCGGCGGACTCGCGCAGCCACCGGGCGGCCACGGAGCCGTGGACGTAGAGCGTGCCGCCCTCGTCCGGGCCGTGCACGTCGACCGCGAAGGCCGTCGGCAGCACCACCGGGTGGTCGCCGACGCCCACGCCCAGGTGGGCGACGAGGGCGTCGGTCAGCAGCGCCAGCAGGTCGGTGCGCTCGGCGACGGCGCGGTTGCGCCCGCGGCGGATCCGGGTGCGGTCGGTCGGCTCCATGACAACGCTCATGGGTCTATCGTGGGCCGGAAGTGGCCTGTGCGCACGGGCCAGTTCCGAGCCAATCAGACAGGCCAATTCCGATGTTGCCCGTTCGCCTCGACCGCACCGACCCACGCCCTCTCGGCACCCAGCTCGCCGACCAGGTCCGCCGGCTGGTGCACGACGGGGTGCTCGCCAGGGACGACCGGATGCCGGCCAGCCGGCGGCTCGCGGCCGACCTCGGCGTCTCCCGTTCGGTCGTGGAGCAGGCCTTCGACCAGCTGCTCGCCGAGGGCTGGCTCGAGGCCCGCCAGGGCTCGGGCACCTGGGTCGCCCGCGGCACGACCGGCCGCCCGACGGTGCCCCGGCGCCGTCGTACGCCTGCCGTGGAACAGCCGCTCGTCATGCTCGACGCGGGCACCCCGTGGATCGACCCACGGCACCAGGCGGTGTGGCGGCGGGCCTGGCGGGAGGTGTCGGTGGCGACGCCGCCGCGCGGGTACGACGACCCGCGCGGCCTGCCCGAGCTCCGCGCGCTCCTGGCCGAGCGGCTCGGGCGCACCCGCGGGCTGGCGGTCGACGCCGAGCGGGTGCGGGTCACCGGCGGCACGGGGGCGGGCCTGCGGCACCTGCTCGCTGTCCTGCCGCGGGAAGCGGTGGCGGTCGAGGACCCCGGGTACCGCGCCGCCGTGGCGACCGTGCGCGAGTCGGGGCGCAAGGTGCTTGATCTTCCCGCTCTCGAGCCCGTCACGGACCTGCGCGGCTGCGGCGCCGCCTACGTGACCCCCGCCCACCAGCACCCGCTCGGCCGGGTCATGCCCGCCGCCGACCGGCTCACCCTGCTCGCCACCGCGCGCCGCGACGGAGCGCTGGTGCTCGAGGACGACTACGACTCCGAGTTCCGCTACGACGTCGCACCGGTGCCCGCACTCGCCTCGCTCGACCGCGACCGGGTCGCCTACCTGGGCACCGCGTCGAAGGCGATCCTGCCGTCCCTGCGGCTCGGCTGGTCCGTCGTACCCGACCGGCTGCTCGACGCCTATGACGCCCACAGCTCACTCACCCACGACGCGCCGCCGTGGCCGGTGCAGCGGGCGCTGGTGACGCTGCTGCGCGACGGGTACGTCGACGCGGTGGTCCGCTCGGCCCGTCGGGTCTACGCCGAGCGGGCGCCGAAGGTGGTCGAGGCGCTGGCGCCGTACGCCGAGCTGGCGGGGCCCGTCGCCGGCATGTACTCCACCTGGCTACTGCCCCAGGTTCGCGCGGTGCGGGTTCGGGCGGCGGCCGAGGAGGCCGGCTTCCGGGTGAACCTGCTGCGCGACTACTGCCGCACGGCCCGGCTCAGCGGCCTGGTCGTCGGCTTCGGCGGCCCGACCGACGACGAGCTCGACCGGGCCTTGGCGGTGCTGGTGGCAGCCCTCAGCCGCTTGTAACTAAGTGTTACGTACTCAAGTTGGGGCTGGTGGGGCTCGTGTGGTGGATAACCGCGCTGTAACACTTAGTTACAAGCGGTCGGCGATCCTGACCGGCCGGCCCGCGACGTACCCGACCGCGACCTGGACCGCGGCGGTGCCGAGCAGCAGGGTGTAGGCCAGCGTCCAGCTGTCCGTGGCGTCGTGGAGGACGCCGACGAGGAACGGGCCGCCGGCGGCGAGCAGGTAGCCGACGCTCTGCGCCATGGTCGACATCGAGGCGGTCTGGGCGGTGGAGGTCGTGCGCAGCGCGAACATCGCCAGGGCCACCGGGAACACCGCGCCGCCGGCGCCGAGCAGGGCGGCCCACAGCCAGGCGCCGTCGACCGGGGCGATCCACAGGCCCGTCCAGCCGAGCGCGGTGAACACGGTCAGGGCGAGGACCAGGTGGCCCTGGTGCCCCATCCGGACCGCGATCATCGGCGCGACGAAGAAGAACGGGAGGCCGATGAGGATGCTCGTGGCCAGGAGCAGGCCCGCCTTCGCGTCGCTGAAGCCGGCGTCGGCGTACACGCTCGGCAGCCAGCTCATCATCACGTAGGCGTTCAGCGACTGGGTCGCGAAGAGCAGGGTGACCGCCCACGCGATCGGGCTGCGCCACAGCGGTGCGTGCCGCACCTGGACGCGCTGCGGGTCGCGACGGCGGCAGTACGGCGCCCAGGCGATCCCCGCGGCGACGGCGGCCAGGGCCCAGACGCCGAGCCCGACCCGCCAGGAGCCGGCGGCGTCGGCGATCGGGACGGTGGTCGCGGCGCCGACGGCCGAGCCGAGGGAGAGCACGGCGGAGTAGGCGCCGGTCATGGTGCCGATCCGGTGGGGGAAGTGCTCCTTGACGATCGCGGGGATGAGCACGTTGCCCAGCGCGATGCCGGAGCAGGCGACCGCCGTACCGGCGATCAGGGCGGGGGTGCCGTCGAGGACGCGGAGCACGAGTCCGACCGCGACCAGGGCCAGCGCCGCGATCAGGCCGCGGTCGACGCCGATGCGCCGGGTGACGACCATCGCGGTCGCGCCGACGGCGGCGAAGCACAGCACGGGGACCGAGGTCAGCACGCCCTGGGTGGTGGCGGAGACGCCGAGGTCGCCGAGGTGGTCGAGCAGGGCGCCCAGCGAGGTGATCGCCAGGCGCAGGTTGAACGCGACGAGCAGGACGGCGACGGCGAGGCCCAGGCTCGCGCGGCCCCGCGCGCCTTCGGATGCGGGCGGCGACGGTGCGGCGGCATCATGGACCACGGCGGACATGCCGACTAGCATAGACAGACATCCGATCATTGGACGAATAGCCGGAAGGATTCCCATGCCCCTCGCCCCCACCGCACCCGCCTCGCTGGTCGACCAGGCCATCGCGGGGATGCGTGCGCTGCTGGAGAGTGGTGAGTGGGAGGTCGGCACCCGGGTCCCGCCCGAGCCAGCCCTCGCCGCGGCTCTCGGCGTCAGCCGCAACACCGTGCGCGAGGCGGTCAAGGCGCTCGCACACCTCGGCCTGCTGCAGGTCCGGCGTGGCGACGGCACGTACGTCGCGGCCACCACCGACATGCAGGCGCTGATGCGCAAGCAGCTCGACCGGGTCGACATCGCCCACCTGTTGGAGGTCCGGCACGCGATCGAGGTGCGCGCTGCGGCGCTCGCCGCGGATCGTCGTACCACCGCGGACCTGGTGGCCCTGGACGCGATCATGGACCGCCGTCGCCAAGCGGTGCTGGACGGCGACGGCCCGGCGTTCATCGACGCCGACGTCGACTTCCACTGCGCGGTCGTCGCCGCCGCACACAACCCGCTCCTCGTCGAGCTGTACGACGGCCTGGTCGAGACCCTGCGCGCCAGCATCGAGCACCCGGGCGCCGCCGACGTGCTCGCCGACGAGCACGACGCCGTCCTCGACGCGGTCCGCGCCGGCGACCCGGCACTCGCCGCCACGGTCAGCGCCGACCTGCTCGACCACGTGGTGCCTAGCGACGGGTGAGCTGCCCGCCGAGGATCGCCGCCAGCGCCAGCGCGAATCCGGCCAGCTGGACCGGCCGCAGCGCCTCGCCCAGGACCAGCCACCCGAGCGCGGCCGCCACGATGGGGGAGAGCAGGCCGAGCAGCGCGGTCGCCACGACGGGAAGCGAGCCGAGGCCGCGGAACCAGAGGAGGTACGCCGCCAGCCCGCCGACCGCGCCCAGCCACAGGTAGCCACCGGCTGCCGGGGCGTCGACGACGGGCGGGGTGCCCTCGATCAGGAAGGTCGTCGGCAGCAGGACCAGGCCGCCGGCCGTCAGCAGCCAGCTCACCAGCACCGGGGAGCTGACGCTCTCCGGCCGGCCCCAGCGTCGGGTCAGCACGACGCCCGTGGCCATCGAGAGGGCGCCGCCGAGGCCGGCGAGCAGGCCGACCGGGTCGAGGCCCGCGTCGGGGCCGAGCACGACCAGGGCGACTCCGCCGACGCCGGCGAGCGCCCAGCCCACGCGCGCCGCGGTCGGGTGCTCGCCGAGGAGCGGGAGTGCCAGTGCGATCACGAGCAGCGGCTGGACCGCGCCGACCGTGGCGGCGACGCCGCCGGGCAGGCGCTCGGCGGCGATGAAGAGCAGGGGGAAGAAGGCGCCGATGTTGAGCGTGCCGAGGGCGAGAGCGCGCCACCACCACGCACCGTGGGGGAGCCGGCGGAAGATCGCGAGGAGCAGCAGGCCCGCGGGCAGGGCGCGGAGCAGGCCGGCGAACAGTGGGTGGCCGGGCGGGAGCAGCTCGGTGGTCACCAGGTAGGTCGTGCCCCACACGGCCGGGGCGAGGGCGGTGAGGGCGGTCAGCCCTGCCGTGCTCGTGGTGGTGGTGGTGGTCGTCTGGGGCGCCGGGCGGTCGAGCGTGGTGGTCATGAGTCCAGCGTCTGCCTGTCTGGTCCATGAGTCCAACACATGCTTTTCATCGGATCGATCGTGGATCAAGATGGATGTGTGGAGCTGCAGCAGATGAGGTACGTCGTGGCCATCGCCGAGCACGGATCCTTCACCCGGGCGGCCGAGGCCTGCTTCGTCGTGCAGTCCGCGCTCAGCCACCAGGTGGCCCGGCTGGAGCAGGAGCTCGGCGTGCGGCTGTTCCACCGCACCAGCCGCCAGGTCCGGCTCAGTGCCGCGGGCCAGGCCTTCCTGCCGGTCGCCCGCCAGTGCCTCGACGCCGCCGACCGCGCCCGGGCCGAGGTCGCGGCCGCGACGGGGGAGGTGCGGGGGCCGCTGTCGATCGGTGTCATCCCGACGGTGGCCGCGGTCGACGTACCCGAGGCGTTGCGGACCTTCCGCGAGCGCTACCCGCAGGTCCAGGTCCGGCTGACCAGCGGCAACAGCGACACCCACGTGCAGCAGGTGGCCGACGGGACGCTCGACCTGGCCTTCCTCGGCCTGCCCGACGGTTGGGAGATCGCCGGGGTCGCCGGCCGGCAGCTGGCCCGCGACCAGCACCGTGCCGTGATGGCGCCCGACCATCCGCTCGCCGGGCGGTCGCGGCTGACCCTCGCCCGGATCGCCGGTGAGGCCTTCGTCGACTTCCCGGCGGGCACCACCGGCCGGCTGCAGGCCGACACCGCCTTCGCCGACGCCGGCCTGCGCCGCGAGGTCAGCTTCGAGACCACCGACATGCTGCTGATGGGG
Source organism: Nocardioides sp. QY071 (assembly GCF_029961765.1). Classification (NCBI taxonomy): domain Bacteria; kingdom Bacillati; phylum Actinomycetota; class Actinomycetes; order Propionibacteriales; family Nocardioidaceae; genus Nocardioides; species Nocardioides sp. QY071. The sequence goes on from NZ_CP124681.1 coordinate 701,993, forward strand.
CGGCTGCTGCGGGCGGGCCTGGCGGTCGCGCTGCTGGCGTCCACGTTCGTGGAGCAGCTGCCCGGGCTGGTCGCCGTACCCGTGACGCGGGCGCCGGTGCGCACGGAGCACGTCGTGTGGAGTCCCTTCGGCCCTGCGCCCGCCGCGGCGGCCTTCCTCGAGCAGGTCGGCGTCGAGGTCTGATCCTCAGGTCGTCGTGGTGGCCGCCGATGGACCGGCGTGTCCGTCGTGCGCGCCCTGCTCGCCGTCGCCCTGCTGGCGACGGCGCTCATGCTGCCTGCGTCGGTGGCCTCGGCCGACCCTGGGCCGATCGAGGACTACGCGCCGTACGAGCCGCCCACCCGCTGCTCGCCGCACGACCGGATCGGCACGATCGCCGTCGGCCGCTGGGTCGTGCGTCGCTTCGGCGGCGCCGCGGGCGGCATCTCCCGCGCGTGCGGCGGCAGCCCGTCGGAGCACAACGAGGGCCGCGCGTTCGACTGGTCGGTCGACGTACGCCGCCCCGCCGACCGGCGCCGGGTCCGTCGTCTGCTGGCTGCCCTGTTCGCACCCGACGCCGCCGGCAATCCCGCCGCACTGGCCCGGCGGATGGGCGTCATGTACGTGATCTGGGACGACACCACCTGGTCCTCCTGGCGCCGGTTCGCCCCCGCGCCGTACCTCAACGCCGGGTGCCCCTCCAAGCGCGAGTGCTCCCGCACCCTGCGGCACCGCGACCACGTGCACATCTCGCTCACCCGGGAAGGCGCTCGGGGCAGGCTGTCCTGGTACGTCGGCCGGGTCTGACCGCTCCGGACGCACCGCACCCCATACGTTCTGGTCGGGAATTCGGCGATTCCTCGACCAATTCGCATGGGGTGCGGTGCGGATCCGGCTGAGGCTCACTTCCCCCAGGCGGGGTTCCAGCCCTCGATGTCGCTGGCGGGACGGGTGGAGGGGCCGGTGTAGATCGCCGAGGGGCGGATCAGGCGGCCGGTCCTCTTCTGCTCGAGGATGTGGGCCGACCAGCCGCCGGTGCGGGCGCAGGTGAACATCGAGGTGAACATGTTGGCCGGGACCTCGGCGAAGTCGAGGACGATCGCGGCCCAGAACTCGACGTTGGTCTCGAGGACGCGGTCGGGACGGCGGGCGCGGAGCTCGGCGAGGGCGGCCTTCTCGAGGGCCTCGGCGACCTCGTAGCGGGGGGCGTCGAGCTCGCGGGCGGTACGTCGCAGCACTCGCGCGCGGGGATCCTCGGCACGGTAGACGCGGTGGCCGAAGCCCATCAGCCGCTCGCCGGAGTCGAGCAGGCCCTTGACGTAGCCCTCGGCGTCGCCGGACTTCTCGACCTCCTCGATCATGTGCAGCACGCGCGAGGGGGCACCGCCGTGGAGCGGCCCGCTCATCGCGCCGATCGCGCCGGAGAAGGCGGCCGCGACGTCGGCGCCGGTGGAGGTGATGACGCGGGCGGTGAAGGTGGAGGCGTTCATGCCGTGCTCGGCCGCCGACGACCAGTACGCGTCGATCGCGTGGGCATGCTTCGGGTCGGCCTCGCCGCGCCAGCGGATGAGGAACTTCTCGGCGAGGGTCGTGCCCTCGTCGACCAGCTTCTGAGGTACGACGGGCAGGTGGATGTCGCGAGCCGACTGGCCGGCGTACGACAGCACCATGACGGCCACCCGGGCGAGGTCCGCGCGGGCCTGCTCGTCGGAGATGTCGTAGGTCTGGCCGAAGCCGAAGGCCGGCGCGAGCATCGCGATCGCGGCCTGGACGTCGACGCGGACGTCGCCGGTGTGGACGGGGAGGCTGAACGCCTCGGCCGGCGGCAGGCCGGGGGTGAAGGAGCCGTCGATCAGCAGGCCCCAGACGTTCTCGAAGGGGACCCGGCCGGCCAGGTCCTCGATGTCGACACCGCGGTAGCGCAGCGCCGAGCCTTCCTTGTCGGGCTCCGCGATCTGGGTCTCGAAGGCGACGACGCCCTCCAGTCCGTGGTGTACCTCAGGCATCGGCGTGCTCCTTCGTCAGACGGTGCGGACGCTCCGAGCCGGGCGGTCCGCGGGCCACCCGGCATTCTGCCCCACGGCCGTTCGGGGCTCGCTCGTGCGGTTCCCTAGGGTGGATCCATGACCATCGGACCCCGCCTGGCAGCCCTGCGCCGCGAGTACGGCGAGCAGGGGCTCGTCGAGGCTGACGTACCGCCCTCGCCGTGGCCGCTGTGGCAGGACTGGTTCGACGCCGTGTCGGACGCGGGCGTGCACGAGCCCAACGCGATGGTGGTCGCGACCGTCGACCCCGACGGCGCGCCCTCGGCCCGGATGGTGCTGCTCAAGGGGGTGGCGGCCGAGGGGCCCGACGACGGGTTCACGTTCTTCACCAACACCGCCTCCCGCAAGGGCGAGGCGCTGGCGGCCGAGCCGCGTTGTGCGCTGCTGTTCCCGTGGCACCCGCTCGAGCGGCAGGTCCGGGTCGAGGGGACGGCACACCCGCTGGGCGCGGAGCAGGTCGCGGCGTACTTCGCCACCCGCCCGCGCGGCGCCCAGGTCGGCGCCTGGGCCTCACCCCAGTCGCGGGTCGTCGACGGGCGGGGCGAGCTGGACCAGCGGTACGCCGAGGCACAGGACCGCTTCGCCGACGCCGAGGTACCGGTGCCGCCGGCGTGGGGCGGCTACCGCGTGCAGCCGGCGTCCTTCGAGTTCTGGCAGGGCCGGTCGGGCCGGATGCACGACCGGCTGCGCTACGCCCGGACGTCGAGCGGCTGGGAGCTGACCCGGCTGGCACCCTGACGCAGCCCGCTGTCGGAGGGCTGGTCCGCCTTCTGGGCGGCCGCGTAGATCGCCGCCAGCGCGATCAGCACCGCCAGCACCGCGACCAGGATGAAGGTCTCGCGGCGGCCGGTACCGGCCGTGGGGGACGGGGTCTCCGGTGCCGCCTTCGGTGCTGACTTCGGTGCTGGGTTGGGAGCCGCTTCGGGAGCCGGCTCGGGGGCCGGCTCGGGCCGGCGGGTGCGGTGGGTGTGGTGGTGGGAGCGGCGCCGGCTGCTGCGCCGGCGCCGGACGATCTCCTCGCCCAGGCCGGGCACCTGACCGGCGCCCTCGAGGGGCTCGAACCGCGGGATGGCGTGCTCGGTCACCACGACCCGACGCAGCGCCTCGTGCTCGTCATCGGGCAGGTCGGCCGCGAAGGCTTGGTCCTCGGCGTGGTCTTCGACGTCGTCCTCGGCGTGGTCCTCGGCGTGGTCCTCGTCGGCCTCCTCGACAAGGGGCACCTCGCGGTTCGGGATGAGCAGCGAGCGGAACTCGGCGTGCTCGCGCGCCCGCTCGTCGGAGCGGAGGGCGTCGCGGGGGTCGGTACGGTCGTCGGCCACGACGACATCTTCGCGCATCCGGACCCGGCATCGGGGTCGTGTGCCCGAGAACGCGTCATTCCGGGCGGGGGTGGAGGCGGGCCAGCACCTCGGCGGCGATCGTCTCGACGGCGGGCCGGCGGGCGATGGTGGCGGCGAGGGCCTGCGCCCGGAGGCGGTACGACGACTCGTCGAGCACCCGCCGCAGGGCCGGTGCGAGGTCGCCCGGCCGGCGTACCCGCACCGCGACGCCGGCGTCGACCAGCCGCACCGCGTGGTCGAACTGGTCGTAGTCGACGGGCCACACCACCGAGGGCAGGCCGGCGGCGAGGGCATGGCCGAGCACGCCGGCGCCGCCGTGGTGGACGACCGCGTCGAAGCGCGGCAGGTCGCGGGCATAGTCGACGTAGTCGTGGACCACGACGCCCGGCGGCGGGGCTACGGACCCCGTCCCGCCGAGGCTGACGTGCACCTCGACGTCGGGCAGCGCGGCGGCGGCGTCGGCGGCCCAGGCGACCAGGGTCGCCTTGTGCCACGGCAGGTGGGTCCCCGCGGTGACCAGCACCGCTCGCCTTCCAGCAGCCAGGACCGGCGCCGACGTGCCCGACGGCGGGGTGTGCAACACCGGGCCGACGTACCGGACGGCGGCGGGCAGCGACCGCGGGTACTCCACCGCCTCCGGGGTCAGCGCGAACACCCGCTCGGCGGAGTAGATCGACTCCGAGCCGTCCGGGCGGTACTGCCGGGTGACGCCGACATCGGCCAGCCGCACCCGCGCCAGCCGCGGCGCGAGCCGCTTGAACCCGCGCACCCAAGAACGCCCGACGGCGTCGCGGCCCCGGCCCAGCGCAGAGCGACCGGGGCGCCAGCCCCCGACGTACGACGGCGGCCCGGTGCGCCCCTCGATGGCGCACGGCGACGGGTGGGTGGTCCACCAGGGCACGCCGAGCTCGTCGGCCGCCGTACCGACCGCGCCCATGGTGAAGTCCGCGATCACCAGGTCCGGGCGGTGATCGGCCCACGCGAGCAGCAGCTCGCGGCGGAAGTCCGCCTGCAGCGCGACCGCCGCGCGGAACTGGCGCAGGAGCAGGCGCGGGTTGCTGCCGATCCGGTACGACGGGTTCACCACCGTCTCGATCACCTCGTCGGCGCCGTCCAGCAGCGCCAGCCCGGTCACGCCGGAGGCGGCGATCGCCGGGAGCGCGGCCGCGGTGCTGATCACCCGGACGTCGAGGCTGGGCTCGGTGGCGAGCCGGGCGGCGATACCGAGGATCGGGTGGAGGTGGCCCGCCATCGGCGGCGTGACCAGGTCGACGCGCATCAGGACAGCTCCGTCGCGAGGTCGCGGCACAGTGCGGCCAGCTCGGGCGCCGCCAGGTAGTCGAGGTGCCCCGCATCGACGCTCACCTCGTGCGGCCACCACCGTGCCAGGTGGTCGCCCCGGCTGCCGACCCGGACCGTGCGGCAGGCGGGCGGCCGGGTGGCGACCGCGCCGTACGCGACGACGGTGAGGCGGTCCAGGACCTCGGTGGGAAGCGAGAGCCGGCCCAGGAGGTCCAGCCCGATCGACCCGGCCAGCACCAGGGTCCGGTCGGCCGTCCGCAGCCGCGCCTCGACCAGCGGCCGGTGCCGCCGCGCCCACCGGCCGCGCAGCAGCCGGATCCGCCAGAACAGCACCAGGTGGCGCAGGCTCCCGAGCCACAGGGGCACGGGTCGCCAGGCTGGTCCGAGGGGAGGCGCCAGCCGGTCGTCGTACGGGAAGTTCAGCCGGACCTTGGCGGACTCCGCCAGCGGCAGCGCGTCGAGGAAGGCGTCCTGGACCGGGGAGAGCGCGCAGGACCGCGGGTCGCTCTGGCCGGTGAGGTGGAGGACCTGCAGGTTCATCGCACCGGCGAGAAGTCGTCGTCGGAGCGCACCCGGTAGGTGCGGGTGCGCCAGCGGATCGTGCGCTGCACCGCGCCGTGCCCGAGGTGCGCCGGCTGTACCAGCTCGGAGACCAGCGAGGGCAGCGGGGCGTGCAGGGAACGCCCGTAGATGCGGCGGTGTACGACCTGCAGCAGCAGCCAGCGCCCACTGAGCAGCGCCACGAGCGGACCGGGCCGGCGCGAGCGGACCGAGCCGGCGAGCACCGCCCAGAGGAGGTTCGGGTGGGTCCCGTGCAGGACGCTGATCGCAGCGACGGTGCGCAGCGGCTGGCGGCGCAGCAGCAGGTTGGCGAAGAGCATCCAGCGGTGCATCAGCCGCACGTAGTGGCCGGGCGACTCCACGGTCGTGGTGATCCACTGCGGCGACGCGGTCTGGCAGATCGTCCCGCCGCCGCGCCGGACCGCCCCCGCGACCGCGAGGTCGTCGGTGAGGTTGTGCAGGATCGGCGTGAACCCGCCGATCGCGCGCAGGTCGGCGACCCGCATCGCCCAGCACATCCCGTTGATCGTCACGGGCGCCATCGGCAGGTACGTCAACGCCGCGTTGTTGTCGACGAACTGCTCCACGAGCCGGGCCCACGGCGTCCTCCCGGGGAGGTACGCCGGCAGCCCGGTCGCGAGCGTCGCCCGCTCGAGCCCGCCGAGGAGCGCGCCCAGGCTGGCGCGGGGGAGCCGGGTGTCGTCGTCGAGGACGAGGAACACCTCGTCGTCGGCGCAGTCGTCGAGTGCCGGCTGCAGCTTGGCCAGCTTGGGGTTCACGCCGTCGGGCGCGGGCGGGCAGAGTCGTAGCTCCACGCGTGGCAACCGGTCCCCCAAACCGTTCGATCGAACGGTTCGAGCGAGGTTCGGGGCCGAGAAGTCCCCCGAACCGTTCGATCGAACGATCCGGTGGGCGACGCGCCGGGCCTCGACGTCGTCCTCGTCGACCAGCCAGACGAACCGCGCACCGGCCAGGGAGAGCAGGTTGTCGCGCAGTGCGTCCTCGAGGCCCGGGTCGCCGGACAGGATCGGCTGCACCACGACGACCTTCGCGACGGCCGGGTCCGCGGGCGGCACAGCCGGCGGCGCGGCCGATGCGGCCCGCAGCGACGCCACGGTCTTCCCGGCCTGCAGCGCGAGGTAGCCCGCGGCGGCGCCCCACCCCCACCGGCTCACAGCTGCTCCCTCTGCCAGGCCACGAACTCCTCGACCCCCTGCGCCACCGACACCGCCGGCGCTCCGAGGTCCTGCAGCATCCTGTCGGGCACGAAGGTCTTGGACCACGAGAGCACCCCGACGCCGTACGGCGTGATCGGCGGCTCGCCCGGCAGGTGCAGGATCCGCCAGGTCCGCTCCAGCACGGTCGCGGCCCGCATCGCCGTGGTCAGGCTGACGTCGCGGGTGGGCGGGGCGAACCCGAGGCGTCCGATCACGTCGAGCAGCATCGCCTGGATCTCCACCGGCTCGGCGTTGGTGAGGTTGTAGACGCCGCCGAGCTCGGGCCGGCCGGCCAGCTGGAGCAGGTAGTCGGCGAGGTTGTCGACGTAGATCAGGTCTCCCACCGCCGGCGTCGTGCGCCCGGTCAGCCGTGGTACCCGCCCCGCCTTCGCGGCCGCGATGATCCGCGGGAAGAGCACGGTGTCGCCGGGGCCGAACACCGCGCGCGGTCGCGCGATCACCCAGGAACCCCCGTAGGTGCGGACGATCCGCTCCGACGCGGCCTTGGTGCGGGCATAGTCGTTGGCGAACTCGCCGGGCAGCGGGGTGTCCTCGGTGAGGTCGAGCTGGTCGCCGTCGCGGTAGAGCACCGAGGACGACGAGACGTGCACCAGGCGCGGCTCGCCGAGCCGCGCGCACCAGTCGACGACCGTCTGGGTGGCGATCATGTTGTCGCGCTCGTAGGCCTTGCGGGGCGCGTACGGCGTGGCCCGGGCAGCGCAGTGGATCACCGCGTCCGGCCGCCACGGCAGGTCCGGCAGGTCCTCGGCACCCACGACGCCGAGGTCGACGCTGAGGTAGTCGGGCCGGTCCAACCGGCGCCGCCCGAGCCCGACCACCTCGTGCCCGGCTGGACTCGCCCGCTCCCACAGCCGTCCGCCCACGAACCCGGACGCCCCGGTCACCAGCAGCCTCATCGGGTGGGTCATGACACCTTCCTGATCCGTCGTCGCTTCGCGTCGGGCGCCTCCGCCGGCCACGCCATCGGTACGACGGCCGGTGCCGTCGCGCCCAACCGGCGCGCCAGTCGCCCGACCTCCGTGGCCACCCGCTCCGTCGTACCTGACGAGCCGGTCGTGGTCGCCAGCCGCCACTCGGCGCCGTGCTGCTCGATCCGGTAGTCGCCGAGCTCCCCGGCCAGCGCCACCGCATGGCGCAGCACGTCGGGGTAGACGGGCACGTCGCCGAGGGTCAGCACGTCGTCCGCCCGGCCCAGCACGGCATGGATCGAGCGGCCGGGGCGCCCGCACGGGCAGGGGCCGGGCGCGGCGAGCAGGACGTCGTCGAGCCGGTGCCGGACGACGTACTGCGTGGTCCGGGTGAAGTCGGTGACGACCGGGTGGAAGCGCTGGTGGTCGATCCACTCGGGCTCGACGTGCACGTGCGCCTCGTTGAGGTGCAACCGGCCGGCGGGACAGCTGACCGCCAGCAGGCCCTCGGTGGCCTGGTAGATCTGCTCGACCGGCCGCCCGAAGGCCTCCCGGATCACCGCCTCGTCGTCGGGCTCGAGGGTCTCCGCGACCGAGACGACCTGGAGCGGCCGCAACCCCGCCGGCTTCGTGGTGGCGATCTGCCGCAGCACGCTCGCCGGGGCGACCAGGACGTCCGTGCCCGGCAGCGACGGCAGGTGGGCGGCGACGGGCATCGTCAGGTCGTGCCACGAGAAGGAGACCCGCCGGCTCTCGAGCGTCTCGTAGAGGTTGCTGTTGGCCCGCAGGAAGAGCGCGACCCGCAAGGGTCGTCGGGTCAGCACGCGCAGGGACCGCGGGGACATGAGCTGTCCCATCAGGATGCCCGCCCACAGGCGGCTCTCCGCCTCCGAGACGAGGAAGACGCCTCGGGTGCCGGAGGTTCCCGAGGACAGCCCGACGGTCACCCCGCCGGGCAGCCGGTCGGTGAAGGAGCGGGACCGCTCGGCCGCCTCGGCGAGCGCCAGTGCGTGGTCGAGCGTGATGCCGTGCCGGTTGAACGCGGCGAAGTCGGCGAGCACGGTCCGCTTGTCGACGACCGGCAACGAGGAGAGGGGCCGGCCCGCGAGAGGCGCGTAGAAACGGGCTTTCGGCAGCTCGACGCGCAGGAACCGCTCGAGCGCCCGGGCCCGCGCGGCGTCGTAGCGACGGGGGAGGAGCCAGCGCTCACGGGCGAACGCCGCAGCGACCGCCGCCTGACCGGACGGCATCAGAGCCCGGCGTACCAGGCCGCGTGGCCCTCCGGGCAGTGCGCCGGGAGGATCAGCAGGTCGTCGTGCGAGGCGTCGAGGACGTGCAGCACGCCGAGGGTGCGGACCGTCGCGTCCCAGTCGTGCATGACGCCCTTCGCCAGCCGGGACGGCGGCTTGAGGTCTCGGAAGGAACGCGAGGTCCAGGCGGCGTCGCCGACCAGCAGCACCTGCCGGCCGCCGGAGGTGAACAGCTGGCCGAGGTGGCCGGGCATGTGGCCGGGCAGGTCCACGGCGAGCAGGCTGCGGTCGCCGAGCAGGTCCCAGGTGCGCAGCCCGCCGACCTGGACGGCCGGGAAGGCGTCGATCGGGTCGAGCCGGTCGCGCAGGTCGTCGGGAAGCAGGGCCGGCAGGATCGCGTGGCGCACGGCGTTGATCCCGCGCAGGGACAGGGCGTGCGTCGCTCCCGAAGCACCGGCGATGATCCGGGCCCGCGGGTGGTCGAGCAGCCCGCCGACGTGGTCGCCGTGGAAGTGCGAGACCACGATCCGGCGTACGTCGGCGGGGTCGACGTCGAGCGCCGCGAGCTGTCGCGGCAGGTGCTCCTCGGGCCGCAGCGTCACGGGGAGGGTGTTGCGGTAGAGCAGCTCGGGCAGCCGGCTGGTGGCGTCCATGAAGTGCTGGGAGTAGCCGGTGTCGAACAGGGTCCAGCCGTGGTCGGGGTGGTGCAGTGCGCCGACGTATGACGGGAACTCGATGACCTTGAGCCGTCCGCCCTGACGGGCCATCGCCTCGGGGCCCTTGCAGTGGCCGACGCGCAGCCAGTGGAAGCCGACCTCGGGCTGGTCGTTCAGTAGCACAGCACGACCCCGCCCATGCTGAGCCCGGCGCCGGTGCCGAGCAGCAGCGCGTGGTCGCCGCGCCGCAGGCGGCCGGACTCGATCGCGGCGTGCAGGGCCGACGGCAGCGACGCACCGACCTGGTTGCCGTGGTCGGCGTAGATGTCCACGAGCCGCCCCTCCTCGATGCCGAAACGGTGGCGGAGCCAGGCCAGCGCGTGGTGGCTGGCCTGGTGCGGTACGACGACCGGCAGGTCGGCCATCGTCGTGCCGGCCGTGGTCAGCAGCCGGTCGACGAACGGCGGCAGGTGCTTGACCGCGAGCCGGAACACGGCGCCGCCCTCCATCCGGAACCGGCCCCAGTCGGCGTACTCGCCCTCGACCCGGTCGGGCGCGAACCGCGAGCCGCCACCGCGGATCTCGCAGGTGTGGGCGCCCTCGCTGTGGGTGGCGAAGTCGGCGGCGAGGACGGCCGACCCGGTCTCGCCCGCGTGCCCGACGACCGCCGCCGCGGCGCCGTCGCCGAAGATCCCGGACGCCCCGAGGTCGGACCAGTCGAGGCCGACCGAGGCCAGGTCGCTGGAGACGATGAGGATCCGCTGGTGGCGGCCCGCGTCGACCAGGGTGGCGGCGAGGTCGAGCGCGACCAGGAAGCTCAGGCAGCTCGCGTTGACGTCCCACGCCGCGATCGGCCGGCCCGGCGCGAGCTCCTCGTGCAGCAGCGCGGCGTTGCACGGCAGCGGCTGGTCGGGCGTCGCGCTGGCGCCGATGATCACCTCGATGTCGTCGAGGGTGAGGCCGGCCGCCGCGAGGGCCTTGCGGGCCGCGCGGGCGCCCAGCTCGGCGGCGGAGCCACGCTCGACGTACCGCACCCGTACGCCGGTCCGCTCCTCGACGGTGCCGGGCGGGAGCCCGAGGCGCTCGTCCATCGCGGCGCTGGTGACGGCCTCGTCGGGGCGCACGGCACCCGTGCCGAGGATCCGCAGTGCGCGGGGTCCGAGAGCAGGCATGGCGACGAGGATAGTCACCGCCCGGCGTCGTCGAGCGCGGCTTTCGTCAGGGTCCGGCCGAGGTCGACCAGCTCGTCGGCCCGGTGGAAGTCGATGGTGCGGGCGGCGCTGAGCGGGACCGTGACCAGGACGTCGGGGGGCAGGGTCGCCAGCCGGTAGCGGGTGATCAGGCTCTGCATCGCGTCGAAGGACAGCGAGACGACCTCGGCGGTCCGTACGTCGGGGCGTGCGTCGACCGCCTCGGCCGGCGGTGCCTCGGCAGGTGCCTCGGGTGCCGCGGTCGCGCCCAGCTCCTCCTCCCCGCGCCGGAACCGGCGGCGCAGGTCGGCCGCCCACTCCGCGCGGCGTACCGAGAAGCCACGGGCGGGGGAGGTCGGCTCGTGCGGCTCGCGCGGGCCCTGCAGCGAGACCGCGACGGTGAAGTCGGCGGTCGCCGCCGCGGTGGGCTCGAGCGGTAGCGGGTTGAGCAGGCCGCCGTCGACGAGCACCCGGCCGTCGACCACCGCGGGCGTGAACAGGCCGGGGATCGCGAAGGACGCGCGCATCGCGGGGATCAGCGGGCCGCGCTGGAACCACACCTCGCGGCGGGCGGCCAGGTCGGTGGCGACCGCGGTGTAGGGGATCGGCAGCGACTCGATGAGCACGTCGCCGACGATCTCGTCGAGCGCGGCCATCAGCCTCTCGGCGCTCGCGGCGCCGCCGCCGGCCCAGGTCGGGTCGGCCAGTCGTACGACGCGGCGTCCGGTCAGCGTCGAGGCCCAGGCGGCGAACTCGTCGTCCTTGCCGGCGGCGACCAGGCCGCCGACGACAGCGCCCATCGACGTACCGGAGACGGCGACGATGTCGTGCCCGCGCTCGCGCAGCTCCTGGACCGCGCCGAGGTGGGCGTACCCGCGGGCGCCGCCGGAACCGAGGACCAGAGCGACGCGTGCCATGACTCCATTGTGTGTCGGGACGCCTCGCATAGCCCGGGAACGGGGGTGTCGTTGTGCTCACATGGGTCGTCTCGTCCTCGCTCTGTGCCTCGCTGCCGCCGGCCTGGCGTCCGTACCGAGCGCGGCGCGAGCCGACGATCCGGTGCCCGTGGTCGTCGACCAGCGCTTCACCACCTCCGACGGCGTGGAGCTGCAGACCACGCTGACCAGCAGCGGACCCGTCGCCGCGAAGCCGACGGTCGTGGAGTTCTCGCCGTACGGCGACAACAGCCAGACCCTCGCCGTGACGCCCGACTACAACTACCTCCTGGTCCAGATCCGCGGCACCGGCGACAGCGACGGCGGGTTCGACGCGCTCGGCCCGCAGAGCCAGCGCGACGTCGTCGAGGTGCTGCAGTGGGCGTGCAGCCAGCCGTTCAGCGACGGCCGGCTCGCCCTCAACGGCTTCTCCGCGAGCGCGATCGTGCTCTACAACTCCTGGCACCACGAGCTGCCGTGCGTGAAGGCCGCGATCATGCGGTCCGGCACCCACGAGCTGTACCGCGACCTGCTCGTGCCCGGCGGCATCCTCAACCTCGCCCCCGGCGCCGGCGTGCTCGCGATGATCGGTGCCCCGGCCCTGCTGCAGGGCGCCGACCGCCTCCAGCGGGACCCGGCGTCCTCGCTCGACGTGCTGGGCGGCCTGTTCGCCAGCGGCACCGGCGTGCTCGCGCATCCGAGCCTCGACGCGTGGTGGGCCGAGCGCGGCTGGCGCGGCGACGCCAACGACATCCCCGTGCTGATGCTCGACGGGTTCTACGACGTGGAGTCGCGCGGCGCCTTCCAGGCCTTCCAGGCGTTGCGTGCCGACGGCGCCCACCTGGTGATGGAGGGCGGGCACGACGGCACTCCCGCAGGCACCGACGGCGGAGTGGGCGAGGCGCACGCCTGGCTCGACCACTACGTGCGCGGCGTCGACAACGGCATCGAGGACACCCCCGAGGTCAGCCTGCTGCTCGCGAAGGGCGACCGCGCCGCGTACCTCGCCGGCGAGCACGTCCGGTACGACGCCACGGACTGGCCGGTGCCCGGCACCACCTGGACCGAGCTCGCGCTGGCCACCGGCAAGCGCCTCGCCACGGCCCCGGACGCGACGCGCTCCACGGCGTCGTACCTCACCGTGCCGACGTTGCCGACCATGTCCGACGTCCCGACCTGGTCGCTGCTGGAGGCCGGTGGCGCGAAGGCGCTGACCGGCGCGCTGCCGCTCCTCGGCCGCACGGACGCGGTCGCCATCGACCACCTGACCGGCCTGACCTACACGACCGCGGCGCTGTCCGACGACGTCGCCCTCGCCGGGCCGGTGGCGCTCGACGTACCGCTGGCGACCTCGACCCCCGGCTCCGGGATCTGGGCGATCCTCTCCGACGTCGCACCCGACGGCTCCTCCCACCCGCTCACCGTCGGGCGGCTGTCCACGAGCTACCCGGACCTCGTCCCCGGCAGGTCCCTGACCGACGGCGGCGGCGCGGTCGTGCAGCCGTACGGCGACTACAGCGCCGCCGACCGCCCACGAGCGGGCGAGATGCGGCGCTACCAGGTCGAGCTGTGGCCGGTCGGCAACGTCTTCCGCGCCGGTCACCGGCTGCGAATCCAGCTTGTCGGGACCTCCCTGTTCTCGCCTCTGTCCCTCCCCGCGCTGCACACGATCCGGGTCGGCGGCGCGGACGGCGCCCGGCTCCGCGTGCCCGTGCTTCCCGGAAGCGACCTCGCCTCCGCACTCCGTTGAGTTGCCGCATCCTCACCGTTGACTTGCCGAACTCGATGGCGAGGATGCGGCAACTCAACGGTTGGCTTGCGGCAACTCAACGGTGAGGATGCGGCAAGTCAACGATAAAACCAGTTGTGAGTGAGTACTCACTCACTTAGTCTGGTCGGCATGCCACCCCGTGCCGCCCCGCTGTCCGCCGAGGATCGCCGCGAGATGTTGATCCGGGCGACCCGGCCGCTGCTCTACGAGCACGGGCGGGGGGTGACCACGCGGCTGATCGCCGAGGCGGCGGGAGTCGCGGAGGGCACGATCTTCCGGGTCTTCGACTCCAAGGACGACCTGGTCGACGCGACCATCGCGCGCGCCTTCGAGCCGGGCGACGTGCTGCGCCGGCTCGACGAGATCGACCCCCGGTTGCCGCTGCGGGACAGGATGGTGGCGATGACCTCGATCCTGCAGCAGCGGTTCCTGGCGATCTTCGAGCTGATGCGGGCCCTGGGGGCGGTCGGCCCGCCGCACCACCTGCGCGATCGGCCCGAGATCGTCGAGGGCCTCGAGGACGTACGCCGCCGGCTGCTCGCGCTGATCGAGCCCGACGCGGACCGGCTCACCCTGCCGCCCGAGCAGGTGCTTCACGTGTGGCGCCTGCTGACCTTCGCCGGCTCCCACCGGGAGATCGCCGACAACGACCTGCTCACCCCCACCCGGATCGTCGACACCGTGCTCCACGGTGTCGAGAGGAGGGAGCCCTGATGCTCCGACAGCTGCTGCGCAGCTACCTGCGCCCCTACAAGGGCTGGCTCTCGGCGATCGTCGTGCTCCAGTTCACCGGCACCGCCGCGATGCTCTACCTGCCCAGCCTCAACGCCGACATCATCGACCAGGGCGTCGCCCGCGGCGACACCGGCAAGGTCGTCCAGCTCGGCGCCATCATGCTCGCCGTGGCGCTCGTGCAGGCCGCCTGCTCGATGACCTCGGCCTGGTTCGGCGGCCAGGCCGCGATGGCCTTCGGCCGCGACCTGCGCAAGGCCGTGTTCGGCCGGATCGGCAGCTTCTCGGCGCGTGAGGTCTCCACCTTCGGGGCCCCGTCGCTGATCACCCGCGCCACCAACGACGTCCAGCAGGTGCAGATGCTGGCGATGATGACCTGCCTGATGGCGGTGACGATCCCGATCATGATGGTCGGCGGCATCATCATGGCGATGCGCGAGGACTTCGGGCTGTCCTGGCTGGTGGTCGCGGTCGTGCCGGTCCTCTTCGTCTGCATCGGCGTCGTCGTCTCGCAGATGGTGCCGGCCTTCCGGCAGGTACAGGAGCGGCTCGACGACGTCAACCGCGTTCTGCGCGAGCAGATCACCGGCATCCGGGTGGTGCGGGCCTTCGTCCGCGAGCCGCAGGAGGTGCGCCGCTTCGAGCAGTCCAACGAGGACCTCACCGTCGTCTCGCTGCGCGCGGGCCGCTGGATGGCGGTCATGTTCCCGCTCGTCATGGGCGTCTCGAACGTCGCCAGCGTCGGCGTGATCTGGTTCGGCGGCCACCGCGTCGACGGCGGTCAGATGGAGGTAGGTGCGCTGACGGCGTTCCTGTCCTACCTGATGCAGATCCTGATGTCGGTGATGATGGGCACCTTCATGCTGATGATGATCCCGCGGGCCTCGGTCAGCGCGGACCGGATCGGCGAGGTGCTCGACACCGGCACCAGCGTCGTACCGCCCACGAACCCGATCACCGAGGTCTCGGTCGCGGGCCACCTCGACCTCGAGGGTGTCGGCCTCACCTACCCCGGCGCCGAGGCGCCGGTGCTGCGCGACGTCACCTTCTCGGCACGCCCCGGCCAGACCATCGCGGTGATCGGCTCCACCGGCGCCGGCAAGACCACGCTGGTCAACCTGGTGCCGCGCCTGCTCGACGCCACCGCCGGGGTGGTGCGCGTCGACGGCGTCGACGTCCGCGAGCTCGACCCCGAGCTGCTCTGGTCCCGGATCGGGCTGGTGCCGCAGCGCGCCTTCCTGTTCTCCGGCACCGTCGCCTCCAACCTGCGCTACGGACGGCCCGACGCGACCGACGACGAGCTGTGGGAGGCCCTCGAGATCGCCCAGGGCGCCGACTTCGTGCGCCAGATGCCCGAGCAGCTCGAGACGGCCGTCGCCCAAGGCGGTACGACGGTCTCCGGCGGCCAGCGCCAGCGCCTGGCCATCGCCCGGGCCTTGGTACGACGACCCGAGATCTACCTCTTCGACGACGCCTTCTCGGCGCTGGACGTCGCCACCGACGCCCGGCTGCGGGCCGCGCTGAAGCCGGTGACCCGCGACGCGACGGTGCTCATCGTCGCGCAGCGCATCGCCACCATCCGCGACGCCGACGTGATCCTCGTGCTCGAGGACGGCGAGGTCGTCGGGCAGGGCACCCACGACGAGCTGTTGCGGGACAACCCGACGTACCAGGAGATCGCCGCCTCGCAGGGCATCAAGGGAGAGGAGGTCATGGCATGAGCGAGACCCCGAAGAACGGCACCATGAAGCAGACCGAGCGGATCGTCCAGCAGGGCGGACCCGGCCGGGGCCCGATGGGAGGCATGGTCGGCCAGAAGGCCGACGACTTCGGCAGCTCCGCACGCCGCCTGCTCGCACGCCTGCGACCGGCCCGCGGCCGGGCGATCGCCGTACTCCTGCTCGGCATCGGCAGCGTCGCCTCGGTCGTCGTCGGCCCCTACCTCCTCGGCAAGGCGACGGACGCGGTGTTCAACGGCTTCATCGGCGGCCGCCTGCCCGAGGGCAGCACCAAGGCGGACGCCGTCGCCCGGGCGGAGGCGTCCGGCAACGACGGCCTCGCCGACTTCCTGCGCGGCCTCGACATCACACCGGGGCAGGGCGTCGACTTCGACAAGGTCGGCCACATCCTGCTCATCACGCTGCTGGTGTACGTCGGCGGGCAGGTGCTCGGCTGGCTGCAGGGCTACCTGGTCAACGACATCGTCCAGGCGACGGTCAAGCAGATGCGCACCGACGTGGAGGAGAAGATCCACCGGCTGCCGCTCGCGTACTTCGACAAGCAGCCGCGCGGCGAGCTGCTCAGCCGGGTCACCAACGACATCGACAACGTCGCGCAGAACCTGCAGCAGACGATGAGCCAGCTGCTCACCTCGCTGCTCATGGTCGTCGGCGTGCTCGGCGCGATGTTCTGGGTCTCCCCGCTGCTCGCGGTGATCGCGCTGGTGTCGGTCCCGATCGCGATGTTCGTGACCGGGCGGATCATGAAGCGCTCGCAGAGCCAGTTCATCAACCAGTGGCGCCAGACCGGCCGGCTCAACGCACAGGTGGAGGAGTCCATCTCGGGTCACGCGCTGGTGACCGTGTTCGGCCGCCGCAGTGCCGTGGAGGACGAGTTCGACTCCGCCAACGAGGAGCTGTACCAGTCGTCGTACCGTGCCCAGTTCATCAGCGGTCTCGTGATGCCGCTGATGATGCTGGTCGGCAACCTCAACTACGTCGTGATCGCGGTCGTCGGCGGGCTCCGGGTCACCTCGGGCGCGCTGTCGCTCGGTGACGTGCAGGCCTTCATCCAGTACTCCCGGATGTTCACCCAGCCGATCACCCAGATCGCGTCGATGGCCAACCTGCTCCAGTCCGGCGTCGCTTCGGCCGAGCGGGTCTTCGAGCTCCTCGACGCCGACGAGGAGGTCGCGCCGTCGTCGCTCTCCGCGACGCCCGAGCGGGTCGACACCCGCGGCGAGGTCGCCTTCGACGACGTGTCGTTCTCCTACGACCCTGACGAGCCGCTGATCGAGGACCTCTCGCTGGTCGCGCACCCCGGGCAGATGGTCGCGATCGTGGGGCCGACCGGCGCGGGCAAGACCACCCTGGTCAACCTGATCATGCGCTTCTACGAGCTCGACAGCGGCCGGATCACGCTCGACGGCACCGACATCGCCACGATGACCCGCGGCGAGCTGCGCAGCCGGATCGGGATGGTGCTCCAGGACACCTGGCTGTTCGAGGGCACCATCCGCGACAACATCGCCTACGGACGGCCGGACGCGACGGAGGAGGAGATCCGGGAGGCGGCGCGGGCGACGTACGTCGACCGGTTCGTGCACTCCCTGCCGGAGGGCTACGACACCAGGGTCGACGACGAGGGCTCGAACCTGTCGGCCGGCGAGCGGCAGCTGATCACCATCGCCCGCGCCTTCCTGGCCCAGCCGGCGCTGCTGATCCTCGACGAGGCGACCTCGTCGGTGGACACCCGCACGGAGCTGCTGCTGCAGCAGGCGATGGCGGCGCTGCGCACCGACCGGACGTCGTTCGTCATCGCGCACCGGCTCTCCACCATCCGCGATGCCGACCTGATCCTGGTCATGGAGCACGGCCGGATCGTCGAGCAGGGCTCGCACGCCGAGCTCCTCGAGCGCGACGGCGCGTTCGCCCGGCTGCACGCCGCGCAGTTCGCGGCCGCGACGGTATGACCCGGTGAGCCCGCGGGGAGCCCTTCTCGGGGCGGCGCTCCTCGTCCCGCTGCTGGTGGGGTGCAGTGGCTCGGAACCGGTTCTCGACCCGGACCTCCCGGCCGTCGAGGTGCGGGCGGTCCCGGGGCCGTCGTACGCCGAGCAGGTGCTGCTCGGCCGCCAGCACCTGCTGATCCACGTGCCCGGCCACACCACCAGGGTCGACCGCGGCTGGGAGGCGGTGTGGCGTCCCGACGGCTCGGTGGTCGTGCTCGGCTCACGCTGGGCCCGCGTGCTGGACCCAGCGACCGGGGAGTGGCGCTCGGGACGCGTCCGGATCGGCGAGTACGGCATCACCCCGGAGGCGCTGACCACGCTCGGCGGCCGTCGCCGCGGGGAGGGCCGGGTCGTCGTTCACGACGCGGCACTCGCCGCCTCCCGCAAGATCGTGATCCCGGAGTCGGCGGCCGAGTCCGACCAGATCGACGGCCCCGACGCGGAGTTCCAGCTGCACGGGAGGCCGTACACGCTGGGCGGCGTCACCTTCGTCGAGTGGGGCGTCAACAGCGAGTCCGACACCGTGACCGACCACGGGCTGTTCCGGGTCGAGGGGGAGCGGATCACCCAGGCGCTGCGCAACGAGCCGCTGGTGCGGCTGTGGCCCAGCCTCGACGGGTCGGCGCTGCTCGCGGTCATGCAGGACAACGGCGAGGACGAGGACTGCGGCGGCTGCCAGGTCGAGCAGAAGGTCGTCGAGCTCGACCCGGACACCGGGGGGATCGCCGCCGACTACGGCACGCCGCCCGGCTACACCCGGGACTGGCGGATCAGCTCCCTCGACAAGGTCGGCCGGGTCCTGGCGGTGCAGTACGTCGTGCGCGAGGGCGAGTCCGGCGGTCGCTACCAGACCTGGACGTACGACGGCTCGTGGCACCGCCAGGCCGCCTCGGGAGACACCCGCACCCGGTTCCAGGCCGGCGGGACGCTCACCTGGGCCGGCGACACCGGTGAGCCGAACCAGCCCTACGACCTGGTCTGGCACCCGTCCTCGGGGCCGGCCGAGGTGATCCGCGACCGGGCGACCCCGTGCCCGACCGACGACACGGACTGGACGGCCTGCCCGACCGTCTCGCTGCCCGGTTCGCTGTTGCCGCTCGAGTGACGGGCTCTGCCTCGGCTCAGCAGTCGAACTGGAAATAGGCAGGCTCACCGCCGGTGACGGCGATGGCACTGATCGGGGTGTCGTCGGTGACCTCGGCGGCGGGCGCGTCGAGCAGGAAGCCGAAGTAGGGGAGCCCGTCCTCCTCGCCCGGCGGGTAGACCGACGACTGGTCGTAGCCGTCCTCGACCGGCTTGGTGAGGGGCGAGAACGCGGCCTTGAGGTCGCCGTACGTCGAGCCGACCTGGATCCCGCCGTGCTCGGTCGCCGGGCCGGGCGCGGTCACCCAGAGCTGGGTGATCGTCGCGTCCTCGTCGGTGAGCACCCGCAGCCCCGCGCCGTCCGGGTCGTCCTTCCAGTGGATCAGCTCGCCCTCGCAGATCGCCGCACCGTCGGCGAACAGTCCGGTGGCCGCCCACTCCTCGCGGGTCATCCCCACCTGCGCGTCGCCGATCGCGCCCGGCCGGATCACCAGGGCCGGGAGCGCGGTGCTGGGCGCCGGGGTGGTCGGCGCCGGGGTGGTGGGCGCCGGGGTGGTCGGCGTCGCGGTCGGGGTGCTCTTCCGCGTCGGCGTCGTGTCCAGCGGGGGATCGTCGGACGAGCACCCGGTGAGGGCGATCAGCAGGGCGGCGGCGGCGATGAGCAGGCGGACCATGCTTCGTGCCTACCCGCGTGGACGGCGCCCCATGCGATCTGGCGGAGAATCCGCCGGATCGGCGACCAAGAGGTATGGGGTGCGCCAACAGTCAGCGGCGCAGCACCTTGCGTGCCAGCAGGTTCCCGCCGAGCTGGATGACCATCACGAACGCGACGAGGACCAGGATCGAGGCCCACATCACCACGTCGTCGAACTGGCGGAAGCCGAATCGCTGGGCGAACGAGCCCAGGCCCCCGCCGGCCACGACACCGGCGATGGCGGTCATGTCGACGATCGCGACGAACGCGAAGGTGAAGCCCAGGACCAGCGGCCCGAGGGCCTCCGGGACGAGGACCGTGAACGTGATCCGCGAGCGGCTGGCGCCCATGGCGCGGGCGGCCTCGATGACGCCGGGGTTCACGGTGACCAGGTTCTGCTCGACGATCCGGCTGATCCCGAAGGTCGCGGCGACGACGATCGCGAAGGTGGCGGCCGGCGTACCGATGCCGGTGCCGACGACCACCCGCGCCAAGGGCTGCAGCGCGGCCACGAAGATGACGAACGGGATCGGGCGGAAGAAGTTGACCGCCACGTTGAGCACGACCTGCAGCGGGCGGTTGGCGTAGAGGCCGCCCTTGCGGGTGAGGTAGAGACCGAGACCGAGCGCGAGCCCGAGCAGGCCGCCGAGCAGGAGCGCGGTGGTGGCCATGACCAGGGTCTCCCCGGCCGCCTGCCAGAACTCCGGCTGCAGGTCGCCGAGGCGGGTGTCGATCGCGTACGTCGTCATCAGGCGACCTCCGTCCACTCGATGAGGGGAGCGACCTCGGCCAGCGCCCGGTCGACCGCGGCGGGCTCGCCGGACAGGGCCAGGGTCAGGTTGCCGAAGGTGGTGCCCTGGACCTCCTCGATGCCGCCGTAGACCAGCTCGAAGGCCACGTCGTGGCGCAGGAAGGTCGCGAACACCTCGGACTGGCGCACGTCCTGCTGCCGGAACGCAAGCCGGACGAACCGGCCGTCGTGGCGCTCGCGCAGCGCCGCGACCACGTCGGGGGCGGGCAGGTCGTCGACGACGGTGCCGACGAAGCGCTTCGTCACCGGGTGCTGCGGGTCGGCGAACAGGTCGACCGCGCGGCCCTGCTCGACCACCCTGCCGTCCTCCATCACCGCGACCCGGTGCGCGATGCGTCGTACGACGTCCATCTCGTGGGTGATCAGCAGGATCGTGATGCCGAGCTCGCGGTTGACCCGCGCGAGCAGGTCGAGAACGTCGCGGGTGGTGTCGGGGTCGAGGGCACTGGTGGCCTCGTCGCCGAGCAGCAGCCGCGGCTCGGTCGCGAGCGCACGGGCGATGCCGACCCGCTGCTTCTGGCCGCCGGACAGCTCGCTGACCCGGGCGTGCGCCTTGTCGGCGAGGCCGACGAAGTGGAGCAGCTCGGAGATCCGCCGCTGCTGGTCCTTGCGGGGGATTCCGGCGACGGTCAGCGGGAACGCGAGGTTGCCCCACACCGTGCGCGACTCCATCAGGTTGAACTGCTGGAACACCATGCCGATGCCGCGGCGCAGGTCGCGCAGGCCCTTCTCGGGAAGCGTGGTGACGTCGACGCCGTCGACCACCACGCTGCCCGAGGTCACCGGCTCCAGCGCGTTGACGAGGCGGACCAGCGTCGACTTGCCGGCGCCGGAGTAGCCGATGATCGCGAAGATCTCGCCCGCCTCGACCCGCAGGTCGACGCCGTCGACCGCACGGTGCGCCGGGTCGCCGCGGCGGGCGCCGGGGAACTCCTTGACGACGCCGCGCAGCTCGACGAGCGGCTCGACCTGCGGCTCGCTCACTTCTGCTCGCGGATCTGCTTCTCGACGTCGTGCAGGCTCTTCTCGAGGTCGGCCTGGCCGATCGTGACGAACTCGGCGGTGCCGCCGGCGGCCTCGTCGACGCCGTCGAGCACTCCTTGCGTCTGCTGGTAGACCTCGACCAGCTTCTTCAGCGCCGGGTTGTCCTTGTCCTCGGCGCGCACGGCGAAGATGTTGACGTACGGGATCGCCTTGGGGTCGCTCGCGTCGTCCACGGCGATGGCGTCGTCGAACTGCAGCCCGGCGTCCTCGACGAAGTCGTTGTTGACGATCGCGGCCGCGACGTCGGGCAGGGAGGTCAGCGTCAGGTCGGCCTGCAGCGCCTTGACCTTGACCCGCGAGGCGGACTCGTCGACGTCGGCGACGGTCGAGAAGATCGAGCCGCCGTCCTTGAGCTTGATCAGGCCGGCCGACTGCAGCACGAGCAGGCCGCGGGCCTGGTTGGAGTCGTCGTCGGGGACGATCACGGTCTCGCCGTCGGGGATGTCCGCGACGTCGTCGTACTTCTGCGAGTAGAGGCCGAGGGGGTAGATCGCGGTCGCGCCGAGCGGCACCAGGTCGTCGTCGTTGGCGACGTTGTACTCGGCGAGGTAGACGATGTGCTGGAACTGGTTGGCGTCCAGCTCGCCCTCGGCCAGCGCCGGGTTCGGCAGCGGGTACTCCGCGAAGTCGCGGATCTCCAGCTCGATGCCCGCCTCCTTCGCGGCCTTCTCGAACGTCTTCCAGTACGGGTCGCTCGCGCCGACGGTGCCGAGCACCACCTTCACCGGGTCGCTCTTCGACAGCTCGGCAGTGCCGTCACCGCCGGTCGCGCGCCGGGTGTCGTCACCGTCGCGGGTGAGGAGGAAGATCGCCGCCGCGATGACGGCGAGCACGGCCACGGCCGCACCGATCACCAGCGGTAGCCGGGACTTCGGGGCCTCGATGAGGGGAGTCTGGTCGGACATGCCTGCCTTAATGCAACCAAACTGCTAGACATTCCCGGGGCGGGCGTTGCCTCCGTCACAGCTCGGTCGGGAGGCGGCCTGGGCCGCCAGCCGGACGTGGGTGTTGGCGGCGCCGTAGCCGTCGTACCCGCCCCGGCGCTCGAGCAGCTCGACGCAGAAGCCCTGGGGGAGCACGGGTGTGTAGGCGTGCAGCAGCTCGCCGTCGCCGGCGCGGTCGTAGAGGACGCCGTGCTCCCGCAGCTCCGCGAGCAGCGCGGGATCCAGGTCGAAGCGGGCGCCGAGGTCGGCGTAGTAGTTGTCCGGTACCGGCATGAGGGGTACGCCGGCCGCCCGCAGCCGGCGTACCTCCGCCAGCAGGTCGGCGCACCGGAAGGCGACCTGGACGACGCCCGACGGGAGCCGGGGGGCGGCGACGTCGGGCACGTTGACGACCAGTCGCAGGTCGCCTGTCGCGGGTCGGAAGGCGCGGCTGCGGACCCGGCCGTGCGGGTCGATGAACTCCTCGAGGGCCGCCGGTTCGAGGCCGAGCAGGGTGCGCAGGAAGGCGACCTCTTCGTTCAGCGCGCGGGCGGGTACGGCGACCCCGACGTGGTCGATGCCGAGCCAGCCGCGCTCCTCCGGCGGGGCCGCGCCGAAGTCGTGGCGCCAGTCGTCGGCCTCGCCCGCGGGGCCGCTGACGAAGACGGGCACACCCGCCGGGGAGGTGATGCCGGGCAGGCGGGTGTCGCCGGTGGTCCGCGCCACGGAGACGCTCGGCCAGAGCAGGGCGGCCGCGCGCTCGGCCACCTGGGCGACCGGTGCTGTGGCGATGCCGAGCGCGGGGCCGGTGGCGCCCGCGTCGACCAGCACCTCGGCGGCGCCGTGGCGCCAGCGGGCGACCGGCTTGTGGTGGTGCCAGCCGGCCAGCGTGAAGCCGAGCCGGGCGAGCAGGTCGTCGGTCGCGGGGCCGGCGGGGAGCTCGAGGAAGGCGGCGTCGGCACGCTCGGGTGCCGGCGGCGCGACGGGTACGGCGGTCGGGTCGCGGCGGGCCAGGTCGTCCTCGAGGTGGACCAGCGAGCGCAGCGCGTCGCGGGCGGTGGTGGCCGCAGGGGACTCCCGCACGACGTCGCTGAAGACCTCGAGGGACAGCGGGCCGTCGTACCCCGCGGCGAGGACGGCCTCGACCACTCCGGTCACGTCCATCGTCCCCTGGCCCGGGAAGCAGCGGTGGTGCCGGCTCCACTCGAGCACGTCCATGTCGAGCAGCGGGGCGTCGGCGACCTGGAGGAAGCCGATCCGGGCGCCGGGTACGCCGGCCAGCGCGCCGGCGTCGTCGCCGCGCGAGAGCAGGTGGAAGGTGTCGACCGCGAGGGTGACGGCGGGGTGGCCGGCCCGCTCGACGATGTCCCAGGCCCGGCCGACCCGGTCGACGTGACGGCCCCAGGCGAGCGCCTCGAAGGCGAGGACCTGCCCGCGCTCGGCGGCCAGGTCGCCCAGGACCGCCAGCTGGGCGGCCGACAGGGCGGGGTCGTCGATCGCGTCCGGCTGGACGTTGGAGCACAGCAGCACGACCGGTGCGCCCAGGGCAGCGGCGACGTCGAGCTTGCGGGCGACGCGTCGTACGACGGCCGGGAAGTCCGCAGGCCGCACGCCCTCGACGTCGCGCACCGGCTGGAACAGCTCGATCCGCAGGCCGAGGTCGGCGCACCTCCTCGCCACGTCCTCGGGACCCAACGGCGAGGCGACCAGGTCGTTGTCGAAGATCTCGACACCGTCGAAACCCGCCGCCGCGATGGTCTCGAGCTTGTCGGCGAGCAGGCCGGACAGGGAGACCGTTGCGATGCTGCGGCGCTTGGTCATGACGTCAGGTCCGCGAAGTGGCGGGCCATCCGGTCCGCGTCGGCCTGCCTGCCGGTGAACAGCTCGAAGGCGTCGACGGCCTGGCCGACCGCCATCCCACCACCGGGGACGACCCGGCAGCCACGCGAGCGGGCGAGCGCGATCAGCTCGGTCTCGAGCGGGAAGTAGACGACATCGGCCACCCACAAGCGCGGGTTCACCAGCGCCGGCGCGACGGGCAGCCCGGCGTGGCCGTGCATCCCGATCGGGGTCGCGTTGACCAGGCCCTGCGCCTCGGTGAGGGCCGTGGCGACGTCGTCGACCGGCGTGATCCGCTCGGCCGCGAACCTCTTGCCGAGCCGGATCGCGGCCGTCTCGGCCCGCTCGGCGTCGGCGTCGTGGATCGCGACGTGCGCGGCACCCTGGTCGAGCAACGCGTAGGCGACGGCGAGGCCGGCGCCCCCGGCGCCGACGACGACGGCGTGGTCGGTGACCGCGTCGGGCAGGGCCGAGCGGAACGCCCGCCCCCAGCCGGACCAGTCGGTGTTGTGGCCGACGAGCCGGCCGTCGCGGATCTGGACGGTGTTCACCGCGCCGAGGTCGTCGGCAGCCTGCGAGATGTCGTCCAGCAGCGGCAGCACCGCCTGCTTGAAGGGGTGGGTGAAGTTGAGCCCGTCGAAGCCGAACGCATGCGCCCACCGGATCAGCTCGGGCAGGTCCTCGACGCCGAACCCGCGCACCTCCGCGTCGATGCGCCGGTAGGTCAGCGCCACGCCGTGCGCCCGGCCCTCGCGCTCCTGCATCGCCGGGGTCAGCGAGCCGCCGATGCCGGCGCCGACCAGGCCGAGGGAGTACGACGCGCTCATCGCTGCTCCGCCAGGCGGTCTTCGGCCAGGTGCGCCACGTGCTCGACCGCCATCGCGTAGCCGCGGGCACCGCAGCCGGTGACGATCCCGTCGGCCACCTCGGCGACGTACGAGTGGTGCCGGAAGGCCTCGCGGCGGTGGATGTTGCTCAGGTGCACCTCCACGACCGGGCCGTCGACCACGGCGAGGGCGTCGCGGACCCCGACCGAGGTGTGGGAGAGGGCGGCCGCGTTGACGACCACGCCGGCCGCGCTGTGGCGCAGCTCGTGGATCGCGTCGACGAGAACGCCCTCGTGGTTGGTCTGGCGGAAGTCGAGGTCGTAGCCGAGCCGGTCGGCGGCCGCGTGGCAGAGCTTCTCGATCTCGGGGAGGGTGGTCGTGCCGTAGGCCCTCGGGTCGCGCTCGCCGAGCAGGTTGAGGTTGGGGCCGTTGAGGACGGCGATCACGCGTCGTGCGCTCATCGGGCCGGCTCCGGCACCGGGAGGGCGGCGCCGCGGGTCGTCGTACGGCCGACTTCGGCGGTGGGGACGCGGTGCGTGCCGGACGGGCCGGTGAGCACGGCGATAGCGGAGACGGCGCAGGCGGCGACCACGAAGCCGGCGACGCGGTACCAGTTGTCGGCGTCGCCGTCGAGCAGCCAGCCGGCGATCGTGGGTGTGAACCCGGCGAGGGCGAAGCCGAACTGGGTGCCGATCGCCATGCCGGACAGGCGGACCGACGTGGGGAAGTACTCGGCGTACGTCGCGGGCCACACGGCGTTGGGCATGCTGTAGACGACGCCGGCCAGGGCGATGCCGCTGATCAGGACGAGCGGCACGTCGTGCTGCGTGATCGACCAGAGGAAGAGCGTCACCAGGACGCTGCTGCCGATCAGGCCGGTGACGAAGACCGGCTTGCGGCCGATCCGGTCGGACACCGAGGCCCACAGCGGGATGGTGCCGACGGCGACGACGTTGGCGACGATCGCGAGCCAGAGCATGGTGGTCTTGCTGATCTCGATGCCGTAGTCCTCGGAGGTCGCGAGGTTGAGCGCGAGGACGGCGAACATGGTGTTCACGACCGCGACGAAGGCCGCGAAGAAGACCCGGACGACACCGGCCCAGTGGTCGCGGAAGAGCACCCCGAGCGGCGCCTTGGGCGTCTCATCGCGGGCGGCCTCGCGGTGGAACTCGGGCGTCTCGTCGAGGGTGCGGCGGATCAGGAAGCCGATCAGCACGACCGCGGCGCTCAGCCAGAACGGCACCCGCCAGCCCCAGCTGAGCAGCGCGTCCTCGGGGAGCACGGCGGCCAGCGGCAGGAACACGGCCGGGGCGAGGATCTGTCCGCCCTGGGTGCCGCTCAATGTGAAGCTCGTGAAGAACCCGCGCCGGTCGTCGGGTGCGTGCTCGAAGGACATCGAGTTGGCGCCGGCCTGCTCGCCCGCGGCGGAGAGGCCCTGCAGCAGGCGGAGCACGACGAGCAGCGCCGGGGCGAGCATCCCGACCTGGCCGTACGTCGGCAGGCAGCCGACCAGGAAGGTGGAGACGCCCATCAGCAGCAGCGTCCCGATCAGGATCCGCTTGCGACCGAGCCGGTCGCCGACGTGGCCCATGAAGAACGAGCCGATCGGGCGGGCGACGTACGCGACGCCGAAGGTCGCGAAGGAGGCGATGCTGGCCGCGGTCTCGTTGCCCTCGGGGAAGAAGATCTTGGGGAACACCAGGGCGGCGGCGGTGCCGTAGATCGCGAAGTCGTAGTACTCGAGCGCGCTGCCGCACCATGCCGCGAGTGCGGCCTTCCGCGGGGTGCGGACCGGGGCGAGGTCCTGGGCCATCTCGAACTGCCTTTCTCCGTCGCCTCCACTGTGGACGCGAACTGCGCAGGACGCTACGAGTGGCGCCGGTCACATGGCAATCGGTTGCCATTTCTTGCCATAGACTGCTGCCGTGGCAGTTCCGAAGCGGGTCACCATCACCGACGTCGCCGAGTCCGCGGGTGTCGCGACCTCCACCGTGTCGCGCGCGCTGAGCACCCCGGGCCGCGTCAACGCGACCACGCGCGAGCACATCCTCGAGGTCGCCGCCCGCCTCGGCTACGTGCCGAACCCGAGCGCCCGCGCGATGAGCTCGGGCCGCACCCACACCTACGCACTGCTCGTCCCCGACATCACCAACCCCTACTTCGCCGGCGCGATCAAGGGTGCGGAGCGCGCGGCCGCGGCGGCCGGCAAGACGCTGGTTCTCGGCGACACCCAGGAGAGCGCGGCCAAGGAGGGCGAGCTGATCGCCCGGCTGGGGCCGGCGGTCGACGGGATCGTGGTCGCGGCCGCCCGTGGCACCGACGACGACCTCGCCGCGGCGGGGGCGCGAAACCGCCTCGCTCTGGTGAACCGCACCCTCCCTGGGGTGCCCTCGGTCGTCGCCGACTACGACGCCGGCACCCGGCAGATCGTCGATCACCTGGTCTCGCTGGGGCACCGGTCCCTGGTGTTCCTCGGCGGGCCGCACGAGTCCTGGTCCGGCGCCCGGCGCTGGGCCGGCCTGCAGGCCGCCGCCGCGGACGCGGGCGTCGGCGCGCGCCGACTGGGCCCGTACCTGCCCACGCTCCAGGGTGGTCCCGCCGCCGCGGACGCGGCCCTCGCCGCCGGCGCGCACGCCGTCGTGTGCCACAACGACATGCTCGCCATCGGCGTGCTCCGGCGGCTGGCTGCGCGTCGTGTGCGCGTGCCCGAGGAGGTCAGCGTGGTCGGCTTCGACGACATGTTCGGCGCCGACTTCTGCCAGCCCGCGCTCACCACGCTCGCCGAGCGCACCGAGGACGCCGGCGCCTGCGCCGTCGAGCTGCTGCTTCGCCCGCCCTCCGGTACGCCGGCCTCGGTCGTCGTACCCACGCAGCTGCGGGTGCGCGAGTCGACCGGCCCGCGCCCTGGATCGCCTTCGTAAATGCCGTTGTGCGCGGCGGATCGGCGACCTACCGTTGTCGCACACGGGAAAGGAGGTGGTCCGAAGAATGAGTTCTTCCAGGACGCGTGAGGTGGCTGCCCGCTAGCAGCCCATGCAGTTCCGACGGGCTGCGCGCGAAACCAACGCAGCCACCCGACCCGCAGGTGAAACCGGGATCGTCCCCCGGCCCGGTCCGAGGACCGCACCTGCGGGTCGCTGCATTTTTGTCGCCCTCGCTGTCTCCCGCGTCACAGAAAGTTGCCGTCGTCAACCATCTGGCATATGGTTGATCTACGACAACCATTCGGGTGATGACGAGAAGAGATGACGACTCGATGACGAACGCTCCGTCGGCCACCGCCGAACCGGGCCAGATGACCCACCGCGAGATCCTGGAGGCCCTGACCGGGCTGCTGCTCGCGATGTTCGTGGCGATGCTCTCCAGCACCGTGGTGAGCAACGCCCTCCCCGCGATCGTGACCGACCTGCACGGCAGCCAGACCGGCTACACGTGGGTCGTGGTCGCGACGCTGCTGACCATGACGGCGACCACCCCGATCTGGGGCAAGCTCGCCGACCTGTTCAGCAAGAAGCTGCTGGTGCAGGTCGCACTGGTGATCTTCTCGGCCGGCTCGGTCGTCGCCGCGGTGGCGCCCAGCATGGGCGTGCTGATCGGCGCGCGCGCCTTCCAGGGACTCGGCGTCGGCGGTCTGACCGCACTGGTCCAGGTCGTTATCGCCTCGATGGTCTCGCCGCGTGAGCGCGGCCGCTACAGCGGCTACATCGGCGCCGTCTTCGCGACCGCGACGGTCAGCGGCCCGCTGCTCGGCGGCCTGATCGTGGACAGCCCGATGGGCTGGCGCGGCTGCTTCATCGTCGGCATCCCGATCGCCGCGATCGCCTTCGTCGTCCTCCAGAAGACCCTGCACCTGCCGACCATCAAGCGCGACGTCAAGATCGACTACCTCGGAGCCACCCTGATCATGGCCGGCATCAGCCTGATCCTGGTCTGGGTCAGCCTCGCCGGCACCAACTTCGACTGGATCTCCGGGATGTCCGCGGGGCTCGTCGTCGGCAGCCTGGCCCTGATCGGCGGCGCGCTGTGGGTCGAGGCCAAGGTCGCCAGCGAGCCCGTGATCCCGCTGCGCCTGTTCCGTGACCGCACCACCGCGCTGGCCACCGCCGCCTCGGTGATGATCGGTGTCGCGATGTTCGGCGCGACCGTCTACCTGAGCCAGTACTTCCAGCTCGCCCGCGGCATGAGCCCCACCGAGGCCGGTCTGATGTCGGTCTGCATGGTCGGCGGCCTGCTCGTCTCCAGCATCGTCAGCGGCCGGATCATCACCCAGACCGGTCTGTGGAAGCGCTGGCTGGTCGGCGGCATGATCTTCGTCATCGCCGGCATCGCCCTGCTCGGCACCATCGACGTCGACACCCCGCTGGTCGTCGTCGGCAGCTACATGGCGCTGGTCGGCATCGGCCTCGGCGCCACCATGCAGAACCTGGTCCTGTCGGTGCAGAACAACGTCGCCGTCGAGGACCTCGGCGCGGCCAGCTCGGTCGTCGCGATGTTCCGCTCCATCGGCGGTTCCGCCGGTGTCGCGGCCCTCGGCGCGGTGCTCGCCCACCAGGTCACCAGCGGCGTCACGAACGGCATCGAGGCACTCGTCCGGGCCGGGAAGATCAGCCAGGAGCAGCTCGCCGCGATGCAGCACTCCACCGGCGACATCCCCAAGCTGGCCGACCTCCCGGCCCCGATCCGGTCCCTCTACGAGGCCTCCTTCGGCGACGCGGTCGGTCACCTGTTCCTGGTCGCCGTGCCGTTCGCCGTGGTCGCCTTCCTGTGCATCCTGTTCATCAAGGAGGTCCCGCTGCGGACCTCCACCGGCCCGAGCGTCGCCGAGTCGGAGGTCGAGGCCGCCCTGGTCGCCAGCGGCGAGCCGGTCGACTACCCGGGCTACGA
Source organism: Nocardioides sp. QY071 (assembly GCF_029961765.1). NCBI lineage: Bacteria > Bacillati > Actinomycetota > Actinomycetes > Propionibacteriales > Nocardioidaceae > Nocardioides > Nocardioides sp. QY071. Next base: position 731,732 of record NZ_CP124681.1, read on the forward strand.
GGTGGAGGGTGCGGCCGCGAAGGGCGAGCGGCGATGACCGCGACGCTCGCCCGCGGCGAGGCGCTCAAGGACCTCGAGATCGAGGTCGGCGTGCTGATCCGCCGGGTACGCCGGGTGATCGGCGAGCGGGCCCGGGCGGTCCATCCCGACCTGCTGCCGTCGTCGTACCTCATGCTCAGCTACGTCCGTGACCACGGGCCGCTGCGCGCCTCGGCGATGTGCGCGGTCTTCGAGATCGACAAGGGCGCGATCAGCCGGCAGGTGCAGCACCTGATCGACCTCGGCCTGGTCGACCGGGCGCCCGACCCGGAGGACGGCCGGGCGACGCTGCTCAGCGTCAGCGAGGAGGGCGTACGACGCCTCGAGGCGGTCGCCGAGCAGCGCCGCGAGCAGCTCGCCGAGCGGTTGGGGGAGTGGCCGGTCGAGGAGCTCCAGGAGTTCGCGGTGTCCCTGCGGCGCTACAACGACGCGCTCGGCATCCCCGCCGATCGCTGACCTTCCAGGCCCGCGGCGGGCTCAGCGGATCCAGGCGGCGGTGTCCGGCGGCAGCACGCCGCCGGGCAGCGGCCCGCTGCTGATGAGCACCTCGCCCTCGGGCAGGGCGGCGGGGTAGGTCCCGGCGTTGAGGACGACGCTCACCCCCGCCCGTCGTACGACGAGCACGTCGCCGTCCACGTGCGCGACCGTCTCCTCGTCGGCGCCGGCGAAGACCTCGCGTCGCGCGGTGAGTGCGCGCTTGTAGAACGCCAGGGTCGAGTCGGGGTCGGCGTCCTGGGCCGCGACCGTCAGCGGCGCCCAGTCGGCGGGCTGGGGGATCCACGGCTGGGTGCCGGCCGGCCCGCCGAAGCCGTACGGCGGCGCGTCGCCCGACCACGGCAGCGGCACCCGACAGCCGTCGCGGCCGGGCTTGCCGGTGCGGAACCAGGACGGGTCCTGCCGCGCCTCGGGCGGCACGTCGACCTGCTCGAGGCCGAGCTCCTCCCCCTGGTAGAGGTACGCCGACCCGGGCAGCGCCAGCATCGCCAGCGTGGCCGCGCGGCCGCGGGCGAGGCCGACCGGACCGCCGCCGTACCGGGTCGGGTGCCGCTCCACGTCGTGGTTCGACAGCACCCAGGTGGGCGCCGATGCGGCCGCGGCGACGGCGGCGATCGAGTCGTTGACGACCTCGGCGAACGCCTCGGCCGACCACGGGGTGCCGAGCCAGCCGAAGTTGAACGCCTGGTGCAGCTCGTCGGGACGGATGAACATCGCCATCGACGCGGCGGTCTGGGTCCACGCCTCGGCGACGGCCATCCGGTCGCCGGGGTAGGAGTCGAGCACCTCGCGCCAGCGCCGGTAGACGTCGTGCACCTCGGGCTGGTCCCACATCGGCTCGTCGTTGAGGACCCGCTCGACCATGGACTCAGCCGACTTCTTCGCCTTCTTCGGCCGGACCTGGTCGCGCAGCGAGGCCTCCTTGTAGAGCCCGTGCGCGACATCGACCCGGAACCCGTCGACCCCGCGGTCGAGCCAGAACCGCAGCACCCCCTCGAACATGTCGCCAACCTCCGGGTTGCGCCAGTCGAGGTCGGGCTGGGAGGTGTCGAAGAGGTGGAGGTACCACTCGCCGTCCGGCACCCGCGTCCACGCGGGCCCGCCGAAGATCGAGTCCCAGTTGTTGGGCGGCTCGGCGCCGTCCTTCCCCCGTCCCGGGCGGAAGATGTAGCGGGCCCGCTCCTTCGATCCCGGAGCCGCGGCCAGCGCGGCTCGGAACCAGGCGTGCTGGTCGGAGGTGTGGTTCGGGACCAGGTCGACGATCACCCGCAGGCCGAGCCCGTGGGCGGTCTCCAGCAGCCGGTCGATGTCATCGAGGGTGCCGAAGAGCGGGTCGACGTCGGTGTAGTCGGCGACGTCGTAGCCGTGGTCCTTCTGCGGTGAGGTGTAGAACGGCGTGATCCACAGCGCGTCGACGCCGAGCTCGCGCAGGTACGGCAACCGCGAGGTGATGCCGGGCAGGTCGCCGATCCCGTCGCCGGGCGCCGGCATCGCGTCGGCGAAGCTGCGGACGTACACCTGGTAGACGACGGCGTCGTACCACCACGGGTGGCTCCGCTCGGGGCCGCTCACCGGAAGGCCTCCGGGTCGACGGTGATCCAGGTGTGCTCGGCGGTCGCGACCACCTCGTCGTGGGGGCCGTAGATGGTCGCCGCGGTGAACGTCCTGCGGCCGTCGATGCCGCGCAGCTCGCCGACGACGACGTACCGCTCCGAGGTCCGCGGCAGGCTGAGCAGCTCGGCGGTCATCTGGCCGAGCACGGACGGCCGGCCCTCGAGGTCGCTGGCCCAGCCGCCCGGGCAGTCGAGCGCGGCCCAGGCGATCGGCACCGCGCTCTCGTACGGCGTCCAGGTGGCCGCGACCCGCTGGTCGTCGGCGTCGCCCGGGGCGACCGTTCCGGCGAAGATCCGCAGCCCGTCGCCGACCCGGCGGTCCGGCCCGCAGGCGAAACAGGTGGGGAAGGGGTGCGAGCGGTGGCCCAGGTAACGGGTCTCGGCCTCCGCGGCGGCCGCGGCCGAGACCGGCGCGACCGGGACCGGCCGGGTCTCGGCGTACACCGCCTCGGCGACGGCCTGCCCGTCGCGGGTGAGCGTCGCCCCGGCCGCGGTCGCGAGCACCGGCATCGGTACGTCGAGCGGTGGGGGCAGGCGCAACGTGACGGTGACCGCCGTACCGATGCCCTGGGCCGGCAGCGTGGCGGCGAGGGCTCCGCAGGTCCAGCCGCCGTTGCCGGAGCGGGGCGGTCCGTTGAAGCGGTGGGGGACGATCAGGGGCGGCAGCGAGGAGGACGCGGTCACCGGTCCAGCATTGCAGGCCGCTGGTTCGCGGCCTTTCTCTTAATGGGTCAGAATAGGCGGGTGAGCGATCTCATCGACACCACCGAGATGTACCTCCGCACGATCTACGAGCTGATCGAGGAGGGCATCGTCCCGCTGCGGGCGCGCATCGCCGAGCGCCTGCACCAGAGCGGGCCGACGGTGTCGCAGACGGTGGCCCGCATGGAGCGTGACGGCCTGCTGACCGTCGAGGGCGACCGGCACCTGGAGCTCACCGACGAGGGCACCCGCCTCGCGACCCGCGTGATGCGCAAGCACCGCCTGGCCGAGCGCCTGCTCACCGACGTGATCGGCCTCGACTGGGAGCTGGTCCACGAGGAGGCGTGCCGCTGGGAGCACGTCATGTCCGAGACCGTCGAGCGCCGCCTGATCGAGCTGCTCGGCCATCCGACCGAGTCGCCCTACGGCAACCCGATCCCGGGCCTCGGCGAGCTCGGCCAGGACGCCCTCGGCGAGAACTTCATGGCCGACGTCGAGCCGCTCTCCAAGGCTGCCGGGCCCGAGACCGCCCGCGCCGTCGTACGCCGCATCTCCGAGGAGATGCAGAAGGACGACTCGCTGATGAGTGCGATGCGCCGGGTCGGCGCGCTGCCCGACAAGACGATCACGATCCAGGCCACCGCCGACGGCGTGCTCGTGGGTGCCGGCGGAGAGACCGCCGAGATCTTCCCGGAGGCGGCCGACCACATCTTCGTCAAGAAGCTCTGAGCCGCACGTCGGCGAGCGCGGTCAGCCACTCGCTCGTCCCCGCCTCCACCTTGTGGGTGGCCAGGTCGTCGCCGCGGGTCGCGCCGCGGTTGAGGATGACGATGTCGATGCCGCGCTGCGCGGCCCGGCGCACGAACCGCAGCCCGCTCATCACGGTCAGGCTCGACCCGGCGACGAGCAGCGTGCCGCCGGTCGCGGCGAGGGCCTCGACCGCGGCGTAGCAGCGCTCGACCCGCGGCTTCGGGACGTTCTCGCCGAAGAACACGACGTCCGGCTTGAGCGGGCCGCCGCAGTCCGCGCAGGCGGGGACGACGAAGTCCGCGGTCTCCTCGAGGTCGACGTCGCCGTCGGGGCGCACGGTGACGTCCGCGTGCCGGGCGGCCCAGCCGGGATTGGCGTCCTCGAGCCGCTGCTGGAGCGTGGCCCGGGGCGTCGTACGACGGCACGCCAGGCAGACCACGTCGGCGATCCGGCCGTGCAGTGCGACGAGGTCACGGGTACCGGCCGCCTCGTGGAGGCCGTCGACGTTCTGGGTGACGACCAGGTCGGCCCCGAGCGCGGCGACGGCGCGGTGCCCGGCATTGGGCTCGGCGCGGCGCATCCGGGACCAGCCGAGGTGGCTGCGTGCCCAGTACCGCTGCTGTGCCGCCGGCCCGGACACGAACTCCTGGTAGGTCATCGGCATCCGCGCCGGCGCGCCCGGGCCGCGGTAGTCGGGGATGCCCGAATCGGTGGACAGGCCGGCACCGGTCAGCACGACGAGTGGGCCGGACGCGCAGCGCTCGAGCGCGGGGTCGCGTCGGCCGACGAGCGTCACCGCTCCATCGTAGAGACCACCCGGGTGAAGGGCGGCGTCGCGAGCGTCGCGAGGCGCGTGCGATGGCAAGGCGGCGGAGCGAAGACGTGCTCGGCCGCCCATCGAGCGACGTCAACGTAGCCAGCGTGCGTGCATCGCGGCGCGCAGCAGTCGGGCTTCACCCGGGTGGTCTCTGCAGGAGCGGCACGAACACGTAGCGGCCGTGCCGCTCCACCCGCAGCATCTCGCCCGCGACCGGCCCGACCAGGACCCCATCCGGCCGGACCTGGCGGACCAGCGCGTTGGGGAGGGTGGCGGCATCGGCCGACACCAGGACCCGGTCGTACGGCGCCTGCGCGGGCCAGCCGAGCACCGCGGGGTCGGCGAGGTGCAGCTCGACGTTCGGGCGACGGGGACGCAGGTTGCCGAGCGCCATGGCCAGCACCTCGGGCACCAGCTCGACCCCGACGACGTACCCCGTCGGCCCGGTCAGGTGGGCGAGCAGCGCCGTCGACCATCCGGACCCGCACCCCACGTCGAGCACCCGGTCCCCGGGCTGGACGCCGAGCAGCGTGAGCATGTCGCGGACCGTGGTCGGCTGGGAGTTCGTGACGTCGTACCCCAGCGGCAGGGCCCGGTCGACCGCCGCGAACCGCCGTTGGTCGGGCGGCAGGAAGCGCTCGCGCGGGACCGCCGCGAACGCGTCGTCGATACGGCGATCAGCCGTAGCGGAGCCGGGCACGCGCACGCGCCTTCTCGGCCTCGGCCTCCCGGTTCTTCGGCGGCGCCGTCGTCACCAGGTCGTCGAGGAGGTGCTGGGTGATGTGGGCGATCTCCGCGACCGCCTGGTCGAACGCCGCCTGGTTGACCTGGCTGGGCTTCGTCGTACCGCTCACCTTGCGGACGAACTGCAGCGCCGCCGCGGTCACCTCGTCGCGGGTGGCCGGAGGCTCGAAGTTGTTGAGCGGGCGGATGTTGCGGCACATGGCTCCACCGTACGCCGAGGCCTGGCCGGGGATCACAGCTCGAGGAACTGCGCGTCCTCCCCGGTGACCAGCACGACCCGCCCGTCGGGCAGGGGGACCGTGCGCACCTGGTCGACGTCGCCGCCGTACTCCACCTTGATCCGACGCTCGTGCAGCTTCCCGCCGGCGAGCTTGAGCACCGACACGTAGCCCACGCGACGGCTGCTCCACTTCTCGACGACCGTCAGCACGGTGCGGTGGTCGGGCAGCCAGGTGAAGGCGCGGGGGTCGGCGCCGGCGAGGGCCGAGGTGTTGCGGCCGTACGACAGCACGTCGAGGCGGGAGACCCGGGTGGTGTCGCGGACGTCGAAGAGGCCGACCTGGGCGCCCCAGCCGCCGGGGCCAGGGCCCTCGCCGACGCCGATCAGGCGGGCCCGCCCCAGCGGGTGGAGGTACGACGAGAAGCCGGGGATCTTGAGCGCGCCGAGCAGGCGGGGAGCGGCGGTGTCGGTGAGGTCGACGGCGTACAGCGGGTCCCGGCGGCGGAAGGTCACCACGATGGCGAGGTCGTCGAACCAGCGCACCGACTGGATCTCCTCGTTGCGGCCCAGGCCGTCGAGGCGACCGCGCTCGACCAGCTCCTTGCCCTGCCGGGCCAAGGTGAGCACCGAGCTGAAGTTGCCGGTCTCGCTGGTCGGCCCGACGGCGACCCGGAGCACGCCGCCGGCCTCGTCCAGCGACCACCGGTCGCGGATCGCGCCCTCGACCTCGCCGGAGGCGACGTGGGTGGCGCGGGTGCCGTCGAGCGCGAAGTCGAAGAGGTACGACGACCCGGCGGTCCCGCCGCCGGGGAACACCCGCATCGTCCGGTCCACCGCGGCACCGCACCAGTCGGTGCAGCCCCACGCGCCGGCGCCCGCGCTGGCGAGGTAGAGGTGGTCGGCCGACTCGTAGGCGATGTCGGTGAGGCCACTCAGCCCGATCGCGTCGAGCCGGTCCGCGGAGCCGGCGTCGAAGCCGACGACGCTGGTGGTGCCGAGGGCCAGCTCGTCGGGCGCGAGCGCGACGTCGCGGCAGTCGAGCAGCTGGCGGGGCTTGGCGTCGCCGGCGGTGACGGTGGGCAGCCAGTCCTCGAGGGTGCTGTCCTCGACCGCCTTGCGGTTGTGGGCGAGCGCCTCGTCCTCGCTGCGCTTGCCGGTCGGCTCGACGAAGTCGAGGTCGGGCAGGCCGCTGGCGAGGACCAGGCGGACCGTTTCGCCGTGCTGGCGCACCGAGAGCCGGTCGGCGTCGTAGCTGACGTCGTCGACGACCTTCGGCGCGGCCGGGTCGGCGAGGGAGACCGTCAGCACCCGGGTGCCGGGTGTCTCGGGGGTGCTGCCGGCGTCACGGCCGAGGGCGACGACGGTGTCGCCGGCCAGCAGGATCTCGGTGTCGTCGACGCGGGGGAGGGAGACCGAGGAGACCTTCGCGGTCGAGGAGCCGGCGACGTCGTACACGTCGAGGCGCTCGTGGCGCACCACGACCATGATCTTGCCGTCGGTCTTGACCGTGTCGGGCTCGTCGACGCCCGCCTCCTGCACGTTGGTGCCGGTCTCGCTGCTGGTCTGCCGCTCGGTCTGCGGGGTCCGGGCAGCGCCCGAGGCAGCCGAGTCCGCCATCTCGGGCACCTCCACCTGCTTGCGCAGGAGGTCGCCGCCCTCGGCGTACATGATCGGGCCGCCCCAGCCCCACGGGCCGACGACCTGCAGTGCCCGGTCGACGTACGACGTCCGCAGGTCCTCGCACGACGCCGCCGGCTCCAGGTCGGCCTGGAAGGCGACATGGCGGGGCAGGGTGCCCGGGCCTCCCGGTCCCGCGGCCGGCCCGTCGCCCCCGCCGCCGTCGACGAGCGTGCCGGCGACGAACGCGCCGGCGAGGGCCATCACCGCGGCGGCGGTCAGCACCGGGCGCACCAGCAGCCGGCGGTGCGGTCGCGAGGCCGTGGCGGCGAGGATCGCGCCCACCGGCGCGGGGTCGGTGGGGTAGTCGTCCCAGAGTCGTTCGAGGTCGGTCACCTGGTGCCTCCGGTGAGGTCGAGGAGGTGGTCGTCGGCGGCGAGGTGCGCCAGCGCGCGGGACAGCCGGCTCTTGACCGTGCCGGCGGGGATGCCGAGCGCCTCTGCGGTCTGGCGCTCGGTGAGCTGGACGAAGTACCGCAGCACGACCACCTCGCGGTTGGGCTTGCTCAGCGCGCCGAGGGCGCGGTGCACGGCGTCGGCGACGGCCACCCGGTCGGTGGCGTCGGGCTCCGCGGTGCGCGGCCCGTCGAGGGGGGCGTCGTACTGCCGGTCCTTCCACCAGCGGGTACGACGCACGTCGCGCAGGCAGTTGAGCAGCATCCGGTAGACGTACGCATCGCGGTTGTCCGCGCTGCTGACCTTCCCCCAACCGGTGTAGCAGCGCACCAGCGTGGTCTGGGCGAGGTCCTCGGCCTCGTGCGGGCGGGCGCCGAGGAAGACCGCGGCGCGGACCAGGCTCGGCCAGCTCTGCCGGACGTACTCGGCGTACGTCGCCTCGGTGTCGGGTTCCACGTGCCTATGACGGGCGAGGGGACCGGGAGGGTTCCATCGGGTTCGGGGGCGATGGAAGAGTGGGGGCATGGCTGACAGCACGCGCCCGTACGACGTCGTCCTGTTCGGAGCCACCGGCTTCACCGGGGGACTCACCGCCGACTACCTCGCCGAGCACGCCCCCGCCGGGCTGCGCTGGGCGCTGGCCGGACGCAACGAGCAGAAGCTCGCCGCCGTCCGCGACCACCTCGTCGCCGCCAACCCGGCGAACGCCGCGCTCGCCGACCTGCCGCTGCTGGTCGCGGACGCCGCCGACGCGGACGCGCTGGCCGAGGTGGTCGCGACGACGAAGGTGGTGGCGACCACGGTCGGCCCCTACCTCGAGTACGGCGGCCCGCTGGTCGCCGCGTGCGCCAACGCCGGCACGGACTACGTCGACCTGACCGGCGAGCCGGAGTTCGTCGACCGCACCTACGTGGAGCACAACGCCGCCGCCGAGGGCTCCGGTGCGCGCCTCGTGCACTCGTGCGGCTTCGACTCGATCCCGCACGACCTGGGCGCCTACTTCACGATCAAGGAGCTGAGCGAGGAGGTCGGTGGCGAGATCACGACCCCGGTCACGATGCGCGGCGTCGTCCGCGCGGGGGCGGGCTTCTCCGGCGGCACCTTCCACTCCGCCCTCACCGCGTTCTCCCGCGCCCGGCAGATGAAGGAGGCCTCGACCGCACGCCGCCGCCTCGAGCCGCGCCCCGAGGGGCGCCGCTCCCGTGCCGTCGCCGGACGTCCGCGCCGCGACCACGAGCTCGGCTACTGGCTGCTGCCGCTGCCCACCATCGACCCGTTCGTCGTGGCCCGCAGCGGCGCCCACCTGGCGTCGTACGGTCCCGCGTTCAGCTACTCCCACTTCGCCGGCACCAAGACCCTGCGGTACGCCGCCGGCGGCGCGGTCGGCGTCACCGGCCTGACCCTCGCCGCCCAGGTGCCGCCGCTGCGCAACGCCCTGCTCAAGCGGGTCCCGCAGGGCGAGGGCCCCTCCCCGAGCCGGCGCGAGAAGTCCTGGTTCACCGTCGACTTCGTCGCCGAGACGGACGGTGCGAAGGTCCGCACGAGGGTGTCGGGCGGCGACCCGGGCTACACCGAGACTGCCAAGATGCTGGCCGAGTCCGCGCTGTGCCTGGCCCTCGACGAGAACCCGAACGTGGCCGGCCAGGTCACCACCGCCACCGCGATGGGGGACGCGTTGCTCGGTCGGCTGCAGCGGGCGGGGATCACATTCGAGCGGCGCTGAGCCGCCGCGACGTTGCTGATCCGGCCCGCTGTAACACGCTGTCCACCGCACTGGCCGCCGGTTCTCAGCACGACACGCCGACGACACGCCGTGGCTGCTGCTGACAACGCTCGGGTAGTCGGGTGGACAGCGTGTTACAGCAGTGATGGACGGCCGCGGCAGGCTGGTCAGCCCGGGCAGGGGAGCGTGGTGAACTCCGTCGAGCGGGTCGTGGTGTGGCCGGCCCCGTCGACCGCGGTGACGGTGGCGGTGACGGTGCCGCCGATCGGGAACGGGCCGATGCTCGCCGTCCAGCCGCTGCCGGACCCGGTCATCGCCTTCTGGCCGTTGCCGCTCGGTCCGCTCCAGGCGACCCGGACCGACCGGAGCGTCGCGTCGCCGACCGTGGTCGTGAGGTCGCGGCCCGAGCAGTCGGTGGGACCACCGACCTGGATCGCGCCGATCACGGGCGGGTTGTCGACCGTGACGTGCACGGACACCAGGACCGTGCCGCCGGACCACGCGATCGCGACGGTGCCGGTGCTGCTGCCCTCGGCGAGGGTGGCGCGGTCAGCCGTGACGGACAGGCCGGAGTCCGCGCCGGGCTGCAGGGACCCCTTCGACCGCGACACCGACAGCCACGCCACCCGCGACTTCACGGTGTAGTCCAGCGCGGTGCCGCCGGCATTGCGCAGCTGCACGGTGCCGCTGGACCTGGTGCCCAGGCGCAGGGTGCGGGTCGAGACGCGGAGGTCGCCCGGGGCGGCCACGGTGGCGTCGGTGGTGGCGCTGGTGGGATCGGTGGGGGTCGCGTCGGTGGTCGCGGGAACCGACGGATCCGCGGGTACGACGGTCGTCGGGGTCGCCGTGGCGATCGCCGTCGTCTCGCTCGCCTGCGTGGTCGGGAGCGAGCTGCTCGTCGCCGGGTCGGTCGCGATCGCCGACTCCTCGTCGGGCCACCAGGCCAGGCCGGCGGCACCGCCGAGGCCGAGCAGCAGCACGACCAGGCCCACGACGAGCAGCACGCGCCTCGTCGTACCGCCCGCTCCGGCTCCGGCCGGACCGGGCAGCACCGGGTCGTCGACGTAGTAGGCGACCAGCCGCTCGTCCTCGAGGACCCGCTCGCGCAGGGCCGCGGGGGCGGCGAAGGCCGGGACGCCGGCGAGCAGGGCGAGCGGGCTGACCATCAGCCTGCGGCGGGTCTCGCAGGTCTCGCAGCCGTCGATGTGGCGGGCGACGCGCTTGCGGATCAGCGGTGAGAATCGCCCGTCCCAGTCGCCCAGGATGCCGGACAGCTCGCCGCACAGCTCGCTGCCGCGGCGCGCGATGAGCAGCGCCCCGAGCGAGCGCTCGACCTGGTCGCGGGCGCGGCTGAGCATGACGTAGGAGTTCTGCGTCGTCACGTCCATGGCGGCCGCGAGCTCGGCGCCGTCGAGGCCCTGGCGCAGGTGCAGGTCGAGGAGGGCGCGGTCGCGGTCGTTGAGACCCTCGATCGCCGCCCAGACCAGCTCGCGCAGCTCGTCTCGGACCGCGGCGTCGGTGACCTGCTGCTCCGGCCCGCTCCCGAGGTCAGGCATGGCTTCGAGCCACTCGTCGTCGTGGGCCTCCCGGGCCCGGCCGCGCAGGGTGCGCAGGCACTCGTTGCGCACCACGGAGTACAACCACGGCCGCAGCCGTGACGGATCGCGCAGCTGACCGACCTTCTCCGCCATCAGCACGAACGAGTCCGCCACGCAGTCGGCCGCCTCCTCGCGGTTGCGGAGCATCGAGTACGCGAAGTCGTGCAGCCGGTCGGCGTAGCGCTCGTAGACCCCGGCGAAGGCGTGCCGGTCGCCCGCGAGGACGCCCGCGACCAGGGTCGCGTCGTCCGCGGGCGGGCCCGAGACAGTCATGGCGTGATCGTAGGGACACAGGGGTGTGAGCGCCTACGGATCGAGAACTTGCAGGTTTTCCGGGACCGGGTTGTCCCCGGTCGCCACTAGCGTCCTCAGGGTCCCCCACCACCGATCGTCAGGAGTGAAGAGATGGCCGAGGTCGTCCTGTTCCACCACGCCCGCGGGCTCACCGACGGCGTCCGGGAGTTCGCCGAGGCGTTGCGCTCCGCCGGACACGTCGTGCACAGCCCCGACCTGTTCGACGGCACCCTCCCCGACAGCCTCGACGCCGGCCTGGCCCTGATCCGCGAGCTCGGTGACGAGCTGGACGCGCGCGCCGACCGCGCCGTCGAGGCCCTGCCGCCCGAGCTGGTGTACGCCGGGTTCTCCGTGGGCGAGGCCGCGGCCCAGCGCCTCGCCCAGACCCGGCCGGGCGCGCGCGGGGCCCTGCTCTACGAGTCCTGCATCCCCGTCACCGGTGAGTGGGCCTTCGGTCCCTGGCCGGCCGGCGTGCCGGTCCAGGTGCACGGCGGCGAGGGCGACGAGTTCTTCGCCGAGGACCTGCCCGCCGCCAAGGAGCTGGTCGAGGCGGCCGGGCCCGAGCTGGGCGAGCTGTTCCTCTATCCCGCCGACGGTCACCTGTTCACGGACAGCTCGCTGCCGACGTACGACGCCGCGGCGGCCGGTGTGGTGCTGGAGCGGTCGGTGGCGTTCCTCGCGCAGCTCGGTTGAGTCGCCTCAGGCCGGGGTGATCGGGATCGACCTGCGCGGCTCGAACACGAACGACGCACCCGTGCTGAACCGGGTGACCGCGACCTCCTCGGCCTCGGGGCGCTCCTCGCCTGCGACGACCTCGACCTGCCACCCGCCGCGCGGCGACGCGGTGACCCGGGCGTCGAGGTGGGGGTCGACGGCGCCGGCGATCGCCCGGAGCGCGTCGGGCCAGTCGGGGCCGCACAGGGAGATCCAGGCCGCGTCCTCGTCGGCAGGTCCGGGGGCGACGGTGATCGCGGCCGCGTCGGCGGATGCCGCGACGTACGCCGCCGGGTTGAGCAGCGGGTGCAGCCAGATCGCGCGCAGAGCGCCTGCGGGGTCGCGAGGCAGGTCGAGGGCGCGGGCCAGCCGCTCGGCGCCGATGCCGGCGATGCCGGTCAGCTGCTTGCGGCGCAGCTTGAGCAGCTCGGCGTCGGTCTCCACGCGCTCGGCCACCGCGAGGGTGAAGCCCCGGTCCAGCAGGTGCATCTGCAGGCAGACCTCGTCGGCGATCCGGACCAGCGCGGAGTGCGAGAACGCGGCGAAGTCGACGTCCGACAGCAATGGTCCGGCGTAGTCGGCGAGGCCCTCGTCGGAGGGGTCGATCGGCGCGAGCTCGAGCAGCGCGGCCCGGGAGCGCTCGTTGACGGCCAGCGCCGGCACCGGCGCCGGCTCGGGGAAGGCGGGGTCGATCGTCACGGTCCAGGCGCAGTGCGGGCTGCGGTCGGCGGGCACGCGCGGCGGCCGGTGGATCGGACGGACCTGGGCGTGCGGGTTGGTGGCGATGGCGGTGGCGTCGAAGGTCGGGTCCTCGATGTCGTGACACATGCCCCGCACGTAGTCGGCGCCCATCGGCTCCACGTCGACCAGCGCGCCGCAGTGGTCGAGCCGGAACTCGCCGTGCCACGGGTCGTGCACGGTGTAGCGGAAGTCCATGAACTGCGGCGGAGCGCCGATGTCGAGCTGCAGGCCCTTGAAGATGGTGACCACGTCGCCCTGCCCGGGTACGGCGGGCGCGTACCCCAGCGCCTGCTGCATCCGCCGCGTGTAGATGGGCGACGCGGCCGCCCACTCCTCGATCGCGACCTGCAGCATCTCCTCGCGCCCGAAGGCCGCGATGCACCACGCCATGCCGGAGCGGTCGATCAGCTGGCCCATGAGCAGCAGCTCGGGAACCAGTGTCGCCAGCTCGGCGCGGCTCAGCTCGGCGTACCGGCTGCACCCCATACGAATCGGCTGCGATTTGCCCGGTTCGGGGACCAAATCGAATGGGGTGCCGTTCATACGAGACCCAGCCGGGCGGCCATCTTGTCGAGGTAGGTCAGCACGGCGGACTCGTCGGAGTCGGGCACGCCCCAGATCAGCTCGGACGCGCCGGCGGCCATCCAGTCGGCGAAGTCCTCCTCCGTGGGCCGCTTCGCGACCAGCACCCGGACGTCGGGCTCGCCCTCACGACCGGCCTCGGCCCACTCCTTGCGCAGCAGGCCGGCGCTGGCGGCGACGTCGGTCGAGGTCGGCGTGGTCATCCAGCCGTCGGCGTGGGTGGCGATCCACTTCATCGTCTTCGGTCCGGCGCCGGCGCCGATGATGACCGGGATCCGGCCCTGCGGGGGCTTCGGGTAGGCCCAGCTCGGGCCGAACGAGACGAACTCGCCGTCGTACGACGCCTCGTCCTGCGTCCACAGCGCCCGCATCGCGCCGAGGTACTCCGCCAGCACGGTGCGGCGCTTCGCGGCGGGCACGTGGTGGTCGGTGAGCTCGTCGGTGTTCCAGCCGAAGCCGGCGCCGACGGTGACCCGGCCGCCGGAGAGGTGGTCGAGGGTCGCGAGCGTCTTGGCGAGGGTGATCGGGTCGGACTCGACGGGCAGCGAGACGGCCGTGGACAGGCCGATCCGGGTGGTGACCGCCGCGCAGGTCGCGAGCGAGACCCACGGGTCGAGGGTGCGCAGGTAGCGGTCGTCGGGCAGTTCCTCGCCGCCGGTCGGGTGGAGCGCGTCGCGACGGACCGGGATGTGGGTGTGCTCGGGCACGTAGATCGTGTCGAAGCCCCGCTCCTCGGCCGCCTGGGCCAGTCGGGCCGGCGTGATGCCGCGGTCGGAGGTGAAGAGGACGATCCCGTTGCGCATGCCCACAAACTAGAACGAGTTCTAAGAAATGTCTTGCGCCCGACGGATGCGTCTCCTATGTTGGACATGTGTCCAGTCAGGTGTTCGAGATGCCACGCCAAGGGTTGAACCCCCGGCAGGCCGAGACGGTGGAGAGGCTGCTGGCCGCCGGGCTCGAGGAGCTGCGGGCGGTCGGCCACGAGGCGTTGACGGTCCGTACGGTCGCCCAGCGGGCGGGGGTCTCCCCGGCGACCGCATACACCTACCTCGCCTCCAAGAACCACCTCTTCGCCGAGCTCTTCTGGCGCCACCTGACGGCGACGGAGATCGCCCAGATCGCCGCAGGTTCGGCGACCCAGCGGCTCCAGGCCACGATGCGGGCGCTCACCGCGCGGATCGTCGAGGAGCCCGAGCTGGCTGCGGCGGTGACCCCGGCGCTGCTCGGCACCGACCCCGACGTCGCGCGACTGCGGCTGCGGATCGGCGCGGAGTTCCTGTCCCGCTTCGAGACCGCGCTCGGGGACGAGGCCGACCCCGATGTCCTCGAGGTGCTGGTGCTGACCTTCTCCGGGGCGCTGCTCCAGGCCGGGATGGGACTGATGACCTACGACCAGATCGCCGAGCGGCTGGTCGCCGCCGTCGACGTGATCATGCGAGGCAACTGATGGTTTCGACAGGCTCAACCACCGGCGACCGGTCGACCACCTCGGAGCTCGTCTTCGACCCCTACGACTACGCCTTCCAGGACGACCCCTACCCGACCTACCAGCGGCTACGCGACCAGGCGCCCGTCTTCCACGCGCCAGCCGACGACATCTGGGTGGTCTCGCGCCATCAGGACGTCTTCGACGTGCTGCGCAACGACGAGGTCTTCTCCAACCGGATGGGCGTCTCCCTCGATGCGTCGGCGTGGAACCCCGAGGCGCACCGGGTGATGAGCTTCCTCGGACTCGACGGCGCCGAGCAGTCGCGGATCCGCAAGCTGGTCTCGGCCGCCTTCACCCCGCGCCGGGTCCGCGAGCTGACGCCGCAGGTGCAGGCGCTGACCGAGCGCTACCTCGCGCGCACGCTCGCCGCCAACGCCGAGCACGGCGAGGCCGACTGGATCGCCGACTTCGCAGGCAAGCTCCCGATGGACGTCATCTCCGAGATGATGGGCGTGCCGGTGACCGACCGCGACGAGGTACGACGACTCGCCGACCTCGTCGTGCACCGCGAGGACGGCGTGCGCGACGTACCGCAGGCCGGCATGGAGGCCTCCTTCGCGCTCTTCGGCTACTACGGCGAGATGGTCGCCCAGCGCCGCACGGCGCCGACCGCGGACCTCACCTCCGCCCTGGTCGCGGCCGAGGTCGACGGCGACCGGCTCACCGACGGCGAGATCATGGCGTTCCTGTTCCTCATGGTGGTGGCCGGCAACGAGACCACCACCAAGCTGCTCGGCAACGCGCTCCTCCACCTCTCCGCGAGCCCGGCGCAGAAGGCGCAGGTCCTCGCGGATCCTGCGCTGGTGCCGGCGTGGATCGAGGAGACGCTGCGCCACGACACGTCCAGCCAGATGCTGGCGCGCTACGTCGTGGAGGACGTCGAGGTCGGCGGCGTGCTGATCCCCGGGGGCTCGAAGGCCCTGGTCCTGCTGGGCAGCGCCAACCGCGACGAGCGGGTGTTCACCGACCCGACCGTCTTCGACATCGGCCGCGAGAAGGCCGAGCTGTCGCAGATCCTGAGCTTCGGCACCGGCCGGCACTTCTGCCTCGGCGCCAACCTGGCGCGGCTCGAGGCCCGGGTGGTGCTCGAGGAGCTGGTACGACGCGTCGCCGACCTCGAGGTGCACGCCGACCGCGCGGTCCGGGTGCACTCCACCAGCGTGCGGGGCTTCGCCTCGCTGCCCGTCACGTTCACGGAGAGGAGCGCCTGATGGGAGCCTCACGCAAGCCCGTCCACCCCGACCGCCGCCCCGCCGTGGTCGCCGGAGCGTCATCGGGGATCGGCGCCGAGACCGCCCGCGCCCTCGCGACGGCCGGCTTCCCGGTCGCGCTCGGTGCGCGTCGCGTCGACCGGCTCGAGGAGCTGGCCTCGGAGATCCGCGGCGACGGCGGCGAGGCCTTCGTGCACCCGCTCGACGTGGCGTCGACCGAGTCGGTCGAGAAGTTCGCCGCCGCGGCGACGGCGGTGCTCGGCGACATCGAGGTCGTGGTCAGCAACGCCGGCCTGCTCGCCCCCGGCTCGATCCTCGACGCGACGACCGACCAGCTCGCGGCCGAGTTCGACGTCAACGTGCTCGGCGCTCACCGCCTGGTCCGCGCCTTCGGAGCCGGGATGGTCGAGCGGCAGCGCGGCGACCTCGTCTTCGTCTCCTCCGACACCGCCCTGCGAGCACGGCCGTTCATGCGCGGCTACAGCGCCACGAAGTCCGGGCTGGAGGGGCTGGTCGAGGCGCTGCAGATGGAGCTCGAGGGCTCCGGCGTCCGGGCCTCGGTCGTGCGGCCCGGACCGACCTGGTCGGAGATGGGCTCCGACTGGGACGCCGAGGCCGGCGCGAAGGTCCTCACCGAGTGGGTCAGGTGGGGTCACGCCCGCCACTCCCACTTCCTCAAGGCCACCGCGATCGCCGACGCCATCACGACGGTCGTCAGCGCGCCCCGCGGCGTGCACCTGAGCCCCGTCGACGTGAACCCCGAAGCGCCCCTGGAGAAGAAGTGACCCTCGCCGACATCCCCGAGGTCTCGACCGTCCTCGACGACCAGGGCGCCGACGTACCCGCGCTCATCAAGGGCACCGGCCACCTCCCCGAGATGCGGGTCGACCCGATCGCCCTGTTCCACCGGGTGCGCGAGGAGTGCGGCGAAGTCGGCCGGTTCCGGCTCGCCGACAAGCAGGTCGTGCTCGTCACCGGCGCCGAGGCCAACGAGGCCTTCTTCCGGGCGCCCGACGACGTGCTCGACCAGGCGGCGGCGTACCCGTTCATGACCCCGATCTTCGGCAAGGGCGTGGTCTTCGACGCCTCTCCCGAGGAGCGCCAGCAGATGCTCAAGAACCAGGCCCTGCGCGGCGACATGATGCGTGGGCACGCGCAGACGATCGAGGCCGAGATCCGCCGCATGGTGGCCGACTGGGGCGACGAGGGAGAGATCGACCTGCTCGACTTCTTCGCCGAGCTGACCATCTACACGACCTCGTCGTGCCTGATCGGCAAGCCCTTCCGCGAGCAGCTCGACGGGTCGTTCGCGGAGGTCTACCACCGCCTCGAGCACGGCACCGACGCCATCGCGTACGTCGACCCGCACGCCGACATCGACAGCTTCCGGATCCGCGACGAGGCCCGCGAGGAGCTGGTCGCGAAGGTGCAGGCGATCATCGCGGCGCGGATCGCCCGGGCCGAGTCGATGGGGGGTGAGATCCCCAAGCAGGACAGGGATCTGCTCGACGTCCTCATCGCGGTGGGGTACGACGCCGAGATGGTCACCGGCATCTTCATCTCGATGATGTTCGCCGGCCACCACACCTCGTCGGGCACGGCCTCCTGGGCGATGATCGAGCTGCTCCGCAACCCCTCCGTGATGGACGACGTCGTCGCCGAGCTGGACGCGCTCTACGCCGACGGGTCCGAGGTCTCGTTCCAGGCACTGCGGTCGATCCCGGTGCTGGAGGCGGCGCTCAAGGAGACCCTGCGGCTGCACCCGCCGCTGGTCATCCTGATGCGGCTCGTGCAGGAGGACTTCGACCTGCTCGGTCGCACCATCCCGGCCGGCACGGTGCTCGCGGCCTCGCCGCGGGTGTCGAACCGGATCGAGGCGGACTTCCCGAAGGCCGACTCCTTCGACCCGGGGCGGTACGTCGACCCGCGCCAGGAGGACCTGCAGAACCGCTGGACCTGGATCCCGTTCGGCGCCGGCAAGCACCGCTGCGTCGGCAACGCCTTCGCGATGATGCAGATGAAGGCGATCTTCTCCGTCATCCTGCGCGACTTCACCTTCGAGCCGGTGCAGGAGCTGGACTCCTACCGCGACGACTTCACGAAGATGGTCATCCAGCTCGCCCAGCCCGCCCGGGTCCGCTACCGCCGCCGGGCGTCGCGATGAGGGTCGTCGCCGACACCGGGCTGTGCCAGGGGCACCAGCTCTGCCAGGGCGAGGCCCCGGACGTGTTCGGGTTCGACGACGACGCCGACGTCGTCACGCTGCTCGACCCACACCCGGCCGAGGAACGTCGTACCGATGTCGCCACCGCCGTGAAGTACTGCCCTGCTTTCGCCCTTTCGATCGAGGAGGACTGACATGAGTGACCTGACGCGGGCCGAGATCGAGGAGTTCTGGGACTCCTGGCTGCAGATCAACCGGGAGGCCGAGCAGAGCGGCGACTGGCGAGTGATGGCCGAGTGGTTCGCGCAGGACGCGACGTACGGCTGGATGTACTCGCACGACGAGCACTTCATGGCCGTCGGCCGCGACCAGATCCGGGACTGGGCGATCGGCATCGAGATGGACGGCCTCGACGGCTGGCACTACGACTACGTCTGCACCGTCATCGACGAGCAGAAGTCGATGATCGTGGGCTTCTGGAAGCAGCGCTCCGGCATCCTCGACGACAACGGGGAGGAGTACGAGATCCTCGGGCTCGGCGGCTCCTGGTTCGGCGTGGAGCGCCAGACCTCCGGTGCGGACGCCGGGCAGGTCAAGATCGCCTGGCAGCGCGACTGGTTCGACATGCCCTCGACCGCGCACACCTTCTTGTCGATCATCGAGGCCGGCAAGGCGCCCGACACCCTGCTCAAGCGGATGTCGGTGACCGGCCACGACGTGCCCGGTCACTACCGCCGCAAGGACCTGCCCTCGACCGTCTGGCCGCCGCCGGTGGAG
The DNA here is from genome assembly GCF_029961765.1 of Nocardioides sp. QY071. Lineage (NCBI taxonomy): Bacteria > Bacillati > Actinomycetota > Actinomycetes > Propionibacteriales > Nocardioidaceae > Nocardioides > Nocardioides sp. QY071. The sequence continues at coordinate 750,477 of NZ_CP124681.1, forward strand.
CGCGGCGACTACGTGACGCAGGAGCCGGTCTCGTGACGCTGCCCCCCGCTGCTCAGCAGCTGATCGACGGAAAGCTGGTCGCGGCGTCGTCCGGGGCGACGTACCCGATCGTCAATCCCGCGACAGGACAGGAGATCGGCGTCGCACCGGACGGTACGGCGGCCGACGTCGACGCCGCGATCGCCTCCGCCCGCCGCGCCTTCGACGAGTCGACCTGGTCGACCGACCGCGAGCTGCGGGTGCGCTGCCTGCGCCAGCTGCACGCGGCACTGCTCGAGAACGCCGACGCCTTCCGGGCCCTGACGACGGCCGAGGTCGGGATGCCGGGGTTCATGATGGGAGCGGCCGGCTTCGACGTACCCGTGGACGGGTTGAAGTGGGTCACCGACCTGCTGGAGTCCTACGCGTTCTCGACCGACCTGGGGGTCGCCTCGCCGATGGGGATCCCCTCGCGCCGGACCGTCCACCGCGAGCCGGTCGGTGTCGTCGCCGCGATCACGCCGTGGAACGTCCCCACCCAGATCAACCTCGCGAAGGTCGGCCCGGCGCTGGCCGCCGGGTGCACGGTCGTCCTCAAGCCCGCGCCCGACACCCCGTGGGTGGCGGCCGAGCTGGGCCGGCTCGCCGCCGAGCACACCGACCTCCCGCCGGGCGTCCTCAACGTCGTCACGCCGCGCTCCAACGAGGTCGCGTCGGTGCTCTCGTCCGATCCCCGCATCGACATGGTGTCGTTCACCGGCTCCACGGCGGTCGGGAAGGCGATCATGGCGGCCGCCGCACCCACCTTGAAGAAGGTCTTCCTCGAGCTCGGCGGCAAGTCCGCCGCGATCGCCCTCGACGACGCCGACGTCGCCGCCGTGGCGGGAGGTACGGCGTTCGCCGCGTGCATCCACGCCGGCCAGGGCTGTGCGATCACGACCCGGCTGATCGTGCCGCGCGACCGCTACGACGAGGCGGTCGCCGTCGCGGCGTCGACCATGGAGTCGATCGGTGCGCGCGATCCGCAGGACCCGGGGGCGATCTGCGGCCCGGTGATCTCCGCCGTGCAGCGCGACCGGGTGGCGGCGTACTTCTCGATCGCGCTGGAGGAGGGCGGCACCTTCGCCACCGGCGGCTCGGTCATCGACCAGGACGGCTTCTGGGTGCAGCCCACCGTCGTCGCCGGCCTCGACAACTCCTCACGCCTGGCGCAGGAGGAGATCTTCGGGCCGGTGCTGGTGGTCATCGCGCACGACGGCGACGACGACGCGGTGCGGATCGCCAACGACTCGGCGTACGGGCTCTCGGGCTCGGTCGACTCCGCCTCGCTGGACCGGGCGAAGGCCGTGGCGGCACGGATCCGCACCGGCACCCTCGCCGTCAACGGTGGCGTGTGGTTCAGCCCGGACGCGCCCTTCGGCGGGTACAAGCAGTCCGGCATCGGCCGGGAGATGGGCGTCGCCGGGTTCGAGGAGTACCTGGAGACGAAGACCGTCGCGGAGCCGGCGTGAGCATCGTGGGAGTTTCACCGGCCGGCCGGTGAAACTCGCGCTTGGACGATGAAACTTCCTCGTCCAAGCATGAGAAACACCGGTCAGCCGGTGAAACTTGTGATGGATGGGGATGAAGTGAACAAGCGGTTCGAGAACAAGGTCGTCGTCGTGACCGGCGCGGCCCAGGGCATCGGTGAGGCCTATGCGCGGGCGCTGGCGAACGAGGGGGCGGCGGTCGTCGTCGCGGACCTCAACGCTGAGGCGGGGGAGCAGGTCGCGAAGCAGATCGAGGCCGACGGCGGTCGCGCGATCTTCGTGCCCTGTGACGTCTCCTCGGCCGAGTCGGCCGACGCGCTCGTCGCAAGGTCCGTCGATGAGCTCGGCGGCATCGACCACCTGGTCAACAACGCGGCCATCTACGGCAGCATGGAGTTCAACCTGCTGATCAGCGTCGACTGGGACTACTACAAGAGATTCATGGCGGTGAACCTCGACGGCGCGCTCGTCATGACGCGCGCGGTGTACCCCGAGATCGCCAAGCGCGGTGGGGGAGCGATCGTCAACCAGAGCTCGACGGCGGCGTACCTCTACTCCGGCTTCTACGGCCTCGCCAAGGCCGGCATCAACAGCCTCACCCAGCAGCTCGCCCACGAGCTCGGCGGACAGCGGATCCGGGTCAACGCGATCGCCCCCGGCCCCACCGACACCGAGGCGACCCGCACCCAGGCCGGCGACGCCGCGAAGGACATCGTCCGCAACAGCCTCGCCATCAAGCGGATGGGCTCGGTCGACGACATGGTCGGCGCCCTGCTGTTCCTGCTCTCCGACGACGCGTCGTGGGTCACCGGCCAGATCCTGGCGGTCGACGGCGGCCAGACCTTCCGGCTGTGAACCGGCCCGTGACCCGGGTCGGGTTCGTCGGCCTCGGCAACATCGGCAAGCCGATGGCGTTGCGGTTGGCGGCGGCCGAGTCCGTCGACCTGGCGGTGTACGACGTCGCGCCCGACCCGGTCGCCGAGCTGGTCGCCGCCGGGGCGCGTGCCGTCGGCTCCGTCGCCGAGCTCGACGTGGACGTGGTGTGCGTGATGGTGCGCGACGACGACCAGGTCCGGGCGGTCGCCGCCGACGTACCTGCGGGGACGGTGGTGGTGATCCACTCGACGGTGGCGCCCGAGACGCCGGCCGCCCTGGCCGCGGACGGACGCCGCGTGCTCGACGCGCCCGTCAGCGGCGGCCCGATGGGTGCTGCCGACGGCAGCCTGGCGATCATGGTCGGCGGCTCGGAGGCCGACGTCGCGGTGGCCCGCCCGGCCCTGGAGGCGATGGGCAGCACGGTCGTGCACGCCGGCCCGGTCGGCTCCGGCACCCGGATGAAGCTGGCGCGCAACCTGATCCACTTCGTCGCGTTCACCGCCGTCACCGAGGCGCAGCGCCTCGCCGAGGCCGCCGGCCTCGACCTGGTCGCGCTCGGCGAGGTCGTCCGCCATACCGACGCGATCACCGGCGGACCGGGCGCGATCATGCATCGCACCACCACGGCGCCGATCGCCGAGGACGACTTCTGGCACGGCGTCTTCTCCCACGTCGCCGCGCTTGGGGAGAAGGACCTCGGCTTCGCGATCGCCCTCGCGGACGAGCTCGGGGTCGACGTACCAGTGGCGCGCGAGGCGCTGCCACGACTGGGGAAGGGACTGGGAGTGCGATGAGTGACAAGTTCGACGACCTGCCGGAGCTGCGGGCCAAGGGCCTGCGCAGGATGGAGCAGGTCTACGGCTTCGACATGACCGACGGCACCGGCGACTTCTTCCGCTACACCGCCGACCACCTCTTCGCCGACATCTGGGAACGCCCGGGGCTGAGCGACCGGGACCGCCGGCTGCTGCTGATCGGCATGCTCGCCGGCCAGGGCGCCGCCGACGTCCTCGGCATCCAGGTCCCCGCCGCCCACGCCGCCGGCGAGCTCGACGACGACGCGCTGCGCGAGATCGTGGTCTTCCTCAGCCACTACGCCGGCTGGCCGCAGGGCGCCCGGCTGAACTCGATCGTCGAGGACACGATCGCGAAGGCGAAGCGCAACAGGGCCGGGTCCTGAGAACCGGCGGATGGGCGCGGTGAGCCCGCTCACACCCACTTGTTAGCCTCAGGAGTGATGACGCGCGACGTGGCGAAGGCCGTACCGGACCAGCAGGCCGAGCCGGTGACCCCGGACGTCCTCGACTCCCTTCTCAACACCTCGGTGGCCCGGGGTGCGGGTCCGGTCGCGGTCTGGCGGGTCCCGACGGAGTCACTGGCCGACGCGGAGCTCGCGGTCGCCCGCGACTGGCTCGATGAGGGCGAGCGGCGGCAGGCGTCGTCGTACGTCCGCGCGGAGCTGCGTCGTGCCTACGAGATCGCCCACGCGGCCGCCCGCCTGGTGGTCGGCGCCGTGTCCGACACCCCGCCGGAGAAGGTGGTCTGGGGCCGGCACGCCTGTCCCGGCTGCGGCGAGCCGCACGGCCGTCCGCGCGCCGAGGGCTCCGGTGTGGAGTTCTCGCTGAGCCACACCCCCGGCCAGGTGCTCGTCGCCGTGGCCGACGTCGCGGTCGGCGTCGATGTCGAGCGGCACCCCGACGACCCGGTGGCGCTGGCCAAGCTGCTCCACCCGCGCGAGCTCGAGGAGATCGAGGCCGCCGCGCACGGCACGCTCGACGGCGGCCGGGCCACCGTGCGGTTCACGCGCGCCTGGGCGCGCACCGAGGCCTACCTCAAGGGGATCGGGATCGGCCTGGGCCGCGACCCCCACCTCGACTACCTCGGCACCGACGGCGCGCCGAGCCGGAGCCTGGGCGCCTGGACGGTGCGCGACGTCGTCGTACCCGAGGGATACGGCGCCGCGCTGGCCCTGCTGGTCTAGACCGCCCCGGAGGATCTCCGCGTGACGACAGCCCGTTGAGTTAAATCTTCGGCCGGGCGCGTGTCCTCGTGAGACCTTCCGGTCCGCGAGCCGTTGATCGGTCGTCCGGCCACCGTGCTGCTCGGGACGTGGGGATGGCCTGGCGGGTTGCGCACGACTCGGGTCCGCGGTGGGGCGCGGGCAGGACCGGCGCTTCCCGTGGCTGTCCGATCCACCCGATCCATGATGGCGGTCGTGGCCCCCCTCGCCCTGGCTGCCGGGGGAGTCCTGCCCATGTCTCGTTCGCCGCGCCGCTCCCGGCGCCACCTGATCGCACTCGCACTACCGGCAGCCGTGCTGCTGAGTACGGCGTTCGGCGGCCCTGCGCTCGCTGACGACGTCGGCGACCCGTCGACGCCCGTCGACACGGCGCAGTCCGCACCGTCGCCCGACCCGGCGTCTGAGCCCGAGCCGACGCCTGAGCCCGAGCCGGCGCCTGAGCCCGAGCCCGAACCGGCCCCCGAGCCCGAACCGGCCCCCGAGCCCGAACCGGCCCCCGAACCCGAGCAGCAGCCCGCGTCGCCGACCGAGGAGGCCGCCCCGGCCGCGGCGCCCGAGGACGAGGTCCCGGCCGGGAAGGAGGCCGACGAGGGCGCCGACCTGGTCACGGCGGCCGCGCCCGTCGCGGCGGCGCCGTCGGGCAAGAAGGCGGCTCCCTCGCTGGCGGCAGCCGTGGACCCGATCAACACGAAGAAGTGGGTGGTCTGCAAGTACTCCGCGACCCCGGTGACGGGTGAGAAGGCCCAGACCGTGCTGATCAACGACGTCCCGAAGAACTTCGACGGCACCTTCCCGGAGTACTTCAACGACGCGCAGGGCGCCTCGATCGCGATCCGCTACTCCAAGCTGGGCGAGCAGTCCAAGGACCTGACCCCCGACAACTGCCCGCTGTACGGCGACCCGATCCCGGCCGACCCGCCGTCCCCGGTCCCGTTCGACCCCTGCGGTCCGGCGAACGCGTACTTCCCGCAGGACGAGGTACCGGTCACCGGCGAGCAGTACACGGTCGTCACCGAGGGCTCGCCCGTCACCAAGATCACCGTGACCGTCAAGGACGGCTTCATCTTCCCGGGCGGCGTGACCGAGCTCGTCTTCCTCGCCTCGGACGGCGAGTCCGGAGCGCCCTGCGACGCGACACCGCCGCCCAAGCCGCCCGTGAACGACCCCTGCGGTCTCGCGAACGCCTTCTTCACCGCGGTCCCGCCGAGCACGCAGGCCTACACGGTCGTCCCGGAGGGCGACCCGGTCACGAAGATCACGATCACCGCCAACCCGGGCTTCGAGTTCGACCCCGACGAGCCGGTGGTCTACACGGCGCCCGACTCCGGCGACCTGTGCGTCGCCGACGTACCGCCCGCTCCGGAGCAGACCGACCCGTGCGGCCTGGCCAACGCGTACTTCTCGAGCGACGCGGTCACCGCACTGCAGGACTGGGTCGCCGACGAGGAGGACGCCTGGGACGCCGACGTGTACGACGTCGTCACTGACGGCCCTCCGGTCACGAAGATCACCATCACCACGACGGCGGACTTCGAGTTCCCGGACGGGACCACGAAGCGGGAGTTCATGGTCGACGACGCGGGTGCCCTGTGCCCCGCGCCCGTGCCGGCGAAGCCCGTGGTGAGCGACCCGTGCGGCCCGGCGAACGCCTTCTTCGCCGACGCGGACCTCGCCGCCATCAAGGCGCTGGACCCGGCGGTGTACGTCGTCACGCTCAGCGGGAACCCGGTGACCAAGGTCGAGATCAGCACCACCGCGGACTACGAGCTCGAGGGCGGCGTCACCCCGCCGCTGGTCTACGAGGCCACCGACTCCGGCACGGCATGCCTCGTGGCCCCCGCGCTGGCGCCGAACGACCCCTGCGGTCCGGCCAACGCCACCTGGGTCGTCCCGGCGCCGACCGCGGACTTCACGGTCTCGATCGTCGACGGCGTGATCAAGCTGATCGCGGCGACGGGCAAGGCGTTCGAGGGCAACCAGCCGACGTACACCTATCCGGCCACGGCGCCGGTCGACACCAACGCCGCGTGTGCCGTCGGAGGCGTGGAGGAGACCAAGGACCCGCCGAAGGACGAGGTCGCCGCCGCGGCCACCTCGCTGCCGAACACCGGCGGCCCGGCGGGGTGGCTGATGCCGCTGGGTGTCGGGCTGGTCCTGGCGGGTGCCGGCCTGGTGCTCGGCAGGCGCGGCCGGCAGGCCTGATCCGGGCCGGGCGCCCGGGCCGGGGCCACCCCTCGGCACGGGCGCCCGGACCCGAGCAGGTGCGTCGCGCCAGATCCTGTGGCGCCGGTCACGTGCGAAGGTTAAATCTCCGGTCCCCGTGGCTGTTTTACTCGAAATCCGCCCGACCGGGACTTTGGTCCTGCTTAGGCTGCTGGCTTGGGTTCTGGTCGCCCTTCCCGCTCGGGAGGTGCGGACGACCGGAGCGACGAGAGCTGGACCCGGGTTCGCGGTGGGGCGTGGACATCGGGTCTCCAGTCGCTGTCGTGCGTCCTCGGACCGCCCGTGTCCTCACCTTTGCAATGGTCGCGACGGCCCCCCTCGTTGCGACGCAATGGGGGTAACCCGCAGATGTCCAGTTCCTCGCGCCTCTTCCGGCGCCATTCCGAGCCGACGAAGGTCGAGAAGACCCGTCGGCGTCGGCACCAGCTCGCACTCCTGCTGCCGGCAGTCGTGGTGGTGAGCACTGTCCTCAGTGGTCCCGCGTACGCCGACGACGTGAACGACCCGGCGCCCACGACGCCGGACACCGCGCAGTCCACGCCGACGCCCGACCCGGCGCCGAGCGCGGACCCGAAGCCGGACCCGAAGCCGGAGCCCACGCCGGACCCGAAGCCGGAGCCGAGCCCGGACCCGAAGCCGGAGCCGAAGCCGTCGGCCGACCCGACGCCGTCGGACCAGCCGTCGGAGCAGTCGTCCGGCCAGTCGTCGGACTCCGGAAAGCCGGACGAGGCGAAGTCGTCCGAGGACGCCGCTGCGCAGCCGGAGGCCGCGACCGGGCAGGCTCCTGAGCAGGTGAAGGTGCCGGTCGCCAACAAGGCGCCGAGCACCTCGTTCGCCGCCGCAGCGGCGGCGGTCAACACCAAGAAGGTCGTGGTCTGCAAGTACGTCTCGACGCCTCCGGGCGTGCTGCACCACATCGTCATCCCCAGCGTGAGCTCGCTGCCGGGCTTCCCGGGCACCTTCCCGTGGGCGTTCGCCGACGCGCAGATCTCGGTCGCGATCCGGTACGCCAACGACGGCGAGCAGGCCAAGGACGTCGCGCTGTCCGAGTGCCCGCAGCAGATGCCGGTCCCGCAGGTCCCGGTCGACGACCCCTGCGGTCCGGGCAACGCGGTCTACGGCCAGGTGCCCGCGGGCAACTACATGGTCGTGCGCAACGGCGACGGCTCGATCACGCTGGTCGCCAACGCCGGCTACCTGTTCTTCGGCGGCTCGCCGACGGCGACCCTGCCGCCGCCGACCGAGACCTTCACCGCGCCCTGCCCGACGCCGATCCCGGTCCCGACGGTGCAGTGGCAGGACCCCTGCGGGCCCGACAACATCCACGCGCTCTCGCCGGTCCCGTCGACCCAGCAGTACGACGGCGTGATCGAGGCCGACGGCTCGGTGACCTTCACGATCAAGCCGGGTGCGGGCGTCACCTTCCCGAACGGCCAGACGTCGGTCAACGTGCCGAAGCCCGCTGACAGCGGTGTCGCCTGCGCCCAGGGTGAGATCCCGGTACCGGAGATCCCGGCCACGGACCCCTGCGGCCCGAACAACGCGGCGTACACCCTGCCGCTGCCGACCGCGCCGAACGGGGAGTGGACCGCCGTCCTCAACCCGAACGGCTCGGTGACCATCACGGCCGGTGCGAACACCACGTTCCCCGGTGGCGACACCGAGGTGACCCTGCCGAAGCCGACCGACACCAACTCCGCGGCGTGCCCGAAGAAGATCGTGGTGTGCAAGTACGTGTCCACCCCGCCGGGTGTGCTCGACCACATCATCATCGTCAGCGTCAACGCGGCGGACTGGCCCGACGGCACCGTCTTCCCGACCCCGTTCAACGACGAGCAGAACTCGATCGCGATCCGCTTCGCCGAGCCGGGGGAGCAGGCCAAGGACGTGGACGTGGCCGAGTGCCCATCGGAGGCGACGGTCCCGAACGTGCCGAAGGTCGACCCGTGCGGCCCGGACAACGCCACCTTCGGCACCGTGCCGCAGGGTCCGTGGACCGTGACGACCAACCCGGACGGCAGCATCACGCTGACGGCCACCGGCAACGCCTGGTTCCCGAACATGCAGAAGCAGGTCACGATCCCGGCGCCGACCGACAGCAACATCGCGTGCATCGTGGTCCCGCCGCTGGACAAGAAGGACCCCTGTGGCCCGAACAACGCCACCTGGGTGCTGCCGGCCGAGACCGACGAGTACTCGGCGGCGATCGTGCAGGGCCAGATCGTGCTGACCGCCAAGGACGACTACCGCTTCGACGGTGACGCGACGACGTACACGTACCAGGTGGCGGCGACGCCGACCGACAGCGGTACGGCGTGCCTGGTCGCACCGGCCATCGCGTCGAGCGACCCGTGCAACCCGACCGGCGTCACGGCCAACGCGAGCTGGGTCCTCCCGACCGAGACCGCGGACTACACGGTCTCCGTCGTCAACGGTGTGGTCACCCTGATCGGCAAGCTCGGCAAGGTGTTCGACGGCGACAAGCCGACCTACACCTACGACCTCGCGGCCACCCCGCCCGACTCGGGCGTCGTCTGCGAGGTCGGTGGGGTCGAGGAGACCAGCCACCAGTCGACGGACGAGGTCGACAGCGCGCAGGCCGCGACGGGCCTGCCGAACACCGGTGGTCCCGTGGGCTGGCTGATGCCGCTGGGCGTCGGCCTGGTCCTGGCCGGTGCGGGCCTGGTGCTCGGCCGGCGGAGCCGGTCGGCCTGAGACCGGACGGCCCTGAAGGGCTGACGGCCTGAACACGGAGCCCGTGCCGAGGAATCCTCGGTACGGGCTCCGTGCGTTCGCCGTACGATGCTCGGAGCCGGGCGAGATGGGGGTCGATGGACACGGCGGTGCGGCAGGCGTTGCGCAGCGGCGAGGCCGCGGCAGTGCTGGCTGCCCTCGTCGAGGAGACCGAGGAGGTCCTGCTCACCGCCGATCCCGAGATCCTGCTGCGCGCACGAGAGGTCTGCGCCGACGACGCGGACGGGCTGCCGGTGGCGGCCGCTTGGCGGCTGGGGCTCGGCCTGCACTTCAACGGCCGGTTCGCCGAGGCGCTGGAGACCTTCCGCCGGGCGCGGGTCGAGGAGAACGCCGATCCGGCCGACCGGGCCGAGCTGCACGCCGCCCTGGCCTCGTCGCTGTGGGGCCGCGCGGAGGTCGACGAGTGCGTCCGCGAGGCGGACCTGGCCCGGCAGGAGGCCGAGGTGGCCGGCCAGCCCCGGCCCCGTGCGTCGGCCTGGATCGCCCGGGCGCTCGTGGCCGCCCATGCCGGTGACCGGACCGCCAGCCGGACGGCGTACGAGCACGCGCTCGCGCACGCCGAGGTGGCCGGAGCCCGCTCCGTGCTGATCCGGGTGCTGACCAACCTCGCGTCGCTGGAGAACGAGGAGGGCCGGTACGACGCCGCGCTGGCCTGGGTCAACCGTGCCCTCGACCTGTGGGGTGCCGACGACGGCCCGATGCGCTGCATCACCGCCTACAACCGGGCCGACGCGCTGCTCGCCCTCGGACGGCTGGAGGAGGCGATCGCCGACCTGCGCAGCTCCCAGGCGTCGGCGCGGGCGGTCGACGCCCCGTTGCTGGCGGTCGCCCTGCACGGACTGGGCGAGGCCTACCGACTGCGGGGTGACGCGGCCCGCGCCGCTGCGGCGTACCGCGAGGCGGTCGCGACCGCCGAGCGCACCGACCAGGCGCAGGTGATCGGCGACGCGCTCGCCGGCCTGGCCCGCACGACCGTGCTGGAGGGCCTCGACGCCGCCCGCGCCCTCGCCGAGCGCGGCAGCCAGGTGCCGACGGCCCTCGGCCGGGTCGCGCCGCTGCTCGCGTCGGGCTGGATCGAGCTCCTGGCCGGCCGGCCGGCGCTCGCCCAGGAGCACGCCGCGCGGGCGGTGCTCGAGGCGGGCCGGCGCAGCGACCCGGTCGGCCTCGCCGAGGCCCTGGAGCTGCAGGCGCTCGCGAGCGACCCGGTGCCGCTCGACCCGATCCGGGAGGCCGCCGGGCTGTGGGCCGAGGCCGGGCACCGGATCGGGACGGCCGACAACGCGGTGATCGCCGCGGTCCTCACCGGCGACCGCGAGGGCGAGCGGACCGCCCGCCGGCACCTGATGGAGCTGGGGGTCCGCGACGACGCGACCCGGATCGCCGGTCCGCGCCAGGCGGTGCGCGGCCGGTCCGTGCCACTCGTGTCGGTCCACCTGCTCGGCTCGTTCGCGGTGCTCGTGGGGGAGCGACCGGTGCCGGCGTCGGCCTGGGGGTCGCGCAAGGCCCGCGACGCCGTGAAGTATCTCGCCGTGCGCGGCGGGCGTCCGGTCAGCCGCGACGCGCTCGCCGAGGTGCTCTGGCCCGGCCAGCGCGGTACCTCGGCGCGGCTGTCGGTGGTGCTCTCGACCCTGCGCTCGGTCCTCGACCCCGACAAGGCCCACGACCCCGACCGGTTCGTGGTCGCCGACCGGGCCACCGTCCGGCTCGACGCCGAGGTCGTCGAGCTCGACGCCGTCGCCTTCGAGACCTCCGCACGCCGCGCCCTCGACCTCTCCGACCGGCCCGGCACCGACGCCGTCGAGGCCCTGCAGGAGGCGATCGCGCACTACAACGGGCCGCTGCTCGACGACGACCAGGACCAGCCGTGGACCGACGAGCCGCGCGAGCACCTGGCCCACCTCGCCCGTGAGGTACGCCGCCGCCTGGCCATCCGGCTCGGCGCCGACCAGCCCGAGCGGGCGGTGCCCTGGCTGGTCTCCCTGCTCTCCGAGGACCCCTACGACGAGCCGTGCCACCTGCTGCTCATCACCTCGATGCTCCGCCTCGGGCGCTACGGCGAGGCGCGGCGCGCGCACACGGCGTACGCGAGCGCGATGGCCGAGCTCGATCTCCCGGTGACCCCGCTGGCGGACCTCGCCCGCGACCTCTAAGGCTTCCCGAAGGATTCCGGAACGGGTGCGCGCGACCCTCGGCGCATGTCCGGTCTCACGCCCCGTGTCGATGTCGATCTCACCCGCGCCGTCGAGGCGCTGGGCGGCCTGCGGGACGCCTGTCCCGACGCCGTCGTCCACTACCGGGTCGCCGCGAACGACTCGCCCCGGCTCCTGACGGCCTTCGCCGAGGCCGGCTGCGCCTTCGACGTACGCAGTGCCGAGGAGCTGCGGGCCGTCGTGCACCGGGGCGTGGCGGGGGACAGGATCCTGTCCAGCCATCCCGTGAGCACCCGCGCGGCACTGGCGCAGGCCGCGGGGGCAGGGGTGCGCGGATTCGTCGTGGACTCGCTGGCCGAGGTGGCCAAGCTCGCCGAGGTCGCACCAGGCGGTGGGGTCCTGGTGCGGCTTCTGGCGAGCGGGTCGCGCTGCCCCTCGGAGCGCCGCAAGTTCGGGTGCCCGGCGGACCTGGCGCCCGACCTGCTGCTGCGCGCCGCCTCCTGCGGCCTGCAGCCGAGAGGGGTCTCGGTCCCGGCGGGCTGGGCCGCCACCGAGGCCGCGGTGCGGACCGTCGACGAGGTGCGGTCCCGGGCCGCCGCCCTCGGCATCGACCTGGCCGTCGTCCACGTCGACGACGTCCGCGCGGGCGCAGCGCTGCCCGCCCGTGGCCTCGCCGGCTCCTCGGCGCTGTGGGTGTCGGCCGGCCACTCGCTGGCCGCGCCCGGCGGGGTGCTGGTCGCGAGCGTGGTCGCGGTCGTCGAGCGCGCCGGGCGCCGCTGGGTCCACCTCGACGGCATCGCGGCCACCGAGTCGGTCGAGATCCGCACGACCCGCTCCGGGCCGGTGGTTCCCAGCGTCCTGGCCGGACCGGCCGACGCCGGCGACGACGTGCTGTTCGCCGCGCACGCGGTCGCGCTGCCGGCCGCGCTGCGCGAGGGCGACCACGTCCGCTTCACCCATGCCGGCCCGCGCCCGTGGTCCCGCCCGATCGAGGAGCGGGTGACGGCATGATCGACCCATGGCCCACGAGCACCGCGTCCTGCGTCCCGGCGTCGACGGAGTCAACGGCTACCGCCTGCTGACCGCGCTCGTCGCACCTCGTCCGATCGCCTGGGTGTCCAGCACCTCCGCCGCCGGCATCGGCAACCTGGCCCCGCACTCGTTCTTCACCGTCGCGAGCGCCGATCCGCCGATCGTGCAGTTCACCTCGGTCGGCGCCAAGGACACGCTGCGCAACGTCCTCGAGACCCGCGAGTTCACCATCAGCCTGGCGAGCCGGCCGCTGATCGACGAGGTCAACGCCTCCAGCGCCGCGTTCGAGCACGGCGTCGACGAGGCGCGGGAGCTGGGGATCGCCATGGCCGCGAGCGTCGAGGTCGGACCGCCGCGCGTCGCCGCCTCGCCCGCCTCGCTGGAGTGCCGGCTGCACGACACCGTCGCCGTGGGGGACTCGACCCTCGTCCTCGGTCTGGTGGTCGCGGTGACACTCGACCCCGACGTGCTGGTCGAGGGCCGCCCGGCGTTCGACCTGTTGGCGCCGCTGTCCCGGCTCGGCGGGAACGAGTGGGGCCTGCCGCCCGAGGTGGTCAGCCGGGCGCGTCCGCGCTGACCGCAGGACGTCCGCGACGTGGCGCCCGCGGCCGCGCCGGGCGCGGGTCAGCCCGCGACGGCGATCTCGAGGTCCCCGCTCGCGTACCGCCGGCGTAGCACCTTCTTGTCGAACTTGCCGACGCTGGTCTTGGGGACCTCGCCCACGAACGCCCAGCGCTCGGGGAGCTGCCACCTCGCCCAGCTGGTGGCGAGGTGGGTGCGGAGGGCGTCGGCGTCCCCGACCGCACCGGGGCGCAGGACGACGGCCACGCAGGGGCGCTCGTCCCACTTGTCGTCGGGTACGCCGAACACGGCTGCCTCCGCCACGTCCGGGTGGGACATGACGTCGTTCTCCATCTCCACCGACGAGATCCACTCGCCGCCGGACTTGATGACGTCCTTGGCGCGATCGACGAGCGTGAGGTAGCCGTCGGGAGTGATCCTCCCGATGTCGCCGGTGCGCAGCCAGCCGTCGTCGAAGGCCGACGGGTCGACCGGCTCGGAGCCCGGTGTGTAGTAGGAGCCGGTGATCCAGGGACCGCGGACCTGCACCTCGCCGAGCGAGGTGCCGTCGAGGGGGACCTGCGCGCCGGCGTCGTCGACGAGGCGGTGCTGCACGAGCGGCGGGAACTGCCCCTGGGTGACGCGGTAGTCCCACGCCTCCTCCTCCGACGCCCACGCCGGGGGGTGTGCGACCGAGCCCAGGGCGGAGGTCTCGGTCATGCCCCAGCCATGGACGATCGTGACGCCGTGGCGCTCCTCGAAGGCCTTCATCAGCGCGGGCGGTACGGCGGATCCGCCGACGACCGCCTCGCGCAGGTGGCTGATGTCCTGCGGGTGCTCCTCGAGCCGGGCCAGGATGCCCGACCAGACCGTCGGTACCGCTGCGGCGCAGGTGGGACGACCCTGCGCCATCAGGGCGAGCAGCGGCTCGGGCTGGAGGTACTGGTCCGGCATCAGCAGCGAGGCGCCCGACATCAGGGCGGCGTAGGGCAGGCTCCACGAGTTCACGTGGAACATGGGCACGATCGCGAGGCAGGCGTCCCTGGTCGACAGCCCGAGGGCGCTGGGCGTCGTCACGTGCATCGCGTGCAGGTAGAGCGAGCGGTGGGAGTACACGACCCCCTTCGGGTCGCCGGTGGTGCCGGACGTGTAGCACATGGCAGCGGCGGAGCGCTCGTCGATCACGGGGAAGTCGTACGACGGAGCCTCGCTCGCGAGCAGCTCCTCGTAGTCGTGGACCACCACGCCCGCGGGAGCATCGATGGCCGCGAGGTCGCCGTCGACCACGACGACGTGGCGCACCGTCCGCAGCTCGGGCAGGAGCGGCGCGAAGGAGCCGACGAGCGAGCCGTCGACGACGACGACCCGGTCCTCGGCGTGGTTGGCGATGTAGACGACCTGCTCGGGGAACAGCCGGATGTTGAGTGCGTGGAGGACCGCGCCCATGGCGGGGACCGCGCTGTACACCTCGAGGTGCTCGTTGTTGTTCCACATGAAGGTGGCGACCCGGTCGAAGGGCCCGACGCCGAGGCGCCTCAGCGCGTTGGCGAGGCGGGCCGCTCGCGCGGCGACCTCGTGATAGGTGCGGCTACGGGTCCCGGTCCCGGTCCAGGTCGTCACGGTCGACCTGCCGTGCGCCTGCCCGGCGTACTGCAGCAGGCGCCCCAGCGACAGCGATTCGTCCTGCATCGTGCTCAACATTGCTGCCTCCTGTGATTGACGAACGACCCGGGCGGTCCTAGTGTGATCAAACGATCAAGTCGTATGACTGTAGTCACGTTTGCGACACGGGGCAATAGGTCCGGCCGGTCCGGACAGGAGCAGTCGGCGCATGGAGCAACGTCCTGAGCAGCACGACGTCGTCATCGTGGGAGCGGGCCTGTCCGGCATCGCCGCCGCGGTCCAGCTGAGGACCGACCATCCCGAGCGCTCGTTCGTGGTGCTCGACCAGCGCGCTGACCTCGGCGGCACCTGGGACCTGTTCCGCTACCCGGGGATCCGCTCCGACAGCGACATGTACACGCTGGGCTACGCCTTCAAGCCGTGGACGTCGGAGAAGGCGATCGCATCGGGTGACGCGATCCTCGGCTATCTCCACGAGACGGTCGCGGAGCACGACCTGGCGTCGCACCTGCGTCTGGGCCGACGGGTGCGCTCGGCCGACTGGTCGGAGGGGACGCGGAGCTGGACGCTCGAGGCCGAGGGGCCCGACGGTCCGGAGTCCTTCACCTGCTCGTTCCTCTACCTCGCGTCCGGCTACTACGACCACGACGGTGGTCATCGTCCCGAGCTGCCCGGCGTCGAGCGGTACGGCGGCCTGCTCGTCCACCCGCAGGAGTGGCCCCTGGACCTCGACTGCTCGGGCAAGCGGGTGGCGGTGATCGGCTCCGGGGCGACCGCGATCACCCTGGTGCCGGCGCTGGCCGAGGTCGCCGAGAAGGTGACCATGGTGCAGCGCTCGCCGACCTACGTCGCCATCGACTCCGACGTCGACGACGAGGCGCAGCGCCTGCGTCACGAGGTCGGTGACCGGGCCGCGTTCGAGATGGTTCGGCTGCGCAACCTGCAGAACCAGCAGGAGCGCTACCAGGCGGCGCGTGCGTACCCGGAGGAGTTCAAGAAGCCGCTCTTCGACGCCATCGAGGAGATCGTCGGCCGGGACGTGCGCGAGCAGCACTTCACGCCGTCGTACCAGCCGTGGGACCAGCGCCTGTGCCTCGTGCCGAACGGCGACCTCTTCCACGCCATCGCGAAGGGGCAGGCCGAGGTGGTCACCGGGCACATCGAGACCTTCACGGCGTCCGGGATCCGGATGGAGTCGGGCGAGGAGGTCGAGGCCGACGTGGTCGTCACCGCGACCGGGCTCGAGCTGGTCAACTTCGGCAAGATCGACGTCCGCTTTCGGGGGCCGGTCGGTCGACCTCGCGGGCAGGTTCACCTACAAGGGCGTGGGCTTCAGCGGCGTGCCCAACCTGATCAGCGCCTTCGGCCACCTGAACTCGTCGTGGACGCTGCGCCTGGAGATGGTCAACCGGTTCTGGAGTGCGCTCCTGAGCCGGATGGACGAGATCGGCGCCACGGAGGTGGTGCCGGTGCTGACGGCCGAGGAGGAGGCGACGATGGAGCGCCGGCCCTGGATGGAGGGCGTCACCTCGGGCTACCTGTTGCGCCACCTCGACTCCTTCCCCGCGCAGGGTGACCATGCGCCGTGGGTCAACCCGCAGGTGAACGAGTCGACGAAGGAGCTGTTGGCCGACCTCGACGACGGAGCCCTGCGCTTCCGCTGACCAGGCGGTGAAGCAACGAGCCCCTCCGGTCTCCGACCGGAGGGGCTCGTTCGTCGGTTCACGACTCCTGATCGTGAAGATGCTCGAATGCGACCGGGTTGGTGCGCTTCATGCGAGCCGCCACGAAGATGCCGACCACGAACGAGGCCACGAGGATCGTGAGGAGGCTCGCGGTCGCGCCGGGGCTAGGAATCAGCAGCTCGATGTTCATCAGGCCGATGACGACGACAGCGACGAGGCCGACGGTCGCCAGGACCGGGGCGATGACGGTGGGCAGGACGTTCTTGTCACCGCTGTGGCGACGGAAGAACGCGATCACCGCCACGCTCGTGAGCGCCATCAGGGTGAGCAGACCGAGGATCGCTGCTCCGGAGAACCAGGTGTAGATCTCGAGCACCGGGTCGAGGCCGGTGACCATCATCGCGACGAGCATCGCGCCGGAGATGACCGTGACGACGAGGGAGGAGTACGACGGCGCGCGGTGCTGCGGGTGGACGGTGGCCAGCTTCGTCGGCAGGACCTTCAGGGATCCAAGCGTGTACTGGTAGCGCGTGAGCACGTTGTGGAACGTCAGCACGCACGCGAACGTGCTGCTGACGAGGAGCACCGCGGTCAGGTCGTTGATGACCGAGCCGGTGTACTCCAGGTAGAGATTCGGCGTCATGACCGCCGGGTCGGTGGTGGCGACCTCGAGGGCCTTGTCCGCGCCGGCGCCCAGGACCACGGCGAACGCCGAGATCGCGTAGAGCGCGGCGACCGAGATGACGGCAACGTACGTGGCGCGCGGGATGGTCGTGTCGGGGTCGCGCGCTTCGTTGCGGAAGACGGCGGTCGCCTCGAATCCGATGAACGAGAACAACGCGAACATCAGGCCGAGGCTGGGCGCTCCGTGCGAGAGCTGTGAAGGGTCGAACGGCTCGGCGGACCACCCATCGGCTCCGCCGGTCAAGAAGATCGCGCCGTCGAGGATCAACACCGCGGACGTCTCGGCGACCAGGGCGACGATGAGGACCTTCGAGCTCAGCTCGATGTCTCGGTAGCCCAGGAGGCTGACGATCGCGAACGCGACCAGAGCCCAGATCCACCACGGCGTGTCGATGCTGAAGAAGCGGTCTATCGCGCCCGTCAGCGAGATGCCCACATAGGCATACAGGCCCACCTGCAGGAGGAAGTACGAGACCAGGGCCAGGGTGGCAGCGCCGAGACCGGCGAAGCGGCCGAGGCCGGCCTGGATGTAGGAGTAGAACGCGCCGGAGTTGCGCACGTGACGGGCCATCGACGTGAAGCCGACCGAGAAGAGCACGAGCAGGACGCCGGCGATGACGAACAGGAGGGGGGCGGCGATGCTGCCGCCGAGCGTGATCACGATCGGCACCGTGAGGGAGACGACGGCGAGAGGGGCGGCGCCCGCGACGACCATCGCCACGATCGACGAGACGCCGAGTCCGCGGTGAAGTGCGACGTGGTCGAACGTCGATGCTGACGCTACGCCGGACGGGCTGCCGACCGAACCGGATCGTTCATGTGACATGTGAGGCTGTTCTCCTGAGTGTGCGGCCGAGATCTTCAGATGAGGGGCTTCGACGCCTGCGTACCGCTGGCCGACATCGCTGCGCCGTCAGACGGGCAGGTCAGAAACGGATGACGGAGCGGATTCCCTTGCCTTGCTTCATCTCGTCGTAGCCGTCGTTGATCTCCTCGAGGGTGATCACCCGGGTGACGAGCGCGTCCAGGTCGATCCGGTCGTTCATGTAGTGGTCGACCAGCTGCGGGAAGTCGATCGCCGGCCGGCTCGAGCCGTAGTTCGATCCGATCAGCTTGAGCTCGGAGTCCGACATCACGAACGGATCGATCGTGATCGTCATGCCGTCCGGCACCTGGCCGGCGACGATGGCGCGCCCGCCGCGGGCCAGGGAGGCGTAGGCCGCCTCGATCGTCGTCGGGAGGCCGATGGCCTCGATGGCGACCTCGACGCCGCGGCCGTCGGTGAGCTCGGCGATGCGCTCGGCGAGGTTCTCCTTGGCCGAGTTGATGACATCCGTGGCGCCGAA
Organism: Nocardioides sp. QY071; assembly: GCF_029961765.1. Taxonomy (NCBI): domain Bacteria; kingdom Bacillati; phylum Actinomycetota; class Actinomycetes; order Propionibacteriales; family Nocardioidaceae; genus Nocardioides; species Nocardioides sp. QY071. Next base: position 768,939 of record NZ_CP124681.1, read on the forward strand.
GTGACGGGCCTGCTCGAGCCGCTCGTCGGAGAGGTCGACGGCGATGATCTTGCGCGCGCCGACGAGGCGGGCGCCCTGGATCGCGTTGAGGCCGACACCGCCGCAGCCGAAGACGACCACGGTCTCGTCCGGCCGGACGTTGGCGGTGTTGATCGCCGCGCCGACACCGGTGGTGACGGCACAACCGACCAGCGAGGCCTGCTCGAACGGCGCGTCCTTGCGCACGGGGATCGCACCCGACTCGGGCACCATGGCGTACTCGCCGAAGGTGCCGGCGCCGGCGAAGCTGTAGACCTCCTCGCCGTTGGCGTCGGTGATGCGCGTCCTGCCGTCGAAGGACAGGTGGTTGGCCGAGTGCTCGGCGACCTTGTCGCAGAGGACCGGCCGGCCGCTGACGCAGTAGCGGCACCGGCGGCACGGGGGAGTCCACGTCAGGACGACGTGGTCACCGACGGCGAGGCCCGTGACGCCCTCGCCGACCGCCTCGACGACGCCCGCGCCCTCGTGGCCGAGGATCATCGGCGTGGGCACCTCCCACTCGCCGACGATGACGTGCAGGTCGCTGTGGCACAGCCCACTGGCCTTCATCCGCACGAGCACGTCGCCGGGCGGCGGGGTCGACGGGATCGAGACGGTCTCGATCGACATCGGCTCGTTGGGGGCACGGAAGACCGCGGCCTTGAATTCGATGGTCATGTTCGGTTGCCCTCTCAGTTGGCGACGCGGATGAGCTTCTTGTTGGCGAACTCCTCGATCCCCGCCCGGCCGAGCTCGCGACCGAATCCGGAGCGCTTGATGCCGCCGAAGGGCAGCTCGACTCCCTCGATCCCGACGCCGTTGACGAAGACCATGCCGGCTTCGATCCGGTCGGCGACCCGCATCGCCTGCTCGGGGTCGGTCGTGAAGACGTAGGAGCCCAGACCGAAGAGCGTGTCGTTGGCCAGCGTGACGGCCTCGTCCTCGGACGCGACGCGGTAGACGGTCGCCACCGGGCCGAACAGCTCCTCCCGTGCGGCGGGCGACGTCGGCGGCAGGTCGGAGAGCACGCCCGGCGGGAAGTAGGCGCCCTGGCGCTCGCCCGTGGTGTCCAGCCGGGCACCTGCTGCCACGGCCCGGTCGACCTGCTCCGCGAGGCGCTCGGCCGCGGCGACCGACGAGAGCGGAGCGAGCCCCTCGGTGCGGCCGAGGACGCCCTGCGTGAACTTCTCGAGGAAGGGCTCGTAGAGGCCGTCGGCGACGATGAACCTCTTGCCGGCGTTGCAGGCCTGACCGGTGTTCTCGAAGCGCGCGTCGAGCGCGGCCGCGACCGTGGCGTCGAGGTCGTCGGTCGACAAGACGATGAAGGGGTCCGACCCACCGAGCTCGAGGACCACCTTCTTGAGGTTGCGCCCCGCCGTCTCCGCGATCGCCGCACCAGCGCGCTCGGAGCCGGTGAAGGAGACCGCCTGGATGCGCGGGTCGGCGATCATGTCGGCGACCTGCTGGTTGGTGGCGTAGACGTTGACGTAGGCGCCGGTGGGGAACCCGGCATCGGCGAAGATCCGCTCGAGGGCGGCGGCCGACTCGGGGCACTGCGGTGCGTGCTTGAGCACGATCGTGTTGCCCAGGACCAGGTTGGGTCCGGCGAACCGGGCGACCTGGTAGTACGGGTAGTTCCAGGGCATGACGCCCAGGAGCGCGCCGATCGACTGCCGGCGGATCAGTGCGCGGCCTTCGCCGTCGAGCAGCTCGATCGGCTCGTCGGCGAGGAAGCTCTGCGCGTTGTCCGCGTAGTACCGGTAGATCGCCGCGCTGAACTCGACCTCGCCCACGGCTTGGTCGAGCGGCTTGCCCATCTCGCGCTGGATGATCGCGGCGAGCTCGTCGACGCGCTCGTTGTGCAGCGCGGCCACCTTGCCCAGGAGGTCGACGCGCTCGGCGGCGGTGGTCCTTCGCGACCACTCCCGGTGGGCGGTCGTCGCGGCGTCGAGTGCGCGGTCGATGGTCGCGTCGGTCGCGGTCGGGTACTCGGCCGCGACCGTGCCGGTGGCGGGATCGACCACGGCGTAGCTGCTGGTCATGCAGGTGCTCCTTGCGTGATGGCCTCGGCGGCGCGACGGGCGCGGCGCTTGTGACCGTTGAACAGGTCGTTGAAGCGGTCGAGGGCCCAGATCGTGCGCATGCCGGCCTTGCCCATCATGAAGAACGGCGGGAACTTCGGCTCGTCGAGCCAGATGCCGGCGAGGTCGTCGTGCATGGTGCCGTCGACGATGTGGTCGGCGATCAGCGAACCGATGTAGGGCGCTTGGGCGAGGCCGTGGCCGTTGCAGCAGCAGGAGTACCAGACGTTGTCGGCGAGCTTGCCGGCCAGCGAGATCCACGACGACGTGATCGCGATCCAGCCACCCCAGGCCTGGGCCACCTTGACGTCCGAGAGCGACGGGAAGCGCGTGTGGAAGGCGTCCTCGAGCTCCTGGACCAGGCCCGGGTCGGGCGCCTTGTCCTTGGGCAGGGGGTAGCTGGTGCCGCGCTCGATCCGGCGTACGCCGATCACGATCGTGCCGCGCTCGGTGACCCGGAAGTGCTCCATGATCTGGTGCTGGCTGATCGTGCCGGTGCGGCTGGTCCAGCCGAGCGCCTCGATCCGCTCGGGGACGATCGGCTCGGTCTCGGCCTCGATGAGGTAGGCGGGGACCGAGAGACGCTCGGGGATGATGTCCCACTCGCCGGAGTAGGCGTTGGTGGAGAGCACGACCTTGTCGGCGATCACGGTGCCGCTCGGTGTCGTGATGACGACCTTGCCGTCGTCGCGGCGCCTCACGTCGTTCACCTTGCTCTGCTCGTGGACCCGGGCCGAGCTGGCGATCACTGCTGCGCGGAGACCACGGCTGAGCTTGCCGGGGTTCAGCATGCCGCCGACGCCTTCCAGCATGCCGCCGACGAAGGCGCGCGGGATGCCGAGCTCCTCGGCCGTGCCCACCTGACCGCGGCCGCCGGCCTTCCTCAGGATCTTGGCGCACGACTTGACGCGCAGCATCTGGATCGGCGAGATGGCGACCATGGCGAGGCCGTTGGGGACGAACTCGCACTCGATGTCGAGGTCGCGGATCTTGCCCTGGAGGTACTCCGCGGCGTGGTCGGCCAGCATCACCATGCCCAACATCTGCTTGGGGTAGAAGAGCTTGAGCATCCGCAGGTCGCCGCCGGGGGCTCCGGAGATGTGGCCGCCGTTGCGGGAGCTGGAGCCGTAGCCGCAGAACTCCGCCTCGATCAGTGCCACGTCCTGGCCGCGCTCGGCCAGGCGCAGGGTCGTGCCCATGCCGCCGACGCCGCCGCCGATCACCGCGACGTCACAGGTGAGCTCGCCGCTGACCGCGGGCTGGAGGTCGGTCGGCGGGTCGATCCAGCCGCTGAACGTGCGGAGCTTGACCCTGCTCATCTGGTTCGTCATGTCCTTCGTCACGAGAACGCCTTCTTCCGGCCGTGGGTCTCGGTGGCCGCGAGAAGCTGCGCGACATCTGCTGCGGCGCGCTGGCCCGACAGGACGGCGCCGTTCATGCTGCCCGTCCACTCGCCCGCGGTCTCCGTGCCGGCCCAGTGGATCCGGCCATGAGGCTCGGCCATGACGCTGCCGTAGCGCGTCGAGGCGTAAGGGGCGACGACTGGGTTCGGGCCGCCGGAGGCGAAGGTGTCCTCGTTCCAGCGCTGGTCGATGTAGTCGATCGGCTGGGCGGCCTCCGGGCCGAAGAGGTCGGTGAGCTGCTTCACGACCTGGTCCTTGCGGACTTCCGGAGCATGGGCGTCGAAGACGATCGGGTCGCAGAACGCCATCAGGATGCCGGGACCGTCGGCGCTCGGCGATACGTCGAACGTCGCGAACACGGTCGCGGTGTCGGTCGCGCTCTCGCCCGAGAGCCCGTTGGCTCGCCAGAAGGGCTTGTCGTAGGCGACGAAGGCCTTGCTCAGGGCGCCGAGGCCCCACGACTTGATGAGTCCCTGGGCCGGCTCGGACAGGGACGGCTCGAACTCGATGCCGCCGCGGTGCTCGGTGGAGGTCGTGACGATGACGTACTTCGCTGAGATCTGGTCGGCATCGGTGCTGACCGTGACACCGTCGCCGTCCTGCGTGATGCGGCGCACGGGAGCGCTGGTACGCACCCGGTCGCCCAGCAGCTCGGCGTACCGGATGGCGATCCCCTGCGTCGTCTCGACGTACCGCGACTCCTGCATCCCACCTTCGGCGTCGAGCATGAAGTCGAAGCCGCCGAAGGCGCGGATGGTGCGCAGCACGTGCAACAACGAAACCTGGCTGGGGCGGCACCCCCACTCCACCTTGGTGACGATCGTCAACAGCGCCCGTGTGGTCGCCCGCGCCCCCTTGCGACCGAGCCATTCCTCCAGAGAGATCGCGTCGAGCTCGGCCGCGCGGGGGGAGTTCCACGGAGCGTCGACGTCGATCGTCTTCGCCAGCTTGTCCAGCGCCAGCTGGATGCGGCCCATGTTGACCAGGGCCAGCGGTGAGATCTTGGGGATGGTGCCTGTGTAGGTGCTCTGCTTGCCACCGACCGACAAGACGCTGCGGCCCGTGGTGAACTGCGGCACGAGGGTGGCCCCGACCTGCTCGGCGACCTCGCGGATCGCGGTGTGGCGGTGCGACACCCAGGTCCCGCCCAGGTCGACCTTGACCCCGGCGACCTCGCCGGTGAACACCCGGCCGCCGACGCGGTCGCGGCCCTCGAGGACGACGACGGAGTGACCCTGGCTCACGAGGTCGTGAGCGGCCTTGAGACCGGCGAAGCCGGCGCCGACGATCACGACGTCGACGGACTGTGCCGCGTTCACGACGCGACTCGCGCGATCGGAGCGGACGTGGCGACTGCGGCCTCACGGTGCTCGTGCAGCGCGCGGTAGGCGTGGAACAAGGTGATCGCCTGGCAGCCCCAGACGGTGAGCGCGATCGTGTAGAAGATCGTCCGGTACTCGTCGTCGAAGGAGAACGGGAAGAAGTCGTAGGTCACCGCGACGTACGTGCCGGCCGCGGTCGCCAGGCCCGTGAGGACGGCGACGAGGTGGGCGCCGGCCTTCCAGACCTTCATGGTGAAGTAGGCCAGGAAGACGGTCGTGAGCAGGTTCGTCGCGACGTAGAACCAGGCCACGCTGAGGTGCAGGGTGTCGTGCACCAGGCGGTCGTCGTGGATCGGCCCGAGGATCACGGCCGTCACGGCGGTCAGGGCGACGACTCCGAGCTTGACCGGAAGCGGTGGCTTGTAGCCGTGCGTGACGGTGAGCAGGCCGACGACCAGCAGGAGCGTGAAGCCGAACGAGCGTGAGAACGCGTCGAGGATGTAGGCGAGGTGGTACATCGGGCTGCTCTCGTCTCCGCCGAGGAGTGACCACACCAGGAAGTTGGTGGAGGAGACCGCCACCACGAACCACTCCAGGCAGAGCAGGTGGTTGCGGAAGCGGAGCGCCCTGAATCCGCAGATCCAGGTGGTCGCCATCAGCCAGAGATCGGCGGCCAGGAAGAGTAGTTCCTTCATCGGTGGGTTCCTCTCGCAGAGCGATCAAAAGACTTGATCATTTGAGCGAGTCTGTGACCGAGAACACCCCCTGTCAACGCTCGGAGGGGGTCCTGGGGGCGATCCGTGGGAAGTCGGTGCACGCTGCACAAGGGTCGCTCCAACCAGGTGCGCGCTGTCGTTGTGACCCCCGTCATGGGCGGAGACAGTGGTCGGCATCCGCAAGATGAGCAGTGAGGAGTGGTGGTCATGGCAACAGAGGTGTCGGCGACGGTCGAGGAGCTCGACGTCGTCATCATCGGAGCTGGGATCTCCGGGATCGGCGCGGCTACCTACTTCAGCCGAGAGCTGCCCGGCAAGTCGCTGGTCGTTCTCGAGGGCCGCGCTGACATCGGTGGCACGTGGGACCTGTTCCGCTACCCCGGCATCCGCTCCGACTCGAACCTGCACACCTTCGGCTACGAGTTCAAGCCCTGGCTGCACGAGCACGCCATTGCTGACGCGCACCTGATCAAGGACTACCTCCAAGAGACCCTCACCGAGAACCGACTGACCGACCTGGTTCGGTTCCGCCATCGCGTGGTGGGTGCTGAATGGTCGACCGAGGAGGGCCGCTGGACGTTGACCGTCGAGGCCACCGACGCCGACGGCACCACGACGACCAAGTCGATCCGGGCGGGTTGGGTCTTCGCCGCGACGGGCTACTACCGCTACGACGAGGGCTACTCGCCCCAGTTCCCCGGGCGTGAGGACTTCGCCGGCACCGTGGTGCATCCGCAGCACTGGCCCGAGGGCCTCGACTACACGGGCAAGAAGGTCGTCATCATCGGCAGTGGCGCCACTGCGATCACCATGGTCCCCGCGATGCTCAAGGGTCCCGGCGCCGCGGCGCACGTCACGATGTTGCAGCGGACGCCGACGTACATCGCCTCCATGCCGCGCGTCGACAGCGTCGCGCTCCTGCTGACCAAGATGTTGGGCGACAAGCGGGGCTATGCCGCGACGCGGTGGAAGAACATCTGGCTGGAGCGCGCCCAGGTGCTCCTCCTGCGACGCTTCCCCAAGGTCGGCCGCCGCCTCATTCGTCGCGACAACGTGAAGCGGCTGCCTGTGGGCTATGACGTCGACAAGCACTTCAATCCGCCCTACAACCCCTGGGACCAGCGGTTGTGCCTGGCGCCCGACGGCGACTTCTTCGACGTGATCAAGGCCGGGACTGCCTCGGTCGCCACCGACAAGATCGTCCGCTTCACCGACACCGGGATCCTGCTCGAATCCGGAGAGGAGCTCCCCGCGGACATCATCGTGACGGCGACGGGCCTGAACATGCAGCTCTTCAGCGGGATGCCGATCGTGGTCGATGGCAAGGAGGTCGACATCACCCAGTCCTACGCCTACCGCGGGATGCTGCTGAGCGGCATCCCGAACTGGGCGATGGCGATCGGCTACACGACCTCGTCCTGGACGCTCAAGGTCAGCCTGATGTGCCGCTACTTCATCGACCTGCTCAAGCACATGGACGCCCACGGCTACGACCAGGCCGTCCCGGTCGCTCCCTCGGGCCTGGAGAGCCGTCCGGTGATGGACCTCCAGTCGGGCTACGCCCAGCGCGGCGCCAAGTACCTGCCCAAGCAGGGGCCGGCCGCACCGTGGCGGGTGGCGATGTCGTACCAGGAGGACGCCAGGGCGCTGCGCGGCCCTGTCTTCGACGAGCACCTGAGCTTCGGCAGGACCCAGGAGCGGAGGCCGGCCCATGTCTGAGAGCACCCTGTCGGCCGGCGCCGAGCAGTTCGCGCAGCTCCCCTCGGGCATCCGGGTCTGCTTCCGCGACCACGGTTCCTCGACGGACCCGGCCATCCTGCTCGTCGCGGGCCTCGGAGAGGACCAGACCTTCTGGGGCGACTCCTTCGTCGAGGCGCTCGTCTCCCGCGGCTACCGGGTCGTGACGATGGACAATCGCGATGTCGGACAGTCGTCGTTCGCGACGACACCTCCTCCCGCGATCTGGCGCCAAGCCCTCTCGCGTCCGCGCAAGGACGGCTACACCTTGGCCGACATGGCCCGGGACTGCGTCGGCGTGCTCGACCATCTCGGCATCGACCGGGTCCACCTCGTCGGGCGGTCGATGGGTGGCATGATCGCCCAGACGGTCGCGGCCACCGAGCCCGACCGGGTCCTGTCGTTGACGTCCATCTACTCGACCACCGGCTCGACGAAGGTGGGCCAGCCGGCGAAGTCGACGATCAGGATCCTGGTCCTCGCGCCCGAGGCGAGGAACCGCACGGATGCCGTGCGCGCGCACCTGCGCATCACCCGGCACATCGCCGGGACGTCGTACCCCATGGACGACGCGGCGGAGGCTGCTCTCGCGGCGCGCGGATGGGATCGCAGTGGTGGAGATCCGGCCGCCGGCGTCGCCCGCCAGATCCAGGCGATCCAGCTGTCCGGTGATCGCACGGCGCAGCTTCGCCGGATCACGGTGCCCACGCTGGTCATCCACGGGGACCGCGACCTCATGGTCGCCCCCAGCGGTGGCGAGGCCACCGCCCGGGCCATCACCTCGGCGCAGCACGTCGTGATCCCGGGGATGGGGCACCACATCCCCGAAGAGCTGGTCGATCCGGTCACGCGCTACATCTCGGGTCACGCGGACCGAGTCGGCTCCGGGAACCCCCAGGTCGAGATCTCCTGACGCCCGGGCGCGACGCGGCGCCGGCGGCGGTCGGATACGGCACACTGCCTCTCATGGAGGATCTGTGGCCGGCGCCCTCGCCCACGGCCGGGCAGGTGATCCGCACGGTGTGCCAGCGGCTGCTCGCCGAGAGCGACGAGCTGGCGGAGGCCCTCACCCGGCCGGCCCTCACCGCCCAGAACAGCGACGAGCTCGTCGCGGACGGATCGCTCGCCGACGAGGACCGTCACATCAGCCGTTCGGACCTCGTGCAGTGGCTCACCTCGAACATCCATCGGCCGGGCCAGCGGGTGGAGCCGTACTTCGACTCCAGGACGACGGCGTACATCCACGACCTCGCGACGCGTGGCATCGCGCCGGACTACGCCTCCGCGTGGCGCGTTGCGCTCGCGCTGGCCTGGCGACGCTGGCTCCAGGAATGCCTGGCCCAGCGCGCGGATCCCGATGTCCTCGTCGAGGTCCTCGACGTCGTGGCCCAGTCGATGGTGCAGTACGCCGTCGACTGGGTTGCCGCTGCGCGGGAGACCCGGCTCGCCGATGAGGTGGTCGACGCCGATGCCGAGGCGCTCGCGATGATCCGGATGATCGGGAGCGGGGCTCCGCTTCCCCAGGACGTCGCGGAGGCGCGCCTCAACTACCGGCTCACGCGCTCCCACACCGCGCTCACCCTGTGGGTCGCCGAGCCGGCCCGGGCCGATGCGCTCGAAGCGGCGGTGGCGGCGGTGCGGTCGACCGCGGCGGGCAGGACGGCCCTGGTCGCCCGGGCCAGCACGACCGCGCGCTGGATCTGGGTCTCCGGGCCGGAGTCCGGCGACCTGAACGCCATCGAGAAGGTCCTGGCGAAGGCGGAGCCGGTCCGCTCGGCGGCAGGACGTCCCGGCCACGGGCTGGACGGCTTCCGCTCGAGCCACCGTGAGGCGCTCGCGGCGCAAGCGATGATCATCCGGCTCGGCTCGGAACGGCGCTTCACGGCGTACGGCGACGTCGAGCTCATCGACGCCCTCACCCAGGACCGGGGGAGTGCCCAGCGCTTCGTCACCAGCACGCTGGGGCCCCTGGCCGACGCCGACGAAGCGCTGCGAGAGGCACTGCTCACCTACGTGCAGTGCGGCTTCAACACGACGCGGGCCGCGGCCAACCTCTACGCCCACCGCAACACGGTCGAGCGCCGGGTGTCGCGTGCCAACGAGCTCTCGACCGTGAAGGTCGAGGACAACCCCACGCACGTCGCTGCGGCCCTGCTGGTCCTCGAGATCGCGCCCGACATCGTGACGAGCACGGACCACTAGGCCGTGTCTCCCAAGTCGGCGCCGTAGCGAGCGGCGTTTCCGGCCGATCTGGCAAGGTGGCGGAGCGACGTCGTGCTGGATCGCCCTTCGAGCGACGCCAACGCAGCCAGATCGAGTCGGAAACGTCGCGTAGTAGGCGGGGACTTGGGTGACACGGCCTAGAGCTCTTCGAGCTGCCGGTACCTGGCCAGGGCGGGCAGGGCCAGGACCAGGCCGGCGTCGGACTCCGTCACGCCGGCGGGCTCGAGCATCGCCTGAGAAGCGGTGGCCATGAGGCAGTACGCGAGGATCACGGACCAGCGGCTCCTTGCTGGCCGCGCGGGTTGATCGGTGATCGAGCGACTCGTGGTGGCCGGTTCACGCTGCATCGGTGCGCTCGGCGTGAGTGCACGGTGCCCACTGAACAGTTCGGCCAGTCGATGGTGTTCCACCTCACTTGATCATCTGATACGGTCATTTGAACAAGTCGTCCCGAGTAGGAGCCAGCCATGACCGTTGTGCCGGACGTCCCGTCCCTGCCGGCCGTTCCGCGGGACAGGCCCGTGACGGAGATCCTCGAGGGAGTCCTCACCCGCGGCCGGATCGACCGGTTCGACGCCGACGTCGAGCCGGCGCCGGCAACGCTCCAGGCGGGGTCGACCGACCTCGGTCTGGGCGCCTGAGGAGGGCGACCATGGCACTGGAGAGCTCGCGTCTCGCCTTCGAGCGCACCCGGCGCAGCGTCGGAGGGGGAGTGGGGTCCGGCCTGCGTGCCTCGATGCGGCCGCATCCCCTCTTCGTGCGGGAGGCCCGGGGTGCCCATGTGTGGGACCTGGATGGGGACCGCTACGTCGACTACGTCATGGCGTGGGGGCCGCTCGTGCTCGGCCACGGAGATCCGCGCGTCGTCGAGGCGGTGCGTGATGTCGCAGACCGGATGCAGGTCGTCGGCACCGGCCACGAGCTCGAGTACCTCGCCGCTGAGGCGGTCCTCGACGCCGTACCCCATGGCGAGCGGCTGCTGTGGAGCAACACCGGGACCGAGGCCGTCCAGGTCGCGCTGCGCCTGGCCCGGGCGGCGACCGGTCGCCGACGGGTGCTGAAGTTCGCCCGGAGCTACCACGGTTGGCACGACTCGGTGTACGCCGGGCTCGACGAGGCCGACAGCGACCGGCCGGCCGCGGTGGTGAGCAAGGGACAGTCGCCGAGCGCCTTGGACGATCTCGTGGTGGCGCGGTTCAACGACGTCGCGATGGCCGAGCGGATCCTCGCCGAAGCGGTGGAGCGGGACATCGCGGCGGTGCTCGTGGACCCGATCCTGAGCAATGGCGGTGTCGAGGCGCCCGGCCCCGACTTCCTGCCCACGCTGCGCACGCTGTGCGACCGGCACGGGGTCGTCCTGGTCTTCGACGAGGTGATCGCGGGCTTCCGGGTCGCCCGCGGCGGCTCCGCCGAGCGGTTCGGGGTGACGCCCGACCTGTCCGTCTTCGGCAAGGCGATGGCCGGCGGGCTCACGCAGAGCGCGGTGGTCGGCCGCGCCGGCCTCATCGACCAGGTGACCTCCGGGGTGGTCCACGCCGGAACCTTCAACGCCAATCCGCTGGCCCTGGCGGCCGTCGAGGCGACCATGCGCGCGCTGGACGAGCCCGGCCTCTACGAGGCGCTCGAGCGCGTCGCCGCCGACTTCGAGGTCAAGGTCGGAGCGGTCCTCGCCGCCCAGCCGGGCCGCGGCAGCCTGAACCGGGTCGGCTCTCTCCTGCAGTACGTGCCCGAAGGCGGGGGCACCGGCCTCCACGGGACCGGTGGCCACTGGGACGCGATCCTCGACGGGATGCTGCGTCGCGGCTTCCTGTTCATGCCGTCGGGCAAGGTCTTCCTCTCCACCGCCCACACCGCTTCCGACGTCGAGGCGACCGCCGAGGCGCTCGACAAGGTCCTCTGCGAGCTGTGACCAACCCTCTCCTGTCCCGAGAAAGGACGAGCACATGACCACTCTGACCACCTTGGACGCCACGGCGCCGCTCGGCGAGGCGATCGCCGTCGTTGAGCGCGACGGCGGCGTCATCATCCGCGACTTCTTCGACAGTGCGACCCTCGCCGAGCTGCGCGCCGACATCGACGCCGCCATGGCCGCGACCCCGTGGGGCCAGGACGACTTCTCCGGGCACCGGACCAAGCGCCTGTACGGCGTCTTCCAACACACGCAGCACGCCGCGACCGCGGTGCGGCACCCGCACTACGCGGGCATCGCGAGCCACTTCCTGGAGGTCCCCCAGACGGGGTTCTTCGGAGAGGACATGCTCGAGCTGACGCCCAGCTACACCGTCGGCGTCAGCTCCATCATCGACATCCACCCGGGCGAGGGCCCCCAGCCGCTGCACCGTGACGACGGCGTGTGGCAGTGGCGGCACCCCGAGGGCTACCGCCAGGCCCGGGTGCAGGTCATGGTCGCGGTCACCGACTTCACCGCCGAGAACGGCGGCACCATGGTCGTGCCGGGCAGCCACCTGTGGGGTGACGACCGTGGCCCGCGGACCGACGAGGCCGTGCCGACCGTCATGAGCGCCGGCTCGGCGCTGATCTGGGTCGGCGGGACCTTCCACGGGGGCGGCACCAACACCTCCGACAGCAACCGCATCGGCCTGACGATCGGCCTCGACCTCGGTTTCCTGCGCCAGGAGGAGAACGCCTACCTCACCTACCCCGTCGAGGTCGTCAAGACGTTCGACGAGGACATCCAGCAGCTCCTCGGCTGGTCCGTGTGCGCTCCGGGCACCGGCTTCGTCGAGCACCAGGGCGTCATGGCCGACCCGATCTTCCTGCTCCAGGGTGAGGGTGCCGAGGTCACCAACTCGTTCGCGCAGTTCGACGACGCCCTCGCGCAGAAGGCCTGAGGGTGCCCATCGCGGTGGCCGTCGTCGGCCTCGGCGCCACGGGTCTGGCGATCGTCGAGGCGCTGGCCGCCCGCCGGGACTGCCAGCTCGTCGGGGCGCTCGACATCCGGCCCGACCTCAACGGGGTGGAGCTGTCCTCGCTCGTCGCGGGTGCTCCCGGCGTACCGGTCGTGTCGTCGACCGACGACCTGCCGGCGGCCGATGTCGCCGTGGTCGCGACGTCGTCGTGGATCGCCGGCGTCGAGCCCGTCCTCGTCGCCCTGGTCCGGCGAGGGATGAACGTGGTCTCGATCTGTGAGGAGCTGCGTGACCCGGCGGCGCGACACCCGGAGATCGTGGCCCGCCTGGACGCGGCCGCACGCGAGCACGGCGTCTCCGTCCTCGGCACCGGATGCAATCCCGGGATGCTCATGGACACGCTTCCCATCGTCCTGAGCGGCCTGACCACAGAGGTGGAGCGGATCTCGGTGCGCCGGACTGCCGACATGCGCCGCTACGGCGCGATCCTCCAGAAGTTCGGCCTCGGCCTTCCTCCCGTCGAGTTCGACGAACGCAGGGCGGCGGGAGAGGTCATGGGGCACGTCGGGTTCGACCAGAGCATCACGGCGCTGGCCCGCGGACTCGAGTGGACCCTCGACGAGGTCGAGGTCGAACCGGTCGAGCGCGACCTCGTCGCCGCGGCGGACCGGGTGGCCGACCACGTGACCGTGGCCGCGGGCACCGTCGCCAGCGTGGTGCACCGGGCCCGGGGGACCCGGGCGGGCGGGGCCGTGATCGAGCTCGTCACGCGCTTCGGGATCTTCGAGCCCGAGGACGACGTGCCACGGGGTGACCTGCTCACGATCGTCGGCCGCGAGCAGACCATCACGCTCAGCGCGCCCGACGGGTACGAGAGCTTCGCGTCGACCGTGGCGATGGCGGCCAATGCGGTCTCCGGTCTGGTCGAGGCGGCACCCGGCTTCCGCACCCTGCTCGACCTCCCGGTCTCCGCGCTCGCCAGCAAGGGGGCGCGTCGGGTCGGGTGACCCCTCACCAAGGCGCTGCTATCGTCTGACTTGTTCATATGACCCAGTCAGGTTCGGAGGCACCGTGGCCCACATCCCCACCGAAGTCCGCCGCCAGCAGTTCATCGACGCCGCGATCGAGGTCATCGCCCGCGACGGCGTCGACGGTGCGACGACACGGAAGATCGCGCAGGAGGCGGGTGCGCCGCTGGCGACCCTCCACTACTGCTTCCAGACCAAGGAGAACCTGCTCTGGGCGGTCTTCGAGTACCTCGCAGACACCATCCGCACGGAGCTGGAGGAGCGCGTTCCCCAGGGGCAGAGCACCGCGTCCATCGCCGAACAGGTGCTGACCGAGACCCTCCGCGCCGCCATCGACCGCCCTTCGGCCAACCGGGCCCAGCTCGAGATCTGGCTGTGGGCCGAGCGCAACGACCAGGAGGTCGCGCTCCGTCTCTACGACATGTACGTCGAGGTGTGGCGCGAACAGCTGAAGGCTGCGAAGGCGCCCCTTCCCGACGACGAGATCGAGTCGTTGGCCCGGGTCGTCCTGGCCCTGGTCGACGGGCTCAACAACCAGCTGATCGCCCACGGCGACGAGAAGCTACTCCGGCGTGAGATCGACACCGCCACTGCCATGCTCGCGGCCTACCTTGGCCGCCGCAGGCGCCGGTCGGCCTGACTCCTGCGCACCGCGTCGTGGTGGTGAACCTCTGATTGCGGATCCGCTCCGAGCGCGATTGTGGTCACACGTTCTGATCAGATGATCGCTTGTCGCATGTGCGGACAGTCGTCCTCGCCGTCTGGCTCGGACGTCGCCGGCAGGGCCTGACTGGAGCGGGTCGACGTCAGCGGGGGGCGCCGACCATCCGCAGCGCGAGCTCGGCGTAGTACGCCCCGACGTCCTCGGGGCTCCAGTCGCGCTCCTCGCGGTACCAGCGAGCGATGTCGATGCCGAGCGAGAGCAGCGCGGTCGTGGCCATGCGCGGGTCCGGGGTGTCGAAGGCGCCGCCCGCCACTCCCCGCTCGACCACGCCGCGCAGCTCGGCCGCGATCTCCCGGCGCAGGCGGAGGATCTCGGCGAGGTGCTCCTCGCTGAGCGAGGCGAGCTCGTAGTTCACGACGCGCGCCTCGGTGTTGGCCTGCGCGTGGTGGACGGCGAAGGCCCGGACCACCTCCGAGAGCTGGGTGACGGGATCCTCGCTGCCCGCCGTCGCACTACGCACCAGCTCGAGCGTGGCTTCGTGGCCGCGTCGCGAGATCTGGTGGAGCAGCTCCTCCTTCGAGCGGTGGTGCACGTAGACCGCAGCTGGGCTCATGCCGGCGGCGGCCGCGATGTCGCGCGTGCTCGTGGCATGGAAGCCCCGTTCCGCGAAGGCCGTCAGCGCGGCGTCGAGCAGGCGGCTGCGGGTCTGGTTCGCGTGCGGGCGGATCCCCGTGTCGGCGTCGGTCATCTCGTCCTTCCTCCGTCGCCCGAGGGCCGGTGTGACCGGCCCCACAGCCGGTTGCCCGTTGACGGCGCTCGTGATTCCCGTGCATGGTAGAGGTCAACCTAACTAAGCGAGCGCTTAGTTAGTTTTCCGAGGAGGAGCCCATGCCCGAAGCCGTGATCGTCGCCACCGCCCGCTCGCCCATCGGGCGCGCCGGCAAGGGATCGCTCAAGGACATGCGCCCCGACGACCTGACCGTCCAGATGGTCCGCGCCGCCCTCGCCCGGGTGCCCGAGCTCGACCCCGCGCAGATCGACGACCTGATGCTCGGCGTCGGTCAGCCGGCCGGCGAGGCGGGCAACAACCTGGCCCGCGCGGTCGCGGTGTTCGCCGGCCTCGACGAGGTCCCCGGGGTGACGGTGAACCGTTACTGCTCCTCGAGCCTGCAGACCACCCGGATGGCGCTGCACGCCATCAAGGCCGGCGAGGGCGACGTCTTCGTCTCGGCCGGTGTCGAGACCGTGAGCCGCTACTCCAACGGCTGGTCCGACAACCCCGAGGGGCACAACCCCCTCGTCGCCGATGCGCAGGCCCGGACCGCGACCTTCGCGCAGGGTGGCCACACCTGGGTCGACCCCCGCACGCTCGGGACCCTGCCGGACCTCTACATCGCGATGGGCCAGACCGCCGAGAACGTCGCGCAGGTCACCGGCATCACGCGTGCCGAGCAGGACGCCTTCGGCGCCCGCAGCCAGAACCTGGCCGAGAAGGCCATCGCCGACGGCTTCTGGGCGCGTGACATCACCCCGGTCACGCTGCCCGACGGCACCGTCGTCAGCGCGGACGACGGCCCTCGCGCCGGTGTCACCCTCGAGGCCGTCGCCGACCTCAAGCCGGTCTTCCGCCCCGACGGCACCGTCACCGCCGGCAACTGCTGCCCGCTCAACGACGGCGCCGCTGCCCTCGTGATCATGTCCGACACCAAGGCGCGCGAGCTCGGCCTCACCCCGCTCGCCCGGATCGTCTCGACCGGCGTCTCCGGCCTCTCGCCCGAGATCATGGGTCTCGGTCCGGTCGAGGCGTCGCGCCGCGCGCTCGCCCGTGCGGGCATGACGATCGACGACATCGACCTGGTCGAGATCAACGAGGCGTTCGCGGTCCAGGTGATCGGCTCGGCGCGCGAGCTGGGCATCGCCGAGGACCGGCTCAACGTCAACGGGGGTGCCATCGCCGTCGGCCACCCGTTCGGCATGACCGGTGCGCGGATCACGAGCACGCTGATCAACTCGCTGCAGTGGCACGACAAGCAGTTCGGTCTCGAGACCATGTGTGTCGGCGGCGGGCAGGGCATGGCGATGGTCCTGGAGCGGCTCTCGTGAGCCTCGGCGTCGTCGTCACCGGGGCCGGGCACGGCATCGGCCGGGCGCTCGCCACGCGGATGAGCGCCGGGGGTGCGCGGGTCGTCGTCAACGACCTCGACGCCGAGGCCGCCGCCCGCGTCGCGGCCGAGATCGGCGGGTACGCCGCACCGGGAGACGCCGCCTCCCAGGACGGGGTGGCGGCGCTCGTCGAGACCGCTCGCGGTCAGCTGGGCGCCATCGACGTCTGGTTCGCCAACGCCGGCATCGACTGGGGCCACGGCCTGGACGCACCCGAGTCGGACTGGGCCGCCTGCCTCGAGGTCAACGCGCTCGCCCACGTCCGGGCGGCCCGACTCCTGGTTCCCGACTGGGTGGAGCGCGGGTCCGGACGCTTCGTGGTCACCGCGTCGGCAGCCGGCCTCCTCACGCTGCTCGGCAGCCCGACGTACTCGGTCAGCAAGCACGCCGCCGTGGCGTTCGCGGAATGGCTCTCCGCGACGTACCGCCACCGCGGTGTCGTGGTGCAGGCGATCTGCCCGCAGGGAGTCAGGACCCGGATGCTCGCGAATGCGGGTGCCCTCGAGGAGGTCCTCAGCCACGACCGCGCCCTGGAGCCCGAGGAGGTCGCCGAGGCGATGTGGCAGGCGATGGCGGACGACCGGTTCCTGGTCCTGCCGCACCCCGAGGTCGCCGACTACTACGCCCTGCGCGCCACACAGCCCGACCGCTGGCTGGACGGCATGAACCGGTTGCAGCGCGTCATCGAGGAGCACGAGGAAGGAGCAAGCCGATGAAGGCGTGGCACGTCGCCGAGCTCGGCGAGCCCAAGGACGTCCTCGCGCTGGTGGAGGTCGCCGATCCCGTGCCGGGCGCGGGTCAGCTGGTCGTGAAGGTGCTGGCGTCGCCGGCGAACTTCCCCGACGTGCTGATGTGCCGGGGTCTCTACCAGGTCCGCCCGGAGCTCCCGTTCACCCCGGGCGTCGAGCTGTGCGGAGAGGTGGTCGCGCTCGGAGCGGGCGTCACCGGCTTCGCCGTGGGCGAGCGGGTGGTCGGTGGCTCGGTGCTGCCGTACGGCGGCTTCGGTGAGCTCGCGCTGATGGACGCCGCCACGACGTTCCCGGCCCCGCCCGAGCTGGACGACGCTCAGGCCTCATCGCTCTACATCGGCTACCAGACGGGCTGGTTCGGCCTGCACCGCCGGGCCGGCCTCCGGGCGGGGGAGACGCTGCTGGTGCACGCGGCTGCCGGCGGCGTCGGCAGCGCCGCCATCCAGCTCGGCAGGGCCGCCGGTGCGCGCGTCATCGGCGTGGTCGGCGGTCCGGAGAAGGCCGAGGTGGCCCGGGAGCTGGGCGCCGACGTGGTGATCGACCGGCGCGAGCAGGACTTCGTGGAGGTGGTCAAGGCCGAGACCGGTGGCCGAGGCGCGGACGTGGTCTACGACCCGGTCGGCGGCGAGACCTACACCCGCTCCACGAAGTGCATCGCCTTCGAGGGCCGGATCCTCGTGGTCGGCTTCGCCGGCGGGGAGATCCAGTCCGCGGCGCTCAACCACGCACTGGTGAAGAACTACTCGATCGTGGGTCTGCACTGGGGCTTGTACAACCGCTACGACCCGGCCGCGGTCGCCGAGTGCCATCGCGACCTGACCCGGCTGGCAGCGGACGGCGCCGTGCGGCCGCTGGTGAGCGAGCGGCTCGCCCTCGACGAGGTGGCCGGCGGCGTGCAGCGGCTCGCCGACGGCGTGACCGTCGGCCGGGTGGTGGTGCAGCCATGACCCGCTCGATCGACGCCGTGCTCTTCGACTACGGCGGCGTGCTGACCCTGCCGGTGCGCGACTCGATCGCGGCCTGGCTGGAGGCGGACGGCATCGACCCACGGTCGTTCTCGCGCACGCTCAAGGCCTGGCTGTCCCGCGATGCCGCGGACGGCACGCCGATCCACCGGCTGGAGACAGGGGAGCTGCCGCCCCACGAGTTCGACGCACTGCTGGCCGCGGAGCTGAGGACCATCGACGGCCGCGCGCTCGTGCCCGAGGGGATGCTGCAGCGGATCTTCGCCGGGATGCGTCCCGACCAGGCGATGTTCGACCTGATCGACGACCTGCGCTCCGCGGGGGTCCGGGCCGGGCTGGTGTCGAACAGCTGGGGGAACACCTACCCCCGCGAGCGGATCGACGCCCTCCTCGACCCGGTCGTCATCTCGGGGGAGGTCGGACTGCGCAAGCCCCACGCCGCCATCTTCGAGCTGGCCGTCGCGCGCCTCGGGCTGCCCGCCGGCCGGGTCCTCTTCATAGACGACGCCGAGCCCAACATCCTCGGCGCCCACGCCGTCGGGCTGCAGGGCCTCCTGCACACCGACGCCACGACCACCCGTGCCGCGCTCGCAGCGCTCATCCCCGACCTTCCCGTCACGAATGGAGCCTCCGCATGACCACCACCCCCCGTCGCACCGCCGTCGTCACCGGCGCCGCCCGCGGCATCGGTGCCGGCGTCGCCAAGCGCCTGGCCGCAGACGGCTTCGCCGTCGCCGTGCTCGACCTCGACGAGGCGGCGTGCGCCCCCGTCGTCGCGGAGATCGAGGCAGCCGGAGGCGCCGCCCTCGCCGTCGGCGTCGACGTCGCCGACGAGGCAGCGGTCCAGGCTGCCGTCGAACGGATCGCCGACACGCTCGGCGAGCCGACCGTCCTGGTGAACAACGCCGGGATCATCCGCGACAACCTGCTGTTCAAGATGACCGTCGACGACTGGGACTCCGTGATGGGCGTCCACCTGCGGGGCTCCTTCCTCATGGCCCGGGCGGTGCAGGGGTTCATGATCCAGGCCGGCTTCGGTCGCATCGTCAACCTCTCCAGCACCTCGGCGCTGGGCAACCGTGGCCAGGCCAACTACGCCGCCGCGAAGGCCGGCGTGCAGGGATTCACCAAGACCCTGGCCCTCGAGCTCGGCCGGTTCGGCGTGACGGTCAACGCGATCGCCCCCGG
Organism: Nocardioides sp. QY071; assembly: GCF_029961765.1. Taxonomy (NCBI): domain Bacteria; kingdom Bacillati; phylum Actinomycetota; class Actinomycetes; order Propionibacteriales; family Nocardioidaceae; genus Nocardioides; species Nocardioides sp. QY071. The sequence continues at coordinate 788,066 of NZ_CP124681.1, forward strand.
CTTCATCGAGACCGAGATGACCGCCGCGACCGCCGAGCGGATCGGGATGCCCTTCGAGGAGTTCAAGGCGGCGGCAGCCGCCGAGATCCCCGTGGCCCGCACAGGTCGCCCCGAGGACATCGCACACGCCGTGTCGTACTTCGTCAGCGAGGGCGCCGGGTTCACCTCGGGCCAGGTCATCTACGTCGCCGGAGGGCCGAAGGCATGAGGACGTTCAACGGCATCGCCGAGCTCGAGGCGGCGGTCGGCACCCACGTCGGCCACTCCGAGTGGCACACCATCACCCAGGCGCAGATCGACGCCTTCGCGACCGCGACCGGCGACCACCAGTGGATCCACGTCGACCCCGAGCGTGCCGCGCAGGGGCCTTTCGGCAGCACCATCGCCCACGGCTACCTGACGCTGTCCCTCGTGCCCATGCTCGTGTGGGAGGTCTACGCGATCGAGGGTGTGCGGATGGGCGTCAACTACGGCGCCGACAAGCTTCGCTTCCCTGCCCCGGTCCCGGTCGACTCGAGGGTTCGTGCGGGCGTCGAGCTGCTCTCGGTGACCCCCGGCGGCGGGGGCCACCAGGTCAGGTCGCGGGTGACCGTCGAACGAGAAGGCGGCGAGAAGCCGGTCTGCGTCGTGGACACCGTGTCCGTCGTCGTCGCGTGAGCCGGGGCGAGGAGACGACGATGAGCATCGAAGGCCTGCGAGCGCTGGTGGCCGACTTCCTGGCCGGCCATGATCCCCGCACGACCGACCGGCTGGAGTTCCTCCGCGCCCGGTACGACGCCGGACTGGCCTGGGTGGCCTACCCCCAGGGGCACGGTGGACGGGGGTTGCCGCAGGCGATGCAGCCGGAGGTGGACCGACTGTTCGCCGAGGCCGGCGCGCCTGACAACAGGCCGGGCACCAACGGCATCGGGCTCGGGATGGCCGCTCCGACGATCTTGTCGTACGGCACCGAGGAGCAGAAGGACCGCTTCCTCCGGCCCCTGTGGACCGGCGAGGAGATCTGGTGCCAGCTGTTCAGCGAGCCCGGCGCGGGCTCCGACCTGGCCAACGTCTCGACGCGGGCGGTGCGTGACGGCGACGGCTGGGTCGTCAACGGACAGAAGGTGTGGACCTCGGGTGCCCACAACGCGAGGTACGCCATCCTCGTGGCGCGTACCGACCCGGACCAGCCGAAGCACTTCGGGCTGACGTACTTCCTGTGCGACATGACCGACCCCGGCGTCGACGTACGCCCGCTGCGGCAGATCACGGGCGAGGCGGAGTTCAACGAGGTCTTCCTGACCGATGTCCGCATTCCCGACTCCCAGCGTCTCGGGGCCGAGGGCGAGGGCTGGAAGGTCGCCAACGCCACGCTCAACAACGAGCGGGTCTCGATCGGCAGGTCCGCCGAGCGCGAGTCCGGGATGATCGGCGTGGTCGCCCGGACCTGGCGCGAGCACCCGGAGAAGCGAACCTCCGAGCTGCACGACCGCCTGCTGCGGCTCTGGGCCGAGGCCGAGGTGTTCCGGATGACCGGTGCGCGGTTGCGCCAGAAGCTCGCCCAGGGCCAGCCCGGTCCCGAGGGATCGGCGATGAAGCTGGCCTTCGCCCGGATCGCCCAGCAGCTGTCCGGGCTGGAGCTGGAGATCCTCGGCGAGGACGGGCTGCGCTACGAGAGCGACCGGGGCTGGAGCATGGTCCGCCCGGAGACGGTCGACTTCACCGGCCGAGATGCCGGGTACCGCTACCTGCGGGCCAAGGGGAACTCCATCGAGGGCGGCACCTCGGAGATCCTCCGCAACGTCGTGGCCGAGCGGGTGCTCGGACTGCCGGGCGAGCACCGCGTCGACAAGACCCTCCCCTGGAAGGAGATCCCCCGATGAGCGACCTCGACCTGCTGCCCACCGAGATCGAGGAGGACCTGCGCGGCAGTGTCCGTGACCTGCTCGGCGATCGCTGCGACCCGGCTGCCGTCATCGCCATGTACGACGGCGACCGCTCCCTGGTCGCACCGCTGTGGAAGGCCCTCGCTGCCGACCTCGGCCTGGCCGGGCTGCTGGTGGCCGAGGAGCACGGCGGGCACGGCGCCACGGCCCGCGAGGCTGCCGTCGTGCTGGAGGAGCTCGGCCGGCATGCCGCGCCGGTGCCGTTCCTGACCAGTGCGGTGATCGCGACCTCCGTGCTCGAGTCCGACTCGGTGACCCCCGCGGGTCGGGAGCTGCTCGCGGCCCTGGCGTCGGGGGAGCGGACGGCGGCTCTCGTCGTGCCGTGGTCGACCGGGCCGGGCAGCCCGGTCGTCGGCCGTGCGGGAACGGTGACCAGCGTGGCCGGCGCACTCGACGCCGATGTGCTGCTGGTGCCGGTGACCACCACGTCGGGCCTGGAGATCCGGGCCGTCGCGGCCGAGCGCGCCACCGTCACGCCGGTCGTCTCGCTGGACATGACCCGCCAGCTCGCCGATGTCACCGTCCCCGTCGGGGAGGGGGAGGTGGTCGTCGCCGACGCGGAGGGCGCCGTACGCGACGCGCTCGAGCTGGGCGCCGCGCTGCTGGCCTCCGAGCAGGTCGGCGCGGCGCGGTGGTGCTTGGACACGACGCTCGCCTATGTCAAGGTCCGTCGCCAGTTCGGTCGCGTGGTCGGCGGCTTCCAGGCGATCAAGCACCGCCTCGCCGACCTCTACACGGGCGTCGAGTCCGCCACCGCCGCTGCCCGGTACGCCGCGGTCGCCCACGCCGTGGCCGACCCCGACGCACCGGTCTCGACGGCCGTGGCGCAGGCGTTCTGCAGCGACCTGGCCGTCCTCGCGGCGGAGGAGGCCGTCCAGCTCCACGGCGGGATCGGCATGACCTGGGAGCACCCCGCGCACGTCTACCTCAAGCGGGCCAAGGCCGACCAGGTCGCGCTCGGTACGCCGGGCCGCCACCGCGCCCGACTGGCGACACTGGTCGACCTGCCGGGCGTCGGTGGGTGAGACCCCGCGCGCCGGCACCGACCTGCGTACACGGACCGGCCCCTGTCGACGCGGAGTCGACAGGGGCCGGTCCGTCCCCACTCACCCGATCAGGTGATCCGCGCGCCGGCGGGCGCGTGCCCGCGAGATCAGCACGGTGACGGGGATCAGTGCGGCCAGCACGGCCGTGATCCAGTAGCCCGGGGCGTAGAGGTTCTCGGTGGCCACCTCGATCGTCGTGCCGGGGATGGTGATCACCTCGGCGCTGAGGACGCCGGCGACGACGGCGGTGCCGAAGGCGAACCCGAGTGCCATGCAGGTGCCGGCCATGCCGGACGCCATCCCTGCCTTGGCCTCCGGAGCAGCCAGCTGCACGAGCGTGAAGCCCGCGGCGTACCCGACGGCGCAGCCGAGGCCGATGATCCCGGCGCCGACGAGGTAGTGCCACTGCTGGGTGTGGGCGAGCGCCATCCAGGCGACTCCCGCCACGCAGATGAGGGCGCCGACGATCAGGACGCTGCCGCCCTTCCCGCGCTGGACGGGCCCGTCGGCCAGGATGCTGCCGACGAGGAAGGTCACCGCGAAGGGCAGCATCAGCACACCGGTCCGCAGGGCGCTGAGGCCGAGCCCGTAGGCGTCCGCGGCGGGGAGGGCGTCGGCCGGGACCTGCACGTAGGTGCTCATCAGGAGCAGGAAGGCCGCGTTCACCGAGGCGACGAGACCGATGCACAGTGAGGCGGTGACGACGAAGTCGGACTTGAGCACGGTGGCGTCGAACACGGCGTTGGAGGACCTGCGCTCGACCCGCACCCAGGCGATGCCGCCCACGATGCCGACGACCAGCGGGATGATCGCCGCGGCGCCCCACACGAGTCCCTGGGTCATCGACAGCAGGATCGCGCCGACCCAGCCGATCAGCCAGACCGTGCCGAGCAGGCCGATTCGTCCGGACGGCTCGGCGGGCGGGGTGTGCGGGATCGCCACCGCGGAGAGCGCGGTGGTGGCCGCCGCGGCCACGGTGAGCATGACGAAGAAGCTCTGGATGGACAGGTTCTCCACGACCACGCCGCCGCCGATCATCCCGACGACGATGCCGATGCCGGTCGCGATGACGATGACCGCGACTCCGACGGCCAGGCCGCTCTCGCCGAGGTGACGGCGCAGGAACCCGAGGGGCAGCAGCTGTGCGGAGCCGCCGACCCCCATGATCGCGCAGCCGAGCACCAGCGTCGGGTAGGAGTCCCCGATGGCTGGGATGACGGCGCCCACGGTGAGGAGGGCGGAGGCGATGACCGACGCATTGCGGTCGCCGTGGATGTCTGCGATGCGGGGCAGCAGGATGAAGCCGGCACCCCCACCGAGCGTGAGCGCGGTGTAGATCCAGGTCGTGCCCGCCACCGTCGCCACGCCGTACTGGGCCTGGACGATCGGGAGCAGCGGCGGAAGGAGGAAGACGACCGCGTTGGTCAGCACGACCAGCACCGCACCGATGGTGATGAGGGCCGGTCTGTTGGCGGTTCGCTCAGCGCGATCGCCGACGACCGCGGCCGCTGGGGTTGAGCTCGACATGACGACTCCGTTCGGGTGGACGCCGCAGGTTCGGCGCCGCAGGACGTTCGGTGGGCACGGGGGTGGCGATGCGCACCGCGGTGTGCGCAGCGGGTCCGCCGCCGGCGCGGGCCTCGCCTGTCAGCTCAGCAGGTTGTCGGCGTGGATCTGGAGAAACACGATCACTTGATCAAGACGATTGATCGTAACCCGGTGTGACCTACGTCGCAAGGGTCTGGTCTCGTCCTGCGGCGTCCGGTCCCGTGCGCGGGGCGTGGTGTCCGTGAAGCGTGTCCGGTCAGGCGCGAAGGGTCGCGGCGGCCGCGATGTCCTGCTGGCCCAGTCCGGCGTCGACCGCCTTCTGCAGGACCTGCGTCGCGGTCCGGATCATGGCGGCATCGCTGCCGGTGGCGCTGAGGGCATCGCTGAAGACCCTCGCGGCGTCGGCGTAGATGTCGATCGTGGCCTGGTCGGTCGTGAAGTCGTTGGCCGCGATCCGGTCGAGCGCCAGTTTCATCTGGTGCTCGAGCACCGTCAGTGAGTAGCTGCTCAGGTCGACCAGTACGTCGTGGGCGATCCCGAACTCCCGCACGAAGCCGGCCGCCTCGATGAACGAGGTCAGGGACGAGATGTAGAAGGCGCCGGTGAGGGCGGCGTCGATGGCGTTGGCGGCGCCGTGGTCGGTGCCGACGTGCATCGACGCGCCGGCGATCTCGAGGATGATGTCGCGGTGGGCCTCGAAGAGCTTCTCCTCCCCGGCCACCGTTATGCGGGTGTCGGCCTGCCCGAGCTGCTCGGGGTAGGCGCCGATGGCGGCATCGAGGTAGGGCACGCCGTGGGTTCGAGCCCACTCGCCCAGGCGGCGCGCCTCGGCAGGGGTGCCGCTGGTCATGTTGAGGACGGTGTGTGACCTCAGCCGTGCCGGGTCGGCGGCCTCGAGGAGCGGGAGGTCGTTGCCGGTGGTGACGACCAGGATGGCCAGCGGCGCGGAGGCGAGGGCGTCGTTGGCGTCACGCAGTGCCACGGCGCCGTCGGCGACGAGCGCCTCGGCCCGCTCGGGGGTGCGGTTCCACACCGCCACCCGCCGTCCGGCCTCGATCAGTGCGCGGACCATGGCCGTGCCCATGTTGCCGCAGCCGAGGACGGCGACGTCGAAGGAGTCGCCATCGGGAGTCGGGGCCGCCTGATCAATCGATCCAGTCATATGGCCGAGTTTGTGGACTCGGGTCCCTGCTGTCAATGGTCATGTCGACTGCGGGCGCGGCTCACCGTCGGCCCGGTGTCGCACCCGACCCGGTCAGGCAGGACGCGCAGGTGTCGCGTTGACCATCCGCAGGACGAGTCGGAAGTGGTGTTCTGCGACCTCGTCGATGCTGAGCCGCCCTCCGACGCGGAACCAGGTGAAGACGTTCTCGCACATCGTGGAGATGGCGTACGACGTCACCGACATGTCGTCGATGTCGAACGTGCCGCTCTGGACGCCTTGCTGGAGGATCTCGCGGAGCAGCTCGATGTAGGGCCGGCTCAGCAGTCCCAGTGCTCGCTGGTCCTCGGTGGTCAGGGACGAGGCCAGGGCCGAGTAGCTGTGGTTGCGGCGATCGCCGAGGTCCTCGAGCTGGATGCGGACGTAGGCGCGGACGTAGTCGCCGAGCCGCTCGGTGGCGCTCCCTTCGGTCCGCACGGACCCGCGGAGATCGCTGTACGACGTCTCGTACATGCGCTTGAGCATCGCGGCGAGGACGTCCTGCTTCGAGGGGAAGTGCCAGTAGATCGCCGCCGGTGTCATGCCGGCGGCCCGGGCGATCCGCGTGACCGACGTTCCTGCGTAGCCGGACTCGTGGAACAGCTCGAAGGCCGCGGACAGGATGCGCTCGCGTGCGCCGAGAGTGTCGGCCGCGGAGTCCGGCGGCGTGGAGTCGTCGATGCGCGCGGTCATGGTGCCGATGGTAGGGCCGCACTACCTACTTGCCAGTAGGACCTTGCGCCTAAATGAGCGCTCAGTTACGGTGGCAATCACTGGCTAAACGTTCATTTAATGGAGGCGTCGATGTCTGTTGCGATGAAGGAACAAGCCTCGGGAGTCGCGCTCGTTCGCGGCGTCGACACCACGATCGGTCACGATCACGGCCGCCTCGCACCCGCGGAACGCTGCCGACCTCAACGCGTCCTGATCATCGACGACCACGAGCTCACCCAAGCGGGCCTGCGTGCCGTGCTCGGCCGCGAGAGCTGGGTGGACTCGTGCTTCGGTGCCGCGTCGATCGAGTCGGCGTGGAACGTCGCCCTGCGGCACCACCCCCAGATCGTCCTGCTCAGTACGGCCGTCCAGGGGAGGCCGGGACTCGAGCTGTGTCGTCTCCTCCTGGAGCGCATGCCCTACGTCAAGATCATGCTGATGTGCGGCGACGGATCGGTCCCGGCCTCCCTCGCCCAGGCGAGCGGCGCCGTGGGGATCCTCCCCAAGCAGTCGACCGTCGCCGGCATCGTGGCCGCGGTCCGCCACGTCGCGGAAGGGGGCCGGGCGTTCCCCAAGACGTCGGTGGCGACGGACTCCGCACGGCTCTCGAGCCGTGAGCTCGACGTGCTGCGGCACCTCGTGTCCGGTCTCAGCAATCCCGAGGTCGCGGCCCGCCTGAACCTGTCGCGCCACACCGTCAAGCAGCACGCCAGCGTCGTCTACCGCAAGCTCGGTGTCCGCAACCGGGCCGAGGCGGCCAGCCGGGCCCAGGTGCTGGGGCTGGTCAGCTGAGCACAGAGTGGGAGCTCGGCCGCGCGGGCCGCGACGAGCCCGCGCATGCCGGGGTCGCCGACTCCCGGCGGATCGGGGCCGGCATCTTCCTGGTCCTTCTCTCCACGGTGATCTACGGCATCACGCCGGCCATCGTCACCGCCTCGCGCGGGGACGTCCCGGTGCTCGACATGATCGTCTACCGCTCCGCCGTCGCCGCGCTGCTGTTCGCGGTGCTCGACCGCCTCCGGCGGTCGCGACGAGCCGGGCCGAGTCGAGCCGCGGGCCCCAGCAGGCACCGCGGCATCCTGCTCGGGGCGGTCCTGTGGGGCCCTCAGGTCCTGCTGTTCTACGGCAGCTTCGCCTTCATCGACACCTCGCTGGCCGTCGCGATCAGCTTCGTGTACCCGTCCCTGGTGCTCTTGGCCGGCCCGCTCGCGGCACGCCGGCGCCCGAGCCCGCTCGACCTGACGCTCAGCCTGCTCGCACTGATCGGGATCGCGGCGCTGCTCCTTCCGGGTGGTGCCGGCGGCGTTCACGTGGTGGGGGTATGCCTCGCGCTGCTCGCCGCCGTCGGCTACGCCGGGTACGTGCTGGGCGCGGACCGGCTCCTGCAAGGCGCGCGGCCCTTCGAGCTCGGTGCCCAGATCTCGTTCGGAGCCCTGCTCTGGACCGCGGGCGTGGGCCTCGCGCTGCAGCGCCTCAGCGTGCTGGGCGACCCGCGCGACTGGCTGCTCGTCGGTGCCAACGCGGTGCTGATGGTGGCCGCGACGAGCTGCTACTACGGAGGGTTGACGCGGCTGGGGTCGGGCCGGGCCTCGCTCCTCGACTCGCTCCAACCGGTGGTCGCCCTCGCTGCCGGGAGCATCCTCCTGGGCGAGAGCATGGTGGTGACGCAGGTGCTCGGCGTCGCGCTGGTGGTGGCCTCGGTCGCCGCGAGCTCCGTCGTCGCGCGCCGCAACGCCGAAGCCCGCCGGTGATCTCGTTCACCGGCGGGCTTCGGGAGGGACGCGCGGACGATCAGCAGTACGCCGTCGCGTCGATCTCGACCAAGGCGCCCTCGTGGGCGAGGGCGCTGATCCCGAGCACCACCATCGCGGGCACGCGCAGGCCGGTGGCGGCGACCGCCTTGCCGAAGCCGCCGAAGACCTCCTCGTCGATCTCGGGGCGGTAGTCGACGATGTAGATGCCGAGCTTGGCGATGTCGCCCACCTGGGCACCGGCAGCCTCGACGGCGCGGACGACGTTGCGCATCGCCAGCTCCATCTGGCCGGCGTAGTCGCCGCGGTGCTGCAGCTCGTGGTTCTCGTCGAGCGCGATCTGGCCGCCGACCTCGACGGTCCTGCTGCCCGAGGCCACGGCGACGTGCACGAACCCCCGCGGCCGGTAGAGCCCTTCGGGCTTCAGGTAGTCGGTCACGGGCATGGTGCCACCTCCAGGCGGATGTCGAGCGGGGCGAGCGCGGATCGCTCACCCGCGTACGGGGCGAGTCGGTCGAAGAAGGCGATCGGGTCGATGCAGCCCTCGGGGCCCAGGACCCCGGTGGTGGTGATCTCGCCGCGTGCCAGCATGCCGACGGCGATCGCCATGGGGATGCACGTGGCCTCGCCCATCTCGCCCTCGGGCATGTAGTTGGTCGCGACCGTGACCCGGGCCGGCTCCCCGCCCTTGGTTCCCTCGGCGTACGCGAAGACACCGGGGAAGTCGGGGACGGGACCGGCGGCGGGACCGCGGCGCGACGGGTTCATCACCAGTTCCTTGCTGGCCTCCGGAACCGTGAGCTCGCCGGCCCGGACCCGGTCGCGCACCTGACGCGCAGCATCGATCAGACCCGGGCGCGAGAACATGACGTTCAGCGACTCCGTGATCTTGGGGAAGTAGCGGGGCAGCGTGATCGGCTCCGGATGACCACAGGTCCATACGGTGCCGGGACCGATGCCCGGGTAGTCGAGGACGAGCTCCTCGAGAGCATCGGCGGACTGGAACTCGCCGTCGCGCCAGATCCGGATCGGCTCGGCCAGGTTGTGGATCCAGTGGTCGATCGCCGCCGCCGGCCGCACGTCCGCCGGGTTCTCCGGCGGCCGGGGGATCCCCGACCCGCCGCGCCACGCCGTGTACAGCTTGTCGACGGTGTCGAGCTGGTCGTGGGCGACAGCAGCCAGCAGGTTCGAGAGTCCCGGCGAGGCGCCGATGCCGATGATCGCCGTCACGCCCCGGGCCCGCGCGTCGTCGTCGAGCTCGAGCATGTCGATCGTCGGCTCCCAGTCGTCGGCGATGTCGACGTAGTGCTTGCCCGCCTCGAGGGCCGCCTCCAGGACCGGGCGGCCGTAGAGGTAGAAGGGGCCGACCGTGTTGAGCACCGCGTCGGCGTCGCCGATGGCGGAGACCAGGGCGCCGCGGTCGGTGATGTCGAGGGCCATGGCGCTCGCCTTGGCGCCGAGCCGGTCGGCGAGGGCCTCGGCCCGCGTCTGGTCGCGGTCGGCGATGACCACCGAGGTGATCGCCGGGTCCGTGACGGTCGCGGCGCAGGCGACACTTCCCATGTCGCCGGCGCCGCCGATGATGATGATGCGCATGTCTACTCCTTGAGGTGCGCTCGCCGGACGTGGGTCCGGCCGGTCGTGGGACGCAGGTTCACTGCGCGGTGTAGCCGCCGTCGACGATGAGGGCCTGGCCGGTCATGAAGTCGGAGGCCGCGGAGGCCAGGAAGACGGCCGGGCCGACCATCTCCTCGGGCTGGGCCCAGCGGCCCAGGGGCGTCATCCGGCGCAGGTACTTCGCTGCCGCCTCGTCGGCCATCGCGCGCGCCAGCATCTCGGTGTCCACGAAGCCGGGGCACAGCGCGTTGACCTGGATGTCCTTGCGGGCCCACTCGAGGGCCAGCGCCTTCGTCATGCCCATGACGGCGTGCTTGGAGGTGATGTAGGCGAGTTCCTCCCGGCTGCCCACGTGGCCGAACATCGAGGCGACGTTGACGACCTTGCCGCCGCCGTCCCTGAGGAAGGGGGAGGCGGCCTGGCAGAGGAGGAAGGTCGATCGGACGTTGAGGTCGATCACCTTGTCCCACTCCTCCGCGGTCGTGTCGTCGATCCCCTGCTCGTTGTCGTAGCCCGCGTTGTTGACCAGGACGTCCAGGCCTCCGAGCAGGTCGACGGCGCGCTCGACGACCTGGGCAGGACCGTCGCTCGCGCCCCGGAGGTCTCCGGTCAGGGGGTGCACCGCGCCGGGGGAGTCGGCGGCCAGCCGGCTCGTCTCCTCGAGGTCCCCGGCGGACCGGGCGACAGCGACCACCTGGGCTCCACGAGCAGCGAAGCCCAACGTGATGGCCCGGCCGATGCCGCGGCTCGCGCCGGTCACGATGGTGCGCCGTCCGGTCAGGTCGAATGTGTCGGCGCGGCTGGCCGTCTCAGTGAGTGTCATGCACGGAAGGGTTCGGCGACTGCGCCGCGCCAGGGGCGTCGGGACGGCGAATCATGCCCACCTGGGGGAGATCGGGCGCCGTCCTCGATCGCCGACCTCCCCTGAACGGGCATTTTTTCTGGGCGTCGGTGTGGAATCGATCACCTCGAGTGGTCACCATCGGAGGGTGACGACTGACTTCGACCCCTCCCGCACGCCCGCCCTCGAGCTCGTGGCTGCTGCGGCGGACGCACCGGACCTTCCCTTCGTCTCGATCGACGGTGAGGAGGCGACGTACGGCGAGGCGTGGACCGCGGTCAGCGAGACGGCTCGCGGCCTCCGCGCCGTCGGCGTGAACCCCGGAGAACGCGTCATCCTCCTCATCCCCAACCGGCTCGAGGCGGTCTGGGCGTGGTTCGGCGTGCAGGCCGCCGGCGCGATCGACGCGCCGATCTCGGTCGAGGCACCGGGCGCGTTCCTGCAGTACCTCGCCGACGACCTCGGCCCGACCGCGGTGATCGGGACCGCTCCGCTGCTGCGCCGGCTCGCGGAGGTCGTGTCGACCCCACCGGCCCTCGCCGTCGTGGTGGGGGAGGCGCTCGACGACGAGCCCTTCGGCTCCACCACCCGCTACCTGTCCTTCGACGAGCTGCGCGCGCTCGGGGCCGCGACGGACGAGACGCTCGACCTGCCGCCAGCGTCGGCCATCGGCACGATCATGTACTCGTCGGGGACGACCGGCCCCTCCAAGGGCGTGATGCTCTCCCAGGGCTACTACGCGACGCTGTCCGCGGTGCACACCGGGTTGTTCGACATCCGTGCCGGCGCGTCGACGTACTGCGTCCAGCCGTTGTGCCACATCGACGCGCGCTCCGCGCTCGTCAACTCGCTGCACCTGCGCGGTCGGCTCTTCCTCGGCACCCGGTTCAGCGCGTCGCGGTTCTGGGACGAGGTCGAGGAGCACGACGCCGACGTCTTCTTCTACGTCGGCACGATGATCCACCTGCTCCACAAGCAGCCGCCGCGGCCGCTGGGGCCGACGAGCCGCCGTCGCATCGGGCTCGGGTCCTCGACACCGGCCAGCATCCAGCGCGAGTTCGAGGCCCGGTTCGACTGCGATCTCTACGAGGGGTACGGCATGACCGAGTTCGGCGTGATCCTGGCCCAACAGCCGGGCGAGACCGAGATCGGTCACGTCGGGACGCCGCCGGAGTGGGTGGAGGTGCAGGTCGTCGACCAGGACGACCTGCCGGTGCCCGACGGCACGCCGGGCCAGCTGCTCGCGCGACCGCGTCGCCCACATCTGCACATGCTCGGGTACTGGAACAAGCCGGAGGCGACGCTCGAGGCGTGGCGTGGCCTGTGGTTCCACACCGGCGATGTGGTGGTCCGGCGTGCCGACGGGCGCTTCGAGTACGTCGGGCGGACCAAGGACTCCATCCGGCGCCGGGGTGAGAACGTCTCGGCCTGGGAGGTCGAGCAGGCCGCGTCACGTCACGAGCTGGTCCTCGAGGCGGCCGCGATCGGTGTCCCGTCCGACGTCGGCGAGGAGGACATCGCACTGCTGGTGGTGGCGTCCGCCGCCGGCCGTCCGGACCCGGCGCAGCTGCGCGCCTTCATGGCCCGCGACCTGCCGCGCTACGCGCTCCCGCGCTACGTCGAGTTCGTCGAGGAGCTGCCGAAGACGCCGTCGGAGCGGATCGCCAAGGGCCTGGTCCGCGAGCGCGGCCTGACCGCGCAGGCGTGGGACGTGGAGGCGGTGCCGGCCGGCGCCTGACGCCGTTGCCGCACCAGATCCCCCAGTCGGGCGCAAAGTTCCGGCGATCCGGGCCCGTCGCGGCGATGGACAGCACGATGTGCAACGCCCGCAGCGCGCGGACGTGGAGCGAACTCAAGGAGAGCGGCTTGCGCAACTTGGACACGGGACCGACGATCGTGATCGGAGCCGGGCTCGCCGGACTGACGGCAGCGTGGAAGCTCGTGCAGGAGGGCCGCGAGGTCGTCGTGCTCGAGGCCGAGAACCGCCTCGGCGGGAGGGCCTACTCGGCCCTCGAGGGCTGGAGCGCCGACCAGTACACCGACTACGGCGGCGAGCTGATCGACAACGACTACCGGGCGCTCACCACGCTGTGTGACCAGCTCGGCGTACAGCTCACGGAGCCGATCGCCTACGCGCTCCCCGAGGACGACGACCTGTCCACGGTGGAGGGCTACCTCCGCGTCGGCACCTTCGTGGTCGACGGCGAGCTGCTCGACCGGCCGGCGTGCCTCGAGGCCGCTCGCCGGATCCGGGCCGCGGCCGAGGCCCACCCGCCGGCCCAGCAGGAGATCGTCGAGCAGTGGATCCGCCGCGCCCGGCTCGAGCGTCGAGAGGCGGGTGTCGTGCGGTCCGTGGCCCGGATGCTGTGCCAGCTCGACCCCTGGGACTGCGACGTCCACTTCGTGTTCGGCAAGGCCAGCCAGGGCTTCCGCCGCATCGTCGGCGGCACCCAGCAGCTGGCTCTCAAGCTCGCCGAGGGGCTCGACGTCCGCCTCGGTGACCCGGTGGTCCGGGTGCGCCGGCAGGGCGGGGTCACGGTCGAGACCGAGAGCGGCGCGACCTACGAAGGCAGCCGAGTGGTCTGTGCGACCGGCCCGTTCGCCATGGTCCAGATCGGGTTCGACCCGCCGATGCCCGAGGAGAAGACGTCGAGCGTGCAGTCCCTCCTGCCCGCCATGGGCGGCAAGGTGATGGCGCAGTACGCCGAGGGCGACGCGATCCGCGACCGATTCCGTGAGGTCGTCTACACCGACGGCCCGTTCAACGCGTGCTGGGTGACCATGCACGAGTCGACGAGCGGCCCTGCGATCGTGACCGCGTTCGTGACCGGCGAGGCCCGCCACCTGCTCGGTGACGAGGCCGCATCCCTCGACCGGCTCGACGAGCTGGTGGCGCAGGTGACCGGCGCGCCGGTCACCCGGATCCGCGGCGAGGTGAAGAACTGGTGGGCCGACCCCGTCGCGATGGGGATCACGGTGACCCCGTTCGACCCGGAGCGCCCGGCGATCGCCGGCACGCTCGCGGCCATGGAGCGGCGTACGCACCTGGCCGGCGACTACACCGAGGCCGGCATGGCCGGAACCCTCGAGGCCGCGGTGCGCTCGGGTCTGCGCGCCGCCGACGAGGTGCTCCGCACACCGCAGCGCTTCCACATCGACGACATCAACGAGAGGCTGGCCCGGGCATGAGCACGGTGGTCATCGGTGCCGGGCTGGCCGGCACCTTCGCAGCACGAGCGCTTTCCGACGCCGGCGAGGACGTCGTCGTCCTCGAGGCGACGCCCCACCTGGGCGGACGCACCCGCTCCAACCGCGAGGTGCTCCGACACGGTCAGGTCGCCGACCTCGGCGGCTCCTTCCTCGACATCGGCCAGGACCTGCTCCTGGAGTTCTGCGTCGAGAACGGGATCACCCTCAAGCCCGAGATCCGGATGTTCCCCAAGGGCCCGGACGCCCGCTACAGCGGGGCGTCGATCCTGCTCGGGCACGTGGTGATCGACGAGAAGCGGGTCGAGGACGACGTCCGCGCGGCCCTCGCCCGCGAGGTGCAGGACGCCCTGGACTCCGTACCCCCGGGGGAGAAGGAGACCCTCAAGGCGTGGGTACGGCGCGCCGGGCTCTCGCGCGACGCCGCCGACGCCTATGTCATGCAGGGCGCGTTCAACCCCACCGCGCGCTCGGAGCTGGTCTCGTCCTGGCACGTCCACCCCGGCGACATCGGCCGGATCTGCTGGATCCTCACCGACGGCACCGACACGATGGCGCGCGTCGCCGCCGACGGCATCGACGTCCGGCTGGACACGCCGGTGCGGCTCGTCGAGCGGGTCGGCCGCGGCTACCGGGTGCACACCGACGCCGACGTACTGACCTGTGACAACGTCGTGGTGAGCTCGTCGGTCCAGGCCACGCGCCGGATCGGGTTCGACCCCGTCCTCCCGTCGTGGAAGATGGCCGCCCTGCTGGGCACCCCGCTGTCCCAGGGCGGGAAGGCCGTCGGCCAGTACCGCGACGGTGCCGCCATCGCCGCGGCCGCGGGGCCGAGCACGATGACGAACGGGCCCGTGAGCATGTTCTGGCTCAAGCAGGGCCCGGAGGACACGATCATCGCGATGGGCACCATGGCCGACCTCGGCGACGGGATGCTCGACGACGAGGAGGCGACGCTCGTCTCCCTCGACCGCCACATCGAGGCGATGACCGGAAGGACTGCGGAGCGGATCGCCGGCATCGTGCAGAACTGGACGACCGAGGAGTTCGTCGGCGGCGTGGTCAACCTCGGCACGGGCGGCTTCGCCCGCCGTGCCGCACTGGGCGCTCCGGTCGGCGGCATCCACTTCGCCGGCGAGGCGACCGGGGAGTGGCCCAGCGCCATGGAGGGTGCCGCTCGCTCGGGCCTGCGGGTCGCCGCGGAGATCCTCCAGAAGCGACGGGCGCACGGGAACGGCGCCGCGTGACCACCCTCGAGGGCGGTCCGGTCCCGGTTGTCGTCCAGGGCCTCGGCCTCCTCGGGCGCACCGCCGTCGAGCTGTGCGCGGGGACCCCGGGCGTGGAGCTGGTCGCGGTCGTCACCCGTCGTCCGGAGGCCGCCGCCGGCCTCCCGGACGGCGTGGTCGCGCTCGCCGATCTGGGGGCGGCGGGCCGCGCCTTCCCGGGCGCGCTCGTGCTCAGCACCGTGCACGCCCTGGACGAGGAGCTGGCCGACGTCCTGGCCGAGGCGGCCCGGGCGGGCCTCGACATCGTGACCAGCTCGGGGCTCTTCCACCCGGCCTCCCAGCTCGGGGACTGCGGCGCCGCGCTCGACGCGGTCGCTCGCGAGCACGCCGTGCGCATCCTCGCGTCGGGGGTCCAGCCCGGCTTCGTCCTGGACGTCCTGCCCGCGGCCGTGCTCGACCTGGCACCCGGCTGGACGGCGGTCGACGTCGTCAAGCCCTCCGACGCCCGGTCGTGGCCGGTGTCGACGCGGCACATGCTCGGCATGGGCGAGGCGCCCGAGGTGGTCGCCTCCTCGGTGCCGTATCCCCTGGCCGCGTCGGCGCACCTGATCGCCCGTGCCGTGGGACGTCCCGTGGTCGAGCTGCGCGAGTCGCGAGTGGCGGAGACGCTGGACCGGGAGCTCGTCCTCGCCGACGAGTCGATCCCGGCAGGCAAGGCGGTGGGCTTCACCCACGAGTGCGTGGCCGAGCTCGAGGGTGGGCGAAGGGTCCGGGTCTGCTGGCAGCCGACGCTGGCCGCGACGGACGAGACCGACCTCTCGCTGCGCCTCGAGGCGACCGGGGGAGCCGAGCTCACGATGCGCCTCGACGGATCCTTCCGCCGCGATCCCTATCCGGCGACCGCGGCCCGCATGCTGCACACGGCCGTGCGCGGGCGGTCCCTGCCGGCCGGACTGCACCTGGCGGTGACCCCGGGACTCGCCTGGGGCGGTCAGCTCGCGAGCGAGGACCGGTAGTCGAAGTAGTCACGCTGCTCCACCAGGACGGTGCCGCGCACGGTCACGAACGTGGCGCCGCGCAGCAGGTGCCGTCCTCCTGCGGACGCGCTGTGCTGGACCCACTCGATGCACGCCGTGGACTCGTCCTCGACCACGTGCTCGAGCCTCACGGTGAGGTCGTCCAGCTGCCGCCCGATCGAGGCGAGGTACGGCGCCACCGCGGCCCCGGCGAGCGCGCCGGACAACGGATCCCAGTACCTGCTCTCCTCCGAGTAGAAGGCCGCGACGGCCACCTCGTCCCCCGACGCCATCGCCGTCATCGCGGCGAGGAAGGTCTGTGACGGCGTCATGACCGTGCCGGCGGCTCTCGCCGGACGTGGTGGAACGCGGCCGCGGGATCGCGGTCCCCGTCGCCCTGCTCGATCGCACGGCTCAGACAGGTGACGAACGCGGCACGGGAGAGACCGTCGATCCCCAGCCGGTCCAAGGCGGACTGACCACCGACGAGGTCACGGTGGACGGCCGCGATGGTCGCCTGGTCGCCGGCGAGCCGGTCCTCGGCGATGCGAGTGGTCGAGTCCTGCATCCCGTCCGACAGGATGCGGCTCATGCCCTCCGCGGCGCTCGCGAAGTCGCGAATGCCGATGCCCGAGGCGTCGGCGTAGGCAGCGGCCTCGAGGAAGGCGCCGTACGCGCCGTAGTAGAAGTGCCACAGCGGGCCGGAGAGCGCGGCGGGAGCGCCGGGGTCCTCGCCGACGAAGACCTGTCCCGGCGCCAGATCGGCGAGAGTGCCGGCCCACTCGTCGAACGCGGCCCGGGCACCGCCGTACAGGACGGTCATCGCCTCCGTGCCGAGCGAGCGCGGGTAGCCCAGCACGGAGCCGGCCAGGAACGTGGCGCCGTGGCTCTGGGCCCACGCCTGCTGCTGCCGTGCCTGGTCCGACCGGCCGGTGCTCAGCTGGATCAGCAACGTGCCGTCGAGTGCTGCGGCGCAGTCCTCGGTGTCGAGCAGCTCCCGCGTGATGCGGTAGCCCGGAAGTGAGACGACGACGGCGTCCGCCGCGGCGACCAGCGCCGCGACGGACGCCGCTGGCGTCGCACCGTGCAGCCGATGGGCCACCTCGGCCGTGCGGTTCCAGACGAGCACGTCGTGCCCGCGGGCGACCAGCATGCGGGCGATCGCGGCGCCCATCGGGCCCAGGCCGGCGACGCCGATACGCCGGGTGCTCATGCCGGTGCGTCGAGCAGGGCCGCTCGCTCGGCATCGGCGAGGCGCCGCGGGCCGCGGCGCTCGGTGTCCCAGGCGACGTAGCGTGTCTGGGCGAGGCTGCACCGCTTGCCGGTGGCATCGGACAGGGCCAGGTCCAGGACGAACGAGCTGGCGCCGACGTGCGCGACGTGGACGTGGATGGTGACGGGCTGCTGGGGCCGGCGTACCTCGCTCAGGTACTCGATGGTCGTCCCGGCCGTGACGTAGGTCGGCGACGCGAGGCCCCAGCGGTCGGTCATGAACCTGCCGACGCCCTCCTCGTACGCCGCGGGGTAGGCCGCCGCGGTCATGTGGCCGAGCTCGTCGAAGTCGCGCCACCACACCTGGATCTGCGTCGACCACCAACCCGTGGTGGGCGCTGCCGGGTCCGGGAACGGCACCGACGGCGCGTTCATCCGCGCTCCTCGACGACGGCCAGGAGGTCGTCGGCGCTCGTCAGGCTCTCGTCGGTCAGCGGGGCCAGCAGGTCGAAGAAGGCCCGCGGCTCGATCGCCGTCTCGGGGGCGTGCACGCCCGTCTCGCGCAGCTGGCCCCGGCGGAGCAGCTCGACCCCGATGGCGAGGGGGATGCCCGTGTTCCCGCCCATCTTGGCTGGGTGGAAGAAGCGCGGGTAGACCGCCACACGGCAGGGCTCGCCGTCCTTCTCGCCGATCGCGAGCGACCACTCGATCGGCAGGGCGCTGCGCTCGTGGACGGCGTCCGCGGGCTTCGGCGGGTCTGCCAGCATGGCGGCGCCCGTCTCGAGGTCGATCTCGCCGGCAGCGAACCGCGCGCAGACCTCGCGGAGGTACTCGAAGAGCCACGCGGGCCCGGACTGCAGGTTGAGCGAGGACTGCAGCCCGGGGTAGCGCCGCGGCAGGGTGATCGGCTCGGGGTGGCCCATCGTGTACGCCGTCACCTTGCCCAGACCCGGGAAGTCCAGGTCGACCTGCTCGACGGGGTCGACGGTGCCGGTGGCGCCGTCGACCCAGGCACGGACCGGCTGGGCGCACTGGTGCAGCCAGTGCTCGACCGCAGCCGACGCGGTCGGCGCAGGGAATCCCGGTTCGTCGACGATGGTCGCACCGCTCAGCTTCCAGCCCGTGTGGAGCTCGGTGACGACGTCGAGCTGGTCGGCGGCGTGGACGGCGCACAGGTTGGTCACCCCGGGGCTGCCGCCCAGTCCGACGACGACGTGCAGTCCCCGTCGCCGGGCCTCCTCGTCGAAGTCGAAGACCTCGACCGTCGGCTGCCAGTCGTCGTTGATGTCGAGGTAGTGGCACTCGGCGTGGAGTGCCGCGGTCAGGATCGGACGCACGAACGTGGCGAACGGCCCCATCGTGTTGACGACCACGTCGTGCTCGGCGAACGCGGCCGCGAGCTGGTCGGGGTCGGTCGCGTCGAGGCGCAGCGCGCGGCACGGACCGCCGACGGACGCGGCGACCCGCTCGGCGCGGTCGAGGTCGATGTCGGCGACGGTGAGGACCTCGGCACTTCCGAGCCCGGCGATGGTGCGGACGGCCCACCGACCCATGGAGCCGGCTCCGCCGACGGCGATGATGCGGAGCGGACGATGTGGTTCGGACATGGATCCTCCTGCGAGAGACGTGGAACCAGATGGTCTGCGCAGGCTAGGGAGAGTGCTGGCGGTGCGCGCGCACCCACAGGTCAAGTACACCCAACTGGGTGGCTCTTCGAGTGGCGGCGGTCAGTGCCGGATCACTGGCCGGACATGAACCTGAGCACCATCTCGGCGTACGCGGTGGCGACCTTCCCGGGCGGTACGCCGTCGTCGCGGTACCAGCGCGCGATGTCGACACCCAGCGAGATCACGGCCGCGACGGCGAGCCGCCGGTCGGGCGGATCGAACGCACCCGTCGCGATGCCGTCGTCGACCAGGGCGCGCAGCTCCTCGGTGATCGCACGACGCAGCAGGAGGATCTCGACCAGGTGGTCCTGGCTCAGTGCCGCCAGCTCGTAGTTCACGACGCGCGACATGACGTGGGAACGGGCGTGGTACATGGCGAAGTCGTGGACCACCGCCCGCAGG
Organism: Nocardioides sp. QY071; assembly: GCF_029961765.1. Lineage (NCBI taxonomy): Bacteria > Bacillati > Actinomycetota > Actinomycetes > Propionibacteriales > Nocardioidaceae > Nocardioides > Nocardioides sp. QY071. The sequence goes on from NZ_CP124681.1 coordinate 807,439, forward strand.
CGCGTCGCGGGGTCCTTGCCCTTGCCCAGGGCTTCGCGCACCACCGCGAGCGCCTCTTCGTGGCCGCGTCGGGAGATCAGGTAGAGGAGCTCCTCCTTGGAGCTGTGATGGACGTACATCGCCGTCGGTGAGATCCCGGCCGCTCGGGCGATGTCGCGCGTGGTCGTGCCATGGAAGCCCTTTGCCGAGAAGGTCGTCACCGCCGCCGCGAGCAGGCGGGCCCGGGTCTCGTCCCCGCGGGCCGCGGGTGAGGGGCCGGCCGGGGTGCCCGCCGAGGTACCTGTGCTGGTTGACATCGCGTGCTCCCGCGTCGCAGTCCGAGGGTGGGCGGCGCCGTGCCGGCATCGCGCCAAACGAGTGAGCCGCGCAGCCTGCTCCGTCGCTGAGCGTCCGGTCAAGGGCCCGGGGGCCGAGACCATCCCTCTGGGGGACCCCTGCGCCGAGGCAGCGTTCGCGACATCCCCCGACCGGGGGGATGTCCCCTCGGCGCCCGTCGGCGAGGGTTGTGACCTGCCTAACATGCCGCGACATTCGAACCGGGGATGAGGAGACAAGGATGACCACGAAGACGCGCCACAGGCGGCGTAGCTGCGGGATCGCGCTGATGCTGGCTCTCAGCCTGGGCGCCGCGGCGTGCGGCGGCGAGGGATCCGGAGGCGGCGACGGGAAGACCAGCCTGACCTTCGTCAACTACGGCGGTGACGGGATGGAGGCCGCGAAGGCCGGCTGGCTGGCTCCCTACACGGAGAAGACCGGCGTCACCTTCACGACCGACCAGCCCAGCGACCAGGCCAAGATCAAGGCCATGGTCCAGTCGGGAAGGACGACCTGGGACGTCGTCGACATCGACAGCGCGTCGGCCGGCGACCAGTGCGGCAAGCTGTACGAGAAGCGCCCCGCCGACTTCGACACCAGCGAGCTGATGACCGACGAGATCACCGACGACTGCATGATCCCGATCATCAACCAGACCATCGCGCTCGTGTACAACAAGAAGCTCTACGGCGACAACCCGCCCACGTCCATCACCGACTTCTTCAACCAGGACTTCCCGGGCAAGCGCATCGCCTTCAACTACTGGACGGGATCGGCGGAGGCGCTCGCCCTCGCCGCCGGGGTGCCGGCCGACGACGTGTACCCGATCGACTGGGACAAGGTGACCTCCGCGGTCGGGTCGCTCGGTTCGAAGATGAGCTTCCAGGCGACTCTCGACCAGCAGGGACAGGCGCAGGAGTCCGGCGACTTCGGCATGTGCCTGTGCTATCTCGGACGGTCGGCCCTCAGCGCCGAGAAGGGAGCCGAGCTCGGTGTCGTCTGGGACAAGATCTGGGTCGGCTGGGACGGGATGTACGTCGTCAAGGGCTCGAAGCACGCCGACGCCGCCTGGGACTTCGTCCAGTACATCGCGACCACCGAGGGCCAGCGGGGGTACTACGAGCGCCTTCCCTACAGCCCGACGACGACAGGTGAGCCGCCGGCCGTCAAGCCCGAGTTCGAGCCCTACATGCTGACCTCCAACGAGGACAAGGTCCAGGAGACGTCCTACTTCGACGCGAAGTACTGGGCCGACCAGGGCGCGGCGGCGGCCGACGAGTGGGTCAAGCTCACCTCGGGCTGAGCAGGTCAGCGGAACACCCGACAGTCGGGGGATTGAGCGGCGTCGTCGGGGCCTGCATCGTTGCTGTTGGACAAGCACCAGAGGTTGCGACCTCGTACCCAGCAGGAGGTTGCAGTGCCCGACGACGTCGCTCTGCGTTGTGCCAGGACCCGTGTCGCGGCACGGCGGTGGCAGCCATGAGCCGGTTCACCGGCGAGACCGCGATCCTCACCGGGGCCAGCCGCGGCATCGGACTGGGCATCGCCGAGCGTCTGGTCGCCGAGGGCGCCCGCGTCGTCATCACCGGTCGCAACCCGGAGTCGCTCGAGGAGGCCGTCGCGCACCTCGGCGGTCCCGCCCACGCCCTCGGCGTACCCGGCCGGGCCGACGATCCGGACCACCAGGACGACGTCATCCGCCGGACGCTCGAGACCTTCGGGAGCCTGGATCTCCTGGTCAACAACACCGGGATCAACCCGACCTACGGACCCGTCGTGCAGATGGACCTCGGCGCCGCCCGCAAGATCGTCGAGGTCAACTGCATCGCGGCGCTGTCGTGGGTGCAGAAGGTCCACGCCGCGTCGATGAAGGAGTACGGCGGCGCGATCGTCAACGTCTCCTCGCTGTCCAGCGTCCGGGCAGCACCCAACATCGGGTTCTACGGGGCCAGCAAGGCGATGCTGAACTCCCTCACCGAGCTGCTGGCGGTCGAGCTCGGTCCGGGCACGCGGGTCAACGGCGTCGCGCCGGCCGTGGTCAAGACCAGGTTCGCTGCGGCCCTCTACGAGGGCCGCGAGGACGAGGCTCGTCAGGCCTATCCCCTCAAGCGGCTGGGGGAGCCCGAGGACGTCGGCTCCGTCGTGGCCTTCCTGTTGTCCGACGAAGCCGGTTGGCTGACCGGCCAGACCGTGATCATCGACGGGGGCGTCAGCCTGACCGTCGCCGAGTGACCGGGCCACTCCGGTCGATGGAGGAACGATGAGAGAAGAGCTGCACGACCGGGTCCGAGTCTTCCTCGCGGACCATGACCCCGCGACCACCGAGCGCACGCAGTTCCTCCGGGCCCGCTACGACGCGGGCCTGGCATGGGTGCACTTTCCGATCGGCCTCGGCGGTCTCGGCCTCGACCAGGCGCTGCAGCCCGAGGTCGACCGGCTGTTCCGCGAGGCCGGCGCACCGGACAACCGGCCGGGCGCCAACACCATCGGTCTCGGCATGGCCGGGCCGACGATCCTGGCCTATGGCACCGACGCCCAGAAGGACCGGTTCCTCCGGCCCCTGTGGACCGCCGAGGAGATCTGGTGCCAGCTCTTCAGCGAGCCCGGAGCCGGGTCCGACCTGGCCAACGTCGCCACGCGCGCGGTGCGTGACGGCGACGAATGGGTCGTCAACGGGCAGAAGGTCTGGACCTCGGGTGCCCACAACGCCAGGTTCGCGATCCTGGTGGCGCGTACGGATCCCGGCCTGCCCAAGCATCACGGGCTCACCTACTTCCTGTGCGACATGACCGACCCCGGCGTCGACGTACGCCCGTTGCGCCAGATCACGGGGGAGGCCGAGTTCAACGAGGTCTTCCTGACCGACGTACGGATCCCGGACGACCAGCGACTCGGCGAGGTCGGCGAGGGGTGGAAGGTCGCCAACGCGACGCTCAACAACGAGCGGGTCTCGATCGGGAAGGCGGCGGACCGCGAGAGCGGCATGGTGGGTGTGGTGGCCCGCACCTGGCGGGAGCGTCCCGAGCTGCGCACCCCCGAGCTCCACGACCGGCTGCTGCGGCTCTGGGTCGACGCGGAGGTGGCCCGTCTGACGGGCGCCCGCCTGCGCCAGAAGCTCTCGCTCGGCCAGCCGGGCCCCGAGGGCTCGGCGATGAAGCTGAGCTTCGCGCGGATCGCCCAGCAGCTCTCGGGCCTCGAGCTGGAGCTGTTGGGGGAGGAGGGCCTGCGCTACTCCGACTGGACCCTGGTGCGGCCCGCGAACGTCGACTTCACCGGTCGCGACGCCGGCTACCGCTACCTGCGGGCCAAGGGCAACTCGATCGAGGGCGGGACCTCCGAGATCCTGCGCAACATCGTGGCCGAGCGCGTCCTCGGACTGCCCGGCGAGCACCGCGTCGACAAGGACATCCCCTGGAAGGAGAGCGCGAAGTGAGCGACCTCGACCTGCTCCACAGCGAGACGGAGGAGGACCTCCGCGCGAGCGTCCGGGCCCTCCTCGGCGACCACTGCGACCCAGTCGCCGTGACCCGGATGTACGACGGCGACCGGTTCGCCGTCGACGGGCTCTGGAAGGCGCTCACCGACCTCGGTCTCCCAGGGCTGCTGGTTCCCGAGGAGCGCGGCGGCCAGGGCGCATCGGCCCGCGAGGCGGCCGTCGTCCTCGAGGAGCTGGGCCGCACGGTGGCCCCGGTGCCCTTCCTGACCAGTGCGGTGATCGCGACCACCGTCCTCCTCGAGAGCGACAGCGACCTCCTGGCCGCCGTGGCCGGCGGTGAGCGCACTGCGGTCCTGCTCGTGCCCTGGTCGATCGCGGCCACCGACGACCTCCCGCGGATTCGTTCGGACGACGGCGTCCTGACCGGCACGGTCACCAGCGTCGCCGGCGCGCTCGAGGCGGACCTCCTGCTGGTGCCCGTGGCCAGTGGCGACGGCCTCGCCGTCCACGCGGTCGACGCATCCGACGCGGGCGTGACGCCGCTGGTGTCCCTCGACATGACCCGCCAGCTCGCCGACGTCGTCCTCGACGGCGCCGTCGGCACACTGGTCCTCGACGACGCGGCGCACGCCGTACGCCGGGCCATCGACGCAGGGGCGGCGCTGCTGGCCTCGGAGCAGGTCGGCATCGCCCGATGGTGCCTGGAGACGACGCTGGCCCACGTGAAGGTGCGCAAGCAGTTCGGCCGGCCGATCGGCGGCTTCCAGGCGATCAAGCACCGCCTCGCCGACCTCTACACCGGGGTCGAGTCCGCGACAGCGGCCGCCCGGTATGCGGCGGCGACACTCGCGGAGGGCGACCCGGACGCGACGATCGCCACCTCGACGGCCCAGGCCTTCAACGCCGATCTCGCCGTCCTCGCTGCGGAGGAGGCGTTGCAGCTGCACGCCGGCATCGGGATGACCTGGGAGCATCCGGTGCACCTGTACCTGAAGCGGGCCAAGGCCGACCAGATCGCCCTCGGGCGGTCCGGCCAGCACCGCGCGCGGCTCGCGACGCTCATCGGACTGCCGGGCTGATGGGCACGCCCGACGCCACCGCGACGATGGGGGAGGTCGCAGCCCTGCACCACATCGGGATCGTGACGACGACCGGGCGCCACGCCGACGTGGTCGGCCGGCTGGTCCGGACCCTCGGGGGTGCCGTGGAGTACGAGGTGGAGGACGATCCGCTGGACGTGCTGGCGACCTGGGTGCTCGTCGCGGACGGCCTCAGGTTCGAGGTGGTCTCGCCCCGCAGCGACCGGGCCACGCCCGTCACCGCCTTCCTGGACCGGACCGGCGGCGGGCTCCACCACGTCTCCTTGGAGACGGAGCAGATCGGGACCTGCCGCGACCTCGCCGCCGCCGGTGGCGCCCGGATCATCGGAGAGAACGACGACCACGGCGGCTGGGCGGAGTTCTTCGTCGACCCGCACCAGACGGGCGGTGCGCTGCTGCACTGGATGCAGGCGGTCGACATCCGGACCTGACGATCCGGGTCGCGGGTGAAGAGATATCCCCCGGGTGTCCGTGCTTGGGACACTTCGACTCGCCGGCCGAATCAGCGGCTCCATAGTTGCGCTACTCGCGACGAACCCGCGATCGAGGAGGAAGAAATGAAGCGAATCAGCGCAGTCTCGGCAGCTCTCTGCCTGCTGCTCACGGCAGCCTGTGGAAGCGGGTCCGACGGCGCCGAGGGCTCTGATGCCAAGCGCATCGTCTTCGTCAACTACGGAGGCGAGGCCGTCGCGGCCGCCGAGAAGGGTTGGCTGGAGCCGTTCAAGGAGGCCACCGGGATCGACTACAAGGTCGACTCCCCGTTCGAGCCCGCGAAGGTCCAGGCGATGGTCGACTCCGGCCGGACGACCTGGGACATCGTCACCGTCGAGCCTGCCACCGGCGCACTCGGCTGCGGGAAGATCTACGAGAAGCGCGACCCCGACATCGACATGTCCGGCATGGACCCGCGCTTCGTCAACGACGACTGTGGCGTTCCGGTCTACCCGCAGGCCGTGACCCTGGTCTACAACAAGAAGCTGTTCTCCGGCGACAACGTCCCCACGTCCATCACCGACTTCATGGACACCAAGAAGTTCCCGGGCAAGCGGATCGCCTACAACTACATCACGACCCTGCCGCCGCTCCTCATGGCGGACGGCGTGGACAAGGACAGCCTCTACCCCCTCGACTTCGACCGCGCGGCCAAGGCGATCGACAAGCTCGGCAACGACCTCACGCTGCACGCCGACCTGGCGACCGAGGTCGAGAAGCTCGCCGCCGGCGACTTCGCGATGTGCCTGTGCTTCAGCGGACGCGTCGAGGTCGCGGCGCGCACGAATCCCGACCTGGGCATGGTCTGGAACGGCATCTGGCAGAGCTACACGATGGTCTACGCCGTCAAGAAGAGCGAGAGCCCGAAGTCCCAGCAGGCGTTCCTGAAGTGGATCGCCGACCCCGCCAAGCAGGCGCCCTACTACCAGTACATGGCCTACCCGTCGGCTGCGAAGGACGCCGGGCCGGAGGTGCCGGACAAGTTCAAGCCGTTCGTCGCCTCGGCCCACAAGGACGAGATCGGTGACAGCTCGGCGTACTACGACCTGGACTACATGCTGGAGAACCAGGCCGAGGTCGTCGAGCGCTGGACGGAGATGACGGCCGGATGAGCGAGCGCCCCTCCGTGCTCGCCGGGCGACCCCGCGGCGAGCACGGAGGTGGCGTTCCTCGTCTTGCGGGACTGGTCGGCCTGGTGACCGGGGGATCCCGGGGCATCGGGCTCGCGGTCGCGCGGCAGCTGGCAGCCGAGGGCGCACGGGTGGTGATCACGGGCCGCGACCAGCGGTCCCTGGACGACGCGTGCGCCCTCCTCCCTGCCGAGCGAGTCGTCGCGGTCCGTGGTGCGGCCGCCGACCCGGCGCACCGCGGACGGGCCCTCAGCACGGCCGTCGAGGCCTTCGGCGGCATCGACCTGCTGGTCAACAACGTCGCGACGACCGCCCCGCGCTCCGAGCTGACCTCGGTCGGGCACGACGACTTCCTGGCTGCGGTCGAGACCAACTGCCTGACCCCGCTGGCGTGGGTCCGGGAGGCGTGCGAGCAGGGGCTGGCGACCGGCGGTGGGTCGGTCGTCAACCTGTCCTCGGCACTCGCCCGCGCGACCAGTCGCACCGGCCTCGGCGTCTACGTCGCCACCAAGGCGATGCTGGAGTCGCTGACGGCCCAGCTCGCCCTCGAGCTCGCGCCGGCCATCCGGGTCAACGCGGTGGCGCCCGGTCTGGTGCGGACCGACCTCGCAGCCGCCCGCCTGGCCGACGACGAGCGCGCGATCGCCGCGACCTACCCCCTGGCGCGTGTCGGCGAACCCGACGACGTCGCCGCGACGGTGTGCCACCTGCTCTCGCGCGACGCGAGATGGATCACGGGCCAGTCCATCCTGGTGGATGGTGGTATCTCGGTGCGCAGCGCGCTCTAGCGCTGGCGGCCGACCGGAGCAACGAGGGAGAGCACATGGAGACGCGCCGGACGACGACCCACCTCGGGACCTTCGAGGTCGATCTCGTGGACGGACGCCCGGTCCGATCCCGCGCCCTCGCGGGCGACGAGGGGTCGGCCGGAGTGGCCGACGGGCTGCACGAGGTGCTGGACCACGACCTGCGGATCCGCCGGCCGCACGTCCGCAAGGGCTGGCTGGAGCGCGGACCGCGACACCGTGACAACCGGCGCGGTGCCGAGCCGTTCGTCCCGGTCGAGTGGGACGAGGTCTACGACCTCATCTCCGGCGAGCTCACCCGCGTGCGTCGTACCCACGGCGACGCCGCGGTCTTCGGCGGCTCGTACGGATGGTCCAGCGCCGGACGGTTCCACCACGCGCAGAGCCAGATCCACCGCTTCCTCGCCGTCGACGGCGGCTACACGTCCTCGCGCAACAGCTACAGCGTCGGAGCCCAGGAGGTCGTCCTTCCTCACGTCATCGGCGGCAACGGGATGGCGATGTTCGACTGGAACCCGAGTTGGCGGGAGATCGCGGAGCATGCACAGGTGGTCCTCGCCTTCGGCGGCGCGCCCCTGAAGAACACCCAGGTGAACCAGGGCGGCCTGCTCCGCCACGGTGCCGGGAGAGCACAGCGAGCGTGTGCCGAGGCCGGCGTACGGTTCCACTGCATCAGCCCGGTGCGCGAGGACCTCGACGAGGGCCTGGACGCGCGGTGGGTGCCGATCCGGCCCGGCACCGACACCGCGCTGATGTTGGCGATGGCCCATCACATCGCTGACAGGAACCTGGAGGACCGCGACTTCCTCGAGCGGTGCTGCACCGGGTATCCCGTGCTGCGTGACTACCTGATGGGCAGGATCGACGGCACCGTGAAGTCGGCCTCGTGGGCCGAAGGGATCACCGGAGTTCCGGCAGCCACGATCACCGGGCTCGCCGAGGAGCTGGCGGCCCATCGCAGCGTCGTGTCGGTCACCTGGTCGATCCAGCGGGCCCAACACGGCGAGCAGCCCTACTGGGCGGCCGTCGCCCTGGCGGCGATGTCCGGGTCGATGGGGCGGCCGGGCGGCGGCTTCGCCGCGGGACTCAGCGCGACCCACGGGATCGGCATCAACCGCGGTTCGCTCGGCGCCGCGAGCCTTCCGCAGCCACCCAACCCGGTTCCGGACTTCATCCCGGTCGCGCGGATCGCCGACATGCTCGCGGGCCCCGGCGACGTGATCGACTACGACGGCATCCGGATCGAGTACCCGGACGTCAGGCTCGTCTACTGGGCCGGGGGCAACCCGTTCCACCACCACCAGGACCTCAACAAGCTGCTGCGCGCCTGGAACGTGCCCGAGACGGTGGTCGTCCACGACTCGTGGTGGACGCCGATCGCGCGGCACGCCGACATCGTCGTGCCCGTCGCCACGACCTTCGAGCGCGACGACATCGCGGCCGGTGGCCGCGACGACATGCTGCTGCCGATGCGCCGCGTGGTGGACCCCCCGGACGGTGTGCCCACCGACTTCGAGGCCTTCCGCGAGGTGGCGCGGCGCCGCGACCTGCGCGGCGCGTTCGACGAAGGGCTCGATGCGCGCGACTGGCTGCTGAGGCTGTACGGCTCGACGGCGGAACGGGCCGCGGCCCGTGGGATCACCCTGCCGCCGTTCGAGGAGTTCTGGAGCGGCGAGGGGATTCAGCTCCCGCCGGAGCCCCGGGACTGGCGGGTGTTCGACGACCTGCGCCGCGACCCGGAGGCGCACCGGCTGGGGACGCCGTCGGGAAGGATCGAGATCTTCTCCGCGACCGTCGCCGGCTTCGGGTACGACGAGTGCCCGGGCTATCCCGTCTGGCTCCCGCCGGCGGAGGACATCGGCGATCCCCACGCCGATCCGGATGCCTTCCACCTCCTGTCCCACCAGCCGAAGGGCAAGCTGCACAGCCAGCTGGACTTCGCCCGCTCGAGCATGAGTCACAAGAGCGACGGCCGCGAGCGGGTGTCCCTGCACCCGCGTGCGGCGGCCCGCCTCGGCATCGCCGACGGAGACGTGGTCCGGGTGTTCAACGACCGGGGCGCGTGTCTCGCCGTCGCCCGGACCGATGACGGCATCCACGAACGGGTCGCGCTGATGGCGACCGGGGGGTGGTGGGACCCCGAGATCCCCGGTGAGCCCGGCGCGACCTGCCTCCAGGGCAACCCCAATGTGCTGACCCCGGACATCCCGACCTCACGCCTGGCGCAGGCGAGCTCGGCGCAGACCTGCGTGGTCTCGATCCGGCCCGAGCCGGACGCGCCGGCGACCCGCGCTCACATCGCTCCTCACATCGCTCCTCGGACCGTTCCGAGGGACGCGTCCTGACGGTGCGTCCGGGCCGCCCGTCCGGGGGATCCCCCACGTGGGTGCGAGTGGCCGCGGCACTGGTGATGTGTGCCGCGACACACCTAGTGTCGAGCCTCCTGAAGATGACAGCCGACCGCCGCGAGGGCGGCGGTTCGGGCCGGAGGAGGTGCACGTGACGACAGTGGCCGATCAGAGGGACGCGACTGCCGAGGACGTGGGCAGGAGTCGATCGTCGCGCGGACCGGGAAGGCGTCGCGGGTGGAGCGCAGGTCTCGTCCTGGTGCCCGTCGTCTTCGTGGTCCTGGTGTTCGTCTATCCCGTCGGGTCCATGTTCCGGCTGAGCTTCACCGAGATCTTCGGTGACGCCACCGGAGTCCTCGGCAACTACCACTGGTACCTGACGAACGACGTCCAGCTGGCCATCTTGCGGCGTACCTTCGTCGTCGCCGCCTGGGTCACCTCGATCTGCCTGCTCGTGGGATTCCCCTACGCCTACCTGATGACCAGAGTCGGTCCCCGCACCCGGCTGCTCATGCTGGCCGCCGTCCTGCTCCCGTTCTGGTCCAACATCGTGGCCCGTACCTACGCGTGGGTGATCCTGCTCGGCGACGTCGGCCCCGTCCGGTCAGTGTTGAAGACCGTGGGTCTGGGCGAGGTCCACCTCATCGGGAACATGACAGGGGTGACGATCGGTGCCGCGCAGGTACTGCTGCCGTTCATGATCCTGCCGCTCTACGCGACGCTGAACCGCATCGACCTGCGTCTGCTCGATGCGGCCGAGAGCCTCGGCGCCAAGCCCCGCCGGGCGTTCCTCGGGGTCTACCTCCCACTCGCGCTGCCGGGCATCCTGGCCGGCTCCCTCATCGTCTTCATCCTCACGCTCGGGTTCTACTTCACCCCCGCGTTCCTGGGCAGCACGAGGAACAGCCTCGTCTCGCAGCAGATCGTGACCCAGGTCAACCAGCTGCTGGCCTTCGGACGCGGAGGAGCGATGGCGCTCGTCCTGCTGTCCGTGGCGCTGGTCCTGCTGGCGGTGGTCTCGATCGCCACCAGACGCCTGACGAAGGCACTCGGCTCGGGAACGGGAGGCCGCTGATGACCACCACGCGCCGCAAGCCGTCACTGGCCCTGCGCTGCTACGGACTGCTCGTCGCGCTGCTGCTGCTGTTGCCGACCCTGGTCGTCGTACCGATGAGCTTCACCGACCGGGCCAGCTTCGCCTTCCCGCCGAAGGGCTGGTCGACGCGCTGGTACGAGAAGTTCTTCACCGACCCGCTCTGGTTGGACTCCGCGCTGTACTCCTTGCGGATCGGCGTCGTCGTGGCGGTGCTCGCGACGATCCTCGGGACGTTGGGGGCGATCGGACTGACGAACGGCCGCGGTCCGTGGCGGGCGCCGACCCGGGGGCTGCTGCTGGCACCGATGATCGTCCCGCAGGTGATCACCGCCGTCGGCGTCTTCTACGTCTTCCTCAAGCTGCAGCTGACGCAGACCTTCGCGGGCTTCGTGCTGGCGCACACGGCGCTGGCGATCCCGTTCGTGGTGATCACGGTGTCGGCCTCGCTGCAGTCCTTCGACCAGCAGCTCCTGCGGGCATCGGCGAGTCTCGGCGCCGGCCCCGTCCGTACCTTCTTCCGGATCACGTTGCCCCTCATCGCGCCGGGGGTCCTGATCAGCGCGCTCTTCGCTTTCCTGACGTCCTTCGACGAGGCGATCGTGTCGCTGTTCCTCGCCGGGCCGTTCACCCGGACGCTGCCCGTTCAGATCTATCAGAGTGTCACCGCGGAAGTGGACCCGACGGTCGCCGCTGCGTCGACCATGCTCCTGGCGCTGTCCACGAGCATCCTGGTCGGCCTCGGCGTCCTCTCCATGATCAGGGAAAGGCGAACCAAAGCATGAGCAACCACGGAGTCGGTGTCGAGATCACCGGCCTGACCAAGCGATACGGCGACGTGACCGCGCTGGCCGGGGTCGACCTGACCATCGCGCCCGGCGAGTTCATGACGCTGCTCGGGCCGAGCGGCTCGGGTAAGACCACGACCCTCAACGCCATCGCCGGCTTCGTCGAGCCGGACAGTGGTGACATCCGGCTGGGCGAGCGTCCGCTGCTGGGCGTGCCGACCCATCAGCGCGACATCGGCGTGGTCTTCCAGCACTACGCGCTCTTCCCGCACATGAAGGTCGAGGCCAATGTCGGCTACCCGCTGCGGCAGCGCGGGGTGAAGAAGCACGACATCGCCCGCCGGGTCGGCGAGATGCTCGAGGTCGTGGGTCTGTCCCACCTGCGGGGCCGTTACCCGCGCGAGCTGTCGGGCGGCCAGCAGCAACGCGTGGCGCTTGCGCGGGCGTTGGTCTTCGAGCCGAAGCTCCTCCTGCTCGACGAGCCGTTGGGCGCGCTCGACCGCCGGCTTCGTGAGGGCCTGCAGCTGGAGATCAAGCGCCTGCACCGCGAGGTCGGCGTGACCTTCGTGTTCGTGACGCACGACCAGGAGGAGGCGCTCGCGATGTCGGACCGCATCGCTGTCTTCAACGATGGACGCATCGAGCAGGTGGCCACGGCAAGCGAGCTGTACGAACGCCCGACCTCCCTGTTCGCCGCCCGCTTCCTCGGTGACTCCAACGTGTTCGAGGGGACGTACGACGCCGCGGCCCAGCCGGCCGTGCTGTGCAACGACCTCAAGCTCCACGCGCCGGCGGCGGAGCACGCTCAGGGCGACCGAGTGGCGCTCGTGGTACGACCCGAGCACACCCAGGTCCACCGTCGCGAGCACGTCGTCCCCACCGAGCACAACATGCTCCGGGCCCGCGTGACCGATGTCGTCTACCTCGGGGGACGACGACGGCTGGTCCTCGCCGGGCACGACGGCGAGATCCTGGTGGACGAGATGGCACCGTCGGTCAGCCACGCGGTCGGCGACGAGGTCGTCGTCAGCTGGTCGCCCGAGCGTGCCGCCGTCGTGGGGTGCTCGGGCCAGTGACCCCCGCCCGGGGTGTGCCACGCTGACTCCATGCCCGCTGTGCTCGCCGAGCTCCTCATGCTCGCCCTCGGCGCGGCGTACGTCGTCGGGCAACGGACCTGGAGCCTGCTCGGCTGGGAGGCGGTCACGATCGTGTACCTGCTCTGGGGCGGGGCCAGGGTGTGGTCGGGTGAGCGGTCGCCGATGAGGCCGAGCACGGCCCGGGGCCTGCGCCAATGGGCGTGGCTCTCGCCGCTGCTGTCCAGCGCGGTGGGCGCCACGGCCGCCGTGGTGGCGCTGGCCGCGAAGGACGACGTGGACCGTGACCTGGCCAGCCTGACGCTGGCCGGCGTCGCGTCGGTGGGCGTCGTGCTGTCGTGGATGATGCTCCAGGTCGGATTCGCGCAGGTCTACCACCTCGTCGACGCGGCGAACCCGGACGAGGTGGGCATCGAGCTGCCGAGCTCCGACGGCGGGTCGCCCTCGGCTCTCGACTACCTCTACTTCGCCTTCACGATGGGCACGTCCTTCGCGACCAGCGACGCGAGCGTGCGAACCACCGAGGTACGGCGGGTGGCGCTCGTGCACAGCGTCGTGGCCTTCTTCTACAACGCGGTGGTGGTGGCCGTCGCGTTCCAGGTCCTCCAGCAGGTGCTCGGCTGAGCCGGGTCCGGAGGTAGGCCCCACCGACCTGCGCTTCGCTGTGGTGCCCCAGGCAAGAGTCGAACTTGCGACCTTTCGCTTAGGAGGCGGCTGCTCTATCCACTGAGCTACTGGGGCGTGGAGAACATCTTGTCAGGTCGCGACCGGTTCCCCCGGATTGGGTCGGCGCCGGGGGAGCGGTGACAATGGTGAGCGACTCGCCGCTGCACTTGATGCGGACCGTACGGTGGGCGTGGTACCACCGGTGCCGATCGGCCGCTGACTCGGCAGCGTCGAGACAGAGACCATCCGCTGCGAGCGGCCACACGACCAGGTGATCCATGACGCAGGACGTTGAGACCGGGCGCGGTGACGCGCCGGGGAGCCGCGCCCGACGGGTGTCGACCTCGCGGGCCGATCGCGACCGGCGCCGCCCGCGCAACGAGCGCGGTGGCCGCGGCAGCAGGAGCAGTCGAGCGGCTCAGCCCAGCTCGACCGGCCGGACCGCCAGGCGGGTCGCCGGTGGGCGGCGCAAGCGCCCGCAGCCCGGCAAGGTCGTCTTCAAGGTGATCCTCGCCAGCCTGCTCTCCCTGGGGCTGGCGACCGGCCTGGGCGTCGTGCTGATCTACAACAACTGGAACGGCAACATCGACACCCAGGACCTCGGGGCCCAGCTGGGCAACGACCGGCCGACCGTGGAGGACACCGGCCCGAAGAAGGCGATGAACATCCTCGTCATGGGCACCGACACCCGTGCGGGCAAGGGCAACGGGATCGACGGCGAGGCGGGCGGCGGCCTGTCCGACACCACGATCCTGTTCCACCTCTCCGCCGACCGGAAGTTCGCCTACGGCATCTCGGTGCCGCGCGACACCGCCGTGATCCGGCCGACCTGCTACAAGGAGGACGGCGAGGAGATCCCGGCGGCGACCGGCTATGCGAAGTGGAACGCCGCCTTCGCGTACGGCGGCCCGGCGTGCACGATCCGCCAGTTCGAGCAGGCGACGAACATCCGGATCAACAAGTACGTGCTCGTCGACTTCAACCAGTTCCGCGACATGGTCAACGCGCTGGACGGCGTCGAGGTCTGCATCCCCGAGGACATCGACGACAACACGCACAACATCCACCTCAAGGCCGGCACCCGGGAGATCAAGGGCAACGAGGCGCTCACCTACGTCCGGGCCCGCTACCGGATCGGCGACGGCACCGACCCCAACCGCACCCGGCGCCAGCAGGCCTTCATCGGCTCGATGATCAACAAGGCGCTCACCGCCGGCATGATCGCGCGACCCGACCGCCTGATCGGCTTCATGAACGCCGCGTCCTCGTCGCTGCACACCGACTTCAAGAACATCGCGCAGATGGCCGACCTGGCCGTCACCGCGAAGGGCATCGGCGCCGACAACATCAAGTTCATCACCACGCCGTGGGTCTACTCCGACAAGGTCAGCTCCGGCATCGAGTGGACCCCCGAGGTCGACAAGCTGTGGCAGCTGGTCCGCAAGGACCGGCCGCTGACGCCCGAGTTCCTCAAGGACGCGCTCAGCGCGGGCGACAAGCCCGACGGCACCGCGTCCGCCGACGGCGCCGCGACCGACGAGGCGAGCGGGACCCCGTCCGACACGGCCGAGCCGTCCGACACCGCCAGCCCCTCCGGTACGCCGGGTGGCACCGCCAGCAACGGCACCCAGACCCCGCCGGCCACCACGCCCGAGGGCCTCAGCGCCTCCGGCCGCGAGGCCGCCGGCCTGTGCACCTGAGGCAGGTCGACGTGGGCGAGCGGCAGGAGACCGACTGGGAGCGGCGGCGCAGGCTGGCCGAGATCTTCGGCGACGTCGAGCCGTCGGTGACCTCCGACGAGCGGGACGACGCCCCATCGGCCACCCGGGAGAGCGCGAGCGAGCGCTGGCTCAAGTCGCAGGTCCCGCCGCACCACGGCGGCTGACGGGTCTCGAGACGGTTGCTGCGCAACCTCCTCGACCACCGTCAGGTCCCGCCGCACCACGGCGGCTGACGGGTCTCGAGACGGTTGCTGCGCAACCTCCTCGACCACCGTCAGGTCCCGCCGCACCACGGCTGCTGACGGGTCTCGAGACGGTTGCTGCGCAACCTCCTCGACCACCGGAACGCGCCGAGGGCCGGTGGGGATGTCCCCACCGGCCCTCGGTGACGTGTGCCGCGAAGCTGCTGTCAGCGGTTGACGAGCGAGTCGCGGATCTGGGTCAGCAACACGATGTCGGGAGCCTCCGCCTCGGGCTCGTCGGGGAAGTAGCGCTCCTTGGCCTTCGTGTAGGGCATGACGACCAGGAAGTAGACGACGGCGGCGAGGATCACGAACGCCACGACGGCGTTGAGGAACGCGCCGAAGGAGTTCGCCTCGTTGCTGAAGATCTCGCTGGCGGAGTCAGGCATCTGGGCGGTCAGCCAGTTGACGAAGGTGTTGACGACGGTGGCGAACGAGGCGCCGATGATCACGGCAACGGCCAGGTCGACCAGGTTGCCTCGCAGGATGAACTTCTTGAACCCGGACATTGATCTCTCCTCTTTCCCGAGCGTTGTGGTGGAGGTGGGAGCACTCTCTGGCCCCAGAAACTAACTGCGACTCCATGTATAAGTCACGTATTCGGCTGCGGACGCCGACGTGACGTGATACACGGCTCCCGAATCTAGGGCCAGCACGACCAGGCGCCCGGGAAGCGCGCCGTCGGCGGCCGAGGCGGCATCCGGTACGGCGAGCACGGTCGCGTCGTGCGCCAGGGCCTCGGTCGTGCCGGCTTGGGGGTCGGTGCCGAGCAGGTCGATCCGGTCCCCGGGGCTCAGCAGCGCCACCTGGCCGGCGTCGGAGAGCCGGATCGGCACGGTGACGGTGCCGGCGGGCTGGGCCGCCCCGAGGCCGGGGCCGACCAGGCGCACGTCGGTGACCGCCTCGCCGGCTCGCACCGGTGCCGCGAGCCGGCGCCCCACGGGATCGCGCGCCACTCGTTCCGGTACGGCGTCCGGCGGCACCTCCACCGGGACCAGGTCGCCCGCGGCGACCTCGCGGCCGGCGGGCAGGTCGCGCGCCGCCACGAGGAGCGTGGCGGTCGAGGGTGGCGGCGGTGCGACGGAGCGCACCGCGACGGCGGCGCCCACGCCGAGCAGCAGGGCGGCGATCAGCCGTCGGCGCCGCAGCACCCGTCGTCGTACGTGGTCGCGGGCGTCACGCAGCCGGTGCAGGGGTGAGCGGGAGTCCATGCGGGCGACCGTAGGCCGCCGCGACGCCGGCCGCCGGCGTCATCCACAGGGACCTCGGGATCAGGCGGGAGAGGCGGCCGAGCTCGTGCTCGACGCCCCGGACGACTCGCTCGACGAGGACGACGAGGTGGTCGAGGAGGCCGCCGGTGTGGACGGCGTGCTCGACGCGCTGCTCGACGCCTTGCTGTCGGTCTTGTAGAACCCGGAGCCCT
The DNA here is from genome assembly GCF_029961765.1 of Nocardioides sp. QY071. NCBI lineage: Bacteria > Bacillati > Actinomycetota > Actinomycetes > Propionibacteriales > Nocardioidaceae > Nocardioides > Nocardioides sp. QY071. The sequence goes on from NZ_CP124681.1 coordinate 824,093, forward strand.
TGAACACGACACCGACCGAGTTGAAGACCTTGCGCAGCTTGCCGGTGCACTCGGGGCACGTGGTCAGGGCGTCGTCGCTGAACTTCTGGACCTGCTCGAAGGCATGACCACACTCGGTGCACAGGTACTGGTAGGTGGGCATCGACGTTCCTCGTTCGGCACTCTGGCGCTAGCACTCTGATCTGTTGAGTGCCAATGCTACGTCAGCAGGCAACCTCACGGCACAATGGCGCCACCATGGCGGACCTCGACACTCCTTCCCCGGCCCGCGCACGCTGGCCCCGGTGGCTGCGCTGGACCACTGCCCTCGGGGTACTCCTGGTCCTCGTCCTGGTCGCCGGCCTGACCACCGCGGTCGTCGGCGTGCGCCGCTCCTGGCCCCAGACCGGCGGCGAGCTGTCGATCAGCGGCCTCGACGGCGAGGTCCGGGTGGTCCGCGACGACCACGGCATCCCGCAGATCTACGCCGACTCGACCCACGACCTGATGCTGGCGCAGGGCTTCGTGCACGCCCAGGACCGCTTCTTCGAGATGGACGTACGACGGCACGCCACCGCCGGGCGCCTCTCGGAGCTCTTCGGCGAGTCCGGCCTGGAGACCGACCTGGTGGTGCGCACCCTCGGCTGGCGCGAGGTGGCCGAGAAGGAGGTCGCGATGCTGCGGCCGGCGACTCGCAGCGCGCTGGACGCGTACGCCGAGGGCGTCAACGCCTACCTCGAGGGCCGATCCACCTCCCAGATGTCGCTGGAGTACTCCCTCCTCGGCATCACCGGCCTCGACTACCAGCCCGAGCAGTGGACTGCCGTCGACTCGGTCGCCTGGCTCAAGGCGATGGCCTGGGACCTGCGCGGCAACCTCGAGGAGGAGATCGGCCGCTCGATCGCGACCGCGACCGTCGGCGAGGACCGCACCCAGGACCTCTACCCCGGCTACCCGTACGCCGCGCACGCCCCGATCGTGCAGCAGGGCGGCGTGGCCGACGGCGTCTTCGACCAGGACGCGACCGGCGCCGGTGCCGGCGGCCTCACCCGCCCGCCGGTGGGCGGCGCCGCGACCGTGCGGGCGCTCGCGAAGGTGCGCAGCGTGCTGGGCGGCATGCCCGCCCTGCTCGGCCGGGGCGACGGCATCGGCAGCAACGCGTGGGTCGTCGACGGCGACCACACCGACACCGGTGCGCCGATCCTCGCCAACGACCCGCACCTCGGCATCTCGCTGCCCGGCGTGTGGACCCAGGTCGGCCTGCACTGCCGCACCCTGTCCGACGAGTGCCCCTACGACGTGGCCGGGTTCAGCTTCTCCGGCGTGCCCGGCGTGGTGATCGGCCACAACCGCGACATCGCCTGGGGCTTCACGAACCTCGGCCCCGACGTGACCGACCTGTACGTCGAGCGGGTCACCGGCGACGAGTGGGAGTACGACGGCCAGCAGCTCCCGATGACCCGGCGTACCGAGAAGATCGAGGTGCGCGACGGCAAGGACGTCGAGCTCACCGTCCGCGCCACGAGCCACGGCCCGCTGCTGTCGGACCTCGCGCGGTTCGCAGACGAGGACGGCATCGAGATCACCGAGGACGGCCTGCTCGACCAGGTCGATGCCGTCGCCGACGGTCAGCAGGACGAGTCGGCCGGAGACGTCGCGATCTCGCTGGCCTGGACCGCGCTGACCCCGCGCCCGACCGCCGACGCGCTGCTCGCCCTCGACCGGGCCTCGGACTGGACGTCCTTCCACAAGGCGCTCTCCTCGTTCGCCACCCCGGGCCAGAACGTCGTGTACGCCGACACCGAGGGCCACATCGGCTACCAGGCGACCGGCGCCGTCCCCATCCGCCGGCCCGGCAACGACGGCCGGCTCCCCGCCGCCGGCTGGCTCAAGGAGACCGACTGGACCGGCGAGGTCGTGCCGTACGACGCGCTGCCGAACGTCCTCGACCCCGACTCCGGGATCATCGCGACCGCCAACCAGGCGGTGATCGACCCGACCCGCTACCCGCCGTACCTCACCTCGGACTGGGACCTCGGCTACCGCTCGGACCGGATCAACCGGCTGCTCGCGGCCGACGACGAGCTCAGCGTCGAGGGCATGGCGGCCATCCAGCTCGACGACCGCAGCGCGATCGGGGAGGCGCTCACGCCGTACCTGCTCGACGTGGAGCTGCCGCGCGGCTACTACTCCGACGGGCAGCGCCTGCTGAAGTCGTGGAACTACCAGCAGGACGCCGACAGCGCGGCGGCGGCGTACTTCAACGTGGTGTGGCGCGAGGTCCTCTCCCGCACGTTCTCCGACGAGCTGCCGAAGGTGATCCAGCCCGACGGGGGCGACCGCTGGTTCGCCGTGGTGAGTGCGCTGCTGCCGCGCGGCAAGAACCCGTGGTGGGACGACGTGCGCACCGACGACAAGGTCGAGCGCCGCTCCGACATCCTGCGTGACGCGATGATCGCGGCCCGCGACGAGCTCACGGCGCTGGAGTCGCCGAACGCCGAGGAGTGGACCTGGGGTGCGCTGCACGAGCTCGAGCTGCGCTCCTCGACGCTGGGGGAGTCCGGGATCGGGATCGTCGAGCGGCTCTTCAACCGCGGTGGCTGGGAGGTCGGCGGTGGTGGCTCGCTGGTCAACGCGACCGCGTGGGACGCGCGCACCGGCTACCAGGTCGCGACCGCGCCGTCGATGCGGATGGTCGTCCCGATGGACGACCTCGACGCGGCCCGCTGGATCAACCTCACCGGCGTCTCCGGGCACGCCTTCCACCCGCACTACACCGACCAGACCGACCTGTGGGCCCGCGGCCAGACCCTGCCCTGGGTGTTCTCGGAGAAGGCGGTCGACGACGCCGCCGAGGACGTGCTGCTGCTCAAGCCCGAGGGCTGACCCCGGCCGGCCCTCGGATCGTTCGATCGAACGATTTGGGGGACATCTGGGCGCCGGATCCCCCCCAAACCGTTCGATCGAACGATCAGGGGGAGTCGAACCGCAGCACCCCGCCGGGGGTCGCGGCCGCGGAGACCGGGCGGTCGTGCGGCTCGGCGGGTACGTCGAGGAGGACCTCGTCGTCGTAGAGCAGGACGCAGGTGAAGGTCCCGACCGGCACGCGGGACAGCGCCCGGTCGTAGGACCCGCCGCCACGGCCCAGTCGCATCCCGTCGCGGGACACCGCGAGGCCGGGGACGAGGACGACGTCGGCCGTCGCGACCGCTTCGACGCCGAGGGGCGTGCCGACCGGCTCGAGCAGGCCGCGCCGGGCCGGCGCCAGCGAGGTCGGACCGTGGTACGCCGCCCAGTCCAGGTCGTTGTCGGCCATCAGCACCGGCAGCACCACGCGCTTGCCCGCGTCGACCAGCAGGTCGAGCAGCGCGGTGGTGCCGGGCTCGGTGCCGACGGAGACGTACGCCGCCACGGTGGCCGCCCGGCGTACCTCCGGCGCCGCGAGGAGATGGTCGGCGATGGCCCGGGCGGCGGCCCCGACCTCGGTAAGCGAGCGGCGTCGCCGGGCGGTGAGGAGCTGGTCGCGGGCCGCGACCTTGGCCGCTCCTTGGAGCGGATGTGGACCTGTCACGCAGGAAGCCTACGATCGGCAGCATGGGTATGAGTGGCCGCAGTGGCGGTCTCGAGAAGGCGCGGGCGAAGATGCTCGACGCGGGGGTCGACCCCGTGGCGATCGAGACGTTCGCGCACTACTACCGGCTGCTCGAGCACGGTGAGACCGGCATGATCCCGGAGTCGACCATCGAGCCGGTCGACATCGAGAGCCTCGCCGACGTCGAGGTCGCTGAGGACGTCGCGGCCGACGCGATCGGGAGGACCGTCGCGATCAAGCTCAACGGCGGGCTCGGCACCTCGATGGGCATGGAGCGCGCCAAGTCGCTGCTCTGCGTGCGCCGCGGCCTGTCCTTCCTCGACATCATCGCCCGCCAGGCGCTGCACCTGCGTCGGCAGTACGACGCCCGCCTGCCGCTGCTGTTCATGAACTCGTTCCGCACCTCGGCCGACACCCTCGACGCCCTCGGCCGCTACGAGGACCTCGCCGTCGACGGCCTGCCCCTGGAGTTCCTGCAGAACAAGGAGCCCAAGCTCCTCACCTCCGACCTGACGCCGGCCGCCTGGCCCAAGGACCCTGACCTCGAGTGGTGTCCGCCCGGTCACGGCGACCTCTACACCGCGCTGCGCGGCACCGGCCTGCTCGACCGCCTGATCGAGCAGGGCTACCGCTACGTCTTCGTGTCCAACTCCGACAACCTCGGCGCCGTACCCGACCCGCGGGTCGCGGGCTGGTTCGCCTCGACGGGTGCGCCCTTCGCGATCGAGGCCGTACGACGGACCGCCTCCGACCGCAAGGGCGGCCACTTCGCGCGTCGCAAGGCCGACGGCCGGATCGTGCTGCGCGAGACCGCGCAGACGCTGCCCGAGGACCGCGCGGCTCTCGCCGACCTCGAGCGGCACCGGTTCACCTCGACCAACAACCTGTGGTTCGACCTGCACGCGATGAAGGCGGTGCTCGACGGCCGCGAGGGCATCCTCGGGCTGCCGCTGATCCGCAACGTCAAGCACGTCGACCCGGCCGACCCCGCCTCGCCGGAGGTCGTGCAGATCGAGACCGCGATGGGTGCGGCGATCGAGGTCTTCGACGGCGCCCGCCTGATCGAGGTCGGTCGCGACCGGTTCATCCCGGTCAAGACCACCAACGACCTGCTCGTGCTGCGCTCCGACGTCTACGAGATCGGCGCCGACTTCGCGCTGACGCAGGTCGCCACCGACGTGCCGTACGTCGAGCTGGACGCCGACCACTACAAGGTCGTCGGCGAGTTCGACAAGCGCTTCCCCGAGGGCGCACCGTCGCTCGCCAAGGCCACCGCGCTCAAGGTCGAGGGCGACTGGACCTTCGGCCACGGCGTCCAGGTCGTCGGTGCCGTCGAGCTGGACGCCAAGGGCGCCCAGCGGGTGCCTGCCGGTGAGGTGCTGTCGGGGTCGGATGACTGACCCGGCCTGCTCGGTCGACGAGCACCGGTCGCGGGTCCTCGAGGGCGTCCGGGCGCTCGATCCCGAGGTCGTCCCGCTCGCCGAGGCGCTCGGCCGGGTCCTGGCCGCCGACGTCGCGGCCGCCCTGTCCGTGCCGCCCTTCGACCATGCCGCGATGGACGGCTTCGCGGTCCGCGCCGCCGACGTGGCCGCGGTCCCGGTGTCGCTGCCGGTGACCGGTGCGGTCGCCGCGGGCGACGCCGTGACGCCGCTGGCACCAGGTACGGCGGTCCGGATCATGACCGGCGCCCCCGTGCCCCCGGAGGCCGACCTGGTCGTGCCCTTCGAGTGGACGTCCGGCGCCGACCCGGTCGAGATCCGCGAGCGGGCGGACGCCGGGCGACACATCCGTTTCGAGGGCGAGGACGTGCGGGCCGGCGAGGTCGCCCTCGCCGCCGGCGCGCGGCTCGGACCCGCCCAGCTCGGCCTGCTCACCTCCGTCGGTGCCTCGTCGGTCCCGGTGCACGCCCGCCCGCGGGTGGCCGTGCTGTCCACCGGCGCGGAGCTGGTCGTGGGCCAGGTGCCCGACAGCAACTCGCCCACCCTGGTCGCCGCGGCTCGCGACGCGGGCGCCGACGCCGCCGCGTTCGGCCCGGCGCCCGACGACCTCGCGGGCTTCCGTGCCCTGCTCGCCACCGCGGTCGAGGCGGCCGACGTCGTCGTCACCACGGGCGGCATCTCCGCCGGCGACCACGACGTCGTCAAGGCCGCGCTGCGCGACGACCCGGCGTTCTGGTTCGGGCCGGTCGCGATGAAGCCCGGCCGCCCCCAGGGCTGCGGGGTGGTCGTCGCCTCCGACGGCCGCCGGGTCCCCGTCGTCACGCTGCCCGGTACGCCGATCGCCGCCTACGCCGCCTTCCTGCTGTACGTCGTCCCGCTGCTCCACGCGCTGGGCGGGATCCGCTGGCTGCCGCCGCGGGCGCCGCTGGCCGCCGCGGTGCAGGCCGGCGACCGGACCGTGCTGCTGCCCGCCGTCCTCTCCGACGCCTCGGGTGCGGTGGCGCCGCTTCCCGGGCACGCCGGTCACTCGCAGCGTCTGCTCGCCGCGGCCGACGCGTTGCTCGTCGTACCGCCCTCGGGGAGGCTGTTGCCCGAGGGCACCTTCGTCGAGGTGCTCGCCCTGCATCCGCGACCCCAGGAGGGCCTTCATGGCTGACGATCCGCGGCTGACCCATGTCGACGAGGCCGGCGCGGCGCGGATGGTCGACGTGTCGGCCAAGGCCGTGACCCACCGGGTCGCGACCGCATCCGGCCGAGTCCTCGTCTCGGCGGAGGTCGTCGGCCTGCTCCGCGGCGAGGGCGTGCCGAAGGGCGACGCGCTCGCCGTGGCCCGCATCGCCGGGATCATGGGCGCCAAGCAGACGCCCGCGCTGGTCCCGCTGTGCCACCCGCTGTCGATCTCCGGTGTCACCGTCGACCTCACCGTCGCCGACGACGCCGTCGAGATCGCCGCGACCGTCAGGACCACCGACCGCACCGGCGTCGAGATGGAGGCGCTGACCGCCGTGTCCGTCGCCGCGCTCACCATCGTCGACATGGTCAAGGCCGTCGACAAGAGCGCGGTCATCACCGACGTGCGGGTCGAGACCAAGAGCGGCGGCAAGTCGGGGGACTGGTCGCGATGACCTCCGGCTACCCCGCTGCCGTGGTGGTGGCGTCGAACCGCGCCGCCGCCGGAGTGTACGACGACACGACCGGTCCGCTCATCGTGTCGGCCCTGCGGTCCTGGGGCTTCGTCGTCGACAAGCCCGTCGTCCGTCCGGACGGGGAGCCGGTCGGCGAGGCGATCTCGGCGGCCGTGGCCGGCGGCGCGCGGGTCGTGCTGACCACCGGCGGCACCGGCCTCACCCCGACCGACCGCACCCCCGAGGTGACCCGGCCGCTGCTCGACCGCGAGGTCCCCGGCCTGGCCGAGGCGATCCGTGCCGCCGGCGTCGCCAAGGGCGTGCCGACCGCGGTGCTCTCGCGCGGGTTGGCCGGCGTCTGCGGCACCGCCCTGGTCGTGAACCTCCCCGGCTCGCGCGGCGGCGTGAAGGACGCGCTGGCCGTGCTCGAGCCGGTGGTCGTGCACGCGGTCGAGCAGATCGTCGGGAGCGACCATTGACCGAGGCCCCTCGCGAGCGGATGGTCGTCGGCGTCCCGGGCCGGGCCTGGCCCAACGAGCTGATCTCCGGCACCGACCCCGTCGTCCGGTTGCGCCCCATCGCGCGCTCCGACGCCCGCGCCTGGCGCACCGCGCGGCGCCGCAACGCCGTGTGGCTGGGGCCCTGGGACGCCACCGCCCCGCCCGGCTCCGACGCCCGCCCGACCTCGTTCCGGGCCCTGGTCAAGCGGCTGCGCAAGGCTGCGCGGCGCGGGACGACGTACCCCTTCGTGGTGGAGGTCGACGGCGTCTTCGCCGGCCAGGTCAGCGTCAACAACATCGTGCGCGGCTCGGCGCAGTTCGCGTCCGTGGGGTACTGGATCGACCAGCAGTTCGCGGGTCGGGGCGTGATCCCGCGTGCCGTCGCGATGGTGATCGACCACTGCTTCTTCCTCGGCGGCCTGCACCGCATCGAGATCTGCATCCGCCCCGAGAACTCCAACTCGCTGCGGGTGGTGGAGAAGCTCGGCATCCGCGAGGTCGGCTACGCGCCGTACTTCCTCCACATCGACGGGGAGTGGCGCGACCACCGCATCTTCGCCGTCACCCGCGAGGAGGCGCCCCGCGGTGTCCTCGTGCGCCTCGACCGCCAAATCACATGAGTCACAGGAATCAATCTGTGACACACCGATGGACATGCGCCCCGCACTGAGGTACCGCTCCTAACCTCTCGGTGTGGACCTGAGCTCGCTGATCTTCGTCGCCTTGTTCGTGGCGTGGGCGGTCTACCTCGTCCCGATGGCGCTGCGGCGCCACGAGGAGGACGCCTCCAGCCGCTCGGTCGACGGGTTCTCCGACCGGCTGCGGGTGCTCGCCCGGCGGGATGCGGTGTCGACCACCGAAGCCGAGCTGGTCGCCACCGGCCGGCCAGGTCCGTCGACGCAGAAGTCGGAGAAGTCGTCGGAGAAGCGGGACGAGCCCGCGGCGCCCACCCCTGCGCCGCGTGCCACCCGCCCGACCTCCTCGGCCGCCCGTCGCGCCGCCGCGCGCCGCCGTCGGGTCTTCAACCTGCTCCTGCTCGCGATCGTCGTCGTCGCCGCCCTGGCGATCGGCAAGGTCGTCGCCTGGGCCTGGCTCGCCGCGCCTGCCTCCCTGATGGCCGCCTGGCTCGTCGCGTGCCGCCTCATGGTCAAGCGCGAGCGCGCCGCCCGCTCCACCCCGGTCCGCAAGCGCCGTACCACGCTCGCCGACGAGGAGATCGCCGCCGAGGATGCCTCCGAGTCCGAGGAGCCCGGCGCCGCCGGACCGTTCGACGAGCTGCGCGACGACACCGACGAGATCCCCGTCGTCTCCGCCGAGCTCCTCGACGACTCGACCCCCGCCGACGCCCCCGCCCAGAACGGCTGGACGCCGGTCCCGGTCCCGCTGCCGACGTACGTCGCCAAGGCGCCTGCCGGTCGTACCGTCCGCACGATCGACCTCGACTCCACCGGCGTCTGGAGCTCGGGCCGCAACGAGGCCGACTCCCAGCTCGCCCGCGAGGCCGACGCCCAGCGTGCCCAGGACGTGGCCGCCGCCGACGCCGACCAGCGCCGCGCCTCCGGCAGCTGACCCCTCTCCCGGCTGACCGGTCCGGTCGCGGGTAACGCCCGGCCATGACCCGTCACGACGACCAAGGCACCGCCGCCGACCGTCAGGCCGCCCAGCAGGCGCGGGAGCAGGAGAAGAAGTACGCCGACTCCGCGACCGCCGTCTCGCCCGACACCCAGACCTCCGATCCCGAGCGGGGCATCGAGGAGAGCCCGTTCGGCGGGGAGTCCGCCCGCGGGCAGTCGACCACCTTCGAGGACCCGCCCAAGCCCCGTGGCAGCTCCGACGTCGACCGCGGACCGCACGGTGACGAACAGCCGCGCCCTGCCGGTCACGCGGACGAGGACCGCAACTGACCATCCCGATTCGGAACGCGCGGGACGCGGGTGCTACCGTTTCTCCTCGCTTGGGGGTGTGGCGCAGTTGGTAGCGCGTCTCGTTCGCAATGAGAAGGTCAGGGGTTCGAATCCCCTCACCTCCACCAGGCTGAGCGTGGGCACCGTCCTCAAATCCAGGAGGACGAGTGCCCACTCTCCATTTATTCTCCAAGTATTCAGCCGCGAGCGGCGCCCGGCTGCGGCGCCTCGACGCGTCTCGTGCCCGCATGGTGAGTCTGGCGCACCTGAGGTGCATGACCACTCGCCTCACTGAACCCCGTCCAGTCCTCACGGACGGCATGGTCCGTCGGACGCCGGCCGCCCGACCTGCCATCGATGCGGTGGTGACGCTCACTGAGCTCTGTGACCACCTCCACGTCCCCGCGCAGACCATCTACGACCTGCGCTGCCAGGGCCGTGGACCGCGCGGCTTCCGGGTCGGACGCGAGCTCCGGTTCCGCGCCAGCGAGATCGAGGCATGGCTGACCCGGATGGAGCAGGACGACGCCCGTCGTCACGGCCCGGGGGCTGGCTGATGCCCGGGCGCCCCCGGACTCCCGTTGGCGCCTTCGGTGTCGTCAACGTGCGCCGTACCGGACGGCTGACCAAGGCCGAGACTCGGATCAGGGATGCGGACGGTCGGGTACGTCGCGTCACAGCCTCGGCCGCAACGGCGGCCGCCGCCCGCCAACGCCTGCACGACAAGCTCAGGACGCGGCCCGCCTTCGGCCGCGGTGGCACGCTGTCGGCCGACAGCCCGTTCCCCTCGCTGGTCGCGCTGTGGCTCGAGGACCTCGACCTGCAGGACCTTGCCGAGGGCACCAAGGAGAGCTACCGCGACCTCATCCGGCTCCACGTGCTCCCTGCCTTCGAGCACTTCATGCTCGGCGAGATCACGACCGGCCGCGTCGAGTGGTTCCTCAAGTCCCAGCTCGCGTTGTCCTACTCGCGAGCGATGCACTCGCGCTCGATCCTGAACCTGCTGTTCGGCTTCGCGCTTCGCAACGACGCGCTCGCCCGCAACCCGGTCGAGGGCACCTCCCAGCTGCGCAAGCCCAAGAACAGCCCGCAGGCACTCACGCTGGAGCAGGTCGCGGCGATCCGGAAGGCCGCGGCCGAATGGCGTACTGCCCCGGGGCTGCCGGGACCGAAGAGCGACGGCCAGGTCCGCGATCTGATCGAGCTCCTGCTCGGCACCGGGATGCGACCGGGGGAGGCATTGGCGCTGCGGCCCTGCGACGTCAGGGACACCGAGCAGGGCATGGTCGTGCGCGTGACCGGCACGGTCGTGTTGCGCAAGGCGACCGGCCTGATCCGGCAGGCGCACCCGAAGACGGCGAGCTCGGTCCGCGACATCCCGGTGCCTGAGTTCGCGGCCGTCGTGATTCGTCGCCGGATGAGGACCATGCGCCCGGACGAGGGTGAGCGCACCATCTTCGCCAACCGCACGGGCGGCGTGCTCAATCCCTACAACGTGCGGCGCACGTTCCGGGAGATGGTCGAGCTCGCTGGCCTCGGCGACACCGGCATCAGCCTGCGCTGGTACCGGCGTACGGCCGCGACCGTGATCGCCCGCGGCCTCGGCACCGACGCCGCCGCCACGTTCCTGGGCCACACCTCGAGCGCCATCACTGAAGGCCACTACATCGAGCCCGACCCGACCACGGATCATGCCCCCGCGGCGCATCTGGAACGCGCGCTGCGGCCCACCGCTCCCGTTCCAGACGCACTGGACACCTCAGGCGCCTTCGGGGAACAGCTCGAGCTCGAGGCGCTCTTCGACGTCGAGGAGGAGGCCGAGGGTGGCGATGCGGACGCCTGACTGCGGAACGCCGGACATCGCCGGTCGTCTCGTGTTGTCAGCGGTCGTCTCGGAGTGTTTCGTCGTTGGAGATCTTCTGCTTGACAGGCGGGTTGCGCGGGCGGACGGTGGTGGCGTGTCTTCTCGGGTTCGGTGCTCCGTGTCGCGCTGGCGGTCACGCGCCGGCCGTGGGCGACGACGGCTCCGGTGATTCAACGGCACCGTGCAATGGCGGTGCCGGACGGTGTCCGGCACCGCGCCGGGCGCGGGCCGGCCGCGGTCAGATGCCGATCCCGAGGTCTGCCGCGGACGGCGACGGGCGCAGCGTCGGGGGAGGAAGCGGGCGGCTGCCAGGACCGGCGGCGTTGGGGCCGTAGCGATCGATGTCGTTGATCGCTCGGGTGCGTGCGTGGGCGGGGCCGAGATCGGCGCGGTCGCGGTCGAAGACGTCGGTCCATTGGCGGCGGGCGTCCTCGACGGAGTCGGCGACGAGGTGGGCGGTGTTGGTGTCGCGGCCGCGGGTCATGGCGACGTACGCCGCTGCTGCGTCGGTGGTGTCGGTGATCGCGACGTGAGCGGTGGTGACGGTGTCGCCCTGGGCGCCATGGACGGTGGTGGCGTAGGCCAGCTCGACGAAGCGACTGGCGTACGGCGCCGGCACGACTCGGCTCGGTCCTGCTCCGTAACGGCTGCCGCCGGTGGGCGTCAGTTTCAGGCTGCCATCGTCGCCGATCCCGGTGACCGTCCACGTTTGTCGGTTCGCGACCTGGAGGTCGGGGTCGTTGCGTCGGGTGGCGACGCGGTCGCCGATCCCGATGACCTCGCCGGTCACGGTCGTCACGAAACTGCCCCACGGCAATGGATCGGACTCGTCGCTCGTGTCGATCCTCGAACGGGTCCTTGCGTGGCGGTCGCGGATGGCAGCGTTGAGGTCGGTGACGTGGTCGCGGCGGTCGGCCACCACGAGCTCGCCGCGGGCTCCGACATCGGCGAGGGCGGCGGTGCGTTCGACCTCGCTGGGATGGATGACCACCTGCCCGCGACGGAGGAGTTCGTCGAACACGGCGCCGGGGTCGTCGCTGGTGCGCATCCGGATCGTGAGGGCGCCGTACTCGGGGTCGGTGAACCGGTGGATGTTGTCGAGCGTGACGACTGCGGTGGGATGCGCCCAGGCGACGGCGTGGTCGAGCACGCCGCCACGGCCGACGGCGGGGAGCTGGTGGCGGTCGCCGACGAATGCGATCCGCGCCCCGGTCTCGTCGGCGATGGTGAGCAGTGCGGCGGCAGTGTCCTGGTCGAGCATCCCGGCTTCGTCGACGAGCAGCAGGTCGCCGTACTCGAGCAGTGCCCCATCGGCGGCCGAGGCGGCGGGGGAGGTGGTGGGTTCGCGGGTCCAGTGGCCGTCGGCGTCCCATCGCCAGCCGTGTTGGTGGATCAGCCAGGCAGCAGAATGTCCGTCGGCGCCGGTCTCTGCGGCGGCGACCTGCGCGGCCTTCAACGTGGGAGTGACGACGAGCAACCGGTGACCGCGCTCGCCGAGGAGCCGTTGGGTGAGCCGTAAGGCGGTGGTCTTCCCGCTTCCGGCGGCTCCCTCGACGACGACGAGACCCGCGGTGCCGGCGAGCGCTGCGGCAACCGCCCTCTGGTCGGGGTCCAGCCGTCCGGGGGCCAGGGCGTTCTGGCGTGCGGCGCGTGCCGGCTTCGAGCCGCGGGCAGTGAGGGAGCGGATGAGCGCGGCTTCGACGTCGAGTACCCGTGGCGAGGTGAGCGACCTGACGTGCTCGGGCACACCGGGCGCGGTCACAAGGCGCACGCATCGGGTCGCTGCGCGGACAGTGACGTCCTCGGCCAGCTCGCGACGAGCACGACCCTCGGTGACGAGACCGGCCTGGGCGAGGAGGACCTCGACCTGACCGCGGATGTCGGCGCTGTTCCACGCCGACTGCTTCACCCCGAGTCGGGAGATCACGAGATCCGCAGACGAATCGCGGTCGATCCGTCCCGGCAGCGTCCCCGCGACACCGATGGCTTCGGCCGGGTCGTGGTAGCCGAGTGCCACGAGCTCCTCGTTCCACCGGGCGACGAGGTCGTCGCCGTCGACGGGGATGACCTTGTCGGGGCGGGCTTGTGCCCACGCTCGCCGGTCCCATGCCTCGCGCAGCTTGGGTCCGGGTTCCTGCCCGGGGTGCGTGTGGCGCCACTCGGCTTCATGGGCGTCGAGGTTGCGGTGGATCTGGCGTGTGCGGGCGCTGAACGCCCCGACGTAGGGGGCAAGCTCACGGATCTCGGCGGTCACCGGGTCGAGGGTGAATCCGTGACGCGCGAGTGCGGCGCGGAACTCAGGGTCGGTCGCGACTGCGGCGTGGCCGATGCCGTTGATCGCGTTGATCGAGTCGCGGAACCCGACCGAGTGGATGCCACGCCAGCCGCCGGCCGCGAACACCCGTGCGTTCACTTGAAGGTGGAGATGGCGGTGAGGGTCGCCGGCGCGGGAGGTGTGATGCCGAATCACCGCGGCCTCGATCCTCTCGACCGGAACCTGAACCTGCCGTCCCCGCGGCCCGATCCGAGTGGTCGCGTGCTGCGCGACCCATCCGACGATCTCGACCGCGGCCCGGTCCTGCGCCGCGTCGAGCGCCTCGGAGATCTCCGGGTGCAGGGCAGCGGCCAATGACCACGTCTTGGGGCCGTTCACGACGACCTCGAGGAACCGCACGCCGTCAGCGCCGGTTCGGAGGCGGCCCTTCGGAGCACCGGTGTCGATGTCGATCCCTGCGACCCACTTCTCGTAGGTCTCGCCGACCATCGCGGGGGCTTCGGCGACGCCGTCGGGGGTCGCGATCAGGCGGGTGGCGACGGCGGTGCCTTCACCGAGGTAGTAGTCGTCGGCACGGGAACGGTCGCGCTCGACGTACGCGCGGGCAGCCTTGGGCGACCCGCGGTAGAACTTGACCCCGCCATGCACGCTGATCACCCCGCGCCCACTCGATTCCTTGCTCATCAGGTGGGCCGGCGGGGCCTACGGACCTCCGTAGCATGCGTGCCGCTCGAAGGGGAGGAGAAAACGGTGAGGGGAGGGACGACGTACCGAAGGTCGATAATGGTCGGTAGGGAAAGCGGGATTGAGGAGTGCGGGGAGGACGGATTGGGAGCGGCGGCCATTTCGGAGTCTGATCGTGTTCCCTGATGAGCCTCGGATGGCACGGCCTCCCGGCGGCCCATGTGGCGCGCGCCCACTGATGCAGGAGGTGTGCGGCACTTCGTCGGCGCTCACATCTACCGCAACGCTCATGCGCGCTGATGACCGATCATCGGGTTGCGACCCGGGTTTCGGGTGCCTCGTGGTGTTCGTGCGCGAGAGGCAGACAGAGGTCGGTGCCGGCGTCACGAGCGTGACTTGGTCCGCTCGATCGGCAGCGAGGTGACGAGGAGCGGAGAAGGACCGACCTCGAGGCGACAGGGGGAGAGGACTTGGCCAACTGGTCGCGTCCTCCGGCTATCGGGTGGCGAGACTGACTGGGGCGCTCCGCTGGGATGACCTTGCGTGGGCCGGCGTCGAACATCGACGGCCCACGCAAGGTCGATCGTCGACCGGCTCTCAGGCCTGCGCGGCGAGGGTGAGCTTCACCGGGATGTTGCCGGTGACTGCCTTGGAGTAGGGGCACTTCTGGTGGGCGGCTTCCAGCAACTTCTCGCCGTCCTCTGTCGAGACGCCGGGAGCGGTGACGACGAGCTCGACCGACAGGTCGAAGCCGGCTGCGCCGCCGGCGATCGTCACCCGGGCCTCCACGTGGGCGCCGTTCAGCTTGACCCGCTGGAGACGGGCGACCGAGGTCAGGGCGGAGAGAAAGCAGGCCGAGTACCCGGCGGCGAAGAGCTGCTCAGGGTTGCTGACGTCCCCTCCGGCTCCGCCGAGGTCCGCGGGGATGCCGAGGTCGAGGTCGACGAGACCGTCACCCGAGCGGACGTGTCCGTTGCGCCCGTCCCCGGTGGCGAGGGCGTGGGCGATGTAGCTGTACGTGGTCATTCCTGTGTCCCCTTGACGAGAGTGAGCAGTTCCTGGATGGCTTGTGGCGTCGCCTTGGCGAAGGTGCCGCCGCGGGAGACGGGCGTCCCGTTGGCCCGTGCGATGGCGACCGACGCCTCGGCCTGCCGTACGGCGAGCAGCGTCGGATTCGCCACCAGGGCGCCAGGGACCTCGACGTGGTCGCGCGCGCTGAGGAGGGCGAACAGGCCACCGGCCGACATCACGACGTCGACACCGCTCTGGCGGACCATGGCAGTGGCTAGCGAGACGAAGGTGTCCTTGATCGACTGGTACGCCGCCGCGTCGTCGTAGGCTGCGACCGCCTGGTCCGGCGTGAGGAGCAGGGGCCGGACGTCGACGACCCGGGAGGAGAGGCCGTAGCGCGCGATCTGCTCGCTGTGCCATGAGAGGTAGACGGGGTCGAGGGTGACGAGGCCGATGCGCCCACCGAGCATGCAGGCCTGTAGCATACTGGCCTCGCCGTGGCCGATGACCGGGATGTCGACTGCGGTCCGGGCCTCGTAGAGGCAGGCGTCCTGGAAGTGACCGACCAGGACGGCGTCGAAGCCCTCCTCGGCGGCCTGGACGATGCCGGCGACGGACTGGACGCCGCAGCGCAGCTCGCTCAGCCTGCCCAGCTGCGTGTCGGCGGGGCTGATGCCGCGCACCTCATAGGTGACGCCGGGTGCCGCGATCTCGGTGAGATAGGCCTGCAGCCTCGACAAGTAGGGCTGGTGGACGGCCGGGTCGGTGAAGCTCTGGTACAGGATCCGGGCGGGAGGACTGGTCATCGTGGGCTTTCGGTGGTCGGGGGCAGGTCCGCGAGGAGCAGGACCTTGCCGCGATGGCGGGACTGCTCGAGGAGTACGTGCGCTTCTGATGCCCTCTCGAGCGGGAGGACGGCGTGGGTGGTGGGGACGATTGCGCGGCTCTCGTAGAGCGGCCACACGTGTCGCACGAGGTCGGCGATGATCTGGTCCTTCTCGTGGTCCGGCCGCATCCGCAGGCCGCTGCCGGTGACCGTCAGGTTGTTCTTGAGCAGGGGCTCCAGGTCCATTGGCGCGGTCGCTCCGCTCTGGTGCCCGATCACCACCAGCCGGCCGCCACGGTCCAGCACCCGCAGGTTGCGCTCCAGGTAGGCCGCGCCGACGATGTCGAGGACCACGGCGGGCCGGATGCTGCGGGCGAGCAGCACTTCGGCGAAGTCCTGTCGGCGGTGGTCGATCACGAGCTCGGCCCCAAGGGCCTCGACGAACCCAGCCTTGTCCGGGGAGCCAACCGTGGTGGCCACCCGTACGCCGAGGGCAGACGCGATCTGTACAGCCGTCGTCCCGATGCCGCTGGCCCCGCCGTGCACGAGCAGCCAGGACCCCGGTTCGGGCTTGTGGTGCATGTAGAGGTTCGACCACACCGTGGCGGCGGCCTCCATCAGCCCGGCGGCGTCCACGGCGGAGACGCCGGCGGGTACGGGAGCGAGGTGGGCGGCACGAACGGCGACGTACTCGGCGTACCCGCCGCCGGGCAGGAGCGCGCAGACCTCACGGCCGAGGAGGTCGTCCGCGACGCCCGCACCGACCGCGACAACTACTCCGGAGGCCTCGAGGCCGAGGTCGGCGACCGCCGCTGTACCCGGGTAGCTGCCGGCGCGCTGCATCAGGTCGGCCCGATTGACGCCCGCGGCGATCACGCGAACCAGCGCCTCCCCCTCGTCGGGCCGCGGCAGGGCCCGCTGGGTCGTCGTCAGGACCTCCGGACCACCCGCTCCCGCGGCCACCACGACGCGCATGGTGTCGGGGAGTGACGTCGCGCTCACGAGACGGCGACCGCCTGGTCGAGCCCGAGCCACGTGGTCGCGTTGCCACGGAGCAACGAGGTGCGCTCAACCTCACCGAGGAAGGCGGCCCGGCGGACGAGCCCGCCCGCGGGCCGCTCGCCGAGCGGGTAGGGGTAGTCGCTGCCGACCATCACGCGCTCGGGACCCATGGTGTCGACCAGCAGGCGCAGAGGCGCCTCGTCGAAGACGACGGTGTCCACGAAGAACCGGTCACGGTAGTGCGAGGGCGGATGCTCCGAGGTGCCGATGATGTCGTGGCGCTCACGCCAGGCGTTGTCCATCCGGCCCAGCCAGTAGGGGAAGGAACCACCGCCGTGCGCGAAGCAGATCCGCAGGTCCGGAGAGACCTGGTCGAAGACACCGCCGAGTACCATGGCGAGGATCGAGAGGTGGGTCTCGGCGGGCATCCCCGTCAGCCACTGCGCCATCCACCGGTCGAGACGTGGCGAGTTCGGCAGGTCCCAAGGGTGCACGAAGACCGGTACGCCGAGGCTTGCGCAGTGCTGGAGGAAGGTGACGATGCCCGCGTCGTCCAGGTCTCGGTCCCCGACGTGGTTGCCGATCTCCACACCGACGTGTCCGTTCGCCAGTGAGCGCTCGAGCTCGGCACACGCGAGGTCGGGGTCCTGCAGCGGCACCTGGCAGAACGGCAGGAGTCGGGACGACTCGGCGGTGATCTCCAGCGCGAGGTCGTTGAAGATGCGTGCGATCGCGGCCGCGTCGGCGGGTGCCGCGTCGTACCCGAAGAACACCGGGGTGGGGGAGACGACCTGCGTCTCGACGCCGTCGGCGTCCATGTCGGCCAGGCGGACGTCGGCGGCCCAGGCCGCGGAGGTGATGCGGCGGAACTCGCGGGAGCCGATCATCATGGTCGCCTCCGCCTCGCCCGTGACGTCGAGCCACAGGCGCGGCTCCGGTCCGGGGAGCTGGGGCCAGCCGTGCGGCACGTAGTGCGAGTGCACGTCGATGGCGGGAACCACCTGCTCACCCCTTCCCGGGGTGCAGGGCGCCGCAGTGCTCGCAGGTGCGGGCCTTCTCGTCCTCGTAGAACGTGGTGAAGACGGGCGGTAGGTCGGCCACGATGTCGCGCACCTGGAGCTCGACCTCGTGGACCAGCCCTGAGCACTCGAGGCAGTACCACTGGAACTTCTCCAGCGTTCCCTCCTCGCGGACCCGCTCGATCACGACCCCGAGCGAGCCGGCCTCGGGGCGCTGCGGGGAGTGGGGCAGGTAGCCCGGGAGGAGCCAGGTCTCGCCCTCCTTGATCTCGACCGTGACCTTGCCCTCCGCGGTCATGACGTCGACGTGCATCGAGCCCTTGATCTGGTGGAACCACTCCTCGTACGGGTCGACGTGGAAGTCGGTCCGCTGGTTCGGACCGCCGACGACCTGGACGATGAAGTCCTTGCCCGTGAAGATCGACTGGTTGTTCACGGGCGGCTTCAGCTCCGCCTCGTGCTCGCGGATCCACCCCATGAAGTCGAGTGGCGGGGTGACGGACGTGGTCGGCTGGGTCATTGCGCTTCCTCCTGGGGGGTGGTGGCCGGTAGGTGTGCCACGGCCTGGATCTCGATGAGCAGGTGGGGGTGGGGCAGTTGGTGGACGGCGACGGTCGTCCGCGTCGGTCCGGTCTCGTCGAAGTAGGTGCCGTAGACCTCGTTGTAGCCACCGAAGTCATTCATGTTGACCAGGTACGACGTCACCTGGACCAGGTCGGCGAGGTCGCCGCCGGCGGCGCGCAGGATGTCGCGGATGTTCTCGATTACGGCAGTTGTCTGGGCCTGGATGTCGAGACGGGTGGTCCCGAGCTCGTCGACCTCGACACCCTCGAAGGTGTTGTCGGGACGCCGACTGCTCGTGCCCGAGATGTAGAGGAGGTCGCCCGCACGCCGCGCGTGCGGGAAGCGGCCGCGCGGCCGGGCCTTGGTCTCGACCAGGAAGGCGTCGCTCACTGCTTGCTCCTCTCACCGGCCGTCGCCACGACGGACACCTCCACGGCTCCGAGCCCCGCGACCTCGGCGCTGACCGTTCCCGGTCGGAGGGCGACAGCCTCGGTCGCGGCGCCGGCGAGCACGACCGAACCTGCCGGCAGCTGTAGCCCGAAACGGCGCCCGAGGGCGGCCAGCCGGGGGAGGGTGCGCAGCGGGTGCCCGAGGATCGCCGCCGTCGTACCGCTGGCGACGACCTCCCCGTCGATGCGCATCGTGACCGCCTGGTCGTCGAGGTCGACCTCGTCGAGCCCACGCCAGGGCCCCACCACGAACCGCGCGGCCGAGGTGTTGTCCGCGACCACACGGGGGAGGTCGAAGCGGAAACCGTCGTAGCGCGAGTCGATGATCTCGAGACCGGCGGCGACGCCCACGATGGAGTCCGCGAGGTCGAGCGCCGGGTTGGCGAGGTCGACGTCGGTGCCGACGAGGAAGGCGACCTCGGGCTCGACCCGCGGGTGGATGAGGGCGTCCAGGGCCAGGGCGCCACCGTCCGCCACCTGCATCGCGTCGGTGAGCCGGCCGACGATGAGCTCGTCGACGCCCATCTGGCGCATCTTGGCCTCGCTGGTGAACCCGAGCTTGAGGCCCACAGCCCGCTCTCCGCGGGCGCGCCGGCGGGAGAGCAGCGCGGCTTGGGTCGCGTAGGCCTCCTCGAGGCTCAGCTCGGGCCACGCCTGCGTCGTGCGGACCGGTGTGGCGCTCTGCTGCGCGGTGTCGAGGACCTCCGCGGCACCGGTGACCAGCGCGGGTGCCTCCGGCGCGCTCACAGCGCCACGCACACGTTCGTGGTCTCGGTGTAGAAGTCGAGCGAGTGCCGGCCGCCCTCGCGGCCGATGCCGGAGAGCCCCATGCCGCCGAAGGGCGAGCGCAGCTCGCGCAGGAACCACGTGTTGACCCAGGAGATCCCGGTCTCCATCTGCGCGGCGACCCGGTGCGCGCGTTGGAGGTCGGACGTCCACACCGCTGCGGCGAGCCCGTAGTCGGTGTCGTTCGCCCGGCGGACCGCCTCCTCCTCGGTGTCGAACGGCATCAGCGCCGCCACCGGGCCGAAGATCTCCTCGCGGACCACGCGGTCGCCGTCGTCCAGACCGGTCCACAGGGTCGGCTCGATCCAGAACCCGCCGTCGAGAGCGCCGCCCGGGGTGGCGGCTCGCCCTCCGGTCAGGGTCTTGGCGCCGGACTGCTCGGCGAGCTCGAGGTAGTCGAGGATCTTCCTCTGGTGGCCCCGCGAGATCACCGGGCCAGTCGTCGTCGCCGGATCCGAGGGAGCACCCATGCGCAGGCCCTCGGCGGCGGCGACGAGCCGCGCGGTCACCTCGTCGAAGACGGACCGTTCGATGTAGACGCGCTCCGTGCAGAGGCAGACCTGTCCGGTGTTGGCGAACACCGAGCGGGTCAGCCCGGCCACCGTCGCGTCGAGGTCGGCGTCGGCGAAGACGAGGGCGGCGTTCTTGCCCCCGAGCTCGAAGGACACCGGCCGGATCCGCGGCGCGACCGTCTTCATGATGCCGGCACCGGTCGCCGTGGAGCCGGTGAAGGTTACCCCGTCGATGCCCGGGTGGCTGGTGAGGTGCTCGCCAGCGGATCCGCTGCCGAACCCGTGGACGACGTTGTAGACGCCGTCGGGAACGCCTGCGGCGGCCAGGACCTCGGCGAGCACGGTCGCCGAGCCGGGAGTCTCCTCGGAGGGCTTCACGATCAGGGTGTTGCCGCACGCCAGTGCGGGCGCCAGCTTCCACGTCAGCAGGAGGAGCGGGAGGTTCCACGGCACGATGGCGGCGACCACGCCCAGGGGCTTGCGGACGGCGTAGTTCAGCGCCTGTCGGCCGTCGCCGAGGTCCTGGAGGTAGGACTCGACGCCTTCGGCGCCGACGACGTCGGCGAAGGTGCGGAAGTTGGCGGCCGCGCGGGCGATGTCGAGGGCGCGGGCTCCTGCCTCCGGCTTGCCGGTGTCGGCGACCTCGGCCGCCAGGAGGTCGTCTGCGCGCCGGTCGATCTCGTCGGCCACCCGGCGGAGCAGGGTGCAGCGCTCTTGGACGGTCGTCCGGCCCCAGGGCCCGTCGAGCGCGGCACGCGCCGCACGCACGGCTTGGTCGACGAGGCCGGCGTCGGCCTCGTGCACCCAGGCGACCTGCTGGCCGGTCGCGGGGTCGATGTCGGCGAACGCCTCGGCGCCGTCGGTGAACCGGCCGTTGATGAAGTTCTTGTATTCACGCATGGGATGTCCGTTCTGTGGGGGCCGAGTGGGGAGCCGTCGGGCGAGGTGGCTGGCGGTCCCAGGCGCCGTCGGTCCCGCGGCTGCGGAGCTCCGGCTTGCGGACCTTGCCGTTCTCCGTCAGCGGGAGGGCGTCGAGCCGGACGAGGAACCGGGGGATCGCGTACGCCGCGAGGCGTGGTCCGCAGAACGTGACCAGCTCCTCGAAGTCGAGGTCTGCGCCGTCCTTCACGACGACCGCCGCCATGACCTCGTCCTCGCCGAGCTCGGAGTCGACGGCGTACACCGCCACCTCCGCGATCGCGGGGTGGGCGCGCAGCACGTCCTCGACCTCGAGGGAGGAGATGTTCTCGCCGCGACGCCTGATCACGTCCTTGATGCGGTCGACGAAGCGGATGGACCCGTCCGGCTCGACGCACACGCGGTCGCCGCTGTGGAACCACAGGTCCTGCCAGGCAGCCGCGGTCGCCTCGGGCATCCGGAAGTATCCGGAGGCGAAGGCGAAGGGCTGGTCGCTTCGCAGCAGCAGCTCGCCCGGGGTGCCCGGCGGTACGTCAGCGCCGTCGGCGTCGACCACCCGCATCCGGAAGCCCGGCTGCAGCGTCCCGACATACCCGGGTCGTTCCTCGCCGAGCCGGGTGGCCACCACCGCGTTGGTCTCGGTCGAGCCGTAGCCGTCGAGAAGGGCGACACCGAAGCGATCGCGGAATGGCCGCAGGAGGCGGCCGGGAGTCGCCGGTGACAGCGCGAGCCGCACCCGGTGGGCGCGATCGCGGTCCGACGGCGGCTGGCTGTCGAGGATGCCGACCATCGCGCCGAGCAGGTACGTCACCGTTGCGCCGCTCTCCGCCATCTGCGTCCAGAAGCGAGACGCCGAGAAGCGACCGCCCAGCACGTAGGTCGCGCCGCTCACGACGGCCTGGCTGAAGGCGTTGAGGGCGTTGGTGTGGAAGAGTGGGAGGCAGGTGTGGAGCACGTCGTCGGGCTGGATGCCGATCTGGTCGCTCACGTTGTTGCCCCACCACCAGAACTGCGCGTGCGGGCAGATGACTCCCTTGGAGACGCCGGTCGTGCCCGAGGTGTAGAGGATCGCGGCCGGGTCGCCGGGCGCCGCGGCTGCGGGTGGCACGGGCTCGCCCATCGGCTCGGTCTGCTCGCCCAGGACCCACCGCGCCTCGAGGTCCGGCAGCGGCGGGAGGTCGTCGAGGTGTGTCTCGATGTCGGCCTCGACGACCAGGAGCCGAGCCTGGGAGTTGGCGAGGATGTGGTGCAATTGGGTCCCGCGCGCGGCGGTGTTGATCGGCACCGCGACTGCTCCCAGCCAGGCCGAGCCCAGCACGACGTCGAGCAGCTCCACCCGGTTCGAGACGAGGAAGGCGACCCGGTCCCCCGCGGCGACCCCCCGCGCCGACAGGGCGCCCGCTGCACGCGCGACGGCCTCGACCATCTCGGCAGCGGTGCGGCGCACGTCTCCGCACACGAGAAGGGGAGCCTCCGGCGTCAGGGCCGCCCGGGCGACCAGCATGCCCGGGACCGTGCACTCGCGCAGCGGCGTGTCCCGCGGGAGTCGGCGGGGATCGTCGCCGTCGTCTGCGCCTGCGTGCGTGGGGTCGGGGACGTAGGCGGCAGGGCCCGGCGCGGTCGGGGACGTCGTGAGCGGCAGCTCCCGTTGCAGGGGAAGGTCCTCGGGAGCTCCGACCAGTCGCGCCACGACGTGGAGGTCGCCCTCGCACACGACGGTGAGCAGCGTCGTGCCGTCGGCGGTCTGCGTCGAGGCGACGACGCGACCCCGCTCGACGTGCACGTCGGCGAAGTCCTGGTGCCCGCAGCCGGGGCACAGCAGGCGGCGGGGGAAGAGGTGCTCGCCGCAGCCGCGGCAGCGCTGGACGTGGAGGCTCATGCGACCGCCTCCAGCACCGCGACGTTGCCGCAGGACCCGTGCCGGTAGAGCACCATGCCGTAGCCGGTGACGACGCCGATACGTGCATCGACCTGCCGGCCGGACGCGCGCCCGCGCAGCTGCTGCACGACCTCGACTACGCCATGCATGCCGCCCGCCGCGCCTGCCTGGCCGGCGGAGAGCTGGCCGCCCGAGGTGTTGACGGGCAGGCGCCGGGTGGCGATCTTCTCGGTGATGAGGCCCTGGATGGCTTCGGGTCGGGCCACGCCGAGGTCGACGAGCTGCGACAGCACCATGGCGGGGTAGTCGTCGTACACGCTGATCACGTCGGCGTCGGCCGGTGCCACTCCTGCCTGGTCCCAGGCAGCGGGGGCGCAGCGGGCGACGGCGGTCTCGATGCCGTCACCCGACTGGTTGTCGGCGTTGTAGGAGGTGGTGACCGCCAGCACCCGGGCGCGGCGGCCGGTGGCCCGCTCCTCGCTGGTGACCACGATGGCATCCGCACCGGTCACCGGCGGAACGCAGTCGAAGCGGCCGAGCGGGGACGCGACGAGCGGGGCCTCGAGGTACTGCTCCAGCGTCATCGGTGAGCGGTAGACGGCTCCCTCGTTGAGCCCTGCCCACGCGCGCTGGGCGACGACGAGGTCGCCGTAGTCCCTCCGGTCCAGCTGCCACGCGGCCATCTGCCGCTGGGTCAGCATCGCGAAGAGGGCGTTCGGACCCGTCATCGGCAGGTCGGCCAGGTGGTCGACCGTCGCCTGGTTGTAGGCCTTGACCAGCCGGGTGTGCGCTGCGTTGTCCATCGCGTCGCCGGCGACCAGCACGACGACCGACGCGTCGCCGGCCTCGACCGCGCGTACCGCGTGCTGCAGCATCCCTCCGGCACTCGCACCGCCGTTGGTGTCCTGCATGAGCCAGCGGAGGTTGAGGCCCAGCCGCCAGGCGAGGTCGATGGCGTGGTCCGGGCCGAGGGTGAAGCTGGCGACACCGAGCCCGTCCACGTCGCGCGGCTCGAGGCCCGCGTCACGCAGGGCGCGGACCACCGCGTCGCGCAGGACTCCGGCGGTCGTGGTGCCCGCGCTGGGGTGACGGGTGTACGGCGACTCGGCGGCGCCGACTATCGCGACGTGGTCGCGGTGGGGGTGGGACATCGGGTCTCCTCCGGCGGGCCGCGCCGGTCAGGGCGCGGCCCGCGCTGGTGGGGGTGGGGACGTTCGTCAGTGATCCCGACGAAAGGGGCTCAGCTGGCGTCCTTGTAGAGGTCGCCGGCGTCGATGGAGTCCTTGAGCAGGCCGACCTCGACCATCAGGTCGATGACCTTCTGCACGCCCGCGGCGTCGAAGTCGACCTGGTAGTGCGGGAGCCGCATCTTGGCGGCGACGTCCGCGCTCATCTCGGTGTACTTCGGCATCATCGCCTCTGCCACGCCGTGGGGGTCGGCCTCGATGTCGTCGACCGCCTTGGCGAGCGCGGCGCGGAAGCCAGAAACGACGTCGGGCTTGTCGCCCAGGTACTTCTCGGAGGTCGCGAACAGGCCCTGCGGTCCCTCCTGGTAGCCGACGAGGCGGACGTCGAGCTTGGCCTGGGTGGCGCTGAGGGTCGGCTCGGTCTGGAAGATGCCGTCGACGTCGCCGGCCTCGAGGGCGGCGGCCATGTTGGCCTGGGGAATCTCCACGAAGGTGACGCTGTCGGGGTCGAGGCCCTCTTGCAGCAGCACGCCGCGGAACCAGATGTCGCCGACCGAGCCCAAGGACGGGGTCGCCATCTTCTTGCCGACCATGTCGGCGGGCTTCTGGATTTCGGAGTCGGCCAGGACATAGAGGCCGGCCGCGTACTCCTCCGTCCCGGCGATCGCGGGTGCGGCGATGGTGACCGGGATGCCGGAGGACTTGGCCGTGATCAGCGAGGGGTAGGACACCAGGGCCAGGTCGGTGCTCCCGGAGACGAGGGCGTTGATGGTGGTGGCGCCGTTCGCGGCGGGGGTGAGCTCGACGTCGAGTCCCTCGTCGGCGAAGTAGCCCTTCGCGATGGCGTCGTACACCGGCAGCGAGTCGCCGACCGGGGGGATGGAGAGCGTGACCTTGGTGAGGCCGTCGGCGGTGGCTGCGTCGTCGTTGCCGCAGGCGGTGGTCGCGCCCGCCAGCAGCAGCGTGAGCGCAAGCACGCCAAGTCGTCGCTTGGTGCCCAGGTTCATGGGTGTAACTCCTTTGAAGTCTTCTTCGTCGCAAGTGGCAGCGAAGGTCGCGGACGCGGGGCTGCGTTTAGTCGCTGGCCCTACGGCGTGGTGTCAGTGAGGGGCTTCTGCGGTGGACAGGCCACCGGGACACGCCTGTCGGATCAGTCGGGCTACCTCGCTTCTCGTTTCCACGAAGGACGGGTTCTCTCGGGTGCGGATCTGGTCCCGCGGGAAGGCGAGCGGGACGGGGACGTCGGCCGTCATGACGGTCGGCGCCTTGCTGAGGGACAGCACCCGAGTGCTGAGGTAGACGCTCTCGTCCACGTCATGGGTGACGAAGAGGATCGTCACGTCGAACTGCTCCCGCACGCGGAGCAGCAGGTCTTCCAGGTCGGAGCGCGTCTGCGCGTCGACCGAGGCGAACGGCTCGTCCATCAGGAGGAGCTCGGGGCGCATCGCCAGGGCCCGGGCGATGGCGACACGCTGCTGCATGCCGCCGGAGAGCTGCCACGGGTACTTGTCGGCGGCGTCGGCCAGGCCGACCGCGGCCAGCGACTCGGCTGTCCGGGCACGCCGCTCGGCCTTGGGGACTCGGCCCAGGAGGGGGAACTCCACGTTGGCCCCGACACGTCGCCAGGGGAACAGCGACGCCCGGTAGTCTTGGAAGACCATCGCGAGGCCCTGGGGAACGCCGGTGATGACTTCCCCTGACAGCGAGATCGTCCCGTGCGTGGGCCGGAGCAGGCCTGAGAGGGTGCGCAGCAGGGTGGTCTTGCCGCAGCCGGAAGGGCCGACGATTGAGGCGAACTCGCCGCGCCGGACCTCGAAGTTGACGCCGTCGAGGACTGTCTGGTCGCCTTGGCGAGTGCGGTAGGTGTGGCGGAGGTCGGCGACCTCGAGGAGTGCGTGGGACATCGTGGAGCCTTTCGGGCCGGGTCAGTCCTGGACGGACATCTGGAGGCGGTGCCAGCGCATGACGCCGGACTCGACCCCCGTGAGGATGAGGTTGGAGAGGTAGCCGAGCAGCGACAGGGCGACGATGAACGACCACATGGGTAGGAACTGGAAGGAGCGTTGGGCCTGGGTCAGGCCGAACCCGATGCCGTCGGAAGCGGCGACCAGCTCGGAGGCGATCAGCAGGATGATGCCCAGCGACGTCGAGACGCGGATCCCGGCGAAGATGCCCGAGCTGGCTGCGGGCAGGATCACCTGGAACAGGACCCGGACACGTGACACCCGCGCCACCCGAGCCGTCTCGATGTAGCCCTCCGCCACTCGTCGTACGGCGCTGTAGGTGTTGAAGAGGACCGGCCACACGGCGCCGAAGGCGATCAGCGAGACCCGCATCGTCGTTCCGGTCCCGACCAGCACGAGCGCCAGCGGGAGGAGCACGGGACCCGGCAGCGCGCGCATGAAGTGCAGGATCGGCTCGACGGTGTGGGCGACCACCGGGACCCGCCCGAGGAGCACACCGAGGGTGATGCCGACCGACCACGCGATCGCCAGGCCGATCAGGAGCCGGCGGAGGCTCGGCGTGATGTCGACGAAGAAGGCGTCGGTCACGATGCCGCCGGAGAGGCCGTCGGAGAGCCACCGCTCCCGTACGTCGCTGAAGATCTCCAGCGGTGTCGGGAAGAACAGCGACTCCGAGCGTGCGGTGGCGAGCTGCCAGGCGACGAGCAGAACGACGGCGGCGCCCCAGCCCACGGCAATCCGGAGGATCCGCTCGTTCCCGGTGACAGAGGTGTTCACGAGTCCTCCCGGTGTGCCCAGCCGGCGAAGCGGCGTTCGAGTGCCGTGACGACGGCGTTGACGAGGAGTCCGAGCACGCCGGCGACGACGACGCCCGCGCAGACGGTGTCGATGCCGCCCGGGAGCATGCTCTGCTGGAGCAGCCAGCTGCCGAGCCCGTCACGGCTCCCGCCGATGAACTCCGCACCGACGCAGAGGATGAGGGCCACGGAGGCCGTGATCCGCACGCCGGTCAGGACCGACGGCACGGCCGAGGGCCACACGACGCGGAGGGCGACGGTGCGCCGCGACCACCCGAACGAGCGAGCGGTGGCCCGCGCCGTTCCATCCGTCGAGTGCACGCCGTGGATGGTGTTGATGAGCAAGGGCCAGACGCATCCGAGGGCCACGACGGCCGCCTTCATCTCCAGACCCTGGCCGACGACCAGCACCAGCAGGGGAACCAGGCCGACGGGCGGCAGCGGTCGGAGCAGCTCGACCACGGTGGCCGTGGCGGCATGCAGCCGGTCGGACAGCCCGAGCACCAGTCCCGCCGGCACGGCGATCGCGATCGCCAGGGCGAGGCCGACGAAGGCCGCCCACAACGTGGCGCCGATCTGGTCGAGGAAGACCGGGTCGCCGACGAGCTCGGCCGCACTGGCCACCGTCGTCGACGCCGCCGGAAGCACGTCGCGGGGAAGCAGGTCGTACCGGGCGACCACCTCCCACAGGGCGAGGAATCCCACGACCCCGGCCGTGCCGCGTCCTGCGATGACGGCGCGTTCGACGCTTCGGTCGCTGCGCAGCACCCGCCTTCGAGGGCGTGCGCTGACGACGGTCGTACGTGTCCCCACGCCGACCTTCTCGGTGGCGGTCAGCACCGCTGGCTGCCTGCTCTCCATGTGTCCTCCAGTCCTCGGTCCGGCTCAGTGGCCGAACGCCTCCTGCAGCCACCAGGAGCCCTCGCGCGAGAGCACCTTGGCGTCGATGACCAGCGGCCGGGTCGGACCGGACGAGACCCAGTCCTTGACCGGAGCCAGGTCCGCGGCTTCGCGAACGGTGATCGCCTCGCAGCCGTGGCCGCGCGCGATCGCGGCGAGGTCGCTGTCGGGGAAGACCACGGCGTCCAGCGGCGGGCCGTCGAATCCGAAGTGGTGCACCTCGGCGCCGTACATGGCGTCGTTGTAGATCACCACGAGGAGGGGCACCTCGAGCCGGACCGCGGTCTCGAGCTCGGTGATCCCCATCAGGAACCCACCGTCCCCGACACCGACGACCGGCAGCCGGGTGGGCTGGGCGATCGCTGCACCCAGACCGGTGGCCAGTCCCAGCCCGACCGACTGGAAGGCCTGCGTGAAGCAGAAGCCGTACTCGTCGGGGACGTCGAGGTACATGCTGGGGTAACCCAGGAAGTTGCCGGAGTCGACCGAGACGATGCGCTCGCTGGGCAGGAGCCGGTTGAGCTCCGACGACAGGGTCCGGGGATCGATCCGACCGTCCGCCGTCTGGTCGGTGAAGTCGACCTGGTTCCAGCGCAATGAGGAGCGGATGCGCTCACCGACCTCGGACGTCCGGTACCCCGGGTCGTCGCGGGGTGTCTCGCGCAGGGCCGCCGTGGTGGCGCGGGCGGTCTCGGCCGCGCCACCCCACAGGCCGAGGTCCACGTCGCGGTTGCGGCCGATGGCCTCGGGGTCGATGTCGACCTGGACGACCTTCGCGTGCTCTCCGATCAGCTTGCCGTGCCGCATCGTCCACATGTTCAGTGCGCATCCGAAGCCGACGACCAGGTCAGCGCTGCTGACCAGCTCGGCGGTCAGAGGGGAGCTGAAGCCGCCGGACACGTCGATGCCCCAGGGGTCGTCGTTGAAGAGCCCTCGCGCGACGGCTGATGTGGCGAGCAGTGCGCCCGAGACGGCGGCCAGCTCGCGGAGGGCCTCCTTCGCGCCCTCCGCGCGGCTGCCGCGGCCGGCCACGAAGACCGGGCGTTCGGCGGAGCGGATCAGCTCGACGAAGCGGGCGATGTCCTCGGGTGAGGGCTGCGGCATACCGACGGGGGCGAAGGCGCGCCGACGGGCATCGGCCGGCAGCTCCATGTCCTGGACGTCGATGGGGACGTTGAGCACCACGGTGCGCTGCTGGTTCCTGCAGGTGGCGTACGCGCGGGCGACGTCCACCAGGGCGGTCTCGGGGGAGCGGACCCGCATGGCGATCGCTCCGGCACCCTCGGCCATACCGGCCTGGTCGATGAAGAAGTTGGACGTCGGCTCGGTCGCCTCGGCGGTCAGCACGAGCAGCGGGGTCCTGCTCTTGGCGGCTTCGGCGATGCCAGTGAGCGCGTTGGTGTAGCCGCAGCCCTGGTGAAGGGAGAGGACGGCCACCTCGCCCGACATGCGGGCGTAGCCGTCGGCCATCGTGGCGGCTCCGCCCTCGTGGCGGGCCGCCACGAACCGGGCGCCGTGCGCCACGAGCGCGTTGGTGTAGTGGAAGTTGCCGCTGCCGACGACGCCGAACGCGACGCGGACTCCGAGGTCGACGAGCTGCTCGCCGATCGCTTCACGAACCAGCATCAGTCCACCTCCGAGGCGTTGCCGGGAACCAGGGCGAGGACGCGGGCAGGGCTGCCCGACCCGCCGACGATGGGAAGTGGGGCGACCACGATCAACGTGCCCGTCACGGGCAGGAGGTGCAGGTTCTGCAGCTGGGTGATGCCGTACTTGTCGGCCCCGAGGAGGTGGGTGTGCACGGGGAAGGCCGGCTCGAAGCCGAAGGCCTGGCCCGCGTCCGTGCCGACCGTCTCGACGCCGAACCCGACGATCGCGGTCTCCTCCGCCAGCCACCGGGCGCACTCCGGCGTCACGCCGGGCGTGTGCGGTCCGCTGTCGTCGGCGTTCAGGAACAGGTCCTGGTCGTGGGACCGGGCGGCCCAACCGGTGCGGTAGAGGAGCCACCCCGCCGGGAGCTTGCCGTGCGCGCTCTCCCAGCCCTGGACGTCCTCGACGGTCAGCAGGTAGTCGGGATCCTCCGCGACCTCGGCGGTCTTGTCGATGACCACCGCGGGCCCGACCAGCCGCTGCGCCGGGACCTGGGAGACGTCACCGTGCTCGATGCCCGTCACCCAGTGGCAAGGGGCGTCGAAGTGGGTGCCGACGTGCTCGCCGGTGTGGATGCCGTTCTGGTACGACGTCTCGCCACGCTCGTCGTACTTGGCGAGCTCCTCCAGCTCGAAGCGCGGGATCGGCGCCATGCCCTCGGGGAGGGGGAGCACCGGGGTCGAGGAGGAGAGCGGGGCGGTCAGGTCGACGACGCTGACGGCACCGGACGTGAGTGCGTCGCTCCAGTCCGAGGGCCGGGAGGCCGGAGAAGCCGGGGGATTCATGCCGAGAACTGTGCTCGGAGTGAGACCTGGACCACCAATGCCAAAGCGGGCCCAGGTATAACTATTAAGGTATGCCTGGAGGCTGCGGTATACGCTGCTGGCGGCAAACGACCAACCCTGGGAGAGGTCGGTGATGGAGAACCACCAGCTGTTCGGGGGTCGGTTGAAGCTGCGTCACCTCGTGCTCCTGGTGACCATCGCCGACGAGGGCTCCTTCGTGAAGGCTGCCGAGGCCCTCTATGTTTCGCAGCCGGCAGTCACGCGCAGTGTGCGGGAGGTCGAGGAGCTGATCGGCGTCGACCTGTTCGTGCGGGGACCCCGTGGCGTCGTCCCCACGCCCGCGGGCGAGATCCTGATCGAGCGAGCGAGGTCGGCCCTGGGCAGCCTGCGGCGTGCGTCGGAGCAGATCGAGGAGGTGCGGCACGGAGGACCGCGGCCGCTGCGGGTGGGGACCAACCTCGCCGGAGCGTATGCCCTCCTGCCGCAGGCCGTCGTGACGCTGAAGCAGGCCCATCCGGAGATCTCGATCTCCGTCGTGGAGGGCACGGCCGAGGTCCTGGCCACCAGCCTGCAACGCAGCGAGCTCGACCTGCTGGTGGGCCGGCTCGACCCCGGAACCTACCGCGGGGCCCTCCATCACATCCGGCTGTACGACGAAGCGGTGCGTGCCGTCGTACGTCGCGGCCACCCCGTCCTCTCGACGACCCCCCACCTGGCGGACCTGCTGCCCTACCCGTGGATCCTGCCGTTGCAGCCGAGCACGCTGCGCGCCGAGCTCGACGAGATGTTCGCGGCCGCGGGGCTCGCCTCCCCCCGTGACATCACCGAGTGCTCCACACTCCTCACCTCGCGCGAGATCGTCCTGCAGACCGACGCGATCGCGCCGCTGCCGATGCTGATCGGGGTGCGTGACGACCTACTGGACATGCTCCCGCTGCATCTCGACACCGTGCCGCGGGCGATCGGCATCACCCTTCCGGCCGACCGCTCGGTGAGTCGCGAGGCGCGGCTGCTGGTCGACGCGCTCACCGAGACCGCGCGCCTACTCGCCGCAGAGCTGCGCAATGCGACCGGGGCGACACGCCGGACCGGCCCCTGGGTGTAGACCGCGCGCGCCCGTCGGTCCAGTCAGTGGACCTCGCTGCTGGTTGCGGGTATGGGGTGGCCCTAGCGTTGTCGGCCTGGCGCAGCGGCGCCAAGGTACGGAGGATGCACAGTGGGTCGAACGGTTCTCGACGAGATCGTGGCAGGGGTCATCGAGGACCTCGCGGTACGGAGGGCGACGGCGTCCGAGGCCGACCTGCGCGCGGCACTCGCGGACGCGCCCGCGCGGCGTGACGCGATGCCGCACCTGCGTGGTGCGAGCTCGAGTGTGATCGCAGAGGTGAAGCGGAGCAGCCCCAGCAAGGGTGAGCTGGCGCGCATCGCCGACCCCGCTGCCCTGGCCCGCGAGTACGCCGCGGGAGGCGCTGCCGCGATCAGCGTGCTGACCGAGCGCCGACGTTTCGGGGGCAGCCTGGAAGACCTGCAGGCGGTCCGGGCGGCGGTCGACATCCCCATCCTGCGCAAGGACTTCATCGTCACCGAGTACCAGTTGTTGGAGGCCCGTGCCTCGGGTGCCGACCTGGTCCTGCTGATGGCGTCCTGCCTCCCGGACGACTGTCTGGACCGCTTGCACGACGCTGCGCGCGAGCTCGGGCTCACGGTGCTGCTCGAGGTGCACGACGAGGCCGAGACCGAGCGTGCCGTCCGGCTGGGTGCCGAGCTGATCGGTGTCAACGCTCGGAACCTGAAGACACTCGAGGTCGATCCCGGCGTCCTCGGACGGGTCGCGCCGCTGGTTCCCGCGGACCGGGTGCTCGTTGCCGAGTCGAGCGTGCGCGGCCCCGAGGACGTCCAGCGATTCGTGAACGAGGGCGCCCGCGCGGTGCTGGTTGGTGAGGCCCTGGTCGTGGACGACGCACCGCGTCAGGCGGTGGCCGCGATGACGGGTTTGCGCCGGATCGTGTGACCACGATCGACCCCCGCAGGTCGCTCAGTGGGTGCGGCGGCTGAGGGTGCTCGCGAGAGCTGTGGCGGCGGCGCGGATCGCCGTCTCGTGCTGCTCGGGCCGGAACCGGCCGACCGGGCCGGCCACGCTGATGGCCGCGATCGCCGCGCGACCGTCCGGGGCCAGCAACCGGGATGCCGACGCAGAGCAGTCCGGCGGTCGACTCCTCGCGCTCGTAGGCGATGCCGGTCTCGAGGGGGCGTTCCGGCTGCTGCTCGAGCAGACCCGGTGCGACCAGGGCGTGTGGCGTGCGCCGGGGGCGCGGCGCACCTAGCACCGCTGCTCGCACGTCCGGTTCGGAGTGTGCCAGCAGGACCTTGCCGATGGCGGTGCAGTGCATCGGCATGCGGCCGCCGGTGCGGGAAGGGCTGCGCGCCTGGCGGTGCCCGCCGATCTTCGCGATGTAGACGACCTCGGTCCCCTCGCGCACGCCGAGGTGGACCGTCTCGTGGGTGCGTTCCTAGAGGTCCTGGAGGAAGGGCATCGCCACCTCGAGCAGGGTCCGGTCCGCGCAGCTGTGGCCTGGGCCGCTCCGGCGTTGGAGATCGTGGACAGCGGGGTCGCCGGCCGGGACATCTCGTTCGCTGACGCCGTGGCCGACAACGCATCCAGCGGGCTCTACGTGATCGGTGCACCGCAGGTCGACCTTGCCACCATCGACCCGGTCGCCGTGGAGATGGCGATGACACTCAATGGCGTCGAGGTCTCCGTCGGTCGGGGATCCGCTTTGCTGGGTGACCCTCTCGTCGCCCTGGCTTGGCTCGCGCGCACCGCCCGCGACTCTGGTGAACCGCTTCGTGAAGGACAGGTGGTCCTTTCTGGTGCCCTCGGCCCGATGGTCGCGGTCACCTTCGGCGACAAGGAGTTGACCCCGTGAGCGCCGCGACTGGAAGGTCGAAGGTCGCGATCATCGGCTCGGGCAACATCGGGACCGACCTGATGATCAAGGTCATGACGACGGCGCAGCACGTCGAAATGGGAGCCATGGTCCGCATCGACCCCCGCCTCCGACGGCCTGGCCCGCGCGCGCGACCTCGGCATCGCGACCACCCACGACGGCGTGGAGGGACTCATCGCGCTGCCCGGGTTCGAGGAGATCGACATCGTGTTCGACGCGACCTCGGCCAAGGCGCAGTCCACAACGCGGGCCTGCTGGGACGGTTGGTTAAGCGGTTGATCGACCTGACGCCGGCCGCGATCGGTCCGTACATGATTCGGGCGGTCAACGTCGAGGACCACCTCGACGCCCCCAACGTCAACACGGTGACCTGCGGCGGACAGGCGACGATTCCCGTCGTCGCCGCCATCGCGCAGGTGGCGCCGGTGGAGTACGCCGAGATCGTCGCGTCCATCTCCTCGAAGTCCGCCGGCCCCCGGCACGAGGGCGAACATCGGCGAGTTCACCGAGACCACCTCGGCGGCGATCACCGAGGTCGGCGGGGCCAGGCGAGGGAAGGCGGTGATCATCCTCAACCCGGCCGAGTCGCCGTTGATGGTGTGGGACACCGGACTCACACGGGTTCAGCCCCCGGCACGACCTTGCCCAAGGCGGCCCGGTCGGATCGTTGGCGTCGGCCAGGACGATTGCAGTTCGCGAAGGGTCGACTACCTACCGCTGCCCCCGCGAGTGCGGCTGAAGCTCTGGACTCTCCATTTATTCTCCAAATATTCGACGATCGACCTCGACATTCTCCGAGACGGCGACGTACGGTCGAGACGACAAGAACAGGCGACGGTGGCCGTTTCCCCTGCTTCTATGGGGGTGTTCGTCGAAAGAACCCGAGATTCTGACAGGAACTCGGAGCCTTCCGGCGAGGCTCAGGCGCGACGAGAAGGTCAGGGGTTCGAATCCCCTCACCTCCACCAGGCAGACAGGGTTCCGGAGCCTCACTCGAGGCACCGGAACCCTGCTTCATTCCCTCCTCCTACCCCGCTGGCAGGCGCGCACGTGGGCGACAGGTCGACATCCGGCGAGCGGGTTCGGGGAGGATGTCCGCATGGGGTCTGCGCCTGAAGAGTTCGCCGACCTCTTCGCCCGTGGACTGAGTGAGCGTCGTCGGACCCTCACCTGGCTGTCGGACCGCCTTCGGGAGAGGGGGGTCCGGGTCGGGGTCTCGACCCTGAGCTCGTGGCGTGCCGGGACCCGCCGGCCGGAGCGCCAGGCTTCCCTCGACGCCTTGCCCGAGATCGAGGATCTGCTGGGCCTCGGGCCTGGGGTCCTGCGCGGAGCTCTCGGCCCGTCCCGCCGGCCGGGGCGGGTCCACGGCGTCGTCGATCTGCACCACCTCCTCGATTCCGACGTCGCCGCGGGGGTCGGCGAGGCCCTCGCGGCGCTCGGGCTGAGCGAGGCGTTCGAGGGCGTCACCGAGGAGACGATGGCCGTCACGGTCGATCTCGACGAGGTGGGCCGTCAGCTCTTCTGGACGTTCCGGTTCCGGCTGCGGGCGACCCGTGACGACGTGGGCGCCTACCCATTCTGGGTCGTCGTTCCCGACCAGCAGCACCCGACCACCGTGTCCACGGTCGCCGGCGCCGCCGTGGGGCGGCGACGTCACGTGCCCGATCTCGGGATGACGCTGCATGAGCTGATCCTCGACGTGCCGTTGCGCATCGGCGACACCGCCGTCGTCGAGGTGCAGGTCGATCGACGACCGGTCGCCCCGGACGACGACGACCTGGAGTTCACGCTGTGGGCGCCTCGTCCCACACGCGAGGTCGAGATGTGGGTTCGGTTCGCGGCCGTCGTGCCTCCCGTCTGCGAGCTGCGTCTGGAGCCGCTCGTCGGCGACGTCGACACCAGGTACGTCGACACGCGCGGCAGCCGGTCCGTCCACCTGGCGGCACGGCGGTTCGGGCCGGGCGCGATGACGATCCGCTGGTCTCAGACGAGATCCACGCTTCAAGACGACTAGCCCGTGGAGCTCCCCTCCGTAGCGTGGGCGCGCCCGCGTCGCGATGCGGCGCCATTCGTGACCCCCTCTCGGAAGGAACCGCCCATGGGCATCCGTACCCCCGCGCGCACGGTCGCCATACGCTGGTGGGCCACCCTGGCCGTCACGACGGTGGTCCTGTCGTCGGCGGGCCTCGCCCCCGCCGGGGCGCGCGCGAACGACGGGGCGGCTGCCGTGCCGGCGAGTGGCCCGACGATCGCCACCTACCCGGTGCCGACCGCCGACGCGCGTCTCGACTCGCTCGTCCGGGGACCGGACGGCAACCTGTGGTTCGCGGAGAGCAAGGGGTGGAAGCTGGGACGGATCACCGCCTCCGGCTCGATCACCGAGTTCGGAGTCGTGCCCGACGGGGGCTCGACCGGCCCGACCGAGCTGGTCTCCGGCGACGACGGCTATCTCTACTTCCTCACCGACACCTCGACGCGGCTGCGGCGGGCGACGACTGGCGGCGTCGTCGAGCCGATGGCGGGCTACAACAACGCCCAGGGCGGGTACCTCACCGCCGGTCGTGGACGAGGGGTGTGGTCGAGCAAGCTCGGTCCGAGCGACGCCGTGCTGAGGGTCTGGGTCGACCCGAGCACCAATGCGACGACCGGGTGGCAGCTGCCGACGTCGTACGGCACGCCGACGCCCATGGCGGTCGCGGCCGATGGAGCCCTGTGGTACGGCGATGCTCGCGACCACCTGCGACGAGTCGACGACATCCATCCCGACCTCGGCGGCACGGAGCGGAGCTATCCGGCGCAGTGGGTGAACCCGAACTACGACACGACCTCGCTGGCGTTCGGAGCCGATGGGGCGCTCTGGGCCACCGGATACTCGCCGGGCCAGGTCTTCACGACGGCGGAGGGTGGTGCGATCGGCCGCTTCGACGGCACCCGGCTCGTCTCCTGGATGCTGCCCCCGCTCGCCGCCGGCACCGAGCCCGTGCCGCTTTCGCTGGTCCTCGGGCCCGACGGCGCGCTGTGGTGGGCCGAACGCGAGGGCGTCGGCCGGATCGCGCCCGACGGGACCATGTCGCGCGCCCGGATCGCGCCCTGGGCCCCGCGGGAGATCGCGTTCGGCCCCGATGGGCGGCTGTGGTTCATCGACACCGGCGCCAACCGCGTCGGCGCGATCACCATCGACGAGCACCTGTTCCCGCCGCGGCAGGTGCCGCGGACCGTGAAGCTCCGCAAGGCCGCGGGCGGCTGGGCGAAGGGGCGGGTCGTCGCCGAGGCAGGATGCCGGGCCGGCAAGGTGGTCGCCTATGCGAAGGCCCGCAAGGGCAAGCCGCGTCGGATCGGTGCGGGCAAGGCCAACGCCCGGGGCAAGTTCGCGGTGCGGCTGCGCAAGCGGACCGCGGGCAAGGTCTTCGTCAAGGTCAAGGCGTCGTCGCCGTCGGCAGGGTTGCGGTGTCTGGCGGCGCGGTCACGGGCGCGGTAGCAGCTCTCACGCGGACCTGTCGTCGTGTCGTCAGGACGAGGGCGACCCGGGCGAGTGTGATGAGGGACCGGCGACCACGTCGGTCGTCCAGTGATAGTCGCGGTAGAGCCGTGCGCTGCCGACCGCGACGGCGGTCGTCGAGGCTGTCGACACCGCCAGGCCCGGGGCTGCTCTGGTTCTTCGCCGGCACGCTCGACTACCACCCGCCCGTCCATCCCTGACCGTCTGCGGTCGCCGCGTTCCGGGTCATCGGCGCCGATCGGACGAGCCTGGCTCGTCCGATCCGCGCCGGTCAGCCCCCGGTCGAGCGTCGTACGACGAGCTCCGGCTCGAGCACGATGTCGCGCACCTGCACGCCTGGGTCCTCGATCGCAGCGAGCAGCAGGTCGGTGGCCACGGCGCCCATCTCGGCGCGCGGCTGGCGGATCGAGCTGAGCGGGATGGCGGCGGAGGCGGCGAAGTCGATGTCGTCGTAGCCGAGGATGGCGACATCGTCGGGGACCCGGAACCCCGCGAGGGTCAGGGCCTGCAGGACGCCGAGGGCGATCAGGTCGTTGGCGGCGAAGATCGCGTCGGGGCGGTGGGCGCCGGACATGAGCCGCTCGGCGCCCTCGCGCCCGGCCGCGGCGTCCATGGCTGCGGTCTCGACGAAGTCGAGCCGGGCGCCGTCGACCGCGTCGACGGCCTCCTGGGCGCCGCGGAGGCGGTGCTTGACCTGGCTCAGCCCGCGCGGGCCGCCGATGAGGGCGAGGTGCCGGCGGCCGGAGTCGAGCAGGTGGCCGGCGGCGAGGCGGCCGCCGCGGAGGTCGTCGACGGCGACCGAGGAGAACTCGCGGCTGCCAGTACGACGGTCGACCACGACCACGGCAGTACCGCGCTCGCGCAGCCGGCGCAGCCGGGGGAGCACCTTGCCGACGGGGGTGATCAACAGCCCACTGACGCGCTGCTCCTCGAAGAGGTCGAGGTAGGTCGACTCACGCTGGGCGTCCTGCCCGGAGCTGCCGAGGATGAGCGGTCGGCCGTGGGCGCCGAGGCGCAGCTCGACGCCGCGGGCGACGTCGGTGAAGAACGGGTTGCGGACGTCGAGCACGACCATGCCGACGGCACGGTTGGTGCCGGCACGGAGCTGGCGGGCGGCGTCGTTGCGCACGAAGCCGAGCTCGGCGATGACCTGCTGGACGTGCTCGAGGGTGGCGGGGGAGACCTTCTCGGGCCGGTTGAGCACGTTGGACACGGTCCCCACCGACACGCCGGCGGCCGACGCCACGTCCTTGACGGACACGCTGCGTTGCGCGTCGCTGATGCTCACGGCTCTCCTTCAGGGTTGGGCTCACCCTAGGGCCTCCTCAGGGTGACCGGTCTCATTGTTGATTCGTTTCAAGAAAGTTTCGGGGCACGTCTTGACGCTTGTGAGGGCCGTCACCTAGCGTCGTCTCATTCGCCATTGAAACCTTTCAATCAGGTGAATGTCGAGAGCGAGGAGTGAGATGTCCGACCACGAGGAGCGCACGGGCCCGACGCTCGCGCTGCGGGGTGTCGCCAAGTCGTTCGGCGCGGTGGTCGCCCTGCGCTCCGGGACGCTCGAGGTGGACCCGGGCTCCATCCACGCCCTCGTCGGCGAGAACGGCGCCGGGAAGTCGACCCTGGTCAAGATCGTCGCGGGCGTGCACCGCCGCGACGCCGGCGAGTTCGAGCTGCAGGGGGAGCCGGTCGACTTCGCGTCGACCGCCGAGTCCAAGGCCGCGGGCGTCGCCGTGATCTACCAGGAGCCGACCCTGTTCCCCGACCTCTCGGTCGCCGAGAACATCTTCATGGGCCGCCACCCCCTGCGCGGCGGCCGGCGCATCGACCGTCCCCGGATGTACGCCGAGTCGGAGGCGCTCTTCGCCCGCCTCGGGGTGAGCATCGACCCGCGCCGCGTCGCCAACGGCCTCTCCATCGCCGACCAGCAGCTGATCGAGATCGCCAAGGCGATCTCGCTCGACGCGAAGCTGCTCGTGATGGACGAGCCCACCGCGGCGCTCAGCGGCAACGAGGTCGCCCGGCTCTTCGCGGTGGCGCGCAGCCTGCGCGACGAGGGCCGCGCCCTGGTCTTCATCTCGCACCGCTTCGACGAGGTCTTCGACCTGTGCGACACGGTGACCGTGATGCGCGACGGCGCCTACGTCGCCACGTCCCGGACCGCCGAGACCACCGAGGCCGAGATCGTCGCCAAGATGGTGGGACGCGAGGTCGCCGAGCTGTTCCCGAAGACCCCGGCCACGATCGGCGACGTCGTGCTCGAGGTCGAGCGCCTCAGCTCCGCCGGAGAGTTCCACGACGTCTCCTTCCAGGTCCGCGCCGGAGAGATCGTGGGTCTGGCCGGCCTGGTCGGCGCCGGCCGTAGCGAGATCGCCCGCGCCGTCTTCGGTGTCGACGGGTACGACGCCGGCCGGGTGACCCTCGCCGGCCGCCCGGTTCCCCAGCGCAACCCCCGTCGCGCCATCCGCGCCGGCATGGCGTTCGTCCCCGAGGACCGCCGGCAGCAGGGACTGGTCATCGACGGATCGGTCGCCAGGAACATCGCCTCGGTGATCCGCGGCGGCCTCGCCCGGGCCGGCCTGCTGACCGCCCGCGCCGAGAACCGTGCGACCGCCCCGTGGGCCGCGCGCCTCGAGGTGAAGACGAGCGCGCTCGACATGCGCGCCGCCACCATGAGCGGCGGCAACCAGCAGAAGGTCGTCATCGCCAAGTGGCTGGCGACCGATCCGCGGCTGCTGATCATCGACGAGCCCACCCGTGGCATCGATGTCGGCACCAAGGCCGAGGTGCACCGGCTCCTGTCCGACCTGGCCGGCCAGGGTCTCGCGATCCTGATGATCTCCTCCGAGCTCCCCGAGGTGCTGGGCATGGCCGACCGTGTGCTGGTCGTCTGCGAGGGCCGGATCACCGCCGACATCCCGCGCGACGAGGCCACTCCGGAGAACGTGATGGCCGCCGCCACCCGCTCCACGACCGCGACGAAGGAGCCGGCCGCATGAGCACCTCGACCCTCGCCCCCTCGCGCGAGAGCGCCGTCACCCGGGCGACCCGCACCGTGCTCCGTTCGCGGGAGCTCGCCATCGTCATCGTGCTGGCGCTACTGCTCGTGGTGGCCACGACCCGGCGCAGCTCGTTCGTGCTGAGCGCCGACGGCTGGCGCGACACGCTCCTGGCGCCGTCGATCCTGCTGCTGCTCGCGGTCGGCCAGATGGTCGTCGTGGTCACGCGCAACGTCGACCTGTCCGTGGGCTCGACGCTCGGCATCACGGCCTACGTCACCGGCAAGATCTTCGTGGCCAACCCGGACACCTCGGTGGTCGTGGTCTTCCTGGCCGGGCTCGCCGTCGGCGCCGTGATCGGCGCCCTCAACGGCCTGCTGGTCACGCTGTTCAAGGTGCCGGCCCTGGTCATCACGCTCGGCACCATGTACGTCCTGCGCGGCGCGCTGACCCACGAGGTCGGCAGCGACCGGATGAACGCCCAGGACTATCCGGCCCACTTCGAGAAGCTGGGCACCCAGCAGGTGCTGACCATCCCGGTGCTGACGATCATCGCGGTCGTCGTCGTCGCGGCCGTCGGCTACTACCTGCACACCGCCCGCGGTGGCCGCGAGCTCTACGCGATCGGCTCCGACCCCGACGCCGCCGACCTCTACGGCCTGCCCACCGCGCGACGGGTGTTCGGCGCCTTCGTCCTGTGCGGTGCCCTCGCCGGCCTGGCCGGCGTCTTCTCCGCCGCCCGCTACGCCACCGCCTTCTCCGGCACCGGCTCCGGCATCGAGCTGCAGGCCGTTGCGGCGGTCGTGATCGGCGGCGTCGCGATCTTCGGCGGCAGCGGCACGGTCTGGGGCGCCGCCATCGGCGCCTTCCTCCTCGTCACCATCAACCGCGCACTCCCGATCCTGGGCATCAGCGAGTTCTGGCAGGGCGCCGTCGTCGGCGCGCTGATCATCGGCTCGATCGTCCTCGACCGCGTGCTCAGCATCCGCCGGACCCAGCAGCTCGTGGAAGCGAGGGACCACGCATGACCACCCTGACTCCCGACGCGCCGCAGGCGGAGCGGGCGACCCGCACCTATCCGGCGTACTCGCGCGGCCTGCTCGCCCGGCTGCTGCTCAACCGCGAGGCCGCGGTCATCGTGGCCCTGGTCGTGGTGTTCCTCTACGCGCTCGGCAACGTGCAGTACTTCGACGGTCCGCTCACCGTCTACAACCTGCTCAAGGAGTACGCGCCCATCTTGCTGATGGCGCTGCCGATGACGCTGATCATCATCACCGGCGAGATCGACCTCTCCGTGGCGAGCACCCTCGGCGCGAGCGCCGCGGTCACCGGCGTCCTGGTCGTCGAGCACGATCTCTCGGTGCCCGTCGCCGCGCTGGTCGCGATCGGCGTCGGTGCCCTCCTCGGCGCGCTCAACGGCTTCTTCGTCGCGTACGTCGGCCTGCCGTCGCTCGCGGTCACCATCGGCAGCCTGGCGCTCTACCGTGGCCTGGCCGAGGGGCTGATCCAGGACAAGCGCGTCTCCGGCTTCCCCGGCGAGCTGCGCAGCTGGCCCACCGACCGCATCGGCGACACCCAGTACCCCAACATCGTCCTCGTCATCGTCGTGCTGGCCGTGCTGTTCGGGCTCCTGCTCCACTTCACCAGCTTCGGACGCAGCGTCTTCGAGGTCGGCCTGAGCGACGAGGCAGCCCGCTTCTCCGGGGTCGACGTCGCGCGCACCAAGCTGATCCTGTTCACGCTCAGCGGCGCGGTCGCCGCGCTCGCCGGGGTCTACGTCGCCCTGAAGTCCAACTCGGTCGCGACCGACACCGGCTCCGGCTTCGAGCTCAAGGTGATCGCGGGCGTACTGCTCGGCGGCGTCTCCATCTTCGGCGGCCGCGGGGCCCTGCACGGCGTGATCGCCGGCGTGCTCCTCATCGCCGTCCTCAACTCGGCGCTCCAGCTCGACGGCCAGGGCTCCGAGGTCATCCAGATCATCATCGGCCTGCTGCTCGTGGGCTCGGTGATCGCCTCCAACTTCCTGCCGCGGATCCGGGCTCTGCTCCCGCGGCGGGCGGTGACTCCCGAGGTCACCACGAAGACGCCGGACACCGGCGACCACACCCGAAAGGTAGCTCAATGAGGATCCACTCCAAGCGGTTCGCTGCCGGTGCAGCGCTGGCGCTGGTCGCCACCCTGGGCCTGGCCGCATGCGGCAGCGACGACGAGGGCGGCTCGAACGGCGGCGGTGACGCCACCACGGTCACCTTCTTGCCGAAGAACCTCGGAAACCCGTACTTCGAGACCAGCGACGCCGGCGGCGAGAAGGCTGTGAAGGAGTTCGGCGGCAAGTACGCCGAGGTGGGTCCCGACACCGCCGGCCCCGACGCGCAGGTCTCCTACATCGACACCGCCGCCGCCCAGGGCGTGAACGCCCTGATCATCTCGGCCAACGACCCGACCGCGCTGTGCGACTCCCTCAACGCCGCCCGCGACGCCGGGACGAAGGTCGTCACCTTCGACTCCGACACCGACCCCGAGTGCCGCGACCTGTTCATCAACCAGGCCACCGCCGAGGGCATCGCGAAGGTCCAGGTCGACATGATCGCCGAGCAGATCGGTGACAGCGGAGAGATCGCCATCCTGTCGGCGGCGGCGAACGCCACCAACCAGAACGCCTGGATCGACCTCATCAAGTCCGACCTCGAGGCCGACCACCCGAACATCAAGCTCGTCGACACCGTCTACGGCGACGACGACGACCAGACCTCGTTCGACAAGACCGCGGCGCTGCTGGCCGACCACCCGAACCTCAAGGGCATCATCTCGCCGACCACCGTCGGCATCTCGGCCGCGGCCCGCTACCTGTCGACCTCCGACGCCAAGGGCAAGGTCGCGCTCACGGGCCTCGGCACCCCCGACCAGATGCGTGACTACGTCAAGGACGGCACCGTCAAGGAGTTCGCGCTGTGGAACCCGGAGGAGCTCGGCTACCTCTCGGCGTACGCCGGCAAGGCGCTCGCCGACGGCGACATCACCGGCAAGGAGGGCGACACCTTCAAGGCCGGCGACCTCGGCGAGTTCACGATCGGTGAGGACGCCACCGTGCTGCTCGGCGACCCGTTCCGCTTCAACGCCGACAACATCGACCAGTTCCACTTCTGATCCCGCCACCGCAGGAACAGGGAGAGGGTCCACCATGCCCCGCTACTGCTTCAGCCTCCAGGTCCGTCCCGACCGGATGGACGAGTACGTCGAGCGTCACCGTGCCGTCTGGCCCGAGATGCTCGCCGCGCTCGAGGAGACCGGCTGGCGCAACTACTCCTTGTTCCTGCGGGACGACGGGCTGCTGATCGGGTACGTCGAGTCCGACGACCTCGCCGCAGCTCAGGCCGCCATGGCCGCCACCGAGGTCAACGCCCGCTGGCAGGCCGACATGGCACCGTTCTTCACCCAGCTCGAGGGCACGCCCGACGAAGGCAATGTCGCTCTCCACGAGGTCTTCAACCTCGACGACCAGCTCACCACGGCACGCGCAGAAAGCCACCACTCATGACCGACTTCGCCGCCATCGCGGCTCAGCTCGAAGGCCAGGCCATCGAGCTCCCCTCCTGGGCGTTCGGCAACTCCGGCACCCGTTTCAAGGTCTTCGGCAGCGCGGGCACCCCGCGCTCGGTCGAGGAGAAGATCGCCGACGCCGCCACCGTGCACCGC
This sequence comes from Nocardioides sp. QY071, assembly GCF_029961765.1. Classification (NCBI taxonomy): domain Bacteria; kingdom Bacillati; phylum Actinomycetota; class Actinomycetes; order Propionibacteriales; family Nocardioidaceae; genus Nocardioides; species Nocardioides sp. QY071. The sequence continues at coordinate 867,346 of NZ_CP124681.1, forward strand.
CTCACCGGCCTCGCGCCGAAGGTCGCCCTCCACATCCCGTGGGACAAGGTCGACGACTACACCGCGCTGCGCGCCTACGCCGCGGAGCAGGGCGTCGAGCTCGGCACCATCAACTCCAACACCTTCCAGGACGACGACTACAAGCTCGGCTCCCTCGCCCACGTCGACCCGAAGGTCCGCCAGAAGGCGATCGACCACCACTTCGAGTGCATCGACGTGATGAACGCGACCGGTTCCCGCGACCTGAAGATCTGGCTCGCCGACGGCAGCAACTACCCCGGCCAGGCCGACCTGCGCGGCCGGCAGGACCGTCTCGCCGAGTCGCTCGCCGCGATCTACGACCGGATCGGCGCCGAGCAGCGACTGGTGCTGGAGTACAAGTTCTTCGAGCCGGCGTTCTACCACACCGACGTCCCCGACTGGGGCACGTCGTACGCCCAGGTCAGCGCCCTCGGAGAGCGGGCCGTGGTCTGTCTCGACACCGGCCACCACGCGCCGGGCACCAACATCGAGTTCATCGTGATGCAGCTGCTGCGTCTCGGAAAGCTGGGCTCCTTCGACTTCAACTCGCGCTTCTACGCCGACGACGACCTGATCGTCGGAGCGGCCGACCCGTTCCAGCTGTTCCGGATCATCTTCGAGGTGATCCGCGGCGGCGGCTACGGCCCGGCCAACCCCGACGGGCGCAGCGACGTGGCGTTCATGCTCGACCAGTGCCACAACGTCGAGGACAAGATCCCCGGCCAGATCCGCTCGGTGCTCAACGTGCAGGAGATGACCGCCCGCGCGCTGCTCGTCGACCGGGCCGCGCTCGACGCCGCGCAGTCGGCCGGCGACGTGCTCGGCGCCAACGGCGTGCTGATGGACGCCTTCTACACCGACGTCCGCGCCGACCTGGCCGCGTGGCGCGAGGAGCGCGGCCTGCCGGCCGACCCGATGCGCGCGTACGCCGAGTCCGGCTACCAGGCCGAGATCGAGGCCGCCCGCGTCGGCGGCACCCAGCTTTCGTGGAACTGAGGGTTTCGAGGCTCGTCGCTAGCGCTCCTCGCACCTCAACCACCGAGTCAAAGGACAAGGAATGAACCCCGCAGCAGCCGCGTTGATCGCGCGCTCCAACCGCCTCGGCGCCGACCCCAAGAACACCAACTACGCGGGTGGCAACACCTCGGCCAAGGGCACCGAGACCGACCCGGTCACCGGTGAACCCGTGGAGCTGCTCTGGGTCAAGGGATCCGGCGGCGACCTCGGCACCCTCAAGGAGACGGGTCTGGCCGTGCTCCGCCTGGACCGGATGCGCAGCCTGGTCGACGTCTATCCGGGCATCGAGCGCGAGGACGAGATGGTCGCCGCGTTCGACTACTGCCTGCACGGCAAGGGCGGCGCCGCGCCGTCGATCGACACCGCCATGCACGGCCTGGTCGACGCCGCGCACGTCGACCACCTGCACCCCGACTCCGGTATCGCGATCGCGACCGCCGCCGACGGCCCGGACCTGACCACCACGATCTTCGGCGACCGGGTCGTCTGGGTCCCGTGGCGCCGTCCCGGCTTCCAGCTCGGCCTCGACATCGCCGAGATCAAGGAGAAGAACCCGCAGGCGGTCGGCTGCATCCTCGGCGGCCACGGCATCACCGCGTGGGGCGACACCAGCGAGGAGGCCGAGACCAACTCGCTGTGGATCATCGACACCGCGGCTGCCTACATCGCCGAGCACTCGAAGGCCGAGCCGTTCGGCCCTGCCCTCGACGGCTACGCCGCCCTGCCCGACGCCGAGCGCCGGGCCCGGGCCGCAGCCCTGGCACCGACGATCCGCGGCATCGCCAGCGCGGACCGCCCGATGGTCGGCCACTTCACCGGCGCCGACGTGGTCCTCGACTTCCTGGCCGCCGCCGAGCACCCGCGCCTGGCCGCCCTCGGCACCTCGTGCCCCGACCACTTCCTGCGCACCAAGGTCAAGCCGCTGGTGCTCGACCTGCCCCCGACCGCGTCGGTCGAGGACAGCATCGCTCGGCTGCACGAGCTCGCCGCGGCCTACCGCGAGGACTACCAGGGCTACTACGACCGCAACGCCGTCGCCGACTCGCCGGCCATCCGCGGCAAGGACCCGCTGATCGTGCTGGTCCCCGGAGTGGGCATGTTCAGCTTCGGCAAGGACAAGCAGACCGCCCGCGTGGCGGGGGAGTTCTACGTCAACGCGATCAACGTGATGCGCGGCGCCGAGGGCCTGTCGACGTACGCCCCGATCGACGAGGCGGAGAAGTTCCGCATCGAGTACTGGGCGCTCGAGGAGGCCAAGCTCCAGCGGATGCCGAAGCCCAAGCCGCTCGCCACCCGGGTCGCGCTCGTCACCGGCTCCGCCTCCGGGATCGGCAAGGCGACTGCGGCCAAGCTCGCCGCCGAGGGCGCCTGTGTGGTGATTGCCGACCTCAGCCTCGAGAAGGCGCAGGAGACCGCCGCCGAGCTGGGCGGACCCGACGTCGCCGTCGGCGTCCAGGTCGACGTGAGCAGCGAGGCCGCCGTGCGGGCCGCCGTCGACGCGGCCGTGCTGGCCTTCGGCGGGGTCGACCTGGTCGTCAACAACGCCGGCCTGTCCCTCTCCCGCTCGCTGCTCGAGACCACCGAGAAGGACTGGGACCTCCAGCACGACGTGATGGCCAAGGGCTCGTTCCTCGTCGCCAAGGCGACCGCGAAGGTGATGATCGAGCAGCAGATGGGCGGCGACATCGTCTACATCTCCAGCAAGAACTCGATCTTCGCCGGCCCCAACAACGTCGCGTACGGCGCCGCGAAGGCCGACCAGGCCCACCAGGTCCGGCTGCTGGCCGCCGAGCTGGGGGAGCACGGCATCAAGGTCAACGGCGTGAACCCCGACGGAGTCGTCCAGGGCTCCGGCATCTTCGCCAGCGGCTGGGGCGCCAACCGGGCCGCGGTCTACGGCGTCGAGGAGAAGGACCTGGGCAAGTTCTACGCCCAGCGCACCATCCTCAAGCGCGAGGTACTGCCGGAGAACATCGCCAACGCCGTCTTCGTGCTCTGCACCGACGAGCTGTCCCACACCACCGGCCTGCACATCCCGGTCGATGCCGGGGTGGCCGCAGCGTTCCTTCGTTGAAAGACTCGGTGATTGAGGTGCGAGCGCAGCGAGCCTCGAAATCGGTCCGGGTCGCCGCGGTCGACCTCGGCGCGACGTCCGGCCGGGTGATGTCCGGCCGGATCAGTGGCGACCGCGTCGAGATCAACGAGATGCATCGCTTCCCCAACGGAGCGGTGCGGGTGCGCGGCTCGCTGTTCTGGGACGTCCTCGGCATCCACCGCGAGGTGCTCAAGGGCATCGGCGAGGTGGCCCGGACCGGACCGTTGCACGGCATCGGCATCGACTCGTGGGCGATCGACCACGGCCTGCTCGACCGCGACGGCCAGCTGCTCGGCCAGGTCTTCAGCCACCGTGACGCCCGCGTCGACGGGATCGCCGACAAGGTCGTCGCGGAGGTCGGTGCCTCGACGCTCTACGGCATCACCGGCATCCAGCAGCTCCCGTTCAACACGCTCTACCAGCTCGTCGCCGCCCGCGGCACCGCCGCGCTCGAGTCGGCCGAGACCATGCTGCTGCTGCCCGACCTGCTCGGGTACTGGCTGACCGGCGCGCTCGGCGCGGAGCGCACCAACGCCTCGACCACGCAGCTGTACGACGTCCGCTCGGGAACCTGGGCGGTCGAGCTGTGCCGGGAGCTCGGGCTGCCGTGGGGCATCCTCCCGCCCCTGCGCGACCCGGGCTCCCTGCTGGGGCCGCTGCTGCCCGACGTCGCCGCCGAGCTGGGAGTCGCCCCCGACGTGCCCGTGGTCGCCGTCGGATCGCACGACACCGCATCCGCCGTGGTGGGCGTTCCCGCCCAGGTGAAGGACTTCGCCTACATCTCCTCGGGCACCTGGTCGCTCGTCGGCCTCGAGCTCGACCGTCCGGTGCTGACCGACGAGGCACGCCGAGCCGACTTCACCAACGAGGTCGGCGTCGACGGGACCATCCGCCTCCTCAAGAACGTGATGGGCCTGTGGGTCCTCTCGGAGTCGCTGCGCTCCTGGTCCGAGCGGCGCTACCGCGACGTCGACCTGCGCTCGCTGATCGCGGCCGCCGCGGAGTTCGAGCCGTTGCGCACGGTCGTCGACATCAACGACCCGCGGCTGCTGTTCCCGAGCACCGCCGCCGACCCGATGCCCGAGCGGATCGCCGCGCTGGCCGCAGAGGCCGGCGAGGTCGTCCCGCACTCGCCGGTCGCCATCACCCGCACCATCGTCGACAGCCTCGCCGTCGCCTACCGGCGCCACGTTCGCACGGCCGCAGCCATCGCGGGCACCTCGCCCGAGGTCGTCCACGTCGTGGGTGGCGGGTCCCAGAACGAGGTGCTGTGCCAGCTCACCGCCGACGCGTGCGGCCTGCCGGTCCTGGCCGGACCGGTGGAGGCGGCAGCGCTCGGCAACGTCCTGGTCCAAGGCCGGGCGCTCGGCGCCGACCTGCCGGACCTGCCGGCGATGCGCGACCTCGTCCGGCGCTCGTACGACGTGCGGCGGTTCGAGCCCCGCACCGGACTCGACTGGGCGGCGGCCGAGCGCCGAGTCGGGTGATGTGGTCGCGGTGCGGCGGGCAGTCTGCGCGGACGAGGAATGGGCGCCCACGCGCCTCGACCTCGAGATCCTGAGCCTGCTCGCCCAGGGGCAGACCAGCGACGCCATCGGCCGCAGGATGGGCATGTCCGACCGGACCGTGCGCCGGCGGATCCGGACGATCGCGGACGACCTCGGCGTCGACTCGTCGATCGAGGCAGTCGTGCTGGCCGTGCGGCTCGGCCTGATCTGAACGTCTCCCGCCAGGCCGGAATCGGTCCGTCCGGATCAGGACAGGCATCTTGTGGCGACGGTCACATCCCTTCTAGGTTGCGGATTGCAACGTTTCAACCAGGAGGACCCCCATGACCCACCGCCGCCGGCTCCTGACCTCCACGGTCGCGGCAGCCACTCTCGCCCTCGGCATGCTGACGGGGGCACCCTTCGCCTGGACCGCGCCCGCCGTGGCAGCGCCGGCCGCCGTCGACGAGGGCCTCGCCGTCACCGGCCTGCAGACCAACGGGCGCACCAAGCCCCTGGGCATCGGTGCCGACGACGTGGTGTTCGGCTGGCGCTCCACCTCCGCGGCCCGCGGCGCGGTCCAGAGCGCCTACGAGCTCGAGGTCTTGCTCGCCGACGGAGGTGCGACGGTCTGGTCCTCCGGCAAGGTCGACTCCGACGACCAGCTCGACATCGCGTACGGCGGCCCGGCGCTCGCCTCGCAGACCCGCTACAGCTGGCGGGTGCGGGTGTGGGACGGCGCGGACCAGGCCGGCGCGTGGAGTGACCCGACCTGGTTCGAGACCGGCCTGCTGGACGCGGGCGACTGGGGCGAGGCCGAGTGGGTCGGCGCGCCCGCCGACGTCGAGGCCGCCAAGTGGACCGACTACACGGCCGACTTCGACTTCACCCTCGACAACCTGGTCTTCGCCGCGATGATCCGCAGCGCGAACACCAACAACGGCTACATGTGGCAGGTCAAGGCCGTGGGCAACCAGTCCCTGTTCCGGCCGCACACCAAGATCAACGGCAGCTACGCCTCGCTCGGCGACGTCGACATCAGCTCGATCATCACCGCCGACGAGCTGCGCACCGGCGAGCACCGGATGAGCGTGACCGTCGACGGCGACACGATCACCACCTCGATCGACGGCAAGCAGATCGACTCCCGCACCCGGACGAACTTCGCCCAGGGCTTCGTCGGCTTCCGGACCTCGGTCGCGACCGAGGGCACCGAGGCGTTCACCGTCCACGCCGTGCACGTGCAGGCCAAGAACGGCGCCGTGCTGCTCGACACCGACTTCACCGACGGCAACCCGTTCAACGGCGGCACCTTGGTGGGCGACGGCCTGGAGGTCAAGGGCAACCAGGAGTTCCTCTGGCACTCGCCCGACGACAACCTGCCGCTGCTGCGCACCGACTTCGCGACCGAGAGCGGCAAGACCGTGGAGCGCGCCCGGATCTACGCCACCGCCCGCGGCATCTACGAGCTGACGCTCAACGGCGAGCCGGTCGGAGACCAGCACCTGGCTCCAGGGTGGACCGACTACAACACCCGCTTCCAGCACCAGACCTACGACGTCACCGACCAGGTCCGCGAGGGCGACAACGGGCTGGGCGCGACCATGGGCAACGGCTGGTGGGGCGGCAAGGTCGGCATGTGGGGTCCCGGCGTCTACGGCAACCGGCTCTCGCTGCTGGCCCGGCTCCGCATCGACTACACCGACGGCACCAGCCAGTGGGTCGATTCGGGAGACGACTGGACCACCCACGCCGGCCCGTACCTCGCCGCGGACAACATCGACGGCGAGACCTTCGACGCCCGCCTGGCCCAGCCCGGCTGGGACCAGCCCGGCTACGACGACAGCGGTTGGACGCCCGCCGTGGCCCGCGAGTCCGCGACGGAGCTCGTCGTACCCCAGCCCGACGAGCCCGTCCGCACGACCCAGGAGCTCGACGTCGTCGAGCGCACCGAGCCGACGCCGGGGACCTTCGTCTACGACCTCGGCCAGAACATGGTCGGCGTGGCCCGGATGGTGCTGACCGGCCAGCCCGGGTCCACCGTCAAGGTCCGCTACGGCGAGATGCTCAACCCCGACGGCACGCTCTACACCGCCAACCTGCGCGCAGCGAAGGTGACCGACCACTACACCTTCGGCACCGGGGGCACGGTGACCTACGAGCCGGCGCTGACCCAGCACGGCTTCCGCTACGTCGAGATCACCGGCGCCGGCACGCCGCCCGCCGCGAGCGACGTCACCGGCGTCGTCTGGGGGTCCGACCTGCCGGCCACCGGCGACCTCGAGACGTCCAGCCCGATGCTCAACCAGCTCCTGAGCAACATCTCGTGGGGCCAGCGCGGCAACTTCGTCTCGATCCCGACCGACACCCCGGCCCGCGACGAGCGGCTCGGCTGGACCGGTGACATCAACGTCTTCGCGCCGACGGCGAGCTACCTGCGCGACACCCGGGCGTTCCTGTCCAAGTGGATGACCGACCTGAGCGACGCGGCGTACGCCGACGGCAACCTGCCCGGCATCGCCCCGGTGCCGCCGGGCATCGACCTCGGCACGGGACTCGGCTGGTCCGACGCCGGCATCACCGTGCCGTACGCCGTCTTCAAGGCGCAGGGCGACACCGCGATCGTGCGCCAGAGCTACGCGCTGATGACCAAGTACCTCGACCTGGTCGAGGCCGGGGCGGGCGCCGACCTGATCGACACCGCGCGCGGCAACTGGAACGACTGGCTCAACCTCGACGACCCGACCCCGGTGGGCGTGCTCGGCACGGCCTACTACGCCGAGGACGCGCGGATGCTCGCGGAGATGGCCGCGGCCATCGGCGAGGACGCCGACGCCGCGCGGTTCGCCCAGCTCTCGGCCGACGTCCGGGCCGCGTTCGGCGCGGAGTTCGTCGCCGCCGACGGCACGATCACCGGCAACAGCCAGACCGGCTACGCGATGGCGCTGGGCATGGACCTGGTGCCCGACGAGCTGCGCGACGCGGTGGCCGCGAAGTTCGTGGCCAAGCTCGCCGCGAGCGACAACCACCTGACCACGGGCTTCCTCGGCACGCCGTGGCTGCTTCCCGCGCTGACCTCGATCGACCGCGACGACCTCGCCTACGAGCTGCTCCTGCACGAGGACTATCCCTCGTGGGGCTACGAGGTCGCGATGGGCGCCACGACCATGTGGGAGCGGTGGAACTCCATCAACCCGGACGGCTCGTTCGGCGACGTCGGCATGAACTCCTTCAACCACTACGCCTACGGCGCGGTCGGCGACTGGATGTACCAGAACATCGGCGGGATCAGCCCGCTCGAGCCGGGCTACCGCAGGTTCCGGGTGGCCCCGGCGGTGGACGGCGCGCTGAGCGATGCCCGGGGTGAGTACGACTCCGTCTACGGCACCATCGCGACCGACTGGAAGCGACAGGGTGAGGACCTCACCCTGGCGGTCGACGTACCTGTCAACACAACGGCCGAGGTCGTGCTGCCAGCGGCCAACACCTGGGCCGTCACCGAGGGTGGCGACCTCCTCCCCGACGTGGCCGGGGTGCAGGACGTCACCAGTGCCGACGGCGAGGTCGTCGTGACCGTCGGGTCGGGCAGCTACGACTTCACCGTGACCGCGGCCGACGCGCCCCTCGGGGCGATCCTCGACCTGATCGAGGCGGCCCGCGAGCACGTCGGCGACACGGTGTCTGCCGGCGACCTGGCCGACGGCGACGGGACGCACCTGACCGACGGTCTCGACGAGGCCCGGGACGACGTGCTCGCGGCCCGCACCGCCGAGGGCGACGCCGTCGCCGAGCACCTGGTGGGCGCGCTGGACACGATCCGTGGCCTGCGCACCTGGCTCGGGCTGAGCGACGTGGACGGACCCGTCCGCGGAGACGTCGACCGTCGTCTCGCCGCCGTCGAGCAGGCGCTGGCCCGGGTGGTGATGTCCGCCCACGGCCTGGCCGTGAGCCTTCCGCCGGTCGACGCCCCGGTGGCCGCGGGGAGCGAGGTGTCGGGCTCCGTCGTCGTCGTCAACGACGGTGACGCCCCGGTCTCCGACCTGACCGCGACCGTCGAGGTCGATGGCTGGGCGCCCGCGAGCATCGCGCCGGCCGACCTGGCACCCGGCGCGAGCGCCGAGCTCCCGGTGACCGTGCGCGTGCCCGCGAACGCGGCGGCCGGAGGCCATGACGCCACGGTGGAGGTCTCCTTCACCCTGGACGGCCACGACTACACGGTCGGCGACGCCACTGCGGACTGGGTCCGCGTGGACTCCGGTCTCGGCATCGGCGACATCACGGTGGAGCCGGCCGGCGAGGACCCGGTCGAGCGGCTCGTCCTGGACGTGCCGGTGCACAACGCCGGCGACCGCGACACCCGGGTCTCCGCCGCGGTGCGCGGCCTGGCCGCCGGCTGGCGGTCGGTGCCCTCCGCCGAGACCCTGGTCCCGGCCGGGGAGACGGCCACCGCGAAGGTGCCGGTGACGGTGCCGCTCGACCTGGTCGGCGGGAAGGTCGACCTCACGGTCGATGTCCGGCAGGCCGGCCGGACGACGGTGTCCGAGGCGACGAGCGTGACCGTCGACCTGCCGCACCCGCCCACCGCACAGGCCGTCGACCACGTCGACTTCGGCAACGCGGCCTCGGAGACCGAGCACGCGCTGCAGGCGGCCCCGAACAGCGGCACCAACAGCGAGGCCGGCTACACGCGACGCTATGCGCACTCGTCGTACCCCGGCTCCTGGTACTCCGTGGAGGTCGACGTCCCCGCCGGGGAGCCGTTCCTCATCCGCAACATCGAGACGTACGACGGCGCACGGACCAAGAAGTACAACGTGTACGTCGACGGGACGCTGGTGAGGACCCAGCTGGTGCCGCGCACGGAGAGCGGTCTGGGGATCAAGGTCTATGACCTTCTCGTCGACGACCCGGCGGTGCTGCCCGCCGACGGGACGGCGCGGATCAAGTACGAGTACCCGCTCGACGCGTCGGGCTACTTCGACCCGTCGATCGCCGACATGTGGGTGCTGCCGCTGGGCGACGACACCCGGGTGCCGGACGTCGCGGCCACGGTCGCCACCGGCGTGCCGGGAACGGGCGGCTGGTACGCCTCCCCGGTCACCGTCGAGGTGGCGGCCGCCGACGGTCGCGACCCCGTGCCGGCCGTCGAGGTCGGCCAGGACGCGGGCTGGCAGGCCTATGCCGGAGCGGTCGGGATCGCCGAGGAGGGCGAGCACACCGTCTCCTACCGCGCCACCGACGCTGCGGGCAACCGGTCGCCGGTCGGCGAGTTGAAGGTCGGCATCGACCTGACGCCGCCCGCCACCGTCCTGACGATGGAGCGGGGCAGCGGCGTGGACGGGTCCGACCGGGCCCGGCTCGCGCTCGCCGCGGAGGACGCGCTGAGCGGCGTGGCCACCACTCGCTACCGGATCGACGGGGGAGCATGGCAGCGCGCCGACGACAGCCCGGTCCTGGTCGAGGGGTACGGCGACCACGTGGTCGAGTACACGTCGACCGACCTCGCCGGCAACACCGAGGCGGTGCACCGGACCACGGTGACGCTCGCCGACGTCGACCGGATCGCCGCGGTCGTGGCGCCTCAGGTGACGGGTGTCGCGCAGTACGGCGCGACGCTGACCGCGACCGACGGCTCGTGGAACACCAAGGGGCTGGACCTCGCCCGCCAGTGGCTGCGGGACGGGCAGCCGATCCCGGGCGCGACCGGCTCGACGTATGCCGTCGGGGTGGCGGACCTGGGCGCCCGGCTCGCGGTGCGGGTCACGGCCAGCAAGGCCGGTGGGAGCGGGGTCGCCGACTCCGCCGCCGTCGGTCCGGTCACTGCGGCCGACCTGGCTCTCGGGGTCCCGGTGGTCTCCGGCAAGGCCCGGGTCGGCAAGCGGCTGACGGGGAGCCTGGCGGTGCCGGCCGGCGCCACGGTGGGCTACCAGTGGTTCGCGGGCAAGAAGGCGATCAAGGGCGCGACGGCCCGCTCGCTCCGGTTGGGCGCGAAGCTCACCGGCAAGCGGATCAGTCTGCGCGTCGTCGTGTCCCTGCCAGGTCACCAGACCGCGACGGTGACCAGCGCCAAGACCGCGAAGGTCAAGCGCCGCTGACCTCCCGGCGGGAGTGAGGCCCGGAGTGGCCCAACCGCGTGACTCGCGGTTGGGCCGTTCCGGCGGTACGGTATGAATCGTTTCAAGAGCCAAGAGTGGGAGAGTGGGGCCATGCGGGTCGCGTTGATGGTCACCTGCGTCAACGACGCCATGTTCCCGGGCACGGGCCAGGCCGTCGTCCGGCTGCTGCGGCGGCTCGGCGTCGATGTCGACTTCCCCCAGGCGCAGACCTGCTGCGGGCAGCCGATGGTCAACACCGGCTACCTCGACGAGGCGGTGCCCGCGGTGCGGTCCTTCGTCCGGGCCTTCGAGGGGTACGACGCCGTCGTCACCCCGTCCGGCTCGTGCGCCGGGTCCGCGCGGCACCAGCACCAGCTCGTGGCGGCGCGCTCCGGAGACACCGGCCTGGCGGCCGCGGTCGCGCAGACCTCGCCGAGGACCCACGAGCTGAGTGAGTTCCTCGTCGACGTGCTCGGGGTGACGGACGTCGGGGCGTACTTCCCACACTCGGTGGCCTACCACCCGACCTGCCACTCGCTGCGGATGCTCGGAGTCGGCGACCGGCCACGCCGGTTGCTGGAGAAGGTCCGCGGACTGCGACTCGTGGACCTGCCGAAGGCCGAGGAGTGCTGCGGCTTCGGCGGCACCTTCGCGCTGAAGAACTCCGACACCTCGGTGGCGATGGGATCCGACAAGGCGCGCCACGTGCGCGAGACCGGCGCCGAGGTCCTCGTCGCCGGGGACAACTCGTGCCTGATGCACATCGGGGGAGTGCTCAACCGGGGGCGGTCGGGCGTCCGGGTGATGCACCTCGCGGAGGTCCTCGCCTCGACCGAGGAGCAGCCGGCATGACGGGCCCGACGACCGGGACCTTCGTCGGCATGCCGGCCTTCCCCACAGCAGCCCGGACAGCACTGGCCGACACCCAGCTGCGCCACAACCTGGCCCACGCCACCGGCGTGATCCGCGGCAAGCGGGCCGCGGTGGTCGGCGAGGTCGACAACTGGGAGGAGCTGCGCCTGGCCGGCGCGGCCGTCAAGGAGCGCGCGCTGCGCTCGCTCGACACCCACCTCGTGCAGCTCGAGGAGTCGCTGACCGCACGCGGCGCCGTCGTGCACTGGGCGCGCGACGCCGAGGAGGCCAACCGGGTCGTCGTCGACATCGCCCGTGCGCACGCCGTCGACGAGGTCGTGAAGGTCAAGTCGATGGTCACCCAGGAGATCGCGCTCAACGAGGCGCTCGAAGCCTCGGGCATCGCGGCCTGGGAGACCGACCTCGCCGAGCTGATCGTCCAGCTGGGGGGCGACCTGCCCAGCCACATCCTGGTGCCCGCCATCCACCGCAACCGGGCCGAGATCCGCGAGATCTTCCGCCGCCGGATGGGCGAGGTCGGCCGGCCCGCCCCCGACGACCTCACCGACGAGCCGGCGGTGCTGGCCGGAGCTGCCCGCGAGCACCTGCGCGAGAAGTTCCTGCGCGCCCGGATGGCCGTCTCCGGCGCGAACTTCGCCGTGGCCGACACCGGCACCCTGGTCGTCGTCGAGTCCGAGGGCAACGGCCGGATGTGCCTGACCCTGCCCGAGGTGCTGGTCAGCATCGTCGGCATCGAGAAGGTCGTCCCGACCTGGGCCGAGCTCGACCCGCTGCTCCGGCTGCTGCCGCGCTCCTCGACCGGTGAGCGGATGAACCCCTACACCTCGACCTGGACCGGCATCACGCCCGGCGACGGCCCCCAGGAGGTGCACGTCGTGCTCCTCGACAACGGACGCACCCGGGCCCTCGCCGACGAGACCGGCCGCCAGGCGCTGCGCTGCATCCGGTGCTCGGCCTGCCTCAACGTCTGCCCGGTCTACGAGCGCACCGGTGGCCACGCCTACGGCTCGGTCTACCCCGGTCCGATCGGCGCGATCCTGAACCCCCTGCTGCGCGGTACCGGCGACCCGCAGACCGACTCGCTGCCCTACGCCTCCTCGCTGTGCGGCGCCTGCTTCGAGGCCTGCCCGGTCCGCATCGACATCCCCGAGGTGCTGGTCCACCTGCGCTCGCAGGTCGTCGACGGACACCGTGAGGACCGGATCCCCAAGCCCGAGGCGGTGGCCTTCCGCGGCGCCGCGTGGGCGTTCGGCGACGCCTCCCGGCTCGACCGCGTCGAGCGACTCTCCTCCGTCGCGGGACGGATCCTGCGTCGTCGCGGCCGTACGTCGCTCGGTCGCCTTCCCGGTCCCGGCTCGGCCTGGACCGACGCCCGCGACCTGCCCGCGCCACCGACGGAGTCCTTCCGTGAGTGGTGGCAGCGCACCGACGGAGGGGAGCGCCCATGACCAGTGCGCGCGACGAGATCCTCGGCCGCGTCAGGGCGGCGCTGCACGACGTCGAGGGGACGACCGAGCCGGTCGTCGCGCCGCCCGGCGCCGTGCCGCCGGCCGCGATCGGCCTGGTCGCCCACTTCGCGGAACGTGTGGCCGACTACCGCGCGACCGTGGTCCGCTGCTCGTCGGACGCGGTCTCCGTCGCGGTGGCGGCCGCGCTCCCCGCCGGCGCGCGGGTCGTCGTACCGCCCGGCCTGCCGGACGATGTCCTGGCCGGGGTCCCCTCCCCGGTCGCGGACGCCGGCCTCACCGCGACCGATCTGGACGCGATGGAAGCCGTCGTCACGTGCTGCCGGGTGGGCATCGCTGAGACGGGGACGATCGTGCTCGACCACGAGGCCGACCAGGGGCGCCGGGCGATCACCCTGGTCCCGGACCGCCACGTCTGCGTCGTGTACGCCGGCCAGGTGGTCCCCGACGTACCCGACGCCTTCGGGCTGCTCGACCCGCAGCGCCCGCAGACCTGGATCAGCGGCCCCAGCGCCACCTCCGACATCGAGCTCGACCGGGTCGAAGGCGTCCACGGGCCGCGCCACCTGCACGTGATCATCGTCGACGAGAGGACAACCGCACCGTGACTGTTCGTGTAGGCGTCAACGGCTTCGGTCGGATCGGCCGCAACTTCTTCCGCGCGGTGCGCGCGGGTGGTGCGGACATCGAGATCGTCGGTGTCAACGACCTGACGGACACCGCGACCCTGGCCCACCTGCTGAAGTACGACTCGATCCTGGGGCCGCTGGATGCCGACGTGCATTCCGGTGACGGCGTGATCGTGGTGGGCGATGCGGAGATCCAGGTCTCGGCCGAGCGCGACCCGGCCGCACTGCGGTGGGGCGAGCTGGGGGTCGACGTCGTGGTCGAGTCGACCGGGTTCTTCACCGACGCCACCAAGGCGCGGGCGCACGTCGACGGCGGCGGGGCGAGGAAGGTGATCATCTCGGCGCCGGCCTCGAACGAGGACGTGACGATCGTGATGGGCGTCAACCACGAGGCCTACGACCCGGCCGTGCACACGGTGATCTCGAACGCCTCGTGCACGACCAACTGCCTGGGGCCGATGGCCAAGGCGCTCAACGACGGCCTGGGCATCGTGAAGGGTCTGATGACCACGGTGCACGCCTACACCGCGGACCAGAACCTGCAGGACAACATCCACAAGGACCTGCGCCGAGCCCGGGCGGCGGCGCTGAACATCATCCCGACCTCGACGGGTGCGGCGAAGGCGATCGGGCTGGTGCTGCCCGAGCTCAAGGGGCGCCTCGACGGCTACGCGCTGCGGGTCCCGACCCCGACCGGCTCGTTGACCGACCTGTCCTTCGAGGCGTCGCGGGAGACGAGTGTGGAGGAGGTCAACGCGATCGTGAAGGCGGCTGCCGACGGCCGTTACCTGGTCTACTCGACCGACCCGATCGTGTCCTCCGACATCGTGACCAACCCGGCCTCGTGCATCTTCGACGCGCCGTTGACGAAGGTGATCGGCAACCAGGTCAAGGTCGCGGGCTGGTACGACAACGAGTGGGGCTACTCCAACCGGCTGGCCGACCTCGTCGTCCACGTCGGCGCCGGACGCTAGAGGCGCCTGGGCCTGCGAGCAAGATGCTTTGACTTCAAGTACTCGAAGTTCCTAGCCTCGTCGAAGTGAGCTCACGAACGGCCGGCCGGACCTTCTCCATCAAGGAAGCAGCCGCACTGACCGGGCTCCCGGCGAGCACTCTGCGCTACTACGAGTCGGTCGGGGTGGTCGCACCCGTGGGCCGCTCGTCGAGCAGCGGGCACCGGGTCTACACGGAGGGCGACCTCGACGTGCTGACCTGGGTGGCGTGCCTCAACGCGACGGGCCTGTCGATCAGCGACATGCGCCAGTACGTCGAGAACGGGGCCAAGGGAGCGGCGGCGGCCGACCAGCAGATCGAGCTGCTCGCGGCCCAGCGGGACCGGCTGGCGGTGGAGGCCGAGCAGCTCGCCGTACGACGTCGCTACGTGCAGCTCAAGATCGACTACTGGCAGGCCGTGGCCGACGGCGACCAGGACCGGGCGCGGGCCCTGTCCGAGGACGCCCTCGCCCTCGCCGACTCACTCAAGAAGAACCCCTGACGAGGAGATGACCATGATCTACGACCGCAACCACGTCGCCGCCTGGGCCGCGCCGAGCAGCAAGGCGCCGCTCGAGCCGACCACCATCGAGCGCCGTGAGGTCGGCGCGAACGACGTCCTCATCGCGATCGAGTACGCCGGCATCTGCCACTCCGACATCCACACCGTGCGTGGGGACTGGGGTCCGCAGCCGTTCCCGGTGGTGCCCGGGCACGAGATCGTCGGCGTGGTCGCCGAGGTCGGCTCCGGCGTGACGCGCCACCGGGTCGGCGACCGGGTCGGCGTCGGCTGCCTGGTCAACGCGTGCCGCGAGTGCGTCAACTGCCTGCGCGGCGAGGAGCAGTTCTGCACCAACGGCAGCGTCGGCACGTACGCCGCCACGGACCGCGACGGCTCCACCACGCAGGGTGGCTACTCCACGCACGTCGTGGTGGACGCGAACTTCGTGCTGTCGGTGCCCGAGGGCCTCGACCCGGCTGCGGCCGCGCCGCTGCTGTGCGCCGGCATCACGACGTACTCGCCGCTCAAGCGCTGGGGCGCCGGCCCGGGCAGGAAGGTCGCGGTCCTCGGCCTCGGCGGGCTGGGCCACATGGCGGTCAAGATCGCGCACGCGATGGGCGCCGAGGTGACCGTGCTGTCGCAGTCGCTGAAGAAGCAGGAGGACGCCGAGCGACTCGGTGCCGACCACTACTACGCGACCTCCGACCCGACGACCTTCGAGGCGCTCGCCGGCGAGTTCGACCTCATCGTCAACACGGTGAGCGTCAGCCTCGACATGAACTCCTACCTCCGCCTGCTCGCCGTCGACGGCGCCATCGTCAACGTCGGCGCGCCGCCGCGGCCGTTCAGCGTCTCGCCGATGTCGCTCATCTACGGCCGGCACTCGCTCGCCGGGTCGATGATCGGCGGCATCGCGGAGACGCAGGAGATGCTCGACTTCTGCGCCGAGCACGGCATCGGCTCCGAGATCGAGGTGATCGCGGCCGACACCGTCAACGAGGCGTACGAGCGGGTGCTCGCCTCCGACGTCCGCTACCGCTTCGTGATCGACGCCGCCACCATCGCCTAGCTGTGCGGCGGACCACTAGCGCCCGTACGGCGCGTGCTCGACCACGTGGTCGCGCAACCGCGTCGCGACGGGCGCCAGGGGGCGATCGGTCCGCCAGGTGAGGCCGATCGTCCGGCGGGCCCGGGGGTTGCGGATCCGCAGGCCCGTCGTCCCGGACACGCCGGCCATGTTCTCCGGGACGATCGCGACGCCCAGGCCGGCGGCCACCAGGCCCTCGATGGTGGCGAGGTCGGCGCTCTCGAACGAGACCGGGGGAGCCACGCCCGCGTCGGCGAGCAGGCCCTCCACGAGGGAGCTGTGGCCGAAACCGGGTGGTGTGGTCACGAGGTCGTCGTCGGCGAGCTCGGCCAGGTCGACCAGCTTGCGGTCCCGAAGCCGGTGCGTGGGGCCGACGGCGACGACCAGGCGCTCCTCCTGGAGGGGCACCCAGGCGAAGTCGCCGGGCGGCCGGGCGGACATGATCGCGAGCTCGGCCGCGCCCGTCGCCAGGTCGCGCATCATGTCGTGTCCCGGCTCCTGGGTCAGCTCGACCCGGACCAGCGGCGCCTGCTCGTGGAAGCCGCGCAGGATCCGCGGGACGAGCGAGGTCGCGATCGAGTCGAGGAAGGCGAGCCGGACGATGCCGCGCTCCGGGTCGTGCCGGGTGCCGAGCTCGTGGCGCAGCTGCTGGTAGCGACCCAGCATCTCCCGTGCCGTGGCCACCACCAGCTCGCCGTCGGGGGAGGTGACCAAGCCGTGGGGCACGCGCTCGAAGAGGCGGACGCCGAGCTCGTCCTCGACCCGGGCCAGCGCGCGGGACAGCGTCGGCTGGCTGACGCCGAGCACGGCCGCGGTGTCGGTGACGTGCTCGTTGTCGGCCAGCGCCACGATCCACTCGAGGTCGCGCACCAGCACCCAGCGATCATACGTGTGACGCATGCAGAATGACGATCAAAGACATTGGACGTATGCGAGCTCGCGGCGCACCCTGATCCGGTGAGCAGGAACGCGACCATCGACCAGTCCCACGTCGCGACCGGGGGACATGCCCCCGGCAGTGCGGGATACCGGCGGATCATGGCGGCGATGTTCGCCGCGGGCATGGCGACCTTCGTCCTCCTCTACGCGACCCAGGCACTGCTGCCCGAGCTGCACACGACCTTCCACGTCAGCCCGACCCAGGCGACGTTGAGCATGTCGCTGACCACCGCCGGTCTCGCGCTCGGGCTGCTCGTCGCCGGCCCGGCGTCCGAGGTCGTGGGACGCACGCCGTTGATCGTCGGCTCGACCTGGGCAGCGACGCTCGTGGCCTGCCTGACGCCGTTTGCCCCGTCCTGGCAGGCGTTCCTGGGCCTGCGGCTGCTCGAGGGCGTGGTCCTCGCGGGCCTGCCCGCGGTGGCGACGGCGTACCTGCGCGAGGAGCTGCACGCCAGCGCCCTGGCCAGGGCGACCGGCCTCTACATCGGCGGTACGGCGCTCGGCGGCATGGCCGGCCGCCTGCTGACCGCGCCGGTGGCCGACCTCGCCGGCTGGCGGTGGGCGATGGCGAGCGCCGCCGTCTTCGCCCTCGGCTGCGCCGTCGCGGTCACCGTCGCGCTCCCGGCGTCCCGCAACTTCACCCCACGCCCGCGCGGGGGCGCCCAGCTCCGGTCGATGGCCCGGGTGGCGCTCCGCGACCCGGCGCTGCGCAGTCTCTACCTGCTCGGTGCCTGCGCGGTCGGCACGCTGGTCGCGGTCTTCAACGCCCTCGGGTTCCGGCTGACCACCGCGCCCTTCCACCTCAGCCTGGGCGCGATCAGCCTCCTCTACCTGGTCTACCCGCTCGGCACGGTCAGCTCGATGGTCTCCGGCGCCCTGGCCGATCGCCTCGGGCGCCGCGCGGTGCTGCCGTCGGGGTGTGCGCTGGCCGTCCTCGGCGTCCTGCTCACCCTGCTCCCGTCGCTGGGCGCGATCGTGCTCGGGCTCGCCTGCCTGACCGCCGGCTTCTTCGTGATGCACGGCCTCGCCAGCGGCTGGGTGGCCGTCCGGGCCCACCTGGCGGGGGCGAGCGCGAGCCAGGCGGCCGCCTTCTACCTGTGCGCCTACTACGTCGGCTCGTCGGTCTTCGGCAGCTTGGGCGGGACGGCGTGGTCGGCGTACGGCTGGGGTGGTGTGGGGCTCCTCGCCCTCGCCCTGCTCGCCTGCGCGGGCGTGGCGACCGCCCGGTTGCGACGGATCCCGGTACTTCCGGGTTCACCGCTCCCTGCCCTTGGGTAGTGTCCCTGCGACAGCTGCGTCGATGGAGGGGGATGCGAGATCGTGGGGACTGCGTGGGGGATCGCGGCCGCTGGCCGTAGGACGCGGACGCGGCTGGCAGCGGCCCTCGCCCTGCTGCTGACGCTGACGGTGCTGGTCGCCGGTCACGGCAGTCTCACCCCGGCCGCGGCGGCGCCGCTCGCGGCCCCGGCGGCGTCCCCGCTCGAGGCTCCGGTGGCGAGGAACAAGCCGAACCCGGCGTACGTCGTGAAGCCCGGCATCACCTTCAACCACCCGTTCCGCAACGGGCAGCGCGGCAAGATCCACCGCAAGATCGTCAAGACGCTCAAGAACGTGCCGGCCGGTGGCCAGGTCCGGGTGATCACCTGGAACTTCGACTCGCCGTACCTCGCGCACAAGTTCATCGCCGCTCACGAGCGCGGCGTCTCGGTCCAGATCATCATGTCGCGCGGCCTCGCCCGCTCGCAGGGCGGCAACCTCGCTCGGTCGTACCCGATGATGCTGCGGGCCTTCGCACGCGGCAACAAGGACCGGCCGCCCGAGCTGCGCAGCTGGATCCGCACCTGCAAGCAGACCTGCCGCGGCAAGCGGGGTTCGATGCACTCCAAGCTGATGCTGGTCAACCGCTCGGGGGCGACGAACTGGATCGTCATGCAGGGATCCGGCAACTTCACCGGCGCGGCCGCCGTCCAGCAGTTCAACGACTGGACCACCGTCACCGAGAACCAGGCGCTCTACGACGGCTGGATGCAGATGTGGGACCAGGCCACCCAGGACCGGAACTTCCCGGCGATGCGGTTCACGACCGGCAACGTCACGACCATGTTCGCGCCCCACAAGCGCGAGATCGACCCGGCCCTGAGCGTGCTCAACAAGGTGCAGTGCACCGGCGCGACCAACACCGCGAGCGGACGCACCAAGGTGCGCATCGCCAACGCCGTGTGGGGCGAGGCGCGCGGCGCCCGGATCGCGCGGAAGGCCCGTGAGCTCGATCGTGCCGGCTGCGACGTCGAGATCGTCTTCATGATGATGCAGCGCCACATCCGCGGGATCCTCAAGGGCATGCGGGCCAAGCAGATGGTCTACATCACCGGTCTGACGGCCAACAAGTTCAAGGACCGCTACGTCCACATGAAGGGCCTGGCCGTGCAGGGCAACGTCGACGGGCGACCGGACGGCAACGTCGTGCTCTCCAGCAGCGAGAACTGGACCCAGCTCGGCTGGCACTCCGACGAGGAGAACATCATCATCCGCGGCGACGCGGCGATGACGCAGAAGTACGTCGATCACGTGGACCTCATCTACCGCGAGGCGCCGCGCAAGCTCAGCAACTACGTGAACTCCGCCGATCCCGACCCGGACCCGCGGCCCGACAGCTACGTCGACCAGGGCTACCTCGGCCCGAAGGACTACCCGTTCCACGAGCTCGAGGCCGAGCTCGACTGAGCCTCGAGGCTGCGCCCGTGAATGCCCCGCGCACCCATCGGTGCGCGGGGCATGGCGTCACCGGTCGTCGAGCGACGCCTGCTGCGAGAGCCGGCCGGCCGCATCGAGCACCAGGACCAGGTCGAGCCCGAGGCTGCGCAGGAACCGGTGGTCGTGGCTCACGACCAGCAGCGCGCCTCGGTAGCCGGAGAGCGCCTCGGTCAGCTGGTCCACGCTGGCCACGTCGAGGTTGTTCGTCGGCTCGTCGAGGATCAGCAGCTCGGCGGGTGGCTCGGCGAGGAGCAGCGTCGCCAGGGAGACGCGGAACCTCTCGCCGCCGGACAGCGAGGCGACCGGACGGTCGACGCTCGAGCCGCGCAGGAGCATCCGTCCGAGCTGGTTGCGGATGGCGGCGTCCGGTGCTCCCGGAGCGACCCGTCGTACGTTCGCCACCGCGTCCGCGCTCTCGTCGAGCCCGTCCAGGCGTTGAGGCAGGAAGCCGAACCGGTCGGTCAGGATCCGGCCGGCCGGCGCCCCCGGCCCGGGCGGTCGACCGTGGACGAGGTGCTCGAGCAGGGTCGACTTGCCGGCCCCGTTCGGGCCGACGAGCGCGATCCGCTCCGGTCCTTGGGCCACGATGGTGCGGCCGTCCTGGCTCAGCTCGAGCAGGCGCCGGCTGCGCGGGACGGCCGGGTCGGGCAGGGCCAGGCTGATGTGCTCCTCCCGGCGGACCCGGGCATCGGCGGAGTCGACGGCGGCCTGGGCGGCGAGCACCTTGTCGTCGAGGGTCGAGCGCAGGGAGCCGGCGGCGTTCTGGGCCTTGCTGGCCCGGTTGCCGGCCAGGATCCGCGGGATGCCGCCGTCCTTCTGCGTCTTCCGGGCCGTGCGTTCGCGGCGTGCCAGCTTGGTCTCCGCCTCGGCACGCTGCCTGCGCTCGACCTTCAGCGCCTGCTGCGCGGAACGGGCCGCCTGCTGCGCGGCCGCCTGCTCCTGGTCGACGTGAGCGCGCCAGGAGCTGTAGGGACCGCCGAAGGTGGACAGCTCGCTGCCACGCAGCTCCGCCGTGTGGTCGACGTGCTCGAGCAGGTCGAGATCGTGGCTGACGATCACGAGCGTGCCGGGCCACTGGTCGACGAACTCCGCCAACCGGGCGCGGGTCGGGCGGTCGAGGTTGTTCGTCGGCTCGTCGAGCAGGGTGATCGGCGTACGCCTCACCCGCATGCCGGTGATGGCGATGAGCATCGCCTCGCCGCCGGACAGCTCGGCGACCCGTCGCCCGAGGTCACCGACGCCGAAGCCGATCTGGTCCAGGAGCTCGGCGGCGCGGGACTCGATGTCCCAGTCGTCGCCGATCGCCTCGAAGTGCCGCTGGTCGACGTCACCCCGCTCGATCGCGTCGATCGCGTCGACGACATCGCGGATGCCGAGGAGGTCGGCGATCGTCGTCTCGGAATGGAGGGTGAGGGTCTGGGGCAGGTAGCCGACGTCGCCGGTGGTGATGATCTGGCCGGACGTGGGCCGCAGGAGGCCGGCGACCAGGCGCAGCAGGGTCGACTTCCCGGCGCCGTTGCGGCCCACCAGGCCGACACGTCCGGCGTTCAGGGAGCCGTCGAGGTGGGAGAGCGCGACCGTCCCGTCCGGCCACTCGAAGGTGACGTCGCGCAGGGTGATGACAGGGGACATGACTGGGTCCGTTCGTGAGGGGCGGACGACGGAGCGGCCGCTCGCGCGCGGCGGCGGTGCGGCGTCGTCGGGCCCGGGTGAGGGTGACGTCAGGTCCGGACCGGTGTGCGGGCAGGCAGCGACAGCGCCCGCGAAGGTGGGCGCCGGCCACGGATCCGCCGCCCGGTCCGGGCGGCTAGCGTCTGTCGACCTCGATCAGCACGGCACCAGGCTAGCGGTGCGTCACGCCCGGCCTGACATCCTGACGGGGTGAGCGAAGCAGTGCTGTCGGTGCGCGGGCTCGCGCGTTCGTTCGGTGAGCACCGGGTCCTCGCGGACCTCGACCTCGAGGTGCGGGCCGGCTCGGCCGCGGTGCTCGTCGGCCCCAACGGCGCCGGCAAGTCGACCGCCCTGCGCTGCATCACCGGCGCCGACCAGCCGGACGCCGGGACGGTCGAGGTGCTGGGGGAGCCGCTCGACGAGCGCTCCCCGACGATCCGGGCGGCGATGGCCGTCGTCATGGACGACCTCGACTTCTTCCCGGACCTCACCGTCGTCGAGCACCTCGACCTCTTCGCGCGCGCCCATCGCACCCCGGACGCCGATGCCGTGGTCGACGACGTGCTCGACGAGGTCGGCCTGACCGCGCAGTCCGGGCAGCTGCCGACCTCGCTCTCCTCGGGCCAACGTCGCCGGCTCGCGCTGGCCAGCGCGTTCGTCCGGCCGAGGCGGCTGCTCGTCCTCGACGAGCCCGAGCAGCGTCTCGACCAGGACGGCCTGGCCTGGCTGGCCGAGCGCTTGCTCGCCGAGAAGGCCGCGGGGCTGGCGATCGTGCTGGCCAGCCACGCCCCGGCGCTCGTGGACGCGATCGCCGACGACGTGGTCAGCCTGGCGCGACACTCGTGAGCGCCTCGTGAGGGCCACCGAGGCGGGCGAGCTCCGGGCCGACATCCGGTTCTGGCGTCGCAGCCGCCGCACCCTGTCCCTGGGCGAGGCGCTGCAGGACCTGTACATCGGCGTCTTCGCGGTGCTGATGCTCGGTTCGATGCTCGTCAGCGTCCTGGTGAACCTCTCCGACGTCGGCGACCGGGCGTGCGTGGCCTCCGACTGCGCTGCAGCCCGGTCGCTGCTGCCGTGGCTGGTGGTCGGCACCCTGCTGGCGGTGCTCTGGTCGCTGGCCCGGATGGTCGGCCCGGTCGCGGTCAGCCCGGGCGTGGCCGCGTGGCTGCTGCCGAGCCCGGTCGACCGCGGCGAGCTGCTCCGCGGCCGCGCCAGGGGTACGACGCTGCTGGCCGCGGCCCTCGTCGCCCCTGTCGCCGCGGGCGCCGCTGTCCTGGCCGGCTACGGCGTCGGGACCATGGCCCTGTTCACGGCGGGCGCGGCCGGGCTGTCGTCGTACGGCGTCGGGGCGCTGGTGCACGCCCAAGCGTCTGCTCGGGGGAGCCACCCGGCCCGGCTGCTCGGCCTGGTCAGCCTGCTGGCGGTGGGCGCCGGTCTCGGTGCGATCGCGGTGTCGAGGGCTCCCGAGGTCACGACAGGTCCGGTCGTTCGGGTGGCGTCGATGGTCGCGCTCGGCCTGCTCGGCGCGGGTGTGGCCACGGTCCTGGTCCGCGCCGGCGTGCTCGCCGCCCGCCTGCGGCGGCGCGACGTCGCCCCGGGCGGCGCGCTCGTGCCGGGGCTCGGCGGCGCGCTGGCCACACTCGACCTGGCCCTCATGTTCGACGTGCTGGTCGCCCACGCCAACAGTCGGCGCGGGTCCGTCCGTCCGCGGCGCGGTGGTCCCTCCGGTCTCGCCGCCCTCGCCTGGCGCGACGTGATCCGGCTCCGCCGCCAGCCGGGTCGGCTCGTGCTGCTGGCCGGCTCGCTCGTCGTGCCGTACGCCGTCGCCGCGGTCGGCGGCCGGGTCGTGGTGGTGCTCGTCGAGGTGGTCGTCTGCTTCGTCCTCGTGGTGCCGTTCCTGGTCGCACTGCGGGTGCTGACCCGGTCCTCGGGCATGGCCCGGATGTTCCCGGCGGGGCTGGGGGCGACCCGGGCGGCGGCGGTCGTCGTACCGGGGACGCTGCTGGTCGTGCACGGACTGCTCAGTGCGCCTGCGCTGCACCGCACGATCATCGCGCCGGCCGCCGACCTCGCCCTGCTCGGCGCCGCGTCGGGCGTCGGCGGCCTCGCGGCCGGCGTGCGCTGGGTGACGGGCCGGCCGCCGGACTACGGCCGCCCGCTGGTCTCGACGCCCGCGGGGGGAGTGCCCACGAACCTCTACGGCAGTGTGCTTCGCGGCGTCGACATCGCGGTGCTGACGGCCCTGCCGATGCTGCTGAGCCCGACCTCCGGCGGCGCCGTGGTGTCGCTCGCGGTGTCGGTCGGCGTCATCGGCTATCTGTGCAGCAGGCGGTCAACCTAGCACTTGCTTGGTTCATCCCTTATGATCCTCCGTCGGAGGACGACGAAAGGGATTCCGTGGCGTACAGCATCGACATGACCGGCCAGGTGGTCCTCGTGACCGGCGGCGGCAAGGGCGTGGGCGACGGCATCGTGCAGGCCTTCCTCGAGGCCGGTGCGGCGGTGGAGATCTGCGGGCGGAGCACGCCGGACTCCCTTCGCGACGGCGTGCACTTCTCGCCCGTGGACGTGCGCGAGGCCGACCAGGTCGAGGCGTGGGTCGCCGACGTCGTACGCCGCCGCGGCCGTATCGACGTCGCGGTCAACAACGCCGGGGGGTCGCCCTTCGCGCAGTTCGACGCGGGCTCGCCGCGCTTCCACGCCAAGATCAACGACCTCAACTTCATGTCCGCGGTCTACGTCGGCCTCGCCGTGCGCCCGCACCTGAAGGAGACCGGCGGGTCGATGGTCAACATCACCTCGATCTCCGCGCGCCGCGCCAGCCCCGGCACCGCCGTCTACGGCGCCGCGAAGGCCGCCCTCGAGAGCCTCACCACCAGCCTCGGCGTCGAGTGGGCGCCCGAGGTCCGCGTGAACGCGGTGAGCTGCGGGCTGGTCGAGACGCCCGGCTCGGTCGACCACTACGGCGACGCGGAGCAGTTCGCCGCGGTCGCCGCCACCATCCCGCGGGGCGTCTTCGCCACGCCGCTCGAGGTCGGGCAGGCCTGCGTGTTCCTGTCCTCGCCGCTGGCCACCCACATCACCGGAGCCGTCCTCAACGTCGACGGTGGCGGCGAGTGGCCCGCCTTCCTCCAGCACACCCCCAACGCCTGAGTCAGGAGCTCTCCGTGCCCGAAGCCGTCATCGTCTCCGCCGCCCGTTCGCCGATCGGCCGTGCCTACAAGGGCTCGCTGCGCGAGATGCGGCCCGACGACCTCGCCGCCCAGATGGTCGACGCGGCGCTGTCCGCCGTACCCGAGCTGGACCGCACCCTCGTCGAGGACCTGATGATGGGCTGCGCGCAGCCCGCCGGTGAGCAGGGCTACAACATCGGCCGCATGGTCGCGATGCGCCTGGGTCTCGACGGCGTCCCGGGCACCACCGTGCACCGCTACTGCGCGTCGTCGCTGCAGGCCACCCGCATGGCGCTGCACGCCATCCGCGCCGGAGAGGGCGACGTCTTCGTCGCTGCCGGCGTCGAGACCGTCTCCCGGTTCCAGTACGGCAAGGCCGACGGGATGCCGGACACCCGCAACCCGCTGTACGCCGACGCCGCCGAGCGCGCCGCCGCCAAGGCGCTGGCCCGCGAGCCGTGGGTCGACCCGCGCTCGCTCGGCGAGCTCCCGGACGTCTACCTCGCGATGGGAGAGACCGCCGAGAACGTCGCCCGCTACTGCAACGTCTCGCGCGAGGCGCAGGACGAGTACGCCGTGCGCAGCCAGAACCTCGCCGAGGCCGCCGCCCAGCGCGGGTTCTGGAAGACCGACATCACGCCGGTCACCCTCGCCGACGGCACCGTCGTCGACACCGACGACGGCCCGCGCGCCGGCGTCACCCTCGAGAAGGTCGCCTCGATGGCGCCGGTCTTCCACCCCGAGGGCACCGTCACCGCTGCCAACTGCTGCCCGCTCAACGACGGCGCCGCCGCGCTGGTCGTCATGAGCGACACCCGCGCCGCCGAGCTCGGCATCACGCCGCTGGCCCGCGTCGTGTCCACCGGCGTCTCCGCGTTGAGCCCCGAGATCATGGGCCTGGGCCCGGTCGAGGCCAGCCGCCAGGCGATCGCCCGCGCCGGCCTTTCCGTCGGCGACATCGACCTCGTCGAGATGAACGAGGCCTTCGCCGCCCAGGTGCTGCCCTGCATCGACCAGCTCGGCCTCGACCTCGACCGCGTCAACGTCAACGGCGGCGCGATCGCGCTCGGCCACCCGTTCGGCTCCACCGGCGCCCGGATGGCCACCACACTGATCCACGGCCTGCAGGAGCGCGACGCGCAGTTCGGTCTCGAGACCATGTGCGCCGCCGGCGGCCAGGGCATGGCGATGGTGCTCGAGCGCCTCAGCTGATCCGCCGCTGGCCCCCAAACCGTTCGATCGAACGGTTCGGGGGAGTTTGCGGGCCACAAGTCCCCCAAACCGTTCGATCGAACGGTTTGGGGCCCCGAAAACGTCAGACCCCGCCCCGGGAAACCCGAGGCGGGGTCTGTCACGTTCGCGGCGGCGTACCCGCTACTTGTTGGCCTTCTTGGCGCGGCTGGCGGCCTTGGCACGCTCGTTGGCGTCGAGGTTGACCTTGCGGATGCGCACGGTCTCAGGGGTGATCTCCACGCACTCGTCCTCGCGGCAGAACTCCAGGCACTGCTCGAGGGAGAGCTTCTTCGGCGGGATGAGCTTCTCGAAGTTGTCGGAGGTGGCGGACCGGATGTTGGTCTGCTGCTTCTCCTTGGTGATGTTGACGTCCATGTCGTCGGCGCGGGAGTTCTCGCCGACGATCATGCCCTCGTAGACCTCGGTCGACGGCTCGACGAAGAGCACGCCGCGCTCCTGCAGCGAGGTCATGGCGTACGCCGTCGCCGCGCCCGAGCGGTCGGCGACGAGCGAGCCCGACTGGCGGCTGCGGATCTCGCCGGCCCACGGGAAGTAGCCCTCGGAGATCGAGTGCGCGATGCCGGTGCCGCGGGTCTCGGTGAGGAAGTCGGTGCGGAAGCCGATCAGGCCACGGGCGGGGACGATGAACTCCATCCGCACCCAGCCGGTGCCGTGGTTGGTCATCCCCTCCATCCGGCCCTTGCGGTTGGCGAGGAGCTCGGTGATGGTGCCGAGGAACTCCTCGGGCGCGTCGATGGTGAGCCGCTCGAAGGGCTCGTGGGTCTTTCCGTCGACCTCGCGCACGACGACCTGCGGCTTGCCGACGGTCAGCTCGTAGCCCTCGCGGCGCATCTGCTCGACCAGGATCGCCAGCGCCAGCTCGCCGCGGCCCTGGACCTCCCACGCGTCGGGACGCTCGGTGGGCAGCACGCGGAGCGAGACGTTGCCGATCAGCTCGGAGTCGAGGCGGTCCTTGACCAGGCGGGCGGTGACCTTGTGGCCCTTGCCGCCCTTGCCCACCAGCGGCGAGGTGTTGGTGCCGATGGTCATCGAGATGGCCGGCTCGTCGACGTGGATGAGCGGCAGCGCGATCGGGTTCTCCGGGTCGGCGAGGGTCTCGCCGATGGTGATCTCCGGGATGCCGGCGACGGCGACGATGTCACCGGGACCGGCCGACTCACCGGGCTTGCGCTCGAGGCCCTCGGTGATGAGGAGCTCGGTGACCTTGACGTTCTTGGTCACGCCGTCGCGGTTGATCCACGCGACGTTCTGGCCCTTCCTCAGGTTGCCCTGCTTGATGCGCAGCAGCGCGAGGCGACCCAGGAAGGGGGAGGCGTCGAGGTTGGTGACGTGGGCCTGCAGGGGCGCCTCGTCGTCGTACTCCGGCGCGGGGATGGTCTCCAGGATGGTCCGGAAGAGCGGCTCGAGGTCGCTGCCCTCGGGCAGGGTGCCGTTCTCGGGCTTGGTGAGCGAGGCGATGCCGGCCTTGCCCGAGGCGTAGACGACCGGGAAGTCGAGCGCGTCCTGCGAGTGCGAGTCGTCGAGCAGGTCCATGAACAGCTCGTAGGTCTCGTCGACGACCTCGTCGATCCGGGCGTCGCCGCGGTCGGTCTTGTTGACCACGAGGATCACCGGCATGTCGGCGTTGAGCGCCTTGCGCAGCACGAAGCGGGTCTGGGGCAGCGGGCCCTCGGACGCGTCGACCAGCAGCACGATGCCGTCGACCATCGACAGGCCGCGCTCGACCTCGCCGCCGAAGTCGGCGTGGCCGGGGGTGTCGATGATGTTGATGACCATGTCGCCGTCGGCCATCTCCTGCGCGGAGGGGCCGCGGTAGTGGACCGCGGTGTTCTTCGCGAGGATGGTGATGCCCTTCTCGCGCTCGAGGTCACCGGAGTCCATCACGCGCTCGGCGACGCCCTCGGCCTGGTGCGCGCTGAAGGCACCGGCCTGGTGCAGCATCGCGTCGACGAGGGTCGTCTTGCCGTGGTCGACGTGGGCGACGATGGCGACGTTGCGGAGATCGGTACGACGAGTCTGGGACACGAGGGTTCAGCCTACTTGCGTCGGACCTTCCTCCTCGCATCGTCGGCCGCACCCTAGACTCGGCCCATGCAGACCATCGGCCTCGTCGGCGGCATGTCCTGGGAGAGCAGTGCGGCGTACTACGAGGCGCTGAACCGCGGTGTCGAGGAGCGTCTCGGCGGCTTCCACTCGGCGCAGAGCGTGATGGCCTCCGTCGACTTCGCCGAGGTCACCCGGCTCCAGGAGGCCGAGGACTGGGACGGCGTCGCGGCCATCCTGCGCGCCGCCGCGGAGTCGGTCGAGCGCGCCGGCGCCGACTTCCTGATGCTGTGCACCACCACCTTCCACCGGGTCGCCGAGCAGGTCCAGGACGCCGTCTCGATCCCGCTGCTGCACCTCGGCGACGTCGTCGCCGAGGCCTGCAAGGCCGAGGGCGTCCAGAGCGTCGCCCTCCTCGGCACCAAGTTCGCGATGTCGCGCACCTTCTTCACCGACCGGATCGCCCGGCACGGCCTGTCGGTGATCGTCCCCGACGAGGGGCACCACGACGAGCTGAACCGGATCATCTACGACGAGCTGGTGCACGGGAAGGTCGTCGACGACTCCCGCCGCGCCGTCGTCGGAATGATCAGCGAGGCCTGGGACGCCGGCGCCGGCGGCGTGATCCTCGGCTGCTCCGAGCTCGAGCTGCTCATCCGCCAGGCGGACTCCGAGATCCCCGTCTTCCCCTGCACCACGCTGCACGTCACGGCCGCGCTGGACCGCGCGCTCGCCTGAGGCGGCGCGGCGCGGTCACGACGCCGCGCGCACCATCCGCTTGCTCTGCAGCTGCTCGAGGAACGCCACGACGTCGTCGTGGCACAGCTCGGCGGTGACGTCGTACTCCGCGGCGACGAGCGTGCACAGCTCGGTGAGGTCCCGCGGCCCGGCGAGGTGGCGCCACAGGCTGGCCGCGACGCCCTTGACCGCGTAGTACTCGCCCTGGTCGACACCCATCATCACGAACTCCTCGCCCATCTCCACGGCGTGGAGGGCGGGATCACGCACCCATCGTTCGGGTCGGTCTCGTCGCATGGTGCTCCTCTCGGATCGCGCGCCGACCCGAGGGCGCCTGGGGGGTGGTGGAGTGGATGTCGGTGAGGATCGCGTCGGCCGAGGCGACGACGGAGTCGATGCCGCGGGGCCGGTCGACCCGCGCGAGGCGGGTGGTGCGGACCAGCTCGGCGCTGCGCGCGAGGTGGGTACGACGCAGCTCCCCGACGAGGACCTCGTTGCGGTAGCTGTGCTCGTGCAGTCCGGCGAAGGCCGCCGCCCCCGTCACGGGTACGACGCGAAGCGGGCCGTCGTGCCGGTCGAGGACGTAGATCCACCGGATGGGCACCGGCGTCAGGGACCCGGAGCGGTCCAGCGGCACGTGGAACTTCTGGAACCGGTCGTCGACCCGGTCCAGCCCGGTGGCCGGCAGGCCGAGCCGGTCCAGGGCGTCCTGCCAGAGCTTGATCCGCGGCCAGCCGGGGATCGCGCGGCCCGCGGCGTCGACGGGCACGACGTCGTCGCTGAGGACGAGGTGTCCGCGACGGTGCATCTCGGCGGCGAGCGTGGACTTGCCGGCACCGGAGTGACCGAGGACGACCGCGCAGCCGCCGTCGACGACGAAGGCGTTGCCGTGCAGGACGAGCAGGCCGCGCTGGGTGAGCAGGCAGCCGAGGGCCGAGCCGAGCAGGAACAGCCGCAGCGCGTCCTCGGACGCGCCGGGAGCGGCCTCGACGGTGATCAGGACGCCGTCGGAGCAGGCGTAGCGCCCGACCTCGGGTACGTCGATCCCGATCCGGCCGCCGTCGACCCACAGCCCGCGAGGCAGCAGGACCGCGCCGGCCGAGGGAGGTGCGACCGGCCCGAGGCGTACGACGACATCGGGCGAGGACGCGGAAGGGGCGGGCTCGCGCGCGAGGTCGGGCAGCGGGAGGTCGCTGTCGATGAGGAGTCCGTAGCCGGCGTACATGGTCGAGGCCTCAGGGATGCCAGCCGAAGCTGCCGACCGGGGTCCACTCGCGCACGGAGCCACCGGTGACGGTGACCGTCCCGACAGTGACCCAGGCGTGTGCGAGGAGCTCACCGGCGTCGCCGCGCAGCAGTCCGAAGACGACGGTGTGCGGCACCCGTGCGCCGCGCAGCAGGATGCGCGCGGTCAGGGCCTGCGGGTAGCAGTCGGAGGTCCAGGGCGTCCGCGTGGCGGCGTACCGGACCGCCCGCCCGACCGCCCGGGCGCGCGCGAGGTCTCGCGCCGACGCGTCCGGGGGCGCCGGGGGCCCTGCTGCGCCCGGTGCGGCGGGCTCGCCGAGGAGGCGACGTACCGCACCGAACGGCAGGACGACCGTCAGCAGCCGGGTGGCGCCGAGCAGGCACCACGCGACCGCCGTGGCAGCAGCGAACTTCGGAGAGGTCAGCTGCCGAGCCCGAGGGTGATGTCGATGTCGATGTCGATGTCCTGGGTCGCCGTGACGCTCAGGGTCTCGAGGACGGGTGCAACGTAGGTCAGCTTCATGTGAGCTCCTCGGGGGGTGCAGGACGGAGGGAGGGAGTGCTCCGTCAGCGGTGCAACGCAACTGTGCTCCCGCAGGACACGCCCACGTGGGCGGTTCCTCCGTTTTTTAACCTTCCCGGCCGCACCGTTCCCCCGGCGCCGCCGCGGAGCGCGTGCCACGCTCACGGCGTGAACACCGCTCTCGACCTGCTCTGCCGAATGGTGAGCAGTGCGCTCGATGCGGAGGAAGGCCGCCCGGCGCGGCCGATCCCGCTCGGCGACGTGCCGCTGCGCGACCTCCTCGAGGCGGTACGACGGCACCGGGTCCCCGAGCTGCTGTCCTCGCGCGCCGGCGAGCTCGGCCTGCCGGCCGAGGTGCTCCGCGTCCTCGAGGCGATGGTCGCGGGCTCGCGCCAGCGCCACCTGGTGCACACCTTCGAGACCGTCCGCGCCTGGCGGCTCCTCGACGAGGCCGGCATCGACGCGCTGGTGTTCAAGGGCATCCCGCTGTCCGTGCTGACGACCGGGCGCCCCGACGCCCGGGGTGCGGGCGACGTCGACCTGCTGGTGCGGCCCGAGGCGGCCGCCGACGCCCACCGGCTGCTGACCGACTCCGGCTGGGCGCTGCACGAGCGGGGCCGGATCGAGCCCGGGATGTGGGCCTGGCGGCACGTGCAGCGCTGGGGCCACACGCTGACCTACCTCGGCGCGGGCGCCGACGTCGACCTGCACTGGCGCCTCGACGCCATGCCCGGCGCCCAGCCGGACACCGACGAACTGCTCGCCCGCCGGACGACGGTCGAGGTCGGCGGGACCGAGGTGCCGACCCTGGCGCCCGCTGACGCGTTCCGGCACCTCGCCGGGCACCGCGAGGGCTGGATCTGGCTGCGTACCCTGGTCGACCTGCGCCGGCTGGCCCGCGACCCGGCGGTCTTCGCGCAGGACCTGCCCGTTCCGGCGCTCACCTCGCTGGCCGCGGCCCGCGCGACGGTCGGCCTGCCCGCCACCGTGCCGGCCGGCGTACGGGCTGCTCTGGACCGGATCCCGGACACCGCGCTGGCCCGGGCCCGCGCCCACCACGAGCAGCCGGTCGCGATCTTCGGCGGGGCCCACGCCGCGCGCGAGGTGCGCAACGGCATGGCCTCGGTACGACGACCGCGCGACGTCCAGCAGCTCGCGATCACCCTCGTGCTGCCCCCGCACGCAGCCCTGCCCATCCGCTCCACCACCGCGTGGGGCGGGGTGCCGCGCGCGGTGGCGCTGCGCACCCGGAGGCTGGTCAGTCGCCGCTGACCCGGTGCACCTTGTGGGCCGCGGCCTGGGCGCGCGGCTTGATGACCAGCTCGTCGATGTTGACGTGTGCGGGGCGGGTGGCCACCCAGGTGATCGCGTCCGCCACGTCGTCGGCCACCAGCGGCTCCGCGACACCGGCGTAGACCGCGTCGGCGCGGGCCTGGTCGCCGCCGAACCGGGTGAGCGCGAACTCGTCCGTGCGGACCATCCCCGGCGCCACCTCGCAGACCCGGACCGGCTGGTCGAACAGCTCGAGGCGCAACGTCTCGGTGACGACCTTGGTGCCGTGCTTGGCGGCGGTGTAGCCGGCCCCGCCCTCGTAGGCGATCCGGCCCGCGGTCGAGCCCACGTTGACGATCACGCCCGCGCCGCTGGCCACCAGCGCCGGCAGCAGGGCCTTGGTCACCTGCATCAGGCCGAGCACGTTGACGTCGTACATCCGGCGCCACTCGTCGGCGTCCGCCTCGGCCACGGGGGCGAGGCCGAACGCGCCACCGGCGTTGTTGACCAGTACGTCGAGCCGTGGGCCGACCGCCGCGGCCAGCCCGGCCACCGACTCCGGGGAGGTCACGTCGCAGACCACGGCCCGGCCGCCGATCTCGGCGGCCAGCGCCTCGATCCGGTCGGCCCGGCGGGCCGCGCAGACGACCTCGAAGCCCTCGCGGGCGAGGTGGCGGGCGGTCGCGGCGCCGATGCCGCTGGACGCGCCGGTGACGACGGCGAGGCGGGAGGTCATGGACCCCATTCTGGACGGACGGGAATGCCGGGCACACTGGCAGGGTTGACCGATTGACCTGGAACAGGTCGACCGAGCAGCGGGACGAGCACGAGGAGGCGCGATGGGGGAGTCGGCGATCGGCCGGGTCGCGATGATCAGCCTGCACACCTCCCCGCTCGACCAGCCCGGTACGGGCGACGCGGGCGGCATGAACGTCTACGTCGTCGAGCTCGCCCGGCGCCTCGCCGAGCAGGGCACCGCGGTCGACATCTTCACCCGGGCCACCAGCTCCCGGCTCGACCCCGTCGTCCCCGTCGGCGACGGCGTGACCGTGCACAACGTGCACGCCGGCCCGTTCGAGGGGCTCACCAAGGACCAGCTGCCCGGCCAGCTGTGCGTGTTCGCCCGCGAGGTGCTGCGTGCCGAGGCCGCCCACCCGGCCGGCCACTTCGACGTCGTCCACTCCCACTACTGGCTCTCCGGCCAGGTCGGCGCGCTGGCCCGCGACCGGTGGGGCGTCCCGCTGGTCCACTCCATGCACACCATGGCCAAGGTCAAGAACGAGGCGCTGGCCGTCGGCGACACCCCCGAGCCGCAGGCCCGCGTGATCGGCGAGGAGCAGGTCGTCGAGGCCGCCGACGTGCTCATCGCCAACACCGACCTCGAGGCCAAGCAGCTGATCAACCTGTACGACGCCGACCCGGGCCGGGTCGAGGTCGTCCACCCCGGCGTGGACACCGACGTGTTCCGGGCCCGCACCCCCGCCGAGCAGGCCCGCGCCCGTCGCGAGCGCCAGCTCGCCGACGACGCGCTGGTCCTGCTCTTCGCCGGCCGGATCCAGCCGCTCAAGGCCCCCGACGTGCTGCTCCGCGCGGTCGCCGAGCTGCTCGTACGACGCCCCGACCTGCGCCCCCGCCTGGTCGTGCCCGTCGTCGGCGGCCCGTCCGGCAGCGGGCTCGAACGCCCGACGGCCCTGGCCAACCTGGCCGCCGAGCTGCGCATCGACGACGTCGTCCGGTTCGTGCCGCCGGTGCCGCAGCACGAGCTCGCCGGTTGGTACGCCGCCTCCACGCTCGTCGCCGTCCCGTCCTACAACGAGTCCTTCGGCCTGGTCGCCGCCGAGGCGCAGGCCTGCGGCGCGCCGGTCGTCGCCGCCGCTGTCGGCGGGCTGACCACCGTCGTACGCGACGGCCGCAGCGGACTGCTCGTCGACACCCACGAGCCCCACGACTGGGCCCTCGCGCTGGAGCGCGTGGTCGCCGACCCGGCGTACCGCGACCGGTTGGCCGGCGGCGCGCTCGAGCAGGCCCGGCAGTTCTCGTGGGAGGCGACCGCCACCCATACGGTGGAGGTCTACGAGCGCGCCCACGCGCTCCTGCGGCAGGAGGCCCGCGTCGGATGAGTCCCGTTGACGTCGTACGCACCTGGCTCGAGGACAACGAGATCGGGTTCGAGGAGACCGAGGACGGCACGTTCAGCTTCTCGCTCCCGGGTGAGAGGAAGCTGCAGACACCCGTCCGGCTCGACCTCGGCCCCCACGCGCTCGGCATCCACGCCTTCGTGTGCCGCCGCCCCGACGAGCAGTTCGAGCGCGTCTACCGCTGGCTGCTCGAGCGCAACATGAAGATGTACGCCGTCGCGTTCGGCATCGACCACCACGGTGACATCTACCTCGACGCCCGCCTGCCGCTGTCCTCGGTCACGACCGATGACCTCGACCGGCTGCTCGGTTCGGTGCTGACCTACGCCGACGAGGCGTTCAACACCATCCTCGAGCTCGGCTTCGAGTCGTCCATCCGCAAGGAGTGGGCCTGGCGGATCGAGCGCGGCGAGTCGACCGCCAACCTGGAGGCGTTCCGCGGGTGGCTCGAGCAGTGACGAGCATCGCGGAGCGCCGGGCTGCCTTCCGGGCGCTCCACGAGACCGGCTGCTTCGTGCTTCCCAACCCGTGGGACCGCGGCTCGGCCCGCTACCTCGAGCACCTCGGCTTCGCGGCGCTGGCCACGACGAGCTCGGGCGCTGCCTGGAGCCGCGGTCGTCCCGACGGCTCGGCCACCCGCGACGAGGTGCTCGACCACCTCGCCGACATCGTCTCCGCCACCGGCCTGCCGGTGAACGCCGACTTCGAGGACGGGTACGGCGACAGCGCCGACCGGGTCGCCGAGAGTGTGGCCCTCGCGGTGGAGACGGGCGTTGCCGGGCTGTCGATCGAGGACGCGAGCGACGGGGTCACCCTCGACCTCGACGTCGCGGTAGAGCGGCTCAGCGCCGCCCGGGAGGCGATCGACGCCAGCGGCCACGACGTGCTCCTGGTCGGGCGGGCCGACGGCTTCTTCAACGGCAGCCCCGACCTCGCCGACATCCTGACCCGGCTGCGCGCCTTCGCCGCGGCCGGCGCCGACTGTCTCTACGCCCCGGGCATCGGCGACCCGGACGCGATCCGGGCGATCGTCGAGGCGGTCGCGCCGAAGCCGGTCAACGTCCTCGTCGGCGCCCAGAGCGAGGTGACACTCGCCGGCCTCGCGGCGCTCGGCGTACGCCGGATCAGCGTCGGCGGCGCGCTCGCCCGGGCCGCCTGGGGCGGCTTCGAGGCCGCGGCGACGCGTCTGGCACAGGGCCGGTTCGACGGCTTCGACCGCGCGGTCCCGGGCGCCGACCTCAACGCCCTGTTCGCGGACCGGCCCGGCACGGGGCCGGAGGCGGACCAGCCGAGCTGATCCGCCTCCGGTGTCCCCGGTCTCCCGGTGCGCCGCGGCTCAGCGGCGGACCCGCCACTTCGCCACGGCGGGCGTGGACTCGACCTGACCGTTGTCGCCGACCGAGCGGACCCGGACCTTGTGCTTGCCGGGCTTGAGCCTGTTCACCGTGAGCGGTGAGGCACACGCCTTCCAGGCCTTCTTGTCCACCTTGCACTCGAAGGTGACGTTCGGCTTGTTCGCCGTGAACCCGATCGTCGCGGAGCGCTTCTTGGTGACCTTCTTCGGCTTGCTGGTGATGGTCGTCTCGCCGGGCGCGTCGTCGGTGGCGATCGTCAGGCTGAACCCGCCGGTCAGCTGCCCGGTGTACACGCCCAGGTCGTCGGCGGCGTAGAGGGTCCAGGTGCCGTTCGCGTTGCCGCCGTCGAAGACCGACAGGCGGTCCGCGAACGTCGTCCCCGCCGGCAGGGTGTCGTTCGCAGGCTCGTACTCGCTCGGCTGGTACGTGCCCGTCGGGCATGCCGCGTTGGTCGGCATCGTGGTGCCCGCGTCGTCGTCGATCGTGAGGAAGGCGCCGGCGAGGGGAGTGGCGCTGGTGCCGCACGCATCGGACATCAGGCGCACGACTCGGGAGGATCCCGGTGCCTGGAGGTAGATGTCGAGGTCGCGGGGCCAGGTGTGGACCACGTTGTTGAGCGTGACGTCGACGTCGGTGATGACGCCCGGCAGGTTGGTGACGTCGAGCGTGGCCGTGGTGATGCTGGCGTCGGGTACGACGACCGGTGCCGGGTGGGTGACGGTGCGGACGGCCGCCTGAGCAGGATGTGCGGTGGCGAGGCCGGCGAGGCCTCCGAGAGAGATGACGCCTGCGGTCATCAGCGCGAGTCGGCGCATGGCTGGAACCTTTCCGAGGGGGTGGTGCTGACCTCCCTCGGACCCGCGGGCCCCCGGTCCTGATACGTCGAGTTCCGGCTACCTGCCGGCGTGCAGCCGGCTCGCCTGCCGCGTGAGGTGGTCGCGCTCGGCGACGTTGGTCGCCCGCTCCGCCGCCAGTCGGTACAGCCGGGCGGCCTCGTCGCGGTCGCCGGCGCGCTCGTGCAGCCACGCGGCGACGGCGTCACGTCGCGGCAGGTCGGCGGGCAGCCCCTCGACCTGCCTCAGGCCGGCGAGCGGCCCGTCGACCTCGCCGACCGCGACGGCCCGGTTGAGCGCGACGACCGGGCTCGGGGCCAGGCGCAGCAGCTCGTCGTACCACTCGAGGACCTGGGGCCAGTCGGTCTCCCCGGCCGTCGCGGCGTCGTCGTGGAGCGCGGCGATCGCGGCCTGGGCCTGGTACTCGCCGAGTGCGTCGCGGGCCAGCGCGGCCTGCAGCACCTCGACACCCTCGGCGATCATCGAGGTGTCCCACAGCGATCGGTCCTGCTCGGCGAGGGGCACCACCGTCCCCGATGCGGTACGACGGGCCCGGCGCCGCGCGTGGTGCAGCAGCATCAGCGCGAGCAGGCCGTCGACCTCGGGATCGTCGGTCGCGCCCGCGAGCTGCCGGGTCAGCCGGATCGCCTCCTCGGCGAGGTCGACGGTGTCGGTGAACCCCTCGTTGAAGATCAGGTAGAGCACCCGCAGCACCGCGCCGACCTCCCCGGGCCGGTCGAACCGCTCGCCGCTGACCGTGCGCTTGGCGCGACTGATCCGCTGCGCCATCGTCGTCTCCGGCACCAGGAACGCCTGCGCGATCTGGGCCGTCGTCAGGCCACCGACCGCGCGCAGGGTGAGTGCGATCGCCGACGCCGGGGAGAGCGCCGGATGGCAGCACCGGCTGAGCAGGAGCAGGGTGTCGTCGGCCTGCTCGGAGGGGCCCGGCCCGGGCTCGAGGTGCACCCGCAGCTCGCGGCGCTCGCGGGCGTACGACGAGCGCTGGGCGTCGACCAGCTTGCGCCCGGCCACCTTCACCAGCCAGGCCCGCGGATTGTCGGGCCACGCGTCGGGCTGGTCGGGCGGCCAGTGCCGCAGCGCCTCGACCATCGCCTCCTGGACGGCGTCCTCGGCCGCCGCGAAGTCGGATCCGCGGCGGACGAGGATGCCGAGCACCTGCGGCGTGAGGTCGCGCAGCAGCTCGCCCAGCCCCGGGAGGCCCGGCTGGTCGGTCATTCCGTGACGACCGGCGGTTCGCCCAGGAACGGGCGGACCTCGATCCACTCGTGGATCGGCTGCCCGCCGGCGCCGGGCGCCGAGGACAGCCGGGCGGCGGCCTCGTAGGCGCGCTCCTGACTGTCGACGTCGATGATCATCCAGCCGGCGATCAGGTCCTTGGTCTCCGCGAACGGGCCGTCGGTGACCGGCGGGCGGCCCTCGCCGTCGTACCGGACGAACGTGCCCTCCGGGGAGAGCGCCTGACCGTCCACGAACTCGCCGCGCTCGCTGAGCTCGTCGGCGACCTGCCGCATGAACGCGATGTGCGCGCTCACCTCCTCGGGCGTCCACTGGTCCATCGGGACCAGCTCGTCCTTCGCGATCGCGTGGCTGCTGCGGTAGTGCTTGAGCAGGAGGTACTTCGCCATGATTTCTCCTCAGGTCCGAGACGGCCATCCTGCCGCCTTCACCCCTGGGACGGAGCACGGCACGCGTCCTCGACATCATCCGGGGAAATTTCTCGAATGATGTCGACGGGGCTCTCTAGAGTCCTCTCGTGACGAAGCGCGGATGGTCGCTGTTCCTGGCGATGTGCCTGATCTGGGGCCTGCCCTACCTGTTCATCCGGATCGCGGTCGACCACGTCAGCCCGGCCGGGCTGGTCTTCCTCCGCACCGCGCTCGCCGCGCTCGTGCTGCTGCCGCTGGCGCTCGTCCGACGCGAGGTCGCACCGGTGCTGGCCCGCTGGCGTCCGCTCACGCTCTTCGCCGTCATCGAGATCATGATCCCGTGGGTGCTGCTGGGGCATGCCGAGCAGCGGATCTCCTCGTCCCTGGCGGGCCTGCTGGTGGCCGCGGTGCCGCTGTTCGGCGCGCTGGCCTTCCTGGTGACCAGCCACGCCGAGCGGTTCACCGCCGCCCAGACCGGCGGCCTGGCGCTGGGGTTCGCGGGCGTGGCCTGCCTGGTCGGCCTCGACATCGGTCACATCGACGTGCTCGCGGTGGTCGAGATGCTGGGCGTGGCGGTCTGCTACGCGACCGGGCCGCTGATCCTGGCGCGCTGGTTCGCCGACCTCTCCGGGCTCGGCGTGATGGCCTGTGCGCTCACCCTGACCGCGGTCGTCTACTCGCCCTTCGGGGTGATGGACCCGCCGACCGACCTGCCCGCCGAGGCCTGGCTCAGCGTCGTCGTCCTGGCTCTGGTCTGCACCGCGCTGGCGTTCGTGATCTTCCTCGATCTGATCAAGGTCGCCGGCCCCACCCGCTCGACGATCATCACCTATGTCAACCCGGCGGTGGCGATCCTGCTCGGCGTACTCCTGCTCGACGAGCGGCTCACTACCGGCATGCTCGTCGGCTTCCCGCTGATCCTCGTGGGCTGTGCGGTCGCCGCCGGCGGGCGGCCGGCCGCGGTCGCGAGCACCGAGCCGGCGGCCGAGTGCGCGGTCGTCCCCGGCCCCGACCCGGCCTGACCTCCGGGCCCGCGTCAGCGGGTCCGGCGCGCCACCGCCACCCCGACGAGTGCGAGCACGCCGCCGGCGTACGCCACCACCGGCGGGACCTCGTCGAGGAACACCAGCCCCATCACGATCGTCAGCGGCGGAACCAGGTAGGTCGTGACACCGAGCGCCGAGGCGGTCATGTGCCGCAGCGCGTAGGCGTAGGTCGTGAACGCGATCGCCGTCGGGAACACCCCGAGGTAGACCAGCCACAGCGTGGACGACACCGGTGCGTCGCCGACCTCGGTGACCAGCCGACCCGCCCACGGCAGGCAGGTCACCACGCCGACGGTGCACGCCAGCCAGGTGACGTGGACGGCGGAGAGCTCGGCGACGAGCGGCTTCTGGAGGATCACGCTGACGGAGTACGCCGCCGCGGGCACCAGGCACAGCACGACACCGAGCAGGTCGCCGGTGTTGTCCCCGCCCGAGGTGGACAGGCCGATCACGACGACGCCCGAGAACGCCAGCACCAGGCCGGCGGCGAGCTGGGCGGTGAACCGCTCGCCGAGGAACATCGCGGCCAGGACGGCGATGAGGACGGGGGAGACCTGCAGCAGCATCGAGGCCGTCCCGGCGTCGACACGCTGCTCGCCGGCGTTGAGAGAGAGGTTGTAGATCCCGAACCAGAGCACGCCGATCGTCGCGATCGAGACCCACTGCCGCCGGCTCGGGCGGGGCAGGCCCTGTGCGAGCGCGACCGGCGCGAGGGCCAGCGCGCCCGCCGTCAGCCGGCCCAGGGACAGCGCACCGGCGGAGAAGTCGTGGGAGAGGTGCCGGATGCCGACGAAGGCGCTGGCCCACAGGACCAGCGTGGTCCCGACCGCGACGAGGGCCAACGGCCCGGTGTCGCCGGCCCGCCGGGGGTCCGGGACGACGGCGGGGGCGGCGGGCTCGGCGGCGGTCACCCGCTCACGCTAGGGGAACGCGACCTGCCGGTCGCGCGATTTTCAGACGTCGAACTTGTAGCCCAGGCCGCGGACCGTGACGAGGAACTTCGGCTCGCTCGGCTCCGGCTCCAGCTTGGCGCGCAGCCGCTTGACGTGCACGTCGAGGGTCTTGGTGTCGCCGACGTAGTCGGAGCCCCAGACCCGGTCGATCAGCTGGCCGCGGGTGAGCACCCGGCCCGGGTTGCGCAGGAACATCTCGAGCAGCTCGAACTCCTTGAGCGGCAGCCGCTGCTCGGTGCCGTCGACGGTGACCACGTGGCGCTCGACGTCCATCCGGACCGGCCCGGCCTCGAGGGTGTCGGGCAGCAGCTCGTCGCCGATGCCGCGGCGCAGGACCGCGCGGATCCGGGCGACCAGCTCGCGGGGGGAGTACGGCTTGGTGACGTAGTCGTCGGCGCCCAGCTCG
Source organism: Nocardioides sp. QY071 (assembly GCF_029961765.1). Classification (NCBI taxonomy): domain Bacteria; kingdom Bacillati; phylum Actinomycetota; class Actinomycetes; order Propionibacteriales; family Nocardioidaceae; genus Nocardioides; species Nocardioides sp. QY071. Next base: position 907,621 of record NZ_CP124681.1, read on the forward strand.
AGCCCGACCACCTTGTCCACCTCGTCGTCCTTGGCGCTGACCATGATCACCGGCACGTTCGACGTCTGCCGGATGGTGCGACACACCTCGGTGCCGGGGATGCCCGGAAGCATCAGGTCGAGCAGCACGATGTCGGCGCCGTTGCGGTCGAACTCCTTGAGCGCCTCGTTGCCGTCGGCAGCGATCGCGACCTCGAACCCCTCCTTGCGGAGCAGGTAGGCGAGCGCGTCGCTGTAGCTCTCCTCGTCCTCGACGACAAGTACCCGGGTCATGCGTCCTCCTGATCATTCGTGCGTCCGCCCGGCGATTCCGGGGTGGACGCGAGCGGTGCGAGCCGCAGGTACGGCCCCTCCGCGTCGTGGTGCGCGTGCTGCGGCAACGTGAGGGTGAAGGTCGAGCCCTGCCCCTCCACCGACCACACGCGCACCTCGCCGCCGTGGGTGGCGGCCACGTGCTTGACGATCGACAGCCCCAGGCCGGTGCCGCCGGTCGAGCGGTGTCGTGCGGGGTCGACCCGGTAGAACCGCTCGAAGATGCGCTCGACCTCGGCCTCGGGGATGCCGATGCCCTGGTCGATGACAGAGATCTCCACGTTGGGCCCGACCCGCTTGCGGGTCACCACGACGCGGGAGTTGGGCTCGGAGTAGGCCACGGCGTTCGCCACCAGGTTGGAGACGGCGGCGCCGACCTGCTTCTCGCTGCCGAGGACCTTGAGCCCCTCCTCGCCCTCGGCGATGAGCTGGATGTCCTTGGCGTTGGCGTTCATGTCGACGAAGTCGACCGCGGAGGCGACCACGTCGTCGATCGAGACGGGGACCGGCGAGTCGAGCGGCTCGTCGCCCTGCAATCTCGAGAGCTCGATGATCTGTTGGATCAGCCGCGAGAGGCGGTCGCTCTCGGTGAGCATCCGCGACGCGAACCGGTAGACCGCCTCGGGGTCGTCCGACGCGTCCTGGACCGCCTCGGCGAGCAGGCGCATCGCGCCGACCGGCGTCTTCAGTTCGTGGCTCACGTTGGCCACGAAGTCACGTCGTACGGCGTCGACCTGGCGCTCGCGGGTGCGGTCCTCGACCAGGGCCAGCACCAGGCGCGAGCCCAGCGGCGCCACGCGCGCGGTGACGTGGCGCGGCGTGCCGGTCGCCCGCGGCACGATCAGCTCGGTCTCGCGGATCTGGCCGTCGCGTCGTACCTGACGGATCAGGCCGCCGAGCTCGTCGGAGAGCAGGGTGGTGCCGCGCACGAAGCCCATGGCGTACGCCGGCGCCGACGCCTTCACGACGGCGTCGGACTCGTCGACGACGACCGCGCTGCTGCGCAGCACCGAGAGCACCGCCGCAACGCCGTCGGGCAGCAGCGGCTCCTCGGGGGTCTGGTAGACCCGTTGCTGGCGGTCGCTGAGGTGCCATGCCAGCATGGCCCCGCCCGCCACGAGGGCGCCGAGGAGCGCGGCCAGGAAGGCCTGCGTCGTCGGATCCACGCCTCGATCGTACGGCGAGCGCAGCACCGGGTTCCGAATCAACGAGGTCGTGCTTCGCGATGTTCATCCCGCGTTCACCGCACCACGCTTGCCGGACACCTCGGCTCCGTACGCTCGGGCCCATGCGTGATGCCTACACCGACCAGCTCGACGCGATCTTCGACGACCTCGCCGGAATCTCCCGCCGCGTCCAGACCGCCGTCGGCGAGGCCACCGAGGCCCTGATGACCGGCAACTCCTCGATCGCCGAGACCGTGATCAGCCAGGATGCGGAGATCGACCGTGCCCGCGAGAGGGTCGAGGACTCCTGCTTCGCGCTGCTCTCCCTGCAGCAGCCGGTCGCCGGTGACCTGCGCACCGTGGTGGCCGCGCTGCGCATGGTCGGCGAGCTGGAGCGGATGGGCGACCTGTCCGTCCACGTCGCCAAGATCGCCCGCCTGCGGGTCCCGGACGTCGCCGTACCCGAGGAGGTCCGCCCGACCATGGCCCGGATGGCCGAGGTCGCCGAGGACATGGTCGGCCGAGTCACCGAGGTGATCTCGGGGCGCGACGTCGAGGCCGCCATCGCGCTGGGCCGCGACGACGAGGAGATGGACCAGCTGCGCCGCCGCAGCTTCACCGAGCTGCTCGGCGAGGAGTGGACCCACGGCGTCGAGGCCGCGGTCGACATCGCCCTGCTCGGCCGCTACTACGAGCGGATCGCCGACCACGCCGTCTCGGTCGCCAACCGGGTGATCTTCGTCGTGACCGGCCACCACCCCGCTCCTGCCGCCTGACCGACCCGGCTCGAACGGGCTCCGAGATCGCGCCGACCCGGCTCGAACGGGCTCCGAGATCGCGCCGACCCGGCTCGGACGGGCTCGAAAATCGCGCCGACCCGGCTCGGACGGGCTCGAAAATCGCGCCGACCCGGCAGAAAGTGTCCTCTCCGTGAAGACACTTTCTGCCGGGTCGGCTGAATTTCCGGGCTAGTTCGCGACGGGTCGGCGCTCCGCCACGACCGCCCGCGGCCGGGCGAGCATCGTCGCCGCGCTCACCAGTCCGAGCGCCGCGATCACCGAGGCCGCCGCGAAGCCGGCGTGGGCACCGGCGAGGAAGTCGCCGGGTACGCCGTGGGAGGCGTACACCGACGCGATGACGGCCAGGCCGACCGCACCGCCGAGCTGCTGCATGGTCTGCAGCAGGCCCGAGGCCGAGCCGGCGTGCTCGGGCTCGACGCCCTGCAGGGCCAGCGAGGTGATCGGCATGAAGCTGCCGCCCATGCTCAGGCCCATCGCCAGCAGGGCCGGGAAGACACCGGTCCAGTAGCTGGTCGAGGCGTCGATCCGGTTGAGCAGCACGAAGCTGGTGAGTACGCCGACCGCGCCGGCGACGATGATCGGCGGCTGCGAGAAGCGGGCCACCAGGCGCGGCGTGATCCGCGACATCGTGAACACGCTCAGCGGGATCGGCAGGAACGCGAACCCGGTCTGCAGCGGGCCGTAGCCCAGGTCCTCCTCGAAGTACTGGACCATCAGGAAGAACGTGGCGAGCATGCCGCCGTACAGCGCCGCCATGGTGACCAGGGTGGCGACCCGGGTCCGGCTGCGCAGCAGGCCCAGGCGGAGGAGCGGGTGGCTGTGGCGCCGCTCGGTGACGACCAGGGCGACGGCGAGGCCGACGGCCAGAGCCAGGCCGAGGAGGGTCGGGGCGGAGAGCCAGCCGTGCTCGGGCGCCTTGATGAGTGTCCAGACCAGCGTGGCCGCCGCACCGGTCGAGGTGATCGCGCCGACCACGTCGAACCGGCCGGGGCGGCGGGGCGTGTCGGCGACGTGGCGGCGTACGGTCGCCAGGACCGCGAGGCCGATCGGCACGTTGATGAACAGCGTCCAGCGCCAGTTGAGCACGTCGGTGAGGACGCCGCCGAGCAGCATGCCGAGCGCGGCGCCGCCGGAGGAGACGGCTGTGAAGAGCGCGAGGGCGCGGTTGCGGGCGGCCTCGTCGCGGGCCGTCGTGGTGATCAGGGCGAGCACCGACGGAGCGGCGACCGCGGCCCCGACGCCCTGGAGGGCGCGGGCGGTGACGAGCATCCAGGGCTCGGTGGCCAGGCCGCCGAGCAGCGAGAAGACGGTGAACACCGCCAGCCCGATCCAGAAGACCGTGAGGCGGCCGAAGACGTCGCCGAGCCGTCCGCCGAGGAGCAGCAGGCCGCCGAAGGCGAGCGCGTAGCCGTTGAGGACCCACGACAGCGACGCGGCGCCGAAGTGGAGGTCGCTGGCGATGTGGGGCAGTCCGACGTTCATGACGGCGGAGTCGAGGACCAGCATGAGCTGGGCGAGCAGCACGATGAAGATGCCCGCGGAGGTGGTGGTCCGGGCGGTTGCCCGGGGTGCCACGGGAGTGAGTGTGGAGGAAGACAAGGGTGATGTCCTGTTCTGGCGGGTGAGGCCGAGGTACTCTTTAGCGGAGGATGACTCCGGTTAGTCCTCAACGATACGGAGAGTGTCTCCGTTTAGCAAGGGAAAAGGGGACCCGAGTGCGCGCCGACGCCGTACGCAACCGTGAGCGGATAGCGGACATCGCCCGCCAGCTGTTCCGCGAGAAGGGCTACGACGCCGTCTCGATGGACGAGGTCGCCAAGACCGCCGGGGTCGGCGTCGGGACGCTCTACCGCCACTTCCCGACCAAGGAGGCTCTCTACGACGCCGCCATCCAGGCGTGGGTCGAGACCGTGAATGCGGCCGCCGAGAAGGCGCTCGCCGGCGAGGGCAGCGCCCGCGAACGGATGCTCGCCTGGTTCGACGCGTACGTCGAGTTCCTCACCCGCCACAAGGGCGCCGCCTGGCGGATCACCAGCGCGCTGGGCGACGAGGGCTCACCCTTCGCCGCGAAGTGCCGCACCTACCTCAACGCCAACCAGCGGGTCATCGACGCGCTGGGTGCGGAGGGTGCGCTGCGCGGTGACGTCGACGCGCTGCAGCTGTGCCGGCTGGTCGGCGGGGTCGCCGCGGTCGTCGACAACAGCGAGCTCGACCCGGCGGCCGCGCGCTCGATGCTCGCCGTCGTCGCGGACGGGGTGCTGGCGGGCTGAGAAGCCAGTTTCACCGGCCGACCGGTGAAACTCGCGGTTGGACGAGGATTCTTCCTCGGCCCAGCGACAGTTTCACCGGCCAGCCGGTGAAACTTGTGGCCAATGGGGCTGCTGGGGTCAGCGGCCCTGGTTGGCGACGGCGGCAGCAGCCTCGGCGGCGGCCTCGGGGTCGAGGTAGCGGCCACCGGGGACGACCGGGGCGAGGGTGTCCTCGTCGAGCTCGTAGACCAGCGGCATCCCGGTGGGGATGTTGAGGCCGGTGATGTCGGCGTCGCTCATCTGGTCGAGGTGCTTGACGATCGCGCGCAGGCTGTTGCCGTGGGCCGCGATGAGGACGGTGTGGCCGGCGCGCAGGTCCGGCACGATGCCGGCGTCCCAGTAGGGGAGCAGCCGGTCGATGACCTGCTTGAGCGCCTCCGCGCGGGGCAGCTCGTCGCCGAGGTCGGCGTAGCGCGGGTCACCGGACTGCGAGTAGGGGTCGCTGTCGTCCAGCGGCGGCGGGGGGACGTCGAACGAGCGGCGCCAGAGCATGAACTGCTCCTCGCCGTACTCGTCGCGGACCTGGGCCTTGTCCTTGCCTTGCAGGGCGCCGTAGTGGCGCTCGTTGAGGCGCCAGGATCGACGCACCGGGATCCAGTGCCGGTCGGCGGCGTCGAGCGCGAGCGCGGCGGTGTTGATCGCGCGGCGCTGCAGTGAGGTGTGCACGACGTCCGGCAGGATGCCGGCCTCCGCGAGGAGCTCGCCGCCGCGGACCGCCTCGCCGCGCCCCTTCTCGGTCAGCGCGACGTCGACCCAGCCGGTGAAGAGGTTCTTCGCGTTCCACTCGCTCTCGCCGTGGCGGAGCAGGACGAGCGTGAACGTCATCAGTGCTCGCTCTCGGGCGCCGGGGCCTCGTCGGAGCAGTCGAAGGTCGCGTCGCCGGTCTCGTCGGCGTGAGCCTCGTCGCCCTCCTCCTCGGCGGCGGCGTCGGCGGCCGCACCGTCGGTGGCCTTCTCCGAGGCGGACTCGCTGGGCGTGGGAGTGGGCACCGCGGTGTACTGGTAGCACGGCTTGACGACCGGGACGTCGAGGCTCAGCGTCGTACCGTCGCTGAACGTCAGGTCGAGCGGGACGACGTCGCCGGCGGTGAAGTTGCCGGTGAGCGGTACGTCGGCCGCGGTGGCCAGGTTGACCGTGCCCCGGCCCGCGACCTCGACCGGCTCGAACTCGCCGGCGGAGATGCCCGCGGTCGAGGACACGGACTCGAGCGAGGCGTCCTTGCGCACGTTGTTGGACAGCGCGCCGATCAGCCGGCCCTCGCCCTTCGCGGTCGCGAGGACCCGGATGCCGAGCGCGTCGACGTCGCCGGTGCGGTCGTTGACGCCGGAGGAGATGGTGTTGACCCGGTCGGTCGGGTAGTGGAACCCGCAGCCGCTCAGGGCGGTGGCGGGAACGACGGCCAGCAGCAGGCCGGCGAGCGCGGATCGGCGCAGGTGGGGCATGGCGGAAGGCCTCCGGGTCAGGTGGGGTCGAAGCGGGCTCACTCTAGCGTTGCGCGACGGCGGGTCGCTCAGCGGCTCAGACCGACCCGGGCGCCGACCACGACCAGCGCGACGACGACGCCGACGCTGAACAGGGTCGAGAGCGCGAGCAGCCGGGTCGCGCCGAGCTTGAGCCCGAGCTTGAGCGGCAGGTAGGTCCAGCCGTCCTCGTGGTCGGCGACCAGGCCCCACACGGCCCGCATGAAGTGGATCCCGACGCCGAGCAGCGCGGCGAGCACCACGATCGCCGGCTCGGGCGCGCTGCCGACGGCCTTGCCGCCCCAGCCGCCCCAGGACAGGTACGCCGGCAGCAGGGCGAACGACGCCGCCCACGACCACCACGAGAAGAACCCGGTGCGCAGCACGATGTTGCCGAGCATGGCCACGGCCACCGAGCCGAGGTAGTAGGCGCCGGCGCGCACGCCGGTCGTCGTGGCGAGCGGCACGAGCAGCAGGAACGCGACGACGATGGCGTACCAGACGGTGCCGACCTCGAGCCGGCCCGCGCCGACCGGCTTGCCGGTCAGGCCGTGCGCCTGGTCGCGCTGGCGGTCGACGATGTCGTTGTGCCAGCCGAGGATGGTCTGGCCGACCAGCACCGTGACGAGTACGACGCCCGCCTCACGCGCCGGGCGCCCGGCCACCGCGGCGACCAGTCCCATCGCGAGCGCTGTGGTGATCGCCTGCTTTGCGTGCGCGGCCTGCAGCAGCTGGAGGGGGAGCACCTCGGCGGGGTTGCGGCCGCCGAACAGCCAGCCGCTGACCCCCGAGCGATCCGGTACTTGGGGGAGTGGCGGGTGCTCCAGATCCTCGACGTCCTCCGCGACCTCGACGTCCTCCGCGACCTCGACGTCCTCCGCGACCTCGACGTCGGAGGTCTGCTCCGGGGTCTCCTCGGAGGCCTCGTCGGGGGTCTCCGTCGCCAGGGTCCCCTCCTCCGAAGCCCGGCTGCGTCGCCAGCGCTGCATCTTCGCCATGGCGAGCAGTATTGACCACGGCCGACCAGCATGGGGGCGGGCCCGCCGATCGGGCGGGACCGGCCGCCGTGCCCCGGCAAGTGACGTGTCCCACACTGCGACGACCCGCCCGGACCATACGACTGGCCACTTGTCAAGCCGCCGATTGTGCCCCTGACCTGCGCAAACGCATTCGGAGAGTCGTAGAAGGCGTGGTAAGATAGGTCACCTAGGAAGGGGTTTTGCTCATATGACTTTCACCGTCGGCGAAACGGTCGTCTACCCCAATCACGGGGCCGCGGTCATCGAGAACATCGAGATGCGGACGATCAAGGGCCAGGAACGGCAGTACCTCGTGCTTCGGATTGTCGCCCAGCAGGACCTCGTGGTCCGTGTGCCGGCCGACAACCTGGATCTCGTGGGTGTTCGGGATGTCGTGGACAAGGACGGGCTGGACCGGGTCTTCGGAGTGCTCCGCGCGGAGCACGTCGAGGAGCCGACCAACTGGTCGAGGCGCTACAAGGCGAACCTCGAGAAGCTCCACAGTGGCGACGTCATGAAGGTGGCCGAGGTCGTGCGCGACCTGTGGCGCCGCGAGCGTGACCGCGGCCTGTCCGCGGGTGAGAAGCGGATGCTGGCCAAGGCGCGCCAGATCCTCGTCTCCGAGCTCGCCCTGTGCGAGAACACCAACGAGGACAAGGCCGAGACCATCCTCGACGAGGTGCTCGCCTCGTAGGCACCTCCAGCAACGCGCCGACGGCGTCATACGGTGGGTTCCGATGAACCCGCACCCGTATGACGCCGTCGACCTTTTTGCCCCCGTCGCCGGGATCGTGGTCGAGGAGGGCCGTGGCGCCCTCCCGTTCCACCTGATCCATGGCGAGTCCCTCGTGGCCGCGGCCGCGTGGGCCGTGGGCGAGGCCGGGGTCGACCTGCTCGACCAGACCGTGCCCTGGGCGGCCGTCGTCGAGCGCGAGGAGCCGCTGCTCCTGCACGACCCGCTGTGCCCGATGACCCCGCCGGAGTTCCTGCGCCGCTGCGCCGAGCGGGCCGCGGTCGAGGACCGGGTCGTGGTCGGGGTCCGCCCGGTCACCGACACGGTCAAGGAGGTGCACGGTGACCTCCTCGGTACGACGGTCGACCGCGACGCCCTCGTCGCCGTCTGCTCGCCCGTGGTGCTGCCCGCCGCGGTCGTCGCCGACCTGCTCGGCGACGGCGGCCGGCTGCCCACGACCGACTTCACGGCGCTGGTGAGCACCCTGCGCCAGCGGTACGGCGCGGAGCGGGTGCTGCTCGTCGAGGCGCCGCCCGAGGCGCGGCGGATCGCCGTCGAGGCCGACCTCGCGGTGCTCGAGGCGCTCACCGACCCGCGCTAGGGAAGCGCTGATCAATCCCGCCTGCTGCGCGCCGCGATGCACGCACGCTGGCTGCGTTGCAGACGCTCGACGTGCGCCCAGCATGCCTTCGCGCCTGCGCCTTGCCATCGCACGCGCCTCGCGACGCTCGCGACGGCGCCATTGAACAGCGCTACCCTAGCGGTTGCGCGGGTCCCGGGTCGGGTCGGCGTACCTCTCCGGGCAGCCGTCGTCGACCGCCTTGGGCCGCAGCTCGAAGTGCCAGGGCTCGTTGTCGTAGATCCGGCACAGGCCGTACCGCGCGCCGTTCGTCCCCAGCCACGCCGCCGCCCGCGCCGGACCGATGTCCACGGCGTCGCCGGACACGTGCGGCGAGTTGTCGGGGGTGGACACCCAGCGGGCGGCCTGCTCGCGGGAGCCGTAGGTCGCGACCGCCTCGTCGAGCAGCCGCTGCTGGTAGGACCGCGAGCGCCAGCCGCTGTTGACGACGAGGTCGACGCCGTCGTCGACCGCGGCCGTCGCGGCGCGGCGCAGTGCGCGCAGCAGGTCGGGGTCGAGCTCGGTCACGCCGGAGTGCTCGTCGTCGTACACCGACGTGCCGTCCGGCAGCTCGCCGTCGCCGACCGGGCCGGAGTCGGCCGCCGACGAGGTCGAGGCGAGGGAGCGGTAGCCGACGGCACCGAGCAGGACGAACACAACGAGGAGGAGGAAGACCGGACGGGTGGGGGAAGTGGTCATGCGACGAGTCAAGGCAGCGCGACGTTGCGAGGGCGTATCGGTTTTTCGATACACCCGCGATATCCGGCGGCTCGTAGCATTCGAGGAGTGCGGGTGCTGATCGTCGAGGACGAGCCTCTCCTGGCCGAGGCCGTCCGCGACGGACTGCGCCTGGAGGCGATCGCGGCCGACATCGCCGGTGACGGCGACACCGCGCTCGACCTGCTCAGCGTCAACGCCTACGACATCGCGGTCCTCGACCGTGACGTGCCCGGCCCCTCGGGCGACGAGATCGCGCGGCGCATCGTCGCCTCCGGCACTGGGATGCCGATCCTGATGCTCACCGCCGCGGACCGGCTCGACGACAAGGCCTCCGGCTTCGGGCTCGGCGCCGACGACTACCTCACCAAGCCGTTCGAGCTCGCCGAGCTGGTGCTCCGGCTGCGCGCGCTCGACCGCCGTCGCGCGCACCACCGACCGCCGGTCCGCGAGATCGCCGGGGTGCGCCTGGACCCGTTCCGCCGCGAGGTGCATCGCGACGGCCGGTACGTCGCGCTCACCCGCAAGCAGTTCGCGGTGCTGGAGGTCCTCGTGGCCGCAGAGGGCGGTGTCGTGAGCGCCGAGGAGCTGCTCGAGCGGGCCTGGGACGAGAACGCCGACCCGTTCACCAACGCCGTCCGGATCACCGTCTCGGCGCTGCGCAAGCGGCTCGGCGAGCCGTGGGTGATCGCCACCGTCGCCGGGGTCGGGTACCGGATCGATGTCGCGGCCGATGTCTAGGCGCCCCGGGCCCAGCGTCCGGCTCCGGCTGACGCTCAGCTACGCCGGCTTCCTGCTCCTCGCCGGTGCGCTGCTGCTCGCCGTCGTGTGGCTGTTCCTGCTGCGCTACGTGCCCGACCAGGCGGTCACCGTGCCGACCCAGGACCTCCCGGGCGGCGGGCCGCGCTCGCCGTACCTGTTCATCCCGGGCCGCTCGGACCTGTGGGAGGCGTTCTGGCCGAAGGCCGCGCTGGTGCTGGGCTTCCTGCTGGTCTGCGGGCTCGGCGGCGGCTGGCTGCTGGCCGGACGGATGCTCGCGCCGCTCGGCAGGATCACCGAGGCCACCCGCCGGGCGGCCGGCGGATCGCTCACCCACCGGATCCGGCTGCGCGGGCGCGACGACGAGTTCCGAGAGCTCGCCGACGCGTTCGACAGCATGCTCGCGCGGCTCGACGCGCACGTCGCCGAGCAACAGCGGTTCGCCGCCAACGCCTCCCACGAGCTGCGCACGCCGCTGACCATCACCCAGACCCTGCTGGAGCTGGCCCGCAAGGACCCGACCCGCGACCCGACCCGTCTCGTCGAAAGCCTGTACGCCGTCAACACCCGCGCCATCGACCTGATCGAGGCGCTGCTCGTGCTCAGCCGGGCCGACCGGCGCTCGTTCGCCCGCGAGGACGTCGACCTCTCGCTGCTCGCGGAGGAGGCCACCGAGACGCTGCTGCCGCTCGCCGAGGCGCGCGACATCGTCCTCGAGACCTCGGGTGACCTCGCGATCGCCCAGGGGGAGCCGGCACTGCTGCTGCAGCTGACCACGAACCTCACCCACAACGCGATCGTGCACAACCTCCCCGAGGGCGGCCGGGTGCGCGTCACCACCCGCCGGGAGACGGGGGCGGCGGTGCTGAGCGTCGAGAACACCGGCGCGCTGCTCCACCCGGACCTGGTCGCCACGCTCGCCGAGCCGTTCCAGCGCGGCTCGGCGCGCACCCATGTCGAGCCCGGGCAGCGGAGTCAGGGCGGTCACGCCGGTGCCGGGCTCGGGCTGGCGATCGCGCGGAGCATCGCCGAGGCGCACGACGGCACCCTCACCCTGGTCGCACAGCCCGGCGGCGGCCTTCAGGTGACGGTGCGGCTGCCGGCCGTAGTCATCTAGGTGTGATGCCCAGGCACGTTGGTCGAGATCGTGTGACGACACGGTCTGAGCTGTAGATGGACGAAGGCCTCCCGGGTGTGGAGTGGAGCTGTCTAGGAACCGCTCCCACCGCAGGAGGCCTTCGTGTCACACGCTACCCATGCCAACGCAGCCCTGACCCCACGTGCGCGCCTACGTCTTGCGCGCCTGATCGTCGATCACGGCTGGCCGCCAGCTCGAGCTGCCGAGCGCTACGACGTCTCGTGGCGCACAGCGAAGAAGTGGGCCGATCGCTACCGCGACGAGGGACCGGACGGAATGCTCGACCGGTCCTCAGCCCCGCATCGGCAGCCGAACCGCACACCGGCGCCGATCGTGCGCAAGATCGTGCACCTGCGCTGGAAGCAGCGACTCGGCCCCGTCGAGATCGCCGACCGCCTCAACATGCCTGCCTCGACCGTGCACGCGGTCCTGGTCCGCTGCCGGATCAACCGCCTCTCCCACATCGACCGCGCCACCGGCGAGCCGATCCGCCGCTACGAGCACGAGAAGCCCGGCGACCTGATGCATGTCGACGTCAAGAAACTCGGCAAGGTCCCCGACGGCGGCGGCTGGCGCTACGTCGGGCGTCAGCAGGGCGAGAAGAACCGGTCGGCCACAGTCGCGCGAACAGGCGTGCCTCGCAACAAGTGGCGCAACCCGGTGATCGGGACCTGTTACCTGCACACCGTTGTCGACGACCACTCCCGCGTGGCCTACGTCGAGGCTCACGACGACGAGACCAAGGAGACCGCGGCCGAGGTCCTCAAGAACGCGGTCGCCTGGTTCGCCGAACGCGGCGTCGTCGTGAAGCGCGTGCTCAGCGACAACGGCAGCTGCTACAAGTCCCACTTGTGGCGCGACACCTGTGCCGATCTGGGCATCACGCCGAAGAAGACTCGGCCCTACCGTCCGCAGACCAACGGCAAGATCGAGCGCTTCCACCGCACCCTGGCCGAAGGCTGGGCATTCAAGAAGTTCTACAACTCCGAGTCAGCCCGGCTCGCCGCTCTGCCAGCATGGATCCACGAGTACAACCACCACCGGCCCCACTCAGCAATCGGGAAGGCCGCACCCATCACCAGGCTGGACAACCTGGCTGGGCATCACATCTAGGCGAGCAGCCGCTCGGCGACCCGCAGGTCCTCGGCGAAGGTCACCTTGAGGTTGCCCGGGTCGGCGGGCACCGCCCACACCTCCTGCCCGGCGGGCGCGAACGCGGCGAAGGCCGCCGCCGTGTCGGTGCCGTCGAAGCCGGCGTCCGCGGCCGCCGCATACGCAGCCAGCAGTGGGGCGGCTCGGAACGCCTGCGGGGTCGCGACGCCCACCAGCCGGGTGCCCGTCCCACCCGGTGCGGGAGCGGCGGTCGGGTCGCGGGGGAGCAGGCCCGCCAGCTCGTGGGTCGGTACGGCGCCCCCGTGCTCGCGTGCCGTCGCGATCGTCGCCTCGAACAGCGCCACCGTCGCGAGCGGCCGGGCGCCGTCGTGGATCGCGACGACGTCGAGGCTGCCGTCGGCCACCCGCGGCGCGAGCGCGGCCAACGCCGCCTGCTCGGACTCCTGCCGGGTCGCGCCACCCTCGACGAGCAGCACGTCGCGTTCGCCGATCACCGGCAGCAGCGCGGCACCGACGTCGGCGCGCTCGCCGGGGCGGTGCACCACGACGACCGGGTCGACGCCCGGCACCTCCAGCGCGGTGAGCACCGACCAGGCGAGTATCGGCCGGCCGCGCAATGGGAGCAGGATCTTGTTGACCTCGGCCCCCACGCGGCTGCCGCTCCCGGCGGCGAGGACGACGACGGCGGCGGTAGGAGCGGGTCTCACCCTGCCGAGCCTAGTGAGCACCGCGCCCCATGCGATTCGGTCGTCCTCTGCGCTCGTTTGCGACCATTTCGTATGGGGCGCGGTTCAGACCAGCCAGCGCCCGGTCGATGAGCGCGAACAGCTCGTCGCTGACCAGCTCGCGGCGCTCGAACGGCAGGTAGTGGCCGGCGTCGGGGGCGACGAGCAGGCGGGCGCCACGGATGCCGCGGGCGATCTTGCCGGCGTGCTCGGGCGGGGTGAGCAGGTCACGGGTGCCGACCAGGACAGTGGTCGGGATGTCGTCGAAGGCCGACAGGTTGCCGATCCGGTCGTGGTTCATCATGTCCTTGAAGAAGCCGGACATGGTCTCGGGCGCGGCGTGGACGAGCTGGTCGACCACGAGCGCGACGTCGCGGGAGCGGGCCGGGCGGCCGAACAGGAACCGGCGGGCGACCTGCCGCTCGATGGTCGGGAACTTCTCGCGGCGGCTCAAGCTGAGCATCCGCGACCGGTTGGCCAGGATGAACGGCAGCCGGTCGCGCAGCAGCCCGCCGGCGACCGCGGGCAGGCCGAGGGTCACCTTCGACAGCTCGCCGCTGGTCGTGCTGACGAACAGGGTGCCGACGATGCGCGCCATCAGGTCCGGGCGCTCCTCGGGGATCGCGGTGATCGTCATCCCACCGACCGAGTGCCCGGCGACGACCAGCGGTCCGTCCGGGGCGCACGTGTCGACGACCAGGCCCAGGTCGCGGGCGAGGTGCGGGATCGTGCAGGCCGACTCGGGAGCGCGGTCGGACCTGCCGTGTCCGCGGTGGTCCCAGGTGATCACCCGGACGTCGCGGCCGTAGCGGGCCAGCAGGTCGGTGACCTGGTAGTGCCAGTCCGACTCCTCGGCCGTCCAGCAGTGGGACAGCAGCACCGTGAGCGGCGCGTCGTCGCGGCCGCGCACGGTGACGTGGAGGCGCAGCCCGTCCTCGGTGATGACGGTGTGGTCGGACATCGCTACCCCCATGTCGGTCTCGGCGTCCCACCCTGCCACGCCCGGGGCCGGTGCGCGACAGCGTGTCGCAGGAAGAGCGGTCAGGAGGACAGCAGCGCGTTCGCGATGGCCGCGACACCTTCGCCGCGCCCGGTGAGGCCGAGCCCGTCGGTGGTGGTGGCCGACAGGGAGACCGGGGCGCCGAGGACGTCGGTGAGCGCGGCCTCCGCCTCGGCGCGCCGCGGTCCGACCTTCGGGCGGTTGCCGATCACCTGGACGGCCACGTTGACGACCGAGAAGCCGGCCGCCTCGACCCGGCGGCGGGTCTCGCCGAGCAGCGCGGCGCCGCTCGCGCCCGCCCACGCGGGCTCCGCCGTACCGAAGTTGCTGCCGAGGTCGCCCAGGCCCGCCGCCGACAGGAGGGCGTCGCAGGCCGCGTGGGCGGCGACGTCCGCGTCGGAGTGACCTTCGAGGCGCACGTCCTCGTCGGGCCAGGTCAGGCCGCCGAGCGCCAGAGGTGGGTCCTGCGGGCCGCGGGGGACCAGGCGGTGGACGTCGGAGCCGATACCAATCCGTAAGCCCTTCGAGTGCACGGTCCGATCATGCCTGAGGAACAATCGGGCCCGTGAGGACCTCCCGCGCCTGGTGGCCACTGGCCGGGCTGATCGCCGGTGCGGTCGGCCTTGCGGTCAGCTACGCCGCGGCCGCCCTGCTCCACGTGCGCGACTCGCCGGTCGTCGCGGTCGCCGAGGGCGTCATCGCGATCGCTCCCGGCCCGGTCGCCAAGTGGGCGATCGACACCTTCGACACCGCCGACAAGAAGGTGCTCGTCGTCGGCCTCCTGCTCGTCGTCGCCCTGCTGTTCGCGTGGTTCGGCCGGTTGGCGCACCGGCAGTGGTGGGCCGCCGTGACCGGGTACGTCGTGCTCGCCGGCATCGCCGTGGTCGCCGTGCTCGCCAAGCCGACGCCCAGCCTGATCGACCTCGCGCCGATCGTGGTCGGCCTGCTGTGCTGGCTGGTGGCCCTGGCCCTGCTCGCCGAGTGGCTGCGGCGCTGGGAGCTGGTCGAGGACATCCCCGGCCCGACCGACGACGCCCTGCCGACCCGACGGAGCTTCTTCGCCATCGCCGGCGCGATGGCGGCGGTGACCGTCATCGGCGGACTGGCCGGGCGGATCGCCGGGAACGCGCGCCGCAAGGCCGAGCAGAGCCGGCGGCTGCTGCGGATCGAGGGCGTCACCGCGCCCGCCGTACCCGACGGTGTGACTGTCGACGTCGAGGGCCTCTCGCCCTGGCAGACGCCGAACGACGACTTCTACCTGATCGACACCGCGATCATCAAGCCGACCATCGCGCCCGTCGACTGGGAGATCCGGATCCACGGGAAGGTCGAGCGCGAGCTCCGCCTGACGTACGCCGACCTAGTGCGTCGCGAGATCACCGAGGACTGGATCACCCTCAACTGCGTGTCCAACGAGGTCGGTGGCGACCTGATCGGCAACGCCTGGTGGAGCGGGGTCCGGCTGGCGGCGATCCTCGCCGAGGCCAAGCCGCTGCCGGGCGCGGACGCGGTGCTGCAGACCTCGGAGGACGGCTGGACCTGCGGGACGCCGCTGGCCGCGCTGATGGACGAGCGCAACGCGATGCTCGCGGTGGCGATGAACGGCGAGCCGCTGCCGATCGAGCACGGCTTCCCGGTGCGCACCATCGTGCCGGGCCTCTACGGCTACGTGTCGGCGTGCAAGTGGGTGGTCGACATGGAGGTCACGAGCTTCGACGACTTCACGGCCTACTGGACCGACAAGGGCTGGTCCGCGCAGGGGCCGGTCAAGATCGCCTCCAAGATCGAGGTGCCCGGCGACGGTGCCGACGTCCCCGCCGGCGAGCTGGTCTGCGCCGGCGTCGCCTGGTTCCAGCACACCGGCATCTCCGGCGTCGAGGTCCAGGTCGACGGCGGCAGCTGGCAGCCCGCGAGCCTCGCGAGCACCCCGAACGCCGACACCTGGGTGCAGTGGCGCGCCGTCCTCGACCTCACGCCCGGCGAGCACCAGCTCCGGGTGCGCGCGGTCGACGAGCAGGGGCGCACGCAGACCGGGGCGATCGCGGACGTCGTGCCCGATGGTGCGACGGGCTGGCACACCATCGACGTCACCGCCTCGGCCTGAGCCGGGCCGAGCGCTACCAGTTGCCGCCCGGCGCTGCCGGGAGCGGGTGGGCGGCGTCGTGGACGACGTACGCCGCGCCGCCGGAGGCCTGCAGCCAGACCTTCTCGAGCTGAGCGCGGGAGTAGACCCGCCGCACGCCGTCGGCGCTCGCCGCCGCGGGGTCGTTGACGATCACGTCGCCGGTCGCGGTGAACCCGACGATGACGAGCAGGTGCCCGTTGGACGCGGAGATCGGGGCGCCGGTGAGCTCGCCGCGGGAGAACGCGATCGAGATGACCGGCGGGATCCCGGCCCGCACCAGCAGCTCGGCGTCGGTGAGGTCGCGCAGCCGGGTCACGAACGCCTCCCCGGACGGGCCGAGCCGGCGGGCGGCGTACGCGGTGTTGAAGGTCCAGTTCCCGGTGCCGTCGTAGGCGTGGTCGTACGTCGAGCGCGCGGCCGCGTCGACCCACGGGTCCGGGTGCCCACCCGGCACCCAGCCGTAGCCGCCGGGCCCGGGCAGCCGGCCGTAGTAGCCGAGCACCATCGAGGTCGAGGTCGGCGAGCACCACGCCTCGCCGCCACCTCCCCACTGCGGGTAGTGGCCGGTGTGGATCATCTGCGAGTAGCGCGGCACCGCGAGCTCGACGCCCCGAGCGACGCCGGGTGCCGACACCGCGCCGACGGCGGGCAGCCGCGAGGTCATCACGGTCGCGAGGTCGACGCGCGGGGACTTCCGGCCCGCCTCGCGACGCAGCGTCACCCGGATCCGGTGCGACGCCAGCCCGGCCGTGCGCCAGGTGTCGGTCGCGAGCCGGGTGCCGTCGTCGCCCTGGGTGCCGCCGGAGCGCCGGGAGAGGAACCTGTCCTTCGCGGCCCAGCGGGCCACCGTGTCCCACGATGTCTTCGCACCACTGGCGGCGCGGCCCCGGACCTCGACCGAGATCCAGCTCGAACCGGGCGTGCGGGCCGACCACGACGTGATCAGCTCGGTGTAGTCGAAGCCCGGCGCGACCCACGGGCTCTTCCAGCGACTGCCCTGGTAGGTGCGACCGTAGCGGCGCTCGGTCGCCGTCTGCTTCCAGGTCTGCGGCGCGGCGAAGCGCTGCAGGTGGACCTGGCGCGACGACACGGCGGCCGCCGCGACCGCCTCGGGGCGGTGCTCCGCGGCGGTGCTGCCGGGCTGGCCGGCGACCACCGCGAGTCCGGCCGCCAGGCAGGCGACCAGGGCGAGGGTCAGGGACACGACGGGAACGGGGAAGGACCGGCGCACTGGCCCACGGTACGTCACATCCGTCACTCCCGTCACACTGTGGCGAGTCCGGTCGTTGCCTGCGTCACATCGCGCTCCCCGGTGTTTTGGCGACCCTTCACCGGGGGAGGGTGCGCGTCGTGCTTCGATCCGTCCGCCTGTTGCTGTCCGTCCTCACTGCCGCGCTGCTCGCGCTGGTGGTCGTGCCCTTGACCGCGGTGTCCGCCTCCGCCGCGCCGACCATCGTCGGCGTCGCGCTCGACGAGCAGGGCCAGCCCTTGCGCAACGTCTACTGGGACGTCTACCACCAGGAGAACGGCAGGTGGGTCGGCCTGCAGTTCGGGCCGAAGCTGACCGACGCGAACGGCCGGTTCCAGGTCAGCGGCTATCTCGCCGCCGGGACCGCGTACCGCGTCTGCTTCGTCGACGGCTACGCCGGCCAGGCCGGCGACGAGCTCTGGCTGCCCGAGGTCCGGCACCGGAGCACCTGCTGGCGCTCGGACAGCACCCTGTCCACCTCCGTCGAGACCGCGGAGAGCTGGACGGCGACCGACACGTCGAAGACCTTCGAGGTCCGGATGCCGGCCACCGGCCTCGGCATGGTGCCGGGCGCGCCGATCATCGACGGCACGTTCGAGGTCGGCAAGCCGCTGACCGTCACGGGTCTCGAGGGCCTGCGCCCGACCGGCGCCCAGCTGTCCTACCAGTGGTACGCCAGCGACGGCGGCCTCTATGCTCCGATCCCGGGTGCCACGTCAGCCACCTTCACCCCGACCGCCGCCCAGGACCAGAACTCGGTCTACGTCGACGTCACCGCGAGCCTGCCGGGCTACCTGCCGGCCGTGATGAGCGCCCAGGTCAACATGGTCGGCACTCCACACGCCCAGCTCTCCAAGCCGCTGGCGGTCACCGGCACCGCCGCGCCGGGCCAGACCTTGACCGCCGCCTTCGGGGCGCCCGCCCAGACCTACTACAGCGAGATCGAGTGGCTGGTCGACGGCGTGCCGCAGCCCGAGGCGACCAGCCACCAGGCGACGGGCTCGTTCCCGGTCACCGCGGCGATGGCCGGCACGAAGATCGAGGCACGCCTCCACGTCTCCCTGACCGATGCGGACGGCAACTCCGTCGACGGCAGCTACATCGACCGCCGGGTGAGCGTCCAGGTCTCCGGCACCCGCACCTCTCCCTCGCTCGCCGTGGGCACCAAGCCGACGGTCGTGTCTGCGTCGGTCGCCGGTGCGACCACCGTCGGCGACACCCTCGCCGCACCGACCGTTGCCAACGCGACCGCCGGGGCCACCCACCGCTGGATCCGGGACGGCGAGCTGATCGCCGGGGCGACCGGCGCGACGTACCAGCTGCAGACCGCCGACATCGGGCACCGGATCTCCGTCGGCGTCCGGATGACCGGCTCCACGTGGTGGCAGGTGTTCCTCGCCGCCTCGGCACCCTCCGACGTCGTCCGCGCCACGCCGGTGGACCCGGTGGACCCGGTGGACCCGGTCGGCCCGGGCGTGCAGCCGCCGAGCACCGGCCAGGCCGCCTGCGCGCTGCCCGCCGCCGTCGTCACTGTGAAGGGTCGCGCCGTGGCCGGCGCCAAGCTGAAGGCGAAGGTCGCCGGGTGGGACGGGGCGACGCTCACCTACCAGTGGCTGCGCAACGGCAAGGCGATCAAGCCGCTCGGGAAGGCCGTCAAGGCGTCGTACAAGCTGACCCGCAAGGACCGCGGCAAGAAGATCAGCGTGGTCGTCACCGGGACCAAGCCGTCGTGCGCCTCGGCCACCGCGACCTCGAAGGCCAAGAAGGTCAAGCGCTGACCGAGCCCGCCGTGGCAGGCGGGTCCGCTGACGATGTGAGGCGGACCCGCGCGGATCCCTAGACTGGCGGCGTGACCATCCGGCTCTACGACACCGCGACCCGCGAAGTGCGCGACTTCGTGCCCCTCCACGAGGGCAGGGCGGGTCTGTACGTGTGCGGCCTGACGGTCCAGAGCGAGCCCCACGTGGGGCACGTCCGCTCGGCGGTGAACTTCGACGTCCTCCAGCGCTGGCTGCGCCACCGCGGCTACGAGGTCACGTTCATCCGCAACATCACCGACATCGACGACAAGATCCTGGCGAAGTCGGCCGAGCAGGGCCGGCCCTGGTACAACCTCGCCTACGCGATGAAGATCGAGCTGGACAAGGCGTACGCCGCGCTCAACGTCGCGCCGCCGACGTACGAGCCCGCGGCCACGGGCCACATCCCCGAGATGATCGTGCTCATCGAGCGGCTGATCGACCGGGGTCACGCCTACCCGGCCGAGGACGGCAGCGGCGACGTCTACTTCGACGTGCGCTCCTGGCCGTCGTACGGCGAGCTGACCCACCAGGGCGTCGACGACATGGAGCCGGCCGCCGACGCCGACCCGCGCGGCAAGAGGGACCCCCGCGACTTCGCATTGTGGAAGGGCCGCAAGGACTCCGAGCCGGAGACGGCGTCCTGGCCCAGTCCGTGGGGCCGCGGCCGCCCGGGCTGGCACATCGAGTGCTCCGCGATGGCGGGCAAGTACCTCGGCGAGGCGTTCGACATCCACGGCGGCGGCGTCGACCTGCGCTTTCCCCACCACGAGAACGAGCAGGCCCAGTCGCGCGCCGCGGGGGCTCATTTCGCGTCGTACTGGATGCACAACGCGTGGATCACGACCGCCGGCGAGAAGATGAGCAAGTCGCTCGGCAACACCCTCTCGATCCCCTCGGTGCTGCAGCGGGTGAGCGGCGCGGAGCTGCGGTTCTACATGGTCGCCGCCCACTACCGCTCCCACGTCGAGTTCTCGTTCGAGGCGCTCGACGAGGCGGCTGCGGGCTACCAGAGGATCGTCTCCTTCCTCGACAGGGCCGGGGTCTCGACGGGCTCGACGGGCTCGACCGGCTCGGGCGGTGCGCTGCCGGACGCCTTCGCCGCCGCGATGGACGACGACCTCGGTACGCCGGCCGCGGTGGCCGTGCTCTACGACACCGTGCGCGAGGGCAACCGCCAGCTGGCCGCCGGCGAGGACGTCGCCGCCACAGCGGGCGCGGTCTGCGCCATGCTCGACGTGCTCGGCGTGCACCCGGCCGACCCGACCTGGGCCGGCGCCGGTGCCTCCGGCGCCGAGGAGCGGCTCACCGCCGCCGTCGACGCGCTGGTCGCCGGGCTGCTGGAGGAGCGCACCCAGGCGCGCGCCGACAAGGACTGGGCCCGCGCCGACGCGATCCGCGACCGGATCAAGGCGGCCGGCATCGAGGTCACCGACACCCCCGACGGACCCACCTGGAGCGTGAGCTGACCATGGCCGGAAACTCGAGCCGCAAGGGCGCGATCCGCAAGTCGAGCAAGAAGCCGACCGGAGGGACGGGCGGCAAGGTCCGTCGCGGCCTGGAGGGCAAGGGCCCCACGCCCAAGGCCGTCGACCGCGAGTACCACAAGGCGCACAAGATCGCCGAGGCCCGCAAGCGGGCCGACAAGCGCGCCGGGACCCAGCGCGGCGGCCCGCGGCGCAAGCCCGGCGGCGACGAGTGGATCGCCGGGCGCAACCCGGTCGTCGAGGCGCTGCGCGAGCGGGTGCCGGTGACGTCGGTGTACGTCGCCGAGGGCGCCGAGCGCGACGGCCGGCTGCGGGAGGTGTTCCGGCTGGCCGCCGAGAACGGCATCGGTCTGCTCGAGGTCAGCCGCGGCGAGCTCGACCGGCTCACCGACGGCGCGGTCCACCAAGGCCTCGCCGCGCGGATCCCGGCGTACGAGTACGCCCACCCCGACGACCTCCTCGACGCCGCGGACGACCTCGGCCAGAAGCCGCTCGTGGTGATGCTCGACTCGATCACCGACCCGCGCAACCTCGGCGCGATCGTGCGCAGCGCCGCCGGCTTCGGCGCCCACGGCGTCGTCATCCCCGAGCGTCGCGCGGCCTCGATGACGGCTGCCGCGTGGAAGACGTCGGCCGGGGCGGCCGCCCGCTGCCCGGTCGCGCAGACGGTCAACCTGACCCGGCAGATCAAGGCCTACCAGGAGGCTGGCTGCTTCGTCATCGGCCTCGCCGCCGACGGCGACCTGACCCTGCCCGAGCTGACCGCGGACGCCGACCTCGTCGAGGGCCCGCTGGTGCTGGTCGTCGGCTCCGAGGGCGACGGGCTGTCCCGGCTGGTCGCGGAGAGCTGCGACCGGCTGATGTCCATCCCGATGGCCGGTGTGCTGGAGTCGCTGAACGCCGGTGTCGCCGCGTCGGTCACGCTGTACGCCGTCGCGGAGGCCCGCGCCCGCGGGTGATCCGCCTGGTCCGCCGCATGCCGGTCCGCCGCTTCCTCAAGGTCCTCGCGTACGTCGGGACCTGGGTGGTCCTGTCCCTGGCGATCGCCGGCGCGATCTTCCTGCACAGTGAGCGGACCGTCGAGATCGCCAGCCACGAGGCGAGGCTCAGCCCCAACTTCTCCGGCGAGGTGGTCGCTCGGATGGGCCCGGTGCTGCCGGACCTGCGGATGCCGTCGGGCTCGCGGGTCGGGGTCGAGGTCGAGCTGGGCAAGACCGACGCCGCGACGCTGGAGGAGCTGACCTCGCGGTACGCCGCGATCGCCTCGCAGCCCGAGGGGCAGATCGCCGTCGCCCAGCGGGCGGTGGAGGCGATGGCGCTGGCCGCGCTGGTGCAGGGCGCCGTGCTCGGCGCCGTACCGCTCCTGGTGTGGGCCCTCGTCGGGCGCGCCCGACGCCAGGAGCTGTACGCCGGGCTGCCGACCCGGCGGGGCCTGGCCGTCTCGGGGCTCGCCGTCGCCCTCACCGTCGCGGCCGTCGTGCCGTACGGCTGGGGGCGCACCGACCCGCCCGCCGAGCACTGGAGCTCGCTGCGCGACTTCCTCGGCCCCGAGGTGCCGCTGCCCGACGAGCTGGACGGGGTCGAGGTGATGGCCGACGCGACGACGGCGCAGTCGCGGCGGCTGATCGAGAGCGGCATCAGCAGCTATGACGAGAGCCTGAAGTTCTACTCCGAGGCCGCGGACGACGCGGCGATGCTCGACCTGCGCAAGCCCGAGGAGGGCGAGACCGTCGTCCTGCTGGTCTCCGACCGCCACGACAACGTCGGCATGGACAAGGTGGCCCGCGCGATCGGCGAGACGGGCGGCGCGACGGCCGTGTTCGACGCCGGCGACGACACCTCGACCGGCAGCCGCTGGGAGGCGTTCTCGCTCGACTCCCTCGCGGCCACGTTCAAGGACCTCGACGGGCGGTGGGCGGTCGCGGGGAACCACGACAACGGCGGCTTCGTGCGCAGTCACCTCGAGGACCTCGGCTGGACCTACTTCGACGACGAGGTGATCGACGGCCCCGGTGGGTCGCGGATCCTCGGCGTCGACGACCCCCGCTCCAGCGGTCTCGGCGACTGGCGTGACCAGACCGGCCTGAGCTTCACCGAGGTCGCCGACCTGCTCGGCGACGCCGCGTGCGCTGCCGACGAGGACGGCGACCGGGTCAACACGCTGCTCGTCCACGACGCCAACATCGCCAAGCCCGCCCTGGAGCGGGGCTGCGTCGACCTGGTGCTCGGCGGGCACATCCACGTGCAGACCGGCCCGACCGCGGTCACGGCCGACGACGGCCGGATCGGCTACACCTACACGCTCGGCACGACCGGCGGTGCGGCGTACGCCATCGCCATCGGCAGCAAGCTCCGCCGCCCCGCCAGCATCGCGCTGGTGACCTACCGCGAGGGCCGGCCTGTCGGCATCCAGTCGATCACCCTGCAGCCGAACGGCCGGTACGACGTCGACCCCTGGGCGCCGCTCACCTACTGACCACCTGCCGGACACCAGGTTTGGTGATGGTTCGCCGGGGTAGGTGGCGTCTCGTTTTGTTGTGGGTGGCTCGGGATCGCCCTGACCTCGAAAGGGAATCTCGAATGGGGAAGAGCCTGCTGCTCAAGCTGGGCAGTGTCGGTGTCGCGGTCATCGTGATGGCGGTGATCGGTGGCATCAAGTACTTCGGCACGGAGAAGATCGAGCAGGCCAAGGCGCCCGACGTGGGTGAGTGCCTGGTCATGACCGGCTCGAGCTTCGACGCCGATCACAAGGAGGTCGACTGCGGCGACGCGGAGGCGGTCTACAAGATCGTCAGTGACAAGGGCAGCTGCGACGACGCCGAGCTCAACTACACGATCTCGGTCGGCCGCGTGGACTCCGGCAACGTCGCGGACCTGTGCCTGGCGCTGAACGCCGCGAAGGGTGACTGCTTCGACCTGGGCGGCATGTCCACTCCGGCCACGAAGGTCGCGTGCACCGAGGGCGCCAGCAACACGTCTGTCGTCAAGGTCGTCTCGGTCGGCAAGGCAGGCGAGGAGTGCGCCAACAGCGCGCAGCCGCTGGAGAACAAGAAGCAGAAGACCCTGCTCTGCCTCGGGCCGGCTGCCTGAGGCCAGCGCGTTCGGGAACGGTCGGGTCTCTCGGGGCCCGACCGTTCTGCGTCGCTACGCTGTTCCCGCAATCCCCAGTTGGTCTGCCGGGCCAAGGTGCTGCCCCGCCAGGCGGGCCCTACGCTGTTCCCGCAATCCCCAGTTGGTCTGCCGGCAGGGCCCGCCTGACTTTGAATCAGGACAAGCGACGTAGGTTCGACTCCTACCTGGGGAGCTCACTCATCCCTGTCGAGCGCGACCTGGACCAGCCCGCCGATCATGGCGAGGTTCTTGAGCAGCTGCACCTGCTGCTGCTTGCGCGCGGCGGGGTCCTCGACCTTCCAGAACGCGTGCCCGGCCAGTGTCGTCGGGACCATCGAGCCGATCAGCCCGAGGGCGGCGGTGCGAGGGAGCACGCCGGCCGCGATGGCGGCCCCGCCGGCGGCCTGGGCCGCGCCGTTGGCACGCACGAGAAGGGTGTCGTCCTCCGGCAGCGGTACGACGCCGCGCAGGGTCGCGAGGAGCGGCCCGGCCGCGGCGACGCGGCCGCCGGGGGTGCGCAGGGCGTCGACGCCGAGCAGGACGTAGGTGGTTCCGGTCAGCAGGCGGGCGAGCCGCCGGGCGGTCGTGCGCATGCTCCGACCGTACGCTCCCGGCCCAGGCCGACCCCGGTCAGGCGGAGCGCGGCAGCGACATCGCCTGTCCCTCGGGCGTGAGGTACGCGCCGTCGTCGAAGAGGATGACGCCGTTGCAGAGCCGGCACCAGCCCTGCTCGCTGTGGTCGGCGGTCACGTGGGCGGTGCAGCAGTCGGGGTCCCCGGCGGCCGGGCACTCGGGTGAGTGGTCACACATCGTCGTGCTCCCTTTCGATCGTTCACACTTTCATCTCTGGTGATACGCCTGATCGGCCGCAGATGCACGCTCTTTCGCCGAACTGTGGAAAACGCTCCAACAGTGCGGGCTCACCAGATCCGGACGCGGTGGTCGTCGGCGCGCCCGTGCCGCGGGCACGGCTGCCGCGGCTCGCGCGGGCAGAGCACCCACAGCGCGGTCGCGTCGGCGCGGTAGAGCCGCCACGGGGCGTCGCCGGTGACGTCGTCGACGGCGATGGCCGAGCCGCCGCGCTCCGCCGGACCCGGGTACGACGCCAGCCCGGCCTCGAGGTCGGCGCCCTCGAGCACGGTCGCGCTGCCGGCGGCGTACAGGCAGCGACCGTGGTACGGCGCGACGGTCGAGTCGAACACGGCCAGGCTGACCGCGGGCCGGGCGGTGAGGTTGAGCGAGTGCTGCGAGGCGGGCGAGGAGACCCACAGGAACCGGCGCAGGTCGTCGGTGGCGCTGAAGTAGACCGGGGAGGTCCAGGGCAGGCCGTCCGCGTCCACGGTGCCGAGCGTGAGGTAGCGGTTGGTGGTGGCCAGGTCGCGTGCGTGCTGCTCGAGAGTGTCGTCCACGGGTGGTCCCTTCGGTGGCTCCTCCCATCCTGCGTCCGGCGGCGGGGTGGGGAAAACCCCACCCCGGATCGGCAGGTCAGGCCCATCGAGCGCGACGCCCGCAGTTCCTAGCGTCGGAGACACCAGATTCCGACGCCAGGAGGCACCCATGTCCGACACCGCGCTCGAGGTCCAGGACCTCACCCGCACCTACGGCGCCGGCGACAACACCGTCGCCGCGCTCGCCGGCATCGACCTCGCCTTCCGGCGGGGCACCTTCACCGCCGTGATGGGGCCGTCCGGCTCCGGCAAGTCCACCTTCCTGTCCTGTGCCGCGGGCCTCGACAACCCGACCAGTGGCCGGGTCCTCGTCGGCGGCACCGACGTCACCGACTGGGACGAGGAGCGCCGCACCCGGCTGCGCCGCGAGCGGATCGGGTTCGTCTTCCAGGGCTTCCACCTGCTGCCGTACCTCTCCGCCGCCCAGAACGTCGGCCTCCCCAGCCGCCTCGCCGGCAAGCGGGTCGACCGCGAGCGGGTGCGCTACCTGCTCGACCGGGTCGGCCTCGGCGACCGGGCGCACCACCTGCCGGGCAGCCTGTCCGGCGGCCAGCAGCAGCGGGTCGCCATCGCCCGGGCACTCCTCACCTCGCCCGACGTGCTGCTCGCCGACGAGCCCACCGGCGCCCTCGACTCCGCCACCGCCCGCCAGGTCCTCGGCGTCCTGCGCAGCAGCGTCACCGACCTCGGCCAGACCGTGGTGATGGTGACCCACGACCCCGTGGCGGCGTCGTACGCCGACGAGGTCGTCTTCCTCGTCGACGGCCGGGTCGCGGGCCGGATGACCCACCCCACCGCCGACGCCGTCGCCGGCCAGATGGCCCACCTCGACGAGCTGGTGTCGGCATGAGCAGCGGGATGAACGCCCTGGCCCTGCGCAGCCTGCGCCACCGTCCGCGCGCCGCCGTCGCCACCTTCCTGGCGGTCCTGCTCGGCACCCTGCTCATCGGCTCCTTCGCCACCCTCGCCGAGTCGTCGGGCGCCGCGTCCGGCACCGACGCCGACACGCTGGTCATCCTCGGCGCCGTCGTCGGCGGCTGGGGCGCGGTGATCGTGCTCTTCTCGGTCGCCTCGACCGTCGGGATCACCACCACCCAGCGCGCCACCGAGATCGGCCTGCTGCGCACGATCGGGGCCACGCCTCGCCAGGCCCGCCGGCTGATCGCTCGCGAGTGCGGTGCGATCGCCGTGACGGCCGCCGTCGCCGGCGCCCTCCTCGCCTCGTTGACCGGTCGCGCGCTGTTCGCGATGATCCGCTCCGGCGGACTGGTCTCCGAGCGCACGGAGTACGACGCCGGACCGGCCTCGGTGGGCGGTGCCGCCCTCCTCGTCCTCGTCGTGTCCGCCCTCGCCGCGAGCGTGGCCGCCCGCCGCGCGACCCGCGGTCCCGCCGGGGTCGTGGCCCGCGAGAGCGGCGGCGAGCAGGGCCGGATGCGGTGGTGGCGGGTCGCGGTCGCGCTGCTGCTGATCGGCTACGGGATCGCGATGGCCGTCATCACGATCACCGTGACCGCGCACGACGCCGACCCGTACGCCGCGATGTCGACCAGCGGCTCCAGCTCGATCCTGGTCGGCGTCGGGATGGCCGTGCTCGCGCCTGTCCTCCTCCGCTGGGGTGCCGGTCCGGTCCGGCTGCTGGCCGGCACCTCCGCGACGGCGCACCTGGCGTCGTACAACACCGCTCGCCGGGCGCACCTGCTCGCCGGCGTGCTCGCCCCCGTCGTCGTGCTGACCTCGGCCGCCGTCGGCACCCTGATGCTGGTCGACATCGACCAGCGCACCCTGCCGGGAGGGACCGCCGACAGCGACACGATCAACCTGCTCAACAACGTCGTCGTCGGGATGGTCTCGCTGTTCGCCGCGATCATGGTCGTCAACGCGTTCGTCGCGACGATCGCGCACCGCCGCGAGGAGCTGCACCGGCTGCGGCTGCTCGGCGCGACGCCCCGCCAGGTCCGCGGCTCGGTGGTCGCCGAGGCGGGGGTCGTCGCCGTCGTCGGCGTCGTGCTCGGCACCGTCGCCGCACTGACCACCGTCGTCCCGTTCGCCGTCGCCCGCCACGAGGGCGTGGTCCCGGACGGCGGCCTGTGGCTGGCGCCCGTCGTGGTCGCCGCGGTCGTCGTGCTGACCATCGGGTCGGCACGCGGTGCGGTGCGCAGCGCCGCACGGGAGACGGCGCGATGACAGACTTGGCCACGATGGACGTGCTGGCTCCGATCCGACCGCTGCCCGTGACGCCGGTCGACGAGGCCGGGCTGCGGGAGCGGCTGCGGCTGAGCCTGGTGGCCGCCGGGTACGCCGTCTCCTTCGTCCCCGGCCTGGCGCTGGCCATCCTCACCCTGCTCTGCATCCCGCTCGGGCTCGTCGGGGTCGGCTTCCTGCTGGCGCTCGGCGTGGTCCCCGCGACCGCGGCGCTCACCGGCGTCCACCGCCGGATGAGCGGGCGGCTGCTCGGGGAGTCGATCGAGACGTCGTACGCACCGGCCCGGGGCGTCGCCCTGGTCCGGCCGGCGTACTGGCTGCGCGACTCGGCCCGCTGGCGGGACTTCGGCTTCCTCTGCTTCGCCGCGACCGGTGGCTTCGTGCTCTCGACCCTGCCGGTCCTGCTGCTGACCACGCCGATCACCTGGCTGATCCTGGCCTTCACGGCCGGCGACTGGGCCTGGGTGCTGCTGTTCGTCTTCAGCGGCCCGCTGCTGCTGGCGTGGTGGGTCACCGCCGAGCCGCTGGTCCGGGCCCGCGCCCGCGCCGAGCGCGCCATCCTCGGCCACGACCGGGTCGCCGAGCTCGAGGAGCGGGTCGGGCAGGTCGAGGAGTCCCGGGCCGAGACGCTCGACCACTCCGCGGCCGAGGTGCGCCGCATCGAGCGCGACCTCCACGACGGCGCCCAGGCCCGGATCGCCTCGGTCGGGATGAGCGTCGGGCTCGCCGAGAAGCTGCTGCAGACCGACCCGGCAGCTGCCGCCGCCCTGCTGCGTGAGGCCCGCGAGACCACGATGGACGCCCTCGACGACCTGCGCTCCGTGGTCCGCGGCATCCACCCGCCGGTCCTCGCCGACCGCGGACTCGCCGGCGCGATCGAGGCGCTCGCGGTCGCCATGCCCGTCCCCGTCGCCGTCTCGGTCAGCGTCCCGAGGCTGCCCGCTCCCGTCGAGTCCGCCGCCTACTTCGCCGTCGCCGAGTGCCTCGCCAACACCGTGAAGCACGCGGCGGCGAGCCGGGCCTGGGTGACCGGGACGTACGACGACGGGCGGCTGCGCCTCGTCGCCGGCGACGACGGCCGCGGGGGAGCCGACGCTGCCGGCTCCGGGCTCGCGGGTGTCGTGCGCCGGCTCGCCGCCTTCGACGGCACGATGGCCCTCGACAGTCCCACCGGTGGACCGACCACGGTCCGGATGGAGGTGCCGTGCCTGCCCCTCTGAGAGCAGTGCTCGCCGAGGACCAGGCGCTGCTGCGCGTGGGCCTCACCCGGATCCTCGAGTCCGGCGGGATCTCGGTCGTCGAGGCCGTGGACAACGCGCCCTCACTGGCCCGGGCGCTGACCCGCGACGACATCGACATCGCCGTGGTCGACGTACGCCTCCCGCCGACCAACACCACCGAGGGACTCGAGGCCGCGACCGCGGTGCGCGCCACGCGGCAGGCGTTCCCGGTGCTGGTGCTCAGCCAGTGGGTCGAGCCCCTCTACGCACGGGACCTGCTGGCCGGGGGAGAGGGCGCGATCGGGTACCTCCTCAAGGACCGGGTCGCCGACGTGGACGGGTTTCTCGCCGCCGTCCACCAGGTGGCCTCCGGCGGCACCGTGCTCGACCCGGAGGTGGTCGCCGCTCTCGTCTCCGCGCGGTCACGACCTCTGGACCGGCTCACCGACCGCGAGCGCGAGGTGCTCACGCACATGGCCGAGGGCCGCTCCAATGCGGCGATCGCGGCGCGGATGGTCGTCACCGAGAAGGCCGTCGGCAAGCACATCAACAACATCTTCACCAAGCTCGACCTGCCCCAGGCCGCCGACGACAACCGGCGGGTGCTGGCGGTGCTGGCCTGGCTGGACGGGCGCTGACGCTCGCCGATCCGGGGCGTCTAGGGTGGCGACGTGAGCGACCTGACCGTCATCGTCCTCGCCGCCGGCGGCGGCACCCGCATGAAGTCGAAGACCCCGAAGGTCCTCCACCGCATCGGCGGACGCACCATGATCGGTCACGTCCTGGCAGCGGTCGGCGCGCTCGAGCCGGTCCGGCTGGTGACCGTCGTCGGACACCAGCGCGAGCTGGTCGCGCCCCACGTGAGCGAGCTGCGGCCCGACGCCGTCCTGGCGGTCCAGGAGGAGCAGCTCGGCACCGGGCACGCCGTACGGATGGCTCTGGAGGCGCTCGACGGATCGCCGGGCGAGGGCGTCGTCCTGGTCGCCAACGGCGACACGCCCCTGCTCGAGGCCGAGACACTGCGGGCCTTCGCGGAGGCGCACCGTGCCGCGCGGGCTGCGGTCAGCATCCTCAGCGGCATCGTCGCCGAGCCGTTCGGCTACGGCCGGATCGTGCGCGACGAGGCCGGCGTCGTGCAGGCGATCGTCGAGGAGAAGGACGCTACCGAGGCCGAGCGTGCCATCACCGAGATCAACTCCGGCATCCTTGCCTTCGACGCAGCCTTCCTCGCCGACGCCGTCGGCCGGATCGGCAACGACAACGCCAAGGGCGAGTACTACCTCACCGACGCGATCGGCCTGGCCCGCGACGCGGACCTCGTCGTCACCGCGCACCCGATCGACGACGCGCTGCAGACCGAGGGGGCCAACGACCGCGCCCAGCTCGCCGACCTCGGCCGCGAGCTCAACCGCCGCATCGTCACCCGCTGGATGCGGGACGGCGTGAGCGTGATGGACCCGGCGACCACTTGGATCGACGCCGACGTGGTCCTCGCCCCCGACGTCACGATCCTCCCCGGCACCCAGCTCCTCGGCGCGACCGTCGTCGCCGAGGACGCCGTGATCGGCCCCGACACCACGCTCGAGGACTGCGAGATCGGCGCCGGCGCGCGTGTCGTACGGGCCCACGGGCAGCTCGCCGTCATCGGCGCCGGCGCCTCGGTCGGCCCCTTCGCCTACCTCCGGCCCGGCACCCTGCTCGGCGCCGACGGCAAGATCGGCACCTTCGTCGAGACCAAGAACGCGCAGATCGGCGACGGCGCCAAGGTCCCGCACCTGTCGTACGTCGGCGACGCCGAGATCGGCGAGGGCACCAACATCGGCGCCGGCACGATCTTCGCCAACTACGACGGCGTCGCCAAGCACCGCACCGTCGTCGGCAAGCAGGCCAAGACCGGCTCCAACAACACCTTCGTCGCGCCCGTCGAGATCGGCGACGGTGCCTCGACCGGCGGCGGGACCGTCGTACGACGCAACGTGCCGGCCGGTGCGCTCGCCGTCAGCGCCGCACCCCAGCGCAACCTCGACGGCTGGGTCGCCTCGCACCGGGCCGGCACGGCGCAGGCGGCGGCCGCGGAGGCTGCTGTGGCTGCTGTGGCGGGCGCCACCGATGAACAGTCCGAAAACGGACCCGGACTTGGGGGCGACGCCGCCGAGCGGGCAGAATCCTAGGTACCACCTTCGGCGACCAGGGGGAGTCACGCGCGTGAGCGGTCTGAAGCGGACGACCGAGAAGAACCTGATGGTCTTCTCCGGACGAGCACACCCCGAGCTGGCCGACGAGGTCGCTCAGATCCTCGACCAGGCCCTCGTCCCGACCTCGGCGTACGAGTTCGCCAACGGCGAGATCTACGTCCGCTACGAGGAGTCGGTGCGCGGCTGCGACGCCTTCGTGATCCAGAGCCACACCACTCCGATCAACGAGTGGATCATGGAGCACCTGATCATGGTCGACGCGCTCAAGCGCGCCTCCGCCAAGCGGATCACCGTGGTCATGCCGTTCTGGGGCTACAGCCGCCAGGACAAGAAGCACCGCGGTCGCGAGCCGATCTCGGCGCGCCTGATGGCCGACCTGTTCAAGACCGCGGGCGCCGACCGGATCATCACCGTCGACCTGCACGCCGACCAGCTCCAGGGCTTCTTCGACGGCCCCGTCGACCACCTGATGGCGCTGCCGATCCTCACCGACTACATCAAGCAGAAGTACGGCGACCAGGAGCTCGCCGTCGTCTCGCCCGACGCCGGCCGGATCAAGGTCGCCGAGCGCTGGGCGGCCCGACTCGGCGGCGTACCGCTGGCGTTCATCCACAAGACCCGCCGCACCGACGTCGCCAACGAGGTCGTCGCCAACCGCGTGGTCGGCGACGTCAAGGGCCGCATGTGCGTGCTGACCGACGACATGATCGACACCGGTGGCACCATCGTGAAGGCCGCCGAGGCGCTCATGGCCGACGGCGCCGCGGGCGTCATCATCGCCGCCACCCACGCGATCCTCTCCGACCCCGCCGTGGACCGGCTCAAGAACTGCTCGGCCACCGAGGTCGTCATCACCAACACGCTGCCGGTGCCGCCCGAGAAGCAGTTCGACAAGCTCACCACGCTGTCGATCGCGCCGCTCGTGGCCCGGGCGATCCGTGAGGTGTTCGAGGACGGCTCGGTGACGAGCATGTTCGACGGCCACGCCTGAGCCATTTGGCGCTCGCTCCGCTCGCGCATGTCGCGCCGCCTGCCAACGCCGTTTCTTCCTCCCCCGCTCGCTCGTTCCTCGCTCGCTCCTCCGTCCAGAAACGGCGGGCGGCGCGACGAGACCCAGCCGAATGTCGTGCGCGACCGCACGACATTCGGCTGAGTGCTTTCCGTCGGGCGCGCCGCGTTGCCTGGACGAAGCGGAGCGAGCGCCAGCGAGCGCAGCGGAGGAAGGCAACGCGTCAAAGCGCGCCCGACATGCGAGCGAAGCGAGCCAAACCAACACCGTGAGTCCCTCACGCAGCGCACCAACCCCGCACCCTGGCCGGACCCCGACCCCGACCCCGACGCTGGCCCTCAGGCGTCCGCGAGAGCTCGCACGAACGCCCCGAACCCGGGCAGCGTGAACCGCACCAGCCCGTGACCGACCGGCTCGATCACGCCCTTCTCGATCAGCCGCTCCCGGGGCACGCTGATGGCGCGGGAGTCGACGCCCATGCCCGCGGCGATGGCCGCGCGGGTGACGTTGCCGTCGCCGGCCGCGGCCATCGCGGCGAGGAAGCGCTGCTCCAGGCGGGAGGCCGCGCCCCAGCGGGCGCGGTGCATCGCGGCGAGCTGGTCGCGGGCGACGGGCAGGCCGCGCTTGACGTGGGCGAGCGTCAGCCGGGTGCCGGCGTCGGGCCCGGCGGCGTCCCAGGTGGTGGAGCCGAGGAGCTGGAGCAGGTAGGGGTAGCCGCGCGACTCGGCCACCACGGCCGCCAGGGCGCCGTCCGTCCAGGCCACCCCCTCGGCCTCGGCGGGGCCGACGAGGGCGGCGCGGGCGTCGTCGTCGGAGAGGACGTCGAGCGAGACGAAGGTGCTGCGCTCACCGAAGGTCGCGGCCCGGGTGAGCGCCTCGGGGGTGACCGGCAGGCCGGCGGCGACGGTGGCGAGCGGGTTCTCGGTGCGCTCGCCGTCGAGGTTCTGCAGGGTGTTGAGCAGCACCGACATCTCGTCGGCCGAGGCGGTGTGCAGCTCGTCGAGCAGCAGGAACAGGCCCGAGCCGCCGTGGGCGCGGACCGACGAGGCGGCGTCGTGGAGCAGGGACTCGAGCATGCCGATCGCGGCCTGTGGGGGAGCGGTCGCCGTCTCCTTGCGCGCGACCTCGGCCTGCACCTTCGCCCCTGGTACGCCGACCTCCACCGTCAGCCGGTCGAGCTGGCCGCGCCACCTCTTGTCCGTGGGTACGGCGTCCGCCCGCTCGAGCGCCCGCGCGACGCTGTGCGCGATCGCCGAGAGGACCGGCTGTTGGCGGGAGCAGGCCACCCACGCGGTCACGAAGCCGGCCTCGACGGCGCCGCGCTGCGCCGCGCGCAGCAGCGACGTCTTGCCGATCCCGCGCGGCGCGTGGAACACCATGAGTGGTCCGCCGAGCTCGCCGTACGTCGCGACCCGGGCCAGCAGGCCCTCGATCCGGCGCATCTCCACGGCCCGCCCGGCGAGGATCCGGGGCACCTGGCCGGGGGTGTAGGGATTGCTCGGCATGCCGCCTCCCGCGGGTGATACGACTTTATACTTGGTCGAAGTATAAAGACGTATCTGGCCGTTCGCCGGACTCAGAGGTACGGGTCGGTGATCTCGCGCAGCGCTGACAGGGCGTCGCGCAGCGCGGCCATCCGGCGCGGCCCGAGGTGCGCCTCCCAGGTCGCCTCGAGCTGCCG
This sequence comes from Nocardioides sp. QY071, assembly GCF_029961765.1. Taxonomy (NCBI): domain Bacteria; kingdom Bacillati; phylum Actinomycetota; class Actinomycetes; order Propionibacteriales; family Nocardioidaceae; genus Nocardioides; species Nocardioides sp. QY071. The sequence continues at coordinate 941,016 of NZ_CP124681.1, forward strand.
CAGCGCCTCCGTCGCGGCCGCCCGCGCCTGCTCGCCGCGCCCGGCGACCCGCACCAGTCGGGCCCGCGCGTCGGTCGGGTCGGGCACGCGCTCGACGTACCCACCGGCCTCGAGCTGGTCGACCATGTAACCGGCCGTCTGCTTGGTGACCTGGGCCGACTCGGCGAGCTCGGTCAACCGCGAGCCCGAGTCCGCGATCCGCGCGAAAACCCGTGCCTGGGCCAGTGTCAGGTCGTCGAAGCCCCGCGCGGCGAGGTGCTCGAGGGACGCGTTCTCGGCGTACCTGTAGGGGATGAACAGCAGCAGCGGCGTGGGGGAGGGATCGGGCACGACTGCTCCTTGACAAGATGATCAGAAGTTCTGACTATCGAGGGGAGACTACCAAGCGAGGTGCCCCGATGGACGTCGACACGGCGTGGCAGCACACCCACGAGCAGCGCCGCGCGCTGGCGGACCTGTTGGCCGGGCTCGACGACGCGGCCTGGGCCACGCCGTCGGTGTGTCCCGGCTGGAGTGTCCGCGACGTCGCCGCGCACGTGATCTCCGTGCCCCAGATGACCTGGGGACCGTTCCTGCGCGCGTGCGTCCGCGGCGGGTTCTGGGTGCCAAGGGTCGGGTTGCTCGAGGGCCGCCGGCGTGGGCGGGCGGAGATCCCTGCCATCCTCGAGCAGTACGAGACGTACGACGGCTCGCGCGTCTCGACGCCGTTCACGGGCCACCTCGAGCCGTTGATGGACGTGCTCGTGCACGTCCAGGACATCGTCCGGCCGCTCGGGTTGCACCGCGACGCGCCGCCGGAGGCGGCTGCTGCCGCCGCGGACACGGCCTTGCGGCTCGGTCTCTTCCTCGGCCGGCCCCGCCTCGGCGGCGTCCGGTTGGTCGCGACCGACGTCGCGTGGAGCCACGGCGACGGAGCCGAGGTGCGGGCACCGATGCTGGAGCTGCTGCTCCTGTGCACGGGGCGCGCGGCCGACGGCGCGCTGGTCGAGGGTGACGGCCGGTCGCTGGTCCGGCTGGCCTGACGGCGTCGGCTCGAGGCTCAGGAGAGGGTGGCGACCGCCGCCAGCCCCTCGCCGCTCACCAGGTCCGGGTCGGGCGCCCGGCCCGAGGCGAGCATGAGCAGCTCCTGGATCGGCCCGGTGATCGTCGGGCCGGAGCCGCGGTCCCAGGCGACGTCGGTGGCGACCATCCGCACGCTGCGCACGAGCTTGCCCGAGCCCATGAGGAAGGCGAGGCGTCGTACCCGGTCGGCGGCCACGGCCGCCGCCTCCGGCGCCATGGCGCGTCGTACGCCGAGGGGCCGGGCGATGTCCTGATGGTGCAGGAGCGCGTCGATCAGCGGCTCGACCGAGGTGGTGGTCGGGACGTGGTGGGTGCTCGTCGCGTAGCGCTCGAAGTCGCCGAGGATGCTCTCGCGGGTCTCGCGCGCTCCCAGCCGCTTCACCTCGCGGTAGATCATCGTGTTGTAGCCGCGACCGAGGTTGCGCACCGTCATCCCGGGCATCTGCGCCCACCCGATCCGAGGAGTCGAGATGACGTGGGCGGCGACGTCGTGGACGGTCCAGCCGGGGCAGAGCGTGTCGTGCGCCCAGTCGGCGGGGTCGAGGTCGGCCAGTGTCGCCGCCAGCGCGGCGCGCTCGGCGTGGATGTGCGCCCAGATCGCGGCCTTGTCCATGTCGACCTCCATTTGGTCAGTCTCCCTGGCTGATATAGTCAGTCTGACTGACCAATTCGTCAAGGCCCGAGGAGGATGCGATGGCACACCCGGCACTGTTGATGTTCATCGGTGCGCGCTACGTCGAGCAGCGGGTCTCCGACGCCGTCGCGGCCGCCGGCTACGGCGACATCACGCCGGCCATGGGCCGGGTCGCCGCCCGGCTGAGCGAGGAGGGGATCCGGGTGACCGAGCTGGCCGAGCAGGCCCGGATCACCAAGCAGAGCGCGAGCGTCCTGGTCGACCAGCTCGAGCGGGCGGCGTACGTCGAACGCGTGCCGGATCCCGCCGACGCCCGGGCCAGGCTCGTGGTGATCGCGCCGCGCGGGCGTGAGGTCCAGCGGGTCGCGCGCCGCGAGGAGCGGGCGATCGAGCGGGAGTGGACGCGCCACCTCGGCGCGGAGCGGATGGCGGCGTTGCGGGCGGCGCTCACCGACCTGCGCGAGATCACCGACCCGTACCAGTGACGATTTCGTCCGGCCCGCCCGTCGCGAGTAGTCTTCTCCGGTTGCCTCGGCGAGGGAGCACCCGCTTCTGTGACTCCGTGATCGACTGGGCCGGTACGTCTTCATGACGCCGCGCGCCCTGCCGGTCACCGGGTGAGGGAAGCGCGGCGTTTCTCGTCTCCGGGCAGCCGCCACCACCACGCGACGATCAGGAGATCCCCATGAGCACCGAGAAGATCCAGGCCGAGGTCCGCACCGAGTTCGGCAAGGGCGCCGCCCGCCGCATCCGCCGCGAGAACAAGATCCCCGCCGTCGTCTACGGCCACGGCAACGAGCCGGTCCACCTGACCCTCCCGGGCCACGACACGATGATGGCGATCAAGCACGGTGGCGCCAACGCGGTCCTCGAGCTCGAGTTCGACGGTACGTCGCAGCTCGCCCTCACCAAGCAGGTCCAGGTCGACCCGGTCCGCCGCGTCCTGGAGCACGTCGACTTCGTCGCCGTGAAGCGTGGCGAGAAGGTCACCGTCGACGTCCCCGTGCACGTCGTGGGCGACGCCGCCGCCGAGACCCTGGTCGTCACCGAGAACGCGACCGTCCAGGTCGAGGCCGAGGCCACCCACATCCCCGAGCAGTTCGAGGTCAGCGTCGAGGGCGCCGAGGCCGGCACCCAGATCCTCGCGAGCCAGATCGAGCTGCCGAACGGCGTCTCGCTGCTCACCGAGGCCGACACGCTGGTCGTCAACGTGACCGCCGCACAGACCGCCGAGCAGGCCGAGGCCGAGCTGGAGGAGGCCGAGGCCGAGGCCGGCATCGAGCGGGACGAGCCCGAGGCCGAGGCCGCTGAGGGTGGCGACTCCGAGTGATCGGCAGGCTCAGGTGGTACCTGGGCCGTCTCATCTCCCCGGCGCGGACGCCCGCGCCGGGGAGCACCGCCGTACCCGACGAGGAGACCTTCGTGGCTGACGCGACCAGCGCCGACGTCTGGCTCGTCGTCGGGCTCGGCAACCCCGGCCCGTCGTACGCCGGGCACCGGCACAACATCGGCTACCTGGTGGTCGACGAGCTCGCCCGCCGGATGGGCAGCGGCTTCCGCGCCCACAAGACCGGCCGCGCCGACGTCGTCGAGGGCCGACTCGGCGCCCCGGGCGTCCCCGGCCCCCGGGTGGTGCTGGCCAAGTCCCGCTCGTACATGAACGAGTCGGGCGGCCCGGTCAAGGCGCTCGCGACCTTCTACAAGGTCCCTGCCGACCGGGTGATCGCGATCCACGACGAGCTCGACATCGACTTCGGCACGCTGCGCGTCAAGAAGGGCGGCGGCGACAACGGCCACAACGGCCTCAAGTCGATGCGCTCCTCGCTGGGCACCGGCGACTTCTACCGGGTCCGGGCCGGCATCGGCCGCCCGCCGGGTCGCCAGGAGGTCGCCGACTTCGTGCTGTCCAACTACGGCACGGTCGAGCGCAAGGAGCTGCCGTTCCAGGTCGACTCCGCCGCCGACGCCGTCGAGTCCCTCATCGCCGACGGCCTCGAGAAGACGCAGTCCCGCTTCAACAGTTGAGCCGCCTTCCCCCGAACCGTTCGATCGAACGGATCGGGGGAGGAATGGGGCCCGGAACCCCCTCGAACCGTTCGATCGAACGATTCGGGGGCACTCGGCGGCCCGCTGTCCTGCCCACCGGCACGACTGCGCCCGGGTTCGAGCGGCCCATTACGCTGGCGGCGTGACTTTCGAGCCCGGTACCCCCGCTCCCGAGGTCGTCGCCGACGACCACCTCCTTGCTGCCTGGCTGGCCGAGGAGGCCGGCCGCCGCCTGCTGGAGGTGCGGACCGAGGGCCTGGCGGGCAAGGAGCTCAAGGACGCCGGCGACCGCGCGGCGCACGTGCTGCTGATGGACCTCCTGGCGACGTACCGTCCCGACGACGCCGTCCTGTCCGAGGAGGCGCTCGAGAGCGCGGCCGACAAGGACGCCCGGCTCACTGCCAGCAAGGTCTGGATCGTCGACCCGCTCGACGGCACCCGGGAGTTCTCCGAGCCGCCGCGCGACGACTGGGCGGTGCACGTCGCGCTCTGGCAGGACGGCGAGCTGGTCGCCGGTGCCGTCGCGCAGCCGGCACTGGGCGAGACCTTCAACACCGGCACCCCGCCGGTCGTCCCGGCGCGCACCTCGCAGCGGCCGCGGATCGCAGTCTCCCGCACCCGCCCGCCGGCGTTCGTCGAGGCGCTGGCGAAGGAGCTCGACGCCGAGCTCGTCCCGATGGGCTCGGCCGGCGTGAAGATGATGTCGGTCGTGCGCGACGTGGCGGACGCCTACGTGCACGCGGGCGGCCAGTACGAGTGGGACTCGGCCGCGCCGGTCGCGGTCGCGCGGGCCGCGGGCCTGTTCACCTCGCGGGTCGACGGCAGCGAGCTGGCCTACAACCAGGCCGACGTCTACCTGCCCGACGTGATCGTGTGCCGTCCCGAGCTGTCCGAGCAGATCCTCGCCTTCATCGCCGCGAACGGCACCGACTGACGGTGGCGGGCGACACCGAGGAGCGGGTACGACGCGGGCCGAGCATCGACTGGCCCGCCACCTTCGCGGGCGCCGGTGCGGCCGTCACGGTCGCCGTCCTGCTGTCGACCCTCGGTGCCGCCGGGACCCTGATCGGCGCTGCCCTCGGCAGCGTCATCGCGACGGTCAGCTCGGCCCTCTACAAGCAGGGGATCGAGACCAGCCGGCGCCGGGTCGCCGAGGTGCAGGCCGCGGCGCTGGAGCGTGAGGCGGCCCGCGCCCACCGGCACGTCGAGGCGACCGAGGTGCTCGACGCCGTCGACGCGGCCGAACCCGACGAGCCTGACGGCTCCGACGGCACCGCCGCGGCTCCGGGCGGCAACCGCTGGGCGGCGCTGCCGTGGAAGCGACTCGCGCTGCTGGCCGGCATGGTCTTCCTGATCGCGGTCGTCGCGATCAGCGTGGTCGAGCTGATCGCCGGCAAGAGCGTCTCGACCATCACCGGCGGCACCGACGGCAAGGACCACACCTCCATCGGTGGCGTGTTCGGCGGCGGCGACGACACAGGCAAGGACAAGCAGCAGCAGGAGCTGCCGGCCGAGGAGACCCCGACGCCGACGCCGACCCCGAGCGAGACCGCGACCGTCGTACCGACGCAGGGCACGGACCCGGCGACGCCCGTCGACACCTCGACGCCGACCGAGACGCCCACGCCGACCGAGCCGACCACCCCGACGCCGACCCCGACGCCGTCCGCGAGCGTCACCCCGTCGGCCTCGATCACGCCCTGACCGAAACCCGTTTGCCCGCGCGGCGGGACCGGGCGAGGGTGGGTGCGTGACGTCGTACATCTCCCACACCACCATCGACTGCGCCAACGCCTACGAGCTCTCGGAGTGGTGGAAGCCGGTCCTCGGCTACACCGACCTGCCCGGCGACCCCAACGAGCCTGGGCACGAGGAGTGCATGATCATCGACCCCGAGACCGGCCACCAGGTGCTGTTCATCGAGGTCCCCGAGCCGAAGACCGGCAAGAACCGGATGCACTTCGACCTGCGCCCGCGCACCGGCACCCGCGACGAGGAGATCGAGCGGCTGTTGGCGTACGGCGCCGTGGAGGTCGCCGACCACCGCGGCATCCGCGGCCCGGGCAGCGGGTGGATGACCTTCGCCGACCCGGAGGGCAACGAGTTCTGCGTGGTGCGCTCGCAGGGCGAGCTCACGAATACCTAGAAGACGTTGAGCGGCCGGAACTGCACGGAGATCCGCGGTCCGGCAGTGGCGACCTTCGGTACGGCGTGCTCCCAGGTGCGCTGGCACGAGCCGCCCATCACGACCAGGTCGCCATGGCCCATCTCGACGGCGAACGCCTCGTCGCGCCGCTCGGGGTCGCGCGGGCGCAGGTGCAGTCGGCGCGGGTCGCCGACCGAGACGATCGCGACCATGGTGTCGTCGGTGGAGCCACGCCCGATGGTGTCGCCGTGCCAGGCGACGCTGTCGCGCCCGTCGCGGTAGTAGCAGCAGCCGGCGGTGCGGAACGGCTCGCCGAGCTCGGCGGCGTACCGCTGTGTCAGTCGCTCGCGGGCATCGGCGAGCGCCGGGTGGGGGAGCTCGTCGCCGATCATGTAGGTGAACACCAGGCGGGGCACGTCGACCACCCGGTCGTACATCGCCCGCCGCTCGGCACGCCACGGCACGTCGCGGACCAGGGTGGCGAACACGTCGTCGGCGTCGGGCAGCCAGTCGCGGGCGACGTCGACCCAGGCGCCGGCGCTGAGCACGCGCCGCTCGGTGGTGACCTCGCTCGCCGCGGCGTCGAACAGGCTGGTCTGGAAGTCGACCGTCATGGACCGATGATAACCCGGATTCGAACAGGTGTTCGCATGCCGCGCTCGGCAAAAGGCGGACTCAACCCGCTGTTGCAACGAGTGCCTCGTTGAGCACCTGTCCGGGAGTTTGCCAGTTGAGCGTCATGCGGGGCCGGGTGTTGAGCCGCAGCGCCACGTCGTCGCACTCGGTCTGAGTGACTCCAGTCAGGTCAGAGCTCTTGGGCCAGTACTGGCGGAGCAGGCCGTTGGTGTTCTCGTTGCTGCCGCGCTGCCAAGGCGAGTAGGGATCGCAGAAGTAGACGCTCACACCGGTCTCGACCTTGAACCTGGCGTGTTCGGCCATCTCGGTGCCGCGATCCCAGGTGATCGACTTCACCAGGTCGGTGGGCAGCGTGGCGATCAACTGTGCCAGCGTCATCCGGGTCGTCTCGGCGGTGTGCCGGCCGGGGATCGGGGCCAGCAGCACGTACCGGCTCGAGCGCTCCACCAATGTGATGATCGACCCCTTGCCCTTGGCGCCCATCAGCAGGTCACCCTCCCAGTGCCCAGGTACAGCGCGGTCTTCTACCTCGGCGGGACGTGCGCTGATCAGCACATCATCACTGAGTCGGATGCTGCTGCGTTTTGCGGCACTGGCCTGCGGCTTTCGTTGCATCCGCTTCGAACGCAGGTGCTGTGTGAGCTCCCGCTTGAGCTGGCCCTTGGTCTGAACGAACAGCGCCTGGTAGATCGTCTCGTGGGACACCCGCATCGCCTCGTCATCGGGGAACATCACCGGCAGCATCGCCGCGATCTGCTGCGGGGACCAGTCGGCCCGCAGCAGTTCCCAGACCTTCTCCCGCAACGGGCCATGGTCAAGCCGGCGCCGGCACCGCCGACGTGCCCGCCGATCGGCGAACTCCTGGGCCGAGGCTGCGTCATATCGATTCCGGTAGCCCTTGCCGCCGCCGCGCGCGATCCGGCCTCGCACCGACCTTGACCCGTACCCGGTAGCCCGGTGTCGACGCAGCTCACGCGAGATCGTCGAGGGATGTACCCCCACCAACGCTGCGATCGTCCGCTGCGGCAGACCAACTCGATAACCCCGCTCGATCACCGACCGCTTCTCAGCGGTCAAACGCTTTCCTGCCATCCGCGCAACCTCCACTTTCCCGCATGGAGTTGCAACAGCCGATTGAAACCGCCAAATTCCACCTGTTCCCGGGACGCTGTCCCGGTCGCGTCCCTACTGTCGACACCCAGCGCGCCGGCACCAGGGGGGTCGATGAGCCGCTCTCTCAAGCACGTGACGATCCGCGAGTACGTCCGCGACCTGGTCGCCGGCAGCGCGCCCGGCACGGCCGCACCGTCCGAGCGTGACCTGGTCGACCGCTTCGGCGTCGCGCGGATGACGGTGCGCCAGGCCCTCGACGCGCTGGTCGGGGAGGGCGTGCTGGAGCGGGTGCCCGGTCGGGGGACGTTCGTCGCCGCGCCCCGTCGTACGGCGACCGGCGTGCTCGGCTTCTCCGAAGAGATGACCCGCCGCGGCATGGTCGCCGAGACCCGGACCCTGGTCGCCGAGCGGATCCCCGCCGGCGACGGGCTCGCGGCCGCGCTGCAGGTGGGCGTCGGCGCGCCGCTGGTGCGCTGGCGGCGGCTGCGGATGGCCGACGGCCGCCCGGTCTGCCTGTCCGAGACGTACCTCGTCGAGCGTCGGGTGCCCGGGCTGGTCGAGTCCCTGCCCGGCAGCCTGTACGACGACCTCGGGGCGCGCGGCCTGCGGCCGACGTGGTCGGAGGACGTGCTCGCCGCGTGCGCCGCGGACGAGGAGGAGGCGGCTCTGCTGGAGGTGCCGGGTGGCGCGCCGGTGCTGCGCCACGACCGCCGGGCGTGTGCGGAGGAGGTCGTCTTCGAGGTGTCGCGCACGGTCTACCGCGGAGACCACCACGCGGTCAGCCTGCTGCTGCGCGGCTGATCAGGAGAGCCCGCCGAGCGGCGCGACCTCCACCCCGGACTCCTCGCAGACCCAGGTCGGGTCCGGCCCGCCGAGGTCGGGCTCGATGTGCAGTGCGTGGACCGGCCCGTCGTCGCAGGTCGTGCACAGCGGCCACAGGCCCTCGCGGGCCTGTCGGCCGAACCGGTCGGCGAGCCCGTCCTGCACGTCCTGGGCGACCAGGCCGGCGATGAACGCCGCTCCCTCGGGCCATTGCTCGAGCCACCAGCGGCGCTCCGAGCAGGCCTCCTCGAGCAGGGTCACGGAGTCCGGCGTACCGAGGGCACGGGCCTGCAGGTCGGCCAGCACCTGCGCTCGGGCACGGAAGATCACGCTGTCGTCCACAGGTCCATTGTGCGCAGGTTTGGTGACGCACCCCGGCGGGGCATCGCAGCCGGCACCGCTCCCGAACCGCGGGAGCCACCGAGAGGGGACCGCCATGACCCTGTCCGCCGTGTGGGCCGACCTGGACCGGCTCGACGACGAGATGGCCGAGCTCGCGGGCCAGGCCGCCGAGCTGACGTCGTACGCCGGGCGCTGGGTGTGCCAGCGGGCAGGCTTCGAGCCCAGCCCGCTGTGCCTGCTGCGTCCGCTGGCCGAGCTGATGGACCTGCTCGCCGACGGTTTTGGCGACCTGCGGTCCCTCGCGCTCGACGACTGGGCCGACCTGCGGCACGGTGTCGCCTCGACCCGCCGCGACCTCGGGGCGGTCGACGACGGCGTGGTCGGCCTGCTGCCCGTGGTGGCGTGATGACGGCCGACCCGCCGGCCCTGCCGGAGCCCGCGCTGGGTCCCGAGCGGCTGCGCCACGACGCGGAGTTCCGAGCCCTGGACCGCGGCTTCGACCGGGTCCGCGACACGGTCAACACGGGCATCGACGTCCTCAACGACCTCGGCCTGGGGCTGCGCCGGCTGCCGGAGGAGAGCCTGCAGGAGCTGGTGGTGCTGCCGCTGACCGGCGATCACCGCCGGATCCGGCAGAACGCCGCAGCGATCGGGTACGTCGACGCGGCGCTCGCCCGCTACGCCGGCTCCACCGCGCGGCTAGCGCTCGCCGTGGACCCGCGCTGGGAGGGCGACGCGGCGGCGTCGTACCTGCTCCGGCTGGGGCGGCACGCGGCCGCGGCTAGGGCCGGCGGCGAGCTGCTGCGGCTGGGCGTCCCGGTCTTCGAGGAGGTCGCCCGCTTCGCCGAGCGGCTGGCCGTCGAGGTCGAACGGCTGGTCGTGGAGCTGGTCGAGAAGGGCACCCGGCTGATGAACCGGCTGCTCGCCCGGGCCGCTGGTCCGGCCGGGTGGGCCGTCTTCGCGGCCGACGTGGCGCTGCACGGGCTCGACGCCGTGGCGGAACTCGTCGACGACGCCCGCCGGTTGGTCGCGATCGTCGACCGGCTCCTCGCGATGAAGGAGGAGGTGATCGGCTGGGTCGACGAGCAGCGCGACCGGCTGGCGGCGTTGCGCCGGGTGGCGGACGTGGTCCGCGCCGAGCTCGGCCGCTAGCGGGACACTAGTGTCCTGTCCGGCTGATTCGCCGCCATATTCGGCGGCCCTGGCACGCACCTCGCGGCGTTGCCGACGCTTGCGAGACAACCCGGTATGGCCGCGCGCCGGCGCCTTGCGATGCACGCACCAGGACCACCGACTATGTCAGCGCTTCAACCGGACAGGACACTAGGCCGGCAGCCCGGCGAGCTCGCGCGCGACGTTGGCCCGCGCGGTCTGCTCCCACTGCCTGCGCCCGTGTGCCGTGCGGAACAGCGTCGGGGTGTCGGTCAGCGCCCGCAGCACCTCGGCCCGGCCGGCGGCGAACACGTCGTCGTCGAGGTGGGCGTACTCCGAGCGGACTGCGGCGACGTACTCGTCGTAGCGCTCCTGCGCGGCGGCGAGGATGGACAGGTCGGCGTCCGAGAGGGCGCACCCGTTGGCGTCGTCGGGCTCGGGGCGGTGGTGCTCGGTGAGCCGCACCAGCCGGGCCACCTCCGCCACGGTCGCGTCGTCGGTGTGGGCGGGCAGCGCGTCCTCGGCCCAGGTGGCCGAGCGCTCCTCGGCGTCGCGCTCGCCGTCGTACACGGCGTCGTGGAACCACGCCGCCAACAGCACCGGCGTGCGGTCGTACGCCGCGCCGGCGGCGGCCAGCTCACCGAGTCGCTGCAGCACCTCGGCGAGGTGGCGGGTGCCGTGGTGCCCGCGGCTCGGGTCGCCGTAGGCCGCCAGCAGCTCGTCGCGCAGGGCGTCGGCACCGGTCAGCGGCCAGGGCAGGTCGGTCACGTCGGGATGGTCGTCCTCCATCCGGACATTCAAACCGACCGCCCCGGCCGCTGTCACCGGCACCCCCGCATCGGGTGCTCAGTCGCCCTTCACGTTGACGATCTGGCGCAGCACGTGCCGGACCTCGACGAGGTCGGCGGCGTCGGCCATCACCCGGTCGATGTCCTTGTACGCCGCCGGGATCTCGTCGATGAACGCGTCGGTGTCGCGGTACTCGATGCCCGCCATCGCCTCCCGCAGCTGGTCGCGGGTGAAGGTCCGGCGGGCCTTCGACCGGGAGTACTCCCGCCCGGCACCGTGCGGAGCCGAGTTGAGGGCGACCGGGTTCCCGAGCCCGCTGACGACGTACGACGCCGTCCCCATCGACCCCGGGATCAGGCCGGGCCGGCCCTCCTCCGCGTTGATCGCACCCTTCCGGGACAGCCACACGTCGCGCCCGAAGTGGCGCTCCTGCTCGGTGTAGTTGTGGTGGCAGTTGATCTCCTCGACCCGCTCGACGTCGTCGGCGGAGCCGAGGCCCACCCACTCCGCGAACTGCCGGACCACCCGGTCCATCATCTCCTCGCGGTTGAGCAGGGCGTAGCGCTGCGCCCACCGCATCTCGCGGATATAGGCCCAGAACTCGTCGGTGCCCTCGGCGAGGTAGGCGAGATCCTTGTCGGGCAGCTCGATCCACCACTTCGCGCACAGGTCGCGGGCGACCTTGATGTGCTTCTGCGCGATCTTGTTGCCGACGCCTCGCGACCCCGAGTGGAGGAACAGCCAGACCCGCTGCTCCTCGTCGGCGGTCACCTCGATGAAGTGGTTGCCGGACCCGAGCGTGCCCAGCTGCAGCTCCCACTGCTTCGCGTACCGGCCGGGCTCGAAGCCCGCCTGCCCGGCCAGCGCGGTGAGCTCGGCGAGCCGGCGCTCGGTGTGGTCCCTGCTGATCGTGCGGTTGGCGGCGCCGGCCGAGAGCGGGACCGCCCGCTCGATGGCCTCCCGCAGCACGCGGCGGTCGGCGGGCAGCTGGTCGGTGGTGAACCGGGTGCGCACGGCGATCATGCCGCAGCCGATGTCGACGCCGACCGCGGCCGGGATGATCGCGCCGAGGGTCGGGATGACCGAGCCCACCGTCGCGCCCAGGCCCAGGTGAGCGTCGGGCATCAGTGCGAGGTGGGGGTGGATGAACGGCATGCTCGCCGTCGTCACCGCCTGGTCGCGGGTGCCCTGCTCGAGGATCGAAGCCCAGCTGAGGAGCTTCGGGGTGATCTTGTCCATCGTGGTGTCCTGCGTCGTGGCCCTTCTCGTGTCATGGGTCCGCAGGGTGCGGACCGGCGCACGAGGCTAGGTGCCCGGAAATGCGTTGCACACGTCATTTCCGCAGCGGTAGCCGCATCCACACGCTGTCGGGACCGCCGAGCTCGCCGGCGGTGCGGTGGGTCTCGCTGAACCCGTGGTGCTCGTAGAACGCACGGGCCCGGTCGTTGCCGGCCAGGTGCGCGAGCCGGATCGCGCTCGCCCCGGCGCCGGGGCCGGACACGACCGCATCGAGCAGCGCGGCGCCCGCACCGGTGCCCTGCGCCGCGGGCACGACGTACAGCTTCCAGAGGTCGACGACGTCGCCGTCGAGGGAGTACGTCGCCACGCCGGTCACGTGTCCGTCGGACTCGGACACGAGCACCCGCCCGGCGGCGATCGCCTGCGCGGTGCCCTCGGGCGACCACCACTCGGCCAAGCCACGACGGACGTACTCCTCGCCGGGTGATCGGGGTGTAGACGGCCGGCCACGTGGCGTGGCCGACCGCCACCACGGCGTCCACGTCCGCAGGCGTGGCCGGTCGGACGTGGACGCCCACGACTCAGACCACCGGGACGTTCGCCAGCGCCTCGGTCAGCGCCTGGTCCGACAGCGGGTCGTCCTCGAGCCTGCCGCTGAGGAAGCTCTCGTACGCGCCGAGCTCGAGCAGCCCGTGCCCGGACAGGCCGACCACGATCACCGGCGACGTCCCGGCCTCGGTCGCGGCGAGCGCCTCGCGTCGTACCTGGGCCAGGGCGTGGGACGACTCGGGTGCCGGGACGATGCCCTGGGTGCGGGCGAACTCGACCGCGGCCTCGAAGCACTCGCTCTGGTGCAGGGCGGCCGCGTCGATCAGGCCCTCGTTGACGGCGTGCGAGACCAGCGGCGCCATGCCGTGGTAGCGCAGGCCACCTGCATGGATGGTCGAGGGAACGAAGTCGTGGCCGAGCGTGTGCATCTTCATCAGCGGGGTGAGGCCGGCGGTGTCGCCGAAGTCGTAGCGGTACTCGCCGCGGGTCAGCGTCGGGCACGAGCTCGGCTCGACCGCGAGGATCCGCGGCGCCTGGTTGCCGGCGAGCTTCTCCCGCAGGAACGGGAAGGCGAGCCCCGCGAAGTTCGAGCCGCCGCCCGCGCAGCCGACGACCAGGTCGGCCCCGGACTCGCCGGCCTTGGCCAGCTGGAGCAGCGCCTCCTCGCCGATCACGGTCTGGTGGAGCAGCACGTGGTTGAGCACCGAGCCCAGCGCGTACTTGGCCTCCGGGTCCTGCGCCGCGACCTCGACCGCCTCGGAGATCGCGATCCCGAGCGAGCCCGGGTGCTCCTCGGGGAACGCCTTGCCCGACTCGGTCATCCGGCTCGGCGAGCGGTGCACCGTGCCACCGAAGACCTCGATCAGGGTGCGGCGCTGCGGCTTGGTGTCGTACGACGCCCCGACCTGCCACACCTCGCAGGTCACGCCGAACAGCGCGCTGGCGTAGGAGAGCGCCGTGCCCCACTGGCCGGCGCCGGTCTCCGTCGTCAGGCGGGTGATGCCGTTGATCTTGTTGTAGTAGACCTGCGGCACGGCCGTGTTGACCTTGTGCGAGCCGGCCGGCGAGACGCCCTCGTACTTGTAGTAGATCCGGGCGCTGGTGCCGAGCTTCTGCTCCCAGCGGCGGGCGCGGTAGAGCGGGCTGGGCCGGTACTGCCGGTAGACGTCGAGCACCGGCTCCGGGATGTCGACGTACCGCTCCGCGGTGACCTCCTGCGCGATCAGCTCCGGCGGGAACAGCGGCGCCAGGTCGTCGGGGCCGACCGGCTCGTGGGTACCCGGGTGCAGCGGCGGCGGGGGAGGCGTCGGCAGGTCGGCGACGATGTTGTACCAGCGGGTCGGCTGCTCGTCCGGCTCGAGGGTGTACATCACCTGGTCGTCGCTCATGGGGCGTCCTCTCGGTAGGTCTCTCGGTAGGTCTCTCGGGACCTCGGATCCTAGGCCTGCCGGCCGGGTCTGCTGGTGCCGTCCGCGTGTGACAGCTCCGCCGCGCGGTGCCGCCTGTCGGACGCTGGCCTCGAACGACCACGCCGCGTAGGGCAGGATTCGGGGTGTGAGTGCTGACGACGCCCGGGCCGAGCTCCACCGACTCCGGTCGAGCATCGACAACCTCGACGCCGCCCTCGTGCACCTGCTGGCGGAACGGTTCAAGTGCACCGAGGCCGTGGGCCGGCTCAAGGCGCGCGCCTCGATGCCGCCGGCCGATCCCGCGCGTGAGGCGGTCCAGATCGCGCGGCTGCGGTCGATGGCGGAGAGCTCGGGGCTCGACCCGCACTTCGCCGAGAAGATCCTCAACGTGATCATCGCGGAGGTCATCCGCAACCACGAGCAATTCGCGGAGGCGAACGAGGACTGAGGCTCGCCGGAGCTTGTAACTAAGTGTTACAGCTCGGACTTCGGTGTCGGAGCGCCAGGGTAGTAGCAACAACGCCCGGGTGGTTCGTCAGGTCGGAGCGTCCAGCCCCCGGCGTCCGCAGTCACGTTGAACTCCGTCCTCCCGGGCGTTGTTGCTACTACCACGGCGCTGTGGCACGGGTTTTGGGCACGTAACACTTAGTTACAAGCGGGTGCAGGCGAGGTGAGGTGGGCGACCAACAGCGCCGCGACCTCTTCCGGCGCCTCGTACGGCGCCAGGTGGCCGACTCCCGGCAGCACCTCCAACCGCCCGTCCGGTACGGCGGCCGCGAGCTCGGCCATCACGGCCGGCGGGGTCGCGAGGTCGTCGGCGCCGGCGACCGCGAGCAGGGGAACGCCCACCTCGCCCAGGCGCGGGCGCACGTCGAAGCCGGCGAGCGCCTCGCACGCGCGGGCGTAGCTCTCCGGGTCCACCGCGGCCAGGTCGGCGGCCGCGGCGGCGCGGCGCCCGTCCGACTCGCCGACCCGGGACCCGAACCACCGCGCGGGCGAGGACGCCACCATCGGCGCCATCCCCTCGGCACGGACCAGGGCAGCCCGCTCCGGCCACGTGGGCCAGGTGCCGAAGGCGGCCTCGCTGCACAGCACCGCCAGCGACGTCACCCGCGCCGGATGGTCGAGAGCGAGCTGGAGCCCGACAGCGCCGCCGACCGAGTCGCCGGCGTAGGCGAACGGGACGTCGGCCACCTCGGCGACCGCCGCCGCCACCGCCGCGGACAGCGAGGCCAGGGAGAAGCCTGGGGTCAGCCGGTCGACCGCCGGGCTCGCGCCGTGGCCTGGGAGGTCCCAGCCGAGGACGTTCCAGCCGGGCAGGGCGGACGCGACCGACCCCCAGAGCCGGTCGACCGTCGTGCCGAGCGACGGGCCGACGACCAGCAGCGGCCGCCCCGGGAGGCCGGCGAGGTGGCGGACCGCGACCGAGGGCAGCATCAGATCGCCGACGGGTGCTCGGTCAGCGGCGTGACCTCGATCTGCATGTAGGGGAACAGCGGCAGGTTCGACAGGATCTCGTGCAGGCGCGCGTTCGACTCGACGTCGAAGATGCTGATGTTGGAGTAGAGCCCGACGATGCGCCAGATGTGCGCCCACTCGCCGCCCCGCTGCAGCTCCTGGGAGTACGCCCTCTCCCGCGCGACCGTGTCCTCCCTCTCGGCAGGGTCGAGGTCGCGCGGGATCGAGACGTCCATCCGGACACAGAAGAGCATCAGCGGACCGGGTCGAGGACGAAGCCGTAGTCGACGGTGACCGAGCCGTCGGCCTGGGGGACGGGGGCGAGCAGCAGCTCCGGCTTCACCGCCGAGGCGATGTCGTCGTCGTTGTGCTCGTCGCCGGGGAAGTAGAGCTGCGCGGTGAGCAGCTCGTGGCCGGGCGCGGACACCTTCACGTGCAGGTGGGCAGGACGCCAGGCGTGCCAGCCGGCGGCGGCGATCAGCTTGCCGCAGGAGCCGTCGGTCGGGATCTGGTACGGCGCCGGCTGGATCGTGTGGATCTCGAAGCCGCCCTCGGCGTCGGTGCGGAAGTTGCCGCGCAGGTTCCACTCCGGGATGCCCGGGGCGAACTGCGAGTAGAAGCCGTCGGCGTCCGCGTGCCACAGCTCGACCAGCGCGTCCTCGAGGACGGTGCCGTCGGTGGAGGTGACCTTGCCGGTCCACACCAGCGGGGTGCCGGACTCGCCCTCGCGCATCTCGATGGTGCCCTTGCTGCCGTGCTCCGGGGCGCCCGGGACGTAGTAGGGGCCCTCGATGGAGCCCTTGTTGCCCTCGCGGTGGGCGGTGTTGACGTCCTCGACGACGTGCTCGAGCCACACGTCGAGGAACAGCGGCCACTCGCCGTCCTCGCCGACGTTGATCATCCACGCCTTGAGCGCGTTGAACTCGTCGTAGGTGACCTTCTCGTCGCGGACGGTCTGGTAGACGGCGTCGAGCACGCGTCGGGCGAGGCGGTCGACCCGCTCGGGCGGGGTGCCGGCGACGGCGGCGAAGGGCGACTTGTCGGAGTGGAAGCGCTCGGTGGCGCTGGCGCCGGAAGCGGCGGCGGTGGCGACCTCGGTGGTCATGGCGGTGTCCTCTCGGGTTGGGGTGGTGCGGTTCAGACGTCGGTGCGGTAGCGGCGGAGCTTGTCGTCGTCGATCTCGACGCCGAGCCCGGCGCCGGGGCGCAGGGCGAGCTCGCCGTTCTCGATGCGGAGGGGCTCGGTGAGCAGGTCGTCGCTCATGTCGAGGAAGTTGGACAGCTCGCCGGCGTGCAGGCTGCTGCGCTGGTGGGCGGCGCCGAAGGCGACGGAGCAGATCGAGCCGAGCTGGCCGTCGATCTGGTTGCCCATGACCACCTCGAGGCCGAGTCCCTCGGCGAGGTGGAGCACCCGCTGCGAGCCGGTGAACCCGGTGCGGGCGGTCTTGATCGAGAGCGCGGTCGCCGAGCCGCCGAGCACCTCGCGGGTCACCTCGGCCGGCGTGGTGGCGGACTCGTCGGCGATGAACGGTACGTCGAGCTGCTGCACCAGCCAGCGCCGCCCGAGCACGTCGTCGGCGGGGCTGAGCTCCTCGGCGAACGCGAGGTCGAGGTCGGCCATCTGCCGCATGGCGCGCGCGGACTCGGACGCGGTCCAGCCGCGGTTGCCGTCGACGTACAGGACGACGTCGGGGCCCAGCCCCTCGCGCAGCGCCCGGACCACGGCCACGTCGAGCGCCGCCGGGCGGCGGCCGACCTTGACCTTGAAGGTCGTGATGCCGTGGACCTCGCGCATCCGCTGGGCCTCGTCGACCATCGCGGCCGGCTGGTCGAAGCCGAGCATGTGGGAGACCCGCATCCGGTCGGTGTAGCCGCCGAGCAGCTCGGAGACCGGCAGCCCCAGGGTGCGGCCGAGGGCGTCCCAGACCGCCATGTCGATCGCGGCCTTCGCGGTCGGGTTGCCGACAGTGCGGCCCATCAGCGCGGTCATCTGCTCGCGGTCGGTGAGCGCGAGGCCGACGACCTGGGGGGCGAAGATGGTCTCGATCACGGCGAGGATGCCGCGCTGCGTCTCGCCGTAGGTGAACGGCCGCGGCGGCGCCTCGGCGACTCCGACCAGCCCGTCGTCGGTGTGCACGCGGACCAGCACGTGGTCGGCCACGTGGACCTCGCCGCTGGCGAACTTGAGCGGCTTGACGTAGGGGATCCGGAACGGGATCGCCTCGATCGCGGTGATCTTCATGGGGTCCTCAGGAGGCGGTGATCGGGGAGCTGGTCGGGGTGGGGGCGGCGGTGAAGAACCCGTTGCGGTCGAGTACGTCGAGCGCGCCGGCCACCAGGGCCGACGGGTCGTCCGCGCGCCAGGCGAGTGAGAGGTCGATGGTCGCGGCGTCGGCGACGTCGCGGAACACGACGCCCTGCAGCTGCATGCTGCGCACCGACTCGGGCACCAGGGCGACGCCGAGCTGGGCGGCGACGAGGGCGAGGAGTGCGGCGGTGCCGGGCGCGCGGTGGGTGATGTTAGGGGAGAAGCCGGCGCGCAGGCAGCTCGACACCATCGCCTCGTTGACCGCCGAGCGGGTGTCGGCGTAGGCCACGAACTCGTCGGCGGAGACGTCGACGACCTCGAGCGCGGGCTCGGCGGCGAGCCGGTGGTCGGCGGGCAGCGCGAGCACCAGCGGCTCCTGCAGCAGGGACCGGGTCTCGATGCCGGGCTCGGCGACCGGGCCGCGCAGCACGCCCAGGTCGAGCCGGCCGTCGGTCAGCCGCTCCACCTGGCCCGGCGTCAGGAGGTCGGCCTGCACCTCGAGCGCGACGCCCGGCAGCGAGGCGCGGACGATGCGCGACAGGCGGGCCAGCTGGGTGAAGGCGCTGGTGCCGGTGAAGCCGACCCGGAGCAGCCCGCGGCTGCCCTCGGCGATGCTGCGGGTCCCGACCACGCAGGCGTCGAGGTCGCCGAGGATGCGGCGCACCTCGCGGTGGAAGAACTCGCCGGCCGGGGTCAGGCTGACCTGCCGGGTGGTCCGGGCGAGGAGGAGGACGTCGAGCTCGGCCTCGAGGCGTCGTATGGCCTGGGAGAGGGCGGGCTGGGCGAGGTGGAGGCGTTCGGCCGCCTGGCCGAAGTGACAGGTCTCCGCGACGGCGTCGAAGTAGCGCAGCTGCTTGAGATCCATGGGTCACCTCCGGCCTGTGTGGTGGGCGTCACGCGGTCCCACCACGCTAGATCCGGGCCATCCAGAAACACAAAGACCAATAGTTCGATGATTCATAACTCCCAATTATGAATCCGACCCCGGCCAAGACCTAGCAAAAGGCCTCGTGTGACGACCGCCACGGAGTGCTTGAGTTCCCGGCATCGTCCGACACAGACCCCCGGGAGGACCCATGACCGAGATGCTGGACCGGATCGGCAGCGTGCTGGCCGACGCCGTCGTCGAGGAGCCGGAGGCCGGGATCTACCGCGCCAACCGGCGGATCTTCACCGACGAGGACGTCTTCGAGCTCGAGATGAAGCACATCTTCGAGGGCAACTGGATCTACCTCGCCCACGAGAGCCAGGTCGCGAACCCGGGTGACTACTTCACGACGTACATCGGGCGTCAGCCGGTCGTCATCACCCGCGGCAAGGACGGCGAGCTGACCTGCCTGATCAACGCCTGCGCGCACCGCGGCGCGATGATCTGCCGGCGCAAGACCGACAACCGGATGACGCTGACCTGTCCCTTCCACGGCTGGACCTTCCGCAACGACGGCACCCTCCTCAAGGTCAAGGACCCCGACGGGGCGGGCTATCCGCCGTCCTTCGACACCGCGGGCTCGCACAACATGACCAAGGTGGCCCGCTTCGAGAGCCACCGGGGCTTCCTGTTCGGCAGCCTCAACGAGGACGTCAGCACGCTGGCCGACCACCTCGGCGACACGACCAAGGTCATCGACATGCTCGTCGACCAGTCGCCCGACGGGCTCGAGGTGCTGCGCGGCTCGTCGACGTACACCTACGACGGCAACTGGAAGGTGCAGGCCGAGAACGGTGCCGACGGCTACCACGTCACCGCGACGCACTGGAACTACGCGGCCACCACCTCGCGCCGCAACACCGGTGAGTCCGCGAACTCGACCAAGACCCTGGACGCCGGCCAGTGGGGCAAGTCGGGCGGCGGCTACTGGTCCTACCCCAACGGCCACCTGTGCCTGTGGACCTGGGCCGGCAACCCGCAGGACCGCCCACTGTGGGACCGGCTGGACGAGCTCAAGGCGCAGTACGGCGACGCCAAGGGCGAGTTCATGGTCAAGGGCTCCCGCAACCTGTGCCTTTACCCGAACGTCTACCTGATGGACCAGTTCTCCACGCAGATCCGGCACTTCCGCCCGATCGCGCCGGACAAGACCGAGGTCACCATCTACTGCATCGCCCCCAAGGGCGAGAGCGCCGAGTCGCGCGCCTGGCGGATCCGCCAGTACGAGGACTTCTTCAACGCCTCGGGGATGGCGACGCCCGACGACCTGGAGGAGTTCCGCTCCTGCCAGCTCACCTTCCGCGCCACCGCGGCGCCCTGGAACGACATGAGCCGCGGCGCCGAGCACTGGCTGACCGGACCCGACGAGGTCGCGACGTCCCTCGGCATGGACGGCGTCATCTCGGCCGGGCTGAAGAACGAGGACGAGGGGCTCTACCCCGTCCAGCACGGCTACTGGCGCGACACCATGCTCGCCGCCCTGGAGAAGGAGGCGGGCCGGTGAGCACCAACGCCCTGGCCGCCGACACCGGCGCGAAGCTGATCACCCAGAACGGGATCGAGCAGTTCCTCTACCGCGAGGCCCGCCATCTCGACGACCGCGAGTTCGAGAAGTGGCTCGATTGCTACGCCGACGACGTCGTCTACTGGATGCCCGCGTGGACCGACGACGACGAGCTCGTCGAGGACCCGGAGAAGGACGTCTCGCTCATCTACTACCCCAACAAGGGCGGCCTGGAGGACCGGATCTTCCGGATCCGCACCGAGCGCTCGTCGGCGACCTCGATCCCGGAGCCGCGGACCAGCCACAACATCAGCAACGTCGAGGTGATCGAGCGTCGCGGCGACATCGTGGACGTGCGCTTCAACTGGCACACCATGTATTTCCGCTACAAGACGGTCGATCCCTACTACGGCACGTCGTTCTACACGATCGACTTCACCGGCGAGCAGCCGCTGATCCGCCGCAAGACCGTGGTGCTGAAGAACGACTACATCCACCACGTCGTCGACGTCTACCACTTCTGAGGGGGACCCGATGTCCGTCGACACCGAGCCGATCACGGAGGTCGCGACCCACCAGGTCGCGCTGTCCTTCGAGGACGGCGTCACCCGGTTCATCACCTGCCGCGCCGACCAGACGGTGGCTGACGCGTCGTACCGCCAGCGGATCAACATCCCGCTCGACTGCCGCGACGGCGCGTGCGGGACCTGCAAGGCGTTCTGCGAGACGGGGGAGTACGACGCCGGCACCTACATCGAGGACGCGCTGCCTGCCGACGAGGCGGACCGCGGTTACGTGCTGCCGTGCAGCATGCGGCCGCGCTCCGACCTGGTCCTGCAGGTCGCCAGCACGTCCGAGGTGGCGAAGACCCGCGCGGCGACGTACGACGCCCGGGTCACCGAGCTGACCCGGCTCTCGGCCACCACCGTCGAGCTGGCCGTCGAGATCCCGAACCGAGGTGAGCTCGCCTTCCTGCCGGGCCAGTACGTCAACATCGCCGTCCCCGGCACCGACGTCACCCGGTCCTATTCCTTCAGCAGCGCGCCCCACGAGGAGCGGCTGTCGTTCCTGGTCAAGCTCACGCCCGGCGGAGCGATGTCGACCTGGCTGGCCGAGCGCGCGGCCGTCGGCGACGAGCTGAGCTTCACCGGGCCGCACGGCTCGTTCTTCCTGCGGGACACCGAGCGGCCGGTGCTGCTGCTGGCCGGCGGCACCGGCCTGGCGCCGGTGCTGTCGATGCTGCGCACGATGCGCGCCGACGCCTCGACCCGCCCGGCCCACCTGGTCTACGGCGTCAGCACCGACGAGGACCTGGTCGCGCTCGACCAGATCGCCGACGTCGCGGCCGGACTGCCCGGCCTCACCTGGGACCACTGCGTGTCCGACCCGGCGAGCACCGCGGCCAACAAGGGCTACGTGATGAGCCTGATCCGCCCCGAGCACCTCTACGACGGCGACGTGGCGATCTACCTGTGCGGCCCGCCGCCCATGGTGGAGGCCGTGCGCACCCACGTCGCGGACGCCGGCATCGAGCCCACCGGGTTCTACTACGAGAAGTTCGCGCTGGCAGTGCCCGAGGCGGCCGCGCCGACGGTGGCGGCGCCGGCAGCGGTGGTCGACACCGGCGCCGACCCCGAGGACGAGCTGATCATCGCCGGGGACGCACGGGGGATCGCCGGCCGCACCGTGTTCGCAGCGCGTGCCGCCGATCCTGGGAACGACGAGGCGGGCGACGACACGGCGGGTGAGTACGAGATCGGCGAGGAGCACCCCGACGTCCAGTCCTCCGACGCGATCTTCGAGGCCCGCGAGGCGCTCGAGCTCGGTGCCCTCGAGTTGACCATCGGCCGGCTCGGGTCGCAGCAGCTCGCCGGCTACCGGCTGCTGGCCGAGGCCACCCTGCCGTACGTCGACGGCGACCACTTCGTCGACGCCGCGGCGTACACCGAGACCAATGCCGCCTTCCACGACTACCTGTTCGTGCAGACCCGCAACGAGCACCTGCTGCAGGCCTACCAGGCCCTGGGCGTGAAGGGCCGGATGGGCGAGGTGCTGCGCAACGCGACCTGGTGCCACCCGCGCTGCGCGGTCGACCACGTCGAGATCGTCGAGGCGTTCGAGGCCGGCGACCGCGAGGTCGCCCGGCAGCTGATCGTCGCCCACGCCGAGCGGTCGAAGCAGACCATGCGCCGGGCGATGTCCGACGCCACCGCCGCCACCCGGCCGCGCTTCGTCACGCCGGGGCGGTTCGCCGGCAAGGTCGTCGTGGTGACCGGCGCGGCCCAGGGCATCGGCGCCCAGGTCGCGCGCCGGATCGCCGCCGAGGGCGGCGCGCTGGTGCTGGCCGACCGCTCCGAGCTGGTCGCGGAGCTGGCCGACGAGCTGACCGGGCAGGGCGCGAACGCCGTACCCGTGACCTGCGACCTCGAGACCTGGACCGGTGCCTCGGCCCTGGCCGACGCGGCCCGCGAGCGGTTCGGCCGGATCGACGTCCTGGTCAACAACGTCGGTGGCGCGATCAACTTCAAGCCGTTCACCGAGTTCAGCGCCGAGGAGATCGCCGCCGAGCTGGACCGCTCGCTCATGACCACGCTGCTGGCCTGTCGCGCGGCCCTGCCCGGCATGGTCGAGCGCGGCAGCGGCGTGATCGTCAACGTCTCGTCGGCGGCCACGCGCGGCATCCACCGGATCCCCTACTCGGCGGCCAAGGGCGGCATCAACGCGATCACCGCCTCCCTGGCCCTGGAGTACGCCGACCGCGGGATCCGTGTCGTCGCGACCGCGCCCGGTGGCACCGAGGCCCCGCCCCGCCGGATCTCGCGCGGCACCCCCGAACCGCGCACCGAGACCGAGCGGGCGTGGTTCCAGGCGCACATCGACCAGACCCTCGACTCCTCGCTGATGGGTCGCTACGGCACCCTCGACGAGCAGGCGGCGGCGATCACCTTCCTCGCCTCCGACGAGGCCACCTACATCACCGGGACGGTCCTGCCCGTCGCCGGTGGCGACCTCGGCTGAGGTCCTGCCCAGGCCCTACGGTGACCTTGTGACCCCCGGCCCGCCCCTGGTGCCGACCCGGCGTCGAGCGCTCGACGGCCTGGCCGGCACCGAGGCACGACTGGTGCTCGTCACGGCGCCGGCGGGAGGCGGGCTGAGCACCTTCCTGCGGGCGTACGCCGACACGGCGAACGCGGTCCACCGGCTGCTCGGGCTGTCGTGGGAGGACGCGCCGGGATCGGCTCTCGGCGGTGTCGTGCCCGGCGCGGGGGACCTGGTGGTGCTGGAGGACGCGCACCACGCCGACCCCTCCTCCGTGCAGGCACTGGTCAGCGCTGCCCGGGCCGCGAACGGCCCGCGGGTGGTGGTCGGCTGGCAGGTGCCCGGTGGCGCGGATCCCGCGCAGGACCTGCTCTTCGACGGCGTCCGTGCGGCCGCCGACCAGGTGCTGCCGCTCGCCGCGCTCACCGGTGAGGACGTCGCGGCCCTCGCCGAGCAGCGAGGCGTGGTGCTGCCCGCGAGCCAGGTCGACCGGCTGCTGCGGCACACCGGCGGCCGGGTCCGGCACGTGGTCGAGCTGCTGGACGACGTACCCGCGAGCGACTGGACCGCGCCGTGGTTCGCGCTGCCCGCCCCGGCCACCGCCTCCCGCGCGGTGCGGGCCGCGCTGGGTGCGCTCGACGATGCGGGCCGCTCGCTCGTGCAGGCCGTCGCGGTGCTGGAGACCGCCGACCGCCACGCCCGGGCGGTCCCTGTCGAGGACGCCGGCGCGGTCGCCGGGCTCGACGGCATCACGGCGGCGATGGGCGATGCCCTGCGCGGCGGGCTGCTGCTCAGCCTCGACGAGCACGACGCCTGGACCCGGCTGCCCGATCCCGTCGTACGCCGGGCGGTGCTCGACGACCTCGGCCCGGTCCGTCGCTCCGAGCTGCACGAGCGCGCTGCGGACGTCGTCGCCGACCCGGCCGTCGCACTGCGGCACCGCTGGTTCGCGCACCCGCGTCCCGACGACGACCTCGCCGACCGACTCGACGCGCTCGCCGGGGAGCGGGCCGGCCAGGGCGCGTGGAGCGCCGCGGCCGACCTGCTGGTCCTCGCGGCGCAGGCGAGCGCGGACCGCGAGGCCCGGGGCGACCGCCTGGTCCGCGGGGTCGACGCCCTCGTCGGCGCAGGGGAGGTGCCGCACGCCTCGCGCTACCTGCCCGAGCTCGAGTCGCTGCGCGAGACCCCGCTGCGCAACGCGGTCCTCGGCTACCTGGCCGTCGTCCGCGGCCGGCCCGCCGAGGCGGAGAGCCGGCTGGGCCGGGCGTGGGAGCTGGTCAACCCGCGGCGCGAGGCGGGCACGGCGTCCCTCGTCGCGCAGCGCTACGTGCTGCACCACCTCGCCCGCTGCCGGCCCCGCGAGCTGGTCACCTGGGCGGACCGCGCGATGGAGCTGGTCGACCCGGCTGCGCCGACCGCCGTCGAGGCCGCCGCGGTCCGCGGGCTCGGGGTCGCGCCGACCGAGGGGATCGACGTGGCGCTCGACGGCTACCGCGCGCTGATGGAGCGGGTGCCCGAGGGACCGGTCGCGCAGCGGGTCACGATGGCGTCCGGCTGGCTGCACCTCGCCGCCGACGACCCCGACCGGGCGCGCGAGGAGCTCGAGAGCGCCGTACCCACGGACTTCCTGGGCGGTTCGCTGCGGATCTCGCTGTGGGCGCGGGGCTGGCTGGCGCGCGTGCAGTTCCAGGCCGGCGACTGGGACGAGGCGATGCGTACGTCGACCGCCGGGCTCGAGGTCGCGCAGCGCTCCGGGATGAGCCTGCTGGTGCCGCTGCTCGCCTGGACCCGCACCCAGGTGCTCGCCCTGCGCGGGGACTGGGACGCCGCCGAGCAGTCGCTGCGCACCGGTGACGCCGCGAGCCGCGACTACGAGCTGATGCGGGTGCCGGCGGCACTGGCCCGGGCGGCGTACAGCGAGGCACGCGCTGACTATCCGTCCGTTGTCCGCGCCCTCGCGCCGCTCACCCAGCCGTGGGCGCGGGACTGGGTCGAGCAGCCCGGCTACTGGCCGTGGGCCGACGTGCACGCCAACGCCCTCGTCCTGGTCGGCCGGCAGGACGAGGCCGACGCCTTCCTGACCCGGCACGAGGAGGTCGCCCGGGAGCACGGCCACGCCTCCGCGACCGCCCGCCTCGCCTACGCCCGCGGCCGCTGGTACGGCGTGCGCGGCGACCTCGACGCCGCCCGCGCCTGTTTCCAGGAGGCGATCGCGCTGCTCGAGCCGCTGCCACTGCGCTACGACCGGGCCCGCGTCCACTTCGCCTTCGGCCAGACCCTGCGCCGCGCCGGCCGCCGGGCCGAGGCGGACGCCGTGATCACCACCGCCCGCGACGCCTATCTCGCGCTCGGTGCCGCGACGTACGTCGCGCGCTGCGACCGCGAGCTGGCCGCCGGCGGAGTCAACGTGGTCCGCGGTCACCGCGAGTTCGACGACCTCACCCCGCAGGAGGAGGCCGTGGCCGGACTGGTCGCGCAGGGCCGCAGCAACAAGGAGGTCGCCGCCGAGCTGTTCCTCTCGGTGAAGACCGTGCAGTTCCACCTCACGCGGGTCTACGCGAAGCTCGGCGTCCGCTCACGGGCAGAGCTCGCCGCGCGGCGGTCGCGGTGAGCCGGCCGCCCTTCGCGCTCTGCCCCCCCGGGCTCCGCGCCTCGTATGGACCGACCACGGGGAGGGGGATTGATCGCCGACGGTGATGGATCCCCACCCGGGTCAGGACCGGCAATTGCCCTCGTGTGACCGCGGTCACGCCTTGGCAGGGTCGTGCTCCGACCCGATCCCTCCCGCAGGAGCAGCCTGATGACCACCACCTCACCCACCGCACCCGGCGATCGCCGTACCGTCGCCTGGGTGGTGGCGCTGTGCGCCGCCGCCCTCGTCTTCGACGGCTACGACCTCGTCGTCTACGGCACCGTCGTCCCCGTCCTCCTCGGCGACCCGAGCCAGCTCGGGACGATCACCCCGGCCGCGGCCGGCCGCCTCGGCAGCTACGCGCTGGTCGGCGTGCTCGTCGGCGCGCTGGCCGCCGGCGCCGTCGCCGACCGGATCGGTCGCCGGAGGGTGGTGCTGGTCAACATCGTCTGGTTCTCTGTCGGCATGGGGGTGACCGCGACGACCCACAGCGTGGCCACCTTCGGGATCGGCCGGTTCCTGACCGGCATCGGCGTCGGCGCGCTCGTCGCGACCGTCGGCGCGCTGGTCGCCGAGTTCGCGCCCGCCGGGCAGCGCAACCGCTACAACGCGCTCGTCTACAGCGGCGTGCCCGCCGGCGGTGTCCTCGCGGCGCTCGTCGCACTGGTCCTCGACGACGTCACCGGCTGGCGCGGCCTGTTCTGGGTGGGCGCGCTGCCGCTGGTCGTGCTGTTCCCGCTCGCCCTGCTCAAGCTGCCCGAGTCCCCGAAGTGGCTCGCCGAGCGTGGCCGCCCCCGGGCCGCCGCGGAGCGGGTCGGCTTCGCGGCGCTCGCCAGCCGCCGCTACGGACCGGCCACCCTGCTGCTCGGCACGATGAGCTTCGCCGGCCTGCTGCTGACCTACGGCCTCAACACCTGGCTGCCCGAGATCATGGGCCAGAACGGGTACGGCAAGGACTGGGCGCTCACCTTCCTGCTCGTCCTCAACGGCGGTGCCATCGTCGGCGGCCTGCTCGCCTCCACCGCCGCCGACCGGCTCGGCGCCCGCAGCGTCGTCGCGACGACCTTCCTGATGGCCACTGCCGCGCTGCTGCTCCTCCCGCTCGGCCTGCCGGCCGGCGCTGTCGTGCTCGCCGTCGCGGTCGCCGGCATCGGCACCATCGGCACCCAGGTGCTCGTCTACGGCCTGGTGTCGAACTACTACCCGACCTCGGCCCGCGGCGCCGGTGTGGCCTGGTGCGCCGGGTTCGGCCGGCTGGGCGGCATCCTCGGCCCGGTCATCGGCGGTGCCCTCGTCGGTGCCGGCCTGGGCGGCGGTACGGCGTTCCGCATCTTCGCCGCGGTCGCCGTCGCCGGCGCCGTGGTGACCCTGCTCGTCCCGCGCTCGCGCGCCGAGGAGGAGTCCGCCCCGGTCCCCGGCGGGCAGGGTGACCTGGTCGTGGCGCGCACGTGACCCGTCCCCGCCTGAAGCACGTCGTTCGCGACCTCGGCCCGACCGAGGTCGCGAACGGCGTCGTCGGCGCGATCTTCGCGATGACCGGTCCGGTCGCGGTGATCCTGACGGCCGCGGCGAGTGCGGGCCTGGAACCCGACCTGGTCAGCTCGTGGATCTTCGGGGTCTTCGTGCTCAACGGCGTGCTGACGGTCGTCGCCTCCTGGGCGCACCAGCAGCCGCTGGCCTTCTTCTGGACCATCCCCGGCACCGCGCTGGTCGGCCAGGCAGCCGCGCACCTGCCGTGGTCCGACGTCCTCGGCGCCTACCTCCTCACCGCGGTCCTGCTCGTCGTCCTCGGCCTGGTCGGCCGCGTCGACCGGCTGATGGCTGCCCTGCCCACGCCCGTGGTGATGGCGATGGTGGCCGGTGTCTTCCTCGGCTTCGGGACCGGGCTCGTCTCCGCCGTCGGTACGACGGCCGGGGTCGCCGCCCCGATGGTCACCGCCTTCGCCGTCGTCGCGCTGCTCCCACGGGTGCGCGCGGTGCTGCCGCCCGTCGTCGCGGCCGTCCTCGCCGGCGTCGTGGCCGTGCTCGTCACCCGCACGGTCGAGCCGGTCGCGTGGCCGGGCAGCGTGCTCGCCGTACCCGTGCTGCAGGTGCCGACCTTCTCCTGGGCCGCGGCCGCCGAGCTCGTGCCGCCGCTCGCGGTGACCGTCGTGTTCGTCCAGAACGCCCAGGGGATGGCGGTCCTCGCGGCCGCCGGCCACCGCGCGCCGATGCGGTTCGTGACGATCGCGTGCGGCCTGGTCTCGCTGCCGTCGGCCGCCGTCGGCGCGATCAGCAGCTGCCTGACCGGACCGACCAACGCCCTGCTCACCGCCTCGGGGCGCCGTGAGCGCCAGTACGCCGCCGGCATCGTCTGCGGCGTGGTCGCGATCTGCTTCGGCATGCTCGCCCCGCTCGCCGTCGCGCTCCTCGGGGCCGCGCCTTCCGCCTTCGTGGCGGCGCTGGCCGGGCTCGCCCTGCTCCGGGCACTGCAGGGCGCCTTCGCCTCGGCCTTCGCGGGTCCCGACGTCACCGCGCCCCTGCTGACCTTCCTGGTCACCGCGTCGGGCGTCAGCTTCCTCTCGCTGGGTGCGCCCTTCTGGGGGCTGGTGACCGGGGTCGTGGCGACCTGGCTGGCCGCTCGCCCCTCAGCGGTAGGTCAGCCAGAGCCCGACCGCCGTGACGAGCGGCGCGACCAGCAGCCACGTGGTGAGGGCCGGGCGGCCGTGGATCTTCCGGGCGGCGACCACCGCGATCGCCATGAAGGCACCGCCGATGACGTTCAGACCGACCCGGGCGGCGCCCGCTGACGGCTCGATCTCGAGCGCCGCGATCACCATCCCCGCCGCCAAGTGGGCGGCGGTGAAGACCACCAGGGTCGACATCACCCAGCGCTGCACGTTCGTCAGTGCCCGGTCGTTGACGGGACGGACCGGGTGGGCCGGATCCATCAGGTGGCGGCGTCGGCGGGGCGCGGTGTCGATGCTCATCGGATCTGCTCCGTTCATGGTGGGCCAATAGTTTGTACACCAACTATTGCTACACTAACAACATGCCCAGTGCCTCTGATTCCCGCCCGCAGCCGGAGAATCCGCTGGCGCTCGACCAGCAGGTCTGCTTCGCCCTGGCGATCGCCTCGCGCAACGTCATCGCGCTCTACCGGCCGCTGCTCGAGCCGCTGGGCCTGACCCACCCGCAGTACCTCGTGATGCTGGCGCTGTGGGAGAGCGAGCCGCTGCGCGTCACCGAGCTGTCGAAGCTGCTCGACCTCGACCCGGGCACGCTCTCGCCGCTGCTCAAGCGGCTGGAGGCGGCCGGCTACCTGCGGCGCGAGCGCGACCCGCGCGACGAGCGTGCGCTGGCCGTGGTGCTGACCGAGCGCGGCCGGTCGCTGCGCGACGACGCGGAGGCGATCCCGCCGGCGATCGTGGAGCGACTCGGGATGCCGGTCGAGGAGCTGGTCGAGCTGCACGCCCGGCTCACGGCGGTGATCGCCGCTACCCGCTGACCCTGATCAGGTCCTGCAGCACCGCCAGCGTCCGGTGCAGGTGAGGCTCGGTGCGCTCGGCCCGGTGCGCCACCGCGAGCTCGACGCTCCGGGCCGGGCGCACGAGCGGGCGGTAGGCGACGCCGTCGAGAGTCAGCGCGCCGACCGGCTCGGGGACGACGGCCACGCCGAGTCCGCCGGCGACGAGGGTCACCAGGGTCGACGTCTCGCCCACCTCGTGGCGGATGCGCGGCGTCACGCCGGCCTCGGCGAACAGGCCGCGCACCACGTCGTACATCGCCGACCGGCGGCCGGCCGAGTGCACGATCAGGTCGGCGGTGGCGAGGTCGGCGACCCGGACCTGCTTGCGGGCGGCGAGCCGGTGTCCCACGGGTACGGCGACCACGAGTCGCTCCTCCCGCAGCACTGTGACGGCGAGGGCGGCGTCGTCGACCGGGGGGCGCAGCAGGGCGAGATCGATGGCGCCGGTGCGCAGGGCCTCGACCTGGTCGGCGACGAGCATCTCGCCGCGGAATGCGAAGTCGATGCCGGGCAGCTCCTCGGCCAGCCGGCGGGAGAGGGCCGGCAGCAGGCTGTACGTCGCGGATCCGACGCACCCGATGGCGAGGTGGCCGACCGCGCCGGCCGCGACCCGGCGGGCCTCGTCGGCCGCGTCGTCCACCTCGGCCAGGATCGCTCGGGCCCGCGCCAGATAGGCGGACCCGGCCGCGGTCAGGTCGACGCGACGGGTGGTGCGGACGAACAGCTCGACGCCGACCTCCGCCTCCAGGCGGCGGATCTGCTGGGACAGCGGCGGTTGGGCCATGTGCAGCCGCTCGGCGGCGCGGCCGAAGTGACGCTCCTCGGCGACGGTGACGAAGTACCGCAGGTGGCGCAGCAGATCCATATCTTGGTTCGTCTCAATCGTGTCGAATACTGATCCTTCACAATATCAACTCGCGCGCCTAGCGTCGGTGTCGTGAGCTCCTTCGTCTACGCAGCGGTCCGCACCCCGTTCGGCCGGTTCAACGGCGCCCTCGCCGGCGTCCGCACCGACGACCTCGGTGCCGCCGTCGTCTCCTCGGTCCTCGGCCGCACCCCCGACCTCGACCCCGCCGCGATCGGCGACGTGGTCTGGGGCAACGCCAACGGCGCGGGGGAGGACAACCGCAACGTCGGCCGGATGGCGACCTTGCTGGCCGGCGTACCTGTCAGCGTGCCGGCCACCACGGTCAACCGGCTCTGCGGCTCCAGCCTGGACGCCGTGATGGTCGGCTCGCGCACCATCGAGACCGGCGACGCCGACATCGTCCTCACCGGCGGCGTCGAGTCGATGACCCGCGCCCCGTGGGTGCTGCCCAAGCCCGACCGCGCGTTCCCGGCCGGCGACGTCACCGCGGTCTCCACCACCCTCGGCTGGCGGCTGGTCAACCCGCGGATGCCGAAGGAGTGGACGGTCAGCCTCGGCGAGGCCAACGAGCAGCTGCAGGAGAGGTTCGGGATCTCCCGCGAGCGCCAGGACGAGTTCGCCGCCCGCTCCCACCGGCTCGCCCACCAGGCGTGGGAGGACGGGTTCTACGACGACCTGGTCGTCCCCGTCGAGGGCACCGAGCTCGCCCGTGACGAGGGCATCCGGCCCGGCAGCACCACTGAGTCGCTCGGCGGGCTGAAGGCGGTCTTCCGCAAGGACGGCACGATCACCGCCGGCAACGCCTCCCCGCTCAGCGACGGCGCGTCCGCCGTCCTGCTGGGCTCGGAGGCCGCCGCCGACCGGATCGGTACGACGCCCCTGGCCCGCGTGGCCGGCCGGGCGGCGTACGCCCTCGAGCCGCAGGCCTTCGGCTACGCGCCCGTCGAGGCGGCCAACGTGGCCCTCGCCCGTGCCGGAATCTCGTGGTCCGACGTGGGCGCGGTCGAGCTCAACGAGGCCTTCGCCGTCCAGTCGCTCGCCTGTGTCGACGCCTGGCCGATCGACCCGGAGATCGTCAACCAGCGCGGCGGCGCGATCGCGCTCGGCCACCCGCTCGGCGCGTCCGGCGGCCGGTTGGTCGGCACGCTCGCCAAGGTGCTGCGCGAGACCGGCCGGCGCTGGGGCGTCGCCGGCATCTGCATCGGCGTCGGCCAGGGTCTGGCCGTCGTCCTCGAGAACCCGGAGGCCTCCTGAAATGGCGCGCACCCAGCTGATGGAGACCGCTGACGAGGCGGTCGCCGGCATCGAGGACGGATCCACTGTCCTGGTGGGCGGTTTCGGTCTCGCCGGCATGCCCTTCGATCTCATCGACGCCCTCATCCGGCAGGGCGCGACGGACCTCACCATCGTGTCCAACAACGCCGGCAACGGCGAGGTCGGGCTCGCCGCTCTCCTCAAGGCCGGCCGGGTGCGCAAGGTCGTCTGCTCGTTCCCGCGCCAGGCCGACTCGTACGTCTTCGACGAGCTCTACCTGTCCGGCAGGCTGGAGCTCGAGGTCGTGCCGCAGGGCAACCTCGCCGAGCGGATGCGAGCTGCGGGCGCAGGGATCGGCGCCTTCTACAGCCCCACCGCCGTCGGTACGCCGCTCGCCGAGGGCAAGGAGTCGCGGGTGATCGACGGGCGCGAGTACCTGCTCGAGTACCCGATCAAGGGCGACTACGCCCTCGTCTCGGCCCACACCGCCGACCGTCTCGGCAACCTCGTCTACCGCAAGACGGCTCGCAACTTCGGGCCGGTCATGGCCGCTGCGGCCACCACGACGATCGCCCAGGTGAGCGCCGTCGTACCGACGGGGGAGCTGGACCCCGAGGCCGTCGTCACCCCCTCCATCTACGTCGACCGCGTAGTCGCCGTCGAGGCCCGCCACTACACCGTGCAGGGAGCCCGCTGATGACCGTCGAACACCTGGACCGCGGCCCGCTGACGATGGACGAGCTCGCCGAGGTGATCGCCCGCGACATCCCCGAGGGCTCCTTCGTGAACCTCGGCATCGGCCAGCCCACCAAGATCGCCGACCACCTCGCTGACGAGCTCGGCGTGATCCTGCACACCGAGAACGGCATGCTCGGCATGGGGCCGGCCGCCCGCGGCGACGAGGTCGACCCCGACCTCACCAATGCCGGCAAGGTCCCCGTGACCGAGCTGCCCGGGGCGTCCTACTTCCACCACGCCGACTCCTTCGCCATGATGCGCGGCGGCCACCTCGATGTCTGCGTCCTCGGCGCCTACCAGGTCGCCGCCAACGGCGACCTCGCCAACTGGCACACCGGCCGCCCCGACGCCATCCCCGCCGTCGGCGGCGCGATGGACCTCGCCATCGGCGCCAAGGACGTCTTCGTGATGATGGGGCTGTTCGGCAAGGACGGCTCGCCCAAGCTGGTCCCGGCCTGCACGTACCCGCTCACCGGCGTCGGCTGCGTCAGCCGGGTCTACACCGACCACGGGGTGTTCGAGGTCGGCGGCCCGGCTGTCGTCGTACGAGAGACGTGGGGGATCTCCGTCGAGGAACTCGGTCGCCGGCTCGGCCTGGAATTGGCTACAAAGGAGGGGTGACCCCCGACGCCGACTCCTTCCGCGCGCTGGCGCGCAGCTCGCCCTGGCGCTGGCGCACGCTGCTGTTGCGTGCGAGGGCGTCCTGGCTGGGTGGCGAGGTCGTGGCGTACGCCGCATGGCAGGAGATGGACGTGCTCGAGGTCGACGCCCCCGCACCGGACTGGGCGCAGGTCGCGTCATGACGGATCCCGACGCCCGCCAGGTGCTGCGGCGCTTCTTCTCCGCCGACGGTCGCTTGATGGATCTGCCCACGCGGCACGCCAAGCGGCTGGTCGTGCTCGACCACGTCGCCCAGCGCTTCGAGCCCGGCCGGCGCTACGGCTGGCGCGAGGTCGACGCGATCCTGCGTGAGGTCCACGACGACCACGCCGCGCTGCGCCGCTACCTCGTCGACGACGGGTTCCTGTCCCGCGAGGGCGACGTCTACTGGCGCAGCGGCGGCACCGTCGAGGTCTGACCAGCTCCTGCGTCGGTTCTGCTGGTCCCGCTCTGCTGGCCCGCCGGGCCGAGCGTTCATCGCCCCGTCGGGCCCACGGGTTCCTGTGCCCGCCGTTCGTCATCCCCAGGCCTCGTCGCGTCGCGTGTTCTCCACAGCTCGTCCGTCCGTGGGCGGCACCTGGTGGCGGCTTGCGACAGGGTGCGGTCCATGACGAAGGGAGGTGCCCATGACAGATGATCGGCGCGACCCGAGCGGGCCGCCGGTGCGCGCTGGCGGGCGCTCGAGGTGAGGAGGCACGATGAGAGGCATGACGACCCCGACCCTCGGCCCGGGCCACACCCGCGCGGACCTCGACCGGATGCCCGACGACGGCAACCGCTACGAGCTGCTCGAGGGTGAGATCGTGATGTCGCCGGCGCCCTCGTTCGACCATCAGCGGATGTCGGGTGCCCTGCACGTCGCACTCCACCTGGCCCGCCCTGAAGGTCTCGTCGTCCTTGCCGCGCCCTTCGACGTGCAGCTCGAGGAGCTGTCGGTGGTCGAGCCGGACCTGCTGGTCGTGGAGCGGGACCGTCCCGAGCAGCGGGGGTTGACGGGCGCCCCGCTGCTGGTCGTCGAGATCCTCTCGCCGAGCAGTCGCGGCCGCGACCAGGTGCGCAAGAAGCGGCTCTACGAGCGGGCTGGGGTGCCGTCGTACTGGGTGCTCGATCCCGAGGTGCCGAGCCTGACCGCCTGGGAGCTGCGCGAAGGTCGCTACGAGGTGGCCGCGCTGGTCGCGGGCGAGGAGGAGTGGGCCGCGGCCGCGCCCTACGACATCACTCTCGTCCCGGCGCGGCTGCTCGACTGATCGAGGCCGGACAGTTCCCGAGTTCGCCCACCGCGAACGCCGGAACACCGCGAACCCGGAATGCATTGGAAGGTGCATGACGAACCCGATCCAGCTTCCGGTGCTGTTCCTCTCCGACGTGGTGGTGCTCCCCGGGATGGTGGTCCGGGTCGAGCTCGACGAGCCCGCCCGAGCCGCCATCGACGCCGCCCAGCTTGCTGCTCGTGAATCCGGCGACCACGCCCAGGTTCTCGTCGCTCCTCGTCTCGAGGACCGCTACGCGTCGTACGGCGTCGTGGCGAGCGTCGAGAAGGTCGGCCGGTTCTCCGGTGGTGAGCCGGCGGCCGTGCTCAAGGCCGGCGGGCGCGCCCGCATCGGCAGTGGTGTGTCCGGTCCCGGCGCGGCCCTGTGGGTCGAGGTCGAGCCGGTCGACGGCGGGGTCGTGGACGACGACGTCCGCGTGCTCGCCGAGGACTACCGCAAGCTGGTCGTGGGCCTGCTGCAGCGCCGCGAGGCCTGGCAGGTCGCCGACCAGGTGACCCGGATCGACGACCCGGCGACGCTGGCCGACACGGCCGGCTACGCGCCGTACCTCTCCGACGACCGCAAGCGCCAGCTCCTCGAGACCCCGTCGGTCCGCGAGCGGCTCGAGCTGCTCGTCGAATGGACGCGCGACTTCGTGGCGGAGTCCGAGGTCAGCGACAAGATCGACGCCGACGTGCGCGAGTCGCTGGAGAAGAACCAGCGCGAGTTCCTGCTGCGCCAGCAGCTCGCCGCGATCCGCAAGGAGCTCGGCGAGGGCGACCCCGACGGTGGCGACGACTACCGCGCCCGGGTCGAGGCGGCCGACGTCCCCGACGCGGTGCGCGAGGCGATGCTGCGCGAGGTCGACAAGCTCGAGCGCTCCAGCGACCAGAACCCCGAGGCCGGCTGGATCCGTACCTGGCTCGACACCGTCCTCGACCTGCCGTGGAACGTCACGACCGAGGACGACACCGACATCGCCGCCGCGCGCGCGGTGCTCGACGCCGACCACCACGGGCTGGACGAGGTGAAGGACCGGATCACCGAGTACCTCGCCGTCCGGGCCCGCCGTGCCGAGCGCGGCCTCGAGGTCGTCGGCGGCCGCGGCTCCGGCGCCGTCGTCCTCCTCGCGGGGCCTCCGGGGGTCGGCAAGACCTCGCTCGGCGAGTCCGTCGCCCGCGCCCTCGGGAGGAAGTTCGTCCGGGTCGCCCTGGGTGGCGTCCGCGACGAGGCCGAGATCCGCGGTCACCGGCGCACGTACGTCGGCGCCCTTCCCGGCCGCGTCGTACGGGCCATCAAGGAGGCCGGCTCGATGAACCCGGTCGTGCTGCTCGACGAGGTCGACAAGGTCGGCTCCGACTACAGGGGCGACCCGGCCGCGGCCCTGCTCGAGGTCCTCGACCCCGCGCAGAACCACACCTTCCGCGACCACTACCTCGAGCTCGACCTCGACCTGTCCGACGTGCTGTTCATCGCGACGGCCAACGACATCGGCTCGATCCCGGCCGCCCTGCTCGACCGCATGGAGCTGGTCGCCATCGACGGCTACACCGAGGAGGACAAGGTCGCGATCGCCCGTGACTTCCTGGTTCCGCGCCAGCTCGAGCGGGCCGCGCTGTCCGCCGACGAGGTGAGCATCACCGACGAGGCGCTGCGGGAGATCGCGGCGAACTACACCCGCGAGGCCGGCGTACGCCAGGTCGAGCGGCTGCTCGCCAAGGCCTTCCGCAAGGCCACGGCCCGACTCGCGTCCGGCGAGGTGGAGCGGGTGGACATCGGCATCGACTCGCTGGTGGAGCTGATCGGCCGGCCGCGGTTCACCCCCGACGTCGAGGAGCGTACGTCGGTCCCCGGCGTCGCCACGGGCCTCGCGGTCACGGGCATGGGCGGCGACGTGTTGTACGTCGAGACGTCGGTCGCCTCGGGCGAGACGGGGCTGACCGTGACGGGCCAGCTGGGCGACGTGATGAAGGAGTCGGCGCGGATCGCGCTCTCGTGGGTGCGCTCGCACGCCACCGAGCTCGGCATCCCGGCCGAGGCCTTCGAGCGGTCGATCCACGTGCACTTCCCCGCGGGCGCCGTGCCGAAGGACGGGCCGTCCGCCGGTGTCACCATGGTCACCGCGCTGGTCTCGCTGCTGACCGGTCGCCCGGTCCGCTCCGACATCGCGATGACCGGCGAGGTCACGCTGTCCGGCCGGGTGCTCCCGATCGGCGGGGTGAAGCAGAAGCTGCTCGCCGCCCAGCGGGCCGGCGTCGCCGAGGTGTTCATCCCCGAGCGCAACCGGCCCGACCTGGACGACGTCCCGGCCGAGATCCTGTCCGCGCTCACCGTCACCCCTGTCGGTGCGGTCACCGAGATCCTGGAGCGGGCGCTCGTGGCTCTCGACGCGGGGGCCGCTGCGGCCTGATCTGATCCGCACCCCCTACGAATTGGTCCCGGTTCGACCGGTTTCACGACCAATTCGTAGGGGGTGCGGTCGTCAGGCGCCGGCGAGGTCCTCCGCGTCGACGATCCGGTACGCGTAGCCCTGCTCGGCCAGGAACCGCTGCCGGTTCTGGGCGAACTCGGCGTCGACGGTGTCGCGCGCCACGATCGTGTAGAAGTGCGCGACCTTCCGCTCGCCACCGGGACCCGGCTGGCCCGGGCGGAGCAGCCGACCGAGGCGCTGCGCCTCCTCCTGTCGTGAGCCGAACGATCCCGACACCTGGATGGCGACCTCGGCGGTGGGCAGGTCGATCGAGAAGTTCGCGACCTTCGAGACCACCAGCAGCCCGATCTCGCCGGAGCGGAACGCGTCGAACAGCCGCTGCCGCTCCTTGACCGTCGTCTGCCCGGTGATGATCGGCGCGTCCAGGGCCTCGCCGAGCTCGGCGAGCTGCTCGAGGTACTGCCCGATCACCAGCGTCGGCTGGCCGGCGTGCCGCGCCACGAGGTCGCGCACCACCGAGAGCTTCTCCGGGGTGCAGGCCGCCAACCGGTAGCGCTCCTCGGGATCGGCCGTCGCATAGGTCATCCGGGCGGACTCCGGCAGCGACACCCGCACCTCGATGCAGTCGGCCGGCGCGATCCAGCCCTGGGCCTCGATGTCCTTCCACGGGGCGTCGTACCGCTTCGGGCCGATCAACGAGAACACGTCGCCCTCTCGGCCGTCCTCACGGACCAGCGTCGCGGTCAGCCCGATCCGGCGCCGCGCCTGCAGGTCGGCGGTCATCCGGAAGATCGGCGCCGGCAGCAGGTGCACCTCGTCGTAGACGATCAGGCCCCAGTCGCGCGCGTCGAACAGCTCCAGGTGCGGGTAGACACCCTTCCGCTTGGTCGTGATGACCTGGTACGTCGCGATGGTGACCGGCCGGATCTCCTTGACGGTGCCGGAGTACTCGCCGATCTCGTCCTCCGTCAGCGAGGTACGACGGACCAGCTCGTCCTTCCACTGCCGGGCGCTCACCGTGTTGGTGACCAGGATCAGCGTGGTCGCCTGCGCGTGGGCCATCGCGGCCGCGCCGACCAGCGTCTTGCCGGCCCCGCAGGGGAGGACGACGACGCCCGAGCCCCCGTGCCAGAACGCCTCGGCCGCCTCCGACTGGTAGGAGCGCAGCGACCAGTCCTCCTCGTCGAGCGCGATCGGATGGGCCTCGCCGTCGACGTACCCGGCATAGTCCTCGGCCGGCCAGCCCAGCTTGAGCAGCGCCTGCTTGAGGTTGCCGCGCTCGGAGGGGTGGACCGCGACGGTGTCGTCGTCGATCCGGGCGCCGAGCATGCCGGCGATCTTCTTGGCGCGCAGCACCTCCTCGAGCACCGGCCGGTCGCTGGAGGCCAGCACCAGGCCGTGCACGGGGTGCTTCTCGAGCCGCAGCCGGCCGTAGCGGGCCATCGTCTCGGCGACGTCGACCAGCAGTGCGTGGGGGACCGGGTAGCGCGACCAGGTCAGCAGCGTGTCCACCACCTGCTCCGCGTCGTGCCCGGCGGCACGCGCGTTCCACAGCCCCAGCGGGGTCAGCCGGTAGGTGTGGATGTGCTCCGGTGAGCGCTCCAGCTCGGCGAACGGTGCGATCGCCTTGCGGCACTCCGCGGCCTGCGGGTGGTCGACCTCCAGCAGCAGCGACTTGTCCGACTGCACGATCAGGGGTCCGTCTGTCACCGCACGAGTTTACGTGACGGGGATGACCCGGCTGATCCGGTGCACGGCGTAGCGCCGCTCCGCGTCCGGGTCGTCGTCCTCGGCGTCGGCGTCGAACGCGGTCAGCTGCCCGCCCTCGACGACGAGCGGGCGCACGGTCCGCTCGGACACCACGCCCTGGTTGTCGGTGAACCCGATGAGGACGGCGCCGCCGCGCTCGATCGCCTCGCGCAGCGCCGAGAGCACCCCGCCGCCCGCGGCGGTGGCGGTCGCGGGCCGGTTGCGGGCCGCCTCGTCCCCCTCGCGCAGCGTCGCCACGGCGGACACGACGTGGGCGGCCTGACGGGCCGCGGACCGAGCGGTGTCCGCGCTCTCCCGGGTCCGGGGGGTGCGGGCGCGCAGGGAGTCGGGCGCGCCCACCCGGACCACGCCGTCGGGGCCCTCGACCACCGGCGCCAGGCCGAGCTCACGCAGCCTGAGCAGGAGGACGTCGATGGGCAGCGTCGAGACCACGACGGTCGGTGCGATCCGCTGCAGCCCGAGCCCTGCCGCCTTCGGGTGGTTGACCAGCGCGGCCAGCGCCGCCTCGTCCTCCGAGCGCACGAACGACGACGCCAGCCCGACCCGCAGCCGCCCGAAGGAGCGGACCACGTCGTCGATCAGGTAGCTCAACGGCTGGGGGACCGGCGTGCGGGACGCGGCGAGCACGAACGCGTGCAGCTCGGCCGCGGTCCAGCCGGAGTCCAGCGCGCGTCGTACGGAGCCGGGGGTGAAGCGGTAGACCGTCGCGGCACCGTGCGAGTCGACGTCGGCGACCTGCTGCAGCCGCCGGGCCAGGTCGGGCTCGAGCGGACCCGGCGCGACGGCGGTCAGGTCGGCCTGGATCAGCACGTGGTCGACGGGCGGCGGCAGCAGCTCGGCCAGAACGGGCGCGGGGTCCTCGCCGGCCAGCAGCGCTCGCGCGTACGGCGCCAGCACGTCGGCACCCGTCAGCCCGAGGACGGCCGCCTCGGCGACCGCCCACGCCACCAGGTCGGGACGGGTCCGGGGCCGGCGCGGCCGCTCCCATGCGACCCGAGCGACCAACGACGGCAACCCGGTGCCGGCAGCGAGGCCGTGTCCCTCGGGCAGGCCGGCCAGGACGGCGAGCGCCATCGCCTTGGCCTCGGGCATCCCGGCAGCGGCCAGCTCGGGGGTCAGCGCGTTCCACGGCTTCTGGTCCGGCCCGCGCTCGCCGACCAGCGACGGCAGCCGCGCGCTCGACAGCCAGGCCCGCGCCAGCACGGTCCACCGCTCGGCGACCGGCCGCTCGGCCCACTCGTCGAACGCCGAGGTCGGCACCCACACCGGGTTGCCGTCCGCGTCCGCGCGGGTGGCGGCCAGCCCGGCCTCGTGCGCGAGCTCGACGACCAACGCCGCCTCGGGCTCCGGCACCTGCAGCTGCGTCGCGGCCGCCCTCAGCTCCCGCACGCCCAGCCCGGTGGTGCGCAGCGCCGCCGCCGGACGGTTGGCCCACCACTCGAGGAGCAGGCCGACGCGTCGTACGACGTCCGTGGCGGCGCCCAGCGCGGCACTCGCGGCCAGCCTCGGCGAGCGCTCCTCCGACGCGACCGGGGGCGCGACGTCGACCGGCTCGGTCGTCGTCCGGCCACCGCGGACCGCCAGCCCGACCTCGCCCGGCACGACCAGCAGCCCTGGGAGGAAGGAGCCGCCGGGAACCAGCAGCCGGTGCGCGACGAGCAGCTCGGCGGGGGTCTCGGCGTCCTCGGGGCGCACCCCCACCCGGACCGACCCGGACTTCGCCGTACCGCCCTCCGCGATGACGTGGTCGAGCAGCGCGCGGGCCGCGGACGGCAGCGCCGCCAGCGCCTCGGCGATCTCCTCGGCCGGGCGCGGGGTCGCCGTCCGCGGCCGCAGCCCGCTCACCCCGGCGTCCGGACCGCCGACCATCGCGTCGGCGACACCGCTCAGCGCCCGGAGGCCCTCGGGCGAGTCCCAGGCGACCGCGAGATCGCGCAGCCGGGCGAGGGTCGCAGCGACGTACGCCGGGTCCGCGTCGACGATCGCGGCGACTTCCGGATCGGTGGTTTGACCGGCGACGACGAGGGCATCCAGTACCGAGAGCTCGCCTCGGGTGAGGCTGTCGAGCGCGCGAGCGATCGAGTTCCTCACCGCGGCGCGGGACGCGAGTTGTCCGAAGTCGTGAGGGGCAGGGGTGGCCAGGTCGGGACGAGCGGTGAGCAGGCGCTGGAGCCGATCGTCGGGCCACGACCGCAGCTGGTCGGCCAACGACCGGTGTCCGCTCGGTCCCGCTCCCACGGTGCCAACGCTAGGACATCGATGAGCAGCGTCGAGCTGCACCACGGTGCCGCGACCGACGTCGGCCTGGTCCGGCAGGTCAACGAGGACGCCTTCCTGTCCGATCCGCCGGTCTTCGTCGTGGCCGACGGCATGGGCGGACACGACCGCGGTGACGTCGCCAGCCGGTACGCCGTCGAGGAGCTCGCGCGCCTCGCCCACGGCGACTACGACCTCGACGACGGCACCGCGGCGGTCGACGCGGCGCTCCAGGCCGCCCAGGACCGCCTGCTGGCCTACGACGAGGAGCAGCGCGCCGCCGGGGCCGGTGACGACTTCGCGGCCGGCACCACCGTCGTACTCGCCCTGCTCGTGCAGTCCGCGGACGGACCCCACTGGCTGCTCGCCAACGTCGGGGACTCCCGGATCTACCGATGGAACGAGGGCGAGCTCGAGCAGGTCAGCGTCGACCACAGCCTGGTCCAGGAGCTCGTCGACGCCGGCCGGATCACGCCCGACGACGCGGCCGTCCACCCGAACCGCAATGTCGTCACCCGCGCGCTCGGGGGAGCGGCGATGCCCGGTGCCGTCAGCGGCGCCGCCGACTACTACCTGCTGCCCCTCGCCGCCGCCGAGCGGCTGCTGCTGTGCTCCGACGGCGTCAGTGGCATGGTGGACGACGTGACCATCGCCTCGATCCTCGCCGGGTACGACGACCCGCGCGACGCCGCCGACGCCCTGGTCGCCGCCGCGGTCGCCGCGGGCGGGCACGACAACGCGACGGCCGTCGTGGTCGATGTGGTGGGATTGGCACACGTTGACCCGTACGACTCCCGCACGCAGCGGCTGAGTCTGGAGCAGAAGTTGGGGGCCCTCCCATGAGCGACACCGCCTGGTCGTACCGCAGCGGTGCCTGGTACGCCGTCTTCGGACCCGAGGCCGCCATCGTGCTCCCGGAGTCGCAGAAGGAGCAGGTCGTCGGCCTCTGGGCGATGGTCGACGGCGGCGCCGGCTTCGACGACGTCCTCGACGGGCTGCTCGCCTCCGGCCTGAGCCGGATCCCCGGCTTCGTACTGGTCAGCACCGACGAGGGCCCGACCCGCTTCCTGCTGCGCGGCCCCGACGTGGTCGCCACCGTCACCGCCGCCGGGGAGACCGTGACCGTCGACGGCGGCGCGAGCCACACCTGGGTCGAGCGCAGCCTCGACGACGTCACCGCGCTCAGCATCAGCCTCCCGGTCGGTGAGGGCGACAGCGACGACACCGACTTCCCGATCCTGACCGGGCTGGTCCGGGTCGGCCGGATCGACCGCCCGGCCGTGGCCGTGGCGGCTACTGCCCCCGAGCCGGTCGCCGAGCCGGTCGCCGAGCCGGTCGCCGAGCCGGTCGCCGAGCAGGTCGCCGAGCAGGAGCCCGAGGCGGAGCCGGTCGTCGAGCAGGTGCCCGAGCCGGAGCCGGTCGTTGAGCCCGAGCCCGCCCTGGGCGGCGCGCACCTCGCCCTCGACGAGCCCAGCCCGCTCGACGAGGGGGGTGCGGCGGTGACCGAGGCGGCGTACCTCGACGACGGCCCCGCCACCGAGGTCATGGACGCCGTCGACGAGTCGATGGACGAGCCGCTCGCCGAGGCGCCCCAGGAGCCCGCGCCCGACGGCTGGGTCACCCCCTGGGACACCCCGGCCGCCGACGGCTCCGACGACGTCGTTGCCGGCGACGCCGCCGGCGCCGACACCGCGGCCGAGCCCGACGCGCTCGACGAGCCGCCGACGCCGGCCGTCCCCGCGCCGACCTTCCCGCCGCTGGGCGGCCCGACCGAGGTCGCGCCGCCGGGCTGGGTGCCGCCTCCGCCGCCGGCCCCGGGTGCGCCCGAGGTCCCCGACGCGCCGCCGCTGCCGGTCGGCTCGTGGGAGCCGGTCGGCAGCGTCCCCGCGCCGCCGGGCCCCGGCATCGAGCACGACGGCTTCACTGTCGCCGGTGCCGGCGAGCCGCCGGCGCCGCTGGTCCCGCCCGTGCCCGGCACCCCCGCCGCCCCGCCGGTCACCCAGCCGGTCGCCAAGCTCCTCGTCTCCGACGGGCAGTCGATCATCGTCGACCGCGCGGTCCTCATCGGCCGGGCGCCGGAGGCGCGCCGGTTCACCTCGACCGAGCAGCCGATGCTCGTCACGGTGCCGAGCCGGCTCCACGAGATCTCCTCCACCCACGTCGAGGTGCGTCCCGGCACGGGCGCCGACCTCGGCACCGCCGTCGTGACCGACATGGGCTCGACCAACGGCACCGTCCTGGTGCAGCCGGGCCTCGGTCCGGAGGACCTCAAGCCTGGCATCGCCGTCCAGCTGATCCCCGGCGCGACCATCAACCTCGGTGACGGGATCACCATCCAGGTCACCCGTCCCTGACCCCCTGCCGCTACTCGGAGCGCCCTGCATGTCGCACGTCCCCACCCCGACACCCCTCGCCGCCGGTGACCTCCGCCCGGCGGAGATGGAGCGACGGTTCACCGCCTTCGTCATCGACCGGGCGGTGGGCTGGGGAATCGCCGCGGCGGCCGCCTTCGGCGTGTGGAAGCTGGTCGATCCCGACAACGGCGCGGTCGTCGTGCTCTCCTTCCTCGGCGTCGCGGCGGTGGTCGGGCTGGTGCTCGCCGTTCTCGTCGGTACGACGGGCCTCACCCCCGGCAAGGCCGCGACCGGCCTGCGCGTGCTGCGGCGTACGACGGCCCGCCCGATCGGTGTCGGCGCCGCCCTGCTGCGCGCGATCGTGCTCGGCATCGCCGGGCTCCCGACCGCAGGCCTCGGCCTGGCAACGTTCGCCTGGACCGCCGCGATGGACCCCTCGCGCCAGCGTCGCGGGCTGCACGACCGGATCGGCGACGCGATCGTCGTCGACGTCCGGCCGCAGGAGGTCGAGGCCGCACCGGTCGTCGAGCGGCCGCAGCAGATCGTGAACCTCACCGCGATGCGACTGCTGCCCTCGCCGGTCGAGGAGCACCCCACGCCGATGCCGGACCCGACCCCGACCCCGACCCCGACTCCGACTCCCACCCCCTCTCCCGCGCCGGCCCCCGTCCCCACGCCGGTCGCCGCACCCACCCCGGCCCCGGCTCCCACGCCGACTCCCGCTCCCGCGCCGGCGCCCCAGGCCCGCCCGACCCCGTCGGTGCCACCGGCCGCACCAGCCGTCCCCGCAGCAACCGTCCCGCCCGCGGCGCCCGCCGCGCCCCGCGTCCCGGTCGAGCAGACCCGGGTCCGTCCGGAGCCCGGCGCCGGCACCGGCCCCGCGGCCCTGCCGCCGAGCCCCG
Organism: Nocardioides sp. QY071; assembly: GCF_029961765.1. Lineage (NCBI taxonomy): Bacteria > Bacillati > Actinomycetota > Actinomycetes > Propionibacteriales > Nocardioidaceae > Nocardioides > Nocardioides sp. QY071. Next base: position 984,814 of record NZ_CP124681.1, read on the forward strand.
CGACCGTGCGGTGGCGGGTGGCGTTCGACACCGGCGAGGCGTTCGTCGTCGAGGGCCTCGCGCTCGTCGGCCGGCGCCCGGAGCCGCGGCCGGGGGAGGAGGCGCGCCACGTCGTACCCCTGCGCTCCTCCGACATGTCGCTGTCGAAGACCCACGCCCAGTTCCAGGTCGCGCCCGACGGAGCGCTCGTGGTGATGGACCGCGGGTCGACCAACGGCTCCTACGTCATCCGCAAGGGCATGTCGCGCTCGCTGTCGCCGGGACGCCCGAGCACGCTGCTCGCCGGTGACGAGGTGCGCTTCGGCGACCGCACGATGCGGGTCGAGCGCGAGACCTGACGTCGGGACTCAGGCGCCGGCCCACTCGCGGCGCAGCAGCCCGTAGACCGCGGTGTCGCTCCACGTGCCGTCCCGGTCGGGGTAGTCCTCGCGGGTGTGCGCCTCGTGCCGCATCCCGAGCCGCTCGCACAGCCGCGCCGAGGCGAGGTTGCGCGGGTCGAGGCGCGCCATCAGCCGGTGCAGCGGGTAGTGCGTGAACGCCAGGTCGACCAGCGCCCTGGCCGCCTCGGTCGCGAACCCGCGCCCGGCGTGCTCCGGCGCGAAGACCCAACCCAGCTCGCCGATGCCCGGCGGGTCGCTCTCGCCGTGACGGTCGGTGAAGCGCAGCATCAGGTCGCCGACGAGCACGCCGTCGTGGACCACCGCCAGCGCCAGGATCTCACCGGGACCCGACGGCGCTGTGCCGGCGACCAGCCGTTCCATCCGCCCGGCCACGCCCTCGGCGTCCAGCGCCGGGAACGGCAGGTAGCGGGTGACCTCGGGGTCCGAGCAGTAGCCGCCGATCGCCGCGCTGTCCGCGGGCGCGACGGTCCGCAGCACCAGCCGTTCGGTCCTGACGGGCAGGGGCGGTGCCGGCAGCACGGGGGCCGTCAATTCGGTTGCCACGTCAGTGAGAATAGGTGGCGGCACGGACATGAGCCTCGATCCGTGGAGCGAGGCTACGATGTGCCGCGCGTGCGCCCGACCGGTGCGCACGCCTGCGATGAGGAGAGGTTGGGCGGACCCGTGCCGACTGGCAAGGTGAAGTGGTACGACGCGGAGAAGGGCTTCGGCTTCCTCTCCCAGCAGGGCGGCGAGGACGTCTACGTCCGCGCCGACGCGCTGCCCGAGGGCGTGACCACGCTCAAGGCAGGCACCCGTGTGGAGTTCGGCATCGCCCAGGGGCGCCGCGGCGAGCAGGCGCTCCAGGTCCGCGTCCTCGACGCGCCCGCCTCGGTCTCGCGCAACCAGCAGCAGGCCAAGCGCAAGAAGCCCGAGGAGATGGTCCCGATCGTCGAGGACCTGATCCGGCTCCTCGACGGCGTCGGCGAGGCGTACCGCCACGGCCGACACCCTGACCGTCGTACGGCGCAGCCCGTGGCCAAGCTGCTGCGCGCGCTCGCCGACGAGCTGGAGTCCTGACCCCGAGGCTGAGCCTGCATTCACCGATTTCCAGCGGCGGAGCGCCTCCATATGGGCGCGCTGGCTGCGTTGCCGACGCTCGACGGACGCCCAGTCCGGCTTCGCGCCGGACGCCTTGCCATCACACCCATCTGGTGACGCTCCACTCGCCACAAATCGGTGAATACAGGCTCAGGCGGCCAGCTTGGGTGCCGGCCGCTGCGGCCTGCTGCGCAGCACGAACACAGCCCACGCCGTCAGCAGCACCGCGGCGAACGCCAGTCCCACCCCGTTGACGGCGGGGTAGGACATCACGACGCCGAGGAAGCCGCCGAACACCCACGCCAGCTGCAGGGTGGTGTCGCCCTTGGCGAAGGCGCTGGCGTGCGCGCGCACCGGGACGTCGCTCTGGATGGTCGAGTCCAGGGACACCTTCGCGAGGTACTGCATCAGGCCGACCGTCAGGCCCAGCGCCACCAGCAGGAGCAGGCCGTAGAACACGGTGGCCAGCACCAGCACCACGATGTCGGCGACCAGCGCGACCACGACCATCACGGCGGGGTTGATCTTGCGGGCGAGCGAGGCGACCACGATCCCTACCGTGTTGCCGAGCCCGGCGGCGCCGATGACCAGGCCGACCAGCAGCGTCGAGCGGGTCTTGCTCTCCCAGCCGTCGAGCGGCTCGGTGGCCAGCACGAACGTCATGAACATGGTCAGGAAGCCCGACAGCAGGCGTGGTCCGCAGTTGGCCCGCAGTGCGAAGGCGACCTTCGGCGGCAACCCCGGACGGCGGCGCGCACCGGCGGCGTCCCGCGGTCCGTCGACCGACTCCTCGCCGGCCGACGAGTCCACCCCGCTCGGGAGCAGGATCGCGGCGACCGTGCCGATCGTGAACACCACGAAGGCGTAGCGGCAGGCCCACTCCGGACCGATCCAGTACGCCGCGCCGGCCAGCGGGCCCGAAACGCAGGCGCCGACCACGCCGGCCAGCGCGACCCGGCCGTTGGCCTTGACCAGGGTGATCTCGCTGGGCAGCAGGCGGGGGACGGCGGCGGCCTTCGCGACGCCGTACGCCTTGGAGGAGACGAGGACGCCGAGCGCGGCGACGTAGAACCAGGGCGACCCGTCGCCCAGCGTCCCGGCCAGCACCCAGCACAGGAACGCGCGCAGCGCGAAGGTCGCGCCGATCGCCCAGCGCCGGCCGTGGCTGAACCGGTCGAGGAAGGGCCCGATCAGTGGCGCCACGATCGCGAACGGGACCATGGTCAGCCCCAGGAACAGCAGCACCGGACCACGCTCGCCGCTGGTCGCGCCGGCGAAGAAGACGGTCCCGGCGAGCGCGATCGCGAACGCCGAGTCTCCGGCCGCGTTGGCGGCGTGCAGCTCGATCAGCCGGTTCAGCCCGGAGCGCTCCGCTCCCTGCGCGCCCGCTGCCTTGCGGGCCTGGCGGAAGGTCGCCCGGCTGGCCCGGCCGGTCACCGAGGCGACCCCTTTGAGCCCCCGCGCCGTCGCCTTCGCGCCGGTGCCGAGGCTGGAGCCGACCGCCCGCATCGAGCCGGTCTCGGTGACCTCGGGGCTCGGTCCGGCCTCGGGGCCCGGCGGGCTGGCCGGTGGGCGCGGGTCCGAACCGTGCGTGCTCACGCCCCTATCTTGCCTGCCCCGACGTGACGATCACCGGTGGCATGGGGGATGCTGTGCCCGTGTCCACCCTGGAGCGCAAGCTGACCGACGCCGCCACCGCCGATGCCGTCGACGCGGCCCGCGCTGCGCTGCTCGAGGAGGTCGACGCCGGCGACGTGGGCGACCACACCGGTCACCAGGTTGACGGACTCCGGGTCGTCACGCACCTGTTCGAGTGCACCCGCAAGGGCTACATCGGCTGGCAGTGGGCGGTGACCCTCACCCGAGCCTCCCGTCAGCGCAAGGTGACCGTCGTCGAGGTCGTGCTGCTGCCCGGCCCCGACGCCATCGTCGCGCCTGCCTGGGTGCCCTACCGCGACCGCCTGCAGCCGGGCGACATGTCGCCCGGCGACCTGTTGCCCGTCTCCGACGACGACCCGCGCCTGGTGCCGACGTACTCCTTCGGTGACGACCCGCTCGACACCGACGAGAAGGCCCAGGTCCGCCAGGTCGCCAAGGACCTCGGCCTCGGCCGGGTCCGGGTGCTCTCGCCCGAGGGCCGCGACGCCGCCGCCGAGCGCTGGTACGACGGCGAGGCCGGCCCCGATGCCCCGATCGCCAAGTCCGCGCCGCACCACTGCTACTCCTGCGGCTTCCTGGTCCGCCTCGGCGGCCCGCTCTCCGAGCTGTTCGGCGTCTGCGCCAACGGTGACGCCAACGACGACGGCCGCGTCGTCGCGCTCCAGCACGGCTGCGGTGGTCATTCCGAGGTGCGCCTCAGCAAGCGGCAGCAGCCGCAGCCGCCCGCCCCGCCGGTGGTCGACACGATCTCGCTGGACGACCTCGAGAAGTTCTGAGCGCCGCCCGCCCTTGTAACTAAGTGTTACAGCGCGAATAGGGGCGCACCAGCACCCGGGTAGTGGCCACACCGCCCAGGTAGATGCTGAACGCCGATCGTGCGTGGGCGAGGGTGCTCGATGCATCTCGGACGCGTCTACCCGGGTGCTGTTGCTACCTCCCGGGCGCTGCTGCACCGGAATTCGTGCTGTAACACTTAGTTACAAGGGCGGTCGGTGTCAGGCCCCGCTGAGAACGGCCACCGAGTAGAGGTCGTCGACCGGGCGCAGGTCGTAACCACCGAACCGGTGCTGCACGACCAGCCCGGCGGCGGCGACGTCGGCCAGGAACTCCTCCGGCGCATAGACGCGCGCGGTCGAGGGTCCCTGCTGCAGGTGGAAGCCGACCAGGATCCGTCCGCCCGGCGCGAGCAGTGAGCCCAGCCGGCGGAGCACGGCGACCTCGGTGTCCTCGGCGACGAAGGTGAGCACGTTGCCGACACAGACGACGAGGTCGTAGGCGAGGGGAGCGCCGGCGGCGGCGAGTGCCTCGGGGGTGAGGGCGAGGATCTCCAGGGGCACGACCGGCAGGTCCGGGAAGGTACGACGCGACTGGGCCACGAGCGCCGGGTCGGGCTCGGCGGCGGTGACGTCGTGCCCGAGGGAGAGCAGGTGGGCGCCGATGCGGCCCATGCCGGAGCCGGCGTCGAGGATGGTCGCACCGCGCTCGACGAGGGTGTCGGCCAGGCGGGCCTCGCCGACCACGTCGGCGCCGTCGGCGATCAGCTCGGCGAACCGCTCGCCGTACCCCACCGTCTTCGCGCCGCCCAGCGCCCACCGGGTGGGCGGCAGGGGAGCCTCAGTCATCGGCGTCGAGGTCCCGCTCGGCGCGGACCTGGCGGCGGCGCTTGCAGTACTCCGAGCCGAGCAGGCCCAGGCCCACGCCGGTCAGGCACATCCACAGCAGCCAGGTGCGCCCGTCCTCCTCGAGGCGGCCGTAGAACGGCAGCAGGCCGACGAAGGCGACGAGGAACAGCACGGTGCCGACCTGGACGGTCCGGACGCCGTCGACGTCGAGCGGCTCGACGGGGGCGATCAGGTAGGTCCGGTTGCCGAACTCGTGCTGGGTCGGCTGGTCGTCACGGAGCTCCACGCCAAGAACTCTACTCCGCGAGGAATGATTACCGAAGGTAATGACTTATGCTAACGACATGCCGACTCTGGAGAAGCACGTGCGCAGCAACGCGGGGCTCGCGACCGAGCTCCGGTTCGCCGTCATGCGCCTACGCCGCCGGCTCGCCCGCGAGCGGCACCCCGACAACGACCTCAGCGTGTCGTCGATGGCGGTGCTCTACGCCCTCAACCGTCACGGCGACCTCGCGGTCGGCGCGCTCGCCGCGCGCGAGCAGGTGCAGCCCCCGAGCATGACCCGCACCGTGACCGCGCTGGCCGACGCCGGCCTGGTCGAGCGGTGCGCCCACCCGAGCGACGGACGACAGGTGGTCGTCCGGATCACCGACGACGGCCGCGCGGTCGTCGCCGCCGACCTCACCCGCCGTGACCGCTGGCTCTCGCGCCGCCTCGAGGACCTGAGCGCCGAGGATCGCGACGTGCTGCGCCGCGCGGCCCCCATCCTGCAGCGCCTCGCCGAGGCCGAGACCGACTGACCCGAAGGAGATCCCACGAGCCCCCGATTCCGCTCCCTGTCCCACCCCAACTACCGGCTCTACTTCGCCGGCAGCCTCGTCTCCAACGTCGGGACGTGGATGCAGCGCGTCGCGCAGGACTGGCTGGTCCTGACCATCCCCGGCAACGGCGGCGCCGCGCTCGGCATCACGACCGGCCTCCAGTTCCTGCCGGTGCTGCTGCTCTCGCCGTACGCCGGGGTGGTGGCCGACCGCATCTCCAAGCGCGTCCTGCTCCAGGTGACGCAGGCGATGATGGCCCTCGCCTCGCTCGCGCTCGGCCTGATCGCGGTGCTCGGTGTCGCCCAGACCTGGCACGTCTACGTCATCGCGTTCGTCTTCGGCATCGGCGCGGCGTTCGACGCCCCCGCCCGGCAGGCCTTCGTCTCCGAGATGGTCGGCGCCGACGACGTGACCAACGCCGTGAGCCTCAACTCCGCCGCGTTCAACGCCGCCCGGCTGATCGGGCCCGGCCTGGCCGGTCTGCTGATCGGCTTCGGCGGGGGTGGGATGCGCGCCACCGGCTGGGTCATCCTCGCCAACGCGCTGTCCTACCTGGCCGTGATCGCCCAGCTGCGCCGGATGGACACCGCGGCCCTCCACTCGCCGCGCCCCGCCGCCCGCACACCCGGGATGCTGCGCGAGGGTGTCGCCTACGTGCGCAGCCAGCCGAAGATGCTGATGATCCTCGTGCTCGTCTTCTTCATCGGCACCTTCGGGATGAACTTCCAGATCACCTCGGCGCTGATGGCCACCGAGGTCTTCGACAAGGGTGCCAAGGAGTACGGCGTGCTCGGCTCGGTGCTCGCGATCGGCTCGCTCACCGGCGCGCTGGTAGCCGCCGGTCGCTCCCAGGTGCGGGTGCGGCTGCTGATGGGGGCGGCCGTCGCGTTCGGAGTGCTCGAGATCGCGGCCGGCCTGGCGCCGACGTACCTCACCTTCGTGCTGCTGTGCCCCCTCCTCGGCTTCTCGGTGATCACCGTCCTCAACTCGTGCAACGCGCTGCTGCAGACCGAGTCCGCGCCGGCGCTGCGCGGACGGGTGATGGCGATCTACATGACCATCGTGATGGGCGGCACGCCCCTCGGCTCGCCGGTCATCGGATGGATCGGCGAGCAGTTCGGAGCCCGGTGGACCCTGGTCGTCGGCGGGGCCCTGGTGCTGGCCGGCGTCGGGCTCGCGGTCGCCGTACGCCGGGCGGCCGTGACACGCCTCCAGCCGACCTCGGGCTCGACCCCCGTCGTGGCTCCTGCGATGCTTCGGCCGTGAACTCGGCCGAATTCCTCGCTCCCGCGAACCCGATCGACCGCTTCTTCCGCATCTCCGAGCGGGGCTCCAGCCTCGGCCAGGAGCTCCGCGGAGGCGTGGTCACGTTCTTCACGATGGCCTACATCGTGGTGCTGAACCCGCTGATCCTCGGGTTCGCGACCGACATCGACGGCAAGTACCTCGGCGGCGGCAGCGCCCCGAACCTCGCCGCGATCGCCGCGGGTACGGCGCTGGTGGCTGGCGTGCTCACCATCTTGATGGGCGTCGTCGCCAACTACCCGCTCGCGCTGGCCACGGGCCTGGGCCTCAACGCCTTCCTCGCGTTCGCGGTCGCCAGCCAGATGACCTGGGCCGACGCGATGGGCCTGGTCGTGATCGAGGGCGTCCTGATCCTGGTCCTCGTCCTCACCGGCTTCCGTACGGCGGTCTTCCGGGCTGTCCCCGCGCAGCTCAAGGTCGCCATCTCGGTCGGCATCGGCCTGTTCATCGCCCTGATCGGCTTCGTCGACGCCGGCGTCGTCAAGCGGATCCCCGACGCCGCCAAGACGACCGTCCCGGTCCAGCTCGGCGCCGACGGCAGCCTGAGCGGGTGGCCGGTCCTGGTCTTCGTGGTCGGGCTGCTGCTGATGCTGGCCCTGTGGGTGCGCAAGGTGCGCGGCGCGATCCTGATCTCGATCGTCGTGATGACCGGGGTCGCGGTGATCGTCGAGGCCATCGGCGACCTCGGTACGTCGGCCGAGAAGGCCGGCGGCTGGGCACTCACCGTCCCCGCCTGGACCGGTGACTTCCACGCACCCGACTTCGGCACCCTGGGCGAGTTCAACCTGCTCGGCTCATGGGACAAGGTCGGCGTGGTCACCGTCCTGCTGCTCGTGTTCTCGCTGATGCTCGCCGACTTCTTCGACACCATGGGCACGATGACCGCCATCGGCGCGGAGGCCAACCTGCTCGACGAGGAGGGCATGCCGCCCCACGCCGACCGGATCCTGGTGGTCGACTCGGTCGCCGCGATCGCGGGCGGCGCGGCCGGCGTCTCCTCGAACACGTCGTACATCGAGTCGGCCTCGGGCGTCGGCGAGGGCGCGCGCACCGGGCTGGCATCGGTGGTCACCGGCCTGCTCTTCCTGGTGACCATCTTCGCCTCGCCGCTGGTCGCGATGATCCCGTCCGAGGCGGCGGTCCCCGCGCTGATCCTGGTCGGCTTCTTGATGATGCAGCAGATCACCGGCATCGCCTGGGACGACGTCGAGATCGCGATCCCGGCCTTCCTGACCATCGTCCTGATGCCGTTCACGTACTCGATCTCGGTCGGCATCGGCGCCGGATTCGTGTCCTACGCGTTCCTCAAGGTGGTCCGCGGCAAGGCTCGCGAGCTGCACCCGCTGCTGTGGGTCGTGGCCGGTCTGTTCGTCGTCTACTTCGCGATCGACCCGATCACCCGCTGGCTGACCTGAGCACCGACTCCGGGAGCGGCCGCTCAGGCGTGCGGTCCGCATTTTGACCCGCCTTCGGGGCGGCCGGTAATCTCGAATCTCGTGTCTGGGGCCACCCGGCACGTCGAGCATGCCCTCAGTCCCCGCCTTCACCGGCGCGGCCCACGGGGGAGCACTCCGCATCAACGCTTCACTCCGAGCCCGGCACCGTGCCGAGCCGTGATCTCAAACCGAAAGGGAACCACCAGGTGCCCACCATCAATCAGTTGGTCCGCAAGGGCCGCCAGGACAAGGTGTCGAAGACCAAGACGCCTGCCCTGAAGGGTTCGCCCCAGCGTCGCGGTGTGTGCACCCGCGTCTACACCACCACCCCCAAGAAGCCGAACTCCGCCCTCCGGAAGGTCGCCCGCGTGCGCCTGTCCAGCGGCGTCGAGGTCACCGCCTACATCCCGGGTGAGGGTCACAACCTGCAGGAGCACTCGATCGTGCTCGTCCGCGGCGGTCGTGTGAAGGACCTGCCCGGTGTTCGCTACAAGGTCATCCGCGGCGCCCTGGACACCCAGGCCGTGAAGAACCGTAAGCAGGCTCGCAGCCGCTACGGCGCCAAGAAGGAGAAGAGCTGACATGCCGCGCAAGGGCCCCGCGCCGAAGCGCCCGATCGACGTCGACCCGGTCTACGGTTCGCAGCTGGTGACCCAGCTGGTGTCGAAGGTGCTCCAGGACGGCAAGAAGCAGGTCGCTCAGCGGATCGTCTACTCCGCTCTCGAGGGCACCCGCGAGAAGACGGGCGTCGACCCGGTCATCACCCTCAAGCGTGCGCTCGACAACGTGCGCCCCGCGCTCGAGGTCAAGTCCCGCCGTGTCGGTGGCGCGACCTACCAGGTCCCGATCGAGGTCAAGGGCAACCGCGGCACCACGCTGTCGCTGCGCTGGCTCGTCGGCTACGCCCAGGAGCGTCGCGAGAAGACCATGGCCGAGCGCCTGCAGAACGAGATCCTCGACGCAGCCAACGGCCTCGGTGCCGCGGTGAAGAAGCGCGAGGACACCCACAAGATGGCCGAGTCCAACAAGGCCTTCGCTCACTACCGCTGGTGACCATCCGTACGGCGGAGCCCCGGCTCCGCCGTACGTCACCTGCTCATCCTCTACTTAAGGAACGCTGACTCACGTGGCAGTCGACATCACGACGGACCTGAACGTCGTCCGCAACATCGGCATCATGGCGCACATCGACGCCGGCAAGACCACCACCACCGAGCGCATCCTGTTCTACACCGGCATCACCTACAAGATCGGTGAGGTCCACGATGGCGGCGCCACCATGGACTGGATGGAGCAGGAGCAGGAGCGCGGCATCACGATCACGTCGGCCGCGACGACCTGCTGGTGGAAGAAGCACCAGATCAACATCATCGACACCCCCGGGCACGTCGACTTCACCGTCGAGGTCGAGCGCTCGCTGCGCGTCCTCGACGGCGCCGTCGCGGTGTTCGACGGTGTCGCCGGCGTGGAGCCCCAGTCGCAGACCGTGTGGCGCCAGGCCAACAAGTACGCCGTCCCGCGGATGTGCTTCGTCAACAAGCTCGACCGGACCGGTGCGGACTTCTACCGCGTCGTCGACTCGATCGTGCAGAAGCTCAACTCCACCCCGCTGATCCTCCAGATCCCGATCGGTGCCGAGGGCGACTTCATCGGCGTCGTCGACCTGGTCGAGATGAACGCCAAGGTGTGGCGCGGCGAGACCCAGCAGGGCGAGGACTACGTCGTCGAGGAGATCCCCGCCGACCTCGCCGACAAGGCCGCGGAGTACCGCGAGAAGCTCGTCGAGACCCTCGCCGAGGCCGACGACGACATCATGGAGGTCTACCTCGAGGACGGCGACACGTTCGACGTGCCGACCCTCAAGGCCGCCATCCGTCGCGCGACCCTGGCCGACAAGGTCAACCCGATCCTCACCGGCACCGCGTTCAAGAACAAGGGCGTGCAGCCCCTGCTCGACGCGATCGTCGACTACCTCCCCTCCCCGCTCGACGTGGACGCCATCGTCGGCCACAAGCCGGGCGCCGAGGAGACCGAGGAGAACGAGGTCGTCCGCAAGCCGTCGAGCGACGAGCCGCTGTCCGCGCTGGCGTTCAAGATCGCCGCTGACCCGCACCTGGGCAAGCTGACCTTCGTCCGCGTCTACTCGGGCAAGCTCGAGGCCGGCGCGACCGTGCTCAACGCGAGCAACGGCCGCAAGGAGCGGATCGGCAAGGTCTACCAGATGCACGCCAACAAGCGTGAGGAGATCGCGTCGGTCGGCGCCGGCCAGATCGTGGCCGTCATGGGCCTCAAGGACACCCGGACCGGTCACACCCTCTCCGACAACGCCAAGCCGGTGGTGCTGGAGTCGATGACCTTCCCGGCCCCGGTGATCTCGGTCGCCATCGAGCCGAAGACCAAGGCCGACCAGGAGAAGCTCGGTGTCGCCATCGGGCGTCTCGCCGAGGAGGACCCGACCTTCGTCGTCAAGACCGACGAGGAGACCGGCCAGACCATCATCTCCGGCATGGGCGAGCTCCACCTGGAGATCCTCGTCGACCGGATGAAGCGCGAGTTCAAGGTCGAGGCGACCGTCGGCAAGCCGCAGGTCGCCTACCGCGAGACCATCCGCGGCACCGTCTCGAACCACAGCTACACGCACAAGAAGCAGACCGGTGGCTCGGGCCAGTTCGCGAAGATCGTCATCTCGATCGGCCCGAACATCGACCCCGAGACCGGCCTCGGTGCGGGCTACGAGTTCGCGAACAACGTCACCGGTGGTCGCGTCCCGCGCGAGTACATCCCGTCGGTCGACAACGGCGCTCAGGAGGCCATGGAGTTCGGTGTCCTCGCCGGCTACCCGATGGTCGACGTGAAGGTCGCCCTCGAGGACGGCGCCTACCACGACGTCGACTCCTCCGAGCTCGCGTTCAAGATCGCCGGCATCCAGGCGTTCAAGGAGGCGGCCCGCCAGGCGAAGCCGGTCCTCCTCGAGCCCGTGTTCGCCGTCGAGGTGACCACCCCCGAGGACTTCCTCGGCACGGTCATCGGTGACATCAACAGCCGTCGCGGTCAGATCCGCGCGCAGGAGGAGCGTCACGGCGACATCGTCGTCAGCGCCCTCGTGCCGCTGTCCGAGATGTTCGGGTACGTTGGCGACCTGAGGTCCAAGACCTCCGGTCAGGCGTCGTACTCGATGGAGTTCGACTCGTACGCCGAGGTTCCCACGAACATCGCCGACGAGATCATCAAGAAGGCGCGCGGCGAGTAGTCCCCAACCGGGACTGCTCCATGCAGACCCTCGGCGCACCACCCCTTTAGTACGAGTCAAGTAACAACACACCAGGAGGAGCCCCAGTGGCTAAGGCGAAGTTCGAGCGGACCAAGCCGCACGTCAACATCGGCACGATCGGTCACATCGACCACGGCAAGACCACGCTGACGGCGGCCATTTCGAAGGTCCTGCACGACGCGTACCCGGACCTCAACGAGGCCTCGCCGTTCGACCAGATCGACAAGGCTCCCGAGGAGCGCCAGCGCGGCATCACGATCTCGATCGCGCACATCGAGTACCAGACCGAGGCGCGCCACTACGCGCACGTCGACTGCCCCGGTCACGCGGACTACATCAAGAACATGATCACCGGTGCCGCCCAGATGGACGGCGCGATCCTGGTGGTCGCCGCGACCGACGGCCCGATGCCGCAGACCCGTGAGCACGTGCTGCTCGCCCGCCAGGTCGGCGTCCCCGCCCTGGTCGTCGCGCTCAACAAGTGCGACATGGTCGACGACGACGAGCTCATCGAGCTCGTCGAGATGGAGGTGCGCGAGCTCCTCTCCGAGTACGAGTACCCGGGCGACGACGTCCCGGTCGTGCGCGTTGCTGCCTTCCCGGCGCTCAACGGCGACGAGAAGTGGGGCCAGTCGGTCCTCGAGCTCATGTCGGCCGTCGACGAGTACATCCCGCAGCCCGAGCGTGAGGTCGACAAGCCCTTCCTCATGCCCGTCGAGGACGTCTTCACGATCACCGGTCGTGGCACCGTCATCACCGGTCGTATCGAGCGCGGCATCGTCAAGGTCAACGAGGAGGTCGAGATCATCGGCATCCGCGAGGGCTCGCAGAAGACCACCGTCACCGGTGTCGAGATGTTCCGCAAGCTGCTCGACGAGGGCCAGGCCGGTGAGAACGTCGGTCTGCTCCTGCGCGGCACCAAGCGCGAGGACGTCGAGCGCGGCATGGTCGTGGTGAAGCCGGGTACCACCACCCCGCACACCAACTTCGAGGCCAGCGTCTACATCCTCTCGAAGGAGGAGGGCGGCCGTCACACGCCGTTCTTCAACAACTACCGTCCGCAGTTCTACTTCCGGACCACCGACGTGACCGGCGTCGTGACCCTTCCCGAGGGCACCGAGATGGTCATGCCGGGCGACAACACGGACATGACGGTCGAGCTGATCCAGCCGATCGCCATGGACGAGGGTCTGAAGTTCGCGATCCGTGAGGGTGGCCGCACCGTCGGCGCCGGCCGGGTCACGAAGATCACCAAGTGATCTGACCTGCTTCGGGGAGACCCCCTGCTGCTTCGGCAGCAGGGGGTCTCCTGCATTTCGGGGCAGGGACGCCCAGCCGGGAGAATGGGCCGGTGGCTGAGCAAGACAACGGGGGAGTACGGCCGGCGCGGCCCCATCACAAGCAGACCGAGGACGGTCGGCGGATGCGCGAGGTGCTCACCTACACCCGCCGCGGCAGCCGGTTCACGCCGAAGCAGCAGGCTGCCTGGGACACGTACGCCGAGCAGTGGGTGATCCCCGACGAGGCGGTCGACGACCCGGACTTCTCCTGGGCGCGGTGGTTCGGCCGCGAGGCCCCGCTGGTCGTCGAGATCGGCGGCGGCGTCGGCGAGGCCACCGCGGAGCTGGCCGCGACCCGGCCCGAGGCCAACGTCCTCGCCCTCGAGGTCTGGCGCCCCGGTGTCGCCGAGGGCCTCGGCCGGGTGGGCGAGGCGGGTGTCACCAACGTCCGGTTCAGCAGCGTCGACGCGGTCTGGACCCTCGAGCACCTGGTCGCTCCCGGCTCGATCAGCGAGCTGTGGACCTTCTTCCCCGACCCGTGGCACAAGACCCGCCACCACAAGCGGCGCCTGGTCAACCCGGAGTACGCCGCGATGATCGCCTCCCGGCTCGCGCCGGGCGGCCTGTGGCGCCTGGCGACCGACTGGGCCGACTACGCCGAGCAGATGGTCGAGGTGCTCGACGCCGAGCCGGCGCTCGAGGGCGGCGTGGTCGAGCGCTGGGCCGAGCGGCCGGTGACGAAGTTCGAGCGCAAGGGCATCGCGAAGGACCGCGTGATCACCGACCTGACGTACCGGCGCGTCACCTGACATTAACGCAGCGGTAGCGGCGTGGCGCGCGAATCGGCTCCCTGCCCGGCGTACTTTCCGAGGCAGTGGCAGGTGGGGAAGCCGGCCACATCGGGAGGCCCGACGTGAACCATCACGACTGCGCAGCCCGGTCCGTCCACAAGGAATAGGGCCGGGGCGGCCCTAGCGGCGCGTGCGGTCCGGTGAGGTGAGTCGTGGAAACCAGTCACGATGGGGCACAGAGCATCGCGCAGCGCCGTACGTACGTCCTCGACACCAGCGTGCTGCTGGCCGACCCCGGCGCCCTGCGCCGGTTCGCCGAGCACGAGGTGGTCCTCCCGGTGGTCGTCATCACCGAGCTCGAGGGCAAGCGGCACCACCCCGAGCTGGGCTACTTCGCCCGCAGCGCGCTGCGGATGCTGGACGAGATGCGGGTCAGCCACGGCCGGCTCGACACGCCCGTTCCGGTGGGGGACGAGGGCGGCAGCGTCCGGGTGGAGCTCAACCACACCGATGCGTCCTCGCTGCCGTCGGGCTTCCGCCTCGGCGACAACGACACGCGCATCCTCGCGGTCGCCCGCAACCTCGCCGACGAGGGACACGACGTCACCCTGGTCTCCAAGGACCTCCCGATGCGGATCAAGGCCTCGGCCGTGGGCCTCGCGGCCGAGGAGTACCGCGGCGAGACGATCAGCGACTCCGACACCGGCTACTCCGGCATGACCGAGATGGAGGTGAGCGGCGCGGACCTCGACGAGCTGTACGACGACGCCACCCTCGACCTCGCCGACGCCCGTGAGCTGCCCTGCCACACCGGCCTGGTGCTGCTCTCCGAGCGCGGCACCGCGCTGGGCCGGGTGGGGCCGGACAAGCAGGTGCACCTGGTCCGCGGCGACCGCGAGGCCTTCGGCATCCACGGCCGCAGCGCCGAGCAGCGGGTGGCCCTCGACCTGCTCCTCGACCCCGACGTCGGCATCGTGTCGCTCGGCGGACGCGCGGGCACAGGCAAGTCGGCGCTCGCCCTGTGCGCGGGACTCGAGGCGGTGATGGAGCGCCAGCAGCACAAGAAGGTGGTCGTCTTCCGGCCGCTGTTCGCCGTGGGCGGCCAGGAGCTCGGCTACCTGCCGGGCTCGGAGTCGGAGAAGATGTCGCCCTGGGCACAAGCCGTGTTCGACACGCTCGGCGCGCTGACCTCCCGCGACGTGGTCGACGAGATCCTGGACCGCGGCATGCTCGAGGTGCTGCCGCTGACCCACATCCGCGGCCGGTCGCTGCACGACTCGTTCGTGATCGTCGACGAGGCACAGTCGCTCGAGCGCAACGTCCTGCTCACCGTGCTCTCGCGCATCGGCGCCAACTCGAAGGTCGTGCTCACCCACGACGTCGCCCAGCGCGACAACCTGCGGGTGGGCCGCCACGACGGGGTGGTCGCGGTCGTCGAGAAGCTCAAGGGACACCCGCTCTTCGCCCACGTCACCCTCACCCGGTCCGAGCGCTCGCCGATCGCGGCGCTGGTGACCGAGATGCTCGAGAACGTCGTGGTGTAACGAACCCGGAGGAGGGGACGCTCCCCGGCTGTGAAGCCACTCCGTCTGCCACTGCTGCTCGCCCTGCTCCTCGGTCTCCTCGCGCCGTGGAGCCCGGCGCCGGCGACCGCGGCGGCGTACGGGGTCCTCACGGGCCGCGTCGTCGACAAGGACGGCGTGCCGATGGCCGACGTCGAGGTCAACCTGTTCCGGCAGGGCGCGAACGTTGCTGTGGCATGGAGCAGGTCTGCGGCCGACGGCACCTTCACCTTCCAGCCCGCCAACTTCGACGATGCAGCGACGGGCCCCTACATGCTGCTGGTCGGCTCCGGATGGGACGGGACGACGGCGATCCCGACCTGGTACGACGGATCCGGAGCCGACGGCGGTATCAGGGGAGAGGTCACCGGCAGCGATCCCAACACCGACCGCGCCGTCGCAGCATCGGCGCCGTCCGGCGTTGCGCCGATCGTGATCTCCTCCTCGCCCACCCCGCTGGGCGACCTTCGCGTCCTTCAGGGCGCCCAGGTCGTCTTCGACAGTCGGGACACGCTCGGCAACGCTGTCAACACTCTGCGGGTCACGGCGCCGTGGGGCGTCTCGGGCAGGGTGAGCACCCGGAGGGCGTATCCGCCGACGGGAGTGCTGCTCGACGCTGGGCAGCACACCATCACGGTCGAGGCCTCCGCCGTCGACCCGGGTGGTCGACAGCAGGTCACCCTCGATCTCGCGGTAGGTTCGAGGACGACGGTTCCCATCACCTGGGCCGCTCGCTACTACCTCCTGGACAACGACCTGACCTGGGGCGAGTGGCGAGCCCCGCTGTCTGGCGAGCGGCCAGGTGTCGGCACGAAGCTGCACTCCGGCGCAGTGTTCGCCAATGACAGCTCGGTCGTGTCCGGCTCGTTGTGGCCGATCAATACGTCCTTCCAGTGGTATCGGGGCGCGAAGCCGATCGCCGGGGCGACCCGGGCGTCGTACAAGGTCGTCGCCGCCGACCGCGGCCGGAAGATCGGTTTCCGGGTCACCGCCGCCGCGAAGCCGGGCTATGCCGCGGCAACCTATGTCGGTCCGCAGGTGAAGGTCGCCAAGGTGACGTCGAGGGTGCGGGCCAGGTTCGTCGGTCGTTCGATCAAGGTCAGAGTGCGACTCAGCAACGGCGCGCAGCCGACCGGACGGGTCGCATTGATGCTCACCAGCGAGCGCCGCTTCCCTCAGCCACTGGTGTCGAAGAAGCTCAAGGCCAACGCGCGCGGCCTGATCACCTTGCGGATCCCCGAGCCCTTCTACAAGACCAAGGGCGACACCGGGATCTTCTTCGCAGTCCGGTTCGTCGCGAAGCGCAAGGCGATCTCCGTCGGGATCGGCCGTGGGCCCACCGCTGACATCAGGAACGGCACGCTCAGCCAGTGAGCGCAAGCAACAGTTGTGGCCAATGTGATCTCTGGGGCCAGAGGTCCGGGAGAAGGGTCGGGAAAACGGCCGTTCGGTTTGCCTGAGCCCTCCTCGTCAGGCATGGTGGTCGCTGGCCGCTGGCGGTGACGACAGCGAAGTCGGGCCCGATCGGGCGGTGGCCGCCCCCCATGCAGTCGAGCCTGAATACGAGCACTTGTCGAACCACGCGCCGTACGAGCCGAAGAGGCGAGCGCCCAAGCACCGCGGTACGCCGAAGCACGCCCACATCGCGCAGGCGCCCCGCAAGGCCGCCCGCAACGTCGTCGTCCTGTCCTCGGTCGCGGTCGCCGTCACCGGCGTCTCCGTCGCCGCGGGAGTGGCCGGTGAGGCGACCACGCCCCCCGCCGCGGGTGCCGCCGAGATCGACGCGTTCACCAACGTCGGCGCCAGCGCGCAGCCGACGGAGAGCGCCGAGCGCCGCGAGCCGGTCATCTCCCGCGACGACCGCCGCCCCGAGGCCGTCCCGGCCAAGTCGATCGACCTCGCCGGCTCCCGGACCGCCGCGATGACCGACAGCCGCGAGCTCTCCGACTCCGACCCGCGCGACATCGCCCGCGCCCTGCTCGGCGAGTTCGGCTTCTCCTCCAGCCAGTTCGGCTGCCTCGACTCGCTGTGGACCCGCGAGTCCAACTGGCGGGTCAACGCCGACAACCCGAGCTCGAGCGCGTACGGCATCCCGCAGGCGCTCCCCGGCTCCAAGATGTCCTCCGCCGGCTCCGACTGGGCCACCAACCCCGCGACCCAGATCCGGTGGGGCCTCGGCTACATCAAGGACCGCTACGGCAGCCCCTGTGGCGCCTGGGGCCACTCCGAGAGCCACGGCTGGTATTAGCCTCGACGGCGCGAGCGCGTCGCTCGTGCCACGCCACGCCGTCGACCGCCGGGCCCATGGTCCGCAGCCGGGCCGCCCGGCGGGTGCATGATGCCGTCATGGACGGGACTCGGGTGTCCCGTGTGACGTGAGGAGCCCGCCATGCTGTGGACCATCATCGTGACGATCGTCGGTGGCGCGATCATCGGAGTCATCGGCAAGGCCGTGGCGCCGGGTGACCGCACCAAGTTCCCGTTCTGGCTGACCGTGCTGTGCGGCATCGTCGGCATGCTCGTCGGCAGCTTCCTCTACTGGGGCATCGCCGGGCACAACAACGGACCGTTCGACGGGCACGAGGCCACCTGGGACAACGCGACCAACGGGATCGACTGGATGCGGCACCTGTGGCAGATCGTGGTCGCCGCGGTGGCCGTGATCGTCGCCGCGGCCGTGACGGGGCGCAAGCGCTCCTGAGCCTGCCCCCTCAGGGGTGGGTCATGGACGCCAGGTCGAGTGCGGCGTCCAACTCCTCGAGGGTCAGCTCGCCGCGGTCGACGTACCCCAGCGCCAGCACGGTCTCGCGGATCGTGCTGCCGGTGGCGAGCGCCTGCTTGGCGATCTTGGCGGCGGCCTCGTAGCCGATGTGCTTGTTGAGGGGCGTGACGACCGAGGGGGAGGACGCCGCGTAGCGCAGCATCCGGTCGGCGTCGGCCGTGATGCCGTCGATGCAGCGCTCGGCCAGGGTGACCGAGGAGTTGGCGAGCAGGCGGATCGACTCGAGCACGTTGCGGGCCAGCACCGGCATCGCGACGTTCAGCTCGAAGCTGCCGCTCGCACCAGCGGCCGTGACGGCGGCGTCGTTGCCGATCACCTGCATGCAGACCATCAGCGTCGCCTCGGGCAGCACCGGGTTGACCTTGCCGGGCATGATCGACGAGCCCGGCTGCAGGTCGGGCAGGTGGATCTCGGCGAGGCCGGTCGTCGGCCCGGAGCCCATCCAGCGCAGGTCGTTGCAGATCTTGGTCAGGCCGACCGCGATCGTCTTCAGCACGCCGCTCAGCTCGACCAGCGAGTCGCGGGTGCCCTGCGCCTCGAAGTGGTTGCGCGCCTCGGTGAACTCCTGGCCGGTCGCCGCGCTGAGCGCCGCGATCGCCGCGGTCGCGAACCCCGGCGGGGTGTTGATGCCGGTGCCGACCGCTGTGCCGCCCAGGGGCAGCTCGCGCACCCGGGGGAGTACGGCGGCGAGCCGCTCGACGCCGTACCGGACCGTGGCGGCGTAGCCGCCGAACTCCTGGCCGAGGGTGACCGGGGTGGCGTCCATCAGGTGCGTGCGGCCGGACTTCACCAGCCCGTGGAACTCCGCCGACCTGGTCGCCAGCGAGGAGGTGAGCCGCTCGAGCGCGGGGACCAGCTCGTCGGCGACCGCCAGCGCCGCGGCGACGTGGATCGCCGTCGGGAAGGTGTCGTTGCTGGACTGGCTGGCGTTGACGTGGTCGTTGGGGTGCGCGGTCACGCCGTCACGCGCGCACAGCGAGGCGATCACCTCGTTGGCGTTCATGTTGGAGCTGGTGCCCGACCCGGTCTGGAAGACGTCGATCGGGAACTGGTCGTCGTGGCCGCCCGCGGCCACGGCCTCCGCCGCTGCCGCGATCGTGGTCGCCACCTCGGGGTCGAGGACGCCCAGCTCGAGGTTCGCACGGGCCGCGGCCGCCTTCACGTGGCCCAGGGCGTGGATGAGGGCCGGCTCGATCGGCGTACCGCTGATGGGGAAGTTCTCGACCGCCCGCTGGGTCTGGGCACGCCACAGGGCGGCGGCCGGGACGAGGACCTCGCCCATGGAGTCGTGCTCGGTACGGAAGTCGTTCACTCCTCGAGCCTACCGACGGCACTGATCTGTTTGTTCTAGTACCATACAAACATGTTGGTTCGAGTGGATCCGGCGAGTCCGTTGGGGCTGGCTGAGCAGATCGCGGCACAGGTGCGTGCAGCGGTCATCGACGGCAGTCTCCGCGGCGGCGACAAGCTGCCGCCGGCCCGCGAGCTGGCCGCGGCGCTCGACGTCAACATGCACACCGTGCTGCGTGCCTACGGCGCGCTGCGCGACGAGGGGATCGTCGACCTGCGCCGCGGGCGCGGGGCGCACGTGCGCAGCGACCTCGCCGAGCCCGACCGGGAACGGGTCGCGCTGCGGCGCGAGGTCCGCGACCTGATCGCCCGCGCGGCCCGCATCGGCGTGACCCCCGACGAGCTAGTCAACGAGATCCGGAAGGCCTTCCCATGACCAGAGCCCGCGCGTTGCTCGCTTCTCTCGTCGTCCTCCAGGCGCCCCTGTGGGTCGTCGGCGTGGGCCTCGGCCTGCACGACCAGGTCCCCGACCCGGTGCCGACCCACTGGGACCTGGCCGGGGAGGTCGACGGGACCCTCACCCTCGCAGGCTTCACCGTCCTGGTGGTCGTCGTGGTCGGGGCGGCGACGCTGGTGGCGCTCGGTCTCGTCGCCGAGTCGGGACGACGCTCGCCCCTCGCCCCACTCGGCGCCGCCGGTGCCACCTGGCTCGCCTGGCTGCCGGCCGCGCTCTACGCGGCGACGCTGTTCGCCGCTGCCGATGCCGTTCGCGCCGAGGAGGTCCGGCTGCCGCTCGTGACCATCCTGCTCGCGACCCTGCTGCCGTTCGGGGCTGCGCTGGCGGTTCACCGCCTGCTGCCCGGTCCGGTCCGGACCACTGGCTCGGCGCCCGCCGCGAGCGCCACCCTCGCGCTCGCCGACGGCGAGCGGGTGGCCTGGGTCGGCGAGGCCAGCTCCCGCGGCCTACTGCTGCTGGGCGTCGTCCTCGGCCTCGGGACCGTCCCGCTCTGGTTCGCCGTGTGGCCGGCTGCGCTGGCCGCTGGACTCGCCGCGATCGCCGTCGCGTGGGTCCACGTGGTCACGGTGCGCGTCGACGACGCCGGCGTCGCCGTGTCTTGGGGCCCCGCGCACTGGCCGCGGGTGCGGATCCACCTGGCTGACATCGCCTCCGCCGAGACCGGCGACATCGAGCCCCTGCGCTGGGGCGGCTGGGGCTACCGGCGCAGCACCAAGGGCCGGGCGGCGGTGGCCCGCCGCGGTGAGGGGATCGTGCTCACGCTGCGCGACGGGCAGCGGTTCGCCGCGACCGTGGACCGGCCGCAACCCGCGGCCGAGCTGGTGAATGCGCTGGTGGTCCGGCTCAGTCGAAGAGCTCGCTGAGCCAGGACTCGCGCTTGCGCTTCTTGTAAAGCTTGTCGTCGTAGCGCTGCGGCTCGCGATAGGAGTCGTACTGAGGCGCGCGGGGAGCCGGCGGCGCGGCTGCCGGCTGCGGCATGCCGACCGAGCGGTCGATGATCTTGTCGAGCTCGCCACGGTCGAGCCACACGCCCCGGCACTGCGGACAGTAGTCGATCTCGATGCCGTTCCGCTCGCTCATCACCAGCGTGGTCTCGTCGATGGGGCAGCGCATGCCTGGTCCAACGGCCGACACCGACGGAGGGTTCCCTCAGCCCTCCGGAGCCTCAGTCCTCCCAGGGCGCCGTGTCGTCCATCTTGCGGTAGTACTTCGCCAGGTGGCTCTTGACCCGGTCGACGTCCTTGTCCGGCAGGTCGACGCCGCCGCGGGCGCCCTGCATCACGTTGCCCGCCGCCATCACGCCGCGGGGCACGGCGACCAGCCGGTCGTCGACCACGTCGGCGATGAGCAGCTTGTACGCCGTGAAGTTGTCCTTCTCCTCGGCGTCGTACCAGACGTGGGCGTCGCGGTACTTCTCGTTCGGCTCGTCCTCGGCGCCCGCCCAGCGGCGTACCCGCTTGTCGGCGGCGTCGCCGTCCCACGACCGGTCGCGGTCGGCGAGCGGGAGGTCCTGGAAGGTGGTCACAGCCATGTCCGGGCCGTACCCGGCCCGGCCGCGACCACCCGGGGTCACTCCGCGGAGCGGACCCGGATGCCCGAGATCGGCACGGTGACCGCGCCGCCCGGGTCGGTGAAGAAGTCGTTGCCCTTGTCGTCGACCACGATGAAGGCGGGGAAGTCCTCGACCTCGATCTTCCAGACCGCCTCCATGCCGAGCTCGGGGTACTCGATGACCTCCTGGCTCTTGATGCAGTCCTGGGCCAGGCGCGCGGCCGGGCCGCCGATCGAGCCGAGGTAGAAGCCGCCGTACTCGTCGCACGCCTCGGTGACCTGCTTGGAGCGGTTGCCCTTGGCGAGCATGACCATCGAGCCGCCGGCGGCCTGGAAGGACTTCACATAGGAGTCCATCCGGCCCGCGGTGGTGGGGCCGAACGAGCCGGAGGCCATGCCCTCCGGGGTCTTGGCCGGGCCGGCGTAGTAGACCGGGTGGTTCTTGAGGTAGTCGGGCATCTCCTCGCCGGCGTCGAGGCGCTCCTGGATCTTGGCGTGCGCGATGTCGCGGGCGACCACGAGCGGGCCGGTCAGCGAGAGCCGGGTCTTGACGGGGTACGACGACAGCTGGGCGAGGATCTCGCTCATCGGCTGGTTGAGGTCGACCTTGACCACCTCGCCGCCGGAGATGTCCTCGGCGACGCCTGCGTCGGGCATGTACTGCGCCGGGTCGGTCTCGAGCTGCTCGAGGAAAACGCCCTCGGAGGTGATCTTGCCGAGTGCCTGGCGGTCGGCGGAGCAGGAGACCGCGATCGCGACGGGGCACGACGCGCCGTGGCGGGGGAGCCGGACCACGCGGACGTCGTGGCAGAAGTACTTGCCGCCGAACTGCGCGCCGATGCCGAAGGACTGGGTCAGCTTGAAGACCTCCTCCTCCAGCTCGAGGTCTCGGAAGCCGTGGGCGTCCATCGAGCCCTCGGTGGGGAGGTTGTCGAGATAGTGGGCGCTGGCGTACTTCGCGGTCTTGAGCGCGAACTCCGCGCTGGTGCCGCCGATGACCACGGCGAGGTGGTACGGCGGGCACGCGGCCGTGCCGAGCGAGCGGATCTTCTCGTCGAGGAACTCCAGCATCCGCTTCGGGTTGAGGATCGCCTTGGTCTCCTGGAACAGGAAGGACTTGTTGGCCGAGCCGCCACCCTTGGCCATGAAGAGGAACTTGTACTCCGGCTTCGCGTTCGTGCCGGGGGTCGAGTACAGCTCGATCTGGGCCGGCAGGTTGGAGCCGGTGTTCTTCTCGTCGTACGTCGTCAGCGGGGCCAGCTGGCTGTAGCGCAGGTTCAGCTTCGTATAGGCGTCGTAGACGCCCTTGCTGATCCACTCGGCGTCGTCGGCGCCGGTGAGCACGCCCTCGGACTTCTTGCCCATCACGATCGCGGTGCCCGTGTCCTGGCACATCGGCAGCACGCCGCCGGCGGAGATGTTGACGTTCTTGAGCAGGTCGAGCGCGACGAAGCGGTCGTTCCCGGACGCCTCGGGGTCGTCGATGATCTTGCGCAGCTGCTTGAGGTGCGCGGGCCGCAGGTAGTGGCTGATGTCGTGCATCGCCTCGGCGGTCAGCTGCTGGATCGCCTCGGGGGAGACCTTGAGGAAGGTGCGTCCGTCGGGGCCCTCGACGGCCTCGACGCCCTCCGTCGTGATCAGCCGGTAGGGGGTGTCGTCCTTGCCGGTCGGGAGGAGGTCGGAGTAACGGAACTCAGCTTCAGCCACGGCTACCGAGGATATCCCGCTCCGGGAACGGCCGAGGGGCCGGGCCGCCTGCTGGCGACCCGGCCCCTCGGGCGGTGTTGTGTGCTGCTCAGGCAGCGGGCGGGACGATGCCGGTGTAGGCCACGCCCAGCTCGATCACGGCGCCGACCGGCAGGCCGGCCTGGGCGGTGTCGAGGGTGACCTTCACCGCGGTGATCATGTTCTGGTAGCCCACGCTGGTGTCGGTCTGCTGCAGGTTGAGCGCGACCTGGCCGAGACCGGCGATGTTGAGGATGGTGTTGGGCGAGACGTCGATCGGGATCGTCTGACCCGCGATGACGAGGTTGACCAGCTCCATCTTCATGTCCGAGGTCCAGTTGCCGTCGGCCAGCTTGCCGTGGGCGGTCACCTTGACCGCGGTCGCCTTGACCAGGCCGCCGAGCAGGTTGATGCCGGCGGTGCGGTTGGTGTTGGTGATCTCGGCGTTGCCGAAGGCGTCCTTGGTCGAGGTCGTGGTCGACGTGATGGCGCCGGTGGTCAGGATGCCGGGCACCCGCACGGCCAGCGTGGAGTTGGACTTGGTCTGGCCGTTGCTGGAGCCGAAGGGCGTGATCACCCGGGCGGTCGGGTCGCTGACGACCGTGACCGCGTCGGAGACGTTGGCCTGGACCCGGCTGCCGTAGGCGGTGCCGAACAGGCCGGCGCCGGAGGACGGCTGCACCTCGGAGAGGTACTGGTTGACCGGGTTGACCAGCAGGGTCACGCCGGCGGAGTAGCCGCCGAACGGCTGCAGCAGGGTCACGCCGACCGCCCAGCCCATGGTGCCGATCAGGTCGCCGTCCTCCTGCTCGACCTTGCCGTGCATCGAGTAGTTGAGGGTGACGCTGGCGACGCCGGGGATGGTGACGGCGTAGTTCTTGGGGATGTTGAGCGGCAGCTTGACGCCGGCGATCTTGATGTTCGCCAGGCGGCTGTTGGCGGTGTGGGAGCCGTTGCCGTCCGCGCGACCGGTCGTGCTGATCGTGGTCTCGAGCGCGTCGGCGGTGATCAGGCCACCGAGCAGGCTGACGTTGGCGACCCGCGCCCACGACTTCAGCGTGGTCTGCGGCTGCCCGAGGACCTGCGAGACGACGGCGTCGGTCTGGGTCTCCACCGCGCCGAGCTGGGCGAGGTTGAGCACGCTGGCCGCGGCCGTGCTGTTCTTCGAGGTGCTGGACTTCGCGCCGCCGGTGACACCCGACTGGGCGGTCAGGTCGGACTGGACGACACCGTCCAGGACCTTGACGTACGTCGCGCCGGTGCTGGCTGCGTAGGACCAGTAGACCGGGTCGGCGGCCTGCGCCGCGGGTGCCGGAACGGCGACCAGACCTGCACCCGCCAAGGTGAAGGCGACAAAGGTGACGAACTTGCGCACGTTCACGGGACCCCATTCCCATCCGTGTGATGACTGCTATGTATGTGTCGAGCCCCCCAAGCAAACCACTACCCGGGCACGCCGAGCGAGCCGAGGTGGGGATTTCTGCGAGGTTTTAACGAAGAATCATTCACAATGTCACGGCGGAGGGCATATCCGGGGCGAAATGGCTGTTTTGCTCCCGTGCACGTGTATGGCGCAGTGGTGATCGGGGCCGGCCAGGCCGGCCTCTCGGCGTCCTTCCACCTGACCCGGCTCGGCATCGACCACGTCGTGCTCGACGCCAACGACCGGCCGGGCGGCGCCTGGCAGCACCGGTGGGACTCGCTGTCGATGCACGACGTGCACGGCGTGGCCGACCTGCCGGACGCCCCGGCTCCCGGTGACTCCCGCGAACGGGCCAATGTCGTGGTGCCGGCGTGGTTCGGTCGCTACGAGGACCACAACCGGCTGCCCGTCGTACGACCGGTGCGGGTGGACCGGGTCACCGACGACGACGGGCTCCTGGTGGTGCACGCCGGCGAGCGCAGCTGGACCGGGCGAACCCTGGTCAACGCCACCGGCACCTGGACGCAGCCGTTCGTGCCGTACTACCCGGGCGCCGAGACCTTCCTCGGGGAGCAGCTGCACACCTCGGACTACCCCGGACCGGACCACTTCCGCGGGAAGCGGGTGGTCGTGGTCGGTGGCGGCGCCTCGGCGGTCCAGTTACTCGGCGAGCTCGCGCCGCGCACCGACGTGGTGTGGGTGACCCGGCGGGCCCCGGTGTGGCGCGACGACTTCGACGAGAACGTCGGCCGGCACGCCATCGGGCTGGTCCAGGAGCGGGTCCGCGAGGGCCTGCCGCCCGCGAGCGTCGTCAGCGTCACCGGCCTCGCACTGCGGCCCCAGGAGCAGGAGGCGGCCCGGCTCGGTGTCTACGAGCGGCGCCGCGAGATGTTCGCGCGGATCGAGCCGGACGGCGTGCGCTGGGCCGACGGGTCCTTCGAGCGCGCCGACGTCATCTTGTGGGCGACCGGCTTCCGGCCCGCGGTCGGGCACCTCGCACCGCTCCACCTGCGCAGCGAGCGCGGAGGGATCGCGCTGCTGCAGAGCGGTGCCGACGTGCAGACCGCCACGACCGCCGTACGTGACCCGCGGGTGCAGCTGGTCGGCTACGGCCCGTCCGCGAGCACCATCGGCGGGAACCGGGCGGGGCGCGCGGCCGCATTGGCGGTACGGCGCTACCTCGCCGCGCACGAGGGTGCTAACGTCGCCGCCGACAACCCACGGGAGTCCGCGGCAGCGGGCTGAGAGGGAGCTGGAGCCGCTCCGACCGTCACACCTGATCCGGATCATGCCGGCGAAGGAACGGACCTGATGAGCGCACACCTTTTCTGCCTGGTCTCCGAACGGGACGACCTCTCCCTGCTACCCGCCCTGGCCGAGGCCGGGGTCGACGGCTTCCAGGTCCGGGCCAAGTCCCTGGCCACCGGCGCGCTGGTCGTGCTGGCCCGCTCGGTGCTCGCCGCGGTGCGTCCGGCGGGAGCGCTGGTCGTCGTCAACGACCGGCTCGACGTGGCGCTCGCCGCGGGCGCCGACGGCGTGCACCTCGGCGCGGACGACCTCGCGGTCGCCGACGCGCGACGCCTGGCTCCCGGTCTAGTCATCGGCGCGACCTGTCGGTCCCGGGCTGAGGTCGTCGCGGCTGCCGATGCGGGTGCGGACTACGCCGGGTTCGGTCCGGTCTTCGCCTCGGGCTCCAAGGCCGGACTGCCCGCGCCGCTGGGCGTCGCTGCCGTCGCCGAGGCGGCCGGAGTGCTGCCGCTCGTCGCGATCGGCGGCATCACCGCCGCGACCGCCGGTGAGGTGCGGGCGGCCGGCGCCCACGGCGTGGCCGTGATCGGCTCGATCTGGCGACAACCTGATCCCCTGGGTGCAGCGAAGGAGCTCGTCGCGGCAGTCGCCTGAGGTGGCCGGGATGCGGATCGACGTGCTGGGCGCGGGGATCGTCGGGCTGACGGTCGCCGAGGAGCTCGCGCGGCGTGGACACTGCGTGGCGGTGGTCGACCCACGGCCCGCCGACGGGGCGTCGTACGCCGCCGCGGGGATGCTCAGCCCGGCTGCCGAGGTCTGGCACGGCGAGGAGGAGATCCTCCGGCTCGGCCTGGCCTCGCTGGAGCTGTGGCCGGAGCTGGCCGGCCGTCTCGGCGTCGAGCTGCGCAGGAGCGGCACCCTCCTGGTCGGGTACGACGCCGGCGACCTCCAGCAGGTCGAGCGGCAGGCCGCGCTGCTGCACCGGCACGGCCACTCCGTCGACCTCCTCGGCCGGGCGGGGGTGCGCTCCGCCGAGCCCACCCTGGCCCGCGTGGCCGGCGGCGCGCTGCTGCCGTCGGAGGCGAGCGTCGATCCGAGGGCGGTCTGTGCGGCGCTGCTGGACCGGGTGGAGCTGCGTGGCTCCGCGCGACCGGACGCCGAGGTGACCGTCGTGGCGACCGGCTCGTCGCTGCCGGAACCCTGGACCGGACTGGTCTCCGGGGTCCGTGGTGAGATCCTGCGGCTGCGCTCGGACGACCCGCCCCGTCGTACCGTCCGCGGCTGGGTGGGCGGCGAAACCGTCTACCTGGTGCCGCGCGGCGACGGGCGCGTGGTGCTCGGCGCCACTTCGGAGGCGCACGCGGCTGCGCCCGTGGTGACCGCCGGCGGGGCGCTGCGGCTGTTGGCGGCCGCGCGGACGCTGTGGCCCGCGCTCGACCGGGCCGAGCTGGTCGAGGGCACGGCCCGTGACCGCCCGGCCACCGTCGACGGACTGCCGCTCGTCGGGCCGAGCGGCGTCGACGGCGTCGTCCTCGCCGCCGGCCACTACCGGCACGGCGTGCTGCTGGCCCCGCTCACCGCTCGGCTCGTGGCCGACCACCTCGAGACCGGACGGGTCGACCCGGTCCTCGATCCCCGCCGCACCATGGAAGGAGCACGATGATCACCTGCAACGGAGAGGCGGTCACGGACGCGGCGACCGTCGCCGACCTGCTGGAGCGCCGCCTCGGCGATGCCCGGCCGCACGGAGTCGCGGTCGCGGTCAACGAGGAGGTGGTGCCGCGCGGCGAGTGGCCGTCGTGGCGGCTGGCCGACGGCGACGTGGTCGAGGTCGTGACGGCGGTGCAGGGCGGATGAGCGAGGTCCTGATCGCGGGCGAGCGGCTCTCCTCGAGGCTGTTCCTCGGCACCGGCGGCCTGCCGCGGACCGCCCTGGTCGAGCCGGTGCTGGCCGCCGCCGAGCCCGGGCTGGTGACGGTCTCGATCCGGCGTACCTCCACGCTCGCGGACGGCGGCCTGCTGGCGGCGCTGCGCGCGGCCGGGGTCCGGCTGCTGCCCAACACCGCCGGCTGCCTGTCCGCCCGGGAGGCGGTGCTGACCGCCGAGCTGGCCCGCGAGGCGCTCGGCACCGACTGGGTGAAGCTCGAGGTGATCGGAGACGAGCGGTCCCTGCTGCCTGACGTGGTCGAGCTGCTCGACGCCGCCGAACAGCTGGTGCGGCGCGGGTTCGTGGTGCTGCCCTACACGACCGACGACCCGGTGCTCGCCCGCCGGCTGGTCGACGCCGGCTGCGCGGCGGTCATGCCGCTCGGCTCGCCGATCGGATCCGGGCTGGGCGTCCTCAACCCGCACGCCATCGCCGCGGTCCGGGCCGCGGTCGACGTACCGGTGGTCCTCGACGCCGGCGTCGGTACGGCGAGCGACGCCGCCCTGGCCATGGAGCTGGGCTGCGACGCGGTGCTCGCCGCGACCGCCGTGACGCGGGCCGACGACCCGGTCGCGATGGCCTCCGCGCTGCGCCTTGCGGTCGATGCCGGCCGGTTGGCCTACGGCGCCGGCCGGGTGCCGCGGCGCGCCGAGGCCCGCGCCTCCAGCCCCGTCCTGGGGTTGATCTCATGAGCCGCCGGGTCGTCGTGCTGACCGACCGCACGCTCGTCCCCGAGGGGCGTTCGCTGCGCGACGTGATCGCCGCGGCCGCCGACGGCGGGCTGGCCACGGTGTTGCTGCGCGAGGTCGACCTGCCCGACGACGAGCGCGCCAAGATCGCCGACCACGCCCGGACCTGCGGGCTCGAGGTGATCGCCGCCCACCGTGCGGTGCCGGGCTGCAGCGGTGTCCACCTGCCCGCCGCCGCGCCCGTCCCCGGCGTCGCCACCCGGTGGGGCCGCTCCTGCCACACCCGCGCCGACCTCGCCACGGCCGCGGCCGACGGGGCGTGGTGGGCCACCCTGTCGCCGTACGCGACGACGGCGAGCAAGCCCGGCCACGGACCGCCGCTCCCGGCGTCCGCCTTCACCGACCCGCCCCTGCCGGTGCTGGCGCTCGGCGGGATCACGCCGGACAACGCCGCGGGGGCGCTCGAGGCGGGCGCGTGGGGTGTCGCCGTGATGGGCGCCGTGATGCGCGCAGCCGACCCCGCCGCGGTCGTCGCGGCGCTGCTGGCGGCGGTCTCGTGAACCCGCCCGTCGTCGTCACCATCGCCGGAACCGACTCCAGCGGCGGAGCGGGCATCGCCGCCGACCTCGCGACCTTCGCCGCGCTCGGGGTGCACGGCGCGTGCGTCGTCACCGCGGTCACCGCCCAGG
Source organism: Nocardioides sp. QY071 (assembly GCF_029961765.1). NCBI lineage: Bacteria > Bacillati > Actinomycetota > Actinomycetes > Propionibacteriales > Nocardioidaceae > Nocardioides > Nocardioides sp. QY071. The sequence continues at coordinate 1,013,882 of NZ_CP124681.1, forward strand.
ACACCACCGGTGTGCGGGCGATCCACCCGGTCCCGTACGACGTCGTGGCCGCCCAGCTCGACGCGGTGCTCGACGACCTGCCCGTCGCGGCCGTCAAGACCGGCATGCTGGCCACCCCGGAGGTGGTCCGGCTGGTCGCCGAGCGGTGCGCGGACCGGCTCCTGGTGGTCGACCCCGTGCTGGTCGCGACCTCCGGAGCCGTCCTCGCCACCGACGACGTGCGGCAGGCCTACCGCGAGGCGCTGCTGCCGGTCGCCACCGTCGCCACCCCCAACGCCGAGGAGGCTTTGGCGCTCGGCCTGACCGACGGCCCGGGTGTCGTCGTCACCCGCGGCGGCGACCTCCCGACCACCAACGACCACGGCACCGGCTGCACCCACTCCGCGGCCCTCGCCGCCCACCTCGCCCACGGCGCCGACATCCCCGCCGCCGCCGCCCGCGCCGACGCCTATGTCGCCCGCCAGCTCCACCTCGGCCAGGACTGGACCCTCGGCCGCGGCCGGGGGCCCGTCGCCCACATCCAAGGAGATCCCGCATGACCGTCCACCCCGCCCACACCCGCATCGAGATCGGCGACCTGGCCGTTCCCTTCACCCGGGTCGCACTGACCAACGGTGAGAGCTTCGACCGCTACTGCACCTCCGGCCCCGGATCCGAGCCCGAGGCCGGCCTGCCGCCGCTGCGGTCCGCATGGATCGAGGGCCGCGGCGACGTGACGTCGTACGACGGCCGCGAGACGCAGCTGCTCGACAACGGCCGTTCGGCGGTACGCCGCGGTGCGGCCCAGGACCCGTGGCGCGGCGAGCGGCGCCGCCCCCTGCGGGGGCAGAACGTCACCCAGATGGCCTACGCCCGCGCGGGGATCGTGACCGAGGAGATGCGGTACGTCGCCGTGCGCGAGGGCTGCGACGTCGAGCTGGTGCGCAGCGAGGTCGCCGCCGGCCGGGCGATCATCCCGGCCAACGTGAACCACCCCGAGTCCGAGCCGATGATCATCGGCCGCCGGTTCCTGGTGAAGGTCAACGCCAACATCGGCAACTCCGCCGTCACCTCCTCGATCGCCGAGGAGGTCGACAAGCTCACCCACGCGATCACCTGGGGCGCCGACACGGTGATGGACCTCAGCACCGGTGAGGACATCCACACCACCCGCGAGTGGATCATCCGCAACTCGCCGGTGCCGATCGGCACCGTCCCGATCTACCAGGCGCTGGAGAAGGTCAACGGCGAGGCCGACAAGCTCTCGTGGGAGGTCTTCCGCGACACCGTCATCGAGCAGTGCGAGCAGGGCGTCGACTACATGACCATCCACGCCGGCGTGCTGCTCCGGTACGTGCCGCTCACCGCGCAGCGCGTGACGGGGATCGTCAGTCGTGGTGGGTCGATCATGGCCGGCTGGTGCCTGGCACACCACGAGGAGAACTTCCTCTACACGCACTTCGACGAGCTGTGCGAGATCTTCCGCCAGTACGACGTCTCGTTCTCGCTCGGCGACGGCCTGCGCCCGGGCGCCACCGCCGACGCCAACGACGAGGCCCAGCTCTCCGAGCTGCGCACCCTCGCCGAGCTCACCTCGCGCGCCTGGGAGCACGACGTGCAGGTGATGGTCGAGGGCCCCGGCCACGTGCCGCTCAACCTGGTCGAGGAGAACGTCCGGCTGCAGCAGGAGTGGTGCCACGGCGCGCCGTTCTACACGCTGGGGCCGCTGGCGACCGACATCGCGCCCGGCTACGACCACATCACCTCGGCCATCGGTGCGGCCACGATCGCGATGCACGGCACCGCGATGCTCTGCTACGTCACGCCCAAGGAGCACCTCGGCCTCCCGAACCGGGACGACGTGAAGACCGGTGTGCTCACCTACAAGCTCGCGGCCCACTCCGCCGATGTCGCCAAGGGCCACCCCGGCGCCCGCGACTGGGACGACGCGCTGTCGAAGGCACGCTTCGAGTTCCGCTGGCACGACCAGTTCGCGCTGTCCCTCGACCCGGTCACCGCCGAGTCCTTCCACGACGAGACGCTGCCCGCCGAGAATGCCAAGACCGCGCACTTCTGCTCGATGTGCGGGCCGAAGTTCTGCTCGATGCGGATCAGCCAGGACGTGCGGGAGCGGTTCGGGTCGGACCTGTCGGCCGAGGACGCGGCCCTGGGGATGAAGGAGAAGTCCGCGGAGTTCCTGGAGCTCGGCGCGTCGGTGTACGTCGAGCCGTCGGCCGGGTGAGGGCGAGGAGGTCGCGCAGCGTCCCCGGTGGTCGAGGAGGTCGCGCAGCGTCCCCGGTGGTCGAGGAGGTCGCGCAGCGACCGTCTCGAGACCCCTCGCCGTGCTGCCGGAACTCTGCGCGGGCTTCGGCACCGTAGGTCGTTGCGTTCTCAAAGGCGCTGGCGACGAAGGCGGGAGGTGGCTGGGTCCGACGGCCGGGCTACGGTCCGCATGCCCCGGTGGTCGAGGAGGTCGCGCAGCGACCGTCTCGAGACCCCTCGCCGTGCTGCCAGAACTCTGCGCGGGCTTCGGCTCCGTATCCGGTCTCGTTCCGAAAGGGCAGCGACGAGGAAGGCGTCGAGGTGGCTGGGTCCGGCGGTCGGGCTACGGTCCGCATCCCCCGGTGGTCGAGGAGGTCGCGCAGCGTCCCCGGTGGTCGAGGAGGTCGCGCAGCGTCCCCGGTGGTCGAGGAGGTCGCGCAGCGACCGTCACGAGACCCCTGGCCATGCTGCCGGGACTGTGCTCGGGCTTCGGCTGCGTCGTGGTTGCGTTCGGAGAGGCGCTGGCGAGCGAGGTGGCTGGGTCTGGCGGTCGGGCTACGGTCCGCATCCCCCGGTGGTCGAGGAGGTCGCGCAGCGACTGTCACGAGACCCCTGGCCGTGCTGCCGGAACTGTCCGCGGGCTTCGGCTCCGTAGCCGGTCTCGTTCCGAATGGGCAGCGACGAGGAAGGCGTCGAGGTGGCCCGGGTTCGGCGGTCGGGCTGCGGTCCGCGACGCCATTTCGGTTGCAGCTGGAGACGTCGGTTCTCCACACCCCACGGATCGAGTTTCCCTAGTCCACAGGCGGGTTTCCGACGCGTGATTGTGTCGGAGGTGGGTGGGAGAATCCAGTCATGGATCTCGGAACCCAGCCCCGCTCGACAGCACCTGTGCTGTCGCGGCTGAGCGCCGGCATCCGGGCCCGCAACAACCTCCTGGTCGAGGAATGGACCGCGATCGTGGAATGGGCGAGCGACCACGTCGTGACCGGTCCTGAGAGGGCCGCGACGATCACCGAGGGCTACCTCGACACCGGTGTCCCGATCGCAGGTGCGGGTGCACCCCTGGTCAGCGAGTTCGCGTTGATGGAGCTGGTCGCGGTCCTCGGCAGGTCCCCTGACGGCGGCAAGGCGTATGTCGGGCGGGTGATCGAGTGCGCGTGGCGGCTCCCCACCGTCTACGCCGCCGTCACCTCCGGTCGGTTGGCGCCGTGGCGGGCGGAGCGGATCGCCGACCTCACCCACGGCTTGTGTGCTGAGGCGGCTGGGTTCGTGGACCGGCAGCTGTTCAACGCCTCCGGGGTCGGCTGGGCGCAACTGGAGAGGCTCGTGGCGGAGGCGGTGCTTCGGTTCGACCCCGACCGTGCCGAGGCCGAGCGTCAGAAGGCCGCCGCCGACCATCGGCATTTCGACCTGAGCGAGGTCGACGAGCACGGGCTGGTCCACCTCGACGGGCTGCTGGACGCCGCGGATGGTCACGACCTCGACCAAGCGGTCGCCCGTCGGGCCGAGGTCCTGGGTCGGCTCGGTGACGACTCGACGCTCGACGTGCGCCGGTCCAAGGCCGCTGCCGAGCTCGCCCGCGACGACCTGGCCCTGGACCTGTTGCTCCCCGACCCGGACACCGGCGAGGTCGTCGCGACCGTCCCGGGCCGCAAGGTCGTGCTCAACGTGCACGTCACTGACACCACCCTGACCGGGCACAACCCTGTCGGCCGGTGGGACGAGGGACGTTGTCCGATCACCGCCGCGCAGATCCGGGAGTGGCTGCGGTCGAAGGGCACCACGATCATCGTGCGGCCGGTGATCGACCTGGCCGACCACGTGCCTGTGACGGCGTACGAGATCCCCGACCGCCACAAGGCCCGCGTCATGCTGCGGGACCACACCTGCCGGTTCCCGCACTGCACCCGACCTGCGTCCAGGTGCGACCTCGACCACGCCAAGCCCTACGGCCAGGGTGGTCCGACCTGCCCCTGCAACGAGGTCCCGCTGTGTCGGCGCCATCACCGCGCCAAGACCCACTCGACGTGGTGTTACGAGACCCCGATGCCGGCGACCTATGTGTGGACCAGCCCCAACGGGTTCCGGTTCCGCGTCGACCACCGCGGCACCCACCCCCTCCACGACACCAGCGACACCAGCGACCCCAGCCCGCCCGACGAGTAACGACCCCGCCCCGCACCCCGCAGGACCTCACGTCCGCGGGGGCATCGGCGCGTCCAGGCGACCTCAGCGCGCGGCTGCCGCCGCGGCGGCAGCCAGCTCCACCCACTTCGGGATCTCGCCGTAGCGCTGGCTCGGGATCATCCGTCCCGCCGCCGAGTCCTCCACGAGCTGGGCCATCCGCCGGTCGCGGGTCGCCTCCTGCTTGGCGGTGGTCACCCAGTTCATGCAGATCCGGCGGTAGGTGTTGGTGGCGGCGTCCCAGAAGGCGGTGGCGGCCGGGTCCGCGGCGAGCTGGGCGGCGTACGCCGGCGGCAGCGCGAGCCCCGGGCCGGCCTCGTGGGTGTAGGGGGCGACGTCGCGCCTCCGCGCCTCCCAGATCGCCAGCCCCGGCGGCTGCATCCGGCCCTCGGCGCGCAGTCGCTCGACGAGGTCGATGTTGACCTTGCTCCAGTTGCTGGTCTTCTTCCGCGGGGTCCAGCGCTGGCGGGTCGCGTCCTCGTCGATGCGCTGGGCGACCGAGTCGATCCAGCCCCAGCACAGCGCCTCCGGCACCGCCTCCGCCCAGGTCAGGCCGCGGTCGGGGACGTGCTTCTTGTAGAGGCCCATCCACAGCTCGGTCTCGGTGTCGTGGTGAGCGGCCAGCCACGCGCCGAACTCGGCGGCGTCGGCGAAGAAGCGGGCCGGGCGCTCGGCGCTGCCGCCCAGCCGGCCGGGGGTGGTGTCGCGTGCCATGCGACGAGCCTGCCACCGACGGCCGACAGCGGTGCGGAATGCTGGGTCCATGACCCTTCCCACCGTGGCGATCGGCGCGCTCGGCGGCACGATCGCGTCCACGTCCGACGACGGCACCGAGGTGGTGCCGACGTTGTCCGCGACAGCGCTGGCGGCGGCCGTGCCCGGGCTCGAGGAGACCGCGACGGTGCGGGCCGAGACGCTCGCCTCGCTGCCGAGCCCGTCGCTCGACGAGCCGACCGTCCTGCGCACCCTGGCGTGGGCGCAGGCCGCGGTCGACGCCGGTGCCCGGGGCGTGGTCATCACCCAGGGCACCGACACACTGGAGGAGTCGGCTTACCTCCTCGACCTGTTCTGGGACCGCCCCGAGCCGCTCGTGGTCACCGGCGCGATGCGCTCGCCCCAGGCCGCCGGTGCCGACGGTCCTGCCAACATGCTCAGCGCGGTCCGCGGCGCCCTCGCGTCGGGCTCGCGCGAGCGAGGCGTCCTCGTCGCGTTCGACGACGAGCTGCACCAGGCCCGCTGGGTCGCCAAGACCGACTCGATGTCGACCAGCGCCTTCCGCTCGGCGGGGTTCGGTCCGATCGGGCGCTGCGTCGAGGGCGAGGTCGTGTACGGCGTCCCGCCGGGCCGGTTGCCCGCGCTGCGGCTCTCGCCGGGGCAGGAGGCGGGCGACCCGCGGGTGCCGCTCGTGGCGACCTACCTCGGCGACGACGGGTACGTCCTCGACGCGATCCGGGCCGAGGACGTCGACGGCGTCGTCGTCGCCGGCTTCGGTGCCGGGCACGTGTCGGCCCGGACGGCCGAGGCGGTGGGCCGCCTGGCCCGCCAGGTCCCGGTCGTCTTCGCCTCGCGCACGGGCTCGGGCCCCACCGGGCGGGCGATGTACGGCTACCCGGGTTCCGAGATCGACCTGCTCGCCCGTGGTGCGGTCGGCGCCGGCTGGCTCTCGCCGGTCAAGGCGCGGCTGCTGCTGTGGGCGCTTGCACTGAGGGGGCCCGTGGCGCGGGCGGAGGTCGCGCAGGAGTTCGAGGTGCGCGGCCGGCCCTGACCTGCCCGTTCGGGCAGTCTTCTGGCTGCAACCGGGTGCAACGGTTCCGGCTCGCCGGAGCTCGCGAGTGTGCTGTCGGTCACATTCCCAGAAGGTGGTCCGACATGCAGCACAACGACAAGCGCCCGATGGCGTGGTGGGCCTTCGGGCTCGCGAACCTGGCGGTGGTCCTCGCCGTCGCCCTCCTCGGCTGGTACCTCCTGGCCGACCCCACGACGAGTCCGCTCGACGTCTACCCGTTGCCGTTCAACGCGGCTCTCTTCTGGGCCTTGATGTTCGTCGTGTGGACCGGATTCAACCTCGAGCTCGCCGGGTTCGCGCGTCTCCCACAACCCGCGCGCGGCGCCGCGTACACCGCCGCGACGGTGGCCTTCGCGGTGGCGGTGACCTGGCTGCTCGGACACGGACTAGGAGCGCTGGACCCGAGCTTCGCCGCCGGCCGAGAGGGCGGAGTCGGCTACTTCACCGGGGCGCTGTTCGTCCTGTTCGGCTTCTCGACCTACGTGATGGCGGTGGTGAACTGGAACCACTGGCCGTGGACGGACCGGGGACTGCGCCAGCCGTTCGTCGGCCTGTGCGAGATCGCGTTCCTGCTCGGTCCCACGATCCTGCTGTACGTCGTCCTGGGCATCCCCGCCGTGGCCGAGCAGGTCGGCGACCACGGCCCGGTCCTGGAGCTGAACACCCTGCTGGGCTGGTACTACAGCGTGGTCGTGGCCATCGTGCTGACCGGCCTGTGCTGGGAGAACTGGCCGTGGCGCCTCGCCGGCGGGAGGGGCGCGGTGGCGCTGGTCTCGCTGGTGGGCAACGTGCTGCTCGGTACCGGGCTCTACTTCGGCCTTCGGGCCGTCGTGCAGGCGGTCGTCGGCTCGGCAGTGAGCGACCAGCTCGGCGTCACCCTCAACCAGTTCCCCTCGCAGATCGGCGTGTGCTGGGTCGCCTGGATGATCCTCTGGGGCAACGCCTTCGGGAACCGGCCCACGGGCTTCGGCACGGCGACCAACCTGGTGTGCCGCGCCGCGATCACCTTCGGGCTCGCCGTCGTGACCTTCGTCGGCTACTACTACGTGCTGGCCGCGCACGTCCTCCACGAGCCGGTCGTCGTCGGAGCGCTGCACGGCAACGCCCTGGGCTTCCTCGACTGGTTCGCCCTCGTGACCCTGCTCTACGTCGTCGGCTTCGGGTCCTATCCGCTCCGGGCGCCGGCAGCCGCGCCCGACCCGGGCGCTCAGCTTGACGCTGACGCTGGCGCTGACGTCGTCATGCCCGGAGCCACCGTCACCTCGGCCGGCTGAACCGCACACCATCGAGAAGAGGAGAGAATCATGAAGGCAGCACGCTTCCACGGCCGGGGGGACATCCGGATCGACGAGGTCCCCGAGCCTGTGGTCCGCCCCGGCACCGTCAAGGTCGAGGTCGAGTGGTGCGGGATCTGCGGCACCGACCTCCACGAGTACCTCGAGGGCCCGATCTTCGCGCCGCCCGCCGACGCACCGCACCCGTTGACCGGTGAGACGGTCCCGATCACGCTGGGGCACGAGTTCGCCGGCGTCGTGGCCGAGCTCGGAGAGGGCGTCACGGACCTACGTGTGGGCGACCGGGTCGTCGTCGAGCCCTACATCGTCTGCGGCAGGTGTGACGCCTGCACGCAGGGACGCTACAACGTGTGCCAGAGCCTGGGCTTCGTCGGACTGTCAGGGATGGGTGGTGGGTTCTCGCAGTACGTCGTGGCGGAGCGCCGCTGGATCCACCCCCTCGGGGACCTCGGCACCGACGTGGGTGCCCTCGTGGAGCCGCTCGCCGTGGCCTACCACGCCGTACGCCTCGCCGGAACGCGGCCCGACCACACGGCCGTCGTCTTCGGTGCGGGCCCGATCGGCCTGGTGACCACGGCTGCTCTGCGCGCGGTCGGGGTCGAGGACGTGATCGTGGTCGAGCCGGCCGACGTGCGCAAGGAGAAGGCGACGGTCGCGGGCGCGGGACACGTCCTCGACCCACGCTCGACCGACGTGACGGCGGAGATCATGGAGCTGACGAAGGGGAGGGGCGCGGACATCACCTTCGAGTGCGCAGGCGTCGACGCCGTGCTGAGGACGGCGATCGAGTCCACCCGGGTCGGCGGCACCTGCGTCAACGTGGCGATCTGGGGACACGAGGCCTCGGTGGCCATGAACGACCTGGTGTTCCGCGAGGTCAACGTGCTCGGCAGCCTCGCGTACGCCGACGACCACCGCCCGACGATCGACCTGATCGCCCGAGGCTTGGTCGATCCGCACCAGTTCATCACCGGCCGCATCGGTCTCGACGACCTCGTCGTGGGCGGCTTCGAGGAGCTGATCAAGAACAAGGAGTCGAACGTCAAGATCCTCGTCCAGCCGCGGTAGGGCGTCCGTCAGGCCAACCCCGTCGGGGTGTCCGGAGGCCGGTGCGGCAGCACGTTCGCGACGTAGTCCCGCGCGGAGTCGTGGATGTCGACCTCGTGCCCGGCGGCGTCCGAGAGCGCCCAGCGGTGCTCCATCACCTCGTGGAAGTACTCCGGCGCGGAGATGGTGCGCCGCAGCTCCGGCGGCAGCAGCTCGACGATCGGGGTGTAGACATTCGCCAGCCACCGCCGGGCGACGACCTCGCGGTCCTCGTCGTCGTACCCGCCGTGCGCCGTGAACGCCGCCAGGTCGTTGAGCAGCTTGCGGGCCTGGCTGTCCTCGGCGACCAGGCCGGTCAGCTCGCGCAGCTCGCGGCGGTGGTGGCCGGCCTCGACGACCTTCGGCTGGATCCGGACCCGGTCGGACTCGGTGCGGACGTCGAGCTCGTCGACGTCGAAGCCGAGGTCGTTGAGCCGGGCGATCCGCTGCTCGACGCGGTACCACTCGTCGGCGCCGAACTCCTCGGCGGCGGTGAGCTCGTCCCACAGGGCGTGGTAGCGCTCGGTGAGCTGGGCGACGATCGCGAACCCGTCGACCTCGATGTCGGTGTCGTCGCTGGCCTGCAGGTCCATCAGCTCGGCGAAGATGTTCTCCACCCCCACGGTCAGGTCCTGCTCACGCATCGCGTCCGACACCGACGACCGCAGCTCGCCGGTCTCCGCGTCGACGAGGAAGGCCGCGAACCCCCCGGCAGAACGGCGGAAGAGGGCGTTCGAGAGCGACACGTCGCCCCAGAAGAAGCCGGCCAGGTGCAACCGCACGAGCAGCACCACGAGGGCGTCGACCAGGGCCGGGACCTGCTCGGCGCGCAGGCCGTGCTGGAAGACCGTGCGGTAGGAGAGCGAGTAGTGAAGGTGCTCGGTGAGCAGCGCCGCCGGCAGCGGCTCGCCGCCGGCACCCGTCCGGCCGGTCACCACCCCCCGCGGTACGACGGCCGGCTGGTCGAGCCGCTGCAGGTCGCGCAGCAGGTCGTACTCGCGCAGCGCGATCGCCTCCTCGGTCTCCTTCACGGCGAGGAACTGGCGGTTCACCTGGACCACGCGGACGACGTGCCGGGACAGGCCGAGCGGGAGAGGTACGACGTACCAGTCGTCCCAGTCCGCGAGCGGCCGCGACCACGGCAGCCGGAACAGGGCGGGGTCGGTCCGGGCGGCCACGACATGCAGCGCCATGGTCGAAACCTACGCCAGTCCCGGCAGGTCTGAACCAGCCCGGATCGGGCACTGAACCGCCGCCGGGTGGGCATCGGGGCAGCACCCGGTCGTGGACAAAGTCCGCGACGTAGGGGTAGGACTGGGTGACACACGCCACATCCTCGGGAGGGGTGATCAGGGCGATGAGATCGACCAACGGCCTGCCGGGACGACCGTCCCGGCGCCGCCGTCGCGCCACGCTCGCGGCCGTCGCGGCGCTCGCGGCCGGCAGCCTGACAGCGTGCGGGGGCTCCGCAAAGCCGGTCCTCAACTGGTACGTGAACCCCGACGGGGTGGACACCTTCCAGAAGTACGCGAAGCAGTGCAGCACCGACAAGTACGACATCTCGGTGCAGCTGCTCCCCAACGGGGCCACGGACCAGCGCACCCAGCTGGCCCGCCGGCTCGCCGCCGAGGACTCCTCCACCGACCTGATGAACCTCGACCCGGTCTTCGTGGCCGAGTTCGCCAACGCCGGCTGGCTGCAGCAGGTCGAGGGCGATCTCGCGGACTCGATCACCAGCAGCGTCGGCGGTGACGGCGACTACCTCTCCGGCGCGGCCGAGACGGTCACCTGGGACGACAAGGTCTTCGCGATCCCGTTGTGGGCCAACACCCAGGTGCTCTGGTACCGCAAGTCCCTCGCGCAGGCCGCGGGCCTCGACATGACCCAGCCGGTCACCTGGGACCAGGTGATCAAGGCGGCGGCCGACAACGGCGGCACGGTCGGGGTCCAGGCGAACAAGTACGAGGCGTACGTCGTGTGGATCAACGCGCTGGTCCAGGGCGCCGGCGGCGACATCGTCTCCGACACCGAGGCGGGACGCGACGCGAAGGTCGACATCGACTCCGACGCCGGGCGCAAGGCGGCCGAGGTGATCAAGGAGCTGGCCGACTCGAAGGCGGCACAACCGGACCTCACCGTGTCCAACGAGGGCACCAGCCTCGGGCAGATGTTCCCGAAGGACGGTGCCGGCGAGTTCATGGTCAACTGGACTTTCGTCTACAAGAACTACGAGGGCCAGGTCGGATCCGACCTCACCGACGAGCAGTTCGCCGACCTCGGCTGGGCACGCTACCCGGCGACGGTCGAGGGTGAGGCGTCGAAGCCGCCGGTCGGCGGGATCGACATCGGGGTCGGTGCCTACAGCGAGCATCCTGACTTCGCGATGGAGGCGGCGCGCTGCATCACCTCCGAACAGGCCCAGGTCGACCTCGCCCTCGAGAACGGCCTGATGCCCTCCACCAACGCGGCGTACGACAAGGTCGCGGCCAGCGGGGACTACCCGGCCGACCTGATCGAGCTCTTCCGGACCAGCGTCGACGAGGGCGGGCCGCGACCCAAGAGCGCGTTCTACGCGATGATCTCCGGCGCGATCCAGGCCAAGTGGCACTCGCCCACCTCGGTCGAACCCGGCAGCACGCCGAAGGACTCGGCGACGTACCTCGAGGACGTGCTGGAAGGGAAGTCGTTGCTGTGAGCACCGTGACCGCACCCGTGAAGCCCGTGAAGGGCAGGCCCGCCGTCAGCGACCGCGCCCGCGCGGAGACGCGTCTCGGCCAGAAGCTGGTGGCGCCGGCGATCGTGCTGATGCTGCTCGTGACGGCCTTCCCGATGCTGCGAGCCCTCTACCTGTCGACCTTCGACTACGCCCTCACCGCGCCCGACGAGCGCGACTTCGTGGGGATCAGCAACTACCTGACCGCGTTGACCGACCCGCTGTTCTGGCAGACGACCGGGGTGACCGTGCTCTACATGGTCGTCACGGTGGCGGTCGAGCTGGTGATCGGCTTCGCGTTCGCGATGGTCATGCACCGGGTGATCTTCGCCCGGGGCGTGATCCGTACCTCGATCCTGATCCCCTACGGCATCATCACCGTGGTCTCGGGCTTCGCCTGGCAGTTCGCGTTCTCGTTCCAGAACGGCTTCGTCAACGGGTGGCTGCCGTTCGTCGGCGACGACTTCAACTGGTTCGGGCAGACCGGGTCGGCCGTGGTGGCGATCATGGTCTCGGAGATCTGGAAGACGACGCCGTTCATGTCGCTGCTGCTGCTCGCCGGCCTCGCCCAGGTCAGCGAGGACATGATCGAGGCGGCGAAGGTCGACGGCGCCACCTGGACCCAGCGGCTGACCAAGGTGATCCTGCCGAACATGCGGGCCGCGATCATGGTCGCGGTCCTGTTCCGGGCCCTCGACGCCTACCGGATCTTCGACAACATCTTCGTGATGACCGCGGGTGCGGTGAAGACGGAGTCGATCAGCTTCCTGACCTACCGCCAGACCATCGAGCAGTTCCAGCTCGGCATGGGCTCGGCACTGTCGGTGCTGCTCTTCCTGTCCGTGCTCGTGGTGGCGTTCGCGATCGTCAAACTCTTCCGCGTCGACCTGGCGCAGGCCCGGCAGGAGTCCTGAGATGAAGAACCGCATCGGCCTCGTCGTCGGCTGCCTCCTGATCATGGTCTGGTGCCTGCTGCCGGTGGCCTGGATCATCTCGCTGTCCTTCAAGTCCCAGACCGCGATCACCAACGGCAGCCCGGGCTTCTTCCCCGCCGACGGCGAGGGAGCGGGCTGGTCCAACTATCGCGACGTCCTGGACAACGACCAGTTCCTCCTCGCCATCCGCAACTCGATCGGGATCAGCCTGATCGCGACCGTGCTCTCGGTGGTCGTGGCCACCCTGGCGGCGTACGCCATCGCCCGGCTGGAGTTCCGCGGCAAGAAGGCGGTGCTGACCATCGCGCTGGCGATCGCCATGTTCCCGGTGGTCTCGCTGGTCGGCCCGCTGTTCGACATGTGGCGGGCGGTCGGGCTCTACGACACCTGGCCCGGCCTGATCATCCCCTACATGTCCTTCACGCTGCCGCTGGCGATCTGGACCCTGTCGGCGTTCTTCCGCGAGATCCCGTGGGAGATGGAGCAGGCCGCCCAGGTCGACGGGGCGACCTCGTGGCAGGCCTTCCGCAAGGTGATCGTGCCGTTGGCGGCGCCCGGCGTGTTCACCGCGGCGATCCTCACCTTCTTCTTCGCGTGGAACGACTTCGTCTTCGGCATCTCGCTCACCTCGACAGAGAGTGCCCGCCCGATCCCGGCGTCGCTGTCCTTCTTCGTCGGCTCCGACCCGTTCAACCGGCCGGCCTCGCTGCTCGCCGCGGGAGCGGTCATCGCGACCATCCCGATCGTCGTCATCGTCCTGATCTTCCAGCGCAAGATCGTCGCCGGCCTGACCTCCGGCGCCGTGAAGGGGTGAACCACTGATGGCTGCCATCACGATGAACCACATCGTCAAGCAGTACGGCGACGGCTTCCCGGCCGTCAACGACGTCTCGATCGACGTCGCGGACGGGGAGTTCATGATCCTCGTCGGGCCCTCGGGCTGCGGGAAGTCGACGCTGCTGCGGATGATCGTGGGCCTGGAGGACATCACCTCCGGCGACATGCTGATCGGGGAGAAGCGGGTCAACGACCTGGCGCCGCGCGAGCGGAACCTGGCGATGGTGTTCCAGAACTACGCGCTCTACCCGCACCTCACGGTCTACGAGAACATCGCGTTCCCGCTGCGCCTGGCCAAGAAGCCCGACGCCGAGGTCGACAAGCTGGTGCGCGAGGCGTCGGCGACGCTCGAGCTCGACGAGCACCTCGAGCGCAAGCCCGGCAACCTGTCGGGTGGCCAGCGGCAGCGTGTGGCGATGGGGCGCGCGATCGTCCGGCAGGCCGATGCGTTCTTGTTCGACGAGCCGCTGTCGAACCTCGATGCCAAGCTGCGCGGCCAGATGCGCACCGAGATCGCCCGGCTGCAGAAGCGGCTCGGCATCACCACGGTCTACGTCACCCACGACCAGACCGAGGCGATGACGCTCGGCGACCGGGTCGCCGTGCTCAAGCGGGGTGTGCTCCAGCAGCTCGCGACGCCGCGCGAGCTCTACGAGAACCCCGGCAACCTCTTCGTCGCGGGCTTCATCGGCTCCCCGCCGATGAACTTCCTCCCTGCGACGGTCGAGGGCGGGCAGGTACGGCTGCCGTTCGGCAGTGTCGAGATCCCGGCCGACAAGGCCGAGCGCGCCGCCGGGAGGGGCCTGCTGATCGCCGGCATCCGCCCCGAGCACTTCGAGGACGCCTCCCTCGCCGCGGCCGAGGGACGCAGCGGGTCGACGTTCTCGGCCAAGGTCGACGCGGTGGAGTGGCTCGGCAACGAGACCTACGCCTACATCCCGTTCGAAGCGCCCGAGGAGGTCAGGGCCCAGCTGCAGCAGCTCGAGAAGGACCTCGACGGCGAGGCGATGCGCACCCAGCTCGTCGTGTCCCTCGACGGGGCGAGCCGCATCTCCGAGGGCCAGGACGCCGAGATCTGGGTCGACGGCCGCCGCATCCACCTGTTCGACCCCGCCACCGGGGAGAACCTGACCGTCGACCGCGAGCGGGCCGGGCGGATCCCCGGCGCGGAGGTCGCCGCCGGCTGACGCCGCCGCGTACATCGGGGGATGGACGACATCCCCGTGCGAGCCCGCGACAATGAGCACATGAGCGGGCCGAACGACACTGCCGTGTGGCAGGACGCCCGGCCCGCGCGCGCCCAGGTGGTCTTCGACGTCGTCACCGCGGCCGGCTTCGGCCTGTTCGCGCTCCTCGCCCAGCTCACCCAGGGCGGGTTCACCCTGGTCGCGGCCGCCCTGCTGGTGCTGGCGCTCGCGATCCGGCGCTGGTGGCTGCCCGGCATGGTCGTGCTCGCCTTCGCCGCGGCGGTCGGCCAGCTGGCCGACCGCGAGATCGCGTTCATCGCCGACATCGCCTATTTCCCGCTGTTCTTCACCCTCGGCGCCTCGCAACGCCGCGGCGTACGACGCTTCGGCATCGCCGCGGGTGTGGTCGCCACCGTCGTGGCCGGGGTCGCGATGGCGCTCAATGCCCAGCTGTCGAGCGAGTGGTACTCCTCGCCGACCGAGACGGCGTTCGCGGCGGTCAGCACGGCGGCCATGTGCGCTGTCTTCACCCTCGGCGGCTGGCTGGTCGGCTACCTGCGCTGGCAGGGCCGGCAGACCGTCCAAGCCCGGGTCGACGCCGCCCTCGAGGCACGTGTCAACGCGGTGGAGCAGCAGCGGCTGGCCGAGGTCCTGCGCCAGGAGGCCGAGCGCAGCCGGATCGCCGCGGACATGCACGACGTCGTCGCGCACTCGTGGGCGGTGGTCGCGGCCCAGGCCGACGGCGCGCGCTACGGACTGCGCAGCCACCCGGAGGAGGCCGAGGGGGCGCTGCGGACCATCGGCGAGACGGCGCGCACCGCGATGGCCGACGTACGACGCCTGCTGACCCAGCTGCGCGACCGCGAGACCGACCCGGTGCCGCTGGACTTCGAGCGCCGCGGCGAGCTCCTCGGCCGGATGCGCGCCTCCGGGATGACGATCGTCGAGACGTCGTATGGCACGCCACCGGAGCACCGGCTGCTCACCGTCACCGCCCACCGGATCCTCGGCGAGGCCCTCACGAACGCCCTCAAGCACGGTGACCTGACCCGGCCGGTCGAGGTCGCCGAGGACTGGACCCACGGCTACCGGCTGCGGGTCCGCAACGCGATCCCACCCGGGGCGAGCCGGGACGGCAGGAACGGCGAGCCCGGCGGGCACGGGCTTGCCGGGATGGCGGAGCGCGCCGAGGTGGCGGGCGGCACCTTCGCCAGCCGCACCCTGCCCGCGGAGCCGGGACGCCCGTCCACGTGGGAGGTCGCCGCCTTCATCCCGACCACGGAGGACCGATGACAGAACCGATCCGGGTCCTGCTCGTGGACGACCAGCCGCTGTTCCGCACCGGGATCGGCATGCTGCTGCGCTCCCAGCCCGACCTCGAGGTGGTGGGGGAGGCGGGGACCGGCGCGGAGGCGGTCGAGCTGGTCCGCGACACGGGACCGGACGTCGTGCTGATGGACGTGCGGATGCCCGTCCTCGACGGGGTCGCCGCCACCGCACAGATCGTCGCGGAGCACGGCGAGGACGGGCCGCGGGTGCTGGTGCTGACCACCTTCGACCTCGACGAGTCTGCGGCCTCGGCGATCGAGGCGGGCGCGTCGGGGTTCGTGCTCAAGGAGGCCGAGCCCGAGCTCCTGCTGGCCGCCATCCGCTCGGTCGCCGCCGGCACCCAGGTCGTCGCGGCCGGTGCGACCCGGCGGCTCTTCGAGCGGTTCCGGGCCCGTACCGCGGCCCCCGGCCCGGAGTACGACGCCCTGACACCGCGCGAGCGGGAGATCCTGCTGCGCGCCGCGGCCGGACTGTCCAACGCGGAGATCGCGGCGGCGGAGTACCTCTCCGAGGCGACGGTGAAGACCCACATCTCGCGGATCCTGACCAAGCTGCAGCTGCGCGACCGGGTGCAGCTGGTGGTCTATGCCTACGAGCACGGACTGATCTGAGGGTTCTAGGGGTCGGCGTACATCCTGCGATGTAGGCGGGTTCGATCCTGCGCCCGATGTGCGCGGCGCCGCGGATTCCTAGCGTGGAGCGCATGAACCAGCCGACCTACACCCCGCCCCAGCAGCCCGACTCCGCCGTGGTGCGTTTCCGCGGCGTGACCCGCACGTACGGCACCGGCGCCGGCCAGGTGCGCGCGCTCGACGGGATCAGCGTCGACATCCAGCGCGGTGCCTTCACCGCGATCATGGGGCCCTCGGGCTCCGGCAAGTCGACCTTCATGAACGTCGCGGCCGGGCTGGACGACCCGACCAGCGGCGAGGTCTGGGTCGCCGGTGCGCCGGTGCACTCGATGACCGACGACCAGCGCACCCTGCTGCGCCGCGAGCACGTCGGCTTCGTGTTCCAGTCGTTCAACCTGGTGCCGACGCTGACGGCGTACGAGAACGTGCTGCTGCCGTTCGAGCTCGCCGGCCGTCGCGTCGACGCCGAGCGGACGGCCTGGATCCAGCGGATCATCGCCGCCCTGGGCCTCACCGACCGGGTCGGTCATCGGCCGAGCGAGCTGTCCGGCGGCCAGCAGCAGCGGGTGGCCATCGCCCGCGCCCTGGCCGCGACGCCGCAGATCATCTTCGCTGACGAGCCGACCGGCAACCTCGACTCCCGCAGCTCGCGCGAGGTGCTGTCGCTGCTCGGGGCCGCGGCGCGCGACTACGGCCAGACGATCGCGATGGTCAGCCACGACCCGGTCGCGGCGTCGTACGCCGACCGGATCCTGGTCATCGCGGACGGCCGGATCGTCGGCGACCACGGCCGGATGAGCCCGCAGGAGATCTCCCACCTGCTGATCTCCTTCGAGGAGCAGGTCGCATGAGCTCCCGCAACCTGGTGCTGGGCTCGGCGCGCGAGCTCGGCACGGTGGGCCTGGTCGGCGGGCTCGGGTCGGCGTACGCCGCGGTGCTGATCATGACCAGCAGCAACCTGGCCAGCATGGCCAGCGAGGGTGGCGGGGTCGGCGTCCTGCTGGGATCGGTCGCGACCGTGTTCATCCTGATCGCGCTCTACGTCTCGGTCGTGGTCATCGCCAACTGCGTCGACACCGTGATCGCCGGGCGGCTGCGGCACATCGCGCTGCTGCGCCTGCTCGGCGCCAGGGGCCCGTACCTGCGGCGATCCGTCATGCGCGGGACTGCGCTCGTCGGCCTGGCCGGTGGCGTCGCCGGCGCGGTGGCGGGCGTCGTACTGGCCGACCTGACGCGGGTCGTCCTGGTCGCCCGCGGCACACTGCCCGAGGCCGACTACGCCCTCGTCCATCCGCTCGTGCTGCTCAGCACCGCCGCCGTCGCGGTCGCGGCCATGCTCGCCGGCTGGCTCGGCTCGCGGGCCGTGCTGCGGGTCTCGCCGGCCCAGGCGATGAGCGGTACGGCGACCGAGCTGCCCCGCTCGCGCAGCGGATCGGTGCTGCGGGCGATCGGAGCGCTGATGCTGATCGGCGGCGGCTTCCTGGTCCTGCTGCTGTCGACGTGGCTGGGCGAGGACGGCAGTGCGGCGGGCTTCCTCGCGGCCTTCTTCGGCTCGGTCCTCTCCGCCACCGGCCTGCTGATCGGCGCCCGGTTCGTGATCCCCGCGCTGGTGGGGGCCTGCTCGCGACTGGTCGGCACCCGGCCGCCCGCCGTGCTGGCCCGCCGCAACGCGGTCAAGGACCCGCTCCGGACGACGCGGTCCACGATGGGACTGGTCATCGGCGTGACGCTCGTTACCACCTTCGCGTCCGGGATGCAGGCGCTGCGCGACTCGGTGGGCGGGTGGGAGCTGGACCCCGCCCAACAGGTCCAGACGGACCAGATCCTGGCGACCACGACCGCGATCCTGATCGCGATCGTGGTGATCTCCTCGGTCATCGCCGCGGTCGGGTTCGTCTCGACGATGTCGCTGACAGTGATCCAGCGGCAGCGCGAGATCGGTCTGCTGCGCTCCCTCGGCTTCACGCAGGTCCAGGTCCGCTCGATGATCACCCGGGAGTCGATCGCGCTGTCGGCGACCGCGGTCGCCTTCGGGATGCTGCTCGGCCTGGTCTACGGCTCGGTGGGCGCCCAGTCGCTGATCGGGTTCGGCACCGACGGCTTCGTGTGGGGTGTGCCGTGGCTGGTGCTTGCCGGGATCGCGGCCTGCGGCGTCGTCCTCGTCCTCGCCGCGAGCCGGGCGCCCGCCCGGCGGGCCGTCGCGGTCACTCCGATCGAGGCCTTGCGGATCGAGGCCTGATCGCGGCCCGGTCCGCGTTGCGGCGGATCGCGCTGGTGAACGCCGGGAACAGCGCGGCCGGCAGGTCGTGCCCCCAGCCCTCGATGAAGGTCACCCGTGCCCCCGGTACGGCGGCCGCGGTCGCCCGGCCGCCCGAGACGTGCACCATCCGGTCGGCGAGGCCGTGCATCACCAGCGTCGGGGCGGTGACGCCGGCCAGCGCCCGGGTCCGGTCGGGCTGGGTGAGCACGGCCATCATCTGGCGCAGCACGCCGGCCCGGGTGACACCACGGTCCCACGTCTCGCCGGCGCGCTGGCGCAGCCTCTCCTCGGTCTGCGGGAACCGCGGGGAGCCGATGATCCTCCAGACCGCGAGGCTGCCGCGGATGTAGTCCTCGCGCCCGGGGCCGCGCCCGGCGATCAGCGTGGGCAGCAGGCTCGGGTGCTGGCGGCCGACCGTGCGCCGGCCCGTGGACGACATGATGCTGCTCAGGCTGCGCACCCGCTCCGGCGCCGTGAGCGCCATGGTCTGCGCGATCATCCCGCCCATCGACACGCCGGCGACGTGCGCGGACTCGATGCCGAGGTGGTCGAGGAGCCCGAAGGCGTCCTCGGCCAGGTCCGCGATCGAGTACGGCGCCCGGGCGGGCGCCCCGACGAAGGCGCGGACCAGGTCGGTCCGTCGTACGCGACCGGTCGAACGGGTCGAGCGACCCGTGTCGCGGTTGTCGTAGCGGATCACGTGGAAGCCGGCCTCGGCCAGCTGGACGCACAGCTCGGCGTCCCACCAGGTCATCGGACCGCCGAGGCCCATCACCAGCAGCAGCGGCTCGGCGCCCGGGTCGCCGAAGGTCTGGTAGCACAGCTCGATCTCGGGAGACACGGGGGCGAGCAGCTCGTCGGAGGCGGACATGACACCCAGTTTGACAAGTTGCGCGTAGTTGTCGATTCAACTGGGTACCGTTTGTGACGTGAGCAACACGTTGGCGCCCTGGCTGCTGCCCGACGGCTACGGCCGTCCGGCACTGGCCGCGCTGCTGCGCGAGGGCAGTCTGGTGACCGAGGCGGGTCGGTTCGCGGCCCGTCGTGGCGCGACCCGACGCGTGCGTCGTCGTACCCCCGTCGCGGACCGGTCCGCGACGCGGGTCGCCGAGCCGGTGCTGCTCATCCCCGGCTTCCTCGCCGGCGACTGGACCCTCACCGCGATGGCCGCCGAGCTGCGCGGACGCGGCTTCCGGACCTACCGCTCCCACATCCACGCCAACGTCGGCTGCACCCTCGGCTCGGCGCTCGCGCTCGAGGCGCGCCTGGAGCAGATCGCCGAGCGCCGCGACGCCCGGGTCCAGATCGTCGGGCACAGCCTCGGCGGCATGATCGCCCGCGGCCTGGCCGCCCGGCGTCCCGACCTGGTGGCCGGGATCGTGACCATGGGCAGCCCGATGCGCGCGCCGGCCGCCCACCACGCCCTGCTGACGCGCGGCGTCCGCGTGCTCAACCGGCTCTCCGACGCCGGCGTCCCCGGCCTGATGAGCGAGGACTGCGTCGCCGGCGAGTGCGCCCACCTCAGCTTCACCGAGTCCCAGGAGCCGCTGCGCGCCGACGTCGCGATGACCAACGTCTACTCGCGCCGCGACGGCATCGTCGACTGGCGTGCATGCATCGACCCCGCGGGCCGGGCCGTCGAGGTCCGGGCGTCCCACATCGGGATGGCGGTCGACCCGCGGGTGATCGACGTGGTGGCGGGGGCGCTGGCGGTGCCGGACGTGCGTCGTACCCGGCATCTGGGTCGCGACTCGGCCTGAATCACGACCCGAATGCCGGGTACGACGAGGAGACCCGACCCGCGGATCACATGGTGTTGACGATGAGCCCGATGTGGGTGAAGAAGTTCATCGCGCCGAACAGCAGGAACAGCACGCCCGACAGGCCCCAGAGCCAGCCGGTGATCCGGCCCCAGACGCCGGCGGTGCCGGTGCTGCGGACCCGGTTGACGAGCACGGCGAAGGCGAGGGCGCCGAGGCCGACGATCGCGATGAGCAGCGACATGAAGGTCGCCTCGACCATCGGGTGGTTGGCGAACTCGCCCGAGATCGGCTCCTCGGCGGGGGCCGCGAAGAGCTGGTACTTGATGCCGGCCGCGGCGATCGCGACCAGGCTCAGGCCGAGGCCACCGACGAAGACCGTGATCGGCTGCGCCACCCGGGCGAGCGCCTGGAGCGGCTTGGTGGCGGCGAGGGCCACCGCGCCACGCTTCCACAGGTAGAGCGCCGCGGCGAGCAGGAGGACGCCGAAGCCCAGGCTGGTCTCGCCGAAGATGATGTTGTCGAACGGGAAGCCGCCGGCCGCGAGCGGCCAAGTCAGCGTCATGTGCAGGCCGGTCGTGGTGAGCACGGTGCCGAGTGCGCCGAAGGTCAGCGCCCAGCCGTCCGGCTCGACCTCCTCCGGGGCGCGCAGGAGCTCGCGGCCGAGCATGACGAGCGTGATCAGGCCCGCGCCGACGGCGACGGCCATGATCGTGTTGTAGGTGGGCATGTTCGCCCAGTCGATCTTCAGGCCCTCCTGGGCCACAAGGCTGCTCATGGTGATGCACCTCTGGTGATCCGTGGGACCGGATCTCGGTCCTCGTCCAGCAGAACCTATACGCACGTATGGATATTCCGGCTGGCTGGTCCTGCGTAGGGTGGGCCTGTGCCCGCCGCCTCCCGCCGCCCCGTCCAGGACCGGAGCGTCCAGCGGACCCGCGCGATGAGGGACGCCGCGGCGCGGCTGCTCATCGAGGAGGGGCCTGACGCCGTCACGCACCGGCGGGTCGCCGCAGCGGCCGGAGTACCGGCCGGGTCCGCCGGCTACTACTTCGCGACGCGGCAGGAGCTGTACGCCGCCGCGGTCGCCGCCGCGGAGGAGATCCGCACGGCGGGAGCGGCCGAGCGCGCGCGGTCGATCGGGCGCCGGAGCCGCTCGGCCCGGCGTACGGCACAGCTTCTGCTCGAGGTGCTCTACGCGCCCGCCCTGGACCCGGCCGTGGTCACTCGCCGGCTCCGGCCGATGCTCGCTGCCACGGCGGACCCCGACCTGCGCCCGATCATGGCTGCCGCGCGCCCCGTGCTGCTCGACGCCCTGCGCGAGACGCTGGACCGGTGCGGGTGGTCGGCGGTCGCTGAGAGCCCGGACTTCGACCTCGTGGTCCGCATGCTCGACGCGGCCCTGCTGTACGGCGCCGCCGTGGGGGACGAGGACCCGATCGCGGACGCGGTGGGTGACGTGGCGAGGTTGCTGGAGCTGGTGCGGGGGTAGCTGGGGTCAGGGTTGGTTTGCTGCGGGGGTGGTGCGCTGCGTCAGGGAATCACGGTGTTTGTTTGGCTCGCTTCGCTCGCATGTCGCGCGCGCTCTTGCGCGTTGCCTTCCCTCGCTGCGCTCGCTCGTTCCTCGCTCGCTCCGCTCAGTCCAGGCAACGCGGCGCGCCCGACGGAGAACATTCAGCCGCGCGTGATGCGCGCACGCATCACCTGCGGCTGGAACTCGTCGCGCCGCGTTGGCAGGCGGCGCGACATGCGCGAGCGAAGCGAGCGCCAAAGGACTCAGTCGAAGTCGATGGCGGAGAAGCTGCGCAGCTTCGAGAGCTGGTGCTCGGAGGTGATGGTGCGGATCGTGCCGCTGCGCGAGCGCATCACGAGCGACTGGGTGACGGCGCCGCCGCCGCGGTAGCGCACGCCGCGGACCAGCTCGCCGTCGGTGATGCCGGTGGCGACGAAGAAGCAGTCGTCGCCGGTGACCAGCGTGTCGGTGGTGAGGATGTGGTCGGGGTCGAGGTTGTGACCCGCGTCGATGGCACGCTGGCGCTCCTCGTCGTCGGTCGGCCACAGCCGGCCCTGGATGGTGCCGCCCATGGCCTTCATCGCGCAGGCGGCGATGATGCCCTCGGGGGTGCCGCCGATGCCGAGCAGCAGGTCGATGCCGGTGTCGGCGCGGGCGGCCATGATGGCGCCGGCGACATCGCCGTCGGTGATGAACTTGATCCGGGCGCCCGTCGCGCGGATCTCGTCGACGAGCTGGGCGTGCCGGGGCCGGTCGAGGAGGACGACGGTGACGTCGGAGGGGTTGGAGCCCTTGGCCTTGGCGACCTGGTGGATGTTCTCGGCGACCGGGTAGCGGATGTCGACGACCTCGGCGGCCTCGGGGCCGGTCACCAGCTTCTCCATGTAGAAGACGGCCGACGGGTCGTACATGGTGCCGCGCGGGGCGACGGCGAGGACGGCGACCGCGTTGGCCATGCCCTTCGCGGTCAGCGTGGTGCCGTCGATCGGGTCGACGGCGACGTCGCACTCGGGGCCGGTGCCGTCGCCGACGTTCTCGCCGTTGTAGAGCATCGGGGCGTTGTCCTTCTCGCCCTCGCCGATGACGACGGTGCCGTTCATGCTGACCGTCGAGATCATCACGCGCATCGCCTGCACGGCCACGCCGTCGGCGCCGTTCTTGTCGCCACGGCCGACCCAGCGCCCGGCCGCCATCGCGGCCGCCTCGGTGACGCGGACCAGCTCGAGGGCGAGGTTGCGGTCGGGGGCGGGCGGCTCCACGATGAGGGCGTCGTTCATAGGGCGAACCCTATCGGTCCTCGACTACGTGGCGTACACGTCGACCTCGGTGGCCTTCACGACGAACGTCACGCTCGCTCCCGGAGCCAGCCCGAGCTCCGCGACCGAGGCGACGGTGACGTCGGCCGCCAGCTCGCCGGCGCGGACGCGGACCAGGTCGCCCAGCGGCTCCAGCTCGCTGATCACGACGGGCAGCGCGTTGCGCGGGCTGCCGCCCGGCGGCTCCGCGTGGACGGCGACCGCCGAGGGGCGGAACACCGCGACGGCGGCGGAGCCGTCGACGGCCGGGGGATCGCCGGGGCTGCCATGGAGGACCAGCCCGTCCGGCCGTCGTACGCCGTCGGGGGTGGCGCTGCCCGCGACCAGGTTGAGTCCGGCGAACCGGGCGGCGAAGGCGCTGCGGGGACGGGAGAGCACGTCGGCAGTGGCGCCCTGCTCGACCACCCGCCCGCCGTCGAGCACGACCACCCGGTCGGCGAGCAGCAGCGCGTCGAGGACGTGGTGGGTGACGATCACGGTGGTGCGCCCCGCGAGGACCCGGCGCAACAGCGTGCGCAGGGCCGGCGCGACCGCCACGTCGAGGGCCGCCATCGGCTCGTCGAGCAGCAGAAGCCGGGGTTCGGCGGCGAGGGCCCGGGCGACCGCGACCCGCTGGGCCTGGCCGCCGGAGAGCTGGGCGGGGCGGCGCTCGGCGAGCTCGGCGGCGTCGACCTCACCCAGCCAGTGCGCGGCTGCGCTGCGGGCAGCGCGGCGGCCGGCGCCGGTGCTGCGGGGGCCGAAGGCGACGTTCTCGAGCACCGAGAGGTGGGGGAACAGGAGCGGGTCCTGCGCCAGGAGTGCGGTACGACGCGCGTGCGGCGCGACCCAGCGTCCGGGGCCGGTCAGCTCCTGCCCGTCGAGCACCACCCGCCCCGCGTCGGGGCGCAGCAGCCCGCCCAGGACGGCGAGGGTGGTGGACTTCCCGGCGCCGTTGGGGCCGAGCAGCGCGACGGTCTCGCCGTCGGCCACCTCGAAGGCGACGTCGACCTCGCGCTCGGCGACGACCACCTCGACCCGCGCGCTCACAGCGCGCCCTTGGGGCGGACCAGGCCGATGACCAGTACCGCCACCACGACCAGGAGCAGGGACATCGCGACGGCCGCGTCGGCGTCGGTGACGCGGAGGTTGTAGATCAGCAGCGGCAGGGTCCGGGTGGTGCCCTCGAGGCTGCCGGCGAAGGTGATCGTGGCGCCGAACTCCCCGAGGGAGCGGGCGAAGGCGAGCACCGCGCCGGAGGCCAGGCCGGGCAGCACGAGCGGCAGGGTGACCCGGCGCAGCACGGTGGTGGGCCGCGCGCCGAGGGAGGCCGCGACGACGTCGTACCGCTCCCCGGCGGTGCGCAGCGCGCCCTCCAGGCTGACGACGAGGAACGGCAGCGACACGAAGGTCTGTGCCAGCACGACCGCGACCGAGGTGAACGCGATCCGGATGCCGAGCGCCTCGAGCTCGCCGCCGAGCAGCCCCTGGCGGCCGAAGGTCGAGAGCAGCGCGATGCCGCCGACGACCGGCGGCAGCACGAGGGGGAGCAGGACGAGCGAGCGCAGTACGCCGAGCCAGCGCGCCTCACTGCGGGCGAGCACGGTGGCCAGCGGGATGCCGAGGAGCAGGCAGAGCACGGTGCTGGCGGTCGACGTCTTGAGGCTGAGGACCAGCGCGGAGCGGGCGGCCTCGGAGGTGACCAGCCCCGGGAAGTCGCCCCACGCGATCCGGGTCGTCATCGAGGCGACCGGCAGCACCACGAACACGCCGGCGAGGAGGGCGGGCCCGAGGAGCCAGCGCGGCAGGCCGACGTGTCGGGTGTGGCTCACGAGGAGGGTGCCCCGAACCCGGCGTCCTGCAGCACCTTCTGGCCCTCGCCGAGGACCAGGTCGATCCACTGCTGGGCGAGGTCGGCGTGCTTCGAGCCCTCGACCGCGACGATCGGGTAGTGGTTGACGACGTCCGCGGCCTCCGGGAAGTCGATGCCCTCGACGTCGTCGCCGGCGGCGGACACGTCGGTGACGTACACCAGGCCGGCGTCGGCCTCGCCGTCCTCGACCTTGGTCAGCACGCCGGAGACGGACTCCTCCTCGCTGACGGGCGCGAAGGTGAGGCCGGCCGCGTCGGCGACCTTGAGAGCGGCGCTGCCGCAGGGCACCTCCGGCTGGCACAGCACCAACTTGGCGTCCTTCTTCGCCAGGTCGGCCAGGCCGGTGATCTTCGCGGGGTTGCCCGGCGGCACCGCGATCATCAAGGTGTTGGTCGCGAACTCGCTGGGGTCGCCGGAGGTCAGCTTCGCCGCCACCAGCTTGTCCATGTTGGCGGTGTCGGCGGAGGCGAACACGTCGGCCTCCGCGCCCTCGGTGATCTGCGCGACCAGGTCGGAGGAGCCGCCGAAGGACAGCTTCACGTCGACTCCCGGGTGGGCGTCCTCGAACCGGTCCTCGAGCTCCTCGAAGGTCTTCGCCAGGGAGGCGGCCGCGAAGACGGTCATGGTCTGGTCGCCGTCCTTGCCGACGGAGCCACCGTCCCCGTCGTCACCGCAGGCGGCGAGCGGGAGGGCGAGCAGGACGGCGGCGCTGGTCGCGCCGAGCCGGAGCCGGGTCGTGTTCATGGGGGCCTCAGGACTTCCTCGGGACGGGTCGTTCGACGACGACGGTGGTGGACTTGACCGAGGCGATCGCCCGTACGCCGGGAGCCAGGCCCAGCTCCGCGGCGGCCTCCGCGCTCATCAGCGACACGACCCGATAGGGCCCGCAGACCATCTCGACCTGGGCCATCACCGTGTCGGCGAGGACCCGGGTGACGATCCCGGTCATCCGGTTGCGGGCGCTGACCTCGCCGGCCCGGGTGCGATCCCGGTCGGCCTCGTCGACCAGCGATGCCGCCAGGCCGGCGAGGTCGACCCCCGGGATCACCGTGCGGCCGTCGACCGTGGCGCTGGGCACCCGCCCCGCCTCGATCCAGCGCCGGACGGTGTCAGTGGAGACGCCGAGCAGCTCGGCGGCCTCGGCCACGCGGTAGTCGGTCACGCTGCCACTTTGGCGCATCTGCGACTGTTTCGCCACTCTCTAGACGCATCTGCGTCAAGTATGGGGCCGAGGGCGGTGGCGGCGGCCGGGCTGGGACACTGGACCCGTCATGAGCCAGTCGCAGCCGTCAGAGCGCCCGGGCCGCTACCAGCGATCCGCGGTGGGTCTCGTCACCTCGCTCGTCGTCACCGTCATCGCGATCGGCGCGCTGCTCTACTTCATGGGCGCCTTCCGCCCGGACTTCGAGGTCAAGCCCGAGGCGGTCGATTACGTCGAGATCGTCCAGTCCGCGCAGCAGGCCGGCCTGACCCCGATCTACCCCGATGCCCTGCCGAAGGGCTGGATCGCCACCGGCGTCGACGTCGAGCCCGGCGACCGCCCGGTGATCATGGTCCGGCTGCTCACCGACGACCAGAAGTTCGTCGCCGTGCGCCAGGAGGACGCCTCGATCACCGCGATGCTGTCCCAGTGGGTCGACGAGGACACCGAGACCCGCCCCGGCTACACCGTGCCGTCCTCGGTCGCGAGCCCGGTCGCCCGCGACTGGTCGGGATACGCCGATGCCGGCGGCGACTCCGCCTATGCCGCGGAGGTCGACGGCCAGACCGTGCTGGTCTTCGGGTCCGCGCCGGTCGAGGACCTCCGGGCGGTCGTCGACTCGCTGGTCACCACGCCGATCGGCTAGTCCTCGTCGGAGTCCTCACCCTCGCCCAGTACCGACTCCAGCCGCGCCCGGGCTCCGTCGAGCCAGCCCTGGCAGGTGGTGGCGAGTGCCTCGCCGCGCTCCCAGAGCGCGAGCGACTCCTCGAGCGTCGTACCTCCGGCCTCGAGCTGACGGACCACCTCGACCAGCTCGGCGCGCGCGTCCTCGTAGGACAGCTCCTCGCTCGGCTCCGGGGGCGTGGTGTCAGTCATGGATCTCCTCGGCGATCGGCTCGGAACGGGTGGCGGTGACGTGGATGCGGCCGTCGGCGACACGGACCGACAGCGCCGCGTCGGGGGAGACGTCGCCGACGGAGGTGACGACGTGGCCCTCGGCGTCCTGGAGGACGGCGTACCCGCGGCGCAGGGTGGCCAGCGGGGACAGGGCGCGGACCCGGGCGCGGCGGTGGTCGAGGTCGTCGGCGGCCCGGTCGAGCTGCCACTCGAGCCGGCGGCGGATCCGGGCGCGCCAGTCGTCGAGCTCGTCGACCCGGGCGTCGAGAAGGGAGCCGGGGTGCGCGAGCGCGGGGCGCGCGCGCAGCGCGTCGAGCTGGGACTGCTCGCGGTCGAGGCGGTGGCGCACGGCGCGGCGCAGCGCGTCGCGCGCCCGGTCGACCATCATCCGCTCCTGCGCCATGTCGGGCACGATCAGCTTCGCGGCGTCGGTGGGCGTGGAAGCGCGGACGTCTGCCACCAGGTCGAGCAGCGGGGAGTCCGGCTCGTGTCCGATCGCGGACACGACCGGGGTGCGGGCGGCAGCGACCACGCGGATCAGGCCCTCGTCGGAGAACGGCAGCAGGTCCTCGACCGAGCCGCCGCCCCGGGCCACGACGATGACGTCGACCTCGGGGTCCGCGTCGAGGCGGCGTACGGCCTCGATCACCTCCTCGGCCGAGCGCTGGCCCTGCATGGCGGCGTACGCGGTGGTGAAGGCGACGGCCGGCCAGCGGCGGGTGGCGTTCTCGAGGACGTCGCGCTCGGCGGCCGACTTGGGAGCCGTGACCAGCCCGACGCGACGGGGTACGGCGGGCAGCCGGCGCTTGCGCTCCTGGGCGAACAGCCCCTCGGCGGCGAGCAGCTCGCGGCGCCGCTCGAGCCGGGCGAGCAGCTCGCCGAGGCCGACCATCCGGATCTCGCGGGCGTTGAGGGAGAGGCTGCCGCGGTTGGCGTAGTAGGACGGCCGCGCGTGGATGACCACGCTGGCCCCCTCGGTCACCGGCGTCGGCAGGCCGTCGAAGAGGACCCGCGAGCAGGTCACCGGCACCGAGATGTCGGCGACCGAGTCGCGCAGCGTCATGAAGACCGTCGACAGGCCGGGGCGCCGGTTGACCTGGGTCACCTGGCCCTCGACCCACACCGCGCCGAGCCGGTCGATCCAGCCGGCGAGCGCGTTCGCGATCGCCCGGACCGGAGCCGGTTTCTCCAGCGACGTCTCGAGGGCCACGGCGGCGAGCCTATGGGACAGTGTCGACATGACGGCGACGACGCTCGTGATCGGCGAATCCGTGCTCGACGTGGTCGGCGGCGACGAGCGGCCCGGCGGGTCGGCGGTCAACGTGGCCGTCGCCCTGGCCCGGCTCGGGAGACCGGTCCGCCTCGCGACGGCGTACGCCGACGACCCGGCCGGTGAGGTGATCGCTCGGCACCTCCAGGAGGCCGGCGTGGAGCTCGCCGGCGATCCCCACGTGCTGGGCAGGACCCCGCGCGCGGAGGCCGTCATCGACGCGACCGGCGCGGCGTCGTACACCTTCGACATCGGGTGGCGGCTGCCCACCGTGCCCGACGAGTCCGCGCACGTCGTCCACGTGACCTCGCTGGCGCCGCTGCTCGACCCGGGCGCCGCCGAGGTCCTCGCGCTGGTCGAGCGGATCGCGCCCACCACCTGCCTGACGTACGACGTCAACCTGCGTCCCGCGATCACCGGCACCCGCGCCCAGGTGCTCGAGCGGGTGCTGCGGACCGCGTCGGCAGCGACCTTCGTGAAGGCGTCCGACGAGGACCTGGTCGCGCTCTGGCCGGACCGGTCGGCGGGGGAGTCGGCCTCGGCGCTGCTCGCGCTGCCGGGCGGGCCGGTCGCCGTCATCGTCACCCACGGCGCGGAGGGCGCCTCCTGGCATGCCTGCTCCGGGCCGGATTGGTCCACCGGCGGCGTGCATGCCCAGCCGGTCGCCGTCGTCGACACGATCGGCGCCGGCGACACCTTCGCTGCCGCGCTCGTCGACCACCTCTGGCCGCTGCTCGGCGCCGGGGCCCGCGACCGGCTGGCCGCGCTCGGGCCACAGGAGTGGAGCGCCGCGCTGACCTACGCCGCCCGCGTCGCCGCCGTCACCGTCGGTCGGCTGGGGGCCGACCCGCCGACCCGTGCGGAGGTCGGCGTCTCGCCCTGAGGCAGCGCGGGGTCGGTGCGCTGCGTGCGGAACTCACGGTGTTGTTTGGCGCTCGCTTCGCTCGCGCATGTCGCGCCGCCTGCCAACGCCGTTTCTTCCTCCCCCGCCCGTTCCCTCGTTCCTCGGTCGCGGGCTCCTCCGTGCAGAAACGGCGGGCGGCGCGACGGAAACCCGCTCGGGGCGGGCGTCGTGCGTTGCCGAGCGTCGTGCGAGCGTGGCGCTCCTCTAGTCTTGCCCGGTGCGCCTGCGGATCGACCTCGCCTACGACGGCGGCGACTTCCGGGGCTGGGCGTCGCAGCCGGGACTGCGCACGGTGCAGGCCGAGCTGACCGCCGCGTTGACCACGGTGCTGCGGCTGCCCGAGGGCTCACTGCGAGTCACCTGCGCGGGCCGCACCGACTCGGGCGTCCACGCGCGCGGGCAGGTCGTGCACGTCGACGTACCCGAGGACCCGGAGGCGGGCTCGCCCACCGCGGCCCGGCAGGTCACCCAGCTCGACATCCTCGCCCGGCGGGTCAACGGGGTGCTCGACAAGACGGTGCGGGTACACCGGATCAGCGAGGCACCCGACGGGTTCGACGCGCGGTTCGCGGCGCTGTGGCGGCGCTATGCCTACCGGATCGTCGACGATCCGGCGCGTGCCGACCCGTTGACCCGCAACCACGTGCTGTTCTGGCCGCGGCGGCTCGACGTCGCGGCGATGGACGAGGCCGCGCGCTCGCTGGTCGGGCTCCACGACTTCGCCGCGTTCTGCAAGCACCGCGAGGGGGCGACGACGATCCGCACCCTGCTGGAGTTCGGCTGGACCCGCACCGACGACGAGCTGGTCGTGGGGCACGTGAAGGCCGACGCGTTCTGCCACTCGATGGTGCGCGCGCTGGTCGGCTGCATGATCGCGATCGGCGAGGGACGTCAGGACCCCGCCTGGGCGGTCGAGATCCTGACCGGGCGGCGGCGCGACCAGGGCGTGGTCGTCGTACCCGCGCACGGGCTGACGCTCGAGGAGGTCGCCTACCCGGACGCCGCCGGGCTGGCCGATCGCGTGGCACAGACCGCGGCCCGCCGTACCCACGCCGAGACGGACGGAGCCGAGGGGTGAGCGACGAGCACTACTTCTCCGCGGACCCCTCGGTCGCCTTCCAGCGCGCACCCGTCGCGGCCGAGGTCTGGGGCCACGAGCTGGCGCTGGTGAGCGGGTCCGGCGTGTTCGCGCAGGGCCGCCTGGACATCGGCACGTCGGTCCTGTTCCGCGAGACCCAGGCGCCCACCGGCGGCCGGATCCTCGACCTCGGCTGCGGGTACGGCGTGATCGGGCTCGCCTGCGCCGTCGCCGCCCCGGGCGCCACCGTCACCGCCGTCGACGTCAACCAGCGCGCGGTGCTGCTCGCCAACGAGAACGCCGAGTCGCTGGGAGTCGCGGAGCGCTACACCGCGATGGTCCCGGAGCAGGTCGACCCCGCGGCGACGTACGACGAGATCTGGTCCAACCCCCCGATCCGGATCGGCAAGGCGGCGCTCCACGAGCTGCTGCTGACCTGGCTGCCCCGCCTCGCGCCCGACGGCCGCGCGGTGATGGTGGTCGGCAAGAACCTCGGCGCCGACTCGCTGCAGCGCTGGCTCGGCGAGCAGGGCTTCCCGACCGAGCGGATCGCCAGCGCGAAGGGGTTCCGGGTCCTCGAGACCCGCCGCGCCTGACCGGGCGCTCCTTAGAGTGGGCGTCATGCCGACCGAGTTCACCGTGCGCGGGTCGCACTCCGCCTTCCAGCCGCCCGAGCGCGGCACCGCGCACATCACGCTGGCCTTCCAGGGCCCCGCGCTGCAGCCCGCCTACGACCGCGTCGTCCACGACCTGGAGGCCGTGAAGGCCTCGGTCCAGGAGCTCCACGACCCCGCCGACGGGCCGGTCACCTGGTGGTCGACGCAGCACGTGCGCACCTGGGCGCAGCGCCCGTGGAACAAGGACGGCAAGCAGCTCCCGCTCGTCCACCACGCCAGCGTCGGCGTACAGGTGAAGTTCCGCGACTTCGGCCGGCTCGCCACCTGGGTGGGCCGGCTGGTCAGCTCCGCCGAGGGCTTCCGGCTCGACGGCGTCGAGTGGGCCCTGACCGAGGCGCGCCGGGTCGAGCTCGAGCGCACCGTGCGGGTCCGGGCGGTGCAGGAGGCGGCCCGCCGCGCCCAGGAGTACGCCGACGCGCTCGGCCTCGGGACCGTACGGCCGGTCGCGGTGGCCGACGCGGGCATGCTCAGCCAGGGCATCTCGCCGATGGGCGGCGGCGGCCCGGCGGCGTACATGCGGATGGCGGCCAAGGAGTCCGGCGGCGGTGCCGAGCTCGAGCTGGCACCCGAGGACATCGAGGTCTCCGCGGAGGTGGACGCCCGCTTCGTCGCGGAGTGACCGGGTCGACGCCGACGGCCGCTGCCGGTCAGGACGTGACCTTCGCCTGCGCGAGGACGGCGGCGGCCGGCCCCGTCGCCGGCACCCGCCCCCAGAGCATGAGCAGCAGGTCCGCCGCCGGCGCGGCCAGCTCGACCGGCTCGCCGGCCGCGTCGGGCTCGAGCACGAGCGAGCGGTCGAGATCGGTGGCGACCAGGCGGACCGGCGCGGGCAGCGGCTCGGAGCGCCCGAGCCGGACCTGGCGCGGGTAGAAGAGCGTCGCGACCTCGTCGACGCCGTCCCAGCCGAGCTCCGGGCTCAGCTGCCACTCACCGGCGCGAGCCTGGGAGTCGAGGGCGTCGTACAGGTGCATGGTGACCTCGTGGAACTGGCGGCGCTGCCAGAACCCGGCCCGCTTGTCGGACCCGAAGGTCCACACCGTCGCGTCGGGTGCCGTCTGCCGCAGCACGTCGAGGAGGCGCCCGGCGGCAGCCCGGTAGCCGTCGACGAGCGCGTCGCGCTCCGGCCCGGGCGCGGGGCTGTCGCCGTCGGGCGAGTGGTCGGTGACGGCGTGCGTCGCCCACGCGTGCACCCAGCGGGTGTGCTCGCCGAGGTCGGCGAGGGTCCAGCCCGGGCAGGCCGGGACGGGCGCGTCGAGGTCGCCGGTCGCCAGCACCAGCGCGAACTCGCCCGTCGTCTTCTCCAGCAGGTCGTTCCACTCCATGGCGAGATCCTTGCAGGGCCTGTCGGCGGCGCGCCGCTGGACAGATGGATACGCCGTATGCATACTCCGTACCTATGTCCATCAAGCATGGTCTTCTGGCGCTCCTGGCGCCGGGCCCGAAGTACGGCTACCAGCTGAAGGCCGAGTTCGAGGCCACGACCGGGTCGGCCTGGCCGCTGAACATCGGGCAGGTCTACTCGACCCTCCAGCGCCTCGAGAAGGGCGGCCAGATCGAGGCCGACGGGGTGCCCGACGACGACGGGCGCGTGGTCTACGCGCTCACCCCTGCCGGTCGCGAGGAGCTCGCCGGCTGGTTCCGCTCCCCGATCGCCCAGGAGTCGCGACCGCGCGACGAGCTCGCGATCAAGCTGGCGATGGCGGTCAGCACGCCGGGCGTCGAGGCCGGCGAGGTGGTGCAGGCCCAGCGCCGACAGGCGATGAGCTCCCTACAGTCCCTGACCCGCGTCAAGGCGTCCGTCCCGGACGAGGACCTGGCCCGGGTGATGGTGGTCGACTCGCTGATCTTCGCCGTCGAGGCCGAGGTCAGCTGGCTCGACCGGTGTGAAGCCCGGCTCCGCAAGGCCCGAACCGCAAAGACCCCCGAGAAGGAGGCCGTCCAGTGACCGCCAACCCCGTCCTGGAGATCCGCAACGCCGGCAAGGTGTACGGCGTCGGCGAGACCCTGGTGACCGCCCTGCACGCGGCCTCGCTCTCGGTCGCCCCGGGTGAGCTGGTCGCCGTACGCGGTGCCTCGGGCTCCGGCAAGAGCACCCTGCTGCACCTGGCCGGCGGTCTCGACGCCCCGAGCACCGGCGACGTCCTCGTCGAAGGCAGGTCGCTGTCCGGACTGGCGCGCAAGGAGCTGGCCCGGCTGCGGCGCCGCTCGATCGGCTACGTCTTCCAGGACCTCAACCTGGTGCCGTCGTTGACCGCTGCCGAGAACATCGCGCTGCCCCGTGAGCTCGACGGCACCCCGGCCGCCGAGGCCCGGACCGAGGCGCTCGCCGCGCTGGAGGAGATCGGCCTGCGCGAGGTCGCCGACCGGTTCCCCGACGAGATGTCCGGTGGCCAGCAGCAGCGGGTCGCGATCGCCCGCGCCCTGATCGGCCCGCGGCGCCTGGTGCTCGCCGACGAGCCGACCGGGGCGCTGGACAGTGAGACCGGGGAGGGCGTGCTGCGCCTGCTGCGGGCGCGTTGCGACGCCGGTGCCGCCTGCCTGCTGGTCACCCACGAGCCCCGGCACTCCGCCTGGGCCGACCGGGTGGTGTTCATCAGCGACGGCGCCATCGTCGACGAGACGACGGCCGACGCGCCGGCCGTGCTCGACCTCGGGGCACTGACGTGAGCGTGTGGCGGCCGGCCCAGCGGATGGCCCGGCGCTCGATCCGCCGCAACCTCGCCCGGTCGATCCTGATCGCGCTGCTCATCGGGCTCCCGGTCGCGGTGGCCACGTTCAGCGACGTGCTGCACCGCTCGAGCGACTCCCCGGCGGCGTACGCCCAGCGGAACCTCGGCAGCGCCGACGCCAAGCTCGTCGTCACCCCGGCGGAGCGGATCAAGGACTTCCGCCTCATCTCCGAGTGGAACGGCGGCTACTCCACCGTCGGCGAGCGCGACCCCGCGACGGTCGACGTGCCCGGCCTGCTGCCGCCGGGGACCGAGCTCGAGGTCGCCGGCGCGAGCGACGGCGGTCCGTTCCTGCTGCTCCGCAAGGGTGACCGTTACGACGAGGGGCCCCTGTCCCAGGCGACGATGCCGTCGGTCTTCCAGCCCGACCGGCTCCAGCTGCGCGACGGCGCGTACCCCGGCGCCGGCGAGATCGCGATCAGCCAGCGCACCGCGGACAAGCTCCGTGTCGGCCCGGGCGACGTGGTCACCGACGACCTGTCCGGCACCGAGATCACCGTCAGCGGCATCGTCCGCGACGCGCAGTGCCTGCGCTGCAGCAGCTCCTACGCCCAGCCGGGGCAGCAGGTCGTCCCGAAGCCGCGGGCCGACGGGCCCTACGACAACTCGCCGACGTACCTCGTCGACCTGCCGCCCGGAGTGAGCGCCGACGCGCTCGCGCACCGCCTCGCCCAGCAGGGCGTCCTGCTCTACCCGCGCGACACCTACCTCCACCGGGACCGCTACCAGACCTGGGACGAGCCGGTCACCCTCGACCAGGTGCGCGGGGTCGCGCTGACCACCCTGATCGTGGGACTCGGCCTGCTCGAGGTGATCCTGCTGGCCGGCGCGGCCTTCGCGGTCGGCGCGCGCAAGCAGGTCCGCGACATGGGCCTGATCAGCGCCGGCGGCGCCTCGCCGCGCCAGCTGCGGGCGGTCCTGCTCGTCCAGGGCGCCACCCTCGGCGTGCTCGGCACCGCCGGCGGGGTCGCCGCCGGCCTGTTGGTCGCCCGCCTCGGCTGGCCGCTGTGGGAGTGGCTCAACGGCGAGGTGCTGCCGGTCTTCCGGATCGGGCCCGAGGTGCTGATCGCGGTCGTGGTCGGCGTGCTGTCCGGGGTGCTGGCGGCCGTCGTCCCCGCGATCGGCGCGGCCCGCAAGCAGCCGCTCGACGCGCTGTCGGGCCGGTTCCGGACCAGTCGGCAGCACTCCCGGCGGACCGCTATCGTGGGAGTCCTCGCCATCGGCGCCGGCGTCGTCCTCGGCCTGGTCGGCAGCGGCATGATGGCCGGCGACTTCGCGGCGTACGGCGACGCGCTGTCCACCGCCCGCCTCACCGGGGTCTCGCTCCAGGCGCCCAGCCCGACCGTCCCGATCGCGCTCGTGCTCGCCGGTGCTGTCGCGGGCGTCGCCGGCCTGGTACTGGTGATGCCGTCCCTGCTCGGCCTGCTGGGCCGGATCGGCGCCCGGCTGCCGCTGCCCGGACGACTGGCGGTGCGCGACGCCGACCGCCACCGCCACCGCACCGGACCCGCCACCAGCGCGATCATGCTGGCCGTCGCCGGATCGGTCGTGGCGGCGTTCGCGATGACCGGGTCGGCGCGCGCCGACGAGGCCCGCTGGCTGCCGGACCTGCCGGAGCACACGATGCGGGTCTACGCGCAGTACGGCGACGGCCAGGCCGAGACCACTGCGATCACCACCGCGGCGACCGAGCGGGCGGCGGCCGTCCTCCCCGGCGCGCAGGTGCTGGCCCCCTTCGAGCTCGGCTACGCCGTACCGGAGTCCCAGCAGGAGCTGGGCGCGACACCGGTCCAGTCGATCTGGTTCAACGACAACCTGGCCTGCGACAGCAGCTGCGTCACCTACGGCAGCACCGGCTCGGCGGCGATCGCGGACCCGGCGGTGGTGCGGCTCACCCTCGGGCGGGACCTCACCGCCGAGGAGCAGGCGGCCCTCGACCGAGGAGAGGTCCTCGCCACCTCGCCGTCGATGGTCGACGCCGACGGCAAGGTCACTGCGAGCCTCGACCTCAAGATCGACGCGGAGGGCGCCGAGGCGGACATCCCGCGGCTGGAGCTGCCCGCGCGGGTGGCGCCGCGCACGACCTTCTACACCTCGTTGCCCGGTGTCTTCATGAGCGCCGAGACGGCCGCCGCGAACGGGCTGGTGCCGATCCCCGACGCCACCCGGCTGATCACCTACGCCGCCGACGCCACGCCGGCCGAGGTGCGGGCCGGCGTACGCGCGGCGCGGGAGGGACACCGTGCAGGTGCCTCGATCGGGGAGCCGTACCACGACGACTACGGCATCGCGCTGCTCGTCGTCGGCGGCGTCGCCGGGCTGGTCACCCTGATCGGCGTCGCGATCGCCGTCGCGCTCTCCGCGGCCGAGGGCCGTCGCGAGCTGGCGACCCTGTCCGCGGTGGGAGCCGATCCCGCCGTACGACGCCGGCTGGCCGGCGCGCAGGCCCTGGTCATCTCGGGGGTCGGCGCTCTGGTCGGAGTGCTGCTCGGCAGCTTCGTGTCCTACGCCCTGCGGGCGACGTTCGGGGCGCCGTCGTTCACGGTGCCGTGGGCGAACCTCGCGGGCGTGGGGCTCGGGGTTCCGGTGCTCGCGGCGCTGCTGACCGCGGCGTGCACGCGCTCGAAGGTGCCCGTGCTGGAGCGGCGAGCTTGATCTCGATAAGCGCGTCGCGACCTCGTGCCTCGGTCGCTGCGTTACTCGACCTCCCCGCCTGGTCCGTGCGCCGCCTCGTTCCTCGGAGCCGCACGGGGCGGTGAAATCGGTTCGCGGCCGGCGGCCTCTTCGCGGAGAATCGAGCCTCGTGGGTCATGTGGAGGTCGCCGGTGTCCGGTTCGAGCTGCCCGACGGGCGGGTGCTGCTCGACGACGTGTCGTTCCGGGTCGGGGACGGCGCCAAGGTCGCGCTGGTCGGCGCCAACGGTGCGGGCAAGACCACCCTGCTGCGCATCATCACGGGCGACCTCGTGCCCCACGCCGGTGCGGTCACCCGCTCCGGCGGGCTCGGCGTGATGCGCCAGATGGTCGACCGCGGCCTCGGCGACGAGCCGACCATCGCGGACCTGCTGCTCGGCCTCGCGCCCGAGCGGGTCCGCAAGGCGGCGGCCGAGGTCGACCGCTGGGAGCTGGCCCTGATGGACACCGACGACGAGGCCACCCAGCTGGCCTACGCCCACGCCCTGGCCGAGTACGCCGACGCCGGCGGCTACGACGTCGAGGTGGTCTGGGACGTGTGCACCGTCAAGGCGCTGGCACTGCCCTACGACCGGGCGAAGTACCGCGAGCTGCGCACGTTGAGCGGCGGCGAGCAGAAGCGGCTCGTGCTCGAGTACCTCCTCGCCGGACCGGAGGAGGTGCTGCTCCTCGACGAGCCCGACAACTTCCTCGACGTCCCCGGCAAGATCTGGCTGGAGCAGCGGATCGCCGCCTCCGACAAGACGATCCTGTTCATCAGCCACGACCGCGAGCTGCTCGCCAACGCCGCCACCCACGTGGTCACCGTCGAGCTCGGGGCGGGCGGCGGGGGCAACAGCGTCTGGACGCACCCGGGCGGCTTCGCGTCGTACCACGAGGCCAGGAAGGACCGGTTCGCCCGCTTCGCCGAGCTGCGCCGGCGCTGGGACGAGGAGCACGCCAAGATCAAGGCCCTGGTGCTGCGGCTCAAGATCAAGGCGGAGTACAACGACGGCATGTCGTCGCAGTACCGCGCGGCGCAGACCCGGCTGCGCAAGTTCGAGGAGGCCGGCCCGCCGACCGAGCAGCCGCGCGAGCAGCAGGTCACGATGCGGCTCTCGGGGGCGCGGACCGGCAAGCGCGCGGTGGTGTGCGAGTCGCTGGAGCTGACCGGCCTGATGAAGCCTTTCGACCTCGAGGTCTGGTACGGCGACCGGCTGGCCGTGCTGGGGTCCAACGGCTCCGGCAAGTCCCACTTCCTGCGGCTGCTCGCCGCGGGCGGCAGCGACCCCGACGTGGAGCACCGCCCGGTCGGGGACGTCGAGATCGCGCCGGTGCGGCACAGCGGTCGGGCCCGGCTGGGTGCCCGGGTGCGGCCGGGCTGGTTCGTGCAGACCCACGAGCACCCCGAGCTGGTCGGCCGGACGCTGGTCGAGATCCTGCACCGCGGCGACGGCGTACCGAACGGGCGCCAGGGGATGGGGCGCGAGCAGGCGAGCCGGGTCCTCGACCGCTACGAGCTCGCGGCCAGTGCCGAGCAGCCCTTCGAGTCGCTGTCCGGCGGTCAGCAGGCACGCTTCCAGATCCTGCTGCTCGAGCTGTCCGGGGCGACCCTGCTGCTGCTCGACGAGCCCACCGACAACCTCGACGTGCAGTCTGCCGAGGCCCTCGAGGAGGGCCTGGCCGCCTTCGATGGGACCGTCGTCGCGGTCACCCACGACCGCTGGTTCGCCCGCGGGTTCGACCGGTTCTGCGTGTTCGGCGCCGACGGCACGGTCTACGAGTCCGACGGGCCGGTCTGGGACGAGGGACGAGTGGCCCGGGCCCGATGAGTGCGCTGGAGCTGGTCACGATCGGGCCGGGCGACGACGCCGCGATCCTCGCCTGGGCCGACGTGGTCGCGGCCTCGCTGCGCCACGAGCTCGGCCACCACGCGACGCCGTGGGCCGCCGAGGAGCTCGCGGTCGTCGTACGTGAGCCGGACCGGCTGCGCCGCGACTCCTTCCTGCTCGGGCTGGTCGGCGGGGAGCCGGTCGCCGCCGGCTGGCTGGCGGTGCGCCTGCTCGACAACCTCGACGGAGCCCAGCTCGACGTCCACGTGCTGCCGTCCCACCGCCGCCGCGGCCTGGGCGGGCAGCTGCTGGACCGGCTCGAGGAGCTCGCGGCCGGCGAGGGCCGGACCCGCCTCGATGCCCGCGCCCAGTGGACCTACGACGGTCCCGCCGACGGCGCCGGTACGGCCGGGATCGCCTTCGCGGCCCGCCACGGCTACGGGTTCGGGATCGGCGAGGTGCAGCGCGAGCTGCCGCTGCCCGCCACGGACGACCGGCTCGCGGAGCTGGCCGCTGGTGCGGCGGCGCACCACGCGGCGTACCGGATCGTGTCGTGGGCCGGGCCGATCCCCGACGACCTCGTCGCCGGCTGGCTGGCCGTCTCCAGCACCCTGCTGACCGAGGCGCCGGCCGGTGAGGTGACGCGCGAGGAGGAGTCCGCCGACGTCGCGGCGTACCGCACCGCCGAGGCGCTCCAGGCCCGCCAGGGCCGCACGCCGTGGCACACGGTCGCGCTCGACGGTGCCGGTGAGGTCGTCGGCTACACGCAGCTGATGGTCCCCGACCACGAGCCCGTCTTCGTGCACCAGTGGGGCACGCTGGTGCGGCGCGACCACCGCGGGCACCGGCTCGGCCTGGCGCTCAAGGTCGCGAACCTGCGGGCCCTGCAGCGCGACCTCGACACGACCGGGCGCCGCGTCGTGACCTGGAACGCCGAGGTCAACGGCCCGATGATCGCCGTCAACGAGCTGATGGGCTTCGCGCCGACCGCCCGCTCGGCCGAGCTGCAGAAGATCGCCGCCCCGCGCGATTAATCCCTTGGTTCCGGCGCGCCGGGATGCAACGGTGGGGGTGTCACCCCTCTTGCTGTGGAAGGACGTCCATGACTGCCAACGGTGCGAACGACGATCTCAAGGCGAAGATGCGCGAGGCCCTCGACCGCAAGAACCACAAGGAGCAGGGCGTCCACGCGGACGGGCCGACCAAGGAGAAGGCACACGGCTCCGAGGTCGTCGGCGGCGCTCCGAAGATGCACCGGCGCAAGGCCGGGGGCGGCGGCTCCTAGTGTCGACAGGACACTAGGAGTCCGAGCCGAGCTTGAGCTCGGTCGTGCTCTCCTTGCCGCCCCGCAGGTAGGTCACCTTGACGCTGTCGCCGGGTCGGTAGGAGCGGATCGTCGCGATCAGAGCCTCGCTGCCGTCGATCTGGTGGGAGTCGATCGCGGTGATGACGTCGTCCTGCTTCAGGCCGGCGTCGGCCGCGGCCGAGCCCTTCTCGAGCTGGGCGATGCGGGCGCCGCTGAGCGTGGTGTCGCTCGAGCCCGCCGTACCACCGACGTCGGCGACCTGGATGCCCAGCCGTGCGTGCGTCGGCGTCTCGCCCGACCGGAGCTGGTCGATGATCGGCAGCACCTCGTCGATCGGGATCGCGAAGCCCAGTCCGATCGAGCCCGACTCGGCACCCTGCTGACCCGACGACGTCGACCGGATGGACGCGTTGATGCCGACCAGCTGGCCGTCCATGTTGACCAGCGGGCCGCCACTGTTGCCCGGGTTGATCGCCGCGTCGGTCTGGATGGCGGGGTACGCCGTGGCGTTGCCCTGCGCGTCGCGGGCGACCTCGACAGGGCGGTCGAGCGCGCTGACGATGCCGCTGGTGACCGTAGCGTCCAGGCCGAAGGGCGACCCGATCGCGACGACCTGCTCGCCCACGTCGAGGTTGCTCGACTTGCCGATGGTGATCGGCTTCAGGTCGGCGACGCCCTCGACCTTGACCAGCGCGGTGTCGGTCAGCGGGTCGGTGCCGACGACGGTGGCGCGCACCTTCTTGCCGTTGTTGAACGACACGGTCACCTCGGCCTGGTCGGCCGGGATCTCCCCGCCGAGGGTCACCACGTGGTCGTTGGTGAGGATCAGGCCCTCCGTGTCGAGCACGACACCCGACCCGCTGCCCGCCGCCCCGCCGCCGCTGACGTCGAGCGCCACCACGGACGGCAGTACGGCGGCAGCGACCGCCTCCACGCTGCCCGACGCCGGCTTGGGGTTGCCGTTGTCGACCACCGAGAGGGGTGTGTTGCCGGAACCACCGGAGCCGCCCGACGCGCTGTCGTAGATCGCCGCCGTGGCGACCCCGGCCCCGCCACCGACCACCAGGGCACCGGTCAGCACCGCCACCGCGAACCCGGCCCGGCGGGGACGCCGCTGTGGGGACGGCGTCGGTCCGAACGAGGCCGGCGGGAACGGAGGCGGCGGCGGGAACTGGGTCATGCCCCCATCGTGGTGAGTGTCCCTGTGATCCGGCTGAGGACGGGGTGAGGACTTGCCCTGAGAGGCTGGTCGGGCGGGCGTGGCGGCCGGGACAAGTAACACGCTGTCCATCTGTCTACCGGGCGGTTCTCAGCTGAAATGGCATCGATTCGGGTCCGATTCTGCTGACTTGCGCCGACCAGTCGGGTGGACGGCGTGTTACTTCGGCGGGCTCACGCGCCCCAGGACGTGTCCTCGAGCGTCCACAGGGGCCGCTCGGCAGGGGCTCCCTCCACAGGGCGGCGAGGTTCGGCGCGGATGGCCGCGGGTGGCGCTGATCCTCGTCTCCATGAACGCTCGGGTAGTGGCGCTGATGAGCGCGCAAGGAGGACTGGTCACGAGACGCCAGGCGATGGAGGCGGGGATGGCCGGTCACCAGATCGACGGCCTGCTCCGGTCGGGCTCGTGGGTCACGGTGCGGCGCGGCGTCTATGCCGAGAAGGCGTACGTCGACGCGCTCACCACGGACGTCCAGCGTCGGGTGCTCGCCGACCGTGCCGCGAGCCTGCGCGTCGATGCCCCGCACGTCCTGTCCCACCACTCCTCGGCCCACCTCCAGCAGTTGGAGGTCCTCCACGAGCGAAAGCCGATCACGCACGTCGGCCGTCCCGGCATCGTCGGCTCCCACCTGCGCCACGGAGTGAAGCACCACCTGGCGCCGTACCGGGGCGAACAGGTGGTGCTTGTCGACGGCTTTCCTGCCCTCGACCTGGCGCGGACCAGTCTCGACATCGCCCGCGAGCACGGCTACCTCCAGGGCCTCGTTGCCGCTGACTCCGCGCTCCGGGCGGGCGCGACGCGGGTGGACCTCTCGGTGGCGGCCGCCGCGATGAGGCACTGGCCATATGTCACCGTGGTCGACGACGTCGTCGCGTCGACGTCGCCGCTGACCGACTCTGTCGCCGAGACCCTCGGGAGGGACTTCGTGTCCGAGCTCGGGTACGGCGTTCCGCAGCCCCAGTTCGGGTTGACCGCGGACGGTCGCACGGCATGGTGCGATCTTCGTCTGGGCCGGCACTTCTTCGAGATCGACAGCAAGCTGAAGCTGC
Organism: Nocardioides sp. QY071; assembly: GCF_029961765.1. Classification (NCBI taxonomy): domain Bacteria; kingdom Bacillati; phylum Actinomycetota; class Actinomycetes; order Propionibacteriales; family Nocardioidaceae; genus Nocardioides; species Nocardioides sp. QY071. The sequence continues at coordinate 1,055,639 of NZ_CP124681.1, forward strand.
GGCCTGCCCATGCCGGCGGTCTGTCGTTGAAGCCACCCGAGGAGACGCTCTGGGACGAGAAGCTCCGCCAGGACTTCGTGACCGGCTTCAAGACCGGCGTGTCACGGCTGACCTGGAACGACTTCTTCGGCCGCGGGCGCACCACCGCCCTCGAGCGCTGTCGGCGCGAGTTCCTCGACACCTGCTCCCGGTTCGGTACGGACGTCTCCGACCTCGCGCAGTTCCGACCTCGTGGTCCCAAACCGCGGGTCGTCGTACAGCGCGGGCCGGTCCTTCCGCGCTGGTCGCCGTGAGCGTCGCTGTGCGGATGTAAGTAACACGCTGTCCATGCGACTACCCGGCGGTTGTCAGCAGAAATCGGCCAGAAATCGGCATTTTCCTGCTGACAAGCGCCGATCAGTCAGGAGGACAGCGTGTTACAGCGCGAGGAGCGGGGCGCAGGGCGCGCGGAACGAGCAGCGCTCTCAGACCTGCCGCTCCTGCTCCTCCCAGTACGGCTTGCGCAGTTCGCGCTTGAGGATCTTGCCGGTGGGGTTGCGTGGCAGCGCGGTGATGATGTCGACCGACTTCGGCGCCTTGTAGTGCGCGAGCCGCTCGCGGGTCCACTCGATCAGCTCGACCTCGGTGGCGTCCGAGCCCTCGCGCAGCGCGACGACGGCCTTGACCGACTCGCCCCACGTCGGATCGGGTACGCCGATCACCGCGACCTCGAGCACGCCCGGGTGCTCGGAGAGGACCCGCTCGACCTCGGGGGAGTACACGTTCTCGCCGCCGGTGATGATCATGTCCTTGAGCCGGTCGGAGACGAAGACGTAGCCGTCCTCGTCGACGTGACCCATGTCGCCGGTGCGGAACCAGCCGTCGTCGGTGATCACCTCGGCGGTGGCCTCCGGCTTGTTGAGGAAGCCCTTCATCAGCTGCGGGGTCTTCAGCCAGATCTCCCCGTGCTCGCCCACTCCCACGTCCGTCAACGACGCAGGGTCGACGATCCGGACCTCGCACTCGGGCAGCGGCTTGCCGGCCGAGACGAGTCGCTCCGGGTGGCCGTCGGCCTCGGCGGTGCGGTGGTCCTCGGGCATCAGGTGGGTGGCGACGCCGGCGACCTCGGTGAGTCCGTAGACCTGGATGAAGTCGGTGTCGGGCCAGGCCTCCATCGCGGCGCGCAGCAGCGGCGGCGGCATCGGCGCGGCGCCGTAGGTGTAGGTCTTGAGCAGCCCGAACAGCTTCACCGCGTCGGGACCCGCCTGGAGCACCTGGGCCAGGACGGCGGGGACGAGGAAGGTGCGGTTGGCGCCGGCCATGATCGCGCCGGCGAGCGAGGCGGCGTCGGGCTCGCGGGTCATCACGCTGGGGATGCCGTCGTGGATGCCGAACAGGACGTACGACGACCCGCCGACGTGGAACAGCGGCATGGCCACCATCGACTTGTCGCCGGGCTCGAATCCCCAGCCGTCGTGGCCGTTGATCGTGTGCCGGACCATGTTGCGGTGGGTGAGCATGACGCCCTTGGGCCGCCCGGTCGTGCCGGAGGAGTACATCACCAGGCACACATCGTCCTCGAGCACGTCGGGACCGTCGTCGCACGGGGTGGACGAGGCGAGGAACTGCTCGTACTCGTCGTCCTCCCCGCCCTCGGGGGTGACCTCGATGATCTTCTGCACGTTCGGCAGCCGGTCGCGGATCGCCGTGATGGTCGGCATCAGCTCGCGGCCGACGAAGAGCACCTTCGCGCCGGAGTCGTTGACGGCGTAGTCGATCTCGTCGCCCGCCGAGCGCCAGTTGATGATCGCGTTGGCGGCGCCGATCGAGCCGGCGGCGAGGCTGATCTCCACGCAGGCCGGGTGGTTCTTGTCGAGGAACGAGACGACGTCACCGCGCGCGATGCCGAGGTCGCGCAGCCCGCCGGCCGCACGGTGGACCCGGTCGTGCCACTCCTTCCACGTCCAGGTGCGGCCGAGGTAGGTCATCGCCTCGGCGTCGGGCGTGGCCTCGGCCCAGTAGTTGAGCCGGTCCTCGACGTAGGTGGGCTCGGGCGGCGTGGCGGGCGGCCAGGCCTTGGTCGGTGGGGTGGTGGACTCCGTCGTCGCGCTCACGTCGCAGATTGTGTCCCACATCACAAACGGGCACAACGGACCACGCATCCGCAGGCCACTTCCCGTTCACCTCCGTCGACGAGGATCGAGAGGTGAACCCCCTGCTCCGCGGCGCCGAAGCACCCGCGTCGCGCACGCTCGTCGACGTCTTCCGGCGTACGGCGGCCGACCACCCCGACGCGATGGCGCTCGACAGCGGCAACGACACGGTCACCTACGCAGAGTTCGCGGAGGCGGCCGAGACCGTGGCGGTCGAGCTCGCGGAGCTCGGGATCGGGGCGGGCGACAAGGTCGGGGTCCGGCTGCCGTCCGGCACGACCGACCTGTACGTCGCGATCATGGGGATCCTCTTCGCCGGCGCGGCCTACGTGCCGGTCGACGCCGACGATCCCGACGAGCGTGCCCGGCTGGTGTTCGGCGAGGCGCAGATCGCCGCGCTGATCGGCGCGGGCCTGGTCATCGAGTCCCGCCGCGAGGGTGCGCCCCGGGCCCGGCGGGACCCGATGCCGCAGGACGACGCGTGGGTGATCTTCACGTCCGGCTCGACCGGCACCCCCAAGGGCGTCGCCGTCACGCACCGCAACGCCGCGGCCTTCGTCGACGCCGAGTCGCTGATGTTCCTGCAGGACGATCCCGTCGGTCCCGCCGACCGGGTGATGGCGGGTCTGAGCGTCGCCTTCGACGCGAGCTGCGAGGAGATGTGGCTCGCCTGGCGGTACGGCGCCTGCCTGGTCCCCGCGCCCCGCGCGCTGGTCCGCAGCGGCGTCGATGTCGGCCCGTGGCTGACCGCCAACGACATCACGATCGTCTCGACCGTCCCGACGCTGGTGAGCCTGTGGCCCGACGACGCCCTGGAGAAGGTGCGGATGGTGATCCTCGGCGGCGAGGCGCTGCCTCCCGAGCTGGCCGTCCGCCTGGTCCGGCCCGGCCGCGAGGTGTGGAACACCTACGGCCCCACCGAGGCCACCGTCGTCGCGTGCGGCGCGCTGGTCGACGCGGACGGCCCGGTGCGGATCGGCCTCCCGCTGGCCGGCTGGGACCTGGTCGTCGTCGATCCTGCGACCGGTGAGCCCGTGGCGGAGGGGGAGCGCGGCGAGCTGATCATCGGCGGCGTCGGCCTGGCCCGCTACCTCGATCCCGCCAAGGACGCCGAGAAGTACGCCCCGATGCCGACGCTCGGCTGGGACCGGGCCTACCGCAGCGGCGACATCGTCGTCAACGACCCGGCCGGCCTGCAGTTCGCCGGCCGCGCCGACGACCAGGTCAAGGTCGGCGGTCGCCGGATCGAGCTCGGCGAGATCGACTCCGCGCTGCTTGCACTGCCCGGCGTGAGCGCGGCGGCGGCCGCCGTACGCCGCACCAGCACGGGCAACCAGCTCCTCGTCGGCTACGTCGCCACCACGGCGGAGTACGACGGCGCCGCGGCCACCGCCCACCTGCGGGCCACCATGCCGGCCGCGCTCGTGCCCCGCCTCGCGGTCGTCGACGACATCGCGACCCGCACCTCCGGCAAGGTCGACAGGGACGCGCTGCCTTGGCCGCTCGCCGCCGCCGACCCCGCCGATGCGGGCCTGCACGGCACCGCCGCCCGGATCGCCGAGGTCTGGCAGAAGGTGATCGGTGCCGCGCCCGACGGCCGGGAGTCGGACTTCTTCGACCTCGGCGGCGGCAGCCTCACCGCCGCTCAGGTGGTGACGCTCCTGCGCAAGGACCACGCCGAGCTGACCGTCGCCGACCTCTACGAGAACCCCACGGTCGACGGGCTGGCCGGCTTCCTCGACTCGCTCGAACCGAGCGCGCTGGCCGAGCAGAGCCGCAAGGTGAAGCCGATCCCGCGCAAGACCCAGGTCGGCCAGGTGCTGGCGATCCCGCTGCTGCGCGCGCTCGCCGCACCCCGGTGGATCGCAGGGATCCTGACCCTCGCCAGGCTCGGCCACGACGTGCTCGACGTCGCCTGGCTGCCGGCCGTGCCGTGGTGGGTGCTGGCGCTGCTGCTCGTCGTGTTCGTCAGCCCGCCGGGGAGGATGTTCCTGGCCGCCAAGCTCGCCCAGGCGGTGCTCGCCGGCGTGAGGCCGGGCGCCTACCCGCGCGGCGGCAAGGTGCACCTGCGGATCTGGACGGCCGAACGGCTGGCCGACGAGCTCGGCGCGACCCGGCTCGCGGGGGCGCCGTACATCACCTGGTACGCGCGCCTGCTGGGCGCCAAGGTGGCCCGCGGCGCCGACCTGCACTCGCTGCCCCCCGTCACCGGCCACCTGACCGTCGGGAAGGGTGCGTCGATCGAGCCGGAGGTCGACCTGACCGGCTACTGGATCGACGGTGACACCCTCCACGTCGGTGGCATCCGGGTCGGGCGCCGCGCCCGGGTCGGCACCCGCTCGATGCTCTGCCCCGGTGCCGTCGTCGGCGACGACGCCGAGGTTGCGCCCGGCTCCGCGGTCTTCGGCGAGGTGCCCACGGGCGAGTTCTGGTCCGGAGCGCCCGCGGTCCGGATGAGCTCAGCGGCCCGCGGCCCGTGGGCCGAGCGTCCGCCGGCGTCGCGCCGCTCGCTGCGCACCTGGGCGATCGCGTACGGCGCCGTGGCGGGTCTGCTGTCCTGCCTGCCGGCGATCGCGGTGCTGGTGGTCGCGGTCCCGGTGCTGCTGCTCGCCGGCGTCGGCACGACCGCCAGCGCCGGCGGCGCGGCCGCCGCGCTGCTGCCCTGGCTGGTGCCCGCGGTACTGGCCGGCGTCGTCGTGCTGGCGCTGCTGATCCTGGCGGCCGTGCGACTCCTCGCGCTCGGAGTCAGGGCCGGCGCGCACCCGCTGCAGAGCCGCCCGGCGTTGTGCGTGTGGTCGACGATCCGGGTGCTCGACGAGGCCCGGACCTGGCTGTTCCCGCTCTACAGCTCACAGCTGACGCCCGGCTGGCTGCGGCTGCTGGGCGCGAGGATCGGCAAGGACGTCGAGGCCTCCACCGCGCTGATGATCCCGTCGCTGGTCAGCGTCAGCGACCAGGCGTTCCTCGCCGACGACACGCTGATCGGCGGCTACGAGCTCGGCGGCGGCTGGCTGCGTGCCGAGCGGGTCAAGGTCGGCAAGCGCGCCTTCGTCGGCAACTCCGCGATGGCAGCCCCTGGCCGGAAGGTGCCGAAGCGCTCGCTGGTCGCGGTCCTCTCCGCAGCCCCGGCCCGTGGCACCGTCAAGGCCGGCGAGTCCTGGCTCGGCAGCCCGCCCGCGCCCCTGCGCCGGGCCGCGCAGGGCTCCGCCGACGAGCGCACCTACGCCCCGCCGGCCCGGCTCAAGGTCGCGCGCGCGTGCTGGGAGGTCGCCCGGCTGCTGCCCGTCACGCTGGCCGTGGCCCTGCACCTCGCCGTGGTGCTGGGGACCCTCGCCGTGTGGGACCGGCACGGGGCGCTGGCCGGCGTGGTCGTCGTACCGCTGCTGTTGTGGGCCGCCGGCCTCGTCGCCGGCGTCGTGGCGATCCTCGCCAAGTGGCTGCTGGTCGGCCGGGTGCGGGCCGGCTCGCACCCGTTGTGGAGCTCCTTCGTGTGGCGCAACGAGCTCGCCGACACCTTCGTCGAGGTGGTCGCGACCCCGTGGTTCGCAGGTCTTGCCACCGGATCGCCGCTGATCGCCGTGTGGTTCAAGGCGATGGGTGCCAAGGTCGGCCGCGGCGTGTGGTGCGAGTCGTACTGGCTGCCCGAGCCCGACCTCGTCGAGCTCGGCGACGGCGCCACCGTCAACCAGGGCAGCGTCGTGCAGACCCACCTGTTCCACGACCGGCTGCTCGCCACCGACACGGTCCGGCTGCACCGCGGCGCCACCGTCGGCCCCAACTCCGTGGTGCTGCCTGCCGCGTCGTTGGGCAGGCACGCTACGGTCGGCCCGGTGTCGTTGGTGATGAGGGGGGAGTCCGTGCCGGACAAGACGCGCTGGATCGGCAACCCCATCGGTCCGTGGGCCGACTGAGGTCGTTGCTCGTGCCCCACCTGCCCACCGCCGACCCGTACCTGCCCGGCCACGGCGACCCGTCGTACGCCGTGCGGCACTACGACCTCGACCTGGTCTACGTCCCCGACGGCAACCGCCTCAATGGCACCGCGGTGCTCGACCTCGTCGTACGCGAGCAGACCGCTCGCCTGGTGCTCGACCTCGCGCACCTGCGGGCCTCGAAGGTGCGGCTCGAGGGCGGCCGGGTCAAGAAGTGGACGGGCCGCGACCACCGGCTCGTGCTGCAGCTCGACCGCCCGGTCGCCGCAGGCGCGTCCTTGCGGCTGACGATCGTGTACGGCGGTTCGCCGAAGCCGGTGATCGACAAGTACCACGGCGACGCCGGCTGGGAGGAGCTCGAGGACGGGGTGATCGTGGCCGCCCAGCCGCACGGCGCGCCGACCTGGTTCCCGTGCAACGACCGGCCCGACGACAAGGGGACGTACCGGCTCACCCTGGCCGCGCCCACCGGCTACACGGTGGTCGCCAACGGCACCCTCGTCGCCCACCAGCGCCGCGCGAGCCTGGAGAGCTGGACCTGGGCGATGGACCGGCCGATGGCCACCTACCTCGCGACCGTCCAGATCGGCCGCTACGAGACGACCGAGCACGACGCCCGCACCCGCACCATCGGGCCGCCGGACGCCGACCTGGTCGACTCCTTCGACCAGCAGCCCGCGATGCTCGCCTTCTTCGAGCGCGTCTTCGGGCCGTATCCGTTCGACTCGTACGCGGCCGTGATCACCGACGACGACCTCGAGATCCCCCTCGAGAGCCAGAGCCTGTCGACCTTCGGGCGCAACTTCTGCTCCTCCGACTGGTCGCAGGTCCGGCTGATCGCCCACGAGCTCGCCCACCAGTGGTACGGCAACGCCGTCACCCTGCGCCGCTGGCAGGACATCTGGCTGCACGAGGGATTCGCCTGCTACGCCGAGTGGCTGTGGTCGGAGGAGAGCGGCGGCCCACGCACCTGCGACGGGTGGGCCCGCCACCACCACGAGCGCCTCGCCGACCTCGACCAGGACCTGCTGCTCGCCGACCCCGGCCCGGAGCTGATGTTCGACGACCGCGTCTACAAGCGCGGCGCCCTCGCCCTCCATGCCCTGCGCATCGCCGTCGGCGACGACGCGTTCTTCGCCGTGCTGCGCGACTGGGCCTCCTCGCGGGCGGGGGAGTCGGTCACCACCGGCGACTTCCTCGACTTCGCGTCCGCGCACACGGGTGCGGACGTCGCGGCGGTGCTGCGGCCGTGGCTGTACGACGCCGCGCTGCCGCCGTACCCGCAACGACAGGGCTAGGCCCGCCGCAGCCGCAGGACGTGGTCCCTGCCGTTCGAGGTCACGCGGGTGCGCCCGCGCTCGACCCGTACTCGGTTGTGAGTGCCGCGCACGACGAGACGGTCGAGGCGCTTGAAGACGGCTCGAGTGAACTGGTCGCGCAGCACGACGCGGCGAGTCGGGCCCAGCCTCAGCTTGTTGCAGCAGCCGCGATCGGTCGCCACGGAGCCGACCCGGCCTGACACCTCGATGGTGCTCCCGGTGCTCGAGATCACCAGCCTGCCCACCGTGTCCGCCATCACCAGGTTGTCGTCGCTGAGGACGAACAACCGCTCGGCGGACTCGAGGTAGACCTTCGCGTACTTGTACTGGACGTAGACGTCACCGCACTTCCCGCGGAGGAGGTACTGCCCCCAAGCCAGGTTGAGGTGGACAGGTCCGGTCGAGCAGTCGACCTCGACGAGCCCGCCGGTCGGGAGCGGCGGCATCGCAGCAGCCGGCTCGGCGGAGGACGCTCCGGCGAGCACGATCCCGCTGCTCATGAGCGCCAGGCAGAGGGCTAGCGTCCTGCGACGGCGGGAGGGGCGGTGGACCATACCGTGAACTATCGGGCCGTGAGCGGCTCGACGGCAAGGACCTGCGATGTCGGCAAATGCGAACGACCCCGGTCACCAGGTGACCGGGGTCGAGACGAGCCTCGAGGAGACAGGCGGGGATCAGGCCCAGCGCTCCTCGGCGGGAACGAAGGTCAGGCCGCGGTCGCCGGTGTAGATCTGCTTCGGGCGAGCGATCTTCTGCTCCTTGTCGCCGGTCAGCTCCAGCCACTGCGCGAGCCAGCCGGGGGTGCGGCCGATCGCGAACAGGACCGTGAACATCTCGGGCGGGAACTCGAGCGCCTCGTAGATCAGGCCCGAGTAGAAGTCGACGTTGGGGTAGAGCTTGCGCTTGATGAAGTACTCGTCCTCCAGCGCGATCCGCTCCAGCTCCTTGGCGACCGAGAGCAGCGGGTTGACCCCGGTGACCTCGAAGACGTCGTCACAGGCCTTCTTGATGATCTTGGCGCGCGGGTCGAAGTTCTTGTAGACCCGGTGGCCGAAGCCCATCAGCCGCTCTTCGCCGTTCTTGACACCCTCGATGAAGGCGGGGATGTTCTCGACGGTCCCGATCCGGCGCAGCATCTTGAGAACGGCCTCGTTGGCGCCGCCATGCAGCGGACCGTAGAGCGCACCGATGCCGGCGGCGACGGCCGAGTAGGGGTCGACCTGCGAGGAGCCGACCGAGCGGACGGCATTGGTGGAGCAGTTCTGCTCGTGGTCGGCGTGAAGGATGAACAGCGTGTCGAGCGCCTTGACGATGCGCGGGTCGCCGGCGTACTTCGTCTCGCTCATCTTGAAGAGCATCGAGAGGAAGTTCTCGGCGTACGACAGCTCGTTGTCCGGGTAGACGTAGGGCTTGCCCTGCGCGTGGCGGAAGGCCCAGGCGCCGAGGGTCGGCATCTTGGCGATCATCCGGACGATCTGGATGTGGCGGTTGTCGGGGTCCTCGATGCGGGCCGACTCCGGGTAGAACGTCGAGAGGGCCCCCACCGACGCCATCAGCATCCCCATCGGGTGCGCGTCGTAGCGGAAGCCCTCCATGAAGCCCTTCACGTTCTCGTGCACGAACGTGTGGTAGGTGATCTCGTGCACCCAGGTGTCGTACTGCTCCTTGGTGGGCAGCTCGCCGTGGATGAGGAGGTAGGCCACCTCGAGGAAGTTCGACTTCTCGGCGAGCTGCTCGATCGGGTACCCGCGGTACTCGAGGATGCCCTTGTCGCCGTCGATGTAGGTGATGGCGCTGCGGCAGGAGGCCGTGTTCACGAAGCCCGGGTCGTAGGTCGCGATGCCCGGCTCGTCGTCGTTGAGCTTGATCTGCCCGAGGTCGGCGGCCTTGATGGTGCCGTCGGTGATCGGGATCTCGTACTCCGCGCCGGTGCGGTTGTCGCGTACGGTGAGAGAGTCAGTCACCCTTGCAACCTAGTCGCCCACGACACGGAGCCAAAAGGCGGTGTCCCGAAGCGTGGTTCCGGGGGTCCGGGATTTGGCCGTCGGCGACGAGGCACCGTAGCCTTGCAGGTCGCGTCTTCTGCCGCTTCGTACGCCGCCCCCAGGGTCGGCCGTCGGGGCAGACCCGGATCGCTCATGGATCGTCGAGAGACGAGCGTGCGTGGGCCGGGCTGAGTTCGTCAGGAGACGTCGCCCGAGCGGTCCACACCGGCCCGTGACGGCAACCCGGGCGGCGACCGTCGTGCGGGCAACGAACTAGCAAGGAGGGTACGCATCATGCGCACCTACGCTCCGAAGCCCGGCGACGTCGAGCGCGCCTGGCTCGTGATCGACGCGACCGACGTCGTCCTCGGTCGCCTGGCTGTCACCGCCGCCAACCTGCTGCGCGGCAAGCACAAGGCGATCTTCGCTCCGAACGCCGACACCGGTGACTACGTCATCGTCATCAACGCCGACAAGGTCGCCCTGTCCGGCAACAAGCGTGCCGACAAGATGGTCTACCGCCACTCGGGCTTCCCGGGCGGCCTGACCGCGACCCCGATCGGCGAGGTCCTCGACAAGGACGCCCGCAAGGCCGTCGAGAAGGCCGTGTGGGGCATGCTGCCGAAGAACCGTCTCGGCCGGCAGATGATCAAGAAGCTGAAGGTCTACAGCGGCCCGGCTCACCCCCACCAGGCCCAGAAGGCCGTCCCCTACGAGATCTCCCAGATCTCCCAGTGACTTCTCGACAGATCTGAACGGACTGAGGACTTTTCATCGTGACTGAGAACACCACCGAGGTCGAGGAGACCTTCGAGACCGACGAGCAGGGTGTCGCCTACACCAGCGAGACCTCCCCGTCGGCCGTCGCCGACAACCGGCCCGTGACCGTCGCCCCCGGCGCGGCCACCGGTCGCCGCAAGGAGGCCGTCGCCCGCGTGCGCATCGTCCCCGGCACCGGCACCTGGACCATCAACGGTCGGACCATCGAGGACTACTTCCCCAACAAGCTGCACCAGCAGGTCGTCAACGAGCCGTTCGCGGCTCTCGGCCTCGAGGGCCGCTTCGACGTGATCGCCCGCATCCACGGCGGCGGCATCACCGGTCAGGCCGGCGCCCTGCGCCTCGGCGTGGCTCGCTCCCTCAACGGGATCGACCTCGAGGCCTACCGCCCGACGCTGAAGAAGGCCGGTCTGCTGACCCGCGACGCCCGTGCGACCGAGCGCAAGAAGGCCGGTCTCAAGAAGGCCCGCAAGGCTCCGCAGTACAGCAAGCGCTGATCTCCCCGGAGATCTCACGACAGGGCCACGCACCGCAGCCGCGGTCCGTGGCCCTGTCGGCATTTCACCGCACCACCGAGCATCCGCAGAGGGAGAGCACGTGCCGCGCATCTTCGGGACCGACGGCGTCCGTGGCCTGGCCAACGACAAGCTGACCGCCGAACTGGCCGTCGACCTCGGCAGCGCCGCGGCCCGGGTGCTCGTCGAGCACGGCGGCTACAGCCGCCCCCGCCCGCTCGCCGTCGTCGGTCGGGACACCCGGATCTCCGGGCAGTTCCTCGAGCACGCGGTCGTCGCGGGCCTCGCCTCCGCCGGGGTCGACGTGCTGCGCCTGCGGGTGCTGCCGACCCCCGGCGTCGCCTACTTCACCGACGCCCTCGGCGCCGACGTCGGCGTCGTCATCAGCGCCTCGCACAACCCGATGCCCGACAACGGCATCAAGTTCCTCGCCCGCGGCGGCGTCAAGCTCGACGACGCGCTCGAGCGCGAGATCGAGGCGCTGCTCGGCCAGGACTGGGACCGGCCGACCGGTGCGTCGGTGGGCCGCGTGACGCCGTACGGACCGACCGTCAAGGAGTACGTCGACCACCTGGTCCGCACCCTCGACGCCCCGATGGGCAAGCCGCTCGCCGGGCTCAAGCTGGTCCTCGACTGCGCCCACGGCGCGGCCAGCGAGGTCGGGCCCCGTGCCCTGAGCGCGGCCGGCGCCGACGTGGTCACCATCGGCGCCTCGCCCGACGGCCTCAACATCAACGACGGCTGCGGCTCCACCCACCTCGAGCCGCTGCGCAAGGCCGTGCTCGACCACGGCGCCGACGCCGGCTTCGCGGTCGACGGCGACGCCGACCGGTGCCTGGCCGTCGACCACACCGGCGAGGTCGTCGACGGCGACCAGATCATGGGCATCCTCGCGCTCGCGCTGCGCGAGTCCGGCGGCCTGGTCGACGACACCCTGGTCGCCACCGTGATGAGCAATCTCGGCCTGCTGCAGGCCATGGAGCAGGCCGGCGTCACCGTCGTGCAGACCGCTGTCGGCGACCGCTACGTCCTCGACGAGATGCGCCGCGGCGGCTTCAGCCTCGGCGGTGAGCAGTCCGGCCACGTCATCATGCGCGAGCACGCCACCACCGGCGACGGCATCCTCACCGCCCTCCACGTCGCCCGCCGGATGGCCACCACCGGCCGCTCGCTGCGCGAGCTCGCGGGCGTGATGACCCGCCTCCCGCAGGTCCTGGTCAACGTCGCCGGCGTCGACCGCACCCGAACCGACGACCCGGCCCTGCTCGAGGCCGTGGCCGGCGCCGAGGCCGAGCTCGGCAGCACCGGCCGGGTGCTGCTGCGTCCCTCCGGCACCGAGCCGCTCGTCAGGGTGATGGTCGAGGCGCCCACCGCCGAGCAGGCCGACGGTGTCGCGCAGCGGCTCGCGGACGTCGTACGCGAGCGCCTGGCGCTGTGACCCCCGGTCGCCCTTGTAACTACGTGTTACAGCGCGATTCTTGGTGCCAGAGCACCCGGGCGGATGTCGTAGCACCGAGGTAGGCGTCGTCCGACCGGTCGAGCGCGCTGCCATGCCCGGCGACCTGTCCTGGGCCGAATGTTGGGCATCCACCCGGGTGCTGTGGCTACTACCCGGGCGTTGTTGCGCCGGTTCTGCGCACGTAACACGTAGTTACAAGCGGCCGCCGGTCATGGCCGACCACCGGGCTGGCAAGGTGTCACCATGAGCGCCCCCACGCTGGCGATCGACGGCCTCACCAAGCAGTTCGGTGCGGTCCGGGCGGTCGACGACCTGACGTTCACCGTGCGTCCCGGTGCGGTCACCGGCTTCCTCGGCCCCAACGGCGCCGGTAAGACGACCACGCTGCGCATGCTCCTCGGCCTGACCCGGCCGAGCGCGGGCCGCGCGCTGGTCGGTGAGCGGGAGTACGCCGCGCACGCCCAGCCCGGTCGCGTCGTCGGCGCCGCGCTCGAGGCCTCCAGCTTCCACCCCGGGCGCACCGGGCTCGCGCACCTGGAGGTGTTCGCGCCCCAGGTCGGCGTCTCCCGGACCCGCTGCCGCCAGGTGCTCGAGGCGGTCGGGCTCGACCACGCCGCGAAGCAGCGGGTCGGGCGCTACTCCCTCGGCATGCGGCAGCGGCTGGGCCTGGCGACCGCACTGCTCGCCGACCCGCCGGTCATCGTCCTCGACGAGCCGACGAACGGCCTCGATCCCGAGGGCATCGTGTGGATCCGCCGGCTGCTGCGGCAGTTCGCCGACGAGGGCCGCACGGTCCTGGTCTCCAGCCACCTGCTCCGCGAGGTCGAGGCCAGCGTCGACGAGGTCGTGATCATCGCGCAGGGCCGGCTCCGCCACGCCTCCTCGCTCGCCGAGCTGCGCACCCGGGCCACCCCGGCGGCGTACGTCGTCGCGCCGCGGCCCGACGCTCTCACCGCTCTGGCCGCCGAGCGCGGGTGGAGCGCGACGCCCGACGGCGACGGCCTCGTCGTCGACGGCGCGACCGCGGCCGAGGTCGGCGCTGCCGCCCACGCGGCCGGCCTCGAGCTCCACGAGCTGGTCCGGCGCGACGTCGACCTGGAGGCGCTCTTCTTCGAGCTCACCCGGGCGGAGGCTGACCGATGAGGGCCGCGCTGCTGGCGGAGTACCGCAAGCTCGTCTCCACCAGGATCTGGTGGCTGCTGCTGGTCGTGATGGTCGCCTACCTGCTCTTCATCGGCGCCGCCGTCTCGGCGTCCTTCGTCTTCGTGCCCGACGGGGCCGAGCCGCCCCTGGTCGGCGAGGACGCCGCCCGGGCGACGTACTCCCTGGTCAACGGCGTCGGCTACGTCTTCCCGCTGGTCATCGGCAGCCTGGCGATGACCACCGAGTTCCGGCACAAGACGATCACGCAGAGCCTGCTCGTCGAGCCGGACCGCACCCGGTTCCTGATCGCCAAGCTGCTCTCCGTGGTCCCGATCGGGCTCGCCGCCGGCGTAGTCGGCCAGCTCGCGGTGGTCGCCGGTGGCGCGCCGCTGCTCGCGGCGCAGGGCGACGGCGCCTTCCTCGGCGACGGCGACGTGATCGCCGGCCTGCTGCTCGGCGTGGTCGTCGTCGCGCTGTGGGCCGTGATCGGCGTCGCGGTCGGCAGCGTGCTGTCCAACCAGGTCGCGGCGATCGTCGTGATCCTCGCCTTCACCCAGTTCGTCGAGCCGATCGTGCGGGTCGGGCTCGGCCAGGTCGACTCGCTCGCCGGCGTCGCCGCCTACCTGCCGGGCGGCGCCGCGGACTCCCTCATCGGCGCGTCCTTCCTCGGCAGCGCCGGCACCGTCGACCTGCTGCCGCGGTGGGCCGCGGTCCTGGTGCTGCTGGCGTACGCCGGCGGGTTCGCCGTGCTCGGCAGGCTGACCACGCTGCGTCGCGACATCGGCTGACCGGAGGCGGCATCGCCACTAGGCTGGATCCCGGTCTCGGGATGACCTCGTGGGGGATGGCATGACGAGACTGCGCGCCCTGGCCGTGGCGACCGGTGGGCTGATGACCGTGAGCCTGCTGGCCGTGCTGGGGTCCGCGGGTCCGGCGCAGGCCGCCGCCGACCCCTGCACGGGTGCCGTGCCCGCTGGGCTCACCCGGTTCGTCTGGGACGGCGGGGCCACGAACGACCGGTGGGACAGTGCGGCGAACTGGACGGGTGACGTGGCTCCGGCCTCCGAGGCCGTGATCCTGTGCTTCCCCGACCTCGCCGCGCCCTACGCCGTCGAGGTGACCGACGACAGCCCTGTGCACGTGCAGGCGATCGGAGCTGCCGGCGACGTCACGATCACCGTCACCGACTCGCGGTTCCTGGTCTACGGCGGTCCAGGCCGGGACGTCCTCTCCTCGCTCGGCCCGCTGGCCGAGCTGAGGCTGCGCGGCGGCTACTTCGGGGGGACCGGAACGGTCGAGCTCGCCGGCACGCTGGAGTGGGGTGCGACGGGTTTCGGCGTGAGCACCCTCGACAACGACATCTGCGACATCCAGGGGCTCGACCTGGCCAGCTGCGGCCACAGCACCGGCAAGCTGGCGACCAGTGGGCGCCTGCGGGTCCTCGACCACGGTCTGGCCACCGTCGGCCGCGGCGTGAACCTGTCCGACGGCTACGCCGTCGACGTCGCGTCCGGCGGCCGACTGCTCCTCACGGGCGCCGGGTACGTCGCCGCCGACCGCGACACCGCGATCACGGTCCAACCGGGCGGCACCCTGGAGCTGGCGGGCGACGCCATCGTGTTCGAGGGCAAGCCCAACGACCAGACCGAACCGGACCTCGCCGAGCTCGTCAACAACGGCACCGTCCTCAAGTCGGCCGGGGGCGGCGCCAGCGCTCTCAACGTGAACTACGCCGGGAGCGGCCGGGTCGACGTCCGCACCGGCGGTCTCAGCATCTCCGGCACGGCCCCGATCACCGGCGACCTGCGCGCCGGGGCCCGACTGGGTACGGCGTCCTGCGGCGTCCCCGGCGTTGCCACCGATGCCGCGCGGCCGTGCCTGCCCGCCGCCACCGCGGAGGACCCCCAGATCGCGGTGCTCTCGCCGCAGCAGCCCGTCTCGGGCGTCGTGGTCCAGGAGGGCGCGGTTCCTGCCCAGACGGGCGACCTCCAGCCGGCCGTCAGCATCGCGAGCCCGGCGGTGCCCAGCACGCTCTACCTCGAGCTCCAGGACCAGCGGCCGGCAACGGAGCTGACCGTCTTCCGGACCCGGTCGGGGCTCCAGCAGCGGATCCCGCTGTGCGGCGCGGGGGGAGCGCTGCCGGCGGGGGTGACGGCCTGCATCGTGGGCCGCCGCGGCTCTGGCGGCCGCGCCCAGCTCGAGGTCGTCACGAGCGACCCCAACGGCCTGTGGAGCCTGCGTCCGTCTGCCGTCGACTTCGTGCGCCTGGTAGACCCACTGGTCGGGGCTCGCGAGGGCTGTGCGGTCAGCCAGCCGACGTACCCCTTCGTCGCGCGCGAGCAGATCCGACTGCTCCAGGCCGGCAGCTACGCGCTCTACTTCGCCACCACCGAGAACGCCTCCGCGGGAGCGCCCGTAGCGACCGGCGTCGCCGGGCCGGGCCTCACCCAGGTGCCGATCAGGGTGACGCGCAACGGCTGGGTCGCGGTCGTCGCGACGGGCGTCAACGGGCAGCCCGAGTCGACCGGGTCGTTCCGTGTGGTCGCGACGCCGGCGATCGCCTTCCGCAAGCGCAGCCGGGCCGCGGTCGCCGGCCGACCCTTCGTCATCGAGGGCCGGGTCAGGCCCAAGGGACGCCGTACGGTCGACCTGTACGCCGTCCGTGTCACCGGCAGCAGCGGCTTCCTGGCCCGCACGAAGGTCCACGTCCGGACGGACCGCAAGGGCCGGTTCCGGGTCGTCCACCGACCGAAGCGGGCCGGGCGTTGGGTGTACGCCGTCCAGGTCCGCGGCAAGGGTGCGCTGAGCACCGCTATGTCGCGGCAGGCTGTGCGGGTGAGCGTTCGTGCGCCCGCTCCCGCCCCGGCCCCGACGGTGGTGCGCAACGTCCGCGCCGCCGAGACCACTGCGACCGCACCGTCGGCTCCGGCTCCGGGGACCGCGCCGCCGGTCGACCCGCTGGACCTGATCGGTCCGTTCTACCCGGGCCGGGTGCAGCGGGCTGCCGCGGCCTGCCGGTTCCAGGTGGCCCGGTGAGCGCTGCGTGATGTTCGGCGTGATCGCGGATCGCTACGAGCTGCTCGAGATCGTCGGCAGCGGCGGCATGGGCGTCGTGTACCGCGCGCGCGACCGCGTGCTCGGTCGCACCGTCGCCGTCAAGGTGATCCGCCAGGAGCTGGTCGACCAGGAGTTCGTCCGGCGCTTCGCGCGCGAGGCCGCGATCCTCGCGCGGGTGCGCTCGCCGCACATCGTCGTGGTCTTCGACTACGGCAGCAGCGACGGCCAGTTCTACCTGGTGACCGACTTCCACGCCGACGGGGATCTGGTCGGCTGGCTCGAGCAGCACGGCCCGATGCCGGCGCGGCTCGCGGCCGAGGTCACCGCCGCGGTCGCCGAGGGCCTCGCCGACGCGCACGCGGCCGGCGTGGTCCACCGCGACGTGAAGCCGGGCAACGTGCTGCTGTGGCGGCGTGGAGAGCGATTGCTCCCGGTCCTCGCCGACTTCGGCATCGCGACCGCCGAGGACGGCGGGCTCACCGTCACCGGCGGGGTCCCGGGCAGCCCGCCGTTCATGGCTCCCGAACGGCATCTCGGTCAGGCGGCCACGGCAGCCACCGACGTCTACGCCCTCGGCTGCCTGCTCTACAACCTGTTGACCGGCCGGCCGCCCTACGACGGCACCAGCTTCCAGGCCGCGAGCGCCCACATCAACGACCCGGTCCCGCAGCTCCCGCCCGAGCTCGAGCGGGTCGCGGGTCTCGACGCGATCGTCGCGCGGTGCATGGCGAAGGCGCCCGAGGACAGGTACCCGACGGCCAGCGAGGCCGCCGAGGCGCTGCGGGCGTGGATCGCGGCGGGTACGCCGGTCTCGACCGCCCCGGCCACCGTCACGACTGCGCCGGTGGTCCTGCCCGGGTCGGAGCCCGTACGACGGCGGGTGTGGCCCGTCCTGCTCGCGGTCGCGGCGCTGGTGGCGGTGCTCGGAGCCGGGGCATGGTGGCTGCTGGGGCGCGACGATCCGCCGGCGGCCGGGGCCCGGGATCCGGTGACGACCGGGACGCCGAGGGTCGAGCCGGAAGCCCGGTTGATCCCGGTGGACGGCGCGTGTGGGTACGTCGTGACGGTGCAGGGCAGGGACGTCCAGGTCGCCTGCCGATGGTTCGACGTGCGGGCCCGGGGGCTGAGTGCCGGTGCGTCGGTCACGGTCGAGCTCGAGCTGGCGGTCGACGGCAGGTACTCCGACGACGTGGCCCGGACCCACCGGACCGTCGCGGCCGACGGGACAGTGAACGTCGAGCAGCACGAGGCCGTGAGCGAGTACGACGGACTGTGCCCGAGCGGTACCTGCGCCGGTGGGTTCCCGGTGGCCGACCGGGCGACCGGAGCGCGGTTGACCGTCCGCGACGAGGACGGGAAGAGGATCGTGCGTGCGACGTACGCGCTTGCGGACCTCAGATCTTCCTGAGCCGCACGTACTGCACCGCGTGGTCGGCGGCCTTGCGCAGCACCAGCGTCGCCCGCGAGCGGGTGGGCAGCACGTTCTCGGCGAGGTTGGGCCCGTTGATCGAGTCCCAGATCCGGCGCGCCTCGTCGACGGCGGAGTCGTGGCTGAGCGCGGCGTAGCGGGCGAAATAGGAGTTGGGGTCGCGGAAGGCGGTCTCGCGCAGGCGCAGGAAGCGGTCGACGTACCACTCCCGGATGTGGTTGGTGTTGGCGTCGACGAAGATGGAGAAGTCGAAGAAGTCCGACAGGCCCAGGCCGGTGCGGCCGTCCTCGCGGACCCGGGCGGGCTGCAGGACGTTGAGGCCCTCGACGATGACGATGTCGGGCCGCTTCACGACGACCCTCTCCTCGGGGACCACGTCGTAGACCAGGTGGGAGTAGACCGGCGCCTCGACCTCGTCGATGCCGGACTTGATGTCGATGACGAACTTCAGCAGCTTGCGCCGGTCGTAGGACTCGGGGAAGCCCTTGCGCTGGAGCAGGCCGCGGGCCTCGAGCTCGGCGTTGGGGTAGAGGAAGCCGTCGGTGGTCACCAGCGCGACGTTGGGGTGCTCGGGCCAGCGGGCGAGCATCTGCTGCAGCACGCGCGCCGCGGTCGACTTGCCGACCGCCACCGACCCCGCGAGGCCGATCACGAAGGGCGTGCGCGGGGGAGTGCGTCGGTGCAGGAACTGCTCCTGCTCGTGGTGCAGCCGGGTCGCGGCGTTGACCCGCAGCGACAGCAGCCGGGACAGCGGCAGGTAGACGTCGCGGATCTCGTCGAGGTCGAGCGAGTCGCCGATGCCGCGCAGCCGGACGACCTCGTCGCTGGTCAGCGGGCTGCCCTGCTGGTGCCACTCGTGGGCCAGGTCGGCCCAGGTCGCGCGGTCCAGCTCGACGTACGGCGAAGCCTCCCGCGACGAGTCCTCGCCGTGGTGGGTGTCCGCCGGGGTGCCCGTCGTCATGGCGCCGATTGTTCCAGTCGCTCCCGGGGGTGCCTGCGGCGCGTCCCTGATCCGGACGACGCGGGTCGGGAGGACGGCGCCTAGACTGGCCGACCATGTGCGGGATCGTCGGGTACGTCGGACACCAGTCGGCCGAGGGCGCCGTCATCGACGGTCTCCGGCGGCTGGAGTACCGCGGGTACGACTCGGCCGGCATCGCCGTCGTCCACGACGGGACACTGACCGTCGAGAAGCGGGCGGGCAAGCTCGCCAACCTGGAGAAGGTGCTCGGCGAGACGCCGATCCCGACTGCCGAGGTCGGCATCGGACACACCCGGTGGGCCACCCACGGCCCGCCCAACGACGTCAACGCCCACCCCCACACCGGTCCCGCGCGACGGGTCGCGCTGGTGCACAACGGCATCATCGAGAACTTCCTCGACCTGCGGGCCCGGCTCGAGGCCGACGACCACGAGCTGCTGTCCGACACCGACACCGAGATCGTGGCCCAGCTGCTCGAGCTGCAGGTGCAGTCGGGGGAGGACCTGACCACCGCGATGCAGCGGGTCTGCCAGAAGCTCGACGGCGCGTTCACCCTGGTCGCGATCGACGCCGAGGAGCCCGGCAAGGTCGTCGCCGCCCGCCGCAACTCCCCGCTGGTCGTCGGGCTGGGGGAGGGTGAGAACTTCCTCGGCTCCGACGTCGCCGCGTTCATCGAGCACACCCGTGAGGCGCTCGAGCTCGGCCAGGACCAGATCGTGGTGATGACCCGCGACGCCGTCCAGGTCACCGACTTCTGGGGCCGCCCGGTCGAGGCGCGCCACTTCCACGTCGACTGGGACCTCTCGTCGGCAGAGAAGGACGGCCACGACTGGTTCATGCGCAAGGAGATCTTCGAGCAGCCCCGTGCCGTCGCCGACTCCCTGATCGGCCGTCGTACGCCGTCCGGACAGCTGCAGCTCGACGAGATGCGCCTTGCCGACGAGGAGCTGCGCGACGTCGACAAGATCATCATCATCGCGTGCGGGACGTCGTTCTACGCCGGCATGGTCGCGAAGTACGCCATCGAGCACTGGACCCGCACCCCGGTCGAGGTCGAGCTCGCCTCCGAGTTCCGCTACCGCGACCCGATCATCGACTCGACCACGCTGATCGTCGCGATCAGCCAGTCCGGCGAGACCGCCGACACCCTCCAGGCCATCCGCCACGCGCGCTCGCAGCGCGCGAAGGTGCTCGCGATCTGCAACACCAACGGCTCCTCGATCCCGCGCGAGTCCGACGCCGTGATCTACACCCACGCCGGCCCCGAGATCGGCGTCGCCTCGACCAAGGGCTTCTTGACCCAGCTGGTCGCCTGCTACCTGCTCGCGCTCTACATCGCGCAGGTCAAGGGCACCCGGTTCGGCGACGAGATCGACGAGATCATGCGCCACCTCGAGGCGATGCCCGACCACATCGACACCGTCCTCGACACCGCCGAGCAGGTCTACGCGCTCGCCGCCGACCACGCGACCACCCGCTCGGTGCTCTTCCTCGGCCGCCACGCCGGCTACCCGGTCGCGCTCGAGGGCGCGCTCAAGCTCAAGGAGCTGGCGTACCTCCACGCCGAGGGCTTCGCCGCCGGCGAGCTCAAGCACGGCCCGATCGCGCTGATCGAGGACGGCCTGCCGGTGCTGTGCGTCGTACCCCCCAAGGGTCGCGACCACCTCCACGGCAAGATGCTCAGCGGCATCCAGGAGGTCCGCGCCCGCGGCGCCCGCACCATCTGCCTGGCCGAGGAGGGCGACACCTCGATCGAGCCGTACGCCGACGCGCTGATCCGGCTGCCCAAGGTGCCCGTGCTGCTGCAGCCGCTGGTCTCGATCGTCCCGCTGCAGCTGTTCGCCTGCGAGCTGGCCACGGTGCTCGGCCACGACGTCGACCAGCCGCGCAACCTCGCCAAGTCCGTCACGGTCGAGTAGCCGTGCCTGTCGTCGGCGTCGGCATCGACGTGTGCGAGATCGCCCGATTCGAGGAGTCCTGCCGCCGCACCCCCGCCCTGGTGACCAAGCTCTTCACCGAGGCCGAGCGCGACCTCCACATCCGTTCGCTGGCGGCCCGGTTCGCAGCCAAGGAGGCGCTCGCGAAGGCCCTCGGCGCCCCGCGCGGGATGTCGTGGCACGACGCCGAGGTGGTCTCGGAGGACTCCGGTCGGCCGCGGTTCGTCATCCGCGGCACGGTGCTCGCCGAGGCCGACGCGCTCGGCGTCACCTCCGTGCACCTCTCGCTGACCCACGACGGCGGCATCGCCTCGGCCGTGGTGGTGCTCGAGTCGTGATCCGGGCCCACACCGTCGAGCAGGTCCGCGCCGCGGAGGCAGACCTGCTCGCCCGGCTGCCCGAGGGTGCGCTGATGCAGCGCGCCGCCGCCGGCCTGGGGTACGCCGTGCTCGACCTGCTCGGCACCGCCTACGGCCGCCGGGTGCTGCTGCTCGTCGGGTCCGGTGACAACGGCGGCGACGCGCTGTACGCCGGCGCGCTGCTCGCCCGGCGCGGGGTCCAGGTGGAGGCGTGGCTGCTGTCCGACGCAGCCCATCGGGGCGGCGTGGACGCGCTGCGGGCTGCCGGCGGCCGGGCCGTCCCGTGGTCATCGATTGGGCAGAGACAGCATGCTCAGCCCCCGAATCCCCGCGGTTTGGTCCCAAACCGCAACATCTTTGACGTCGTCGTCGACGGCATCGTCGGCATCGGCGGACGCGCCGGCCTGCGCCCGGAGGCAACGAACGCACTCGAGCTGTTGGCCGGGATCCCGGTCGTCGCGGTCGACACCCCGTCGGGCGTCGACGTCGACACCGGCGAGACCGACGGCCCCCACGTCACCGCCGACCTCACGGTCACCTTCGGCACCCACAAGCCCTGCCACCTGCTCGACCCCGCGGCACAGGCGTGCGGGGCGATCCACCTGGTCGACATCGGCCTCGACCTGCCCCAGGCGCAGGTCGAGGCGCTGCAGGCCGCCGACGTCGCCGCACTGCTCCCGCGACCCGCGCCCGACGCCCACAAGTACACCCGCGGCGTCGTCGGCGTCCGCGCCGGCTCGGCCGCCTACCCCGGCGCCGCCGTGCTGAGCGTCTCCGGCGCGGCGTGCGGGCTCGCCGGCATGGTCCGGTACGACGGCGACCCGGCCGCCCTCGACCAGGTCCGCGCCGCCCATCCGGAGGTGGTCGGCCCCGGCCGGGTGCAGGCGTGGGTGGTCGGCTCCGGGAGTGACACGGGAGCCGAGGACGCCGTACGCCGCTCGCTGGCCGACGGTGTCCCCCTGGTCATCGACGCCGACGCGATCGCCTTCGCCGGCACCACCCGGGGCCGCCCGGTGGTCCTCACGCCCCATGCCGGCGAGCTGGCCCGGCTGCTCGACGTCGAGCGTGCCGAGGTCGAGGCGCGGATGCTCGAGCACGCCCGACTGGCCGCCCACCGCTTCGACGCCGTCGTCCTGCTCAAGGGCCGCCACACGGTGGTCGCCCGCCCCGACGGACGGGCCCGAGTCACCACGACCGGCACCCCCTGGCTCGCGACCGCGGGCGCCGGCGACGTCCTCGGCGGCCTGGTCGGCGCGCTGCTGGCGGCCGGGCTCGACCCGTTCGACGCCGCCTCTGCCGGCTCCTGGCTGCACGGCGCCGCCGCGACCCGGGCCGCCCAGGACGGGCTGATCGTCGCGAGTGACGTGGCCGCGGCCCTCCCGGCGGTCCTCGGGACCTTGGTGGGACGATAGGACGATGGAGCGCCCGCCCCTCGGCCCGGCCGGGATCGTCGTCGACCTGGCGGCGGTCCGGGCCAACGCGCGGCTGCTGCGCGCCACGGCCGGCGTGCCCCTGATCGCCGTGGTGAAGGCCGACGGCTACGGCCACGGCATGGTCGAGTGCGCGCGGGCCGCCCGGGAGGGCGGCGCGGAATGGCTGGCGACGGCGACGGTCGAAGAGGCGCTGGCGCTACGCGCCGCCGGCGTCGAGGGACCACTGCTGTGCTGGCTCAACGGGCCCGACAGCGACCTCGCCGCTGCCGCCGACGCCGGCATCGACCTGACCGCCCACAGCGTGGCCGACCTCGACGCGATGGCCGCCGCCTTCGCGAGCCGCACCGCCCCGGCGCGGGTCCAGCTCAAGGTCGACACCGGACTGTCCCGCAACGGCGCGCCGCGCGCGCACTGGGCCGAGGTGTTCGCCCGGGCCCGGGTTGGCGAGGAGGCCGGGACCTGGCGGATCACCGGGATCTGGTCCCACTTCGCCTGCGCCGACGAGCCGGCCCACCCCGCCAACGACCGCCAGGAGCAGGCCTTCCGCGACGCCCTCGCCCTCGCCGACGAGCACGGCCTGCGCCCCGGGCTGCGCCACCTCGCCAACTCCGCCGCGGCGATCCTGCGGCCCTCCTCCCGCTTCGACGCGGTCCGCTGCGGCATCGCGGTCTACGGCCTCGACCCGGCGCCCGGGCAGGACACCGGCATCGGGCTGGTGCCCGCGATGACCGTGACCGCGCCGCTGCTCTCGGTCAAGGACCTCGCACCCGGCGACGCCGTCTCCTACGGCCAGCGCTGGGTCGCCGAGCAGCCGACCACGGTCGGCCTGGTCCCGGTCGGGTACGGCGAGGGCATCCCGCGCAACGCCAGCCGGCCCGGCGCCCCGGACGAGGCGGCCACCGTCGGCATCGACGGCAAGCGGCGGCCGATCCGCGGCACCGTCTGCATGGACCAGGTCGTCGTCGACCTCGGGGGAGACCGGCCAGCGGTCGGCAGCGAGGTCGTCGTCCTCGGCCCGCCCTCCGCGGGCGGGCCCACCGCCCAGGACTGGGCCGAGGCGTGCGGCACCATCAACTACGAGATCGTCACCAGGATCGGGGGGCGGATGTCCCGCAACTACGTGGACTCCGAGGCCGACGGAGCCGACGCATGAGCCGCCGCGGCCGGGTCGTCGGGTCCCTCGCTGGCGCCCTCGGCGTCGCAGCCGGTACGGCGGCCGTCGGGATCCTGCGCCAGCAGCGGGCGATCAGCCGGCGGGCGGGCGAGGAGATCCCCTTCGGGAGCCTGCACTCGACGCCGGTGACCGTGGTCGCCGACGACGGCCTGCCGCTCCACGTCGAGGTCGACGAGGTCGAGCCGGTCGCCGCCTCGGGTGGCGCGGTCGAGCGGCTGCTGCGTCGTACCAAGGGCGACACGCCCCCGGTCACCGTGGTCTTCGTCCACGGCTTCTGCCTCAACCTCGACTGCTGGCACTTCCAGCGCGCGGCGTACCGCGGCCTGGTCCGCACCGTCTACTACGACCAGCGCTCCCACGGCCGCTCCGGCAACTCCGATCGCGCCCACTCGACCATCGACCAGCTCGGCCGCGACCTGCACCGGGTGCTCGAGGAGGTCGTCCCCGACGGGCCGGTCGTGCTGGTCGGGCACTCGATGGGTGGGATGTCCATCGTCGCGTTCGCCGAGCAGTACCCCGAGCTGGTCGGCACCCGCGTGGTCGGCGCCGGCCTGATCTCGACGACCGCCGGCGGCCTCGACCCGAGCCGGATCCTGCTGCCGATGCTGCCCGCCCGCCTGGCCGGCCCGATGACCAGCAGCGCCGTACGGACCCTGCACCTCGGCCACCGCGCCATCGACTCGCTGCGCCGCGCGGGCAGCGCCGTCGCGACGGTCGCCACCGACCGGTTCGCGTTCGGCAGCGACGTGCCGCGCGGGTACGTCGAGTTCGTCGACGACATGCTCGCCGCCACCCCTTTCGAGGTGGTCGCCGACTTCTTCCCGCACTTCGCGGGCCTCGACAAGTTCGACTTCGTCGAGGTGCTCGGCCGGGTGCCCACGTCGGTCATCTGCGGCACCGACGACCGGATCACCTCGATCGGGCACTCCCGCAAGCTGCAGTCCCGGATCCCCGGGGCGCGGCTGCTCGAGTGCGAGGGCGCCGGCCACATGGTCACCATGGAGCGCCACGAGCTGGTCAACGCCGAGCTCGACCAGCTGATCACCGCCGCATCCGCGAGGGCAGCGACGCGATGAGCGTGGAGACGAGGCGCGTCGGCCCGGAGGCCGCCGCGGAGGTGCTGGCCGTGGTGAAGGCGGCGTTCGCGGACCGCCCGGTCCTCGACCCGCCGGCCGACGCCCTGGCCGAGACCGAGGACTCCATCGCCGCGATGCTCGCCCCGAGCGGCGGGCTGCTGACCCTCGACGACGGCCGTCCGGTCGCCGCCCTGGTCCTCGACCCGGTCGACGACGCCGTCTACCTGCGCCGGGTCAGCGTCGACCCGGCGGCCCAGGGCCACGGCCTCGCCCACGGACTGGTCCGCGCCGCGCTGCTCGACATCGCCCGCGCCGGCGCCCGGCGGGTCCGGCTGCTGGCCCGCGAGGAGCTGCCGCGCACGATCGGCTTCTGGCGCGAGCTCGGCTTCGTCGAGACCGGCCGGCACGCGCCGTACGTCGAGATGGCGCGCCCCGCGCCGGTGATCGTCGACGTGCCGGGTGCCGACGACATGCGCGCCCTGGGGAGGCGGGTCGCGGCGTACCTCAGCGGCGGCGACGTGCTCGTCCTCAGCGGCGAGCTCGGCGCCGGGAAGACGACGTTCACCCAGGGCCTCGGGGAGGGGCTCGGCGTGCGGGGCCAGATCACCTCGCCGACCTTCGTCATCGCCCGGGTGCACCCCGCGCTCGGCGCCGGGCCCGAGCTGGTCCACGTCGACGCCTACCGCCTCGGCGGGCAGGCCGAGCTCGACGACCTCGACCTCGACACCGACCTCGACGAGGCGGTCACGGTCGTCGAGTGGGGGACCGGGATCGCCGAGGGCCTGGCCGAGGACCGGCTCGAGGTGCGGATCACCCGCGCGACCGGGGATACGGCCGCCGACCCCGAGGCCGATCCGCGCCTCGTCGAGCTCGACGGCATCGGCACCCGCTGGCTCGAGACGGACCTCCGCGAGCTCGGCTGAGCAGGCCGAGCGCCGCACGGGACCTTCGTCCTTTACTTTCAGGGACCCCGGCCCGGATCCGATGGCCCGTCGGGTGCAGTGGACTCGGGCCGCGCACCCGATCCGTCGACCCCTCTCCGATTCCTACGGTGATGACCGAGGGAATCTTGGGGGGAACCAACGATGCGTTTGCTGCGAGTGCTGCTGTCCGCCGCGCTGGTCGCCGTGCTGGTCGCCACCGCGGTCGGACTCGTCGACGGCCCGGCCGTGGCCGGTGAGTCCCGGCGGCCGGTGCTGGACCGGGTGACGTCGCGAGCGGCCCATCAGAGTGTCGTGTTCAAGGGCCGGGCCAAGCCGCGCCAGGTCGTCCGGCTGCAGGCCCGCGGGCCGTCGTACTGGACCACCGTCGGGAAGGACAGGGCCTCGCGCAAGGGCGTCTTCCGGATCACCGTCCCCTATCCCGACACCCCGCGCACCTACCGGGTCGTGGCCGGCGGCAAGGTCAGCAAGACCCGCCGGGTCGTGCCGACGCCGCCCGCACCGGGCGCCCCGGCCACCCCGAAACCGCCTGCACCCAGCGACGGTTGCGGCGTGCGGCCCGAGCGCGCCGAGGGCGGCTACTACGCCTGCACCTTCCGCGACGACTTCGACGGCACCACGCTCGACCCCGCGATCTGGATGGCCCAGGAGACCTGGTTCAGCGGCATGACGACGGCGAGCGGCTCCTGCTACGTCGACAACGACCGCACCATCGCGGTCGCGTCCGGCCACCTGCGGCTCACCGCGACCGTGCTCGACGAGCCGTTCGTGTGCCGCAGTCCGTACGGCGACTTCACCACCGACACCGAGGCCTCGACCGTGGTCACCCGGTCCCGGTTCACCCAGACCTACGGGCGCTTCGAGGCCCGCCTCAAGATGCCCGCCGAGGCCGGGACCGCCGGTGCGCACTCCGCGTTCTGGCTCTACCCGCAGGATCAGGCCTACGGCCGCTGGCCCGCTTCGGGCGAGATCGACGTCGCCGAGTGGTTCAGCGCCCGGCCCGCGAACGTCTACCCCTCGGTGCACTACGCCGGCGAGAACAACATGTTGAGCACCGGTTTCTCCTGCGCGATGCCCACCTCGTCGACCGAGTTCCACGACTACGCCGTCGAGTGGACGCCGAGCGTGATGCGCTTCTACTACGACGGCAGCCTGTGCTTCACCCACGCCTGGACGCCGGCCGGCCTGGTCGCGCCGCAGCCGTTCGACCGGCCGTTCTACCTCGTGTTCACCCAGATCTGGGGCGGCGGGTGGAACGCCCGCGCGCCCGGCATGCCGGACACCTCCACCCTGGTCGTCGACTGGGTGAAGGCCTGGCAGTAGCCACCCGGCCCCGGCCCGGAGGACATGGCCTAGCCTCGGAGGGTGCTGCTCGCCTTCGACACCGCCTCCTCGACGGTCACCGTCGCGCTGCACGATGGGACCGACGTGGTCGCCGCGGCGACCTCCGACCGCGGCATGAAGCACGGTGAGCAGCTCGCCCCGCTCATCGAGCAGGTGCTGTCCGGCGCCGGTGCCCGCCCGGCCGACCTGACCGGCATCGCCGTCGGGGTCGGCCCCGGCCCGTTCACGGGACTCCGCGTCGGGCTGGTCACCGCGCGCACCATGGCCCACGTGCTCGGCGTACCCGTCCACGGGGTGTGTTCGCTCGACGCGCTCGCCCTCGAGGCGGTCGAGACCGGCGCGGTCGACGGCGCGTTCGTCGTCGCCTCCGACGCCCGGCGCAAGGAGGTCTACCTCGCCTCGTACGACGCCCGCGGCGCTCGCCTCGACGAGCCGGTCGTCGACAAGCCCGCCGTGCTCGCCACGACCGGGCCGGTGGTCGGGGAGGGTGCCCGGCTCTACCCGGAGGCGTTCCCCGACGCGCGCGGCCCGCAGCGGCCCGACGCGGCCTGGCTGGCGCGGGGCGTGGTCGCCGACCGGTTCACGGTCCTGGGCTCGGAGCCGCTCTACCTGCGGCGCCCCGACGCCGTCGCGCCGGCCCGATGACCACCACGACCCGCCCCGCGGCGGTCGCCGACGTCGCGGCGATCGTCGCGCTCGAGGCCGATGCCTTCCCGCTCGACCCCTGGTCGGAGAACCTCGTCGGCGAGGGGGTCGGCGGTGCGCTGCCGACCGTTGCCTACCTCGTCGCCGAGGAGGCTGGCGCCTTCGCCGGCTACGCCGTGGTCAGCGTGGTCGACGTGGACGCCGAGCTGCAGCGGATCGCGGTGCCCGAGGAGCTGCGGCGCACGGGCGTCGCGACCGCGCTGCTGTCGGCCGTGCGCGCGACCGCGACCGACGGGGGTGCAGAGCGGTTGCTGCTCGAGGTCCGCGAGGACAACCTCGCGGCGCGGCTGTTCTACGAGCGGCACGGGTTCGCCGAGCTCGGGCGCCGGCCGCGCTACTACAGGGACGGGACCGACGCGCTGGTGCTGAGCGCTCGAGTTCCTTGAGTGCTTGCCGTGCTCCGGGTGCGTGCATGGCAAGGCGGCGGAGCGACGGCATACCGGGTTGTCTACCGAGCGACGGCAACGCAGCCAGGTGCGTGCCCGGGGCGCGGCATACGTCAAGGAAGCTCGGGCGCTCAGCACCTTGGCTGAGCACACCCGTCACAATGGTGTCGTGACGACCCGCGACGAACCCCTGGTCCTCGGCATCGAGACCTCGTGCGACGAGACCGGTGTCGGCATCGTGCGCGGCCACACGCTGCTCGCTGACGCCGTCGCGAGCAGCGTCGAGGAGCACGCGCGGTTCGGGGGCGTCGTACCCGAGGTCGCGAGCCGCGCCCACCTCGAGGCGATGGTTCCCACGATCCAGCGCGCCTGCGACACGGCGGGGGTCGCGCTGTCCGACGTCGACGCGATCGCGGTGACGCACGGGCCCGGGCTGGCCGGCGCCCTGCTCGTCGGCGTCGCTTCCGCGAAGGCGCTGGCGCTCTCCCTGGGCAAGCCGATCTACGGCGTCAACCACCTCGCCGCGCACGTCGCCGTGGACCAGCTCGAGCACGGCCCGCTTCCCGAGCCCTGTCTCGCCCTGCTCGTCTCCGGGGGGCACTCCAGCCTGCTCAAGGTCACCGACATCACCGGCGCCGACGGCGGTGTGGACCCGATGGGCGCCACCATCGACGATGCCGCGGGCGAGGCCTTCGACAAGGTCGCACGGCTGCTCGGGCTGCCGTTCCCTGGCGGCCCCCACATCGACCGCGTCGCCCGCGAGGGCGACCAGGTCGCCATCGACTTCCCGCGCGGGCTCAGCACCCGCCGCGACCTGGAGCGGCACCGCTTCGACTTCTCCTTCTCCGGCCTCAAGACCGCCGTGGCCCGCTGGGTCGAGGCCCGCGAGCGCTCGGGCGAGCCGGTGCCGGTCGCCGACGTCGCCGCCTCCTTCCAGGAGGCCGTGTGCGACGTGCTGGTCCGCAAGGCGCTCGACGCCGCGAGCGCTGAGGGCATCGAGGACCTGATGATCGGCGGTGGCGTCGCCGCCAACTCCCGGCTCCGGGCGCTCGCCGAGGAGCGCGCGACGAAGCTGGGCATCCGGGTCCGCGTGCCGCGCCCCGGCTTGTGCACCGACAACGGCGCCATGGTCGCGGCGCTCGGCTCGACCATGGTCGCGCGCGGCCGGACCCCCTCGACCCTGGACCTGCCGGCCGACTCGAGCCTGCCGGTCACCGACGTGCTGGCCGGCTGAGACCGTGGCACCGGAGGCGGGCTACTTCCCCGAAGGGTCGATGCTCCGCCACGTCCAGTCCCACCGCGCGGTCGGGCAGACCTACGGCCAGCGGGCGCTCATCATCGGCGCCACCCACCCCGTGCCGTACGTCGGCACCTCCCAGGCCACCCTCGCCAAGGAACGCCCGTTCGAGCGGCTCGCCCGTACCGCGCTCGCGTTCGAGACCGTGTTCTTCGCGCCCCGCACCGAGGCCGACCGGCTGCTGGCCGCGGTGCACGGACTGCACCAGCGGGTGCGCGGCGAGCTGGACCGCGACGAGGGGTCGTTCGGCCGAGGGACGCCGTACGACGCCTTCGACCCGGAGCTGATGCTGTGGACGATGGCGATGCTCGCGGACTCCTCGCGGGTCGCCTTCGAGACCCTTGTGCGGCCGCTGACGGCGGGCGAGAAGGACGACCTGTGGGCCGACTGGGTCCGCTTCGGCGAGCTGTTCGGGATGCCCCGGTCAGTGGCGCCGCCCGGCGCGGCGGCCTTCGAGCAGTGGATGCGCGACTGGTACGCCTCCGGTCGGATGCACCTGACCGCCGAGGCCCGCGTGGTCGGCCTCGCCATCGCCCGTGACATGCCGGTGCCGTGGCCGATGACGCCTGGCATCAAGACCACCAACCTCGTCGTGCAGGGGATGCTGCCGCCGGCGGTCCGCGACCTCTACGGCCTGCGCTGGTCGCCCGCGCACGCGCTGGCCTGGCGCGCTGTCACCGCGGGGGTGCGGGGCTCGCGGCACGTCGTACCGGACCGGGTGCGGCTCGGTGACAACAGCGACCTGCACCGGCTGGTGATCCGCAGCGAGCGGGCGGCCGCCGCCCGGGGCCGGCGCACCATGGACCTGCCGGCCGTCTGAAGCTGGCTCAGCCTGTATTCGGTGAATGCAGGCTCAGAAGGGCTCGACGAGCAGCGCCGTGCCCTCGCCGGAGACCCGGGTCAGCACGATCGTCGCCTCGGCGTCGCCGCTCAGTGCCAGCCGCTTGCGCAGTGCCTCAGGAGACACATCGACGCCGCGCTTCTTGATGGTCAGCCGGCCGATGCCGCGCTCACGCAGCGCCGCCTTGAGCTGCTTCTCCCGGTAGGGGAGCGTCTCGAGGACCCGGTAGCTGCGGGCGAAGGGCGTGCGGAACGGTTCATCTGCCGTGACGTAGGCGATCCTCGGGTCGACCAGGCCGCCGTCGACCCCGGCCGCCACGGCCGTGACCAGGCCGGCCCGGATCACCGCACCGTCGGGCTCGTAGAGGTACCCACCGACCGCGCGCACGCCGACGGCACCCGGGCCGGGGTCCTCCTCGTCGGTGATCGTGGCCAGGCCGCCCGCGCCGATCACGGTCGCGCGGCGGGCGACGGTGGCGGTCCGCCCGGCCCACAGCGCGGCCTCCTTGACCTCGCCGTCGTCGCTGACCCACTCGGCCTCGACGCCGGCGGGCACCAGCGTGTGCGGGATGCCGGGCGCGACCTTGACGCAGGCGTCGCGGCGCAGCAGCCCCTCCACCCACGTCCACGGCGGGGTCCAGTCCTCGACCCGGAAGCTGCGCCCGGCCCCCGAGCGGCGGGCCGGGTCGGCGAAGGCGAGGTCGAACCCGCTGTGGTCGACGGTCGTGGCGTCGGCGACCTGGACCGCACCGGGTAGGCCGAGCGCGGCCAGGTTGGCCTCCGCGACGGCCACCCGGACCGGGTCCAGGTCGACGCCGGCGCACACGATGCCCGCGGAGGCGGCCGCGACCAGGTCGCCGCCGATCCCGCAGCCGAGATCGACCAGGGTCTGCGCCCCGAACGCCGACGCCCGTCCGGCCCGGTGCCGCGCCACCCGCAGCCGGGTCGCCTGCTCCAGGGCGTCGGGCGTGAAGTACATCCGCGCTGCCAGGTCACCGAACTTCGCGACCGCACGGGCCCGCAGCTCCACCTGGGTCAGTGCTGTCGCGGCCCGCTCCGGCGTCGTCGTACGACGCAGCGCGGAGCCCGCCGCCAGCGGGGCGGCACCGTCCGCGACCAGGGCGGTGGCCTCGGCGAGCAGCGCCTGCCCCTCGTCGGTCAGCAGCCACCGGAAGTCGTCGAGGTCCACCCCCCGATCCTGTCAGGTCGTGGGCGCGAGCTCCGGCTCCGGCTCGTCGTCGGCGTCCTTGGCGGGCTTCTCGTCGCCGTGACCGGGCCACCAGGCCGCGTGGCCGAGCAGCGAGGTCAGTGCCGGCGTGAAGAACATGGACATCACGAACGACACGATCAAGATGCCGACCGCGAGCGCGAAGCCCATCGACACGATCAGCGTGTTGCCGCCGAGCATGAGCGAGGCGAAGGTGCCCGCCAGGATGACGCCCGCAGCCGCGATCGTGGGTCCGGCGTGGGTGACCGCCTGGCGTGCGGCGTCGTGCGGGTCGCGTCCCTCGCGCGCCTCCTCGCGGAGCCGGGCGATCATCAAGATGTTGTAGTCCGTGCCGAGGGCGGTGACGAACAGGTAGATGTAGATCGGCAGCATGAAGATCAGCCCGGACTCGCCGCCGATGTGCTGGAACGCGATCACCGTCAGGCCCAGGGTCGCGGCGAAGCCCAGGCCCACCGCGGCCATCAGGAACCACGGGGCGACCAGGCTGCGCAGCAGCAGGGCGAGGATCAGCATGATGATCACGGCCGCGACCGGGAAGACCACCTTGTAGTCGCGGGCCATCGCCGCGGACATGTCGGCGAAGATGCCGGGCGTGCCGCCGACGTACGCCTCGGTGCCGTCCGGGGCGGCCTCGTGGGCCGTGTCGCGGATCGGTCCGGCGACGTTGTCCTGCGCGGCGTCGGAGACCGGGTCGTCGGACAGGGTCAGGTAGAACTGGTACGCGGTCCCGTCCTTCGAGGGCAGCGGACCGGCCACCGCGTCGACGCCCTTGGCCTTGCCCAGCGCGTCCCCGAAGGCGGTGAGCTGGTCGGGCGTGACGTCGGCGCCGTCGGCGTCCACCAGCACCGGGACAGGCTCGGCCGCGCCGGCTGAGAAGTGCTCGGTGAAGGTGGTCATCGCCTCGGTGGACTCGACCCCCTTGGGCAGGCTGGAGTTGAAGTCGAAGGACGGGTTGAAGCTGAGCGCGAAGATCGCCAGCACCGTCATCGCGCCGCCCGACACGAGCGCGGTCAGGCCGGGACGACGCCCGACGGCGTTGCCGAGCTTGATGAAGGTGCCGTGCTTGGGCTCCTTCTGCCACGCCTTCGACGGCCAGAACAGGGCCTTGCCGAGCAGAGACACGACGGCCGGCACCAGGGTCAGCGCGGCGAGCAGGGTGACGAACACGGCGATCGCCAGGGCCGGGCCGATCGCCCGGAAGATGCTGAGCGAGCTGAGGATGAGCGCCATGAAGGCCACGATCACCGCGCCACCGGCCGAGGCGATCGCCTCACCGGCACGGTCGAGGCTGTAGATGACCGAGTCCTTGACGGCCGCTCCGGTGCGCAGGCGCTCGCGGTGCCGGAACAGGAAGAACAGGATGTAGTCGGTGCCGACGCCGTACAGGACGACGACCAGGATCTGCTGGACCGATGCGTCGGCCTTGAGGTCGAAGACGTCGTTGGCCCAGGCGATGGCGCCGGTGGCGATCGAGGAGACCAGGCCGACCACGACGATGGGCAGCAGGCAGATCAGCACGCTGCGGAAGATCAGGGCGAGCAGCCCGATGATGAGGACGACGGTCGCGACGGCGACGATGAGCAGGGTGTCGGCGCTGGACTCCTGGGAGTCGAGACCCTGGGGCACCGCGCCGGTCGCGCGGATCTCGAGGTCGGTGCCGGCGACGAGCTTCTTGATGTCCTTGCGCAGCAGCTTGGCGTCGTCCATGGCCTGGGTGTCGTAGCCGGTGGCTCCGTCGGCGAGGGGGATCACCGCGAACATCACGGTGCCGTCCTCGGAGAGGTTCGGCTTGCCCGACTCGTCCTGCCCGATGACGACCTGCTGGAAGGTCTTCTTGCCCAGCTCCGGCGCGAGCTTCTCGCCGAGGGCGGTGACCTCGTTCGCGTCGTCGCCGGTGAGCTTGCCGCCGTCCTTGCGCTCGATCACCAGGATCGCGCCTGGCGAGAAGGAGTCGGAGAACTTGGCGTCCTGGATCTTGAGGGCCTGGATCGACTCGTAGTGGTCGGGCAGGAACTCGGAGTTGTCCTGGGTCGACTCGAGGGCGGGAGCCGCGGCACCCACGATCACGGCGATGAGCACCCAGGCGGCGATGACGTACCAACGGAAACGGGTCACGAAGCGACCGAGCGCAGCGAACATGGCGGAAACGCTATCGGCGTGCAGGGGGCCCGGGTCAACCGACTTTGGTAGGTCGTCACCAGCAGCCGCCCCAGGGTGCCTCTGGCACTCACTTGCGGAGAGTGCTAGTTTCGTTTCTGGCACTCTCACCGCGAGTGTGCCAGCGCAGGTCTCCTGCACGACACACCCCAGACAGTCTCAGAAAGTGGAGGTCGACATCGTGTCGGTCAACATCAAGCCGCTCGAGGACCGGATCGTCGTCAAGCCTCTCGAGGCCGAGCAGACCACCGCCTCGGGCCTGGTCATCCCCGACACCGCCAAGGAGAAGCCCCAGGAGGGCGAGGTCCTGGCCATCGGCCCCGGCCGCATCGACGACAACGGCAACCGCGTCCCGCTCGACGTGGCCGTGGGTGACAAGGTCATCTACAGCAAGTACGGCGGCACCGAGGTCAAGTACGCCGGCGCCGAGTACCTCATCCTCTCGGCCCGCGACGTCCTCGCGGTCATCGCCTGAGCTGAGTCTCGTATCGCCCGGGACGTCCGCATCCGTGCGTGACGTCCCGGGCGTTCGGCTTTCCATCCAAGGAGTGAAGTAGTGCCCAAGATCCTGGAGTTCGACGAGAACGCCCGCCGCGCCCTCGAGCGCGGCGTCGACGCCCTCGCCAACACCGTCAAGGTGACGCTCGGCCCGAAGGGCCGCTACGTCGTGCTCGACAAGAAGTGGGGTGCGCCGACCATCACCAACGACGGCGTGACCGTCGCGCGTGAGGTCGAGCTGGACGACCCGTTCGAGAACCTCGGTGCCCAGCTCACCAAGGAGGTCGCGACCAAGACCAACGACGTCGCCGGAGACGGTACGACGACCGCCACCGTCCTCGCCCAGGCGCTGGTCCACGAGGGCCTGCGCGCCGTCGCCGCCGGGGTGAACCCGATGGGCCTCAAGCGCGGCATGGACGCCGCGGCCGCCGCCGTGGCCGACGCCCTCAAGGCCGCCGCCCGCGACGTCGACGACGAGAAGGACATCGCCTCCGTGGCGACGGTCTCCTCGCGCGACAGCCACATCGGCGAGCTGCTCGCCGAGGCGTTCGGCAAGGTCGGCAAGGACGGTGTGATCACGGTCGAGGAGTCCAACACCCCCTCGACCGAGCTCGAGTTCACCGAGGGCATGCAGTTCGACAAGGGCTACATCTCGGCGTACTTCGTCACCGACGCGGAGCGCCAGGAGGCCGTCCTCGACGACCCGTACGTCCTCATCCACCAGGGCAAGATCGGCGCGATCGCCGACCTGCTGCCGCTGCTGGAGAAGGTCATCCAGGCCGGCAAGCCGCTCTTCATCCTCGCCGAGGACGTGGAGGGTGAGGCGCTCTCCACCCTGGTCGTCAACAAGATCCGCGGCACCTTCAACGCCGTCGCGGTGAAGGCCCCGGCGTTCGGCGACCGCCGCAAGGCGATGCTGCAGGACATTGCCGTCCTCACCGGCGGCCAGGTCATCTCGCCCGAGGTCGGCCTCAAGCTCGACCAGGTCGGCCTCGACGTGCTGGGCCAGGCGCGGCGCATCGTGATCACCAAGGACAACACCACGATCATCGACGGCGCCGGCTCGGTCACCGAGGTGGCGGGTCGCGTCGAGCAGATCAAGAAGGAGATCGAGGCGTCCGACTCCGACTGGGACACCGAGAAGCTCCAGGAGCGGCTGGCCAAGCTCTCCGGCGGCGTCGTGGTGATCAAGGTCGGCGCGCACACCGAGGTCGAGCTCAAGGAGAAGAAGCACCGGATCGAGGACGCCGTCTCCGCGACGCGCGCCGCGATCGAGGAGGGCATCGTCTCGGGCGGTGGCTCGGCGCTCGTCCACGCGGTGTCGGTCCTCGACGGTGACCTCGGCCTGACCGGCGACGAGGCCTTCGGCGTGCGGATCGTGCGCAAGGCCGCCGACGAGCCGCTGCGCTGGATCGCCGAGAACGGTGGCGAGAACGGCTACGTGATCACCAACAAGGTCCGCGAGCTCGGCGTCGGCAACGGCTACAACGCCGCCACCGGCGAGTACGGCGACCTCGTGGCCCAGGGTGTCATCGACCCGGTCAAGGTGACCCGCTCGGCCCTGGCCAACGCGGTCTCCGTCGCGGGCATGCTGCTGACGACCGAGGTGCTGGTCGTCGACAAGCCCGAGGAGGAGGAGCCCGAGGCGGCCGGTCACGGCCACGGGCACGGCCACGGCCACTGAGTCCTCGCTCGAACGCTTCGGCCCGCCGCACCCCGGGTGCGGCGGGCCGCTGCATTCCTGGCACCTCGGCGGCTCCTGCTGGACGCCGACCCGGCACAAACGTGCGCGCAGATCGCGCCGACCCGGCGCCAAGGTGCACGCAGATCACGCCGACCCGGCACAAAGGTGCGTCGAGATCGCGCCGACCCGGCGCGAAGTGTCCGCCGGCGTTGCCACTTTCTGCCGGGTCGACGTGATCCGGAGGCCACTTTCTGCCGGGTCGGCGATGCTTGCAGGACAGTTCGGGCCGGGTGGGTGGACAGGGGTCGGTGCCCGAAACATTGGTGATCGCCCAAGGACACGAATGTCTGGCATGGTGAGGACATGTTGTGGCGCGTGCGAGCCGGACTGCCCGACCGGCCCGGGTCCCTTGCGGAGCTGGCGGCGGCCTGCGGCCGGGCCGGGGTCAACATCCAGACCGTGCAGGTCTTCCCCGAGGGCACCTCGGTCACCGACGAGCTGGTCCTGCAGGTGCCGCAGGACTGGACGGCCGAGCAGCTCCACGAGCTGGTGACCGCGGCCGGCGGCGAGGCGGTGAGCGCCGTACCCGTGACGACGGCGGCGCTCGAGGACCAGCCGACCCGCTACGTCCAGGCCGTGCGGGCGATCATCGCGCAGCCGGCGACCTTCCCCGAGGTGGCGGCGCACCTGTTCGACGCCGACGTCGCGCCCAGCGACGGGTCGGAGGACGTGCTGGAGATGACGATCGGCGCCACGACCACGATCCAGGTACGCCGGGACACGCCCTTCACCGCCATCGAGCGGGACCGGGCCTCGGCGCTGGCCGAGCTTGTGGGGGAGGTGCTCGCCGCTCAGGTCGCGCCCGCCCCGCACCAGCCGGCAGCCGGGGACCCCGACTTCGTCACGAACGGGGCCGTGGTCTCCGCGCTGGCGGGCGGCAAGGTGACCGGCCGCGCCGAGTTCACGCCGACCGAGGACGACGAGCCGTGGCCGGTGGACCTGTGGGTCGACCCGGCCTGGCACCGCCGCGGTGTCGGCACCCGGCTGCTCGCCGACGTCGCCCGGGCCGCGCGCTCGGCGGGCGCGGAGGAGATCGTGCTCACCGCCCCGTCGGACACCAAGGCGGTGCTCCCGATGGTGCTCGCCGCGGGCATGCGCGGTCGCATCCGGATGGCGGGGGACTCGCTCACCGTGCGGATCGCGCTCGCCGACCTGCGCCGCTGAGCCGACCGTCCGACCATGCCCGTGTGGCGGACATGACACCTTCCGAGACTTTGTGAACGCATTCACAAACAGTACGGTCGAGGAGTGCTGACCCCCGACGTCGTCACCGCCCTCACCCGCCTCGCCACCGAGGTGGAACCCCCCGGCCTGTTGCCCGCCCGCGAGCAGATGGCGCTCTCGCTGGGCTGGCACATCGTGCTCGCGTGCTTCGGCGTCGCGTTCCCCGCGATGATCTTCGTGATGCACCTGCGAGGCATCCGGCACAGCGACCCGGTCGCGCTCGGCCTGGCCAAGCGCTGGGCCAAGGTGTCCGCCGTCCTCTTCGCGATCGGCGCCGTCTCCGGCACGGTGCTCAGCTTCGAGATGGGCCTGCTGTGGCCCGGCCTGATGGGGACGTACGGCGACGTGCTCGGCCTGCCGTTCGCGTTCGAGGGCCTGGCGTTCTTCCTCGAGGCGATCTTTCTCGGCATCTACCTCTACGGCTGGGGACGGATGCCCGCCAAGAGGCACGTCCTGATGGTCCTGCCGATGGCGGTCACCGGCATCATCGGCGCCTACTGCGTGCTCGCGGTCAACGCCTGGATGAACGTGCCGACCGGCTTCCGGATCGTCGACGGCCAGGTCACCGACGTCGAGCCGTGGAAGGTGCTGTTCAACCAGCACGCCTTCCTCCAGTTCGCCCACATGTGGGTCGGCGCCTACATGCTGACCGGGTTCACCGTCGCCGGCGTGTACGCCGTCGGCATGCTCCGCGGTCGCCGCGACGCCCACCACCGGCTGGGCTTCCTGGTCCCGTTCGTGTTCGCGTCGATCGCCGCGGTGACCCAGCCGTTCGTCGGCCACGTGCTCGGCTTCGGCCTCGACGAGCGCCAGCCCGCCAAGCTGGCAGCGTTCGAGCTGGCCGAGACCACGGAGAGTCCCTCGCCACTGCGACTCGGGGGAGTGCTGGTCGACGGCGAGGTGAAGTGGTCGATCGACATCCCGCGTCTCGGCTCCCTGATCGCGATGAACTCGCCCGACAAGCCGGTCCCCGGGCTCGACACGATCCCCGAGGAGGACCACCCGCCGGTCAACATGACCCACCTGGCCTTCCAGACGATGGTCGGCATCGGCACCCTTCTCGCGGCGGCCGTCGTGCTCTTCTGGTTCCAGCGCCGACGTGGTCGCGACCTGCTCGAGAAGCGCTGGTTCCTCCGCTTCGCCGCCGCGGCCGGCCCGCTCGCGGTCGTCGCGCTCGAGGCCGGCTGGATCGCCACCGAGGTCGGCCGCCAGCCCTGGATCGTGTACGACGTCATGCGCACCACCGACGCCGTCGGCGACTACACCGCCAGCCTGTGGTGGCTGCTCGGCATCAGCACCGTCGTCTACACGGCCATGACGGTCGGCGCGGTCGTCGTACTGCGCTCGATGGCCCGGCGCTGGCGCGCCGGCGACGCCGACCTGCCCAGTCCGTACGCCCCGGAGGTCTCGTCGTGACGCTCGAGCTCGCGGTCGCGGCCGCCCTCTTCGTCGGAGTCATCGCGTACGCCGTGCTCGGCGGCGCCGACTTCGGGTCCGGATTCTTCGACCTGACGGCCGGCAGCAGCAGGCGGGGTGCGGAGCTGCGCACCCTCGTCGACCACAGCATCGGTCCGGTGTGGGAGGCCAACCACGTGTGGCTGATCTACGTCCTGGTGATCTGGTGGACCGGCTTCCCCGCGTCCTTCGCGGCCGCGATGTCGACGCTGGTGCTGCCGCTGCTGCTGGCCCTGCTCGGCATCGTGCTGCGCGGCGCGAGCTTCGCGTTCCGCAAGTACGCCGCCACCCTGGCTCAGGCCCGCCTGTTCGGGATCGTGTTCGCGACCTCCTCGATCATCACGCCGTTCTTCCTCGGCACCGTCGCCGGCGGCATCGCCTCGGGCCGGGTGCCGCTCGACGGCACGGGCGACCGGTGGTCGTCCTGGGTCAACCCGACCTCACTGTTCGGCGGCGTGATCGCCGTCGGCACCTGCGCCTTCCTCGCCGGGACCTTCCTGGTCGCCGACGCCCGCCGCAGCGGCCAGGACCGGCTCGCCGACGAGCTGCGCCTGCGCGCTCTCGGTGTCGGCGCGGCCACCGGCGCGATCATCTTCGCCGCCCTCGTCCCGCTCGACCACGACGCCCCGACTCTCGCGGCCGGGCTCGAGGGCCGGGCCGCGCCCCTCGTCGTCCTCGCCGGCCTCGCGGGGGTGGCGACCATGGCGCTGCTCTGGACCCGGCGGTACGCCGTCGCGCGGATCACCGCCGTCCTCGCCGTCGCCGCCGTGGTGTCGGGGTGGGGCGTGGGTCAGTACCCGTGGCTGCTCGTCGACGAGGTCACCATCGCCGACGCGGCGGGTGCCACCGCGACCCTGCAGGGGCTGCTCGTCGCGGTCGGGCTGGCGGTGGTGGTCGTCGTACCGCCGCTGGCCTATCTGTTCAAGCTGACCCAGTCCGAGGAGTGGTCCCGACCGGATCACTGACCGTTCGGGGCGGCAGGGTGGTTGCCGAGCCGCCACCGACCCAGCGGCAGGTCGAGCGCCGAGGCCGGCCCCCACGTGCCGGGCGCGTAGGGCTCGACGGGCGGACGGCGGTCGAGCACCGGCTGGAAGATCTCCCACAGCCGGTCGACCTCCTCGGAGCTGATGAACAACGTCTGGTCGCCGCGCATCACGTCGAGCAGCAGCCGCTCGTAGGCCTCGAGCGGGTCCGCGCCGGGGACGTCACCCACCAGGTCGAGCCGGAACACGCCCTCCACGAGGGCCATGTCGGGACCGGGGCGCTTGGCGCGCACGTCGATCGCGACCCGCGGCTGGTCGGCGAGCTCGATGACCAGCTCGTTGGGCTCGGGGATGCCGCCGTCCTCGGGCTTGAGCCAGCGGTGGCGGGGGTCGCGGAAGCGGACCGTGATCGTGCGGCTGCCCTCGGCCATCGCCTTGCCGGTGCGCAGGTAGAACGGGACGTCGCGCCAGCGGTCGTTGTCGATCCAGACCTCGGCGGCCACGAAGGTCTCGACCTGCGAGTCGGCGGCCACGTCGGGCTCGTCGCGGTAGCCGTCGTACTGGCCGAAGACGACGCGCTCGGGGTCGAGCGGACGGACCGCGGAGAAGGTCGCGGCCTTCGCGGCGCGGATGGCGGAGGCCCGGAACGCGTGCGGGTCCTCGAGCGCGACGAAGCCGAGCAGCTGGGCGAGGTGGGTGGTCACCATGTCGCGCAGGCAGCCGGTCCCCTCGTAGAAGCTGCCGCGGCCCTCGACCGTGAGCTTCTCGGGGACGTCGATCTGCACCGACTCGATGGAGTGCCTGTTCCACGCCGGCTCGAACAGGCCGTTGGCGAAGCGCAGCGCGAGGATGTTCTGCACCGCCTCCTTGCCGAGGAAGTGGTCGATCCGGAACACCTGGTCGCCGGCGAACGCCGAGGACAGCACGGCCTGCAGGTCGCGGGCGGTCGCGAGGTCGGTGCCGAACGGCTTCTCGGTGACCAGCCGCGAGCGGGCGACGAGGTCCTCGCGGTCGAGCATGCCGACCATGCCCTTGACCGCTCCGGGCGGGACGGAGAGGTAGAGGAGGCGCCGTACGTCGCCCAGCAGGCAGCCGCAGGTCGCCAGGATCCGGTCCTCGGCCTCCTCGACGGCCCGGGCGAGCGCCGTACCGTCGTCGGCGGAGGACGCGACGAACCGGGTCCGCGCGAGCAGCGGGCCGGCCACGGACTCGTCGACGTCGCCGACGAACTCGGCGAGCGCGTCGCGCACGTGGCGGCGGAACTCGTCGTCGCCGCCGGGGGAGTGCCGGCCGCTGCCGATGACCTCGAAGTGGTCGGGCAGGCGGCCTGCGACGGCCAGCCGGTAGAGGCCGGGGAAGAGCTTGCGGGCGGCCAGGTCGCCGGTCGCGCCGAAGAGGACGAGGACGTGCGGGGAGAGGTCGGAAACCACGCTCCCACCCTCTCGGACCCGTCAAGGGCCGCGCACTGCGTGATGGGGCTCACGCCCTACACTGGTCCAGTGGAGGTCCCCGACAAGTTCGCTGCGCTCGGTCTCACCTACGACGACGTCCTGCTGCTGCCCGGTCATTCCGACCTCGCGCCGGACGACATCGACACCACCTCGCGGCTGACCCGCGAGATCTCGCTCAAGTCGCCGCTGATCAGCGCCGCGATGGACACCGTGACCGAGTCGCGGATGGCGATCGCGATGGCCCGCCAGGGCGGCATCGGCATCCTCCACCGCAATCTCTCCGCCGAGGAGCAGGCCTACCAGGTCGACCTCGTCAAGCGGACCCAGACCGGCATCATCTCCAACCCGGTCACCATCGGCCCCGACGCGACGCTCGAGGAGCTCGACAGGATCTGCGGCGAGTACCGCGTCTCCGGCCTCCCCGTCGTCGACGCCGACAACCGGCTGCTCGGCATCTGCACCAACCGCGACCTGCGGTTCACCCCCGTCGCGGAGTGGGCCACCACCAAGGTCGACGAGGTGATGACCCCGATGCCGCTGGTCACCGGTGGCGTCGGCATCTCCCGTGACGACGCGACCGCGCTGCTGCGCAAGCACAAGCGCGAGCGACTCCCGCTCGTCGACGCCGAGGGCCGCCTGGGCGGCCTGATCACCGTCAAGGACTTCGTGAAGTCCGAGCAGTTCCCGCTCGCCTCCAAGGACGGCGACGGCCGGCTCATGGTCGGCGCCGCGATCGGTTACTTCGGCGATGCCTGGGAGCGGGCCACCGGCCTGATCGAGGCCGGGGTCGACGTCCTCGTCGCCGACACCGCCCACGGACACGTCACGCTCCTGCTCGACATGGTCCGCCGGCTCAAGTCCGACCCGGCCACCAAGCACGTCCAGGTCATCGGCGGCAACGTCGCCACCCGCGAGGGCGCCCAGGCGTTCGTCGATGCGGGTGCCGACGCCGTCAAGGTCGGCTTCGGCCCCGGCTCCATCTGCACGACGCGCGTCGTGACCGGCTGCGGCGTCCCCCAGGTCACCGCGGTCTACGAGGCGTCCCTCGCGGCCGGGCCGGCCGGCGTACCCGTCATCGCCGACGGCGGCCTCCAGCAGTCCGGCGACATCGCGAAGGCCATCGTGGCCGGCGCCGAGTCCGTGATGATCGGCTCGATGCTCGCCGGTTGCGAGGAGTCGCCCGGCGAGGTCGTCTTCCACCAGGGCAAGCAGTACAAGGCGTACCGCGGCATGGGCTCGCTCGGAGCCATGTCCTCGCGCGGCAAGAAGTCCTACTCCAAGGACCGCTACTTCCAGGCCGAGGTCACCAGCGACGACAAGATCGTGCCCGAGGGCATCGAGGGGCGGGTCGCCTACAAGGGACCGCTCGCCGGCGTCGCGCACCAGCTCCTCGGCGGCCTGTCCCAGTCGATGTTCTACGTCGGCGCGCAGACAATCCCCGAGCTGCAGGAGAAGGGCCGGTTCATCCGGATCACCTCCGCCTCGCTCAAGGAGAGCCACCCGCACGACATCGAGATGACCGTCGAGGCGCCCAACTACCACCGGTCCTGACCGTGGCGGTCATCGGCGTCCTGGAGGGATCCTCCGCGAGCGTGGTCGGGCGTCACGCCCGCTGTCGGTAACGCCGTCCGGCGCTCGAGCGCCGGACTCGGCCCCGCACGCGACGTGTCGCGCACGGTATGAGGTGCGCCCTCCCGCGGTACCGCACGAGAAGCGGAACTAGGGGGAGGAGTCGACGATGGATGTCAACGAGTGGTTCGGTGCCTGGAACGACCCGGGCTGGATCGCCGTGTACGTGATCGTGGCGCTGCTGGTGATCGGCGCCATCGCGATGGCTGGCGCGCGCAAGAAGCGGAATCGGGACCGGGAGAAGGCCGAGGCGATCCGTCGCGAGGCGCAGCGGCACGAGACCAGGCTGCGCGCGCAGGACGCGGAGGCGCGACAGGTCGAGGCCGAGTCCGAGCAGGCGCGGGCCGAGGCCGACCGGCTCGAGGCCATCGCCGAGGACAAGCGCAACCGTTTCGAGCGCGAGCGCGTCGAGCACGAGCGCCGTCTCAACGAGGCGGAGAAGCTCGACCCGCGCACACAGGGACGACACGAGTCCCGTCGTTGACCGGCGTGCCGTTCGCCGGTCGGCCGTAGTTGAGTCGTGCCAAGGGCTGCCGCAGTACGCGTGAGCGCTACTCGCTTGCACGATCCCAGGGAATGAACCAACTATTGTCGGCCGGGTGAGCGAGCTCGTCCTCCGGCCGTACCAGCCCGCCGACTGGCCGGCGGTGGGGGCGATCATCACCGAGGTGCTGACCGCCGGTGAGACGTACGCCGTCCCGGTGCTCGACGACGCCGAGGCCCGCGACTTCTGGCTGGGCCAGCCCGGTGCGGTCGCGGTTGCCGAGCTCGACGGCGTCGTGGTCGGGACCGCGAAGATGGGCCCGAACCGGCCGGCCCAGGGCAGCCACATCGGCACCGCGTCCTTCATGGTGGCGACCGCGGCGCGCGGTGCCGGCGTGGGCCGGGCGCTCGGGGAGCACGTCGTCGCGTGGCACCGGGAGCAGGGCTTCGCGGGCATCCAGTTC
The DNA here is from genome assembly GCF_029961765.1 of Nocardioides sp. QY071. NCBI lineage: Bacteria > Bacillati > Actinomycetota > Actinomycetes > Propionibacteriales > Nocardioidaceae > Nocardioides > Nocardioides sp. QY071. Next base: position 1,099,180 of record NZ_CP124681.1, read on the forward strand.
AACGCCGTGGTCACCACCAACACCGCCGCCGTCGCGCTGTGGCGCAGTCTCGGCTTCCAGGTGATCGGCACCGTCCCGGGCGCCTTCCGTCGTCCCGACGGGAGCCTCGCCGGGCTGCACGTCATGTTCCTCGACCTCGCCGGCATGCGGTCCTGAGCGGCGGTCCCGATATCCTCGGCGCGTGAGCGACATCGAGATCGGCCGCGCCAAGCGGGCCCGGACGGCGTACTCCTTCGACGACATCGCGATCGTGCCGTCCCGGCGCACGCGCGACCCCGAGGAGGTCAGCGTCGACTGGCAGATCGACGCGTACCGGTTCTCCCTGCCGATCCTCGCGGCGCCGATGGACTCGGTGATGTCGCCGAAGACCGCGATCGACTTCGGCCGATTCGGCGGTCTCGGCGTGCTCAACCTCGAGGGCCTCTGGACGCGGTACGACGACCCGCAGCCGCTCCTCGACGAGGTCGCCGGGCTGCAGGGGGTCGAGGCCACCCGGCGCCTGCAGGAGATCTACACCGAGCCGATCAAGGCCGAGCTGATCACCGAGCGGCTGCGCGAGGTGCGCGAGGCCGGGGTGACGGTGGCGGGCTCGCTGTCGCCGCAGCGGACCAAGGAGTTCGCCAAGACGGTGACCGACGCGGGCGTCGACCTGTTCGTCATCCGCGGCACGACCGTCTCTGCCGAGCACGTCTCCAGCCAGGCCGAGCCGCTGAACCTCAAGGAGTTCATCTACGAGCTCGACGTGCCGGTCATCGTCGGCGGGTGCGCGACCCACCAGGCCGCGCTGCACCTGATGCGCACCGGCGCGGCCGGTGTGCTGGTCGGCTTCGGCGGCGGTGCCGCCCACACGACCCGCACCGTCCTCGGCATCTCCGTCCCGATGGCCTCGGCCGTCGCCGACGTCGCCGCCGCCCGCCGCGACTACCTCGACGAGTCCGGCGGCCGCTACGTCCACGTCATCGCCGACGGCTCCATCGGTACGTCGGGCGACCTCGCCAAGGCGATCGCCTGCGGCGCCGACGCCGTGATGGTCGGCTCGCCGTTCGCCCGCGCCACCGACGCGCCCGGCCGCGGCTTCCACTGGGGTGCCGAGGCGCACCACGCGGACCTGCCGCGGGGCCAGCGGGTGCAGTTCGACCAGGTCGGCACGATCGAGGAGATCCTGTTCGGGCCCTCCCGCGTCGCCGACGGCACGATGAACCTGGTCGGGGCCCTCAAGCGCTCGATGGCCACCACCGGCTACACCGAGCTCAAGGAGTTCCAGCGGGTCGAGGTCGTCGCCCACTGATGATCGTCGCCGCCGCCCAGGCCGAGGCCCGCGCCGGCGACCTCGTCCACAACATCGCGACGGCCGCCCGTCTCGTCCGTGCGGCGGGCGAGGGCGGTGCCCGCGTGGTGGTGCTCCCCGAGGCCTTCCTCACCGGGTACGACGCCAGCGCGTTCTGCGGCGACGTCCCGACGCCGATCGACCTGGCCGGCCCGCTGCTCGACCCGCTGCGATCGGCCGCGGCGGCCGCCGGCGCCACCGTGGTCGCCTCGACCGCCCTGCGTCGCGACCGCGGCCGCACCCTCGCCTCGGTGGTCGTCGAGCCCGACGGCACCACCACGGCGCCGTACGACAAGCAGCACCTCGACGGCGACGAGCCGACCTGGTTCGTCCGGGGCGAGCATCCGGCGACGATCACCGTGGACGGCGTGGTGCTCGCGCTCTCGATCTGCCGCGACGGCAGCGTCCCGAAGCACGCCGCGATCGCCGCGGCGGCCGGCGCTTCGGCGTACCTCGCCTCGGTCGCGTACTTCCCCGGCGGCGCCCGCCGCCTCGACGTCACCTACGCCGCCCGCGCGCTCGACCACGGGATGCACGTCGTGGTCGCCGGCCTGACCGGCCGCTGCGGCCCGCACACCTTCATCGGTGGGTCCGCCGTCTACGGCCCGGACGCCGAGGCGCTGGCCCGGCTCGGTGACGAGGAGGGCCTCGCGCTCGCCGAGATCAACCGGGTCAGGGGCGCAGGCCACGCACGAGGCTCGCGGTGAGCCGGTCGACCCAGGCGTCGTCGAGCTGGCCGGGAGTGAGCAGGACGCCGGCGATGATCGTCCCGATGACGGTCTGGATCAGGTCGTCGGCCCGTGCGTCGGGATGCGCCTCGCCGGCGGAGATCGCGACCGCGAGCCGCTCGTCGATCGCCCGGAAGGAGCCGGCGAAGCGCTCCAGCATGGCCGCGTGCAGGTCGGGCCAGGTGGTGATCTCGGCCAGCAGGGCGGGCAGGGCGGCGGCACCGACGGGGGAGCACAGGGCGTCGCGGGCGCCGCGCACGATGCCGGCGACGTCCTCCTCCAGTGTCCCGCCCAGGTGCATGTCGAGCGCGAGCTCGCTGGGGAAGGCGGCCTCGTGGACGAGGTGGGGAAGGGCGGTCCAGCGGCGGTAGAGGGCCGCCTTGGTCGTACCGGCCCGGGCGGCCACGGCCGCGCCGGTCACGGCGGCGTACCCGCCCTCGGCGAGCAGGGCGCGGACCGCGGCCAGCGCGGCCTGCTCGATCCGCGGGTCCCGCGGCCGGCCGGTCGCGCGGGCTGCGGACATTTCCGTCCCCATGACCTCTTCCCCTCTTTCGATACCGAGGGTACCGTAACGCTCGTCGTGACATAGAACACGTTCTAGTAGCGTGGAGCCAGGAGGTGCCGTGAGCGAGTCGTTGCCCGCAGAGATGGCCGAGATGACCCTGCAGCGGTCGAGCCGCGACCAGGGCGCGGTCCACGACCGCCTCGAGGAGTGGCTCACCGGCGTGCTGCCCGACGGCGCCGACCCCGAGGTGACCCTCCACGACGGCGTGCAGACCAACGGCATGTCGAGCGAGACGGTGCTGCTCGCGATCACCACCACCGAGGGCGGCGCCCGGGTCACCCGCGAGTACGTCGCCCGGGTGGCCCCGGCGGCGAGTGACCTGCCGGTGTTCGCTGAGTACCGCCTCACCGACCAGTACGACGCCATGCGCCTGGCCGGCGAGCTGGCCGGCGTCCCGGTCCCGACGGTGGGCCTCAACGAGCCGACAGGCGACGTGCTCGGCACGCCGTTCTTCCTGATGGACCGCCTCGACGGCGCGGTGCCGCCCGACGTGCTGCCGTACCCGTTCGGCGACAACTGGCTCTTCGACGCCTCGCCCGAGCAGCAGGAGCGGCTGCAGCGCAGCACCGTCGACGTCCTGGCCAGGCTGCACGGCATCCCCGACGCCGCCACGACCTTCGCTTTCCTCGACCCCGCGGTCACCGGCCACGAGGGTGCGACCCCGCTGGCGCGCAACCTCGCCAAGACCCGGGCCTGGTACGACTACGCGATCACCACGGACGAGGCGAGCCCGCGCTCCCCGCTGATCGAGCGTGGCCTGGCCTGGCTCGAGGCCAACCTCCCTGCCGAGGAGGGCGAGCCGGTGCTGGTCTGGGGCGACTCCCGGATCGGCAACATGATGTACCGCGACTTCGAGCCGGTCGCCGTCCTCGACTGGGAGATGGCCACCCTCGGCCCGCGCGAGATGGACCTCGCCTGGCTGGTCTTCGCCCACCAGGTGTTCCAGGAGATCGCGACCATGCTCGGCCTGCCCGGCATGCCGGACTTCCTGGCGACCGAGGACGTCGTGGCGACGTACCGCGAGCTCACCGGCGTCGAGACCGGCGACCTCACCTGGTATCTGCTGCACGCCGCCGTCAACTGGGGCTGCGTGTTCCTGCGCACCAGTGCGCGCCAGATCCACTTCGGCGAGATCGAGAGGCCCGCGGACCCCGAGTCCGTCTTCCACCACCGCCCGCTCCTCGAGCGGCTCCTCGAGGAGGTCGGTGCATGAGCCTGCATGACGAGTACGTCGGCCTCGGGCCGCTCGACGAGTACCCGATCCACCAGCTCCCGCGCCCCGTCGCCTGGGCCGGCAGCAGCGACCGCAACTTCTACGACCGCTGCTACCTCAACGCCCACGACCGCACCGGCGACCTGTTCCTCATCACCGGCCTCGGCTTCTATCCCAACCTCGGCACCAAGGACGCCTTCGTGCTGCTCCGCCGCGGCGAGGAGCAGACCGCCGTCCACCTCGGCGACGCCGCCGACCCGCGCGGCGCCGACCGGATGGCCCAGCAGGTCGGCAACTACCGCATCGAGGTGATCGAGCCGCTCCACAGGCTGCGCCTGGTGCTCGAGGAGACCGAGGGCATCGCCATGGACCTGACCTGGGAGGGCTCCTTCCCGGTCGTCCAGGAGCTGCCCCACGTGATGCGCCAGGGCAGCGGCACGACGCTCGACGCGCAGCGCTTCGCCCAGGTCGGCACCTGGGAGGGTGTGCTCAGCGTGGACGGCACCGACATCGAGGTCACCCCCGACCGGTGGGTCGGCTCGCGCGACCGCTCGTGGGGCATCCGGCCGGTCGGAGAGGCCGCGCCCGCCGGAAAGCCCGCGGACCCGGCCTTCGAGGGCATGTGGTGGCTCTACGTGCCGATGCGCTTCGATGAGTTCTGCGTCGTCATCATCATCCAGGAGACCCCCGACGGGTTCCGGACGCTCAACGACTGCACCCGGATCTGGAAGGACGGCCGGGTCGAGCAGCTCGGCTGGCCGCGGGTCTCGGTCCGCTACACCTCCGGCACCCGCGTCCCCACCGGCGCCACGATCGTGTGCAGCACGCCCGAGGGCAAGGAGCTCGTGCTGGAGGTCGACTCGTTGCTGCCTGTCCCGATCCACGTCGGTGGTGGGTACGGCGGCGACTCGGACTGGACGCACGGCATGTGGAAGGGCCCCGCGTTCACCGAGCGGCTCACCTATGACATGAACGACCCGGCCGTCGCCGGGCGGGTCATGTTCGGCGTGATCGACCACGTCGGCCGGGCCACCGTGCACGGCCCGGGTGCCGGCGTACCCGACGGCTCCGAGGGTTGGGGCCTCTTCGAGCACGGATCCCTCGGCCGGCACGACCCCAGCGGCTTCGCCGACTGGTTCACCCTCGCCCCCTGACCGACCGGTGGTCGAGGAGGTTGTGCAGCAACCGTCTCGAGACCTCTGGAATCTCCATCGAAAGGCAGCTTCATGACGCTCGACCGCGACGCCCTCTTCATCGGCGGCACCTGGGCCAGGCCCGCCACCGACGCCGTGCTCGAGGTGGTCTCCCCGCACTCCGAGCAGGTCGTCGCTCGGGTCCCCGAGGGCAGCGCCGCCGACATCGACGCGGCGGTGGCCGCGGCCCGCCGGGCCTTCGACGAGGGACCGTGGCCGCGGATGAGCCCGGCCGAGCGGATCGAGGTCGTGCAGAACCTCTCGGGCCTGTACGCCGCGAAGCTGGAGGAGATGGCGACCATCATCTCCACCGAGATGGGCTCGCCGATCTCGTTCAGCTCGCTCGCCCAGGCGCCGGCGCCGTGGATGCAGATCGAGGCCTTCCTCGGCATCGCGCGGGAGTTCCCGTGGGAGGAGCGGCGTCCGGGCGTGCTCGGCGCCGACGTCGTCGTACGGCACGAGCCGGTGGGCGTCGTCGCGGCCATCCCGCCGTGGAACGTCCCGCAGTTCACGATCCTGTCGAAGGTCGTCCCGGCGCTGCTCGCCGGGTGCACCGTCGTCGTGAAGCCCGCCCCGGAGACCCCGCTCGACGCGTACCTGCTCGCCGAGCTGCTCGTCGAGGCCGGCGTCCCGGAAGGCGTCGTCAGCATCGTGGCCGGTGGTCGTGAGGTGGGGGAGCACCTGGTGCGCCACCCCGGCGTCGACAAGGTCGCGTTCACCGGCTCCACCGCCGCCGGCCGCAAGATCGGCGCGATCTGCGGCGAGCAGCTCAAGCGGGTCTCGCTCGAGCTCGGCGGCAAGTCGGCCGCGATCATCCTCGACGACGCCGACGAGGCCGCTGCGATCGAGGGCCTGAAGTTCCTCGGCGTGATGAACTCCGGACAGGCCTGCGTCGCCCAGACCCGGGTCCTGGTCAGCCGCGAGCGGCACGACGCCTTCGCCGCCGCCCTCGCCACCGCGATCGGCGACATGGTGGTCGGCGACCCGCTCGACCCCGCCACCGAGATCGGCCCGATGGTCGCGCGGCGCCAGCAGGAGCGCGTGGCGTCGTACATCCGGATCGGCCAGGAGGAGGGCGCCCAGCTGCTGACCGGCGGCGACGGCCGTCCCGACGGCCTCGACACGGGCTGGTACGTCCGCCCGACCGTCTTCGCCGGCGTCGACAACAAGATGCGGATCGCGCAGGAGGAGATCTTCGGGCCGGTCCTCTCGGTCATCGCCTACGACGACGTGGCCGACGCCGTCCGGATCGCCAACGACTCGGAGTACGGCCTGGCCGGCACCGTGTGGACCGCCGACGAGGAGGCCGGTCTCGAGGTGGCCCGCGGCGTGCGCACCGGCACCTACGGCGTGAACACCTACACGATGGACTTCGCCGCGCCGTTCGGCGGCTTCAAGGCCTCCGGGCTCGGCCGCGAGTTCGGTCCCGAGGGGCTCGGGCAGTACACCGAGGCCAAGTCGGTCTACCTGTCCGCGCCGCCGATGTAGTGCGATATATCGGCGGGAGTTTCACCGGTCAGCCGGTGAAACTCTCGCTTGGACGAGGAAACTTCCTCGTCCAAGCGCCAGTTTCGTCGTTCAGCCCCGCCAGTTTCACCGGTCGGCCGGTGAAACTGGCGCCGGCGCGACCCTTGACAGGGGGCGGGCATGTGTAAAGCGGCACATCTGCTACCGATCAGTAGATTCGGTGACTGCGGTCACCTACCCTCGTCCCATGAGCGAAGCGATTCCCGGCTCCGGCGCGTCCTCCGACGGCCCGGTCGTTGACGGCCCGCACGACCCCGAGCACGACCCGCGGGCGTCGTACGCCCTCGAGCCCGAGCACGTCGCCCGGCTGACCGAGCGGATCCTGTCGACCACCGGTCGGAGCACCCAGGTGTTCTCGCCGATCAACGGCGCCCCGGTCGCCAACATCCCGCAGTCGAGCACCGACGACGTCGCCGAGGCGTTCCGCCGGGCGCGGGTGGCGCAGGCCGCGTGGGCGCGGGTGTCGATCGACGAGCGGGCCCGGATCCTGCACCGGCTGCACGACATCGTGCTCGACCGGCAGGCCGAGATCATGGACCTGATCCAGCTCGAGTCGGGCAAGGCCCGCAAGCACGCCTTCGACGAGCCGCTGCACATCGCGCTCACCGCGCGCTACTACGCCCGCACCGCCCACAAGCACCTCGACACCCAGCGCCGCCCGGGCGTCGTGCCCGTGCTCACGAAGGTCGAGCTCAACCGGGTGCCCAAGGGCGTCGTCGGCATCATCTCGCCGTGGAACTACCCGTTCACCATGGCGCTGTGCGACGGCCTCCCGGCCCTGCTCGCCGGCAACGCCGTGGTGACCAAGCCCGACGCCCAGACCATGCTGTCGGCGCTGCTCGGAGCCCAGCTGCTCGAGGACGCCGGGTTCCCGCGCGACCTGTGGCAGGTCGTGGCCGGGCCCGGCCGTGAGCTCGGTACGCCGATCATCGAGCGCTCCGACTACATCTGCTTCACCGGCTCCACCGCGACCGGCAAGATCATCGCCAAGCAGGCGGCCGAGCGGCTGATCGGCTGCTCGCTCGAGCTCGGTGGCAAGAACCCGATCCTCGTGCTCCGCGACGCCGACGTCGAGCGGGCCGCCGAGGGCGCCGTACGCGCCTGCTTCTCCAACGCCGGCCAGCTGTGCGTGTCCACCGAGCGGATGTTCGTCGCCGACGCCGTCTACGACCGGTTCGTCGAGCGCTTCGTGGCCCGCACCAAGGCGATGAGCCTCGGCGCCACGATGGACTGGGACGCCGACATGGGCACCCTGATCTCGGCCGACCAGCTCGAGACCGTCACCGCCCACGTGGAGGACGCGGTCGCCAAGGGCGCCCGGGTGCTCGCCGGTGGGCGGGCGCGGCCCGACCTGGCGCCGTACTACTTCGAGCCGACCATCCTCGAGGGCGTCACGCCCGAGATGACCTGCTTCGGCAACGAGACCTTCGGCCCGGTCGTGTCGATCTACCGCTTCCACGACGAGGCCGACGCGATCGCCCGGGCCAACGACGGCGAGTACGGCCTCAACGGCTCGGTCTACACCCGCGACACCGCCCGCGGGCGCGCGATCGCGCGCCAGATCAAGTGCGGCACGGTCAACGTCAACGAGGCCTTCGGCGCCACCTTCGCCAGCATCGACGCCCCGATGGGCGGCATGCGCGAGTCCGGCATGGGCCGGCGCCAGGGCAGCGAGGGCATCCACCGCTACACCGAGACCCAGTCGGTCGCCACGCAGCGGCTGATCCGGTTCGGGCCGATGCTCGGCATGTCCGACGAGTCCTACGCGAAGTTCATGACCGCCTCGCTGCGGCTGATGGACAAGCTGGGCCGAGCATGAGCGACTTCGACTACGACGTCCTGGTCATCGGGTCCGGCTTCGGTGGCTCGGTCACGGCGCTCCGGCTCACCGAGAAGGGCTACAAGGTCGGTGTGCTGGAGGCCGGAGCCCGGTTCACCGACGCCGACTTCGCCGACAACTCCTGGGACCTGAAGAAGTACCTCTTCGCGCCCTCCGCCGGTTGCTACGGCATCCAGCGCATCGACATGGTCAAGGACTGCCTGATCCTCGCCGGCGCCGGTGTCGGCGGCGGCTCGCTGGTCTACGCCAACACGCTCTACGAGGCGCTCGACCCGTTCTACACCGACCCGTCGTGGGCGCACATCACCGACTGGAAGGCCGAGCTGGCGCCGTACTACGACCAGGCCAAGCGGATGCTGGGCGTGGTCACCTACCCGCGGATGACCCCCTCGGACGAGGTGATGAAGAAGGTCGCCGACGAGATGGGCGTCGGCGACAGCTTCCACGCCACCCCGGTCGGCGTGTTCTTCGGCGGTCCCGCGCAGTCGGCCGGTGACTCCGTCGAGGACCCGTACTTCGGTGGCGTCGGGCCGCGGCGCAACACGTGCACCGACTGTGGCGAGTGCATGACCGGGTGCCGGCACAACGCCAAGAACACCCTGGTCAAGAACTACCTTTACCTCGCCGAGCAGAACGGCGCCGAGGTGCACCCGCTCACCACGGTCACCCGGGTCCGCCCGCTGGCCGGCGGCGGCTACCGGGTGGACACCCGGTGGTCCAAGGCGAAGCTGTCGCGTCGTACGGCGGTCCGCACGTTCACCGCGGAGCAGGTCGTCTTCTCCGCCGCCGCGCTCGGCACCCAGAAGCTGCTGCACCGGCTCAAGGCGACCGGCGACCTGCCGAACGTCTCCGACCGGCTCGGGCACCTGACCCGCACCAACTCCGAGTCGATCCTCGGCGCCATCGCGCCCGAGGGGGCCGCCGTCGACTACACCGAGGGCGTGGCGATCACCTCGTCGTGGCACCCCGACGAGCACACCCACATCGAGCCGGTGCGCTACGGCAAGGGCAGCAACGCGATGTCGCTGATGCAGACCGTCCTCACCGACGGCGACGGCCCCGAGGCGCGCTGGAAGGTGTGGCTCAAGGAGCTGTGGAAGGAGCGCAAGCGGGTCCGCGACCTCTACGACGTCAAGCACTGGTCGGAGCGGGTCGTCATCGCCCTGGTCATGCAGTCGGTCGACAACTCGATCACCACCTTCCCGAAGCGGGTCGCGGGGAAGTGGGTCCTGTCCTCCAAGCAGGGCCACGGCGAGCCCAACCCGACCTGGATCCCGGCCGCCAACGACGCCGTACGCCGGATGGCGGCCGTGATGGGCGGCGGCACCGCCGGCGGCACCATCGGCGAGCCGTTCAACCGCCCGCTGACCGCCCACTTCATCGGCGGCTGCACCATCGGGGACAGCCCGGCGTCGGGTGTGGTCGACGGCTACCAGCGGATGTACGGCCACCCGGGCCTGCACATCGTGGACGGCTCGACCATCTCGGCCAACCTCGGCGTGAACCCGTCGCTGACCATCACCGCGCAGGCCGAGCGCGCCATGGCGTACTGGCCCAACAAGGGCGAGACCGACACCCGGCCGGCGCTCGGCGAGGCCTACGCCTCGATCGAGCCGGTCGCGCCGCGCGCGCCCGTCGTGCCCGACGACGCGCCAGCGGCCCTGCGACTGCCCATCGTGGGCGTCAGCTGAGGCTGCTGGTACTCCTGTCGCCTCCTGGGGCGCTCGCCGGCCGGTCCGGCGAGCGCCCCAGAAGTTTTCCCAACTTGTTCGGGACCGGCGTAACCCACCCCTCACGGCCTCGTTGATCTGAACGAGCCCGGGAATTCACGCTCCCTCCCGAAGCCCGGGCTCGGTCCAGGCACTGTCCATCAGCTGCGTGGACAATCAGGGCCCGGCCACCCTCCCTCCCCGGCCGGGCCCTGGTGCGTTTTTCGGGGCTGTCCGCGGGGTCGGGTTCTTCCGTCGTACCCGGCATTCGGGTCGATCGGACGGCCCGATGAGGACTCGAATGCCGGGTACGACGCGCGCCGGACGCGTGCCTGTGGAGGGCCGCCGCGGGAGTGCAGGTTCGGAGCACGATGGCGGGGTGTTCCCGCATCCCGTCACCCGCCCCGGCGTCGTCCTGCCCTGCCACGTCGACCCGGCCGGCAGGACCGGACCGACTCCGGGCCAGGCGCGCGGACCGCGGTGGCGGCGGGTCGCGCCCGCTTGGTGCGTCCCGAGTGGGATCGACGGCGGTGCGCTCGAGCAACGGGTGGTCGAGGCGCTCGCCGGGCTGCCGGCGGATGCAGCGGTGACGGGGTGGGCGTCGCTCGGGTGGCGGCGGGAATCGCGCTGGTTCGGAGGGATCGCCGAGGACGGCAGGACCCGACTGGACGTGCCGATCGCCCTCACCACCCGTGGCGCCCGACCGCGGACCGGCGTGGAGCTGACCGAGGACTGGCTGTTCGAGGCCGATGTCGAGGTGATCGACGGCCTGCCGGTCACGCGCGTCGAGCGCGCCGTCGCCTTCGAGGTCTGCCGTGCGACATCCGTGGCCGTCGCAGTCCGCGTGATCGACATGGCCTGCGCCGACGATCTCACCGACCTCGCCGGGTTGCGAAGGTACGCCGGCGGCCTGGTCTCACGGCCCGGCATCTGCACCTTCCGTGACGCACTCGACCTCGCCGACGAGAACGCCTGGTCACCCCAGGAGGTCGGGATGCGCATGGCCTGGCTCCGCCGGCGGCCTCGGGCCGTGCTGCAGACCAACTGTCCGCTGTTCGACCCGGCCGCCCCGAACGGCCGCCACCTGACCACCCCCGACCTGATCGACCTGCGGGCAGGCGTCGTCGGGGAGTACGAGGGTGTCGTACACCTCGCCGACGGGGTTCGCCGCAAGGACCTCGACCGGGACGCGCTCTACCGCGACCTCGACCTCGAGGTCGTCACGATGATGTCCGAGGACCGCCGCGACGTGTCCGCCTTCTTCGCCCGCCTCGACGCGGCCTACCGGCGCGCCGAGAAACGGTCCGACCACCCCCGTCGCTGGACCACGGAGCAGCCCGGGTGGTGGGTCGACACCTCCACTGTCGCCCGGCGCGGGGCCCTGGACGAGCACCAGCGTCGGATCTGGTTGCGGCGCCTGGCCGGCTAGCCCGTCGTACCCGGCAAACCGGTCGTCCCGCCGCGGCGAGTGCGACCCGAATGCCGGGTACGACGCGGGTTCGGGGCCACGCGCCCGCGCCGATACGATTCGCCCATGACGGCCGAGGAGACGCAGCCCGAGCACGACCTGGTCCTGGTGGTGGACTTCGGGGCGCAGTACGCCCAGCTGATCGCCCGCCGCGTGCGCGAGGCGCGGGTCTACTCCGAGATCGTGCCGCACACCATGTCGGTGGCCGAGATGGTCGCCCGCAACCCGAAGGCGATCATCCTGTCCGGCGGCCCGTCGTCGGTCTACGAGGAGGGCGCGCCGGCCGTCGACCCGGCCATCTTCACGGCGGGTCCCTCGGTGTTCGGCATGTGCTACGGCTTCCAGCTGATGGCCGCCCACCTCGGCGGCACGGTTTCGGCGACCGGTGCCCGCGAGTACGGCCGCACCCGCGTTGCGATCCACCACCCCGGCACCCTGCTCAACGGCATCCCGACCGAGCACAACGTGTGGATGTCCCACGGCGACGCCGTCAGCGCGGCCCCCGAGGGCTTCGCCGTGCTCGCGTCGACCGAGGTCACCCCAGTCGCCGCCTTCGAGGACGTCGACCGCGGCCTCGCCGGCGTCCAGTGGCACCCCGAGGTGCTGCACTCCGAGCACGGCCAGAAGATCCTCGAGCACTTCCTGTGGGACATCGCCGGCTGTCGCCAGACCTGGACCATCGGCAACATCGCCGAGGAGCAGATCGCCCGCGTTCGCGACCAGATCGGCCCCGACGGCCGCGCGATCTGCGGCCTGTCCGGCGGCGTCGACTCCGCCGTCGCCGCGGCCATCGTGCAGAAGGCGATCGGTGATCGCCTCACCTGCGTGTACGTCGACCACGGCCTGATGCGCAAGGGTGAGACCGAGCAGATCGAGCGCGACTTCGTCGCCGCGACCGGCGCCAAGCTGGTCATCGTCGACGCCGAGAAGCAGTTCCTCGACGCGCTGGCCGGTGTCTCCGAGCCGGAGGCCAAGCGCAAGGTCATCGGCCGCGAGTTCATCCGCGCCTTCGAGGGCGCCGAGCTCGAGGTGATCAAGGACGCGCCCGAGGGGACCAAGGTCGGCTTCCTGGTCCAGGGCACGCTCTACCCCGACATCGTCGAGTCCGGCGGCGGCGCCGGTACGTCGACCATCAAGTCGCACCACAACGTCGGCGGCCTGCCCGAGGACCTCGAGTTCGAGCTGGTCGAGCCGCTGCGGGAGCTGTTCAAGGACGAGGTCCGCGCCGTCGGTGCCCAGCTCGGCCTGCCGAGCGTCATCGTCCAGCGCCAGCCGTTCCCCGGCCCCGGCCTCGGCATCCGGATCATCGGCGAGGTCAACCGCGAGCGTCTCGACATCCTGCGCGAGGCCGACGCCATCGCCCGCGAGGAGATGACCGCCGCCGGCCTCGACGGCGACATCTGGCAGATGCCCGTCGTACTGCTCGCGGACGTGCGCTCCGTCGGTGTCCAGGGCGACCACCGCACCTACGGCCACCCGGTCGTGCTGCGCCCGGTCACCTCCGAGGACGCCATGACCGCCGACTGGGCGCGGCTGCCCTACGAGGTGCTCGAGAAGATCTCCACCCGGATCACCAACGAGGTCCAGGAGGTCAACCGGGTCACGGTCGACATCACCTCGAAGCCCCCGGGCACCATCGAGTGGGAGTGACCCTCCGGGTCCGCTGACCCGGTTGCCACCGTCGCGTCCGGGTACCTCCCGTGCGCAGCAGGAGGTGTGCCATGGGCGGAGCAGGTCTGCCGTGGATGGTGTTCGGAGCACTCGCCGCCGTGCTCGCCTGCGCCGGGATCCTGGTGATGGTGCCATGGGTCCGCGCGGAGATGGCGCGGGAGGACGAGCTGGCGAGTCGCGACCGCGACGTGCTGGGCTACGAGGTGCCGGAGGGGCAGGACCCGACGGCGATCCTGGCGGCGTTGTCGCTGGCCGGCATCACGGCGGCGCCGGTGCTGAGGCACGGGCGACGGCTGGTGCTGATCGACGAGCGGGGTCGCCGCGACTCCGTCGTACGACGCAAGGCGCGCTCGGTGATCGCGCACGCGCCGCTCAACACGCTGGGGGACCCGGCGCCGCCCCACGCAGTGCGCTTCCTCGACGAGCCGATCGAGCCCGACCAGCCCGACAGGCCCGAGGTGGCGACCTGAGCCGCGGGCGGCTGCTCGGCTCCCGGACGCAAGAGCGGACATTCCGCCGCGCGCGGCCGTGGTGCTTCGTACGATGGGCGGCGGGGAACGGGCCGGCCTTGGGGAGGGGTGTCGCGCGGTTCCCGGGAGTGAGGTCGTCATGGCATCCGGTGCTGCGCAGACACTGACTGCGGAGCGGATCGCGCGCGCCCTGGAGCAGGGGGACGTGGTCGTCCACTACCAGCCCTGCTACGACCTGCGCACCGGGGAGATGGTGGCGGTCGAGGCGCTGGCCCGGCTCTTCGACCGGGAGAGCGGAGAGCTGGTCGAGCCGGCCGGGTTCCTCGAACCACTCGAGGAGTCCGGGCTGGTGGTGCACCTCGACGAGATGGTGCTGGCCGCCGCCGCGACCCAGGTGGCGCAGTGGCGGCGGCTGCCGGCAGGGGAGCGGCTGTGCCTGGCGGTCAACCTGTCGCCGGCCGACCTCGACGACCCGACGCTGCCGCAGCGCTTCCGGGAGGCGACCGAGGCGGCGGGGCTGCCGCTCGACGCGGTGATCGTCGAGCTGACCGAGACCGTGCTCTCGCGGACCGGGCAGGGGCACGAGCAGGTCCTCGCCGAGCTGGCGGCCCTCGGCTGCAACGTCACCCTCGACGACTTCGGCACGGGCAACGCGAGCTTCGACTACCTGCGCCGGTTCCGGGTCGACGGCGTCAAGATCGACCGGTCCTTCGTGCAGTTCCTCGGCTCCGGCGGCCCGCACGAGCGGATGGCCGAGTCGCTGGTGCGGTTCTGCCTCTCGCTCGGCGTCCATGTCGTCGCCGAGGGGATCGAGCGCCCGCAGCACGTCGCGGCCCTGCGCCGGCTCGGCTGCCCGTTCGGGCAGGGCTTCTTGATGAGCCGGCCGCTGGACGCCGACGCGCTGGGCACGCTGCTCCGGGAGAACCGGGTGCCGCCCGGGCTCGTCCACCCCGTCGACCGCGCCGACCTGCCCGCCCTCACCACCGCTCCCGCCACCACCGAGCCCTCGGTCCTCGAGCGGCTGGTGCCCCGCGTGCTCGCCGGCCTGGTCAGCCTGGTGCTCGTGCTGGTGGCTGCGATCGTGGTCATGGGCCGCGCCGACACCGACGCCTCGCTGACCAGCGCCGCCGAGAACCGCCTCGAGGCGATCGACTCCCTCGCGGCCCGCGGGGTCGACCTGCGGCTGGGTGGACTGGCCGACGCCGTGACCGCGTTCAGCCGCAGCGATGCCGTACGACGTGCCGTGGTCACCGGCGACCAGGAGCGCATGGACCTGGCGCTGGAGTCCCTGGGCTCGGCGACGACCGGCGCCTACAACCTCTCCCTGTACGACGCCTCCGGCACGATGCTCGACCTGGCCCCGCCCCAGCCCAGCCCGAACGTGATCGGCCAGAACTTCTCGTTCCGCGAGTGGTACCGGCCCGCGAGCCGGCGTGACAGCGCCTACGTCTCACAGGCCTACCAGCTGATGACCGCGGACCACGCCTGGGCGATCGCCGTCGCGGCCGCCGTACGCGACCCGCAGGGCCAGATCCGCGGGTACGTCGTCGCCACCCTCGCGCTGTCCGGGCTGCAGGCCGAGATGGCCGCCGTCTTCCGCCAGTACGGCGTCGCGGTCACCGTCGTCGACCGGCACGGCACCACGCTCGCGGACTCGGGCGGCCGGGTCGGCGTACGCACCGACGACCCGCGGCTGCTGCGCGGGCGAGCAGCCGACGGCTCGATCGACAGCGCCGGGTCGGGCGACCGGCTCTGGGCGGTCAGCGAGGTCTCCGCGATCGGCGGCTGGCTGCTCGTCGAGCAGGACCGTGAGGCCGCGGTGGGCACTGTCGACGGTGGCACCGACCCGCTGCTCGCCGGCCTCGTGGTCGGGATCGGCTTCGTGCTGGTGCTGCTGTGGCTGGCGACCGACGCCCGCCGCCGACGGCTCAAGGCGGACCTGCGCCGGTCCAACGCCTGGCTGGCCTCGATCCTCGAGGCGACGCCGACGCCGGTGCTGGTCAGCGACGCCGAGGGCCGGGTCCACCAGGCCAACGCCGCCGCCGCCGACCTGCTGGGCGTCCCGGTGCACTCGCTGCGGGGCCAGACCGTCCGCAGCTGGCTGACCACCCGCGACCAGCCGGCGACCGACGGGGGTGCGTTCACCGCGACCGTGGTGACCCGCACCGGCGACGTTCGGCTGGTGGAGGTCCAGGTCCGCGACCTCACCGGGCCCAGCGGCGAGCCCATGCGGCTGCACGCGCTGGTCGACGTCACGCCGCACCGTGAGGAGCAGGACCGGCTGCGCGCCCAGAGCCGGGTCGACCCGCTCACCGGCGTCGCCAACCGGATCGCGTTGCACGAGGCGCTGGCCGCGGCCGCGGCGCCCGGCCGTTCGCCGCACGCCCTGGTGATGTTCGACCTCGACCGGTTCAAGGCGGTCAACGACGACCTCGGGCACGCCGCCGGCGACAGCGTGCTGTGCGCGGTGGCCGACGTGCTGACCGACGCCGTGCAGGCCGACGACACGGTCGCGCGGGTGGGTGGCGACGAGTTCGTGCTCGTCGTACGCCTCGACGAGCGCACCAGCCACACCGTGCTCGCCGAACGGCTGCGCAGCCGCGTGCAGGAGGTCCTCGACGCCCACCCCTTCGCCCTGCACGTCCCGGTCGGCGTCAGCGTCGGGTCCGCCGTGATCGGTCCCGACGGGCGTGACGCCGACGAGCTGCTGCGGCTCGCCGACGTGCGGATGTACGACGCGAAGCGCCGGCGCCGATGAGCCGGGAAGCCTCGCTGACCCGGGTCGGGCTCGCGTACGCCGTCGCGTTCGGCCTCGCCAGCGCCTGGCTGGCGTGGGGCCCGGACACCCGCTGGCTGTGGCTCGACGGGCTCCTCGCCGACGTCCTGGCCACGCTCGTGGTGTTCGTGGCCAGCCGGATCCACCACAACTCCAGCTTCTACGACGCGTACTGGAGCGTGCTGCCGCCGTACCTCGCCCTCTACTGGCTGCTCGCCGCCGAGGTCGCCCTCGACGACGCCCGTGCGTGGCTGGTGCTCGGCGTGATCGTGCTCTGGGCGGTGCGGCTCACCGCCAACTGGGTGCGCACCTTCCCCGGCCTGCACCACGAGGACTGGCGCTACCCGCTGGTCCGCGAGCGCGCCGGGCGCCTCGAGCTGCTCGCCGACCTCGTCGGCATCCACCTGGTGCCGACCTGCCAGGTCTTCCTCGGCATGGTGCCGGTGTACGTCGTGCTCACCCGCGACGGTCCGGGGCTGCGCTGGCTGGACGCGGTCGCCGTCGTCGTCGGCATCGGCGCCGTGCTCCTCGAGCTGGCCGCCGACGCGCAGATGCACCGCTTCGTGCGGGAGCGGGCTCCCGGCCAGGTGATGGACCGCGGCCTGTGGGCCTGGTCGCGCCACCCCAACTACTTCGGCGAGATCTGCTTCTGGTGGATCCTGGCGCTGTTCGGCATCGCCGCCTCGCCCGCCGACTGGTGGTGGCTGCCGGTCGGCGGCGTCGCGATGGTCGCGATGTTCCTCGGCGCCAGCATCCCGATGATGGAGCGGCGCAGTCTCGAGCGACGGCCGTCCTACCAGCAGGTCGTCGACTCGGTGCCGGTCCTGGTGCCGCGCCCGCCGTCGTGGGCCCGGAAGCCCGCGTGACCCGGCCACGGGTGGTCGTCGCCGGCCTGGGCGACAGCGGCCTGCTGACCGCGATCCACCTGGCCCGCGCGGACGTCGACGTCGTCGGCGTCTCCAGCAAGCCGGGCCTGGTGAGCGGGCAGGAGCTCGGCCTGCGCCTGGCCCGCCCGGAGGCGTGGGCGCGCGACTACCGGATCGGCTTCGACCGGTTCCGCCGCCTCGACCGGGCCGAGCTGGTCCATGGCGAGCTGACCGGGCTCGACCTCGCCGGGCGCAGCGTCGCGGTCGGCCCCCGCGCGATCCGGTACGACGTCCTGGTGCTCGCCACCGGCGTCAGCAACGGCTTCTGGCGACTGCCCGGGTTCCAGACCGACGCCGACGTCACCACCGCGCTCGGCGAGAACCACGCACGACTCGCCGCCGCCGAGGCGGTCCTCGTCGTCGGGGGTGGTGCGGCCGCGGTCAGCACCGCGCTCCAGGTCGCGACCCGCTGGCCCGCGGCGACGGTCACCCTCGCGTTCCCGGGGGAGCGGGCGCTGCCCCAGCACCACCCGCGGGTGTGGGACGTCGCGCGGCGCCGGCTCGTCCGCGCCGGGGTCGTGCTGCAGCCGGGCCACCGCGCCGTCGTACCCGACGGGTTCGCCGGCGACGCGATCACCACCGGCCCGGTCGCCTGGTCGACCGGCCAGACCCCGACCGCCGCCGACGCGGTCGTGTGGGCGATCGGCCGGGTCCGGCCCAACACCGCGTGGCTGCCGGCAGGGCTGCTCGACGACGCCGGCTTCGTGCGGGTCGAGCCGACGCTGCGGGTGCCGGGCGCACCGGGTGTCTTCGCGGTCGGCGACGTCGCCGCCACCGACGCCCTGCGCTCCTCGGCGCGCAACCGCGCGGACCGGCTGCTGGCGGCCAACATCCGCGCCCACCTCGCCGACCGCCCGTTGCGCGCCTACCAGCCGCCGCGTCGGCGTTGGGGATCGGTGCTCGGGCCCGAGGCCGACGGGCTGCGGGTGTTCGCGCCGTCGGGACACCCGTTCCGGCTCCCGGCCTGGTCGGTGCACCGCGTGCTGCAGCCGTGGATCGTGCGGCGCGGGATCTACCGCGGCGTCCGCCCTTGACGATGACAGTATTACTGTCAGACTCACGACATGTATCCGGGAACCTGGGCAGCGACCACCCCCGACAAGCCGGCGCTGGTCATGGCCGGCAGTGGCCGGACCCTCACCTACCGCGAGCTCGACGAGCGCAGCCTCCGGCTCGCCCAGCACCTGCGGGCCGCCGGGCTGGCCACCGGTGACGTGGTCGCGATGGTCAGCGACAACCGGCCCGAGACCTACGAGGTCTACTGGGCGGCGCTGCGCTCGGGTCTCTACATCACGGCGGTCAACTCGCACCTGAGTGCCGGCGAGGCGTCGTACATCGTCGAGGACTGCGGCGCGAAGGCGCTCGTGGTCTCCGCAGCGCTCGCCGACACGGTGACCGCGCTCGATGTCGACGTGCCCGTCCGACTCGCCTTCGGCGGCCCGCTCGAGGGGTACGACGACTACGAGGCCGCGCTCACCGCCGCCGGCACCGAGCCGCTGCCCGAGCAGCCCCACGGCGACGACCTGCTCTACTCCAGCGGCACCACCGGCCGGCCGAAGGGGATCAAGCCGCCGCTGCCGCGGATCGCGGTCGACGAGCCGGGCTACCTCTATCCGGCGATGTTCGCGCCGGCGTACGGCTTCGACCAGGACACCGTCTACCTCTCGCCGGCGCCCGTCTACCACGCGGCGCCTCTGCGCTTCGGCGGCGTGATCCACACCGTCGGCGGCACGCTGGTGATGATGGAGCGGTTCGACGCGGAGGCGGCGCTGGCCGCGGTCGAGAAGCACCGCGTCACGCACACCCAGATGGTGCCGACCATGTTCGTGCGACTGCTGAAGCTCGACGACGACGTCCGCCTCGGCTACGACGTCTCGAGCCTGCGCTGCGTCGTGCACGCCGCCGCCCCCTGTCCCGTCGACGTCAAGCGCCGGATGATCGACTGGCTCGGCCCGATCCTCGAGGAGTACTACGCCTCCACCGAGGCCAACGGCGCCACCCGGATCGACTCCGCCACCTGGCTGCAGCACCCCGGCTCGGTGGGGCAGCCGCTGCTCGGCGTCCCGCACGTCGTCGGCGAGGACGGCCGCGACCTGCCTGCCGGCGAGGTCGGCACCATCTACTTCGAGCGCGAGACCCGCACCTTCAGCTACCACAACGACCCCGAGAGGACCCGCGCCACCGAGCACCCCGAGCACCCGAGCTGGACCACGGTCGGCGACCTCGGCTACCTCGACGACGACGGCTTCCTCTACCTCACCGACCGCAAGGCGTTCATGATCATCAGCGGTGGCGTGAACATCTACCCGCAGGAGGTCGAGGATCTCTTCACCCTCCACCCCGCGGTCGCCGACATCGCCGTCATCGGGGTGCCCGACGACGACATGGGGGAGCGGGTCGTGGCCTTCGTGCAGCCCGCGCCCGGCGCCACTGCGGACGACGTGCTCGCGGCCGAGCTGGCGTCGTACGCCCGTGACCGGATCGCGCACTACAAGGTGCCGCGGGAGTTCCTGTTCCGCGACGCGCTCCCGCGCACGCCCACCGGGAAGATGGTCAAGGGCCGGCTGCGCGAGGAGTACGCCGCGCTCGACTGAGCCTGCTTCTTTACTTTTGCCTTCGGAACCGGCGGGCGGCGCCGATGGGGCCCGTCGTGACGACCATGCTCGAACGATCCGCCCCGCTGCTCGCCCGACCCGGACCCACCTCTGCAGGAGCCGAGGTCCAGGCCCCCGACCCGGTGGGCCCGCGGCTGCCGCTGCGCCGGCGGGTGACCCTCGTGCAGAAGCTGTGGGGGATGGTCGGGCTGGGGGTCGTCGTGCTGCTCGTCGTGGGCGCGGTCGCCGCGATCGAGGTCGCCGACGTCCAGAGCCACACCGCCGCGAACCGCACCGGTGCCGCAGTGTCGAGCAAGCTCAACGCCGGCTACCAGGAGTGGCTGCTGCAGCGCGCCGACACCGGTGAGTACGTCGCGACCGTCGCCACCGGCTCCGCGGCCGGCTCCGCCGCCGCGGAGCAGGCTCACTCCTCGGCCGAGAAGCACTACGAGACGGCGCTGGAGAAGTACCGCGGCGGCCTCGACCTGGATGACCAGAAGCTCGCCGCCGACTACCTCACCCGGCTGGCCGACAAGACCACGGAGTACCACTCCTACCTGGAGCGGATCCACGCCGCCGCCCTCGCCGGCGACACCGACCAGATGGTCGCGCTCGCCCTCGAGGCCGAGGGCGGTCCCGCGGCCGCCGTCGACACGCTCTACAACGACGCGGACGACCACGTCGACGCCCTCGTCACCCGCCAGGTCGACGACGTCGAGCACGCCGCGGGCCTGCTGCGGACCCTGCTGCTGACGGTGGCCCTCGTCGGGCTGCTGCTGTTCGTGCTGGCCGGGCTGGCCGTCGTACGGTCGATCGGGGGACCGCTGCGCAAGGTCGTGGCGTCCCTGGCGGCGATCGCAGCCGGCGACCGCAGCCGGCGGGTCGACCACCCCAACGACGACGAGATCGGGGCGATCGCGGTTGCGGTCGACCAGGTGATCGAGGCCCTCGACGCTGCCGACGCCGCGACCCGCCAGGCCGAGGCCGAGCGGCTGGCTCGCGCCGAGGACGAGAAGCGTGCCCTCGAGGAGCGCACCCGGATGGAGCGCGAGGCGGCCGAGGCCGAGTCGCGGCGCGAGCAGGAGCGTCGGGAGGCGCAGCTCGCGGAGGAGAAGCGCGAACGCGAGGTCGCCGAGGAGCGGGCGTCGGTGGAGCGGGGCCGGCTCGAGGAGGAGGCGGCGCGATCGCGGGCCGCGGCCGAGGCAGCGGCCGAGACCGCGACCCGGGTCGAGGTGGTCAAGGACTACCTCGCCACCGTGGCTCGGGGCGACCTGACCAGGGAGCTCGACCTCGCCGGCGACGACAACGTCGGCGTCATGGCACAGTCCGTGCGGGCCCTGGTCGCGTCCCTGCGCAGCAGCATGACCCGGATCGGCGAGACGGCCTCCTCCGTGGCGGCCGCGTCCGAGGAGCTGACCGCCGTCAGCGCCGACATGGGCCGCAGCGCCGACGACGCCTCGGCCCGGATGGGCAGCGTGTCCGCCTCCGCGGCGCAGGTCTCCGGCAGCGTGCAGACCGTCGCCAGCGCTGCCGAGGAGATGAGCGCGAGCATCGCCGAGATCGCCCGCAGTGCGTCGCGGGCCTCGACCGTCGCGGCCGAGGCCGTGCACCGGGCGCGCTCGGCGACCGGCACCGTCGAGGCACTCGGTACGTCGTCCGCCGAGATCGGCCAGGTCATCAAGGTGATCACCTCGATCGCCCAGCAGACCAACCTGCTCGCCCTCAACGCGACCATCGAGGCCGCCCGCGCCGGAGAGGCCGGCAAGGGCTTCGCGGTCGTCGCCAACGAGGTCCGGGACCTCGCCGCCGCGACGGCGAGCGCCACCGACGAGATCGGTCAGCTCATCGAGGCCATCCAGCGCGACAGCGCCGGAGCCGCGTCGGCCATCACCGAGATCGGCGAGGTGATCGCGACGATCAACGAGATCCAGACGACCATCGCCGCGGCCGTCGAGGAGCAGACCGCCACGACCAACGAGATCTCGCGCTCGGTGACCGAGGCCGCGACCGGGACGAACGGCATCGCGACCGACGCGGCCGTGGCCGCCGAGGCCGCTGCCTCCACCCAGGTCGGAGCCGACGGCACCTCGGGTGCCGCCGGCTCACTGGCCGAGCTCGCTGCCGAGCTCGACGGGCTGGTTCGCAAGTTCGCCTGCTGAGCCTGGATTCGCCGACTTGCCGCGTGGCGCGTAGCAGCGGAAGTCGGCGAATCCAGGCCGGGCCCGGGTCGGGCCCAGCGGACTGCTCAGGTGAAGAGACTGACCCCGCCGGGCCCGACGAGCAGCCCGACGACGATCAGCACGATCCCCCAGAGCAGCTCACCGCGGAACAGGCTGAAGATGCCGGAGACCACGAGGATCACCGCCAGGATCCACAAGATGAGTGCCACGATCTTCCCTCCTTCGTCTGGGCCGGTCTGGCCCGGAAGTGAGGTACCCCTCGACGGGATGCGCAGACGGTTCACTCATCCTTCACCGCCGCGATGGGTGCGCAGACGCGGTCCTGCGACCTAGGGTGCCTGCACCTGCACCCCTGCTCGGAGGAACCTCGTGCGACGTACCCCTGCCGTCCTGTCCGCCCTCGCCCTGCTGGCCGGGCTCACCGCGCTCGCCGCGCCCGCCCCGCCGGTCCAGGCGCAGCCCGCGGGGCACCGCGAGCCGGTGCGGTTCGCGACCTTCAACGCCTCGCTCAACCGCAACGCGGAGGGCGACCTGGTCCGCGACCTCTCGACGCGCGACAACCAGCAGGCGCGCAACGTCGCCGAGACGATCCAGCGGGTCGATCCGGACGTCGTGCTGGTCAACGAGTTCGACTACGCGCCCGCCGCGGTCGACCTGTTCCGCGACAACTACCTCGAGGTCTCGCAGAACGGCGCGCGACCCGTCGAGTACCCCTACGCGTTCATCGCGCCGTCCAACACCGGCATCGCGAGCGGCTTCGACCTCAACAACAACGGCCTGGTCGGCGGCGGCGACGACGCCTTCGGGTTCGGGCTGTTCCCTGGGCAGTACGGCCTGGTGGTCTACTCGAAGTACCCGATCGACACCGCTGCCGTTCGCACCTTCCAGACCTTCCTCTGGAAGGACATGCCCGGCGCGCTGCTGCCCGACGACCCGGCGACGCCGGAGCCGGCCGACTGGTACTCGCCCGAGGAGCTCGCGGTCCTCCGGCTCTCCTCGAAGTCGCACTGGGACGTGCCGATCGAGGTCGGCGGGCGCACCGTGCACTTCCTCGTCTCCCACCCGACGCCGCCGACCTTCGACGGTCCCGAGGACCGCAACGGCACCCGCAACCACGACGAGATCCGGTTCTGGGCCGACTACGTCGCCGGCCCGGCCCGCAGCCGCTACCTGTACGACGACGCCGGCCGCCGAGGCGGCCTGCGGCCTGGTTCGAGCTTCGTCATCGCCGGCGACATGAACGCCGACCCGCAGGACGGCGACTCGGTCGACGGTGCCGTGCTGCAGCTCCTCGACCACCCGCAGGTCGACAGCCGGTTCGTGCCCACCTCGGCGGGCGCGCCGGAGGCCGCGCTCCTGCAGGGCGGTGCGAACGCGACGCACACCGGCGACCCGTCGTACGACACGGCGGACTTCGCCGACGGCGCTCCCGGCAACCTGCGCGTCGACTACGTTCTGCCGTCGCGGCGACTGAAGGTGCTCGGCGGCGGGGTCTTCTGGCCGCCCACCACCGACCCGCTGTACCGGCTGACCGGCGCCTTCCCGTTCCCCGCCAGCGACCACCGCATGGTCTGGCTCGACGTGCGTTAGCCGTTCTGGCCGCCCGAGGAGTCCTCGTCGTCGATGACGTGCATGGCCGCCTCCTCGGCGCTCGCGCCGGCGCCGTCGATGCCGACGTCCTCGGCGACCAGGTCCTTCTCCAGGTCGTCGCCGAGACCCTCGTCGGGATCGACCAGCCGGCCTGCGCGCTCGCCGCCGACCTCGGCGTCGGGGTCCTCCGGACCGGTCGGATCCGCCGCCGGGTCGACCTCCGGCTCCTCCTCGGCCAGCCGGTCGTCGAGTGGCTGCGGGTGCGCCTGCTCCCACGGGGTGTTGCCGTAGCGCTGGCCGGCCGAGTACTTCTCGGGCGGGGAGTAGCCGCGGTCCAGCTCGTCGGCCACGTCGTCGTCCGCGAGCGTGTCCTCGGGCTGGAGCTGGGTCTCGTCGTCGACGCTGTAGTCGTCGTACTGCTCCGGATCGTTCGGCTCGTTGGTCGTCATGCGCCTGCGGTACCCCGGGTCCTCCACGTCCTACGCTGTCCGCGTGGAATCACTCGCCCTGGCGTTCTCCTCGGGTTGGGCCAGCGGGATCAACAGCTATCTGGTCGTGCTGGTCCTCGGGCTCGCCGACCGGCTCGGCTCGTTCGACGAGATCCCGGACGTGCTGGCGCGCTGGGACGTGCTCACCGTGGCTGCGCTGATGTACGTCTTCGAGTTCGTCGCCGACAAGATCCCGTACGTCGACTCCGCCTGGGACGTGGTCTCGACCCTGATCCGGCCGGTCGTGGGTGGCGCGGTCGGCGTCCTCATCGCCGGAGACTCGGGCTCGATCAGCGAGCTGCTGGGTGGCAGCGTCGGCGGCGCCAGCGCCCTCGCCGCGCACTCGGTCAAGACCGGCACCCGGATGGCGGTCAACACCGTGCCGGAGCCGTTCAGCAACATCGGGATCAGCATCGGCGAGGACGTCGCGGTGCTGGCCGTGGTCGCCTTCGCGATCGAGCACCCGTACGCCGCCGCGGCGCTCGCCGCGCTCCTCCTGCTCGCCGGGCTGCTGCTGCTCTGGCTGGCCTGGCGGACGGTACGACGCGGCTGGGCCAGGTTCCGCGCGTGGCGGGAGGGGCGGGCGACGGTCGAGCGACCGGCGCGCCGCGCTGGGCCTCGTACGCTCGAATGATGTTCGACCACTTCGTCCTCGAGCACATCGACCTCGGTGAGGTCCGCATCCGCCACCGTCGCGGCGGCACGGGAAGCCCGGTCGTCCTGGTCCACGGATACCCCCGGACCCACGCGACGTGGCACGAGGTCGCGGCGCGCCTCGCCCATCGGCACACCGTCGTGTGCCCGGACCTGCGCGGGTACGGCGGCTCCTCACTGCCGCCCGACGAGCCCGACCACGCACAGTCCAGCAAGAGGGTGATGGCACGCGACATCTGCGAGCTGATGACCCACCTCGGGCACGACCGCTTCGCCGTCGTCGGTCACGACCGGGGTGCCCTGGTGGCGTTCCGCGCGGCGATGGACCACCGCGAACGGATCTCGCACCTCGTGGTCATGGACGGGCTGCCCGTCGTCGAGCACCTCGAGCGCACCGATGCGCGCTTCGCCCAGGCCTGGTGGCACTGGTGGTTCCTCGGCCAGACCGACAAGCCCGCGGAACGGGTCATCGACGCCGACCCCGAGGCGTGGTACCGCACCCCGGCGGCCGAGGCCATGGGGCCGGCCAACCACGCCGACCTGTGGGCGGCCCTGCGCAACCCCGCGGTCGTGCACGGCATGTGCGAGGACTACCGCGCGGGTCTCGGTGTCGACCGGGCCCACGACGAGTCCGACCGGGCGAGCGGTCGCCGAGTCGCGTGCCCGACCCTGCTCCTCGAGTCCGCGCACGACGACCTCGACATCCACGGCGATCCGGCGAGCATCTGGCCGCCGTGGCTGGAGCAGCCGCTGCGTCACCGGGTGATCCCGTCGGGGCACCACCAGGCCGAGGAGGCGCCCGCCGAGGTCGCCGAGGCGCTCCTGGAGTTCCTCGCCTAGGGGCCTGCGGGAGCTCGGGTCAGTCCACGAGCAGCTCGGTCTGCTCGGCCGCGAGCAGGACCGCACCCAGCAGGGACGCCCGCTCGCCGAGCCGGCTCGCGACGACCGGTGTGAGGGCGAGCGTGTCGAGCGCGTGGCGGCGCAGGCCGATCCGGACCGACTCGAGCAACAGGTCACCGGCGCGGGCCATGTCACCACCGATGACGACGACCGAGGGGTTCATCAGGTTCACGACCGCAGCCAGGCCCCAGCCGAGGTGCAGGCCGGCGTCCTCGAGGGCGCGGCGGGCCAGGATGTCGCCGCTCTCGGCGGTCGCGATGATCTCCTCGAGGTCGGCGCCGGGGAGCTGGCCGGCGAGCAGTCCCTGCACGGCCTGCACGGACGTGTAGGTCTCCAGGCAGCCGCGGCTGCCGCAGCGGCACAGCGGGCCCTGCTCGTCGAAGGTGAGGTGCCCGATCTCGCCCGCGCTCCCGGCGGTTCCCTGGAACAGCTCGTTGCGCAAGATGATGCCGGCGCCGACACCGGAGGAGATCTTCACGAACACCGAGCTGTCGGTGCCGCGGCCCTCGCCGATCCGGTGCTCGGCGAGAGCGCCGAGGTTGGCGTCGTTCTCGACGTCGACGGGGGAGCCGAAGGCCGCCGAGCCGGCGGTGCGCGCGTCGACATTGCGCCAGCCGGGGAAGATCGCGGCGCTCTGCACGACACCGTCGGTGACCGGCGCCGGCAGGCCGAGGCCGACGTGGCGCAGGGTCGCGGCCGAGGGCCGGAGCTCGTCGGTCATCGCGACGGCGAGCGCGAGTGCCTCCTCGTGCGGGAACTCCGGGGAGATGGTCCGCCGCTCCTCGGCGAGCACCCGCCCGGTGAGGTCGCCGATCGCGACCGCGAGGTGGCTGTGGCCGAAGTCGACGCCGGCGACGATGCCCGCCCCCTCCGAGAGGCGTACGGCGGAGCCGCGGCGCCCGCTGCCCGCCTCGGTGTCGACCAGCCCGGCCTGCCCGAGGTCCCGCACGATGTTGGACACCGTCGCGCGGGCCAGCCCGGTCGCCCGGGCGATCTCGGCCTGGGTGAAGACCGTGGTCGCCTCGCCGTCGGCGGTCGTGCGCAGCACGTCGAGCACGCGGCGCTGGTTGGCCGCACGCAGCGATGCGGTCGATCCAGGCGCGTGGTCGCTGCGCTCCGACGTCATGGCGTCACTGTGCACGGCTCCGGCGTAATGGTCAAGCAATGACCACAAAGCCCATCGAAGATCAGATATGACGAAGTTTGTGTTCAAGTCTTGACGTCTACGACGTGACGCACAACACTCGAACCACCGCTCAATGTCCGATCGAGGAGAGCCATGTCCACAACAGCCCGTCGAGTCGCCGCCGCCAGCGCGGCCCTGTTCCTCGGTGCCGTCGCGCTCAGCGCGTGCGGTGCCAATGACGCCGAGAAGGGCGGCAGCGACGGTGGCAAGGGAGGCACCATCGCGCTGCTCCTGCCGGAGTCGAAGACCACCCGCTACGAGGCCCACGACCGCCCGCTGTTCGAGGCGAAGGTCAAGGAGCTGTGCGGCGACTGCAAGGTGCTCTACTACAACGCCGACCAGGACGAGGCCAAGCAGGCTC
Source organism: Nocardioides sp. QY071 (assembly GCF_029961765.1). Classification (NCBI taxonomy): domain Bacteria; kingdom Bacillati; phylum Actinomycetota; class Actinomycetes; order Propionibacteriales; family Nocardioidaceae; genus Nocardioides; species Nocardioides sp. QY071. Next base: position 1,126,546 of record NZ_CP124681.1, read on the forward strand.
AGCAGATGACGACCGCGCTCGACCAGGGTGCCGACGTCGTCGTGCTCGACCCGGTCAACGGCGAGGGCGCGACCGGCATGGTCGACGAGGCGAAGGGCCAGGACGTCCCGGTCGTCGCCTACGACCGGTTCATCGAGAACGCCGACTACTACATGTCCTTCGACAACGAGACGGTCGGCAAGATGCAGGCCCAGGCGCTCGTCGACGCGATGGGCGACAAGGGCGACATCCTCATGCTCAACGGTGCGCCGAGCGACCCGAACGCCGCGCAGTTCAAGGCCGGCGCGCACAGCGTGCTCGACGGCAGTGGCGTGAAGATCCTCGCCGAGTACGACAACCCGGACTGGAGCCCGGAGAACGCCCAGCAGTGGACGACCGACCAGCTCAACAAGTACGACCCGGCCAAGATCGGTGGCGTCTACGCCGCCAACGACGGCCAGGCCGGCGGCGTGATCGCCGCGCTGACCGACCACATCGCGGCCGACAAGCTGCCGCCGATCACCGGCCAGGACGCCGAGGTCGCCGCGATCCAGCGGATCCTCGCGGGTGAGCAGACGATGACGATCTACAAGCCGATCCCGATCGAGGCCGAGACCGCGGCCGAGGTGGCCGTCCTGCTCGCCCACGGCGACGACGTGCCCGCCACCACCGACACCGGCATCGCGCAGTCGACGTACAAGGACGTCAAGTCCTACATCTTCACGCCGATCGTGGTCACCAAGGACAACGTCGCCGACACCGTCATCGCCGACAAGTTCTACGAGGCCTCGGAGATCTGCACCGGCGAGTACGCGCAGGCCTGCACGGAGGCCGGCGTCTCCTGATGTCCGTCATCGAGAACGAGGTCGCGGTCAGGGACACGGGCGAGGTCGTCCTGTCCCTGACCGGGGTCAACAAGCGCTTCGGCGCCGTCCAGGCGCTCACCGACGTCGGCCTGACCGTCCGGGCCGGAGAGGTGGTCGCCCTCGTGGGCGACAACGGCGCGGGCAAGTCGACGCTGGTCAAGACCATCGCCGGCGTCTACCAGCCCGACGCCGGTGTCATCGAGTTCGCCGGGTCGCCGGTCACGGTCGCGGGCCCCGCGGGGGCCCAGCACCTCGGCATCGCCACGGTCTTCCAGGACCTCGCGCTGTGCGACAACCTCGACGTCGTCGCCAACCTGTTCCTCGGCAAGGAGCACCACCTCGGTCCGGTGATCAACGAGGTCACCATGGAGCGGGAGGCCTGGCGGCTGCTGCGCAGCCTCTCGGCGAAGATCCCGTCGGTGCGGATCCCGGTCGCCGGGCTCTCCGGCGGCCAGCGACAGACCGTCGCGATCGCGCGCTCCCTGGTCGGCAACCCCAAGGTGGTCATGCTCGACGAGCCGACCGCCGCGCTGGGCGTCGCCCAGACCGCCGAGGTGCTCAACCTCGTCGAGCGTCTGCGCGAGCAGGGCCTCGCCGTCATCCTGATCAGCCACAACATGGCCGACGTGCAGGCGGTGTCCGACCGGATCGTCGTGCTCCGCCTGGGCCGCAACGCCGCGGAGTTCCGCACCGAGGAGGCGACCACCGACCAGCTGGTCGCCGCCATCACCGGTGCATCCGACAATGTCGTCGCCCAGCGCGCCGCGCGCCGCGCCGGACACCCTGAGGGGGAGCAGTGACCGACCAGCTCACCGACAAGCCCGCGTCCGCCGTCGACGCGGCCGACGAGCGGCTGGTCCGCGTCGTCTCGCCCAGCGACTACCTGCGCCACCTCGTCGGCCGCCTGCGTGGCGGCGACCTCGGCATGCTGCCCGTCGTCCTCGGCCTGGTCGCGATCTGCGTGTTCTTCTACAGCCAGGAGCCCACGTTCCTGTCCTCGCGCAGCCTGGTCACCATGACGCTGTACGCCGCGCCGCTCGGCGTCATCGCGCTCGGCATCGTGCTCGTGCTGCTGCTCGGCGAGATCGACCTCAGCGTCGGCACGGTCTCGGGCTTCACGTCCGCGACCACGGCGGTCATGTTCGTCAGCCACGGGCAGTCCCTGGCCCTGTCGATCCTCGCCGCGATCGCGCTCGGCGCCCTCATCGGCGCCGGGTACGCCGTGCTCTTCGTCTGGGTCGGCGTCCCCAGCTTCGTGTTCACGCTGGCCGGCCTGCTCGCGTTCGAGGGCGCCCTCTACTGGGTCCTCGGCGACCAGGGCACGATCAACCTGCCCCGTGACTCCGGGCTGCCGGAGTTCACCCGGCAGAAGTTCCTCTCCGACGGGCAGGGCTACGCCCTCGTCGCGGTCGTGGTCGCGGTCTACGTCGGCTCGCGGCTGTGGAGCATCCGGCAGAAGCGCGCCGCCGGGCTCACCCCTCCCAACCTGCTCGGCGTGATCATCAAGGGCGCGGCCCTGGCAGTCGGCCTCGGCTGGCTGACCTACTACCTCGGCATCGACCGGGGCTGGGGCTACCTGCCGGTTCTCTTCGCGGGCCTGGTCGTGCTCATGGACCTGCTGCTGCGGCGTACCCGCTGGGGTCGCTACGTCTATGCCGTCGGCGGCAACGAGGAGGCTGCCCGCCGGGCCGGCATCCGCGTGGGCCTGGTCTACGGCTCGGTGTTCGTGCTCTGCTCGACCTTCGCCGCCCTCGGCGGCGTGCTCGTCGCGGGCCAGCTCACGACGGTCTCCCAGTCCAGCGGTACGACGGACACCAACCTCACCGCCATCGCCGCCGCTGTCATCGGCGGCACCAGCCTCTTCGGCGGCCGCGGGTCGGCGTACTCCGCCCTGCTCGGCATCCTCGTCCTGCAGGCGATCCGCACCGGCCTCAACCTGATGAACGTCGACTCCGACGTCCGCCTGATCGTCACCGGCGCGGTGCTGCTGCTCGCGGTCGCTATCGACTCCGTCGCCCGGCGCGCCCGCTCCAGCAGCGGTAGAGGCTAGCCGGCTGCGCGGGCGCCGGGCTCACCGTAGAGCGTGGTGCGCTCGCGCACCGGCCGGTCGATGCCGGCACCGATCTCGGTGAGCTCCTCGACGGTCTTGGCGGAGCCGTGCTCGGAGCCGGCCATGCGGGAGATGGTCTCCTCCATCAGGGTGCCGCCGAGGTCGTTGGCGCCGGCGTTCAGCATGGCGCGGGTGCCGTCGACGCCGAGCTTGACCCAGGAGGTCTGGATGTTGGAGATCCGGCCGTGCAGCAGGATCCGGGCCATGGCGTGCACGGCGAGGTTGTCGCGCAGCGTCGGTCCGGGGCGGGCGACGCCGGCGAGGTAGATCGGCGCGGAGGTGTGCACGAAGGGGAGCGGCACGAACTCGGTGAACCCGCTCGAGCCGTTCTCGCGCGCGGTGTCCTGCACCCCCTTGAGGACGTTGAGGTGGCCGACCCAGTGGCGCGGGTTGTCGACGTGGCCGTACATCATCGTGGACGTCGTCGGCAGGCCGATGCGGTGCGCGGTCGAGACGATCTCGATCCACGTGCGCGCCGGGAGCTTGCCCTTGGTGAGCACCCAGCGGACCTCGTCGTCGAGGATCTCCGCGGCGGTGCCCGGCAGGGACCCGAGGCCGGACTCGCGGGCCTTGATCAGGAAGTCCTCGATGGACAGGCCGGTGCGGGCGGTGCCGTTGACGATCTCCATCGGGGAGAACGCGTGGACGTGCATGTCGGGGACGCGTTGCTTCACCGCGGCGGCGATGTCGAAGTACGCCGACGCCGGCAGCTCGGGGTCGATGCCGCCCTGCATGCAGACCTCGGTGGCGCCGAGGTCCCAGGCCTCCTGGGCGCGGTCGGCGACCTCGGCGTACGACAGGGAGTAGGCGTCCGCGTCCGTGCGACGCTGCGCGAACGCGCAGAACCGGCACCCGACGTAGCAGACGTTGGTGAAGTTGATGTTCCTGTTGACGACGTAGGTGACCTCGTCGCCGACGGTCTGCTTGCGCAGGTCGTCGGCGAGTCGGACCACCTCGCGCAGCAGGTCACCCTCGGCGGTCATCAGCGTCAGTGCGTGCTCGTCGGACAGGTTGCCCGGATCGGCCTCCGCGGCGGCCATCGCCTCGCGGCCCTCGGAGTGCAGGACGGCCGGCGCGCCATCGATCAGCCCGGTGTGTGCGGCCGCCTCGCCGACCGCGGCCCAGTCGCCGTAGACCGACCCGAAGTCCGAACGGCGGTCGTCGGTGCGGCCGTCCGTGTCGACCGCGGAATGCAGGTCGGTCCGACCGGCCGACTCGAAGCCGCCGTCGGGCTCCTGCCAGGGCAGGCCGGTGGGCCTGACCTCGGGGATCGCCAGACCGTCCGGGCCGGCGAGCGCGGCGACATGGGCGTGCAGGCGCGGGTCGATCCAGGCCTCGCCGCGCTGCAGCGACCCGACGACGTACTCCGGGTGCACCGTGAGCCGCGCGCGCAGCTCGAACCCGCAGGTCGCGGTGATCGAGCGCAGCCGGTCGAGCGAGGGCCAGGGTCGCTCGGGGTTCACGTGGTCGGGCGTGAGCGGCGAGACGCCGCCCCAGTCGTCGACGCCGGCGTCGAGCAGCGCCCGGCACTCCTCGAGGTCGACCAGGTTCGGGGGCGCCTGGATCCGGGCCTTGGGACCGAGCACGAGCCGGGTGACGGCGATCGCGGCGCGGTACTCGGCGAGGTCGAGGTCGTCGACGTGGCGCATCGCCGTGTCGGGCTTGGCCCGGAAGTTCTGGACGATGACCTCCTGCACGGCGCCGTAGGCCCGCGAGGTCGCGCGCAGCGCGAAGATCGTCTCGGCCCGCTCGGTCAGGGTCTCGCCGATCCCGACCAGCAGGCCGGTGGTGAACGGGATGCCGTGGCGCCCGGCGTCCTCGAGCACCCGGAGCCGGACCTCGGGGTCCTTGTCGGGCGAGCCGTAGTGCGCCAGGCCCTTGGTCTCGAACAGCCGCCTCGAGGTGGTCTCGAGCATCATCCCCATCGACGGGGACACCGGCTTGAGCCGGTTGAGCTCTTCCCACGACATCACGCCGGGGTTGAGGTGCGGGAGCAGCCCGGTCTCCTCGAGCACCCGGATCGCCATCGCCCGGATGTAGGCCAGCGTCGAGTCGTAGCCCTGCTCGTCGAGCCACGCCTGCGCCTCGGGCCAGCGGTCCTCGGGCCGGTCGCCGAGGGTGAACAGCGCCTCGAGGCAGCCCAGCTCGGCGCCCTGGCGGGCGATGTCGAGGATCTCGTCCGGCGACAGGTACGGCGCCCGCCCCTCGCGTGCAGCCTGGGCCGGGGTCTCCACGAACGTGCAGTAGTGGCACCGGTCGCGGCACAGCTTGGTGATCGGGATGAACACCTTGGGCGAGTACGTGACCACGCCCGTGCCGTCCACGACACGACCCGCGGCGACCAGGCCTGCGTCGCGGACCTTCGCCGCGGCCGCGCACAACCGGTCGAGGTCCTCGCCGGTCGCGGCGAGCAGGGCGGTCGTCTCCGCGACGTCGAGCGCGGCACCGCGCTCGGCACGGGCCAACGCACGCCGGATCTGCTGGGGGGTGGGGCCATCCGTCATGACGCCCTCAGGCTACCGGGCACGGTCGCGGACGCGTGCGGAGGCCGAGGCGCGGACGCCCGTCGTACGACGTCCGGCTCAGCGGAGCCTCTCAGCTCGCGATCTTCGCCGTCAGCTTTGCGACCCGCGCGACGAAGGTGCCGTGGTAGGAGCCCGGGAGGCTCCAGGTGACCACCGTGCCGCGGCCGCTCGGCTCCGCCGTGGAGGACCCCTCGCTCCCACAGGCCGCCCGTTCGGCCCGTGGGAGCGTCGTAGGGAACGCGTCCGACGCGGGGTTGGACCCGGTCAGACGCCCGCCGGCATCCGGTCCGGCTCGGTCGCCGGCGGCTCGACCGCCGGTGCGCCCCGGTCGAGCCTGCTCGGCCACCAGATCTTCCCGCCCAGGTCCAGGTTGAGGGCCGTCACCAGGACCGAGCGGACGATCATCGTGTCGAGCAGGACACCGAGGGCGACCGTGGTGCCGAGCTGCAGGGTGAAGGTCATCGGCATCGTGGCGAGCATCGCGAAGGTCGCGGCCAGCACGAGCCCGGCCGAGGTGATCACGCCGCCGGTCGAGGACAGCGCGATCAGCGACCCGCGCCGGGTCCCGTGGGTCGCTGCCTCCTCGCGCACCCGGGTCATCAAGAAGATGTTGTAGTCGATGCCCAGGGCGACCAGGAAGACGAACGCGAACAGGGGGAAGCCCGGATCGGTGTGCTCGCGGCCGTAGAGCAGGTCGAAGACCAGGCCGGAGATGCCGAGGGCGGCGCCGAAGGACAGGATCACGGTCCCGATGAGGAGGACCGGCGACAGGATCGACCTCAGCAGCCCCGCCAGGATCAGCAGCACGGCGCCGAGCACGATCGGGATGATCACCTTGTTGTCGCGTGCCGACGCATCCATGATGTCGATCGACACCGCGGTCATGCCGGTGGTCAGCGCGTCCGCGTCGGGCACCCCGTGGACGGCGCTGCGGACGTCCTCGACCGCCGCGGTCGCCGAGTCGGAGTAGGGGTCGCTCGTGAGGTCGGCGACGATCAGGGCGATCCCGTCCTTCTCCGCGACCGCGACCGGCGCGGAGATGCCCTCGACCTTCGACATCGCGGCGACCACGTCGTCGGCGCGGTCGGCGTTCGCCACCACCTGGATCGGCGTGCTCGCGTCGACCAGGCCGTGCTCGACGAGGATCGTCTGACCGATCACGGAGTCCTGGTCCTTGGTGTACTGCTCGTCGCTCGGGATGCCGCCCGTGTCGAGGCGCAGGAAGCCCAGGCACAGGAGGCCGAGCACGGCCGCCGTACCGATCCAGACCAGACGGGGCCGCGGGGCGATGCCCTTGCCGACCTTCGCCCACAGGCCCGAGGCCGTCGGCTCGGTGCTGCCGAAGTGGGGGACGAACGGCCAGAACACCCAGCGCCCGCAGATCACCAGCAGCGCCGGCAGCAGGGTGACCATCACGACGAAGGTGACCGCGATGCCGACGGCGTTGGCGGGGCCCATGCCGGCGGTCGAGTTGAGGTCGGCGAACATCAGGCAGAGCAGACCGACCACGACGGTCGCCGAGCTGGCCAGGATGGCGGGAGCGGCCCGGTGCAGGGCGAACGCCATAGCCTCGTGCCGGTCCTCGTGGCGTCGCAGCTCCTCGCGGTAGCGGGCGACCAGCAGCAGGGCGTAGTCGGTGCCGGCGCCGATCACGAGCACCGTGAGGATGAACTGGGTCTGCCCGTTGACGGTGAGGCTGGTGTTCTTGGCGAGGAAGTAGAGCACGCCCATCGAGGCCCCGAGCCCGACCACGGCGGTGATGATCGGCAACAGCCACAGGATCGGGCTGCGGTAGGTGACGAGCAGGATGAGGACGACGACGCCGAGGGTGATCAGCAGCAGGTTGCTGTCGCCCGAGGAGAAGATGGTCGCGGCGTCGGCGCTCTGGCCGCCGGCTCCTGCGAGGTAGGACCTCACCCCGTCGATCGCGATGATCTTGTCGATCTTCGGCTTGAGGTCCGGCAGCACCTCCCAGAGCTCGTCGCCGTAGTTGACGGTGAACTCGAGCTTGGCGACCTTGCCGTCCGCGGACACGAACGGCGCGGGTACGCCGGCCGCTTGCGCGGCCTGGGGGGTGACGACGTCACTGACGCCGTCGAGCTTGCCGATCTCCCCACCCTGGGTCTCGATGGCGGCGAGGTCGGCGTCGGTGAGGCCCGACGCGCGGTAGTAGACGACGGTCGTGCCGACGTCGTAGGGGTCCTGGAACGCCTCGAGCTTCTCGAAGGCCTTGGTCGACTCGGCGCTCTCGGGCAGCCAGGACTCGGTCTCGTTGTTCTGGACGTCCACGAGCTTCCCGGCGAAGGAGGCCAGGCCGCCGGCGATCACGATGACCGCGACGAGGACGATCCACTTGGTGACGGGGCCGGTCAGCTTGCCGGCGATCTGACGGTGCATGGCGTTCACACTTCCAGTGAGCGGGGACATCGGCATCGGGGATTCCTCCGGACCGACCCTGAGATCGCCCCTGATTCATCGCGGGACGGGAACTCTTTGCCTTGAGCCCTTTCGGGCTCCTCCGGAAGTCTGCGCCGACCACCAGACACACGACGACCCCGAAATGTGACATTCCGGGGTCGTCGGGCGAGCGGGAGGGGTCAGAGGCCGAGGAAGCGCCCGATGATCTCCTTCTGGATCTCGGTGGTGCCGCCGTAGATGGTCTGGATCCGGGTGTCGGCGTACGCCTTGGCGATGGGGTACTCCAGCATGTAGCCGTAGCCGCCGTGCATCTGCACGCCCTGGTCGACGATCTTCTTCTGCAGCTCGGTGGTCCACCACTTGGCCATCGAGGCGAGCGCGGTGTCGACCTCGCCCTTGTTGAGCTGCTCGATGCAGTGGTTGACGAACACCCGGGCGATGTAGGCCTCGGTGGCCATCTCGGCCAGCGTGAAGCGGGTGTTCTGGAACTTGGCGATCGGCTTGCCGAACGCCTCGCGGGTCTTCACGTAGTCGAGGGTCAGGTCGAGGACGTGCTCGATCGCGGCGATCGCGATCGTGGCGATCGAGACCCGCTCCTGGGGCAGGTTCTGCATCAGGTAGATGAAGCCCTGGCCCTCCTCGCCGAGCAGGTTGGCCTTGGGCACCTCGACGTTGTCGAAGCTGAGCTCCGCGGTGTCCTGGGCCTTGAGGCCGAGCTTGTCGAGGTTGGTGCCGCGGGTGAAGCCCGGCATGCCCTCCTCGACGACGAGCAGGCTGATGCCGTGGGCGCCGGCCTCCGGGTTGGTCTTCGCGACCACGATGACCAGGTCGGAGAGGATGCCGTTGCTGATGAACGTCTTCGACCCGTTGAGGACGTAGTGGTCGCCCTTGTCGACCGCGGTGGTGCGGATTCCCTGCAGGTCCGAGCCCGCACCGGGCTCGGTCATCGCGATCGCGGTGACCGTCTCGCCGGTCACGGTGCCGGGCAGCCAGCGCTGCTTCTGCTCGTCGTTCGCGATGGCGACGAGGTACGGCACGATGATGTCGGTGTGGACGGCGAAGCCGGGGCCGCTGGCGCCGGCACGGGCACACTCCTCGGCCACGATCGCGTTGTAGCGGAAGTCCTTGATGCCGGGACCGCCGTACTCCTCGGGCACCTCGAAGCTGAGGATCCCGGCCTCGCCGGCCTTGCGCCACACCTCGCGGCTGACGATGCCGTCCTTCTCCCACTGTGCGTGGAAGGGGACGACCTCGCGCTCCATGAAGGCACGGACCGTCCTGCGGAAGTCCTCGTGCTCGGTCTCGTAGATGCTGGGACGCTCGGGCATCAGCTCACCCACTCCTTGATCTGTGCGATGGTGCCGGCCGGGTCGTCCGAGGCCGGCGAGACGGACAGGTTCGTCACGCCCGACTCCTTGAAAGCCGCGATCCGCTCCTGGACGTACGACGCCGGGCCGACCAGGTTGCCGGCCTCGAGCCACTCGAGCGGGACGAGCGCCTCGGCCTCCTTCTTCTTGCCCGACAGGTAGAGGTCCTGGATCTCCTTGGCCTCCTTCTCGAAGCCGTACTCGCAGGCCAGCTGGTTGTAGAAGTTCTTGTCGCGTGCGCCCATGCCGCCGACGTACAGCGCATAGAGGGGGCGCATGAAGTCGAGCAGCGCCTTGGTCTCGGGGCCCTCGCCGATGGCGACCATGCCGCCGGCGCAGATCTCCAGTGGAGCCAGGTCCGCCGAGCGCTTGGCGGCGCCTCGCGCCAGCGGGTCGCCCCACACCTCCGTGGCCTTCTCGGGGTAGTAGAGGAAGGGCAGCCAGCCGTCGGCGACCTCGGCGGTCATCGCGACGTTCTTGTCGCCCAGGGCCGCGACCCAGATCGGCAGGTCGGCGCGCTCGGGCCGGTTGAGCAGCTTGAGCGGCTTGCCCAGGCCGAGGCCCTGGCCCTCGGGCAGGGGGACCTGGATCGTCTTGCCCTGGAAGTCGAGCCGCTCGCCGCGCAGGCCGGCGCGGAGCACCTCGATCACCTCGCGGGTGCGGGTCAACGGGCGGTCGTAGGGGAGGCCGTGGAAGCCCTCGATCACCTGCGGGCCGGACGCGCCGAGGCCGAGCACCGCCCGACCGCCCGACACGTTGTCGAGACCGGCGGCGGTCTGCAGCAGGGCGCCCGGGGTGCGGGAGTAGACGTTGAGGATGCCGGCACCGATCTCGACCGTCTCGGTCTTCGCGGCGAGGTAGCCCATCAGGGTGGGGGCATCGAAGCCGTACGGCTCGGCGACCCAGATGGTGTCCAGTCCGGCCTTCTCCAGAGCGACGACCTGGTCGGCCGACTCGCGCGGGTTCCCCGCATAGACGAGGGGCATCGACAGCTTCATGAACGCATCCCTTCCGGCCTCTCGGCCACGGTGACGAGTGCCGGTGTTCCGTCACCGACAGCACAACTGTGACAGTAATACTGTCACAATGTCCATGGTTGCCGTCGGTGAGACGGGCACCAGCCGCCCGTCGCGCGCGTGATAGGAGGAAGCGTGACTTCTGAGACCTCCCCCAACCGCTACACCGTCGCCGTCATCGGCGGCACCGGCCCGCAGGGCAAGGGCCTGGGCTACCGCTTCGCGCGCCACGGCCACGACATCGTGCTCGGCTCCCGTGCCGCCGAGAAGGCCGAGGCCGTCGCCGCCGAGGTGACCTCCCGGCTCACGGCTCTCGAGGGCGCGGGCACGGCCCGCGGCGCCGCCAACGCCGACGCGATCGCCGCCGCCGACGTCGTCCTCCTCGCGGTGCCGTACGACGGCCACGACGAGCTCGTCGCCTCCCTCGCCGAGGGCGGTGCCCTCGACGGCAAGACCGTCATCTCCTGCGTCAACCCGCTCGCCTTCGACAAGCGCGGCGCTCACGGCCGCGTCATCAACAACGGCGAGGGCTCGGCCGCCGAGTCCGCTGCCGAGATCGTGCCCGGCGCGGTCGTGGTCGGTGCCTTCCACAACGTCGCTGCTCCCGCGCTGTGGGGCGAGGACGAGTTCCTCGACGAGGACGTGATCGTCGTCGGCGACACCCTCGAGGGCAAGCAGGTCGCCATCGACCTCGCCGCGTCCGTGACCGGCCGCCCCGGCATCGACGGCGGCAAGCTCCGCCTCGCCCGCGTCCTCGAGCCCTTCACCGCGGTCCTGATTTCGATCAACCGCAAGTACAAGACCCACTCGGGCATCCGGGTCACCGGGCTCGACCACTGACGCGCTGCGGCACTTGTAACTAAGGGTTACAGCGCGAATTCCGATGCAACAGCGCCCGGGTAGTAGCAGGAGCACCCGGGTAGATGGGCGCGCGCCTCTGCGACCGACCCGACGTCGGCTCGTCGGTGTCGAGCCCGCGCGTACGGGACTACCCGGGCGTTGTTGCTACTACCTCGGTGCTCTGACACCCAAAAGGGCGACGTAACACGTAGTTACAAGGGCGCTCAGCGAGCCAGATCCTCCACGACCTCGGCGCCGGGGGCTTGTGCGAGCAGGTCCCCGGGGACGAGGAGCTTGGAGCGGCGCAGGCCGGAGCCGATCACGGCCCACTCCATCTCCGGGACCCGGCCGTCGACGAGCAGCCGCCACCCGGCCGGCAGCCCGACCGGAGTGATGCCGCCGTACTCCATCCCGGACTCGGCCACCGCCCGCTCCAGCGGCAGGAACGACGGCTTGCGCACGTCGAGCAGCCGCTTGACCGTGTGGTTGACGTCGGCGCGGGTGTCGGCGCGGACCAGGCACGCGGCGATCCGCTCCTCGCCCTCCCGCTTGCCGGCGACCAGGACGCAGTTGGCGCCGGACGTCATCGGCAGGTCGTACGCCGCGCTCATCGCGGCCGTGTCGGCGTGCTCGGGATCGATCTCCACGACCGCGATCCGCTCGGCACCCGGCCACGCGGCGAGGGCCGCGGCGACCGGCGGAGCGACCAGGTCAGGGTGCTCGAGCGCCACGAGCGAGGTCAGCCCGGTCAGCTGGGGGAGCGTCACTGCCAGCCCCGCATCTGGTGCCCGTCCCAGCCGTTCTGGTCCCAGCCCTGGTCGTGGTGGCGGCCCCGCAGGACCGAGGCGAGCAGGCCGGCGATGCCGGCGGCGAGCCAGGGCAGGCCCATGATCCAGCCGTTGTCCTCGATCTGCACGGTGTCGCTGGCGGCCAGCGCCCACACGATCACCAGGCCGGTGAACGCGACGCCCATGACCAGGTGGCCGGTGTTGACCCGGTGCCACCCGGTCGTGCGTCGGCGGTCGTCGCCGTCGGCGGGCCGCTCCTCACGGGGGAGTTCGGTGGTGTGCTCGTCGTAGCCGTTCATGCTGCGCTCCGGAACTCGATCTGGCCGAGGTCGAGGTCGGCGTCGATGGTGAGGGTGGGGTCGCCGTCGACGATGCCGTTGTCGCCGCGGAAGTCGTCACTGGTCGTCTTGCCGAACATGGCGATCTCGCCGGCGTCGATGGTGCCCCGGGCCTCCACGTTGAGGCCCTCCTCCGGCACGATCACCAAGATGTGTCCGACGCCGAGCTCGAGGTCGAGGGTGTGCCCGTCGAGGTTCTCGAGATCGCGGATGTCGGTCAGGTCGATCCGGAGCTCGCCCACCCCCAGGTCGTACGACGGCGCGAGGTCCGAGGCCTGCTGCAGCACCGGCCGCTCCTGCCCGATCTCCATGCTGTCGGCCACCGTGGTGACCGCCGTGGCACCGGCGGCGAGCAGGCCGACCAGGATCAGGCCACCGGCCCGGCCGTAGAACGCGCCGACAAGCAGCATCACGCCGGTGACGCCCAGCACCGTCGCGGGGTACGCCGACGGGGTGATGTCGACGCCGGCGAGCTGCAGCGTGGCGAGGGTGCCGAGGCCCAGCGCGGCCAGGCCCAGCGTGAACGGGAACAGCAGCGGTCCGCGCTTGCGCGGGTCGACCGGACGCCGGTAGGCCGGCGCCGGGGTGCGGTACGCCGAGTAGGTCGCGCCGGGAGCTCCGGGCTCCGTCGGCGGCGGGGGAGGGCCGGCCGGGGTGCCGCGCAGCCACGGGTGCGTCGGCCCGCCCGGCTTGACGGCGTTCTTGCCGGCGAGGACCACGATCACGATCAGGCCGACCACGAGCAGCGGCCACGGGAAGTCGGACCCGCCGACCGTGTCGCTGATGACCGAGGCGACCGCGACCACGCCGCCGATGATCAGCGCGGCGGTGCGGATGCCCTCGTCGACGCGGATGACCGTGTCCTCGGTGCCCTCCTCGGGAACGAAGAGCCAGCACACGGCGTACAGGATCAGGCCGCCACCGCCGAAGAAGGTCAGGATCACGAACGCGATGCGCACCAGCAGTGGGTCGATGTCGAGGTGTCGCGCGATCCCCGCGGCGACGCCGGCGACCTTGCGGTCGTCGCGGCTGCGGCGGAGCCGGGCGAGGTCGCGGACCTCGTCGCGGGTGACCCGGGGTCCCTCGCGGTGAGGCTCGTTCTCGGTGTCGGTCGGTGCGTTCATGTCAACCAGCATGTTGGCACGAGACGGTCCGGACCATCGGGGACAGCCCTGATCCGCACCGGTGTCCCCGGGGCCGGGATCAGGGTCGGGTCAGGGTCCTTCCCCCTGCTGGCGCGCGAGGGGCTGTGTGACGATGGATCCATCATGAGCACGACTGCGCCCCTGCCCGCACCGCCGGCGCCGCCCCGCGACGTACGACGGGCCTGGCGCGACCTGCGCGAGCCCATGATCGGCGGCGTGGCCGCCGGCCTCGCCGTCCACCTCGGCGTGTCCGTGCTCCTCGTGCGCGCCGCCTTCGTGATCGCGACGGTGATCGGCGGCTCCGGGGTCATGGCGTATGCCGCCCTGTGGATCCTGCTCCCGGCCGGCCCGCCCCCGACGTACCTCGCGCCCGGCCTGGCCGGCGCGAGCCGCGACGGCCGCCGGCCCGGTCGCCGTGGCCGCCGGCTCTCCGACGTCGGACCGGTGATCACGCTGGCCGTGCTCGGCATCGGGGCGGTGTTCACGGTCGAGGCGCTGCTCGGCACCGGGTGGTGGATCTGGCCGGTCGGCATCGCCGTCGTCGGTGTCGCGCTGCTGTGGCGGCAGGCCGACGAGGCGCAGCGCGAGCGCTGGCTCGACGCCACCGGCAAGGCCGACCCGGTGCGGCTCGTGGTCGGTGGCGGCGGCTGGGCCGCGTGGGCGCGGATCGGCGCGGGCGTCGTCCTCGTCGTCGTGGCGCTCGTCCTGTTCACCCTGCGGGACGGCTCGCTGACGGTGGCCCGCGACGCGACGCTGGCGATCGTGCTCGCCTTCTTCGGCGTCGCGATCGTGCTCGGGCCCTTCGTCTACCGGCTGATGTCCGACCTGACCGACGAGCGCGCCGAACGGGTGCGCACCCAGGAGCGCGCCGACGTCGCGGCCCACCTCCACGACTCGGTGCTGCAGACCCTCGCCCTGATCCAGAAGAACCCCGCCGACGCGGCCCGGCTCGCCCGGGCCCAGGAGCGCGACCTGCGGGCCTGGCTGTACGCCGGGGAGTCGCTCGACGAGGCCACCGTCGCCAGCGCGCTGCGGGCCGCGGCCGCCGAGATCGAGGACGCGTACGGCGTCGCGGTCGACGTGGTGGCCGTCGGCGACTGCGACTACGACGAATCCGCCCGCCCGATCGTCCAGGCCGCCCGCGAGGCGACCACCAACGCCGCCAAGCACGCGGGCGTCCCGCGCGTCGACGTCTACGCCGAGATCACCCCGGCGGGCATCGACGTGTTCGTCCGCGACCGTGGCGCCGGGTTCGACCCGAACGCGACCCCGGAGGACCGGCTCGGCGTACGACGCAGCATCATCGACCGCATGGAGCGCCACGGCGGCCGGGCCGAGATCCGTTCCGCGCCCGGCGAGGGCACCGAGGTCCGCCTGCACCTCGACCACACCCCGAAGGAGAACCATGAGTGACCCGGTGCGCGTGGTCGTCGTCGACGACCACGCCATGTTCCGCCGCGGCGTCAGCGCCGAGCTCGGTGCCACGGGCGCCGGCCGGGTCGAGGTCGTGGCCGAGGCCGCCGACGTCGACGAGGCGGTCGCTGCGGTGCAGGCGCACCGGCCCGACGTCGTCCTCCTCGACGTGCACCTGCCCGGCGGCGGTGGCGTCGAGGTGATCCGCCGGGTCAAGGACGGTGATGTCCGGTTCCTCGCCCTGTCGGTCTCCGACGCGGCCGAGGACGTCATCGGCACGGTCCGCGGCGGCGCCCGCGGCTACGTCACCAAGACCATCACCGGTCCCGAGCTGGTCGACGCGATCACCCGGGTCTCCGAGGGCGACGCGGTGTTCTCCCCGCGGCTGGCGGGCTTCGTGCTCGACGCCTTCGCCGGCGCCGGGCTCTCCGCCGACCTCGCGAGCGTCGACGAGGACCTCGACCGCCTGACCGAGCGCGAGCGCGAGGTGATGCGGCTGATCGCCCGCGGCTACTCCTACAAGGAGGTCGCCAAGGAGCTGTTCATCTCGATCAAGACCGTCGAGACCCACATGTCCTCGGTGCTGCGCAAGCTCCAGCTCTCCTCGCGCCACGAGCTGACCCGCTGGGCCTCGGACCGGCGGCTGCTGTGAGGCCGGTCGCCGCGCTGCTCGCGGCGACCCTGCTGCTCGCCGGCTGCTCCGGTGGTACGATGACCGCGCCGACCGGCGGCGATCCGAGGACCGATCCGAGGACCGGTCCCAGCACCGGTCCCAGCACCGGTCCCAGCACTGGTTCGAGCACCCTGGCGCCGGCCGCCACCGACGCGCCGAGCCCCGCTCCGGCGTACTCCACCTGGCAGCTGGGCGTCCACGTGCTGCCCCGCACCGCCCAGGGGTTCGGGGAGATCCGCCCGACGCCGAGGGCGCTGCGGGTGCGCCGCTACCCGACGACCGACCTGCTCCCGCCGCCGGCCGACGGGCGGTTCCACTCCAGCGTCGGCCCGGTCACCGGCGCGGTCCGGCAGCGGATGGGGGAGACCTGGTCGCCCGCGTGCCCGGTCGCGCTCGCGGACCTGGCCTACCTCACCGTCTCCTTCCGCGGCTTCGACGGCCTGGCCCACACCGGCGAGCTGGTCCTCGCCGCCGAGGAGGCCGACGACGTCGTCTCGGTGTTCCGGGCCCTGTTCGCGGCCGGGTACCCGATCGAGGAGATGCGGCTCCCGACGACCGCCGACCTCGACGCCCCACCCACCGGGGACGGCAACGACACCGCGGCGCTGGTCTGCCGGGCGGCGCGCGGTCAGACGACCTGGTCCGCGCACGCCTACGGTCTCGCGATCGACGTCAACCCGTTCCTCAACCCCTACAGCAAGGGCGACGTGGTGCTCCCCGAGCGCGCGTCGGCGTACCTCGACCGGACCCGGACCCAACCCGGCATCGTCCATGCGGGCGACCTGGTGGTCCGCGAGTTCGCCCGGATCGGCTGGTCGTGGGGCGGTTCGTGGAGCTCGCTGAAGGACTACCAGCACTTCACGGCGACGGGTCGCTGATACCGGGCGCCCGGCTGGATAGGGTGCGGGGCATGGAGACCCTGCGCCTGATCCTGCTCATCCTCCACATCCTGGGCTTCTCGGCCCTGATCGGTGGGCTGCTGGCGCAGGCCGGTCCGGGTGACAAGAAGGTCACCGGCGTCATGCGTGACGGCATCGGTACGGCGTTCCTCGCCGGCCTGCTGCTCGTCGGCGTCCTCGAGGGCGGCGACGACCCGGTCAACCACGCCAAGGTGGGCGTGAAGCTCGCCATCGGCCTGGTGCTCCTGGTGCTGGTGATGGTCAACATGCGCAAGGCGAAGATCCCCAACGGGCTGTGGGCCGGGCTGCTCGTGCTCGCCGTCGCCGAGGTCTGCATCGCCGTGCTCTGGTCGCCCGTCCACAGCAGCTGACCGTTCGCCGAGCCCCCTACGATTTGGTCGTGATTCGGCCGAACTCGCAACCAATCCGCATGGGGTGCGACTCCGCCCGGCCAGACGTCGGCGGGGCGCCGTAGGCTGGTCGGAGCATGACTGAGACCACCGCCGCGCCGTCCGCACTCACCGCCGAGTCCCTGCTCGAGGGGCTCAACGAACCGCAACGCGCGGCCGTCGAGCACGAGGGCTCGCCGCTGCTCGTCGTCGCCGGCGCGGGCTCCGGCAAGACCCGGGTGCTGACCCGGCGGATCGCCTGGACCATCGCCGTACGCAAGGCGCACCCCGGCTCGATCCTCGCGATCACCTTCACCAACAAGGCCGCCGCCGAGATGAAGGACCGGGTCGCCGACCTGATCGGCAACCGCGCCCGGATCATGTGGGTGAGCACCTTCCACTCGGCCTGCGTGCGGATCCTGCGCAAGGAGGTCGAGCACCTCGGCTACGAGCGGCTGAAGTCGAACTTCTCGATCTACGACACCGCCGACCAGAAGCGGCTGATCCAGCTGGTCTGCGCCGACCTCGAGCTCGACCCGCGCCGCTACCAGCCCGGGCCGGTGCTGCACTGGATCAGCAACCAGAAGAACGAGCTGCGCGAGCCCGACGAGGTCGCCGCCGAGGCCCGCAACTCGATCGACGAGACCTACGCCGCGGCGTACACGTCCTACCAGCGGCGCCTGCGCGAGGCGAACGCGATGGACTTCGACGACCTGATCATGGAGACGGTCCGGCTGTTCCAGCTCAAGCCGGAGATCCGCGAGACCTACCGGCGCCGGTTCCGGCACATCCTGGTCGACGAGTACCAGGACACCAACCACGCCCAGTACGCCCTCATCCACCAGCTGTGCGGCCAGGACCTCGAGGAGCACGACCCCACGACCCTCGACGGGCTGCCGGCCCACCGGGTGCCGCCGTCCGAGCTGATGGTCGTCGGTGACGCGGACCAGTCGATCTACGCCTTCCGGGGCGCCGACATCCGCAACATCATGGACTTCGAGAAGGACTTCCCCGACGCCGAGACGGTCCTGCTCGAGCAGAACTACCGCTCCACGCAGACCATCCTCACCGCCGCCAACGCGGTCATCGAGCGCAACGAGAGCCGCAAGCCCAAGCGGCTGTGGTCCGATGCCGGCGACGGGGAGAAGATCGTCGGGTACGTCGCCGACGACGAGCACGACGAGGCCCGGTTCGTCTCCGGCGAGATCGACAAGCTCACCGACGGCGGGCTGCGCCCCTCCGACGTCGCGGTGTTCTACCGCACCAACGCGCAGTCGCGGGTGTTCGAGGAGATCTTCGTCCGCACCGGGATGCCCTACAAGGTCGTCGGCGGGACCCGCTTCTACGACCGCAAGGAGATCCGCGACGCGCTGGCCTACCTGCGGGTGCTGGTCAACCCCGACGACCAGGTCTCGCTGCGCCGCATCGTCAACACCCCGCGCCGCGGCATCGGCCAGCGCGCCGAGGCCGCGATCGGCGCCTTCGCCGAGCGCGAGCGGATCACCTACTGGGAGGCGCTGCAGCGCGCCGACGAGGCGCCCGGCCTGGCCACCCGCAGCCAGACCAGCATCGAGTCGTTCGTGAGGCTGCTGCAGGAGCTGCAGCAGATGGTCGAGGCCCGCGAGCGGCCCGACGTGATCCTGGAGACCGTCCTCGACCGGTCCGGCTACCTCGTCAGCCTCGAGAACTCCGACGACATGCAGGACGAGACCCGGCTCGAGTACCTCGCCGAGCTGGTCGCCGTCGCCCGCGAGTTCGCCGAGGACCCCGTCGCCGGCCCCTCGGCCGACCCGTCCGACGTCGACGCCGGCATCCTCGAGCCGGGCCTGGCCGACTTCCTGGAGCGGGTCGCGCTGGTCGCCGACGCCGACCAGATCCCCGATGCCCCGGACGACGACCCGGACGCCCCGGAGGACCAGGGCGTGGTCACGCTGATGACCCTGCACACCGCCAAGGGCCTGGAGTTCCCGGTCGTGTTCCTCACCGGCATGGAGGACGGCGTCTTCCCGCACTCCCGCGCGCTGGGCGACCGCCCCGAGCTGGAGGAGGAGCGCCGGCTGGCCTATGTCGGCATCACCCGCGCCCGCCAGCGGCTCTACGTCTCCCGGGCCATGGTCCGCTCGGCCTGGGGCGCGCCCGCCATGAACCCGGGGTCCCGGTTCCTCGGCGAGCTCCCGATCGACCTCGTCGACTGGCGCCGGACCGAGGCCGACCAGACCCGCTGGTCCCGGCCGTCGTACGACAGCGGCCGGTCGGGTGGCTCCGACGACTACGCCGGCAACAGGTTCGGCACTCCGACCGCCGCCGGCCGCCGCAACTTCAGCTCCGCGGCCGCCCGCGCCGACGCCGCCGCCAAGTCGAAGCCCGCCCGTGCGATCCCGGTGCTGGCGCCCGGCGACAAGGTCACCCATGACTCGTTCGGCCTCGGCACCGTGGTGTCGGTCGAGGGGGCCGCGGAGAAGTCGGTCGCCTCGATCGACTTCGGCTCCGAGGGCGTCAAGCGGCTGCTGCTGCGCTACGCGCCGGTCGAGAAGCTCTAACCGCCCGGCCCGGACAGCGGCACGGTGGTCGTCCAGGTCACCGACGCGGTGTCCGGGCCGGAGCCGGCGACCTTGGTGCCCTGGACGGTGCGCACCAGGCTGAGCCCGGTGGCCGGTCCCTCGGCGACCGCGCGGGCGACGAGCGTGGTCAGGCGCGCATCGACGACCTCGCTCGTGGACGCGGCGGCGCCGGTCAGCTCCGAGGCGTCGGTGATCGCCGAGGTCGTGTAGCGCGACCCGTGGCGGGTGAACCCGTCGACCCGGGTCTCGGCCTGGGCGACGGTCCAGCCGGTGTCCGACCAGCCGTGTCCGGGCAGGTACGGCACCGTCGTCACTGTCCAGGTGCACGCCACCTGCGTCCGGCCGCCGGCGACGTCGCCTCCGCCGCAGTCGCCCGAGACCGGCTCGGCCGGGTCGGCGAGAGCGTCGGCGAGCTCGCCGGTCACCTCGCCGCTGCCGGTGTCGACCCGAGCGGTGACGCCGTCGAAGTCGACGGTGAGGACCGGGTCCGCGCCGCTGGGCAGCGCGACGTGGACGATGCCGCTGGTGCGGGTGTCGGCCGGGGTCTTCGTCGTGGAGGCGACGTCGCCGAGCCGGTAGGTCTCGTCATCGGCCGACAGGGTGAGGGTGGTGCGCGGGCCGTCGTCCTCGGCCATCACCGAGCGGGTGAACGGCGAGAGCCCTGCACCGGGCTCGAAGTGCCAGTCCACCGCGACCCAGTCGCCGCCGTCGGGAGCCGCGTGCTCCTGGCCGTCGGCCGCGTCCTCGGCGCTGACGGCATCGGTCGGCTTGCCGAGCGTGATCCTGACCCGTCCCGAGGGCAGCTGCACCACGTGCTCGACCCCCGACAGGTCGCCCGTGCGGCCCTGCACGACGTCGCCGATGGCGGCGTCGTCGGCGGCGCCGGTGCAGCCGCTCAGGACCAGTGCAGCGCCGGCCACGACGGCCGCGGCCGTGCGCCTCACCGGGTCCAGCGCTCGCGCTTGTAGTCGGCGAGCACCTGCAGCCAGCCACCCACCATGTCGTTGGCCGCCACGGTCAGAGCCGCCCCGAGGCCGTCGCCGCCGAGCTGGGCGGCGGTGCCGGGCCGGAGGCGTACGGCGAAGTGCCGCATGCCGATCGACGACACCTCGACGGCCCCGCCGGCCGCCGTACCGCTGACGTGGGCGTGCTCGGTCGCGTCCTCGAGGTTGTCGCGCATTCGGCGCAGGGTCGTCGGGTCGGGCTGGAGGTGCACCTCCATCAGCCGGTAGTACTCCCGGGTCCGGGCGACGAACAGCTGGCGGGCCAGCCGCTCGAGGGCCCGCTCCAGGTCGGCGTCGGCCTGGTGGGTGCTGGCCTCGGAGACGACGACGCGGACCTGGTACCAGCCGGTCAGCTCGGCGCGCAGCCGTCCCTGGTCGGCCTCGGCCGAGACGTGCATGCGGTCGACGGCCCGGCCGAACGGGCTGATGTGTCCCTCGGTCTGCGGCAGGTACTGCAGGTTGCCGGTCATCCGTCCCAGCCTCCCAGACCGCCGGGTCCCTGGGCGAAGCCGGTGGGCTTGAACTTGAAGCGCGGGTAGACGTCCTCGGCGAAGTGGGTCTGGTCGATGTCCTGGTGGACCGCGGCGGCGAAGTCGCGCAGTCCGTTGCTGATCTCCTGCTGCCGGGTGCGCACGTGCTCCTCGACCTTGCCGACGGCCGAGTAGAAGTCGTCCATGATGTCCTCGGGGGAGTCGCCACCGAACGGGAGGGCGGTGGCGGCAGCGCCGGAGCTGGCCGCGCCGGAGGCCACGGCGATGGTGATCGCGACGGTTGCCGCGGTGCCGGTGCCGGCGGTCAGGACGGTGACCGCGACGGTGCCGACCGCGGCGAGCACCGTCAGTGCGAACGCGCCGGACGCGCCGCCCCTGCCGTCGGCCGCCTCGAGCGCCGAGAGAGTCTTGTTGCCGATGTCGAGGATCGAGTCCTTCGCGAACGCGTAGAGCTCCTTCTGCGCCTCGACGGCCGCGGCGAGCACCGAGATCCCGGTGAAGTTCGAGTCGGCGACGTACGGCAGCTGAGCGTTGTAGTTGTCGTTGAAGTCGATCGCCGCGTCACCGGTCCAGTTCAGGACGTCGGGGTTGATCCGGGCCATGTTGGCGAAGGCCTGGTTGGGGGTGACCACTCCGGTGTCGAGCACGTCCGAGCTGCCCTGACCCGGCACCGCCACGCTGTTGAGCGCGGTCGACAGCGAGGTCCGGCTGCCGTCGAGCGTGCCGACCGGCAGGTCGTCGTAGTGGCTGAACGACGGGCCGATGTCGGCGTACGAACCGCCGATGGTGACGTAGCCGGGCGGGGTGCCGTCGATCAGCTCCGAGGCCTTGGCGCCGACCTGGCAGCCGATGTCGTAGCACGAGGTCATTCGAGGGTTCCTCCCGCGGCCACGTAGGCCGCCTTGATGTCCGCGTCGGTCTTGGCGAAGTCGCGCGCGGTGGTCACCAGCGCGGCCGACACGTCGTCGAGGACGTCTCCCGACCGCTTCGTCGAGGCCGTCATCGCCTCGATCAGCGAGTCGAACTGGGTCTGCGGGCAGTTCTGGGCGAACGGCCCGTCGTTGACGAACATCCCGCTCGTCGAGATCCCCGACAGCGCCGTACTGGCGCCGGTGAACGCGTCCGCGATGGCCGGGAGCTCGACCAGTCCGGCCTTCTCCAGCTCCTCGAGGCTCGCGCCCATGTCCTGCTTCGTGCCCACGTGGCCCCCTCGTCGATGTGCTGGCGAGGACCTACCCGGTCCTCATGCAGCGAAACGGCGAGGACTGACCGGATCGGGTGAGGACGGGCGCGACAGCGGGAGCGAAGCGACCGCGAGTAACTACGGCGTGACGCCGTGCTGCCGCAGCGCGGCGTCCGGGTCGACCGGGTCGCCGCCGCCGGGGCGGACCTCGAGGTGGAGGTGCGGGCCGGTGACGTGGCCGGTGCTGCCGACGTACCCGATGATCTCGCCGGCCCGGACGGTGTCGCCGGCGGAGACGTTGAAGGAGGTCTGGTGGCAGAACCAGAGCTCGGTGCCGTCCTCGAGGGTGACGACGGTCTTGTTGCCGTAGGCGCCGTCGAACTGGGCGGAGGTGACCGTGCCGTTGGCGACGGCGCGGATCGGGGTGCCCGGAGGGGCCGCGAAGTCGAGGCCGGTGTGGTAGTTCGACCAGAGGCCGTACTCGCCGAAGGTCGCGGTCAGGCGGTAGCTGTCGAGCGGCAGCACCCACTTGTTGAGCGCGATCTCGGTGGCTTCCTTCTGGGCCTTCGCGGTCAGGTCGCTGAGCGCGGTGGTGCGCTCGGCGGCCGAGCGCTCGGCCGCCTTGACCAGGTCGGAGTCGTCGGCGCCTTGGGCGAGGGCGTCGCGGTCGGAGTCGCGGCTCACGGTGCCGGTGCGGGTGCCGACGGCGGCGGAGCCGAACGAGCCGGTCAGGGCGTTGGGGGAGGTGAGCCGGTCACCGGCGGAGGCCAGCTGCGGGTCGGCGGAGGTGACGACGCCACCGACCGCGATCGCGATCGTGGCGACACCCACGGCGACGGGCAGGGTGGGCAGGCCGCGGAAGAGCGGGCCGGGGGAGCCGGCGTGCTTGACCGCACGGCGCTTGCCGGCCGGCGCGACCGCACGCAGCGTGGTCGAGGAGTCCGACAGGCCGTCGGCGAGAGGGATGTCGCGCAGGGCGGGCAGCTCGACCGTCGGCATCCGGTCGAGGGCGCGGGCCGGAGTGACGGCCTCGGCGGCCAGGGTCGGCTCGACGACGGGCTGGGTCGGCTCGACGAGCGGCTGGGCGGCGGGCCGGGCGACGCGCTTGCCGACGTACGTCGACGGGGTCTCCTCGGACGCGACCCGGCCGGCCACGCGCTTTCCGACGTACGACGATCCGGCGGAGGGGGAGCCGAGAGTCGAGTCCGGACGCGGCGCGCTGTGGTCCGCTCGGTGGTTACCCATCGACTGCTGACTCCTTGGGGGGACGATCGTGCAGGCGCGCTTCGCCCCTGGTGCCCAGCTCCTGGCGTCCCGAGTGACGGCTCCGGCCGAGGTGGCCGTCTGGTGACAGCCGGGTGAAACGTGCGTGCCGACCTTAGCCGATGCCGGCACGGCCCTGAAATCGTAGGTCCCGCTCCTGGGGACAGTCAGGCGAACGCCGAAACCCGCCGATCGCGTGAGTCCGGTCACGTCGGGTCCAGCCAGCGGTTCCCGGACTCGTCCTACTCGTGGGTCAGGACTATCGTGCCCGGGGGTGTGCCGCTGTGCGCACCGAACCTCTGACCAAGACGTGAGGACGTATCAGTGGACCTGATGGAGTACCAAGCGAAGGAGCTCTTCGCGAAGCACGGAGTGGCCACCACCCTCGGCACGGTCGTCGAGACCGCCGAGGAGGCGCGGGCCGCGGCCGAGCAGATCGGCGGCGTGACCGTCATCAAGGCGCAGGTCAAGGCCGGTGGCCGTGGCAAGGCCGGTGGCGTCAAGCTCGCGAAGACGGCGGACGAGGCATTCGAGCACGCGTCCAACATCCTCGGCATGGAGATCAAGGGCCTCACGGTCAACCGCGTCCTGGTGACCCCGGCGACCCCGCCGGAGGAGGAGTACTACTTCTCCTTCCTGCTGGACCGCTCCAACCGCCAGTACCTCTGCATCGCGTCCGTCGAGGGTGGTGTCGAGATCGAGGAGGTCGCGAAGACCAACCCCGACGCCGTCAAGCAGATCGGCATCGACCCGGGCAAGGGCGTCGACGCGGCCAAGGCCCGCGAGATCGCGACCGAGGCGAAGTTCCCCGAGCCCGTCTTCGAGCAGGCCGTGAAGATGATCGAGGACCTCTACAAGGTCTTCGTCGAGGAGGACGCCACCCTCGTCGAGGTCAACCCGCTGGCCCGCCTGGCCGGCGACAAGCTCGAGGCCCTGGACGGCAAGGTGTCGCTCGACGACAACGCCTCCGAGGTGCGGCACCCCGACCACGAGCAGTTCGAGATCCGCGAGGAGGCCGACCCGCTCGAGGCGAAGGCCAAGGACCTCGGTCTCAACTACGTCAAGCTCGACGGCCAGGTCGGCATCATCGGCAACGGCGCGGGTCTGGTCATGAGCACCCTCGACGTCGTCGCGTACGCCGGCGAGAACCACGGCGGCGTGAAGCCGGCCAACTTCCTCGACATCGGTGGCGGCGCCAACGCGCAGGTCATGGCCAACGGCCTCGACGTCATCCTCAACGACGAGCAGGTCAAGTCGGTCTTCGTGAACGTCTTCGGCGGCATCACGGCGTGCGACGAGGTCGCCAACGGCATCAAGGGCGCCCTCGAGCTCCTCGGTGACAAGGCCACCAAGCCGCTGGTCGTCCGTCTCGACGGCAACAACGTCGAGCAGGGTCGCGCGATCCTCAACGAGCTGAACCACCCGCTCGTGACGCAGGTCGACACCATGGACGGCGCGGCCGACAAGGCCGCCGAGCTGGCGAACGCCTGAGATAGAGAGCAGAGAACATGAGCATCTACCTCGACAAGGACAGCAAGATCATCGTCCAGGGCATCACGGGTGGCATGGGTGCCAAGCACACCGCCCTCATGCTCGACTCGGGCGCCACGATCGTCGGCGGTGTCAACGCCCGCAAGGCCGGCACCACCGTCACGCACCAGGACCACGACGGCAACGACGTCGAGCTCCCCGTGTTCGGCACCGTCGCGGAGGCCATGAAGGAGACCGGCGCCAACGTCTCGGTCCTCTTCGTCCCGCCGGCCTTCACCAAGGACGCCGCGATCGAGGCCATCGACGCCGAGATGCCGCTGATCGTCGTGATCACCGAGGGTGTGCCGGTCCAGGACACGGCCGAGGTCTGGTCCTACCTGCAGGGCAAGTCCACCCGGATGATCGGCCCCAACTGCCCCGGCATCATCACGCCGGGCGAGTCGCTGGCCGGCATCACGCCGCACACCATCGCGGGCAAGGGCCCGGTCGGTCTCGTCTCGAAGTCGGGCACGCTGACCTACCAGATGATGTACGAGCTGCGTGACTTCGGTTTCTCGACCGCCATCGGCATCGGCGGCGACCCGATCGTGGGCACCACCCACATCGACGCGCTCCAGGCCTTCGAGGAGGACCCGGAGACCAAGGTGATCGTCATGATCGGCGAGATCGGCGGCGACGCCGAGGAGCGGGCCGCGGACTACATCAAGGCCAACATCACCAAGCCGGTCGTCGGCTACGTCGCCGGCTTCACCGCCCCCGAGGGCAAGACCATGGGCCACGCCGGCGCCATCGTGTCGGGCTCCGCGGGCACCGCCCAGGCGAAGAAGGACGCGCTCGAGGCCGTCGGCGTCAAGGTCGGCAAGACGCCGTCCGAGACCGCCGCGCTGGCCCGGGAGATCTTGTCGTCCCTTGCCTGAGCCTGCGAAGGCAAGGATCAGACGACAAGGTTGAGGAGGGCAACAGGAACCCGAGCTTGCGAGGGGACCTGCTGACCGTCTCGAAACACAGTCAGTCGCTCTGAGCTGAGCACCGCGAAGGCCCGCCGCCCCGTCAGGGGTGGCGGGCCTTCGTGCGTCGCGGCGGCCTCACGGGATCGGGCCCCCGCCGGAGTGCGGTGCCCGCCAGGTGGAGGCGTCGGCCTTGCTGGCCTCGTGGGCACGCTCGATCGCGGCGGCCTGCTGACCGTGGCGGTTGGCCCAGGTCCACAGGCCTGCGGCGACCACGAGGACGGCGATGGCGAGGATCCAGAACATGAGTCGATGATCCGCCGCCGATCAACTCTTGGCAAGGGCTTGCGCGAAGGCCCGCCACCCCAACACGGGTGGCGGGCCTTCGCGCATCGGGACTCGGTGGACTCAGCCGGGCATGTTGGGCGCGCCGGAGTGCGGCGCCCGCCAGGTGGAGACCTCGGCCTTGCTGGCCTCGTGGGCCCGCTCGATCGCGGCCGCCTGCTGGCCATGGCGAGCGGCCCAGGCCCACAGCGCCGCGGCGGCCAGGACGACGGGGATCGCGATCAACCAGAACATGACCTGATGGTCCGCCCCGGACCGGTTCCTGGCAAGCCCTTTCAAAGCTCTAGCAGCCGGCGTCGGCGAAGACGCACATGGCGGCGATGATGGCCGCGGCGTCGTCCGCGCCGCTGGAGGCGGTGGTCGCGATGTCACCCTGCGGGTCGCTCGCGCCGCCCTCGTTGCTGCCGGTGATGAGCAGGAGGGCGTTGCCGACCTGGACGACGGTGAGCGCCTCGATGCCGACGGCAGGGGCGCCGTCGTACGTCGACCAGGTGCCGACCACCCACGAGATGTCGCCGAGGCCGCCTTCGGTGACGGAGTGGTGGCTCGTGAAGCCGGCCGCGTCGGGAGCCTCGTCGGGACAGGCGCGATAGGCGTTGACCATCGTGGTGGCCGCCCGGGTGGCCGCCTCGAACGACTCGTAGGTCAGCAGCTGGCGGGCCCGGCCGTCCTCGGGCTGTGACCAGGAGGCGTTGAGCCGGTCCGTCGGCGTGGGCAGCTCGCCCCCCGGCTGGTCGGCCACCGAGGTGCCGCACGGGGCGAGCTCGAAGGCCGGCAGGCTGCGCGAGGACGGCTCGAACGTGCCGTCGCCCGACGGGTCGGGCCAGCCCGTGTCGATCGCGAAGCCGTCGGGGATGGTCGTCGCGGCACCCGAGGGGCCGTCGGACGTCGTGCGGTCGTCCGGCGCGCTCGGCTGGGTGGCCGGCGGCCCGTCGCCGGGGAGCAGGCGCTCGGCGGCGACCGGCAGCATCCGGTACATCGGGGTGCCGCCGTCCTCGGGCAGGAAGTTGTAGTCCTGGCCGACGATGGTCAGCCCGACCACGGCGATCCGGTTGTCCTCGACGACCAGGCCGGTCTCGTTGATGAAGCCGGAGTCGCCGTAGGGATCGATCTCCTTGGGCGCCGGTCCCCAGCTCAGGTCGTAGATGACGGCCTTCCCCTCCGAGGCCAAGGGGACTGGCTCGGGATCCGGGCTGACCCGGGAGTTCTCGAAGTCGCCGAGCCGGCCGGTGCAGCTGGTGATCCAGTCGGTCCAGGTGTCGAAGGCGGCCTGGGCGGTGGCGTGGTCGGGGAACTCCGCGACCATCTCGACCAGCCCCTCGCCCGGCGCGGCGATCAGGTCGCTCGCCTCCTCGGGCGGCGTCAGGGCGAACGTGCGGGTGAGGCTGCGGGTCGCGCCGAGCGAGCTCGGGTTGCCCTGCTCGCACACATGATAGGTCGCCTGGGCGTCACCCTCGAAGGTGTCGGTGGTGTGGAAGGCGCCCGACGATCCGGGCTCGTACTGGGTGTCCTCGTCGCGCAGCAGGTCGGACCTGCCGAGCGACGTGCTGGTCGAGGGGTCCTTGGTGACCAGGTGCTTGTCGGGGTCGCCGCCGTGGCCGGTCAGCGCGAGGATCGGCACGGTGACGGCGGCGACGGCGAGTGCGGCACCTCCCGCCACGAGCGCCGTACGACGCCGGCGGATCCGGTCGCCGCGGCGACGGACGTCGGCGGCAGAGAGCGGCATGTCTCCTCCTGCGCGGAGCTCGGCTCCGAACCGGGTGAGCTCCTCGGTGGGGTCGTGGTCAGGCACGGCTCGTACCTCCTCCCGCGATGCCGGGCTCGTCGGCGAGCAGGGCGGCGAGTGCCGCCCGGCCGCGGCTGAGCCGGGCCTTGATGGTTCCCTCGGGTACGCCGACCTCGGCCGCGACCTGCTGGACCGGGAGGTCGGCGATGTGGTGGAGGACCAGCGCCTGGCGCTGGGCCTCGGGCAGCCGGCGCAGCGCGGCGACGAGTGCCACGTGGGACTCGTCGACCGCGGCCGCCGTACCGACGGGCTGCAGGGCCCGGTCGGGGGAGCGCTCGCCCCGCTTGCGGCGCCGCCAGCGGCTCACTGCGAGCCGGTGGGCGGTGGTGCGCACCCACGCCTCGGGGTGCGCCGCGCGGTCCAGCTTGCGCCGGTGCGCCCAGGCCCGGGCGAACGCCTCCTGCGTGCAGTCGGTGGCCTCGTCGAGGTCGCCGATCATCGCGTACACCTGCCCGGTCACCCGGCGGAACGAGGCCGTGTAGAACTCGTCGAACTCAGCTGCGTCCACGCCGACCTCCTCTCGTGCTCCGCGTTCGCGGACTGTCGAGATGGATACGCCCGAGGACCGGGCCCGGTTGCACGGTCTGCCGAGAAAGTTCGATCAGCTCGGATCGTAGGGAGCCGTGCGGGCCAGCCGCTCGAGGGCGCGCTGGGCGAGCGCGACGAAGTCCTCGTCGGCCATGGTGGCCTTGGGGGCCGCGACGTAGGCGAGGACGGACACGGCGGTGCCCTGGCGGAGCACCGCGACGTCGTACTCGATCGTCCGGTCGCCGGGCAGCGCGGTGCTGAGGTGCCAGGCGGAGAGGGCCTGCGGGCCCTTGCCGGAGCTGAGCAGCTCCACGACCTCGGTGCCGGCCGTGGCGTCCAGGTCGGGGCAGGCGGTCATCTGTTCGCGGAAGCGGGTCACGAAGGCGCCGGCGGCGCCGCTCGGCAGGCTGCCGACGGTCTGGGTGAGGCCGACCTGCGGCGGCAGCTGCGCCCCGCCGAAGACGAAGGTGCGGAACTCGTTGCCCTGGATCTCCTGGTTGCGGAACTTGCCGAAGAGGTGGGCGGTGTCGCAACCGATCGCGCCGGCGTCGATCCGGTCCTCGGTGAGCTTGGTGGCCGGGGTGCCGACCCAGGGGCCGGGCTCCGGGGTGATCGGCGGCAGGTCGATCTCGGAGAGCATCCAGTTCGTCGCACCGGCCGGGAAGGGAGCGCGCGGCGTCGGCGTCGGGTTCGGGGTCGCGCAGGCGCCGGCGTCGGGCAGCGCGCAGATCCGGCCGACGGCGGTCGAGAGCAGGCGGGCGACGCCGGCCCGGTTGGCCTTCGCCGGCGGCATCGTGGTGGCCAGCGAGGTGACGGTGGTGAACAGGCCGGTGCGGGCCACGCCGACGACGTAGGTCATCGCGTCGGAGCGCGAGCGCAGCACGAACAGCGTCGACTGGTCGCCCACGCCCGGCAGGTCGGCGGTGCTGACCAGCTGCGTGCGCGGGACCGCGGTGGCGTCCTCGGCGGGCGAGGGGCAGGTGGCGAACCAGCGCCGGGCGTGCCGGTAGGTGCGCACCGCCCGCTGCTCGGAGGAGGACGCCTCCGCGACCTGGATCAGGTTGCGCGCCGCTTGCGGTCGGGTGCTGTCGCGGAAGGTGCGGACCCAGGCGGCGGTGCCCTGCGGGTCGGCGTACCGCGCCGCCTGGCAGGGGAGCACCAGGCCGTTGCCGCTGGAGTTGTCGCTCGTCGTGCCCTGCTGCCATCCCCGGCCGCTGACGGCCTGCTGGACGGCGTCGACCGGCACCAGCGAGGTGTCGGGGAGCGTGGTGATCGCGGGCCCGGCCGGCGGCGGGCCACCGGCGGCGGGCACGTCCTCGCGGTCGAGGGTCGGGCGTACGCCGGTGCTGTCGGCCGCGACGGCACCGCCGGCGACGAGTGCGACCACGGCCACGGCCCCGCCGACGACGGTGTGGGCGCGGCGCCGGGCGGCACCCGCGCGGCGGATGATCGTCACCCGCGGCCAGGTCACCGACCGGGTGGCGTCGGCGAGCCCGTTGAGCGCGAGCGGGATCGCGGAGGTCGGGATCTCGAGCGCCGTCGCGAACTGGGCGGCACCCTGCTGGAGCTCACGCTCGGCCGCCTCGGTGGGCAGCCCGATCTCGTGGGCCATCTCCTCCATGGTCACCGCGGCCAGCTGGGTCAGCAGCAGCGCCTTGCGCTGGACCACCGGGACTGCGCCGAGCGCCTCGAGGGTACGACGGGTCTCCTCGCCGAGGTCCTTCTTGCGGTGCCAGGGCCGGGTGCTGGCGCGACGCAGCGCCTTGCGCCAGGCGTCGGGACGCACGGCCGACTCCGGCTCGGGGAGCCGTCCGGTCTTGCGCCAGTGGTGCCAGGACACGACGAATGCCTCGCGCACCGCGCTCCGCGCCACGGCGAGGTCGCCGGTCAGGGCGAAGGTCTGCAGCAGCAGCCGGTCGCGGGCGTCCTTGTAGAAGGCGTCGAAGCTGCTGGTCAGGTCCGCGCTGCTCACGTAGGCGGACCGGGGCTGCTCGGTGCTCGGGGTCACCTGGTCGTCCGCGGTCATGGCCGCACCAACCTACTTCGCCGGGGGTCACCGGTTCTAACCCGTGTCGCGGTGGCGGTCGTCTCGTCGGTGATGCGGGCGTCCCCGGCGTGGCGGGCCGAACCGGCCGGTCCGGCGCGTGAAGATGGACGGACCATGACGTCCCTCCAGTCGCCGCCGGCACGCCGCAGTGGACCCGGGCGCTCCGGGGCAGCCTCGGACGCCGACCTGCGTCGCCAGCTGGCCACGACCCGGCCGCTCGTGCCGACGGCCAGCATCGGCGGCATCATCGCCGCGGGTGCGCCGCTCCTGGTCTGCATGGCGGTCGCCGTGGTCGGCTGGTTCCTCACCGACGCCGGAGGCGAGGGCGCGCCCAGCGGCGCGCTGCGGGTCGGCGCCCACGGCTGGCTGATGGCCCACGGCTCCACCGTCGCGGTCGAGGGCGTGCGGATCAGCGCGATGCCGCTCGGCCTCACCCTGCTCTGCGCCTGGGTGGTCTGGCGCGTCGGGCACCGGGTCGGCGAGTCGATCTCCGGGCACGGCCCCGACGCCGACCGGATCGCCGACGGCGCCCGCGACCTCACCGTCCCGTACGCCGCCGGCCTGTTCACGATCGGGTACGCCGTCGTCGGCGTCCTCACCACCTCGGTCGCCGCCACCGCCGCCTCCTCGCCCTCCGTGGCGCGGGTCGTGCTCTGGTCGGTGCTGCTGGGACTCGGTGTCGGGGGACCGGCCATCGCGTTCGGCTCCGGTCGCGCGGCGATCTGGCTGCCCGTCGTACCCCCCGCGGTGCGTGACGCCGCCCTCGTCGCCCGCCGGATCCTCACCCGCTGGGCGCTGGTGTGCCTGGTCGCGCTGGTTGCGGCGTTCGTGCTCGACTTCTCGACCGCGGCCAACGTGGTCTCGCAGCTGCACGCCGACGCGGGTGCGGTGCTGCTGATGACCGCGCTCACCCTGCTGCTGCTCCCCAACGCGCTGCTCTTCTCCAGCGCCTACCTGATCGGGCCCGGCTTCACCGTCGGCACCGGCACCACCGTCTCCACGACCGCCGTCGTGCTCGGCCCGCTGCCGATGTTCCCGCTGCTCGCCGCGCTGCCCGACCAGGGCAGCCAGCCGTGGTGGACCGACTGGCTGATGCTCACCCCGCTCCTGCTGGCCGCCCTGACCGCCGGTCAGGTCCAGCGCGACCGGCCGGTCCTGGCCTGGGACCGCGCCGCGATCCGCGGCTGCGCCGGCGGGATCAGCGCCGGGGTCGTCCTCGCGCTCGTGTCGGCCTTCGCAGGAGGGGCGGTCGGCCCGGGCCGGATGCAGGACGTCGGGCCCTACACCTTCGACGTCCTGCTGCACGCGATCACGTCGTTCGGCATCGGCGGCGTGGTCGGTGCGCTGGGCGTGTGCTGGTGGCAGCGCGACGCCGACGGCCGGGTCCGTCGGGGGCTGCGAGCCGTCCGTGCGCGGCTGCCGCGTCGTTCCTGAGGCCCGGGACGTCCTAGACTCCGGGCCGTGCCCGCTCGTCCTCGTATCGTCGTCCTCGTGTCGGGCTCCGGCACCAACCTCCAGGCATTGCTCGACGCCTGCGCCGACCCGTCGTACGGCGCCCGGGTGGTCGCCGTCGGGGCCGACCGCGACCACATCGAGGGCCTCGCCCGGGCCGAGCGGGCCGGCGTACCGACCTTCGTGGCGAAGGTCAGCGACCACAGCAGTCGTGGGTACTGGGACCGCGCGCTGACCGACAAGGTCGCCGCCTTCGAGCCTGACCTCGTGGTGCTGGCGGGGTTCATGAAGCTGGTGGGGGAGAAGTTCCTCGGCAGGTTCGGCGGCATGACCGTCAACACCCACCCGGCCCTGTCGCCGTCGTTCCCGGGCATGCACGGGCCGGCCGACGCGTTGGCGTACGGCGTGAAGGTCACCGGCGCGACCCTGTTCGTGGTCGACGCCGGCGTCGACACCGGTGCGATCGTGGCCCAGACCGTCGTACCCGTGGAGGACGACGACACCGTCGATACGCTCCACGAGCGGATCAAGGTCGCCGAGCGGGCCATGCTCGTCGAGTCGGTCGGCCGGATGGCCCGGGAGGGGTTCACCGTCGACGGCCGGCGGGTTCGGCTGGGAGGCTGAACGCCGATAGACTGAGGGCACACGACTGGCGCAGGTGGGCCACCACCAGGGAGTGACGAGTCGGCATCGATCGCCTGGGTGCCCTCATCGAGACCACCGACCGATGAGGAGCCCGATGTCCACCACGCCCGACCGGATCAAGATCAAGCGCGCGCTGGTCTCCGTCTTCGACAAGACCGGTCTCGACGACCTGGTGCAGGGCCTCGCGGCCGCCGGCGTCGAGCTCGTGTCGACCGGCGGCTCGGCCGCCCTCATCGAGTCGCTCGGCCTCCCGGTGACCAAGGTCGAGGACCTGACCGGCTTCCCGGAGTGCCTCGACGGCCGGGTCAAGACGCTGCACCCGCGGGTGCACGCCGGCATCCTCGCCGACCGCCGCCTGCCCGACCACGTCCGTCAGCTCGAGGAGCTCGAGGTCGCGCCGTTCGACCTGGTCGTGGTCAACCTGTACCCGTTCGCCGCGACCGTCGCCTCGGGTGCCGGCGTCGACGACTGCATCGAGAAGATCGACATCGGCGGCCCGTCCATGGTCCGCGCCGCCGCGAAGAACCACCCCTCGGTCGCGATCGTCACCGACGGCGCCGACTACGCCGCGGCGCTGAGTGCCGCGCAGGGCGAGGGCTTCACGTACGACGAGCGCAAGGCGCTGGCCGCCAAGGCGTTCGTCCACACCGCGACGTACGACGTCCAGGTCGCCTCCTGGATGGGCTCGGTGCTCACCGACTCCTCCGAGGGCACCGGCTTCCCGGCCTGGATCGGCGGCACCTGGGACAAGCAGGCCGTGCTCCGCTACGGCGAGAACCCGCACCAGCCGGCCGCGCTCTACCGCTCCGGCTTCGGCCCCGGCGGCCTCGCCGCCGCCGAGCAGCTGCACGGCAAGGAGATGTCCTACAACAACTACGTCGACACCGACGCGGCCCGCCGCGCGGCTTACGACCACGGCGACCAGCCGACCGTCGCGATCATCAAGCACGCCAACCCGTGCGGCATCGCGGTCGGCGCCGACGTGGCCGAGGCGCACCGCCGCGCCCACGAGTGCGACCCGGTCTCCGCGTTCGGCGGCGTGATCGCCACCAACGTGCCCGTTTCGGTCGAGATGGCCCAGCAGGTCGCGGAGATCTTCACCGAGGTCATCGTCGCCCCCGGGTACGACGACGGCGCGGTCGAGGTGCTCCAGGGCAAGAAGAACATCCGGATCCTCCTCGCCGAGCCGCTCGCGCAGGGTGGCGTCGAGACCCGGCCGATCAGCGGCGGCCTGCTCATGCAGCACGCCGACCGCTTCCAGGCCGAGGGCGACGACCCTGCTGCGTGGACGCTGGCGACCGGTGAGGCCGCCGACGAGGCGACCCTTGCGGACCTCGCCTTCGCCTGGCGCTCGGTCCGCGCCGCGAAGTCCAACGCGATCCTGCTGGCGCGCGACGGCGGTGCCGTCGGCATCGGCATGGGCCAGGTCAACCGGGTCGACTCCTGCAAGCTCGCCGTCGAGCGGGCCAACACCCTGGTCGAGGGCGAGGAGCGGGCGCGCGGCTCGGTCGCCGCCTCCGACGCGTTCTTCCCGTTCGCGGACGGCCCGCAGATCCTGCTCGACGCCGGCGTGAAGGCGATCGTGCAGCCGGGCGGCTCGGTGCGTGACGAGGAGACCATCGCTGCCTGCCAGGCGGCCGGCGTCACCATGTACTTCACCGGGACTCGTCACTTCTTCCACTGAGCTGGACGGGGGAATGAGCGTGGTGGTCTCGGGACGGCACTCCGAGGAGGAGCACCGCACCGAGGTCCTGATCGAGGCCGAGGGCAGGCAGGTCCGGTTCGACGTCGTCGAGATCCCGGACGGGACCTACGGCTACTCGCGGGCCGAGCGCGAGCTGGCGGAGCCCGGCATGCAGAGCAGCCGGGTCGGTCTGTGGGCGCAGCCGGCCAGCTACCGCTGGCTGGTGGCGCTGTTCGCCCG
Source organism: Nocardioides sp. QY071 (assembly GCF_029961765.1). Taxonomy (NCBI): domain Bacteria; kingdom Bacillati; phylum Actinomycetota; class Actinomycetes; order Propionibacteriales; family Nocardioidaceae; genus Nocardioides; species Nocardioides sp. QY071. The sequence continues at coordinate 1,160,979 of NZ_CP124681.1, forward strand.
GGCCGGCGTCGGCGACGCCCAGGTGCCGCGCGTGCTGGCCGCCGTTCGCGCCGGGACAGGAACCCGGGAGTTCCGGTTCGTGTACTGATCGGGTGGGGAGGCTGCACGCCGTGAGTTCCACCCGCTCCCGCACCACCGTTGTCGCCGGCATCGTCCTGGCGCTCGTCGCTGTCGCCGTCGCCCTGGTCCTCGGCCGGGGCGGCGAGGCGACTCCCGCTCCCGTCGCCCGGCCCACCGAGCACTCCTCGCCCGCGGTCGAGGACGCGCTCGTGCCCGCCTGGACGGCGACCCTGCCCGCCGGGCCGCGGGTCGTGCGGGTCACCGACGAGGTGGTCGTGCTGGCCGGAGACCGGTACCTCGCGGGATTCGAGCGCTCCAGCGGCGACGAGCTGTGGCGCCGGGACCTGGCCCGGTGGTGCACGGCGTCGGACGTGACCGGCACCGGCCTGATCCTGCTGGCCACCGGCGATCCTGCCGGCCCACGGCGGGAGCCGGAGCCGTGCCGCACCGTGACGGCGTACGACGTCCGTGACGGCGCCGAGCGGTGGAGCAGCCGGGTGCCGCCGTTCGCCGCGAACCCGGGTCTCGACGGGCTCGCCGTCGGCGACACCGCCGTGACGGCCCTGGGCCGCTGCTCGGTGACGCGGCTACGGCTCGACGACGGCCACCGGCTCTCGCGCGAGGTCTTCGAGCTGGAGAAGGACGGCGACTGCACCTTCTCCGGCGGGGCGGCCACCGACGGCCAGGTGCTCGTCGACTTCGTCCCCGACGACCCGGACTCGCTGGACCTGACGGGCACGCTGCGGGTGCGCGACGCCGACAGCGGAGCGGTGCTGCGCCAGGAGCACGGCGAGGACCCGGTCGCGCTGGAGGTGCTGGGCGGCTCGCCGCTCGTGCTCGGTCGGTGGGCCGACGACGACGTGGTGGTGCAGCGGATCGGGCGTCGTGGTGCCCAGAACCTGCTCGCGGGTGCTGACACCCCCTCGCCGGCGCTGAGGTCGCCAGGCTCCACCTACGCCACCAGTGCGGTCGACGGCGGACCGACCACGGTCCACCGCTTCGACACCGCCACCGGCACGCTCGCCTGGTCCCGGAGCCTGCAAGGCACCGTCGTGGCCGCGGACGCGGCCGGGCTCACTGTCGTCAAGGGCGAGCCCGGCGAGTCGTACGACGTCGTACGGATGGCGGCGGCGGACGGCCAGCGGCAGCTGCTCGGGCGGATCGCCAGGCAGGGCGAGCAGGACCGGGTGCTCGGCGCCGACGACGTCCTCGTGGCGGTGGCGGCGAGCGAGGACGGCGCTCGGGCCCGCGTGGTCGAGCTGCCGCCGGCCGGCGAGGAGGTCGGGCCGGTCGACGACGGGAGTGGCAGCGCCGCGATCGGCCCCGACGACGTCGTCGGTGCCTGCAACGGGTTCAGCGACCGGACGCTGGCGATGCTGGACGGGCGGCGGACCGAGGTGGGCACCAGGCTCGACTGCTCCTGGTACACCGTCTCCACGAACGACGTGAACATCCGCTTCGAGACGGCGGTCGCGCTCGGCACGCCGGACCAGGCGGAGGGGCTGGCCCGCCTGCTGCCCTCGGCGGAGTCCTTCGACGACCTCGACGACCTGGGCGAGAGCATGCCCGCCGTGGGCTGGGGAGCCGCCGCGTGGGTCGTCGACCGGCCCGCGGCCCGCCGCGCCGACCCGTCGCCGAAGGCTCCGCGCGACGACAACCTCGCGTACGCACTGCTGGTCCAGCAGGACGGGGTGATGGTCACGGTGGCCGCCTCGGTCGAGGTGGAGCGTGAGGGGGTGCCGGGCGTGGTCCCGGCCGCCCGGGTACGACGCGCGGTGGCGCGTGCCGTGACCGAGATCTTCGCCTCGCTGGGAGTCGAGGTCACCCGTCCGTGAGCACCGGGCGGTCAAGAGGCTGGCGCAACCTCTGAGAGGATGCGTGCGTGACGGCAAGAAAACTCGACGGCAACGCCACTGCGGCCGCGATCAAGGACGAGCTCCGGGTCCGGATCGAGAAGCTGCGCGAGCAGGGCATCATCCCGGGGCTCGGCACGGTACTGGTGGGCGACGACCCCGGCTCGCGGTGGTACGTCAACGGCAAGCACAAGGACTGCGCCGAGGTCGGTATCGCCTCGATCCGCGTCGACCTGCCCGAGGTCGCGACCCAGCAGGAGATCGAGGAGGCCGTCGCCGGCCTCAACGCCGACCCCGACTGCACCGGCTACATCGTCCAGCTGCCGCTGCCGCGCGGTCGTGACGAGAACCGGGTGCTCGGCCTGATCGACCCCGCCAAGGACGCCGACGGGCTCCACCCCACCAACCTGGGCTGGCTGGTGCTCGGCAACGAGGCGCCGCTGCCGTGCACGCCGTACGGCATCGTCGAGCTGCTGCGCCGCCACGACGTCCCGATCGCAGGCGCCGAGGTGGTCGTGGTCGGTCGCGGCATCACCGTCGGCCGCCCGCTCGGCCTGCTCCTGACCCGCCGCAGCGAGAACGCCACGGTGACCCTGTGCCACACCGGCACCGTCGACCTCGCCGCCCACGTGCGCACGGCCGACATCGTGGTCGCGGCCGCCGGCGTGCCTGACATCATCACCGGCGACATGGTCAAGCCCGGCGCGGCCGTCCTCGACGTCGGCGTCAGCCGGGTCGACGGCAAGATCGCCGGCGACGTCGCCGCCGACGTCTGGGACGTCGCCGGGTGGGTCTCGCCCAACCCGGGCGGGGTCGGCCCGATGACGCGCGCGATGCTGCTGGCCAACGTGGTCTCGATGGCCGAGAAGCAGGCGGCGAACGGGAAGGCAGCACGCTGAACGACGAGGCCCCCGAGCTCCCCGAGGAGCCGCGTCGCTACCCCTCGACGATCGGCGGCGCGTGCTACATCGCCGTCCTGGTCGTCGTCGGCGCCGGCCTGGTGGTCGCGGCAGTCTCGGACTGGCGGGTGGGCCTGCGGATCATGTCCGGCGGCCTGCTCACCGCCGCCGCGCTGCGGCTGGGGCTGCCGGAGAAGGATGCCGGCATGCTCGCCGTTCGCCACCGGTTCCTCGACGTCGGCATCCTGGTCACCGTCGCGGTCGTGCTGATCCTGCTCGCCGGGAGCATCCCGGAGCAGGGCTGAGGACTCCGCACGTACGACGAAGGGCCGGTGCCACGCGGCACCGGCCCTTCGTCGTACGTCAGGTCAGATCAGGCCCAGCTCGGTGACCGCGGCCTTCTCGTCGGCCAGCTCGGCGACGGAGGCGTCGATCTTGCCGCGCGAGAACTCGTCGATCTCGAGGCCCTGGACGATGCTCCAGTCGCCGTTCGAGGTGGTGACCGGGAACGAGGACACCAGGCCCTCGGGGACGCCGTAGGAGCCGTCGGAGACGACCGCCATCGAGACCCAGTCGTCGGCCGGGGTGCCGTTCAGCCAGTCGCGGGCGGCGTCGCAGGTCGCGGACGCGGCCGAGGCGGCCGAGGAGGCGCCCCGGGCGTCGATGATCGCGGCGCCGCGCTTGGCGACGGTCGGGATGAAGGTGTCGGCGATCCAGGCCTGGTCGCCCACGACCTCGGCGGCGTTCTTGCCGGCGATCTCGGCGTGGAAGATGTCGGGGTACTGGGTGGCCGAGTGGTTGCCCCAGATCGTGATCTTCTTGATGTCGGTGACGGCCGAGCCGGTCTTCGCGGCCAGCTGGGAGATCGCCCGGTTGTGGTCGAGGCGGGTCAGCGCCGAGAACCGCTCCTTGGGGATGTCGGGGGCGTTGCTCGCGGCGATCAGCGCGTTGGTGTTGGCCGGGTTGCCGGTGACGCCGATGCGGACGTCGTCGGCGGCGACGGCGTTGAGCGCCTTGCCCTGGGCGGTGAAGATCGCGCCGTTGGCGGACAGCAGGTCGCCGCGCTCCATGCCCGGGCCGCGCGGCCGCGCGCCGACGAGCAGGGCGAGGTTGACGCCGTCGAAGATCTTCTCCGGGTCGGAGCCGATCTGGACGCCGGCGAGGTTCGGGAACGCGCAGTCGTCGAGCTCCATGACGACGCCCTCGAGCGCCTTGAGCGCGGGCTCGATCTCGAGCAGACGCAGCTCGACGGGACGGTCGCCGGCGATGGCGCCGCTGGCGATGCGGAAGAGCAGGCTGTAGCCGATCTGACCGGCCGCGCCGGTCACGGCCACCTTGAGCGGGGTGGTGCTCACAAGGACTCCTTCAAGGAACTCGGTGGACTCCCGCGACGCTAGCAGCGCCCGGGCCCGCGCGCTGACCCGGTCCGGGTGCTGCGACGATGACGGCCATGCGGACACGTGCTCTCGCGGCTCTCGCGGCCCTGACCCTCGCCGGGGCCGTGCTGGCCGGTTGCGGGTCGGCCTCCGCGCCCAGTGCGCCGACCGGCGTCGACGGTCTGGAGATCCCGACCCCCGACCCGCGGCCCGCCGACTTCGTCGCCCGGATCGGCAACCCGTGGCTCCCGCTGGCCGTCGGCTCGCGGTGGGAGTACGCCGACCTGGCGACCGGCAGCGTCGACCTCACCCTGACGGTGGAGGCCGGACCCTCGGTCGACGGCGTCGCGACGACGACGCTGGTCCGTGCCGCCGCCGACGGCGCCGTCGTCCGCGACCTGTACGCCCAGGACCGGGCCGGCAACGTGTGGTGGTTCGGCCGCGAGGGCCAGTGGCAGGCGGGGGAGGGCGGCGCCGAGGCCGGCCTAGCGATGCCCGCCGCGCCCCGGTTCGGGGACGGCTTCCGCACCGCCTCTGCACCGGGCCTGTCCGAGGTGGCGACGGTCGCGGACGTCGGTGAGGAGATCACGGTCCCGCTGGCGACGTACCACCGCACCGTCACGCTCGACGTCGAGGACGCCACCGGGGTCCGCACGGAGACCTACGCTCGCGGTGTCGGACTGGTCCGGACCGACGACGCGGGCCTCGTCGCGTACGAGCCGGGCCGCGAGTAACACCCCCGCCGCGCGCCCGTGGGCAGGAAAACGCCCGAGGGCGTGGGCCGCGTCGCCGCGACTCCACGCCCCCGGGAAGGGTTGACCCGTCACCGCATCACTGCGGGGGACGCACCTGCGTCTGGTCGCTGGCGGGCGGCGCCCACCCGGCCTGCGGGTCCGGCGAGGCCGGCGCGCCGGGAGCGGGCTGCTGCTGGGCCGGGATCCACTGCTGCGCGGCGGGGTCCCACTGCCAGCCGTCCTGGATGATCGGCTGGCCCTGCTGCTGGGCGGGCTGGCCGACCTGGCCGACCTGGCCGACCTGCTGGCCCGGCTGCGCCTGGTGCTGGCCGTACGCCTGCTGCTGGCCGTAGGCCTGCTGGTTCCACTGCTGGGTGAAGCCCGGGTCGGACGAGCCACCCGCACCGAAGTTCAGGCCCGAGCCGGGGACCGGGTCGGCGCCGTGGCCGAACACCAGCGGGTACAGCACACCGGCGATCGCACCGCCGAGCAGCGGGGCGACGATGAACAGCCACAGCTGGACGATCGCGTCGCTGCCGGAGAAGAACGCGACGCCGATCGAGCGAGCCGGGTTGACCGACGTGCCGGTCGCGGGGATGGCCACGAAGTGGATCGCCGCGAGGGTGAGGCCGATGGTCAGCGGGGCCATGGCGGCCACGGCGCGGTTCCGCTCGTCGGTGGTGCCGAGGATGACCGTCACGAAGATGAAGGTCAGGATGAGCTCGATGAGCAGCGCGCCGAGCAGCTCGACGCCGCCGTGGTCACCGAAGCCGTTGGAGCCGAGCGACTCGCCGAACTCCCAGCCGAAGTCGCTGGAGAGCGCGGTCAGTGCGAGCAGGAGGCCGCCGACGAGGCCGCCGACGATCTGCGCCGCGCTGTAGAGACCGGCGTCCTTCCACGAGATGCGGCCGCCGAGCGCGGCACCGACGGAGACCGCCGGGTTGAAGTGGCCACCGGAGACGCGGCCGAAGGTGTAGACCATCGCGATGATCGCGATGCCGAACGACAGGCCGACCGCCGTGATCGCGAACAGCCCGGCGAGACCGGTGCTGTCGTCCGCGACGTTGCCGAAGATGACGGCGGAACCGCAGCCGATGAAGACGAGTACGGCGGTGCCGAGGGCCTCGGCCGCGATCTTCTGGACGAGGGTGGGGGGTGTGGACGTGTCGACTGCTTCTTCTGACATGGGCTGGACCTTCTCCTCCGTGGGGCTCCCGAAAACCGCCGGGTTACACACGGCAGCCTAGTCATTACTGTGGCTGCCGAAGGGGACGCGTGCCCCGGCATCAGGTATCTTGACGTCAAGAATCCCACCCACGGCCCAGGAGTGACGCCCGGACATGTCGAGCATCATCTACACCCACACCGACGAGGCGCCGCTGCTGGCGACGTACTCCTTCCTGCCGATCGTCGAGGCGTTCGCCGCCAAGGCCGGCGTCGCGTTCGAGACCCGCGACATCTCCGTCGCCGCGCGCATCCTCGCCCAGTTCGGCCTCGCCGACGACGCGCTGACCGAGCTCGGTGAGCTCGCCAAGACGCCCGAGGCCAACATCATCAAGCTCCCCAACATCTCCGCCTCCATCCCGCAGCTCAAGGCCGCGATCAAGGAGCTGCAGGCGCAGGGCTTCGCCGTCCCGGACTACCCCGAGGCGCCGGCGACGGCGGAGGAGAAGGAGATCCGGGCCAAGTACGACAAGGTCAAGGGCTCCGCCGTGAACCCGGTCCTGCGCGAGGGCAACTCCGACCGCCGCGCCCCCGCGTCGGTGAAGAACTACGCCAAGACCCACCCGCACACCAACAAGCCCTTCACCGAGGGCTCGAAGACCAACGTCGCCACCATGGGCGAGCACGACTTCGCCAGCAACGAGAAGTCCGTGACCCTGGCCCAGGACGACGTGCTCTCGATCGTCCTCGAGACCGCCGCCGGCGAGACCGTCGTGCTCAAGGACGGCCTCAAGGTCCTCGCCGGCGAGATCGTCGACGGCACCAAGATGGAGGCGGCGTACCTGCAGGCCTTCCTCAAGAACGCCATCGCCGAGGCCCAGGCCCAGGACGTGCTGTTCTCGGTCCACCTCAAGGCGACCATGATGAAGGTCTCCGACCCGATCATCTTCGGCCACGTCGTGAAGGCCTTCTTCTCCGACGTCTTCGCGCAGTACGGCGACCAGCTCGCCGCCGCCGGCCTGTCGGCCAACGATGGGCTCGGCGCCATCCTGGCCGGCCTCGACGCCCTCGAGAACGGCGCGGAGATCAAGGCCGCGTTCGACGCCGCCCTCGCCGCCGGCCCGCGCCTGTCCTACGTCAACTCCGACAAGGGCATCACCAACCTGCACGTCCCCTCCGACGTCATCGTCGACGCGTCGATGCCCGCGCTGGTCCGCAACGGTGGCCGCCTGTGGGGTGTCGACGGCGGCGAGGACGACACGCTCGCGGTCATCCCCGACTCGTCGTACGCCGGCGTCTACCAGGCCGTCCTCGACGACGTGAAGAAGAACGGCCCGCTCGACCCGGCCACCATCGGCACCGTCCCGAACGTCGGCCTGATGGCGCAGGCGGCCGAGGAGTACGGCTCGCACGACAAGACCTTCGAGATCGCCGAGGCCGGCACCGTCCGTGTCCTCGCCTCCAACGGTGACGTGCTCATCGAGCACGACGTCGAGGCCGGCGACATCTGGCGTGCCTGCCAGACCAAGGACATCCCCGTCCAGGACTGGGTCAAGCTCGCCGTCACGCGCGCCCGCGCGTCGCAGACGCCGGCGATCTTCTGGCTCAACGAGTCGCGTGCGCACGACGCCGAGCTCATCAAGAAGGTCAACGCCTACCTGCCCGAGCACGACACCGACGGCCTCACCATCGAGATCCTGTCGCCGGAGCTCGCGACGTCGTACTCCCTCGAGCGGATGCGCAAGGGCGAGGACACCATCTCGGTGACCGGCAACGTGCTGCGCGACTACAACACCGACCTGTTCCCGATCCTCGAGCTCGGTACGTCGGCCAAGATGCTCTCCGTCGTCCCGCTGATCGCCGGCGGCGGACTGTTCGAGACCGGCGCGGGCGGCTCGGCGCCCAAGCACGTGCAGCAGCTGGTCGAGGAGAACTACCTGCGCTGGGACAGCCTCGGTGAGTTCTTCGCGCTCGTCCCCTCGCTGGAGAAGTACGCCGAGCAGGCCGGCGCCCCCGCCGCGCAGGTCCTGGCCGACGCGCTCGACCGTGCCACCGGCACCTTCCTCAACGAGGACCGCTCGCCGGGCCGCAAGCTCGGCACGACCGACAACCGCGGCTCGCACTTCTACCTCGCGCTCTACTGGGCCGAGGAGCTGGCGAACCAGACCGAGGACGCCGACCTCGCGGCCGCGTTCAAGCCGCTCGCCGAGAAGCTGCGGGCCAACGAGGCGAAGATCGCCGAGGAGCTGATCGCCGTCCAGGGCGAGCCCGCCGACATCGGTGGCTACTACTACCCGGACGCAGAGAAGACCTCGGCCGTGATGCGCCCGAGCGCGACGCTCAACGAGGCGCTCGCCGGGTTCTGATCGCTCGCTGATCACCGTGTCGCTGCCGGCCGCGGTCCGCACCTCGTTGCGGGCCGCGGCCGACGCGTCCCTTGCCCCGGGCCAGCAGGCGTACATGAAGTCGGCGATGCCCTTCCTCGGCGTCCGCGTTCCCGACGTACGCCGCCTGGTTCGCGCCCTCGTGCGCGAGCTCGGCGTCCACGACCCCCTGGAGCTGACGACCGCCGCACGCGAGCTGTGGGACGACGCCACCCACCGCGAGGAGAGGTACGCCGCGGCGGCCCTGGTCGGCCTGCGTCCCCTGCGCGGCGACCTGTCGCTGGTGCCCTTCCACGAACACGTCGCGCGCAGCGGCGCCTGGTGGGACCACGTCGACGAGGCCGCCCACCGGGTCGCCGAGCTGCACGACGCGCACCCGGTCGAGACCGCGCAGGTCGTGCGCCGCTGGTCGACCGACGACGGGTCCTTCTGGGTGCGCCGGCTCGCGATCATCTCCCAGCTCGGCCGCGGGGACCGGGTCGACCTCGACCTGCTGGTTGCGGTGCTGGAGCCCAACCTCGCCGACGGCGAGTTCTTCATCCGCAAGGCGGTCGGGTGGTCGCTGCGGGAGGTCGCGAAGGTGCACCCGGAGTGGGTCCGCGCCTACGCCGCCGGCCACGAGATGAGCCCGCTGAGCCGACGCGAGGCCCTCAAACACCTGTAGCCGGGCCGGGCATTCGCCGCAGTTTATTCGGAGGCGAACTGTCGGCGCCGGAACCTACGCTGGTGCCGATGACCACGACGCTGACCCGCCCCGACGCCCGCGAGCGGCCCGCTGTCGGTGGCGACCCGGCGCGTCGCGTCGACTGGCGCCGCCTGCGCACGCCGGCCGCCGGCTTCGCCGTGGGCGCGGTCGCGCTCGCGGCCCTCGGGCAGGCGCTCGGCACCGTCGTCGCCGGACGGATCGCCGACCACCCGACCGGCACCCTGGTCGGCTGGCTCGCACTGTTCGTCGTGGGGGCCGCGACCGTCGACACCGCCGGCCGGGTCGTGTGGGCGGGCGTGGTCGACCGGGCCGAGGGCCGGCTTCGCGGTGACCTGCTGAGCGCCGCGCTGCAGCAGCCTCTCGAGCACCTCACCGAGCAGGCCGTCGGCGAGGTCCTCGACCGGGTCGACGACGACACCCACGAGGTCGGGACCCTGCTGCGCCAGCAGATCTGGATGGCGATGCGCACCGGCTTCGCCTCGGTCCCGATGTGGCTGGTCGCCGGCTTCACCTGGTGGCCCGCCTTCGTCCTGTTCCCGCTCGTCGGCGCCGTCACGGTCTGGGTGATGCGTCCGGCGCTGGTCGAGATCGCCCGCCGCAAGGTGATCGAGGAGGCCGCCTGGACCGATCACGCCGCGGCACTCGAGGAGGGCGTCGCCGGGCGCGACGACCTGCGCACGAGCCTGGGCCAGGCGTTCGCCGTACGCAGGCTCGCGCAGCTCTCCGCCGACGTCCACGAGAAGTTCCGCCGGGTGCTGATGATCGAGGCCCGGCTGGCGATCAAGGTCGGCCTGCTGCTCCACGGACTGCTCGCCGCGATCGCGGTCTGTGGCGTCGCGCTGGTCAGCGGCGACCACCTCGGCGTCGCGCGACTGGTCACGCTCTTCTTGGTGACGACGATCTTCGTCGGCCAGATCAACAACCTGGCCCACCAGCTGCCCGACATCCAGGCCGGCCTCGGCGCGGTCCTGCGGCTGCGCCAGCTCCTCGCCGTCGAGGCGGAGCCCGAGGGCGGCGAGGCGGTCCCGTCGGGCGCGCTCGACCTGCGCATCCGCCACCTCGACTTCGCCTACAACGAGAGCTCGTTCGCGCTGCGCGACGTCACGCTGTACGTCGAGGAGGGCCACACCCTGGCCCTGGTCGGCCGCACCGGCTCGGGCAAGTCGACCCTCGCCTCGCTGCTCTCGCGGGCCGCGGAGCCGCCGCCCGGCACGATCTTCCTCGGCGGGGCCGACATCACCACGCTCGACCTCCACGAGCTGCGCCGCCGGGTCGGTGTCGTCACCCAGCGCACCGAGATCCTGGCCGGCAGCCTCGCCGACAACATCACGCTGTTCGCCAGCGTCCCGCGCGAGGAGGTCGAGGCGGCCGTCGCCGAGCTCGGCCTCACCGACTGGGTGGCCGGCCTGCCCGACGGCCTCGACACCCTGCTCGGTCCCGGCGGCACCACGCTGTCGGCAGGGGAGGAGCAGCTGGTCGCGTTCGCCCGGCTGCTGGTGCGCCACGTCCAGGTCGTCGTGCTCGACGAGGCGACGGCCCGGATGGACCCGGTCACCGAGGCCCGCGTCGTCGCGGCCGCCGACCGGCTGATCAGCGGCCGCACCGGCATCCTCGTCGCCCACCGGCTCAGCACCATCGAGCGCGCCGAGGCGGTCGCCGTGCTCGACCACGGCACCGTCATCCAGCACGGCCCGCGCGACGAGCTCGCGGTCGCCGACGGACCGTTCCGCCGGCTGCTCGCCGCCAGCGACACCGAGGGCTTCGCCGACGCCGACCTCGACCCGGCCGAGACCGGTACCGCGGTCGGCGGGCGTCGCCGTACCGGAACCCCGCCGGAGCGTCCCGAGGTCGGCTCCGGCTCCTCGTTGGCCCGCGGCACCTGGAACGCCTTCTGGGTCCGCCCGTGGTGGGGCGCCTGGTCGGTGCTGCTGTTCCTCGGCGGCACGATCTTCGCCCCGCTGGGCGCGATCACCGGCTTCGTCTGGGGCAAGGTCGTCGAGCGGCTCGAGGCGGGGGAGTCCGCGACCTCGCTGGTCGTCGTCCTCGTCGTCAGCCTGCTGGTCGCGCCGATCCTGCTCGCCGACGCCTTCCGCCGCTACCCGCGCTGGTGGATCGAGGTCATGCTCCGGGTGCGGATGTCCGTGCTCCTGGGCCAGGTCCGCAGCGAGCGGCTGCCGCGCACGCCTCCCGGCGAGGTGGTCGCGCGCTCCATGGACGCCGACCGCTACGCGAGGTACGCCGACCGCTGGGTCGACTTCGTCAACGGCCTGCTCATCGCCGCGATCACCATGGTCGCCGGTGGCACCTGGCTGGCCGGCGGCGTCCTGCTCGTCGTGATGCTCACCAGCGCGCTCGCGTCCTCGATCGGCCGCCCGATCGCCGGTCGCTCGGCCGCGCGCTCCTCGGCCGCCCGGGCCCGGTTCGGCCGGGCCGTGGTGTCGGCGGTCGAGTCGGCCCGCACGGTCAAGCTCGCGGGTCGCACTCCGCAGGTCCACGCCCACCTGAGCAAGGTCGACGACGGCCGTGTGGAGGCGGCCGTCTTCGAGCACCGCGTGCAGGCCGTCCTCGACGGCGTGCCGATCGTGATGGTGCAGGTCGGCGTCGTCGCGGCCTGGGCGCTCTACCTGTGGGACGTCTGGGGCCTGGCGACCGCGCTGCTCGTCGCGACGGCCGTCAACGGCTTCGACTGGTTCGGCCGGGTCGCCGGCGCCGTGGTCACCGAGGCCCCGGGCGTGCGCGCCTGGCAGCAGGCGACCGCGCGCTTCGCGGGTGGCCGGGACCTGATGGCGATGGCCGACGGGATCGACCTGGTCGCAGGCGAGGCGCCCGAGCCGGCCACGCCGGCGCGGGTCCCGCTGCAGCGGCTGGAGCTGGCCGGCTACACCGCGGTCCACGACGACGGCACGGTCGGCGCCACCGGCATCGACCTGGTCGTCGAGCGCGGCGAGCTGGTGCTGCTCGTTGGCCAGGTCGGCTCTGGCAAGTCCAGCCTGCTCTCCTCGCTGGCCGGCCTGATCGACCACCGCGGCTCGCTGCGCTGGAACGGCCAGGACGTCACCGACCCCGAGACCTTCCTGCGCCCCGGCCAGGTCGGCCACGTCGCCCAGGTGCCGCGGGTGCTCTCGGGCACCTTCGCCGACAACATCCTGCTCGGCCACGACCGACAGATGGCCGGCCCCGTCGAGACCGCCCGGATGGCCGAGGACGTCGCCGACGCCGGCGGCCCCGACGCGGTCATCGGACACCGGGGCGTACGTCTTTCCGGCGGCCAGGTCCAGCGCCTCGCCCTGGCCCGCGCCCTGGCGACCGACGCCGAGCTGCTGCTCGCCGACGACGTGTCCAGCGCGCTCGACGCCGCCACCGAGATCGAGCTGTGGGCGGCGCTGCGCGAGCGGCACACCACGGTGATCGGGGCGACCTCCAAGCGCGCCGCGCTCGCCCAGGCCGACCGCGTCGTCGTCCTCGTCGACGGCGAGGTCGCCGCAGTCGGGCCGTGGTCGTCGCTGGCCGGCGACTGGGGTCACCTCGCCGGCTGAGCCCGGGGCGTGGTCGGCGTTCTCTCGGTTCAACTACCGGATTTGTCGTGAGATGCCGCGATCGGCCGCGAATTCGGTAGTTGAACCGGTTCGGGCCGGCGACGTGGAGCCCAGACATCCGACGTCCCGGAATACGCCGGGCTGTCGCCCGGTTAGCATCCCCCGTGACCTCCTCGCCGACGACGACCTCGACCGAGGGGCGCCCCGAGGTGTCCCATCACCGACCCGCGCTGGCGATCCTGGCGCTCGCGGTCGGCGGGTTCACCATCGGCACCACCGAGTTCATGACGATGGGCGTGCTGCCCGAGATCGCCCACGGCGTCGAGGTGTCCGTGCCGGACGCGGGTCACGTGATCTCGGCGTACGCGCTCGGCGTGGTGGTCGGCGTACCGATCCTCGCCTTCTTCGGTGCCGCCTTGCCGCGCCGCGCCATGCTCGTGGGACTGATGGCCGCGTACGCCGCCTTCAACCTGCTCAGCGCGGCCGCACCCGGCTACGAGGTGCTCACGGTGGCCCGCTTCCTCGACGGGCTTCCCCACGGCGCCTACTTCGGCGTCGCCAGCCTGGTCGCGGCGAGCCTGGTCGCGCCCGAGCGGCGCGGGCGGGCGGTCGCGAGCGTCATGCTCGGGCTGTCGGTCGCCAATGTCGTCGGCGTCCCGCTGGCCACCTTCCTCGGCCAGCAGGTCGGCTGGCGCTCGACGTACCTGCTCGGCGGCCTGCTTGCCCTGGTCACCGTCGCGATGGTGCTCGCCGCGGTGCCGTCGGTGCCGGGGGACTCCGGGGCGAGCGGGCGCAAGGAGGCCCGCGAGTTCTTCGGCAGCCTCCAGGTGTGGCTGACCATGGCGGTCGGCGCCGTCGGGTTCGGCGGCATGTTCGCCGTCTACTCCTACATCGCCAAGACGGTCACCGTCGTCGGCGGCCTCGAGCGCGGCACGGTCCCGTTCTTCGTGCTGGCTCTGGGCCTCGGCATGGTCGCCGGCACCTGGCTCGCCGGCGAGCTCGCCGCGTGGTCGGTCTACCGCAGCCTGCTGCTGTCCGGCGTCGCCGGCATCGTGCTGATGCTCGTCTACTACGCCGCCGCGCCCCACGGCTGGGTGCTGCTGCCCGTCGCCTTCCTCGTCACCGCGACCGGATCCGTGCTCGTCGTCAACCTGCAGCTGCGGCTGATGGACGTCGCGGGCGACGCGGTCACCCTCGGCGCCGCGATGAACCACGCCGCCCTCAACATCGCCAACGCGCTCGGCGCCTGGCTCGGCGGACTGGTCATCGCCGGTGGTCATGGCTACCGCGCGCCGGCCCTCGTCGGCGCCGGCCTCGCCGCCGTCGGTACGGCGATCCTGGTCGCCTCGGCCGTCGTCCACCGCCGCCAAGGCGTCACTGCGGTCCGTGTCTGAGCTCGATGTGCCGCGCCCCATACGAATTGGCGCCTGATCGCCCCGATCTGCGACCAAACCGCATGGGGCGCGGTCAACCGGAGTCCGCCGCGGGCGGGGGCTTTACGAGGAGCTCAACCGGCCTGAGAGAATCCCTCCCATGTCCGCCACCACCGAGCACTCGCCCGTGCCGGAGACCGCGCAGCCGGCCGCGCCCGAGGGAGCCGCGCGACCGCGCGTGCTGTCCGGCATCCAGCCGACCGCCGACTCCTTCCACCTCGGCAACTACATGGGTGCGTTGCGGCAGTGGGTGGACCTGCAGCGCGACCACCAGCCGTTCTTCTTCATCGCCGACCAGCACGCGATCACGACCGACTGGGACCCGAAGCTGCTGCGCGAGCGCACCCTGCGCAGCGCGGCCCAGCTGCTCGCGGCGGGCGTCGAGCCCGAGAAGTCGGCGATCTTCGTGCAGAGCCACGTGCCGGCACACGCCCAGCTGGGGTGGGTGCTCAACGGCCTGACCGGGTTCGGCGAGGCGCGGCGGATGACCCAGTTCAAGGACAAGTCGGCCAAGGGCGGCGAGGGCGCAGCGAGCGTCGGCCTGTTCGCGTACCCGATCCTGATGGCCGCCGACATCCTGCTCTACCGGCCCCACTACGTGCCGGTCGGTGAGGACCAGCGCCAGCACCTCGAGCTGACCCGTGACCTCGCGCAGCGGTTCAACAGCCGGTTCAAGAAGACCTTCCGGCTGCCGGAGCCCTACATCCTCAAGGCGACCGCGAAGATCTACGACCTGCAGGAGCCGACGAAGAAGATGTCGAAGTCGGGCTCCGGCCCCAACGGCATCATCGAGATGCTCGAGGACCCGGCCCGCTCGGCGAAGAAGATCCGCTCGGCGGTCACCGACTCCGGCACCGAGATCCGCTTCGACCAGGAGGAGAAGCCGGGCGTCAGCAACCTGCTGACCATCTACTCGGCGCTGACCGGCGAGAGCATCCAGGCCCTCGAGGAGCAGTACGCCGGCAAGATGTACGGCGACCTCAAGAAGGACCTCGCCGAGGTGGTGGTCGGGTTCGTGACCCCGTTCCGGGACCGCACCCTCGAGCTCCTCGACAACCAGGACCACCTCATGCAGGTGCTCGCCCAGGGCGCCGAGACCGCCAACGCGGTCGCGGAGAGCACACTGCGCGACGTCTACCAGCGGATCGGGTTCGTGGCACCGGTGGAGCGTCGTACGGAGGCCGGCTGATGCCGGTGATCGGTGTCGCCGTCGCCATCCCCGAGCCCTGGGCCACCGAGCTGGTCGACTACCGGCTCCGCATCGGTGACCCCACCGCCGAGGGCGTGCCGAGCCACATCACGCTCATCCCGCCCACCGAGCTGCCGGGCGGGCTCGACGAGATCGAGGCCCACCTGGCCACGGCGGCGACCGAGGTCGCGCCGTTCCGGGTGCACCTGCGCGGAACGGGTACCTTCCGGCCCGTGTCGCCCGTGGTCTTCGTCAGCCTCGCCGAGGGAATCTCCCAGTGCGAGCAGCTGGCGGACGCCGTACGACGGGGGCCGCTCTCCGTCGACCTGGACTACCCGTACCACCCGCACGTCACCGTCGCCCACCACCTCGACGACCCGACCCTGGACCGGGCCTTCGACGACCTGGCCGGCTTCGACTGCGCGTTCGACGTCACCGACTTCCACCTGTACGTGCACCACGAGCAGGAGGGCTGGCGCTCGACCCGCACCTTCCCGCTCGGCTGACCCGGACCGGAGGCTCCCATGAAGCTCGTCGAACGTGTCAAGGCGAAGGTCACCGAGCTCCGTGACCGGTGGCCACTGGTCGACCATGCCGTGCGCACCCAGGAGCACTACAGCGCCGTGCAGGGCAGTCAGCAGGCAGGTGGCGTCACGTACTTCGGCTTCCTGTCCGTCTTCCCGATCCTGGCCCTGGCCTTCTTCGTGGTCGGCTGGATCGCCCACGTCTACCCCGACGCCCAGGACACCCTCGTCAAGGCCATCGACGAGGTGCTGCCCGGCCTGGTCGGCAGCGGCGACGGGCAGGTCGACCTCACCGACATCCAGGATGCCGCCGGGACGGTGGGGGTCATCGGCCTGGTCGGTGTGCTGTACGCCGGGCTGGGTTGGCTGTCCTCGGTCCAGTCGGCGCTGACCGTGCTCTTCGAGATGCCCACCCGGCTGCGCCCGAACTTCGTCATCGGCAAGGTGCGCGACCTGGTCACCCTCGCCGTTCTCGGCGCGGTGCTGTTCACCAGCGTGATCGCCTCCGCGGTCCTCACCCGTTTCTCCCGCGCCCTGCTCGACATGGTCGGGATCGGCGCGCGGCTCGGCTGGCTGGTGGCCGTGCTCGCGGTGCTGCTCGGCCTGGCCGCCTCGGCCGTGCTCTTCTTCATGATGTTCCGGCTGCTGGTGCGCCCGTCGATTCCGGACCGGGCGCTCTGGTCGGGCGCCGTGCTGGGCGCGCTCGGCTTCGAGGTGCTCAAGCAGCTGTCCGGGCTGTTGCTCACCAGCACCCGCGGCCAGCCGGCCTTCCAGGCCTTCGGCATCGCGCTGATCCTGCTGGTGTGGATCAACTACTTCTCGCGGGTGATCCTGTACGCCGCCGCCTGGGCCCAGACCAGCCCGTTGGCCGAGCGCCCGCCGGCGCCGGTCCCCGCCGCCGCGGCGATCGCGGCTGCCAACTCGCCCCGCGCGACTGACACCGCCGAGGCCGCCGACGGCGGCGAGGCCCCCGGCCCGCGAGCGCCGAGCCTGCTCGCGTTCGCCGCCGGCGGCGTCGCGGGGGCGCTGGTCGCCCGGGTGGGTCGTCGTACCCCACGGTCTGGGAGAATGAGCAGGTGAAGTTCGAGCGCAAGCACGCCATCCTGCTCCTCGCCGTCGCGGCCTGGAACGTCTTCTCCTTCGGCAACTTCGCCAAGAACCTCTACCACGCGTACGACGCGGGGGAGGACCGCGCGACCGGCTACTGGGTGGCCCACACCGTGCTGATCGTTGTGAACTTCGTGATCGCCGGCCTCCTCGGCTCGCTGGGCTGGAAGGCGCTGCGCGCCTCGAAGGACGGCTGAGCCCGGACGGCCTCAGGCGAAGGCACCCAGCAGGAAGTACGTCGTCATCGGGCCCTTGCCCTTGACGTCGATCACCTGCGGGTCGCTGAACATGTAGCGGTCCTCCAGCAGCGCGTGGGTCGCCGCGGAGACCTGGATCCGGTGCGGCCGGCCGTGGGACTCCATCCGGCTTGCGGTGTTGACCGTGTCGCCCCACAGGTCGTAGGTGAACTTGCGCTGTCCGATCACGCCCGCGACGACAGGTCCGGACGCGATCCCGATCCGCATCGCGATCGGGCTCGGCCACGACGGTGAGAGCCGGGTCAGCGTGCGCTGCATGTCGAGCGCGAGCTCGGCGAGCGACGCGGCGTGGTTCTCGTCGGGCACCGGCAGCCCGGCGACGGCCATGTAAGCGTCGCCGACGGTCTTGATCTTCTCGATGCCGCGGAGGTCGCACAGTGCGTCGAACTCCCGGAACATCGTGTCCAGCAGGACCACCAGCTCCTCGGCGCTCAGCGCCTCCGAGACCGGCGTGAAGCCGACGATGTCGGAGAACAGCACGCTGACGTCGGGTGCCGAGTCGGCGATCGCGCCGCGCTCGGTGCGCAGCCGCTGGGCGATCGGCACCGGGAGCACGTTGAACAGCAGCTCCTCGGAGCGGGCACGCTCCAGCTCGACCTCGCGCTGCCGCTCGAAGGCCGTGCGCCGCAGCCGCTCGAGCGCGTAGCCGACGATGACAGCGATCGTGCTCAGCCCGATGGTCGGCGCGATGATCGTCTCGAGCTGGTCGGACCCGCGGGGGAGCGTGAGGCTGACGACGGCGTAGATCGCGACGGCCGCCATCGTGGCGTGCATCCGCAGCCGCAGCAGCCCGATCGCGCCGATCAGGGTCACCGTCCCGGAGGTGTGGACGTACGTCGCGGGCAGGTCCGCCGTACGCGCCAGGACGCTGCCGAGCAGCACCATGACGAACCCGGCCAGGAGCACCGAGCACAGCTGGAGGTGGCGGGCCACGAAGGACGCCCGGCGCACGAGCACGGCGGCCGCCAGCAGGGCGGGGGTGGCCACGGCGAAGCGGACCACCGCGGCAGCCCCGGCATCGCCGGAGCCGACCACGAGGAAGTCGATGCCGCCGTAGACGACGACGAAGAAGACGGCAACCCACACGGCGATCCGGGCCTGGCGCTGGCCGGCCGCGTCGTCGTACGCACGGAACTCGCGCTCGGCGTCCGGCTGGTCGAACTCGAGCATCCAGCGCCCCATGTGCAGCGCGTGCCGCTCCTGCAGCCACCTGACCCCCACAGCCGAATCGTGCCAGCCCCGCCGACCCGGCGCCTGGTGACCCGAAAAACACGCCGACCCGGCAGAAAGTGGTCTCCTCGGAGACACTCTCTGCCGGGTCGGCGCGGATCCGACGCCAGTTGGAGCCGGGTCAGTGACCGTTCTTCAGCGCGGTGCGCAGGTCCTTGTTGAGCTGGGAGATCACGTCGAGCGGGATCTCCTTCGGGCACGCCGCGGCGCACTCACCGATGTTGGTGCAGCCACCGAAGCCCTCGTGGTCGTGCTGGCCGACCATGTCGACCACGCGCGACCAGCGCTCCGGCTGGCCCTGCGGCAGCTCGCCGAGGTGGGTGATCTTGGCACCCAGGAACAGCGAGGCGGAGCCGTTGGGGCACGCGGCGACGCAACCGCCACAGCCGATGCAGGTCGCGACGTTGAACGCCCGCATCGCCTTGTCGCGCGGCGCCGGCACCGAGTTGGCCTCGGGGGCCGAGCCGGTGTTGGCCGAGATGTAGCCGCCGGCCTGGATGATCCGGTCGAACGCCGAGCGGTCGACGACCAGGTCCTTGAGCACCGGGAACGGCTCGGCACGCCACGGCTCGATGGTGATCGTGTCGCCGTCGTTGAACGAGCGCATGTGCAGCTGGCAGGTCGTGGTGACCTCCGGGCCGTGCGCCTGGCCGTTGATCATCAGCGAGCACATGCCGCAGATGCCCTCACGACAGTCGCTGTCGAACGCGACCGGCTCCTCGCCGCTGGTGACGAGCTGCTCGTTGAGCAGGTCGAGCATCTCCAGGAAGGACATGTCGGAGGAGACGCCGTCGAGCTCGTAGGTGTGCATCGCACCCTTGGCGGCGGCGTTCTCCTGACGCCAGACCTTGAGCGTGACCTTCACTTGTAGCTCCTCTGCTTGAGCTCGATAGCGGTGTAGATGAGGTCTTCCTTGTGCAGGACCGGCTTGCCGCCCTCGTTGGAGTCGCCGCCCCACTCCCAGGCCGCGACGTACGCGAACTCGTCGTCGTGGCGCAGCGCCTCGCCGTCCTCGGTCTGCGACTCGGCACGGAAGTGGCCGCCGCAGGACTCGCGGCGGTTGAGCGCGTCGATGCACATGAGCTCGCCGAGCTCGATGAAGTCGGCGACGCGGTTGGCCTTCTCGAGGTCCTGGTTGAGCGAGTCGGGGGAGCCGAGCACGCGCACGTTGGTCCAGAACTCCTTGCGGAGCGCCTTGATCTTCTCGATCGCGAGCTTGAGGCCCTCCTCGGTGCGCTCCATGCCGCAGTACTCCCACATGATGGAGCCGAGCTCCTTGTGGATCGACTCGACCGAGCGGCTGCCGTTGATCGACATCAGCTTGGCGACGCGCTCGTTGACGGCGTCCAGCGCGGCCTTGACCTCGGGGTGGCTGTCGTCGATCTTCTCGAACGGGCCGTCGGCGAGGTACTCGCGGATGGTGTTCGGAAGCACGAAGTAGCCGTCGGCGAGGCCCTGCATCAGCGCCGAGGCGCCGAGGCGGTTGGCGCCGTGGTCGGAGAAGTTTGCCTCTCCGGTCACGAACAGGCCGTCGATGTTGGAGCGGAGCTCGTAGTCGACCCACAGGCCGCCCATGACGTAGTGCACGGCGGGGTAGATGCGCATCGGCACCTCGTAGGGGTTCTCGCCCGTGATCCGCTCGTACATGTCGAGGAGGTTGTCGTACTTCTCCTCGACGCCGTCCTTGCCGAGGCGCTTGATCGCGTCGGCGAAGTCGAGGTAGACGCCGCGGCGGACCATCTTGGTGGTGCCGTCGGGCTGCTGCTCCTCGATCGCGGGACCGACGCCGCGACCCTCGTCGCACATGTACTTGGCCGCACGCGACGCGATGTCACGGGGGACCAGGTTGCCGAACGACGGGTAGATGCGCTCGAGGTAGTAGTCGCGGTCCTCCTCGGGGATGTCGCGCGGGTCCTTCTCGCAGTCCTCGACCTTCTTCGGCACCCAGATCCGGCCGTCGTTGCGCAGCGACTCGGACATCAGGGTCAGCTTCGACTGGTGCGCGCCCGAGATCGGGATGCAGGTCGGGTGGATCTGCGTGTAGCAGGGGTTGGCCATGTAGGCGCCCTTGCGGTGCGCACGCCACGCCGCCATCACGTTCGAGCCCATCGCGTTGGTCGACAGGTAGAAGACGTTGCCGTAGCCGCCGGAGGCGAGCACGACGACGTCGGCGAGGTGGGTCTCGATGTCGCCGGTGACCATGTCGCGGGCGACGATGCCGCGGGCCTTGCCGTCGATGACGATCAGGTCGAGCATCTCGTGGCGGGTGAACTGCTCGACGGTGCCGGCCGCGACCTGGCGCTCCATGGCCTGGTAGGCGCCGATGAGCAGCTGCTGGCCCGTCTGGCCGCGGGCGTAGAACGTGCGGGAGACCTGCACGCCACCGAACGAGCGGTTGTCGAGGAGGCCGCCGTACTCGCGGGCGAACGGGACGCCCTGCGCGACGCACTGGTCGATGATGTTGGCCGAGACCTCGGCGAGGCGGTAGACGTTCGACTCGCGCGAGCGGTAGTCGCCGCCCTTCACGGTGTCGTAGAAGAGGCGGTACGTCGAGTCGCCGTCCTCGCGGTAGTTCTTGGCCGCGTTGATGCCACCCTGGGCGGCGATCGAGTGCGCCCGGCGCGGGGAGTCCTGGTAGCAGAACGACTTCACGTTGTAGCCGGCCTCGCCGAGCGTGGCGGCGGCGGCGCCACCGGCGAGGCCGGTGCCGACGATGATGATGTCGAGCTTGCGGCGGTTGGCCGGGTTGACCAGGCGGTTCTCGAACTTGCGGGTCGTCCAGCGCTCGGCGATCGGGCCGGTGGGCGCGTGGGTGTCGACGATCTTCTCGCCGAGCTCGTAGAAGCCCGCGGCGTCGTCGGAGGTCTGGACCGACGGCTGGTTGGTCTCGGTCAGACCGGGGAGGTAGTGGGTTCCTGCAGCCATGTTCGTTGGCCCCTTACTTCTCGATGATGCCGACGAGCACGGACAGCGGGACCAGCGAGAAGCCGCCGGCGACGACGATGGCGACGACCCAGCCGGCCGCGCGGGCGCGGGCCCGCGACGTGGCCGAGTTGGTGAAGCCCAGCGTCTGCAGCGAGCTGAACGTGCCGTGGTGCAGGTGGAGGCCGAGGGCGACCATCGCCAGCAGGTAGATGATCGTCATCCACCACAGGTCGAAGGTGTCGACGACCAGGGAGTACGGGTCGTGGCCGCCGGTGTCGCCGTTGCTCGGGTTGATCTTGACGATCGTGAAGTTGAGCAGGTGCCAGACGATGAAGACGAGGATCGTGACGCCGCCCCAGCGCATGGTGCGCGAGGAGATCGACGAGCCGACGTTCTTCTTGGCGACGTACTTCACCGGGCGGGCCTTGGCGGCGCGGCTGGCGAGGATCGCCGCGCACGCGATGTGGACGATGACGGCGACGATGAGGCCGACGCGCATGATCCACAGGAAGCCCTCGTGGGGGAGCATCGGCTCCCCGAGCTCACGCAGGTGCTCGGCGTAGTGGTTGAACGCCTCCCGCCCTGAGAAGGCCTTGAGGTTGCCGTACATGTGTCCCAGCACGAAGCCGATGAACAGCAGGCCACTCACAGCCATGAGCAATTTCAGGGCGATGGTCGTGCGTGCTGCACGACTGCCCTTCACCAGTTGAGGACGCGTCGTCGATGCCACGGGGGGCCACGCTACTCCCGCTACTGACCAGTAGGTGACCGGGATCATGTGAGATATGCACGTAAGGCAAGCCTTACCCGCGGCGTGTCTTGGCAGAACTAGCCGGTGATGTCGTCCAGGAAGTCGCTCGTCGGGACGAAGAAGAGGGTGCCGGTGACGGCGGTCGAGAAGTCGAGGATCCGGTCGTGGTTGCCGGGCGGGCGGCCGACGAACATGTTCGTCAGCATCAGCTCGGTGACGCCGGGGTCGTTGGCGTAGCCGATGAAGTAGGTGCCGAACTCGGCTGCGCCGACCCGGCCGAAGGGCATGTTGTCGCGCAGGATCGCGCGCTCGGTGCCGTCCGCGTCGACGATGGTGTTGAGGGCGACGTGGGAGTTGGCCGGCTTCACGTCGTCGGCCATCTCCACGTCGGAGAGCTTGGAGCGGCCGATCGCGCGCTCCTGGTCCTCGACGGACAGGGCGCCCCAGGCGGTCAGGTCGTGCAGGTACTTCTGGGTGATGACGTAGCTCCCGCCGGCGTACGTCGGGTCCTCGTCGCCGATCAGCACGGCGGCGTCCTTCTCGGGACCCTCGGGGTTCTCGGTGCCGTCGACGAAGCCGAGCATGTCGCGCTGGTCGAACGAGCGGAAGCCGTGCACCTCGTCGACGACCTTCCCCACGCCGGCCAGCCGGTCGGTGAGGTGCTGGGCGAGCTCGAAGCACAGGTCCATCCGGTGTGCCCGCAGGTGGAAGAAGAGGTCGCCGGGTGTGGCCGGGGCGTGGTGGCGCTCGCCGGTGACCTCGCGGAACGGGTGCAGGTGGGCCGGCCGCGGGGCGGTGAGCAGCCGGTCCCAGGCCTCGGCGCCGATCCCGACGACACAGGTCAGCTCGCCCTCGGGGATCCGGAAGCCGACCGAGCGGCGCAGGCCGCTGACGTCGGCGAGGAGCTGGCGCACGGTCACGGCGCCGGCCTCCCCGGTGCCGGGGTCGAGGGTGAGTGTCAGGAAGATCGCGGACTCGGTCAGCGGTGCGAGGACTGCTTGAGGAGTGGGCACCCGTCGATCCTCGTGGAAGCAGTCCCTGTCGACCAGAGGGAGGACGATCACCGTTGTTTATCAAGCCATGGCGGAATGATGTTTGACGGAGCCGGGGAGGCGCGGGACCCTGCAAGGGTGAGCAAGACGCGGCCGGACGCTGACCCCCAGGACGACCTCAGGGTCACCCCGCCGAAGACGTACGCCGCCGGTGTCCCTGCCGTCGCGCACGCGATGGACTACTCCCTGGCCCAGGCCGGGCCGAAGCGCACCATGCTCACCCTGCTCAGCCTCAACCAGGCCGAGGGCATCGACTGCCCGGGCTGCGCGTGGCCGGACCCCAAGCACCGGCACAAGAACGAGTACTGCGAGAACGGCGCCAAGCACGTCAACGACGAGGCGACCACCCGGCGGGTGACCCGCGAGTTCTTCGCCGAGCACTCCGTCGCCGAGCTCGACACGAAGTCGGACATGTGGCTCAACCACCAGGGCCGGCTGACCGAGCCGATGGTGAAGCGTCCCGGTGCGACCCACTACGAGCCGATCAGCTGGGATGACGCGCTCGGCCTGGTCGCCGACGAGCTCAACGCCCTGGCCTCGCCCGACGAGGCGATGTTCTACACCTCGGGCCGGCTCAACAACGAGGCCGCGTTCCTGCTCCAGCTGTTCTCCCGTGCCTACGGCACCAACAACCTGCCCGACTGCTCGAACATGTGCCACGAGTCGAGCGGATCCGGCCTGGGGGAGACCCTCGGAATCGGCAAGGGCAGCGTCTCGCTCGACGACATCCACGAGTCCGACCTGGTCTTCGTCGTCGGCCAGAACCCCGGCACCAACCACCCGCGGATGCTCTCGGCCCTCGAGGAGACCAAGCGCAACGGCGGTCGCGTGATCGCGGTCAACCCGCTGCCCGAGGCCGGCCTGATCCGGTTCAAGAACCCGCAGAAGCCCAGCGGCGTCATCGGCAGGGGTACGCCGATCGCCGACGTCTTCGTGAAGATCCGCCCCGGCGGCGACCTGGCGCTCTTCCAGATGCTCAACCGGCTGCTGCTCGAGGCCGAGGACGCCGCACCCGGCACCGTGCTGGACCACGACTACATCGCGGCCCACACGACCGGCTTCGAGGAGTTCGCGGCCCACACCCGCGCGGTCACCTGGGAGCACGTGCTCGAGGCGACCGGACTGACCCGTGAGGAGATCGAGGGCGTCCACCGCGAGGTGCTCGCCGCCGGCAAGGTCATCGTGTGCTGGGCGATGGGCCTGACCCAGCACAGGCACGGCGTCCCCACCATCCGAGAGCTGGTCAGCTTCCTGCTGCTGCGTGGCAACCTGGGCCGCCCCGGCGCCGGAGTCTGCCCGGTGCGCGGGCACAGCAACGTCCAGGGCGACCGGACCATGGGCATCTGGGAGCGGGTGCCCGACAGCTTCCTCGACGCGCTGGGCACCGAGTTCTCCTTCGAGCCGCCGCGCCACCACGGCTTCGACTCGGTCGAGGGCGTCCGAGCGATGCGCGACGGCCGGGCCAGGGTCTTCGTCGGCGTGGCCGGCAACTTCGTGCGCGCCATGTCCGACAGCGACGTCACGGAGGCCGCCCTGCGCTCGTGCCGGCTGACCGTGCAGATCTCCACCAAGCTCAACCGCTCCCACACGGTGTGCGGCGAGACCGCGCTGATCCTGCCGACGCTGGGGCGCAGCGACCGCGACGTCCAGGCCACCGGCGAGCAGTTCGTGACCGTCGAGGACTCGATGAGCGAGGTGCACCAGTCCCGCGGCCGGCTCGACCCCGCCTCGCCCGACCTGCTCAGCGAGGTCGCGATCATCACCCGGCTGGCCCGGCGCACCCTCGGTGAGGGCGGCGCCATCCCGTGGGAGGACTTCGAGGCCGACTACGCCCTGGTCCGCGACCGGATCGCCCGCGTCGTGCCCGGCTTCGACGACTTCAACGCCCGGGTCGCCGTACCCGGCGGCTTCCGGCTGCCCAACCCGGTCAACGAGGGCCGCTTCCCGACGCCCAGCGGCAAGGCGGTCTTCACCTGCAACGACCTCGACATGATCGCCGCGCCGCCGGGCCACCTGGTGCTGCAGAGCCTGCGCTCGCACGACCAGTGGAACACCATCCCCTACGCCATGAACGACCGCTACCGCGGCATCCACGACGCCCGCCGGATCGTGATGGTCAACCCCGACGACATCGCCGAGCTCGGCCTGGCCGATCGCGACCTGGTCGACATCGTGAGCATCTGGACCGACGGCAGCGAGCGGCGCGCCGAGGGCTTCCGGGTCGTCGCCTATCCGGCGGCGCGCGGCTCGGCGGCGTCCTACTACCCCGAGACCAACGTGCTCGTCCCGCTGGACAGCGTGGCGGAGGTCAGCAACACGCCCACGTCGAAGGGCGTGATCGTGCGGTTGGAGCGCGTTGCCGGCTCCAGCTGACCGGCGCCACGCGGCGCGGGTCGCGCTGGGACTGCTCGTCCCCGGCCTCGTCCTGCTCGCGCTGGGGCGCCCCGAGCTGGTGATGTACGCCGCCTTCGGGTCGTTCGCCGGAATGTACGGCCGCCTGGAGGGGCGCGCGGAGCGGCTGCGGCACCAGTTCCACGGCGCCGGGATGCTGGTCACCGGCGTCGGCCTCGGCGCGCTGCTCTCGGCGAGCGGCGCCGGGCCGGCCGTGCTGGTCGCCGCCGTCACCGCGTTCGCGACCCTCGGCTCGCTCGTGACCGACGGCCTCGGCCTGCGCCCCGGCGGCCCGTTCTTCGGCATCTTCGCGCTCGGCGCGACGGCGTCGGTGAGTGCCGACCTGGTCAGCCCGGTCGGCGCGGTCCTCATCTGCGCCGGTACGGCGGCCTGGTGCCTGGCCCTCGGCGTCGCCGACCGTGCGGAGCGGCCGGCGCCCGCCCGGCGTCCCGACGGCCTGCCCGTGGGCGCCGTGCGGCAGGCCGGTCGCTACCTGCTGGCGACCGCGGTGGCCGGCGTCGTGGGCATCGGCCTGGGCATCGACCACGCGAACTGGGCGATGACGGCGGCCGCCGTACCACTGGCGATCGTGACGGCGGGGGAGACGCCGGACCTGGGCGCGGTGCTCGACCGTGCCGCGCACCGGATCGCGGGCACCTTCGCCGGCCTCGTCGTCACCGCGGTCGTGCTGCTTCCGGAGCCGCGGCCGGAGGTCCTCGCCGTCGTGGTGGTCGTGCTGCTGTTCCCGACCGAGCTCTTCATGGCCCGGCACTACGGGCTGGCGCTGGGCTTCTTCACGCCGCTGATCATGATCATGACGGAGCTGGCGGCGCCCTCGGACCCGGTCGACCTGCTGCTCGCCCGCGGTGTCGACACCGTGATCGGCGTCGCCGCCGGGGTCGCGGCCGCGGCGCTCGTGCGAGGGCATCGGGCCGCGCCGCAGCCGGTCACGGGCTGAACAGCTTGAGCGCGCGGGCGGTGTCGACCAGGGCCCGGGCCAGCAGCGACTCCGGCCCGTGGCCGGCCAGCACCAGCCCGACCTGGTGGGTACGACGCGGCTTCGGCAGCGGGATCGCGCGCAGCCCCTCGGGCACCCCGAAGGTCGGCAGCCAGGCATGCGGCACCACGCTCGACAGGCCCATCGACGCGACGTGCGCGTAGACCGCCGAGACCGTGTCGGTCTCGACCACGACATTGCTGTCGACGCCGGTGTCGGCGAGGTGGCCGTCGATGATCCGGCGGTTCTGCATGTCTCCGGTCAGCAGGCACAGCGGCGAGCGGGCGGCGTCGAGCCAGGTCACCGCCTCCGCGGCGCCGTGCTCGCCGTCGGTCGGGGTCAGGAACAGGTAGCGCTCGCGGTAGAGCGGGACGACGCGCACCCGGCCGAGGGGCTCGCCGTCGACGTACGTCATCCCGACGTCGATGTCGAAGTCGTTGAGGCGGCGCACGATGTCGCGCGAGGACATCGACAGCAACAGGAAGGTCGTCAACGGGTGCCGCTCGCGCATCGGGGTGGTGAGCAGCGACGCGACGCTCAGCGCCGTCGGGATCGCGCCCATCCGCAGGGTGCCGGTCAGGCCGCCGCGCATCGAGGCGATCGTCTGGTCCAGCGACTCCCGCTCGGCCAGCATCCGCTGGGCCCAGTGCAGGACCTGCACGCCCTCGGACGTGAACCCCTCGAACCGCTGGGCCCGCTTGACGATCTGGACGCCGAGCTCCTGCTCGAGCTTGCGGATCCCGGCGGACAGCGCCGGCTGGGTCACGTGGCAGGCCTCCGCAGCCCGGCCGAAGTGGCCCTCACGCGCCAGCGCGGCGAGGTACTCCAAGCGGCGCAGCAGCATGGCGGTCACCCTACGGCCCGGCCGCGCCCTTGTGTCGGGCGTGTGAAGCGCCCGCCCCTGATCGCCACCGCGTGGCCGCGGCTGCTGTCGGCGGTCGGCGCCGGCGCCGTGGCCGCCCTCCTCGGCTCGCTGGTGGAGGCCCAGCTCGCCGTACTGCTGGCGATCGCCGTCGCCGGTGCGGTCTACGTCGTGTTCGGCTGGGTCGTGCTGTGGCCGATGGACGCCGACGCGACGCGGGTCAACGCGACCCACGAGGACCTCACGCCCGGTGTCGACGAGGTCGTGGTCGGCGCGGCCGCGCTCGGCGGTCTCGGCGGCGTGGTCGCGTTGCTGCTCGTCGGCGGCAGCACGGTCGCCGGACGAGCAGACGCCGCCGTGGCGCTGGGCGGGGTGTTCGCGGCCTGGGCGTCGCTGCACCTGATGTACGCGACCCGGTACGCCCACCTCTACTACTCCGACACTCCGGGCGGGATCGACTTCAACAGCACCGAGCCGCCGGCGTTCCGGGACTTCCTCTACTTCAGCTACAACCTCGGCATGACCTACCAGGTCTCCGACACGGCCGTGCAGAACGGCGCGATCCGCGCGGTGGTGCTGCGGCACTGCCTGGCGTCGTACGTCTTCGGGGCGGCGATCATCGCGACCACCATCAACCTGGTCGTCGGGATCGTGGCCTGAGCCCGCATACCGGCTGAGGCTCAGGCCACGACCGGCGCCGGCAGCGGGTACGCCGAGGAGACCAGGTCGTCGACCGCGTCGGCCCAGGTACGACGCAGCGCCCGCTCCCGGCCGGCCGCACCGAGCAGGTGACGGTGCGGGTCGGCGGCCACCGCGGTGACGGCGCGGACCAGGTCGCGGGGGTCTGCGGCGTCGTACAGGACACCGGTCTGCAGGTGCTCGACGACATCGCGCGCGCCGCCGGCCCGGGGCGCGACGACCGGGACGCCGGAGGCGCCCGCCTCGCGCAGTGCATGGCAGTCGGTCTCGTGCTCGCCGGGGTGGACGAGGACGTCGAGGGTCGGCAGCGCCACCGTCAGGTCGCCCACCGCGAGCGGGCCGGTGAACCGGGCCTGCGGCAGCCGGCGGGCCAGCCACTCCCGGTCCGGGCCGCCGCCGATCACGACCAGGCGGATGCTGGGGACCTCGGCCAGGGCCGCCAGGCGTCGTACGCCGGCCGCCTTGTGGAGCCCTCCGACGTACCCGACGACGACCTGGCCGTCGCCGGACTTCGCGCGTGACCAGGACTGGTGCAGCCACGGGTCGCGCAGCGTGGGGGTGAAGGCGAGCGGGTCGACGCCCGGCTCCCAGAGTGCGGCCTCGACACCGAGCTCCGCGGCCCGGCCGACCATCCACGGTGAGGTGACCAGGACCCGGTCGGCGCGCTCGGCGACCTTGGCCCGCCAGTAGTCGGCGGCCAGGTCGAGCACCGGCGACTGCTCGACCGCGAGGGTCGGTACGCCGGCCCGCGCAGCGTGCTTGAGCGCCTTGCGGCCGACGGCACGGGGGGAGTGGACCTGGACCAGGTCGGGCGCGAACCGGTCGATCGCCTCGCGCAGCTGGGCGCCGGTCGGCTCCAGGGGTCGGACCCGCACGACGTCGCAGCCGCGGTAGCTCGCCAGGCCCGGGCCGGGTGCGATGATCTGCACGACGTGGCCACGGTCGACCAGGCGGTCCACGGTCGCCTTCAGGGTCGTGGTGGTGCAGTCGAGCGCCGGGTAGAACGACTCGGTGGCCAGGACGATCCTCATGCCACCCACGGTGGGCGGCCGACATGTCGAGACGTCACCGGTCGGGTGGCGCAGGGGTGAACGGTCGGGACGAACGCTTGTCGGTGCTCGCGCCTAGGTTGGTCGGCATGGACATGAAGCTCGAGCTGGTTGCCGTGCCCGTGACCGACGTGGACCGGGCCAAGGAGTTCTACGTGCGCGCCGGCTTCAACGCCGACCACGACCACACCGTCAGCGAGGAGGTCCGGTTCGTGCAGCTCACGCCGCCGGGCTCGGCCTGCTCGATCGCGATCGGCAAGGGCCTGACCACCATGACGCCCGGTTCGCTCGACAACCTGCAGATGGTGGTCGCCGACGCCGACGCGATCCGTGCGGACCTGGCCGGTCGCGGCATCGACGTGTCGGCGATCGACGACCAGCCGTGGGGCCGGTTCGTCTACTTCGCCGATCCCGACGGCAACCGTTGGGCCCTCCAGCAGCTGCCCGACTGGTCGGCGAACGCAGGCTGAGTCACTCGCCGTCGTCGTCGGCGCCGACCGTCCGCGGAGGCAGCCGGCCCTCCCCGATGGCGTGGGCGACCTCGCGGATCCGCTCGCCGCTCTCGCGCCAGTCCCCGGACGGGGCGTCCCACCAGATCGTGAAGCCGCGGCGGGCCTCGATGGTCCAGTGCGCGCCGAGGGCGACCCGGGCCAGCGCGGCGAACGGGATCAGCAGCAGGAGCAGCACGAACTCGAACGCCACGAACAGCGCGAGGATGATGAAGGGCAGCGCGAGGACCAGCAGCACGATCGCGATGACCGCGCTCACCGGGTCGTCGCCGAGCCCGTTCAACCCGTCGAGCGGGCCGGTCCCGGCCGAGCGCAGGCGTCGGCGCCACGGCACCCAACGCCGGGTCACGCGCCAGGTCCCGCCTTCCGGGTCACGTACCTTCACGCGGTGGATCGTAGGGGGTCGGCGGGACAGGGCCCTGTAGCTGCGAGCCGAGCGTCTGCATCGGTGGGTCGCCGCGGCCGCCAGGGCAGCCAGCGGCGGGTGACCCGCCACGTCCGTCCCTCGGGATCGACCACCTTCATGGGCAGAACCTAACGAGTGCTTGGTGAGCCTGCGGCTACCTCCGGGTAGCCGGAGATATCTCACACCTCGGTAACAGGGGCGCTGTCACGGATAGGCTTGCCGCTTGTGACTGACTCGCCCCTGACGCTGGCGCAGCCCGAGGACGCGCACACGCGCGCCGAGTGGGAGGCCGCCACCGCCGCCGTGCTGCGCAAACAGCGCAAGCTCAGCGACAGCGACCCCGACAGCGCCGTGTGGGACAAGCTGACCCGCACCACCCTCGACGGCATCGGCATCACGCCGCTCGGCCTGCCCGGCGGCCCCGCGACCGCCGTACGTCCCACGCGTCACGGTGCGTGGGACATCCGCAGCCTGGTCTCCGGCCCCGACGCCAAGCTCGTCAACGAGGCGGCGCTGGTCGACCTCGACGGCGGTGTGACCAGCCTGTGGCTGGCCGCCGACGCCGACACCGACGTGGCCGCGACGCTGAAGGACGTGCTGCTCGACCTGGCCCCCGTCGTCCTCGATGCCCCGTCGGCGACGACGAAGGTGGCCGAGGCCTTCCTGGCCCTGCCCGGCGCCAAGCACCCCGACAGCAACCTCGGCATCGACCCGCTCGGCGTCATGCTGCGCGACATCCCGCTGGCGGTCGACGAGGCCGTCGCCGAGCTGCAGTCGCTGGCCCGCAAGGCCGACCAGAACGACGTCCGCGCGATCGTCGTCGATGCGACCGCCGCCCACGACCTCGGCGCCAGCGACGCCCAGGAGCTCGGCTGGTCGATCGCCGCCGGCGTCGCCTACCTGCGCTGGCTCACCGACCACGGCCTGTCCGTGGCCGACGCGGCCGGCCAGGTGGAGTTCCGCTACGCCGCCACCGACGAGCAGTTCCCGACCATCGCCAAGCTGCGCGCGGCGCGCGTGCTGTGGGCGCGCGTGCTCGAGCTGAGCGGGGTCGAGGCGCCGGTCGCCCAGCGCCAGCACGCGGTCACCAGCCGGCCGATGCTCAGCAAGTACGACCCCTACGTCAACATGCTGCGCGGCACCGTCGCGGCCTTCGCCGCCGGCGTCGGTGGCGCCGACGCGGTCACCGTGCTGCCCTTCGACAGCGCCAACGGCCGCCCCGACGGGTTCGGTCGCCGGATCGCGCGCAACGTCAACCACCTGCTCATCGACGAGTCCCACGTCGCCGCGGTCGCCGACCCGGCCGGCGGTGCGTACGCCGTCGAGCAGCTCACCGCCGACCTGGCGGCCGCCGGCTGGGCGGAGTTCCAGCAGCTCGAGTCCGAGTGGGAGGGCGGCCACGACTTCGACCCGTTCCGCGCCCGGATCGCCGCCGTCGTGGAGAAGCGCGAGGCCGACATCGCCCGTCGCAAGCGGCCGCTGACCGGCGTCAGCGAGTTCCCGAACCTCGGCGAGACCCTGCCCGAGCGCGCCGCCGACCCGCTCAACGACCGGGTCCGCCGCTACGGCGCGTCGTTCGAGGCACTGCGCGACGAGCCGGCCGCCCGGCCGGTCTTCCTCGCCACGCTCGGCACCATCGCCCAGCACACCGCCCGCGCCACCTTCGTGAGCAACCTGCTCGCCGCCGGCGGCATCGCGGTCGAGGTCGCCGGTGCGACCGCGGGTGTCGAGGACCTCACCCGCGCGTACGCCGGCCAGCCAGTCGTCTGCCTCGCCGGCACCGACGCCGCCTACGGTGAGTGGGGTGCCGCCGCGATCGCAGCCCTCCGCGAGGCGGGCGCACAGCACGTGATCATCGCCGGGAAGCCCGATGCCGTGGACGCGGAGGTCGACGACGCCGCTGCGCTGGGCGTGGACGCCCTGGCGTTCCTGACCGCCACGAGGGAGAAGCTGGCATGAGCGTTCCGAAGAGCTTCGCGGGCCTGGCGCTCGCTGCCGACCAGGCCGCGGCCGCCGCGCCCAACCCGCCGCAGGGCGAGGGCTGGAAGAGCCCCGAGGGCATCGAGATCGCGCCGTCGTACGGCCCCGAGGACCTCGCCGGCCTCGACGCGCTCGACACCTACCCGGGCCTGAGCCCGTTCCTGCGCGGGCCGTACCCGACGATGTACACCACGCAGCCGTGGACGATCCGGCAGTACGCCGGCTTCTCCACCGCCGAGGAGTCCAACGCCTTCTACCGCCGCAACCTCGCGGCCGGGCAGAAGGGCCTGTCGGTCGCCTTCGACCTCGCGACCCACCGCGGCTACGACTCCGACCACCCCCGGGTGCGCGGCGACGTCGGCATGGCGGGTGTCGCGATCGACTCGATCTACGACACCCGCACCCTGTTCGACGGCATCCCGCTGGACCAGATGTCCGTCTCGATGACGATGAACGGCGCGGTGCTCCCGGTGCTCGCGCTCTACATCGCCGCGGCCGAGGAGCAGGGGGTGAAGCCGGAGCAGCTCTCGGGGACCATCCAGAACGACATCCTCAAGGAGTTCATGGTCCGCAACACCTACATCTACCCGCCGGCGCCGTCGATGCGGATCATCTCCGACATCTTCGCGTACACCAGCCAGAGGATGCCGCGGTTCAACTCGATCTCGATCTCCGGCTACCACATGCAGGAGGCCGGGGCGACCGCCGACCTCGAGCTGGCCTACACGCTGGCCGACGGCGTCGAGTACATCCGCGCCGGTCTCGAGTCGGGCCTGACCATCGACCAGTTCGCGCCGCGACTGTCCTTCTTCTGGGCGATCGGCATGAACTTCTACATGGAGGTCGCCAAGATGCGCGCGGCCCGGGCGCTGTGGAGCCGGCTGGTGCGCCAGTTCGACCCGCAGAACCCCAAGTCGCTGTCACTGCGCACCCATTCGCAGACCTCCGGCTGGTCGCTGACGGCGCAGGACGTGTTCAACAACGTCGGGCGCACCGCGATCGAGGCCATGGCTGCGACCCAGGGCCACACCCAGTCGCTGCACACCAACGCCCTGGACGAGGCGATCGCGCTGCCGACCGACTTCTCGGCCCGCATCGCGCGCAACACCCAGCTGCTGCTGCAGCAGGAGAGCGGTACGACGTACTCCATCGACCCGTGGGCCGGCTCCTACTACGTCGAGAAGCTCACCCACGACCTCGCCGAGCGAGCGTGGGCGCACATCCAGGAGGCCGAGGCCGCCGGTGGCATGGCCGCCGCGATCGAGCAGGGCATCCCGAAGATGCGCATCGAGGAGGCCGCCGCCCGCACCCAGGCGCGGATCGACTCGGGCTCGCAGAAGGTGATCGGCGTCAACACCTTCCGGCTGCCGGCCGAGGACCCGCTCGAGGTGCTCAAGGTCGACAACGACGAGGTCTACCGCCAGCAGGTCGCCAAGCTCGAGCGGCTGCGTGCCGAGCGCAACGGCGCCGATGTCGAGGCCGCCCTGCACGCCCTGACCCGCAGCGCCGAGAGCGGCGACGGCAACCTGCTCGACCTGGCCGTCAGCGCCGCCCGTGCCAAGGCCACGGTCGGTGAGATCTCCGACGCGATGGAGAAGGTCTACGGGCGCCACCAGGCGGTCATTCGTACGATCAGCGGCGTGTATCGCGACGAGGCCGACCTGGCCAACGACGGCGAGGGGGACACCCTCGTCGCCCAGGCCCGCCAGGCGACCGACGAGTTCGCCGAGGAGGAGGGCCGCCGGCCCCGCATCCTGGTGGCCAAGATGGGCCAGGACGGCCACGACCGCGGCCAGAAGGTCGTCGTGTCGGCCTTCGCCGACCTCGGCTTCGACGTCGACGTGGGCCCGCTGTTCTCCACGCCCGAGGAGGTCGCGCAGCAGGCGATCGACGCCGACGTGCACATCGTCGGTGTCTCGTCGCTCGCCGCGGGCCACCTCACCCTGCTGCCCGCGCTGAAGACGGCGCTGGCCGAGCAGGGCCGTGACGACATCATGGTCGTCATCGGAGGCGTGATCCCGCCGGACGACGTCCCCACCCTCAAGGAGATGGGCGCCGCGGCGGTGTTCCTCCCCGGCACGGTGATCGCGGAGTCCGCGCTCGACCTGCTGGCGAGGCTGCGGACGACCCTCGGGCACTGAGCATGCAGGTCGACGACCTGCTCGACGGCCTGCGTGCCGGGCACCGCGCCACCATGGCGCGGGCCATCACGCTGGTCGAGTCGACCGCGCCCCGGCACCGCCGGACCGCCCGTGAGCTGCTGACGGCTCTGGCCACCGACGCCCCGACCCGGACGCCCGCCGTACGCGTCGGCATCTCGGGCGTGCCCGGCGTCGGCAAGTCGACCTTCATCGAGGCGCTCGGCGGCCTGCTCACGGCCGCCGGGCACAAGGTCGGCGTGCTCGCCGTCGACCCGTCGTCGGTGCGCACCGGCGGCTCGGTCCTCGGCGACAAGACCCGGATGGCCACGCTGTCGGCGCACCCGAACGCGTTCATCCGGCCCTCACCGTCCGCCGGCACCCTCGGCGGTGTCGCCCGCGCCACCACGCAGGCGATGGCCGTCCTCGAGGCAGCCGGGTACGACGTCGTCCTGGTCGAGACCGTCGGCGTCGGCCAGTCCGAGGTCACCGTGGCCGGCATGGTCGACACCTTCTTGTTCCTCACCCTGGCCCGCACCGGCGACCAGCTGCAGGGCATCAAGAAGGGGATCTTGGAGATCGCCGACGTGATCGCGGTCAACAAGGCCGATCCCGACGACCCCGCCCGCGAGCAGGAGGCCCGGGTGGCCGCCCGCGACCTCGCCGGTGCGCTGCGGCTGGTCCGCGGCCACGCCGAGTGGGCGCCGCCGGTCGTCACCTGCTCCGGCCTCACCGGCGCCCGCGTCGACGAGGTGTGGGACCAGGTCCTCAAGCACCGCGACCATCTCGGCGCCGACGGGCTGGCCCACAAGCGCGCCGAGCAGCAGCTCGACTTCACCTGGGCGCTGGTCCGCGACGAGCTGGACCAGCGGCTGCGGCACAGCGCCGGCGTCCGGGCGGTCCAGGCCGACGTACGCGCGGCGCTGCTGGCCGGCGAGCTCACCGCGCCGCTGGCGGCGGACCGCCTGCTGGCGGCCTACGACACCGATCACTGACGCGACATAGGCTGGGCACGTGGTGGATGCAGCGCTGACCCTGGTCGACTCCGCCGTCGCGAAGTACGACGACGAGCTGGTCGAGCTGCGCCGTGACCTCCACCGGCACCCTGAGGTGTCCTGGCAGGAGCAGCGCACCTCCGAGCGGGTGATCGAGCATCTCGAGCGCGCCGGCTGGCGGATCAGCCGGATGCCGCGCAGCGGCGTGATCGCCGACCTGGGGGAGGCGGGCCCGACCGTCGCGCTCCGTGCCGACCTCGACGCGCTGCCCGTCGCCGACCTGACCACCGACCCATGGACCAGCAGCGTGCCCGGCGTGGCCCACGCGTGCGGGCACGACGTGCACACCAGCGCGCTCGTCGGCGCCGGTCACGCGCTCGCCGAGCTGCACGCCCAGGGCCTGCTCCGCGGCCGGGTGCGGCTGCTCTTCCAGCCGGCCGAGGAGGTCATGCCCGGCGGTGCCCGCCACCTGATCAACCACGGCGCGATCGAGGGGGTCGAGCGGATCTTCGCGCTCCACTGCGACCCGTCGGTCGACGTGGGCGCGGTCGGCCTGCGGTCCGGCCCGATCACCAGCGCGGCCGACCGCATCGACGTACGCCTCGAGGGCAACGGCGGGCACACCTCGCGCCCCCACCTCACCGGCGACCTGACCTTCGCGCTGGCCAAGATCACCAGCGAGCTGCCGGCCGTGCTGAGCCGCCGGATGGACCCGCGCGCCGGCGTCAGCGTCGTGTGGGGCATGCTCCGCGCCGGCTCGGCCGCCAACGTGATCCCCGACCACGGCATCGCGAGCGGGACCGTCCGCATCCTCGACGCCGAGGCCTGGGCGTCCTGCGAGGCCGTGGTCCGCGAGGCGGTGCTCGACATCGTGCGCCCCTACGGCGTCACCGCCAACGTCGACTACCTCCAGGGCGTGCCGCCGGTGGTCAACGAGCGGGCCAGCGTCGCGATGGTCGCCGCGGCCGCCGACGACCTGCTCGGCCTGCACCACCGCACCGAGGTCGAGCAGAGCCTCGGGGGAGAGGACTTCGGCTGGTACCTCGAGCAGGTTCCCGGCGCGATGTTCCGCCTCGGCACCCGCAGCCCCGGGGGCCCGACCTTCGACCTCCACCAGGGCGACTTCGAGGTCGACGAGGCGGCGATCGGGTACGGCGCCCGGATGCTGGCCGGCGCCGCCGTGAACGCGCTCGCCCAGGCCTGACCGGGGCCAGATCGGCGCACCCACGGGGGTTTCAGTCCCGCGACTCCTGGCAAGGGTTCACCCCATGTCTCGGAACACGCGTGCCCTGCGCACCCCCGCCGCCCTCGCCACCGCCACCGTCGCCCTGCTGGGCGCGAGCGCCGTCCTCCCGGCCCCGGCCCACGCGGCCGTCACCCTCGACTGCACCGGCGGACCGGTCACGATCGACGACAGCACCGAGGACTACACCCTCACCGGCGCCTGCTCGGCCGTCATCCTCAACGGCAGCAACCTGAGCGTCGCGCTGACCAGCGCCACGACCGTGATGGTCACCGGCGCGAACGTCGACGTCACGGCCACCGGTGCCCTCGGCCCGGTCGTCGTCACCGGCTCCAACAGCTCGGTCACCGCCACCGCCGCGCCCAGCGCGCGCGTCGAGGCCAGCAACGTCGACGTCCGCATCCCGGCCCTCGACCGTGCGGTCCTGATCGGCTCCAACAACAAGGTCGTCGCCGACCAGGGCACCAGGGTCAAGATCAAGGGCTCCAACAACCGGGCCAAGTACCGCGCGCTGCGCAAGGTCGTCGTCCGCGGCGCCAACAACACCGTGAAGGTGCGCACCGGCAAGACCAAGGTGCGCGTCAAGGGCGCCAACAACGTGGTGCGCGTGCACCGCCGCGGCTGACGCCTGCCCGGTGGTTTCGAGGCTCGGCGCTGGGGCGCCTCGCACCTCAACCACCGGCGGTTACCCCTTCCGGTAGGGCACCCCGTCCGCGGCGGGGGCCCGCGAGGCCCCGACCAGGCCGGCGACGGCGACGATCGTGACGACGTACGGCAGCATCAGCATGAACTGGCTGGGCACCGGCGAGCCGATCACCGACAGCGCGAGCTGCAGGTTCGACGCGAAGCCGAACAGCAGCGCGGCGAGAGTCGCGCGGACCGGGTCCCAGCGGCCGAAGATGACGGCGGCGAGGGCGATGTAGCCCGCGCCGTCGGTCATCTCCTCCCCGAACTGCGGCACCGAGACCAGGGTGTACGTCGCGCCGCCGGCGCCGGCGATCAGGCCGGCGATGAGCAGCGTGGTGTAGCGGGTCCGGTTGACCTTGATGCCGACGGTGTCGGCGGCCTTCGGGTGCTCGCCGACGGCGCGGACCCGCAGGCCCCACTTGGTGCGGTAGAGCGCCCAGGCGACGACCGCGACGGCGACGTACATCAGGTAGACGAGGATCGTCTGGCGGAACAGCACCGGGCCGATGATCGGGATGTCGCCGAGGACGGGGATCGGCAGCCGGGAGAAGTGCTCGGGGGCGTTGAGCTTGTCGGGGTTCTCGGTGAGCACCTGGCCGTAGAGGAAGCTGGTCAGGCCGATCACGAGCACGTTGAGGACGACGCCGACGATGACCTGGTCGACGAAGTAGGTGATCGCGAAGAAGCCGAGCACCAGGGCGACCAGCCCACCGGCGACCATCGCGGCGACCAGGCCGCCCCAGGGGGAGCCGACGAGGGTGCCGACCATGGCGGCCGCGAACGCGCCGAACAGCAGCTGGCCGTCGATCGCGATGTTGACGACGCCCGCCCGCTCGCCGAGGACGCCGCCGAGGGCACCGAACACGAGCGGGACGGCGAGGGTGATCGAGCCGCCCAGCAGGCCGACCACGGTCAGGCTGTCGCCGGCCGCGGCCCAGGTGAGGAACGCTGTCACCGCGAGGAAGGCGAACAGGGCGACCAGCCACAGCGGCGTCCGACGCCCGCGGCTGACCAGCAGCGCCGACGCGGCCGTGCACACGGCGAGCAGCACCACCAGCGTCGCGACCGTCGCGGTCGAGGGCAGGGTGATCTCCGGCAGGTCGAAGAAGTCGGTCTCCGCGGCCAGCTGGAACGTGGTGTCGCCGGAGCGGGCGCCGAGGGCGAGCAACAGCGCGACGAGCATCGTGACGACGCCCAGCATGATCGGGGCCTTCAACGCCGTCCGGAGCGGTACGGCGACCGGTTCCGCGGCGTCGGCGGGCACCGGGACGGTCACCTTGGTGTCGCTCATGCCGTCGCCTCCTTCGGCAGCCGGAAGATAGCTCGCACCAGTGGGGGAGCGGCGATGAACAAGACGATGAGCGACTGGATGACCAGCACGATCTCGACCGGGATGCCCTCGGCGGCGGCCATCGAGAAGCCACCGGCCTTCAGGCCGCCGAACAGCAGTCCGGCGGCGAGGATGCCGAGGGGACGGGACCGGCCCAGCAGCGCGACGGTGATGGCGTCGAAGCCGATGCCGGCGTCCAGGTCGACGGTGACGCCGCTGGTCGTCGTACCGAGGATCTGGTTGACGCCGGCCAGGCCGACCAGGCCGCCGGCGATCAGCATCACGATCAGGTAGGTGCGACCGACGTCGATGCCGGCGGCGCGGGCGGCGTCGGGGTTCTCGCCGACGGCGCGGAACCGGAAGCCGAGCGCCGACTTGTTGAGCAGCCACCACACCACGGCGACCGCGACCAGCGCGAGCAGGAAGCCGGCGTGCAGGTTGAACCGGTCGCCGAGCAGCTTGGGCAGGATGACCGACTCGGGCATCGGCTCGGACTTCGGGTTGAGCGAGCCGGGGGCCTGGAGCAGGCCCTGCTTGGAGAGGGCGTAGAAGACCAGGTAGTAGCCGACGTAGTTGAGCATGATCGTGACGATCACCTCGTGGGCGCCGCTCTGCGCCTTGAGGAAGCCGGCGATGCCGGCCCACAGGGCGCCGGCCAGCGCGCCGGCCAGGATCGCCAGCGGCAGGTGCAGCGCCATCGGCAGGTCCATGCTGACCCCGACCCAGCCGGCGGCGGCACCGGCGAGCAGCATCTGGCCGCGGCCACCGATGTTGAACATGCCGGCGCGGAAGGCCAGACCGACGCCCAGGCCGGCCAGGATCAGCGGGCCCGAGAACTTGAGGGTCTCGGTCAGCGGCCGGATCCGGCCCTGGAAGCCGGTGAGGTTGGTGTTGTAGATCGCGCCGCGGAACAGGGCGGTGTAGGCGTCGGAGATCGAGGTCCAGACCGCGCTGAAGAAGTCGCCCGGCCGGGCGCCGATGTAGCCGGCGGTCGTGCGGACGTTCTCGTCGGTCAGCAGGATCATCAGCGAGCCGACGACCACGGCGAGGAAGACCGACAGCACCGCGACCATCGCGTTGCCCGCGACGATCTCGCGCAGCACGCCGTCGAAACGGCTGCGTCCGCCGTCCTGCTTCTGCCCGAACTCGGACTCCATGTCGGTGCTCACGCAGCGGTTCCT
Source organism: Nocardioides sp. QY071 (assembly GCF_029961765.1). Classification (NCBI taxonomy): domain Bacteria; kingdom Bacillati; phylum Actinomycetota; class Actinomycetes; order Propionibacteriales; family Nocardioidaceae; genus Nocardioides; species Nocardioides sp. QY071. Next base: position 1,200,626 of record NZ_CP124681.1, read on the forward strand.
TCCGGGCGCTCGCCGGCCATCATCAGGCCGAGGGTCTCGCGGGGTGTGTCGGCCGGCACGATGCCGACCACCTGCCCGCGGTAGAGGACCATGATCCGGTCCGAGAGGGCGACGATCTCGTCGAGCTCGGTGGAGACCAGGAGCACCGGTACGCCGGAGTCGCGGGTCGCCACCACCTGCTTGTGGATGAACTCGATCGAGCCGACGTCGACACCGCGGGTGGGTTGGGCGGCGACGAGCAGGCTGAGGTCGCGGGACAGCTCGCGGGCCACCACGACCTTCTGCTGGTTGCCGCCCGAGAGCTGGCTGGCCGTCGCCTGGATGCCGGAGGCGCGGACGTCGTACTCGACCAGCTTCTGCTGGGCGAAGTCCTCCAGGAAGCCGGAGCGGACGGTGCCCGCGGACACGAACGGCTTGCCGTGGCTGCGGTTGAGCATGAGGTTCTCGGCGATCGTGAATCCACCGACGAGGCCGTCGACCTGACGGTCCTCGGGGATGAAGCCGACGCCCGCGTCGAGGATCTTGCGCACCGACCGGCCGACCAGCTCGTGGTCGCCGAGGCGGATCGACCCGTGGACGTGGGCCTGCAGGCCCATGATCGCCTCGGTGAGCTCGGTCTGGCCGTTGCCCTGGACGCCGGCGACGCCGAGCACCTCGCCCCGTGCGATCGAGAAGCTGATCCCGTCGAGGTGGCTGTGGCCGCTGTCGTCGGTGACCCGCAGGTCGCGTACGACGAGCGCGTCGGGCCCGGGCTGCGCGGGCTCCTTGTGCACCGTCAGCTCGACCGGGCGGCCGACCATCAGCGCGGCCAGCTCGGCGTTGGTGGCGGTCGGGCTGGCCTCGCCGACGACCGCGCCACGGCGGATGACGGTGATCCGGTCGGCGATGGCGCGGACCTCGCGCAGCTTGTGGCTGATGAAGACGATGGCGGTGCCCGATGCGCGCAGCTGGCGCATGATCTCCATCAGCTCGTCGGTCTCCTGGGGCGTGAGCACCGCGGTCGGCTCGTCGAAGACGAGGACGCGGGCGTCGCGGGAGAGCGCCTTGATGATCTCGACGCGCTGCTGGACGCCGACGGGCAGGGTCTCGACCAGGGCGTCGGGGTCCACGTCGAACCCGAACCGCTGGGAGATCTCCCGGACCCGCTGGCGTGCGGCGTCGACGTCGAGGGTGCCGGCGAAGCCGGTGCTCTCGTTGCCGAGCATGACGTTCTCGGCGACGGTGAAGACGGGGACCAGCATGAAGTGCTGGTGCACCATGCCGATGCCGGCGGCCATGGCGTCGCCCGGGCCGGACATCTTGAGCGGTGCGCCGTCGAGGATGATCTCGCCCTCGTCGGCCTGGTAGAGGCCGTAGAGCACGTTCATCAGCGTCGACTTGCCGGCGCCGTTCTCGCCGAGCAGGGCCAGGATCTCGCCCTCGTTGACGGTGAGGGAGATCCGGTCGTTGGCGACCAGGGGGCCGAAGCGCTTGGTGATGCCCCGGAGTTCGAGCGTCATGGAGGGATCCTCTCGGAGCGGACGAGCAGTTGCCAGCAACGCGTCCGGGGGAGGCCGGAAATCCGACCTCCCCCGGACCCTGCGTCAGCGCAGGTGAGCCGTCGTCACTTGTCGAGGTACGACGTCACCGGGATGCTGCCGTCGATGATGCCCTGCTTGACCTTGTCGAGCTCGGCCTGGAGGTCCGGGTTGACCTTGGACTCGAAGTTGTGGAACGGCGCGAGGCCGACACCGTCGTTCTCCAGGGTCCCGACGTAGGCCTCGGGGTCGAAGTTGCCCTTGCCCGCGGCAACGACGGTCTCGATCGTCGAGGTCTTCATGTTCTTCAGGATCGAGGTGAGCACCAGGTCCTGCGTGCTCGGGTCGGTCTCGTAGAAGTCCGCGTCGACACCGATCAGGGCGACGTCCTTGCCGGAGTCCTTGATAGCGGTGAGCGCGCCCTGGTAGATCGGGCCACCGACCGGCAGGATCACGTCGGCGTTCTTGTCGAGGATCGACTTGGCGGTGTTGGTCGCCTTCTCGTTGGCGTCGAAGCCACCGGTGAAGACGCCCTTGTCGTTGCCCTCCCAGCCGATGAGCTTGACGTCCTTGCCCTTCTCCTTGTTGTAGTAGTCGACGCCCTGCTTGAAGCCGTCCATGAAGATGGTGACGGTCGGGAAGGGCTGACCACCGTAGGTGCCGACGGTGCCGGTCTTGGTGTAGTCCGCCGCGGCGTAGCCGGCGAGGAACGCGGCCTGCGCGGTGTCGTACAGGATCGGCTTGATGTTGTCGGCGTCCTTGGTGCCGTCGAAGTCGTTGTCGGCGGCGTCGTCGATGAGGACGTACTCGATGTCGGGGTTGGCCTTGGCGGACTCGACGGTCGCGGCGGAGAGCGCGAAGCCGACGGTCACGATCAGGTCGCAGCCCTGCCCGACGAGGTTCTCGAGGTTGGGCGCGTAGTCCTGGTCCGTCTTCGACTGGACGTCCTTGTAGTCGGTGCCGAGCTCCTTCGCGGCCTCCTTGATGCCCTCGAAGCTGAGCTGGTTGAACGACTTGTCGTCGAAGCCACCCGCGTCGGAGACGATGCAGGGGAGGAAGTCGCTCTTCGCCGAGCCACCCTTCTTGCCCTCGTCGGGGGCATCGCCACAGGCAGCCAGGGCTGCGCTCGCCATGAGCGCCACGGCCGCGGCGGCCGTCGTCCTCTTCCAGGTCTTCACAGATGTCCTCCAGATCGACGCCCGGCTCCGAGGGCAGGGCAAAGGATGTTGCTTCCGGTACTCGGGGTGCATCCTCACCCAAGGAGCGCGCAACGGGAAGCGCATTCGTCGAAACGGTTACCAACTTGGGACATTTCCCGTCGAAACCTGCCCATGCGCAAGATCCTCGCGATCGTCTACGTTGACCTCGTGGTCGACTGGGACACCCTCATGCAGGCGGCGATCGACATCGCCGCGCGGGCCTATGCGCCGTACTCCGGCTATCGGGTGGGTGCCGCCGCGCTCGCCGACGACGGTCGCCTGGTGGTCGGCTGCAACGTCGAGAACGCGGCGTACGGCGTCACGCTGTGCGCCGAGTGCGGGCTCGTGTCGCAGCTGCACGCCACCGGCGGGGGCCGGCTGACCCACTTCGTGTGCGTGAACGGCGCCGGCGACGTGATCATGCCGTGCGGCCGCTGTCGCCAGCTGCTGTGGGAGAACGGCGGTGCCGCGCTCGAGGTGCTGACGCCGCAGGGTGTGCTGGCGATGGACGCCGTGCTGCCGCAGGCGTTCGGGCCGGCCGACCTCGACCGGGTCACCGGCGTGGACACGACTGGTACAAACGCACCGTGAGCACGCACGACGCCGTCGAGGTCATCCACGCCAAGCGGGACGGCAGCAGCCTGTCCACCAGCCAGATCGACTGGATGGTCGACGCCTACACGCGCGGCGCCGTCGCCGACGAGCAGATGTCGTCGCTGCTGATGGCCATCCTGCTCAACGGCATGGACCGGCGCGAGATCGCCGACTGGACCGCGGCGATGATCGCCTCCGGTGAGCGGATGGACTTCTCCTCCCTGTCGCGCCCCACGGCCGACAAGCACTCCACGGGCGGCGTGGGCGACAAGATCACCCTGCCGCTGGCACCGCTCGTCGCGGCGTGCGGGGTCGCCGTACCCCAGCTGTCGGGGCGGGGCCTGGGCCACACCGGCGGCACCCTCGACAAGCTCGAGTCGATCCCCGGGTGGCGGGCGCTGCTGTCCAACGAGGAGATGCTGGCGCAGCTCGAGTCGGTCGGCGCGGTCATCTGCGCCGCCGGTGACGGCCTCGCGCCCGCCGACAAGAAGCTGTACGCGCTGCGCGACGTCACCGGCACCGTCGAGGCGATCCCGCTGATCGCCTCGTCGATCATGAGCAAGAAGATCGCCGAGGGCACCGGCGCGCTGGTGCTGGACGTGAAGGTCGGCTCGGGTGCCTTCATGAAGGACGTCGACAGGGCGCGTGAGCTCGCCGAGGTGATGGTCGCGCTCGGCAAGGATGCCGGCGTGCACACCGTCGCCCTGCTCACCGACATGTCCGTCCCGCTGGGCCTCACCGCCGGCAACGCGATCGAGGTCGCCGAGTCGGTCGAGGTGCTCGCCGGCGGCGGACCGGCCGACGTGGTCGAGCTGACTGTCGCCCTGGCCCGCGAGATGCTCGCCGGCGCCGGCCGCGACGACATCGACCCCGCCGACAAGCTCGCCGACGGGTCCGCGATGGACGCCTGGCGCGCGATGATCTCCGCGCAGGGTGGCGACCCCTCGGCTCCGCTGCCGGTGGCCCGCGAGCAGCACGTGGTCGCCGCGCCGTCCGACGGCGTCCTCACCCGCCTCGACGCCCTCGCCGTCGGCGTGGCCGCCTGGCGCCTCGGCGCCGGCCGCGAGCGCAAGGAGGACCCGGTGCAGGCCGGCGCCGGCGTCGTCTGGCACGCCCGGCCCGGCGACGTCGTACGCGCGGGGGAGCCGCTGTTCACGTTGCACACCGACACGCCCGAGCGGTTCGAGCGGGCGCTTGCGTCGCTGGAGGGTGGCTACGACGTCGCCGCGCCCGGTACGGCGTACACCCCGGGGCCGTTGGTCATCGACCGCGTGAGCTGATCCTGCGCGGCGCCCCATGCGAATTGGTCGCAGATCTGCGCGGATCACGACCAATTCGCATGGGGTGCGAGACTTCAGGAGCCGGCGCGCTCCCGGGTCCGCTCGGCCAGCGCGGCCAGCGCGGCGGGGAAGATCGACGCGGGCGGGGTGACCAGGCCGGCGCCGACCTGGCCGACGCCGGCGACCCTGCCGGCCATGCCGGTGTTGATCTGCGGCAGGATGCCGGTCCGGCACACCGAGGTGACGTCGATGCCGGTCGCGGCGCCGGCGAAGTCGAGCACCGGGATCGGCCAGCGGTCGTTCTCGCCGATCGTGATCTCGCGCATCCGGCGGCTGGTGGCCAGCGCGTCGGGGACGGTGCCGCCGACGAAGCGGACGATCGCGGGCGCGGCGGCCATGGCGAAGCCGCCGATGCCGGCGGTCTCGGTGATGGCCGAGTCGCCGATGTCGGGGTTGGCGTCCTCGGGGCCGTAGTCGCCGAGGAACAGGCCGTCGGCGAGCTGGGCCGGACCGGTGAACCACTGGTCGCCGGTGCCGGAGACCTGGATGCCGAAGTCCGTGCCGTTGCGGGCCATCGCGACGACCATCGTCGAGCCGGGCACGTCGCGCGCCGCGTCGAGCGCGAGCTTGCAGGCCGGCATCGCGACGTTGAGGAAGAAGTGGTCGTTGCCGCCCATGAAGGCGAACGCCTCGGCGACCTCCTCCGAGGAGCGCGAGGAGCGCACCAGCGACGGCGCGATGTCGCGCAGCAGCATCAGCGTGCCGGCGCGGTTGCGGTTGTGGGCCTCGTCGCCCATCTGCAGCATCTGGCCGAGGATCGCGGTGGCGTCGACCGGACCGGCGGCGGAGACGGCCTCGCCGAGCAGCGGGCCGAGCACGTCGCGCATCCAGCGCAGCCGCTCGAGCACCTCGGGACCGTAGGCGCCGTACCGCAGCACCTTGCCGAGGCCCTCGTTCAGCGAGCAGTAGGTACGACGCCCCGTGGCCGGGTCCTCGAGGACGAACATCCACATCGACGGCGAGACCACGCCGGCCATCGGGCCGACGGCGCTGCGGTGGTGGCACGGCTCCAGCGACACCTCGGAGCCGGACGCGAACAGCGCCTCGGCGTCCTCCGGGTCCTCGACCAGGCCCTCGAACGCGGCCGCACCCATCAGCGCGCCCCGCAGCGGACCCGAGGCGCGGGCCCACTCGATCGGCGGGCCGGCGTGCAGGAACTGGCCCTTCTCGAGGCCGAGCAGCTCGGAGGCGGGCGCGACGCCGACGAGCATCGCCTGGACGTCGAGCATCCGGGAGACCGCGAGCGCGTTGGCGTCGCGGCGCAGCGGGTCGGCGGCGACGGTCGCGAGGTCGTCGGCAGTGCCGTCCATCGGGGGTGTCCAGTCGACCCGCTCGACGGCCACGGCCTGGTCGGCGACGGCGGTGGCGAACATGTCGGCGCCGACGGCGGCGACGGCGGCGGGGGCGACGCTGGGCAGGGCGGTCATCGGGCGGCTCCGTTCACGAGGGAGATCGCGCGGCGGGTGGCCGCGGCGTTGGACAGGTGGACCTCGGCGCCGGCGGCGGCGAGCGCCTCGGCCTGGCGGGCGAGGCCCTGCGGGTCGGTCGAGGTGCCGACGCAGGCGACGACGACGGGGACCTCACGCACCGCGCGGGCAGCGGCGATCGCCGGGGCGAGCTCGGCGGCCGGGTCGTCCTGCGCGCCGTGGCCGAGGACGACGTCCATCAGGATGACGGCGGTCGCGGGGTCGGCGGCGACCTTCGCGAGGTGCTCGAGACGCAGGGTCGGGTCGATCATCGGGTGCGCGCGGCCGCGGGTGAGGCCGTCGTCGCCGAAGTCGATCATCACGTGGCCGTCGCTGACGAGGCTCGCGTCGAGCTCCAGGTCCGGCGAGAGCGGGATGTTGCTGCGGATCCCACCGAGCTCGGCCGCCGCGAGCAGCATCGCCTCGTCGCACAGGGTGCCGCCGACGAACAGCCCGCGCAGCGCGCTGCCACCGTCGGGGACAGCGGGGGTGCCCCACACCGGCCACTCCGGTACGGCGACGCCGAGGTCGCCGAGCAGCGCCTCGGTCTGCGTGGTGAGGTCGGGCTGGCCGGCGCCGAGCAGCGCGAAGCGCACCGGCGTGCCGAGGTCGGCGGCGTACTTCTCCACCGAGGCGGCCACCTCGGCCGCGGGCGGCTTGGACACCACGACGACGTGCTCGACCGACGGGTCGGCGTCGAGGCGGTCCAGCGCGGTCCGGGTGGAGATGCCGCCGATGGCTGCGGACAGGTCGCGCCCACCGACGCCGAGCGCGGCGGCGACACCGACACCCGCGGCGTCGAGGAGCGCCAGGACCTGCTGGCACCCGGTGCCGGACGCGGCGACGATGCCGACCCGGCCCGGGGCCACGGTGTTGGCGAAGCCGAGGCCCACGCCGCCGACGACCGCCGTACCGCAGTCGGGCCCCATCACCAGCAGCCCGCGCTCGCGCGCGATCTGCTTCATCGCGAGCTCCTGCTCGACCGGCACGTTGTCGCTGAAGATCATCACGTCGACACCGGCGTCGAGGGCGTCCATCGCCTCGACCAGCGCCGAGGCGCCGGGGACCGACACCAGGGCCAGGTCGCCGCCCGCGCGGCGCAGCGCGGAGGCGGTGGTGCGCGGCGGCGCGGTGACCTCGCCACCCGACGAGTCCTTGCGGGCCGCGGCCAGCGCCGAGTCGACCGCGGCGAGCGCGGCGGGCAGCGCCGACTCGTCGTCGAGGCGCAGCGCCACGACCATGTCGTTGGTGCTGGTGGCGGGCAGCGTGAAGCCCATGCCCTGCAGCACCTCCACGTTCAGCTCGGTGGCCATCGCCACCTGGGCGGCGGCGACACCGGGGGTGGCGGCGACGTCCCGGCTGACCTGCAGCAGCGCGACGCTGTCGGCATAGGCACCGGGTCGGATCTCGACGTGCTGATGCGTCATCGAGTACTCCCTTCAAGGGCTTCGTGGGTGATGGACGGGGAAAGAGCGAGGTCGGCGCCGAGGAGCATCCCGGCGCCGGAGGTGTGGCCGACCGCGAGGAGGCCGGCGACCGCCCCGGTGGTGAGGGCGACGCGGAACGGGGCGATGGCTTCGCCGGCGATCGCGTGTCGCAGCAGGGCCGCGGACAGGCTGGTCGTGCGGGGGAGGTGAGCCTCGACCGCCTCGGCGATCGGCGAGCTGTCGCGCCCGGCAGCCCGGGTCGCGACCAGCCAGCCGGCCAGCACGTCGTCGCCGACCGGGGTGAGCCCGTCGCCGCGGCCGACCAGGGCGGGTACGGCGGCCGGGTCGCCGGCGGCGAGCAGGTCGAGCGCGTCGGTGGCGAGCTGGTCACGGGCGGGGGAGAGGTCGGCCTCGACCGGGGCGAGCGGGGTCGTGAGGCGTGGGACCGCGAAGGAGACCAGGCGGGTCACCGTCACGGACAGCGGGCCGACACGCAGCTCGCCGTCGCCCGCCAGGACCGGGTCGCCCACGGTGGCCTCCGGAAGGCCGGGCAGCGTGGTCAGCACCGCGCAGGGCACGTGCACCGCACCCCGCGCGAGGACGCCGACGACCAGCCCGTCGAGGTCGGCGTACACGGCCTGCCGTCCCGCGTGCACGACCGATCCGGTCACGGTCGGGCCCGCGAGCAGGGCGCGCAGCGTGCCGGAACCGGCACCGCCCACCACTGAATCGACCCTTCTCACCTCTGGGACGCTAACGGCTGGGTAAGGTGCATCGAATGGTGAGCATTGCCAACGTCCGGGCAGAAGTCGGGCAAGAGTTGATAGCCACCGGCGGGGGCGGCATCCCGCACGATGGCGTCATGGACACAGACGAGCTGGCTGAGGCGCTCGCCCAGCTCGTGCTGGCCGGGGCCGACCTCGACGAGCTGGTGGCCGCGATCGGCGACGCCCTCGACGTGCACGTCGCGGTGACGACCACCGACGGCCGCGAGCGCGCGGCGCGCATCGACGATGCCATGCGCGAGCGGATCTCCGCCGCGGGGCTGACCGACGAGACCGGTCGGCTCCGGGTCGAGTGGCTGGGGGACCGGGGCGGCCACGAGGGCCAGCCGGTGTCCGGTGCGCACGTGCACCGCGAGCCGCTCGCCGCGCCCAACCAGGCCCTCGGGCACCTGGTCGCCGTCGCCGACCACGGGATGGTGCCGCAGCAGGTCGTCGCGCTGCAGCGTGCGGCGACAGCGGTGTCGTTGTGGATCACCCGCGAGCAGGCGGTCTCGGCGGTGGAGAACAAGTACCGCGGCGACTTCCTGCGCGACGTCTTCCTCGGCCGCGCCGGCAGCGACGACTTCGTGCGCGAGCACGTCGTCGGCTTCGGCTGGGACCTGAGCCGCCCCACGATCGTGCTCGCCGCGCAGATCGACCCGCAGCCGTCGTACCAGGCGCCGGCCTCGGTCGAGGACCGCCGCCACTGGCAGGAGCGCTTCGCCAACGCCTGGCGCCAGGTCTCCGCCTCGGTCGACCGCGCCATCCCGATCGCCGACTTCGGCTCCGAGGTGGTGGCGGTGCTGCCGGCCGAGGACGGCGAGGCCACCGCCGCACTCGTACGACGACTGGTGGTCGCGGTCGCCGGCGACAAGGGCGGCGGGCGCCGTCCGTTCACCGCCGGGGTCGGCCGCGTGGCCGCGAGCCCGTCCGGACTGCCGGACAGCTACACCCAGGCGCGGCGTGCGCTCGAGGTCGGCCGCCGGTTCCGCGGGTCGAGCACGACCACCTGGTTCGACGACCTGGGCCTGCACCGGCTGATCGCGATGGTGCCCGACACCGAGGAGCTGCGCGCCTTCGCGCACGACGTGCTCGGCGAGCTGGCCGGATCGTCGGAGGAGGCGGTGACCCTGCGCGAGACGCTGCAGGTCCTGCTCAACACCAACTTCAACGTGGCCGAGGCCGCGCGCACGCAGTTCTTCCACTACAACACGATGCGCTACCGGGTCGGGAAGCTCGAGCGGATGCTCGGCCCGGTCGCGTCCGACCAGAACCTGCGCCTCGACGTGGCCGTGGCGCTCAAGGTGCTCGAAGTCGTCAGCCGGTGAATCGCGGGCAACTTCCGCCAGCAGTTCCCGGGGATCCTTTGGCGAATGTGGCCAGTGAGGTGTGATCTGGCCCTCAATAGGTTGGTGAGTCTCGGGAGCCCCAAGTGGGACCAGTGAGCACAGCCCCAGATTCAGGAGGACTCAGCATGTCGATGTTCAAGTGGGAGGTAGTCGACCCGGCGCCGGGCGAGCCCGTCGCGCCGAACCAGCGGCTCCCGTGGGGTCGGACGGTAGGCCTGGGAGCACAGCACGTCGTCGCCATGTTCGGCGCGACGTTCGTGTTCCCGCTGGTGATGGGCCTCGACCCGAACCTCGCCATCATGTTCTCGGGTCTGTGCACGATCGGCTTCCTGCTGATCTGCAACAACAAGGTGCCGAGCTACCTCGGCACCAGCGCGTCGTTCGTCGCTGGTGTGGCCGCCATCCGCACCCAGGGCGGCGACTCGGCCGACGTCACCGGCGCGATCCTGGTCGCGGGTCTCGTGCTGGCCGCGATCGGTGTCGCCGTCCACTTCGCGGGCGCCGGCCTGATCCACAAGATCCTTCCGCCCGCCGTCACCGGCGCGGTCGTCATGCTGATCGGCTTCAACCTGGCACCGGTCGTCGCCGGCATCTACTGGCCCCAGGACCAGTGGATCGCCCTGCTCACCGCGGCCTTCATGGTGTGCGCCTCGGTACTGCTGCCGGGCTTCTGGTCGCGGATCGCGGTCTTCCTCGCCCTCATCTTCGGCTTCGTCGCATCGATCCTCGCCGACAAGATCTTCGGCCAGATCACCTCGGTCGCAGGCGGCGCCACCGAGGCCACCGCGCACGACCGTGTCTCGTGGGCCGGTGTGAAGGCGGCCGACTGGGTCGGCTTCCCGAGCGGCAAGCTCGCCGACGGCGTCTCGGTCATCCACGGCCCGAGCTTCTCGATGACCTTCATCCTGCTGGTGCTGCCCGGTGTCATCGCCCTCATCGCCGAGAACACCGGCCACGTCAAGGCCGTCGCCGAGATGACCGGTGAGAACCTCGACCCGTACATGGGCCGCGCGATCGGTGCCGACGGTGCCGCGACCGCGGTCGCCAGCCTCTTCGGCGGCTCGCCGACCACGACGTACGCCGAGAACATCGGCGTCATGGGTGCGACGAAGGTCTACTCGACCGCGGCCTACTACGTCGCCGGAGCCGTCGCGATCCTGCTCGGCCTGTGCCCGAAGTTCGGCGCCGTCGTCAACGCCACTCCCGGCGGTGTCCTCGGCGGGATCACGGTCGTGCTGTACGGCATGATCGGCCTGGTCGGCGCCAAGATCTGGGTCGAGAACCGGGTCGACTTCGGCAACCCGGTCAACATGGTCGGCCTCGCCGCGGGCCTGATCGCCGGCATCGGCGGCGTCACGCTCGAGATCACCGACGACTTCGAGCTCGGCGGCATCGCCCTCGGCACGATCCTCGTCATCGTCTTCTTCCACGCCGTGAAGGGACGCTCCGTCGACGCCACTTCGGGAGAGGTGACCAAGAGGCTGTGAAGCCCGCACCATTCGACTACGTCCGGCCGGGGTCCCTGGAGGAAGCCCTCCAGGCCCTGGCCGGGCACCCGGGGGCCAAGGTCCTCGCCGGAGGACAGAGCCTCGTCCCGCTCCTCTCGATGCGGCTGGCCGCACCTGCGGTGCTGGTCGACATCAACGACCTGCCCGACCTGGACCACGTCCGGGTCAGCGCCGACGGCGTCCGGATCGGCGCCCTCGCCCGGCACGCCGCGGTCCTGCGCGACCCCGACGTCGCCCGGGTGCAGCCGCTGGTGCCCCTCGCACTGGCCAACGTCGCGCACGCGACGATCCGCAACCGCGGCACCACCGTCGGCTCGCTGGTCCACGCGGACGCGGCGGCCGAGATGCCGATGGTGCTGCGGCTGCTGGACGGCTCGCTCGACGTCGCCGGACCCGGCGGGCGTCGTACGATCCCCGTCGCGGAGCTGTACGTCGGCCCGCTCGAGTCCAGCCTGCACCACGACGAGATCGCGGTCGAGGCGTTCTTCCCGGCGCTCGCACCCCACACCGGGGTGGCGTTCGAGGAGATCGCCCGCCGGCACGGCGACTACGCCATGTGCGGCGTCGCGGCCGTCGTCACCCTCGACGGCGACCGGGTGGTGCAGGCGAGAGCCGGCTACCTCTCCGTCTCCGACGTCCCGGCCGTCATCGACCTGACCGACGCCCTCGGCGGCGAGGTCACCGAGGCGTCGCTGGCCGCCGCGGCCGATGCCGCGCTGGAGCAGCTGGAGCCGGAGACCGACATCCACGCCACGGCCGACTACCGCGCACACCTCGCCCGGGTGCTGACCGCGCGGGTCGTGACCGCAGCCCACGAGAACGCACGGGAGGCACGCTCGTGACCGAGCAGACCCACGAGATCAGGCTCAACGTCAACGGCGTCGAGCACGAGGCGGCCGTGCCCGCCCGCCGGCTGCTGTCCGACGCGCTGCGCCACGACCTCGGCCTGACCGGCACCCACGTCGGCTGCGAGCACGGCGTCTGCGGCGCGTGCACCGTCCTGGTCGACGGCCAGCCGATGCGCAGCTGCCTGATGTTCGCCGTCTCCGCGGCCGGGCACGAGATCACCACCGTCGAGGGCCTGGCCCGACCCGACGGCGAGCTCGGCCCGGTGCAGCAGGCGTTCCGCGAGTGCCACGGCCTGCAGTGCGGCTTCTGCACCCCCGGCTTCCTCACCACGATCACCGCCGGCATCGCCGAGAACCCCGACCCCACCGAGGACGAGGCCCGCGACATGGTCGCCGGCAACCTGTGCCGCTGCACGGGCTACCAGAACATCGTCAAGGCGGTCTGCCGGGCGGCCGAGCTGGCCCGCGCCGACGAGGACGGTGCCGCATGACGACGAAGATGATGGGCGCGAAGGTCCAGCGCGTCGAGGACGACCGGCTGGTGCGCGGGACCGGACGCTACGTCGACGACGTGGCCCCCGACGCGCTGCACGCCGCCGTGCTGCGCAGCCCCCACGCCCACGCGCGGATCGTGTCGATCGACGTCGACGCCGTCCTCGACGTCGAGGGCGTGCACGCGGTGTGGACCCACGAGGACCTCGAGGGCGCGATGGCCGACCCGCTGCCGCTGCTCATCCCGCACCCCACGCTGACCCACGGCCGCACCCAGTACGCGCTGGCGAAGGACGAGGTCAACTACGTCGGCGAGGCGATCGCGTTCGTCGTCGCCGACGACCGCTACGTCGCCGAGGACGCGCTCGCGCAGATCGTCGTCGAGTACGACCTGCTGCCCGCCGTCGTCGGCATCGAGGCCGCGCGCTCGGGCGCCCAGCTGGTGCACGACGACGTACCCGGCAACGTGGCGGCCCGGATGGAGCAGTCCAACGGCGACGCCGCGGCCGCCATCGCCGCCGCGCCCCACACGCTCTCCCTCGACCTGCACATCGAGCGCAGCGCCTGCATGCCGATGGAGGGTCGCGGCACCGTCGCGCGCTGGGACCCCGACCAGAACCGCCTCCAGGTGTGGACCTCCACCCAGACCTCGACCGGCGTGCGCGCCGCCGTCGCGGCCAAGCTCGGACTCGACCTCGGCCAGGTCGACGTGATCACGCCCGACGTGGGCGGCGGCTTCGGCGTCAAGATCGTGCACCCGTGGCCCGAGGAGCTCCTCGTCCCGCTCGCCGCGCAGCGGCTCGGCCGGGCCGTGAAGTTCACCGAGGACCGGCGCGAGCACTTCATCTCCTCGGCCCACGAGCGGGCCCAGGTGCACCACGTCGAGGTCGGCTTCGACGACGAGGGCCGGGTGCTCGGCCTGGACGTGCGGTTCTGGCACGACCACGGCGCCTACACGCCGTACGGCCTGATCGTCCCGATCATCACGTCCACGCAGCTGCTCGGGCCCTACAAGCCCGGCGCCTATCACGTGCAGTTCGACTCGCTCTACACGAACACCGTCATCGTCACGCCGTACCGTGGCGCGGGCCGGCCACAGGGCTGCTTCGTGATGGAGCGGACCATGGACGCGATCGCCGCCGAGCTCGGCAAGGACCGCGCGGACGTGCGGGCCCTCAACTTCATCCAGCCCGACGAGTTCCCCTACGACCAGGGCCTGATCTTCCAGGACGGTCGCGAGCTGACGTACGACTCCGGCGACTACCCGGCGATGCTCGACAAGATCAAGGAGCTCGTCGACTGGGACCACTTCGAGGACTTCCGCGCGGCGAAGGCGGCGGAGGGCAAGCGGGTCGGCCTCGGCCTGGCCTGCTACGTCGAGGGCACCGGCGTCGGCCCCTACGAGGGCGCCCACGTGCACATCGAGACCTCCGGCAAGGTGAAGGTCGCCACCGGCCTGACCTCGCAGGGCCAGGGCCACCAGACGGCGTTCGCCCAGATCGTCGCCGACGAGCTCGGGGTGCGCTTCGAGGACGTCGAGATCACCACCGGCGACACCCGCCGGATGCCGTACGCCGTGGGCACCTTCGCCTCGCGTGCGGCGGTGATGAGCGGCTCGGCCATCCACCTCGCCGCGAAGCGCGCGAAGGAGAAGGCACTGCGGATCGCGGCCGACGCGCTCGAGGCAGACATCGAGGACCTCGAGATCGTCGACGGCGTCGTCAGCGTCAAGGGCACCGACTCGTCCATCCCGCTGGGCACGGTCGCCGTGCTGTCCAACCCGCTGCGCTACGCCTTCGACGAGGCGTCCAAGGCCGCCACCCAGTTCAACGTCGGCGACCCGACGAAGCCGCCGGTCGCCGAGGACGACGAGCCGGGCCTGGAGGGCAAGGACTTCTACTCGCCGCCGCGCTCGACCTTCGCCTCGGGCATGCACGCGGTGATCGTCGAGACCGACGTGGACACCGCGGAGATCCGGATCCTCAAGTACGCCGTCGTCCACGACTGTGGCCACCTGATCAACCCGATGATCGTCGAGGGCCAGATCCACGGCGGCGTGGCACAGGGCGTCGGCGGCGCGCTCTACGAGCGGATGGCGTACGACGAGTCCGGCCAGCTGCTCAACGCGTCCTTCATGGACTTCCTGATGCCCTACGTCACCGAGGTGCCGACCAGCATCGAGATCGACCACCTGGAGACGCCGTCCCCGCTCAACCCGCTCGGCATCAAGGGTGCCGGGGAGGCCGGTGTGATCCCCGGGTCCGCCGCCTTCGCCGCCGCCATCGAGGACGCCGAGCGGCTGCCGATCACCGCCATGCCCATCTCGCCGTCGGAGCTGTTCGCGCTCCGGGCGGCCCACGCCCCCCACGCTCAGGAGTCGAAGTGAAGATCTCCGGTCAGAACACCATCGCCGCGCCCGTCGAGAAGGTCTGGGAGGCGATCCTCGACCCGCGGGTCCTGGTCGCGACCATCCCCGGCTGCGAGCAGCTCGAGGCCACCGGCGAGAACGCCTACGCGATGACGGTCAGCGCCGGCGTCGCGGCGATCAAGGGGACCTACTCGGGCTCCTGCGTGCTCGAGGACCTGCGCGTCAACGACGGGCTGACCATGAAGCTCAAGGGCGCCGGTGCTCCCGGCACCATCGACGCGACCGTCCTGGTGACGTTCAAGGACGACGGCGGCCAGACCGTCCTGTCGTACGACGCCGACGCGGTCGTCGGCGGCATGATCGGCGGCGTCGGCCAGCGGATGCTGACCAGCGTCTCGCGGCGGATGGCCGCCGAGTTCTTCGGCAACGTCGAGAAGGTGATCGCCAACGGGCTGCCCACCGCGGCCGCCGGTGGTGCGCCCGTGGAGACCGTGTCCGCCGAGGGCGCGCCGGTCTTCGCGGCTCCTGCGAAGGTGTCGGCGGCCCCGTCCGTGGGTGGCGAGTCGTTCCTCATGGGTGTCGCGGTCGGCGGCGGGCTGGTGCTCGCCGGCGTGATCGTGGGCGGGCTGCTGGGCCGCCGTCGATGACCGCGACCACCTCGCTGTCGGTCGACTCGACCGCACGCGACCAGGCGGCCGCCGTACGACGCCGGGAGATCTCCGCGCGCGAGCTGCTCGACCTGCACCTCGAGCGGATCGCCGAGCGCAACCCGCAGCTCAACGCGATCGTCTCGCTCGACGAGTCACGCGCACGCGCTGGCGCTCTCGCTGCTGACGAGGCGCTGGCGTCGGGTGCGGAGGTCGGTGCGTTGCACGGGCTGCCGTTCGCGTTCAAGGACACCCACGCGGTGGGAGGCTGGCGCACGACGTACGGCTCCACCGTGATGGCCTCGAACGTGCCGGAGCACGACGAGCTGATCGTCGAGCGGGTGCGCGCCGCGGGCGCCTTCACGATCGGCAAGACCAACGTGCCCGAGTTCGCCGCGGGCTCGCACACCTTCAACAAGGTCTTCGGCACCACGCTCAACCCCGTCGACCCCACGCGCTCCGCGGGCGGGTCCAGCGGGGGAGCGGCCTGTGCGCTGGCGGCCGGCATGGTGCCGCTCGCCGACGGCTCCGACATGGGCGGCTCACTGCGCAACCCCGCGTCCTTCTGTGGCGTGGTCGGGATGCGGCCCAGCCTGGGCCGGGTGCCCGAGTGGCCGCTCTACAACCAGTGGGAGACCACGTCGGTCGGCGGCCCGATGGCCCGCAACGTCGGCGACCTCGCCCTGCTGCTGTCCGTCATGGCCGGTCCGGACCCGCGTGCGCCCCAGGCGTTGGGTTCTCCCGGATCCGCCTTCGCGTCACCGACGCCGGCCTCGCTCGCCGGGCTGAAGGTCGCGCTCAGCGTCGACCTCGGCGGCGCGCTCGAGGTGGACCACGAGGTGGCGGCCGTCGTCGAGGCGGCCGGACGCGCGCTGGCCGGCGCCGGGGCTGCCGTCGGGTCGGCGTACCCGGACCTGTCGCTCGCCGAGGACACCTTCCGCACCCTGCGCGCCTGGCACTTCCAGGCCAAGCTGGGCTCGCTGCTCGCCGCGCACCCCGACGACTTCAAGCCCTCCCTGGCCGACAACATCCGGCTCGGCGAGGCCCTGACGGGCGCGGACGTCGCGCGGGCCTACACGCAGCGGACCGCGCTGTCGGAGACGATGCGGCTGTTCTTCGGCGACCACGACGTGCTCGTGCTCCCCGTCTCCCAGGTCCCGCCGTTCCCGGCCGACCAGGAGTTCCCGACCGAGATCAACGGCAAGGAGATGGCGACCTACCTCGACTGGATGCGGTCGGCGTACTTCATCACCGTCACCGGCTGCCCGGCCATCTCGGTGCCCTTCGGCACGACCTCGACCGGGCTGCCGGTGGGGGTCCAGCTGGTCGCCCGGCACGGTGCCGACCTGCAGCTGCTCGAGGTGGCCCTGGCCGTCGAGGAGCTGGCCGCTCGCTGATCGGTGGCAGTCGCTCGGCCAGTTTCACCGGCCGACCGGTGAAACTGGCGCTTGGACGAGGAAGCTTCCTCGTCCAGGCGCCAGTTTTGTCGTCCCGGATGGGAGTTTCACCGGTCGACCGGTGAAACTCCCACCCGGCCGAGCAACGACAGCGGGGCAACATCTGCCCACGACCGGCCGATCCATCGGCAGATGATGCCGTCGTGCAGCGCGACGTGGCTCACTTGAATGTGAGTCATGACAGCGAGGCGGATCAGGATCGGCATCGACACCGGCGGCACGTTCACCGACGTCGTGGCCTTCGACGAGGACAGCGGTGAGGTCGTCACGACCAAGACCCCGAGCACGCCGGGGAACCCGGCCGACGGGTTCCTGGCGGGCATCGACAAGGTGCTGGGGATCGCGGGGGCGGAGTTCGGCGACGTCGTCGCCGTCAGCCACGGCACCACGGTCGCGACCAACCAGCTGCTCGAGGGCAAGGTGGACGCGCTCGGGTTCATCACCACCGAGGGCTACGAGGCGATGCTCGAGATCGCCCGCCAGTCCGTGCCGGACGGCTACGGCAACTCCTACTTCTGGGTGAAGCCGGACCGGATCGTGCCGCGCGACCTGGTCAAGGGCGTCGGTGGCCGGCTCGACTTCACCGGCGCGGAGATCCGACCGTTCGACGAGGACGGCGCCCGCACGGTGGCCCGCTGGTTCAAGGCGAAGGGCATCGACACCCTGGGTGTCTGCTTCCTGCACGCGTACGCCAACCCGGCGCACGAGGAGCGGATGCGCGAGATCATCGCCGAGGAGCACCCGGACGCCGTCGTCTCCATCTCCAGCGAGGTGCTGCGCGAGTACCGCGAGTACGAGCGCTCGATGACCACCCTGGTCGACGCCGCGGTCAAGCCGAAGCTGAGCCGCTACGTCAACAACATCAAGGACCGGCTCGCCACCCAGAGCGGCCGGACCATCCCGTTCTACGTGATGAAGTCCAACGGCGGCGTGCTCTCGGCCGACGAGGTCGTGCACCAGCCGATCACCACCGTGCTCTCCGGCCCCGCGGCCGGCGCGCTCGGCGCCGCGCTGATCGCCAAGGTCGCGGGCTTCGACAAGGTGCTCACCTCCGACGGCGGCGGTACGTCGACCGACGTCTCCGTCGTCATCGACGGCGACCCGACGCTGACCACCGAGGGCAGCGTGGGCGTGTACCCGTCCAAGATCCCGATGATCGACGTCGTCACCGTCGGCGCGGGCGGCGGCTCGATCGCCTGGCTCTCGCCCGAGGGCACCCTCAAGGTCGGCCCCCACTCGGCCGGCGCCGACCCGGGCCCGATCTGCTACCGCAAGGGCGGGTCCGAGGTCACCATCACCGACGCGCACGTCTTCCTCGGCCGGATCCCTCCGCACCTGCTCGGTGGCGAGATCCCGCTCGACGTCGACGCCGCCAGCGCCGCGATCCAGCAGCTCGCCGGCAAGCTCGGCATCTCCGCCGAGGCCTGCGCCACCGGCATCCTCGAGATCTCCGCGTGGAACCAGGCCAACGCGCTGCGCCAGGTCACCGTCAAGCGCGGCCTCGACGTCCGCGACTTCACCCTCACCACCTTCGGTGGCTCGGGCTCGCTGCTGCTGTGCCGGCTGATGGACATCCTCAACGTCCCGACCGTGCTGGTCCCGCCGAACCCGGGCAATGTCTCGGCCTTCGGCCTGCTCACCGTCGACGTCAAGAACGACTACGTGCAGACCCACGTCGCGCTCCAGGAGAACCTGGACCCGGCCGACCTGCAGCAGGAGTACGACGTCCTCACCGCCCGCGCCGCCGAGGCGCTGAGCAAGGAGGGCTTCGCGGAGGCCGACCACGTCTTCGTGCGGACCGCGGACGTGCGCTACTTCGGCCAGGCGTTCGAGGTGCGCGTCGGCGTACCGGACGGGCCGATCACCCCCGAGACGCTGGCCACGGTGGCCGAGCGCTTCCACGCCGAGCACCGGGTGCTCTACGGCTACGACTTCTCCGGCGACGCGTCCCAGCAGGTCGAGGTCGTCAACCTGCGCGTCTCCGGCGTCGGCCCGATCAAGCGGCCCGAGATCCTGCGCGCCGACGGCGCGAAGCCGCAGCCGCAGCAGACCGGCTCGCGCTCGATCTGCTTCGACGCCGAGGCGGGGTACGTCGAGACGCCGGTCTTCTGGCGCACCGACCTGCCCGCGGGGCAGGTGCTCACCGGCCCGGTGATCATCGAGGAGTTCGGCTCCACCGTGCCCATTCACCCCGGTTTCACCGCCCGGGTCGACGACTACGCCAACATCATCGTGACGCGCTCGGAGGAGAGCTGACATGTGCCTGAGCTGCCAGACCATCCACAACGGCGCCGCACCTGCCGACCACGCGCATGACGCCCACACCGGCTCGCGCCGCGCACCCACGCAGTTCCCGTTCGGCACCCTGACCGCCGACGCCGGCCGCAGCGCCGACCCGGTGCTCGTCGAGATCGTCCAGGGCTCGCTCGCCGCCGTCGAGCACGAGGTCGAGACCGCCATCGCGCGGACCTCGCGCAGCCCGATGATCCGCGACGCGCACGACTTCCGTGCCGGCATCCACGACCGCCTGCTGCGCAAGCTGACCGGCCGCTCGTACTCCGCGCTCGTGCACCCCGTCGCCCGGGACTTCCCGATCGAGGAGATGAAGGAGGGTGACGTCTTCTTCCACAACGACGTCTACCTGTCCGAGGGCGGGATCGGCCACCTCCCCGACCTGTGCGTCACCGTCCCGGTGTTCGCCGGGGCCGAGGGGGAGCGCCGTGTCGTCGGCTTCATCCAGGCCTTCGGCCACCACGACGACATCGGCGGCGCGGTGCCCGGCTCGATGCCCTCGCACGCCACCAGCGTGTTCGAGGAGGGCCTCGCCGTGCCCCCGATCAAGCTGTGGGACGCCGGCGTGCCCAACAAGGCGGCGCTGCGGATCATGACCCGCAACTCGCGGATGCCCGAGTCCCTGGCCGCCGACCTCGACGCCGAGTGCTCGGCCTGCCTGATGGGCGCGCGGCGCCTGGGCGAGCTCTTCGACCGCTACGGCATCGAGACCGTCGAGGCCTGCTTCGACGCCGTCATCGACCGCTCCACCGAGACCTACCGCCGCGAGATCCTCTCCAAGATCCCCGTCGGCAGCTGGACCTGGGAGGACTACGCCGAGCACGACGGCGTCGACGAGCCGCAGCTGCACACGCAGCGGATCACGCTGACCCGCACCGCGGCCGACGACCCCGAGGGCGAGCGGCTGATCCTCGACTTCGACGGCACCGGGCCGCAGGCCAAGGGCCCGATCAACCACTGCGGCGACTACTCCGACGGTGTCTTCCTCAAGAAGTGGCTCGCGCCGATCCTGCGCAACCTCGCCGACACCCCGGAGCGGATGGCCGAGCTCGACGTCAACGAGGGCGTGGTGCCGCTGATCGAGATGCGGTTCCCGCCCCCGGGCACCCTGCTCACGCCGGTCTTCCCGGCGCCGACGAACGCCCGCACGTTCGTCATCCTGCGCCTGCTCGGCGTGCTCGCCGGCGTGATCGCCAAGGCGGTCGACGGCAAGATGCCGGCCGACCAGGAGACGATCCGCTACACCGGTGTGTACGGCGAGGACCTCGACGGCCGCTCGTACCTCATGCGCGAGGTGCTCGGCGGCGGCTCCGGCGGTCGCTACTACGCCGACGGCGAGGACACCATCCACGTCGTACCGGACTCGCGGAACCTCCCCACGGAGTTCACCGAGTCGCGCTTCCCGTTCGTGGTCGAGTCGCTCGGGCTCGCCATGGACTCCGGCGGCGCCGGCCAGTTCCGCGGCGGCCTGGGCTACGAGAAGCACATCCGGATGCTCAAGGACGCCAACTTCATGTCCATCGCCGACCGCTCGATCCTCGCCTGCTGGGGCGTCAAGGGCGGCAAGGCCGGCAAGCCGTTCCAGGTCACCATCGACCCGGGCGGCCCCAACGAGCGCGAGGTCGACGCCCTCGCCGACTCCGAGCCCGTCGTGACCGGTGAGGTCATCCGGATCCGCACCACCGGCGGCGGCGGCTGGGGCAACCCGGCCGACCGCGACCCGGCGCTGGTCGTGCGCGACGTCGTGTGGCGCAAGGTCTCCCCGGAGGCCGCGCTCGCCGACTACGGCGTGGTCCTCACCGGCTCGCTCGACGACGACACCCTCGGGTACGACGCCGACGCGACCACCGCCGAGCGGGCCTCCCGCCCGGTGCCCGCGGCCGACGACGCGTTCTTCGACCGCGGCCCCGGCTATGGCGCACTCGCCGGTGGTGCCACCGCCGCCGCGGTGGACGTGCTCTGAGGGAACGCAGGAGCAGACGATGAAGGTCGCGATCCTCGGAGGATCCGGCAAGACCGGTCGCGCCGTCGGCGCGGCCCTGGCCCAGGCGGGCGTGGCGACACGCCCCCTGGGCCGGGCCGCGTTCGGCGACCTGCCGGCCGCCCTGGCCGGCGCCGACGCCGTGCACGTGATCGCCCCCAACCTGCACCCCGACGAGCCGGCGTACGTCGCAACCGTGCTCGCCGCCGCCACCGAGGCCGGCGTCGGGCGGGTGGGCTACCACTCGGTGGCCTCGCCGTACGTCCCCGCCATGCCGCACCACCTCGGCAAGGCCGTCTCGGAGGACCTGGTCCGCCGCTCCGGCCTGGCCTGGACGATCCTCCAGCCCTGCGCCTACGTGCAGAACCTGCTGCCCGCCCTGCGCTCCGGCGCCCTCGAGGTGCCCTACTCCGTCGACACCCCGTTCGGGATGGTCGACCTGCACGACGTCGCCGCCGCGACCGCGGTCGTGCTCACCGGCGACGCGCACGTCGGTGCGACCTACGAGCTCGGCGGCCCCGCCCTGGTCTCGGTCGCCGACGTGGCCGCCGCCGCGGGCGTCCCCGCCCGCCGGGTCCCCGCCGCCGACGACGTGCACCCGTGGCTGCAGGCGATGTTCGACTACTACGACGACCACGGCCTGCCCACCGGCGGCGTACCGCTGGCCGCCCTGCTCGGCCGCACGCCCGCGTCGGTCGCCGAGGTGCTGGCCCGGGAGCTCGCGGCCGATCCCGGCGCGTGAGAACCGCTGGCAGGTGTTGCCAGCCTTCGCCGCCCGAGTTGGCTGTTCCTCACGATGAACGACGGTGATCCGGCTCACTAGGTTCGCTGCATGAGGATCCTGCTGGCACTCGGCGGCAACGCGATGACGTCCCCCGACGGGAAGGCCCGTCCGGAGGACCAGATCGCGGCCGCGACCGAGGCGATGGAGGCCGTGGCCGACCTGGTCGCGGCCGGTGTCGACGTCGTCATCACCCACGGGAACGGGCCGCAGGTCGGCAACCTGCTCGTGAAGAACGAGCTGGCCGCGACCGTCGTACCTCCCGTCCCGCTCGACTGGTGCGGTGCCCAGACCCAGGGCACCCTCGGCGACATCTTGATGAACGCGCTCGACGGCGCACTCGCCGCCCGCGGCCTCACCCGGCCCACCGCGGCCCTGGTCACCCGCACCCGGGTCGACGCCGCCGACCCGGCGTTCGCGGCGCCGAGCAAGCCGGTCGGCCGCTACCTCCCGGCCGACGAGGCACGCACCATGATCGAGCACGGCGAGACCTGGGAGGACCGCGGCGAGCGCGGCTGGCGCCGCGTCGTGGCCTCGCCCGAGCCGCTCGAGGTCCTCGACGCCCCGGCCGCCGTCGCGCTGGTCGACGCCGGCTTCGTCGTCATCGCCAACGGCGGTGGCGGCATCCCGACGGTCCGCAACGCCGACGGCAGCCTGGCCGGCGTCGAGGCCGTCATCGACAAGGACCTGGGCGCCGCGCTGCTCGCCCAGGCGATCGA
The DNA here is from genome assembly GCF_029961765.1 of Nocardioides sp. QY071. Classification (NCBI taxonomy): domain Bacteria; kingdom Bacillati; phylum Actinomycetota; class Actinomycetes; order Propionibacteriales; family Nocardioidaceae; genus Nocardioides; species Nocardioides sp. QY071. The sequence continues at coordinate 1,223,375 of NZ_CP124681.1, forward strand.
GGTCGACCTCCTCGTCATCGCCACCGACGTCGCGCACGCCGTGCTCGGCTTCGGCACCCCCGACGCCGCCGACATCGGTCAGGTCACCCTCGACCAGATGCGGAAGTACGCCGCCGACGGCCACTTCGCCGGCGGCTCCATGGGCCCCAAGGTCGACGCGGTCTGCCGCTTCGTCGCCAGCTCGGGCCGCCGCGGCGTCATCACCGACCTCGGCAGCATCCTCGCGGCCGCCGAGGGGCGCGCCGGAACCATCGTCACCCCCAACTGAAGAACCCCGAAAGGAACCCGACCATGCCTTCTGCCATCGAGGTCCGCAAGGTCCCGATCCACTCCGTCGCCGACGCGTCCGAGCTGGCCAAGCTCATCGACGACGGCGTCTTCAAGGCCGACCGCGTCATCGCGATCATCGGCAAGACCGAGGGCAACGGCGGGGTGAACGACTACACCCGGATCATCGCCGACCGTGCCTTCCGCGAGGTGCTCGTCGACAAGGGCGCGCCGGTCGACCAGGTCAAGCAGGTCCCGATCGTGTGGTCGGGCGGCACCGACGGCGTGATCAGCCCCCACGCCACCATCTTCGCGACCGTCGACGTCGCCGAGGACGACCCCAGCCGCGAGGAGCAGCGCCTCACCGTCGGCTTCGCGATGAGCGAGCCGATCCTGCCCGAGGAGATCGGGTACGTCGCGATGATCGAGAAGGTCGCCGCGGGCGTGAAGGTCGCCATGGAGCGCGCCGGCATCACCGACCCGGCCGACGTGCACTACGTGCAGACCAAGACGCCGCTGCTCACCATCCACACCATCCGTGACGCGCACAGCCGCGGCAAGGAGGTCTGGACCGAGCACACCCACGAGTCGATGGACCTGTCCAACGGCGTCACCGGCCTCGGTATCGCCGTCGCCCTCGGCGAGATCGAGATGCCGACCGACGCCGACGTCATGAACAACCGCGACCTCTACTCCTCGGTGGCCTCCTGCTCCTCGGGCGTCGAGCTCGACGTCGCCCAGATCGTCGTCGTCGGCAACGCGACCGGCGTCGGCGGCCGCTACCGGATCGGCCACTCGGTGATGAACGACGCCCTTGACCAGGACGGCATCTGGAACGCCATCAAGGACGCCGGCCTCGACCTGCCCGAGCGCCCGCACTCCTCCGACCTGCAGGGTCGCCTGGTCAACGTCTTCCTCAAGTGCGAGGCGTCCCAGAACGGTGAGGTCCGTGGTCGCCGCAACGCCATGCTCGACGACTCCGACGTGCACTGGCACCGCCAGATCAAGTCGTGCGTCGGTGGCGTCACCGCTGCCGTGACCGGGGACCCTGCTGTCTTCGTCTCGGTCTCCGCCGCCCACCAGGGCCCGGAGGGTGGCGGCCCCGTGGCCGCCATCGTCGACCTGGGCTGACCGGGGACGAGAAGGGCCCGACCGCCGCGTGCGGTCGGGCCCTTCGCCGTCCTCAGGGGGCAGCGGGGGAGAAGACGCTGATCTGCTGCCCGGCCGGGTCGCGCAGGTAGGCGAACGCCGGAACACCCGGACCGACGTCGAGGTGCTGGCTGACCACGGTCCCGCCGAGCTCCTCGGCCGCGCGGCAGGTGGCGGCGACGTCGGCGACCATCACGCTGAACACGGCGTGCGGCGGGAACCGGCCGGCCGTGCCGAACAGCCCGCCGATCGGGGCGCCTCCCGCCGGACCCGTGACCAGCCGGTAGTCGAGCCCCCCGGCCCGGGAGGCCTCGTCGGCGCTGAACGTCCAGGCGAACAGGCCGCCGTAGAAGCGCTCGGCGGCGGCCGGGTCGTCGGTCGCGACCTCGAACCAGGGGACGGTGCCGGGGGTGGGTGCTGCTGCGGTCTCGCTCATCGGTGTCTCCTCCGTGGATGGGTGGGTGCTGACCACGCTCGCAGCGGTTCGCGACAGCCCTATGTCGGTGTTTCCGTGGCCATCGCGAGAATCTTCTCCGGACGCAGCGCGGTCTCCGGACGGGCGATGAGCTGCCCGGGAACCTCGGGCTCGATCGGGCGGCGCGGGCCGCGGGGGAGCGCGGCGACCCGCTCGGCGCGGGTGATCCGGTCCATCCGGAACACCCGGTCGTCCTCGCGCAGCCGGCACCACGCGGTGAGGTACGACCCGCGCGGCCCCACCACCACGTGCTGCGGCTCGACGTCGCGATCGGACTCGACCTGGTCGACGTCGACGTACCCGATCCGCAGCACCTGGTTGCGGCGTACGGCCTGCCAGATGGTCTCGGCGACGTCGGCGTCGGGCGCGGCGCCGACCGGGACGACCAGGCGCACCTTGGCCGCGGCGGTGCGCGCCTCGTCGAGGGCCGCGCGCGGCATCGCTGCGACGATCTTCTGCAGCGCCGAGCGGGCGTCGCGCGCGAACAGGACGTGCGCGCTGCTGCTCAGCGCCACCGCGACCGCCGTCGCCTCGCGCGGGGTGAAGTTGAGCGGCGGCAGCGTCATCGACGGGTCCAGGCTGTAGCCACCCGTGCGTCCCTGCCTGGTCGCGATCGGTACGCCGGCCTGGCCGATCGCGCTCAGGTCGCGCTCGATCGTGCGCACGCTGACCTCGAAGTGCGCGGCGAGCTGGGTGGCCGTCCGCCCGCGCGGACCGGCGGCGCGCAGCTCCTCGACCAGGGCGTAGAGACGGTCCGTGCGGTTCATGTCGGCAGGCTAGGCCCGAGCATCGACACCCTTCGGTACGACGACCGCCCGCCACCAACCCGGCACCAACCACCCCTCCCTAGCGTGAGCCGGGTCACAGGTCCCGCACGCTCAAGGGAGAGTCATGACCCGGATCAGCCTCACCGTCGACGGCCAGCAGGTGGCCGACGACGTCGAACCCCGCCTCCTCCTCGTGCAGTACCTGCGCGAGAAGCTCGGCAAGACCGGCACCGTGGTCGGTTGCGACACCAGCAACTGCGGCGCCTGCACGGTCCACCTCGACGGCAGGAGCGTGAAGTCCTGCAACGTGCTGGCCGTCCAGGCCGACGGGGCCACGGTCACCACGATCGAGGGGCTGGCCGGCGACGACGGCACGCTGCACCCGGTGCAGGAGGCCTTCCGCGAGTGCCACGGCCTGCAGTGCGGGTTCTGCACGCCCGGCATGATCATGCAGACCGTCGACCTGCTGGCGGAGAACCCCAGCCCGTCGGAGGAGGCGATCCGCCTCGGCCTCGAGGGCAACCTGTGCCGCTGCACCGGCTACCACAACATCGTCCGGGCGGTGCAGCACGCCGCCGGCACGACGAGCGCGTCGAGCGGGAGCGAGGCGAAGGCATGACCGCCACCCAGGAGCCCACCCAGGGCGAGATCGGCCGCGACCGCCGCCGCAAGGAGGACCAGCGCCTCATCACCGGCCGCACCCGCTGGACCGACAACATCACGCTGCCGGGCATGCTGCACCTCGCGATGGTGCGCAGCCCGTTCCCGCACGCCCGGATCACCTCGATCGAGACGGCCGAGGCGAAGGCGAGCCCCAACGTGGTCGCCGTGCTCACCGGCGCCGACCTCGGCGAGGGCCAGGGGGCGTGCATCAACGCGTGGCCCGTCGTACCCGACCAGGTGACGCCGGCCCACCTGCCGATGCCGACCGACCGGGTCGCCTTCGCCGGCGAGACGGTGGCCGTCGTGGTCGCCCGCAGCGCCGCCGAGGCCCGGGACGCCGCCGAGCTGGTCGAGGTCGACTACGAGGAGCTCCCGGCCGCGCTCGACCTCAAGGAGTCGGCCGCGGCCCACACCGACGGCGGGGTGCTCGCGCATCCCGACCTCGGCACCAACGTGAGCGCCGTGTGGCGCTTCGACTCGGCCGAGGCCGGCACCGGCGGCGACGTCGAGCAGGCCATCGCCGAGGCTCGCGAGAACGGGATCGTGATCGAGCGGGAGTACCGCCAGCAGCGGCTGATCCCCGCGTTCATGGAGCCGCGCAGCGTCGTCGTCGACCCGACCGGCGAGCAGATCACCGTCTGGTCGGCGACCCAGGTGCCCCACATCCTGCGCTTCGCGATCGCGGCCACGACCGGCGTGCCCGAGTCGAAGATCCGGGTGATCGCGCCCGACGTGGGCGGCGGCTTCGGCGGCAAGCTGCAGCAGACGCCGGAGGAGATGATCGCCTTCGCGGTGGCCCGCAAGCTCGGCAAGCCGGTGAAGTTCACCGAGACCCGCAGCGAGTCCCTGCTCACCGCCCACCACGGCCGCGACCAGTGGCAGCGGCTCACGCTCGCCGCCACGAAGGACGGCCACGTCACCGGCCTCAAGGTCGACCTGCTCGCCGACCTGGGTGCCTACGTCGCCATCGTCGGCGGCGGCGTACCGGTGCTCGGCGCGTTCATGTTCAACGCGATCTACAAGTTCCCGGCCTACCAGTTCCAGACCACCAACGTCCTCACCAACAAGACCTGGACCGACGCCTACCGCGGCGCCGGCCGGCCCGAGGCCACGTTCGCGATCGAGCGGCTGATGGACGAGCTCGCCAACGAGCTCGGCAAGGACCCGCTCGAGGTCCGGGAGATGAACTGGATCAAGCACGAGGAGTTCCCGTTCACCACGGTGGCCGGGCTCGAGTACGACTCCGGCAACTACGAGGCCGCCACCGCGCGCGCCAAGGAGATGTTCGGCTACGACGAGCTGCGCGCCGAGCAGGCCGAGCGCCGCGCCCGCGGCGACCGGGTCCAGCTCGGGCTCGGTGTCTCGACCTTCACCGAGATGTGCGGCCTCGCCCCGTCCCGGGTGCTCGGCAGCCTCAACTACGGCGCCGGCGGCTGGGAGCACGCCGAGGTCCGGATGCTCGCGACCGGCAAGGTCGAGGTCGTGACCGGGGCGTCCGCCCACGGGCAGGGTCACGAGACGGCGTTCAGCCAGATCGTGGCCGACCGGCTCGGCGTACCGTTCGAGGACGTCGAGGTCCTGCACGGCGACACCCAGATCTCCCACAAGGGCCTGGACACCTACGGGTCCCGCAGCCTGGTCGTCGGCGGCGAGGCCCTGGTGCGGGCGGTCGACAAGGTGATCGAGAAGGCGCGGCCCGTCGCGGCCCACCTGCTCGAGGCCTCCGCCGACGACCTCGAGTTCAGCGACGGCCGGTTCACCGTCCGCGGGACCGACCAGGGGATGGCGATCACCGAGATCGCGACCGCCGTCTTCGCCGCGCACAACCTCCCCGACGGTGTCGAGGCGTCGATCGACTCCGAGGCGACGTACGACCCCGTCAACTTCAACTACCCGCACGGGACCCACCTGTGTGCGGTGGAGATCGACACCGAGACGGGGCAGGTCCAGCTGCGCAAGTACGCCTGCTGCGACGACATCGGCAACGTCATCAACCCGCTCATCGTGTCCGGCCAGGTCCACGGCGGACTGGTCCAGGGCATCGCCCAGGCGCTGTGGGAGGAGGCGGTCTACGACGACAACGGCACCCTGGTGACCGGGTCGTTCGTCGACTACCTGCTGCCCACCGCGGCCGACACGATCAGCTTCGAGCTCGACCACACCACCTCGCCGGCGACGACCAACTCGCTCGGCACCAAGGGGGTCGGCGAGGCCGGCACGATCGCGTCCACCCCGGCGGTGGTGAACGCGGTCGTCGACGCGCTGCGCCCCTACGGCGTCCACGACGTCGCGATGCCCTGCACGCCGGAACGCGTCTGGCGAGCGATCAACGGCGGTGGGTCCGGGGGAGAGACGACCGAGGCCGCCGCACCCCACTTCGACGAGTCGGAAGGAGCAGCCCAGTGATCCCCGCAGCCTTCGAGTACGTCGCCCCGGCCTCGGTCGAGGAGGCCCTGGCCGCGCTCGCCGAGCACGGCGACGACGCCAAGATCATCGCCGGCGGGCAGAGCCTGCTGCCCGTGCTCCGGATGCGCCTCAACGCGCCGGAGTGGGTGATCGACCTAGGCCGGATCGCGTCGCTGCGCGGCATCCGCGACGGGGGAGACCACCTCGCGATCGGCGCGATGACCACCCACCACGACGTCGGCCAGGACCCGCTCGTGCACGAGCACGCCCTGCTGGTCAGCAAGGCGATCACGCACCTCGCCGACGCGCAGGTGCGGCACCGCGGGACCTTCGGCGGCGCTCTCGCCCACGCCGACCCGGCCGGCGACCTCGGCGCGCCGGCGTTGGCGCTGGGATCCACCTTCGTGGTCCAGGGGCCCGGTGGCACTCGCGAGATCGCGGCCGACGACTTCTTCGTCGACCTCTTCGAGACGGCGATCTCCGACGACGAGATCCTGACCGAGGTCCGGGTGCCGAAGCACGACGGCTGGGGCGCGGCGTACGAGAAGTTCGTGCGGATCGCCCACCAGTGGCCGATCGTCGCGGTCGCGGCGACGGTGCGGATGGAGGGCGACACGATCGCGGAGGCACGGATCGGCCTGACCAACATGGGCTCCACGCCCGTGCGGGCCCGCGCCGCGGAGGCCGCGCTGGCCGGCGTACCCGCGACGGAGGAGGGCGTCGCCGCCGCGGCCGCGCTCGCCGCCGAGGGCACCAACCCGCCGAGCGACCTCAACGGCGACGCCGACTACCGGCGCCACCTCGCGACCGTGCTCACCCGACAGGCCGTCCTCGCCGCAGCCGGGAGGGGCTGACCTTGGACCTCAGCCACTCCTTCAGCGTCCCCACGTCTCTCGACGCGACCTGGGCGCACTTCCAGGACATCGGCGCCCTCGCCGAGTGCTTCCCGGGCGCCCAGGTCACCTCCGTCGGCACCGACGACGACGGGGCACCGACCTTCGAGGGGACCTGCAAGGTCAAGCTCGGCCCGATCGCGCTGGTGTACGCCGGATCCGGCAAGTTCGTCGAGCGCGACGAGGCCGGGCACCGGTTCGTCGTGGAGGCGAAGGGCCGCGACAAGCGCGGCAACGGTACGGCGGGCGCCACCGTCACGGTGACCATGGCCGCCGGCTCCGGCGAGGCCACCCAGGTCGACGTCGTCACCGACCTCGCCATCACCGGCAAGCCGGCCCAGTTCGGGCGCGGCGTGATGCAGGACGTCTCCGACAAGCTGCTCGGCCAGTTCGTGTCCTGCCTCGAGCAGCGCCTCGCGGCCGAGGCGGCGCCGCCCACGGCAGCCGCTCCGGCGGCTGAGGAACCTACCGACACCGCGGCCGCCGGGAACCATCCCGAGCCGGCGGCCGCGGCACCCACCGCACCCCATGCGAATTCGTCGTCGGATGCGCCGAGACACAGCCAGAACGCATGGGGTGCCGCACCAGGTCCGGCCGAGGACGACGCCCTCGACCTCGGTTCGGCGGTGCTGCCGATCCTGCTCAAGACCTACGGCAAGCAGATCGGTGCGGTCCTCGCCGTGCTGGTCGCGATCGCGTTGCTGAGGCGGCGTCGCCGGCGCTGACCGAAGGTCGAGGAGGTCGCGCAGCGACCGTCACGAGACCAGGCGAGTTGCTGTCGCAACTGTCGATGCACAGTGCCGGCAGCACCTCACCTGGTCTCGAGACGCGCCACGACCTCGCTTGCTCCGCGGCGCGAGCTCGCCGGCGCTCCTCGACCTTCGGCCGCTGACCGCGGCTTCGTTCCTCAGCCGCGGGCGGCCTCACCACGCGTCGGGCTTGGTGTAGTCCTCGTCGTCGTAGAGGTCCTGGTCCTCGTGGCGCTGGTCGGCGCCGCGGTCGTTCTGCTCCTGCAGCCGGTCGCGGCGCGGGTCGGACTCACCGGGGTCGCCGGGCGGCTGCTCCTGGGGCGGCTGCTGGCCCTGGGGGTCCTGCGGCTCCTGCTGCTGGCTCTGATCCAGCTTCTGCCGCAGTCGCTCGTCGACCGCGCCGGCGTCGGCGCTCTGCTCCTTGCCACGCCCGGAGTCCTGGGGGCACTTGCCGGCGGCCAGGACGTCGATGCCGGCCTGGTACGCCTTCCGCGCGTCCTCGCTCGCCCCGGACTCGGCGGCGGCGTCGCCGACGGCCTCGTGGGCCAGCGCCAGGTTGATCCGCACGGTGCACTCCTCGCGGTGCGGCACGTCCTCCAGCGCTGCCTGGTAGGCGGCGATCGCCTCGGCGTACTTGCCCTGGGCGTGCTCGGCCGTGCCCTCGTCGAAGGCCGCGACCCACGACTCGAACCAGTTCAGCTTCCGGGTGCCGGCGAAGTCGGAGGCCGCGCCGTCGAGGTCGCCACGGTCGAACGCGTCGCGGCCCGACGCGTTGGCCTGCAGCATCAGCGTCACCTTGAGCGCGTACGCCGCGACCAGCAGCACCGGCACCAGCCCGGCCAGCAACAGCACCAGCCGCAGCCGACGGCGTGGGTTCGTCATCGCAGCGCTCCCTTCCGCGGGGCCAGCACGTGTCGCGACGCCCAGACCGCGCGCCAGCCGGCGTGCAGCTCGAGCAGCAGCAGCGCGAGCAGCAGGACTCCGGCCAGCCAGGTCAGGTCGTGCTTGGCGGGACGGTCGTGCCCGCCGGAGCCGTCGGAGTACGACGCCTTGAAAGACCGCGCGAGGTCGTCGAGGCCGCCCGGGCGGGTGCGGTGCTCGAACGGGACGCCGAGCTCGTCGGCGACCTTCTCGAGGTTGTCGAGGTCGGCGTGGGACTGAGCGGTGTCGCCGGTCGTGGAGTCCTGGACGAAGCCGAGGTCGCCGGTGAGGTCGTCGTCCTCCGGCATCGGGGCGCCCTGCGTGGTGCCGTAGCCGAGGACGGCACCACCGGCGATCTCGTCGGCCACGTCGGCGTACGACTCGTCGGTGCCCTCACTCGTCGTGTCCTCGCCGTCGCCCACGAACACCACGATCCGGCGCCGCTGGGGCGCCTGCTCGGCTGACCGCTCGAGCAGGTCCTTCAGCTCCGGCACCGGCCGGTCGGCGCGCGAGCCGATGCCGTCCTTGGGCTTCTCGAGGTAGAGCGTCTCGACGGCGGCGCCGAAGGCCGCGCTGTCGGAGGTGAGCGGAAGCACGACGCGGGCGTCGGTGCCGAAGGCGAGCATCCCGAACCGGGCGCCGGGCAGGGCCTCGGCGAGCGCGGTGAGGTCGGCCTTGGCGCCGGTGATGCGGGGCAGCTTGCCCTCGTAGTCGAGCGCCGCCATCGACCGGGTGCGGTCGATCACGACGATCACGTCGACGTCGGAGAGCTGGGTCGGGACCTCGGCGCGTCCGAAGCCCGGGCGCAGCATGATGACCACGAAGAGCAGCACGATCCCGATCCGGCGGGCGAGCACGAGCGCGGTCGACGTGGTGGCGCTCATCGGCGCTCACCGCCCCCGGCGCTCCGGTCGCGCAGCACCAGCACGCCCTGGACCGCCCACAGCACCACCAGCCCGGCGAGGCCGACCCCGACGATGACGGTGCCGAGGTGCGGGCGGTCGAGCACCTGCACCAGGGGCGGGCGCTTGATCGGCTTCGCGTCCAGGGCGGCGATCGCGTCGATGACCGCCTTGGCGCTGCCGTCGGCGCCGAGCATCGAGAAGGTGCCGCCGGTGCTGGTCACCGCGGTCTCGAACTGCTGGACCGCATCGGGCCGCTCGGCCGTCGCCGGCGCCGCGATGCCGTGGACGACGACCTTCTTCTCGCGTGCGTACGCCGCCGCGTCCGGCACGCTGAAGATGCCGGCGCCGATCGGCTCGTTGTCGGAGGCCAGCACGACCGCGCGGCTGCGGTCCTCGTCGTTGCGGTCGAAGCGCTGCACGCACGACGCCAGTCCGTCGCCCATCTGCGACTGGATGTCCCAGTCGAGAACGGTGCCGGCGGTGAAGACGGCGTACTCGTCGCTGTAGACGTCACCGGACGCGAACGCCTTCTCGGCCGCGTTGAGCTGCTCGAGCACGAACGTGTAGTCGTCGGTCAGCGGGAACACCGTGATCGCGGCCCCGCTCCAGATCGTCAGCCCGATCCGCTCGCCGCGGAGCCCGGAGATGATCGTGCGGAACTCGCGCAGCACCTCGGCGTCGACCTCCGCCATCGACCCGGACGCGTCCAGGCACAGCACGATGTCGCGGGTGCGGTCCTCCTGGCTCATCGTCTGGCGTTGCTGCAGCCGCCCGGCCAGCACCACCGCACCCGTGCACGCCACCAGGGCGGCCAGGGTCAGGCAGGCTCCGAAGGCCACCTGGCGTCGTACGAGCGCGTGGAAGCGAGGCAGGGACTGCAGCCGCGCGGCATGGGCGACGTACGACGCACCGGCGCGGCTCGGTCGCCGCCACGGGCGCAGCCACAGCACGAGCAGCAGCAGCACCAGGGCACCCAGCGCCAGCGCCAGCCACGGCCAGCGGAAGCCGGTGGTGTCGCTGTCCCACATCAGGCCGCGCTCCGGGTCGGGCTCCAGGTCGCCACCAGTCCGCGGGCGCGGTCGACGGCGGTCTCGAAGAGGTCGTGGGCGATGGCGTCGTCGGGCGCGAACTCGGGCGGGTAGACCAGCTCGAGCACCTCGACCAGCGCCACCGGCGCCCGGCCGCGGAAGTCGGCCAGCGCCATGGTCCGCGCGGGCAGCGTGGTGACTGCGGCGACGTAGTCGCGGACCACCTCGCTGAGCTGCTGGTGGCCGTCGCGCGCCGTGATCCTGCCCGCGACGACCTCGGCCTCGATCCGGTCGATCCGGGCGAGGTGCTGCTGGCGCACGTCGGGCAGGACGACGCCAGGGCGGGCCAGGGCGGGGCGTCGGGGCGCGCGGGTGAGCCACCACGCGAGCACGTAGTAGACGACCAGCGCGACGGCGAGCCCGACGGCGATCCACACCCACCGGTCGGCGTACCCGACCGGTCCGGTGAACTCCTCGGGCAGGTCCACGGCGAGCACCTCAACGCCGGCGCGCATGGCGGTGCCTCTCGAGGAGCCGGAAGACGGCGGTGATCGCGGTGTCGTGGTCGCGGACGAGCTCGTGGGCGATGCCGAGCTGGTCGAGGCGCCGCCGCATCCGCTGTCCCTCCTCGTCGACGAGGGCGGCGAACTCCGCGCGCAGCCGGGCGTCGCGACGCAGCCAGCCCGGGACCTCGGCGTCGGCGTCGATGTCGACGAGACGCCGGCCTGCCACCTCGCGCCGGGTCGGATCGAGGTCGCCGACGGTCAGGAACAGCACCTCGTGCTGCGCGGTCAGCCGGCGCAGCAGCATCGTGGACTCGTCGGAGAGGGTCACGTCGTCGGTGACGACGACGAGGATGGTGCGCCGGCGGATGGTGCGCACGACGTGGCGCAGCAGGCCGGGCAGGTCGCCGTGGGGCCCGTCGGGCGTGATCGCGTCGTGGACGGTGCCCAGCAGCCGCTCCAGGTGGAGCTCGCCGGCGCCCGGACGCTCGACGTGACGGCGCCGCTCGTCACCGTGGACCAGCGCGACCAGGTCGCCGTGCTGGACGGCGAGATAGCCGAGCACGCCGCTCACCAGGACGGCGAGCTCGCGCTTGGCGACCGCGGCGTCGTTGAGCGCCGCCATGCTGCGACCGGTGGAGACGCACAGCAGCACGGTGTGCTTGCGCTCGGCGACGTACCTCTTGACCAGGAGCTGCCGGCTGCGGGCCGACGCCTTCCAGTCGATGTCCTTCACGTCGTCGCCGCGGACGTACTCGCGCAGGTCGTTGAAGTCGATGCCGCGCCCGACGTGGACCGCGGCGTACTCGCCTTCGAGCAGGCCCCACACCTTGCGATGGGCATGAATGGCCAGCCGCGACTTGATCCGCGTCAGGTGGGCCGTCACTGCTTCCTCACGGGGTCGGCACCGCGCGGAAGACGGCGTCGATGACCGTCTCCGGGCGGACCCGGTCGGCGAGCGCCTCGAAGCTGAGGTGGAGGCGGTGGCGCAGCACACTGTGGCGCAGCTCGCGGACGTCCTCGGGGATGACGTAGTGGCGGCCCTGGACGACCGCCATCGCCCGCGCGGCCTGGAAGAACGCGATCGAGCCGCGCGGGCTCGCACCGATCTCGACGTAGTTGCCGAGCTCGGGGCCGAGCAGGCCGGTGACGTCGCGGGTCGCCCGCACCACGGCGGTGATGTAGCGGCGGATCGCCGGGTCGACGTACACCCGTCGCACCAGCTCCTGCAGCTGCGCGACCTCCTGCGGTGTGACCACGGCGGCGACGTCGGTCATGTGCTGGCCCAGGGTGCCGTCGTCGATCCGCTCGAGAACCATCAGCTCGTCGTCCTCGGTGGGGTAGTCGACGATCTCCTTGAGCAGGAACCGGTCCATCTGGGCGTGGGGGAGGACGTAGGTGCCCTCCTCCTCGATCGGGTTCTGCGTGGCCAGCACCATGAACGGGTCGGGCAGCGGGTGGATGGTCCCGGCGATCGACGTCTGCCGCTCCTGCATCGCCTCGAGCAGCGCCGACTGCGTCTTCGCGCTCGCCCGGTTGATCTCGTCGAGGAGCACGAAGTTGGCGTGCACCGGGCCGAGCTGGGTCTCGAACTCGTGCCGGCGCGGGTCGTAGACCTGCGTGCCGATGATGTCGCTGGGCAGCAGGTCGGGTGTGCACTGGATGCGGGCGAACCGGGCGCTGACCGCCTGGGCCAGCGTCGAGGCGGCCAGCGTCTTCGCCAGCCCGGGCACGCTCTCGAGCAGCACGTGGCCCTCGGAGAGCAGGGTGACCAGGAGCGCCGTACGGACCCGGTGCTGGCCGACGACCCGGCTCGAGAAGGCGTCGGACACCTTGCTGATCGCCTCGGTCGCGGCGCCCAGCTCGTCGACCGTGAGCGGGGTGCTCGGGTCGGCGGGAGTACGCCGGGTGCGGGACTCGTTGACCTGCGTCATGCCGCCCAACCTACCCAGCGGACCTCGGCGTCACCCCTCCTCGGTCAGCAGTCGCCGACGCAGCCGGTCGTCGCGCCGCAGCCGGGCCAGGTCACGCTCGCGGCGCTCGGCAACCACCGCCATCAGCACCAGCTCGGGCGGTGCTCCGGGAGGCGGGGGAGGGGCGACGTACGGCGACACGTCGGCCAGCAGTGCTCGCCCGACGCGGTCGCGGGAGACCGGGTCGAGCGTGGGGAGCCGGCCGAGGAACTGGCGCACGGCCAGCGCGGTCCCGGTCGGCAGCGCCGCGAGATCCGTCCTCCGGGCCCAGGCCGCGAGCTGCGGCGGCATCGGCGGCGGTGGGGCGAGCCGCAGCGGGACCCGCTCGCGCACGACGTACGTGCCGGCGGCGTAGTCACCCAGCCGCTTCCCACGGGTGCTGAGCATGATCGAGAAGAAAGCGGGAGCCCCGGAGAACGCGTAGATCTCGACGAACCCGATGAGTGCGCGCACCAGCGCGTGCTGGAAGCTGATCGGCCCGCCGTCGTCGCGGACCGTGCGCAGCCCGAGTGCCAGCTTGCCCACGGAGCGGCCGCGGGTCAGCGTCTCCAGCGCTGTCGGGATCACCAGGAACGTGACGACCGACGTGAGCACGATCCCCGCGCCGAGCAGCGCCTCGTCGTGGGCGACCGACGCACCGACCAGCAGCAGGATGTAGAGCAGGATCAGGGTCACGACCGTCACCAGCACGTCGATCAGCCCGCTCGCCATCCGCAGGCCGAGCGACGCGGCCGGGAGGTCGAGCGCCACGCCCTCGCCGGTGACCAGGTCGTCGGCGGTGACGGTGGCGAAGTCGGACGCCGTCATGCACAGAGCCTAGGACACGCCCTCCTCACCATCGCTCGACGCGCAGACCTTCGACGCGGTGGAACTCGCGCTCGTTGCGGGTCACCACGATCAGGCCCCGCGATCGGGCATGCCCGGCGATCATCACGTCGTAGGCGCCGATCGGAGTGCCGCGTCGGGCGAGGTCGGCACGGATGTCGCCGGCATGGGCGGCGGCGTCGGCGTCGAATTCGAGGAAGTCGACCGCCGCCGCGAGCTCGTCGACCGCTAGGGCGTTGCGGGCCGCCTCGGTGCTGCGGGCGGCGCCGAAGCGAAGCTCGAACAACGAGACGGCGGACGCAGCCGCCGGACCTGCGGCCCTCCATCGCTCGCGCAGCGGGAGATCGCGCTTGCGCAGCAGTTCGATGGCGACATCGGTGTCGATCAGGTGGCGATGGCGCGGGATCATGCCCAGACCCGCTCCTGCGGGACGGCCGGCTGCTCGCGACCGAAGTCGTCGCTGATCCGCAGCTCGCTGTCCCAGAAGGCGTCGACCCGGGAGCCTGCGGGTCGGATCACCCGAGTGTCGCCGACCACGTCGATCTCGACCTCGGAGACGGACTCGTCGAAGGCGACGGCCTTCGGGAGGCGTACGGCCTGGGTCCGGTTGGAGAGGAAGAGTCGGGTGATGACGGACATACATCGAGTATATACGTGGTTCGACCCGTCGGCCGCCGATCACCACCTAGGTTGTCCCCATGCCCCGCATCGACCTCGACGCGTACGTCGCCACCCACGCGGGGTCCTGGACGCGCCTGGACCAGCTGGTGCGCCAGCGCCACCGCACGGGCGCGGAGGCCGACGAGCTGGTGGATCGCTACCAGCAGGTCGCGACCCACCTGTCCGTCGTACGCACCTCGGCGCCCGACGGCGAGCTGGTGGCCCACCTGTCCTCGCTGCTGGGGCGGGCGCGGATCCCGATGCTGGCCTCGCGGGTGCCGAGCTGGCGGGGGTTCGCGGGGTTCTTCACCGAGAGGTTCCCGGCGGCGCTCTACCACCTGCGCTGGTGGTGGCTGGGCTGCCTGGCGGGCAACGTGGTGGTCACCGCGGTGATGATGATCTGGCTCGGCCAGCACCCGCAGGTGGAGCAGAACCTGCTCTCGCCGCAGGAGGTCGACCAGCTGGTCAACAGCGACTTCGAGAGCTACTACAGCGAGAACGCGGCCGGTGCGTTCGCGACCCACGTGTGGGTCAACAACGCTTGGGTGAGCGCTCTGTGCATCGCGCTCGGGATCCTCGGGCTGCCGGTGCTCTACCTGCTGTTCCAGAACGTCGCGAACCTTGCGATCGTCGGCTCGATCATGATCCGCCACGACCGCGGCGAGCTGTTCTGGGGGCTGATCCTCCCGCACGGCCTGCTCGAGCTCACCTGTGTCTTCGTGGCGGGCGGCGTGGGCCTGCGGCTGTTCTGGTCGTGGGTCGAGCCCGGGCAGCTCTCCCGTGCGCAGTCGCTCGCCCGGGCCGGGCGTACGTCGGTCACCGTCGCCCTCGGGCTGGCGGTGTGCCTGTTCGTCAGCGGCATCATCGAGGGCTTCGTGACGCCCTCGCCACTGCCGACGTGGGCCCGGATCGCGATCGGCGTGCTCGCCGAGGTGGTCTTCCTCGCCTACGTCTTCGTCGTCGGCCGGGCCGCGGCCTCCCGCGGCGTCACCGGCGACGTGTCGGCGTCGCTGCTGGAGGACCGGGTCGCGACCCAGGCCTGATCTCCCTGTCCGGTGGTTGAGGTGCGAGGAGCGCCAGCGATGAGCCTCGAAACCACCGGGGCCATTGCGCGAACTGTCCGCGGGCCTCGGGGTGCGTAGGTGGTTGCGTTCCGAAAGCGGCGACGACGAAGGTCGGGAGGTGGCTGGGTTCGGCGGTCGGGCGACGGTCCGCACGTGGTCGAAACACCCCTAGAAACAAGGGGAAAGTCCACAACATGGCTCGCCATTCGAACATATGTGCGATAGAATCGGCACATGACCTCGGACCTCTCCAACGCCACGCCGGAGCAGCTGCTCCACGCGGCCGAGGACAGTGTCCGGGAGGCCAGGCTTCTCGAGGTCCACAAGCTGGAGCTGCTGCTCGCCTGGGCCGACCTGCACTCCGGTGACCCGCAGGCCGAGCCCGGCGCCGTCCCGGTCCGGTACGGCGGACCGCGGCTCATCACCCTGGGTGGGGACGGGACCCCGGAGGTCGCCGACCTCGCACTGTTCGAGATGGCGATCGCCCGCCACGAGCACGTGCTCTCGACCCGCGGCGCCCTGGCCGACGCGTTCGACCTGCGCCACCGCCTCCCGCAGACCTGGGCCGGCGTCCGTGAGGGACGCTGCGAGGCGTGGGTGGTGCGTCGGGTCGCACGGATGTCCCGCACCCTCGACCGCCACCAGATCAGGATCGTGGATGAGGCCGTCGCTGCCGCGTTGGATCAGGCACCCAGCCGGATCCTCGCCATCGCGGAGGCCAAGGTGATCGAGGCCGACCCCGTTGCTCACCAGACCCGGGTCGAGAAGAACCAGCAGGACAAGGGCGTCTGGTATCCCAAGGCGCGTCCCGGGTCCCAGGTCGACGACGCCGACAACACGGCCGGCGTGGGAACGGTGTTCGCACGGCTCGACGAGGCCGACGCCCTCGCCCACCAGCACACGGTCGACGACCTCGCTGCCGCCCTCGCCGAGCACGCCGACGTCCCCGACAGTGCCGAACCACTGTCGATGGACCACTGGCGGGCCGAGGCGTTCGCGATGCTCGCCGACCCCGCCGCCGTCCTCGCGTTCCTGAACGGCATCGACGACACCCCGGGCACCTCGGAGGTCGAGGAGGTTGCGCAGCAACCGTCACGAGACCCCCGCCGGTCCGCGGAGGTCGTCGTGCACGTCTCCCTGACCGACACCGGCGCCCTCGGACCCGTTGCGCGGGTCGAGGGCCTCGGCCCTCGGCTCCTCACCCAGGTGAGCGACCTCCTGGGTCGCCACGCGGCGATCAGCGTGCAACCGGTGATCGATCTGCACACCGGACGGTCGGTCAACGGCTACGAGCACCCCACCGACGTCAAACAGCGCACCCAGCTGAGGACCGTCGGAGACCTGTTCCCCCACGCCACCGGCCTCTTCATCAGAAACGGCCGGGCACCGGACCACGACCACACCGTCGCCTACGACAAGCACGGACCACCCGGCCAGACCGGCGATCACAACGACACCCCGCTCACCCGGCACCACCACCGCGCGAAGACCCACCTCGGCTACACCGTCCTGCAGTTGGGCCCCGACAAGTGGATCTGGGGCACACCCCACGGCCTCTACCGCCTCGTCACCGGCGGCGGCACCCGACCCATCACCCAGGCGGAGTACCGCCTCCACGCCCAGCAGGCCCTGGCACTCTCTGCCGACTTCGCCGCCTGAGACAATGCGGCCATGAAGGCAGTCGTGGTGGGAGCCGGGATCGCCGGGCTGACCTCGGCCCGCGCGCTCGCCGAGGCCGGCAACGACGTGCTCGTCCTCGAGGCGACCGACCGGCCGGGCGGCAAGCTGCGCGCCGGTGAGGTCGCCGGCGTGAGGGTCGACGTCGGCGCCGAGGCGATGCTCCACCGCCGGCCCGAGGGCACCGCGCTCGCGGCCGCGCTCGGCCTACCGATCACCCATCCCACGGCGGCCACCTCCCGGGTCTGGACCCGCGACGCGCTGCGCCGCCTGCCGCGCACCGTGATGGGCGCGCCGCTCGACCTCGACGACCTCGCCGCGACCGGCATCCTGTCCGCCGACGGCCTCGACCGCGCCCGGCACCAGGCGGTGCCGCACCCCGACGGCGACGTCTCGGTGGGCGACCTCGTCGCCCACCGGTACGGCGACGAGGTGGTCGACCGGCTCGTCGAGCCCTTGCTCGGCGGGGTGTACGCCGGCCAGGCGCGCCGCATCTCCGCCCGCTCCGCGGCACCCCAGCTCCTCGACCTGCTCGCCCGCGACGAGGTCACCGCCCCGGCGCCGCCCACCGACGCGCTCCCGGTGTTCGCGAGCGTCGACGGTGGGATGTGGCGCCTGCCCGCGGCGCTCGAGGCGGATCTCCACGACCGGCCGAACGCCGAGGTCCGCTACGACACCCCGGTGACCGCGATCCGCCGTACCCCCACCGGCTTCGTGGTCACCACCTCCACCGGTGACGAGGCCGCCGGCCTGCTCGTGCTCGCCACGCCCGCGGCGCCGACCGCCCGCCTGCTCGCCGACCTCGCCCCCGGCGCTGCGACCGAGCTCGAGGAGATCGCCTACGCGAGCGTCGCCCTGGTCACCTTCGCCTTCCGCGGCGACGACCCCGGTGTCGCCGACGCGCTCGACACCGGCGCGTCCGGCTTCCTGGTCCCGCCCGTCGACGGCCGCCGGGTGAAGGCGTCGACCTTCTCCTTCGCCAAGTGGGACTGGGTGCGCGACGCGGGGGAGGGCCTGCTGGTCCTGCGCACCTCGCTCGGCCGGTTCGGCGAGGAGAGCACTCTCCAGGTCCCCGACGAGGGGCTGGTCCGCGCCTCGCTCGCCGACCTCGAGACAGCCACCGGTCTCACCGCGACCCCCGTCGACGCGGTCGTGCAGCGCTGGGGCGGCGGGCTGCCGCAGTACTGGGTCGGCCACGCCGACCGGGTCGCCCGCATCCGCGCCGCCGTCGCCGAGGTCCCCGGGCTCGCTCTGTGCGGGGCGGCGTACGACGGCGTCGGGATCCCGGCCACCATCGGCTCGGCCCAGCGTGCGGTCGCCGGCCTGCTCGCCTGACCCACCAGGTCTGCCCCGTTGTCCCTGTCCCGCGGGACACCGGGCCCGCGACGGTCCTGCCATGACAGCTCAGACCCACGTTCCCCCGACCGCACTCGACCACCCCGCGCCGCAGGACCAGCCGGCCGCGCGGCCCCCGACCCGCTGGGCCCTGGCGGGTCTCGGTGCCGGCCTCGCCGGCCTCGGCGTGATCGTCTCGTCCTCGATGGTGAACGCCGTCTACGACGAGAAGAACGCCGGCGACGCCGAGGCCATCTCCGAGGCGCTCGGCGACATGGTTCCGCAGATGCTCGCGTTCCATGTCTGCGCGATGATCGCCGCCGTCCTGATGATCCCGTTCGCTGCGGGCCTGTACCGCCGGCTCAAGGCGACCAGCCCGGCCGACAGCGTGCTCCCGCTGGTCGCGTTCTCGGGGGTGCTGATCACGGCGGTCGTGCTCATCCTGGGCTCCGGCCTCGACACCGAGTTCATCTTCGCCGCCGGCGACCCCGACATCGTCGTCCCCGAGGACGCCGCGATGTTCAACCACTGGATCGGCACCATCCCGTGGTGCTGGGGCCTGCTCGGCCTGTCCGGCATCACCCTGTTCGGCGTGGCCCGCCACGGCGGCGTACCGAAGTGGATCGGCCTCGTCGGCCTGGTCGGCGGCGGCCTGACCCTGCTGCTCGGCATCTCCCCGCTGCAGTACATGGCGGGCATGACCGGTCCGATCGGCCTGCTCGTCATCGCGCTCGGCTTCCTCGCCGGGGACAAGGCGTTCCGCGGTCGCTCGTGAAGCACACCAATTCGGCCGGTCCGCACCGTGGGGGTGCGGACCGGCTGCACAATGTGCCGGTGCAGGATCCGGCCGAGACCCGCCCGCGCGGCCCGCGGGCCGTCGCGGCGCTCGTCGTACCCGTCCTCTGCGTCGCGATGGTGCCGATCGCCTCCTGGCTCGACATGGGCGCGCCGACCTCAGGCCCCGGGTACGACGTCGCCGGCGGCCCGGGGTGGCCGTGGACGCTGATCGGTGCATTGCTCGGGGTGCTCGCCTCCGTCATCCTGGTGCGCGAGCCGCGGCAGCGGGTCGGCTGGGTGCTCGCGGGCTCCGGCCTCTTCTGGGCGCTCGACGGGCTGTCGCAGAGCTACATCCTGTCCGGCCTGCGGGAGACCGGCGCCTGGCCGGGGATGACCTTCGCGCTGTGGTTCCTCAACCGCTTCGGGTCCTACCTGACCTCGGTGACCGCGGTGCTGGTCATGATCTTCCCGACCGGGCGCTTCCTGCCCGGCCGTTGGGGCACGGCGTCCTGGGTCGCCACGGTCGCGATGGCGGTCAGCGGCCTGTGCTTCCTCGTCATCCCGGCCGAGGGCGACCGCGCGATCCCCGGCCTGCCGGCCGGCGTCGACGAGGACCCGACCTCGATCACCGCTCTCTCCGGTCACGGCGACCAGGTCGCGACGATCGGCCTCGCGCTCGGCGTCACCGGCTTCTTCTTCGCGCTGCTCACCGTGGTGGTGCGCTACCGCCGCTCCGCCGGCCTGGACCGCGACCGGATGCGCTGGCTGCTGTGGAGCGTCGTCGTGGTCGTCGCCGTCAGCGTCGGGACCCTGGCCTTCTCGGTGCCCGAGGGCGACTTCATCGGCGCCATCGTGGCCTCGGTCGTGCCGCCGATGGCGATGACGATCGCGATCGTCCGTCCGACGCTCGTGTCGATCCAGGACCTGCTCGCCCGCACCTCGGTGCTGGCCGCCGTGTTCGCCGTGCTCGTCGCCGCCGACGCGCTGGTGCTGGGGCTGTTCACGCTGCTCCTCGACGACGAGCTCACCCGGGCCCAGGTGGTCGGGGTGGTGCTCGTCGTCTGCGTCGTCCTCTACGGCCCGCTGCGCCAGCGGCTCTCCGCCGGCGTACGACGGGTGATGCTCGGCGAGCGCGGCAACCGGTACGACGCCGTGGCCGGCCTCGCCTCGACGCTGGAGAACACCGACGACACCGTCGAGCAGCTCGCCGCCGTCGCGCGCGCGGTGGCCTCCGCCTTCGCGGTCCCGTTCGTCAGCGTGGAGGTCGACCGCGGTCACGGGGAGCGGCTCGTGACGACCTTCGGCGAGCGCCCGGCCGAGGTCCGCACCCTCCCGATCACCTGGCGGGAGACGACCATCGGCCGTCTGGTCCTGCCGGCGAAGGGCCTGCGCAGCCGGCTCAGCGTGCGTGACGAGGAGCTGCTCGGCGACCTGGTCCGGCAGGCCGCCACCGCCGCCCGCACCAGCCAGCTCGCCGAGGAGGTCCAGCACAGCCGGGAGCGGCTGGTCACCGCCCGCGAGGAGGAGCGGCGCCGGATCCGCCGCGACCTGCACGACGGCTTCGGTCCCGCGCTGAGCGGCATCGTCTTCCAGCTCGAGGCCGCCCGGATGACCGTCGAGCGCGACCCGGCGCTGGCCCGCACCCAGCTCGAGACGGTCAGCTCCCAGGTGCAGGAGGTCGTCGCCGACGTGCGCCGCCTCGTGCACGACCTGCGTCCGCCCGCCCTCGACGACCGCGGGCTGGTCGGCGCCCTGCGCCAACAGGCCGAGCACCTCGCCGTACCCCTCGACGTGACGGCACCTGAGGACCTCCGGCTCCCGGCGGCGGTCGAGGTCGCGGCGTACCGGATCGCGGGGGAGGCGCTCACCAACGTCGCCCGCCACGCCGACGCGAACGGTGCCCGGCTGCTCCTCGAGACCGCCGACGACACCCTCGTGCTCGAGGTCGTCGACGACGGACGCGGCATCCCGGTCGACCGGGCGGCCGGCGTCGGGCTCGCCAGCCTGCGCGAGCGTGCCGCCGAGCTCGGCGGCACCACCACCATCTCCAGCCCTCCCGGCGGCGGCACCGTCGTCCGGGCCCGACTTCCCCTGAGGAGCCCCGCATGACCGGCTCGGCCAGCCCGATCAGGGTGGTCGTCGTCGACGACCACCAGATCGTCCGCGACGGACTCACCTCGCTGCTCGGCGCGCTCGACGGCATCGAGGTCGTCGGCTCCGCATCCGACGGCCGCGAGGCGCTGCACGTCGTCGAGGACAACGCGCCCGACCTGGTGGTCATGGACATCCAGATGCCGCATCTCGACGGCATCGAGGCGACCCGGTTCCTCACCGGCCGCAATCCCGCGCTGCGCGTGGTCATGCTGACCATGAACGAGGACGACGACACGGTGCTCAGCGCGATCCGGGCGGGTGCCTGCGGCTACCTGCTCAAGGGCGCCGGCGCCGACGAGGTGCAGCACGCCATCCGCTCGGCCGCCGCCGGCGGGATGGTGTTCGGCGCGAGCCTCGCGGCCAAGGTCGCCGGCTTCTTCGCCGGCGCGCGGCCGGCCCAGCAGGTCGAGGACGAGCCGTTCCCAGAGCTCAGCGACCGCGAGCGCGACGTGCTCCAGCGGATCGCCGCGGGCCGCTCCAACGACGAGATCGCGGCCGCCCTCTACGTCTCCAACAAGACCGTGCGCAACACGGTGTCGGCCATCTACGCCAAGCTGCACGCGACGGGGCGCGCCGACGCCATCGTCAAGGCACGGGAGGCGGGCTACGGCCGCGACTGAGGCCCCGGCAGAATGGGGGCATGTCGGACCAGGACCCCCAGGCGCACATCAAGACCAACGCCGCGAAGATCAACGAGCTCAACGACACCGTCCGCTTCACCATGTGGTCGGTGTTCCGGCTCGAGCGGACGCTCGGCGCCGACGACGTCGTCCGGAAGAACGAGACCGCCGAGCTCGAGGCGTTCCTCGCGGACCTCGCGGCCGAGGATGTCGTGGTCCGCGGCCTGTACGACGTCGCGGGGCTGCGCGCCGACGCCGACCTGATGATCTGGTGGCACGCCGCCGACAGCGACCGGCTGCAGGATGCCTACCACCGGCTGCGCCGTACCGCCTTCGGGTCGCGGCTCGCGCCGGTCTGGTCGCAGATGGCGCTGCACCGCCCGGCGGAGTTCAACCGCAGCCACCTGCCGGCGTTCCTCGCCGACGAGCGCGCCCACGCGTACGCCGCCGTCTACCCCTTCGTCCGCTCCTACGAGTGGTACCTCCTCGAGGACGCCGAGCGCCGCCGGCTGCTCGCCGAGCACGGCCAGATGGCCCGCGGCTACCCGGACGTGCGGGCCAACACGGTCCCGAGCTTCGCGCTCGGCGACTACGAGTGGATCCTCGCCTTCGAGGCCGACGACCTCACCCGGATCGTCGACCTGATGCGGCACCTGCGCGGCTCGGAGACGCGCCGCCACGTGCGCGAGGAGGTGCCGTTCTACACCGGACGTCGCGTCGAGGTCGCGGACCTGCTGGCCCGGCTGCCCTGATCCGGCAGGAGCAGCAGCCAGGTCGGCGCCGCGGCCAGCCACACCGCGGTGAGGGTCACGCCCAGCCGCTGGACCAGGCCGAGGAGGGCTGCGCTGCCGTTGAGCAGCAGGGTCGCGGTCAGCACGGCGTCGATGGCGCCGCAGAGCGCGGCGCCGAGTCCGACGGCGAGCAGCGTGAGCCGACGCCGGTCCGCGCCGTCGCGTCGTAGCGCAAGGCTGCAGGTGAGCAGCACGAGCAGGAAGGCGAGCGTCTCCAGGAAGCTGGAGACGCCGTGCGGCTCGCTCACCTTGGCCCACCACGCCGAGGTGCCGGGGTCGGGAAGCGCCGAGCCGAAGGTGTACGACGTCGACAGCGGCACCGCCGCCTCGACGACCGCGCACACCGCGAGCACCAGGAGCGGCGCCCAGACCGCGGCGGTGCGCCGGGTGAGGGCCCACGACAGCGCCGCTCCCGCGCCGAGCGCGACCCCGGCGACGATGTCGGCGATCCGGAACACCTGGTGGTACGGCTGGCCGACCGCGGAGAGCTCGCTGATGAAGCTGGTACGCAGGTCGGCATCGACGGGCACGACGAGCTGGAGCACCCAGTCGGCGTACCCGAGCCCGCCGACCACCAGCAGCACGACCGCCAGGGTGCGCAACCGTGTGGTCACCACGCGGTCTCCTCGGCGTCCGGGCGGACCAGGGGGAAGGTGACGGTGGTGCGGATCGGGTCGCCGGAGAGCAGCATGAGCAGCCGGTCGATGCCCATGCCGAGGCCGCCGGTCGGTGGCATCCCGACCTCCAGCGACTGGAGGAACAGCTCGTCGGCGACCATCGCCTCCGGGTCGCCGCCGGCCGCGAGCAGCGACTGCTGCTCGAGGCGGCGGCGCTGCTCGACCGGGTCGGTCAGCTCGCTGTACGCCGTGGCCAGCTCCATCCCGAGGACCACCAGATCCCAGCGCTCCGCGAGGGCCGGGTTGTCGTCGCGCGCCCGGGTCAGCGGGCACACCGAGGTCGGGAAGTCGGTGTAGAACGTCGGCGCCACGGTCGCCGGCTCGACGAGGGCCTCGTAGAGCTCGAGCACGATCTGGTCCGCGCTCAGCTCGGCCCCCGCCACGTCGTGGGCCGCGGCCAGCTCCCGGAGCTCGTCCGCCGGGGTCGCCCAGTCCACCGCTTCGCCGAGCGCCTCCGACACCGCGTCGTGCACCGTTCGGACCGTCCAGGTGCCGTCGATGACGAGTTCCTGCTCCCGACCGTCGGCGTCGCGGTGCACGAGGACTGGTCGGCCGTGCACGGCCGTGGCGGCGGCGGTCACGAGCTGCTGGCACAGGTCCCGCATCGTCGTGTAGTCGCCGTGGGCGTCGTACGCCTCGAGCGCGGTGAACTCGGGGTTGTGGGTGCGGTCGGCGCCCTCGTTGCGGAACACCCGGCCCATCTCGTAGACCCGCTCGACGCCGCCGACGCACAGCCGCTTGAGATAGAGCTCGGGCGCGATCCGCAGGGACAGGGGGAGGTCGTAGGCGTTGCTGTAGGTGGCGAACGGTCGGGCGTTGGCGCCGCCGTGGACGGTGTGGAGCACTGGCGTCTCGACCTCGAGGTAGTCCTGCTCGTGCAGGGTCTCGCGGATCCCGCGCAGCACCTGGGCCCGGCGGCGCAGGTGCTCGCGGGCGCCGTCGTTCATGGCGAGGTCGAGGTGGCGCTGGCGGACCCGGTACTCCGGCGCCATCGGGCCGTTCACATGTCCGGGCAGCGGGTGGAGACACTTCGCGAGCATCCGCCAAGACGTGGCGAGCACCGACCGCTCGCCACTGCGACTGGTGCCGACGGTGCCGTGCAGCTCGACGAGGTCGCCGAGGTCGCAGTCGCCGACGAAGACCTCGATGTCCGGTGCGAGGGAGTCGGCCTGCAGGACGCACTGCACGCAGCCGTGCCAGTCGCGCAGCTCCACGAACACGACGCCGCCGTGGTCGCGGATCGCGACCAAACGGCCGGCAACGCTCACCGCTGAGCCGTCGTCGGCCGCGAGCGCGGCCGCGGTCGAGGTCGGCCGCACCCCGGCCGCGGGATAGGGGGAGCGGCCGGCCGCGGCCATGGCCGACATCCGCTCCAGGCGGATCCGGACCTGCTCGGGACGGCGCCGGCCGCGGGCCCGCAGCTCCTGGTGCGCCTTCACCGCGGCCACGATCTCGTCGGCGCGGTCGGCCGACAGGTGCTCGGGCTCGAGCGGCCGCCGGGTCCGGATCCGCTCCGGGATGTCGATGAAGCCCTCGGCTATGCCCGCCGCGACTCCGACGCGAGGGATCATCCGCGCGTCGTCGTAGCAGAGGAACCGGGGGAACCACGCGGGCTCGTACTTCACGTTCGAGCGATAGAGCGCCTCGAGCTGCCACCAGCGCGACAGCACGAGCAGCACCCGCCGCCAGCCGCGCAGCAGCGGGCCCGCGCCGATCCGCCCGCCCTCCTCGAAGACGGAGCGCAGGACGGCGAAGTTCAGGGAGATCCGGGCCACCCGGTGCTCCGAGCCGTGCTCGGCGATGGCGCTCACCAGGAACTCGATCACGCCGTTGGGCCCGGCCGGGTCGCGACGCATCAGGTCGAGGGAGATGCCCGAGGTGCCCCACGGCACGAAGGACAGCAGAGCGAGCACCGAGCCGTCGGGAGCGAGGGCCTCGGCGAGCAGGCAGTCGCCGTCGGCCGGGTCGCCGAGCCGCCCGAGCGCCATCGAGAAGCCGCGCTCGGGCTCGTCGCCGCGCCAGGCGTCGGCGAGACGGCGTACCTGATCCATCTCCTCGGGCGGCACCTGGTGGTGGCGCCGGATCCGCACGGTCACGCCGTGGCGCCGGGCGCGTCGTACGGCGCGCTGGATCGCGGGCAGCCGTGGGCGGCGCTGGTTGAAGTCGGCGACCTCGATGATGGCCTCGTCGCCCAGCTGCAGGGCGGTCAGGCCGGCGCGCTCGTAGTGGTGGGCGGCGCGTTCGCTGGCCCCGAGCACCGCAGGCGACCACCCGTGTTCGCGGGCGAGCCGCTGCCAGCGGGCGATGGCGTCGGGCCACGACCCCATGTCGCCGATCGGGTCGCCGCTGGCCAGGCACACGCCGACCTCGACGCGGTGAAGTACGACGGCCCGGCCGTCCTCGGAGAAGACGGCTGCCTTGTCGCGCCGGCTGGCGAAGTAGCCGAGCGAGTCGTGGCGCCCGTACTCGTCGAGCAGGGAGCGAACCGCGCGCTCCTCGGAATCGGTCAGGGTCGCGCGCAACGCCTGGGACTGGAAGACGACGGCGAACGACCCGAGCAGCGAGACCCCGCCGAGGAACCCGATCAGGTCGCTGACCCAATCGTCGGGTCGGCCGTCGAAGGCACGCGGGCCGATCACGCCACCGGTGGCCCGGTTGAGCGACCAGAGCAGCCGTTGGTCGGCCGGCAGCGTGCCGTGGAAGAGATGGAGGAGAAGGAAGCCGAGGCCGATGCTCAGCATCAGGCAGGGCACCAGGACGGCGATCGCCTTGAGCATCGACCGCGACCTGACCCGGGTGTTGAAGCCGGTCCGGGCGAGCAGCACCACGACGAGGAGCAGGGTGGCGACCGCGACCGCGACATTGCTGCGGGGGCGGGCGGTGAACTCACCCAGGGCATCGATGAGGTTGATGACGAGGACGCCGACCAGGATCCGCCAGCCGGCGCGCTTGCCGGTGCTGAGCGCGCCGGCGAGCAGCGCGAGGAAGGTGGCATAGGCGAGGTTGGGCAGGATCAGCAGCACGTTCTCGCTGACGGCGGTCAACGGCTCCCGCAACCCGTGGCGCAGCGAGGGGATCAGGGCGGCGACGGCGCACAGCCCGGCCCACACGGCCACCACGGTCGCGCTCGCCGAGGGGACCCTGTGGACCAGCGCGGCGTGAGCGCCGGCCAGCCAGGACGGAGCGGCAGCTGCCGGAGCGCGGGACACGCCGGAACCCTACGACTCCTAGGGTTTCGTAGTCCGACTTGAAAAGTCTATCGACTTACTCCACTATGGAGGCATGACCAGCCTCCTCCCTGTCCTGCGCGGTGCCCACCGGCTCCCCGGGTCGTGTTGTCGCTGCTGTTGATCCCCACCCCGATCCAGCACCGACACCACCCGGAGGAAACCCATGACCCAGCTCGCCGTCCTGCCCCTGCTCGAGGTGGTCCGCAACCACGCGGCCGACCCCGACCTGCGCCACCTCCTCGACCACGACCCGCACGAGCGCTCGTGGCTCCGCCTGCTCAGGACCGACGACTACGAGCTCTGGCTGATCTCGTGGCCGGCCGGTGCCGCCACCGACTGGCACGACCACGGCTCCTCGTCCGGCGCGTTCACCGTCCTGGAGGGCCGGCTCACCGAGCACACCTTCGACGGCGGGCTCCGGCTGATCGACCTGGGCCCCGGCGACGGCAAGGCGTTCGGTGCCGGCTATGCGCACGACGTACGCAATGCCACCGACGGTCCGGCCCTCTCGCTGCACGCGTACTCGCCGCGGCTGCACACGATGACCCGGTTCAGGTTCCACGGCGACCGCCTCGAGGTGCTCGGCGTCGAGCGCGCGGGGGAGGAGTGGTGAGTACCCTCGTCCCCGTGCGGTACGACGGCGTCGATGCCCTCCTCGCGGACGCCCGGTCCCGGCTCGACCGGGTCACCGCCCGCGCCGCCTTCCAGGAGCTGGTCGCCCTCGGCTCCCTGCTCGTCGACATCCGGCCCGCCGCCCAGCGCGCCCGCGAGGGCGAGGTCGCCCGCTGGCTGCCCGCCCTCGTCGTCGAGCGCAACGTGCTCGAGTGGCGCTTCGACCCGCGCAGCGACGCGCGGCTGCCCGAGGCGGCGTACGACCGCCGGGTGATCGTGCTGTGCCAGGAGGGCTACACCTCCTCGCTCGCCGCCGACGCCCTGCGCAGCATCGGCATCGAGCGCGCCACCGACGTGATCGGCGGGTTCGCCGCCTGGCGCGAGGCCGGGATGCCGGTCGCGGGCGTCGCTGCCTGAGCCCGGCCGGCGTGGGTGCCTGAGTACGCTGAAGCCATGGCATACGAGGTCGAGAAGACGGACGAGGAGTGGCGCTCCGAGCTCACTCCCGAGGAGTACCAGGTGCTCCGCAAGGCCGGCACCGAGCGGGCCTTCACCGGTGAGTACACCGACACCGAGACCACCGGCGTCTACCGCTGCAAGGCCTGCCAGGCCAAGCTGTTCGAGTCCGACACGAAGTTCCACTCCGGTTGCGGCTGGCCGAGCTTCTACCAGCCGATCAGCGACACGATCGAGTACCTCGAGGACAACACCCACGGCATGAAGCGGGTCGAGGTGCGCTGCGCCAACTGCGGCTCACACCTCGGCCACGTCTTCCCCGACGGGTACGGCACCCCCACCGGCGACCGCTACTGCATCAACTCGATCAGCCTCAGCCTGGAGCCGGCCGACCAGGGCTGACCGCCTGGCGGACCAGGCCCAGGACCAGCAGGTCCAGGCCGGCGGCGAACTGGTCGAGGTCGTCGTGCCGGCGGAACTGGTCGGCCATCGAGCGGATCCACGGGAACTCGTCGAACTCCTCGCCCTGCCAGCGCTCGACGACGCGGTCGAGCTGCTCGTCCTTCGACAGGGTCGGGTCGACCGCGTTGTCCTGCGACGACATCTCGGCGGCGACGCCGACGACGTAGCCCGTGATCGCGGTGCTGCCGTGGAACTGCTGGCGGGGGGAGAGGCCCATCGTCGCCAGGGCCCGCCCGACCAGCTCCCAGACCCGCAGCCCGTTGGGACGCTCCGCGCCGCCGAGCTGTGACTGGGCGGCGAGCCACGGGTGCTCGTCCATCTGCGCGAACAGCGCCAGCGAGATCCGCCGCACCGTCGCGGCCGCCTCGACGATCGCGGGGTCGTCGGTGGCGAGCTCGACCTCCATCGGGGGAGTGGGTACGTCGGAGGTCTCGGCCGCGGCGAGAGCGCGCCCGATCAGCGTGTCGCAGGCCAGGTCGAGCAGCTCGGCCTTGCCGGCGACGTACCAGTAGATGCTGCCGAGTCCGCCCCCGAGCTCGGCGGCCAGCCCGCGCAGGGTGAGTCCGCCGGCGCCCTCGCGGTCGAGCATCGCGATCGCGGTGTCGACGATCTGGTCGAGCGAGTGGGTCGCGCGACGGGTCGTCCTGGGGCGTCCTGGCATGCCGCCAACCCTAGTGTCGTGTCAGGCTGATTCGTCGCCACATCCGGCGGCCCTGGCACGCACCTCGCGGCGTTGCCGGCGCTGGCGAGACAACGCGGTATGGCTGCGCGCCGGCGCCTTGCGATGCACGCACCAGGACCACCGGCTGTGTCAGCGCTTCAACCTGACACGACCCTAGGGCGTCTTGACATTCTCGAACAACGTTCTATTCTCGAACAGTGTTCGACTCGAACAACGTTCGACCACTCTGACCCCGAAGGGAGGCCGTCATGACCACCGCCGCCGCGTCCTCGACGCCCACCACCGCGCGGACCGCGAAGCCCGCCACTCTCCGTGCCGCCGCGCCCGCGATCCTCGCTCTCTGCCTGACCATGCTCGTGGAGATGGTCGACAACTCCGTGCTGTCCGTCGCTCTGCCGACCATCGGGCGCGACCTCGCCGTCGGCCCCACCGGGCTGCAGTGGATCGTCGGCGCCTACTCGCTCACCTTCGGCGGCCTGCTGATGGTCGGCGGCACGCTCGGCGACAAGCTGGGCCGGCGCCGGATGCTGCTGGCCGGCATCGCCGGCTTCGGGCTGGCCTCCACCCTCGTCCTGCTCGCCACCGAGCCGTGGCAGCTGATCGCCGTCCGCGCGCTGTGCGGCGTGTTCGCCGCCCTCATCGCGCCCGGCACCATGTCGCTGGTCTTCCGGCTCTTCGACGACGAGGAGCTGCGCCGGCGCGCGATCGGGCTGATCGTCAGTGTCGCCATGGTCGGCGTCATGGTCGGCCCGGTCCTCGGCGGCATCGCCGTGACCCACCTGCCGTGGCAGGCGCTGCTCGTCGTCAACGCACCCGTCGCCGCTGTCGCCTTCTGGGGTGTCGCCCGGGGGATCCCCGTCGACGACCCGGCCGAGCGCCGTACCGGCGGCGCGGACGTGCCCGGCGCGGTGCTGTCGGTCGCGATGCTCGGCCTGGGCCTGTTCGCCTTCACCCTCGGCGTCGACGAGGGCTGGACCTCGCCCGTCACGCTCGCCACCGCGGTCGCCGCGGTGGCGGCGGGAGTCGGCTTCGTAATGCGCGAGCGCGCGGCTGCGGACCCGATGCTGGACCTGCGGCTGCTCGGGCGTCGTACCGTCCGCGGCAGCGCCATCCTGCAGACCGGCGTGATGGTCGCGATGGTCGGCGTCATGTTCGCCGCGACCCAGCTCTTCCAGTTCGCCTGGGGCTGGAGCCCGCTGCAGGCCGGGCTCGGCACGCTGCCGATGGTCGCCGGCATGTTCGTCTCCGGGCCGCTCACCGATGCGCTGGTCGCGCGCCTCGGGCACCGGGCCACCGCCCTGGTCGGCAGTACGTCGCTGCTGGTCTCCCTGGCCGTGGAGTACGTCGCCCTCGGTGCCGGGTACCCGGTCTTCGCCGCCGGCATGCTGCTGCTCGCGGTCGCCATGCGCATGGTGATGACGACCTCGGCGGTCGCCCTGATCGAGGCCCTGCCCGAGGACCACACCGGCATCGGCTCCGCCCTCAACGACACCGCCCAGGAGATCGGCAACGTCTTCGGTGTCGCCGTGGTCGGCACCGTCACCGCCGCCGTCATGGGCACCTCGCTGCCGACCGGGCGCTGGAGCGCGGCCGTGGTCGAGGAGTTCCTGCACAGCCAGCGGATCGGCTTCGCGATCCTCGCCGGCCTGGTCGCGCTCATCACGGTAGTCGGGGGCCGCACCCTCACGGGCTCCCGGTCGACCGACGAGCACTGACGGCTTGACGTCCACATAGTTTGGGCATGAGAATCATTCTCATGTTGATCCGATCCGCTGTCCCTGTCGTCCTCGGCGCCCTCGTCATCGCCGCGTGCGGCTCCGAGCAGTCCGCCCGTCCGACCTCACCCGCCCCGTCGCCTGCGTCCGCCACCGAGGTCGACGGCCCGCGGCCCCGCCTCGCGATGACCTACGACGGCGGCGTGCTCGTCCTCGACGCCGAGACCGGGAAGGTCCTCCTCGACGAGGAGCGGGAAGGCTTCCTGCGGCTCAACCCCGCGGGGGACGAGCGGCACGTGCTCGTCTCCGGCGCCGGCGGGCTCACGGCGCTCGACACGGGGGCCTGGACCGAGGAGCACGGCGACCACGGCCACTCGTGGACCGCCGAGCCCCGGCTGACGGACTTCACCATCGCGGCCGAGGAGCCGGGGCACGTCGTACCTCACCACGGACGGACCACCGTGTTCGACGACGGCACCGGGCAGATCACGGCCTTCGACCCCGCCGACCTGGCGGACGGCACCCCGGAGGTCGAGACCTTCCGGGCCGAGCAGGCGCACCACGGCGTTGCGGTCCAGGACGGCCACGGCAACCTGCTGATGACCGTCGGTGACGACGAGTCGCGCTCCGGCATCCGCCTGGTGACGGCGGCCGGCAGCGAGCTGGCGGCGTCCGACCAGTGCCCGGGCGTGCACGGCGAGGCCTTCGCCGGCGAGGTCGCCCTGTTCGGGTGCGAGGACGGGGTGCTGCTCGTCGAGGGCCGCGAGATCACCAAGATCGACGCGCCCGACGCGTACGGCCGCATCGGCAACCAGGCCGGTCACGAGAGCTCGCCGTACGTGCTGGGCGACTACAAGGTCGACCCCGACGCCGAGCTGGAGCGGCCGACCCGGGTGGCGGTCATCGACACCCGCGACGCGTCTCTCCGGCTGGTCGACCTGCCGGCCAGCTACAGCTTCCGCTCCCTGGGCCGCACCCCCGACGGCGACGCCCTCGTGCTCGGGACCGACGGTGCGCTGCACGTCATCGACGTCGACGCTGCCCGGGTGAGTGCCTCGGTCCCGGTCACCGCGGCCTGGCAGGAGCCGACGGACTGGCAGCAGCCGCGACCGCTGCTCGAGGTGGTCGGCGCCACGGCGTATGTCACCGAGCCGGCCACCAAGCAGGTCCACGTCGTCGACCTGGCCACCCGCACGGTCGTCGACACGCTCGACGTGCCGCAGGTGCCCGTCGAGCTCCGCGGGGTCGCCGGCTGAGCCCGTAGGCTCGCCGCATGGCGAAGACCGCGGCGGCGATGGTCCAGGCAGGCGACCGCGAGGTCCGGGTGTCGAGCCCGGACCGCGTGATCTACGAGGCGACCGAGCGCACGCCCGAGGTCACCAAGCTGATGGTCGCCGAGTTCTTCGTGGCCGTCGAGGACGGCCTGATGCGAGCGCTGCGCGACCGGCCGACGGCGCTCGAGCGCTGGCCGGACGGCTACCGCGAGGGCTTCCGGCTCTCGACCGGGTACGGCGACGACGGCGAGGGCTTCTACCAGAAGCGCGTCCCCAAGGGGGCTCCCGACTACCTCGAGCCGGTGCGGATCACGTTCCCGTCGGGCCGCACCGCCGAGGAGATCTGCCCGGCCGAGATCGCCGTACCCGTCTGGTGTGCCCAGATGGGCACGCTCACCTTCCACCCGTGGCCGGTACGACGGGCCGACGTCGACCACCCCGACGAGCTGCGCATCGACCTCGACCCCCAGCCCGGCACGACCTTCGGCGACGCGGTCCGGGTCGCGGGTGTCGCACGCGAGCTGCTCGCCGACCTGGGCCTCGAGGGCTACCCCAAGACCTCCGGCAACCGCGGCGTCCACGTCTACGTGCGGATCGAGCCACGCTGGGAGTTCACCGACGTGCGGCATGCCGCGATCGCGTTCGGCCGCGAGCTCGCCGAGCGCGACGGGCAGGTCACGACGGCGTGGTGGAAGGAGGAGCGGGGGGAGAGGATCTTCATCGACTTCAACCAGAACAACCGCGACCGGACCATCGCCTCGGCGTACTCGTTGCGGCCGAAGCCCGGCGCGCCCGTGTCGACCCCGATGACCTGGTCGGAGCTGGCGTCGGCGACCGATCCCGGGGCGTACAACCTGTTCACGGTGCCCGAGCGGATGGCCGACGGGGACCCGTGGGCCGGGATCGACGACACGGCGTACTCGCTCCAGCCGCTGCTCGACCTCTGGGACCAGCAGGTCGCCGACGGCGAGGGTGAGCTCAACTTCCCGCCGGACTACCCGAAGATGCCGGGCGAGCCGCCGCGGGTGCAGCCGAGCAAGAAGGTCGCCGAGCACTGGGACGAGGACGGCAACCGGATCGAGGGATCCTAGAAGCCTCGCACGACCTCCACCTCGCACAGCCGCGCGAGGTCCCCGCGCACCTGGCGGTCGAGGTGCGGGGCGTCCTCTGCGAGCATGAGGAGGGCCACCTCGCGCACGGCGCGGCCCGGGTGCGCGACACCCAGGCCGCGCACCGCCTCGACCGCGCCGTCGCACACGTCGAGCACGCGGTCACGCTCGGCCGGCACGAGGTGCGCGTCCGCGAGCGCCGCCAGGAGGCGGACGTCGAGGGTGTGCAGGGCCGACATGACCTGTCAACGACCTCCCGGGTCGGGGCGTTACGACTCCTCGTGCTCCAGCAGGTGGAGGACGGGTACGCCGAGCTTGCGCCGCGCGCGCGAGGTCCAGTCGACGTGGAAGAACTCGGAGACCAGGTGGGGGCGGGTGAGGATGATCGACTCCCGGCCGTCGACCTCCTTCACCTTGCCGATGAGGGCGTCGACCGGTGGCTCGGTGACGATCGAGACCGAGCCGATGATCGCGCCGGCGGCGACCAGGGCGTCGCGGGTGGCGGCCAGGTCGCGCTCGGCCTGCTCGCGGTACTCCCCGCGCAACCGCTCGATCTCGTCCGGCGACGGCGTGATCGGCGGGGCGATCAGGTCGGCGCCGCCGATGACGCCGAGCGAGGCCTCGACCGCGGCCGCGGCGTCCGCCATCGGCAGCAGCACGTGGTACTGGACCTCGATCGTCGGGTCGTCGTCGAGCTCCTGGTGCAGGCCGCGGACCTGGGCGGCGTCGGCGGCGGTGAGCGCCTGCTCGATGAGCAGGACGACGGCGTACGGTTCCTCGCGGGGAGCGGTGCTCATGACACCATCCTGCCGCGCTCCCGGTCGCGCGTCAGCCCCCGGTCAGCCCCCGAGGACGTCAGCGAGGTCGTAGCGCACCGGCTGTTCGAGCTGGTCGTAGCCGCACGACTCCGGGTCGCGGTCCTCGCGCCAGCGCTTGAAGTGCGCGGTGTGCCGGAAGCGCCGACCCTCCATGGCGTCGTACTTCACCTCGATCACGCGCTCGGGGCGCAGCGGTGTGAACGAGAGGTCCTTGCCCTGGCTCCACCGGCTCTGCGTGCCCGGCTGGCGGCCGGGGTTGGCCACCAGGAACTCCTGCCAGCGCCCCCACGGGTGCTCCTCGATCGGCACGACCAGTGCCTGCAGCTCGTGCCACAGCTCGGCCCGTCGCGCTGCCGTGAAGCTGGCGCT
Source organism: Nocardioides sp. QY071 (assembly GCF_029961765.1). Classification (NCBI taxonomy): domain Bacteria; kingdom Bacillati; phylum Actinomycetota; class Actinomycetes; order Propionibacteriales; family Nocardioidaceae; genus Nocardioides; species Nocardioides sp. QY071. Next base: position 1,257,381 of record NZ_CP124681.1, read on the forward strand.
GACGCCGATGTGCTGGAGCTCGCCGCCGTCGTACAGGCCCAGCAGGAGGCTGCCGATCAGCGGGTTCTCGGGCGTGCTCGTCTTGTGCTCGCGGTAGCCGGCCAGCACCACGTCCGCCGTCCGCTCGTGCTTGATCTTGAGCATGGTCCGGGCGTTCGGGGCGTACGGCGCGCTCAACGGCTTCGCCACCACCCCGTCGAGCCCGGCCCCCTCGAACTGGTGGAACCACTCCTCGGCGACCTTCGGATCGGTGCTGGTGCGGGTGAGGTGGCAGCGGCCCTCGTCGGCGCTCAGGTGGGCCAGCGCCTGCTCCAGCGCCGCCCGCCGCTCCGCGAACGGTCGCTCCAGGAAGCTCTCGTCGCCCAGCGCGAGCAGGTCGAACGCCACGAAGTCCGCCGGCGTCTGCTCGGCCAGCAGGTTGATCCGGGACGCGGCCGGGTGGATCCGCTCCTGCAGCACCTCGAACTGGAGCCGCCCCTTGCCGTCCGCGCCCATCTGCGACACGAAGATCTCGCCGTCGAGCACGCACCGCTCCGGCAGCTCGGCCCTCATCGCCTCCACCAGCTCGGGGAAGTAGCGCGTCAGCGGCTTGGTGTTGCGGCTCGCCAGCTCCACCTCGTCGCCGTCGCGGAACACGATGCACCGGAAGCCGTCCCACTTCGGCTCGAAGCTGAGGCCTCGCTCGTCGTACTTCGCCGGGTCGGGGACGCCGGACACGGCCTTCGCGAGCATCGGCAGGACGGGCGGCATCACGGGGAGGTCCACGGTGGTGAGACTAGCCAGGGCTCCGACACTCATCGCTCGAGATCAGTGTGACTGCCCGTTGGCGTACCGCTCCCGTCGGAAGTGCCGACCCTTGCCCCGGTTGCGGCTCTTGAAGGTCGGGAGCTGAGAGTCGCAGTTGGGGCAGACCATGCGCAGGTTGTCGCGGTGGTTGTTGGTGGCGTCGCCGTCGATGTGATCGAGCACGAAGACCAGGGGCTGGTCGTTCCACTCCTCGACGATGCCGCAGATCTCGCAGCAGCCGTCCTGGGCGTCGAGGAGGTAACGCCGGATGTAGTGGCCCTTCTCGCCGGCGACCGTCGCGATCCCGGTCTGTAGCCAGGCATAGGTCTTGGCCGTGCGTTCGGCTGACCGCTGACACCGATTGCTGCAGAACACCTTCTGGCTGCGCCGGACCAGCTCGACGCCGCACCCGAGACACTTCGTCATAACCGCACGCCATGTATCGGGTCCGACGAAAAGTGGAGCCGCGTGTCGGATTCGAACCGACGGCATCCGCATTACAAGGGCGGCACTCTAGCCAACTGAGTTAACGCGGCACGGCCTGCGGGGCAGGCGCGGACGTCACTGTAGTCACCGCAGCCGTTCGACCTCAAACCGCTCGTCCGGTACGGCGATCGCCTCCTGCGCCGCGATCAGCCGCAGCTCCCGCTCACCCGACTCGAGCGTCGCCGCGAGCACGTCGTACACCGACGCGACGGTCCTGCCGAGCGCCATCGCAGCGGAGCCGGTGCTGTGCAGGTGGGCGGTGAAGAGAGCGGCGGTGATGTCGCCGGAGCCGTTCGCCTTCATGGGCAGGCGCGGCGTCTGCACGATCCAGGCGCCGTCGCCGGTGACGGCGATCATCTCGATCACGTCTTCGGGGGCACCGAGGCGCTCGACGGAGGTGATCAGCACGGTGGCGGGACCGAGGACGCGGACCTCGTCGGCCGCCGCCAGGATGTCGTCGAGCGACGACGGACCGGACAGGGCGTCGCGGCCGGTGATGAAGCCCAGCTCGAACTGGTTGGGCGTGAGGATGTCCGCGACCGGGACCACCGAGGTCCGGATGATCGGCGGGATCTCGGGGTTCACGAAGCAGCCCGACTTGGCGTTGCCCATCACCGGGTCGCAGGTGTACGTCGCCGCGGGGTTCGCCGCCTTGACCGTGCGCACGGCATCGACGATCACCTCCGCCACGGCCGGGGAGCCCTGGTAGCCGGAGAGCACGGCGTCGCACGTCGCGAGCACCCCGCGCTCCTCGATCCCCGTGATCACCTCGGCGACGTCGGAGGGCGCTAGGAGCGGGCCGCGCCAGGCGCCGTACCCGGTGTGGTTGGAGAAGTGCACCGTGAACACGGGCCACACCTCGTGCCCGAGGCGCTGCAGCGGGAAGACCGCAGCGGAGTTGCCGACATGGCCGTAGGCGACCGAGGACTGGATGGACAGGATCCGCACCCGGGCATTCTCGCAAACGAAACACTTTCGTGAAGAAACTAGAACGCGTTACAGTGAGCCGGCCGGGCCCCCGATGACCCCGGTCACACGAGCGAAGGATGGAAGCGGATGGCGAAGCGCGCGGCGTACGGCAACGAGGCTGACTACGTGGTGGTCGGATCGGGCAGCTCCGGGTCGATCGTCGCCGGGCGGCTCGCGCAGTCCGGCGTGAGCGTGATCCTGCTCGAGGCCGGCAAGTCCGACGACAAGGGCATGCACGGCTACTTCACGAAGAAGCCCGGCATGATCGGCCCGATGCACTCCGAGCCGCGGCTCGAGAGGCTCTTCGACTGGGGCTACCGCTCGGTGCCGCAGCCCGGCCTCGACGGCCGCCGGATGCCCGCCCCGCGCGGCAAGGTCGGCGGTGGGTCGAGCTCGGTCAACGGCATGGTCTACGTCCGCGGCAACCGTGCCAACTACGACTCGTGGGCGGCCGAGGGCAACGCGGGCTGGGACGCCGACAGCGTCAACGAGGCGTTCAAGCGCTACGAGGACTTCGAGGACGGCGAGAACGCCTACCGCGGCGCGGGCGGCCCGATCAAGATCACTCGCAACAAGACGCCGCAGGAGGCCAGCCTCCAGTTCATCCAGGCCACCGCCGACACCCTCGGTGTGAAGGTCCTCGACGACTACAACGCCGCCGAGCAGGAGGGCATCGCCCGGATGCAGCAGAACGCTGCCGACGGCCTGCGGTACTCCTCGACCCGCGGCTACGTCCACAACCTCGCGCCGCGCACGCTGGAGTTCCAGACCGAGGTCCACGTCGCGAAGATCGTCATCGAGAACGGCCGCGCGACCGGCGTCGAGGTCATCGACCAGGGGAAGGGCGGCGGCACCCGCCGGTTCATCAGGGCCGGCAAGGAGGTCATCGTCTCCGCCGGCTTCGCCAACAGCCCGCAGCTGCTGATGCTCTCCGGCATCGGCCACGCCGACCACCTCGCCAGCGTCGGCATCGACTGTGTCGCGGACCTCCCGGTCGGCGACAACCTGCACGACCACCTGTTCCACCCGATGTCGTTCCACGTCCCGAGCGTCGAGTACCGCGGCAACGCCTGGACCTTCTTCAAGGGCATGGCGCGCGACCTGACCCGCGGCAGCTCGTTCCTCGACAACTCGGTGTTCGAGTCCGTCGGCTTCGTCCGTACGTCGGCCGCCACCGTCGCCCCGGACCTCCAGCTGCACATGCTGCCGTGGGCCTACCCGAGCCCCAACCAGGACGAGCCGATCCGCCACATCCCCGACGGCCGCCCGTCGCTGACGGTCTTCTCGACGCTGATCTACCCGAAGAGCCGCGGCACGCTGCGCCTCGCGTCCTCCGACCCGACCGCCGCGCCGCTCATCGACTACGGCTTCTTCCAGGACGCCGCCGACGTCGAGGTGCTCGCCGAGGGCACCGAGATGATCCGCGAGATCATGGCCTCGGCCGCCTTCGGCGGCGCGGTCAAGGAGGAGATCCACCCCGGGCCCTCGATCCCCAACGGCAAGGAGCTGCGGGTCGCGCTCAAGAACCGCTCGACCTCGGTCTACCACGGCGTCGGCACCTGCCGGATGGGCGTCGACGAGCGCGCCGTCGTCGGCCCGGACCTCAAGGTCCGCGGCATCGAGGGTCTGCGGGTCGCGGACGCCTCCATCATGCCGAGCATCACCGGCGGCAACACCAACGCCCCGTGCTACATGATCGGCGAGAAGGCCGCCGAGATCATCCTGGGTGGAGCGAACTGGTGAGTACGCCGAACCGCCCCGCCTCGGTCACCGACGAGCTCCTCGAGCGGCTGGTCGCCCGGGTCCCCGGCCGCACCGGCGCGACCTGGAAGCTCACCGAGGTCTACACCGGCGAGGTGCTCGTCGAGCTCCCGCAGTCGACGCCGGAGGACATCGAGGACGCCTTCGCCAGGGCCCGCGCCGCCCAGGAGCTCTGGGCCCAGTGGCCGGTCGCCAAGCGGCTCGAGGTCTTCGACCGCGCGCACGCCCTGCTCGTCGACAATGCCCACACGACCGCCGACCTGATCCAGGTCGAGAGCGGCAAGAACCGGCGGATGGCGATCGAGGAGACCTGCGACCCGCCGATGGTGATGTCGTACTACCTCAAGCGCGCCAAGAGGCTGCTCGCGCCGAAGAAGCACGGCGGCCCGGTGCCGGTCGTGTCCGGCTCGACCGAGGTCCGTGTCCCCAAGGGCGTCGTCGGCATCATCGCGCCGTGGAACTTCCCGTTCGCCACCGGCCTCTCCGACGCGATCCCGGCGCTCATCGCCGGCAACGCGGTCGTGGTGAAGCCCGACAACAAGACGGCGCTCTCGCCGCTCTACGGCATCTCCCTGCTCGAGGAGGCGGGCCTCCCGAAGGGCCTGTTCCAGGTCGTCTGCGGTGAGGGCCCCGACGTCGGACCGACCCTGATCGACAACGCCGACTACGTCATGTTCACCGGCTCCACCGCGACCGGCAGGGTGATCGGCGAGCGCGCCGGGCGCAACCTGATCGGCTGCTGCCTCGAGCTCGGCGGCAAGAACCCGATGATCGTGCTCGACGACGTCAATGTGGAGGAGTGGGTCGAGGGCACCACCTTCGGCGTCTTCGGCAACACCGGCCAGATCTGCATGCACATCGAGCGGATCTACCTGCCCGAGAGCCGGTACGACGAGCTGAGGTCGGCGTTCGTCGAGCGCGCGGCCAACCTGCGGATCGGGGCGGCGTACGACTTCGGCCCGGAGATCGGCTCGCTGGTCAGCCCCGAGCACCGCGACCGCGTCGCCTCGCACGTCGAGGACGCGGTCGCGAAGGGCGCGACCGTGCTCACCGGCGGCCGCGCACGGCCCGACATCGGCCCGGCCTTCTTCGAGCCGACGGTGCTCGAGGGCGTCACCAAGGACATGCTCGCCGGCCACACCGAGACCTTCGGCCCGGTCGTCTCGCTGTACTCCTACCGCACCGTCGACGAGGCCATCCACCTCGCCAACGACACCGACTACGGCCTCAACGCGTCGGTGTGGAGCGGCGACCTTTCGCGCGCCGAGGCCGTGGCCGCGCGGATCGAGTCCGGCAACGTCAACATCAACGACGCGCTCGCGACGGCGTACGCCTCCAAGGGCTCGCCGTCGGGCGGCGTCAAGAAGTCCGGCGTCGGCGCCCGCCACGGCGACCAGGGCCTGCTCAAGTACACCGACGCCAAGAACGTCGCCGTGCTCAAGAAGCAGGTCATGGGTCCGCGGCCCGGCCAGGCCTACGAGGCGTACGTCAAGCAGATGCTGAGCTCGCTGAAGCTGATGAAGAAGCTCCGCGTCCGCTGACCCGGCGCGAAGTCGCTCCGGTTTTCCGCCGACCCGGCTCGAAATGGCCCGAGAATTGCGCCGACCCGGCAGAACTTCTGCCGGGTCGGCCGGATCTGTCGGCCAGTTCGTGCCGGGTCGGCGGTGCCTGAGCGACAGTTCGTGCCGGGTCGGCGGTGCCTGAGCGACAGTTCGTGCCGGGTCGGTCAGGCCTCGATCGCCTCGCGGTCGGCGGCCGGCGAGGCGGTGGAGATCTCGACCTTGCGCGGCTTCGCCTTCTCGGCGACGGGGATGGCCAGGCGGAGCACGCCGTTGTCGTACGCCGCCTCGATGCGGTCGAGGTCCAGGTTGTCGCCGAGGACCAGCTGGCGCGAGAACTGTCCGTGGGTGCGCTCGGAGGCCAGGCGCTGCCAGTCGCCGTTGCCGGCGATGCGCTCGGCCCTGATGGTCAACACGTTGCGCTCGACGTCGATGTCGATGCTCTCCCGGCTGACGCCCGGGATGTCGAACTCGAGCACGAACTGATCGCCCTGGCGCCAGGCGTCCATCGGCATCACGGCGGGCCGGTTCGTCGTACCGAGACCGGCGCCCAGGAGCTGGCCGGCGAGCCGGTCGAAGTCACGGAACGGGTCGGTGGTACGCAGCAACATGACATGTCTCCCTTCGATGTCCGGCGATCGGCCGGTGCAGTAGATCTGCATTGACTGTTATAGATAATCTGTCGTCGTGAATCAAGGAGATCGCGAACGGAACCGGGGTGTCTTCGCCATCTCGATCGCGGCCGAGATGACGTCGCTCCAGATCCAGAACCTGCGCGTCTACGAGCGGCGCGGGCTGCTCTCGCCCGACCGCAGCGACGGCGGCACCCGGCTCTACAGCCGAGCCGACATCGAGACCCTGCACCGGATCCGCGACCTTCTCTCGGAGGGTCTCAACCTGGTCGGCATCGCGCGGGTGCTCGAGCTCGAGGCCGAGGTCGCCCGGCTGCGGCGGCGGCTGGCTCAGGACACCTGAAGGCTGCGCTTGGACAGGCCCATCCAGAACCCGTCGATCACCTGGTCGCCGGGTTCGGTGGGGTCGCTCGCGGCGCCGAGCGTGACGAACAGCGGCGTGTAGTGCTCGACGGTCGGGTGCGCGTACGGCATGCCCGGCGCCTTGTCACGGTACGACGCCAGCTCGTCGACGTCCCCGCGCGCCATCGCCTCGCCGGCCCAGGCGTCGAAGTCCGAGGACCAGCCGGGGGCGGCAGCGTCGAGCTCCCACGAGGTCAGGAACGGCAGGCCGTGGGTGAGGAAGCCGGAGCCGATGATGAGGACGCCCTCGTCGCGCAGCGGCTTGAGACGGCGGCCAATCTCCATGAGGCGGCCCGGGTCGTGGGTCGGCATCGACATCTGCAGGACCGGGATGTCGGCCTGCGGGTACATGATCTTCAGAGGCACCCAGGCGCCGTGGTCGAGGCCGCGCGAGGAGTGCTGGTGGATCGGCTCGGTACGCGGCATCATCGCCGCCACCTGCCGGGCGAACGCGGTGGCGTCGGGCGTCTCGTAGGTCATCTGGTAGTACTTCGGCGCGAACCCGCCGAAGTCGTAGACCAGTGGCGCGCCGCTCGCCGTCAGTGACAGGGGAGCCGACTCCCAGTGGGCGCTGACGATCAGGATCGCCTTCGGCCGCGGGAGGTCGCCCGCCCAGGTGGCGAGCTGGCTCGACCACAGCGCGTCGTCGAGGAGCGGGGGAGCGCCGTGCCCGATGTAGAGGGCCGGCATCCGGGTGCTGGTGTCCGTCGTCATGTCCACTCCAATAGTTGAGAGTTCAACTATATTCCCCGACGTGTCGCCGGACAAGGTGGAGTGAGGTGGGTCAGTCGGCGCGCGGCACCGGGGCGAGCCCGGGCGGGTCGATCGGGGAGCCGCCCTCGAGCAGTGGGCCGGAGGTCACCACCTGCCGGTCGCCGACCGGCTCGTCCAGGAACAGCACCGTCTTCTCGGTCGCCCAGATGTCGGGCGCGGGGCAGGTCTCGCCGCGGTCGACGTCGAACCGCGTCAGGTCGGTGCCGGCCTCGATGATCACGCGGTGGGTCCGCTCGGTCACGGTGACCTCGACCTCGCACGTCCCGGAGTGGTCGACGTCGCGCCAGCTGCCCGTGACCACGACCAGACGGCCGTCCTTGCGGGTCCGGAACGAGACGACCGGTGCCTCGGCCCGGTCCACGACGGCGTACGGGTCGCTGCCGTACTGGTAGGGGTCGGTGTCGCTGTCGGCGTGGTACGAGTAGTCCGGCGTCGGGTCCGGGGTGTCGTCGTTGCCCGAGCTCAGCGCGCCGAACCCGCCGGCCGCGGCGGTCGCGGCCGCGCCGATGCCCGCGCCGGCCTTCTTCGACGCGCCCGACTTGCCCGACGAGCCGCCGGAGGAGCGACCGGAGCGCCACGAGGACCCACCCGAGGAGCTGCTCGAGGTGCTCGAGGAGGAGGTGCTGGTGTAGGTCCGGCGCCGCCGCGACCGATAGCTCCGATACGACGACCGCTCGGCCACCGGCTGCGTGACCGCCTCCCGCTCGGGGCACTCGGCGGGGCAACGGTCGCAGTCCCACGGGCAGGGGACACCCTCGGCGACGCACCGGCACGGGGCGCCGGGGTCGGAGTCCTTCGCGGGCGGGACGTACGGCTCGTACACGACTCGTCCCTCCCCGGACGAGGGCCCCGAGAAACCCTCGGCTGATGCTCGGCCTGAATGCGGGCTCAGGCCGGCAGGGTCCAGTCGACGGGCTGCCCGCCGCGCTCCACGAGCAGGGCGTTGACCCGGCTGAACGGCCGCGACCCGAAGAACCCGCGCGAGGCCGACAGCGGCGAGGGGTGCGGGGACTCGACCGACGGGATCGGGCCGAGATGGGGTCGGAGCGTCTGCGCGTCCCGGCCCCACAGGATCGCGGCGATCGGCGCGCCCGCCTCGGCCCGCCGTACGACGGCCTGGATGGCGCAGGCCGTGACGTGCTCCCAGCCCTGGCCGCGGTGCGATCCGGGCTCGCCGGGGCGCACGGTCAGGACCCGGTTGAGCAGCATGACGCCCTGGTCGGCCCACCCGGTGAGGTCGCCGTGGCCGGGGGAGACGAAGCCGACGTCGTTGGCCAGCTCCTGGTAGATGTTCGTGAGGCTGCGCGGGATCGGCCGCACGCCGCGGTCGACGGCGAAGCTGAGGCCGATCGGGTGCCCGGGGGTCGGGTACGGGTCCTGGCCCACGATGAGGACACGGACGTCGGCGAGCGGGCGCCGGAACGCGCGGAAGACGTGCTCGCCGGCCGGCAGGTACGCACGGCCCGCGGCGATCTCGGCACGCAGGAACTGCCCGAGCGCGGCGACCCGGTCCTCGACCGGCGCGAGGGCCTCGGCCCAGTCGGCGGCCATCAGGCCCTGGTCGACGAGTCCCTGGAGAGCACCCACGGCCGAACCCTAGGACACCACAGGTGTCGCGGTCCCCCCAGACCCCACCCCTCCAGAGGGCCCGGCCGTGGTTGCTGCTCCCTGACGCCGCGTCGCCAGCGGGCGCCCCTCTCCCTCCCAGGGGCGCCACTGCCGGCGTACGGCGTAGCTCCGACGCGGATCTCGAGTTCTGCTGGTCCTCCGGGGGCACTCCCGGCAATGGGGTGCCGGACCCGGTGGGGCTCCCTCCAGCGAACCTGAGGTCCGCGTCGGTAGTGAGGAATCTACGGAGTACGACGCAGGCCGGGCATCGGGAACGCGGCCGGGACGCGTTAGTCCTTTGGGACTATGTCCCGGGAGCGAACGACCCGGCGCCCGGCCGAGCCAGCCGGTCCAGGAACGCGACCAGGACCGCTTCCCGCAGGGCCGGCGGGGCGACGTCGAGCAGCGCGTTGACCGGTGCCATCCGCTCCGGCAGCCCGAGGTCGCCGTCGTCTCCGGCCAGGCCACCGGCGGCGAGCAGCAGGTCGAACTCGGCGTCGCCGAGGGTCGCGGGGTCGAGGCTGCGCAGCAGCTCGGCGACGCCCGGGTCGACCGGCACCGGGCCGGCCTCGCGCGCCGCCTCCACCGACGAGCGCAGCGCGGCCAGGAACGCCTCGGCGTCGGTGGCCGCGCTGATCGCGACGTGCAGCGAGGGCGGGCGGTCGCCGTAGGACAGCTGGGGCTGGACGAACCAGCCACGGGCCGCCATCTCGTCGCAGACGGTGAACACGTCGAGACCCGCAGCGGCCACCGCGGCGACCAGCGTCGACTCCGGCGAGGCGACCAGCGAGAGCCCGGGCAGGGCCGAGATCCCCGCAGCGATCGCGTCGGTCGCGACCAGCGCCTGCTCGGTCAGGCGCAGGTACCCGGCGTCGCCGATCGCCTGCACCGTCGCCCACGCCCCGGCGGTCGGGCCGCCCGAGCGGGTGGACTGCAGGGTCGCGTTGAGCATCGTGTAGCCGGGCCAGCCGGCATGGGCGAAGTACTGCGGGCGGCGCAGCGACGGATCGCGGTGCAGGAGCAGGGACGCACCCTTCGGTGCGTACGCGTACTTGTGCAGGTCGGTCGAGATCGAGGTGACGCCCTCGACCGCGAACGTCCACGGAGTCACGGGCCGGCCCAGCCGGGCGGCGTAGGGCAGCACCCAGCCGCCGATGCAGGCGTCGACGTGGCAGCGCACGCCCCGCGCCGCCGCTGCCGCGGCGACCGCTGGGACCGGGTCGACCACTCCGTCGGCGTACGACGGCGCACTGGCCACGACCAGCACCGTGGTGTCGTCGATGGCGGCCGCCATGGCCGCGGCATCGGCCCGGTGGTCGGGACCGACCGGCACCACGACCACCCGGACGCCGAAGTAGTGCCCGGCCTTGTGGAAGGCCGCATGCACCGTGTCCGCTACGACGATCGACGGGTCGCGCACGTCGGGCCGCGCGTCCCGCGCGCCCTGGACGGCGAGCAGGCACGACTCGGTGCCACCCGAGGTCAGCGTCCCGACCATCGTCTCCGGACCATCGACCAGTGCACGCGCGAAGGCCACCAGGTCGTTCTCCATGGCCAGCAGGCTCGGGAACGCCGTCGGGTCCAGGCCGTTGCTGCCGGCGAATGCCGCCACCGCCTCACGGGCCAGGGCGTCGACCTCGGCCAGACCGGCGTCGTAGACGTAGGCGAGGGTGCGGCCGCCGTGCACGGGCAGGTCGTCGGCCTGCAGTGCGGCCAGCCGGGCGCGAATGTCCTCAGGCGTCAACGAGATCGACCTCCCTCTCGTCGAGAGCGTAGCCACGCAGCCACCACAGGCTGGCGAGCACCAGCAGGGCCGGCAGGACCGAGAATCCGAGCGTGATCGCGGTGACGGCGGAGTCGGGCTGCACCAGGTCGCCGCTGTCGCTGGAGCGGTAGGACCCCAGGGCCAGCACGACCGCGAACAGGCCGGGACCCAGCGCCAGTCCCAGCGTCTCGCCCGCGGTCCACACGCCGGTGTAGACGCCCACCCGCGACGATCCGGTACGACGCGCGTCGACCGCCGCGGCGTCCGGCAGCATCGCCATCGGGAACACCTGCACGCCGGCGTACCCGACGCCGACCAGGCCGACCGCCGCGAACACCACGGCCGACGGTGCGTGGCCGGCGAGCACCGCAAGTGCCGCTCCGGCGGCGAGCACGAGCGAGGCGGCGACGTAGCCCCGCTTCTTGCCGACCCGGCGCCCGATCGCCGCCCACGCGGGCGTCAGCAGCAGCGCGGGACCGACGAAGCAGACGAACAGGACGGTCGAGGCGCCGTCGTGCTCGAGCACGTCGCCGGCGAGGTAGTCGACGCCGGCGAGCATGCAGCCGGTCGCCAGTGCCTGCACCACGAACGTGACGAGCAGCAGCCGGAAGTCGCGGGCCGCCGCGACGAGCCGGAGCTGGTCGCGCAGGCTGCCCGGTCCCGGCGCCACCTCGCCGATGCGGGCGTCGCGCGTGCCGCGGTAGGCGAGCAGCGCGCCGGTGACGATGATCGCGGCCATCGCGACGCCCATCACCCGGTAGCCGTCGCGGCCGCCGACCGCGTCGCGGATCGCCGGGGCGCTGGCGCCGGCGAGCAGGATCGTGAACGCCAGGATCGCCACCCGCCAGGTCATCAGCCGGGTGCGCTCGGCGTAGGAGTCGGTCATCTCGGCGGGCATCGCGACGTACGGCACCTGGAAGAAGGCGTACGCCGTCGCGCAGGCCAGGAAGGCCACCAGCACCCAGGCCGCGTCGAAGGCCCGCGAGCCGAGGTCGGGACCGGCGAAGAGGACCGCGAAGCACACGCCCAGCACCAGCCCGGCGCGCAGCAGCCACGGACGCCGCGGCCCGCGCGGGTCGACCGTGCGGTCGCTGATCCGCCCCGCTATGGGGTTGAGGACGACGTCCCACACCTTCGGCACGAGCACGATCGCGCCCGCCAGCAGGGCGGGGACGGCGAGCGTGTCGGTCAGGTAGGGCAGCAGCATCAGGCCGGGGACGGTGCCGAACGCACCCGTGGCGACCGAGCCCGCGCCGTACCCGATCCGTGGGCTCACTTGCCGAGCGCTCGCGACGCCGCGGAGGAGTGCCGCCGCTTGCGGTTGGTGCCGATGGGGGTGGCCGGCCGGTTGTCGGTGGACCACTCGGTGATCCACTCGTCCATCGCCAACCAGGTGGTGGTCCGTGCCGCGCGGCCGGTCAGCATGCCGAGGTGGCCGCCCGGCACGACCTCGAAGCGGACCTCGGGCGACTTCGCCAGCATGGGTACGACGGCCCGCACCGCCGGGACCGGAGCGATGCCGTCGGTGGCCCCACCGAAGACCAGCACCGGCACGGTGATCTCGCCGAGGTCGATGGTCCGGTCGTCGAGCTCGAAGGTGCCGCTGGCGAGCTGGTTGCCCTTCGCGAAGCGGTGGTAGAGCTGCCCGAACGTGCGGCCGGGGTAGGCGATCATGTTCGAGGTGAAGTGGTCGACCGCCTCGACCTGCGCGAGGAACTCGCGGTCGTCGACATGGGTGGCCAGGGCGATCGGCTTGGTCACCAGCTTCTGGAAGGCGGTGAGCTGGAAGGCCCACTTCACCAGCGGCTTCGGCGCCCCGCCGAGCATCTGGTAGCCCTTGGTGATCGGGCCGTTGCCGTTGAACAGGTTGAGCAGCGGCCGGAACGGCGCGAGCAGCGGCACCAGCGAGATGTCGATCGGCGAGCCGACGACGGTCAGCGACGCGACGGGCAGCTCGCCCGAGCGCTGGTCGGCGAGGGTGAGCAGCGAGAAGATGCCGCCCAGGGACCAGCCGATCACGTGCACCGGCCGGCCGCCGGCGTGCTCGGACACCGCGCGGATCGCGTTGGGCACAACCTCGTCGACCCAGTGCTCCATGCCGAGGTTGCGGTCACGGAAGGAGACCTCGCCGTACTCCACGAGATAGGTCGGCCGGCCCTCCGCCACGAAGTGCTCGACCAGCGAGCAGCCGCGGCGCAGGTCGTAGCAGCTCGACGGCGCAGCGAGCGGCGTCACCAGCAGCACGGGGTCGCCGTGCTCCTGCACGTGGCCCGACGGCCGGTAGTGGTAGACCTCCCGCAGCGTGCCGTCGTCGATCAGGGTGCGCGGCATCGGGCGCAGGTCGGCCACGCCGCCGTAGAGCAGCTTGTGGGCGACATTGCTCGCGGCAGCGACGACCTGGTCCGGGGCGGGGAGCAGGCCGGCGCCAGGGACGGAGCGCAGGGGCACCAGATCCATGTGCGAAAACTACCGCGCGGTAGGCAGTCGTGCGCCCTGGTCCGCAACGGTGGACCGACGGGGATCAGGGCAGCTGGTACGGGGCGGAGGCGGTCCCGGTCGCCACGGCCCACGACCGGACGCCGTCGACCGCGACGGTGTGCACCGTGCGCCCGTCCGGCGACCAGCGCACCGCCTGCAGCCCGGCGGCGGTGCTCAGTGACCGGGGCCCGCCGTCGGCGGGTCGCCACAGGGCCAGTCCGTCGGGGGAGCGGACCGCCATCGCGAGGGTGCTGCCGTCGGGCGACCAGGCGAGGTCGGTCGCCGACCCGGTGGTCTCGTCGACCTGCCGGTGGGTGGTCGTGTCCCAGAGGAGGACGGCGGCTCCGTCGCCCGGTGCGGCGCTCGCGGACGCGAGCTGCTGCCCATCCAGGCGCCAGGCCAGCGAGCCCTGCTGCGCGGGCTCGGTGTCGAGCACCCAGGCGCGGTGGACCGGTGCCACGTCCCACACCTCGGCCGGGGAGTCGGTCGAGGCGACCGCCAGCTGTCGGCCGTCGGGGGAGAAGGCGAGGTCGGTCGCGAGGTCGCCCTCGGGCTCGATCACCCCGGCGGCGGCGCCGTCCGACCACAGCCGCACGGTGCCGTCGCTGCCCGCGCTGGCCACCAGGCCGTCCGTGGACACGGCCAGGTCGCGTACGGCGGGGGACGCGTCGTCGGTGTCGTCCCCGGCCCGGTGCCCCTCGAGCCGCTCGACCTCGGCCCCCGTCGTGGCGTCGCGGACGACGACATCGGGGCCGTCGGCGGTCACGATCCGCGCACCGTCGGGGGTGAACGCCGCGACCTCGCCGCCGTCCAGCCGCCTCACGAGCCGGCCGGTCGTCGTGTCCCACACGCACAGCCGCTCCTCGCAGGGCGCGGCCAGGCGGGTGCCGTCGGGTGAGAGCGCGGCACCGTCCGGGTTCAGCTGCACTCCGGCGACCACGTCGACGTCCCCGGCCGGCCGGTCACCCCCGGCTGGTGCGTCGTCGGTGCCGCAGCCACCGAGCAGGACGGCGAGTGCCGCCAGGGCGGGTACGGGCGACCTCACGTGCGATCCGTCGGCGCCGGTGCGGCGGCCCCGATGTCGAACCACGCCACCGAGCCGTCGGTGCACCGGTGCCGGTCGAGCCGGCGCCCACCACGGACCACCAGGTCCACGCGCCGGGAACGGCGGCCACGCCAGCGGAGCAGGTCGTACTGGTCGCTGAGCCGAAGCGGCCGCCACGGCCGGGCGGCCGAGCCGTCGCCGGTCGCGGCGATCGAGTCCAGCGCCAGCCGGGCCAGGCCGCGCTGGCGCTCGGCTGCGGAGGTGTCGCCGAGGGCGTCGTACGCCGTCGCGAGGGCGGCGTGGGCGGCTGGGCTGAGGAAGGCGCCGGGCATGGCGGCCTCGACGGTGACCAGCACCTCGGCGTGCGCGCCGCGCGCGTGCGCCCCGGCCGTCTCGCCGGCCACGTCGAGGTCGGTCCGGAAGCCGGGCACGTGGCGGACGGCGTCACGCAGGGCCGCGAGGTCGGCGGGGGAGCGGGACTCCTGCCAGCGCAGGGCGAGGGCGTCGAGCGTGCTGACGTCGCTGCTCATCGGACCGCCTCCCGGTCGTCGTCGAGGTCGTCGCCGTCGTAGTCGCGGACGTAGTCGTCGCCCGCCTCACGGGCATCCGACTCGACCGGCTGGTCGCGGTAGCCGTCGAAGTCGTCGTCGGGGTCGACGTAGTCGTCGAAGTTCTCGTCCCAGTCCTCGACCTCGTCGGGGTCGACGCCGGGAGGCAGGTCGGGGTAGTCGTCGACGTACTTGTGCTGCGCGGCGTGGCGGACCTCGTGGGCGATCGTCGAGATGGTGGCGGGGTCGTCGACGTCGTTGATGTCGATGCGCAGCACCCGGTCGTCCTCGGACCAGCTGCCGTGGGAGTCGGTCGACGGGTTGTCGTCGGTGCCGTCGCCGTCCTCGTCCTCGAGGTCCTCGAACCGGATCTCGAAGTCCTCGATGCCGTACTGGTCGGCGAGCCGGTTGGCGATCCGCTCGAGCACCTTGCGGCGCTCCTCGTCGTCCATCGTCTCCCAGTCGCGCGAGACCTCCGGGTCGACGACGTCGGTCGGCACCTCCTGGCCCAGCGTGCTGCGCGGCCGGGCGCGCAACAGGGCCCGGTCGACGTCGTAGGCCGCCTCGAAGACGGCTGTGATCCGCTCGGCCAGCGGCTGGGCGGCGTCGTGCCGGCTGGTGCCGTACTCCTCGGCCTCCCAGCGGCTGTGGAAGGTGGGCGGCTTCTTCTGGTCCTCGAGGTAGCCGTCGCCGTCGACCGAGAACTCCGCCGCCTTCGCGTCGGTGTCGATGTCGGCCACCTCGGTCTCGATCTTCTTGACCTCGTCGGCCTGGTAGAAGATCTCGAACTCGAAGGTGCGCACGGCCTCGATGTGCTCGTCCATGCTGGTGACGAGCCCGGTCTGCCGGATGCCGGCGAACAGCCGTGACAGGCCGGTCCAGGACTCCGGGAGCGTCTTGTCCTCGAGGTCGTCCTTGGCGCGCTCGAGGATCTTGAGGTCCGAGCGCAGGTCCTTGCTGGCCTCGGTGAGCTTGGCCGATCGCCAGGCACGCAGGTCGGTGAAGGTCACCATGGCGGCCTCAACACAGCCCGAGCAGGTGGTCCAGGAACCCGCCGCACGAGCCGTCGGTGCCGTCGGCGTCACCGGTCGCGGAGCTGATCGAGACCCCGAACGCGTCCACGCCGTCCGCCCACTCGTCGACGCCGGTGTTCCAGGCGTTGCCGAGAGCGGTGGTGATGGTGGAGATGGTGGATCCGGGAAGGCCCGCCGCCAGGGTGGCGAGGGCGTCGGCGCCGTCGGCGCCACGTGCAGCATCGGCCGAGTCCTCTGCGGCCGATGCTGCTCTGGTCATGTCCGAGCGGACGAGAGCGAAGATCGACATGACGGGGTGCTGCCCCGCCGGGTGGGTCTCGAAACTGCCGCTCAGGAGCGGGTCGCCGGCCGCACGGACTTGGTGTGGCTGTGGCTCTCGTCCTCGAGCTCGGTCATGAAGCTGTCGGCCCAGGCCTTCACGTCATGCTGCGCGATCTGGCGCCGCATCGCCTTCATCCGCCGGGTCAGCTCCTTGGGATCGGCCTCGTAGGCCTCGAGGAGCGCGGCCTTCATGCCGTTCATGTCGTAGGGGTTGACCAGCCAGGCCTGGCGCAGCTCGTCGGCCGCGCCGGCGAACTCCGAGAGCACCAGCGCGCCGTCGTCGTCGATCCGGCAGGCGACGTACTCCTTGGCGACCAGGTTCATGCCGTCGCGGTACGGCGTGACGACCATGATGTCGGCGGCGCGGTAGAGGGCGGCCATCTCCTCGCGCGGGTACGACGTGTGCAGGTAGCTCACGGCCGGCCGGCCGATCCGGCCGAGGTCGCCGTTGATCCGGCCGACGAGCAGCTCGATGTCGTCGCGCAGGTTGCGGTAGTGCTCGACCCGCTCGCGCGAGGGGACGGCGACCTGGACGAACACCGCGTCGTCGACGGTGAACGAGCCGTCGCGGATCAGCTCGCCGAAGGCACGCAGCCGGGCGTGGATGCCCTTGGTGTAGTCGAGCCGGTCGATGCCGAGGAAGATCCTGCGCGGGTTGCCGAGAGCGTCGCGGATCGCCTCGGCCCGCTCGGCCACCGCCTCCGAGCGGGCCAGCTCCTCGAACCCGGCGGCGTCGATCGAGATCGGGAACGCGGCGGCGCGCACGGTGCGTCCGTCGGGCAGGTAGACGAGGTCGCGGTGCGTCTTGTGGCCGACCCGCTGGCGGACCAGGCGGATGAAGTTCTGCGCCGCGCCGGGCAGCTGGAAGCCCACCAGGTCGGCACCGAGCAGGCCCTCGAGGATCTGACGGCGCCACGGCAGCTGCTGGAACAGCTCGGCCGGCGGGAACGGGATGTGCAGGTAGAAGCCGATCCGCAGGTCCGGGCGCAGCTCGCGCAGCATCTGCGGCACCAGCTGCAGCTGGTAGTCGTGGACCCACACGGTCGCGCCGTCGTTGGCCAGCTCGGCGGTGCGCTCCGCGAAGCGCCGGTTGACCTTCACGTACGTGTCCCACCACTCGCGGTGGAACTCCGGCTTCGCCACGACGTCGTGGTAGAGCGGCCACAGGGTGCCGTTGGAGAAGCCCTCGTAGTGCTCCTCGATCTCCTCCGCCGACATCGCGAGCGGCACCAGGTCGAGGCCGTCGACCTTGAACGGCTTGAACGACTTCGTGCCGCCCGGCCAGCCGACCCAGACCCCGTCGTGAGCCCGCATCACCGGCTCGATGGCCGACACCAGGCCCCCGGGGGACCGGCGCCAGCGGGTCTTCCCGGTGCGGTCGGTGACGCGGTCGACGGGGAGGCGGTTGGCGACGATCACGAGGTCATGGCCCACGTCCACCACCCTAGTGGGGCGCAGGATGTCGGGCTGGCCCGACATCAGGTGTCGTGCTGGCAGGATTCTCCCGACGACCCGTCCCGACCACGCTGGACCCATGACCGAGACCCTGGTGCTGCCCCCGCCCGCGCAACCGCTGATGAAGCGGTGGCTGCGCGACACCGGCTACGCCTTCACGGCGCTGCCGGTAGCCCTGGTCGCCCTCGTCGTGGTGATCGCCTTCGTGTCCGCGGGGCTCGGGCTGGCCGTCGTGGTCGGTGGCGTGTTCGTCCTCGTGGTCGGGACGTACGCCGCCCGCGGGTTCGCCTTCGTGGAACGCCGCCGGCTCGCGGTGCTCGCGGGCCGGCCGGTGCCGGAGCCGACGTACCTCCGGGCGCACGGCGGCGACGGCTTCTGGCGCCGGTCGCTGACCCCGCTGCGGGACCCGCAGTCCTGGCTGGACGTGGTGTGGTCGCTGGTCGGCTGGATCACCGCGACGGTCGCCTTCTCTGTCGTGATCACCTGGTGGACCTCGGTCCTCGGCGGGCTGTCGTACTGGTTCTGGGAGCGGTACATCCCGCGTGACGACAGCGATGCGCAGAGCCTCGCCGACCTGATCGGGCTCGGCGACAGCCGCGTCGCCGACATCGGCCTGATCTCCGGGATCGGGCTCCTCGCGCTGGTGACGCTGCCGTTCGCGATGAGGTTCGCGGCCCTCGTGCACGCCAGCCTCGCATCGGTGCTGCTGACCAGCCGCGCCGAGCTGCAGGGCCGGGTGGCGCACGTCGAGGAGAGTCGCGAGTCGGCGCACCGGGCCGAGGCCGGGTCCCTGCGCAAGCTCGAGCGCGACATCCACGACGGCCCGCAGCAGCGGCTGATCCGGCTCGGCATGGACCTGGGCCGGGCCCGGGTGCAGCTGGCCGACGACCCCGCCACGGCCGCTCGCACGCTCGACGCTGCGGTGGCCCAGACCCGTGAGGCGGTCGAGGAGCTGCGGGCGCTGTCGCGGGGGATCGCCCCGCCGCTGCTGGTCGACCGCGGCCTGGCCGCCGCCGTCGCCGAGATGGCCGACGGCCAGCCGATCCCGGTGCAGGTCACGGCAGACGTCCCCCCGGAGCTGCCGCTGGCGGTCGAGACGGCCGCCTACTTCGTCGCGGCCGAGGCGCTGAGCAATGTGGTCAAGCACAGCGGCGCGGACCGTGCCGACCTCGCCCTCGCCGTCGTCGAGGGCCGGCTGGAGGTCACCGTCGACGACAACGGCTGCGGTGGGGCGGCCGACGTACCCGGTCACGGACTGGCCGGCCTCCGTGAGCGCCTGGCCGGTGTCGACGGCGCGCTGTTCGTGGCCTCGCCGGTGGGCGGCCCGACCCGGCTGCGCGCGCAGGTGCCGCTGCGGTGAGGATGGCGGCGTGAGGATCGTGGTCGCCGACGACTCCGTGCTGCTGCGCGAGGGACTCCAGCTGCTGCTCGCCGAGGCCGGGCACGAGGTCGTGGCGGCCGTCGGCGACGGACCGGCGCTGGTCGACGCGGTCCTCGAGCAGCGCCCGGACCTGGCGATAGCCGACGTCCGGATGCCGCCCAGCCACACCGACGAGGGGCTGCGGGCCGCCGTGGCCTGCCGGCGGGCCTGGCCACAGGCGCGGGTCCTCGTGCTGTCGCAGTACGTCGTCGCGTCGTACGCCGACGAGCTGCTCGCCACCGGAGAGGGCGGCGTCGGCTACCTGCTCAAGGACCGGGTCAGCGAGGTCGGGGAGTTCCTCGACGCCCTCGGTACGGTCGCCGAGGGCGGGACGGTGCTCGACCCCGTGGTCGTCAAGCACCTGATGGGCCGGCAGCGCGACCCGCTGGCCGCGCTGACCCCGCGCGAGCGGGAGGTGCTCGCACTGATGGCCGAGGGCCGCTCCAACGCCGCCGTCGCCGAGGCCCTGGTCGTCTCGTTGGCGGCGGTCGAGAAGCACACCCAACGGATCTTCGCGAAGCTCGGGCTCAGCCCCGACGACGACCAGTCCCACCGCCGGGTGCTGGCCGTGGTGCGCTTCCTGCGCGCCGACTCTCAGTCGCCGGGATAGCGGATCCCCAGGTCGGCGCGCAGCGCGTCCATCTGGCGCAGGATCGCGAGCGTCTGTGCGTGGGGGACCAGCGGGCTCTCCCGCAGCCCGGCGCGCACGCAGCGGTCGACCTCGACGATCTCGTTGCCGTAGCCGCGACCGATCACGGGCTCGTCCCCGGTGAGCACGACCTGCTGGTCGGGGTGACCGACCGGCGTGAACACAGCGGACGTGGGGTGGTGGAAGTCGCCCTGCAGCTCCACCCGGCCGAGGTCGGTGGCGATCGACGCGGCGCGCGTCGACCACGACGTCATCGACGCGTGCAGGGTGGCGACCACGCCTCCGGGATAGCGGCCGGCGATGGCGACGTCGAGGTCGACCCCGCTCCCGTCGACCGTGCCCACCCCGCGCAGCTCCTCGGCCTCGCCGAGCATCAGGTGGGCGAAGGTCAGCGGGTAGATCCCCATGTCGAGCAGTGCCCCACCGCCGAGCTCCGGGGCGAGCATCCGGTCGGTCGGTCCGGCGTCGACCCGGAATCCGAGCTCGGCCGCCAGGTGGTGCGGCGTACCGAAGCGGCCGCTCGCCAGCTCGCCCCGGAGCTGTCGGACCACCGGGTGGCACACGGTCCACATCGCCTCCATCAGGAACCGGTCGTGCCCGGTCGCCAGGCGCACCATCTCCTCGGCGTCGGAGGTGCGCAGGGTCAGTGGCTTCTCGCACAGCACGTGCCTGCCCGCCGCGAACGCGGCGCGGGCGCCGTCGAGGTGGAGCGAGTGCGGCGTCGCGACGTAGACGACCTCGACCCCGGGGTCGGCCACGAGCGCCTCGTAGCTGCCGTGGGCGCGGGTGCCGCTGTCGCCGTACTCACTCGCGAAGGCCCGCGCGGACCCCTCGCTCCGGGAGCCCACGGCCGCGAGTCGCGCGCCGGGGACCAGGGCCAGGTCGGCCGCGAAGGAGCGGGCGATCTTGCCGGTGGCGAGGATGCCCCAGCCGACGGGGTCCGAGGTGCCGCTCATGCGCCTGAGCCTAGGGTGGGTGCGTCCGGCGCGGCCGAATGACATGGTTGTGATTCGCGGGTTACAGTTACTCGCGAAGAGTTGTCGCAACCGCCCCGAGCGTCGAGGAGACCGCATGAACGCCGAGCGCAGCCCCCAGGCCGCCGACGCCGCCGCTCCCGCTGGCCTCAGCAAGCGTGACGTCGACATCCTCGCCTTCGAGCGCCAGTGGTGGAAGTACGCCGGCGCCAAGGAGAGCGCCGTGCGCGAGCAGTTCGACATGAGCGCGACCCGCTACTACCAGGTGCTCAACGCGCTGATCGACCGCCCCGAGGCCCTCGAGGCCGACCCGCTGCTCGTGCGTCGCCTGCGGCGCCTGCGCTCGCAGCGTCAGCGGCAGCGGTCCGCGCGGCGCCTGGGCTTCGAGATCTGACCCACCAGCCCAGCTACCCGGAGAGGCGGCCATGACCTTCCCCACCTGGCCCACTCGCACCCGAGACGAGCGCGGCGCCGTCCTGCCCTCGCCCGTGGTGCTGCTCAGCATCGTCGCCGTGGTCCTCGCGGCCATCGCCTTCGTCGCGACCCGCGGCGACGGCCCGGCCGAGCGCGACATCTCCGCCACCAAGGCGGCCGCCACCCCGACCGCCACCGACGAGCCCGGTGATGCCGGCACCGAGCCGACCGCGACGCCTACCGAGGACAAGCCCGCCCCGCCGCCCGTCGTACGCGGTGACCACTCGGTCGTGGTCTTCAACAACACCGCGATCCGCGGCCTGGCCGGCCGGGTCGCGGAGAAGGTGAAGGCCGCCGGCTGGAAGGTCGCGGCCGCCGACAACTGGTACGGCACCGTCCCCGCCACCAGCGTCTACTTCCCGAAGGGCAAGAAGGCGGTCGCCCAGCAGCTCGCGCTCGACCTGGGCATCGCCCGGGTGCTGCCCGCCGACACCGACAGCGACATGAGCGACACGAACCTCACGGTCATCTTGACCGGCGAGCTGGACTGATCCGATCCGGCCCCACCCGATTGAAGGTTCACCCACCCGTCATCCGCGATCGCGGGCGACGTGATGGGATGGGGTGCGTGAGGTTCACGTCGGTTCCCGGCCAGCAGCGGTACGACGCCCTGGTGCGCGTCGCGTCGCGGACCGTCGTCGGCCTGGACTTCGACGGCACCCTGTCACCGATCGTCGACGACCCCGCCCAGGCGCACATCCACCCGGACGCGCCGGCGGTGCTGACGGCGCTGGCCGAGGAGGTCGCCGCGATCGCGGTGATCACCGGGCGACCCGCGCGCCAGGCGCTCGACCTCGGGGGGCTGGAGGAGGTCGGCGACGCCCTCGAGGCGGCCGGCAAGGAGCTGTTCGTTTTCGGCCAGTACGGCAACGAGCGCTGGAGCTCGAGCCACCGCCGCATCAAGGGAGCCCGCCCCCCGCGCGGCCTGGCGACCTTCGAGCGCGACCTGCCGCGCGCGCTGCGCAGCGCCGGCGCCGCCGACGCGTTCGTCGAGGACAAGGGGCTCGCGGTCGCGGTCCACACCCGGCGCCTGCCGGACTCCGAAGAGGCCTTCGACCGGCTGCTGCCCTCGCTGCGCGAGCTCGCCGACCGGCACGGGCTGGTCCTCGAGCCCGGCAAGTCGGTGATCGAGGTGCGCTCGGCCGGCTCCCACAAGGGCATGGTCGTGCACCGCCTGGCCGCGGTGCTCGAGGCCGACGGCTTCCTGTTCGCCGGCGACGACCTCGGCGACGTCGAGGCGTTCGAGGCCGTCGAGGAGCTCGGCGACCGCGGCCTGGCCACCCTGCGGGTGTGCTCGGCGTCCGACGAGCAGAGTGCCCTGGTCGCGCTCTCCGACGTCGTCGTGCATGGTCCCGCCGGCGTGCTCGACCTGCTCCGGCAGCTCGCGACCGACGCGCGCGCGGCGCGTCGTACTTCTTGAGTCTCATATTCCGGACGTCAGTCTCGGTATCCGGGATCTCGATTGGGTGTCGGTGGTGGATCGCCCCTAGGCTGTGCGTGCTCATCCAGAGGGACTGAGGGAACGGCCCTGAGAAGTCCCGGCAACCGCCGCGAACTCCCGTCGGACACCTGCTCGCAGGGATCCGACGTCGCGGAAACGGTGCCAAATCCGACCCGCGCGAGAGTCGCCGGGACAGATGAGAAGGAGGAATCCATGAGCGCCGTTGTGACCGAGGTCGAGACGACCGAGACGAAGCCCGGCCTGCGCGAGGGCGCGTTCGGCAACGCCACCGCCCTCTCCTGTCGTGAGTGCGGCCACCGGGTCGACCTGGGCCCGTTCTACGCCTGCCCGGAGTGCTTCGGGCCGCTGGAGATCTCCTACGACTTCCCGGCGATCACCCGCGAGGAGATCGAAGCCGGCCCCCGCAACATCTGGCGCTACAAGGCGCTGCTGCCGGTCCCGAGCGACATCGAGACCAGCCCCAACACCGAGCCCGGCTTCACCCGGCTGCTCGACGCGAAGAACCTGGCCGCCGAGCTCGGCATCGACAAGCTCTGGGTCAAGGACGACTCCACCAACCCGACGAACTCCTTCAAGGACCGCGTCGTCGCCTGCGCGCTCAGCGCCGCTCGCGAGCTCGGCTCGACCGTCTTCGCCTGCCCCTCGACCGGCAACCTCGCCAACGCGGTGGCCGCTGCCGGCGCCCGTGCCGGGATCAAGACCGTCGTGTTCATCCCCAGCAACCTCGAGCAGCCCAAGCAGGTCAACTCGGCGATCTTCACCGAGAACCTGGTCGCCGTCGACGGCAACTACGACGACGTCAACAAGCTCGCCTCCGAGATCGCCGGCGAGGAGGAGGGCTGGGCGTTCGTCAACGTCAACGTGCGGCCCTACTACGCCGAGGGCTCCAAGACCCTGGGCTACGAGATCGCCGAGCAGCTCGGCTGGCGGCTTCCGGACCAGGTCGTCATCCCGGTCGCGTCCGGCTCCCAGCTGACCAAGGTCGACAAGTCCTTCCAGGAGCTGATCAAGCTCGGCCTCGTGGAGGACAAGCCCTACCGGATCTTCGGCGCCCAGGCCACCGGCTGTGGCCCGGTCGCGACCGCCTACAAGGCCGGGGTCGACGCGATCCGCCCGGTCAAGCCCGACACCATCGCGAAGAGCCTGGCCATCGGCAACCCCGCCGACGGCATCTACGTCCTCGACATCGCCCGCCGCACCGGCGGCGCCGTCGAGGAGGTCACCGATGAGGAGATCCGCGAGGGCATCGTGCTGCTCGCCCGCACCGAGGGGATCTTCACCGAGACCGCCGGCGGTACGACGACCGCGGTCACCAAGAAGCTCGTCGAGACCGGCCAGCTCGACCCCAGCCTCGAGACGGTCATCATCAACACCGGCCACGGCCTCAAGACCCTCGACGCGGTCTCCGGCCAGGTCGGCGCGGCGGCGACCATCGCCCCGAGCTACAAGGCCTTCAAGGAGACCGGTCTCTGAGACCGGCTCCGGCCCACCCCTTCACCAGCAGACCAGGAGAGCCCCCATGGCAGTCAGCGTCCGGATCCCCACCATCCTCCGCACCTACACCGGTGGTGAGTCCGAGGTCAGCGCCACCGGCGCCAAGCTCTCCGAGATCCTCGACGACCTCGACGCCAACTACGCGGGCATCAAGGGCCGGATCCTCGACGAGGACGGCAAGCTGCGCCGCTTCGTCAACGTCTACGTCAACAACGACGACGTGCGCTTCGAGCAGGAGCTCGACACCCCGACGCCCGACGGCGCCGAGGTCTCGGTGATCCCCGCGGTCGCCGGCGGCTGCTGAACGACCGCGCCCCATGCGATTTGGTCGCCGTACGGCGGAATTGCCGACCAATTCGCATGGGGTGCGGTGCGCGACTCAGCCGAGAAGCTGGGCCGCCAGGGCCGTGCTGGCCGGGTAGTCGACCTTGCTGACCGGGGTGCGCGGCACCTCGTCGATGAACAGGATCGTCTTCGGCACCTTGTAGTTGGAGATGAGCGCGCGGCAGTGGTCGCGGACGTCGTCCTCGGTCAGGGTCGAGCCCTCGCGGCGCTGCACCAGTGCGGTGACCTGCTGGCCCCAGCGCTCGTGCGGGGTGCCGACCACGACCGCGTCGAAGATGTCGTCGTGGCGCAGCAGCACCGCCTCGACCTCCTCGGGGTGGACCTTCTCACCGCCGGTGTTGATGCACACCGAGCCGCGGCCCAGGACCGTGACCGAGCCGTCCTCCTCGCGGCGCGCGAAGTCGCCCGGGATCGCCCAGCGCACGCCGTCGATCTCCTTGAACGTGGCGGCCGTCTTGACCGGGTCCTTGTAGTAGCCGAGCGGCACCGGGCCGGAGCGGCCGAGCATCCCGTCGACGCCGACCGGGCACGGCTTGAACTCGGTGTCGAAGACCTCGACCTGGTCGGTCACGGTGAACCGCGGGGCACTCTGGCCGCCGTCGGTGCCGTCGTCCATCCGGGACCCGGCGGCGCCGGACTCGGAGGAGCCGTAGGAGTCGAGGATGAACCGGCCGGGCAGCGCGCGGCGGATCTCCTCGCGCACGCCGTCGGACAGGGGAGCGGCGCCGTTGGACACCGCGGCCAGGCTGGACAGGTCCCACCGGTCGGGCTCGGCGAGGATCGCCTCGGCGACCGGGCGGCCCATCGCGTCGCCGAGGAAGGTCAGCGAGACGACCTTCGCGGTCTGGACGAGGTCGAGGATCGACGCCGCGTCGAAGTGCGGCTCGGTGTAGAGCGCCACGGTCTGGCCGGCGACGTGCGCGTTGCCGAGGATCCACTGGCTGCCGCCGTGCATCATCGGGCCGCAGGCGAGCAGCACCATCGGGCTCTCGACGGCGCTCGCCTCGGCGACGAGCTGCTCGATCGAGTCCAGCGGTGCGCCGTACCGCGCGGCGTTGAGTGCGGCGCGGATCAGGTCCTCGTTGCGCCACACGACGCCCTTGGGGTAGCCGGTCGTGCCGCCGGTGTAGAGCACGTAGTGGTCATCGGCGCTACGGCCGGTGACCTTCCGCTCGGGGGAGGACGCGGCCAGCGTGGCGTCGTACTCGTCCCCGAGGACGATCGTGTGTCGCAGCGTCGGCAGGTCGAGCTCGGCCACCGCGTCGACGTATTCCGGCGCGACGATGGTCGCGACGCAGTCGGCGTTGCCGTACAGGTAGGCCAGCTCGTCGCGGAGGTACTTGTAGTTGATGTTGATCGGCACGGCCCGGGCCTTGAGGCAGCCGTAGAGCGCGTCGACCCACTCGATCCGGTTGGTCGAGTGCACTGCGACGTGCTCGCCCGGCTGGATCCCGAGGTCCACCAGGTGGTTGGCCAGGCGCGTCGCGCGCTCGTCGATCTCCGCGAAGGTCCACACCCGGTCGCCGGTGTGCACGGCCGCCCGGTCGGGCAGCGCGTCGGCCATCGCCTCGAGCACGTCGGCGAGGTTGATCGGGCGCGCGGTGGTCTCTGTGGTGGGGGTCACAGGAGAAGAGTGCCAAACTAGAACAAGTTCTCGCTACAGAATGGTCCGGTGACCGATCACAGCTATGCGCTCGACCTGGTCTGGCAGGGCAACCGCGGCACCGGCACGTCCGGCTACCGGGACTACGACCGCGACGTCCTCCTCACCGCGGCCGGCAAGCCCGACCTGCTCGGCTCCGCCGATCCGACCTTCCGCGGTGACGCCGGCCGCTGGAACCCCGAGGAGCTCCTCCTCGCCGCGCTGGCGCAGTGCCACCTGCTGTCGTACCTCCACTCCGCGGTCAACCACGGCGTCGTCGTGGTCGCGTACGACGACAGCCCGGTCGGCACGATGGCGCAGGTGGGGCAGGGTGGACGCTTCACCTCGGTCACGCTGCGTCCCCGGGTCACCGTCGCCGACGCCTCGATGGCCGCGACCGCTCAGGAGATCCACGGCGAGGCGAGCGCGAACTGCTTCATCGCGGCGTCGGTCAACTTCCCGGTCGCGCACGAGCCGACGGTGCTCGTCGCGGACTGAGGTCAGGACCGGCGGATCGTCGGCAGGAGATCGCTCATCCGGGACCTGCTCTCGTCCGCGTCGGCCGTGGTGATCGTCAGGTTCGCGAACCGGCCGCCGGTGAGGAGCATCAGGGAGGCGCCGTACTGCACTCGGGTGCCGACGGTGATCGTGTAGTGGAGGACACGGCCCGGGCCGGCGGCCGTGTCGACGTCCTCGACGTCGTCGATGGACGAGGTGACCGCCCCGTACTGCGCGCGCATCTCGGCCTCGGACGGCAGGACGCTGCCGGTGCCGACCGTGGAGACGTTGAGGTTGCCGGCGAAGCCGACCAGGAACGCGTCGAAGTCGTCGAGCGAGCGTGCGAACTGCTCGCGGGTCATCCCCATCCGGTCCAGCAGTCCCTGGAGCTCGGAGCTGCGTGCGGTGCCCGCAAGGTCCTCGGCTGTCCACGGTGCCCAGCCCGCCGGAGCGGTGAACCGGATGCCGGCCTGCGGGGCGAGGACCACATTCGCCTTCCTCTGCTTCTCCTTCTTCGGCTTCGCCTCCGGCGACGCCGCGCCCGTCCCGCCGTGGGAGGGCCCCAGCGGGGAGGACGTCGACGGGATCAGGATCTTGTCCTCCTCGGCCACGGGCTCCCCGCCGCACCCGGCGAGCAGCACGGCACAGGCGAGGGCGAGCGACAGGCGCGAGAGCATGCGGGGATCGTAGGTGCGAGATGCCCGACACCGGGGCGAAACCGCGAAGCCACGATCCGTTCAGGCCGGTCTGGTTCAAAGCAGCCATGAGCCGTACCCGAACCACCCTCGTCGCCGCCGGCGTCGCCCTCGCCGGGATCGGCGTGACGACCGGTGGCGGGCGCGAGCTGCTTCGGCGTCAGGCCGCCGTCGCCCGCGCCCGGATCGGGAAGCCGCTCGGGGAGCAGGCGATCCCGGCGGACAAGGTCTGGAAGCGCAAGTCGTACGACGGCCCGCCGCTGCACCTGCTGGTCCTCGGCGACTCGATCGCGGCCGGCCTGGGGGCCGAGCGTGCCAAGGACACCCTCGGCGCCCGCGTCGCCCGCGGCCTGGCCGGCGAGCTGCGCCGGCCGGTCGCGCTGCGGACCGCCGCGATCGTGGGCTCGGAGAGCTCGGCGCTGGCCGGGCAGCTCGACGGGCTGCCGGCCGGCTACCACGCCGACGTCGCCGTCATCGTGATCGGCGGCAACGACGTGACCCACCGGGTGCCCGTGGCGACGTCGGCGGCCCAGCTGGAGGAGGCCGTGTCCCGGCTGCGCGAGCAGGGGACCGAGGTCGTCGTCGGCACCTGCCCGGACCTCGGTGCGCTCCGGCCGGTCCCGCAACCGCTGCGCTCGCTCGGCTCGCGGATGTCACGCCAGCTCGCCGCCGCGCAGGCCGATGTCGCCGTACGCAACGGGGCGCACGCCGTCTCGCTCGCCCACGTCGTCGGACCGTTCTTCATCACCAATCCCGACGAGATGTTCAGCCTGGACCGGTTCCACCCCAGCGCCCTGGGCTACAAGCGCACAGCCAAGGCGCTCCTGCCATCGGTGCTGCTGGCGCTGGGGCACGCGGAGCGGGTGCCGTTCGGTCACCGGGCACCGCGGTCCTCCGACGCCGCACGCTGACGGTCCCGGGGTCGGGTTCAGCCGAAGTCCGCGACGGGGACGACAAGTGCCAGCCGCCCACGGTCGAGCACGGCCACGGTCTCGTCGAGGACGACCAGCCGGAGGTGGTCGGTCGGCTCGAGGTCGACGGTCAGCGAGTGGACCTCGCCGTCCCGCACCAGGTCGATGCGCGTGAGGGTGCCGCCGATCCGGCGCCCGGCGCGCACGAGCTGTGCGTAGACGCCCGGCCCCGCGAAGGCTGCCAGGCGTCGCTCGGCGTCGGGCAGCGAGGTGACGCTCCGCTCACCGATCTGCCAGACGCCGGCGGCCTCGCCCCGGGAGACGAGGACGGTGCCCGGCTCCACGGTGTCGAAGGCGGCCTGCTCGGGTGCGCCGGCCCACCGCCAGCCCCGCGGTGGCCTCAGGGTCCCGATCTCGCCGGTGTCCGTGTCCAGGGCGAGCCAGCGCCGGTCCGGCACCTGGAGCCCGTCGATCACCGCGTCCGACTGGGCCGGACTCGGTCCCCCGCCGACCCACGGCGACGTCACGTCGACCGGCGCGGACCAGGGCGCGGCGGTGCTCTCGACCTCGTAGCCCTGCCACGGTCCGAGCTCGTAGCGGCGTGGGTCCTTCTGCAGGACGAGCGACCGGGTGAGCAGGTGATTGCCCTGGAGGGTGAACTCGGCAGCGCCCGGGACCGACCGGGCGACGACGCCTGTGCGCACCTGGACGACCTGCAGTCGGGAGACTCCGGCGTCCGCGCCGGCCACGACGACGTACGGCGACCCGTAGGACCGCACGGACGACACCAGCTCCTCGGCCTGGCTGCTGACCCCGGCCCGACCGGGCATCTCCCAGACGGTGTGCCCGTCGGTGACGTCGAGCGCGCGGCTGCCGGTGCCGTCGCGGCGGGTGAGGACCAGGACGTCACCGTCGGCCGTCACCGGGTCGAGCCCCACCGGCAGGGCGACGCGCCACCGCTCGCGACCGGAGTCGCCGTCGAGCGCGACGAGGTCCTCGCCGGTGCGGAGCACCACCCGCTCGCCCACCCGGAGGGCGTCGGAGGCGCTCCGGGTGCCTGATCGCCACCGCCACCGGCGCTCGCCGGACGCGAGATCCCAGCCGTTGACCTGGGACGGCGAGACCGTGACGACCACGGAGCCGACGGTGCCGACGTACGAACCGGCGGAGTCCGGCACCCGCCACCCGTGGTCTGTCGTGGCGACGACCGCCAGAGCGAGCAGAGCTCCCGCAACCGCGACGACGAGGCCGGCGAGCAGGAGCCGTCGCGTCGTCACGGCCAGCACGTTCCCGCAGGAGCCCGGCGAGAAACGCTTGGACGGCGCGGTTTGTCGTCGGTGGGCGTGGGGGACTGTCTGCTCGTCGATCTTGGGAGGTAAGTGTGTCGGACTACTACGTCGGTCGCCTTGACGGTTGGGTCAACGCCATCATCAGCTTGGCGATCCGGGCCGACATGGAACGCAACGGCTACCTGTCGATTCCCGTGCAGGACCCGAACTGCGACCCGAACCTGGGCCCACTCTTCGAGTTCACCCGGGTCGGCTACTTCATCACCCCTGGTGACCGGATCCGGAGCTGGCAGGACGGGGACACCGGCGACGTCAAGGTCGAGCTCTCCCCGGCTTGGGGCGCCTACGACGAGAACAACGAGGTCTTCGAGTTCAACCCGTACCAGAAGGTCTACCTGCCCTGGATCACCGCGGTCCGCAGCGTGTTCGCTCCGTGGCGGATCCTGCCCGAGCCCGATGGCTTCACGCCCCAGCTGGCCCGGCTCGACACGGCGCTCACCGAGCTGTGCCCCGGGATCTCCTCCGGGGGGACGAGTGAGGGTGGCTCGGGCAGCAACATCAAGAACTTCAAGGGCGTCGGGCCGATCCCCAACCTGATGGACGACATCGTCGGTCAGCTGGGGTCGATGCTCTCGGGCGGCTCCACCGCGGTCGACACGTTCTACGAGAACTATGTCAACGACTACGCCGGCGTGAACGCGGCGCAGTTCGAGGTCGCTGCTCACCTGAAGCTCGCGATCGCCGCGCAGAAGGAGCTGTGGACCCGGACCCGCGCCGACGTGCTGTCCATCGCCATCGCCGGGTTCGAGGCGATGGGTGGTGCCGGGCGTGAGGAGTCCGGTGGTGACAACGGAGTGGCATCCTTCGTCTTCACGGTCGTCGGCACGCTCACGGCAGCCGCATCCCTGGTCGTGACCGAAGGTGCGGCCGCGGCGGTCATCGGCCCGGTCGCCACCATCAACGGCCTGCTCGCGCAGTTCTGGCCCACGGACGACGGTGACGACAACGCGGAGCTGCCGCCGATGGGCTCGGCCGACCCGCAGGTCGTGCTCGACAACATCGTCGGCGCGCTCAACGAGCTCGACGACAAGATCTACGGTGTCGAGTCGGACAGCTACCAGGCCCTCACGTCGGTCGAGGAGGCCGTCGGCGCAGCGAGCTCGCCCTTCCGGCTCGGCCCGCCACGGATCATCCGGGAGACCGACC
Organism: Nocardioides sp. QY071; assembly: GCF_029961765.1. NCBI lineage: Bacteria > Bacillati > Actinomycetota > Actinomycetes > Propionibacteriales > Nocardioidaceae > Nocardioides > Nocardioides sp. QY071. Next base: position 1,288,063 of record NZ_CP124681.1, read on the forward strand.
CGACGGGCAACAACCTGGTCCAGCGCAACCTGCTCGAGATCTACCCGCAGAAGCTGCACCGGATCGGCACCCAGAAGATGCCGGCCGTCGCGGGCCACGTGAAGACGGCGGCCAAGCACCTTGCGGTGGGAGCCGGCCCCTGGACACGCGACCACCAGGGAATGGTCCCGACCGGGCCGTGGCCGATCTACAACGCCGTCGCCGAGACGCTGGAGAACGTCCTGCTGCGGACCTCGCACGACCTCGTCGACGCGGGAGAGACCCTCGACGACATCGGCAAGCTCTTCGACCACACCGACCAGACCGTCGCCGGCCTGCTCCGCGAGCACCGTCAGGAGGTCGTCGACTCGGCTGACTGGCGCGACAAGCACCCGGTGGGTGTCGATCTTCCCGCGGCGCCCGAGCAGCAGGAATCGGCCGAGTCGCCCGACACGGGCGACACGAACCCGAGCAACGAGGGTCACCCGCACTGAGCCGGGCATCGCTGGCGCCTGCCTCCTAACGTTGGGGCCATGGCCACCGTCCTCCTCGCCACCTTCGACCTGCTGCCCGACGGCGAGCCGGGAGGTGCCGCGCTGGGCGCCGCGCTCGCCGAGCGCGGGATCGAGAGCCGCTGGGTGTGCTGGGACGACCCGGCGGTCGACTGGGCCGCGGCCGACCTGGTCGCAGTCCGCTCGACCTGGGACTACCACCGCCGGCTGCCTTCGTTCCTCGCCTGGGCGCGGGAGCTCGAGGCGGTGACGCCGCTGCTCAACGGTGCCGAGGTGTTCGCCTGGAACGCCGACAAGGCCTATCTGCTCGACCTCGCGGAGCTGGTGGCGACGGTGCCGACGATGCTCATCGACGACACTGACTGTGCCGGTGGGTTGGCGAAGGCCCTGGCCCGTTGGGGGAGCGTGGTCGTGAAGCCGCGCACCGGCGCGGGCGGCGTGGGCGTCGTGGTGGCCGAGCGCACCGACGACCCGCGGCTCGAGGGACTGGTCGCCGGGCCGTGGATCGCCCAGCCGCTCGTGGAGTCGGTGCGGACGACCGGGGAGTCGTCGGTCTACGTCTTCGACGGGCGCGCCGTGGCGCAGGTCGACAAGGTCGCGGCGACGGGGGAGGTGCGGGTCCACGAGCTGTGCGGCTCGAGCCGGCCCGTCGCCCTGGCCCCGGACCGGGCGGCGGTCGCGGAGGGCGCGGTGCGGGCGGCTGCAACGCTGCTGGGAGCCGACCTCGCCTATGCCCGGGTCGACCTGATGGTCCGGGACGGCGCCTGGGCGGTCAGTGAGCTGGAGCTGATCGAGCCGGGCCTGTACCTCGACGTCGACCCGGCCAACGCCGACCGCTTCGCGACCGTCGTCGCGGGGCGTCTCGCGCGCTCCTGACCACCCCTTCTCCTTGCACTCGCCATGGTCGAGTGCTAAACATGATGCTGGCACTCTCGCCTTGAGAGTGACAACGGACATCGCGAAGGAATCGCAGGAGTTATGTCGAAGCTGATTGCTTTCAACGAGGAGGCCCGCCGCGGTCTCGAGCGTGGCATGAACACGCTCGCGGACGCCGTCAAGGTCACCCTGGGCCCCAAGGGCCGCAACGTCGTGCTGGAGAAGAAGTGGGGCGCCCCCACGATCACCAACGACGGTGTCTCCATCGCCAAGGAGATCGAGCTCGAGGACCCCTACGAGAAGATCGGCGCCGAGCTGGTCAAGGAGGTCGCCAAGAAGACGGACGACGTCGCCGGTGACGGTACGACGACCGCGACCGTCCTCGCCCAGGCACTGGTCCGCGAGGGCCTGCGCAACGTTGCCGCCGGCGCGAACCCGATGGGTCTCAAGCGCGGCATCGAGGCCGCCGTCTCGGCCGTCTCCGAGCAGCTGCTCGGCATGGCCAAGGACGTCGAGACCCGCGAGCAGATCGCTGCCACCGCCACCATCTCCGCCGGTGGCGACGCCACCGTCGGTGACGCCATCGCTGAGGCGATGGACAAGGTCGGCAAGGAGGGCGTGATCACGGTCGAGGAGTCGAACACCTTCGGTATCGACCTCGAGCTCACCGAGGGCATGCGCTTCGACAAGGGCTACATCTCGGCGTACTTCGTCACCGACCCGGAGCGCATGGAGACCGTCCTCGAGGACGCCTACGTGCTCATCGCCAACAGCAAGATCAGCAACGTCAAGGACCTGCTGCCGCTGCTGGAGAAGGTCATGCAGTCGGGCAAGCCGCTCGTCATCCTCGCCGAGGACGTCGACGGCGAGGCGCTGTCGACCCTGGTCGTCAACAAGATCCGCGGCACCTTCAAGTCCGTCGCGGTCAAGGCCCCGGGCTTCGGCGACCGCCGCAAGGCCATGCTGCAGGACATCGCGATCCTCACCGGCGGCCAGGTCATCTCCGAGGAGGTCGGCCTCAAGCTGGAGACCGCCGGTCTCGAGCTGCTCGGCCAGGCCCGCAAGGTCGTCATCACCAAGGACGAGACCACCATCGTCGAGGGTGCCGGCGACGCGGCCCAGATCGAGGGCCGGGTCAACCAGATCCGCGCCGAGATCGAGAAGTCGGACTCCGACTACGACCGCGAGAAGCTCCAGGAGCGCCTCGCCAAGCTGGCCGGCGGCGTGGCCGTCATCAAGGTCGGCGCGGCCACCGAGGTCGAGCTCAAGGAGCGCAAGCACCGCATCGAGGACGCCGTCCGCAACGCGAAGGCGGCCGTCGAGGAGGGCATCCTCCCCGGTGGTGGCGTCGCGCTGGTGCAGGCCGGTGCCAACGCGTTCGACAAGCTCGAGCTCGAGGGTGACGAGGCCACCGGTGCCAACATCGTCAAGGTGGCGCTGTCCGCCCCGCTGAAGCAGATCGCGATCAACGCCGGCCTCGAGGGCGGCGTCGTCGCGGAGAAGGTCGCCAACCTCCCCGCCGGCCAGGGCCTCAACGCTGCCACGGGTGAGTACGTCGACCTGCTGGGCGAGGGCATCATCGACCCGGCCAAGGTCACCCGCTCGGCGCTGCAGAACGCCGCGTCGATCGCCGCGCTGTTCCTCACCACCGAGGCCGTCGTGGCCGACAAGCCGGAGAAGGCCGCCGCTGCCGGCGACCCGACCGGTGGCATGGGCGGCATGGACTTCTGAGTCCCGCCGCTCCACCGCACCACCCCCAGGGCCTCCGCTTCGGCGGGGGCCCTGGGTCTTTTTCATGCTCGGTCGAGCATCGCGTGGCTCAGTCCTGCTCGCGGGGCCAGGTCCAGGCGAGCCGTACGACGAGGGCGAGCAGCGCCAGCTCCAGCGCGACGCCGAGCCCGTAGAAGGCCAGCCAGGACTCGCCCGCCAGGTTGAACGCCGTGACGGGGACGTAGAGCGTGGCGACGACGAGGTTCGCGAGGCGGCCGGCCGGGGCGGGCAGCGTCGTCGACAGCGTGATCATGAGGATCGGGACGGCCATCATGGCGAGCGCGGTGGTCGAGAAGGCCTGTGACAGGTCGAACTCGAAGACCCGGCCGTCGAGGATGTCCTCCACGACGCCGGGTGTGAAGAAGTTGAGGATGTCCACGTAGGCGTAGAGGAACATGAGGCTCGTCCACGCGGCGGCGAGCTTGGCTCGCACGGGGATCGGCTGGTCCTGCAGTGGGGTGGGGTGACGTTCGCTCATCGGGGGCTCCGTTGTCGTGCTGTGGATCGGTCGGTCCACGATGGCTGGGTACGGCGGCGGGCGGCATCGGCCGGGAGGCCGCGGAACCCCTGGCCGAAGGCATGCTGCGCGTCTCGTACTTTCGGCGGGTATGCCGGGGCGCGCCGATCCCTAGGCTGGAGCCGTGGTCACCGTCCGGCGCTCCGTCCTCGACGAGCCGCGGCCTGCCGACGCCGCGCCCGTCGGTCGCCCCGACCGGCTGCTGGCGGGCGGGTTCGCGGTCGCCGCACTGATCGAGGGCGTCCTTCGGCCGGAGCTGGCGTGGCGACCGCTGGTGACGGTGCTCGCGCTCGCGCTGGCACCCGCCCTGCTCTGGCGGCGCAGCCACCCGCTGGTGGCCGCCGTGGCCGGGTGGGGCGTCGCCGGGCTGCTCTCGGTCCTCCAGCTGACCGCCCACAACGGGTCCCTCGGCCTCGACTCCATGCTCGCAGTCCTGGTCCTGCTCTACTCCCTGGTGCGGTGGGGCTCGGGCCGGGAGACCGCGTGGGGGACGGCGTTCGTGGCCGTCGTCGCCGCCCTGGGCATGTACGCCACGTCCGCGAACTGGTCCCAGGTCTTCGGCGGGAGCGTCCTGCTGCTGTTGTGCGTCGCCCTGGCGGCGGTGTTCCGCTACCGCGCGGACCTCCGGCACCGCCAGGAGCGCGAGATCCGCAACCACGAGAGGGTCGCACTGGCGCGCGAGCTCCACGACATCGTGGCCCACCACGTCTCGGCCATCGCGGTGCAGGCGCAGGCCGGCGGCGTGGTCGCCGGCGTCCAGCCCGAGAAGGCCGTCGAGGTCCTCGCGGCGATCGAGTCCGAGGCGTCGCGGACCCTGGCGGAGATGAGGTCCATGGTGAAGGTGCTGCGCGAGCAGGAGTCCGTCGCGTACTCGCCGCAGCGAGGCGTCGCGGACCTGCCTGCCCTGGAGCGCGCCGATGCGAAGCCGACCGTCGAGGTCTCGCTGGACGGGTCGTTGAGCCTGTTGGCGCCACCCGTGGACGCCGCGCTCTACCGGCTCGCGCAGGAGTCGCTGACCAACGCCGTACGCCATGCGCGCGGCGCCACCCGGGTCGGCATCGACGTACGCCGGGAGGGCGACACGGTGCGGCTGCGGGTCAGCGACGACGGCCGGAACGAGCCGGGGCCGGCCCCGGCGCCCGGGTACGGCCTGCAGGGCATGGCCGAACGCGCCCAGCTCCTCGGCGGCTCGCTCTCCGCGGGCCCCGGGCCGGAGGGCGGTTGGGTCGTCGAGGCCGTGCTGCCGGCGGAGGGACTGGCATGACCATCCGCGTCGTGGTGGCCGACGACCAGGACCTGGTCCGGACCGGGCTGGTGATGATCCTGGGCGCGCAACCCGGCATCGAGGTCGTGGGGGAGGCGGCGGACGGGCTCGCAGCGCTGGACGTCGCGACCCGGCTGCGTCCCGACGTACTCCTCGTCGACATCCGGATGCCCGGCCTCGACGGCGTCGAGGTGACGCGGCGCCTGGCGGGCCCGGACGTGCCGGACCCGATGGCGGTCGTGGTGATCACCACCTTCGACCTCGACGAGTACGTGCTCGGCTCCCTGCGCGCCGGCGCCCGCGGCTTCCTGCTCAAGGACGCCGGACCGGCGCTCCTGGTCCAGGCGATCCACGCCGCGGCCGAGGGCGACGCGCTGATCGCCCCCAACATCACCCGTCGCCTGCTGTCCACCTTCGCCGACCAGGCGCCGGCGACACCGGTCCAACCCATCGATCCGCTGACCGAGCGCGAGGAGGAGGTGCTCGCCCTGGTCGCGCGGGGCCGGACCAACGCCGAGATCGCCACCGAGCTCTTCGTCGGCCTGAGCACGGTCAAGACCCACGTCGCCTCGTTGATGGCCAAGCTCGGTGCCCGCAATCGCGTCGAGATCGCGATGTGGGCGTACGACACCCGACGGGTCCGCGCCGACTAGTGACGTCTGGATGCGGACCGCAGCGCGGGCCCGTGGGATCAGCAGGCGCCGTGGTCCGGGGCGAGAAGACCTTCGAGACGGAGGATCGAGCGGTCGGACGCGTCGGAATCTCCAGGGCGCGCAGTCTCAGATCCTGCCTCTCGATTGCGGATTCTGCGGGCGTTGTCTCGCACCAACGGCCGGACGGCGCTGCGGATCTTGAACGCCTGGCGCTGGATCGGCGAGGTCGATCGCGGCGGAATGACGCGGAATCCACCTTGTCTTCCCGACGATCTATCGGCCTGCGTGGTGTCGGAGCGAAGTGGAACAATGGACGCCAGTGCCGAAAGGGGGACGCGATGGCGAATCTCGTCGAATTTATGCTGACGGATGTTCGGGAGAAGTACGACGCCGTGCCCTCGTCTAGAGCATTCGACCGTCTGTACGACGACCCCGAATGGGGTCACATGTTCGCCGTTCTCCATAAGCGGCTGAACGAGCACTTCACGGCCATCAACGGCCGAGCAGCGACCACCCGGCACTACTGGGCCGACCCGAGCAGGGACATGTTGGCGCTCATGAAGGAAATCGAGACGGACTTGCACACCTTGAAACGCGCCGGCGTCGAAGTGGAGTTGGCTGAAGCCTACGAGGACTCGCTGGACCGGTGTCGGCCGTGGCTCTCCATGAGCAGCGGCAGTCCGATCCCCGAGGACTTCGAACCGATCGAGGTCATCGCTTACGAGCCGGTCTTCTCGCACGCCGCTAAGAGCGTGAAGTTGATGAAGCACCAGGAGCCCGTCGAGTTGCAGATGGTGGGCAGCGGGTCCTTCGCGCACGTGTACTCCTACGTCGACCCCGACTACGGCATCAAGTTCGCCGTGAAGCGCGCCAAGAAGGACATCGACGAGCGGGACCTACAACGCTTCAAGCAGGAGTTCGAGGTCCTCAAGAAGTTGAGCTTTCCCTACGTCGTCCAGGTCTACCGCTTCGACGAGAACCGCAACGAGTACCGCATGGAGTACTGCGACACCACTTTGCGCGACTACATCACGAGGAGGAACGCGCAGTTGGGCTTCGCCGCGCGGAAGCGCATCGCGCTCCAGTTCCTGTACGGCATCAACTACCTGCACCACGAGAAGTTGCTTCACCGCGACATCAGCCTTCAGAACATCCTGCTGAAAGTCTTTGACTCCGGCGCGGTGCTGGTCAAGTTGTCGGACTTCGGACTAGTGAAGGACCAGTCGAGCGAGTTCACCCGGACCCAGACCGAGATGAAGGGCACGGTCCGCGATCCCACGCTCAGCAGCTTCAGGGAGTACGGGGTGGTCAACGAGATCTACGCCATCGGCCACGTCCTCGCCTACATCTTCACCGGGCGAGAGTCCCTTCCTGCGGCAACCGACGAGGTTGGCCGCATCATCCGGCAGTGCGCCGCCCACGACGTCGGCCAGCGCTACCAGGCCGTCACGGAACTGATCGCCGAGGTCGAGAGGTTGGAGTCCCCTCCAGTTCAGACGACCGCGTGAAGCGCCAAGTCTCGAGGTGGGCTGGCCAGACTGGCCTCCGCAGTTCTGTCGCTGGGTCCTGCGAATGTGGGCTCATGGACATGAGCCCAAACATGGAGAAGTTCATCAACGGTCGGAAAGTCGAGATCGGAGCGCAGTGGAACCACCCGTTGTCTTGGCCGCACCTCCAGGTCGTGACCACTTGCGACAGCACGAAGCCGGAGACCTACCATGCCGAGGTCCGCATGGGCGGTCACGTTCTTATCCGCACCGACCCCACCGACGATCTCCAGAAGGCCGAGCGGGCAGCCGAGAAAGCCTTCAACGACCGATTTGCTGCGCTCTTCCTCGTTTAGGGACGTTGCCTAATGAGCCGTCGGATTACCCCCTGTCGTGCGGTTCGGCGGGTGTTATGACCAGGTCATCGGCGAGTTCGACCGGGCCCGGACCGGAGGTCACCGCCGATGAGGTCGCCCCAGTGGTCTCCCTGAGGGAGGCGATCGCCCGCCTCGCCGCCCACGGACAACGTCACCCTCTGCCACCAGCACGGGCGGCCGCGTGCCGTCGTGTGTTCCGTCTCGACTGATCGGTGCGTCCGACCCGTCCGGCAGGCGGCGAGATGACGCACGGGTCCGGCGCGGCATGGGAGTTCACACCTTCGGCGAGCCCGAGTCTCTCCTTTGGCTCGCTCGGCCGACGGCGAGCCCGCGAACAGACGGCCGACGTCAGGGATCCGTCGGCGCCAGATGAGCGGGTCGCGCCGATAGCATCGAGCAATTTTGAACCGCCAGAGACAGGCGCAAGCGACTACGCGGTTCCCGGATTCTCAAGCTCTTGCAGCCGTCGCAGCGCGTTCGCTGAGAGAACTTCTGGATGATGGTCTTGCACATACTTTAGGAAGACGTTGAGTCCTGCCTGCTGGTCGTTGCCATATTCATCCGTAGTTGGCAGGTCGAGGATTCGATCGATCTCCTCAACGGTGAGGTGGCCTGCCACCAATTGAAGCTGCATGAAAACCGTGTTGCTGTGATCCCAGCTTCGCGTGAAGTCAGCTTCTTGGATCCAGCGATCTTTCAGCTGCATCTCTGCTGACGGCGATCTGAACCGTGGTGGAAGCTTGAATCCCTTGAGCCACTTTCCCCCCTCGAAATTTCGATAGAAGGCGGTCGCCGTCCTATAGCTGCGTCGCTTCTCATGGATCACTTTCTCGGCCTCGTCAAACTCGGCTTCGGTGAGTGCGTCCCAGTCCGCTTGCGGTGCGCCCACCACATGGGTTCTGGCGCCGAGAGTGTCGAGTTGGCTCTTGAGAGAGAGGACGGCGCTATTCAGTGCTGCCGGGATCGAGCCATCTGTCCGTTTCCTGTAGGTCAGCCGCGTAAGTCCGAAGACGTCTGATGGCAACTTCACTGTGTTGCCGGTCGAGAGAAGATAGGTCCGTTCAAGTCCAAGCGCCCCAGCGAACAGGCCGAATTCTAGGATGATGTTGTCGCGCACAGATTCCTGAGCCACTCCCCGACTGATTGTGGTGTCGTCAGGAGTCGCGACCAGTACGGCGAAATCGACCTTCGCAGCGACGGCGATGAGACTCGTTAGCGCGTATCCCGAAGGCTCAAAGACGTGTTCCCAGAGGTCAACCTCGCAACCACTGACTCGCTCCAGCTGCTCTTGAAGGTTCCGTGCGATTTCAAGGCCCTCGGCCGACGAGCCGATGAACACGCGGACGGGCTTAGCTGGAGCGGTCACGGTGCCGATGATAGATGGCTGCGTCTTCCGCTAGTTCGAAGACGCTGCTGCCTGCTCGCGCTCCCGCCGGAAGACGTCGGCGCCTTCGTTCGGCTTGATCCCTTTGGGCGGTTCTTGCCGTCTGCCCTGATGCGCATTGCACCTTGCTGCGGCGCTTCAGGCGATTGGGCCTGCTGCGCGATAGGTGACACGCGACCTGGCCCAAAGTGGGCGGCGTGCCGCGGAAGCTATACGCCTGCGACGTAAGCGGTGAGGAAGTGGACGCCGTGGCGGTCGAGGTTGCCTCGTGCCCGGTCGTAGTGTTCGGTGGTGCGCGGGTCGGCGTGCCGGGCGAGGATCTGGGCGTCTCGCAGCGGAACGCCAGCGTCGAGGGCGTTGGTGATGGCGGCGTGGCGCAGCGAGTGCGGGCTGATGTGTCGCGGGATCGCTGCGGCCCGGGAGATGCGCTGGACCATCCGATACCCGTCGCGTCGATCAACCGGATTGCCGGTGAGCGGACGCAGGATGAGGGGTCCGGTGCTCCGCTCGCCTCGGCATGCCTCAAGGACTCGTAGGACCGGGAACTGTGATTGGCATGGTGGCGGGCTTGTTGCCTTTGCCGACTAGGCGCAGGACGCGGTGGCCGCGCAGCGTCTCGGCGTAGTCCTCGATCCGGACCGCCGCCTCGGATGCTCGCAGAGCGTTGATCCCAAGGAGATAAGCGAGAGCGCCGTGATGGACGGTGATCGTCTGAGCGACCTGAAGGAATCGGATGAGCTCGAGCCGGTCGAGCCCTTGGGTGCGCGATTCATCGCGATGCACCTCGGGTAGTCGGGCGTAGACCGCTGGGTCGCTGGATGTGAGTCCGTCGATGTGGGCGAAGCGGAAGTATCCGCGTACCCCATGCATCAGCGTGACCACGGATGAGGCCATCAGGCCGCTTTCGGTCAATGAGCGGATGTAGAGCTCGACGTGGGCACGCTCTACGCCGATCAAGGCGTCGATCCGGTTGGTCTCGCACCAGGCGAACCACCGGCGCAGGTGGTAGGTGTACAGGTGGTGAGTCGGTCCCGGAATAGCGGGCGAGGAACGAGACGGCGGCAAGTCGCGCGGGCGTCATGTTGGCAGGCTGGAACGGCATCAGCTCGCGAGGGGCGGCTTGGTTGGTCATGGAGTTCTCCACGGCGATGCCGGGGTGACCTGCCGTGCTCGCCGTCGACACGACGAGGTCAAGAGCCGACGCTACGCGCAGCAGTGGCACCCGACGGTGTTGGTGAGTCGGCTGTCTCCAAGCCGCGCAAGCAGCGTAAAGAGGCGCTCTGTCGGTGGTTGGGGCCACGATGTCGCTATGAGCGCAGACTGGGGAATGGTCTCGGGACTGGCATCCGAGCTGGCGACCGTAGGCATCGCGGCGTGGGCGGGTGCGTTGTTCGGCAGTCGCCAGCTGCTCGGGCAGGAACGTAGAGCCGTTCGGACTACAGCGTCCAAGGATCTGGCGGGGTCAGTTGGAGAGTTACGGCGGCTCCTTCGCAGTCATGGACTAGTACCGGTAACTCCGGCGGAGGTGGGCGAGGCGTTCTTGGCGTTCTCTACCGCCCTGCAGGAGCACGACCACCGTCTCCCAGCCGGCTGGGCTCACCTGGGCCGCAGCGTTCGCGACGCTGCTGGAACAGTGTTTGGTGGGATCGCCCAGGCCGACATCCGCCCTGACACGCTTGTAGAGCCACTCGGAAGCCCGGATTCGATGTGGCAAGACTTCGGCGCGGAGTACCTAGAGTACGTGCACCGGAGGTTGCGGCGTTGGGGCGATTCGCAGCGTCGCAGTGGCGAACGTCTGCTGACCTACGAAAGGTGGCTCGTTGCCACGGGACGGCGGGAGCCGATTGGCCAGAACGGCGGCCCATGGATGCTCGACGCGTAGCGCCCCGACGATCCCAACGACTGGGTCGTTAGACGGCTCTGCGGAAACCTTCGCCAGTTTCGAGCAGCAGCCCGTGCTCCAATGCGGCGGAAGGACGCAGGCTCTGGAGGGCGGGGTCGATTCCTCGCCTTCGGCGTGCCCTGCCTAGTTGCTTTCCAACTGTTGGAGAAGCCACGCGACACTGACAGCAGTTACGCCAGCACGCTGTGCTCTGGCGCGACAGCGTCGGTCCTCACTCACAAGCGTTGCGTTCTCAACTCTCGCGGTCGCGATGATCAACGCGTCGTTGGTTCCGCGGGCGTCAGACATTCCGTTTCTCATCTTGGTGTCGAACACGGTGGCGTCGGCTTCGGACATCAGCCGGGCTTCACCTAAACGGGAGGTTCCAAGTACGAAGCCACCCGTCGCAATCGGGTCGGCAAGGCGAAGGACTTCGAACAACTGTTCGCGACGTCGAGCGTCAGTAACAGCGGCTAACTCGTCACGCTGGATGTGAGTGGTTAGAAGCCGAAGTCGCCCAGCGCTGATCGCACCGCTCAGGGTCTGACGACGTACTCCATTGTCGGCGAAGACGTCGTAGACGTTGCTATCGAAGATGGCGAGCATGGACCGAGCCTGACACGGAAGGTCATGAGACGGGCTCGGGTCACCGTAGCGGCGGTTTGACACACTCAACTAGTCACGCTGATTCGGTTGGAGATGTTGTCTGGTGAAAGCCCCCTCCTGGGACATCGGTCTCCTAGCCATCTAGGTCTTGGCAGAGACCAGGAGTGATCAGCGACGGGGCCGTCCTTGACAATGCCGTCCCGGAGCCCGGCCGCGGCGCATGGCTGGGTGACGTCCGACGGCATCCCTCCATGCAGGAGACCCCTCCGGTAGGCACACTTCAGTGCTTCAGTTGGCGAGGGCGTGCAGTGGAAGCGCTAGAAGGTGGCTCGCGCGAAATACAAAACGATGGCTCCATAGCCGACGCAAAGGGCCACGACCTTCAGGTAGAAGAACAGGCCGGAAATGAGGGCGACGCCGGGAGTCCCTGAAACGGTGGGATCATCCTCAGCTGGATCCGCCTCCCTGTTCTCCCGTCGATAATTGACTTCCAGTGCGATGGTGCGACCGACCAACTGGGCCAGATCGAGCGCCAGTCCAAGTGCGAGCGCGGCCCCAGCAAGCTGCAGGGCGGACGAAGGCGACGTGTCGCCCTTCCCTGTATAGAACGGGCCCGCGAACAGCCACACGATGCCGAGGCCGGCCAGTGCCAAGGTGCGCGCTTGATCGCTGGCTGCCTTAGATGCCTCGAACCTCCATGTGGCCAACTCTGACAGTTTCAAAACGCTCCTTACATGAGTCAGTGGGTTGCGAGGAGTTACTACTCTGCCCGGTTCCTGCCCCCTTCCCTAGACCTTCTTCGCGGGGGCCTTCTTCGCGGGTGCCTTCTTGACCGCGGCGGGGGCCTTCTTCGCGGGTGCCTTCTTGACCGCGGCGGGGGCCTTCTTCGCGGGTGCCTTCTTGACCGCGGCGGGGGCCTTCTTCGCGGGTGCCTTCTTGACCGCGGCGGGGGCCTTCTTCGCGGGTGCCTTCTTGACCGCGGCGGGGGCCTTCTTCGCGGGTGCCTTCTTGACCGCGGCGGGGGCCTTCTTCGCGGGTGCCTTCTTGACCGCCGCGGCGGCCTTCTTTGCGGGGGCGTGTGTCGCCGCTGCGCGCCCGTAGCCTGGATCCGGCCTGGTCGGTCTCGCGGGCCTCGCCGGCTTCCTTGCACCGGCAACGACAGCCTTCAACTCAGCGCCAGCGCTGAACTTCGGCACAGACTTCTTCTTTGTCTTGACCCGCTCGCCCGTCTGGGGGTTGCGCACCCAGCGGGCGTTGCGCACAGCCTTCTCGAAGGAACCGAAACCCGTGATAGCGACCCTCTCGCCCTTGGCGACCTGGCGGGTAATGGTGTCGAGAACCGCGTCCAGTGCGTGAGCCGCCTCTCTGCGACTGCCGCCGAATCGGTCGGCCAAGGCATCAATGAGTTGCGTCTTGTTCACGGATGACCTCTATCTGTGGGCCGATGTTCACACTGCTTAGGCGAGCCGCCGCTCCAAGTTAGCCCAAGGCCCTCCAGCACATCTGTATTTCAGTGCCGGGTCCGCTGCACGATCTGGTGACGGTTCGACCTGCCCCATTGTGGGCGGATTGCCCGCAGTTGCTCCGGTCGAGGCAGCCCATACGCCAACGGTCGCAAGGTCCGTCCATCTGAGCCATCAACACCAGGCAGGTCACGTCCGATGTGCGATCCCGCCATCGACTTGCCCAGGGGGCAGGTCTGAGTAGCACTCGCCGACGACCGAGCCGTCGCGGCGGCGCAGCAGCTCGATGCGAGTCGTGCCGCGTGGAGTGACGATGCGGGCCAGTCCGTGCGGGGTGATCCAGCGGTAGGCGGCGAGGCCGAGTTGGCGCACCTGGTAGCCGCCACCTCCGTCGGGAAGGTGGCCGTGGGTCTTGATCCGATGGTGTCTTCGGGTCAGGGGAGCGGCGTTGTGGTCGCCGGTCTGACCGGGGGTCCGCCGCGGGCGGGCGGGACGTAGGGGGTGGGATGGTCCAGGTCGAACCGGCCGCCGACGCCTCCAACGTTGGGGGAGTGGGGGAAGACGTCGCCGCGCATGCGTTGGATGGCGCGTTCCCGTACGACGGTGGGGTGCTCGTAGGCATTCACGCTCGTGACGCCGGCGAGGTCCAGCACAGGCTGCAGGCAGATGTCGTTGCGGCCGAGGAGCTCGGCGAGCTGCTCGAGCAGGAACGGGCCCAGCCCTTCGACCCGGGCGACGCCGGGCAGGACGCCGGCGAGGGCCGCGGCGGAGAGGTGCACGTGGACGACCGCCTTGCGGCGTCGGGCGGGCGGTGTCGGCGGTTGGGGAGACGGTTCCGGTGACGGTTCGGGAGAGGGGGCGTGGAGGCCGTCCAGGAACCGTGCCGCGGCGTGGGGGTCGGCCAGCAAGGCCAACGCGTCGGCCCGCAGCTGAGCCCGGGTGGCGTGCGGGGCGTCCTCGGCTCGGTCCAGGTGTGCCTCGAGCGCATCGGCGAGGTCGTCGATGGCGGCATCCAGCTCGACCGCTGCGCCTGCGGGCAGCTTGGCGGCGAATCGGCGGGTGGCTGCTTCGCCGCCGCCGAGAGGGTCGATGATCTCGCCGGGACGAGGCCTGGAGAGCCAGCACCCGGTCTTCTTGGCGTCCTCGGCGACTCGGGCCTGATGGGCGGCCAGGTCGGCCTCGATCACCTTGGCCTCGGCGATCCGCAGGATCCGGCCCGGGGACTCCTGCACCGCGGCAGCGACCGCGGCATCGACCAGCCGGACAGCACCACGGTCCAGCTCCCGCGCCATCACGGCGATCTTGCGTGCCAGCCAGACCGGCATCCGCAGGTCGAGGACCAGGGCCCACAGCGACGGCAACCGGTGGCGCAGGTCGAGCGCCGCGGCCGCGAGGTTCTGCGTGCCGATCTCCCCGGCGTGGAAGGCGATAGCCAGCTCGGCGATGCTGAGCTCGGCGACCGCGGGGGTGCCGTCGCCGCCGAGCCGGACCAGCCGGTCACCACCCCACGTCACAGGTACGGCGCCCGGCCCGGTCTGCGGGTCGGTGCCGTTGCGGTCGCACCACGCAAGGACCAGCAGGAGCTGGTCGACCTCGGCCTGGCGTCGTTCGCGAACGTTGGCCTCGGCGCGCGCCAACAGCTGTGCCGCCGTCAGCTCGCCGAGGTCCCGGTTCATGCCCACAGCCGATCACGCACCCTCGACACAAAGGACGCGCTCGGATCCTCCTGTGGACTACGGCACCATCTCCTCGCCGGGGAGGCGGGCGGCGAGGCGCTGCCGGATGGTCGCGGCCGCGAGGTTCGCTCGTTCGAGCGCGATGGTGGCACTGGCCGTGGCCGGCGGCGCGTCGTTGACCCGGTCATCGCTGGTCGTTCGACACAGCGGACCGTTCGTCCCATGATGAAGACATGTTCGTGCCGAACCGGATCGGACGCGGCCTCGGGCGGCGACAGAGCCGGGAGAAGCTCGCGACGAGGAAGGTCGCCCGGGAACGGGCGCTGCAAAGGGCTGTCGAGCGCCCTGCTCGGGACCTCCACGACGAGCTGCCGGTTGTGCCGAGTCAGGGCGACCTGATCTGCTTCAACGCGGCGATCCACCCCTGCTGATCGTCAGAGCGCACGAAGGAGCCCGACATGGAGTCCACGAACCTGACCACGCTGACCGACAGCCAGCTCGCGGCCGCGCGTGCGGCGAGCAGCGGCCGCGCGGCCGTCACCGTGTACGGCGGCCGCGAGCACCGCCTGCGCCAGACCCTGATCGCCCTGCGCGCGGGTGAGCGGCTCGGCGAGCACGACGCTCCGGAGGAGGCGACGTTGCAGGTGCTGGAGGGCGAGGTCGCGCTGCACGCGGGCGGGGAGACCTGGCAGGGCGTGGCCGGCGATCACGTCGTCATCCCGCCGCAGCGCCACGACCTGGAGGCGCTCAGCGACGCGGCAGTGCTCCTGACGGTGGCCAACTAGTCTGCGTCCGTGGTCCACGGTCTCCTCCTCGCCGCCGGCGCGGGCCGCCGGATGGGCATGCCCAAGGCGCTGGTGCGCGACGCCGACGGCACTCCCTGGCTGACGCGGTCGGTGCGCGTGCTGCGCGACGGTGGTTGCGCTGAGGTCGTGGTGGTGCTGGGGGCGGGTGCCGATGAGGCCGAGCCGCTGCTCGAGGGGCTTGCCGGTGTCAGCACCATTCGTTCGGAGGACTGGTCCTCCGGCATGGGTGCCTCGCTCGCCACCGGTCTCGCGGTGCTCGCCCCCGGAGTCGCCGAGGCCGCCCTCGTCCACCTCGTCGACCTTCCCGACGTCACGGCGGAGGTCGTCGACCGCGTCCTGACGACGGTCGCCTGCGGCACCGCGGCCCTCGCCCGGGCGTCGTACGACGGCACGCCGGGGCACCCCGTCCTGATCGGACGCGACCACTGGTCCGGCGTGGTCGAGAGCGCGGCGGGCGACCGGGGCGCGCGGGCCTTCCTCGCGGCGCACGACGTCACTCTCGTCGAGTGCGGCGATCTCGCCACGGGGGCCGACGTCGATCGGCGATGAGATCGGCAACAGTTGCCAACCTCCCGCCAACGACCGCCCCCTAGCCTTGAAGCATGGACACCCGCGTCGCCGACCTCGCCCGCCGGCTGGAGGAGACGGGCTACCTGGCCGACGAGGAACTCGCGACCGTCCTCTTCCTGTCGCTGGAGATGTCGCGGCCCCTGCTCCTCGAGGGCGAGCCGGGCACCGGCAAGACGGCGCTGGCCGAGGCGATCGCGGAGAGCCTCGACCGGCCGCTGATCCGGCTGCAGTGCTACGAGGGGATCGACGCGACGCAGGCGCTCTACGACTGGGACTTCCCGCGCCAGATCCTGCACCTGCGGGCCCTCGAGGCGCTGTCGGGAAGCGCCAAGGGTGACGTCGAGGAGGCCGAGATGAGCCTGTACGACGAGCGCTTCCTCCTCGCGCGGCCGGTGCTGGCCGCGCTGCAGCAGAGCCCCGCGGTGCTGCTCATCGACGAGGTGGACCGCGCCGACGACGAGTTCGAGGCGTTCCTGCTGGAGGTCCTCTCGACCTTCCAGGTGACCATCCCCGAGCTCGGCACGGTCCAGGCGGCGACGCCGCCGACGGTCGTGCTCACCTCCAACCGCACCCGCGAGCTGCACGACGCGCTCAAGCGGCGATGCCTCTACCACTGGATCGACCACCCGGGCCTCGAGCGCGAGGTCGCGATCGTCCGCTCCCGGGCGCCCGAGGTCGGCGCGACCCTGGCCCGCCAGGTGGTGGAGGTCGTGCAGCAGCTGCGCGCCGGCACCGACCTGCTCAAGCCGCCGGGGGTCGCCGAGACCCTCGACTGGGCGCGGGCCCTGCAGCACCTCGGCACCACCGACCTCGACGTCGAGACGGCGGCGCGGACCCTCGGTGCGCTGGTGAAGTACCGCGACGACGCCGAGCGGGTGCGCGCCGCGCTCGACCGGATGCTGGCGCGATGACCATCGCGACCCTGACCCACCAGCCCGACGAGATCCTCCTGGGCTTCGCCACCGCGCTCCGGGCGGCCGGCGTACCCGTCACCCAGGACCGCACCCGCGCCTACCTCGACGCGGTCGCCCTCGTCGGCCTCGGCGACCGTACGGCGACCCGCGCGGCCGGGCGCGCGACGCTGTGCGCGACCCCGGAGGACCTCGAGCGCCACGACCGGGTGTTCGACGAGTGGTTCAACCGCGACAACACCACGCCGACGGTCCGGCCGCGGCACGCCCAGCAGCAGCCGTCCGCGGCCCTGCTGCCCGACGAGCAGTCGGCGGCGGGGAGCGGGCCGGACGAGGACGACGACCCGGTCAAGGCGGCCGCCAGCGCGATCGAGGTGCTGCGCCACCGCGACGTCGCGACCATGGACCCGGCCGACCGGGTCCGGCTCGCGAGCATGTTCAGCACGCTGCGGGTCGTGCTGCCCACCCGCCCGACCGCGCGTCGTACGCCGCACCGCCGCGGCGATGTCGACGCCTCCCGCACGCTGCGCGCCAGCCTGCGCCGGATGGGCGAGCCGGCCGAGATCCACCGCCGCCGGCGAGCGACCCGGCCGCGGCGCGTCGTCCTGCTGGTCGACGTGTCCGGCTCGATGAGCGGGTACGCCGACGCGCTGCTCCGCCTGTGCCACCGGGTCGTCACCGCCGGCCCCGGCGTCGAGGTGTTCAGCCTCGGCACCCGGCTGACCCACCTGACCCGCGCGCTGCGGCGCCGCGACCCGGACCGGGCGATCGCGGCGGCGGGCGACGTCGTACCGGACTGGTCGGGCGGCACCCGGCTCGGCGAGACGTTGAAGGCGTTCGTCGACCGCCACGGCCGGCGCGGGATGGCCCGTGGCGCGGTCGTCGTGGTCTTCAGCGACGGCTGGGAGCGCGGCGACACCGCCCTCCTCGCCGAGCAGGTCGACCGGCTGCACCGGCTGGCCCACAAGGTCGTCTGGGTCAACCCCCACCGCGGCAAGGACGGCTATGCCCCGGTGCAGCAGGGGATCGTCGCCGTCCTGCCCCATGTCGACGCGTTCCTCGCCGGCCACTCGCTGGCGACCTTCGCGGACCTGTTGGAGGAGGTACGCCGTGCGTGAGGTACTGCCCCAGCTGCTGGCCTGGTGGGAGGCCGGGGAGACGGTCGGGATGGGCACCGTGGTGGCCACCTTCCGCTCCGCCCCGCGACCGCCGGGCGCCTCGATGCTGGTCGGGCCCGACGCGTCCGCGGTCGGCTCGGTGTCGGGCGGCTGCGTCGAGGGCGCGGTCTACGACCTGGCCCAGGAGGTCGCCACCACCGGCACCCCGACCCTGCAGCGCTACGGCGTCTCCGACGACGACGCCTTCGCCGTCGGCCTGACCTGCGGCGGCATCCTCGACGTCTACGTCGAGAAGGTGAGCCGCGAGACCTTCCCCGAGCTCGCCGACATCGCGGCCGACATCGAGGCCGGCCGCCCGGTCGCGGTGGCCACCGTCGTCGACCACCCCGACCCGGCGTACCTCGGCCGGCGGGTGGTCATCCGTCCCGACGAGCCGGCCACCGGCTCCCTGGGCAGTCCGCGCATCGACGACGCCGTGCGCGACGACGCCCTCGGCCTGCTCGCCGCCGGCCACAACGGCACCCTGTCCTACGGCCCCGACGGCGAGCGGCGCGGCGAGGGGATGAGGGTGTTCGTGTGGGCCTTCGCCCCGGCGCCGCGGATGCTGGTCTTCGGCGCCATCGACTTCGCCGCCGCGGTCGCCCGGGTCGGCGGCTTCCTCGGCTACCACGTGACGGTGTGCGACGCGCGGCCCGTGTTCGCGACGACCAGCCGGTTCCCCGGCGCCGACGAGGTGGTCGTCGAGTGGCCGCACCGCTACCTCGCCGCCGAGCAGGAGGCCGGACGGGTCGATGCCCGCACGGTCATCGCGGTCCTGACGCACGACCCGAAGTTCGACGTACCGCTCCTCGAGGTCGCACTGCGCCTGCCGGAGGTCGGGTACGTCGGTGCGATGGGCTCACGCCGTACCCACGACGACCGGATGGACCGGCTGCGCGAGGCAGGCCTGGGCGACGACGAGCTCGGCCGGCTGCGCAGCCCGATCGGCCTCGACCTCGGCGCCCGCACGCCCGAGGAGACCGCGATCAGCATCGCCGCCGAGATCGTCGCCGGTCGCTGGGGCGGCTCGGGGGAGCCGCTGGGTGTGCTCAGCGGCCGCATCCACGCCTGAGCAGCGCTTCTCCACAGGTCCGCCGGACTTCCTTGACTTCCGCGGGGACGTGGTGTCAGATGTGTCTGCCCATACGAAGATGGGCAGACACAGATGATCTCGGGAGTCCAGTCATGCACATTCATTCCTCGGCACTGACCCGCTGGATCGGCGCTCCGGCGGTGACGGCGGCACTGGTGGTCGTCGGCACGGCAGTGCCGGCGCTCGCGTCCACCTACTACTCGGCGGCCAACCCGCTCCAGGCGATCCAGGACGGGAAGTCGCAGGCCGAGTCGTTCGGCGCCTTCTCGATCAAGAACCTGTCCTACGCCCACAACGGCTACAGCTACCGCGACCCGCGCGCGGGAGGCGACGCGGTCTACGTCGAGACGTTCTACGACTGGTACCAAGGCTCGACGCTCAAGTCGCAGGTCGGGACCGACACCAGCCCGAAATACGCCCAGTCGGCCTGGACCGCCAGTGCCGATCAGCAGGTCCTCTACATCGGGGGCAACGGGGTGCGCATCTCCACGAACGTGTGCGAGGACCACGGCGCACTGGTCAAGGACCCGTGCAGCATCAAGCCGACCAAGTTCTTCAACTACTGAGGCCGGGTCGGGTTGTCGCTCTCGGTGGCCTGCAGTCATCACTACGGCCTGGGAGAGCCCGTGCTCGTCGACGTCGACCTCGTGTCGCGTCCTGGGGTCACCGGGCTGCTCGGCGTCAACGGGGCGGGGAAGACCACCCTTCTTCGCGTGATGGCGGGGAGCCTGCGGCCGAGCTCGGGGGACGCGCTGGTCGACGGGACGTCGCTCTACGGGCGTCGCCGCCGGCAGGCATTGTCCCGCGTCGGCTACATGCCCCAGCACTTCGACGCACCCCCACGCGCGAGCGTCAGCGACGTGCTGCGCTACCTCGGCTGGATGAGAGGGCTCGATGCGCGGCAGGCCCGGACCGCCGCGGCCCGGCTGCTCGAGGTGGTCGGCCTGGCCGACCGGGCCGGCGCGCCGATGGGCTCGTTGTCGGGCGGCATGAAGCGGCGCGTCGGATTCGCGCAGAGCCTGATGGCCGATCCCGACGTGCTGCTGCTCGACGAGCCCACCACGGGCCTCGACCCCGAGCAGCGGGTGGCGATGCGCGAGGTCATCGCAGCGCAGGAGCGCCAGGGAGTGACCGTGGTCAGCAGTCACCTGATCGAGGACATCTCGACCCTCGCCGACCATCTGGTGGTCCTGGAGCAGGGGCAGGTGCTGTTCGACGACAGCATGGCCGCGTTCCGGGCGACGTCCGAGGGCACCGACGAGGAGCGCTTCCTGCGGCTCATCACCACCGGGCGGCGCGGATGAGGCGCGGTTGGCTGTGGTGGTCCCGCCGCGACGGCGTGGTCCTCGCCGGCCTCTGCCTGGCAGCGGGTGTCGGCTTCATGATGCTGTCCGGTGCGCCATGGCTGGGATCGTGGAAGATGGCGCTCGACTGGGCGAGCGGGACCGCCATCCTCATCGGTCCGGTGGCCGCCGGGCTGACCGCGTGGCGCTACTCCCGGGTCGCCGGGCTCGGCCTCGCCGGGCTCGCCGCCCAGACTTCGCGGGGGAGTCGTGGGTGGCTGGAGCCGGCGCTGGCCACCTGGCTGGTCGCCTGCGCGGTGATGCTGGTCATCGCCGTGGCGGCCACGACACTGGCCCTGTTCCACGGGTCGGTGGCTGCTCCATCCCAGGGGGTCATCCTCCTCCTGGGATGGAGCACGCTCGCCGCTCAGGTGCTCGTCGGGGCCTACGTCGGCGCCCGGTTCCCCGGCCCGTGGGCGCCACCGGTGTCGGCCGTGCTGGTGTTCTGTCTCAGCACCTTCTCCTCCAGCGCGTTGATCCCCGAGACGTTCCGCACCGGCGGGATCACGGGGCCGATGATCGGGGAGCTCTACGTGGTGCCAGTGGTCCTCGCGCAGGCGGCGATCGGCCTCGGGCTGGCCATGCTCCTGCTCCTCGGCGTCCGGTCCAGGGCGGCGCCGGTCGGGAGCCGTGTGCTCGCGGTGCTGGTCGTGCTGGCCGTCGGGGTGGGCGCGTGGTGCTGGATCGGCGGTACGGCGGACGCGAGCCGGCTGCGCGCCGTACCGGTGCCGTTGGTCTGCGACGACGACGGCGTGCCCGAGGTGTGCGTGGCGCGGGAGACGAGCCGCCCGCTGCACGCCGTGGCCGATGCCCTGCGCGCGGCGGCGGAGCCGTTGCGGGCGGCCGGGGTCACGCTGCCGGCGCGCTGGGAGCCGGAGGTCGGTCCTCGGCCCCACCCCGCTCACACCGGTGTCCTCACCTTCGTCGACGTGGGCGAGACGAGTGCCGGTGCGAACCGTCAGGCCGTCTTGTTCTCCTTGGCGTCGCCGGCGCCCTGCGCGTCCTTCCGCAGCAACCATGCCGACCAGACGGCGCTCCAGGCGCAGTCGGTCCTGATCCGGTGGCTCGACCTCGCGACCCGGCCGAGCCGCTCCGACGGAGGCACGCTCGACACCTGGTTGCTCACCGACGAGGCCACGACCTGGGCCGCCCAGACCTATCCCGCCCTGGCGTCGTGCACCCTGGCGGACATCGTCCTCCCCGCCGCCGCTCCCCAGTGGGGGGAGTGAGCGATCGCCGTCTTCCTGCGCGCCAACGGCTTCCACGTCACGATGCCGCTCGCACTGGTGCTCGGGTTCTGCCTCAACCTCGTGCCGACCGTCCGGGTGTCCTTCCCGGCCCTGCCCAGCGCGGTCCTCGTGGGCCTGCTGGTCCCCGGCACGGTCACCCTGCTCCTCGGCTGGACCCTGGTCGACCGGTGGCCGACGACCGAGCTAGCGCTCTCCCGTCAGGGGCCCGGGATCGTCGCGGTGCGGGTGGGGGCGACGATCGTGGCGTGCCTGGTCGCCGCCGCGGTCGCCAGCCTGGCCGAGGACCACCACGCGGTCGCCGGCACCTGCTGGCTGCTGACACTCGCCCTGGGCGTCGAGCTGGTGCTTCCCGGCTACTGGTGGACCGCGGTGCTCGTCGGTCAGGGCGCGCTGCTCCACGCCGACTACCACCACGTCGTCTGGGCCGGTGTTCTCACCTCGACGTTCCCGGCAGGCATCGCCCTCGTCGTGGCGGCGGGTGCCGCGGTGGCGAGGGGGTGATCGCGGTCACAGCCACGGAGTAGGGTTCGATCATGGACGAGCTCGACCAGCGTCGGCGGCGCGCGCTCGCCGCCTGGACCACGTGGGTCGAGGAGGGCGGCGCCCTGAACCAGGTGCGTCCCGAGATCCTCGACAGCTGGACCCGCTCGGGAGCCTCGGTCGCGCGCGACGTGATCCAGGCGCCGCTCGCCGACGAGTCGGAGACCCGCTCGTTCTGGCAGGGATCGCCGCTGCAGATCGCCGTCGAGCGGGTCGAGGACGAGCTGCGTCGCACCGCCGAGGACGGCGACCTCGTGCTCGCGGTCACCGACCCCGACACCCGGGTGCTCTGGACGTACGGCGGCCGCGTGATGCGGCGCAAGGCCGAGACCGTGAACTTCGTGCCGGGCGGGCGCTGGGACGACCGCTCGGTGGGCACCAACGCGCTCGACCTCGCCAACCGGCTGGACCGCCCCTCGATGGTGTTCAGCGCCGAGCACTACGCCCCGATCGTGCACAACTGGGTGTGCTGGGCCGCGCCGCTGCACGACCCGGTCAGCGGCGCCAAGCTCGGCGTCCTCGACATCTCGACCACCTGGGAGCGCACCCACCCGATCGGCCTGGCCACCGCGCGCGTGCTCGCGCGACTGGTCGAGCAGGCGCTGCCACGCACCCACCTCTACGAGGAGGCCGCACCGGCCGAGGAGACCAACGAGCCGGGCCTGGTGCTCAGCCTGCTCGGCACCGCCGAGGCGCGGGTCGACGGGCAGCGGCTGCTGCTCAACCGGCGCCAGACCGAGATCCTCTCGCTGCTCGCGCTGCACCCCGACGGGCTCTCGCTCGACCAGCTCCACGCGATGCTGTACGGCGACCACGCGGTCACCTTCTCCACGCTCAAGGCCGAGGTCTCCCACCTGCGTGCCGCGCTGGCCGGCCAGCTCGCCTCCCGGCCCTACCGGCTGCTGATGCCGATCGCCACCGATGTCGACCACGTGCTCGCGCTGCTGCGGCGCGGCGACGTCGCCGCCGCGGTCGAGGCCTACGGCGGCGACCTGCTGCCCGGCACCGAGAGCCCGGCGCTGGTCGAGATGGGGGAGTACGTCGCCGTCGCGGTCCGCGAGGCCCTGCTTGCCGACCCGCAGCCCGACGCGGTGCTGCACTACAGCGAGCTGGCGCCCTACGACACCGCTGTGCTGGAGGCCTGTCTCGCCGAGCTCGGCCGCGAGGGCCGGCTGCGGCACCCCGCGATCCCGCTGCTCAAGGCGCGGCTGGCGGTCGCCGACGCCTGAGCGGCCCGGAGGTCGAGGAGGTCGCGCAGCGACCGTCACGAGACCCCCGGCCCGCTCTCGCAACTGTCGAGGCACGGTCCCGGCAGACCTCACGGGGTCTCGTGACGGCCGCGGGCGGCCTCCTCGACCTCCGGGGCCACGGCCTTGCTTCGCCAACTGCCTGCGGCCAGTCCCGGCAGCACCTCACCTGGTCTCGTGACGCGCCACGACCTCGCTTGCTTCGCGGCGCGAGCTCGCCGGCGCTCCTCGACCTTCGGCCGCTGACGACGGCTTCGCAAGCTCAGCCGTCGGCGGCCTCCAGCCACTCCCGGATCTCGTCGTTGTGCTGCCCGAGCGTGGGCGGCGCGACGTGCTGCTCGCGACCGCCGGCGTACGCGTTGTCGTCGAAGCGCAGCGCCGGGCCCGGCAGCTGGATGTCGCCGAGGGTGGAGTGCTCGACATCGATGAGCAGGCCCTGGGAACGGGTCTGCTCCCACGCGTAGACGTCGTCGAGGGAGCGCACCTTGCCGGCGGGCACGCCGGCCCTGTCGAGCCGCTCGAGGACCTCGTCGGCAGACACGTCGGCGAGCAGGGCCTCGATCAGGGCGATCACCGCGTCGCGGTTCTCGACCCGCTCGGGGTTGGTCGCCATGCTCTCGCGCTCGGGGTCGATGCCGAGCTCGGCGCACAGCGCCTGCCACAGCTTCTCCGAGCCGCACGCGATCTGCACGGGGGCGGTGGCGGTCGCGAACATGCCGTACGGCGCGATCGAAGGGTGGTGGCCGCCGGCAAGGCCGGGGACCTCCTTGGCGACGGTCCACTTCGTGCCCTGGAAGGCGTGCACCCCGACCATGCCCGCGAGCAGCGAGGTGCGCACGACCCGGCCGCGGCCGGTGCGCTCGCGCTCGTAGAGGGCCGAGACCACGCCGTACGCACCGTTCATGCCGGCCAGCAGGTCGGCGATCGGTACGCCCACCTTGGTCGGCTCGGTGAGGCCGGTCAGCGACATCAGGCCGCCCTCGCCCTGGGCGATCTGGTCGAAGCCGGAGCGCTTCGCCTCCGGCCCGTCGTGGCCGAAGCCGGTGATCTGCAGGACGACCAGGCGCGGGTTGAGCTCGTGGAGGCGGGAGACCGGGAAGCCGAGGCGGTCCAGGACGCCGACCCGGAAGTTCTCCATCAGCACGTCGGCGCGCTCGACCAGCCGGGCCAGGACCTCCTGGTCGGCCGGGTCCTTGAGGTCGAGGGTGATCGACTCCTTGTTGCGGTTCGCCGAGAGGAAGTACGTCGACTCGCGCTCCCCCTCCGCGGGGTCCACGAACGGCGGACCCCATGTGCGGGTGTCGTCACCCGCGGGGCTCTCGACCTTGATCACGCGGGCCCCCAGGTCTCCCAGCATCATCGCCGCATGGGGCCCGGCGAGGGCGCGAGTGAGGTCGAGGACCAGAACGTCGTCGAGAGGCGCGGACATGGCTCGACCCTAGTGACGACGGCAACCGCTGAGCATGGCAGGTGTTGCCAACAGATCCGCGCCGATCAGGGCAGGAGCAGCACCACGGTCTCGGCGACCGCGGCCGGCTTGTCCTCGCCCTCGATGTCGATGACGTGCTTGAGGGTGATCTGGTAGCCGCTGGCGAGCTCGGTGACGTCGGCCAGGGTGATCGTCGACCGGATCCGCTTGCCGACCAGCACCGGGTTCGGGAAACGCACCTTGTTGATCCCGTAGTTGAGCTTCGCCCCGGGCGTGTCCAGCTCGAAGATGCCGTGACCCAGCCACGGGATCAGCGAGAGGGTGAGGTAGCCGTGGGCGATGGTGCCGCCGAACGGTCCCTGCTTGGCCCGCTCCACGTCGACGTGGATCCACTGGTGGTCACCGGTCGCCTCGGCGAACTGGTTCACCCGCTCCTGGGTGATCTCGACCCAGTCACTGGTGCCGAGGACCTCGCCGTTGGCGGCGACCAGCTCGTCGAAGGTGGTGAAGACCCGCATGCTTCTTGCTCCTGGCTCTTGGTGTCTCGTCACTAGGATTCGGTCATGGAACCTACACGCGGCCTTCCCGAGGACCTGCTGCGGGCGGCACCCAAGGTGCTGCTCCACGACCACCTCGACGGGGGACTGCGACCGGCGACGATCATCGAGCTCGCCGCGGGCGTGGGCCACGCCCTCCCGGAGACCGACACCGACGCGCTGGCGCGGTGGTTCGCGGAGGCCGCCGACTCCGGCTCGCTCGAGCGCTACCTCGAGACCTTCGCCCACACCGTCGGGGTGATGCAGACCGCCGACGCGCTGACCCGGGTCGCGCGGGAGTGCGTCGAGGACCTGGCCGCCGACGGTGTCGTGTACGCCGAGATCCGCTACGCCCCCGAGCTCCACGTCGAGTCCGGGCTCGACCTCGAGGAGGTCGTCGCCGCCGTCCAGCAGGGCTTCGAGGAGGGCATGGCCGCGGTGGCCGCCGACGGTGGCCGGATCATCGTGCGGCACCTGCTCACCGCGATGCGCCAGGCCGCCCGCGCCATGGAGATCGCCGAGCTCGCCATCGCCTGGCGCGACCGCGGCGTCGTCGGGTTCGACATCGCCGGCCCCGAGGCGGGCTACCCGCCCACCCGGTTCATCGACGCGTTCGAGTACCTCCAGCGCGAGAACTCCCACTTCACCATCCACGCCGGCGAGGGCTTCGGCCTGCCGTCGATCTGGGAGGCCGTCCAGTGGTGTGGGGCCGACCGGCTCGGCCACGGCGTGCGGATCGTCGACGACATCAGGGTCGACGACGCCGGCGTCGCCCAGCTGGGCCGGCTGGCGTCCTACATCAGGGACAAGCGGATCCCGCTCGAGATGTGTCCGTCCTCGAATGTCCAGACAGGAGCCGCGCCCTCACTCGAGGAGCACCCGCTCCGGCTGCTCGCGTCGCTGCGGTTCCGGGTCACCGTCAACACCGACAACCGGCTGATGAGCCGCACCACGCTGAGCCGGGAGTTCGGGCTGCTCTCCGAGACCTTCGGCTACGGCTGGGCCGAGATGGAGTGGCTGACGGTCAACGCGATGAAGTCCGCGTTCGTCCCGTACGACGAGCGGTACCGCCTGATCACCGAGACCATCAAGCCCTGGTACGCGGCTCAGACGACGAACCAGAAGTAGTCCCAGCCGGCCACGTCGACCCGGTGGGTGGACCAGCGCTCGGCGGGGACCTCGACCAGGCGCCCGCTGGCCGGGTCGAACACCTCGACCCCGCTCCCGGTCGCCCGGACGGCGAGCACGACGTGGCGGGGCAGGCAGCGGCTGCCGAGGTAGACACCGACCGGGCGGCTGTGCACCTGCTCGCGCAGGACGTCGTACCCGATCACGGGGCGGGGGCGCACGAACACCGTCGCGACGTGCTCGCCGGTGAGCGCCCGGAGTGCGCCCGCGACCGCCCAGGGCGGGGTGCCGAGCGCGCGTGGCCACGGCACCTGGAACCGGTCGCGCGGACTGCGCGAGGAGGTCAGCAGCCGGTGCTCCTCGGTGATGTCGCTCGCCGGGTCCTCCGGGCGCCACGAGGTCAGCAGGGCGCGGGCGCCCAGGACACTGGCCGCGCCGCAGGTGCGGGAGTCCGGCTGGCGCAGCGCGCTGGGCGCGAGGTCAGCCGGCCACCGCATGGTCGCCCTCCTGGTCGTGGCGCTCGTGGCTCTGGCGCAGCTCCGCGAAGGCCCGGTCGCCGGTGGCGACCCGACAGCCGACCCCAGTCGCCCGGCGCACGATCTGCCGCTGTGCCCGGGCCAGGGCGAGGCCGCGGCGTACCAGTACCGGCGGGGGCTTGCGGTGCTCGCGCAGGTCGCGGGTGAGCCGGCGCCAGAAGGTCACGACCGGGTGCTGGGTGATGCAGTACGCCGCCGCCAGGATCCCGGCGCGACGGCACTCCTCGACGATCTCGGTCGCGAAGATCCCCTCGGCGCAGAACCGCTGCGCGCCGGCCAGGTCGAGACGCTGGGAGCCGGTGCGGCGGCTCTGCGAGATCGAGTACGTCGGCACCTCGGTCGCGCCCGTCGTGCACAGCTCCTCCAGGGCAGCGAAGGCGTCCTCGTGGCTCCAGGTGCCCGGGTGGTCCCAGTCGACGAGGCCGGCGTTGGCGCCCTCGGTGATCAGGGGGAGGCCCGGCTCGTCGCCGTCGCGGTAGAAGTCGTCGAGGCGCAGGGTCGGCCACCCGTAGGCCTTCGCGAGCCGCCCGGCCAGCCGGGACTTCCCGGACCCCGAGGGGCCGGCGAGCACGATCACGCGGGCAGGGGCGGTCATGGGGGTCGAGTCTGCCGTACTGCCGGTGGGGGAGCGAGCCGGCACAGTAGGTTTTCGCCCCATGGGAGAGGGAGTTCGGCGCAAGCGCCGATGGATCAAGAGGACGCTGCTGGGGTTGCTGGCGCTGGTGGTGCTGGCCGCGATCGGGTTCTTCACGTTCGCGCCCGGCATCGTCGAGAACGGGATGAACAAGGTCGATCCCGCCGACCTGCCGGAGGTCAGCCCGCAGACGCAGAAGCTGCACGACTCGCTGCAGGTCGTCGACATGCACTCCGACACGTTGATGTGGGACCGCGACATCCTGGACCGGTCGGACCGTGGGCACCTGGACCTGCCGCGGCTCGAGGACGGCAATGTCGCGCTGCAGGTGTTCTCGTCGGTGTCGAAGTCCCCGAAGGGCCAGAACTACGACAGCAACTCGGCCGACAGCGACAACATCACGCTGCTCACCTTCGCCCAGCTGCAGCCGCCGCGGACCTGGACCTCGCTGCTGCAGCGCTCGCTCTACCACGCCGAGAAGCTGGAGGAGGCGGCCCGGAAGTCGAACGGGGCGCTGCGCCTGATCCGCTCGCGCCGCGACCTCGACCGGCTGATCGCCGACCGCGAGGACGGCAAGCAGGTCACCGGGGCACTGTTCTCGGTGGAGGGCCTGCAGAACCTCGAGGGCGACTTCGACAACCTCGACAAGCTCTACGACGCCGGCATGCGGATGGCCGGCTTCACTCACTTCTTCGACAACGAGGTCGCGGGCTCGATGCACGGTGAGGAGAAGGGCGGGCTGACCGACCTGGGGCGTCGCGTGTTCGCGGAGATGGAGCGCCGCGGCATCATCGTCGACATCGCCCACGCCAGCCACGACGCCGTCGCCGAGATGTTGGCCCTGGCCACCAAGCCGGTCGTCCTGAGCCACGGTGGCGTCCAGGCCACCTGCGACGTGAACCGCAACCTCACCGACGCCGAGATCCGCGGCGTCGCGGCCACGGGTGGCGTCGTCGGCGTCGGCTACTGGAACGCGGCCGTGTGTGCCCGCACCACCAAGGCCGTCGTCGACGCCATCGACCACGTCGTCCAGGTCGCCGGCGTCGAGACCGCCGCCCTCGGCAGCGACTACGACGGCGCCACCACCGTCGGCTGGGACACCACCCACCTGGCCGCGATCACCCAGGAGCTGGTGAACCGTGGCTACGACCGGACCCAGATCGCCGCAATCATGGGCGGGAACACGCTGCGGGTGATGCGGGCGACGCTGCCGTAGTGCGCCCCGAGCGGTCCGGTGCAGGGAGGGGGTGGGTGCCGCGGTGGTCGACGCGGAACCGGAACCCGTTGGGGCTGGTCCACACATAGGTCGCCGGCATCGGGGTCTCGTAACGCCACCGTGAGTGGGTCTTCGCACGGTGGTGGCGCCGACACAGTGGCACTTCGTTGCACGGACAGGTCGGACCACCCTGGCCGTGGGGCTTGGTGTGGTCGATGTCGCACCTGGTCGCAGGGCGGGTGCAGTGGGGGAAGCGGCAGGTGTGGTCGCGCAGTGCGACCTGGGTCTTGTGGCGGTCCGGGGTCTCGTACGCCGTGACCGGGACGTGGTCGGCGAGGTCGATCACCGGCCGCACGATCACGGTGGTGTGCCGAGCGCGGAGCCATTCCTGGATCTGGGCGGTGGTGATCGGGCAACGTCCCTCGTCCCAGCGGCCGACCGGGTTCTGCCCGGTCAGGGTGGTGTTGGTGACGTGCACGTTGAGCACGACCTTGCGGCCCGGGACGGTCGCGACGACCTCGCCGGTGTCCGGGTCGGGAATGAGCAGGTCGAGGGCCAGGTCCTGGCGGGCGAGCTCGGCAGCCGCCTTGGAACGCCGCACGTCGAGGCACGAGTCGTCACCGAGCCGTCCGAGGACCTCGGCTCGTCGGGCGACCGCTTGGTCGAGGTCGCGCCCGTCGGCGGCGTCCAGCAGTCCGTCGAGGTGGACCAGGCCGTGGTCATCGACCTCGCTGATGTCGAAATGCCGGTGATCGCTCGCCTTCTGACGCTCGGCCTCGGCGCGTTCGGGGTCGAGCCGAAGGACCGCTTCGGTGACGAGGCGTTCGAGCTGGGCCCAGCCGACCCCGGAGGCGTTGAACAGCTGCCGGTCCACGAACCCAGCCGCATCGGCCGAGAGGCCGTGGGTGAGGTCGGCGATCCGTTCGGCCCGCCACGGCGCGAGCTTCCCGGCAACGACAGCGGCGTAGACGTTCGGCAGCCGCCACGCGCACTCGACCACGCGCCCGACATACGCCCTGCCCCCGTCCGGCGTGCGGCCGAGGACCGCTACGAGCTCCATCAACGCGAACTCAGAGACCAACGGGGCACCGGGCCCGGCGATCGGGACACCGGTGTCGAGGTACCCCTCGGTAATCCTCGCCGCACCCTCAGGTGAGGTGACGATGTGGTCGCCGGCCCAGGCGGTGATGTCCTCCCACTCCTCGATGATGAGGGCGTTGCGGGACCGGATCCGGTCGCCGACCCGTGACAGCAGGGCTGCTGTCGTGCGGGGCCGGGTTCCGAGATCCATGACTGGATTCTCCCACCCACCTCCGACACAATCACGCGTCGGAAGCCCGCCTGTGGACAGGGAAAACTCATTCGGCGGGGTGTGGACACTCGACGTCTCGCCAGCGCCTCTCCGAACGCAACCACCACGCAGCCGAAGCCCGCGCAGAGTTCCGGCAGCACGGCCAGGGGTCTCGAGACGGTCGCTGCGCGACCTCCTCGACCACCGGGGGCGCTGCGCGACCTCCTCGACCACCCACGCTTCAGATCCCGATCGGGTGCCACACCGTCTTCTGCTCGACGAACGCCGTCATGGGGCTCAGGCCCGGCTCGGCGGTCCAGTCGGGTTCGGCGTCCGGCGCTCGGCGTACCCGCTTGAGGTTGTCGGCCGCCGCCACCTCCAGCGAGGTCGCCAGCTCGGCGGCGTTGTCGAGGCCCGCGACGCCGCACAGGTCGATCGCGTTGACGTCCATGTGGGCGGCCAGCCAGGGGCCGAGCGCCGAGGCGTCGCCGGTGAGGATGTTGACCACGCCACCGGGGACGTCGGAGGTCGCGAGCACCTCGGAGAAGGTGACGGCCGGCAACGGACGTGAGTACGACGACACGACGACCGCCACGTTGCCGGTCACGATGACGGGCGCGACGACCGACACCAGGCCCAGCAGCGAGGACTCCTGCGGGGCGAGGACGCCGACGACACCGGTCGGCTCGGGGGCGGTGTGGTTGAAGAACGGGCCGGCGACCGGGTTGGCGTTGCCGATCACCTGGGCGAGCTTGTCGGCCCATCCGGCGTACCAGACGAGGCGGTCGACCGCGGCGTCGACCTGGCCCCGCGCGGCGGCGGCGGAGACACCCTCGGACTGGCGGACGGCGTCCTCGAACTGCGGGCGACGGTCCTCCATCACCTCGGCGATCCGGTAGACGATCTGGCCGCGGTTGTAGGCCGTCCGCGACGACCAGGGGCCGAAGGCCTTGCGGGCCGCGACGACCGCGTCGCGCACGTCCTTGCGCGAGGCGAGGGAGGCGTTGGCCACGAACTTCCCCTTGCTGTCGGTGACCTCGTAGGAGTGGCCCGACTCCGAGCGGGGGAACGCGCCGCCGATGTAGAGCTTGTAGGTCTTGCGCACGTCGATGCGAGCCATCAGGCGTCTGCCTCCTTCAGGTAGGCGGCGAGACCCTGGCGCCCGCCCTCGCGGCCGTAGCCGGACTCCTTGTAGCCGCCGAACGGGCTGGCCGGGTCGAACTTGTTGAACGTGTTGGCCCACACCACGCCGGCCCGCAGCTGGGAGGCCATGTGTAGGATCCGCGAGCCCTTCTCGGTCCACACGCCGGCGGAGAGGCCGTACGGCGTGTTGTTGGCCTTCTCGATCGCCTCGGCGGGAGTGCGGAAGGTCAGCACCGACAGCACCGGGCCGAACACCTCGTCGCGGGCGATCCGGTGGGCCTGGGTGACGCCGGTGAAGATCGTCGGCGGGAACCAGAAGCCGGAGGAGGGCAGCTCGCACGCCGGCGCCCAGCGCTCGGCACCCTCCGCCTCGCCGATGTCGGAGAGCTCGCGGATCCGCTCGAGCTGCTCGCGGGAGTTGATCGCACCGATGTCGGTGTTCTTGTCGAGCGGGTCGCCGACACGCAATGTGCCCATCCGGCGCTTCAGCCGGCCGAGCACCTCGTCGGTCACCGACTCCTGGACCAGCAGCCGTGAGCCCGCGCAGCAGACGTGACCCTGGTTGAAGAAGATGCCGCCGACGATGCCCTCGACCGCCTGGTCGATGGGGGCGTCGTCGAACACGATGTTGGCGGCCTTGCCGCCCAGCTCGAGGGTGGCCAACTTGTCGGTGCCGGCGATGGCACGCGCGATGGCCTTGCCGACGGCGGTCGAGCCGGTGAACGCGACCTTGTCGACGTCGGGGTGGGAGACCACGGCCTGGCCGGTCGAGCCGGCGCCGGTGACGATGTTGACGACACCCGGCGGCAGGTCGGCCTGCTGGCAGATCTCCGCGAACAGCAGCGCCGTCAGCGGCGTGGTCTCGGCCGGCTTGAGCACGACCGTGTTGCCGCACGCCAGCGCGGGCGCGACCTTCCACGCCAGCATGAGCAGCGGGAAGTTCCACGGGATGACCTGGCCCGCGACGCCCAGCGGCTGCGGGTTCGGCCCGAGTCCGGCGTGGTCGAGCTTGTCGGCCCAGCCGGCGTAGTAGAAGAAGTGCGCGGCGACGACGGGTACGTCGACGTCGCGGCTCTCCTTGATCGGCTTGCCGTTGTCGATCGACTCCAGCACCGCCAGCTCACGCGCGCGCTCCTGGATGATCCGGGCGATCCGGAACAGGTACTTGGCCCGCTCCTTGCCCGACATCCGTGACCAGCCTCGGAACGCGCGCCGGGCCGCCCGGACGGCCAGGTCGACGTCGGCGTCCGACGCCTCGGCGATCTCCGCGAGAGTCTCCTCGGTGGCCGGGTTGACGGTCTTGAACGACGACCCGCGGCCGTCGACGAACTCGCCGTCGATGAACAGGCCGTAGGAGGGCCTGATGTCGACGATGCTCCGCGACTCCGGAGCCGGTGCGTACTCGAATGCCATGTTCAGATCCCTCGGTCAGTCCAGGGTGAAGTAGTCGGGACCGCTGTAGCGGCCGGTGGTCATCTTCGTGCGCTGCATGAGCAGGTCGTTGAGCAGCGTCGAGGCACCGAAGCGGAACCAGTCCGGGTCGAGCCAGTCGTCGCCGGCGATCTCGTTGACCATCACGAGGTACTTGATCGCGTCCTTGGCGGTGCGGATGCCGCCCGCCGGCTTCACGCCGATCTGGACGCCGGTCGCCTCGCGGAAGTCGCGGACCGCCTCCAGCATCACCAGGGTGACCGGCAGGGTGGCGGCCGGCTGCACCTTGCCGGTGGAGGTCTTGATGAAGTCGGTGCCGGCCAGCATCGCCAGCCACGACGCGCGTCGTACGTTGTCGTAGGTCTGCAGCTCACCGGTCTCGAAGATCACCTTGAGGTGGGCGTGCGAGCCGTCGGGGCGCACGCACGCCTCGCGGGTCGCGACGATCTCCTCGAAGACCTGCAGGTAGCGACCGGCCAGGAACGCCCCACGGTCGATCACCATGTCGATCTCGTCGGCGCCGTTGGCCACTGCGTCGCGGGTGTCGGCGAGCTTGACGTCCATCGACGCCCGGCCGCTGGGGAACGCCGTGGCGACCGCGGCCACGTTGACCTGCGAGCCGACGATCGCCTTCACCTCGCCCACCAGGTCGCCGTAGACGCACACGGCCGCCACGGACGGGCAGGTCGGGTCGGCGGGGTCCGGGCGCAGCGCCTTGTTGGCGAGCGCGCGCACCTTGCCGGGGGTGTCCTGGCCCTCGAGCGTGGTCAGGTCGACCATCCGGATCGCCAGGTCGAGGGCCCAGGCCTTCGCCGTGGTCTTGATCGAGCGGGTCCCGAGCCCCGCGGCCCTCGCCTCGGCACCGACCTGGTCGACGCCGGGCAGTCCGTGTAGGAACCGGCGCAGCGAGGCGTCGCTCGCCGTCACTTCGGAGTACGCCGCGAGGGCGGAGGTGGGCATGCCGTCAGCATAGGGTTGTAGACGTGCAGAACGAAGGTGTCGAGAAGGTCGAGCGCTACAGCTCCGGCGGCCTGGTCATGGGCGTGACCGGACTTGTCCTGGTGGCCGCCGTGCTGATCTACGGACTGGTCGACGACGAAGCCGGCTTCGCGCCGTGGGCGTTCCCTTTCTGCCTGCTGCTCGGTGCGCTGATCTGGCTGGTCATGGTCCGGCCCGCGGTGCGGCTGCACCACGACGAGCTCGAGCTGCGCAACGTGCTGCACTCGCGCTGGGTGCCCTTCGCCGAGATCACCGGCGTGGAGATCACCCAGGTGACCGTGGTCAGCGTCGGCGAGCAGCGGTACGTCGGCAGCGGGTTCGGCCGCACCCGCGGGACCATCCGCAAGGACCGCCACGCCTCCCACGACACCCCGCTCGAGAAGCGGTCCACCGCCTGGCTGATCCAGGACAAGATCGAGCGCAAGGTCGCCACCGCCCGCGAGCGCCGTACGACGGCCGAGGGTGTCGCGGAGGTGCGCCACGCCTGGGCGTGGCCCGAGATCGTGGTGGTCGGCGTGCTCGCGGTGGCGACCGTCGTCCTGGCCCTCGTCGGCTGACGGTTTCGCACCGTTCGTAGGCTGCACCCCATGCAGACCCGTGTCCGGCTGGCCGCCGCCGCCCTCCTGTCGCTGTCCGTGCTCGCCACCAGTGCCTGTGGCGACGATGGGGAGGAGAAGGCCGCCGACACCTCGTCGTCCGCCCCGACCGGCTCGTCCGCCCCGACCACCCCGACCGCGGAGTGCACGGCCGACGACATCACGGTCGAGGGCGACTTCGGCAGCACGCCGACGATCACCATCCCCGACGACTGCGCGCCCCCGACCACCCTGCTGAGCAAGGACCTGGTCACCGGCAGCGGTCCGGCCGCGAAGACGGGCGACACCGTCGAGACGAACTACCACCTGGTCACGTGGTCGGACAAGCAGGTGCTCGACAGCTCCTTCGAGCGCGGCGAGACCTTCCCGCTGGAGAACCTCGGCAACGCGCCGGTCATCGACGGCTGGAACCAGGGCCTGATCGGCGTCCAGAAGGGCACCCGCCGGCTGCTGGTCGTCCCGCCGGACCTGGGCTACGGCCAGGGCGGCAACGGCGTCGCGCCGAACGAGACCCTCGTCTTCGTCGTCGACGCGGTCTCGATCAGCTGACGCCTCTGACCGTCAGATCCCCGCTGCGGCGGCGATGTCGGCCCGCAACGCGGTGAGCCGCGTCGCCGCCTCGGCCCGGGCCGAGGCGACGTCGCCGTCGACCACGGGGACCACGACCTCGAGGTAGCACTTGAGCTTGGGCTCGGTGCCGCTGGGACGTACGACGACCCGGCTGCCGTCCGCGGTGCGGTAGCGCAGCCCGTCGGTCGGCGGCAGCTGCGCCGACCCGGCGGCGAGGTCGTCGGCGGCGGTGACCGCCGAGCCACCGAGGGTGGCCGGCGGTGCCTCGCGCAGGCGAGCCATGGCGGTCGCGATCTCGCCGAGGTCGGTGACCCGCACCGAGAGCTGGTCGGTCGCGTGCAGGCCGTGGGTGACGGCGATGTCGTCGAGCAGGTCGAGCAGGCTCCGCCCCGCGGCCTTGGCCTCGGCGGCGATCTCGCACAGCAGCAGGGCCGCGGACACGCCGTCCTTGTCGGAGACGTGGGTCGGGTCGACGCAGTAGCCCAGCGCCTCCTCGTAGCCGAACACCAGCTCCGGCAGGCGGCCGATCCACTTGAAGCCGGTGAGCGTCTCGGCGTACCGCTGCCCGTGGGCCTTCGCCATCGTGCCGAGCAGCGACGACGACACGATCGAGGTGGCGTAGACGCCGGTGCGGCCGGCCCGCAGCAGGTGGTCGGCGAGCAGCGCCCCCACCTCGTCGCCGCGCAGCATCCGCCACCCGTCCGGGCCGGGTACGGCGGCCGCGCACCTGTCGGCGTCGGGGTCGTTGGCGATGACGATGTCGGCCCCGGTCTGCTCCGCCAGCGCGACTGCGCGGTCGATGGCGCCGGGCTCCTCCGGGTTGGGGAAGGCGACGGTCGGGAAGTCCGGGTCGGGCGCCTCCTGCTCGGCGACGACCTGCGGCGCCGCGAAGCCCGCGGTCTCCAGCACGCTCGGCAGCGCGCCGCCGCCGACGCCGTGCAGCGGCGTGTAGACGATCGTCAGGTCGCGCGGCCCGTCGGCGGCGATCGCGGCGACCGTGTCGAGGTAGGCGTCGACGATCCCGTCGTCGAGCACCCGGCCGCCGGTCGTGCCCAGCGGCACCCGCGCGACCGACTCCAGGTTGCCGACGGCCGCGATCCGCGCTGCGATCTCGGTGTCGGCCGGCGGCACGATCTGGCTGCCGTCGCCGAGATAGACCTTGTAGCCGTTGTCCTGCGGCGGGTTGTGGCTCGCGGTCACCATCACGCCGGCCGCGCAGCCGAGCTCGCGGATCGCGAAGGCCAGCAAGGGGGTCGGCAGCGGCCGGGGGAGCAGCAGCGGCTTGAGGCCGGCGCCGGCCATCACCTCGGCGGTGTCGTGGGCGAAGACGTCGGAGTTGTGGCGGGCGTCGTACCCGATCACGACGGGGGTGCCCGGGGCGGTGCCGGTGTCGAGGAGGTACGCCGCCAGGCCGGCCGCCGCGCGCAGCACGACGACCCGGTTCATCCGGTTGGGGCCGGCGCCGAGTGCGCCGCGCAGGCCCGCGGTACCGAACTCGAGGGTGCCGCGGAAGCGGTCGGCGAGATCGGCGCGGGCGGCGGCGTCGCCGGCCTCGACGGCCGCGATCACCCGGACCAGCTCGTCGCGGGTCTGGACGTCGGGGTCCTCGGCGAGCCAGGACTGGGCCCGGGTGAGCAGGACGTCGGTGTCAGGCGTGGTCACCGGCCCACCGTAGCCCTGTCGCAGACGGCGGCGCGGGGTTAGGTTCGCTGCATGGCGGATCAAAGCTGGTCGCAGAAGGACTACCACCATCCGGCAGCCGGCTGGGGGGCCGCGATCTCGGTCAACAAGGTGCTCGCGAAGGAGCACGCGTTCGGGCGCGGCCGTGCCGCGATGTTCCGGATGAACCACGAGAACGACGGCTTCGACTGCCCGGGTTGTGCGTGGCCCGACGACCTCAAGGGCCTCAAGCTCGACATCTGCGAGAACGGCATCAAGCACGTCGTGTGGGAGATGACCTCGAAGCGGGTGGACCGCGAGTTCTTCGCCGCCCACACGGTGACCGAGCTGGAGGGCTGGTCGGAGTTCGAGCTCGAGGACCAGGGCCGGCTGACCGAGCCGATGGTGTACGACGCCGCGTCCGACAAGTACGTCCCGATCAGCTGGTCCGACGCGTTCGCGCTCGTCGGCGCCGAGCTGCGCGCGCTCGACGACCCGGACCAGGCCTCCTTCTACACCTCGGGCCGGCTCGGCAACGAGGCCACCTTCCTCTACCAGCTCATGGCACGCGAGTACGGCACCAACAACCTGCCCGACTGCTCGAACATGTGCCACGAGGCGTCCGGGCGGGCGCTGCAGGCCTCGCTCGGCACCGGCAAGGGCACCGCGGACCTCAAGGACTGGGAGACGGCGGACGCGCTGTTCATCATGGGCGTCAACGCGGCGTCCAACGCGCCTCGGATGCTGACCGCGCTGACCGAGGCCTTCGACCGCGGCGCCCAGATAGTGCACGTGAACCCGCTCATCGAGGCCGCGTCGCGCAAGGCGATCATCCCGCACGAGATGGTCGACATGGCGCTGATGAAGGCCACTCGCACTGGCACGCTCAACCTGCAGGTTCGCCCCGGTGGCGACATGGCGCTGATGCGGGGGATGGCGAAGGCGCTGCTCGAGGAGTTCCGCAGCGACCCGAGGGCGCTCGACGTCGAGTTCATCGAGCGCTACACGCACGGCTTCGAGGACTACCGGGACCTGGTCGAGGCGACGCCGTGGTCCACGCTCGTGGAGCAGTCGGGGCTGAAGGAGAAGGAGATCCGCAAGGCCGCCCGGATCTACTCGGAGGCCGACCGGACCCTGATCAGCTGGTGCCTGGGCGTCACCCAGCACGAGCACGGGCCTGACGCGATTCGCGAGATCGTCAACGTGCTGCTGCTGCGCGGCAACCTCGGCCGCGAGGGCGCCGGCCCGTCGCCGGTGCGCGGGCACAGCAACGTCCAGGGCAACCGCACCTGCGGCATCGACCACCGCCCGTCCGCCGACTTCCTCGACCGTCTCGATGCGGCGTGCGGGATCGAGGCGCCGCGCGAGCACGGCCGCGACACGGTCTCGACCATCGCCGGCATGCACGACGGCACCATCAAGGTGTTCGTCGGGATGGGTGGCAACTTCGTGCTGGCGGCCCCGGACACGCCGTACACCGCCGAGGGGCTGCGCAACTGCGAGCTGACGGTGCAGGTCAGCACCAAGCTCAACCGCAGCCATCTGGTTCACGGCCGCAAGGCGCTGATCCTGCCGTGCCTGGGCCGCACCGAGAAGGACGAGCAGAAGCACGGGCTGATGGAGACCTCGGTCGAGGACTCGATGAGCATGGTCCACCTGTCCCGTGGCAAGCGGAGGCCCGCATCGCCGCACCTCCTCTCGGAGCCGGCGATCATCGCCGGGATGGCGCGCGCGACGCTGCCGGACAGTGCGACGCCGTGGGACTGGTACGTCGACGACTACGACCGGATCCGCGACACCATGGCCAAGGCGCTGATCGGGTTCGAGGACTTCAACCGCCGGGTCCGGCTCCCGCTCGGGTTCCGGCTCAAGCAGCCCGCTCGGGAGCTGGTGTTCGGGACCCCGTCGGGGCGGGCGGAGTTCTCCTCCGCGCCGCTGCCCGACGTGATCCCGGCCGACGCCGACGTGCTGGTGCTGCAGACGATGCGCTCCCACGACCAGTGGAACACCACCATCTACTCCGACGACGACCGCTACCGCGGCGTCAAGAACCTGCGGACGCTGGTCTTCCTGCACAAGGACGACATGAGGGCGCGGGGCATCGAGCAGGGCGGCCAGGTCGACATCGTCGCCACCTGCAAGGACGGCACGACCCGCGAGCTGCGCGGCTACACGGCGCTCAGGTACGACCTGCCGCGGGGGAGCGCGGCCGGCTACATGCCGGAGATGAACGTGCTGATCGGTGCCGCCGACTACAGCGAGCAGAGCGACCAGCCGCTGATGAAGAACGTGAAGGTGCGGATCACCCCTGCTCGCTGAGTCGCGGCGGCCGGGCTCAGGCGTCGATGGTGCTCATGTCGCCGTACCTGTCACCGGCGACGGCGTCGCGCGGCACGGCCGCGTCGAGAGCCGCGAGGTCGTCGGCGGTGAGCACGACGTCGAGCGCACCGGCGTTCTCCTCGAGGTAGGCGACCCGCTTGGTGCCCGGGATCGGCACCACGTCCTCGCCCTGGGCCAGCACCCACGCGAGTGCGAGCTGGCCGGGGGTGCAGCCGTGCTCGGTCGCCAGCTCGCGGACCTTGTCGACCAGGACGAGGTTGGTGGCGAGGTTCTCGCCCTGGAAGCGCGGGAAGTACCCCGTCGCGCGGCTGTCGCCGTCGGCCGGGGTGCCGGTGATCGCGCCGGTCAGGATGCCGCGGCCCAGCGGGGAGTAGGGGACCAGGCCGATCCCGAGCTCACGCAGCGTCGGCAGGATCGCGTCCTCGAGGTCGCGCGTGAACAGCGAGTACTCCGTCTGCAGCGCGGTGACCGGGTGCACCGCGTGCGCGCGCCGGATGGTCTCGGGGGAGGCCTCCGACAGTCCGAGGTGGCGGACCTTGCCCGCCTCGACGAGCTCCTTCATCGCCCCGACCGTGTCCTCGATCGGGACCGTCGGGTCGACACGGTGCTGGTAGTAGAGGTCGATGTGGTCGACGCCCAGGCGCTGCAGGCTGGCGTCGCAGGCGGCTCGGACGTAGTCGGGCGTCCCGTTGATCCGGAGCCGGGTGCCGTCGGGCGCCCGCTCGTTGCCGAACTTCGTCGCGAGCTGCACCTCGTCGCGCCGGCCGGCGATCGCCTTGCCCACGAGCTGCTCGTTGGTGAAGGGGCCGTACATGTCGGCGGTGTCGAGGAAGGTGATCCCCAGGTCCAGGGCGCGGTGGATGGTCGCGATGCCGGCCGCCTCGTCGGGGGCTCCGTAGAACTCCGACATGCCCATGCAGCCGAGGCCGAGGGACGAGACGGTCAGCGGGGACGTCGTACCGAGGGTGCGGGTCGAGTTCGTCATGTCGACCATCGAACCCCTTGGAGCGCGCTCCAGGTCAAGCGCTGCGCTCGAGCTGGACGAGCCGCTCCTCGTAGAGCGCGATCTTGAGGTCGATGGCGCCCAGGTGCGCGGTGACCTCGGCGAGCTGGCGGCATACCTCGTCGCGGTGGGCCTGCAGCAGCGCCAGTCGCTCCTCCTCGTTGCCGTCGCCCGCCCGCACGAGGTCGGCGTAGCGCCGCACGTCACGGATCGGCATCCCCGTCGAACGCAGCCTGGTCACCAGCTCGATCCAGCGCAGGTCCGGCTCGTCGTAGCGCCGGTGCCCGCTGTTGTCGCGGGGCACCGGGCGCAGCAGCAGCCCGTCCTTCTCGTAGTAGCGCAGGGTGTCCGCGGTCAGGCCCAGGAGCTCAGCGGCCTCGGCGATGGTGGGTCCGGTGCTCGGCATGGTCCCAGTGTCGCTCAGGTCCGGGCATCCGCGCCCGCCATGATGGACCCGTGCGCCGCTCCTTCACCTTCACCGACACC
Organism: Nocardioides sp. QY071; assembly: GCF_029961765.1. Lineage (NCBI taxonomy): Bacteria > Bacillati > Actinomycetota > Actinomycetes > Propionibacteriales > Nocardioidaceae > Nocardioides > Nocardioides sp. QY071. The sequence goes on from NZ_CP124681.1 coordinate 1,328,423, forward strand.
TGGCTCGTCGCCGCGCCGGTGGACGACGTGGCGGCGGCCCTGGTCGATCTCGAGCACTACCCGCGCTGGTGGCCGCAGGTCCGCGCGGTCGCCAAGCTCGGCCCGGACACCGCGTGGGTGCGCTGCCGCTCCGCCCTGCCCTACACGCTCGACCTGGTCCTCGACGCCGTCTCCCGCACGCCCCCGGTGGTGGAGGTGGCGATCGGGGGCGACCTCGACGGGTTCGCCCGGTTCACGCTCACCGCGGAGGGCGGCCGGACCCGGCTGGACTTCGCCCAGGAGGTCACGGTCGGCGGGCTGCTCGCGCTGGCGTCGTACGGCGGCCGGTGGCTGCTGGAGTGGAACCACCGGCGGATGATGGCGGGGTGCCGAGAGGGACTTCCCTCAGCGATACGCCGAGCGCCGGCGCACCTTCGCCTGCCGGTGCCGCCAGGGTCGCAGCACCACCACGGCCACCAGCCCGATCACCGCGCCGAACACCGCACCGGTGGCGTTGTCGATGATGTCGGTGACGTCGCAGGCCCGGTCGATGCGGGCCAGCTCCAGCTGGGTCTTCTCGATGAGGGCGGAGTACGCGGCCAGGCCGAGGAGCCCGGCGGGGGCGAGCAGCCAGCCGCTGCGCCATCGGGCGACCGCCAGCACGAGCAGGGCGCCGGCGGGCACGAAGAGCACGGTGTTGAGGGTGCGCTGCCCGGACTGGAAGATCCAGAAGCCGTCGGGTGCGGGACCGCCGATGTCCCACGAGCAGGTCGTCATCCGGGTCTCGGCGGGGACGAAGCCGGTGTCGGGGGAGGTGGGGACCAGGGTGACCAGCGCGATCACCGCGACGGACCACAGGAAGCCCGCGATCGCGATCGCGGAGACCCAGCCGAGGGGGCGGGCGAGGGCGAGGCCGAGGAGGGCGCAGAGCACTCCCGCGACGCCGATGCCGAGCAGCATGACACCGGTCCCCCCGAACGTGACCATGGGCCAAGACGTTAGCCGCCCGACCCTGCCGCGCCCCAGCCGGCGGCGCTGGTTCAGGAGGCCTGCGCGCGCTGCTTCGCGATGAACCTCGTCGCCATCCGGTTGACGAACATCGGCGCGAGCCGGCCGACCCGCCACGCGATCCTTGCCTGGCGGGGCTCGATCACGATCGCCTCGTTCGCCGCGACGGCGGCGAGGACCCGGCGGGCCAGCACGTCCGGGTCGACGGGCCGCTTGACACCCTGCCCCTCGAGGTAGAAGTCGCGGCCCCGGAACGGCCCGATCTCGCCCTTGTCGAGGATCGGGGTGTCGACGGCGGCCGGGCACACGACGGTCACGCCGACGTCGTGCGCGGCGCCCTCGGTGCGCAGCGCGAGGGAGAGCCCGACCACGGCGTGCTTGGTGGTGACGTACGACGTCATCAACCCCGCCGCCATCAGTCCGCCCATCGAGGCGGTGTTGACGATGTGACCTCCACCCTGGGCGATCATCCGCGGGTACGCCGCGTGCACGCCGTGCACCACACCGCGGATGTTGACGTCGATGATCGCGTTCCACTGCGCCAGGCTCAGCGACTCGGTCGCGCCGAGCCAGGTGATCCCGGCGTTGTTGAACATCAGGTCGATCCGGCCGTGCTCGGTGACCACGGCCGCCACTGCCTCCTCGACCGCCGCGGACGAGGTGACGTCGACCTGCCGCGCCACCGCGGTCCCGGGCCCCGACGCGGAGGAGGCCACGGCCGAGGCCGCGTCGAGGTCCAGGTCGGCGCACACGACGTACGCACCGTCGGCGACCAGCGCCCGCACCAGCGCGGCGCCGATGCCGGAGCCGCCGCCGGTGACGACAGCCGTCCTCACGCGAACGCCTTCTCGACCAGGGCGACGAGGTCCGGGTAGCGGCGCAGGTGCGCGCCGCCGTTGATGTCGAGGGTCTCGCCGGTGATCCACGTCGACTCGTCGGAGAGCAGGAACCGGATGGCGGCGGCGATCTCCACCGGCTCGCCGGAGCGGCCGAGGGCGGTGTTCTCGAGGTAGTCCTCGCGCACGCCGGGGATGTCCATCGCAGGCGCGGTCAGCGGGGTGACGACCAGGCCGGGCGCGACCGCGTTGACGCGTACGCCGCGCGCGCCGAGCTCGAGCGCGGCCACCTCGGTGAGGGCGACCAGGCCCGCCTTCGCGGCGCAGTACGCCGCCAGGCCGGTCCCGGGCTGGCGTGCGTTGAGCGAGGAGAGCGAGACCAGGGAGCCGCCGTCCGCGACCCGGCGCCCGGCGTGCTTGAGGACCAGGAAGGCGCCGTTGAGGCAGACGTCGACGACCCGGCGCCACTCGGTCGCATCGTGGTCGACGACGCGCGACAGCGTGCTCACGCCGGCGCAGTTGACCACGCCGTGGGGAGCGCCGTGCTCGGCGACGACCAGGTCGAAGAGGGCCTCGACGGAGGTCTCGTCCGTGACGTCGACGAACGCGTCGGCCGCCCTACCGGGCAGGTCCGCGACCACGACCTCGTGTCCGGCCGCGCGCAACACCTGGGCGGTGGCCGCCCCGATCCCGGATGCGCCGCCGATGACGACCGATACCTGCATCTGCGTTCTCCTGACGTTCGTCTGAATCTGTTGACACGTGTCAAATAGCAGGCCTAACGTGACGCCCGTCACGCTGATCTGTCAAGGAGGAAGTCGGAATGTCCCGACCCACCGTCGCTGTCATCGGAGCCGGCATCAGCGGCCTCACGATGAGCAAGATGCTGGCCGACTACGGCCTGGAGTTCACGACCTTCGAGGCCTCGGACCGGGTCGGCGGCAACTGGGCGTTCGGCAACCCCAACGGCCACAGCAGCGCCTACCGGTCACTGCACATCGACACCTCGAAGCACCAGCTGTCCTTCAGGGACTTCCCGATGCCCGACGAGTACCCGGACTTCCCGCACCACACCCAGATCAAGGACTACCTCGACGCGTACGCCGACGCCTTCGACATCCGCCGGCGCATCGAGTTCGAGAACGGCGTGGTCAGCGCCGAGCGCCGAACCGAAGGCGGCTGGGACATCACCGACCAGGCGGGCCGGACCCGCGGCTTCGACGTGCTCGTGGTGGCGAACGGCCACCACTGGGACCCCCGCTTCGCCGAGTTTTCCGGCGAGTTCACCGGCGAGACGATCCACTCACACGCGTACATCGACCCGTGGACGCCGTTGCACCTGATGGACAAGCGGATCCTCGTGGTCGGGATCGGCAACAGCGCGGCGGACATCACCGTGGAGCTGTCGCAGAAGGCGATGCGCAACCAGGTCACCCTGTCGACCCGGAGCAGCGCGTGGATCGTGCCCAAGCTGCTCTACGGCAAGGCCGCCGACATGAACTACCGCACCAACCCGCACCTGCCGTTGAGCTGGCAGCGCAAGGTGGCGCAGTGGGGCCAGCGATTCACCGCTTCCGACCCGACGCTCTACGGCCTGCCCACGCCCAACCACAAGTTCTTCGAGGCCCACCCCACCCAGTCCGGCGAGCTGCCGCTGCGACTGAAGTCCGGCGACGTCACCCCCAAGGGCAACGTCGCCCGGCTCGACGGCCAGACCGTCCACTTCGAGGACGGCACGAGCGCGGACTTCGACGTGATCATCTACGCGACGGGCTACAACATCACCTTCCCGTTCTTCGATCCCGAGCTCATCAGCGCCCCCGACAACGAGATCCGGCTCTACAAGCGGGTCTTCAAGCCCGGCTTCGACGACCTCGCCTTCATCGGCTTCGCCCAGTCGACGCCGACGCTGTTCCCGTTCGTCGAGTGCCAGACCCGGATGGTGGCAGCCTGGCTGGTCGGTCGCTATGCGACGCCGTCGATCGCCGAGATGGAGCGGGTGATCGACGAGGACACGCAGAAGTACACCGGTCACATGGTCCCGAGTGCCCGGCACACCCAGCAGCTCGACTACTTCGTCTACGAGCACGACCTTCGGACGAGGGAGATCCCCGCCGGCCGGGCGCGCGCGGCGGCGGTGGCGCGATGAACGACGAGCGCCTCTGGGCGCGCATGGTCGACCGTCGCAGCGTCAACCGTGGCGACCAGCGCCGCGCCGCGCTGCTGGCCGCGCTCGACGACCTGCTCCGTGAGCAGACGCTCGAGGAGATCAACGTCGCCGAGATCTCGCGGCGCGCGGGCGTCACCCGCTCGGCCTTCTACTTCTACTTCGAGAGCAAGGCGACCGCCGTCCTGGCCCTGATGGCGGAGCTGTACGACGACGCGTCGGACGCCACCGACCTGCTGGTCAAGGCCGAGGGCGACCCGCGGGCCCGGATCCGCACGGTCGTCGCGACCCTCTTCGACTCGGTCGACAAGACGCCGCACACCTACCGGGCGCTCCTCGAGGCCCGCGCCACCAGCCCGGCCGTCCGCGAGCTGTGGGAGGCGGGACGCGCCGAGTTCGCCGAGATGACCGCCGAGATGATCGAGCGAGAGCGGGCTCACGGGCACGCGCCGCAGGGCGTCGACGCCCACGTCCTCGCCGCCGTCCTCCTCGACCTCAACGACCACGCTGTCGAGCGGCACGCGCTGGGTGTCGGTCCTGATCGCGAGGGCCACATCGACGCGATCACCCACATCTGGATCCAGAGCATCTACGGGAGCCCCGCATGACCGGCACGACCTTCGACCTCACCTCCGGCGGCGTGCGCTGCGCCGCCACCCACGTCGCCGGGGAGGACGGCGCCCCGGTCGTCGTCCTCGCGCACGGCCTCGCCGGCACCCAGGACGCCGGCACGTTCCCGTTCGCCGAGGCCTTCGCCGCGGCCGGTCTGCACGCGGTCACCTTCGACTACCGCGGCTTCGGCGCCTCCGACGCCGCCGAGGGCGAGCCGCGCCAGGTCGTCTCGCTCGCCGGGCAGGTCGCCGACCTGCACGCCGCCGTCGACGCCGCGAAGCAGCTCCCCGGTGTCGACGCGACCCGGGTCGTGCTCTGGGGCGTCTCGCTCGGGGGTGGGCACGTCGTGTCCGTCGCCGCCGAGCGCACCGACATCACCGCGGTCGTCTCGGTGGTCCCGATGGTCGACGGCCTCGCCGCCGCGCGGCTGGCCACCCGGCATCACAGCGCCGGACAGCTGCTCGCCTCGACCGGGCGCGGCCTCGCGAGCGCCGTACGACGCAGGGCGGGTCGCGGCCCCGCGATGATCCCGGTCGTGGCGCAGCCCGGCGAGACCGGTGCGCTGACCCTGTCCGGCGCCTACGAGGACTACCTCGCGATCGCCGGCCCCACCTGGCGCAACGAGATCGCAGCCGACGTCGTGATGGAGCTCGGCACCCGCGCGCCGGCGAAGGCCGCGGCGGCGCTCGCCGACATCCCCTGGCTGGTCCAGGTCGCCGACTTCGACCGCAGCGCTCCGCTGCACGCCGCGATGAAGGCAGCCTTCGCGGGCAGGGCCGAGGTCCGCCACTACCCGGGCGACCACTTCGACCTGTTCGCAGGCAAGCCGTTCCACGAGCCCGCCGTCGAGCACGCCCTCCACTTCCTGCGGCGCCACGTCGGGAGCGTCGCCTCGGCCGAGGCGGTCGGTCAGGCCGCCCGGTAGCGCTCGATCTGCCCGCCGAGCTCCTCGAACACCGCCTGGTTGAGGCTGAACACGGCCCGCACCTCGTCGACGACCCGCTCGACCTCGCCGGGGGTGAGGTCGAGCGCGTCGAGCCGAGCGCGGTAGTCGTCCTTGTAGGGCTTCGGCTTCGCGATCTGCGCGAAGTCGTAGAAGCGCACGCCCGCGCCCTCGGGCAGGTCGAAGGTGCGCTGCAGCACGCGGCCGATCACCTGGCCGCCGGAGAGGTCGCCGAGGTAGCGCGTGTAGTGGTGCGCGACGAGGAGGCCGCCCCAGGCGGCGCCGGCGCGGATCCGGTCGACGTACGCCGTCGCGGCGGGGGAGTCGACGCTGGCGGGGTCGATGCCCGGAGCCCAGTGGGCGAGGTCGGCGTCGATCGCGGCGAGCCGCTCGAGCGCGGGGTCGTGGACCGCGGCGACGATCGGGTCTGCCCGGTGCTCGGCGACGACCTCCTCGAGCGCGGCGTAGACACGGCGCAGCCGGAGCAGCAGGTCGGCGTACGCCTGCGCGGTGAGCCGGCCGTCGAGCAGCTCGGCCATGAACGTCGAGCCCTCGGCCGCCTCGTGCTCGGCGCGCGAGCCCTCGCGCATGGCCGTCGACAGCGGGACGAGGCCGGTCTCGGTCGGGGTCATGGGGGGTGCTCCTTGGGGATCGAGTGAAGTTCTCGACAGATTGTCGACAAGATTCTGACAACTTGTCAAGACGTCTCAATCAAGATTAGCCTAGCCTAAATAAGGTTGACCTAACATCTTGATCCGAGAGTGAGCACCCGCCGTGATGTCCCACCCCGTCCGATCGCCGCGGCGCCTGCTGGCCGCCGCGTCCGCCACGCTCCTCCTCGCGGGCTGCGGGCTCTCCTCGCCCGCTGCGTCGGAGCGCAGCGGGGGAGCGGACCGCGGTACGGCGGCCCCGCGGCTCGCGGACGTCACGCCGCTCGCCGACGCGCGGGACTGGACCGGTGCGACCAGCGCGGTCGTCGCAGACGGCACGGTCGACCCGGTCGCGACGCCGGAGCCCGCGCTGCCGGTGACGGTGACCGATGCGCAGGACACGTCGGTGACGGTGAAGGACGCCAGCCGGGTGCTGGCCCTCGACGTCTACGGCACCCTGGCCCGCACGGTCTTCGAGCTGGGGCTCGGCGACCGCGTCGTCGGGCGCGACATCTCCACGCAGTTCGACGAGGCCGCCGGCCTGCCGCTGGTGACGCAGAACGGCCACGACCTGGCGGCCGAGGCCATCCTCGAGCTGGACCCCACGGTCATCCTCACCGACACCTCGCTCGGGCCGTGGAACGTGATCCTGCAGATGCGCGACGCCGGCATCCCCGTCGTCGTGGTCGACAGCCACCGCGGCCTCGACAACGTCGCCGAGCTGACCACGCAGGTCGCCACGGCGCTCGGCGTACCGGAGGCGGGCGCGGCCCTCGTCGAGCGCACCGCCGCCGAGGTCGACGACGTGCGTACGGCGATCGCCGCCGTCGCGCCGAAGGCGGAGACCGACCGGCTGCGCACCCTGTTCCTCTACGTCCGCGGTCAGTCCGGCGTCTACTACCTCTTCGGCGAGGAGTCCGGCGCCGACGGCCTGATCGACGCGCTCGGGCTCTACGACGTCGCCGAGGAGATCGGCTGGGACGGCATGAAGCCGGTCACCGACGAGGCGATCGTCGCCGCCCAGCCCGACCTGGTGCTGATGATGAGCGGCGGCCTCGACTCGGTCGACGGCGTCGCCGGCCTGCTCGAGCGGCTGCCCGCACTGGCGAACACGCCGGCCGGCGAGCACGAGCGGTTCGTCGACATGGAGGACTCGCAGATCCTCGGCTTCGGACCGCAGACCGCTGACGTCCTCAACGCCCTCGCTGTCGCCGTCTACGCCCCCGAGGCCGTCTCGTGAAGGTGGGCCTGCTGGGCGGGCTGACCGGCCTGCTCCTCGTCGCGCTCGTCGTCGGCGCCGGGCAGGGCCAGATGCACGTGCCGCCGCTGGAGGTGCTCGGCTCGGTACTGCACCGGATCGGGCTCGACCTCGGGCCACTGCCGACGCACCCGCGCGCCGAGGACACCCTGTGGGACGTGCGCTTCCCGCGGGTCGTGCTCGCCGCACTGGTGGGCGCCGCGCTCGCGACCGCCGGTGCGGTGATGCAGGGCATCTTCGGCAACCCGCTCGCCGAGCCCGCCGTGGTCGGCGTGTCCTCGGGCGCTGCGGTCGCCGCAGGCTGCGTGATCGTCCTCGACGTCGCGGTGCTCGGCTCGTGGACGATCGCCGCGGCCGCCTTCCTCGGTGGCCTCGCGGCCACCCTGCTCGTCTACCTGCTCTCCCGCGACGGCGGCCGCACCGAGGTCGTCACCCTCGTCCTCACTGGCATCGCGCTCAACGCGATGACCAGCGCTGCCCTGGCGTTCCTGATGTTCCTCGGAGACCAGCAGGCCCGCGAGGAGATCGTGTTCTGGACCCTCGGCAGCCTCAACGGCACCCGCTGGGCCGCGGTCGCCGTGGTCGCCCCGCTCGCCGCCGTCGGCATCGCCGCCGCGCTCGTCCTCGCGCGCCGCCTCGACCTGCTCGCTCTCGGCGACCGGGCCGCGTTCCACGTCGGCGTCGACGTGGAGCGGCTGCGGCTCGCGGCCATCGTGGTCGTCGCGCTGCTCACCGCCGCCGCCGTCTCCTTCTGCGGCATCATCGCGTTCGTCGGACTGGTCGTGCCCCACCTGGTGCGGATGATCGCCGGTCCCGGGCACCTGCTCCTCGTCCCCGCCAGCGCGCTGGGTGGCGCGGTGCTGCTGACCTTCGCCGACCTGTGGGCGCGCACCGCCGTCGACAACGCCGACCTCCCCATCGGCATGCTCACCTCCCTCGTCGGCGGCCCCTTCTTCTTCTGGCTGATCCGCCGGTCCCGTCGCACCGCAGGAGGCTGGGCATGATCGAGGCCCGCGGCATCCACGTCACCCTCGGCGACAAGGCCGTCCTCGACGGCGTCGACCTCACCGTCCGGCCGGGCGAGCTGGTCGCACTCGTCGGCCCCAACGGCGCCGGCAAGTCCACCCTCCTCGGCGTCCTGGCCGGCGACGTCCGGCCCGGAACGGGAGCAGTCCACCTCGCGGGGCGGCCGCTGGCGTCGTACGCCGCCCGCGAGGCCGCGCAGCAGCGCGCGGTCCAGCTCCAGCAGCAGGGCCTGGCCTTCGGCTTCCGGGTCCACGACGTCGTGGCCATGGGCCGCTCGCCGTGGCACCGCACCCCACGGTCGGTGGCCGACGAGGAGGTCGTGGCCGCGGCGATGGTGCGCACCGACGTCGAACGTCTCGCCGAGCGCACCTTCCCGACCCTGTCCGGCGGGGAGCAGGCGCGCACCTCCTTCGCCCGAGCCCTCGCCCAGGAGACGCCGGTGCTGCTGCTCGACGAGCCCACCGCGGCCCTCGACATCCGCCACCAGGAGGCGGTCCTCGGGGTCGCCCGGTCCGTTGCGGCCGAGGGCTGTGCCGTGGTCGTGGTGCTGCACGACCTGTCCCTGGCGGCCGCGTACGCCGACCGGATCTGCATCCTCGCCGAGGGCCGGGTACGGGCGGTCGGCGCGCCGCGCGAGGTGCTCACCGAGGACCTGCTCGGCGAGGTCTACCAGCACCCGGTGCGGGTGCTCGACCACGACGGCACACCGGTCGTCGTACCCGTTCGAGCTGCGCAGGAGGCGCGATGCTGACCCGGACCGTGCTCGTGCTGCTCGGCGTGCTCGCCTCGCTGGTGGCGCCCGTCCCCGCAGCCCACGCGCAGGCCCGGGTCTCGATCAGCAGCGACCGCGGCGGCGCGGTGGTCGACCCGACGTACGCCACCACCCTGGAGGTCGGCGGCACCGGCTTCCAGTCGGTCCGCGGCGGTCACGGCGGCATCTACGTCTTCTTCGGCACCGTGTCCGGGAACTGGCGGCCCAGCAAGGGCGGCGTCACGGGCGAGGACTACTTCTACGTCCCCGACAGCGAGAGCCAGGCCAACGCCGGCCACCAGAAGTACGTCGCCTTCCCCGGCTCCGACACCGCCGCCTCCGCCAACGGCGGCACCGTCTCCGCGGCCGGCCGCTGGTCCACCACGATCACCGTGCCCGGCGCGACCTTCCAGGCCGTCGACCGCGACGGCGGCACCCGCACCGTCGACTGCCGCAAGGTCCGCTGCGGCATCATCACCGTCGGCGCGCACGGCGTCACGAATGCCGCCAACGAGACCTTCACGCCGGTCACGGTCAAGGACCTGTACGGCGGCAAGGCACCTGACCCGGCCGGGTCTCCCGCTGCCGGGGCTCCCGCTGCGGAGGAGGCGGCGGCTCCCGAGGTCGTCGTACCTGACGTTCCGGCTGCTCCTCAGGCAGCCGCCGCACCGGTGCTGAGCGTGGACCGGGCCTCCGCTGTCGCCGGCCGGGCCCTGTCGTTCACCGCCCGCGGCCTGACACCGGGCGCCCAGGTCTCGGCCGTCCTCGACGACGGTGTCGCCGCAGCCGGGCCGTTCCTCGTCGGTGCCCAGGGCCAGGTGACCGGTGTCCTCACTCTCCCCGTCGCCGCGTCCGGAGGCACCCACGAGCTGCGCCTGTACGGGCTCGACGGCGACCAGCCGCCCGTCGTCCGGTTCGCGATCGCGGCCGGCGACGAGCCGGTGGCTGCGACCGTCGCGCCGGCCGACCACGGGCGCGCCACCGACCGCTGGGGGATCGGTTTCTTCGTCGCCGCCGGGGTCGTGCTCGCCGGCGCCCTCGCCCGCCTGGTCCTCGCCCGCCGCAGAGGTGTCTCCGGTGCGTAGGCCGCTCGCCGCCATCCTCGCCGCCGCCGGGCTGGTCGCCTGGCTGGTTGCGCTCGTCACCCTCGCCGTCACGCCCGCCCGGGCGGACGAGCCGACCGACCCGCCGACGACCGAACCGACGACCGAGACCCTCACCGACGCCGTGCTCCGCTGGGGGGTCAACACCGAGTCGAACACGGCGGCGTACAACCCCGGCACCTACAACTTCCTCGTCGCCGGCCGGATACCCGATCCCGGCCGGGGCGGCCAGCAGGTGCCGGAGGCCCAGTGGCAGCAGCGCTCGGGCGACGTCGAGATCGAGAAGTGGGATGCGGCCGCAGGCGCGTGGAAGGACGCCACCTGGGCCGGGCTGCGCACCGACAGCACCGGCGCCGCGCTGCGGATCGGCAGCTCGAGCAACCACCAGCTCGTCTTCGGGAAGGGCACCGGAACCCTCGACCGGACCGCCGGCACCGCGCGGATCGCGTGGCAGGGGAGCGCGACGGTCGTCTTCTACTCGGGGTTCTCGTTCTTCTACCTCAGCGATCCGGTGCTCGAGGTGGCCGAGGGCCGCGGCACGGTCACCGCGACCCTGAGCGGCTTCGGTTCCGACCAGGCCGATCCGACCCGGTGGGTGGCGGTCCCGGCCGCGCAGGTCACGATCGCGACCCTGCCGCAGGTGACACTCGGCGCCGACGGGTTCACCGCCGACCCGACGTACCGCGGTGTGACCGTCGACCTCGCCGCCGGCGCGCAGGTGCGGTCCGGCCAGGACTGGGGCGCGTTCCCGCAGTCGTGGGTCGCGTTCATGGAGCCGCTCGGGACGGCCGCGTTCTGGTACTCCAGCGGCGGCAGCGCCGATCCCAACAAGGTCGCCGCCCCGCTCACCGTCGCGTTCGACGCCGGCCGGGTCGTCGTACCGACCCCGACGGTCGCGACCAGCACGCCGCCGGAGATCCACAACAGCGCGCCCCCGCCGCCCGCCACGACCGCGGCCGCTGCCGAGCCCCCCGCGGCAGCACCTGCCGCCCCCGTCGTCGTGCCGCCGCCGGCCGTCGCGGCGCCGTCACCCGAGCAGCCGCTGCTCGCGCGCCCGGCCACCGACCTGCGCCCCGTGTCGACGAGCACCCCGGCGCCGGCCGCACCCGCGGCCCGCTCCTGGCCCTGGTGGGGCGGCGGCGCGCTGCTGCTCGTCGCGGCGGCCGCCCTCGTCGTACCTCCGCCCGTGCGCGGCCTGCGCTAGCAGCCGCCTGCCTGTCCGTCTCGGGACCACCACAGAAGGGAACACCCATGTCCATCCGACCGACCCGGCGCCGCTCCTTCGCCGCGCTCACGGCCGTCGGCGTCGCCGCTGCCGGCCTCGCCCTCGTCCCGGGGGCACCCGCTTCGGCCACCCCGGCTCCGTTGAGCCTGCAGTGGGAGATCTCGCAGCAGTTCGACGACCACCTCTCCACCCATGTCCTCGGCGGCGGTGCCAGCGAGGACGCCGACGGCGTGATCACCTTCCCCGGAGGCGAGGGAAGCTACGACGCCGCCACCGGTGTCGCGAGCGTCGCGTACGACGGGTCCGTCGAGGGCGCCTTCGTCATGGCGACGACGACCTACTACAAGGTCACCGTGGCCGACCCGGTCGTGTCGGTCGACGCCGCTGGCAACGGCTCGATCTCGGCCATCGTGTCGGCCTGGAACGCGGCAGGGATGGGCAGCGAGGAGGCGTCCACCGCGCCGACGCGTGTGGTCGTGACGACCTTCGACGCCGAGGCCTCCGACTGGACCCAGGCCGAGGGCGTGGCCACCCTGAGCGACACCCCGGACTGGGCCGGTGTGCTGCCGGCAGACAGCGCACCGGCGACCGAGCTCGGTATCGGCGCCGGCAAGCCGGTCGGCGGCGGCTCCTTCGCGCCGTCCTTCCTCGGCCAGCTCACGCCGGGCGTCCGCGCCCACTTCTATGCGAGCGCCGACAACCAGCCGAAGAAGGTCGCCGCCTCCTTCACGGCCAGCGCCCCGATCGCCGACGCTCCGGCCGTCACGGCGTCGCCCGTCACCACCGCGGCCGGCGTCGAGATCGCGGTGAGCGGCGAGAACTTCGTCAACTCGGACATCAGCGGTGGCGCCGGGGTCTATGTCGGGCTCGCCCCGGCCGGCGGCATGCCGACCGCGAGCTCCGCAGCCGAGGGCATGGCCAAGTTCGCCGCTGCGACGTACCTGCCGACGGCGGCACTGGCCGAGGGGTCCTTCGCGGTGAGCCTGAGTGCCGCCGCGGACAGGCTCGACCCGCGCCAGAAGTACGCCGTCTACACCTGGCAGGCACACGCGCACGCCAGCAGGCACCTCGACACCGAGACCCCGGTGAGCATCGACTGGACCAAGCTGGGCTACCCGGTCGCGACCACCGCCACCGCCACGGTCACCAAGAAGCCGACCAGCAAGAAGAAGGGAACGGTCATCGTCGCCGTCCCCGGCGGCAAGTACGCCGCCACCGGCCAGGTCTCGGTCGTCTACAAGGGCGGCAAGCTCAAGGGCAAGAAGGTCAAGCTCGTCCGGACCCTCGCCCTGGGCGCCGACGGCACCGTGACGGTGAGGCTGCCGAAGTCCGCCAAGGGCAAGCGCACCCTCAAGGTCACCTATCTCGGTGACCCGGTGCACCGGGCCTCGGCCACCACGACCGTGAAGGTCAAGGTCAAGAAGTAGCGACGCGCACCTGCGACCTCGCCGCCGTACTGTCAGGCGGCGAGGTCGCCGGCGAGCGTGACGGCCTGGTGGGCGTGCACCTGGTACTCGGCTCGAGTGATGGGTCGGGTGCCGCCGCCGGTGACGAGGCGGTAGAGGCCGTGGGGTGTGCCCCAGATCCACCTGTCGGGGCCGAGCTGCATCACCGTGTAGCCGAGGTGGGTCTTGGCTCGGTGGTGGTGCCGGGTGAGTGGGGTGTCGTTGTGGTCGCCTGTCTGGCCGGGTGGTCCGTGCTTGTCGTAGGCGACGGTGTGGTCGTGGTCCGGTGGGCGGCCGTTGCTTGTGAAGAGGCTGGTGGCGTGGGGGAACACGTCGCCGACCGTGCGGAGCTGGGTGCGCTGTTTGATGTCGGTGGGGTGCTCGTAGCCGTTGACCGAGCGTCCGGTGTGCAGGTCGATCACGGGCTGCACTCTGATGGTCGCGTGGCGACCCAGGAGGTCGCTCACCTGGGTGAGGAGCCGAGGTCCGAGGCCCTCGACGCGGGCGAGGGGACCGAGGGCGCCGGTGTCGGTGAGGGAGATGTGGACGATGAGCTCGGCGGTCGGGTTGCGGGGGTCTCGTGACGGTTGCTGCGCAACCTCCTCGACCTCCGAGGTGTCGTTGATGCCGTTCAGGAAGGCGAGGACGGCAGCGGGGTCGGCGAGCATCGCGAACGCCTCGGCCCGCCAGTGATCCATGCCCAGCGGCTCCGCACCCTCAGGGACCTCGGCGTGCTCAGCGAGGGCAGCGGCGAGGTCGTCGACCGTGTGCTGGTGGGCGAGGGCGTCGGCTTCGTCGAGCCTGGCGAACACCGTCCCCACACCAGCCGTGTTGTCGGCGTTGTCGGCGCTGTCGCTCTCGTCGACCTGGGAGCCGGGACGCGGCTTGGGGTACCAGACACCCTTTTGGTTCTGGTTCTTCTCGATCCGGCCCTGGTGAGCAACGGGGTCGGCCTCGATCACCTTGGCTTCGGCGATGGCGAGGATCCGGGATGGTGCCTGGTCCAACGCGGCGGCGACGGCGGTGTCGACGATGTGGATCTGGTGGCGGTCGAGGGTGCGGGACATCCGTGCGACCCGCCGCACCACCCACACCTCGCAACGTCCTTCGCGGACCCCGGCCCACACGGCGGGGAGGCGGTGGCGCAGGTCGAACGCGTCGGCCAGGGCGCCGCGGGTCGAGAGCACGTGCTCGTGCCGGGCGATCGCCATCTCGACCAGTGCGAGGTCGGCGACCTCCGGGGTGCCGTCCCCGCCCAGGGTGATGAGCCGCGGCCCGCCGTACCGGACCGGGACCGCGTCGGGCTCGGTCTGCGGGTCACCGGAGTGGAGGTCGGCCCAGGCGAGCAGCAGCTCAAGCTTGTCGATCTCGACCTGGCGGGCCATCCGGACGCGCTCTTCGGCCGCGTGGAGCAGCTGCTCCGGTGTGGCATCCGAGAGGTCCGAGATCATGCACCCATTCTACTCGCACATATGTTCGAATCCTATGGTCTGCGAGGAGTTTCTCCTTGTTTCTAGGGGTTTTCGACCCCGCGTGGACCGCAGCCCGCGGGCGGCGAATGACCAGGTACTCAAGCCTCGACCCCCACCGCCCGCAGCACGAACGACTCGATCGCGGCGGACGGCAGGTGCCGGGGGCTGAGGCACGCGTGGACCAGGGAGAGTGTGGCGTCGGCGTCGTCGTACCTGAAGGTGCCGTCGGCCCGGCCGCGCTCCAGGATGGCGCGCAGCACGTCCTCGACCGCGACGACGTGCTCGCGTATCTCGAGCCGGGCGGCCGGGGACAGGACGCCGTACAGCGACGGGCCCAGGCCCATGTGGAACTTCTCGCCCGCGGCGAGGTGGTGGCGGACGTAGGTCCGCAGCTGGTCGGCCGGCTCCGCGTCGGCGTCGAGCGCGGACCGCAGGTCGGTCGTGTAGGCGTCGGTCTCGTGGGTCGCGAAGGCGACCAGCACGGCTTCCTTGTCGTGGAAGTGGTGGTAGATCGAGGTCCGCCCGATCCCCGCGCGCTCGGCGATCGCCGCCATCGTGACGGCGTCGAAGCTGCCCTCGCCCATCAGCTCCGCAAAGGCGTCGAACACGCGGCGCTGGACCAGCTCGCGGTGGTCGCTCAGCGACTCTCCGAGGATGCGAGGCACGCCCGGAAGACTAGTGGACCCGTGCTGCCAGCCGCGTGATCAGTGCGTTGAGCTCGGCCGGCTCCTCGACCTCGAAGTCGTGGTCGAGGTTGGCCAGCACGAGCACCGGCCAGTCCAGGGTGTCGGTGTTCATCGTCATCCGGCAGGTGGCCGCGCCCAGCGGCTCGACCTCGCCCCAGCGCCCCATCACCGCGTCGACCTCGGCGGCCGGCGCCTGGACGACGATCCGCACGTGGTGGCGCTGCGGCCGGTTGCGCAGGCCGCGGCTGACGTACTGCGCCGCGTCGCCGCCGGGGATCTCGCGAGGGCGGAACCGCTGTCCGGTCGTCGCCGGTACATCGGCCAGCCGGTCGACGCGGAACGAGCGCCAGTCCTGTCGCTCGCGGTCGTGGGCGACCAGGTACCAGCGGCGGCCGAGGTTGACCAGCCGGTGAGGCTCGACGCGGCGGGTGGTGCTCGTGCCGTCGTACGCGGTGTAGGCGAAGGTGACCACCTCGTCGTCGCGGCAGGCCTGGGCCAGCGTCGTCAGCACCGTCGGGTCGAGCGGCGGGCCGCCCGACCACGGCAGGCCCTCGGTCTGGGTCTGCAGCGCGCCCATCCGGCGGCGCAGCCGCGGCGGCATCAGCGCGATCACCTTGGTCAATGCCTGCAGGGTGGTGTCCTCGAACCCCGGGACGCCGCCGTTGGCCGCAGCCCGCAGCCCGACCGCGACGGCGACCGCCTCGTCGTCGTCGAGCAGCAGCGGGGCCATCGCCCCGCCGGCACGCAGCTGGTAGCCGCCGGCCGCCCCGCGGACCGCGTCGACGTCGTACCCCAGGTCGCGCAGCCGCTCGACGTCGCGGCGCAGGGTCCGGTCGCTGACCTCGAGGCGCTCGGCGAGGTCGCCGCCGGACCAGAACCGGTGGGTCTGCAGCAGGGAGAGGAGGCGCAGCATCCGGGCTGAGGTGGACATGTTTCCAAGATAGTCAGTAATCAGGACAGAACCTGACAGGAATGCTCCCTAGCGTGGTGGTCATGGAGAAGAACACGACCCACCAGGCCAGCGGGCCGGTGATCCGCACCGCCGGACTCACCCGCCACTTCACGCGCAACAAGCAGACGATCGAGGCCGTCCGCGGGCTCGACCTGGAGGTGGCGGCCGGCGAGCTGGTCGCCTTCCTCGGCCCCAACGGCGCCGGCAAGTCCACCACCCTGCGGATGCTCACGACGCTGATCGCGCCGACCTCGGGGACCGCCACGGTCGCGGGGCACGACGTGGTCCGCGACCGCGCCGCCGTACGCCGATCGATCGGGTACGTCGGCCAGGGCAATGCCGCCGGCCACCAGTACCGCGGCCGCGACGAGATCATGTGCCAGGCCCGCGCGCACGGCCTGTCGCGGCGCGACGCGCGGATCCGGACCGAGGAGCTGCTCGAGGCGTTCGACCTCACCGAGCACGCCGACCGCCCGGTCGCCCAGCTCTCCGGCGGCCAGCGGCGTCGCCTCGACGTCGCGATCGGCCTGGTCCAGGAGCCGCCGATCCTGTTCCTCGACGAGCCGTCGACCGGCCTCGACCCGCAGAACCGGGTCAACCTGCAGAAGCAGGTCCGCC
Source organism: Nocardioides sp. QY071 (assembly GCF_029961765.1). Classification (NCBI taxonomy): domain Bacteria; kingdom Bacillati; phylum Actinomycetota; class Actinomycetes; order Propionibacteriales; family Nocardioidaceae; genus Nocardioides; species Nocardioides sp. QY071. The sequence continues at coordinate 1,345,154 of NZ_CP124681.1, forward strand.
GGCTCAACACCGAGCTCGGCACCACGATCGTGCTCACCACGCACTACCTCGAGGAGGCCGACGCCCTCGCCGGTCGCGTGATCGTCATCGACCACGGCCAGGTCATCGCCGACGACCGCGCCGCCGCCCTCAAGTCCGCCCTCGGCGACCTGGTCGCCATGGACTTCGCCACCGCCGACGACGCCCGTGCCGCGGCCACCCGCGCCGACCGGATCGACGGCGCCCAGGTCACCGTCACCGGCAGCCACGTCGCGGTCCGCGCCGCCTTCGGCCGCGACGCCGCTCCCGGCCTGGTCGCCGACCTCGCCGCCGCCGGCACCCCGGTCGCCCGGATCGAGGTGGTCGGCCCGACCCTCGACGACGTCTTCCTCGACCTCACCGGGCGCAGCCTGCGCGAGACCTCCCAGACCACCTCCACCTCCACCGAAGGAGCAGCAGCATGAGCATCGACCACGCCCCCACGGTCGCGCCGGCACCGGCCGTCCGTCGTACCCGCGTCGAGTCGCGCTCGGTCGGGATCCTCGCCGACATCGTCAACGTGCTGGTCCGCGAGCTGCAGCCGGTGCTGCGCCAGCCGGCGTCGGTGCTGTTCGCGATGGTGCAGCCGCTGGTCTTCCTCGGCCTGTTCGCGCCGCTGCTGCCCGACACCCCCACCGGGTCTGCGCTGCAGTGGTTCGTCCCGGGCATCGTGTCGATGACGGCCCTGATGAGCGCCTCCTTCACCGGCGCCAACCTCTCGGAGGAGATCATCAGCGGCTCCTTCGAGCGGCTCCTCGTCTCGCCCGTGCGCCGCTCGTCGCTGCTCATCGGCAAGGCGCTGCGCGAGATGGTCCCGCTCCTGCTGCAGACGCTGATCATCGTCGCGGTCGTGACGCCGTTCAGCTTCGACCTGCACCTCGGCGGTGTCGTCGTCGGCGTGCTCGTCCTGGTCCCGTTCAGCGTGGGGCTCGGCGCCCTCAGCCTCGCCCTCGCGGTCGCCGCGAAGGAGCAGGCCTGGGTGTTCTGGACTGTCCAGCAGACCGTGATCTTCCCGCTCCTGCTGCTTGCCGGCGTCCTGCTCCCGCTCGACGGCGCCCCCGCTTGGCTGCGCACCGCCTCCGACCTCAACCCGCTCAGCTACATCGTCGACGCGGAGCGAGCCCTGTTCGCCGGGTCGTTCCCCGCAGACACCGTCCTCGCCGGGTTCGCCGCGTCGCTGGTCGTCGCCGCGTTCGGGCTGTGGGTCGGCGTCCGGCGGATGAACCGCGCGAGCTGATCAGAGGTCGAGCAGGTCGACCGGTGTGATCGTCACCGCGAACGGCTCGCTGGCCGTCCAGGTCTCCTGGGCGGCCACGCGGGCCGTCTCGGCGTATCTGCCGTCGCGCAGCGACCACACGGTCAGCTCGGGCTCCTTCGGGTCGATGGTCCAGTAGCTCGGGCAGCCCGCAGCCGCGAGGATCTCCATCTTGGGGCCGAGGTCGTAGGCCTTCGTCGACGGGGAGTGCACCTCGACCGCGAGGAGAGGCGGCACGTGGATGCCGGACTCGGTGAGGTCGGAGCGCCGGGTCACCAGCACGTCGGGCTCGAGCACCGACCGGTCACCCAGGCGCACGTCGATCGGTGCGCCGAACACCTTCAGGTCTCGAGGCGCCGCTGCTCGGAGCAGGACGAACAGCTCACCGACGATGACCTGGTGTCGCGGGCGCGGGGACGGGGACATCAGCAGGACCCCGTCGAGCAGCTCATGCCGGTAGCCGTTGTCGGGGATCGCGTCGCGCTCCGCGACCGTGATCGGCCCCTCGCGCACGATCACGTCGCCGAGCTTCGTGGTCGGCGGCCGGACGATGGTCATGGCTCCCATGGTGCCTCCTTGTCTCCATGCCGACCAGCGTGCAGGAGACCTACGACGAACCGGGCCGGTCATCCACAGGGTCACGCCGTCCAGCGCAGCGCTCGCCCGTGACCGTGTGTCTGCGCGACCATCCGCCCGTCGATCCCGAGCACGAACGTGGGGTGCCCGTCCGGGATCGGCGGGCCGGTGGCGGTCACGGAGGGCAGCACCTGCTTGCCCTCGTTGCTCACCCAGTGGCACGCGCCGGAGCCGACGAGGTCGCGCATCAGCGCGTCGAACTCGAGTCGGCGCGGCGGCGGCAGGTAGACGATGACGGCGCTGTGGAACACCACGACGGTCCCGTACGCCGACGCGCGCTCCACCATCGCCGGCAGCTCCTCGACCAGGTCACCCGCGACCACCCTCGGCGGGTCGGTCCGGGCGACCTGGATCGCCCGCTCCAGCCGCGCCCGCCGCTCGTCCTGCTCGGGCCAGACCAGGGTCTCCAGCCAGGCCATGTCGTCGCGGTCGGTGACGTCGAGCGGGTGGAGGTCGATGCCGCCGCGCCAGGCGATCTCGGGCGGCACGGCCGGCAGGGGAGCGGCTCCCTTCACCCGGCAGGGCAGTCGCGGTTCGTCACCCAGCAGCACCGGACCGTCGTCCGTCGACCAGGCGTAGCCCCAGCGGTCCGGGTACAGGCACAGCCCCGCGGACGCGCCCACCTCGAGCAGCGCCAGCGGTCCGGCGAAGGAGCCGAACGCGGGCACCAGCGTCGCCAGCCGGCCGACCTCGTTGGTCTGCGTCGCCCGGGCCAGGATGGTGGCGCGGAGCGGACCGGTGTCGTCGAGCAGCGCGGCCCGCAGGCCGGCGTAGGGCCCCGGCGCGGGCACGCCGTGGTGCCGGGCGGCGGCGAACACCAGGTTGGGCTGCTGCTTCACCGCGGGCAGGGTCCGGATCCAGGCGACGACCTCCGGATCGTCGGCGACCGCGGCCGCCCACGCAGCGAAGGTAGGTGAGTCCGTCGCCTCGGCGGCGAAGGCGCGGTAGGACTCCTCGACCTCGGCGTACGGCTCCACGGCCGCGGACCTCAGATGCGCGGGACGATGTCGCCGAGCAGCGCGCCCATCCGGGTGGCTGCGTTGCGGCCGGCCTCGAGCACCTCGGCGTGGTCGAGCGGCTCGCCGCTGAGTCCGGCGGCCAGGTTGGTGACCAGGCTGATGCCGAGGATCTCCATGCCGGCCTCGCGGGCGGCGATCGCCTCGAGCGTGGTGCTCATGCCGACCAGGTGGCCGCCGAGGATCCCGGCCATCCGCACCTCGGCCGGCGTCTCGTAGTGGGGCCCGGTGAACTGGACGTAGACGCCCTCGTCGAGGCTCGGCTCGACCGAGCGGCACAGCTCGCGCAGCCGCGTGGAGTAGAGGTCGGTGAGGTCGACGAAGTTGGCGCCGACGATCGGCGACTGCCCGGTCAGGTTGATGTGGTCGCTGATCAGCACCGGGGTGCCGGGCGTCCAGGTCTCCTTGAGCCCGCCGCACCCGTTGGTGAGCACGATCGCGCGGCAGCCGGCGGCGGCCGCCGTACGCACGCCGTGGACGACGGCGGCGACGCCCTTGCCCTCGTAGTAGTGGGTGCGACTGAGGAAGGCGAGCAGGTGGCGGTCGCCATCGGCGCCGGGGAGCCGGATCGAGCGGATCTTGCCCGAGTGGCCGGCGACCGCGGAGGCGCCGAAGCCCGGCAGGTCCGTCACGGAGATCTCGGTGGTGTTCTCTCCGGTCGGGTCGAGCGCCTCGGCGGCCGGCAGCCAGCCGGAGCCGAGCACGAGCGCGACGTCGTGACGGGCCACGCCCGTGAGCTCGGCGAGACGGGCGGCGGCCTCTTCGGCCAGGGCGTACGGTGTGGACTCGGTCACGGCGCGAGCCTACTCATCACCAGGTCGCGACGAGACCTTCCGGGACGTACCCGTGACGCACCCGCTGCGGGTGGTCGCCGACCTCCCGGTAGGCGAGCTCCTGTCCGGTGTTCGTGTCGATGACCGCGACGGCGTCGCTGCCCGACAGCGAGATCCAGCAGGTGTCGTCGAGGCCCTCGGTGGTCCAGTACGGCTTGAGGTAGGTGTGGCCGGTGGTCGTCTCGTCGAAGATCGTGTACCTGCCCGACGTCCGGTCGACCAGCGCGGCGTAGTCGTCCATGGTGCCGGCGACGCAGAGCGTGTCGCCGTCCGCGTTGATCGACAGGCCGTGGTGGGCCGAGTCGTTGACGTACTGCTCGCGCAGCATGTTCGGCACCCGGTTGGGCAGCGGGATCAATCGGGTGACCGCGCCGGCTCGTGGCTCGGGGACGCCGCCGAGCGTGTAGTCGACCTTGCCGTTGAGGTCGGGCGCCTGGGTGTCGAACTCGACGAAGCCGTGGAAGAAGGACACCTGGAAGTAGACGTAGCGCTCGTCGGGGGAGACAGCCATCGGGCGTACGGCGCTGCTCATGTTCGGGTACCCGGCCTCCGCGAGCTCGCGGCCGATGCCCCAGCGCTGGAGGACCGAGAAGTCGGAGTTGCGCACGACCTGGAACCACCGATCGCCCTTGAGGGCGTCGAGCAGCGGGATGTCCCCGGGCGTGTAGACCAGGCCGATCGAGGCATGGAAGATCCGCTGCCCGTCCCGGGTGTAGTTGCTCTCGTGCGGGGTCTCCCCGGACGGGAAGGTCCGCATCCGGTCGCCCATCCTCACGACGGTGCCGTCGGTGAGCGTCTCGTCGACCATCGAGTACTCGATCACCTGGCGCTTGGTCGAGTCCGAGACCAGCAGCCGCCGCCCGTCGCGCGAGAGCGCCATGTGGTCGCTGCGGTTGCCGTCCATCGACTGCTCACGCACGATCGAGTCCGGCTCGCCGGCGGTGGCCTTGGCGATGTCGATCCACACGACGTCGGCGAAGCTGGGCCGCGACACCGCGAGGTAGCGCCCGTCGAGCGTGGTGAACATGTCGTCGACGAACTGGTCGTGGCCCTCGCCGGGGCCGTACCGGATGAGCAGGAAGTACGCCAGGTCCACCGGGTTGGTGCGGATGTCGGCAAGCTCCTGCGCCTTGTCGGGGACCAGGTCCACGCCGCGCTTGAGCACCGTGAAGTCGTGCGCGTCGACGACGCTCGCCGTTCCGGCCCAGTTGTTGCCGACCCACATCACGTCGCGCAGGCCGGGCGCCCGCTGCGGGAGCGAGGTCGGAGCGGCCGGGAGGGCGGCGACCGCCGCCGACCGCCCGGGCTCGGCCGGCGCGGCGTCGGGGAAGGCCAGCGAGAGGGTGGCGACACCGACGGCGGTGACGGCGAGGGACAGGTGACGGAGAGCACGGGAGGACGTCCGCATAACCTGACAACGGGTCAGGTTATGGAGAGGTCACGCCTCCGAGGTATGTCGTCGCGGCGGCGTCCCAGGCGGTCGGCGGGCCCCCCGCGTCGGCGTCGGCTCCCACCGCCACCGAGACCAGGCGGTCCAGGTCCGGCAGTCCGGTGCCGCCCGGTTGCGGCACCTCGTTGCCGAGCTCGTAGGCCGAGCCCGGTGGGAGCTTCCCGACGACGTCGAGCTGGGGACGGATCATCGGCCAGAGCCGATCGCCCCACGTCTCGGGAGTCACGGTCCCGGGCTGGGTGACACCGGGCAGGACGAGGCCGACGCTCACGCGGACGGGGGGCTCGTCGTCGTGGTCGCGCCCCTCCCGCAGGCGGATCCACGGAGCGGAGTCGGCCGGCGCCGAAGCCAGCGTCGTCCGCAGCCGGCGCCAGCGGTCGAGCGTCACCGGCGTCATCGGCTCGTCGCTGCGCACCGCCGAGGCGTCGCCCGGCTGGTGCTCCCCGGTCCGGATGCCGAGGTGGGGTGTCCGCCGCAGGACCGGGTCCGCGATCGTCGCCTCGAGGGCGGTGGTGAGGTCGTCGGGGCCGCCGTCGTCGAGGACCACCTCGGTCCCGCCCGAGGAGAGCGTCACGGAGCCGTCGTACGTCCGTGCCGATGCCAGGAACTGCTCGGCGCGGTCGGATGTGGGCGGATCCAACGCGCTGTAGGCGCCGTCGACCAGGTCGCGGTCGCCGAGGTCGTCGGGGACGCTCTTCGGCAGCTCACCCCACGCCAGGGACAGGGTGTAGAGGTCGGGCTCGGCCTGCGCCAGGGCATCGAGGACGGCGGTCAGCTGCTGAGGGGTGATGTCCTCGTCGAGGTCGGCCTCGACCACGAGGCCGCGGACGCCGTCCTCGACCTCCTGCAGTCCGGACCAGGTGTCCCGGACCCCGTCGAGCCCGGCCAGCACGCCTGAGCCGCCGTTCGGACTCGGCGTCTCGGGGTCCGACGTGCACGAGGTGAGGCCCGCTGCCGCGAGGAGCAGCGCCACGGTCGTCCGGCGCCGGTGCATGGCCCCTGCATACCCCATCACCACGGAGCCATGTCCCGTGGAGTTTGGTCGGCGCCAGCCAGGGAACGACGGCTCGGCACGGTCGTGCGAGGAACGAGGGCGAGATGACGGACCCGGAGGTGCTCTTCCGGCGCCTGGTGTCAGGCCGGCCGAACCGCTTGCGTGAGATCGGCGCGGACCTCGGCGGGTGACGGTCGACACCGTGCTGGCGTCGGCGCTCAGCGACCTGGACAAGCTGGTGCCGACCGTCGACCGGATGGGATCCGAGCTCAAGGCGACATCGACCGACTACGAATCGACGGATATCGCCAGCGGGGCACTCCTCGCGGTCCTGCTCACCCTGATGGACGGCTGAGAGCCGGGTACGGGACGGGCCCCGTCACAACCCCGTCGACCGGCAGGCCCGGCCCCGCAGGCCGGTGACGTAGTCGGCGGGTGCGTCGGCGGCCTCGGCCGCGTCCGCCAGCACCCCGAGGTACGACGCCGAGGGCAGCCCGCCCTCGTAGGCGTCGAGCACGTAGGTCCACGCCACGACCTCGCCGGCCATGGTCGAGATCCGCACCTTGGTCTTGCGGTACAGCCCCGAGTCGGCCGACTCCCATTGGTCCAGGCTCGGCTCGTCGAGCGGGCTGACGTCGTAGACGGCGACGAAGACCGCGCTCATCGGGTCGGGCGCGATGGTCGCCAGCGCGCCGTCCCAGCCGTGCTCCTCGCCGCCGAAGGTCAGCCGCCACCCGGTGAGCCAGCCGGTGGTCTGCAGCGGCGAGTGGGGGCACCGCTCGCCCATCCGCTGGGGGTCGAGGTTGGTGCCGTAGGCGGCGTACGACGTCACGGGGGTCAGGCTAGTCCGTCGTACGCCGCCGACCCGTCAGGCGCCGGTGTAGAGCAGGTGGTTGTTGGGGGTGGCGGGCGAGCAGATGATCAACAGCACGCAGGTCTTCTGGGTGCCGGTGATCTTGTTCTTGGTGGTCGCGCCGAGCACCCCGGTGGCGACCTGGGCAGGCGTGGCCGTGGGGTGCGCGGACAGGTACAGCGCGGCAGCGCCCGTCACGTGCGGGGTCGCCATCGACGTACCGCTGATCGTGTTGGTGCCGCTGGCGAGCCAGTCCGAGGTGATGTCGACGCCGGGCGCGAAAAGGTCGACGCAGGTGCCGCGGTTGGAGAAGCCGGCGCGGGCGTCGGCGCGGTCGCTGGCGGCGACGGTCAGTGCCTCCGGAACCCGGGCGGGCGACTTGGTGCAGGAGTCGGAGTTCTCGTTGCCCGCCGCGACGGCCATGGTGACGCCGTCGGCGACGACCCGCTTGACCGCGGAGTCGAGCGCGGTGGACGCACCGCCGCCGAGGCTCATGTTGGCGACGGCCGGGCGGCCGGGCTGGTGGTTGGCGACGACCCAGTCGAGGCCGGCGATCACACCGGAGGTCGCGCCGGATCCGCCGCAGTCGAGCACGCGTACGGCGACCAGGCGGGCCTGCTTCGCGAGCCCCTTGCTGGTGCCGCCGATGGTGCCGGCGACGTGGGTGCCGTGGCCGTTGCAGTCGCTCGCGTCGGCGTCCCCGTCGACGGTGTCGGTGCCGGACACGGCCCGGCCGCCGAGGTCCGGGTGGTCGAGCTGGATGCCCGTGTCGACGACGTACGCGTCGACGCCGGAGCCGCTGCTGGTCCACGAGTAGGCGTTGTCGAGCGGCAGGTTGCGCTGGTCGACCCGGTCCTGGCCCCAGCTGGGCGCCGGGCTCTGGGTGTCGCTGGCCCGCACGGTGCGGTCCATCTCCACCGAGAGCACCCGGTTGTCGCCGCGCAGCAGCGAGACGAGGGCGTCGGTCAGGGTGGCGGCGAAGCCGTTCAGCGCGTGCTCGTAGACGTGCGTCACGGTGCCGCCCTTGCGGGTGACCAGCGCGTTCGCGGTGGCGTCGGCATCGGCACCCGGCTCGAGCACGACGATGACGTCGAGCAGGCCCGCCGACGTGGCCTGGGCCTGGGGTAGCGGTACGGCGGCGAGGCCGGCGAGCGCGAGCGCGCAGGACGTGATGAATCCGAGAATCCGAGACATGGAGGGAGCAGCTTCCTCTTCGCGTACGGCGGCCCCATGCCGCCGTACTCATGAGTAGGAGCACTCTGCCCTGAGCGTGATGTCCGACACAAGGAGGGCCCCTACTACGCTGGCTCCGTGACCCACTTCGATGTCCTCGTCCTCGGTGCCGGCCCCGGTGGTTACGTCGCCGCGATCCGCGCCGCTCAGCTCGGCAAGTCCGTTGCCGTGATCGAGAAGAAGTACTGGGGCGGCGTCTGTCTCAACGTCGGCTGCATCCCCTCCAAGGCGCTGCTCAAGAACGCCGAGCTGGCCCACACGCTGACCCAGGAGAAGGCCAAGTTCGGCATCGAGGGTGACGCGACCATGGCCTTCGGCCCGACGCACGCGCGCTCGCGCCAGGTGAGCGCCGGCATCGTCAAGGGCGTCCACTTCCTGATGAAGAAGAACAAGATCACCGAGATCGACGGCTGGGGGACCCTGACCGGCCCGAAGTCGGTCTCCGTCGCGCTCAACGACGGCTCCACCGCCGACTACACCTGCGACAACCTGATCATCGCCACCGGTGCGACCGTCCGCACCGTCCCCGGCGTCGAGGTCAACGGCAAGAACATCGTGTCGTACGAGGAGCAGATCCTCGACGAGAACCTGCCCTCCTCGATCATCATCGGCGGCTCCGGTGCGATCGGCGTCGAGTTCGCCTACGTGCTGAAGAACTTCGGTGTCGACGTCACCATCGTCGAGTTCCTCGACCGGATGGTCCCGACCGAGGACGCCGACGTCTCCAAGGAGCTCGCGCGCCACTACAAGAAGCTCGGCGTGAAGGTGCTCACCTCCACCGCCGTCAAGGGAGTCGAGGACACCGGTTCCGGTGTCAAGGTCCGTATCGCCCCGGCCGCCGGGGGCGACGAGCAGGTGCTCGAGGCCGACAAGTTCCTCGCGGCCTTCGGCTTCGCCCCCCGCCTCGAGGGCTACGGCCTCGACGCCACCGGAGTCGCTCTCACCGACCGTGGCGCGATCCAGGTCGACGAGTTCTGCCGCACCAGCGTCGAGGGTGTCTACGCGATCGGCGACGTCACGGCCAAGATGATGCTGGCACACGTCGCCGACGCGATGGGCACCGTCGCCGCCGAGCACCTGGCGGGCGCCGAGACCATGCCGGTCGAGTACGACTTCATCCCGCGCGCGACCTACTGCCAGCCGCAGATCGGCTCCTTCGGCTACTCCGAGGCGCAGGCGAAGGAGAAGGGGTACGACGTCAAGACGGCCTCGTTCCCGTTCTCGGCCAACGGCAAGGCTCAGGGCCTCGGCGAGGCGGTCGGGTTCGTCAAGATCGTCGCCGACGCGGAGTTCAACGAGATCCTCGGCGCCCACATGATCGGCCCGGACGTCACCGAGCTGCTCCCCGCGCTGACCCTCGCGCAGAAGTGGGACCTGACCGCCGACGAGGTGGGCCGCAACGTGTTCGCCCACCCGACGCTGTCCGAGGCGGTCAAGGAGGCGATCCACGGGATCGCCGGCCACATGATCCATCTCTGATCCGGCATCGCCTCGGCCCCTGTCCCGCTGTTGCGGGGCGGGGGCCGTGTCGTTGCCGGACCCGATCAGGCCTGGGGCAGCACCCGGCGCAGGAACTCCCGGGTCCGTGCCTGCTCGGGAGCCCCCAGCACCTGCGCAGGCGGACCCTCCTCGACGATCCGGCCGCCGTCGAGGAAGCAGACGTGCGAGGCGACCTCGCGGGCGAAGCTCATCTCGTGGGTGGCCAGCACCATCGTCGTACCCGCTTCGGCGAGGCTGCGGACGATGTCGAGCACCTCGCCCACCAGCTCCGGGTCGAGCGCGGCGGTGATCTCGTCGAGCAGCAGCAGGGCCGGGTCCGTGCACAGCGCGCGGACCAGGGCGACCCGCTGCTGCTGGCCGCCGGAGAGGCGGTCGGGGTGCTTGTCGACGTGCTCGCTGAGTCCGAAGCGGTGCAGCAGCTCGCGGGCCTTGTCCTTCGCGGCCGCGGCGGGGATGCCGTGCACGCGGCGCGGTGCCAGGGTGCAGTTGTCGAGGACGCTGAGGTGCGGGAACAGGTTGTAGGCCTGGAAGACCATGCCGATGTCGCGCCGCACGACCCGCGGGTCGACCAGCGGGTCGGAGATCTCACGGCCCTGGAACTCGATCACGCCGTCGTCGATCGGCTCGAGCAGGTCGAGGCAGCGCAGCAGGGTCGACTTGCCCGAGCCGGACGACCCGATCAGGCAGACCACGTCGCCAGGGGAGACGGTGAGGGACAGGTCGTCGAGGACCACCCGCCGGCCCGGCTCGTCGTGGCGCGGGTAGGTCTTGCGGACATCGCGGACCTGCAGCAGTGCCGTCATCAGAGTGCTCCTGCCCGCTCGCGCCGGGCCAGTCGTCGCGCGAGCACGTCGCACAGTCGGGCCAGGGGCACGGTCATCGCGATGAAGAAGAGGGCCGCGACGACGTACGGCGTGAAGTTGAAGTTGAAGTTCCCGTAGTCCGCGGCGGCGAACAGGGCGTCGAACAGGCCGACCGAGGCGACCAGCGCGGTGTCCTTCTGCAGGGAGACGAAGTCGTTGAGCAGCGGGGGTACGACGCGGCGCACGGCCTGTGGGACGACCACGTGCCGCATCGTCTGGGCCCGGGACAGGGCCAGCGCCTCGGCGCTGGCGAGCTGCGAGGGGTGCACCGACTCGATGCCGGAGCGGAACACCTCGGCGACGTAGGCCGAGTAGGACACGACCAGCGCGACCGTGGCCCAGAAGAAGATGCTGTTGGGGATGCCGGCGAGTCCGAGCGCGGGCATGCCGAAGACGAAGAGGAAGACGAGCAGCAGCGTCGGGACGCCGCGCACCACGTCGGTGTAGAGCACCGCGAGGCCGCGCAGTGGCACCAGCCACGCCGACGTCGCCTGTCGGGCCAGGGCCAGCGCCAGGCCCAGGACCAGGATGATCGGCTCGGCGATGAGGAACATCCGCACGTTGAGCCAGAACCCGTCGAGGATCGACGGCAGCGACTCCTTGGCGTGGTGCAGGTCGAGGAAGGTCGCGCGCACCCGCGGCCACCCCGGCGACAGCACCAGCGCCGCACCGAGCGCGCCGATCACCACGACCGTCGCGATGCTGGCGACCACGACGCCGTGGCGCCGCTGACGGGAACGGGTACGACGCCGGGCGAGCTCGCGCTCGCTCGGCTGCCAGTCCGCGGTCGACCCGCTCACTGCAGCTCGGGCACGCTGACCACGTCGGACAGCCACTTCTGCTGCAGGTCGGCCAGGGTGCCGTTCTCCTTCAGCGACGCGATGGCGCCGTTGACGCAGGGGAGCAGCTCGTTGCCCTGCTCGAAGAGCAGGCCGAACTCTTCGGGCTCGCCGCCGTCGTACTGGAACTGGCCCAGCAGCACGCTGTTCTCGATCTCCGCCGCGCTGATGTAGAACGCGGTCGGCAGGTCCGCGACGATCGCGTCGACCTGGCCGTTGAGCATCGCCTGCTTGGCGTTGTTGGTGTTCTGGAAGACCAGCGGCTCCTGCTCGGGCTTGATCACGTCGCGCACGGCGGTCAGCGACGTGGTGCCGGTCTGGGCGCCGATCTTGAACTTCGCGAGGTCGGCAAGCGAGGTCGCCTCGGCGGCGGGGCTGTCCTTGAGCACGATCACGGCCTGCGCGGCGGAGTAGTAGCCGTCGGAGAAGTCGACCGCCTTCTCACGCTCGGGGTTGACCGAGATCTGGTTGATGTCGAAGTCGAAGTCCTTCTTGCCGGGCTTGTACGAGTTGTTGAACGGCACGGTCACCCAGCTGACCTGGTCCTTCGAGAAGCCGAGCTCGTCGGCCAGCGCGTAGGCCACGGCGGACTCGAAGCCCTTGCCGTTGGCCGGGTCGTCGTCGACGAACCAGGGCTCGTAGGCCGGCGAGTCGGTGCCGATCGTCAGCACGCCCTTCTTCACCAGCGGGAGGTCGGCGACGGCACACTCGTCGGCCGAGGCGCTCTTGCCGCTCTGCTCGGGCTCGTCCTCCGCCGGGGCGCACGCGGCGACCGCGGTGGCGAGCAGGACGGCGGCGACGGGGGCGGCGGCGCGGGACAGGCGCAGGGCAGGACGCATGGCAGGAATCGTAGGGCGAGCCCTGCGCTGCAAGAATGGCGGCCATGACGCGCGTCGTGATCGTCGGTGGGGGACCCGGTGGCTACGAGTCGGCCCTGGTGGCCGCCCAGCTCGGGGCGGAGGTCGTCGTCGTGGACTCCGACGGGGTCGGCGGGTCGGCGGTGCTGACCGACTGCGTGCCGAGCAAGACCCTGATCGCGACCGCCGAGGTGATGACCGACTTCCTCGAAGCCGGCGAGCTCGGCATCGACGTCGCCGCGCCGCGGGTCGACCTGGCCCGGGTCAACGACCGGGTCAAGGCGCTCGCGCTCGCGCAGTCCGCCGACATCGAGAGCCGGCTGGCCCGTGAGGGCGTCACCGTCGTCCACGGCCGGGGCCGCCTCGACGGCCCGTCGCGGGTGGTGGCGACGCTCGCCGACGGCACCGAGGCGACGTACGACGCCGACGCGGTGCTCGTCGCGACCGGCGCCACGCCGCGGGTGCTGGAGACCGCGCAGCCCGACGGCGAGCGGATCCTGACGTGGGAGCAGGTCTACGACCTCGCCGAGATGCCCGAGCACGTGATCGTGGTCGGCTCCGGTGTGACCGGTGCGGAGTTCGCCAGCGCCTACCAGTCGCTCGGCATCCCGGTCACCCTCGTGTCCTCGCGTGACCGCGTGCTGCCCGGCGAGGACCAGGACGCCGCGCAGGTGCTCGAGGACGTGCTGACCCGGCGCGGCATGACCGTTCTCGGGCGGTCCCGGATGCAGTCGGTGACCCGCTCCGGCGACGCGGTGACCGTGACCCTGCAGGACGGTCGCGAGGTGACCGGATCGCACTGCATCCTCGCCCTCGGCTCGGTCCCCAACACCGAGGGGATCGGCCTGGAGTCGGCCGGCGTCACGCTCGACGACGGCGGGTTCGTCAAGGTCGACCGGGTCTCGCGGACCTCCGCGCCCGGGGTGTACGCCGCCGGCGACTGCACCGGTGTGTTCATGCTGGCCTCGGTCGCCGCCATGCAGGGCCGGATCGCGATGGCCCACGTGCTCGGCGACGCGGTCCAGCCGCTCGACCTCGGCGTGGTCGCGTCCAACGTCTTCACGTCCCCGGAGATCGCCACCGTCGGCGTCACCCAGAAGCAGGTCGACGCGGGCGAGGTGCTCGCCGAGGTGGTCATGCAGCCGCTCGCCACGAACCCGCGCGCCAAGATGCAGGGCATCGTCGACGGCTTCGTGAAGCTGTTCGTCGCCCCCGGCTCGCGCAGCCTGCTCGGCGGTGTCGTCGTCGGGCCCCGCGCCTCCGAGCTGATCCACCCCGTCGCGCTCGCCGTGACCGAGCGGCTCACCGCCGACCAGCTCGCCCAGACGTTCACCGTCTACCCGTCGATCAGCGGCTCGATCGCCGAGGCCGCCCGCCGCCTGCACCAGGTCTGAGACCTGAGACAATCGCTGCCATGCGCGTTCATCTCGGCTGCGACCACGCCGGCCTCGAGCTCAAGTCCCACCTCACCGGCTGGCTGACCGAGCACGGCTACGAGCCGGTCGACCACGGCCCGTTCGTCTACGACGCGCTCGACGACTACCCGGTCTTCTGCCTGCGCGCTGCCGAGGGCGTGCGCGCCGACCGCGAGCAGGGCCTCGACAGCCTCGGCGTGGTCATCGGCGGCTCCGGCAACGGCGAGCAGATCGCCGCCAACAAGGTGAAGGGCATCCGGGCGGCCCTCGCCTGGTCGGAGGAGACCGCCACCCTGGCGCGCGAGCACAACGACGCCTGGGTGGTCGCCGTCGGCGGCCGGATGCACACCCTCGACGAGATGACCCGTCTCGTCGAGGTCTTCCTGACCACCCCGTTCCCCGGCGACGAGCGCCACGTGCGCCGCATCGGCCAGCTGTCGTCGTACGAGACCACCGGGGATCTCCCGCCGCTGCCCGAGTCGGCTCTCGGGCACCAGGACTGATGCCCGAGGGTCATACCCTCCATCGCCTCGCCGGCGAGCTGACCGCGGTCTTCGGGGGGAGCCGCGTCCAGGTCGGGAGCCCTCAGGGCCGCTTCGCCGAGTCCGCCGCGCAGCTCGACGGCGCCCTGCTCGTCGACGCCGACGCCTGGGGCAAGCAGCTGTTCATCCGGTTCGAGGGTGAGCGGTTCGTCCACGTCCACCTCGGGCTCTACGGCACCTTCGACGTGCACGCCGGCGTCGACGAGATCCCGGCGCCCGTCGGGCAGGTCCGCCTGCGGCTGACCCGCCCCGGTGCGTACGCCGACCTGCGGGGCGCGACGACCTGCGCGCTCGTCACGGCTGCCGAGCGCGCGGCGGTGGTCGCGAAGGCCGGCCCGGACCCGCTGCGCGACGACGCCGACCCCGAGCGGGCCTGGGCCCGGATCTCTCGGAGCAGCGCACCGATCGGCACCCTGCTGATGGACCAGACCGTGCTGGCCGGCGTCGGGAACGTCTACCGCGCCGAGGTGCTCTTCCGGCACCGCATCCACCCGTTGCGGCCCGGTCGCACGCTTCGTCGTACGCAATGGGGGGCGATCTGGGACGATCTGGTGGTGCTGATGGGGGAGGGAGTGCTCACCGGGCGGATCGACACCGTCCGTCCCGAGCACACCCCGGAGGCGATGGGTCGCCCGCCGCGGGTCGACGACCACGGCGGCGAGGTCTACGTCTACCGCCGCACCGGCCAGTCCTGCCACGTGTGCCAGGGCAAGGTCCGCACCGAGGTCCTGGGCGGCCGCAACCTGTTCTGGTGCCCGCGCTGCCAGCCGGTGTTCCGGTCCAGGGCGGGTCGATGATCCGCGGCCGGCGCTGGGCGGGCTCCGACGTCGGGCTGGCCTGCGTCCTGGCGCTGCTCACCTCGGCGGTCGTCGTCGGCATCGGGTGGAACCCGGACGACGTCCCCATCAACCTGGTCTTCCTGCCGCTGGTGCTCGGCATCCTGTTCCTCAGCAACCGGGTGCTGCGCTGGTTCGCGGCGTTCATCATGGTGGCCCTCAGCTCTGCGGCCGTGCTGCAGGACACCTACCCGGTGCGCATCGTCGTCGCGCTGGTCGTGATGTACGGGGTCTCGGTCCTCGTGATCGTGCTGTCCCTGCGGCGCGACCACGTCGGCGTCGGCCCCATGCGGGGGCAGTCGATGCTGGTCGACCTGCGCGACCGGATCCTGGCCCAGGGCGAGATCCCGCAGCTCCCCCGGGAGTGGCTGGTCCAGTCGGCGCTGTCGTCGGCCGGCGGCTCGCCGTTCGCCGGCGACTTCGTCGTCGCCACCGCGAGCGACCGCGGCCGGCGGATGGAGCTGGTCGTGGTCGACGTGTCCGGCAAGGGCGAGGCGGCCGGCACCCGGGCGCTCCAGCTGTCCGGTGCGATGGGCGGGCTGGTGGCCGCGCTGCCGCCCGACCGGTTCTTCCCGGCCGCCAACGACTACCTCCTCCAGCGCGCCTGGGAGGAGGGCTTCGCGACCGCCGTCCACGTCTCGGTCGACCTGCGCACCGGAGACTTCGAGCTGCGCTCGGCCGGGCACCCGCCGGCCGTGCAGCGCGAGGCCGGCTCGGGCCGCTGGAAGCTGCTCCGGCCCGAGGGGCCGGTCCTCGGCATCGTCGACGACGCCGACTTCAGCTGCCACCGCGGCCGGCTCGCGCCGGGCGACAGCCTGCTGCTCTACACCGACGGCATGGTCGAGGAGCCGCGCCGCGACATCGACCTCGGCATCGACCACATGATGGGAGAGGCCGAGTCGCTGCTGCGCGGGTCGTGGGAGGGGCTGGCCCGTCGCCTGGTCGCCGCGGTCGGCTCACCGGACGACGACCGGGCGCTGCTGGTGGTCCACCGGCGCCCCTGAGTTGGGGTCGTCACCCTGCCGTGTGGCACGATTGCGCGTGGTCTCCGGCCGGGCGCGAGCACGGCCGTGACCTCCGGGGATGTAGCTCAATGGTAGAGCCTCAGTCTTCCAAACTGATTACGCGGGTTCGATTCCCGTCATCCCCTCGAAGTGCGGTCCGTCCACCCGAGCGACGGGCCGTTCCGCGGGGCGTAGCGTAGTGGCTAGCGCGCCTGCTTTGGGAGCAGGAGACCGCAGGTTCGAGTCCTGTCGCCCCGACAGATCGCCCCGATCGGCGGGCCCTCGTGGCCCGTGCACCATCCCCAGACCAGTAGGAGAACACCTGTGAAGAGCGCCGTCGAGACCTTGAGCCCGACCCGGGCCAAGCTGACCGTCGAGGTGCCCTTCGAGGAGCTCAAGCCGAGCCTCGACGCGGCGTACCAGAAGATCGCGAAGCAGATCAACGTCCCCGGCTTCCGCCGTGGCAAGGTCCCGCCGCAGGTCATCGACCGCCAGGTCGGCCGCGGCGTGGTCCTCGACGAGGCCGTCAACGACGTGCTGCCGAAGGCGTACGTCGAGGCGCTCCAGGAGAACAACCTCACGCCGCTCGCGCAGCCCGACATCGAGGTCACCAAGTTCGAGGACAACGACGGCCTCGAGTTCACCGCCGAGGTCGACGTGAAGCCCGAGTTCGAGCTCCCGGCGTACGACGGCATCGAGGCCTCCGTCGAGGACCTCGAGGTCTCCGACGAGGACGTCGCCGAGCAGGTCGAGGCCCTGCGTGAGCGCTTCGGCACCCTGATCGACGTCGAGCGCGCGGCGCAGGACGGCGACTTCGTGGTCATCGACCTGGTCGCCACCAACGACGGCGAGGTCGTCGAGGGCGCCGAGATCTCCGGCTTCTCCTACAAGGTCGGCAACGGCGGCATGATCGACGGGCTCGACGAGGCCCTGACCGGCATGGGCGTCGACGAGGAGAAGACCTTCACCACCCAGCTGGTGTCCGGCGACCTGGTGGGCCAGGACGTCGAGGTGGCCGTCAAGGTCACCCAGGTCCAGGAGCAGGAGCTCCCCGAGCTCGACGACGAGTTCGCCCAGGAGGCCTCGGAGTTCGACACCCTCGACGAGCTGCGTGCCGACGTCCGCGAGCGGCTGACCCGCGGCAAGCGCCTCGAGCAGGCCGCCGCCGCCCGCGACGCCGTCCTCGAGGCGCTGCTGGAGAAGGTCGAGATCCCGCTGCCCGACAGCATGGTCACCGAGGAGCTCAACGCGCGCCGCGGCAACCTGGAGCAGCAGCTCGCCATGGCCGGGATGACGCTCGAGAAGTACCTCGAGGACGAGAAGCAGACCCAGGAGGAGTTCGAGGCCGACCTCGAGCGCCGGGTCCGTGACGCCGTCGCCGCCCAGTTCCTCCTCGACGACATCGCCGACAAGGAGGAGATGGGCGTCGACCAGGGCGAGCTGACCCAGCACATGATCCGCCGCGCCCAGCAGTCCGGCCAGGACCCGCAGGAGTTCGTGAACCACATGTTCGAGCACAACCACGTGCCCGAGCTGGTCCAGGAGATCCGCCGCGGCAAGGCGCTACAGCTGCTCGTCGAGGGCGCGACCGTCAAGGACGCCGCCGGCAACGTCGTCGAGCTCAAGGACCTGCAGGCCGACAGCACCATCGGCGAGCCCGCCGAGGAGACCGCCGAGGCCGCCGAGGAGACCGAGGCCCCGGCCGAGGCCTGATCCGCACGCTCCACCGTCGCACCCGGCATCCGGGTCGCCCTCCTCGCGGAGATGCGACCGGATGGCCGGGTGCGGTGCATTTCGGCTCAGCGCCGGGCCTCGACGAGGTGCCGGGTGGAGTGGGCGACGAAGGGCCCGCCCGTGCGCAGCCGGGCGTCGAGGGCGCGCAACCGGTCGTCGTACCGCTCCACGGTGAAGTCCGGAACCCACCACACGCACTTGCGCAGCAGCCACACGACCGCCCCGATGTCGTCCAGCTCGATGCGGCAGCGCGCCGTGCGCAGGTCGAGCACGGTCAGCCCCGCTGCCTCGGCCGCGGCCCGCTCGGTCCGGGGATCCCGCGCTCGCCGCTCCTCGGGAAGCGGGCCGAGGAACCACTCGATCAGCTCGAACGCCGACGCCGGGCCGACGTGCTGGGCCAGGTAGTGCCCGCCCGGGCGCAGCACGCGGGCGATCTCGGGCCAGTCGGGGGCGACCGGGTGCCGGGCGGTGACCAGGTCGAAGGTGGCGTCCGGGAAGGGGAGCGGTACGCCGGGGTCGACCTCGACGACCTCCACGCCGCGCGGGCCCAGCAGTTCGCGGGCGCGTGCTGCGTTGGGGGCCCAACCCTCCGTCACCACCATCCTCCGGGGGAGTGCCGGCGCCTCCGCGACGACCTCGCCGCCGCCGGTGTCGAGGTCGAGGGCGGCTCCGCTCCCGACGCCCGAGAGGCGCCCTGCCAGCAGCCGTGCGTACCCCCACGACGGCCGCTCCTCGCGCGCGCGGCCCTCGAGCCAGCCGAAGCCCCAGCCACTCACGTCGGCCTGCCGCGCCTCGGTCACCAGCTCCTCGAACGTCCGCACCCGGCCATGGTGGCACCCGGAAGTTGAGTGTACGGATGTGCACTCATTCGGCTAGGCTGCGCGCCATGACCACTGCCCCGACCGTCGTCGACGCCCTGGCCCTGGCCACCGCGGTCGTCGACGACCTGGTCGTGACGACCGCCCGCGACACCCACCAGGCGATCGCCCGCCGCGCCCACGGCCTGGTCCGGCGCGGCGTCGGCCCGGCCGCCGTACCGGCCGAGGCACTGCACCGCGGCATCGCCGCGACCGTCTACGGCGCCGTCGGGCTCTCCTTCCGCGGGGCCAGCCTCGGGCTCGCCCGGCTGGGTGCCGCCGGCGTCGGCCCGGCGCTGGAGGACGGGCCGCGCGGCCGGTTCGTCAACGCCGCGGTCAACGGGCTGATCGGCGACGAGATCCGCCGCGACCGGCCGCGCCTGGCGATCGAGATGGGCGTGCGGAGCGCCGGGCGCGACGTACCGCTCACGCCGGCGGACCTCGCGCGCGCCTTCCCGGGGGCCACGGGCCGGATCGTCGTCTTCCTGCACGGCCTGTGCGAGAACGAGGACTACTGGAGGCGGCATCGTGACCGCCTCGGCTCGACGTACGGCGAGTCACTGGCCGCCCGTGGCTGGACCCCGGTCTACCTGCGCGCCAACACCGGCCTCCCGCTGCGCGAGAACGGCGTCGTGCTCGCCTCGCTGATGCAGCACCTGGTCGACGCCTGGCCCACGGAGGTCACCCGGATCGCGCTCGTCGGGCACTCCCTCGGCGGCCTCATCCTGCGGGCCTCGTCCGCGGTCGTCGCCGAAGGGCAGGGCCCGGCGGCCTGGACCCGGCTGGTCAGCGACGTCGTCACACTCGGTACGCCGCACCTCGGCTCCTGGTTCGCCGTCGGCGCCGACCACGCGAGCCGCACCCTCGCCCGCGCCCCCGAGGTCGCCGCCTTCGGCCGGATCATCGACCGCCAGGCGCCGGGCATCCACGACCTGATCGAGGGCCTCGCCCACGACGTACCTCCGCTGCCGCACGCCCGCTACCGCCTCGTGTCGGCCACGCTGACCCGCTCCGCGCGCCACCCGGTGGCGCAGGCCATCGGCGACCTGCTGGTCACCCCGCGCTCCGCCGTCGGTCGCGACCGGCGCGGCACCGAGCTGTTCCCCGACGCCGAGGTGCTCCACCTCGGCCGCACCGACCACTTCGGGCTGCTCAACCACCCCGACGTGCACACCGCGCTGGTGCGCTGGCTCGCGTGACATCTCCTCCCGTGGGAGGTGGTGGTACGCCGACCGGCGCCGTCATGATGAGCGCCATGACGACGAACGCCGCGCGCGAGCTGCGCGCCGAGGCCGTGATCGAGGCGCCCGCGGCGCACGTGTGGGCGCTGCTGACCGACTTCGGCCAGCTCGCCGAGTGGAGTCCCGAGACGGTCCGGATGGTGCCGCTCAAGCGCGGCGGCCTGCGCGTGGGCCAGTGGTACCTCGGCATCAACCGGCGCAAGGCCGTCGTGTGGCCGACCCGCTCGGTCGTCGCCGACGTGGCGCCCGGTCAGCGGCTGGTGTGGGACACGCCGTCCAGCGGCGCCCGCTGGATCTGGGAGCTCGAAGCGGACCCCGCCGACCCGGGCCGCACCCGCGTCGTGCACCGGCGCCCCGTCCCCGGCTCGCTGAGCATCGGCAGCCGGATCGTGGCCCCGCTGCTGCTCGGCGGCAACGACTCGCACGCCGACGAGCTCGAGGCCGGCATGGCCACCACGCTCGCGGGCCTCAAGGCCGCGGCCGAGCGCTGAGCCCTACGCCGGGAAGCCGGTGAAGCCCACGATCGTCGAGGCCCCGACGAGCCACACGGCGCTGGGGGAGACGTAGGGGCCGCCGGGCGAGACCCCGTCGTCGTACCCCTCCTTGCCGATCGCGCTGACGTCCTTCTCCCACGCCACCTCTCCGGAGGTGCGGTCCAGGGCCTGCACGACCCACGAGGTCGCGTAGTCGCTCGCGACCTGGACGAAGGCGTCGGGGGTCTCGGTCGGGGCGACGTCGGTGCCCGGGCCGGACCACAGCGTCTTGCCGGACTCGGCGTCGAGGTAGGTCGTCTGCATCTTCCCGGCCTTCGCGTCGAAGCCGGTCACCGCGACCTGCTTCCGGTCGGCGGTCCAGCGCCAGCCGGCCAGGTCGTCGCCGAGGTCGGCCCGCTCCCAGACCGCCTTGCCGGTGGTCACGTCGTAGAGCGTCGCGCCGACGCCGACCCGGCCCTCGGTGGTCGTCAGCCGCTGATCCTGGGTGTCCCACGGCTGGCCCTCGAGCTGCAGCAGCACCTCGTCGCCGAGGAGCACCTCGAGCTTGTCGTTGCCGAAGCCGCGGCGCACGGTCCACGGCCGCTCGAGGAACGAGCCCTTGCCGAGCGGGGTGCTGCCGAGCACCTTGCCACTGGCCCGGTCGAGCTCGAACTGGGTGGCGTCCGGCTGCCCGGACGGTGTCTCCTTCCACGCCGCGACCGACACGTCGTCGCCGCTCAGGTCGAGCGCGGGGGAGCCGGACCCGAACCCGGCGAGCTCGGCGGCGCCCGCGGGGCCGCCGGGCCACACGCTCTTCAGCGTGGTCGCGTCGAGCGCCGCGACCGCGAACGGTGGCGGGTAGGCGGTCTCGTCGGCGCCCGCGGGCGTCACGACGACGTAGAGGACGCCGTCGTCGAGGACGGGCGTGCTGCCCGGGGCGACGGTGACCTCGGCCCCGGCCCCGGACCCACCGGTCTCGGCGTTCACCCGGACCAGGGCGTTGCCCCGGGTGCAGTAGAGCGCGGCGTGATCGGGTGTCCAGCAGCCGCCGTAGTCCTCGCCCTTCCACAGCACCTTTCCGGCGGCGGACACGCCGACCAGCAGCGAGGCGGCGGCCCCGTCGTCGCCCTTTCCCTGGTCGGTGATCGCGGCCACCAGGACGTCGCCCACCACCACGCCACCCGGCTGCGGGACCTCGTCGTCGCCCGCCGGCGCCAGCGGCGCGAACCGGCCGCCCGGCAGCACCGTGTCGGCGCGCAGCTCCCAGGTCGTCGCCGGCTCGTGGAGCACGGCGGCCGCGGCCGTCGTACGGTCACCGTCGTCGGGCCCCTCCGGTCCGCCCTCGTCGGCGTCGCAGGCGGCCAGGCCGAGGCCCGCCAGGAGCGTGACGGCGGCGACGAGCCGGCCGGTGGATGGAGCCGCGGGCATGGGACCTCCTGGAGCGCGTGGGGCAGTCGGCTTCCCGGCAGGCTACCGGTGGGGTACGACGACCGGGCGCCGCGAATCTGCTGTCGGCGAACAGCGGTGTCGAACGCGTGGTTCTGCCTCCCGGTCCGGCTAGGGTCACTCGCGTGACTCAGAATCTTCCCGGTGGCGCTCACCACGCAGCGCGCGGTCATGAGATGAACCCGCAGATGAACGGGGGAGCGGGGATCAGCTTCCTCGACGACAACATCTACAGCCGGCTGCTCCGCGAGCGGATCGTGTTCCTCGGCTCCGAGGTGCGCGACCAGAACGCGAACGCGATCTGCGCCCAGCTGCTGCTGCTGTCGGCCGAGGACCCCGAGGCGGACATCTTCCTGCACATCAACAGCCCCGGTGGCTCCGTGGACGCCGGCATGGCCATCTACGACACCATGAACTACATCCCCAACGACGTCGCGACCGTCGGCATGGGCCTGGCCGCCTCGATGGGCCAGTTCCTGCTGTGCGCCGGCGCCAAGGGCAAGCGCTACGCCCTGCCGCACGCGCGGATCATGATGCACCAGCCCTCCTCGGGCATGGGAGGCTCCGCCTCCGACATCAAGATCCAGGCGCAGCAGTCGCTCCACATCAAGAAGGTGCTGCTCGACCTCATCGCCGACCACACCGGCCAGAGCGTTGAGCAGGTCACCGAGGACGCCGACCGCGACCGCTGGTTCACCGCCCAGGAGGCGCTGGAGTACGGCCTGGTCGACAAGGTCGTCAAGAGCGCCAAGGAAGCCGTCGACGAGGGCCGTCCGGCTCACAAGAAGGACTGAGTGATCACGCCATGAACTACTACATCCCGCAGTGGGAAGAGCGCACGTCCTACGGCTTCCGCCGGATCGACCCCTACGCCAAGCTGTTCGAGGACCGCATCATCTACCTCGGCACGCCGATCTCCGACGACGTCGCCAACGCCGTCATCGCCCAGCTGCTGTGCCTGCAGTCGATGAACCCCGACCAGGACATCAGCATCTACATCAACAGCCCCGGCGGCTCCTTCACCGCGCTGACCGCCATCTACGACACGATCCAGTTCATCAAGCCGGACGTGCAGACGGTGTGCATCGGCCAGGCGGCCTCGGCCGCGGCGATCCTCCTCGCCGCGGGCGCCAAGGGCAAGCGCCTCGCCCTGCCCAACAGCCGGATCCTGATCCACCAGCCATACACCGAGGGCACGTTCGGCCAGACCTCGGACATCGAGATCCAGGCCAACGAGATCCTGCGCATGCGCGAGCTCCTCGAGAAGATGATCAGCGACCACTCGGG
Source organism: Nocardioides sp. QY071 (assembly GCF_029961765.1). Taxonomy (NCBI): domain Bacteria; kingdom Bacillati; phylum Actinomycetota; class Actinomycetes; order Propionibacteriales; family Nocardioidaceae; genus Nocardioides; species Nocardioides sp. QY071. Next base: position 1,368,336 of record NZ_CP124681.1, read on the forward strand.
CAAGTCCGTCGAGGACGTCAGCCGCGACATCGAGCGCGACAAGATCCTCACCGCCCAGGGTGCGATCGAGTACGGCCTGATCGACGCCGTGCTCGAGTCCCTCAAGAAGACCCCGGCCCTCGCCTGAGCCGCGGCTCAGACGAGAACGAACAAGACCGATGAGCATCCCGACGTACCCCTCGTGTCACGCTCCCGCCGGAGCGTGGCAGGGGGTACCGTCGGGTAGTTCGATTGTGAGGAGGACCCGTGGCACGCATCGGTGACGGTGGCGACCTGTTGAAGTGCTCGTTCTGCGGCAAGAGCCAGAAGCAGGTCAAGAAGCTCATCGCTGGTCCGGGTGTCTACATCTGTGACGAGTGCATCGACCTGTGCAACGAGATCATCGAGGAGGAGCTCGCCGAGGGCTCCGAGGTCGAGCTCGCTGACCTGCCGAAGCCCAAGGAGATCTTCGAGTTCCTGAACTCCTACGTCATCGGGCAGGAGCAGGCCAAGAAGTCCCTCGCGGTCGCGGTCTACAACCACTACAAGCGCGTCCAGGCCGGGGTGCAGCCCATCTCCGGCAAGCACAGCAAGGACGAGGTCGTCGAGGTGGCCAAGTCCAACATCCTCGTCATCGGCCCGACCGGCTGCGGCAAGACCTACCTCGCCCAGACGCTGGCCCGGATGCTCAACGTCCCGTTCGCGATCGCCGACGCCACGGCGCTGACCGAGGCGGGCTACGTCGGCGAGGACGTCGAGAACATCCTCCTCAAGCTGATCCAGGCCGCCGACTACGACGTCAAGAAGGCCGAGACCGGCATCATCTACATCGACGAGATCGACAAGGTGGCCCGCAAGGCCGAGAACCCCTCGATCACGCGCGACGTCTCCGGTGAGGGCGTCCAGCAGGCGCTGCTGAAGATCATCGAGGGCACCACCGCCTCGGTGCCCCCGCAGGGTGGCCGCAAGCACCCGCACCAGGAGTTCATCCAGATCGACACCACCAACATCCTGTTCGTGGTGGGCGGTGCGTTCGCCGGCCTCGAGCACATCATCGAGCAGCGGGTCGGCAAGAAGTCCCTGGGCTTCACCGCCGAGCCGCGCGGCGAGGCCGAGCGCGCCGCCGACGACCTGCTCGCCCAGGTCCGCCCCGAGGACCTCACCAAGTTCGGCCTGATCCCCGAGTTCATCGGCCGCCTGCCGCTGATCGCGAGCGTCAGCCCGCTCGACCAGGACGCCCTGGTCCAGATCCTCACCGAGCCGCGCAACGCCTTGGTGAAGCAGTACAAGAAGCTCTTCGAGCTCGACGGCGTCGAGCTGGAGTTCACCGACGACGCCATCGGCGCGATCGCCGACAAGGCCCTCGAGCGCGGCACCGGCGCCCGCGGCCTGCGCGCGATCATCGAGGAGGTCCTCCTCCACGTCATGTACGACGTCCCCAGCCGCGGCGACGTCGAGAAGGTCGTGGTGACCAAGGAGGTCGTCGACGACGAGGTCGCGCCGACGCTGGTGCTGCGCGAGTCCAAGAAGAAGAAGTCGGCCTGATCCCGGGGACCGGCTGACCGGTCCGTATCGGTTCCCCGACTTCGGGAACCGACCAGGCATGACTGTTCATCCACCGACCACCGACTCCCGAGGGGCCGGGGCGCTGACGACCGGCCAGCTCGTCGCCCGGATCTCCGAAGACGTGCGCGAGCTGGTGCGCGACGAGCTGCGCCTGGCCCGTGTGGAGACGACCGAGAAGGCCAAGGGGCTCGGGATCGGCGCCGGGATGCTCGGCGCCGCCGGCCTGTTGGCCCTGTACGGCGTCGGCGTGCTGCTCGCCACCGCGATCCTCGCGCTGGCCCTCGCCCTCCCGGCCTGGCTGGCCGGACTGGTCGTGGGCGTGGCCCTGCTCGCGGTCGCCGGCGTGGTCGCCCTCGTCGGGCGCAAGCGCGTCGCGGCCGCGACCCCGCCGGTCCCCGAGCGGGCGCTGGCCGGCGTCCGCGAGGACGTCGCGGCGATCAGGCACCAGCGATGAGCGGCCACCGGGCCGCCGCGGACGGTGCCGGCGTCGAGGAGCTCGAGCGGACCATCGAGCACACCCGCGCGGAGCTCGCCGGCGACGTCGACGTCCTGGTCGCGCGGCTCGCCAGGCGCTCGCGCGGGGTCGCGATCGGCGTCGCCGCGGTGGTGACGCTCGCGGCGGCTGCGGCCGTGCTGCGGCGCCGGGGAGGCCGGCGATGACGCACGAGAAGCGGACCAGCCGCTCGGCCAAGCTGCTCTACCGCCCATGGGGGCTGGCCGGCAGCCTCCTCGGCGGGCTCATCGCGGGCCAGGTCTTCCAGCAGGTGTGGAAGCGGGTCGACCCCCAGGCGACCGACGACCCGCCCAAGCCGTTGCAGTCGGAGTACCGGCTGCGCAAGATCCTGGTCGCGGCGATGGTGCAGGGAGCGATCTTCTCCGTCGTCCGGGCGCTCATCGACCGCGGCGGTGCGCGCGCCTTCGAGCGCTGGACGGGGGAGTGGCCGGGCGACTGAGCCCGGACCGGACCTACTCCTTCGGAGCCTCCGGCTCCTCCTCCGCGATCTCGGCGGTGACGCTCAGCTCGGTGGCGTCCTCGGCGACCGTGAAGACCAGCTCACCGACCACGTTGCCGCTGCGGCGCAGGTCCTCGGCGGCCTTCTCGGCGGCCTCGACCAGGCGTGCGGGACCGCTGACCTCGACCCGGGCGAGCGGTGCGCGCATCTTGACCTTGGCGGCCGACTTGGCGCCGCGGATGCCGGACAGGGCGGCCGCGACGGCGTCGATAAGGGAGCCGTCGGAGGCGGCGGGGGAGCCGAGCTCGGTGACGCTCGGCCAGGCGGCGGTGTGCACCGAGCCCTCCTGCCACCACGACCAGACCTCCTCGGTGACATAGGGGAGGAAGGGCGCGAGCAGCCGGAGCTGGACCTGCAGGGCGAGAGCGAGGGTGGCTCGGGCGGAGGACGAGGCGTCGCCGTCGCCGGCGTACGCGCGCTCCTTGACCAGCTCGAGGTAGTCGTCGCAGAACTCCCAGAAGAACTTCTCGCTGACCTCGAGCGCGGTGGTGTAGTCGTAGGCCTCGAACGCCTCGGTGGCGCGGCGGACGACGCCGCCGAGACGGCCGAGCAGCGCGGTGTCGACCGGCTGGCTGACCGCGGCGGCGCTGAACGTGGTCGCGCCGACGCTGCCGAGCACGAACTTCGAGGCGTTGAGGACCTTCATCGCCAGCCGGCGGCCGACCTTCATCTGGGTCTCGTCGAACGGCGAGTCCAGGCCGGGGCGGGCGATGGCCGCACGCCAGCGGACCGCGTCGGCGCCGTACTTGTCGAGGATCTCGTTGGGGACCACGACATTGCCCTTGGACTTCGACATCTTCTTGCGGTCGGGGTCGACGATGAAGCCCGAGATCATCGCGTGCGACCACGGGGCGACGTGGTTCTCGAAGTGCGCGCGCACGACGCGGGAGAACAGCCAGGTGCGGATGATGTCGTGGGCCTGGGTGGCCAGGTCCATCGGGAACACCCGCGACCACAGGTCGGGGTCGGACTCCCAGCCGCCCGCGATGTGCGGGGTCAGCGACGAGGTGGCCCAGGTGTCCATCACGTCGGGGTCGCCGATGAAGCCGCCCGGCTTGCCGCGCTGCTCCTCCGTGTAGCCGGTCGGCGCCTGGGTCGACGGGTCGATCGGCAGATCGGCCTCGGTCGGCAGGAGGAGCCGCGTGTAGTCGGGCTCGCCCTCGGCGTCGAGGGGGTACCAGACCGGGAACGGGATGCCGAAGAAGCGCTGGCGCGAGATCAGCCAGTCACCGTTGAGGCCGCCCACCCAGTTGTCGAAGCGGTGCTTCATGTGCGGCGGCAGCCAGTCGATCTCCGAGCCGCGCTCGAGCATCTGCTTGCGGATCCCGGCGTCGCGGCCGCCGTTGCGGATGTACCACTGGCGGGTGGAGACGATCTCGAGCGGCTTGTCGCCCTTCTCGTAGAAGTTCGCCATCCGCTGCGTCGGCTTCGGGTCGCCGTCGAGGTCACCGGACTCCTTGAGCTTGGCGACCATCGCCTCGCGGGCGGAGTGGACGGTCTTGCCCTGGAGGTCCTCGTACGCCGTCGAGGCCTGCTCCGAGGAGAGCCACTCGGGCGTCTCGCGGGTCAGCCGGCCGTCGCGGCCGATGACGGTGCGCACCGGCAGCTGCAGCTCGCGCCACCACTGGACGTCGGTGAGGTCACCGAAGGTGCAGCACATCGCGATGCCGGCGCCCTTGTCCTTCTCGGCGGCGGCATGGGCCAGCACGGGGATCTCGACGCCGAAGACCGGCGAGGTGACCGTCGTACCGAAGAGGTCCTGGTAGCGCTCGTCGTCGGGGTGCGCGATCAGCGCGACCACCGACGGGATCAGCTCGGGCCGGGTGGTCTCGATGTAAACAGGCTTGCCCGGCGAGCCGTCGGGCTGCGCAGGGGAATGGAAGGCGACCCGGTGGTAGGCGCCGGCGTAGTCACGCGCCTCCAGCTCGGCCTGCGCGACCGCGGTCTGGAAGGTGACGTCCCACAGCGTCGGCGCCTCCTGGAGGTAGGCCTCGCCGCGGGCCAGGTTGCGCAGGAACGCGCGCTGGCTGACGGTCTGCGCCTTGGTGCCGATCGTGGTGTAGGTCGTGTTCCAGTCGACGCTGAGGCCCAGGGTGCGCCACAGGTCCTCGAAGACCTTCTCGTCCTGCTCGACCAGCTGCTCGCACAGCGCGACGAAGTTGGGCCGGCTGATCGGGACCTGGCGCTTCGGGTCCGGCTTCTCGGGCGGGGTGAAGTCGGCGTCGTAGGGCAGCGACGGGTCGCACCGCACGCCGAAGTAGTTCTGCACGCGGCGCTCGGTGGGCAGGCCGTTGTCGTCCCAGCCCATCGGGTAGAAGACGGACTTGCCCTGCATCCGCTGGAAGCGGGCGATCAGGTCGGTGTGGGTGTAGGAGAAGACGTGCCCGACGTGCAGGCTGCCGCTGACGGTCGGCGGCGGGGTGTCGATCGCGTAGACGTTCTCGCGCGGCTGGGTGCGGTCGAAGCCGTAGGTGTCGGCGTCCTTCCAGCGCTGCGCCCACTTCTCCTCGAGCCCCTCCAGCGCGGGCTTGTCCGGTACGACGACGGCGCCGTCGGGCGCGTCGGTCGGGTCCGGGGTCTGCGTGCTGTCGGGCTCGGTCATGGTCGAAGCCTATTGCGCACCGCGGCCGCGGCTTCAACCGGCGGCTACTCTCGGACGATGCGCCTGTTCCCGCGAACCGTCACCACTCTCGCTGCCGGTCTGGCCCTCGGGCTCGCCGTCCCCGCATCGATGTCCGAAGCGTCGGCCGCGCCGGCTGCCGTGGACAGTGTCACCCTGACCGGCAAGGGCTGGGGGCACGGCAAGGGGCTGTCGCAGTGGGGCGCGAAGGGCGCGGCCGAGCAGGGCCTGAGTGCCGGCCAGATCCTCGACTTCTACTACCCGGGCACGGCGGCCGGCGTCGCCGGCGGCTCGGTCAAGGTGCTGATCACCGCCGACACCTCGAGCAACGTCGTGGTCCAGCACCGGTCGCGGCTCAAGGTCCGCAGCCTGGCCACCGGGAAGGCGTGGAAGCTGCGCAAGCGCGGCGCGAAGCGCTGGAAGCTGACCGCCCACGGCGCCGACACGAAGCTGTCGGTGAAGACCAAGCGCTGGCACAAGGTCCGGATCATCCCGGGGCAGGCCGAGTTCAAGGGCAAGGGCGGCACGCTGCGGCTCTACGTGCCGGGCGGTGCGGTCGACTACCGCGGCAAGATCCGCTCGGTCGTCCCGGCCAACGGGCAGGGCCGCGACACCGTCAACGTGGTGAGCGTGGAGAAGTACCTGCGCGGCGTGGTCCCCGCCGAGATGCCCGCGAAGTGGAGCCCGCAGGCGGTCCAGGCGCAGGCGGTGGCCGCGCGCACCTACGCCATCTTCGAGCGCGACACGTACCAGCGAGGCGCGTTCGACGTCTACGACACCACCCAGTCGCAGGTCTATCGAGGCATCGCCGTCGAGCAGCCCGAGTCGAACGCGGCCATCGCGGCCACGGCCGGGCAGGTCCGGACGTACGGCGGCCTGCCGGCGTTCACGCAGTTCTCGTCGAGCAACGGCGGCGCCAAGGCCGCCGGTGGCGCGAGCCAGCCGTACCTGGCTCCGGGTCTCGACCCGTACGAGGCGGGATCGGGAAACCCGAACAACTCCTGGCAGCTCACGGTGGCCGACGAATCGATCGAGGCGGCCTATCCCACGATCGGTGACCTGACCGGCGTGAGCGTCACCGTCCGTGACGGCAACGGCGAGTGGGGCGGTCGGGTGGTGAAGATCCAGATCACAGGCACCCTGGGGGCGGTCACCGACGGGGGCGACAACTTCCGGTCACTTCTGGGCCTCAAGTCGACGCTCTTCACTGTCGGCTGACGCCGGAATCCGCCCGGCCCGCAGGAACCCCCGCAGCAACAGCCCGGCGACCAACGCCCAGAACGCGGCGCCGATCCCGAGCACGGTCACACCGGAGGCCGCGACCACCAACGTCGCGGCCGCGGGCTCGCGCTCGGCCGGGTCGGCGAGCCCCTCGGCGAGCGCGGCGCCGAGGGTGCCCAGCAGGGCCAGTCCGGCCGCCGCCTGCATCACCCCGTCCGCCGCTGCGGCGACGAGCGTGGCGAGGGCCGTACTGGCCACGGCGAGCACGAGGTAGGCGACCGACGCGCTGACCGCGGCGATCCAGCGCCGCCGCGGGTCCGGGCCGGCGGTGGGGCCGGCGGACAGGGCCGCGCTGATCGCGGCGAGGTTGATCGCGTGCCCGCCGGTGGGAGCGCCGGCGACGGTGCAGATCCCCGTGACGGCGAGCGACTCGCGCCAGGGGACCCGGTAGCCGAAGCCGCTCATCACCGCGACGCCCGGCACGTTCTGCGAGGCCATCGTGACGACGTACAGCGGCAGTGCGATGCCGACCAGTGCGGACAGCGACCAGGTGGGCGTGGTCCAGGCCAGGTGCGGGGCGAGGTCGGCGGCGTCGATCCGCGCGGTGGCGAGCACGGTCCCGAGGGCCACGAGGAGGGCGCCCGGCACCGCCCAGCGAGGGGCGAGTCGGAGCAGGACCAGCCAGGTCATGACGAGCGGGGCGACGGCGGCGGGGGAGTCGACCAGGGCAGTGACCGGCGCGATGCACAGCGGTAGCAGGACGCCGGCCAGCATCGCGCGGGCCAGGCTGTGCGGGACGGCTGCGACGAGGTCGCCGACCTTCGGCACGAGCGCGGTCAGCACGATCAGCACGCCGGTCGCGACGAACGCGCCGACGGCGGCCGACCAGCCGCCGGTGACGCCGGCGGAGGTCGCGAGCAGCGCGGCACCCGGGGTGGACCAGGCGAGGGTGACCGGGATCCGGTGCCGCAGCGAGAGCCACAGCATGCCGAGCGACTGGGTCACCAACAGCGTGGCGAGACCGGACGCGGCCTGCGCGGGGGTGGCGCCGACCGCGACCAGGCCGGCGAGCACCACGACGAACGAGCTGCTGAACCCGACCAGGGCCGTGACGACGCCCGCCATCACGGGGCCGTGAGTAGTCTCCTCGGACACGCCGCCTCCTCCGGGAACACCGGTGCGGCGTTCTGTATACGGAACACTCTAGGCGGTGGGCGGCGATGGCGCGAGAGGTCGGCGCCCGGATCCGGGCGCTGCGCGAGGCGCGGGGCCTGTCGCTGTCCGCCCTGGCCGCCCAGGCCGGGATCGGGAAGGGCTCGCTGTCCGAGCTCGAGACCGGTCGGCGCAACCCCACGCTCGACACGCTGTATGCCGTCGCGGCGCCGCTCGGCGTACCGCTGGCGGCGCTCGTCGACGACCATGACGGCGCCGTGCTCGCCCACGGCGGCATGGTCACCACCCGGGTCCGGGTGGTGCGCGAGCCCGGCCGCACCACGGAGGTCTACCTGATCCGGCTCGCCCCGGGTGCTGAGCGGATCTCCCCGGCGCACTCCGGCGGCGTCGAGGAGCAGCTCGTCGTCCTGGAGGGTGTGGGCGAGGTCGAGCACGGCGGCCGGGTGCTCGCCGTCGGCCCGGGCGACCACGTGAGGTTCGCGGCCGATGTGCCGCACGCCTACCGGGCCGGTCCCGACGCGCCGCTGGAGGCGGTCAACGTGATCGTCACGCCCGGCTGACATCCCCCCGAACCGTTCGATCGAACGGTTCGGGGGAGCTGGTGCTACAACAAGCCGCCCGAACCGTTCGATCGAACGGTTTGGTGGGCGCTCAGAACGGCGGCCGCCCGGTCCCGCTGACCCGGAACCGACCCCACGGGTCGACGTCGGCGACCTTGCCGTCGGCCTCCCCGTGAACGGTCCGCAGGGTCACCGCGGACCCGCTGCGGACGGCGTCGAGCGCGCTGTCGACCGCGATCCGGCCGTACCAGTGGAAGTGCCCGTCGAGCGGCTGGAAGGCGCCGCGCAGGGTCACCGACACGGGGTGCTCGGTGCCGGCGGCCACCAGGACCGCCGGGCCGTCGTACGCCTCCTGCGGCTCGTGGAGCCCGGGCTGCGGCGCCGCGCTCATCGGCGCTTCTGCGTGCGGATCGGCGTGACGTCGCTGTCGCCCGCGTCGAGGCGGGACAGGTCGACGCCGCTCTCGGCCGCGGCGCCGGACAGGGCGTGCCAGATGAAGTCGCTGAGGTAGCCGGCTGCTGCGCTGCGCGAGACGGTGTGCCGCTCGAGCCACCACTGGCCGACGGAGGTGCCGAGGCCGACGACCGCGTGCGCCCACGGCTCGGCCGCGCCGGTGTCGCCGCCGAGGTGGCGCAGTGCGTCGCCGAGCAGGCGGGTCAGCTTCGCGGCGATCTGGTCCTTGCCCGCGGCGAGCGGGTCGGTGCCGCCGGCGGGCCTGCTGAGCAGGAGGAAGGCCTGGGGGTGCTCGCCGAGGGTGTCGAGGTACGCCGCCACGCCGGCCGTGACCCGGTCGCGGGCCGAGGCGGGCGCGAGCACCGCCGTGAGGACCCGGGCCAGCACCAGGTCGGCCGCCCAGGCGCCGACCGCGGCGTGCAGCTCGCTCTTGTCGGCGAAGTAGCGGTAGAGCACCGGCTTGCTGACCCCGGCCTCCGCTGCGATGTCGGCGACCGAGGCGTCCGGCCCGAGGCTGTCGATGGCGCGCACGGCCGCGAGCACGAACTCCTCTCGGCGCTCGGCGCGGTGTCGTTCCCAGCGGGTGGTGCGTCCGTCGCTCTTGACGTGGGGGGCCATGGGGAGAAGAGTACCTTTATCCGTTACCGACGGTAATACCTATGTCTCAGGAGGACCCGTGACCCTCGTCGATGACGCGCTGTCCGAGCGGCTGCTGCGCTCGACCGCCCGCCAGTCGTACGACCCGGAGGTCGACCTCGACTGGAGTGCTCCTCCCGTCCCCGGGCTGTGGTGGATGCAGCCCGAGCGGATGTCGCTCTACGGCACCCCGATGTGGAGGGCGCTCAGCGAGGAGCAGCGGATCACCCTGTCCATGCACGAGGTCGCGAGCATCGCCAGCGTCGGGATCTGGTTCGAGATCGTGCTCATGCAGATCCTGCTGCGCGACGCCTACCGGGAGGACCCCACCTCCGCCCGCACCCAGTTCGCGCTGACCGAGGTCGGCGACGAGACCCGGCACACCGTGATGTTCGGCCGGGCGATCGGGTCGATGGGGGTGCCGGCGTACGGCCCTCGGCCCACGCCCCACCGGCTCGCACGGCTCGGTCCGCTCGCACTGCGCGGTGCCAGTGCGTACGCCGGCATCCTGATCGGCGAGGAGCCCGTCGACCGCTGGCAGCGCGAGATGATGCGCGACGAGCGGATCCAGCCCCTGACTCGGATGGTCGCCCGGATCCACGTCACCGAGGAGGCCCGCCACGTCACCTTCGCCCGCGACGAGCTCGCGAAGTCGGTGCGCGGCCTGGGCCGCACCAAGCTGCGCTGGCACCAGGCGATGACGGCCCAGGTCGCCTACGTGACGATGCGCTCGCTGGTCCACCCGGACGTCTACAAGGTCGTCGGGCTCGACCCGCAGGAGGCGCGGCGCCAGGCGCTCGGCAACGAGAGCTACCGGGAGACGATCGCCTGGATGGGCGAGAAGGTGATGCCGGTTCTGCAGGAGAACGCAATGGTCTCCGAGCGCGACCGCAAGGTCTGGCGGGCGTCCTTCCTCATGCGCTGAGCGCGGCACCGGTCTCGCGCCGGGCCTGCCACCACGCGACGGTCTCGCGGATCGCGGTGTCGAACGGCGTCGGCGCCAGGCCGAGGCGCTGCTCGCTGTATCGCGAGTCGAGCACGAACGGCGCGGTGAACTGGAAGCTCATCTCGGCCAGCTCCCGGGTGTCGCGGTGCACGAGGCCGACGGTGCGCAGCATGCCGGCCGAGATCGCGCCGAGCCGGGGGAGCGGTACGCCGGCGGCCGCGGCGAACGCCGTCGCCAGCTCGCGCTGGGTGAGGGCCGGGCCGGTGGGCGCGTGCAGGAACGAGCCGTGCAGGGCGGGGTCGGCCGCGGCGCGGATCATCGCTGCCGCCAGGTCGGGCACGTAGGTGAACGAGTGGGGCTGGTCGAGGCTGCCGACCACGCGCAGGGTGCGCCCGGACAGGATGGCCGATGCCAGCCGCTCGCCCGCGTGGGAGGTGAGCACCCGCGGGCCGAGGAAGTCCGAGGCCGCCACGCTGACGGTCGCGGTCGCCGACGCGGCGCGGGCGCGCAGCAGCTCGGTCCGGATCCCGGGCTTGCCCCCGGACGCGTCGCGCGGCAGGTCCTCGGTGATCGGTCCCGCCACCTGGCCGTAGGCGTAGAGGCTCTCGGGGAAGACGACGACCGCGCCGGCCCGGCCGGCCGCCGCGAGCAGGGCCTGCTCGGTGGGGATCAGCTCGGCGCGCCAGGTCGCGGCGTCGTAGCGCGACGCGTGGACGCAGTGGTGGACGGCGACCGCACCCTCGAGGAGCGCGTCGAGCGCGCCCGGCTGGGCGACGTCGGCGCGGCGCCGCGAGATGAGCGGGTGCTCCGGGCCGCTGCCCGAGCGGGTGACGAGGACGACATGCTCGCCCCGGTCGGCGAGCTGCAGGGCGATGGTGCTGCCGACCGGTCCGGCTCCGGTGACGACGTGGTGGTTCATGGGGTTTCCTCTCCTGGGGGAAAGCGAGAGCGGTGCTCTCCATTTCGAGGATGCCTGCTCGTGGAACGAAAAGCAAGAGCACTGCTCACTTTTGCGGCAACTGTTCACGAACGTGGCATGATGCGGTCATGGCCACCACTCCACGGGCACGTGCCCGCGCGCAGACGATGGAGGACATCACCCGGATCGGGCGCCAGCACCTCGCGGAGTACGGCGCGGCCGCACTCTCGCTGCGCGCCGTCGCCCGAGACCTCGGCGTGGTCTCGTCGGCGGTCTACCGCTACGTGAAGAGCCGCGACGACCTGCTGACGCTCCTCGTCGTCGACGGCTACGACGAGATGGCCGACGCGGTCGAGACGGCGCTGCGCCGCCCCGCGGTCGACCGGGGCAGCCACCGCGACCGGTTCCTGGCGTTCGGGCGGGCGGTGCGCGCCTGGGCACTGGGCGAGCCCGCCACCTATGCCCTGCTGTACGGCGCCCCCGTGCCCGGCTACCAGGCCCCGGCCGAGCAGACCACCGGCCCCGGCACCCGCGTGGTCCGGGTGCTGCTCGAGCTGGCCGCGGCAGCGCTCGCCGACGGCGCCCTGGCCGTGCGGGAGCCGGCCGCCCCCGTCCCGCCGACGCTGGTCGCGGGCTTCGACGAGGTGCGCGCGCAGTTCGGCGTCGACCTGCCCGACGAGGTGATCGTGGCCGGCGTGCTGGTCTGGGCCGGGATGTTCGGCTGCATCAGCTTCGAGGTGTTCGGCCAGTACGGCCCCGGGGCGTTCGGCGACCCGGCAGCGCTCTTCGAGCACCACCTCGCCACGCTCGCCGAGGACCTCGGGCTCAGCTGAAGAGCCGCCGGGCTGCGATCACCTCGGCGTAGACCGCCGGGGCCAGGGCGGCCCCCTCGCGTCGTACGCCGGACGCCGCGAGGACCAGCAGCCGGTTGAGCCGAACCTCGCTCGGCCGGCCGCGCGGGTCCCAGGCGCCGGTGCCGATGTCCATCCAGTACCGGCCCGCGGCGGCCTCCTGGGCCTCGTCGCGGTCGTGGTCCTTGCTGGTCAGGGCGAGGGCGTGCAGGACCTCGCGACCGTCGTTGCCCGTGGCCGTGCCGATCACCAGGACCGGCCGGTCCTTGCCCTGGCTCGGGTCGTCCTCGTAGGGCACCCACGCCCACACGACCTCGCCCGGGTCGGGGCGGTCGTCCTCGACGGGTGCGTAGGTGCCGTCGGGCCGGCCGCTCATCGCTCCTCCAGGAACTGGCCGACCAGGCCCGGGGTGGCGGCCTCCGCGAGCGCGATCGCCGCGTCCGCGGGTACGTCGGGCACGTGCACCTGTCCCTTGCCGCCGGCGGTCGTGGCGGCCAGCGCGACCAGGCCGGCGCGACGCTGGAACCACGTGGCGCGCTGGTTCCAGCCGATCACGTGTCCCGCCGCGACCGCGTCCCGGCTGCGCAGGACCGAGCCGGAGCGCATCACGACGTGGCCGTCGACGAACGCGTGCCCCAGTGCGCGGGCCCGGTCGGTCGCCAGCGCGAGCGCGACGATGACCGGGAGCAGGGCACCGGCGAGCAGCCAGGCCGGACCGCCGGCCAGGACGGCGACCACCGCCGTGAGCACGAAGGGGAGCGCACCGAGCAGCGCCCGGCTGTAGCGACGGGTCGTCGCCGCGCGGCCGTGGGGGAGCAGTGCCGCGGACACCGGAGCCGGGGTGCCGAGCACGGCCGCCGCGACGTCGTACCCGGTCGTCCGCGGCGCCGGCGGCAGCAGCACCGCCGAGCCGGCCCGGTCGCCGCTCAGGCCGGTGACGATCGCGCCCACGCGGCGCCCGCGCGCGACCCGCAGCGCCGCGGGCTCGCCGAGGCTGACGCCCGCGAGGCGGGCGACGTCGATGCTGGTCTCGCGGCGGGTGAGCAGGCCGCGGCGCACGTGCCAGGCCGCGCCGTACCGGCTCAGGACGAACCCGCCGTTCGTGACGAGGTAGCCGCCGACGGCGAGCAGGACGACGAGGACGATCGCGCCGAGCACGACCCCGACGACGAGGGTCAGGTCGATGGCGGCGAGGTCCTCCTCGCTGACCCGGATCTGGATCGACTCGTTGAGCTGGGCGCCGGTGGCGAGGATCGCGCCGAGCCCGACGAGGGCGGTGCCGCTGAACGGCGCGTACCAGAGCCAGCGTGGCACGAAGCGCGCCACCACCTGCTCCTGCTCGGCCTGCTCGCCGGGCAGGACGGAGCCGCCGTCGGCAGGACGGGCGGTGTGCAGCAGCTCGGCACGCAGCCGGGCCGCCTCCTCCTGCGGCAGTGCGTCGAGCGCGAGCCGCTCGTCGCTGTCGCTGGTGACGCTGCCCGTGCCGATCACGACCGTCGTCAGCCCGAGCAGGCGGTGGACCGGCGACGCGGTCAGGTCGACGGTGCGGACCCGGTCGACCGGCGTCGACAGCGTGTGCCGCTGCAGCAGTCCGCGCCGCAGCTCGACCCGCCCGCCGGCGATCCGGTAGGTCGTGGTCAGGTAGCGCACGACGCCGAGCGCGACCGGGATGCCGACGCCCAGCAGTGCCCAAGGACCGGTGCCGGACGCGCCGCCGGCGACGAGCAGGCCCACGAGGACCGGCAGGAACTTGCCGACCTCCTTGATCGGATGCACCAGCAGCATGCGTGGGTCGAGGCGCTGCCAGGCGACGGGCGGTGGCGGCGGGACGGCCAGGCTCACGTCGCGTCGCCCTCGACGAGGTCGGCCTTGCGGGTCAGCTCGTCGACGAGGGCGAGCGCCACCGGGCGGTCCAGCCCCTCGATCTGCAGCGGCCCGGCCGCCGAGGCCGTCGTCACCGTGACCGTCGCGAGCCCGAACAGCCGCGCCAGCGGTCCCTGGGCGAGGTCGACCGTCTGCACCCGCGACATCGGCGCGATCCGGCGCTCCTGGGCCCACCAGCCGCGCTGGGTGTAGACCGCGTCGGCCGAGACCTCCCAGCGGTGCACGGCATATCTCCACTGCGGTACGACGACCGCCACCGTCGCGCACACGACCACCGCCAGCGCCAGCAGCCACCAGCGCAGGCCGTCCGGCCCGAGCAGCACCGCGGCCACCCCGAGCCCGATCGCCACCACGAGTGCGGTGATCCCGGTCTCGACGTGCCACATCAGGCGGGCACGGGGACTGACCCGGTGGGCGGGATCGCGCAGCTGGCTCACGCCGGCGAGCCTACGTGCTGACGCGTCGGGCCCCGGCCCGGACGAGGCCGGGACGATCGTCCCGGCCGAACCGCCGTAGATCCATCCGAATTGACCATGGTCACGAGGCCTTCGGTCATGATCTGCCCACTCCGCCACGCAGGTCCGCCAGAGCGACCTAGCGTCGATGGCATGCTGGACACCCTGACCCTGCGCGTGGCCTTCGGCCTCGTGGCGGTCTGCGTGCTCGCGCTGTTCTACGGCGTCACCTACCGCTCGACCCGATCTGCCTACAGCGCGTGGTGGTGCCTCTCGCTGGCGGCGTTCGTGGTGAGCGCCCTGCTCTTCCTCTTCAACGACACGCCGGCCCAGGTGGCGGCGAACCCCGCGGGCAACACGATCGCCGTTCTCGGTGCCGGCTGCGTGTGGGCCGGTGCCCGTTCCCTGAGGGAGCGTCCCGTCGCCAAGTGGGAGCTCGCCGTGGTGCCGGTCGTCGTCCTGCTGGCATCGCTGCTGGACGATCCGCGCTCCGACGTCTGGTCCGGCGGGGCGGTCTACCTGGTGGCCATGGGCGTCCTGATCGGCCGGTCGGCCGCAGAGCTGGTCCTGCTCCTGCGGGAGGCTCCTGATCGGGACCGGCGCGCCCAGTTCCGCTTCGCCGTGCGGGCCATGGCCATCGCGTCGGGTGGGATCGCGGCGTTCTACCTGGGACGGGCCGTGGCCTTCGTCGTCGTCGGGCCGACGCATCCGGTCTTCGAGGCCGTCTTCGGCGGACAGGTGACCACGCTGCTGACCATGCTGCTCCTCGTCGTGGTCACCTTCAGCATGTCCGCTCTCAGCCACGAGCAGCAGACGACCGAGCTGCGCCGCCAGGCGACGCGTGACGGCTTGACCGGCCTCCTCAACCGCGTCGAGTTCCTGCGCGCCGCCCAGCGCACGATCGACGACGGACCGGTTCGCGCCGAGACCGCGATCGTGGTGGCCGACCTCGACGGGTTCAAGGGAATCAACGACAGCTTCGGGCATGCTGCCGGAGACCGTGCGCTGACCGCCTTCGCGGACGCGTGCCGCGCAGTGGTCGGGATGCGGGGGATCGTGGCCCGACTCGGCGGCGACGAGTTCGTCCTGCTCACCGACGGGACGCCGGCGGAGGAGGTGGCAGCAGCCATCGCCCTGCGCTACCGCGGTGAGGGCGGACCCATGCCCACCGTGAGCTTCGGCATCGCGGCGGCACTGCCCGGCGACGACGTCGCGCCGGTGCTCGCCCGGGCCGACCAGGCGCTCTACGAGGCCAAGGCGGCCGGACGAGCCAGGGCCGTGCGCTACACCGACCGCCCTCCCTTCCTCGTCGACGGCGGCCGCCGTACGGCGTGAGGGCTCAGCCCCGGGCGATCCGCTTCGACAGGTGCAGCTGGTCGCCGATCGGGCCGCGGCTGAATCCGTCGTCCATCACCATCGTCCGCTCGTGCATGCGGGCGACCCCGACGCCGACCCGCACCCATGCGGGCGTCCCGAGGCACGCGGTCGGGACGACGAACGTGATGGCCTTGCGCTCAGGCGTGGCCGTCAGCCCCTCGCACGGGATCTCGTCGAGCTTGCGCGTCATCGAGACGCCGGACTCGCCGTAGAAGCGCAGGTAGGTGACGTCGAAGGTGCCGGACGGGGTCTTGACCTGCGTGGCGAGGAAGGTCTTCTTGGTGGGCAGTGCGCCCCGGGTGCGGAGGCGGACGGTCAGGGTCTCGGCGCCGTGGCTGATCTCCACGCGGCGGATGTCGGCGCGGCGCTCGTTCCGTGCGGGGTGGAGCAGTTCGCTGTCGACCGGGCCGCTCTGTGCGTCGCGCGCCGGGTCGGTGTGGACCAGGTCGGCGGCGGAGGCCGAGCCGGGGGCGGTGAGCAGGAGCCCGGCCGCGCAGGCGAGCGCGGTGAAGGTGCGGGAGACGGGGGTCATGGGGGCCATCCTCCGATGAATCCGTTGCCGGTGCGGGGAAAATCGACGGGCCCGCTGGTTAACAATCATTAACCTCGTGCCTTACGATGGGGCCATGACCCAGTTCGAGCTGTCGCGCGAGCACGAGGAGTTCCGCCGTACCGTCCGGGACTTCGCCGAGGCCACCATCCGCCCGCACGTCGCGGAGTGGGACAAGGCGCACCACTTCCCGACCGACGTGGTCCAGAAGATGGGGGAGCTGGGGCTGTTCGGCCTCACCGCTCCCGAGGAGTACGGCGGCGCCGGGCTCGACGCGGCCGACGGTCCGTTCACCTCGCTGTGCCTGGCGATCGAGGAGCTCGGCCGGGTCGACCAGTCCCTGGGCGTGACGCTCGAGGCGGGCGTCGGCCTCGGCATCAACCCGATCCTGACCTACGGCACCGACGAGCAGAAGAAGACCTGGCTGCCCGACCTGGTCGCCGGCCAGCGACTGGCCGGGTTCGGCCTCACCGAGCCGGGTGCCGGCTCCGACGCCGGCGCGACCAAGACCCGCGCCGAGCTCGACAACGGCGAGTGGGTGATCAACGGCGGCAAGCAGTTCATCACCAACTCCGGCTCCGACATCACCAGCCTGGTGACGGTCACCGCACGCACCGGCGTCTCCGAATCCGGCAAGCCGGAGATCTCCGCGATCATCGTGCCCGCGGGTACGCCCGGCTTCGTCGCGGAGCCGCCGTACGACAAGCTCGGTTGGCACATCTCCGACACCCACCCGCTCTCGTTCACCGACTGCCGAGTGCCCGAGCACAACCTGGTGGGCGAGCGTGGTCGCGGGTACGCCCAGTTCCTCGCCATCCTCGACGACGGCCGGGTCGCGATCGCCGCGCTCGCCGTCGGCCTGATCCAGGCGTGCGTCGACCTGTGCGTCGAGTACTCACTCGACCGCCAGACCATGGGCGGCCCGATCGGGCGCAAGCAGGGCGTGGCCTTCCAGATCGCCGACCTCGAGGTGATGCTGCACGCCTCGCGGATGCTGACCTACCGCGCGGCCGCGATGAAGGACGCGATGGAGGGCGGCCGCGGCCCGTCGATGAAGGAGTTCAAGCAGGCCGCCTCGGTCGCCAAGCTCTACGCCAGCGAGTCTGCGGTCACCGCGACCCGGATCGCCACCCAGGTCTTCGGTGGCTACGGCTTCATGGAGGAGTACCCCGTCGCGCGGTTCTACCGCGACGCCAAGATCCTCGAGATCGGCGAGGGCACCTCCGAGGTGCAGCGGATGCTCATCGCCCGCGGGCTCGGGCTCCCCGTCGAGTAGGACGTCTCCCGCGGTGGCGGCGTACGCCGAGCGCCACCGCGACGAGCACCACCAGCGCGCCGGCTCCGATCCAGATCGGGGTCGGCGCGCTGTCGTCGTCGGCGGGGTCGGTGGACCGGTCGGGGACCGGGGAGCCGCTCGGGGACGCGACGGCGTAGTCCGGGACCCCGTCGCCCGGGCTGCCGTCGACGGCCAGGGTCAGGGTGACCGTCGCCGGGGTGGCGTCCGGCGGCAGCCCGACGAGCACGTAGCGCACGCCCGCGAGCGAAGCGCCCGCGCGGGTCGGGTCGAACGAGTTCCGGTGGAGGTACGACGTCACCCAGGACTGCGCCTGCCCGGGCGCGCTCGACGCGACGTCCTCACCGAGCACCGGACCCAGGATCGTCACCGTCGCCTCGGTGCTGCCGTCGACCTGGGCCCGCAGGGACTGGTCCCAGTCGACCGGGATCCCCACCACCGCCTGCCGGCCGGGCCGCACCCGGACCTCGTGGCTGCCCGGCTCCACGACCGGCGCGTCCGCGGGCGTCGCCCCGGCCGCGACGGGCTCGGCCGACGGTCCCGGATCCACCGGCTCCCACGCCGGGTCCGCCGGCTCGCGCAGCAGGTCGAACGCGTACGCCGACAGCGGCGGCTCCTCCTCGACGACCAGCGTCGCCGCCCGTCCCCCGTCGAGCGGGTCGCTCGGGACGCCCACCGTCACGAACAGCTCCTCCACCGTCCCGCAGGGATGCTCGGCCTCGTCGGTCCAGGTCGAGGCCGTCGTGGTGAGCAGTGGCGCCGGCTCGCCGATGGTCGGGCGGAACACCGCGCCGCTGCCGCAGCCGGTGTCGGCGGGCGTCGTGCCGATGGTGAGGCGGACGCCCTCGCCGACCGAGTCGCCGGCGCCGACGTACCAGAGCCCGACGTGGAGGGTGCTGCCCGTCGCGGTGCGCTCGAGCCGGAAGGTCGCGGGCGCGTCGGTGGGCAGCGTGATCGCGTGGCTGCCGGGGGTGAGGGTGGGCGCGTCGGCATGGGCCGTCGCCGGCAGGAGCGCCGGCACCAGCACGGGCAGCGCCAGCAGGGCGGCGAGCAGCCGGATCAGCGGGCCCAGAGGTCGGTCCACGAGTGCCCGAGCTCCCGGACCATCCCGCGCAGCAGCGGCAGGCTGACCCCGACGACGTTGTGGTGGTCGCCCTCGATGCTGGTCACGAACCCGCCGCCGAGACCGTCGACGGTGAACGCGCCGGCGACGTGGAGCGGCTCGCCGGTCGCGACGTACGCCGTGATCTCGTCGTCGGTGAGGTCGGCGAAGTGGACCGTGGTCGAGGCGGTCGCGGCGATCTGGTGCGCGGTGGCGCGGTCGTGTAGGCAGTGGCCCGTGTGCAGCACGCCGGACCGTCCCCGCATCGCCTGCCAGCGGCGTACGGCGTCGTCGGCGTCGTCGGGCTTGCCGAGGGCGACCCCGTCGAGCTCGAGCACCGAGTCGCAGCCGAGGACCAGGCCGTCGGCCGGGACGTCCTCGCGGCCGGCCACGGCGCCGCACTTGAGCTCGGCCAGGCGCAGCGCCAGCTCGGCGGGAGGGACGCCGGCGACCTGGGACTCGTCGACCCCGGACACGATCACCCGGGGGTCGAGACCGGCGCTGCGGAGGGTCGCCAGGCGCGCGGGGGAGGCGGAGGCGAGCACGAAGGTCGGCACGCCGTCACCCTAACGAGCCCGACCGACGCAACCTTTTCCGCACGCGGTGAGTCGTGAACGGTGACAGGGTGGGCGACACGTGTAGGAGGTGCGATGGACGGTGGACCCGAGGACCCGATCCGGCGGAGGCGGGCTCGGCGCGCCCGGCAGCGGGCCGCCGCGCTCGGTGCCGCGGCGCTGGCCGTCGCGGCCGTCGCGGGCATCGTCGCCTCCGTCCGGCTGCTCGGCCCGGGCGGCGAGGCTCCGTCGCCCGCGCCTCCGGTCGCGTCGCCGACCGTCTCGGCCGACGCCCCGGCCGCCGCCCCGACCACAGCCCCGACCACACGGGCCGTGGACCTGCGCGGGACGGTCGACGCGGACGACGCCGGACTCCTCGACATCGCCACCACCCCGGGTGCACCCGACCAGCGGATCGCGATCTGGCGCGGCCGCGACGAGCAGCACTGGATCCTCGCCCTGACCGCCGACGGGTTCGCCCACCGCCGCCTGCGCGAGGTCACCGCGGGGACCGAGGCCACACCGCTCGGCGAGGGACGGTTCGTGCTCCGCGACGGCTGGGAGGGTCGCGAGCTGTCCATCGTCGACGTCGCGGACGGGCGTGCCACCCCGGTGCGGGTCGCCCGGACGCAGGCACCGGTCGCCGCCGGCGAGGTCCCGGTCGTGCTGCTCGACGGGGCATCGACGACACTCGCGGCCGTGGCTCCCGACGGCAGCGGCCACGAGGTGCCGGTCCCGGACGGCGTACGGGGGCTCGCGGCCTACGGTGGTCGACTCACTGCCGTGGACACCCACGGCGACGCCGTCACCCACCACTGGTCCGACGACGGCGGCGCGACCTGGCAGCAGTCCGAGCTCCCCGGGACCTTCCTGCCCTGGATCGCCGACGCCGGCGCCGGCGCACCCCACGTCGTCCTCGAGGGAGGGGACGGCGCCACCCTGTTCCCGCTCCTCGCCGTCGACACCGCACGCGCCGCCGACCCGACCGCCTGGACCCGTGACGAGGTCGACCGCGACACGGAGTGGCCGACCGTCTCCGGCGCTTGGATCGACAGGAAGGGCGGGCTCCGGGTGCTCGCGACGATCGAGCGCCAGGGCGCGCGCGGGCCCGTCGATGCCGGCGTGTGGCAGGTGGCTGGCGGCCGGCTCACCAAGGTGGCGACCGACGTCGCCGACCTGGCCGACCTGGCCGAGGCCGGCATCCTCGCGATCGAGTACGACGGCGGCCCGGTCCTGTGGGTCGGCGCGGCCGACGGGACGGCCTGGCGCTCGAGCGACGACGGTGTGACCTGGGAGCGGTTCGCGGCACGCTGAGCGGGGCAGGGTGCAGCCCATGTCGAGGACCAAGGTGGCGGCGCTGTCGTCGGCCGGGACGGCCGTGGTCGTGCTGCTGCTCGTGACCCTGGCCTGGGGCGGCCTCAAGCTGCTCGACGGCCTCGGGCGCGAGGAGCTGTGGACCGACTGCGACACCGATCCGACCCTGTCGGGGCTGCAGGGCTACTGCGTCGTCGTCAGCCGCTACCCCGCGACCCCCGTGCGCTCGGAGCGCACCCACCTCGAGATCACGGCCGTCCACGACGGCGCCGAGAACGACTACCGCTTCGTCGCCGCCTACCCGTTCCTCGACTCCGAGGCCGGGTCGCCTCTCGAGGTGGACTGGTCGTCGGTCGACCAGAGGGTCGTGGTCACCGACCCGCGCACCGGCAGCACCATCACCTACACCGCCGAGCAGTACGCCGGCGGCCGCTGACCTGCGCGCACCGATGCCCCCGCAGGCGTGAGGTCCTGCGGGGTGCGGGGCGGGGTCGCTACTCGTCGGGCGCGCTGGGGTCGCCGGTGTCGTGGAGGGGGTGGGTGCCGCGGTGGTCGACGCCGAACCGGAACCCGTTCGGGCTGGTCCACACGTAGGAGCCGGGCATCGGGGTGTCGTAGTGCCACGGTGAGTGGGTCTTGGCCCGGTGGTGTCGTCGGCACAGCGCGACCAGGTTGCACGGGCAGGTCTTGCCGCCCTCCCCGTAGGGCTGGTGGTGGTCGACGTCGCACCGGGTCGCGGGGCGGGTGCAGTGTGGGAAGCGGCAGGTGGGATCGCGGAGGATCACGCGGGTCCTGTGGCGGTCGGGGATCTCGTAGGCCGTGACGGGGACGTGGTCGGCCAGATCGATGACCGGCCGCACGATGATCGTGGTGTGTCGCGCACGCAGCCACTCCCGGATCTGGGCGGTGGTGATGGGGCAGCGGCCTTCGTCCCAGCGGCCGACCGGGTTGTGCCCGGTCAGGGTGGTGTCGGTGAGGTGGATGTTGAGGACGACCTTGCGTCCCGGGACGGTCGCGACGACCTCGCCGGTGTCGGCGTCCGGGATCAACAGGTCCAGCGCGATGTCCTGGCGGGCGAGCTCCGCGGCAGCCTTGGAACGCCGCACGTCCAGCGACGAGTCGTCACCGAGCTGACCCAACACCCGCGCGCGCCGGGACACAGCCAGGTCGAGGTCGTAGCCATCCGCGGCGTCCAGGAGTCCGTCGAGGTGGACCAGCCCGTGCTCGTCCACGTCGCCGAGGTCGAAGTGGCGGTGATCGCTCGCCTTCTGACGGTCGGCCTCGGCCCGCTCGGGGTCGAACCGCAGCACTGCTTCGGTGACGAGACGTTCGAGCTGGGCCCAGCCGACTCCGGAGGCGTTCCACAACTGCCGGTCCACGAACCCAGCCGCCTCAGCACACAAGCCGTGGGTGAGGTCGGCGATCCGCTCGGCCCGCCACGGCGCCAACCGGCCGGAGGAGACGGCGGCGTAGACGTTGGGCAGCCGCCAGGCGCACTCGATGACGCGGCCGACGTACGCCTTCCCGCCGTCGGGCGTACGGTCGAGGACGGCGACGAGCTCCATCAACGCGAACTCCGACACCAGCGGTGCGCCGTCGCCTGCGATCGGGACACCGGTGTCGAGGTAGCCCTCGGTGATGGTCGCGGCCCCCTCAGGACCGGTGACGATGTGGTCGCTGGCCCACTCCACGATCGCGGTCCATTCCTCGACCAGGAGGTCGTTGCGGGCCCGGATGCCGGCGCTCAGCCGCGACAGCACAGGTGCTGTCGAGCGGGGCTGGGTCCCGAGATCCATGACTGGATTCTCCCACCCACCTCCGACACAATCGCGCGTCGGAAACCGCCTGTGGAGAGGGGAAACTCGATCCGTGGGGTGTGCGGAAATGACGTCACCAGCTGCAACCGAAGTGGCGTTGCGGACCGTAGCCCGACCGCCGAACCCAGCCACCTCGCCGCCTTCCTCGCCAGCGCCTCTCCGAACGCAACGACCTACGGAGCCGAAGCCCGAGCACGGTCCCGGCAGCACGGCCAGGGGTCTCGAGACGGTCGCTGCGCGACCTCCTCGACCACCGGGGGCGCTGCGCGACCTCCTCGACCACCGGGAACGCTGCGCGACCCTCCACCACTCGGGGATGGCACCGCCGCCCGACCGCCGAACCCAGCCACCTCGCCGCCGTCCTCGCCAGCGCCCTTTCAGAACGCAACCACCCCGGAGCCGAAGCCCGAGCACAGTCCCGGCAGCACGGCGAGGGGTCTCGAGACGGTCGCTGCGCGACCTCCTCGACCGCCGGGGGATGCGGACCGTAGCCCGACCGCGGAACTCGACGACCTCGCCGCCTTCCTCGTCGCTGCCCTTTCGGAACGAAATCGGCTACGGGGTCGAAGCCGAACAAAGTTCCGGCAGCACGGCCAGGGGGCTCGAGACGGTCGCTGCGCGACCTCCTCGACCACCGGAAGTTCAGCCCCGAGCCAGACCCATCCCCAGCCAGTCCGCCAACGCGACCAGCTCGGCCTCGACCGCGTCGCCGACCTCAGGCTCCCAGGGGAGGTCCTCGTGCAACGCGTGCACGCGCAGCACCCCGGCCTTGCGGTCCGCCTTGGCGTCGAGCTTGCCGACCAGCCGGTCACCGAGGAGGACGGGCAGGGCGAAGTAGCCCCAGCGACGCGACGCGGCGGGCTTGTACATCTCGAGGACGTACTCGAAGTCGAACAGGTCGAGCGCCCGCTCGCGGTCGTGGACCAGGCGGTCGAACGGCGACAGGAAGGCGCACCGCCCCGCGAAGGCCGAGTCGACCGCGAGCAGGGCATCGGGGTCGACTCGCCACGACCCGGCGCACCCTTCGACGATCGCCTCCTCGCCCGGCCCGGACCGCGCGATCCCCAGCGCGGCGAGCTCGCGCCGGTCGAGGGCAGCCCGCGCGTCGTCGTAGGCCGGGACGTCGAGGTCGCCCGGGTAGACCCGTTCGGGCAGGTCGTAGACCCGCAGCTTGCCGCGGCGCCCGGTGATCGCCACGTCACCCATCAAGGTGAGCACCTCGAGCAGGCGGTTGACG
Organism: Nocardioides sp. QY071; assembly: GCF_029961765.1. Lineage (NCBI taxonomy): Bacteria > Bacillati > Actinomycetota > Actinomycetes > Propionibacteriales > Nocardioidaceae > Nocardioides > Nocardioides sp. QY071. Next base: position 1,391,857 of record NZ_CP124681.1, read on the forward strand.
TTCTTGTCGTTGTTCCAGCCGCTCGACGCCCACGGCACCTCGCAGGTGTCGGGGATCTCCGCGGCGGTGCGCGCTCCCTCGGCGTCGAGCAGGCCCAGCACGTCAGCCCGGAACCGCTGGTTGGCCGCCAGCCACTCGTGGATCGTGGGGTGCAGGTCGTGGGGCGCGACGGCGAGCAGCAGGCCGATGTCGTCCATCGCGCGGACGTAGGACGACAGCTCGGCCAGCGAGCGCTCGGTCTCGAGCGCGAAGGTCAGGTCGGAGTGCTCGTAGCCCTCGCCCAGCCGCGACCACAGCACCAGGTCGACGCTCGGCGCGACGGCCGCGGTCGGGTCCACCTGGAGCAGGGTCAGCTCGTCGACCACCTCGGCCACCGACCGGGCGTGGCGGGCATCGAGGAGCTGCGCCCGGACCGCGATCCGCCGCGCCGCCTCACGCTCGAGCCGCAGCACGCCGCGCTCCTCAGAGCCGACCGAGGGCGGCCTGCAGCGGGTCGAGGCCGAGACTGCCGAGGTCGAGAGCGGCGGTGTGGAAGGCCTTGAGGTCGAACGCCGCTCCGTGCCGAGCCTGCGCCGCCGCGCGGGACTCGAGCCAGATCCGCTCGCCCACCTTGTACGACGGAGCCTGGCCCGGCCAGCCGAGGTAGCGGTTGACCTCGAAGCGCAGCGAGCCGTCGTCCATGCGCGAGTGGGCACGCATGAACTCGTAGGCCAGGTCGGCGTCCCAGGTCTCGCCGGGCCGCCAGCCGAACGGGTTGTCGACCGGCACCGTGAGCCCGAGATGGACGCCGATGTCGACGACGACGCGCGCGGCGCGGAAGCCCTGCATGTCGAGGAAGCCGAGCCGGTCGCCCGGGTCGGCGAAGTAGCCGAGCTCGTCCATCAGCCGCTCGGCGTAGAGCGCCCAGCCCTCGCCGTGGCCGCTGACCCAGCACAGCAGCCGCTGCCAGCGGTTGAGCAGGTCGGCGCGGTGCACGGCCTGGGCGACCTGCAGGTGGTGGCCGGGCACGCCCTCGTGGAAGACCGTCGTCGTCTCGCGCCAGGTCGAGTAGCGCTCGTGGTCGTCGGTGAACGAGAACCACATGGTGCCGGGGCGGGAGAAGTCCTCGGTGGGTGGGGTGTACCAGGCGCCGCCGTCGTTGATCGGCGCGACCTTGCACTGCAGGGTGCGGATCGGCTCGGCGATGTCGAAGTGCACGCCGTCGAAGTCGGCGAGGATCGTGTCGGACCTCTCCTGCATCCACGCCTGGAACGCCTCGCGGCTCCCGCAGTCGCGCGCGGGGTCCGCGTCGAGGGCGGCGACGGCGTCGGCGACCGAGCCGCCAGGGACGATCCGCCCGGCCGTGGCGGCCATGTCGTCCTCGATCCGCTTGAGCTCCTCCCAGCCCCAGCGGTAGGTCTCCTCGAGGTCCACCGTGGCGCCGAGGAAGGATCGCGATTCCAGCGCATACCGATCACGTCCGACCCCGTCGACCTCGCGGCCGCGGGGGAGCAGGTCGGTGGTGACGAAGCGGCCGAACTCGGCGTACGCCGCCGAGGCGCTCGCCGCGGCCGCCGTGAGGGCCGCACGCTGAGCGTCCGGCGCTGCGGCCACGACATTCGCGAAGTAGTCGCCCGCGGCCCCGGCCTGACCGGTCCAGCCGCGCACCTGCTCGGCCACCTCGGCGTACTGCCGCTTCGCGGAGACCCGCCCGGCGGCCGCCTCCTCGAGCAGCGTGGTGCGGTAGCCCGCGAGCGCGGCCGGGACCGCGGCCAGCCGCGAACCGATCGCCTCCCACTGCTCGGTGGTGTCGGTCGGCATCAGGTCGAACACCTCGCGCACCGCGTGGATCGCGCTCGAGATGACCGAGAACTCGCTGCGCTCGACCCCGGCATCGGCCCGCTCGACGGTGAGCCCGACCCGCTCGAGGAAGGCCGCCTTGGCGACCTCCTCGCGCTCGTCGGCCGTCGCCAGCCCGGCGACGTCGGCCAGCGCCCGCCGGTGCAGCTCCTCGCTCGCCGCGAAGCCGTCGGGAGAGAGGTCGGGCAGCTTCCCGTCGTGGCCGGGGATGCCGGCGTAGGTCGCGGTCAGCGGGTCGAGGGCGGCGAGGTCCTCGACGAACCGGTCGGTGCGGGCGTCCACGAGTCGCGTCATGAGCCGAACCCTAGGAGCCGGGGCCGACAAGGGCATCCCGATATCGGGAGAGCCGGGGTCAGGCTGGGGAGGAGGCCCGGCGCGCGCCCAGCACCAGCGCAGTGGCCACGGCCGCCTCGAGCGCGATGAACCCGGCCATCTTCAGGCTCGGCCGGCCCTCGAACGCGGCGGAGGCCGCCCGTCCGGCGGCCATCCCGGCGGTGGCGACCCCGATCGCGGTGCCGGACGCGGGCACCGCGACCAGGCTGGCGGCGAAGGCGAGCGGCAGGCCGCCGTACACGGCCCGGATCTCGGTGCGGGTGTCGGCGTTGGGTGCGGAGTAGCCGATCACCGCGGGCACGACGTCGGGCTTGAGGAAGGACGCGACGCCGAGCCCTGCGTAGGCCGCCGCGCCGGACGCGATGAGTCGGTTCATGGAGTCATCCTCGTCCGCGCGGACGGCGTGGGCATCCGACCGGGGTAGGACTCCGGGCCTCAGGAGCCGGCGACCGCGGCGGCGTACCTGTCCGCCAGCACCCGCAGGTGCTCGACCAGCGCGACCGGTGTCTCGACGGTGAAGTCCAGGCCGAGCATGCCGATCCACACCGCGACGACCTCCAGGCTGTCGCCGCCGGTGACGAGCACCGAACGGCCGTGCGGGAGCGGCTCGACGACGCCCACGGCCGGGTTGATCCGGGCCAGCACCTCCTCGGCGGGTGCGTCGATGACCAGCCGCGCGTGCACCGCCCAGCCGGTCCGCGCCACCTCGCGCACGACCAGCTCGGTCAGGTCGCCCGGCGGGGGAGCGGGACGGAAGGTGCGCCCGCCGGGGATGCGCAGGGTCAGCCAGTCGACGCGGTACGGCGCCCACGCGCCCGTCGCGGGCAGCCGGCCGACCACGAACCACCGCCGCTGCCAGGCCACGAGGCGGTACGGCTCGACCTCGAGCCGCTCCTGCGCCTCGCCGTAGAACGCGCGCAGCCCGCGGTGGTCGCGGATGGCGTCGGCGATCTCGGCGAGCACGCCGGCGTCCACCTCGGGGTCCTCGACGTTGGAGTCGGTGTTGACCGGCCCCGCCTCGGTGGCGTCCCGCAGTGAGGTGACCCGGCGACGCAGCCGGTCGGGCAGGACGTGCTCGAGCTTGGTGAGCGCCCGCCCGCCGCTGTCCTCGAAGCCGGCCACCCCGGTCAGCGTGCGCAGCCCGACGGCGACCGCTACGGCCTCCTCGTCGTCGAGGAGCAGCGGCGGGAGCTTGGCGCCGACGCCGAGCCGGTAGTGCCCGGTCCGCCCGCGTATCCCGGCGACGGGGTAGCCGAGCTCGCGCAGCCGGGCGACGTCGTTGCGCACGGTCCGCTCGGTCACGCCGAGTCGGGTGGCCAGCTCGGGGGCGGTCCACTCGACGCGCGCCTGGAGCAGTCCGAGCAGCTCGAGCACCCGTCCCGAAGTATTTCGCACGGAGCCGATTAAACAGGAAAGAACCCTTCCGCAATGGCACTTAACGTCAGTGCCATGAACCAGATCACCCCCTTCGTCATCGACATCCCGCAGACCGACCTCGACGACCTCCGGGCCCGACTCGACCGCACCCGGTTCGCCCCCGCGGTCCCCGGCGACTCGTGGGACTACGGCACCCCGGAGTCCTACCTGCGCGGCATGGTCGAGCAGTGGAAGGACTTCGACTGGCGCGCCGTCGAGGCCCGCCTCAACGCGTACGACGGCTTCGTGACCGAGGTCGACGGCCAGCGGATCCACTTCCTCCACGTCCGCTCGAAGCACGCCGACGCGACGCCGCTGCTGCTCGCGCACACCTATCCCGGCTCACAGCTCGACTTCCTCGACATGATCGGCCCGCTCGTCGACCCCGAGGCCCACGGCGGCACCGCCGACCAGGCCTTCCACCTCGTCATCCCGTCGATGCCGGGCTTCGGCTTCTCGACCCCCGTGGTCGACACCGGCTGGACGATGAAGCGGGTCGCGGCGGCGTACGACGTCCTGATGCGCCGCCTCGGCTACGACTCCTACGGCATCCACGGCAGCGACGGCGGCGCCATGGTCGGCCGCGAGCTCGCGGTCACGAACCCCGAGGGCTTCCGCGGCGCGCACGTGCTGCACCTGTTCTCGTTCCCGAGCGGCGATCCGGCGGAGTTCGAGGGCTTCGGCCCCAAGGAGTACGCCGCGCTCGAGCACATGGGCTGGTTCCAGTCGGTCGGCGGCTACAACCAGATGAACGGCACCCGCCCGCAGACGGTGGCCGCCGGCCTCGCCGACTCGCCGGTCGCCGTGCTCGCCTACAGCGAGCTGTTCGAGAGCTTCGGCAACGGCACCAGCCTGGTCGCGCCGGAGCAGGTGCTCGCCCAGGCGACGCTGTACTGGCTGACGAACACCTACGGCGCCGCTGCGCGCTACCACTACGAGGAGCAGCACGCCGGTGCCGAGCCGGTCGTCAGCAGCGGCCGGATCGGGGTCGCGGTCTTCAAGGACGACTTCCAGACGATCCGCTCGCTGGCCGAGCGGGACAACGCGAACATCGCGCACTGGTCGGAGTTCCCGCGCGGCGGCCACTTCGCCGCGATGGAGGTCCCGCAGGACGTGGTCGCCGACCTCCGGGTGTTCTTCGGCTGAGCCGTTCGACGAAACCCCGGGGCGAGTACCCCCGGGGTTTCCTCATGGCCGCTGCTGCGCCAAGGTAGAGCCCGTGACTTCCGGCTCCACTCCGACCCCCACCCGTGGACCGCTCGACGGCGACCGTCTCGCCGGCGCGTCCGACCTGACCCCCGACCTCACCTTCGAGCTGCTCGCCGAGACACCCTCGACCAACGAGGTCGCGGCCGAGCGGGCCCGGGCCGGTGCACACGAGGGCCTCGTGGTCGTCGCCGACCACCAGTCGTCGGGCCGCGGCCGCCTCGACCGCACCTGGGAGACGCCACCGGGCACTGCGGTGACCTTCTCGCTGGTGCTGCGACCGACGGTGCCGCCGGCGTCCTGGCCGTGGCTCCCGCTGCTCGTCGGCCACAACGTGGCGAAGGCGATCACGGCGCTCGGCTACGACGCGAAGGTCAAGTGGCCCAACGACGTCCTCCTCGACGCCGACCGCAAGGTCGCGGGCATCCTCGTCGAGCGGGTCGAGACCCCGACCGGTCCCGCCGCCATCGTCGGCGTCGGCATCAACGTGGCGATGACCGCCGACGAGCTGCCCGTCCCGACCGCGACCAGCCTCGCCGTCGCCGGCCCCGGCGCGCCCGACCGCACCTCGGTCCTCCTCGCCGTGGTCGCGGCCGTCCGTGAGGGGTACGACGTGTGGCAGGCCGGCGGCGAGCAGGGCACCACGCGCCTGGCGACGTCGTACCGCTCCCACTGCGCGACCCTCGGTCGCGACGTGCGCGTCGAGCTGCCCGGCGGCGGGGAGCTGCTCGGCCGGGCCACCGACATCGACGACGACGGCCGGCTCGTGGTCACCACGGCCGCCGGGACCGAGCGGGTCGGCGCCGGCGACGTGATCCACGTCCGCCCGACCTCGGCCTGATCGGGCCCACTTGATGGAATGATCTGACCGTGGCCATCTCGAAGAAGCTGCTCAACCCCGGCGAGCGACTCGTGCTCAGCACCCGCCAGCACCCCAAGGCGCTGTTCGGGCCGATCCTCGCGCTCGTGGTGCTCCTCGCCATCGGCGTCGCCGCGCAGGTCCTCCTCGACGACACCGGCTTCCAGCGGGTGCTCACCCTCATCGTGTGGGTGCTCGTGATCATCGGGATCCTGTGGTTCTCCGTGCGCCCGTTCCTCGACTGGCTGACCACGGTGCACGCGTTCACGGACCGCCGGCTGATCACCCGCAACGGGATCATCACGCGCCGCGGCCACGACATCCCGCTCGCGCGCGTCAGCGACATCGCGATGGAGATCAACCTGCTCGACCGGCCGTTCGGCTGTGGCAGCCTGCTGATCTCCGACGCCTCGACCTTCGGCACGGTGCGCCTCAACGACATCCCGCACGTGGAGGCCACCCAGCGCCAGCTCAACGAGCTGCTCCACGAGCTGCACAGCGGGCCGGCGCCGCGCCGGGACGAAGGTGTCTGACAGCGGTGAGCCCCGGCTCACCGCCGCCGAGGTGGCCGAGCGTGCCGGCCTGCCGCTCGACCTGACCCGTCGCCTGTTCCGCACCCTCGGGTTCGCCGAGCACGGCGACGAGCCGGCCTACACGGATGCCGACGTCGCCGCGATGCGCATCCTCGGGCAGGGGCCCGACGACGAGGTCGTGGTCCCCGAGGTCGCCCTCAACGTCACCCGCGGCATCGGCATCACCATGGCCCGGCTGGCCGACTGGGAGGTCGGCGAGCTGGTCCAACACGTCGCCGACGCCGCGCCCGAGGACGCCGAGGACCCCGGCGCCTGGGTGACCGCCCGGCTGGGGGAGAGCTTCGAGGACCTCCTCGTCTACGCGTGGCGTCGCCACCTCGCCGCCGCCATCGCGCGGATGGAGGCGGTCCGCGCCCTCGACGACGATCCCCACACCACCGACCTCAGCGTCGGCTTCGCCGACATCGTCGGCTTCACCGCGCTGTCCAACGAGGTGTCCCGCGAGCGGATCGGCGAGCTGGTCGAGGTCTTCGAGGCACGGTGCGGCGACGTCATCGCCGGCGAGAACGGCCGGCTGATCAAGAGCATGGGCGACGCCGTGCTCTACGTGAACGACGACCCGATGGCCGCCTTCGCCACCGCCGAGGGGATCATCAACGTGATCGGCCGCGACCCGCGGATGCCCGACGTCCGCGTCGGCCTGGCCACCGGCGGCGTGGTGCTGCGGATGGGCGACGTCTTCGGCCCGCCGGTCAACCTGGCTGCCCGGCTCACGCAGGTCGCGCGCCGCAACCGGATCATCGTCGACCACGCGACGGCCGACCTGCTGCCCGACGACCAGGTCGAGTCGCGCCCGCTGCCGGCCCGTCCGGTGCGCGGCTTCGGCGTCGTCGAGCCCGTCGCGGTCAGGCGAGCCTGACCTTCGTCAACCCACGTATCCGCTGGTCAGCGGTGGTTTTGGCGCGCCCTCTCAATGCAAAATTCTTTGCATTCCACGCCCCTGGTGGCCCCTGCGTCCTTACCTTGGCCCATGTGATCGAGGTGCAGGACGTACGGGTCGACCCGTCGACCCGGCGAACGTGGCGTGGGGACCGCGAGATCCTGTTGTCGCGCAAGGAGTTCGACCTGGTGCACGCGCTCATCGCGCGCGCCGGGTCGGTGGTCAGCCGTGAGGAGCTGATGCGCGACGTCTGGGGCGTGACCTTCTGGACGTCGTCGAAGACGATCGACGTCCACCTGGGGTGGGTACGCCGCAAGCTCGGCGACGACACCCGCCAGCCCCGCCTGATCACCACCATCCGCGGCCAGGGCCTGCGCTTCGAGCTCGGCATGGCCGCCGACGCCACCAGTTCGGCGTAGCACCTCCGCACCTCGTAGGGTTCGGCCGTGTCGACGACCGAACCCGCGCCCCGGATCGCCGTGATCGGAGGCGGCCAGCTCGCCCGCATGATGGCCCAGCCCGCTGTGGCCCTCGGCGTACCACTGCGCCTGCTGGCCGAGGCCGACGGCGTCTCCGCCGCCCAGGTCATCCCCGACCAGATGGTCGGCGACTACCGCGACCTGACCACACTGCGCACCGTCACCGAGGGCTGCTCGGTCGTCACCTTCGACCACGAGCACGTCCCGACCGAGCACCTCCGCGCGCTCGCCGCCGACGGCGTCGTGGCCCACCCGGGACCCGAGGCCCTGGTCCACGCCCAGGACAAGATCGTGATGCGCGAGGCGATGACGCGCCTCGGCGCCCCTCAGCCGCGCTGGGCCGTGGTCGCGACCGAGGCCGACGTCGAGGCGTTCGGCCTGCCCTGCGTCCTCAAGGTCTCCCGCGGCGGGTACGACGGCAAGGGCGTCTGGGTCGTGCGGACGCCGGCCGACGTCGCCGAGCCCCTGGCTGCGGCCGCGGAGCGAGGCGTCCGCCTGCTCGCCGAGGAGCTCGTCGACTTCCGCCGCGAGCTCTCGGCCCTCGTCGCCCGCGCCCCCAGCGGCCAGGCGGCGGCGTACCCGGTCGTCGCGACGCTCCAGGTCGACGGCGTGTGCCGCGAGGTCGTCGCCCCCGCCCCGGACCTCGACCCGGTGCTGGCCACCTCCGCCCAGGAGCTGGCGCTGCGCATCGCCGGCGAGCTCGACGTCACCGGCATCCTCGCCGTCGAGCTGTTCGAGGCGGTCGACGCCGAGGGCCGCCCGGCGGTCTACATCAACGAGCTCGCGATGCGCCCCCACAACACCGGCCACTGGACCCAGGACGGTGCGGTCACCAGCCAGTTCGAGAACCACCTGCGCGCCGCCCTCGACCTGCCCCTCGGCTCACCCGCGCCGCGTGCGCGGTGGACGGTCATGGTCAACATCCTCGGCGGCGACAACCCCGACGTCGGCCGCCTCTACGACGGCTACCCGCACGCCCTGGCTCGCGACCCGCAGCTGCGGGTCCACCTCTACGGCAAGGACCTGCGGCCGGGCCGCAAGGTCGGCCACGTCAACGTGTACGGCGACGACCTCGACGACTGCCTCGAGCGGGGGCGGCACGCCGCCGCCTGGTTCCGCGGCGACCTCGGCAACGAGAGCGAGTAGCGCTCAGAGGTCGGCGCAGGCGTCGGCCAGCGGGCCGCTGTCGTCCTGACCGGCAGCCTTCGCGAGGTCGTCGTAGGTGTCGTCGAGGACGCCGGCCGCGATGGCCAGGTCCTGGCCGTCGCCCCACACCGCGCCGCCCTCCGCCACGAACAGGCAGCCGATGCCGGCGTACAGCTCGGCATCGGGAGCCACCTCGTCGACGTCGGCGCACGCGTCGTCGACCTGGGACCTGCCCTCCTCGACGTTCTCCTCGTCCGGCTCGTTGCCCACGAGCAGGTCGCGGACCGAGAAGTCGGCGCGGTCGATCCCGTCGGCGATCGCGGGCGAGAGGTGCGTGCTGAGGGCGACTTGTGCCTGCCACAGCGTGTTCTGGTCGTCGTCGCTCGCGAGCTCCATGCCGCTGACGTCGCGCTGCTGCTGGTGCAGGCCGCACAGGACCCGCGTCAACACCTCGGGCTCGAGGCTGGCCTCCGGCGTGCCGGAGCAGGACGTGAGGACGAGGAGCGCCGCCGCGAGGCCGGCGACCGGAGCACTGCGTGACATGGCGCCGATCCTCCCCAGTGGGCGCGCCGATAACCTCTCCCCATGACTGCGCGCGTGGGCATCGTGATGGGCTCCGACTCCGACTGGCCGGTGATGAAGGCCGCGGCCGAGGCGTTGCGGGAGTTCGGGATCTCCTACGAGGCCGACGTCGTCTCGGCGCACCGGATGCCCGCCGAGATGCTGGCCTACGGCCAGGACGCCGCTGAGCGCGGCCTGTCGGTGATCATCGCCGGGGCCGGTGGTGCGGCTCACCTGCCGGGCATGCTCGCTGCGGTGACGCCGCTGCCGGTGATCGGCGTGCCGGTGCCGCTGAAGTACCTCGACGGCATGGACTCGCTGCTCTCCATCGTCCAGATGCCGGCGGGCGTGCCGGTGGCGACGGTCGCGATCGGAGGCGCGCGCAATGCCGGCCTGCTCGCCGTACGCATCCTCGCGGCGACCGACCCGGCGCTGCAGCGGCAGATGAGCGACTTCCAGGCCGAGCTGAAGCTCGCCGCCGAGGCGAAGGGCGCCGTCGTCCGCGACCAGTAGCGCTCAGCGGGCGCGCTTGCGCCACTCGATCGCCGGACAGGTGTCCATGACCATCGGTACGCCGGCCGCCCGGGTCCGCTCGAAGGCGGCCCGGTCGACAACGCCGAGCTGGAACCACACGCCACCCGCGCCGACCGCGACCGCCTCGTCGGCGAACCGCCCGGCGTCCTCGGAGCGGCGGAACACGTCGACCACGTCGATCGGGAACGGCACGTCGGCGAGCGTCGCATAGCCCTGCTCACCGAGCACGACCGGCGCGGACGGGTGGATCGGGACGATCTTCTTGCCGCGCGACTGCAGCAGCTCGGCGATCCGGTACGCCGTCCGGTCCGGGTTGCCGGACAGGCCGACGACCGCCCAGGTCGTGGCGTCGTCCAGCATCCAGTCGATGGTCTCGGGGTCGAGGTGGTCGAGGTGGTCGAGCTGGTCGCGGGAGTTCATATCGACCCAAGGCCCGCGGGGCCCCGGATCTTCCCGGTCAGGACCCGCCGAGGGCGTCGCGCACGTCGCGCACGACCTGCTCGACGTCACGCCCGCCGCTGGTGATCACGATCGTGGGCGAGCCGGCCGCCGCCGGTCCGCGCAGCAGTGCGAGGGCGTGGTCCAGGGAGCGGTCGACGAGCGCCCGGGTGGTGGCGGCGTCGTCGACGGCGCCACGCAGCCACTGCCGCAGGACGTGGTTGTGGGCGATCACGACGGCGGAGGCGACCAGCTCGGCCCGCAGCGGACCGTCGGCCTCGGCGTCGAGCCAGCGATGGACGTGCTTGCCGAACAGCCGCACGTAGCGCTGCACGCTCGCGATCTCGCGGTCGCGGATCGCCGGAACCGAGCTGGCCAGCCGGTAGCGGGTTCGGGCGGTCTCGCCCTCGGCGAGGTAGTGCTCCAGCACCATCCCGGCCGCCTCGCGCAGCGCGACCTCGTGCCCGGCGGCCGACGCGGTCGCCAGGCGCTCGTCGACCCGGCGCAGCAGCGCCTCGTGGTCGGGCAGCACGACGTCGTCCTTGGTGGGGAAGTGGCGGAAGAAGGTGCTCCGGCCGGTCCCGGCACGGGTGGTGATCTCCTCGACCGTGGTGGCGTCGTACCCCTGCCCGGCGAAGAGCTCGAAGGCGGCGGCGACGAGGCGGTCGCGGGCGGTGGCGGGCACGTCCTGACAGTAACTCGACGGGACCCAGTCTCGCTAGTACGATACTGAGTACCAACGAGTTCAGGAGACCGTCGTGAGCGACTACCCGATGTACGCCCTGTCCGAGGAGCACCAGGCCATCCGCGAGGCCGTGCGCGCGATCTGCGACGCCAAGGTCGCGCCGTTCGCCGCCGCCGTCGACGAGGAGGCCCGCTACCCGCGGGAGGCGCAGGACGCACTGCAGGCGGCCGACTTCCACGCACCCCACGTCCCCGAGCAGTACGGCGGCGCCGGCGCCGACGCCCTGGCCACCGTCATCGTGATCGAGGAGGTCGCCCGTGCCGACGTCTCCGCCTCGCTCATCCCGGCGGTCAACAAGCTCGGTTCGCTGCCGGTCATGATCGGCGGGGGTGCGGAGATCAAGGCCAAGTACCTCACCAAGCTCGCCGCCGGCGAGGGCGGCTTCTCCTACTGCCTCTCCGAGCCCGACGCCGGCTCCGACGCCGCCAACCAGAAGACCCGCGCGGTCCGCGACGGCGACGACTGGATCCTCAACGGCACCAAGCGCTGGATCTCCAACGCGGGGGAGTCGGAGTTCTACACCGTGCTCGCGACGACCGACCCCGACGCCCGCACCAAGGGCATCTCCGCCTTCGTCGTCGAGAAGTCCGACGAGGGCGTGTCCTTCGGCGCCCCCGAGAAGAAGCTCGGCATCAAGGGCTCCCCGACCCGCGAGGTCTACTTCGACAACGTCCGGATCCCCGGCGACCGGATCATCGGCGAGGAGGGCAAGGGCTTCGAGTACGCCATGAAGACCCTCGACCACACCCGGATCACCATCGCCGCCCAGGCCGTCGGCGTCGCCCAGGGCGCTCTCGACTACGCCCTCGGCTACGCCAAGGAGCGCCAGCAGTTCGGCAAGGCGATCGCGGACTTCCAGGGCCTGCAGTTCCTGCTCGCCGACATGGGCATGAAGGTCGAGGCCGCCCGCCAGCTGACCTACGCCGCCGCCGGCCGCTCCGAGCGCGGCGACGCCGATCTCACCTTCTTCGGCGCGGCCGCCAAGTGCTTCGCCTCCGACGTCGCCATGGAGGTCACCACCAACGCGGTGCAGGTCCTCGGCGGCTACGGCTACACCCGCGACTACCCGGTCGAGCGGATGATGCGCGACGCCAAGATCACCCAGATCTACGAGGGCACCAACCAGGTGCAGCGGATCGTGATGGCCCGCCAGCTCCTCGCCGGAGTGCAGAGCGAGCTCTGACGGCTCCGGCCGTCCGATGCCGCATCGCCGATGCCGTTCGGCGATGCGGCTGACCGCTGCGGCTGATGGAAGGATCGGCGCGGCGCGACGCACTGTCCGCGCCGTACCGTTCGCTTCACTCGAGGAGAAGAATCCATGCAGATGCGCCGGCTCCGCCACGCCCTGGCTGCCGTCATCGTCCCCGCCGCCCTGGTGGGCCTGACGGTCGGGCCCGCCGACGCGGCCGCGAAGGCCCCGAAGGTCCCCTCGCCCGCCAAGGTCGCGGCCGTCTACCCGCACCTCGCCGGCGTCACGCCGGTCGTGGCCTCCGGCGCCGCCCAGGCGACCGCCTGCACCCCGGCGAAGGACGTCAAGGGCGCGAAGACGACGGGCGCCGCCTACATGGTCTCCGCGCCGACCGCCGCCGCGCCGAACGTCACCGTCTCGGCCATCCGGTTCAAGTCGGCCACGAAGGCGAAGGCGTTCCTGAAGAAGGCCGCTGCGCGCCTCGTGTGCGAGTCGCAGGCGCTGGGCCTCACGGCCACCGCCACTCCCTTCAAGTTCAAGCTCAAGGGCACCGACCAGCGCGTCGGCCTGACCACCCAGCAGTCCATGACCGCAGGTAGCACGACCATCACCCTCGGCGGGCAGACCCTGCTGGCCCGCAAGGGCGAGAAGGTCGTCAGCGTGACGGCCGTCTCCGGTGACGCCACCGCTCCGGCCGTCGCGCCGGCGCAGACCCTGCTGAAGGTCGCGGTCAAGACCGTTCGCTGACCCAGGTCAGACCGGGGAACGCCCCGCAGCCCGATCGGGCTGCGGGGCGTTTCTGCGCTCTCGAGACCCCTCGCCAATCCGCAGTTACCAAATGGTGTTACCGGTTGTCGCGGTAAGAAGGTAAAAAACTTGCGGGTGGGCCGTAACGAACCTCACAGGACCGAGTTTGACCATCAAGTTCGCCCGTCCGCCGGGGCGATGGGCGAAGCGTTCCAGTTTCATCTTTTCGGGAGATGGGGTCTTGATGCGTCGTTACCTGGTCCTGGGGAGTGCTGTCGCGGCACCCCTCGCGTTCCTGCTCGCCCTGCTGGGCGTGGGGAGCCCCGCGTCCGCGGACCCGTACCCGCCGGCGGTGCCGACGACCTGCAGCCTGAGCGTGCCGGCGACGGTCGTGGGCGACCGCGTGGTGCTGCGCGTGCGGGTGAGCGCGACCGGCAACGCGAAGCCGATCGGCGGCCTGACCGTGACCGTCGACGACGACTTCTCCAAGAAGCTGCGCTACAACGGCGTCGCGGTGAAGGTCCAGGGGCCACGGGTCGCCAAGGGCCAGCACAAGGCGACCGCCACCTTCGTCCCCGATGACCTCAAGAACCTGGCCGGCTGCCGCGACAGCTCGAAGTTCGACGTGGGGGCCGCCCAGAAGGGTGCGGGCAAGGGTGGGTTGCCCAACACCGGCGGTCCGCACCTGGGGTTCCTCCTCGCCGGGCTCGGCCTCGTGGCGACCGGTGGTGGACTCGTCGAGCGGGGTCGCCGCCGAGCGTGACACGCGGGTCCGCACCGCGTTGGATGGGGTGGGGCCGTCCGACGCGGCGCCCCGCGAGGAGGGAACCCCATGACGCAGACCGACCGGCCCGACGACACCGACGTCGCGCCCGATCGGGTACGACGCCGGCGCCGCTCGCGGCCCGCGGGCGATCCGTCCGGCAAGGCGGCGGTCTCCACCGGCCGCCGGATCTCGTTCTGGGCCGGCTGCGGCCTGATCCTGGCCGGACTCGCCGTGCTGGGCTGGGTGGCGTGGCAGTTCTGGGGCACCAACTGGCAGTCGCACCAGCGCCAGGACGACGTACGCCGCGCGCTCGAGTCCGGGTGGGGTGACGGCCAGGACGTCGTCCGCACCGACTTCGGCAACGCGACCGCGATCCTGCACATCCCGAGGTTCGGCAAGGACTACGCGGTCCCGGTCCTCGAGGGCTCGAGCCAGGAGGTGCTCGCCGCGGGCGTGGGTCACATGGCCGACACCGCCGACGCGGGCGCGACCGGCAACTACGTGCTCGCCGGCCACCGGGTCACCCACGGCGAGCCGTTCGCCGAGCTCCCGTCGCTGGAGCCCGGCGACGAGGTCGTCGTCGAGACCCGCGCGGCGACGTACACCTATGTCCTCGACACCGGGGGCGAGGACCTGGTCATCCCCTTCACCCAGACCTGGGTGCTCGACCCGAAGCCGGTGAACCCCAAGGGCGGCACGCAGCCGCCGGCCGAGGCGGGCGACCACCTGATCACGCTGCTCACCTGCTCGGAGATCTTCCACACCGACAACCGTTCCGTCGTCTTCGGCCACCTGGTGAAGTCCGAGCCCACCGCGGACTCGGCAGCCGGGTGACCTCGCGCACTGCGGGTGCACTAGTCTGAGCGCGCACAGCCCGTCACCTTGAACACGCCGGGTCGTTGCATGGGGAAGTTCAAGGAGGACACGTGCTGAAGAAGCTGGCTGCGCTCGCCACGCTTGGTCTCGCACTCGCCGTCGCGCCGCCGGCGCCCGCGGGTGCCGACGAGGGATACACATCCAAGCTCCCGACCACCACCCACATCCAGGTGGTCACCGCCGAGCCCGGCGAGCCGATCGTGCTGCAGGTGAGCGCGAGCGCGGCCTCGCCGACGCCGCCGGCGGGGAACATCGCGATCACCGTCTCCGCGGGCGGTAGCGCCGCGCGCGGCTCCATGGCCGCGGCCGCCAAGCCGGTCTTCCGCACGACCGTGCACTTCACCGACAAGCCGGTCCGGGTCACGGGCCCGCGCCTGCCCAAGGGTGGCTACCTCGCCCACGCGGCCCTGTCGCCCGACGACGCGGCGAAGTTCCTCCCGTCCTCGGACACCACCCACTTCCGCATCGGCTCCGCCGACGGCGGTGACAAGAACGGCGCGCTGCCCAACACCGGCGGCCCGGACCTGGCCTGGCTGGTCCTCGGCGCCGGCCTCGTCGCCGCGGGTGCGGGCGGTGTCAGCTACGGCCGCCGCCGCGCCGCTGCTGCCGCCTGACGCACCACGAATCACCAGACCGGCCGTCCCCTCGGGGGCGGCCGGTCTGCTTTTCGCTGACCCGGCACGAAGTGGTCCCGAAATCACGCCGACCCGGCAGAAAGTGTCTCGTTCGGCAAGACACTTTCTGCCGGGTCAGCGCGGGATTCAGCGCACTTCGCGCCGGGTCGGCGGGGAATGCGGACCAGTTCGAGCAGGGTGGGTCAGGGCGCGAACCAGCCCGTGCTGCGAGCCATCCCGATCGCCCGGTCGGCGCCGCGCCAGTTGGCCTGCATGAACAGCCAGGGGCGGGCGAACCAGAGGAACCCGTCGACGTACTTCTTCGCCTCGCGGCCCGTCTCCTTCGACAGTCCCCAGCGCTCGTCGCCGACGCGTGAGGTCGGCGGGATGCCGAGGGTGACGCAGCCGCGGCGGTCGGAGGTGGAGCCGCAGACGCGGGCATTGTCGTTGACCCGGCTGCCCTGGGCCTCGACCTCGGGCCAGGTCATGCCATTGCCGTTCTGTGCGGTGTCGACGACGAAGTGGACGCCCTTGACGCCGCGCTCGCGCAGGATCCGGACCAGCTCCGCGCCGTACGCGACGGACTCCTCGGTGCCGACGTAGTGGGTCGCGTTGAGGGCGAAGCCGCGGGCGTGGGCGATGCCGTTGGCCATCAGCAGGTCGGCGGCCTGGGATGCGCGCGGGGCGCCGACCTGCGGGGTGCTGCTCCAGTCGGCCGCGCCGGCGTCGAGGTAGACGCTGGTGTTCGGCTGCGCCGAGAAGGTCTTCACGGCATAGGTGATCAGCGAGCTGGTCACCGAGCGGTTCGAGCACCACCAGAACGGCAGGTCGGGTTGCAGGATGATCGCCGTGTGCTGGCGGCCGAGGGCGCGGGCAGCGTTGGCGATCCAGCGTCGGTAGGTGTCCTGGGCGCCGCCGGAGGGGGCGCGGCCGCCGCATACGGCGTGCTCCCACGGATCCATCCGGAAGATGGCGAGCTGGACGAGCACCTTCGGGTCGCCGCCGGAGGCGTTCTGGACGTAGTCCCGCACGACCGAGCCGATCTGCTCGGGCGATCCGCTCCAGTCGCCGAGCCACAGCGACTTCGGCCGCAGCGCGATCTTGCCCAGCAGCCGCTTGGTGTCGCCGCCCGCGGACTCGTAGGCACTCCAGGTCTGCTCGAGATCGCCCTTGTAGACGCCCCAGCGCCGCTCGGCGAGCGGGTTCTTGAGGTTCTGCAGGTGGGCCGGCTGGGCCTTCTGCCAGACCTCCTTGTCCTTGAAGTACGGGCGCTGCGTGCGCTGGACGTGAGGAATCGCGGTCTTCGACTGCTCGGCCGCGGGCGGACCCGGCGTCGGCGTGGGAGTGGCCGTGGTCGGCGGCGCCGTCGTCGGTACGGCGGCCGCCGGCTCCGCGGGACCGGGCTCCTGCTCGTTGCAGCCGGCGAGGGCCACGGTCGCGAGGACGGCGACGAGGGTCGCGAGAGTACGTCGGACGGGGGCTCCAGGCTGGCGCATCGCCGTCGAGGCTAACCCGACGGGCACCTCGTCCCGAAGTTGCCGGAGCCCTAGACTGGAACGCGTTCCTGTTCGCCGTCCCCGGAGGTCCAGATGCCCTCGCTGCGCTGCCCCTGCGACACCACCCTGCGTGCCGACACCGACGACGAGCTCGTCGAGAAGGTGCAGGAGCACCTCGCGGCCGAGCACCCGGGTCGGGAGTACAGCCGCGAGGAGATCCTCTTCATGGCGATGTGAGCCGTCGGCTCACACGATCCTGGGCAGCTCCGAGGCCTTGCCGGTGAAGCCCGGCGTGCGCTTCTCGAGGAACGCCGCCACGCCCTCCTTGCCGTCGCCGATCGACGTCCAGAACATGGCGAGCGAGTCGGTGAGGTGGGCCTCGAGCGGGTCGGCGGCCGCGCTGTTGCGGTAGAGCATCTGCTTGGCCAGGCCGAGCGCGACCGGCGAGCGGTCCTTGACGAACGCCCGGGCCAGGTCGTACGCCGCCGGCAGCAGCTCGTCGGGCTCGTGGACACTGCGCAGCAGCCGGCCGGCGAGGGCCTGCTCGGCGGTGAGGATGTCGGCCGAGTAGACCCACTCGAGGGCCTGCTGGATGCCGACGATGCGTGGCAGGAACCAGGTCGAGCAGGCCTCGGGCACGATCCCGAGGCGGCCGAAGACGAAGCCGATCCGGGCCTTCGTCGAGGCCAGGCGCAGGTCCATGGCCAGGGTCATGGTGGCGCCGATGCCGACCGCCGGACCGTTGATCGCGGCGATGACCGGCTTGGGCAGGGCGTGGATGGCGAGGGTGATCTTGCCGCCGGTGTCGCGCACGCCGTCGGCGTACGGCGCCTCGTCGTACGCCGCCCGGAACTCCTCGGGTGTGGGGGAGAGCGACTCGTCGAGCCCGAACACATTGCCCTCGGCCGAGAGGTCCATGCCGGCGCAGAACGCGCGGCCGGAGCCGGTCACGACGACCGCGCGCACCGCGTCGTCGCGGGCGTCGGTGGTGAACACCTGGAGCAGCTCGCGGGCCATGGTCAGGTCGAACGCGTTGAGGGCGTCGGGCCGGTGCAGGGTCAGCGTCGCGATGCCGTCGTCGTCGACGTGCCAGGTCAGGGTCTCGTACACGCGGGATCCTCCGTGGGTTGCGGTCAGCGGGCCAGGCCCGTGGCCGTGCAGAGATCGGGGGTGATCTCGTCGGTCTTGTCCGCAGCGATCTTGCCGAACAGCTGCCCGGCGCGCTTGGTGTCCCACGTGGTGTCGGCCCGCGCGAGCGGCACGGTGCACGACTTCTTCACCTTCGTCATCGCCAGCGCCCACTTCCCGGCGGCGACCGGACCGGTGGTGTCGCCGAAGCGGAAGAAGTCGGGGACGGCGCCGTTGAGCTGCCACCAGCGCACCGGGTTGAGCACCGACCACGGCGAGAGGACCTTGTCGCCGACCGACGCGATCACCTCGCGCTGCTGCTGGACCCGGGCCAGGTCGGAGATCGGGCTGTACTTGCGGGCTCGTGAGTAGGCCAGCGCGGTGGCGCCGTCGACCTCCTGGCAGCCCTTCTTCACGTTCAGGCCGGAGTCCTTGTCCCTGATCCGCTGCTTGGGGCAGATCTCGATGCCGCCGACCGCGTCGACCACCCCGACGAGGCCGCCGAAGCCGATCTCGACGTACTGGTCGATCCGCAGCCCGGTCGCCTTCTCCAGGGTCTGCACGAGCAGCGGCGTCCCACCCTTGGCGTACGCCGAGTTGACCTTGCTGGTGCCGAAGCCGGGGATCTCGAGCGGGGAGTCGCGGGGGATGGACACCAGCGTCGTCGGGCCGTCGCCGGTGTGCAGCAGCAAGATGGTGTCGGTCAGCTCGGACGCGGCGTCGCCGGTGTGGAGCTTCTTGCGCTCCTCGGGGGACAGGCCGGCGCGCGAGTCGCTGCCGACGAGCAGGTACGTCGTGCCGGGCTGCTCGGCCGGCCGCTCGGCGCTGGGCTCGAAGTCGACCTTGTCGACCTTGTTCCAGGCGACGAACGGGACCGCCAGGGTGTACGCCAGCCACAGGACCAGGGCCAGCAGCACCAGCCGGACGTAGGTGCGCGGGCGCGTCCACCGGCTGCGCTTCGGCAGCCGCGGCGCCGGGCCTCGGCCGCCGGGCTCGGACGTGCGGCCGTACTGCTGGGCCGGCGGCAGCCGGACGGGCGGTGGCGGAGGGGCCGGCGCCTGGGCGCCGGGTCGTCGCTGGACCGGGATCCGGCGGGTGGGCTCGGGGTCGGCGGAGCCGCGACGAGCGTCCTGCGACCCGGACCCGTAGACCCAGTCGAAGTCCTCGCCGCCGGTGTCCCCGGTGCCTCCGGTGTCCCCGGTGTCCCCGGTGTCGTTGCCACGCCCTGCCATGCCGATGACGCTACCGTCAGGGCGTGACAGAGATCGTCGCGGCACGCACGCCGTCGTACTCCCGCATCGAGCTGGCCACGCTGACCTCGCGCGCGCAGGCCAACCTGCTGGGCAACATCCACGGTGGCGAGGTGGTCAAGCTGGCCGACTCGACCGCGGGGGTCGTGGCACAGCGGCACAGCGGCGGCCCGGCCGTGACGGCGGCGCTCGACGAGATGGCGTTCCTCGAGCCGGTGCGGGTCGGAGACATCATCCGCACCTTCGGCCAGGTCAACTGGGTCGGCACCTCGTCGATGGAGATCGGCGTGCGGATCGAGACCGAGCCGTGGGACGCGGCCGGCGAGGTGCTGCACGTCGGCTCGGCGTACTTCGTGTTCGTCGCGGTCGACGGCGCGGGTCACGGTCGCCCGGTGCCCGCGCTCGAGCCGGAGACCGACGAGGACCGCCGGCGGATGCACGAGGCGGAGGTACGCCGTGCCCACCGGCTCGCGCGCCGCCAGGAGATCGACGCGATCCGCGCCCGCTCCTGATCAGCTCGGGCGACCCGCGACCTCGGTCAGCGCCGCCGCCACAGCGTCCACCGCGGCCGGTCGCGGGGGAGCGCCGTACGTCGAGAGCTGGACCCGCCGGTGCGCGGCGAGCGGGCGGCGTACGACGTCGCGGTGCTGGTGCGCGCGTAGCGCGAGCCCGGGCAGCACGGTGACGCCGAGTCCGCTCGCGACGAGGGACTGCACGGCGACGTAGTCGTCGCTGGCGAAGGCGATCGCGGGCGTGAAGCCGGCGTCCGCGCACAGGCTGAGCAGCTCGCGCCGGCATCGCTCGCAGCCGGCGATCCAGCCGGTCTGTGCGTAGGCGCCGAGGTCGACGGCGCCCTCGGAGGGCGCGGCCGAGGCCGACGTGACCAGGTGCAGCGGGTCGTCGACGACGGGGACGGAGGTGATCTGGTCGGGCTCGGGCTGGTCCGGGTAGGCGAAGGTGAGAGCGAGGTCGACCTCGCCGGCGCGGAGCAGCTCGTAGGCCTCGGGCGGCTCGGCCTCGACCAGGTCGAGCTGGATGCCGGGGTGCCGGGTCGCGAGCAGCGCCAGGGCGTCGGGGACCAGGGTGGCCGCGCCGGAGGGGAAGGCGGCGAGCCGGACCCGTCCCGACTGGAGGCTGGTCGCGGCGGCGAGCTCGGCCTCGGCACGGGCCAGCAGGCCCAGGATCTCCTCGCCACGGCGGGCCAGGCGTTCGCCCTCGGGCGTGAGCCGGACGCCGCGTCCGACCCGCTGGAGCAGCACCGCGCCGGTCTCTGCCTCGAGCCGGCGCAGGTGGTGGGAGATGGTCGGCTGTCCGTAGTGCAGCTGGGCCGCCGCGGCCGACACCGACCCGGTGCGGTGGACCGCGACGAGGGCCTCGAGGCGGCGAAGGTCGATCATGGCGACAGCTTATCGATCGATGCTGTCGATTGGTCCAGTTGAAAGGAACTATTGGACCGATGGGTGCCCGGTCGCCGACGATGGACCCATGAGCACCGAGCTGACCTTCGACGGAGTCCTCGCCGCCGCCGAGGTCGTCGGCGCCCACCTGCCACCCACCCCGCTGCAGGCGCACCCGCTCCTCGACCAGGCGCTCGGCCGCCCGGTCCTGGTCAAGCACGAGAACGTGCAGCCCACCGGCGCCTTCAAGGTCCGCGGCGGCGTGCACCTGTCCGCGACCCTCACCGACGCCGAGCGCGCGCACGGCCTGGTCACCTGCTCGACCGGCAACCACGCCCAGTCGGTGGCGTACGGCGCCCGGCTGGCCGGCGTACGCGCCACGATCGTGATGCCGGCCAGCGCCCCCGCGGCCAAGCGCGACGCGGTCGCGGCTCTCGGCGCCGAGGTCGTCCTGGTCGGTGCCAGCCTCGGCGAGGCGGGCGAGCACGCCCGTGCGCTGGCGGCTGAGACCGGCGCGTCGTTCGTGTGCCCGACCGACCCGCGGATCGTGCTGGGCCACGCGACGGCCTACCTCGAGCTGTTCGGGCAGGCGGCCGGCCTCGACACGCTCTTCGTCCCGATCGGCAGCGGTACCGGGGCCGCCGGCGCCTGTCTGGTCCGCGACGTGCTGGCTCCGGGGTGCCGGGTGGTCGGCGTACAGTCCTCGGCCGCGCCCGCGGGCTGGCACTCGTGGCGCACCGGCCTGATCGAGGCCGCCCCGGCGACGACCCGGGCCGCCGGCCTGGCCACGACGACCGGGTACCCGCGCACGCAGGAGATCCTGCGCGCGCGCCTCGACGACTTCGTGCTGGTCGACGACGACGCGATCGACGCGGCCGCGCGGCTGCTCGCGACCTGCGCGCACACCCTGGCCGAGGGCGCCGGCGCCGCGTCGTTGGCCGGCGCGATCGCGACCGGCTCGGACGGGGTCGTCGCGGTGGTCTGCACCGGCGCCAACGCCTCCGCCGAGGAGATCGCCCGGCTCGCGGGCTCGGTCGCCGCCGCCTGACACACCCCTGACTCGCGGCGCGTCGTCACCGGAGTGGCGCGTGGGACTGGTGATACTGGGCGGGTGCCTCAGCAGATGCCCGTCGACGAACGCGCCGCCCGGGTGCGGTTCCGCCGGGCGCTGACCCTGATGGCGTTCACCCTCGTGGTGCCCGGCTCGGCCCAGCTGCTCGCGGGCAACCGTGCGATCGGCAAGCTGGCGCTGCGGATCTGGCTGTTCTCACTCGGCACCCTGCTGGCCGTGGCCGTGTGGAGCTGGTTCGACAAGGGTCTCGCGCTGACCCTGGCGTTCAGCCCGACCGTGATGCTCGTGATCCGGCTGTACCTGATCGTCGGCGCCCTCGGCTGGGCCGCGCTCTTCGTCGATGCCTGGCGGATCGGCCAGCCGCTCAGCCTGCGCCTCCCGCACCGCCGTGCCGTCGTCGGCGTCAACGGCGTCCTGTGCTTCTCGGTCGCCGGCACCATGCTCTTCGGCGCCCACCTCGCCGCGGCCCAGCGCGACTGGCTGACCATGTTCGCCGACGGCGACCTCGGCTCGGCCCACAACGGCCGCTACAACATCCTGCTCATCGGAGGCGACTCCGGCAACGACCGCTGGGGCCTGCGCACCGACTCGATGACCATCGCCTCCGTCGACGCCACCACCGGCCGTACCGTGATGATCGGCCTGCCCCGCAACATGCAGAACTTCCCGTTCCGCGAGGGCAGCGTGATGGCGAAGCAGTTCCCCAAGGGCTTCAACTGCGACGGCTGCTACCTCAACGGCGTCAGCACCTGGGTCGGCGACCACACCGACCTGTTCAAGGGCTCCGAGAACCCCGGCATCGACGCGACCGTGTCCGCGATCGAGGGCATCACCGACCTGGACATCAACTACTGGGTGATGGTCAACATGCGCGGCTTCGAGCGCCTGGTCAACGCGTTCGGCGGGGTCACCCTCAACGTCCGCTCCCGGATCCCCGTCGGTGGCCTCGGCAAGGACGTCACCGGCTACATCGAGCCGGGCCGGCGCAAGCTCAACGGCCACGACGCCCTCTGGTACGCCCGGGCCCGCGAGGGCTCCGACGACTATTCGCGCATGGCCCGCCAGAAGTGCGTGTTCTCCGCCCTCGTCTCCCAGGTCAGCCCGGCCAAGGCGCTGACGAACTTCCAGGAGATCGCCAAGGCGTCCAGCGCGATGATCCAGACAGACATCCCCGGCGGCGCGCTCAGCGACTTCGTCCAGCTCGCCCTGCGCGCCCGGACCCAGAAGATCTCCTCGGTCTCCCTCGTCCCGCCGCGGATCAACACGGCCGACCCCGACATCGACCTGGTGCAGCAGATGATCCGCAGCGCCATCGACCGCGCCGAGGGCGACCCGAAGGCGGCGAAGAAGGGCAAGACGCCGGCGCAGGGGGAGCAGCCGAAGGGCGGCACCGGCGGCAGCGGCGGCAGCGGCGACGACAAGGCCGAGCAGCCCGCCCAGCAGCCGGACACCGTCACCGGCGGCTCGCTCGGGTCCCGCAACCAGGGCTACCAGGCCAACGAGACCGACGACGTCGCGGCGGCCTGCTGACGCTGCCGGGCCCGAACCCCGATCAGACGGGCAGCGCCCCCACCACGGCGTCGTACGTCGCCCGGTCGGGTGCGGCGACCAGCCCGCCGGCCAGCTGCTGCGGCCGCATCGGGGAGCCGTCGTGCTGTCCGATCACGCCGCCCGCCTCGGTGAGGACGAGCGAGCCGGGGAGGTGGTCCCACGGCATCGAGCGGCTGTAGACGAGCGCCCGGGCGTCGCCGGCGATCAGGTGCGGGTAGTCGACGCCGCAGCAGGCCCAGGTCAGCTCGAGGGTGCCGAGCCCGCCGAGCTCCTGGCCGACCCAGGCGCGCCGCGCGGTCCGGAAGGGTACGCCGTCACCGGCGGCGGTCACCGTGAGGCGCTCGCCGTTGCGCCAGGCGCCGGCGCCGAGCTCGGCGACGTACGACGTCTTGTGCTGCGGCTGCCAGATCCAGCCGCGGGTCACCGCGCCACCCCGGACCTCGCCGACCATCACGGCGTGGTCGGGGGAGCCGTTGACGAAGTTCTTGGTGCCGTCGACCGGGTCGACGGTGAACGCGTGCTCGGCCCTCGCGAACCGGTCGAGCAGCGTGGCGTCGGCCGCCATCGCCTCCTCGCCGAGCACCAGCGCGTCGGGGTACGCCGCCTGCAGGGCCGCGGTGATCAGCGCCTCGGACTCGTGGTCGGCGACGGTGACCAGGTCGCCGGGGTTCTTCTCCGAGACCTGCTCGTCGGAGAGCGCGCGGAACCGGGGGTCGATCACCTCCGCGGCGACGTCCTGGAGCAGGGTCAGCACGGCGGCGGTGTCCACGACGCCACGGTAACGGGACACCGCCCCGCCCCGTGAGGTTGGGTAGGGCCATGCGCTTCACCGAGCACGAGCTGACCGCAGCACTCGCCGGCGCGGCCAAGGTCGTGCTGGCCGCCGACCGCCGCTTCCGCAAGCGGGGCGTCGACATCGACACGGCCTGGGAGCAGATGGACCGCTACCAGCGCTTCAAGGTGCTCGACGCCCTCGGCGACCAGGTGCTGCCCGTGCTGGTCGCGCTGCCCGACGTCGACGTCGCCCCCGGCACCCGTCCGACGTACGACGACCGGCAGGTCGCCGAGGTCGTGCAGGGCCTGGCGGGCGGTGGCAAGGGGCGGCTGCGCCGGGCCGTCGAGGTCAAGGCGCGCACCGCGCTGGTCCAGGCAGCGCTCGCCGCGATCCCGCCCCGGCTCGATCCCGACGCGCTGCTGCGACCTGAGGACGACTGACGGCTCGGCACCGGTGATATCCTGAAGGTCGATATCGGATATCTCCGGGAGTGTTGATGACGAAGACACTGATCGACGTGGACGAGGGCCTCATGGCCGAGGCGATGGCAGCTACGGGACAGCCGACCAAGCGTGGGACGGTGACGGAGGCGCTGGAGCAGGTGGTTCGCAAGGCCCGCGCTCTGGAGTACCTGGAGCACCTGCGGTCGGGGATCGCGAGTGAGCTGGACGATGCCGAGGTCGTTGCCCAAGCGCAGCGATGAGGCAGCTCTATCTGCTCGACAACTCGGTGACGCAGCGCGTCCACCGGGCGCCGACGGTGGCGCAGGCCGTGGTAGGTCTGCTGGCGACGGGCGAGCTCGCCAGCTGTCTTCCGCAGATCCTGGAGGAGTGCTACTCCGCGCGTAGCGCTGCGGACCACCGCACCATCCTCGACGCGAACCGCAGGGCGAAGGTCTACCTGCCGCCTGACGAGGAGGTCGCCCGGATCGCCGTCGAGCTGCAGGGCCTGCTCTTCGGGGCTGGCATGGGCAGGGCAGTCGGTGTGAGCGATCTGCAGATCGCCGCGACAGCACTGCGCCACTCCCATGAGGACCAGGTGGTCACGATCGTTCACTACGACGCCGACTTCGATCACGCGCAGCAGGTTCGTCCCGATCTGAGCGCGCAGTGGATCGTCCCTCGGGGGACGATCCAGTGACTGGCGCGGTGGGCCAGTAGGGTGACCGCCGTGCGAGTCCAGGCCGTCGTGGTGACCTTCAACAGGTTGGCGATGCTGCAGCGACTCGTCCCGCGGCTGCAGGAGATCGCAGGCCTGGAGCGGATCCTCGTGGTCGACAACGCCTCGACCGACGGCACGGGGGAGTGGCTGGCCGGGCTGGCCGACCCGCGCGTCGTCCACGAGACCCTGGCGACCAACACCGGCGGTGCGGGCGGTTTCCACCACGGACTGGGCCGGGCGGTGCGCGAGGGTGCCGACCTGGTGTGGCTGATGGACGACGACGGCCTGCCGGCGCTCGACTGTCTCGACCTCCTCCTGCAGCGGCAGCAGCGCGACGGCCTCGACTTCTGTGGTCCGGCGGTGCTGGCCGAGCAGGACCCGTCGCGGCTGTGCTTCCCGATCCGTCTCCCCGGTGGGACCCGGGTGGTGCACGAGATGGCCGCCGTCGAGGCGGCCGCGCGGGACGGACTGATCGACGACGTGGTGATCCCGTTCAACGGCGTGCTGGTCACCCGCGACCTGGTCGAGCGGATCGGCCTGCCGCGCGAGGACTTCTTCATCTGGGGTGACGACGTCGAGTACCTGTGGCGCGCCCAGCGGGCGGGCGCCCGGATCGCGACCGTGGTCGAGGCCCACTTCCTGCACCCGGCCACCGACGACCTCGGGACGCCGATGATGTTCGGGCGCACGACCTACAACCACACGCCGAGCGACCTCAAGCACTACTGCATGGCGCGCAACAACACCCTGAACCTGCGCACCTACCGCGGCTGGGTGCACGTGCTGCTGTTCTGGCTGAAGACGGTGTGGTTCTACCTCTTCACGAGACCGCAGCCGGCCCGGATCCCGCTGAGCGCCCGCGCCGCGGCCGCCGGCCTGCGCGGCGACTTCACCGGCCACCGGAGGTACCTCAGGTGAGTTTCGAGGCTCGCTCCGCTCGCACCTCAACCGCCGAGGAACAGGTCGCCGTCGTCGTCGTGACCTACAACCGCGCCGACCTGCTCGAGCAGATGCTCGCCGGCCTCGGCGCGCTCGACCGCGCGCCGGACGCGGTGTTCGTCGTCGACAACGCCAGCACCGACCACACCCGCGAGGTGCTCGAGCGCAGCACCCTCGCCGGCCTG
The DNA here is from genome assembly GCF_029961765.1 of Nocardioides sp. QY071. Taxonomy (NCBI): domain Bacteria; kingdom Bacillati; phylum Actinomycetota; class Actinomycetes; order Propionibacteriales; family Nocardioidaceae; genus Nocardioides; species Nocardioides sp. QY071. The sequence goes on from NZ_CP124681.1 coordinate 1,418,032, forward strand.
GTGCCGATCCACGCGAGCGACAACCTCGGCGGAGCGGGCGGCTTCCGGCTGGGCCTGCAAGCCGCCTACGACCGCGGCTACGACGTGATGTGGCTGATGGACGACGACGTCGTCCCGGCCCCCGACTGCCTGACCCGGCTCCTCGAGGCCGACGGCTCCTGCCTGATCGCGGTCCGCGAGGACCGTGCGGGCGCCCTCGTGGAGAAGGCGGCACTGCGCTTCGACCTGCGCAACCCGCTGGCGATCCGCCCGAAGACGGCCAGCATCGACTCGACGTACCCCAGTCGCGCGGCGATGCCGGCGACGGTCGAGGTCGAGAACGTCGCCTTCGAGGGCTTCTTGGTCCGGCGCGAGGTGATCGACCGGATCGGGCTGCCCGACGCGTCCTTCTTCATCTTCTACGACGACGTGGACTTCGCGATCCGCGCGCGCCGGGCCGGGTTCGCGATCCGTGCGGTGCGTGACGCCGTCCTCGTGCGCCAGCTCGACTTCGACCAGCAGCACGACCTCGCCGGCTGGAAGGGGTACTACATGTACCGCAACCTGTTCGTCGTGCACTTCCGGTACGGCGAGAACCTGCTCGTGCGGCTCAAGCCGGCGCTGATCGCGCTGGTCGTGGTCCTGCTCAGTCCGCTGCGGGGTGGTCGGGCAGAGGCATCGAACGTGACGCGAGCGCTCCGGGATGGGTGGCGGATGCGCTCTCTTCCGGCTCGCTGACCTCGGGCACCAGCCGCACCCGCAGGCCGACCCGGTTGCCGGTGGCGATGCCGGCGATCCACACGGCGAACGCGCCCAGCGCGGCACCGGCGATCACGTCGACGAAGAAGTGCCAGCCCAGGTAGACCGTCGCGAGCACGGTCAGGCCGAAGAAGGTCCACGCGCTGATCCGCACCCAGCGGGCCAGCTTGACCGCCTGCACGATGAGGCAGATCGTCATCATGATGCCGACGTGCAGCGACGCGAACGCGGCGATCGTCTGCAGGCCGGACTCGCCGTGGGTGGCCAGCGTGTTGACCCGGTCGTCCCACATCGAGTCCGCGAGCTTGCTCACATACGTCTCGGGCAGGTCCGCGAAGGTGCTGCTGTCGGAGTAGATCGGGCCGACGGTCGGGACCAGCACGTAGAGCAGGGCGCCCAGCGCCCAGTCGACCGCGACCGCCGTGACGTACCACTCACCCGCGCGCGTCTGCCGGGTCCAGACCAGGGCGATCGCGATCGACACCGGGACCAGGGCGATCCACACGATGTAGACCGACGAGAAGAAGTGGGCGGCGATGCCGGTGCCGAACCAGGCGTGCAGGACGGCGGCCGGGTCGTGTCCGGCGAACAGGAACCTGTCGATCGCCGCCAGTGGGTCGTCATAGATCTTCTCGTGCACGAACGGCGCCATGCTCTTCACGTTGCGGAACGCCGCGTAACACAGGTACCAGGCGATCACGCCGTTGAGCGCGAACTTCCAGTGCGTCAGCGGCCAGCGCTCCCGCATCACCGTGCGGAACGCGGTGCGGATGCGGCGCAGCCAGCCGGTGCCCGGGCGGCCGGCGGCCATGAAGGTGTGGGGGACCACGTCGAGCGCGATGGCTCCCAGGACGATCGCGGGGAACCGGATGTAGCCCGGGATCAGGCTGTCGGGGTCCTCGATCGGGATGTTCTCGAACCTGGAGAACGCCACCGTGGCGACGGCCAGACCGAGGCCGGCGAGCCAGGCAAGGGCAAAGGATGGCGCGCCGCGTCCGGTCGAGTGGTGGGTGTACACCAGAACAGGATATTCGTCACCTCCCCCAATGGGTGAACAGGGCATGGCCGCGCGTCCGAATGGGGAACCGGGCGGCGGGTCCGTAAACTCACCGATCGTGTCTCTCACCTCGTCGAACCCCGACCTCCCCGATCTGGTCGTCGTCGGCTCCGGATTCTTCGGCCTGACCGTTGCCGAGCGCTGCGCCAACGACCTCGGACTGAAGGTCCTGGTCATCGAGCGCCGCTCCCACCTGGGCGGCAACGCCTACAGCGAGCCGGAGCCGCAGACCGGCATCGAGGTGCACAAGTACGGCGCCCACCTGTTCCACACCAGCAACGAGCGGGTGTGGGAGTACGTCAACCGGTTCACGACCTTCACCGGCTACCAGCACCGCGTCTACTCGACGCACGACCAGCAGGTCTACCCGCTGCCGATCAACCTGGGCACCATCAACCAGTTCTTCGACGCGGCGTACACGCCCGACCAGGCGCGGGCCCTGATCAAGGAGCAGGCCGGCGAGCTGGGCGACAAGGAGCCGGAGAACTTCGTCGAGAAGGGCATCTCCCTCATCGGCCGCCCGCTCTACGAGGCGTTCATCGCCCACTACACCGCCAAGCAGTGGCAGACCTCGCCCGAGGAGCTCTCGGCCGACATCATCAGCCGGCTCCCGGTCCGCTACAACTACGACAACCGCTACTTCAACGACAAGTACGAGGGCCTGCCCACCGACGGGTACGCCGCCTGGCTGGCGAAGATGGCCGACCACCCGAACATCGAGGTCGTGCTCGACACCGACTTCCTGGCCGACGGGGTCGCCGAGCGCTACAAGGGCAAGGTCCCGATCGTCTACACCGGTCCGGTCGACGAGTACTTCCACAACAGCGAGGGTCGCCTCTCGTGGCGCACCGTCGACCTGGTGCCCGAGGTGCTCGACGTCGACGACTTCCAGGGCTGCTCGGTGATGAACTACCCCGACCCCGACGTCGACTTCACCCGGATCCACGAGTTCAAGCACTTCCACCCCGAGCGGGACTACCCCGCGGGCAAGACCGTGATCGTGCGGGAGTACAGCCGGTTCGCCGAGGAGACCGACGAGCCCTACTACCCGGTCAACACCGCCGAGGACCGCGAGAAGCTGCTCAAGTACCGCGACCTCGCCGAGCGGGAGCCGATGGTGCTCTTCGGCGGCCGGCTCGGCACCTACAAGTACCTCGACATGCACATGGCCATCGCCTCCGCGCTGTCCATGTACGACAACACGCTCCGGCCGCACTTCGCCGAGGGCGCCGAGCTCAAGAGCGGTGGGGTGGACGCATGAGCACGGTCTCGACAGGCTCAACCGGCTCAACCAGCTCGGGGACGGTGCAGCGGCTGTTGCAGCGCCAGATCCTGCCGCTGGACACCGACCCGGACGTCCTGCCGCTCTACCTCGACTGCGAGGAGCCGAACCTCGACGAGGACAAGTACGTCGTCGGCGGCTCGCGGGCGGCCAAGGAGCTCAACAACGCCTCGATCCGGCAGAAGACCGCGACCGGCCGCACGGTCCGCCCCGACCAGGTGCTCACCCGCACGGCCGTGCTCGTGCCGTCGGGGGAGAAGGTCTCCTTCGGCACCTACTTCAACGCCTTCCCCGCCAGCTACTGGCGGCGCTGGAGCATCGTCGACGCGGTGACGCTGACGGTCACGGTCCGCGGCTCCGGCGCGACCGTGATCGTCAACAAGTCGATGGCCAACGGCCGCCAGCAGAAGGTCGACAGCGGGGTCACCGAGGCCGAGGGCCCGACTACGCTGACCTTCGAGCTGCCGCTCGGCCCGTTCATCGACGGCGGCTGGTACTGGTACGACGTCGTGGCCGGCCACGGCGACGTGACCGTCGAGTCCGCTGAGTGGCATGCCGCCGTCCCGGCCGACCGACTGCGTCATCAAGGGCACGGCACCGTCGACCTGGCGATCACCACCATGAACCGCCCCGACTTCTGCGCCAAGCTGCTCGGCCAGCTCGGCACCGCCGAGCTGCTGCCGTACCTCGACACCGTCTTCGTGATGGAGCAGGGCACCCAGCTGGTCCGCGACAGCGAGTTCTTCCCCGCCGCCGAGGCCCGCCTCGAGGGCCGGCTGAAGGTGATCCAGCAGGGCAACCTGGGCGGTTCGGGCGGCTACGCCCGCGGGCAGCTCGAGTCGGTCCGCAAGGGCACCGCGACGTACGCGATGATGATGGACGACGACGTCGTCTGCGAGCCCGAGGGCATCATCCGCGCGGTCACCTTCGGCGACCTCGCCAAGCGCCCGACGATCGTCGGCGGCCACATGTTCAGCCTTTATGCGAAGAGCCGGCTGCACAGCTTCGGCGAGATCGTCCAGCCCTACCGGTTCTGGTGGATGTCGCCCAGGGACGGCTTCCAGGACTGGGACTTCGGCGCCCGCAACCTGCGCTCCGCCCGGTGGCTGCACAAGCGCCAGGACGTCGACTTCAACGGCTGGTTCATGTGCATGATCCCGCGCCAGGTGCTCGAGGACATCGGCCTCTCGCTGCCCCTGTTCATCAAGTGGGACGACTCCGAGTACGGCCTGCGCGCCAAGGCGGCCGGCGTACCCACCGTCACCTTCCCGGGCGCCGCGGTCTGGCACGTGCCGTGGACCGACAAGAACGACGCCCTCGACTGGCAGGCCTACTTCCACCAGCGCAACCGGTTCGTCGCGGCGCTGCTGCACTCCGGCTACCCGCGCGGTGGCCGGCTGCTCCAGGAGAGCTTCGCGTTCGACCTGGCCCACCTGGTGTCCATGCAGTACTCCACGGTGGAGCTGCGGATCCAGGCGCTCGAGGACGTCCTCGCCGGCCCGCAGGGCCTGCACGGCATGCTCGGCACCCGCCTCGGCGAGGTCAACGCCGCCCGCTTGCAGTTCTCCGACGCCCAGCTGCACGCCGACCCCGACGACTTCCCGCCCGTACGGCGCGAGAAGCCGCCGCGCAAGGGCAAGGACCTCAGCGACGTCCCCGGCCGCCTCTCCAAGGTGATCACCGCCGGACTCGCGCCGATCCGCCAGCTGAAGAAGCCGCGCGAGCTGTCCCGCGAGTTCCCCGAGGTCGAGATCCGCGCGATGGACGCGAAGTGGTACCGGATCGCGGGCTTCGACTCTGCGGTGGTCTCCATGAACGACGGCACCTCGGCCGCGCTCTACCAGCGCGACCGCGAGCGCTACAAGGCGCTCGTGCGTCGTACCGTCCAGCTCCACAACCGGTTCCGGCGCGACTGGGACGAGATCGCCGAGCAGTACCGCTCGGCGCTCGGCGACATCACCTCGCCCGACACCTGGGAGAAGACATTCGCTCCGTGGACCGAGGGGGAGGACCGATGACCGCGATCTCCGACGACGAGGCGGGTCTGCCGCCGCTGCGGCCGCCGTCCTCGGACAACGGCCTGATCGGCGTCATGCGCCGGCGCTACCTGTTGACCCTGCTGGTGCGACGCGAGATCAGTGCCCGCTACCAGGGCTCGTTCCTGGGGCTGCTGTGGTCCTACATCAATCCGCTCACGCAGTTCTGCATCTACTACTTCGTCGTCGGGTTCATCTTCAACCTGCACGCGGACATCCCGAACTTCGCGATCCACCTGTTCGCCGGCCTGACCGTGGTGCACTTCTTCACCGAGACCTTCGGCGCGGGCACCCGGTCCATCGTGCGCAACCGTGCCCTGGTGGTGAAGATGGCCATGCCGCGCGAGATGTTCCCCGTCGCCACGATGCTGGTCTCGCTCTACCACGTCCTGCCGCAGATCGTGATCCTGATCGTCGCGTCGCTCCTGTCGGGCTGGACGCCCGAGCCGGTCGACCTGGTCGCGCTCCTGCTCGGCCTGTTGATCTGCGGACTGCTCGGCCTGTCCGGAGCACTCTTCTTCAGTGCGGCCAACGTCTTCTTCAACGACTTCGGCAACATCGTCAGCGTCTTCAACAACTTCGTCCGCTGGGGCGTGCCGATGATGTACTCCTACGCAATGGTCGACGACCGCTTCGGTCGCTTCGCCCAGTACTACCTCTACAACCCGCTGGCCGACGCCGTACTCCTCTTCCAGCGGGCCTTCTGGGTCGGCACGGTCGACGACCAGAAGCACAAGGCTGTCGCCGCGATGCCCGACAACCTGCTGCTGAACGGTGTGCTGATCGTGGCCGTCGCGGCGCTGATCCTCTGCCTCGCCCAGTACGTCTTCAGCCGGCTCGAGAACAAGATCCCGGAGCGCCTCTGACATGGCCAAGTCGATCGTGGTGGAGAACGCCACCAAGTACTTCACGTTGCGCTACCACCGCACCTTCAAGGAGGTCGCGGTCGCCAAGGCCAAGGGACGCCAGACCACGGAGACCTTCCGTGCCGTCGACGACGTCTCGTTCACGGTCGAGCGCGGGGAGTCCGTCGGCATCATGGGCCTCAACGGCTCCGGGAAGAGCACGCTGCTCAAGATGATCAACGGCGTCATGCGACCCGACGAGGGCACCATCCTCACCCGGGGACGCATCGCCGGCCTGATCGCGACGGGCGCCGGCTTCCACAACCAGCTCACCGGCCGCGAGAACCTCTACCTCAACGCCGCCATCCTCGGCATGACCGGTCCCGAGATCAGCCGCAAGTTCGACGACATCGTCGAGTTCGCCGACCTCGGTGCCACCCTCGACGGACCGGTGGGGCACTACTCGTCGGGCCAGAAGGCGCGCCTGGGCTTCGCGATCGCGATCCACGTCGACTCCGACATCTTCCTCGCCGACGAGGTGCTGGCCGTCGGCGACAAGCCCTTCCGGGTGAAGTGCATGAGGAAGATGCGCGAGATCCGCAACAGCGGCGACCGCACCCTCTTCTACGTCAGCCACTCGCCGGAGTCGGTCATCAAGATGTGCGAGCGCGTGCTCGTCCTGGAGAAGGGCCGCCTCGGCTTCGACGGCGACCCTGTCGAGGCCGTCCACTACCTGCGCTACGACGAGGACGACGACATCGACGACGAGTCGCTCGCCAACGACATCTGAGCGGCGGGCGCGCCGCCCGTTGAACGCCCGTGGTCACCCGCAAGGGGACCACGGGCGTTCGTCGTTGCGGGCTCAGATACCCCTGCCCGGGGCCGATCTACAAATTTGCATGCGACCGGCGTGTCGAGTGGAAATTACATGATTGTAGTTACTCACGATCTCTTCCCAACGCGTGTGACGCATGTGAAAGTTGCTACTCGTGTGACACCTTCCCCGCACACACGTCTGGAGCAGAACCATGTCGCCGTACCCCACGGAGATCCCCGAGCACACCCGGCGGAGCCGGTTCGTGACGCTGTGCCAGCAGGCGCTGGCCCTGGCTGTCGTCGTCGCCGTCCTCACGCCCGCCGCACGCACCGTGACCATGGAGGTCCGCCCCGCCGAGCCGGGCGGCACGCCCGTGCCCGGCGCGGTCAGCCTGCAGGCCGCGACCACGCCGCTGACGGTGCCCACCGCGACTGTCGACCCGACCGTCACGTCGTACGCGCTGACCCCGACGCCGAACGGCGTCAGCGGCCGGGTCACGCTGCACGGCAGCGTGAAGGAGCTGGCCGACGGCGGTGACAAGGTCACCAGCGACGCACTGCCCGTCCAGGGCTACGGCACGGTCGGTGTGACCTGGGCGCACGGCGTCGCGGTCCCCGAGGACGGGATCACCGTCGACGTGCGCACCCGCACCGGCGACACCTGGAGCGACTGGACGGCCGCCGACTACCACGACGAGCACGGGCCCGACCCCGACAGCGAGGAGGGACAGCGCTCGCGCCCCGGCACCGAGGCGGTCCTGGTCGGAGACGTCGACCAGGTCCAGGTCAAGGTCGAGACGACCGACGCCGCGCCGGCCGACCTCCAGGTCGCCGTGATCGACCCCGGTACGCCGGCCGCCACCGCCAAGCAGGGCCCCGCCCTCACCTCCGGCGCGTCCGCCGCGACCTCGGGCGAGGAGAGCGCGCGGCCCGGGACCGACGGCGCGATCGCGATGCAGGCGGCCTCGACCGCCGCGCCGCAGCCGCAGATCTACTCGCGGGCCCAGTGGGGTGCCCCGGAGGACGCGAGCTACAAGCCGAAGTACGGCACCATCAGCGCCGGCTTCGTGCACCACACGGTGAACGCCAACGACTACACGCCCGAGGAAGTGCCGGCGATCCTGCGCGGCATCTGGAAGTACCACGTCAAGACCCGCGGCTGGTCCGACATCGGCTACAACTTCCTCGTCGACCGGTTCGGCCGGATCTGGGAGGGGCGCGCCGGTGGCATCGACAAGCCGGTCGTCGGCGCCCACACCCTCGGCTACAACGACTACTCCTTCGCGATGTCCGCGATCGGGAACTACGAGACCGCCCAGCCCACGCCCGAGATGATCAACGCGTACGGCGCGCTGTTCGCCTGGAAGCTGTCCCTGTCGGGAGTCGACGCCGCGTCGATGAGCCAGAAGGTCGGCAAGGGCACCTTCGCCGCGATCAGCGGTCACCGTGACGCCGGGAAGACCGCCTGCCCGGGCAAGTACCTGTACGCGCAGATCCCGACGATCCGGGCGATCGCGGCCCAGGTGCAGCAGGGCGCACTGCTCGGCCAGCTCAACGGGAACTACGTCGGCTCGGCCAACCCGGACATCGTCGTACGCAAGGCGTCGACGGGCCGGCTGATGCTGCACGACCTCGACAGGTCCAGTGGGAGCTGGGTCCTCGGTGCCGCCGTGAAAACCAACGTCTGGGCGCCGTGGGCCAAGCAGGTGCTGCGCGTCGGCGACTGGGACGGCGACGGGCTCAACGACCTGATGGCGATCCGCAAGTCCGACAAGGCCCCGGTCCTCTTCCGCGGCGCCGGTGGCGGGATGTTCCAGCCCGCGCAGGTGCTGCCCGGGACCTTCGCCACCGTCAAGATGCTCGCTGCGGTCGGGGACGTCACCGGCGACAAGCTGCCGGACCTGATGGGCCAGCCGAAGGGCGGCCAGATGCAGGTCTACCCGGGCAACGGCGTCAACGGCTTCCTCTCCGCGGTCCCCGCCGCGGGCCAGGTCCCGGGCAAGCGGTTCGTGCCGATGGGGCGCTGGAACAAGGACGGCTCCCCGGACGCGCTGGTCCGCGCCGGAAGCGTGCTCTCGCTCTACACCGGCATCCTGCCGGGCGGGTGGGCACCGGCGAAGACGATGAAGACCGGCCTCAGCGGCTACGACTGGGTGATCGGCCTCGGCCCGATGGCCAGCGGCGGCAAGGTCGTCGTGGTCCGCAACAAGGCGACCGGCTCGGTTTACGCCGTCGAGAAGGTCAAGGCCAAGAAGCTCGGCGCGCCGGTCTTCTTGAAGAAGCGCACGAAGTTCGACCTCGCGGGCTAGGCCTGCGAACCGATCCGTCCTGGTCGTTCAGGCGGGGAAGCGGGCCGTGGCGTGCTCGGCGACGTACGTCGCCTCGAGCCGCTCCGGCTCGGCCCGGACGACCAGGACGAGCGAGCCGCCCGCGAGGAGCGGATCGCAGAGGATCGCCGGCTCCGAGACGGGGTCGGCGACCGCGAGCAGGCGGCCGTCGCCGACCAGACCGGTGGCGGCCGCCTCGCTCCACAGCTCGGCCTGGCTCAGCGCCCGGCCACCCACCTCGAGGGCGGGATCGTCGGCCTGCGGCGGGTCCCAGGCCTGGAAGGCGTCGGGCTGGGACCACACGTCGATCCCGACGTCGGTCACCCCGGCCGGAACCGGCTCCTTGAACCGGACGCCCAACGGCAGCAGGGCGCACGCCAGGACGGCGAGCTCGCCGGATCTTCCGGCCCACTCGGCCAGGGTGTCGGGCCCGCAGACGACCGCGGCGAGGTCGGTGGCCTCGGCGGCCGTGGCGACCAGGCCGCAGTTCCACGCGGCGCCGAGGAAGACGGTCCCGAGCCAGTGCGGCGGCAGGTCGATCGCGATCCGGTCGCCGCGCTCCAGGCCCAGCTCGTCGACGAGCAGCGAGCTGGCCTTCGCGACCCAGTTGGCCCAGGTGGTGACCGACAGCTCGACCCGCTCACCACTCGCGTGGTCGTAGAAGGTCACCAGCGGCTGGCCGGGGTCGGTGCGCAGGCGGGCGGCCAGGACCGCGGGGAAGGTGGTCGGCGTCGTCACGGTCCCGAGCCTAGGTGCGGGTGGGCGGACGTGACGCCGTAGGGTGCGGCCATGCTCCTCGACGAGATCCCCGGCTTCTGGGCCGTGGTCCCCGCCGGCGGTGCCGGGACGCGGCTGTGGCCGCTGTCGCGCTCGCACGCTCCCAAGTTCCTCCACGACCTCACCGGCTCCGGGCGCACCCTGCTCGAGCAGACGTACGACCGGCTCGCCCCGCTGGTGGGCGACCGGGTCCTGGTCGTCACCGGCGCGGCGCACCGTACGGCCGTCCGCGGCCAGCTCCCGACCCTGCCCGAGGACGCCGTCGTGGCCGAGCCGTCCGCTCGCGACTCGATGGCGGCGATCGGTCTGGCTGCCGCCCTCCTCGAGCGCCGCGGCGCCGAGGTGATGGGCTCCTTCGCCGCCGACCACGTCATCGCCGAGCCGGAGCGCTTCGCCGCGTCCGTCGCCGAGGCCGTCGCCGCCGCCCGCGACGGCTGGCTGGTCACCATCGGCATCGAGCCGACCTTCGCGTCCTCCGCGTTCGGCTACATCCGCCAGGGCGAGCCGCTCCCGGGCCACGCGGTCGCGCGCCGGGTCGTCGAGTTCGTGGAGAAGCCGTCGGTGTCGGTGGCCGAGGAGTACCTCGCGACCGGGCAGTACCGCTGGAACGCCGGCATGTTCGTCGTACGTCCGACGGTGCTGCTCGACCTGCTCGCCGAGCAGGACCCCGGCTTCGCCGCCACCCTGCGCACCATCGCCGCCGAGCCCGAGCGCCTTCCCGAGCTCTGGGAGACGCTCCCGAAGATCGCCATCGACCACGCGGTGGCCGAGCCGGCGGCCGCCGCCGGCAAGGTCGCCACCATCCCCGGCGGCTTCGCCTGGGACGACATCGGCGACTTCGACTCCCTCGCGACCCTGCTCGGCGACGATGACGCCTGCACCGTCCTCGGCGACCCCGCGCTCACCCACCTGATCGGCGCCAGCGGCATCGTCGTCCCGCGATCGGGGCGGACCGTCGCGGTCATCGGACTCGACGACGTCGTCGTCGTCGACACCCCCGACGCGCTGCTCGTCACCACGCGGGCGCGGGCCCAGGAGGTCAAGAACGTCGTGGCTGCGTTGAAGGAGCAGGGCCGCACCGACCTGGTGTGAGGGCCGGGGCTGGGTGCGGGGGAGCTGGCCGCGGGGGGAGCTGGCCGCGGGGAGCTGGCTGCGGGGCTGGTGCGTCTCACAACCGACTCACGGTGTTTGTTTGGCGCTCGCTTCGCTCGCGCATGTCGCGCGCGCTTTGACGCGTTGCCTTCCTCCGCTCCGCTCGCTGGCGCTCGCTTCGCTCCGTCCAGGCAACGCGGCGCGCCCGACGAAAAGACACTCAGCTGCACGTGATGCGCTCAGGCATCACCTGCGGCTGAGCCGCGACATGCGCGAGCGAAGCGAGCGCCAAACTAGTACGCGTAGGGCTCCGGGGCGTCGGTGAACGGGTACTTGTCCATGAACTTCTTCAGCGCCGCGCCGCTGACCTCGGAGCAGTACTGCCAGGCGCCGTACTGCTTCTGCGTGTCGGGGTCGACGCGCCAGTGGGTGAAGGCGATGTGCTGGCCCTTCGGGAAGGACTTGCCGATCTCCTTCTCGTCCGCCTTGGTCCACGGGGCGACCTTGAACTTCAGCCGCTGGTTGGTGTCGTTGGCGTCCATGATCTTGGCGATGGCGCGCATGGCCGCGACCTCGGCGGCGTCGTCGTTCGCGGTGGTGTCGTACCAGAGGATCGTGTAGCCGTGCTCGCTGTTGTGGATCAGCTGCTCCAGCTCGGGGCGGGAGTCCTCGGTGTAGAAGCGGTCACCGATCGGGGTGGGTGCGACGCCGGCGACGTTCCAGTGCGCGCCGAAGGCGGGCGGGGCGTCCTTGTAGTCGACCTGCTGGCCCTCGGGGACGTGCTCGCCGCTGCCCGTGGCCTCCTTCTCGGTGATGTCGCCGCACACGCTGGCCGAGGCGCCGATCTGGGCGACGCTCTTGCCCTTCCACTTCTGGTCGTTGACCATGTCGCGGACCTTCGGGTAGAGCGCAGCGCCGACGATGACGAGCGCGACCGCGACGCAGACGCCGACGATGGCCATGCCCTGGCGCTTGTCGGCACGCTTCTGCTTGCGCCGGATGTCGTCGATGACTTGGCGGCGCTCCGACTTCTCGGACTTGCTGGACTTGGCCACGTGCGGGGTACCTCGTCTTGGTCGTGAAGGGCATGCCGGGAGCACGCCCGTGCGGCGAACGCGGTGAGTCTACGGAGTCACCGGTCGAAACCGCAGGTCGGTGTCGACATCGCCGGTCTCGGTGCTCTGCCAGCCGTGGGCGAACGCCACGATGTCGGCAGCGGCGCGCCGCTCCCTGTCCGTGTGTACGACGTCCGCGGCCGTCGCGCGGGCGGTGACCCCCGCGCGGCCGAGCGCGGCGACGAACTCGACGGCGTCGACGGGGCTGCCGAACGGGGTGCGTGCGGCCGGGTGCGCGGCGACGGCCTGGATGACGGCCTCGCGGGCGCCGTACCCGAACAGGTCGGCGCCGTCGGCGCGGATGAGGGCGCGGGCGCCGGGACCGTCCTCACCGGGGGCGAGCACGAGGTCGGCCCGACCGCGCAGCACCGCGCACGGGCGGGCGCCGAGCTTGCCCTGGGCGAGCTCGACGGCGGAGGCGATCTCGTCGGCGACGGCGGGGGCGGTGACGGCGAGCTCGTTGCCGTGGGCGTCGACCCGGCCGGCGAAGGACTCCAGCACGGCCAGCCCGGCGGCGCCGATGGCGATGTCGGTCTGGCCCTCGCGCCAGGCCCGTCCGGCGGTGTCGGTGACGATGACGCCGACGTTGACGCCGCGCCGCTCGGCGACCGCGGACCGCAGGGCGCGGGCGGACGCGTCGGGGTCGAGGGGGAGCAGGACGATCGAGCCGGCGGTGACGTTCGAGGCGTCGACGCCGGCGGCGGCCATGGTCAGGCCGAGGCGGTTGCGCACGATCCGGGTCGGGCCGCGGCGGGCCACCAGGCGCTCGGTCTCGGCGTCGATCCAGGCCTCGCGGTCGCCGTCCTCGATCCGGCCCTCGGCCTTGCTGACCACCTTGCTGGTGACGACGAGCACGTCGCCGTCACGCAGGTCGTCGGGACCGAGCGCGGCGAGCAGGGCGGTGGCGAGGTCGTCGCCCGGCCGGATCTCGGGGACGCCGTCCGGTGCCGTCACGCTCAGCATCAGCGCACCAGCTCGATCGCGGCTGCGGCCATCGCGGCGGTGGCGTCGTGGTCGGTCATCATCAGCGGTACGGCGGCCGCGCGGATCCCGGCGGCCTCGAGCCGGGGCACCTGGGCGGCGTCGCGCTCGTCGACCAGCCAGCCGTCGAGCACCCCGCCGGCCTCACGGGCGCCGTAGTTGAGCCCGACGCCGGCCGCGCTGACCTCGACGCCGATCGAGGTCAGCATCTGCTCGGCCATGCCACGCACGTGGCTGTCGCCGACGATGGGGGACAGGCCGACGACCTTCGCGTCGGTGGAGCGCACGGCGTCGCGCAGGCCGGGGACGCCGAGGATGGTGCCGACCGACACCACCGGGTTCGACGGGGGCAGCACGACGAGCTCGGCACCCGCGATCGCGTCGAGCACGCCGGGCGCGGGGGAGGACTGGTCGAGGCCGACGAACACGACCTGCTCGGCGGGGACCTCGGCGCGCAGCCGGACCCAGTACTCCTGGAAGTGCACGACCCTCTTGCCGCTGGCGCTCTCGGCGTCGGCGACCGCGATGTGCGTCTCGACGCGGTCGTCGGTCATCGGGAGCAGGCTCAGCCGGTCGCCGTACGTCGGCTCCAGCCAGCGCTTGCACAGCGCCTGCGTCACCTGCGACAGCGGGTACCCGGCGTCGAGCATCTGGGTGCGCACCAGGTGGGTGGCGATGTCGCGGTCGCCGAGCCCGAACCAGGTGGGCTCGACGCCGTACGCCGCCAGCTCCTCCTTGGCGCTCCACGTCTCGGCCCGCCGGCCCCAGCCCCGCTCGAGGTCGATGCCGTCGCCGAGGGTGTACATCACGGTGTCGAGGTCGGGACACACCTTGAGGCCGTGGATCCACCAGTCGTCGGCGTTGTTGGCGACCACCGTCACGTGGGCGTCAGGGGCGACACCGGGTAGGGTTCCAGCGGCGATGCCGTGCAGCAGGCCTTGCAGGAAACGGGCTCCGCCCATGCCGCCCGAGAGGACGGTCAGCTTCCGCAGGGGTCGGCCGATTGATCCGCTGGCTGCCGCGTCAGGTGTCGAGTCCACGGGGGACAACTGTGCCGTGCCCGGAAAAGGCAGCGAGCACGGGGCTCCCCATAGCAGACTCAGCCTTGACTGTTTGGGTATGACACGTATGTAATTCCAGAGATGTCGTTCGGGGCATCGGGTCGAGACGTAAGGGGCGTAATCGTGAGGGAACTGTTCCTGGTCGAAGCAGAGACCGACGAGCTGGGGTGGCAGGAGCGCGCACTGTGCGCGCAGACCGACCCCGAGGCCTTCTTCCCTGAGAAGGGAGGATCGACGCGCGAGGCCAAGAAGGTCTGCCAGACCTGCGAGGTGCGCATCGAGTGCCTGGAGGCCGCGTTGGGCAACGACGAGCGCTTCGGTATCTGGGGTGGGATGTCGGAGCGTGAGCGCCGCAAGCTGAAGAAGCGAGCCGTCTAACGACGGCAACGGCACGGCGCCGGTCCCTGCCGACGGTTCGCCCCCTTCGGGCCGTCGGTCGTAGGGTCTGACCTCGTGTCGCAACAACCCGAGGTGGCTGTCCTCCTGGTCAGCCACGACGGCAGCACCTGGCTGCCGGCGGTCCTCGACGGCCTTCTCGCGCAGACCGCGCCCCCCGCGCGCGTGGTGGCCGTCGACACCGGCAGCAAGGACGGCAGTGCCGACCTGGTCCGGGCCGCGTTGGCCGACCAACTGCCCCTCGAGCAGCGGTCACTGCCCGGCGGCACCGGGTTCCCCGACGCCGTCGCCGAGGGCCTGCTCGTGCTGGGCGAGACCGGCACCGCACCCGAGTGGGTGTGGATCCTCCACGACGACGCGAACCCCGCGCCGGGCGCGCTCGCCGCGCTGCTCGCCGTCGCCGCGCAGCGTCCCGACGCCGACATCCTCGGCCCCAAGCTGCGCGAGTGGCCCTCGCTGCGCCGGCTGCTCGAGCTCGGCGTCACCATCAGCGGGACCGGCCGCCGCGAGACCGGGCTGGAGCGCGGCGAGTACGACCAGGGCCAGCACGACGAGATCCGCGAGGTGCTCGCGGTCAACTCGGCCGGCATGCTGGTGCGCCGCCGGGTGCTCGAGGACCTCGGCGGGTTCGACGCCGCGCTGCCGATCTTCGGCAACGACATCGACCTCGGCTGGCGCGCCGCCGCGGCCGGCCGCACCACGCTCGTCGTCCCCGACGCCGTCGTCTTCCACGCCGAGGCCGCCCACCGCGGCATCCGTCGCACGCCGCTGACCGGACGGCACACCCACTTCCAGGAGCGCCGCGCCGCGCTCTTCACGCTGCTCGCCAACGGCCGCGGCGCCACCCTTCCTCTGCAGGTGCTGCGGCTGACCCTCGGCTCGCTGCTGCGCGTGCTCGGCCTGCTCGGCGTCCGTGCCGTCGGTGAGGCGCTCGACGAGCTCGCCGCCCTGGTGTCCGTGCTGCGGCATCCCGGCCAGGTCCGCGCGGCCCGCCGGGCACGGCGCGCGGCGGCGACGGGTGACACCGACCGCGCCCGAGTACGACGCCTGCTGGCCCCGTGGTGGGTGCCCTACCGGCACGGCCTCGACTTCGCGGGCGACCTCGTCGCCGCCGCGACCAACCAGGCCGCCGACGTCGCCGACCGGCGCCGGATCGCGGCCGCCGAGCGCGACGCCGCCACCGCGCCTCCGGCGGCGCGGCACCGCGACGAGGACGAGGACTTCGCCGACACCGGCATCGTCGTGCGCTTCTTGACCAACCCGGTCGCCGTCGCGACCGCGATCACCGTCCTCGCGCTGCTCATCGGCGTGCGCGACGTCGTCGGGGGAGTGGCCGGCGGTGCGCTGTCGCCCGCGCCCGGCGGCGTCGGCGACTGGTGGGCGCTGCACCTCGAGGGCCGCCACCCGATCGGCTTCGGGAGCGACGTCCCGGCCCCGCCGTACGTCCTGCCGCTCGCGGTGCTCGGCCTGCCGTTCGGCCCGTCCCTGCTGATGTCCCTGCTCATGGCGTTCTCGGCCCCGCTCGGGCTGTGGGGCGCCTGGCGTTTCCTGCGCGTGGTGGGTCGCCTCGTCACGCCGTACGGCGCCCCGCGGTGGCTGTTGCTGTGGGGCTCGGTGACCTGGGCGCTGGTGCCGCTGGTCGCCGGCGCGTGGGGCGGTGGGCGCTGGGGGATCGTCGTCGCGGCGGCCGTGCTGCCGTGGATGGCGCACGCCGCGCTCGGCTTCGCCGACCCCGACGCCGGCCACCGCTGGCGCGCCGGCTGGCGCACCGGCCTCGCGCTCGCGCTGCTGACCGCGGTCGCGCCGCCCGCCTGGCTGGTGGTCGCGGTCCTGATCGCGGTGCTGCTCGGCATCGCCGTGCGGCTGCTGCCCGGCGAGGCCGGCGACCGCTCGGTGTGGGGGCCACCGGTGCTGGCCCTAGCGGTGCCGCTGCTCGTGCTGCTTCCGTGGTGGCTCCCGGCCCTGCTCGAAGGCGGGATCGCGGGCACGGTGCTCGACATCGGCCGCTGGCCGACGGCCGCGACCTCCGGCTGGGACCTGCTGGCCGGACGCCTCGGCGGCCTCGGCGCCCCCGTACCGGTCGGCTACGTGCTGCCGGTCCTGGCCCTGCTGGCGCTGGTGCCGCGGGCGACCCGGATCCCGGTCGTGGTGTGCTGGCTGGTCGCTGCCGTGACGGCGGTGGTCGCCGTACCCCTGGCCGTCGTGAGCATCGACATCGCCGGTCCGGTGGGCCAGCAGCCCGGGCTCGGCGCCGTCCTGCTGGTGCTCCAGGGGGCGTGGATCACCGCGATCCTGCTGGGCGGACTGTCCCTGCACCACCTGGGCGACCAGGCCAAGCCCGCCCAGGCCGTGTTGGCCCTGGCCGGCGCCGTGGGGCTGGTCGTGCCGCTCGTCGGCCTGGTGTGGTTCGCCGGCTGGGGCGGCGAAGAGCTCGACGACCCACCCGTGTCCGACGTCCCCGTCTACATGGCTCAGCGCGCCGAACAGGCCGAGCAGAACGGCGTCCTGGTGCTGCGCGGCAGCAAGGACACCGGCCTGCGCTACGACGTCCACCGCGGCGACGGGCTCACCGTCGGGGAGGACGAGATCGCCGCCCTGACGCCGGAGGACGAGAAGGTCACCGCCACCATCCGCTCGCTGGTCACCTCGCCCGACCCGGACGCGGTGGCCCGCCTCGCCGACCTCGGCATCCTCTACATCGTCCAGGCGGCGCCGGCCGACGGCTCGGTCGCCGCCGGCCTCGACGCCACCACCGGACTCGTCCAGGCCAGCTCCGAGCGCGGTACCCGCGCCTGGCAGGTCAGCCCGGAGCCGGGACCGCTGCCGAGCCACCACGCCTGGCTGCGCTGGCTCCTGCTGCTGGTCCAGGCCGCCGCGATCCCGGTGCTGGTCGTGCTCGCCCTCCCGCCGCTGCGAAGGAACCGCGATGAGTGAGCCCCAGCAGACCCCGTCCCGGTCCGGCGGCCGCCGCGCATCCGTCGCCCGGCGTCGCCGCCTCGACCTCCTCGTGGCCCTGGCGATCGTGCTGCCCGCGGTCGTCGCGCTCGCGATCGGCGCCATCGGTGACGAGGAGTCCCCGGTCGCCGGGCCGCAGCCGCCGGGCACCGCCGAGCTCACCTCCGCCACCGTGGTCTGCCCGGGCGGCACCCGTGCCTCGAGCGCGACCCGGGTCGGCCGCACGCCCGGTGTCGCGGGCGGTGAGCTCGCGGTGCTGACCGCTCCGGCGGACGGCGCCGAGGCGGTCGCCGGCGCACCGGTCACCGCCGAGGCGGCGACGTCGGCCGTCGTACCCGACAGCTCCGGCCCGGTCGTCCTCGACGGCCGCGGTGCCGCCGCCCCCGGCGTCGTCGCCGGCCGCGACGACCCGCTGGCCGTGCCCGAGTGCCGCGCCCCGGCGTACGACGAGTGGTTGGTCGGCCTCGGCGCCACCGCCCGCTACGCCACCACGCTCGAGCTGGTGAACCCCGACGACGGCGAGGCGGTCGTCGACGTCGCGCTGTCCGACGCCGACGGGCCGGTCGAGGAGCCCGCCCTGCGCGGCATCCAGGTGCCGGCGCACGGCGTCCACCGCATCGACCTGGCCGCGTCGGCGCCGCGCCGCGAGCTGACCGCCGCCCACGTCACCGTGACCCGCGGCCGCGTCGCGCTCACCGCACGGACGACCCGCGACCAGCTCGGCCGCGGCCGGGTCAGCACCGACTTCCTGCCGAGCCAGGCCGCACCCGACACCGAGAACCTGATCCTCGGCGTGCCCGAGGGCGCCCGCGGCGCCACGCTGTTCGTCGCCAACCCGGGCGAGAGCGAGGTCCGCGCCCGGGTCCGGCTGGTGACCGCCGACGCGACCTTCACGCCGACCGCCGCCCCCGAGGTCGCGGTCGGCCCCCACGCCATGCAGGAGGTCGACCTCGGACCGCTGCTCTCCGGCGAGAACGGCGCCGGCGTGCTCGGCGTCGTCGTCGAGTCGGAGGACCCGGTCGCGGCGTCCGTACGGCTGGTCTCGCGCAAGGACCTCGTCCTGCTCGCGCCCGCGATCGAGGTGCGCGAGCCGACCGCCGCGGTCGTGCCGACGGGGGAGAAGACCCTGCTGCTCGGGCACGCCCTGCGCACCGGCGTCGTCCACGTGACGTCGTACGGCGCCGACGGGGCGGTCCTGCGCGAGGACCAGGTCGAGGTCGCGCCCGACCGGGCGGCCTCCCTCGCGCTGCCGCCCGAGGCTGTGCTCGTCGCCGTCGAGCCGCGCAACACCCGGATCGCCGGGGTCGTCTCGTTGCCGACGGGCGGTGCGCAGCCGGGGCTCGCGACGCTGCGGCTGCGGCCGGCCGAGACCCACGCCCGGATCCCGGTCGTCTCGCCGGACTGACCTCTCGGGGTCGGAGACGGTCAGTCGTCGTCGAGGTCGGACGGGTAGCGCGGGTCCACGTCGTGCGGCTCGATGCCGAGCAGCTCGGCGACCTGCTCGACCACGAGCGCCAGCACGATCGCCTCGAGGTCGGCCCGGTCGGCGGCACGGTGCTCGAGCGGCCGGCGGAACACCACCAGCCGGGTCGGCGTCGTACCGGACCCGCGCACGAGCGAGGACAGCGGCACCCGGCCCGAGTCCCAGTCGTCGGGGAGCTGGGGGGCGTCCTCGACGGCGTACTCCACCAGGCCGAGGTGCTCCGACCAGCGCGCGTCGATGTCGGTGACGACGTCGAGCATGATCTTGTCGAAGACCTCGCGGCGGCTGCGCGGCAGCGGCGGCCGGTGTCCGGTCGCGGTCAGCGGCTGCACCGCCGGGCCGCGCATCCCGCGTCCGCGCCGGTCGCGGCGTCGGCGGGGGACCAGCTCGTCGTGCTCCATGATCAGCGAGCCTATCCACCGCGCGCGGTGCGGGGAGGTAGCGTCAGCGCCGTGAGTGTGACGGCGAACGCGGGACCGCAGAGCCTGCGAACCTGCTCGCGCACGGCGTGCGGCCGGCGCGCGGTCGCCACGCTGACCTACGTGTACGCCGACTCGACCGCCGTCCTCGGCCCGCTGGCGACCTACGCCGAGCCGCACGCCTACGACCTGTGCGACGTCCACAGCGAGCGCCTCTCGGCCCCGCGCGGCTGGGAGGTGGTCCGGCTCTCGCTCGGCACCCAGCAGCCCGGCCCGAGCAACGACGACCTGCTCGCGCTCGCCGACGCGGTCCGCGAGGCCGCCCGCCCGGTCCGGCGCGAGCCGGTCGAGGCACCGCGCGAGCCCGGTCGCGAGGTGGCCCGCAAGGGGCACCTCAGGATGCTCACCACCGACTGACCACGCGGCACGGTAGATGCCCTAGGGTCTGGACATGGCCACGACCAGTCCTGACAACCTCGGCAAGGTCTTCAAGGCCTACGACGTCCGCGGTCTCGTCGGCGAGCAGCTCGACGAGGAGTTGGCGCGAGCGACCGGCGCGGCGTACGTCGAGGTGCTCGGCGTCGACGCGATGGTGATCGGCTACGACATGCGCCCGAGCTCGCCGTCGCTGGCCGGCGCGTTCGCCGACGGCGCGACGGCCGCCGGCGCCGACGTGACGATGATCGGCCTCGCGTCGACCGACCAGCTCTACTTCGCCTCCGGCCACCTGAACCTGCCGGGCGCGATGTTCACCGCGAGCCACAACCCGGCGGCCTACAACGGCATCAAGCTGTGCCGCGCGCTGGCGCAGCCGGTCGGCATGGAGAGCGGCCTCGCCGAGATCCGCGACCGGGTCGCCGCGGGCGGTGCGCCGGCCGCCGGCCGCCGCACCGGGTCCATCGACTCCCACGACGTCCTCCAGGCGTACGCCGCGCACCTGCTCACGCTCGCCCCGGTCACGGGCCGCCGGTTGAAGGTCGTCGTCGACGCCGGCAACGGCATGGCCGGCCACACCGCGCCCGCCGTCTTCGGCCGCCTCTCCGACCAGGTCGAGATGGTGCCGCTCTACTTCGAGCTCGACGGCACCTTCCCCAACCACGAGGCCAACCCGATCGAGCCCGACAACCTGGTCGACCTGCAGAAGGCGGTCGTCGCCGAGCAGGCCGACATCGGCCTGGCCTTCGACGGCGACGCCGACCGCTGCTTCCTCGTCGACGAGCGCGGCGACCTCGTCTCGCCGTCCACGCTGACCGCCCTCATCGCCGCCCGCGAGCTCGCCAAGGAGCCGGGCGCCACGGTGATCCACAACCTGATCACCTCGCGCGCCGTGCCCGAGATCGTCACCGAGCTGGGCGGTACTCCGGTCCGCACCCGCGTCGGGCACTCCTTCATCAAGGCCACGATGGCCGAGACCGAGGCGATCTTCGGCGGCGAGCACAGCGGCCACTTCTACTTCCGCGACTTCTGGCGCGCCGACTCCGGCATGCTCGCCGCGCTGCACGCGATGGCGGCGCTGGCCGAGTCCGACCGTCCGCTCTCCGACCTGCTCGCCGGCTACGCCCGCTACCCGCTCAGCGGCGAGATCAACAGCACCGTCGCCGACCAGGCCGCGGTGCTCGCCGCGCTGGAGGCGGCGTACGGCGGCCAGGACGGAGTCAGCACCGACAAGCTCGACGGCCTCAGCGTGGGGCACGCGGACTGGGCGTTCAACGTGCGCGCCTCGAACACCGAGCCGCTGCTGCGGCTCAACGTCGAAGGAAAGGACGAAGCCACCATGACCCGAGTCCGGGACGAGGTCCTCGCCATCATCCGGAGCGGAAGGTGAGCGCCGTGCAGGGCGGGATCTCGCCCGAGCTGCTGGCGATCATCGTGTGTCCCTCCTGCAAGGGCGACCTCGCGGTGACACCCGCAGGGGAGTCGGTGGAGCTGGTGTGCCAGGGCTGCGGGTTCGCGTACCCGGTGCGCGACGGCATCCCGGTCCTGCTGGTCGACGAGGCCCGCAAGCCGGCGTGACATGATCTGGTTCGACGAGTCCCGGCTGGACGACCACGCAGCGCTCGCCACCGCCGACCTGCGGCTGCGCACGCTGGCCGAGTCCGGCGCCCGGGTACGCCGCGAGGTCGGCGACTCCGCCGAGGCCATCGCCGAGGCGGTGGCCCGATCGATCGAGACCCGCCCGCGTGCGGTGATCGCCGCCGGGCCCGACTCCCGCCTGCTGCGGGCCGTGCTCGAGCCCTTCTGTCCCGTGCCGTTCGTGGCCTGGCCCTCCCCGGCGCTGCCCGGCTGGGCAGGCAGCCTCGACCTGGTCGTCGTGCTCGCCCCCGACGGCGGCGACGCCGGAACGGCGCTGGCCGTCGCCGAGGCAGCGCGCCGCGGCTGCCAGCTCGTGGTGGCCGCGCCGCGCGGATCGCTGGTGGCCGAGCACGCGACCGGTCGCTGGACGACGCTGCTGCCCACCAGCACCGGCGACCAGCTCGCGACCGCGGTCGCGATGCTCTCCTTCCTCGACCAGGTCAACCTCGGCCCGAGTGCCGAGCCGGAGGCCGTGTCCGAGGCACTCGACGCGGTCGCCATCGCCTGCTCGCCGAACCGCGACATCTCGATCAACCCCGCCAAGATGCTGGCCATCTCGCTGGCTGACGCCGCCCCGCTGGTCTGGGGTGGCTCGGTCCTCGCGGCCCGGGCCGCGCGCCGGATCGCAGAGTCGATCCGCCGCACCTCCGGCCGCACGGCGCTCGCCGGCGACGCCGAGCACCTGCTGCCCGTCGTCGAGGCGGCCCGCCCGCGCAACGTCTTCGCCGACCCGGTCGCCGACGGCACCGGCGATCGCCGCCCGGTGCTGGTGATGCTCGACGACGGCGTCGACGACCCGGTCGTCCGCGACCAGCGGCAGCGCCTCGAGGACGCCGCCCGCAACCAGGACGTCCGGATCGAGCACGTCTCCACCGAGGCGGCCGGCGAGGTCGCCCGCTACGCGTCGCTGCTGCTCAGCGGCACGTACGCGGCGGAGTACCTGCGCCTGGGGCTCGTCGAGGACTGACCGGGCCGTCGAGCCTCACAGGCTCGTGAACAGGCGGCGGGTGTCGTGGGGAGCGGGTGCGACGAGCGCGGCTCCCGTGTCGATCGCGGCACCGGCGACGGCCGCACGCCGCCGCAGGTCGCCGACGAAGTCCCCCTGTGCGGCGAGGAAGTGGACGCGGAAGGGGCGCCGGCCCGACGCTGCGATCCACACGGTGTGTCGCGCGACATCGGGACGCGCCTCGTCGCGCTCCCAGCTGACCGCGGTGACCTCGGTCAGCGGCACCCGCACCGTGCCGACACGGCCCCGCACGACCAGCCGATCCGCGGTGAGGACGACGGCCCGGCGCAGCTCGCCCCTGATCCCGGCGACCGAGAGCACGCACAGCGCCGGGAGCACGACGATGCCGGGCACCGAGCCCGACGCGAACGACACCGCCGCGAGCAGCCCGCAGACGACCCCGAGAGCGCCCAGGCCGAGGACCATCCGCACGCGGGAGGCATCCGTGGGCTTGTAGGTGGCGTCCACCCCGCCAGTCTCCCATCGGGCGCTCCGCCGTACCCGATCCGGCTCACGGTGTCAGGTTGTCTGACACTTGGTCTTCGCACAGGCGGTTCGGGTACCAAGGAGTGATGGCCTCAGCACCTCGGACTCGGGATCCCTGGCTCGACAACGCGAAGATGGGCCTGGTCACGCTCGTCGTGGTCGGGCACCTGCTCGCGTTGCTTCCTGCCGACGGCCCGGGCGGGCGGGTGTACGACTTCGTCTACCTGTGGCACATGCCGGCGTTCGTGTTCCTCTCCGGCTACCTGTCGCGGGGCTTCCGCTACACCCCGTCGCGGCTGTGGCAGCTGGTCACCACCCTGCTCGTGCCGTACGTCATCTTCGAGGGCGCACTGGCCTGGTTCCGGATCAACGTCGGCCACGAGCACCTCTACGACCTGTGGACCGACCCGCACTTCCCGCTGTGGTACCTGCTCGCGATGGTGGCCTGGCGGCTCGCGACCCCGATCCTGCGGCCGCTGCGGGGCGGCGTCCTGGTCGCGGTCGGGATCAGCATCGCCGGAGGCCTCCTGCTCGCCGGGGAATGGACCCGCTGGCTGGACGCCCCGCGGATCGTGGGCTTCCTGCCGTTCTTCGTGCTCGGCCTGAAGACCACGCCCGAAGCGCTGGAGTGGCTGCGCGGCCGGTTCGCCGCTCTGCTCGGCATCGCGACCTTCGCGGCGCTGTGGGTCGCCGCCGGCTCCCTGGACGAGTGGGCCAGCCGCGACTACCTCTACCAGCGGCCCTCCGAGCTGCTCGACGACCCGACCTCGACCGCAGTCCTGACCCGGCTCCTGGTGCTGCTCGCCGGCGTCGCGGGCGCGCTGGCCTGGCTCAGCGTCGTACCTCGCATCGGTGGTTGGTTCACCCAGATGGGCTCGGCGAGCCTGGTCATCTACCTGTTCCACGGCTTCGTCGTGAAGGAGCTGGAGTACCTCGGCTTCGTCGAGTGGGCCCACGACCGGCCCTGGCTCGGTCTGCTGGCCGCGGTCGGCGTCGGTGTCGGTGTGGCCCTGGCCCTGGCCGCGCCGCCCGTCCGGCGGGTCCTCGAGCGGGTCGTGGACCCGTTCGACGTCGCCCACCGCCGGGTCCGCGAGGCGGTGCAGCTGACCGGTGTCGTGCACGAGCAGGAGCGGGAGACAGCGGACGCGGGGTTGGTGGGCGCCGGCCGGTAGTCGCCGGCCGGTAGCCTTCGGGCATGCCTCTCAGCACGGACCGCGCCTCGTGAGCGCCGGCCTGTTCGGTCTGCTCGACGACGTCGCCGCCATCGCCAAGATGGCCGCCGCGTCGATCGACGATGTCGGCGCCGCGGCAGGTCGTGCGACGACCAAGGCCGCGGGCGTGGTGGTCGACGACACCGCGGTCACGCCCCAATACGTGCACGGCGTCGCGGCCGAGCGCGAGCTCCCGATCGTCAAGCAGATCGCGATCGGCTCGATCCGCAACAAGCTGCTGATCATCCTCCCGGCAGCGCTGCTGCTCAGTGAGTTCCTGCCGGACCTGCTCCCGATCATCCTGATGCTCGGCGGCACCTTCCTCGCCTACGAGGGCGCGCACAAGGTCTGGCACCTGCTCGCCAGGCACGACGACCACGACGTCCCGGCCACCGTGATCAGTCCGGAGGCCGAGAAGCAGATGGTCGCCGGCGCGATCCGGACCGACCTGATCCTGTCGGCGGAGATCATGGTGATCGCCCTCGACGAGGTGGCCGACGAGAGCTTCTGGGCCCGGCTCGCGATCCTCGTGGTCGTGGCGATCGCGATCACGATCGCCGTCTACGGCGTCGTGGCCCTCATCGTGAAGATGGACGACGCCGGCCTCAGCCTCGCGCAGCGCTCCTCGACCCTCGCCCAGAAGGTCGGGCGTGGCCTGGTCGCGTTCATGCCGCGGCTGCTGTCGATCATCTCGATCGTCGGCACCGTCGCCATGCTCTGGGTCGGCGGCCACATCCTGCTCGTCAACGTGCACGAGGTCGGCTGGTGGGACGCGCCGTACGAGTGGGTCCATGGCATCGAGCACGACATCGAGCACGCCGTGCACGGCTTCCTCGGCAGCGCGCTGGCCTGGCTCGCCAACACCGGCATCTCCGCGGTGATCGGACTGGTGGTCGGCTCCCTCGTGGTCGCGATCGTGCGGGTGCTGCCGTTCAGCGGCGACAAGGACCCGATCGAGCGGTACGACGACGGCGAGCCTGCCGCGCACTGAGGGCATTGAGGGCTCAGCCCGGTCACGGCAGGCCCACCGGTCCGGTCGGGCCCCGCGGGTCAGACCGCCGACAGCTGGACCGTCGCGTCCAGGGCGGCCGCGAGCTCGCGGCCCTTCGTCTCGAAGTGGCGGCGGAAGTAGCTCGTGTGCTCGTCGTGCTCGTGGAAGTGGTGCGGCGTGAGCACCGCGGAGAACACCGGCACGTCGGTCTCGAGCTGGATCCGCATCAGCGCGTCGACCACGGACGAGGCCACGAAGTCGTGGCGGTAGATCCCGCCGTCGACGACCAGGGCCGCCGTCGCCACCCCGGCGTAGCGGCCGGTCCGGGCCAGCCGGCGGACCTGCAGCGGGATCTCGAAGGCGCCTGGCACGTGCACCACCTCCACGGTGTAGCCGCGCAGCTCGAGCTCGGTGCGGAAGGTCTCGACGGCGACGTCGACGATGTCGGAGTGCCAGCGGGCCGCGACGATGGCGACGGTATTGCCGGCGGGAGCGGTGGGTGACATGGGTTCTCCTGTTCGCGTGTCACCCAGGGCGTGACGACGCGCGCGAGGCCCGTCGCGTTCTCTTCCGTCCGGACTGTGACCGTCGGCTCCGGAGTCGCACCGGATCTGCTGACCCGCCCCGGTCGGAGACCGGGCCGGCGCTCGCGGGCTCGGCCGCCCCGGATCGGCCGGGACGCCCTCACCGCCGGTGGGGAGTTCCACCCCGCCCTGAGAACGTACGGCAGCAGGGTACCGCCCGCCCACGGCTCAGCCGCCGACGCAGTCGTTCGAGCCCGAGTAGCAGGGCACGTAGTCGGGACCCGGGCCGGGCGGTGGGGGCGGCGACCCGTCCCAGTCGATCTGCGGCATGGCGGTGAGCAGGGCGACCACGAGAGCCACCGCGGCCACCGCGAGGTGCCAGAGGAAGATCCAGCGCCCGCGCCGCAGCGCCGCGGTCACCAGGGTGGTCAGCACGGCGAGCGCGAGGCCGCCGGTGAGGAGGCGGTGGACGAGGACCTCGGTTGCGGTCGGTCCGTCGCAGCCGCCCCAGCAGAAGTAGACGGTCAGACCGTGCCAGAACGTGGCCAGGGTCAGGCCGAGGGCGGCGAGCGCGGCGACGATCTCGAGGGGCCCGGCCGGGCGGCGATCGGTCATGTTCGCAGGGTCCCGGGCGGGGGCCGTGGCGGCATGAGTAGGCGGGCCCAGATCGCCCGGGCGCGTAGGCGGCGTACGACGGGTCAGGCCGCATCGGACCGCCCCGCCTCCGACCCGACCGCGCACGCCCACGACCCGGGCGGGATCGGGCGGCCGGTGTCGACGGGGCGGGTGCCGTGGTGGTCGACGACGAACAGCAGGTCGTGGGGCGAGCGCCACAGGTAGCTGCCGGGGGAGAGGGCGAGATAGCGCCAGGCGGTGAAGGTCGTGGCGCGGTGGTGCTGGCGGCACAGCGGGACCAGGTTGCAGGGACAGGTCGGGCCGCCGTCGCGGTGGGGGGTGGCGTGGTCGAGGTCGCAGCGGTCGGTCCGGGTGGTGCAGTGCGGGAACCGGCAGCTGTGGTCGCGCAGCTCGACCCGGGTCCGCAGCCGCTCGGGGA
The DNA here is from genome assembly GCF_029961765.1 of Nocardioides sp. QY071. Classification (NCBI taxonomy): domain Bacteria; kingdom Bacillati; phylum Actinomycetota; class Actinomycetes; order Propionibacteriales; family Nocardioidaceae; genus Nocardioides; species Nocardioides sp. QY071. Next base: position 1,444,757 of record NZ_CP124681.1, read on the forward strand.
TCTCGTAGGAGTCGACGGGGACGTGCTCGGCGAGGTCGACCACCGGACGCACCACGACGGAGGCTCCGGTGAGTCGCAGCCACTCGCGGACCTGGTCGGCGCTGATCGGGCAGGCGCCCTCCTCCCAGCGGGCGACCGGGTTGTCGGGGTCGCCGGTGAGGTGCACGTTGAGGACGACCTCGCGGCCCGGGACGCGGACCGTCCGGCCGTCGTCATCGCGGGCCTCGAGGTCGAGGGTGAGGTCCTGGCGGGCGATCTCGCCGACCGCGATCGAGCGGCGGACGTCGAGCGGCGCGTCGTTGCCGAGCCGGCCGAGCAGGGCGGCGCGGCGACGTACGGCCTCCTCGAGGTCGTGCCCGTCGCCGGCGTCGAGGAGTCCATGCACCTCGACCGTCCCGGCCGCGTCGGGTGGCTCGACGTTGAGGCGCCGGCGGTCGGCCGCCCTCTGCCGGCGCGCCTCGGCGGCGACCGGGTCGTGCCGGGCCACCGCCTCCTCGACCAGCCGCTCGACCTGCGCCCAGGTGCACGAGGTCACGTCGTGCAGGGCGCCGTCGACGAAGACCGTCGCCTCGGCGTTGAGCGGTCGGGTCAGGTCGGAGATCCGCTCGGCCCGCCAGGGCGCGAGGCGCCCGGCGGCGACCGCGGCGTACACCTTCGGCAGCCGCCAGGCGCACTCCACGACCCGGCCGACGAACGCGCGCCCGGCGTTGGGGGAGCGCCCGAGCGCGGCCACGAGCTCGCTGAGGTGGTGGTCGCTGATCAGCGGCGCACCGTCGCCGGCGATCGGCACGCCGGTGTCGATGACGCCGTCGCGGACGGTGGCGGCGTGCTCGGGGATCGTGACCACGTGGGCCTCGGCCCAGCGGACGACGGCCGCCCACTCGGCGACAACGAGGCACTCGCGGGTGCGCACGCCCGAGCGGATGGTGGTTAGCAGGTCATGCGGGTCGTGCTGGTCGAAGAGGGGAGCGGCAGAGAGGAGAGTGGTCATGGCACTCACCCCACCAAGGGCTGCCGACGGAAGGCGGGTACGGCGGCGGGCCTGTGGAGAAGGGGGCAGTCGTCGGCGGCTGTGGAGAGTCGAGGGACATTCCTGATGATTCCGCGGCCCTCGGAGCGCGCTTGTAGGGTGTCCTACGTCATGCGCGGGAGATCCCGACGATGCGCAGATGCGCCGCAGGACCAGCTGTCACACGACACTCGAACCTCGAGGATCACTCATGGACTACAAGGTTGCTGACCTGAGCCTGGCCGAGTTCGGCCGCAAGGAGCTCACTCTCGCCGAGCACGAGATGCCCGGCCTCATGGAGATGCGCCGGCGCTACGCGGACTCGCAGCCGCTCAAGGGTGCCCGCATCGCCGGCTCGCTGCACATGACGATCCAGACCGGTGTCCTCATCGAGACGCTGACCGCGCTCGGTGCCGACGTCCGCTGGGCCACCTGCAACATCTTCTCCACCCAGGACCACGCCGCTGCGGCCGTCGTCGTCGGAAACGGCACGCCGGAGGACCCGCAGGGCACCCCGGTCTTCGCCTGGAAGGGCGAGACCCTCGCCGAGTACTGGGACGAGGCCGAGAAGGTCTTCGACTTCACCGACGCCGACGGCAACAAGATCGGCCCCAACATGCTCCTCGACGACGGTGGCGACATCACGCTGCTCGTCCACAAGGGCGTGGAGTTCGAGAAGGCCGGCGCCGTGCCGGGCCAGGACTCGACGGACAACGAGGAGTTCAAGGAGGTCCTCCGGGTCCTCGCGCGCTCGCTCGACAACGACCCGCAGCGCTGGACCAACATCGCCAACGGCATCAAGGGCGTCACCGAGGAGACCACCACCGGTGTCCTGCGCCTCTACGACCGCTTCAAGGAGGGCTCGCTCCTCTTCCCGGCGATCAACGTCAACGACTCGGTCACCAAGTCGAAGTTCGACAACAAGTACGGGTGCCGCCACTCGCTGATCGACGGCATCAACCGCGGCACCGACGTGATGATCGCCGGCAAGACCGCCGTCGTCTGCGGCTACGGCGACGTGGGCAAGGGCTCGGCCGAGTCGCTGCGTGGCCAGGGCGCCCGCGTGATCATCACCGAGATCGACCCGATCTGCGCGCTGCAGGCGGCGATGGACGGCTACGAGGTCAAGCGCCTCGAGTCGGTCGTCGACTTCGCCGACATCTTCATCACCACGACGGGCAACTTCGACATCATCCGGGTCGAGCACTTCGAGAAGATGAAGAACCAGGCCATCGTCGGCAACATCGGCCACTTCGACAACGAGATCGACATGGCCGGCCTCGCGAAGATCCCCGGCATCGTCAAGGACGAGATCAAGCCGCAGGTCCACCAGTGGATCTTCCCCGACGGCAAGAAGGTCATCGTCCTCTCCGAGGGTCGTCTGCTGAACCTCGGCAACGCGACCGGCCACCCGTCGTTCGTCATGTCGAACTCCTTCACCAACCAGGTGCTCGCCCAGATCGAGATCTTCACCAAGCTCGAGGAGTACCCGATCGGCGTCTACGTGCTGCCCAAGCACCTCGACGAGGAGGTCGCCCGTCTGCACCTCGCCGCCATCGGTGTCGAGCTGACCGAGCTGAACCAGGCGCAGGCCGACTACCTCGGCGTCCCGATCGAGGGCCCCTACAAGTCGGAGCACTACCGCTACTGATCGGCTACCGACCAGTACGTCGACGAGGCCCGGCACCATGGTGGTGCCGGGCCTTCGTCGTGCTCCCGCCTCAGAGGTGCCTCTAATATTGCGGGCGTGACCCCGCCCAGCAGCGCGCCGTACCCCACGAAGGGGCGCGTCCTCGTCGTCGACGACGACGCTCCGCTGGCGGAGATGCTCGGCATCGTGCTGGGGCAGGAGGGCTTCGAGAGCCGGGTCTGCCCGCGCGGCGACCTGGCGCTGGCGGCGTTCCGCGAGTACCGCCCCGACCTGGTGCTGCTCGACCTGATGCTGCCCGGCAAGGACGGCATCGACGTGTGCAAGGAGATCCGCGCCGAGTCCGGCGTGCCGATCGTCATGCTCACCGCCAAGGGCGACACCGTCGACGTGGTGGTGGGGCTGGAGTCGGGAGCCGACGACTACGTCGTCAAGCCGTTCAAGCCCAAGGAGCTGGTCGCCCGGATCCGGGCCCGCGTCCGCCGTACCGAGGCGGTCCCGCACGAGGCGCTCGCCATCCGCGACGTCGAGATCGACGTGGCCGGCCACGCGGTGACGCGTGGCGGCGAGGAGATCTCGCTGACGCCGCTGGAGTTCGACCTGTTGCTGTGCCTGGCCCGGAAGCCCGGTCAGGTCTTCACCCGCCAGGCACTCCTCGAGGAGGTCTGGGGCTACCAGCACGCCGCGGACACCCGGCTGGTCAACGTCCACGTGCAGCGCCTGCGCTCCAAGGTCGAGCACGATCCCGAGCACCCAGAGATCGTGTTGACGGTGCGCGGTGTCGGCTACAAGGCCGGCTCGGCCTAGTGGTCACAGGTGCTTGACGCGCTCCGCCGCTGCTGGGGGTGGCTCGCTCCCCGGCTGCGCCGCGCACTGACCTTCTGGCGGCGCTCCATCCAGGCGCGGGTCGTGGCGAGCACGCTGGTGCTGTCCGCGGTCGTGGTGAGCGGCGTCGGCTGGATCCTGCTGCAGCAGACCCGCGACGGCCTGCTGCGGCATCGGGCCGAGGTCGTGCTGGGCGAGGTGGACGCGGAGGTCGCCGACGCTCAGGACCGCCTGGAGGCGGCATCGGGCCGTGAGGTCAACGCGAGCCAGCAGCAGCGCGACCTGGTCGACCCGATCATCGAGCGCGGAGCGAGCCGGGGGTACGCCGTGGTGCTGGCCGGTCCCGAGGGGGAGGATCCGGCGCTTCGGACCGGGGGCGGCGAGTACACCAGCGGGCTCGACCTGGTCAGCATCCCGACCTCGCTCGAGGAGCACTTCGACGGCCCGCAGCGCGTGACCGCGTGGACCTACACCGAGATCGTGCGCACGACCGGCGCCGCCTCCGACGCCACGACCACGCGGGAGCCGGGGATCGTGGTCGGCTCGCAGGTCCAGCTGCCGTCGGACGGCAAGACCTACACGCTCTACTTCCTGTTCCCCCTCGCCGAGGAGCAGGACACGCTCAACCTGGTCACCCGGGCCCTGCTGACCGCGGCCGGGCTGCTGCTCGCGCTGGTCGCCGGCCTGACCTGGCTGGTGACCCGGCAGGTGGTCACCCCGATCCGGCTGGCCCGCCGGGTCGCCGAGCGGCTCGCCGCCGGCCGGTTGCAGGAGCGGCTGCAGGTCACCGGCGAGGACGACATCGCCCGGCTGGCGTACTCCTTCAACCAGATGGCCACCAGCCTCCAGCGCCAGATCCGCCAGCTCGAGGAGCTCAGCTGGGTCCAGCGCCGCTTCGTCTCCGACGTCTCCCACGAGCTGCGCACACCGCTGACCACGGTGCGGATGGCCTCCGAGGTCCTGCACGACGCCCGCGAGGGCTTCGACCCGGCGACCGCGCGCTCGGCGGAGCTGATGCAGGCCGAGCTCGACCGGTTCGAGAACCTGCTGGTCGACCTGCTGGAGATCAGCCGATTCGACGCAGGCGCCGCGGTGCTCGCCACCGAGAACGTCAACCTCGGCGATCTCGTACGACGAGTGGTCGACGCCGCGCAGCCACTGGCCGACCAGCGGGGGGTCCGGGTGCAGGTCCGGGAGCCGGACCACCCGGTCCGCGCCGACGTCGACGTGCGCCGCATCGAGCGGATCGTGCGCAACCTGGTCACCAACGCGATCGACCACGCCCTGGCCGACGACCCCACCGAGGCGGTGATCGTGCGGCTGGAGTCCGACGAGGAGTCGGCCGCGATCACGGTGCGCGACCACGGCGTCGGGCTGGCGCCGGGGGAGGCCTCGATGGTGTTCAACCGGTTCTGGCGCTCCGACCCGGCCCGCACCCGCACCAGCGGCGGCACCGGCCTCGGTCTCGCGATCGCGCAGGAGGACGCCCACCTGCACGGCGGCTGGCTGCAGGCGTGGGGCAAGACCGGGCAGGGGGCGCAGTTCCGGTTGACCGTGCCCCGGCACGCCGGCGGCACCCTGCGGCACAGCCCGCTGCCGCTGGTCCCCGAGGACGCGATGTCGAGCGAGGCCGCCGTCGTGGTCGGGCCCGCGGGCGTCGTACCCGAGACGGAGGAGGAGTCATGACCCGCAACCGGCTCCTCCCGACCCTGGTGACGGTGCTGCTGGCGGCGCTGGCGGTGCTGTCCGGATGCACCTCGCTGCCGACGTCGGGACCGGTGGTCCAGAGCAGCGGCACCGACCGCGGTGACACCCGCCGCGCCAGCGACATCGACGCCCGGCCGCCGGTCGACGGCGCCTCCCGGACCGAGGTGGTCGCCGGCTTCCTCGACGCGATGACCGCGTGGCCGGTGCAGACCAGCGTGGCGAAGCAGTACCTCACCAAGGAGGCAGCGGCCGGCTGGAACCCCGAGCAGGAGACGGTCATCTACAGCGACTCGCTGCCCGTGCGCGAGAGCGGCGGGTTCGTGTCGGTGTCGTTGACCGCCGCCGACCGGCTCGACGCGGTCGGGGCCTGGCGCGGCGCCATGGGTGCCGACGAGCTCGACCTCGACTTCAAGCTGACCGTGCAGGACGGCGAGTACCGGATCACCGACCCGCCGGACGCGCTCGTCGTACCCGCCTCGTGGTTCCGGCAGCGCTACCACCAGGTCTCCCTCTACTACTTCGACCCGGTCGCGAAGATCCTCGTCCCCGAGCCGGTCTTCGTGCCCGAGGGCGACCAGCTCGCCACCAGCCTCGTGTCCGGGCTGCTGGCCGGCCCGCCGCCGCTGGCGCAGGGCGTGGTGCGCTCGTTCCTGCCGGCCGGGCTGAGCGTCGGGCTGTCCGTGCCGGTCAGCGACGCCGGCGTCGCCGACATCTCGCTCGTCGGGGAGGCCCAGTCGGTGACCTCCGAGCAGGCCGAGCTGATGCTCGCCCAGCTGGCCTGGACGCTGCGCCAGGACCCGTCGGTCACCGCCCTGCGCGTCAGCGTCGACGGTACGCCGCTGCCGTTGCCGGGCGGTGTCGCCCAGTACTCCGTCGACGCGGCCGCCGCCTACGGCCCGGCCGGGCCCGGCGGGGGCAAGACGCTCTACGGCATCAGCCAGGGACGCCTGGTCTCCGGCGGCAAGGACACCGACCTCGACCCGGTCACCGGCGTCTTCGGCGACGAGGGAGCCGGGCTCACCGCGGTCGCGGTCAGCCCCGACAACGAGGAGGCCGCCGGGATCGACACCGGCGGGCATCGCGTCCGGCTGGCGCACGTCCAGCAGTCCACGTCCGAGCCCGCCGCCCAGGTGCTGCTCGACGGCGGCACCTACGCACGCCCCACCTGGGACCACGCCGGGCGGTTGTGGGTGCTCGAGCGCCGCGCGAGCGGCGCCGTCGTGTGGCTCTACGACGGCGCCGAGCTGCGCACTGTGCGGGTCCCGGGCGTCACCGGAACCCGGGCCCGCAGCCTCGTCGTCAGCCGCGACGGCACCCGGCTGGTCGCCGTCGTGCGGGTGCCCGGGCAGGGCGACCAGGTCGTCGGAGCCCGGGTGTTCCTCAACGGCCGCGGCCAGGTCGCCCGCACCGGCCGGCCGTTCGTCGTACGTGCCCCGGAGGGCAGCGCCATCATCGACCTGGCCTGGGCCAGTCCGGTCCGGGTCGCGCTGCTCACCGCGACCGTTCCCGGCAACCTCTACGAGGTCGACGTGGTCGCCGCGGACGGCGCCACGGTCGGCGTCGACGTCCTGTCCACCATCGTCACCGGAGAGGTCCTCGGGCTCGCCGCCTCGCCCGTCGAGGACGCCGCGATGTACGCCGTCTACGCGGAGCAGTACGTCGACCTGATCCGCCAGGTGGACCGCGAGGCCGGACCGGGCGGGCTGTCCCAGCTCGACTACGCCGGCTGACCTGCGCGGTCAGCGGTCTCTCCACAGCCTCCGGGCTCGCGCTTGCCGCCGGCCGGGGCGGCTGCTGGGCTGGGCCGATGGGCACCGCGCACCTCCTCGACGGCTTCGTCGACCTGGTGCTCGGCTCGCGCTGCGTGGGCTGCGACCGGCCGGGCCGCCCGTGCTGCCCGGCCTGCCGCGACACCTGCCGCCTGCGGGCCGCCGAAGCCGGGCCGCGCTGGCCCACTCCCTGTCCGCGGGGGCTGGTGCCGCCGTACGCGGTGGGGGAGTACGACGGCCTGCTGCGCGACCTCGTGCTCGCCCACAAGGAGCGCCGGGTGCTCGCCCTCGCCCGGCCGCTCGGCGAGCTGCTCGCAGGCTCCGTCGAGGCGGCGACGCCGCTCGGACCGGTGGTTCTCGTCCCCGTGCCGTCGCGCACCACGACCGTGCGCCAGCGTGGCCACGACCCCACGCTGAGCATGACCCGCGCCGCTGCCGCGGCGCTCGGTGACCAGGTGCGGGTGGCCCGGCTGCTGCGCCTGCGACCGGGTGTCGTCGACCAGGCCGGGCTCGACGCCGCCGCCCGCGCGGCCAACCTCGCCGGCTCGATGACGGTGCCCGCGGACGCCGTACGCCACCTCGTGCGGCGCTGCCCCCGTGCCCACGTCCTGGTCTGCGACGACGTGCTCACCACCGGCGCCACGCTGCGCGAGGCACAGCGCGCGCTGGAGGCCGCCGGGGTGCCCGTCCACGCCGCCGCGGTCGTCGCCGCGACCCGGCGCAGGAACGCGGCAGGAACAATGGCCTGAACTTCGGATGAAGCCTTTCGTCGTCACCACCGACGGACTAACGTCTGGTCATGGAGTCCGCCCGGGTCCGTGGTTGCGTCGCCCAGGCCGGGCGCGAGCCCAGCCGGGGGCGGCAAGCCGATGCCAGTCGCAGGCGAAACGGTCCACGTAAGCCGGTCTCCGGGCCGGTGATCACGGTGCGGCTTAGTCGTAAGACCTGCCTCGGACCGGACGTCAGATACGTCCGGCCCCGGGAGAGGGCCGGTAGTGGCAACAAGCTGCGGAAGCCCCAGCAGGCGGGTGTGGGGAAGAAGACCAGGTCGGCCGGGCGGACTCCATCTGTGCTTGTTTGGCGCTCGCTTCGCTCGCGCATGTCGGGCGCGCTTCCGCGCGTTGCCTTCCTCCGCTCCGCTCGCCCGTTCCTCGCTCGCTGCGCTGCGTCCAGGCAACGCGGCGCGCCCGACGGGCCGACGCTCGCTGCGCTCGCGCGGCGAGCTCCCCTTGAGTTCGTGCTGGCCGAGAATGCGCCAGCACGCCGGCTTCCTGCCTGGGCGGCAGGAGAACCCATCACGCCGAAATCCCCTTGGAGGTAACTGATGGATGTTGTGGTCACCGGACGGCACTGCGAGATCTCGGACAGGTTCCGAGAGCATGCCGCGGAGAAGCTCACCAAGCTGGAGAAGCACGATCACCGGATCATCCGGGTGCATGTGGAGGTGGACTGCGAACCCAACCCGCGCCAGCACGACCAGGCGGTGCACGTCGAGCTGACGGCCTTCTCCAAGGGGCCGGTGATCCGGGCCGAGGCCGCCGCCGACGACAAGATGGGTGCGCTCGACCTCGCGCTCGACAAGATGGCCGCGCAGATGCGCAAGGCCGCCGACCGGCGGCGGGTGCACCGCGGCCGTCGTACGCCGGTCTCGGTCGGCAAGGCGCTGTCCGACGTACCGACCACCGTGGTCGAGGAGGACGACGAGGTCGCGATCGAGCGGCAGGTCGGCCCGATCACGGTCACCGGCGACGGCCCGCTCGTGGTCCGTGAGAAGACCCACCCGGCGAGCCCGATGACGCTCGACCAGGCGCTCTACGAGATGGAGCTGGTGGGCCACGACTTCTACCTGTACGTCGACAAGGAGAGCGAGCGTCCGGCGGTCGTCTACCGCCGTCGCGGTTACGACTACGGGGTGATCTCGCTCGACGTGGGGAGCGACGAGGGCTGAGCCCGAGAACCACCGTGCAGCCCTCGAAACCGGACGGGACCGGCACTCACTCGGGAGGTCGTGTCATGATGCCGCCGTGGCGGAAGGTACTTCGCCGGCAGCCGCAGCACCGGGACAGCCCGTGAGCGAGCCGGTACGTGTTGTGGTGGTCGACGACCAGGAGCTGTTCCGGCGTGGGCTGACCATGCTGTTGGGCATCGAGGACGGCATCGAGGTCGTCGGCGAGGCCAGCAACGGCCTCGACGGCGTCAGCCTCGTGGTCAGCAGCGTGCCCGACGTGGTGCTGCTGGACGTCCGGATGCCCAAGCAGTCCGGGATCGAGGCGTGTGTCGCGATCAAGGAGGCGGTCCCGATGACGAAGATCATCATGCTGACCGTCTCCGACGAGGAGGCCGACCTCTACGAGGCGGTCAAGAGCGGTGCCTCGGGCTACCTCCTCAAGGACTCGTCCATCGAGGAGGTGGCCCAGGGCATCCGCGTCGTCGCCGACGGCCAGTCGCTGATCAGCCCGTCGATGGCGGCCAAGCTGATCGACGAGTTCAAGACGATGTCGAAGCCCGACCGCACCGCCGGCCCGGCCCTCAAGCTCACCGAGCGTGAGCTCGAGGTGCTCCGGGCCGTCGCGCGCGGCCTGAGCAACCGCGACGTCGCCTCGCTGCTCGCGATCAGCGAGAACACCGTCAAGAACCACGTCCGCAACATCCTCGAGAAGCTCCAGCTGCACTCGCGCATGGAAGCGGTCATGTACGCCGTGCGCGCCAAGCTGGTCGAGCTGGAGTGAGCACGCCCGCAGGTGAGCTTGCGAACCCGCGCTCAGCGGGCGAAGGTCGAGGAGTGCCGACGAGCTCGCGCCGCGGAGCAAGCGAGGTCGTGGCGCGTCACGAGACCGGGTGAGGTGCTGCCTGCCGGCACTGGCCGGGGACGGTTGGCGTGAGCACGGCCGGTGGTCTCGTGACGGTTGCTGCGCAACCTCCTCGACCTCCGGCGTTGTCGGCGGCGACTCCTAGGGTGGGCCCGTGCCCACCACGCAGTCGCTGTCGCTCGCCCAGGCCCGCCGGATCGCGCTGGCCGCGCAGGGCTTCCTCGATCCTGCCCACGCGGCCCCGACGCTGCGCACCTTCGACCGCACCCTGACCCGCACCGGAGTCCTCCAGGTCGACAGCGTCAACGTGCTGCAGCGCGCCCACTTCATGCCGCTCTACTCGCGAATGGGCGGCTACGACGTCGACCTGCTGCGGCGCGCGGCGAGCGGGCGCAACCGGCGGGTGGTCGAGTACTGGGCCCACGTGCAGGCCTTCATGCCCGTCGACCTGTGGCCCGCGATGCGACACCGCATGGACGACTACCGCGCCAAGCGCGGCAAGTGGTTCACCGTCGAGGAGGGCGACGGGCTCGAGGCGGCGCTGCTCGCCGAGATCACCGAACGCGGCGCCAGCACCGCCCGCGAGCTCGACGACGGCCTGCCCCGCACGAAGGACCACTGGGGCTGGAACTGGTCGCGCACCCGCCGGATGCTCGACTACCTCTACATGACCGGCGAGCTGGCCATCGCGGGCCGCAACAGCCAGTTCGAGATCCGCTACGACCTGCCCGACCGGGTGCTGCCGGCGAGTGTGCTGGACGCCCCGGCGATGACGCGGGCCGAGGCCCACGTCGAGCTCGTACGACGAGCGGCCCGGTCCCACGGCGTGGGCTCGGCCAACTGCCTGGCCGACTACTACCGGATCCGGGTCGGTGAGGCCCGGCTCGCGATCGACGAGCTCGTCGCGGCAGGTGAGCTGGAGCCGGTGACGGTGCAGGGCTGGAAGCGCCCGGCGTACCTCCACCGCGAGGCCCGGCTGCCGCGCCGGATCGGCGCGCGCTCGCTGCTCAGCCCGTTCGACCCGGTGGTGTGGGAGCGTGACCGGGCCGAGGCGCTGTTCGACTTCTTCTACCGCATCGAGATCTACACGCCGGCCGAGCAGCGGGTGCACGGCTACTACGTGCTGCCGTTCCTGCTCGGCGACCGGATCGTCGGCCGGGTCGACCTCAAGGCCGACCGGGCCACCGGGCGGCTGCTCGTCCAGTCGGCGTGGTCCGAGCCGCACGCCCCCGCCGAGACCGCGGGCGAGCTGGCCGCCGAGCTGGACCGGCTGGCCGGGTGGCTCGGGCTCGGCGAGGTCGAGGTGGCCCCGAAGGGCGACCTCGCGCCGGCGCTCGCCGCCGAGCTCGACAGGCCTGCCGCGTAGTCCGATCCACCTCTGGGTGCGCGCCACCCGTCGGTGGGCTCAGGCCGAGGAGGCGACCGCCCTGGCCGCGACGCTCGGGTGGTCCCGGTCCACGACACCCAGCCGCCCGGCGCCGCCGGGGGAGCCGAGCTCGTCGAAGAACTCGGCGTTGATCGCCAGGAACGCCCGGTCGGCCGCGGGCAGGTCGTCCTCGTAGTAGATCGCCTCGACGGGGCAGACCGGCTCGCAGGCCCCGCAGTCGACGCACTCGTCGGGGTGGACGTAGAGCATCCGAGCGCCTTCGTAGATGCAGTCGACCGGGCACTCGTCGACGCAGGCGCGGTCCTTGACGTCGACGCAGGTCTGGGAGATCACGTAGGTCATGCGGACGCCTCCCCGGCCGGGCGCTCCTTCTTGAACCGGTAGACGTCGAAGACGTAGTCGGGGCAGACCATCTGGCAGGCGGTGCAGCCGGTGCAGCCGACATGCAGCACGGGGAAGCGGTAGCCCATCTCGTTGACCTCCGCCGACATCTCCAGCACCGACGGCGGGCACGCGGCGATGCACAGCTCGCAGCCCTTGCAGCGTTCGGTGTCGATGACGAGGGTGCCGCGGGAGACGCGGCCGGCAGCGGTGTCGGTGGTGTCGGTGGGGTCGGTGGCGGCCATCAGGCCTCTCCTTCGGGGCGGACCAGGTTGCCCACGGTGAGCAGGTCCTCGACGGTGACGTCGAGGGCGTCGCCCTCGCTGTCGGGGAGCACGCCGCGGTCGCGGAGCACGCGCACGGCGTGCTCCCCGGTGCTCACGACGTGGCGGACGGTGGCGGCGACGGCGGCCGCGGGGGTGTCGTCGCGGATGGCGTCGTACTCGGCACGGAGCAGGGTGCGCTCCTGCTCGAGGTCGTCCTCCATGGCGAGTCGGGAGGCGACCCGGACCAGGCCGTTGAAGGTGCGCAGCAGCGAGCGCAGGTGCGGACCGCCGCCCGCGCGGGCGATGGAGCGGCGGAAGCGCTGTGCCTGCTTCTCGAACTCGTCGACGGACCCGGCGGCGAGCGCGGCCTCGACCGACTCGGTGAGCTCGGCCCAGACCTCGGGGTCGCGCCGCGAGACGACGCCGCGCACGGGCAGGGCGGAGAGGAGGGCGTAGAGCGTGAAGCCCTCACGCACGTCGGCGACGCCGACCTCGGCGATGAACGCGCCACGGTGGTAGGGCATCTCCACCAGGCCGTCGCGCTCCAGCTGGATCAGCGCCTCCCGGATCGGGGAGCGGCTCACGCCGAGGCTCTTGCCGAGCGCGTCGAGATCGACCCGGTCCCCGGCGGCGAGCTCGCCGCTGACGATCCGCTGGATCACGACGTCCGCCACGGCCTGACTGGTGTTGGCCCGCTCAAGCACGTTCTGCCTCCTGGCTCTTCAGCTCGCCGACAGGGTAGACCGGTTCCATGGACGAACCCTGGTAGTCCGCGCCGTCCGCCGCCGGGACGAACCAGCCGGTCGGGCACATGGTGAGGATCTCGACCAGCGAGAGCCCGTTGCCGTCGAGCTGGGACTGCACCGCCCGCTTGATCATCCGCTTCGTCCTCGCCACCGCGGCCGGCGTCGACACCGCGCCGCGGGCGACGTACCCGCTGCCCTGGAGGGAGGCCACCAGGTCCGCGATCGGGATGGGGTAGCCGTGGTCTGCCGCGTTGCGGCCCTCGAGGCTGGTCTTGGTGCGCTGGCCGAGCACGGTGGTCGCGGTCTGCTGCCCGCCGGTGTCGCCGAACACCCCGTTGTTGAGCAGGATGCAGGTGATGTTCTCGCCGCGGGCCGCGGAGTGGAGGACCTCCTGCAGCCCCTCGTTGACCATGTCGCCGTCGCCCTGCAGCGTGAACACGACGGACTCGGGGCGCATCCGCTTGATCCCGGTGGCGCACGAGGGGGCGCGGCCGTGGAGGCACTGGAGGACGTCGATGTCCATGATCCGCACGAAGCTGCCGTAGCAGCCGTGGCCCACGACGCCGATGGAGCGGTCGACGACGTCCAGCTCCTGCAGCGTCTCCAGCAGCAGCCGCAGTGCCACCGGCTCGCCACACCCGGGGCACAGCGAGTGCTCGCCGAGGATGAGTGAGGGCGCCGCCGAGGCGGCCTTGGTCGACGGCGGCGGGGGTGCCGTCCGGGTGTCGATGGTGATGTCCGTGGTGGTCATGGTCAGCTCCTCGCGGTCAGTACGTCGGCAGGGGAGTGGGCGGCCAGGATCCGCTCGGCGATCACGGGCGCGTCGAGCAGCGGCCCGAAGGCGAGGCCGTGCTCGTCGATGCTCACCCCGCCGATGAACTCGATCGCGTCCCGGTCGTGCGTCCACTGGCGCACGTCGTCGATCATCTGGCCGGCGTTGATCTCGAACACGAGCACCCGCCGCACGCCGCGGGTCACCTGCGCGAGCGCCGCGCCGGGGAAGGGCCACAGCGTGATCGGCCGGAACAGGCCGACCTTGTGCCCCTGCTCGCGCAGCTCCTCGACGACGTGCTCGACGAACTTGGCGGCCGAGCCGAAGGCGACGACGAGCGTCTCGGCGTCCTCGGCGTGGACGGTCTCGTGGCGTGCCTCGACCTGCTCGAGGTCGGCGAACTTCTGGGCGACCCGCTTCCACTGGCCGTCCGGACCGGGACCGGGGTCGTTCTTCTTGCCCATGGCGAAGGTCCAGACCTGGCGCGACCTGCCTGTCCCGCTGGCGGACCCGTCGAGCGCCCAGTCCTTCTCCGGCAGGTCGGGCAGGTCGAGCGGTTGCACGTCCACGCCGACCTGGGTCTTCGAGAGCAGGTCGTCGCCGTACAGGATCACGGGCGCGCGGTACCTGTCGGCCAGGTGGAAGAGCAGCTGGGTGTGCTCGACAGCCTCGGTGATGTCCTTGGGTGCCAGCGTGATCGTGCGGTAGTCGCCCCAGCCGCCGCCACGGGTGCACTGGTAGTAGTCCTGCTGGTTGCGCGCCATGTTGAACACGACGAGCGGTGTCTCGTTGAGCGCGGCCTCGGCGATCGTCTCCTGCATGAGCGCGATGCCCTGGCCGCAGGACCCGGTCGCGGCGCGGAAGCCGGCGGCCGAGGCACCGAGAGCCATGTTGGCGCCCTCGATCTCGCTCTCGGCGTTGATGCACACGCCGCCGGTGTCTGCCAGCTCGCGCGACATCGCCTCCAGCAGCGGCGTGAACGGCGACATCGGGTAGCCCGCGAAGAACCTGCAGTCGGCGGCGATGGCCGCGCGGGTGATGGCGACACTGCCCTGCAGCAGCTCGAGGGTCACGAGGGGGCTCCTGTCGGGATGGGGGCGACGTGGTCGATGCCGAGGTCGAGGGCGCGGGCGTTCCCGTCCGCGTGCTGGCGCCGGTACGGCGGCAGCAGGCCGGTCATCGCGGCGACCAGCTCGTCCCGGGTCGCCACGCCGGTGAGCGCGGCGTACGCGCCGAGCATCACGAAGCTGCCGGCCTGGGCGACCCCGGCGTCGCGGGCCAGGGCGGTGGCCGGCACCAGGACCGGGTCGCGATCGGCTGCGAAGCCCTCGGGAGCGACCGACGAGTTCACCAGGCACAGTCCGCCGGGGACGAGTCGGGCCAGCGTGTTCTCGCTGTAGCGGTCGTGCATCAGGATCGCGGACTGGGCGCGCGGCACGATCGGCAGGGCGCGCAGTGGCGCGTCGCCGACGACGACGGTCGCCTGGGTAGGCCCGCCGCGCATCTCGCCGCCGTACTCGGCACCGAGCATCGCGTAGCGACCCCGGACGGTGAGTGCCTGGGCGAGGGTCTTGGCGAGTAGTTGGACGCCCTGGCCACCGATGCCGGTGACCATGAGCGCGTGCTCCGGGGTGGGGGTCGTCATCTTCAGCTCCTGTATTTTGAATTTATTATGCAAATGGGTGAACGGCAATGCCGGGCCATGTGAGCCGCGTCTCAGTCCTGGGTGACCAGGCCGAGCGCGCGCTCGTACGCCGCCTGCAGCGCCCGGTGACCGCCGTCGACGTCGGCGACGACCCGCCCGCGCACGACCACGTAGCCGCGGTCGACGACCTCGCGCAGCCCGACCAGGTCGGGCGCCGCCACCAGGACGGCGAGACCGGCGTCGGCGAGCTCGCGCACGGTGGCGGCGAGCTGCTGCACGATCAGCGGCGCCAGGCCGGTGACCAGCTCGTCGAGCAGCAGCACCTGGGGCGAGCCCATCAGCGCCCGGGCCACGGCGAGCATCTGCTGCTCGCCGCCGCTCAGCACGCCGGCCAGGCTGCCGCGGCGCTCGCCGAGGATCGGGAAGCGTTCCTCGGCCGCCGCGACCGAGCGGGCCGGCAGCCGCAGCTGGTCGGCGCCGATCAGCAGGTTCTCGCGCACGGTGAGCCGGGAGAACAGCTGGCGGCCCTGGGGGACCAGTGCCAGTCCGCCCCGGGTACGACGCCCGGGGGACCAGCCGTCGATCCGCTCGCCGCCCAGCGACACCCGCCCACTCGCGCGGACCGTGCCGCAGGCGCCGAGCACGGCGCTGCTCTTGCCGGCGCCGTTCGGCCCGACCAGGGCGGTCACCTGCCCGGCCGGGACGGCGAGGGAGAGGTCGTCGACGGCGAGCGCGCCGCCGTAGCGCACGGTGAGGCCGTCGATGTCGAGCCGGGTCATGAGGGGACCCCTTCCGGTGTGGTGCCGAAGTAGACGCGCTGCATCTCCGGGCTGGCGAGGCACTCCCGCGGGCTGCCCTCGAAGGCCAGCCGGCCGCGCTCCATGAGCAGCACCCGGTCGGCGAGCCCGGTGACCAGGTCGACGTTGTGGTCGACCAGGATCACGCCGTGGCCGCGGCCGCGGAGCAGCTCGATCACCCGGGTGATGCCGGCGACGCCGTGGGCGTCGGCGCCCGCGAACGGCTCGTCGAGGAGCAGGACGCAGGGATCGGCGCCGAGCGCGCGGCCCACCTCGACCAGTCGCTGCTCACCGAGGGTGAGGTCGCCGGCGGTGCGGTCCAGGCCGGCCAGGCCGACCTCGTCCGCGAGCCGCTGGGCCAGGGCCCGGTCGGCGGCCGATCGCGGCTGGACGATGCCGCGGACCAGCCCGGTGAGCAGCGGCACCAGGCCGCGGTGCCGGGCCGCGAAGGCGCCGAGCAGCAGGTTGTCGGCGACAGTCAGGTCGTGGGCGAGCTGGGGGTGCTGGAAGGTACGGGCCAGGCCGTGCGCCGCCCGGGAGGCGGCGCCGCCGCGCAAGGGCTGCCCCCGCAGCAGCAGCTCGCCGCCGTTGGCGTCCTGGGCGCCGGTGATGAGGTCGACCAGCGTGGTCTTCCCCGCGCCGTTGGGGCCGATCAGGCCGAGCACCTCGCCGGCGTACAGGCTCAGCGACATGTCGCTCACGGCGTGCACGCCGCCGTAGCTCTTGCGCAGTCCGGTGCCGCTCAGCAGCAGGTCGTCGGTCGTCATGTGCGGACACCTCGCTTCGGGAGGAGGGCCGTACCCGAGCGGGCGAGAGTGCCGGCGAAGCCGAGCACGCCGCGCGGGAACAGCACCAGGATCACGAGCACGCTCAGCGAGACCAGCAGGGTCCCGCTGGAGGACAGTGCGTCGACGTTGAGGGTCAGGTCGACCACGATCACCGCGCCGAGAACCGCGCCCCATGGGCTGCCGATGCCGCCGATGAGCGGCATGAAGACGGCCAGGAAGATCACGTTCACGCTGAACGTCTCCGGGTTCACCGCGCCGACGTACGCCGTGAAGAGCGCACCGCCCAGCGAGGCGATCGCGGCGCCGACGCCGAGGGCGACCAGGTTGAGCAGCGACACCGACACCCCGGCGGTGTCGACCGCGATCGGCACCTCCCGCGAGGCCCGGACCACCACGCCCCACGGGCTGCGACGCAGCCGGTCGAGCGCGAAGGCGAGCAGGCCGGTGAGCACCGTCGCCATCAGCACGACCTGGAAGGGCGACGGCTCCCAGCCGCCGAAGGACAGCAGGGGCAGCCCGATGATTCCGCTCGGTCCGCCGGTGATGTCGAGGTTGCCGAGCAGCTGGATGAACGCCTCCGCGAAGAGCAGGGTCACCGCGCCGAGGTAGAAGCCGGACAGCCGCATCGTCGCGGCACCGAGCACGACCGCGATCACGGCCGCGACCGGCGGGGCGACCAGCATGCCCAGCCACAGCGGCCATCCGGCGTGGGCGGAGCCGATCGCGACGGCGTACCCACCGGTGGCGGCGTAGGCGCTGTAGGACAGGGAGAGCGAGCCTGCCAGCACGAACGGGACGTACATGCCGAGCGCGATCAGCGCATAGGTCAGCATGGTGATCAGCAGGCTGCTGCGGTAGAGGTCCTCGCCGGCCCACAGCACCAGGAGCGCGAGACCGAGGATGCCGGCGGCGCTCTGGATCCGGGCGCTCACACGCGCACCCGTGGTGCGAAGACGCCTTCGGGGCGGAAGGCGAAGAACAACATGGCGACGACGACGAGGCCGTAGGCGAGCACGTCACCTCCGAAGTAGAAGGGGATGAACACGTTGGCCAGCGCCAGCAGCGCGCCGCCGAGCAAGGGCGCCCACACCGTGCCGGTGCCGCCGATGACGAGCGCCAGGAAGCCGGTGATGGTCCAGTGCAGCGCGTTGTCGGGGCTGACACCGCTGCGGCCGGCGAAGGTGATCCCGGCGAGGGCGGCGATCAGCCCGGCCGCGGCGAAGGACAGCAGCCGGGCGGTGTTGATGGGCAGGCCGAGCACCCGCGCGGCCTCGGTGTCGTTGCCGATCGCCCGGGTGAGCCGGCCCAGCCGGGTGTGGCGCAGCGCGACGTACGCCGCGGTGAACAGGACGGCGGTGATCACGACGAGAGGGACGACGGTCGAGCTGATCCGCGCCGAGCCCAGCGAGAACGGGGAGGTCGTCCACACCGGCTGGCCGGGGCGCGCCTCGTGGCCGAGGAACAGCCCGCACAGCTGGATGATCGCGAACAGGCTGGCCCCGACCGCGACGAGGGCGGACAGCTCGCCCTCGCCGCGGGCCTGGACCGGCCGGACGACGGCGAGCTCCATCACCACCCCGATCGCGACGGCGCCGAGCACCCCGACCAGGCCCGCGACGGGCCGGCTCAGGCCGTGCTCGGTCACCAGCCAGCTCCCGACGAACGCGGACGCCATGGCGATCGCGCCGATCGCGAAGTTGAAGAACCCCGCGCCGGTCAGGTTGAAGTAGAACGCCAGGCCGAGAAGGGCGAAGAAGCACCCGTTCTCGACCACGGCGATCCACAGTTGCGGATTCGTCATGCCGCGCAGTCCGGCGTGTAGTCCGCCCAGGGGCCGGTCACGGTGTTGTCCGCGCCCCAGGTGACCAGCACCAGCCCGCAGATGCCGTCCGCGCCGAGGTGCTTGTCCTTGCCGAAGGAGAGCGTGAACCCCGGGTAGCCGGACGCTGCCTCGTAGTCGGTGATCTGCTGCAGCGCGTCGTTCACCTTCGTGCCGTCGGTGCTGCCGGCCGACTCGATGGCCTGCTTGAGCAGCTGGACGGCGTCGTACGACTGGGTCCAGAAGTTGTTGACCTGGAAGTCGGCGCCCTCCGTCTCGGCGAAGAGCTTCGCGACCTCGACGGTCTTCGGGTTGGTGTCGGTGGTGCCGGCCAGGCCGACCAGGCCCTCGAGGGCGCCGGGCTGCGCCTGCTTCCAGGCCGACGGCAGCGAGCTCAGCAGCAGCTCGGTGAACCGGGGCACGCCGGGAAGCTGCTGGTGCAGGGTGTTCTGGGCGAGGACGTCGAAGTTGGCGTTCTGGGTCGCGACGAGCACGGCGTCGGCACCGGACTTCTCGATCTTGGCCACCTCCGGGCTCAGGTCGGTGGCGTCGATGGCGCCGTTGACGACCTCGAGGTCGACGCAGTCGAGGCCGTCGATCAGGCCCTGGTTGAACTGCACCTGGGAGGGCGAGCTGTCCTGCAGGAAGGCGACCTTCTTCGCACCGAGGGAGTCGAACGCCTCGCAGTAGACCCTCGCCCAGTCCGAGGTCGGCGTACCGAGCTGGTAGAGGTAGGTGTTGCTCGGCGGCTCGGTCACCAGCGGGTTGGCGGCGACCGACATGAAGACCGGGATCCGGGTCCGCTCGATGAGCGACTTGGCCTGCAGCACGCCCGCGCTGCTGGTCAGCATGATGAGCGCGTCGGCGCCCTGGCTGACCATCTTCTGGATCACGGTCGGCGTCTTGGTCGGGTCGCTCTCGTCGTTGCCCTGGACGACCTTGATCTTCTTGCCGTCGACGCCGCCGTCGGCATTGACCTCGTCGATGGTCGCCTTGGTGGCGTTGCAGGCGGGGGTGGCGTAGCCGGCGCCGGGGCCGGTGGTGTCGCAGACGAGGCCGATCACGACCGTGTCCGCGCCGTCGTCGCCCGCGGAGGAGCCTCCGCAGCCGGTGAGCGCCGCACCGAGGGTGAGGGTCAGGAGGCCGGCGATCGTCACTCTGGCTCGCATCACTGTGCTGGACCTTTCGGTTGTTCCTGTCCGAGATCTGCTGGATTCTGAATAATGAACTTTGTATTCAAAATTCAATGAGCGTGATTGAATCACCGTGACGTGGGTTACACAAGCCCTTGCTTGGTCCTGATCGTGCGGAGATCGAGAGGTGTTGCTGGTGCAGGCAGTGGTGGTGAAGCCGGGCTTCGTCGTAGACGTCGCCGAGGTCGCGGAACCGGTGTGCGGGCCCGGTGAGGTGGTGATCGAGGTGCGCCGGGTCCAGCTCAGCGTCACCGAGTGCATGCTGATGGCCGGCGCGGACGTCGCGCTGAGCGACCAGCTCGCCCGGCGGCTCGAGGACGGGCCGGTGCAGTTCGGCGGACACGAGTTCGCCGGCGTGATCGCGGAGGTCGGCGCCGACGTGCGCGGGCTCGAGGTCGGGCAGCGGGTGACTGCCGTCGAGACGCTGCCCTGCGGCACCTGCGCGGCCTGCCGGCGGTCCTGGGCGAGCGCCTGCGTCGCCCCGGCGATCATCGGGTTCACCCGGCCGGGCGCGCTGGCCGAGCGGCTCGTCGTACCGGCCTCGGCGGTGGTGGCGGTGCCGGACGGGGTCTCCCTCGCGGCGGCCGCGGCCATCCAGCCGCTGGCCGGCGCGGTGCACGCCCACGCCGCGCTCGACGTACGACCGGGGGAGTCGGTCCTCGTGCTGGGCGGCGGCGTGATGGGCCTGCTCGGCGTCGCGGTCGCGCGGCACGGCAATGCGGGCCTGGTCGCCCTGTCGACCCACAGCCCGCGCAAGCTCGAGCTGGGCGGCCGGTTCGGCGCGGACGCGCTGATCGACGCCGGCTCCGACGTCCTTGCGGCGGTCGAGGAGCTGACCGGCGGGATCGGGTTCGACGTCGTCGTCGAGACGGCCGGCGGCAGCGCGGACCTCGGCCTGGCCGGGCTGAGCACCGTCGAGCTGGCCGCGCAGGCCGTGCGCCGCGGCGGCCGGATCGCGATGGTGTCGGTCCTCGACGCGCACGCGCCGCTGCCGACCGGACTGCTGCGCAGCAAGTCCGTGACCCTGATCCACCCGCGCTCCGGCGCCGGTGACCACGCCTGTGCCGCGACCGTCTTCGAGCACTGCTTCGGGCTCGTCCAGCGGAACCTGGTCGACCCCGAGGCCCTCATCACGCATACCGTGCAGGGGCTGGACGCCATCCACGAGGCGATGGACATCACCCAGCACAAGAGCACGTACGACGCGATCAACCCCGCGCAGATGGAGCTGTCGTGACCCTGGACATCCCCACCACCGTCGCCCGCTTCGCCCGGGTCCGGCCGACCGCGGCGGCGGCCACCCTCGGCCTGCGGGTCGTCAGCTTCGCCGAGCTCGACGAGGCCGGCAACCGAGCGGCCCGCTCGTTCGCGAAGCTCGGCCTGGGGGCGGGGGACACGATCGCCTGGTGGGCAGCGCCGTCGTTGCGCGCCCTCGACGGGTTCCTCGGCGCCGGGCGGGTCGGGGCGGTCTTCGCGCCGCTCAACCCGTCGCTGCCCGCGGCCGAGCTGGCCGGGGTGCTGGACTACGTCGCCCCGCGGCTGCTGGTCACCGACCTCGAGCATCTCGACGAGGCCGAGCAGCTGGCGCGTGAGCGGGAGATCCCGCTGGCGGTGTTCGACGCGGACGGCATGGTGCCGGGCGCGGACCTGGACGCGCTCTGCGCCCGGCTCTCGCCCGAGCCGCTCGGGGTCGCGATCGACGACACGGCGCCGCACATCCTCTACCTGACCAGTGGCAGCACGGGGCGGCCGAAGGGCGCGCTGGTCAGCCACCGCGCGAGCTGGCTGCGCTCGGCCGCCGGCGGCGGGACCTTCGGGCAGGCGATGCGCGGCAGGGCCGGCCTGGTGACCGGCTTCCCGCTGTTCCACTACGGCGGCTGGCACTACGTGATGGAGGCGTGGCAGAACGGCCGTGCGATCCACCTCGTGCACCGCGCCGACCCGGTCGAGCTGCTGACCGCGGTCGAGCGCTGGCGGGCGTCGGCGTTCTACGCGATCCCCGCGGTGTGGGAGCGGGTGCTCGACGCGACCGACGTCCAGGCCGACCTGTCCTCGCTGTTCCACGCCGACACCGGTACGTCGCGGGTCTCGCCGACGCTGCTGGAGCGGATCAGGACCCGCGTGCCGCAGGCGACCACGACGGTGCTGTACGGCACCACCGAGGCCGGCTCGATGGCCCGGCTCCACGACGCGCACGCCCACCTGGACACCCGTCCCGGCAGCGTCGGCCTGGCGACTCCGCCGGGCGTGCTGTGGACCGCCGAGGACGGCGAGATCCGGGTCGCGTCGCCGACCCTGATGAACGGCTACCTCGACCGGCCGGAGGACACCGCGCAGGTCCTCGGCGACGGGGTCTACCACTCGGGCGACGTCGGGCACGTCGACGAGGACGGCTACCTCTTCATCACCGGCCGGGTCAGCGAGATGATCCGCAGCGGCGGGGAGAGCGTGTGGCCGACCGAGGTCGAGGCGGCGCTGCGCGGACTGCCCGGCTGCGCGGACTACGCGGTGGTCGGCGTACCGGACGATCTGTGGGGCGAGGTGGTCTGCCTGGCCGTGTCGTCCGCCGGCGGCCCGGTGCCCGACGTCGAGGCCGTGCGCCGGCTGCTCGACGGCCGGCTGGCCCGGCACAAGCATCCGCGGATGGTCGTCGGCGTGCCGGCCATCCCCCGCACCGCCGCGACCGGGCAGGTGCAGCGACGGGCGCTGTCGGCCCAGATCGCGGGCGCCTGATGCGGGCCGCGTCGGTCACGGCGCCGGGCCGGCTCGAGGTCGTCGACGCCCCCGACCCGGCCCCCGCGCCGGGAGAGCTGCTGATCCGCACGGAGGTCGCCGCGATCTGCGGCTCCGACCTCCACGTCGTGTCCGAGGGCGGCAACGGACTCCCGGGCGGCCCCGGCCACGAGGCGGTCGGCGTCGTGGTCGAGAGCCGCTCGCCGGTCGTGGCCGTGGGGACGCGGGTCCTGTGCGCCCCACCCGCCGCGGCCGCGGCCTGCTTCGCCGACCTCCAGGTGCTGCCACCCTCGGCCGTCGTACCCGTGCCGGAGGGCGCGCCCGAGCGGCTGGTGCTCGCCCAGCAGCTCGGCACCGCGGTCTTCGCGATGAAGCGGTTCTGGCCGTCGGTGCGGCTGCCAGCCACCGCCGAGCCGCGCGCGGCCGCCGTGGTCGGCACCGGACCCGCCGGCCTGGCGTTCGTCCAGCTGCTGCGCCGTGCGGGCTTCGAACAGGTGATCGTGAGCGACCTGTCCCCGGCGCGGCTGGCCACCGCGACGTCGTACGGCGCCACCCGGGTCGTGCACGCCCCCGGCGAGGACATCGTCGACGTGGTCGACGAGATCACCGGGGGGATCGGCGTGGAGCTGGCCATCGAGGCCGCCGGCACCGACGCCACCCGGCACCAGGTCATGCGGATGGTGCGTGACGAGGGCCGGATCGGGCTGTTCGGCCTCTACGAGGACGACGGCCCGGCCACCTGGCCGCTGCACACGGTGTTCCGCAAGCGGGCGACCATCGACATGACCTGGAACGCCCAGTCGGAGGAGGGTCTCTCGTCCTTCGTCGACGCGGTCGACCTGGTCGCGGCGGCTCCGGCGGACGCGCCGACGATGATCACCCACCGGTTCGGGCTGGAGCAGATCGCGGACGCCTTCGCCCTCGCCGGCGACCCGATGAGCGGGGCCGGCAAGGTCGCCCTCACCTTCTAGGGGTCGGGTCTTCTCCGCGTATCTGACGAACGGGTCGTGAACTCGGCCATTTCACAGCCCATTCGTCAGATATGCGGAGAAGAAGGTGACCCTCAGCGGACCCGGAGCCGCCTCAGGAGCTTGAGCTGGGCGTTGCCCAACCCCACGAACCGGTCGAGGGACATCCCCGCCGGTGGGCCGAGGGGGACCAGGCGCTGGGTGGCGACGGTCTGCGACTCGGTGTACTTGCGCATGCCCTCGGCGCCGTGGCGGCGGCCCAGGCCGCTGTCGCCCATGCCGCCCATCCCGGCCTCGATCGAGCCGGCCGCCGCGGCGGCACCGTCGTTGACGTTGACCGAGCCGGCCCGGATGCGCTGGGCCAGCGCCTCGGCGGTGCCCGTGTCCCGCGACCAGATGCTCGCGGACAGGCCGTAGCGGCCCTCGTTCGCCTTCTCGATCGCGTCGAGATCGGTGGCCACCTTGTAGAGCGAGATCACCGGGCCGAAGGTCTCCTCGAGGCAGACCGGCATGTCGGCGGTGACGCCCTCCAGCACGGTCGGCTCGTGCATGAGCGGGCCGAGGTCGGGCCGCGCCCGGCCACCGGCCAGCACGGTCGCGCCCGCCGCGACGGCGGAGGCGACGTGGGAGGTGACCGCCTCCAGCTGCGCCGGGGAGGCCAGCGAGCCTACGTCGACGGTGTAGTCGAAGGTCTGGCCCAGCGTGAGGGCCTCGGTGGCGGCGACCAAAGCGTCCCGGAACGCGTCGTAGACGTCCGCGTGGACGATCACCCGCTCGATGTGGATGCACATCTGGCCGGTGTTCGCGAAGGCCGCCGCGACGCAGCCGGCCGCGGCCTTCTCGACGTCGGCGTCGGCGAGCACGACGAGCGGGTTCTTGCCGCCGAGCTCGAGCGAGGCCGCGATCAGCATCTCGCCCGCGCGACGTCCGACCGAACGGCCGGTCGCGGTCGACCCGGTGAAGCAGATGTGGTCGACCCCGGCCCCGGGGGCGTCGACAGAGCCGATGAGCGCGTCGCCGACGACGGAGCCCGGGCCCACGACGACGTGCCAGATGTCGCGGGGCAGACCGGCCTCGGCGAGCAGTGCCCGGGTCCACAGCAGGGTGAGCGGGGTCTGCGAGTCGGCCTTGCTGACCACGCCGTTGCCTGCGAGCAGCGCGGGCAGCACGTCGCCGACGGCGAGGTAGAGCGGGTAGTTCCAGGGCGAGATCATCCCGACGACGCCCTTCGGCACCCGCACCTCGCGCACCTTGGTCAGCCCCGGCATCGCGCCGCGCACCTTGTGGTCCACGAGGTAGCGCCGCCCGTGCCGCGCGTAGTGCCGCGCGATGGTCGCGACCTGCAGGATCTCCTGCCAGGCGCTGAACCGGGACTTGCCCATCTCCCACTGGATCAGGTCGATCACCTCGTCCTGCCGCTCGACGAGCAGGTCGTGGAAGCGCAGCACGATGCCCGCCCGAGTGCTCCACGGCAGCAGCGCCCACCGGTGCTGGGCCTCACGCGCGGACGCGATGGCGTCGGTGACGTCGCCGGCGCTGGAGACGGGTACGGCGGCCGTCGGCTGCCCGTCGTACGGCGCGACCGCCGTGCTCGTCGCGGTCGAGGCCGGGTCGCGGAACACCCAGCGGCTCCACCCGGCGATCCGCTCGTCGATGACCCAGTCGGGCCGGGCGGCGGCAGGAGCAACAACGGTCGTGGTCACGAGTAGAGCCTTTCCAGGACGTCGGCGTACTTGGCGTGGACGACGCGGCGCTTGAGCTTGAGCGTCGGGGTGAGCTCCTCGGACTCGGCGGTCCACTCGACCGGGAGCAGCTCCCAGGCCTTGACCTGCTCGGGCCGCGACAGGCGCTCGTTGGCGGCGTCGACGGCCTGCTGGGCGACCGCGAGCATGGCGGGGTGCTGGGCCAGCTCGGCGAGCGAGGTGCCGGCGGGGATGCCGAGCTGGGCGCCGACCAGCGGCGCGATCTCGGCGTCGAGGGTGAGCACCGCGACGACGTACGGCCTGCCCTCGCCGAAGACCAGCGCGTGGCCGACGATCGGGCTCTCCTTGAGGTAGTTCTCGATGTTGGAGGGCGCGATGTTCTTGCCGGAGGAGGTGATGATCATCTCCTTCTTGCGGTCGACGACCTTGAGGAAGCCGTCCTCGTCGATCTCGCCGATGTCGCCGGTGTGCACCCAGCCGTCGGTGTCGATGAGGGCTGCGGTCGCCTCGGGCTGCTTGTAGTAGCCCTTCGAGGCGACCGGGCCGCGGGCCAGGATCTCGCCGTCCTCGGCCAGCGTGATCTCGATGCCGGGCAGGGCGCGGCCGACGGTGCCGAGGCGGAACTGGTCCGGGCCGCAGGAGGTGACGGCGGCACAGGTCTCGGTCATGCCGTAGACGTCGTAGATCCGCATGCCGAGGCCGGCGAAGAACCTCGCGACCTCCAGCGGCATCGGGGCGGCGGCGGACGCCGCCCATTCGCAGCGGTCGAGGCCGAGCAGCGCGCGCAGGAAGGAGAGCAGCCCGGCGTCGGCGGCCCGGAACCGGGCCTCGAGCTCGGGGGAGACCGTGCTGCCCGACTGGAGCGCCTCGACGTACTCCAGGCCGGTCGCGAGCGCCCCCTCGACCTGGGCCCTCTTCTCCGGGTCGGTCTCGGCGGCGAGCTTGGCGGAGATGCCGGTCCTGATCTTCTCCCACACCCGCGGGACCCCGAAGAAGCGCGTCGGGTGCACCTCGCCGAGCGCGCCGAGCAGCAGCGCGGGGTCGGCGATCAGGTGGATGTGGGCGCCCATGACCTGCGGGATGTACATGCCCAGCGTGCGCTCGGCGATGTGGGCGAACGGCAGGTAGGAGATGAACTCGTTGTGCTGGGTCGGCGAGGCGACGCGCAGTGAGCAGATGCACTCGTAGAGCACGGCGTGGTGGGTGAGCACGACGCCCTTCGGGTTCCCGGTCGTGCCCGAGGTGTAGAGGATCGTCAGCGGGTCGTCCGGGGAGATGCCGGCAGTGCGCTCGGACAGGTCGGCCGCGTGGTCCGCGCGCCAGGCGGCACCGGAGGCGAGGAAGGCGTCCCAGGTGACGAACCTGTCGTCACCCGCGGGTGCGTCCGCGTCGATCACGACGACGGTGCGGATCGAGGTGGACTCGGCCAGCGCCCGCTCCCAGCGGGCCAGGTGGTCGGCGCTCTCGAGTACGACGACACTCGGCTCGGCATGGCCGGCGACGTAGGCGACCTGGTCGGGGGAGAGCGTGTTGTAGACCGACATCGACACGCCCGCGGCGTGGACGACGCCGAGGTCGGCGACGACGTGCTCGATCCGGTTGCTCGCCATGAGCGCCACCCGGTCGCCTGTGGCGACGCCGGCTGCCATCAGCGCGCCCGCCGCATCGAGCGCCTGTTCGCGCAGCGCGGTCCAGGTGACCGTGCGCCAGCCGGGCGCGTACCCGGCGGACAGGTCGATCCCGACCTTGTCGGAGTACGCCGCCAGGTCGCCCTCGGCCTCCACGGTGCGGGCCAGGGCGACGGGCAGGGTGAGGCCGGCGATCTCCTGCTCGACCTCGGCGCGGATCGTCAGGGTGTCGGTGCTCATCGTGGTTCCTCTCGGTTGTCCGGAAACGGGACGGGATGGGACTACTGCTGGGGCACTTCGGCCGAGCCGCGGCCCTGGGTGCCCTTCGGCGGGTCGGTGCAGTGCACGTCGGTGCGCGGCTCGCGGCGACTGGTGTCCTGGATGTCGCGCTGGACGCTGCGGTCGTAGACGCAGTTCTTGAGGATCCGCGGGACGAGCACGACCCGGCCGCTGCCGTCGCGGGTGCTGCCGGCCATCACGTCGGCCTGGATCGGCGCCCAGTCCAGCCAGTGCTGGAGCCCGCGCAGGTGCTCGGCGGCCATCTCGGTGAGGGGTACGCCGGCGCGCAGCATCCGGCGCAGCTGGGGCGAGGCCGCCCGCCACCAGCGCTCGAGCCGCGGCACCAGGTCGATCGCGGTGGTGACCGTGCTGCGCACGGCGGGCGTGGCCTTCGCGAGCGACTGGGCGACGGCCTCGAGATCGGCGGAGAGCCGGCGGATCTCGGGGGAGAGCTCGGCGAGCGTGGTCAGCGGCGTCTCGGCCTGCTGCGCCAGTGTCGTGAGGTCGGGCTCGAGCCGGCGCAGCATCGCGAACGCGCTCTCCAGCTCGATCGCCAGCGAGCGCAGGTCGACGTCCTGGTCGTTGTCGCCGAAGATCGCCGCGGTCTCGGTGGCGATGGTCCGCACGTCGGCGACGTCGAGGTGCGACATCAGCCGCTGCGCGTGCGCCAGGACGTCGGGTACGCCGAGCGGGACGCTGGTCGCCGAGACGGGGACGGTCGCGCCGTCGGCCAGGTAGGGCCCCTTGCCCGACGTGGGCCGGACGTCGAGGTACTGCTCGCCGACCGCGGACAGGTTGCGGACCTCCATCGCGCTGTCCCGCGGCACCTCGACGCCGGACTCGATCTCGATCCGCGCGACCACCCCCACGCCGGGCTTCGCGCTGAGCCGTACGTCGCTCACCTCGCCGATGCGCTGGCCGCGGTAGGTCACGACCGAGCCCTCGTGCAGGCCGGCGGCCTGGGGGAGCTCGACCGTGACGGCGTACGGGTGGTGGAACAAGGAGCCGCCGACCACCGTGTCGGCGACGTAGACGACACCGCCGACGAGGATGACCAGGATCAGCGACTGGGCGACCCGGATCCGGCGCCGCCACATCCGGGAGGTGGCGGCGACCTGCTCGGCCGGGGTGGCGCGCCGGCTCACTGCGCACCTCCCGTCGCCGTCAGCGCCTTCAGGTCGAGCAGGAAGGTCAGGTCGAAGTTGGCGAAGTCGCCCGGTGCGGCCTGGTCGCTGCCCTCGGCGAAGGCGACCAGCCCGGTCATCACGCCGTCGATGTCGTCCCGGCCGGCGAGCAGGGTCCGGACCACCGGCTCCATGTCCTCGAGCTGGGCGACGAGGTCGGCGCGCACGGCCTCGGTGAGCGGGGTGGCGACCGCGTCGAACCTGCTCAGCGACTCCATCGCCGTCACGAGCTGCGCGCGCTGCTGGTCGAAGGTGGCGACCAGCCCGGTGAGCGTGGTGAGGGAACGGGTGATCTCGGGCAGGTCGCCCGCCAGCCGGGTGGTCAACCGGTCCAGCGACGCGGTCAGCCGGTCGACCCGCGGGAAGTCGGCGTTCAGGTCGGTCACCGCGGTGTCGAGGCGACGCAGGAGGCGTCGTACGTCGTCGGCGTTGCCGGTCAGCGCGACGTTGAGCTGGTCGATGATCGTGGAGATGTCGGCGAAGCTGCCGCCGGTGACGACGGTGGACAGGGCGCTGAGCAGGTCGGTGACGTCGGGCGCGCTGCCGGTCGCGGCGACCGGCAGGGTCGCACCGTCGGCCAGGACGGTGCCGGTCTCGCCGGGGAGCAGCTGCACGAACGCCGTACCCATGGGGGAGGTCAGCCGGATCTCGGCCCGGGAGGAGTCGCGCAGCCGGACCGACGTCGACAGCGCGAGCTCGACCTCGGCGACGTAGTCGCCCGCCTCCACCGCCGTCACCTGGCCGACCGTGGCGCCGTCGAGCTTCACCGGTGCGTCGACCGGGAGGTTGAGCGCGTCGGCGAACTCGATCGTCACGGCGTACGTCGGCCCGTCGACCAGGCTCGGGAGCGGCACGTCCTCCAGGGTCAGCCCGCAGCCGGCCGTCAGCCCGCCGACCAGCAGCGTCAGTGTGGCGAGCAGCCGCCTGGCGCCGGTCACGGGATCGCCCCCGGCAGGCCGTTGTAGATGCCGTCGAGGAGCGGGTCCAGCAGGCCGGTGCCCTGGCCGCTGAACAGCAATCCGCAGATCCGGGTCCCGGTGTCGCCGGCGAGCGCCTCGGCGAAGACCTTGCAGCTGTGGTCGCGGAAGGCGGCGGCGAACGGGCCGGCGCTGAAGGCGAACTGCACGCGCAACCGGCCGAGGTCCCAGTCGTAGGCGCGGGCGAAGTTCTCCGCCATCGTCGGCATCGTGTCGAAGGCCTCCTCGAGGGAGTCCTGGCGCGAGCGGACCAGGGCGACCACGTCGGCGAGGCCCTTCAGGTCGTCGCCGAGGACGCCGCCGTTCTGCTCCAGGAAGCGGTTGGCCAGCCGGGTGAGCTCGTCGAGGCTGTCGAGGGTCGCGACCAGCTCCTGACGCTGGTCGGCGAGCACCGCGCCGGTGTCCGCGGACGCCCTCGTGAAGTCGCGGATCGACGCGTCCCGCTCGGCGAGCGTGTGGACCAGGGGGACCAGGTTGTCGGTGACCGCGGTGAGGTCGCCGTCCTTGGCGTTGATCATCGCCAGCGCGTCGCGGCTCTCGGCGAGCGCGGCGCGCAGGTGCGGCCCGTTGCCGTCGAGCGTCCTCGCGGTCGCCGCGAGGACGTCGCCGAGGCCCTTGCCGTCCTTGCTGCCGGGGCTGCCGGGGCCGTCGGGACCGCCGTCGAGGGCGAGCACCAGGTCGTCGATCGCCTTGGCGATCTCGTCGACGGTGGCGGGCGCCCGGGTGTGGTCGGCGGCGATGTGCGCGCCGGTCGCCAAGGTCGGGCCGTCGGTCCAGGCCGGGCCGAGCTCGATGTACCGGTCCGTGACGAGGGAGCCCTGCAGGATCTCGGCACCGGCGTCGCGCGGCACCCGGGTGTCGGGGGCGAGGTGCATGACCACGCGCATGGTCGCGCCCTGCGGCTCGATCCCGACGATCTCGCCGACCTTCACGCCGAGGTAGGTGACGTCGTTGCCGACATAGACCCCCGTCGTGTCGGCGAAGTCGGCGGTCACGACGAGGTCGTCGGGGTCGTCGCCGCCGAGCCAGCCGAGCAGCCGGGCGCCGGACAGCAGCACGGCGAGGGCGACGACCGCGCCGGCGATGGTGAGGAGCCTCTGTCGGGCGATCACTTGCAGTCCTCCGGCGTGATCGAGCAGACCAGGTCGTCGGGGACGATCGCCCAGGGCGCGTTGACCCCCAGCCACGGCCCGTCGCCGGTCGCGTTGGTGAAGACACGCATGGTGGGGCCGGCGAGCTCGAGCGTCCTGTCGAGCTTTGCGCGGTGCTCGTCGAGGACGCGCAGCACCGTGCGCAGGTCGTGCAGCGCAGGCTTCAGCTGGGGCGCGGTGGCCCGGACCAGTGCGGTGAGGCCGGTGACGAAGCGGTGGGCGTCGGACAGGAGTGCCCGCAGGGTCTCCTTGCGCTGCTGGACCATCAGCATCACCGTCGTGCCGTGGGTGAGGACCTGGTCGAGCTGGTCGGTCTGGTCGAGGACCAGGTCGGTGACCTTGCGGATCGAGGCGAGCAGGGCGTCGAGCTGCTGCTCGCGGTCGTTGGCGATCGCCGAGACGCCGGCGATCCCGTCGAGCGCGTCGCGCAGGGCGTCGGGCTCGACGGCGAGGTCGGTGGCGAGCACGTCGACCGCCTGCTGCACCCGGTCCAGGTCGAGCGCCTCGACCTGGGGCGTGGACTCGAGCCAGAACCGCTCGATCGTGTAGCTGTCGACCGCGTGCTCGACGGCGATCGTGCTGTCGTCGCCGAGCGCGGCGCCCTTGCCCGGGGCCAGAGAGAGGAAGCGCTCACCGAGGATGGAGAGCAGCTTGACCTGCACCGTGCTGTCCTCGGTGACGCCGAGGTCCTCGGGGGAGCCGGTGAGGCTGAACCGGACGTCGACCTGGTCGCGGTCGGCGCGCACCGCGGTCACCTCGCCGATCCTGAGCCCCGCCATCCGTACGTCGTCGCCGGGCTCCAGCCCGGCGGCGTGCCGCAGCCGGGCGTGGTACGCCGGGTCGCCGGCGAGCGCGCGCAGCCCGAGCAGCAGCAGGCCGAGCACGACCAGCGCCGCGACCACGCGCAGCGGCCAGGCGAGCCGTCCGAGGGCGGCGCTCATCAGCGGCACCTCTTCGAGTGCCTGTTGCCGGTGACCCCGAGGTCGAGCTTGTAGGGCACGCCGGCGCCGCCCGCGGCGAGGGTGCAGACGTAGACGTTGAGGTAGCTGCCGTAGCCGAGGGTGCGCAGGTAGGTGTCCAGCTGCTGGGGGACCGCGGCGCCGGTCTGCACGAGCAGGTCGCGGCGCTGCGCGAGGTAGCGGAACCACGGGGCACTCAGGTCCGCGACGTGGACGACCGGCTGGCGGAGCTCGCCGACCAGGTCGGCGGTCGTCCTCGCCAGCCGGGCGATCGAGTCGAGGCTGGTGGCGATCCGGTCGCGGTCCGCGGCGAGGCCGCCGGTGAGGGAGGCGAGCCCGTCGACCAGGCGGGTGATCTCGGCGCGGTGCTCGTCGGTCGTGTCGAGGACGAGCGTGACGTTGTCGACGACCTTCGCCAGCGTCGCGTCGCGGTCGGTGATGCCGGAGGTGAGCCTCGCCGTCTGGTCCAGCAGGTGCGCCATGGTCGGACCCTGGCCCTGCAGCACCTCGACGATGTTGGTGGCGAGCTGGTTGATGTCGGCGGGCTGCAACAGGTCGAAGATCGGCTGGAAGGCGTTGAACATCGCGGTCAGGTCGAGCGCGGGCCGGGTGCGGGCGAGCGGGATCCGGTCGCCGTCGGTGAGCCGCCCGGCCGCCGCGGTGCGGTCGGGACGGGCCAGGGCGACGTACCGCTGGCCCATCAGGTTGAGGTAGTCGACCGACGCGGTCACGTCGTCGTGCAGCCGCTGGTCGGCGTTCACGCTCATCGTCACGACGGCGAGGCCGCGCTCCTCGCCAGTGCCGAGGCGGGTGCCGGTGACCCGGCCGACCCGCACCCCCGCGATGCGTACGTCGTCGCCGGTGCGCAGGCCGGTCGCGTCGCGGAACACCGCGGTGACGGTGATCGCGTCGCCGTGCTGGGCGCGGGACAGGGTGCCGGCGACCATGCTGGTCAGCACCACGGCGACCAGCGCGAACACCGCGACGCCGAGCACGGCTCCGCGATGGCGGCGCAGCTCGCTGAGCTGGCGGCTCATCGGTGTGCTCCGCACGGTCCGGCGAGTCCGCGGTAGGTGGGGCAGTCCTTCGGGTCGGTCGCGTCGTAGGGGTCGAGCAGCTGGGGCGCGAGCACGCCCTCCATCTGGATCCGGCCGTTCTTGACCGCGTTCGCGCCGTTGCGCAGCAGGACCGGCACCTTGCGGAGCAGCTCGGCGAAGGCGGGATAGCGCTCGGCGAACACCTCCAGGGTCGCGGCACTCGCGTTGAGCAGGCGGGCCGTGGCGGCGCCGTTCTCGCGCAAGAAGGTGGTCACGCCGGTCTCGCCGTCGAGAAGCGCGGGTACGTCGGCCAGCAGGTCGGAGATCTCCGCCTGCTGCTGCACGAAGGTCCGGGCCAGCGGCCGCGTGTCGCGCAGCGCCTTCACCAGCTGCGGCTCGACGTCGGCGGCCAGGTCGGTGTCGCGGGCGAGCAGGTCGAGGTCCTCACGCACCTGCGGGTGCAGGTCGGCCCAGCGGCCGAGGAAGCCGTTGCCGTCGCGCACCAGCTCCGCGATCCGCGCGCCCCGCCCGTCGAGCGCGTCGGCGAGCTGGGACAGCGCGACGTCCCACTGGGCCGGGTCGACCGCCGCCAGCAGCCGCTGGGTGGCGGAGAAGGTGTCCATCAGTCGCCTCGTCGCGGTCGAGGTGTCCGCCGGTACGACGGCGCCCTCGGCCAGGTGGTGTGCGCTCGCGGTGGTGGCGGGCTCGGCGTGGGCGGCGGCGACCAGGTCGACGTACTCGTTGCCGAACAGGGTGCCGGGCAGGACCCGCGCGGCCACGGTGGCCGGGATGAGGGCGGCGTGCTCGGGCGCGACGAGCACCTCGGCGCTGGGGCCGGCGGGGTCGACCTGGACGACGCGGCCGACCCGCAGGCCGTCGTACTTCACGTCGGAGTTGGTCCCGAGGGTGTCGCCGATGGTGGGCAGCTGGACGGTCACCCGCACGTCGTCGCTGACGACGCCCAGGGTCTGCAGGCCGAGCACGCCGGTCAGTGCGCCGAGCAGCAGGAAGCCGGTGATGCCGACCGCGGCCAGGCGCAGCCGCAGCACGCGCGGGTCCGCCTTCGAGTGGGCGAACAGGAACTCGCTCATCGCGTCACCCCGAGATCTGGACCTGCTGGTCCGCACCCCACAGGAGCAGCGTCAGCAGGATGTCGACGACGGTGAGCGAGATGATGCTGGCCCGGATCGCGCGGCCGGTCGCCCGGCCCACGCCCTCGGGGCCGCCGGTGGCGGTGAAGCCGTGGTAGCAGTGGATGAGCGTCACCACGGTCGTCAGCACGACCACCTTGATCGCGGAGTAGATGACGTCGACCGGCGCGACGAAGGTGCGGAAGTAGTGGTCGTAGGTGCCGGCGGACTGGCCGTAGAAGGTGGTGACCATGAGGTCGGTGGCGACGTACGTGCCGACCAGGCCGATCAGGTAGAGCGGCAGCACGACAATCCACGCGGCGACCAGGCGGGTGCTGACCAGGTAGGGGATCGGGCGGATCGCCATCGACTCCAGCGCGTCGATCTCCTCGCTGATCCGCATCGCGCCCAGCCGTGAGGTGAAGCCGCAGCCGATCCGGGCGGCGAAGCCGAGCGCGGCGACCATCGGCGCGAGCTCGCGGGTGTTGGCGTACCCGGAGATGAACCCGGTCAGCGGCGCCAGGCCGATCACGTCGAGGCCCTGGTAGCCCTCGAGGCCGACCTCGGTGCCGGTCAGGGTGGACAGGAGCAGGACGACGCCCACGACCCCGCCGCCGACGAGGAAGATGCCGGAGCCGAGGGTGACCTCGGCCAGCACCCGCTGGATCTCGCCGCGATAGCGGGTGAGCGCGACCGGCAGTGCCACGACCGCGCGCCAGGCCAGCACGAGCTGCAGGCCGATGCCGGCCAGCGGGCCGACGACGGCCTTGTCGACGGTCTCCTCGATCGCGGTCACGGCGTGGGTCATCCGATCGGCCCGCCGGCGAAGGTGCTGTAGACCTGCGAGATCACGAAGTTGGCCGCGAAGAGCAGCACGAAGTTGGTCACCACGGCGCTGGTCACCGCCTCGCCGACGCCGGTCGGGCCGCGCTCGGCCCGCAGGCCCTTGTACGACGCCACGAGGGCGCAGATCACCGCGAAGATCGCCGCCTTGGCCAGCGAGAGCCACAGGTCGGAGACCTGGGCCAGGGTGGTGACCGAGGCGAGGTAGCTGCCCGGCGGCAGGTCCTGCAGCACCACGCTGACGCTCAGCGTGGTGATGATCGTGAAGAACATGACCACGCCGTTGAGGAGCACCGCGACGGCGATGATGGCGAACATGCGCGGCACCACGAGCCGCTCGACCACCGAGAGGCCCATGACCTCCATCGCGTCGATCTCCTCGCGGATCCGGCGCGAGCCGAGGTCGGCGCAGATCGCGGAGCCCGCGACGCCCGACAGCATCAGCGCGGTGATCAGGGGAGAGGCCTGGCGTACGACGGCCAGGGTGTTGCCGGCGCCGGTGAACGCGACGGCGCCGACTTCCTGGGCCAGCACGCCGACCTGCAGCGCGAGGATGATGCCGAACGGGACCGAGACCGCCAGCGCGGGCAGCGTGCAGACCCGGATCGCGTACCAGGTCTGCACGACCGTCTCCGCCAGCGGGAACCGGCGTCCGACGATGGTGTCGAGCGCGGCGGTGAGCACCCGGCGGGTGAACCCGAGCAGCGCGATGACCTCCGCCAGCGGCTTGCCGAGCGCCGGGAGGACCCGCGGGGCGCTGTGGGCGGGCATGGCGCTCCTGTCGTCGTACTGCTGCGGTCAGGCTCGGAGGGGGCACGATGACAGTAGAACTGTCACACACGTACTGTCCACGTGGATGTGACGCACGTCAACCCTTTCCGATATCCCGCGTTGCACACGGCAAATGACAGTCGTACTGTGACAGTCATGAGTTCTGTTGCGGGGGTGGACTCGGCACCCCAGGCCGACGACGGCGGCCCCCTGCGCACCGTCGACGAGCTGGCCGCGGCCGCCGGCCTGACCGTGCGCACCACCCGCTACTACGCCAGCCTCGGCCTGCTCCCGCCGCCCGCCCGGCGCGGCCGGATGGCGTGGTACGACGACACCCACCTCGCGCGCCTGGAGATGATCCGCGCGCTGCAGGGCCACGGCTTCACGCTGCAGGCGATCGAGAAGTACCTCGCCTCACTGCCCGCCGACGCCGGCGTCGAGGACCTCGCCGTGCAGCGGGCGATGCTGACGTCGTGGACCGTGGGGGAGCCCCAGGAGCTCACCCGCCGCCAGCTCGACCAGCACGCCGGGCGCCGCCTCACCGACGACGAGGTGACCCTGATCGAGGAGTTCGGCCTGCTCCGGGTCGCGACCGACGAGCGGGGCGCGGTGCGCTACACCCCCGTCCACGGGTTCGACGTCGCCGTGCAGCTGCTCGAGGTCGACATCCCCGTCGCCGGCATGCGCGCCGCCGGCGACGCCATCGAGAAGCACATGTCGGCGCTCGCCGAGGAGCTCACGCGCGTGCTCCACGACGAGGTGGTCGAGCCCTGGCGCCACGCCAGCGCCCACCCCTCCCGCGAGGACGCCGAGCAGCTCGAGGCCACCATCAGCACCCTGCGCCGGCTCACGCTCGACGCGATCGTGCGCGGCTTCCAGCGCTCGGCCAACAAGGTCATCGCGCGGTCGCTGGACCGGGCTGATCGTTGAGTTGCCGCATCCTCACCGTTGAGTTGCCGCATCCTCGCGGTTGAGTTGCCGCCTCGGGCAACTCGACGGTGAGTTCGGGGCGACTCAACCCGCTCGGGGGCTGAACCGGCGGACGAACCGGGCCTGGAAGGGCGTCTCGACCGCGCGGGCGTCGTACCGCTGACGCACCCAGGCCACCGCGGCGGTGGACGGTACGCCGTCGAGGACCGCCAGGCAGGCCAGCGCCGTCCCGGTGCGTCCGCGCCCACCCGCACAGGCGATCTCGACCCGCTCGGTGGCGGCGCGGGCGAGAGCGTCCTCGAGCGCCGTGCGCAGGTCGGCGGGATCGGCGGGGAGCCGGAAGTCGGGCCACCGCACCCAGCGCGTGCTCCAGCCGAGCGGCGCCGGCGCCCGGCCGAGCAGGTAGGTGCCGAACTCGGGCAGCGGGCCCTCGGGCACCGGCCGGCGCAGGCCGCGACCACGGACCAGGCGGCCCGACGGCAGGGTCACCACGCCCGGTGCGTCCGGGTCCCACGCTCGGGCCACCGGTTCAACGTACTAAGGTCGCGCCCGTGACCCAACGCACTCTCGTCCTGCTCAAGCCCGACGCGGTACGCCGTGGCCTGGTCGGCAACGTGCTGGCCCGGTTCGAGGCCAAGGGCCTGGGCATCGTCGCCATGGAGCACCGCCACATCGACGCGGCGATGGCCGACGCCCACTACGCCGAGCACGTCGAGCGCGACTTCTACCCGCCGCTGCGCACGTTCGTGACGAGCGGTCCGCTGGTGGCGCTGGTGCTCGAGGGTGACGAGGCGATCGAGGTGGTCCGCGCGCTCAACGGCGCGACCGACGGCCGCAAGGCCGCCCCCGGCACCATCCGGGGCGACCTGTCGCTGTCGAACCGCGAGAACCTGGTCCATGGGTCCGACTCGCCGGAGTCGGCCGCGCGCGAGATCGCGCTCTGGTTCCCCGAGCTCTGACCCGCGCCGCTGCATGAATCCCCGGTCGGCCGGGGATCCATGCGCTTGTCAGGGGTTGCAACGCCTGCCCAGCGCAGGAACTGCCTGCCCGCTGTGACGGGTGTGACTCCTGAGACTCGCCGCGCCGTACCGGCGTGCCTGCGCGGCCAGACCCCGTGCGTTCCTTACGCTCGCAAGCGGAGACCGGCGGATCGTGCGCTCGTCGGCCTCCCCGGCGCACTCCTCGCACCACGAGGGGAGCGGGCCGGCTTCCCCGACGCGCGCGGACGGACCTGTCGCTCGACCGGTCCGGTGACGTCTTGCGAGGAAGCGTGAGGGCGAACTCCATCATCGGCCGCGACATGGCCGTGGACCTCGGTACCGCCAACACGCTCGTCTACGTCCGCCGCCGGGGCGTGCTGCTCGACGAGCCGAGCGTGGTGGCACTCAACGACGGCACCGGCGAGGTGATCGCCGTCGGGCACCAGGCCAAGCAGATGCTGGGCCGTACGCCGGACAACATCACCGCGCTGCGCCCGCTGCGCGACGGCGTGATCGCCGACTTCGAGGCGACCGAGCAGATGCTGCGCCATTTCATCGCGCGCGTGCACCGCCGGCGCTACTTCGCCAAGCCCCGCATGGTCATCTGCGTCCCCAGCTCGATCACCCCGGTCGAGCAGCGCGCGGTCAAGGAGGCCGGCTACCAGGCCGGCGCCCGCCGCGTCTACGTCGTCGAGGAGCCGATGGCCGCCGCGATCGGCGCGGGGCTGCCGGTGCACGAGGCGACCGGCAACATGATCGTCGACGTCGGCGGCGGTACGACGGAGGTCGCCGTCATCTCGCTCGGCGGCATCGTCACGTCCCTGTCCATCCGCACCGCCGGCGACGACCTCGACGCCGCGATCATCGCGTGGATGAAGAAGGAGCACGGCGTCATGCTCGGCGAGCGCACCGCCGAGGACGTCAAGATCACCCTGGGCTCGGCCTTCCCGCGCCCCGGCGAGCCGCAGGGCGAGGTCCGCGGCCGCGACATGGTCACCGGCCTCCCGCGCACCGTCGAGGTCACCAGCGCCGACATCCGGCACGCGCTCGAGGAGCCGCTGCACGCCATCGTCGACGCCGTCCGGGTCACGCTCGACCAGACGCCGCCCGAGCTGGCCGGCGACATCATGGACCGCGGCATCGTGCTCACCGGCGGGGGAGCGCTGCTGCGCGGCCTCGACGAGCGCATCCGCCACGAGACGGGCATGCCCGTCCACGTCGCCGAGGACCCGCTGGTCTCCGTCGCGATGGGTGCGGGCCGCTGTGTCGAGGAGTTCGAGGCCCTCCAGCAGGTGCTCGTGACCAACCAGCGACGGTTTTAGTGGTCACCTCCAGGCATTCGCCGTGCGCCCCGCGCCCCGGGCACGCGCCTCGCAGCGTTGGCGTCGCTCGCGAGACAACCCGGTATGGCTTCGCTCCGCCGCCTTGCGATGCACGCACCCGGAGCACGGGGCGCCCCCACCGACTGCCTGGAGGTGACCACTGATGGCCATCGACACCCGACCGCCGAGCCAGGTACGCCGCACCGGCACCTCCCGCGACCCCGAGCGCGACTCCGGCCGCCCGGCCCGGTCCCTGGTCGTCGCGCTCGTGCTCGCGTCGGCGGCGCTGATGGTGGTCGACAAGGCCGGGGGCGACGGCTCGCCGGTCGACCCGGTACGCCGCGTGGTGGGCGAGGTCGTCGGCCCCGTCCAGGC
The DNA here is from genome assembly GCF_029961765.1 of Nocardioides sp. QY071. NCBI lineage: Bacteria > Bacillati > Actinomycetota > Actinomycetes > Propionibacteriales > Nocardioidaceae > Nocardioides > Nocardioides sp. QY071. The sequence continues at coordinate 1,483,289 of NZ_CP124681.1, forward strand.
CGGCGTGTCCACCGTCGTCCGCCCGCTCGTCGACCTGCCCGGCGCGCTCCGGTCCAACGGCTCGCTGCGCGACGACGTCAGCCGGCTCGAGGCCGAGAACGCCGACCTGCGCAACCAGCTCGGCAAGGCCGGGTACGACGACCAGCGCCTCGCCGACCTCGAGGGGCTGCGCGCCCTGTCCGGTGACATCGGATACGCCCTCGTGCCCGCCCGGGTGATCGCGATCGGCGCCGCGCAGTCGTTCTCCAGCACGATCACCCTCGACGCCGGGTCCGACGCGGGCCTGCGCCCCGACATGACCGTGATCGCAGCAGCGGGCCTGGTCGGCCGGATCACCTCGGTCACCGCGCACACCGCCACCGTGCTGCTCATCGTCGACGACACGTCGTCGGTCGGCGGCCGGATCGGCGACAACCAGGAGCTCGGCTTCGTGCGCGGCCACGGCACGCTCGGCACCGACGACCGGCTCGAGCTCGAGCTCGCCGACCGCAACGTGGTCCCGAAGGTCGGCCAGCAGATCGTGACCTGGGGCAGCGAGGGCGGCTCGCCGTACGTCGCCGGGGTTCCGATCGGCACGGTCGGCAAGGTCTACGAGTCGCTGCGGGAGACGTCGTACCGCGCCGTCATCACGCCGGCGGTCGACTTCACCGCGCTCGACCTGGTCGGCGTCGTGGTGCCCTACGGCACCCAGGGCCGCGTGATCGAGGGAGGCACGCAGTGAACCGCCGCGGCCGGCTGGTCGCCACCCTCGTCGCCGTCTTCGCCGCGCTGCTGCTGCAGGTGACGGTGCTGCCCAACTTCGCCTGGGACGTGGGCGGGCTCGGCGTGGTCCCCGACGTCGTGCTGCTCGTCGTGGTCGCGACCGCCGTCGCCACCGACACCCGCTTCGCCACCCTGACCGGCTTCTGGGCCGGCCTCCTGCTCGACATCGCGCCGCCCGCCGACCACCTCGCCGGCCGTTGGGCGCTCGCTCTCATGGTCGTGGGGTACGTCGTGGGCCGGCTCGTCCACGACAACGCCGGCGATGTCGGTGCCGGCAGCCGCTTCGCCCGCGAGGGCGTACGACGACCGCCGCTGCCGCTCGCCCTGGCCGCCGCCGCGGGCGGGTCGTTCGTCGGCACCTCGGTCTTCGCGCTCACCGGACTGCTGCTGCGCGACTCCAGCGCGGCGATCGGCGACCTGCTGCCCGTGGCGCTGATCGCGCTGGTGCTCGACGTGGTGGCGGCGCTGGTCGTCGTGCCCGCGACGTTGTGGCTGCTCGAGCGCACCACGAGCGACGGCCTGCCGCGTCCCTCCCAGCGGATCCGGGTGCGAACGTGAGCGCAGCCGCATCCCACCGCAGCCGGCTGCGCCTGATCGTCATCCAGACACTGGTCTTCTCGCTGCTGGCCACCCTCGGCGCGCGGCTCTACTACCTCCAGGTCGTCTCGGGTGAGCGCTACCAGGGCAAGGCCGCCTCGCAGTCGGTACGCGAGATCGTGGTGCAGCCGCAGCGCGGCCTGATCGTCGACGCGATGGGCCGCCCGCTGGTGACCAACCGGCTGATCTGGGTGGTCTCGATCGACCGCACCCTGATCGGCAAGATGTCGGCGGCCGACCGCACCGAGCTGCTGGCCCGCACCTCCGACGCGATCGAGGTCCCGGTCGAGAAGATCGCCGCCAAGCTGCTGCTGTGCGGCGACACCGGCGCGGTCGCCGGCCAGTGCTGGAACGGTTCGCCCTACCAGCCCGTCCCGGTCGCGCAGGACGTCAAGGAGGGCGCCGCGCTGCGGATCCTCGAGCAGCCCGAGGACTTCCCGGGCGTGGTGGTCGACCGCCAGAGCGTGCGGCAGTACCCCTCGCCGTACGGCATCAACGCGGCCCACCTGCTCGGCTACCTCAGCCCGATCACCAAGGACGAGCTCGAGTCCGCCGAGGACTCCGGTGACAGCTCGGTCAACGGCGCCTCCGTCGTCGGGCGCGCCGGCGTCGAGAAGGAGTACGACGAGTGGCTGCGCGGGCAGCCCGGCTACGACCAGGTCGCCGTCGACTCCAAGGGCCGGGTCCGCGAGGACGTCTCCGGCCTCGAGGCGCAGCCCGGCGACACCCTGGTCACCTCGATCGACGCGAAGGTGCAGAGCGTGGTCGAGGAGCAGCTCGCGAACATGATCGCGACCCAGCGCCAGACCCGCGACCCGGTCACCAAGCGCAACTTCGAGGCCGACTCCGGTGCCGCCGTGGTGATGGAGGCGAAGACCGGCCGGATCGTGGCGATGGCCAGCCAGCCGACGTACGACCCCTCGGTGTGGGTCGGTGGGATCACCGACAAGCAGCTGGCGCGGCTCTACTCCGAGGCGGCCGGCACGCCGCTGCTCGCCCGCTCCTTCCAGGGACAGTTCGCGCCGGGCTCGACCTGGAAGCCGTTCATGACCGTCGGTGCGCTGACCCACGGCTACTCGCCCTCCACGGTGCTGCCGTGCTCGTCGGCCGTGCAGATCGGCAATCGCGCCTTCCACAACCACGAGTCGGCGGCGTACGGCCCGATCACCTTCGCCCGAGCGCTCGAGGTCTCCTGCAACACCTTCTTCTTCCAGGTCGGCATGCACTTCTGGCAGACCCTCGGCTCCGACCCCGACGACGCGAAGGCCAAGGACCCGCTGGTCGAGCAGGCCGAGAGGTTCGGCTTCGGCGAGCGCACCGGCGTCGACCTGCCGGGCGAGGCCTCGGGCCGGGTCGCGGACCGCAAGTGGAAGCGCAAGTACTACGAGTCGATGAAGGGCTACTACTGCGGCATCGCCCACAAGCCGCAGGACACCAAGACCTCGGACTTCGTCTACAAGTTCGCCCGCGAGTTCTGCGTCGAGGGCTGGAAGTACAAGATCAGCGACGCCGCCAACTTCGCGATCGGCCAGGGCGACACCATCGTGACGCCGCTGCAGCTGGCGCGCGGGTATGCCGCCATCTCCAACGGCGGCACGCTGTGGGAGCCCCGGGTCGGCAAGGCGATCGTCTCGCCCGAGGGCAAGGTGATCCGCGAGATCGAGCCGACGAAGGAGCGCAAGCTCAAGATCCCGGCCTCGGTGCTCAGCTACCTCGACGAGGCGCTGCAGGGCGTCGCCCTGCGCGGCACGATGAACTGGAAGCTGCAGGGCTTCCCGCTCGACAAGGTCCGGATCCGCGCCAAGACCGGCTCGGCGGAGGTCTACGGCAAGCAGTCGACGGGCTGGGTCGCGTCCTACACCAAGGACTACGTGGTCGTGATGATGATGAGCCAGGGCGGCACGGGCTCCGGCTCGACCGGTGCGGGCGTCCGGGCGATCTGGGAGGCGCTGTACGGCGTCGACGGCGACCAGGTCGACCCCGGCAAGGCCACGATCCCCGGCGTCACGCCGCCGGCCCAGCTGCCGACGTTCGGCGACGACGGCTCGATCCTCCCGCCGGCGCGGGCGAAGGGTGGCGACCAGTGAGCAACCGGATCCCCGGCCGCGGCCAGGCCAGCACCCGCCGTACGACGGCCTCCCGGCGCGTCGGGCGCCTGCAGTGGGCCGACCTCGACCTGGTCATGCTCGGCGCCGTCCTCGTCCTGTCGCTGCTCGGCTGCCTGCTGATCTGGTCGGCCACCCTCGAGCGCGACGACCTCACCGGTGGCGACACCCGGGCCTTCCTGGTCAAGCAGGTCGTCAACGTCGTGATCGGGGTCGGTCTGATGCTGTTGGTGGTGGTCACCGACCACCGCTGGGTGCGGATCCTCGCGCCGATCGGCTACCTCGTCGCGATCGGCGGGCTGGTGCTCGTGCTCGTGATGGGCTCGACGATCAACGGCTCCCGCTCGTGGCTGATCCTCGGCGGGATGTCCTTCCAGCCCTCCGAGCTGGCCAAGCTCGCCGTCGTGGTCGGCATGGCGCTGGTCGTCGCCGAACGCAGCGAGGGCCGCTGGCGCGACCGCGTAGGCACCGCCGACGTGCTGCTCATGCTGCTGGTCGCCGGCGTACCCGCCGTGCTGATCCTGACCCAGCCCGACCTCGGCACCATGCTCGTGCTCACCGCCACCGTCTTCGGCGTGATCGCGGCCTCCGGTGCCCACCGGCGCTGGCTGCTGCTGCTCGCCGGTGGCGGCGTGCTGGCGGCGGTCGCGGCGGTGTCGAGCGGGATGCTGAAGGAGTACCAGGTCGACCGGTTCCTCGCCTTCACCAACCCCGCGCTCGACCCGAAGGGGGCCGGCTACAACGTCGAGCAGGCCCGGATCGCGGTCGGCAACGGTGGCCTGTTCGGGCAGGGGCTGTTCCACGGCTCGCAGACCCAGTCCGGCTTCGTCCCCGAGCAGCACACCGACTTCGTGTTCACCGTCGCCGGCGAGGAGCTCGGCCTGGTCGGCGCCGCGCTGGTCGTGGCCCTGCTCGGCGTCGTGCTGTGGCGCGCGCTGCGCATCGCCACCCGCACCGACGACGTCTTCGGCCGCATCGCCGCGGCCGGCATCGCCTGCTGGTTCGGCTTCCAGGCCTTCCAGAACATCGGCATGTGCCTCGGCATCATGCCCGTCACCGGCGTCCCGCTGCCGTTCGTGTCGTACGGCGGCTCGTCCATGTTCGCCGGGATGCTCGCCGTCGGGCTGCTCCAGAACATCCACCTGCGCACCCTCTCCGCGCCCGCGTCGCGACTCGCGGCCCAGCAGCGGGTGCTCGTCCGGGGCTGATGGAGTACGTCGCAACTACCGAATTCGTCGTGGTGCGGCCCATCTCACGACATATCCGGTAGTTGCGACGTACGTACCCGACCACGCATCCGGCAGGATGGGGCCGTGCTGACCGTCCGCCGTGCGCCGCGCTCCCGCGTGCGTCTCTCGGCGACGCTCGGCAGCCTCGAGAGCGTGACCGCGCTGGTCCTGGCCCACCTGGCGGCCGGGGGAGAGGTCCCGTCGGTCGGCTGGCTGGCCGCCTTCGCCGTCCTCGTGTACGGCGCCAGCACCGTCGTGCTGCGCGAGCGCGCCAGCGTCCGGGTGGTCCTGCCGGGCCTCCTGGCGGCCCAGGTGCTCGGCCACGCGTGGCTGGTCGCCCTGGCCCCCGCCCAGCACCCCGGCCACGAGCACGCGGCGTCGGCCTTCCTCGGGCTCACCCCGGTGATGCTGGGCGCCCACCTGCTGGCGGCCGTGGTCACCGGCGTCATGTGGGTGCTGCGCCGCCGGGCCGTGGAGGTGCTGCTGGGCTGGACCGAGCAGGGCGTCGTACCTCCTCCTGCGCCGCGCCGCACCGGCCCACCGGCACTGCGACGCACCCGCACCGCGCGCGAGCACCGTGCCCTCGCCCCGACCCGTGGTCCGCCGGCGGACTCTCTCGCGATCGCCTGACTCCCTGACTCAGCGGGAGGCAGGCCGTTCGCCGCGCCCCCGAACACCCGAGTCAACCGAGAGAGACATCCATGCAGATCCGACGCTTCACCCTGCCCACCCTCGGCGCCACCGCGGCGCTCGGCATCGTCGCCCTGACCGCCGGCGCCGCGAGCGCCCACGTCAGCGTGTCGCCCGACACCACTGCAGCCGGCTCGTACGCCGTCCTCACCTTCAGCGTGCCCCACGGCTGTGAGGGGTCGCCGACGACCAAGGTGGCCATCCAGATGCCTGAGGACGTCCCGCAGGTCACGCCGACCGTCAACCCGAACTGGACCGTCGAGAAGGTCAGCGAGAAGCTCGCCGAACCGCTGAAGGACGCCCACGGCAACGAGATCACCGAGCGGGTCAGCCAGGTGGTCTACACCGCGAAGACCCCGCTGGCCGACGGCTACCGCGACACCCTCGCGCTGTCGCTGCAGCTGCCCGAGAAGGTGGGCGAGACCCTCACCTTCCCGGTGCTGCAGACCTGCGAGAAGGGCGAGACCGCCTGGAACGAGACCCCGGCCGAGGGCCAGGACGAGGAGGAGCTGGAGAACCCGGCGCCTGCCCTGACCGTCACCGAGGCCAGCGCCGAGGGCCACCACGGCGGCGCGGCGGAGTCCGACGAGAAGGCCGACGACACCGCCACCGCGAAGGCCGACGCCGCGGACGACGAGGGCGACGGCAACGGCCTCGCCATCGGCGGCCTGGTCGCCGGCATCGGCGGCCTCGCGCTCGGCGGCCTCGCCCTGGCCCGCTCCGGCAAGAAGGCCTGAGGGCCCGATGATGCGGCGTGTGCCGGCGTACCTGCTCGCGGTCCTGGTCGCCGTCCTGACGGTGGTCGGGACCGCGGGGCCGGCGTCGGCACACGCCACCCTCGTCTCCACCGACCCCGCCGAGGGGACGGTCCTGCCCGAGGCGCCGAGCGAGGTGAGCTTCACCTTCGACGAGCCGGTCCAGCTCGTTCCCGACGGCCTGCTCGCCTTCGACGCCGCGGGCAAGCGGGTCGACGTCGAGGCGTCCGCCAAGGGCGTCGAGGTGACCGGGCGGCTGCCGGGCGAGCTCGACAACGGGACCTACGTCGTCACCTGGCGCGTGGTCTCCGCCGACGGCCACCCGATCGCCGGCTCGCTCACCTTCCACGTCGGAGCACCCAGCCCGAAGGTCGTCCCGCCCCAGACCGGCCCGGCCGACCCGGGCGCGGTGCCGACCGTGCAGGGCATCGTGCACGGCCTCGACTACACCGCACTGCTCCTGGCCGGCGGGCTGGCGCTCTTCCTGGCCTGGACCGCACGCGGTGTCCGCCTGCCCGATGACGTACGACGACGCCTGGTGCGCGTGCTCCGCGGCAGCGCACTGGTGGCGGTGCTCGCGGCGGCGCTCGCCGTACCGCTGGCGGGGGCGTACCAGCTCGGCTCCGGCCTCGGCGGCGTCCTCGACCCGGGCTCGTTCGACCCCGGCCTGGTGCAGGACGACCTGCAGGTGCTCGCCCTCCAGGCCGCCGGCCTCGGCGTAGCGGCCTGGGCGGCCGGGCAGGCGCGCTCGTCGCTGGTCGTCGACCTCGTCACCGCGCTGGCCGTGTGGTCACCCGCACTCGTCGGCCACACCCGCGCCTACGAGCCCAGCATGCTGCTCGTGGTCACCGACGCGCTGCACCTCAGCGCCGGTGCGGTCTGGCTCGGCGGGCTCGTCGGCCTCGCGCTCGCCCTGCCCGCGATCGCCGGGCGGCCCAAGGACGCGGCGCTCCTGATCACCCGGTTCTCGACGGTCGCGGCCGCGCTGCTGACCGCGCTCGCCGTCACCGGCGTGCTGATGGCCTGGCGCATCGTCGGTGCCTGGGCGCCGCTCGTCGAGGAGACCTGGGGCCGGCTGCTGCTGGTGAAGGTCGCCCTCGTGCTGGTGGTCGTGGCGATCGCGGCCTACAACCGGTTCCGGTTGGTGCCGCGCGTCGCGGGCGACGGCGGGCACGACCAGCGCCGGCTCGCGACCGGCCTGGTCCGGCGTACCGTCGTGGCCGAGGCCGCCCTGCTGGTCGCGGTCCTCGGCGTCACCGGTTTCCTCACCCAGAAGCCGCCGGGCGGTGAGGCGCCTGCCGAGGCGCGGACCGCCGACACCGGTGTCGTGACCGGGGTCGCCGGCGACGACCTCAAGGTGCTCGCTGTGTTGGACCCCGGCCCGGGCCTGCAGCGCAGGCTGATCGTCCAGGTGCAGAACCTCGCCGGCGACCCGCTCGACCTGGCCGGCGCCCCGGCCGTGGCGCTGCGCTCCGAGAGCGTCGACCTCGGCACGATCCCGGTCGTGCCGAGCGGCGCCGGCACCTACTCCGCCGACGTCGTCTTCCCGCACACCGGTACCTGGAAGCTGCAGGTCAGCATCCGGGTCGACACGTTCACCAGCCCCGTGACGACCCTGGACCTCAGGGTGCGCTGACGCCCCAGTCGCTGAACCTCAGCTCGACCCCGGGCTCGGCGGTGACCTTGACCGGCCGGTCCTGGGCGTCGAGCCAGACGTCGGCGTCGAGGGTGTCGGGGAGCATGGACTGGACCTGCGCCGGCAGCGTGATGCCGGCGAGCGCGGCCCGTGGGTCGAGGGTGATCCGGTAGTGCTCGGTCGCGACGCCGTCGACCTGCTCGGCACCGACGTGGACCAGCTGCTGGGGGAGGGCGACCTTCCCGAGCGCGTCGGCGATCGGCGTGGTGTCGACGGTCAGCTCGCGGGCCGGGCCGCCGGCGAGCGAGGCGTCGACCCGGACGCTGCCGGCGGTGCGCAGCGCCGTGGCGACCGCCTCGACCACGGGACGCGCGTCCTCGGCGGTCCCCTCCTGCGCGGAGGGCGTGGGCGTCGCGGACGACGATGCGGACGAGGTCGTGCTCGGTGTGGAGCCGGACCTCTGGGGCTTGTCGTCGCCACCGCAGCCGGCGAGGAGCACCGACGAGGCGAGCAGTACGGCGACGGGGCCGGCGATGCGCGGGTTCACGAGTTCTCCTTCAAGGCGTTGACCGGTGCCGTCACCGCGAGCTGGTGGAGCAGCCCGTCGACGCGCACCTGCAGGAACAGCCGGTAGTCGCCGGGCTGGGTGAAGACGGTGTGGAAGGTGAGGACGGTCCCGTCGTCGGTGACCTCGGGGGCGCCGTAGGGGTGGACGTGGACGAACCCGCGCGAGTCGACCGCGAAGCCGGTCAGGTGCGCGCTGGTGCCGAGGTAGCTGCCCAGCGCCACCGGCTCGCCGTCGGCGTCGGTCAGCCGCAGCCGCAGCCGTCCGTTGGGCCCGACCTCGCCCTCGGCCCGCAGCCGGGCCCGCACGACGCCGTCGTCGCCGGTCTCGGCCGGCTTGCCCCGCGGTACGTCGACCGGCGTCCAGTCGCCAGCCACGCGCAGCGTCGTACCGAGGACGATCGGGTTCGCCGCGCCCTGCGGGATGAACTCGGCGACCACACGCCACCTGCCCGGCGTACCGAGGTCGACGCGGGCGGTCCAGGTGCCGTCGTCGGCGAGGGTGGGGTGGAGGTGGCGGAACTGGTCGAGGTCGTCGCGCACGACGTAGAGGTGGAGCAGCTTGGTCTGCTCCTCGGTGTAGGCCGTCAGCGGCGCGCCGGACGGGTCGAGGATCCGGAAGGACACGTCGCCCGTGCCGTCGGCGCCGGGCAGCGTGACGTCGGTCATCCGGTAGCCCTCGACCTCGGCGGCGGTGCCGTCGCCGACCGGGTTGCCGACCGGCTGGGCGCCGGACCCCCCGTCCTTGGCGGGGGTGAGCACGATCCGGTCGGGGTCGGCGGCCGGCTCGTCGGCGGAGCAGGCGGCCAGGCCGAGCGCGAGCATGGTCGCGGTGGCGGTGGCGAGGACACGCCCTGGCAGGCGGCGGCTCACGGCGCCACCGTCAGCAGCAGGAAGGCCGCGAGGAGGAGCAGGTGCACGATGCCGTTGAGCGGCTTGGCACGCCCGGGCACCACGGTCAGGATCCCGACCACCGAGGACAGTGCGAGCAGCACGAGCTGGAGCGGGTCGAGCCCGAGCGCGAGGTCGCCGTCGAGCCAGATCGATGCCACCGCGATCGCTGGAATGGTGAGGCCGATCGAGGCCATCGCCGAGCCGTAGGCGAGGTTCAGGCTGATCTGGACGCGCTGCTGACGGGCGGCGCGCACCGCGGCGATCGTCTCGGGCAGCAGCACCAGCATCGCGATCACCACGCCGACCACGGCGTGCGGGAAGCCCAACCAGTCGACGGCATCCTCGATCGAGTAGGACTCGACCTTCGCCAGGCCGACGACCGTCACCAGCGAGACGATCAGCAGCACCAGGGCGACCTTCGTCTCCCGACCGGTCGGAGGGTCCGCGTGGTCGTCGCCGTCGGCGTCGTTCTGCGCCGTCCAACCGCCGGGGGTGGAGGTGGTGCCGGGCAGGAAGAAGTCGCGGTGGCGGACGGTCTGGGTGAACACGAACGATCCGTAGAGCACGAGCGAGGCGAGCGCTGCGAAGGTCAGCTGGGTGCCGGTGAGGACCGGACCGGACTCGCTGACGGTGAAGGTCGGCACGACCAGGGTCAGGCCGGCGAGCGTGATCACCGTCGCCAGAGCCGATCCGGTTCCTTCCGGGTTGAAGACGGCGAGATGGTGGCGGACCGCGCCCACCACCAGCGCCAGTCCGACGATGCCGTTGACCGTGATCATCACCGCCGCGAAGACCGTGTCGCGGGCCAGCGTGGAGGTGTCGCCGCTGCCGGAGACCATCAGCATCACGATCAGGCCGACCTCGATCACCGTCACGGCGACGGCCAGGAGCAGCGAGCCGAACGGCTCACCCACCTTGTGTGCCACGACCTCGGCGTGGTGGACCGCGGCGAGAACCGCCCCGATGAGGGCGACGCCGATCAGGCTGGCCGCGAGCGGGCCGGGGTGCGTGCCCCAGCTCACGGCGAGCACGATCGCCGCGAGAGGCGGCGTGAACACCGTCCACCCGAGTCGTCCGGAGGTGGAGGCGCTCATGGTGCTCGATCCTACGGGGGCCGGTGTTGCCGCCCGCGACGATGCCGCGCGCACTCCCGAGCCCTCGTAGAATCGGGGGCATGTCCGTCGAGTCCGTCTTCCCCCGGCTGGAGCCCCACCTGCTCTCGGTCTCCAAGCCGATCCAGTACGTCGGCGGCGAGCTCAACATGGTCTCGAAGGACTGGGACGCCGCCGAGGTGCGCTGGGTGCTCATGTACCCCGACGCCTACGAGGTCGGCCTGCCCAACCAGGGCGTCCAGATCCTCTACGAAGTGCTCAACGAGCGGGAGTGGATCCTCGCCGAGCGCACCTACGCCGTGTGGCCCGACATGGAGAAGGTGCTGCGCGAGCAGCAGATCCCGCAGTTCACGGTCGACAACCACCGCCCCGTCGGCGCGTTCGACCTGTTCGGCGTGAGCTTCTCCACCGAGCTCGGCTACACCAACCTGCTCACCGCGCTCGACCTGGCCGGCATCCCGCTGCACGCCGCCGACCGCGACGAGTCGCACCCGGTCGTCGTCGCCGGTGGCCACGCCGCGTTCAACCCCGAGCCGATCGCCGACTTCGTCGACGCCGCCGTCCTCGGCGACGGTGAGGAGGTCGTGCTCAAGATCTCCGAGGTCGTGCGCGAGTGGAAGGGCGAGGGCCGCCCCGGTGGCCGCCAGGAGCTGCTGCGCCGCCTCGCCGTGTCCGGCACGGTCTACGTGCCCCGGTTCTACGACGTGTCGTACGACGACAGCGGGGCGATCGCGGCCGTCGTACCCAACCACCCGGAGGCTCCCGACCGGGTCCGCAAGCACACCCTGATGGACCTCGACCAGTGGCCCTACCCGCGCAACCCGCTGGTGCCGCTCGCCGAGACCGTCCACGAGCGGTTCTCCGTCGAGATCTTCCGCGGCTGCACCCGCGGCTGCCGGTTCTGCCAGGCCGGCATGATCACCCGGCCGGTGCGGGAGCGCTCGATCGAGACCATCGGCGCGATGGTCGACAACGGCATCAAGAAGACCGGCTTCGAGGAGGTCGGGCTCCTGTCCCTGAGCTCGGCCGACCACACCGAGATCGGCGACGTCGCCACCGGTCTCGCCGACCGCTACGAGGGCTCCAACGTCTCGCTCTCGCTGCCCTCGACCCGCGTCGACGCGTTCAACATCACGCTGGCCAACGAGTTCTCGCGCAACGGCCGCCGCTCCGGCCTGACCTTCGCGCCCGAGGGCGGCAGTGAGCGAATGCGCAAGGTGATCAACAAGATGGTCACCGAGGACGACCTGATCCGCACCGTCGCGACGGCGTACTCCCACGGCTGGCGACAGGTGAAGCTCTACTTCATGTGCGGCCTGCCCACCGAGACCGACGAGGACGTCCTGCAGATCGCCGAGCTCGCCAAGCGCGTGATCGCGACCGGCCGCGAGGTCTCCGGCCGCAACGACATCCGCTGCACCGTCTCCATCGGCGGCTTCGTGCCCAAGCCCCACACGCCGTTCCAGTGGGCCGCCCAGCTCGACGTCGAGACCACCGACCGGCGCCTGCAGGTGCTGCGCGACACCGTGCGCGCGGACCGGCGCTATGGCAAGGCGATCGGCTTCCGCTACCACGACGGCCAGCCCGGCATCATCGAGGGCCTGCTGTCCCGCGGCGACCGCCGCGTCGGCCGGATCATCGAGCAGGTGTGGCGCGACGGCGGCCGCTTCGACGGCTGGTCCGAGCACTTCTCCTTCGAGCGCTGGGCCGCCGCCGCCGAGCGCGCGCTCGCGGGCACCGGCGTCGACCTCGACTGGTTCACCACCCGCGAGCGCGAGTACGACGAGGTCCTGCCCTGGGACCACCTCGACTCCGGTCTCGACAAGGACTGGCTGTGGGCCGACTGGGAGGACGCCCTCGCGGTCGGTGCCGGCGAGTCCGACGTCGAGGTCGAGGACTGCCGCTGGACCCCCTGCTACGACTGTGGTGTGTGCCCGGAGATGGGCACCGAGATCCAGGTCGGCCCCACGGGGCAGAAGCTGCTGCCGCTCAGCGTGGTGTGACGGCGAGCCCGGTCGTCGTGACCGAGGAGCGGTGGATCGCCGCGCCTCGACCCGTCGTGCGGGAGCTCGCCGCCGACCCGGCCCGGACGGGGCCGGCGTGCTGCTCCGCTGGCAGGGTGCGGTCGAGCGCGAGGCGCTCGCCCGCTGATCGTCACGCGCCGACCTGCTCACCCGCGTCGCGGATCCGACCGGTGATCTTCTCGCCGTCGCCGCGATCGATGTAGCAGAAGAAGGCATCCCCACTGTCAGGATCGTCCTCGTCGAACGCGTCTGTCTCGACGCGCACGTCGTACTCGCCACTCTCGATCGCCGAGCGGTAAGCCGGGTCGAGGGGGAGGGCCAGGCAGAACGCAGCACGCGACACCGTTGTGAAGGCGCCGGCCTGGTCGGCGTCGAACCGACCCGCCCAGATCACCTCACCCGCGTGCGGCTCGCTGCAGGACGCCTTGATCGGGTCGTCGAGGAAGTCGAGGTCGATGCACTGGCCGACGCGCGCCTCGTCCTCCCAGACCGTGCGGCTGCCCATGACGGCGGCGAAGACGACGAACCCGATCCCGAGCACCACGACGAGGACGCCGAGGACCAGCCCGGTCACCGCTGCCCACCGTCCCGAGCGCCGGCCCTCGCGGGTCCGCACGATGCCCGCGATGCCGAGCCCGATCCCGATCGGCGCCGCGCAGCAGGTGAGCGAGCAGACGAAGGCGGCGATCGACAGCCCGTCGTACGACGGCCGGGTCCCGTACGACGGGCTGTCGTACGGGTTCGAGCCCGGCTCGTAGGCGGGATAGCCGCCGCCGTACGGGTTCGTCATCCGAGCAGGCCGATCAGGTCAGAGGATCGGCTCGGTCAGCTTGTGGTCGCTCTCGACGTAGCAGACCATGTGGTGGCCCACCTCGATGTCCTTCGGGTCCTCGATGATCGCGTTGTACTCGAGCCCCTCGACACCGCTGAGCTTCTCGGCGTCCTCGCTGCTCACCAGGGTCGCGCAGAACGTGCCCATGCTGCTCTTGATGGCCTCGAGGTTGTCCTCGGTGACCGTCGTCGTGGCCACGATCTCCGCGTCGTGCTTCTCGGTGCACTTCTTCTCGCGCATGAGAACGGTTCCGTCGTCCTTGGTCAGGTCGACGCACTGGCCGGCGGTTGCGTCGTCCAGGGAGACGAGCGAGTCGGCGAAGATGAACAGGGCGGCTCCCGCGACCGCGGATCCGATCGACATGAGCAGGCCGATCACGATGCCCGCCACGGCGAGCCCGCGGCCCTTGCGCTGCCCGCCCTTGGTGCGGGACAGGCCGACGAAGCCGAGGATGACCCCGAGCGGGGCGAGGCAGCACAGCAGGCTGGTCACCAGCGCGGCGATCGAGATCCCGTCCGTCTTCGGCGGCAGCGGGTCGGACCCGCCGGGGAAGGCGCCCGGGGCGCCGTACCCGCCACCGGCGCCCGACGCGCCGGCGTACGGCGGGGGCGGTGTCGGCTGGCCGTAGGGGTTCTGGCCCTGGGGGCCCTGGCCGTACGGGTTCGGCGGCGGGTTCTGGCCGTAGGGGTCGCTCACCGGCGACACCCTAGTGGCCGTTCGTGACCGAGGTGGCCGAATGCGGCTGAGGTACTGTTCTGCGCGCACCCAGCCGACCCTTTGGTGAGGACGAGGATGACCGACCAGCAGTCGCCGGAAGCCTGGCGCGATCGCGTGTTCGCGGCCGACGAGGAGCTGCTCTCCCGCTACGCGGAGCTGGTCGCGATCGACAACGTGATCGGTCTCGAGGCCGCCGTGGCGCGCCTCGAGCACGACCTCAAGAAGGCGCGGGCGCGCACCAAGGAGCTGCAGGCCCTCGTCCGCGCACGCGACGAGGAGATCGCGGCGCTCCACGCCTCGCGCACCTGGCGGGTCGGGCGCGCGTTCGTGGGCCCGCTCTCGAGGCTGCGGGGATGACGGCGGCACCCCTCTTCTCCGTCGTCACCCCGGTCCACGACCCGCCTCCCGACGTCCTCGTCGCCGCCGTCGAGTCGGTCCTCGCCCAGACGTACGCCGATTGGGAGCTGGTCATGGTCGACGACGCGTCCACCGACCCCGAGGTACGCCGGACGCTGCGTGCCCAGGCGGCCCGCGACCCGCGGATCAAGCTGGTCGAGCGTGCCACCAACGGACACATCGTCGCTGCGTCGAACGACGGGATCGCCGCTGCCACGGGCACGTTCATCGCCTTCCTCGACCACGACGACCTGCTCGCTCCCGACGCCCTGGCTGCCAACGCACGCCAGGTCGCCGAGCATGACGACGTCGACTACCTCTACTCCGACGAGGACCGGATCCGCGAGGACGGCCGGTTCGCCGACACCTTCCACAAGCCCGACTGGTCGCCGGAGCGGCTGCGCAGCCAGAACTACTGCAACCACCTCTCCGTGTTCCGAGCCTCCCTCGTCCGCGAGCTGGGCGGCCTGCGGGAGGGCTTCGAGGGCGCCCAGGACCACGACCTGGTCCTCCGGGTCACCGAGCGGGCTCGTCGCATCGTCCACATCCCGGAGGTCCTCTACCACTGGCGCATGCTGGCCGGCTCGGCAGCCGGCGACGGCGGGGCGAAGCCGTACGCGCTGGACGCGGGACGACGTGCGATCCAGGACCACCTGTCGCGGGTCGGGATCGACGGCACCGTCGAGCTCGTCGGCCCCGGTCGCTACCACACGCGGCGCGTGCTGCCGCCGGAGCGCCGGGTCAGCATCGTCATCCCCACCCGCGGCTCGGCCACGCTGCTGTGGGGGCGGCGTACGACGCTGGTCACGCGTGCGGTGCGATCGGCGCTCGCCGCCACCGAGCACGCCAACCTCGAGGTCGTCGTCGTCTACGACACCGACACCCCTGAGGCGGTCCTCGGCGAGCTCTACGACATCGTGGGGGAGCGCCTCGTCCTCGTCCCCTTCGACGAGCCGTTCAACTACAGCAAGAAGGTCAACCTGGGCGTGCTGGCCTCGACCGGTGATCGCCTGCTCATCCTCAACGACGACGTCGAGGTCCGCAGCGAGCAGTGGCTCGAGGAGCTCCTCGCCCCCCTCGAGCAGCCCGACGTCGGGATGACCGGTGCCCGCCTGCTCTACTCGAGCACCGCGATCCAGCATGTCGGCCTGGCCTACTCGTACGGCCGGTACCGCCACGCCTATCGCAGGTCGCCCGGGGACGTGCAGGGCGGCTGGGGCAAGACGGCGGTGGTCGACCGCGAGGTCAGCGGGGTGACCGGCGCCTGCGTCGGCATCCGCCGCGAGGTCTACTTCGAGGTCGGTGGGCACACCGAGCAGCTCCGCGAGGACTTCAACGACGTCGACTTCGGCTACAAGCTCTCCGCGGCCGGCTACCGGATCCTCGTCCTGGCCCATTGCGAGCTGTTCCACTTCGAGTCCCAGACCCGTGAGGCGATCCCGGACCCCGATGACACCCGGTTCCTGCGCGGGCGCTGGGGCATCCCGTGGCGCGATCGCTACACCCCGGTCTACCCCAACCTGCCACGTCCCGAGGACCGCGACCTCCCGCTGAAGCGCGAGGCACGTCGAGGCCGGTGATCGACGAGCGGTCGAGTATGGTCGGCCCATGCCGAACGGCCGCACTCGCAGGATCTCGCCACGGACGACCGATCGCTGGTCCGCCTGTCGAGCAGTGGCACTCTGACGTGGACCGCCGACCTCTCTTCTCCATCGTCACGCCGGTCTACGCGCCGCCGCTCGACGTGCTGGAGGACACGATCAGGTCCGTGCTCGCACAGACCTTCGAGGACTGGGAGTTCATCCTCGTCGACGATCTGTCTCCCGACGAGGGCGTGCGCACGCTGCTGCGTCGCTACGCCGCGATGGACCCGCGGATCCGGGTCATCGAGCGCGAGACGAACGGTCACATCGTCGCGGCGTCGAACGACGGGATCGCCGCGGCACGAGGGGAGTTCATCGCCCTCCTCGACCACGACGACCTCCTGGTCCCTGACGCATTGCAGGCCAACGCCGACGTGCTGCGGGAGGACTCCGCGATCGACTACGTCTACTCCGACGAGGACAAGACGGCCGACGGGGTCACGTTCTACGACGAGTTCCTGAAGCCCGACTGGTCGCCGGAGCGCCTGCGGTCGCAGAACTACTGTTGCCACTTCTCCGTCCTGCGCACCAGCCTGGTCCGTGAGGTCGGCGGATTCCGGCAGGGCTACGACGGGTCGCAGGACCACGACCTGATCCTCCGGGTCACCGAACGGGCCCGAGCGATCCACCACATCCCCGCCATCCTCTACCACTGGCGGGTCATCCCCGGTTCCGCCGCGGGGGAGTTGGAGGCGAAGCCGTACGCCGTCGAGGCGGGCCGGCGAGCAGTGGCCGACCAGATGGAGCGGCTCGGCATCCCCGCGACGGTCGAGGCCATCTGGCCCGGCATGTACCGCGTGGAGCGACCGCTCTCGGAGGACGTGTCGGTCAGCATCGTGATCACGACCGAGGGTGCGGACGGCCTGGTCCGTGGACGTCGCCGGGTGCACGTGGTCGAGGCCGTGCGCAGCGCGCTGGCTCGCACCGCGCACGAGAAGGTCGAGGTCGTCGTCGTGCACGCCGCCGCGATGCGCGAGTCCGTCGCGTCGCAGCTCGGCGAGGTCGCGGGGGACCGCCTGGTCCTGGTTCCGGTCGGCGAGCCGCTGCATCGGAGCCGTTGGACCAACTTCGGCGTCCTGGCGTCGACGGGCGACCGGATCGTCCTGCTCGACGAGCGTGTGGAGCTCACCAGCGACGCGTGGCTGGAGACCCTCGTGGCTCCGCTGGACGACACGACGGTCGGGATCACCGGCGCCAAGCTGCTCCACAGCGACGGCACCGTCGCGCATGCCGGCGTCGCAGGAGCACATGGGCACTTCGGGGGCGTGTATCGATTCCGCCCCGGCGATGCGCCGGGTCGTTTCGGCGACCTGTGGGTCTCGCGCGAGGTGAGCGCCGTCGCCGGCGCCTGCCTGGCCGTGCGCCGAGAGACCTACCTCGCCGTCGGTGGCGCGACGGAGACGCTGCACGATCACCTGTACGACGTCGACCTCTGCCTGAAGGTGCGTGCCGCCGGGCACGAGGTCCTCTACGTCCCTGCGGCCGAGGGCCTCCACAACCCGCCGCTCGGCGAGGACCATGCCGTCGGCCAGGTCGCTCGCGGCCCGCTGCGGGCGAGGTGGGGAAGGCCCACGCGCGACGCCTACACCGACGTGCGCGAGGCCGATTGGGGCACCCTGCGGCAGCGGAGGTAGGGCTGCCGCGGTCGCCGGGTTCAGGGGCTCGATCAAGTAGGGTTCCAGGCGTTCCCGCAACCCGAACGAAGACGGATCGACACCCATGACTTCCGACAGCGATCAGGCCACCAGTCCCTCGACCGGCTCGTCTGACTACGGCAGCAGTTACTACCGGGCGCACCTCGGTGGCAACGACGACTACCGGTGGGAGGACGACGAGTGGCGGGCGTTCTTCACCGGGGCTGCGCAGCGCATCGTCGGCCTCGTCGAGCCTCGGACCAGCCTCGACGTCGGGTGTGCCCGGGGACTCCTGGTCCAGGCGCTGGCGCAGGAGGGCGTCGACGCCAGGGGCGTCGACATCTCGGACCACGCCGTCGAGACCTCGCACCCGGACGTGCGGAACCGGCTGTCCGTGCAGTCGGCGACCGAGCCGCTCGGCGGACCCTACGACCTGATCACCTGCGTCGAGGTCGTCGAGCACATGTCGCCCGGCGACGCCCAGAAGGCGATCGACAACATTTGCGCGGCGACCGACACGATCCTGTTCAGCTCGAGCCCCTCCGACTTCTACGAGGCGACGCACATCAACGTGCACCCGACCCAGGAGTGGGTGGCCTGGTTCGCGGAGCGTGGCTTCTACCGGCGCCTCGACGCGGACGTCACCTTCCTGGCGCCGTGGGCGGTCCTGTTCGAGCGTGCCGACCTCAGCAAGCGGAGCATCGTCGAGCGCTACGAGTCGCGACTGGTCCCGGCCCTGATCGAGATCTCGGAGAAGACGAGCGCGCTGCTCGCGACGAGTCGGCGGCTCGCCGAGGTCGAGGACTCGGTCGGTGTGCGGCGCGTCGTCGACGATGCCGAGGTGCTCGCGCTCCACGCCGACCTCACTGCCATCGACCACGTGCTCGGACTGGAGGCGACCGTCGCCCGCCAGGAGCGGGAGCTGAAGAACCTGCGTCGTCGCCTCAAGGCCACGCGCGAGAAGCTCGACGACGCTCGTACGGCGACGGCGAAGTCGCGCGCCGAGGTCACGGCCGTGCGCTCGTCGAGGACCTGGCGGGTCGGTCGCTTCGTCACCGGCCTCGGCGGCCTTCGTCGATGACGGCTGACGCTCCGCTCTTCACCCTGGTCGTTCCGCTCACCGAGCCGCTGATCGACCCGCTCGTCGAGACGGTCGACGCGGTGCTGGCGCAGACCTTCGGGGACTGGGAGCTGATCCTGGTCGACAACGGCTCGACGAGTGCCGAGGTCAGCAGCGCCCTGCGCCGGCAGGCCGGCCGTGACAGCCGCATCCGCGTCCTGGCGCGGGCCGAGCGCGGCAACGTGGCCGAGGCCTCGAACGACGGCCTCGATGCGGCGCAAGGGGAGTTCATCGCCTTCCTCGCCCCCGGCGGCCTGCTGACGCCCAACGCGCTGGCGGCCAACGCCAGGGCGATCGGGAATGCCCACGACGTCGACTTCCTCTACTCCGACGAGACCCGGCGCACCCTGGACGGCGACGACGACATCATCAAGCCGGTGTGGTCGCCCGAGCGGCTGCGGGCGCAGAACTACTGCGGCCAGCTCGCCGTCCTGCGGACCGACCTGGTGCGCTCGGTCGGTCGGCTGCGGACCGACCTCGGCAGTTCCTGCGACCACGACCTGGTGCTCCGAGTCACCGAGCAGGCTCGGCGCATCGTCCACCTGCCCAAGATCCTGCACCGGTCGCGGATCGCGAGGCCGCGGCCCGACACATCGCCGGAGGCGCTCGCAACCGGGGCCCGCGTCGTGCAGGAGCACCTCGACCGTGTCGGCATCCGGGGTGTCGCCCACGCGGTGGGGGCCAACCACGTCCGCATCGTCCGCGACTTCCCCGCCGAGCGCACGGTGAGCGTGGTGATCCCGACGCGCGGTTCGTCCGCACAGGTCTGGGGCCGGCGTCGGGTCCTGGTCGTCGACGCGGTCCGCTCCGTCCTGGAGTTCGCCTACCACCCCCGGATGGAGATCGTCGTCGTCTACGACGTCGGCACCCCGGCGAGCGTGCTCGAGGAGCTCCGGCAGGTCGCGGGAGACCACCTCGTCCTGGTGCGCTTCGACGAGCCCTTCAACTACAGCCGCAAGATGAACCGCGGCGTCCTCGCCTCCACCGGCGAGCGCCTGATCCTGCTCAACGACGACGTCGAGGTCCGCAACCCCGGCTGGGTACGCGAGCTGCTGGCGCCGCTGGAGGAGCCCGGGGTCGGTGCGACCGGCGCCAAGCTGTACTTCGAGGACACCAGCATCCAGCACGCCGGTCTGGCCTGGGTCAACCGGAACTGGGACCACCCCTACCGGCTGTTCCCCGGCGACACGGCGGGACGGGGGCGGATGAACGTCGTCAACCGCGAGGTCAGCGGAGTCACCGGCGCCTGTACCGGCATCCGGCGAGACACCTACTTCGAGGTCGGCGGCCTGACGGAGCAGCTTCCGCTGAACTTCAACGACGTCGACTTCTGCTACAAGATCACCGCCCGCGGCTACCGCATCCTCTACATGGCCCAGTGCGAGCTCTTCCACTTCGAGTCCCGCACCCGCGAGCGACGCGTGCACAAGTACGAACGTGACTTCATCGTGTCCAGGTGGGGCGGGCCGGACCGGGATCCCTACTCGCCCGACTACCCCGAGCAGCCACTCACTCCCGCCGATGCCCGCCGACGTGCCCACGAGCGCGAGGAGAAGGCCTGGGCCCGGACGCTGCGCGCGCGGCGCGCGGCGGCCCGTCGTACCGGCGGGTCGCGGGCCGGGGACCGGCGGGCATGAACCGCTTCGACTACGTCGTCGTCGGTGGCGGCATCGTGGGCGCCGCGACCGCACGGGCGCTCACCGAGCGCTTCCCGGGGCGCAGCGTCCTGCTGCTGGACAAGGAGGACGGCTTCGGCCGCCACCAGACCGGCCACAACTCCGGCGTCATCCACTCCGGCATCTACTACGCGCCGGGAAGCCTCAAGGCCGAGCTGTGCCGAGCCGGCGCCGCCGCGACCGAGCGCTTCGCCGAGGAGCACGGCGTCCCGTGGGACCGGATCGGCAAGCTGCTGGTCGCCACGACTCCGGCCGAGCTCGCCGGCATGCAGGCGCTCGCGGAGCGGGCCGAGGTCAACCAGATCCCCGCAGCGGTCCTCAGCGCCGCCGAGCTGCGCGAGCGCGAGCCCCACATCGTGGGCCTGGGCGCCCTGCACCTGACCACGACCGGCATCACCGACTACCGCCAGATCAACACGGCGCTCGCCGGCCTGGTCGAGAAGGCCGGCGGCACCCTGATGACGCGGACGGCGCTCACGGGCGTGCGCGAGACGGGCAGGGAGGTCGTGCTCTCCACGACCGCCGGTGAGGTGGTGGCCGACTACGTCGTCTACTGCGCCGGCATCCAGGCCGACCGGGTCGCCGCCATGGCGGGCATCGACGTCGACTTCGCGATGATTCCCTTCCGGGGCGAGTACTACGACGTCCGGCCCGAACGTGCGGACCTCGCGCGCACCCTGATCTACCCCATCCCCGACCCGGACCTGCCGTTCCTCGGCGTCCACCTGACCCCGACCGTCGACGGCGGGCTCAACGTCGGGCCGAACGCGGTGCTCGGGCTCGCCCGCGAGGGCTACCCCAAGTTCTCGTTCGACCGTCGCGACGCCGCCGACATCGTGAGGTTCCCGGGCATCTGGCACGTGGCGCGCAACAACGTCCGCACGGGCGCGCGGGAGATGTGGAACTCGGTGTCGAAGCGTGGCTATCTCAAGCTGTGCCAGAAGTACTGCCCCGACCTGCGCCTCGAGGACCTCACGCCTCGCGAGGCCGGCATCCGGGCACAGGCCGTGATGCGGGACGGCTCCTTCGTCCACGACTTCCTGCTGCGCCAGACCGCGCGGGGCCTCCACGTCGTCAACGCGCCGTCGCCAGCCGCCACGTCGGCGCTGCCCATCGCCGACGAGATCGTCCAGCGGGTCGCGCAGGCGCAGGGAGCCTGACGCCTCAGCGCTCGTCGTCCTCGATGCCGGGATCGTGGTGGATCGGCCCGTGCCGACGCCGCTCGTAGATCCCGACCGCGGCCGCGCCCGCGGCGGTCACGATGTCCGCCGCGGTGAGCATGACGCGGGAGACGGCGGCCAGTGCGATCGCGGTGCCGGTGCCGACGTACGGCGCCAGCGCGGTCACGATCACCAGCTCCCGCACGCCTGCGCCGGACGGCAGGATGAAGAAGAACAGCCCGGAGATCATCGCGACGGCCATCGTTCCGACGCAGGTGAGGAGCAGGCCGGCGCCGTCTCCTGCCCCGTCGGTCAGGAGCCACAGGTGGAGCCCGAAGAAGAAGTACGACGCCACCGCGGCCGCGAGCGACAAGACGATGGCGCGTCCGCGGACCGGGTGGTCGCGCTGTGGGCGGCGCAGCAGCTTGAACCCGAACCCGACGAGCCGGTCGAGCACTCTCGGGTGCAGGCAGACCAGTCCGATGGGCAGGAGCAGGTACAGCCACTGCAGGGGCGCCAGCGAGTCGTCGTTGTCGATGAGCGACGGGATGACCAGGGCGCCGGTCAGCAGCGCGGCGACGACGGCGACGGCGAGCGAGAACACGGTCGCGGTGAAGATGCGGGCGCGGGCGAGTCCGGCCCGGCGGCCGAGCTCCATCTGAAGCACGTAGGCCCACACCGATCCGGGGAGGTACTTGCCGAGCTGTCCGACCAGGAAGATCTGCGCTCCGCGGGCGGCCCCGATCGGCTCACCGATCTCGTCGACGAGGAACTGCCAGCTCAGGGTCGAGCACGCGATCGCGAGGGGCAGGCAGAGGAATGCCGGGAGCAGGGTCGTCCACGACATCGTGCTGATGGTGTCGCTGACCTCGGACCAGTGGGACTGGACGGTCCAGAACGCGGCGAGCACGACGGCAAGGACCAGGGCGATCCGGCCCCAGTGGAAGAGTCGGCCGGCCAGGGTGTGCGCGGCTGCGGGCGGTGGCGCCGTGGTCGAGGTTGTCGACGTGGTCGACGTGGTGGTCGACGTGGCGTCGGGCGAGGACATCGGACTCTCCAGTTCGGGCGGACGGACATCTCATCCTGCCTCACGGGGGACCCAAACCGTGGATCCCGGAGCTGCCCCGTGTCTCCGGTACAGTTCCCGCGTCCCGACGTCCAGTGCTAGGTCCCGCGCATGTCCGCACAGCTCCGTGTCGCCCTCATCGGTTCCGGCTCGATGGGGCGCAACCACGCCCGCGTCATCGCCAGCAGCGAGCGCACCGACCTCGCCGTGGTGGTCGACCCGCACGAGGAGACCGGGCGGGCTGTCGCCGAGAAGCACGGCTCGACCTGGGTGCCCTCGCTCGACGGCATCGGCGACGTCGACGCGGCTGTGATCGCGGCGCCGACCGAGTACCACTTCGACCTCGCGCGCGAGGTCATCGCGCGTGGTCTCCCGCTGCTCGTGGAGAAGCCGCTGTGTCCGTCGCTGGCGCAGACCCAGGAGCTCGTCGATGCTTCGATCGCCGCCGGCACGCCGCTCATGTGCGGCCTGCTCGAGCGGTTCAATCCTGCGGTGACGGTCGCGCTGAGCATGGTGGAGAACCCGCTCTACGTGCGGGCGACCCGGCACTCGCCGTACGCGCCCCGGATCAAGACCGGTGTCGCGTGGGACCTGCTCGTCCACGACATCGACCTCGTCGTGCAGGTCTTCGGTGGGGACCACCCGGACAAGTTCGACGTCGAGGTCGGCCAGTTCCACCCGGAGTCCGTGCCGGGCGCCGAGGACATCGTCGAGGCCTCGCTCCGCTTCACCTCGGGCGGGATCGCCTCGGTGTCCGCCAGCCGCATGGGTCAGACCAAGGTGCGCACCATGGTGATCCAGGAGCTCGACCGGATGATCGAGGTCGACCTGTTGCGTCGCGGCCTCACCAGCTACCGTCACGCGACGGTCTCCGAGGCCGAGGGGCAGAGCGGGTTCCGCCAGTTCACCGAGATCGAGATCCCCGACATCGCGGGGGTCGAGCCCCTGCTCGGCCAGCTCAACCACTTCGTCGACCTCGTGGCGGGCAAGGTGGACGTGGACGAGGAGCGGGCGTCGATCCTTCCCGCGCACCGGGTGGTCGACCAGGTGCTCGCGCTGCGCTCCGCCTGACCTGCGCCTGACCTACGCCGGGGGGAACGCCGGCTGGGTCGGATCGCCGAGGTCGACGGTCGCGACGACCCGTGCCGGGACGCCCGCGACGACGGCACGCGCCGGTACGTCGGAGGTGACGACGGCGCCGGCACCGACGACCGCCTCGTCGCCGATCTCGACACCCATGTTGATGATGGCGCCGGCTCCGATGAACACACGGTCGCCGATGCGCACGGGCTGACGCTCGACCTCGGGGAACCGGCGGCCGCTGACGCAGCGCTTGGCGGACGAGTGGGTGTAGATGTGGACGCCGGACGAGATGTCGCACCCGCGGCCGATCACCAGTCCGCCGGACCCGTCGATGACGGTGAAGGCCCCGATCCAGGTGCCCTCGCCGATGTCCGGATCACCGACGATCCACGCGTGCTCGTTGTAGCGGTTGGGCGGCAGGGATGCCCCTGCGGCCTCGGCGGAGGTCATGGTCGCGAACCCTACCAACGGACCGCCTGCGGCGGTCGCGGGCGTCAGTCGGACGGCGACTGCGGAGAGGGGAGTGACGGTGGATCCGCCACGGGACTCGGCACCTGCGACGACAGCCGGGCTATGAGGGTGATGATGACCGCCATCGTGGCGACGAGCGCCAACGTCAGCGTCGTCTGCCCCAGCGGGGGCTGCCAGGCAGGCAACGTCGGGTGCTCGCCGCCCGGCGCCCCGACTCCGTGGACGTTGCGCTGCATCAAGGTCGCGAACGCCCACAGGTGGAGCACGCCCAGACCTGCCAGTGCGCCGATGCGGGTCCAGTGGATCGTGCGGGTGTTCCACTGCGCATCGGACAGCGGCGACTGGGCCGCCAGGCAGAGCAGGAGGATCGGGGCCATGCCGATCGTCGGCAGCATGTAGCGGCCCTGCCACACGGGGCCCTGGAGATTCCACTTCCACGCCTGGAGGAGGACCGGAAGCAGCCAGGAGAGCAGCAGTACGGCGCCTCCAGCCGCGATCTGGCGCGGACGGAGGCCTGCCCACCCGAGTGCGAGGATGACGACGAGCAGTGCCATGTAGGAGATCAGGAGGTTGGCCGGAAGAGCGGTGTCGAGCCAGCCGAAGGCACCGATCATCTGGGTCAACGACTGGTTGATCTGCGTGGCCGAGAGGTCGAGCCGTTCGGCGAACGAGAGGTCGAACAGCGGCTGCTCGCGGATGTTGTTCGCTCCGGACCGGCTCAACCACGCCATGTTCGCGAGCACGCCGAGGACCGGCAGGGCCAGCCAGAGCCGGGAGCGAGCCTTCCAGACGTCGGTGACGGCGCGCCTGCCGTAGATGATCAGCAGGGCCACGGCCCACACGGCCAGCCATGCCGGACCGAGGATCCGGGTCGAGCCCAGGATCATCGCGGCGACCATCGCTCGGCGCAGCCACTTCTCGCCCGACCCGTCGGCGGCGTGGCTGTAGAAGGCGATCGAGCAGGCGACGAGCGCGTAGGCGGCGGCGATCTCGAAGGTGTTGGGGTTCACCGCGCCGCCGAGGTAGGCCAGCATCGGTGTGAACGAGACCGCGACCCCGGTGACGGCGACGGCAGGCCGACGCAGGGAGAGGCATCCCGCCACGGCCCACGCGAGCATCCACGCGCACAGGCCGATGGCGGCGGCACGCTGCAGGTAGAGCGACTGCAGGTTGTCGCCGAAGTTCGAGGCGATCCCGGTCAGCCCGTAGTAGACCGGGAAGCTGCGACCCGCCGACGTCAGGTACCTGACCTGCTTCTCCGAGTCGCCGACGGCCCGTATGCAGCTCGCCGGCGTCTCAGGATGGAAGAAGTAGCACACCGCCGACTGGGCACTGCGCACGATCCCCTTGGGGACGTGGACGACGGCGTTCGTGTTGACCCCGAAGGCCTCGTCCGAGGAGAACTCCGGGGTCAGGTCGCCGTGCCCGATGGCGTAGGCCGCCATCTCGTGCGACGGAGCATCGGGTGTCGACCACAGGGGAGTGGCGAGGGACCAGATGCCCAGCAGACAGGCGATGGCCCCGAACGCGACCCACGTGGACAGAGCCGGCCGCTTCCGGTCGGCGTGGGGGCGCGGAGTCCGGAACCGACCCCATCCAGGACGCGGCACGGTCCTAGTCGGCCCGGACGAGCTCGGTCATGCCCTTGCGGACCTCGATGCTCGCCTCGAAGCCGAGGACCTCCTTGGCGCGCTGGACATCGGCCGCCCGCCGGCTCACCAGAACGTCGCGCGGGTTGAAGATCGGCTCGACGTCGGAGCCCACGGCCTCGATCAGGATCTCGGCGAGCTCCTTGATCGAGGTGTCGATGCCGGTGCCGACGTTGACGGGCACGTTGTCCTTCTCGCTGTCGAGCGCCAGAGCCACGGCGCGCGCGATGTCGTGCACGTGGATGAAGTCCATCGACTGCTCGCCCTTGCCGTCGATGATCGGCGGCTCGCCGTTGCGGACCCGGTTGACGAAGTGGTTGATCACCGACGTGTAGTAGGCCTGCGTCTTCTGGCCCGGGCCGTAGACGTTGAAGAAGCGCAGTGCGACCCACGACAGGCCGCGCTCGCGCTGGAAGAAGCCGAGGAGGTCCTCGCCGGCCCGCTTCGAGATGCAGTACGGCGTCTGCGGGTTGAGCACGTCGTCCTCGTGCATCGGCAGCTTCTCGGGGTCGCCGTAGACCGACGCCGACGAGCAGTAGACGACGCGCTTGACGCCGTGGTCCGCGGCCGCGGCGAACACGTTGAAGTTGCCCATCATGTTGACGTCCATCGACTCGTACGGGTCGGAGAGGGACTTGTTGATGGCCAGGGCGGCGGCGTGGATGACCTTGGTGCAGCCCTTCATGGCGGCGTGGACGGCGCCGCCGTAGCGGATGTCCTGGTCGATCAGCTCGACGTCGGGTCCGAGGGCGGCGACCGCGTCACGGTCACCTCGGAACATGTTGTCGAAGATCCGTACCTTGTAGCCGCTCTCGAGCAGCATCGGGACGACGTGCATCCCGATGAAGCCGGCTCCGCCGGTGAAGAAGACGGTCTCCTTGGTGGTCAACTCTCGCTCCTGTGGGTGGTGTCGACGGGGTGGTCGGTCGGGGATGCCGGAGTGGCGCGGTCGGTCGACGGCGCCGGCGCGCCGCACATGGCGGCGAGGACCTCCACGTGCCGGTCCAGCACGCGGTCGATCGCGAAGTGCTCGTCGATGATCTGGCGAGCGCGCTCGCCGACGGCGGCCGTCGCCGCCGGGTCGTCCAGCGCGTGGTTGATCCGGGTGGCCAGGCCGGCGACGTCGCCGGGGGCACACATGTAGATCTCCTGGCCGTCGGCCATCGGGATGCCGGGGAAGTTGTCGATCCGTCCCCACGCGGCGACGGGAACGCCAGCGGCCATGGCCTCGAGGGTGGCGGTGCCGAGGCCCAGTCCCTGCTCGTGGCTCTCCACGTCCGCAGCCGCGAGCAGGTCCGGGATGTCGGCCTTGGGGACCGCGCCGAGGCTGCGGACGGCGTGGGACACGCCGAGCTCCTCGGCGCGGCGCTGGAACTGGTCGTAGTAGACCCGACCGACGACGACCAGCAGCGCCTCGGGGTGCCGGGCGAGGACGGCCGGGAGGGCCTCGACCATGGCGACGCGGTCACGGACCGGGATCACGTGTCCGATCGACACGATGAAGGGCTGGCCGGGCTCGGCGCCGGCGAGCTCACGGCCTCGGGCCGCGTCACCCGAGCGGACCCAGTTGGGGTCGACGCCGACCGGGATCGGGACGAGGTCGCGGTAGCCACGGCGGTAGCGGGCCCGGATGTAGTCGTCCATGTAGGAGTCCATGACGACGATCGACGGCTTGTACCTGCGCAGCCGGGGTGCCACCAGGGCCGCGTCGAGGAACCGGAACGCGTGGCGGTACTTCGCGGCAGGGTTCTCGAGCCGCGTGTGCACGCTGAGCAACGTCGGGATTCCCCGCCGGCGCGCGTAGGCTCCGGTCGCCCAGGTGAGGTCCATGAACTGGCCGTGCTGGTGGATCACGTCCGGCTCGAAGTCGTCGAGGAGGCGCTGGAGGCGGCGGCGCAGACCCGGACGGGTGGCGAACGAGATGTCGAACGCCACGGCGAGCCGGCTCTCCGGCAGCGTGAAGGCGGGCAGGCGGACGATCCGGAAGCCGTCCCGCTGCTCCTCGGCCGGGGCGTCCTTGTAGGCGGCGGTGACGACCAGGACCTCGTGGCCACGCTCGACGTATCCCCGCGCGAGTGCATCGCTCAGGTGAGCGCTGCCGCCGGCACGCGGCGGGAAGAAGTTGTTGACGACGACGATGCGCACGCTCTGCAGACTCCGTTCGGTGCTGGGCGCCTGTGGACGGTCCTGCCTCACGCCCGCAAGGCCAGCGCCCGATACTAGCCGCCGACCGCAGCAGGGCGGCAATCGCCACGCGGGCCCGACCGGTAGGGTTGGCCTCCGTTTGGCCGCGGTCGACCGGCCAGGTCAAGGAGGACTCCAGCGATGACGTCATCGCCTGCCGTTTCCGCGCCGGACGAGCAGGAGCAGACGCCGTCCCGGCCTGGGAATCCGGCAGCAGGGACGGGCTGGCGCATCCGCGGAACCATCGCGGATCGCCTCGAGGTCGTGCTGCCGTGGCTCGGATATCTCGCTCTCGTCGTGTCGGGGGTGACGACGTCCTCCCTCGGGCTCCTGAGCCGGAGTGGCTCCGTGACGGGCGGCCAGTGGGGCGCGTCGCTGCCGGTGCGCAGCGACGAGTGGTTGACCGCAGCCCCGCTGGAGCTGTCGACCCTGGCCAACGGCTCGACGATGCACTCGCCGCTGTCGAACGGCCCGGACCTCATCTACCAGATGTCGTCCGGCAGCCCGATCGAGTCGGTGCTGTTCCTCGAGGGCAACCTCCTGCGCTTGGGGGCGTGGCTCCCGGACTCCATGCTGTTCGCGGCATTCCGGGGCTGGTCCTGGCTGCTGCTCGCCCTCGCCCTGCCGCCGCTGCTGCGCCGGTTCGGCGCGAACCGTCCGATGTCGTGGCTCGCCGTCGCCCTGTGCATGGCGGCACCCGCCGCCGTGTGGTGGTCGTTCATGCCGATCCGGGTGCTCGGGATCGCCGCGGCGGGCTGCTATCTCCTGGTCCTCGCGGCCGAGCGTGCACAGCGTGGTCACTGGTGGCGTGGCCTCGGACTCGCCGCTGCGGCGGGCCTGTTCCTGCCGCGACTGCTGACCTACTACGTGCCCTGGTCGCTGACGATCGGGGTTCCGCTGGTGCTCGCCACCGGCACCTACCTCGTGTGCAGGAAGGGCGAACGCAGGGTGGCACTGACCGTGATCGGTGCGGGCGCCGCCGTGGGTCTCTTCTTGGTGGCGGGGACGTTCTGGGAGAACTGGACCGCGCTCCACGCGGAGCTGAACACGGTCTATCCGGGCCTGCGGCGCAGCAGCGGTGCGGCACTGGAGCCGTTCCAGCTCTTCGGAGCACCCGGCCTCTTCGACCTCGAGGGTCATGTCGTCGGGGGTGGGCTCAACCAGAGCGAGATCAGCAGCGCCTACCTGATCTGCGGGGTGGTCGCGGCGCTCCTGTGGCCGCTGGCGTGGGCCCACACAGCCACCCGTGAGCGCGCCGCGCAGGTCACGCTCGGCCTGTTCATCCTGCTCGAGCTGTCCTGGGTCACCCTGACCTGGGGCGAGCTCGGCGAGCACGTGCCCGGGCTGAGCTCGCTGCCGCCGGCGCGGGTGGCGCAGACCATCGGGTTCCCGTGCGCGCTGCTCATGTGCCTGGTGCTCTCGGGCTGGGCACGCGCCCGCAGCGAGGGCGCGACGTCCCGGATGTCGCCCGAGCTGCGCCGCGCCCTGCTGGTCGGCGTCGTCGTGGCGGTGCTGACCGGATACGCCTCAGGTCGTCTGCCGGCCGTGGTCGAGGGCATGCCGACCTGGCAGTCGACGACCGCGGCGGTGGTCACGGGCGCGGTCGCCGCACTCCTCACCTGGCGTCCCGCCAGCTGGCTGCCGGTCGCCGTGACGAGCCTGGTCGTCGTCCTCGCCGGAGTCACCGTGAACCCGATCACCTTCGGTCTCGGCGACCTGCGGACCAGTCCCGCGGCCGACCGGGCCAGGGCACTGCGCGCGCACAGCCTGGCCGAGGACAGCCGGGTCGTGTCGGATGCGATGGCCACCAACGCCCTCCTCGTCGCCAACGGCGTGCCGGTGCTCGGCGGCTACCAGGTCACCGGACCCGTCGAGCGGGGTTGGGCCGAGGTCGACCCGGCCGACCGGTACGAGGACATCTGGAACCGAGGAGCCAGCTATGTGCTGTTCTCCTTCGACGGGCAGCCCGGCGCCGACCCGACGGTGATCGAGGTGCAGAACGACCTGATCCAGGTGCGGACCGATGCATGCTGGCTCGCCGACAGCAGGTTCGATGTCGACCGCCTGATCACGGCGGTGCGCATCGACAGTCCGTGCGCCGACCGGATCGGTCGCCGGATGACGTGGGGTGGCGTCGACCTGTTCGTCTACGCCCTCACCCCGAGTCGCACGGCATCGAGCTGAGGGCGCCCGGGCCCGGTGTCAGGCGCCGGCTCGGGCGGTGGCGTTGACGGCGACGACGATCCGCTCGAGGTCGGCCTGGCTCAGCGAGGGGTGCACCGGCAACGAGATGACCTCGCGGGCGGCGCTCTCGGTCACCGGGAGGTCGAGGCCCGGGGCGAACTTCTCGAGCGAGGCGAGGCGGTGGTTGGGGATCGGGTAGTACACGCCCGTCCCGACCTGGTGCTCGTCCTTCAGCGCGGCGACGATGCGGTCGCGTTCGGCGCCGTCCACGCGGATCGTGTACTGGTGGTAGACGTGGGTGGCGTGCTCGGCGACCGGCGGCACGGTGACACCCTCGAGGTGTGCGTCGAAGTACGCCGCGTTCGCCCGTCGGGTCGCCGTCCAGGCGCCGACCTTGCCGAGCTGGACCCGGCCGATCGAGGCGTGCAGGTCAGTCATCCGGGCGTTGAAGCCGACAACCTCGTTGGCGTACTGGCGTTCCATGCCCTGGTTGCGCAGTAGCCGGACCTGGCGGGCCAGGTCGTCGCTCGCGACCGCGACCATGCCGCCCTCGCCCGAGGTCATGTTCTTGGTGGGGTAGAGGCTGAACATCGCGAAGTCGCCGAAGGTGCCGACGGCGCGATCGCGCCACGTCGCGAGGTGGGCCTGCGCGGCGTCCTCGAACAGGCGCAGGCCGTGCTCGGCCGCGACCGCACCGAGGGCGTCCATGTCGGCAGGGTGGCCGTACAGGTGGACCGGCATGATCGCGGCGGTCCGCTCGGTGACGGCGGCGCGGACGGCGTCGGCGGCCAGGCAGAAGTGGTCGGGCTCGATGTCGGCGAACACAGGAGTGGCCCCGGTCAGCGCCACGGCGTTGGCGGTCGCCGCGAACGTGAAGGACGGGACGATCACCTCGTCGCCCGGGCCGATGCCGGCGGCGAGGAGCCCGAGGTGCAGGCCGGAGGTACCGGAGTTGACCGCGACACAGGTGTGTCCGGGCGTGACCTGCTCGCTGAACTCGGCCTCGAACGCAGCGACCTCCGGTCCCTGGGCGATCATCCCGGAGCGGAGCACGCGGTCGACCGCCTCGCGCTCCTCGTCGCCGATGATCGGCTTGGCCGGGGGGATGAAGCTGTCGGGCATCTGATCTCCTCCTTGCAGGTCAGGCGCGCTCGCGCCGGTCGAGCCAGGCGCGGACGGGGCCGCGGAGCTCGGCGTCGATGAGGTCGAGGTCGGTCTCCTCGCCGAGCACGATCGCGGCGAGCGGCTCGTGGTTGGCGGGCCCGACGCCCAGCTTGTCGAGGCGGAACATGTTGAGCCGGGTCGGTCGGGCCGGGGCGCCCATGGCGATCGTGAAGGGAGGCACGTCGCGCGTCACGGCGGCCTGCATGCCGGTCATCGACGCGGCGCCGATGGTCAGGCGCTGGTGCAGTGCGGCGCCCAGGCCGACGGTCGCGTCGTCCTCGATGACGGTGTGGCCGCCGACCAGCACTGCGCAGGAGATCGTCACCCGGTCGCCGACGTGGGCGTCGTGCCCGAGGTGGGCCTTGCCCATCAGCATGGTGTCGTTGCCGATGATCGTCCGGTCCTGCCAGCCCGTGTTGACCGTGACGAACTCCTTGAGGATGTTGCGGTCACCGATGGTGATGCCGCCCTCGCCCAGCGCCTCGTCCCAGCTCGGTCCGTAGATGTGGCCGTGGACCTCGGCAGCGCCGCCGATCGACACGTGGCTGGCGATGAAGTTGTCGTCGCCGATGACCACAGGTCCCTGGATCACCGTGAACGGGCCGATGACGTTGTTGTCACCGAGCTCGACCTCCGGGCCGAGGACCGCCGTGGGATGGATGCGGTTGCTCATCGTGCGTCCCCCAGGACGGATCGGACCTGCGCGGCGACGTACTCGACGTCATCGGTGGTGAGGTTGGCGTGCATCGGCAGGGCGAACTGCTGGCGGAACAGGCGGGCCGAGACGGGGCAGGCCTCCTGCGAGCCGTAGACCGGCTGCAGGTGGCTCGCGTAGGTGCCGAAGTTGCTGCCGACGCCGCGCTCGCGCAGGCCCATGACCAGCGCGTCGCGGTCGACGCCGTCGCCCGCGGTGACCAGGTAGGACTGCCAGGGGTGGGTGCGGTCGGCCAGAGCGACGGGAAGCGTCAGCTCGTCGATGTCGCCGAGCAGGTCGGCGTAGAGCTCGGCAGCGCGGGTCCGGGCCGCGACCAGGTCGGGCAGGCGCTTCAGCTGGACCCGCATGATGGCGGCCTGGACGTCGGAGAGCCGGTAGTTGTAGCCGGCCATGTCGAAGGACGGCACCGCGAGCTGGTTGCTGCCCTCGCGCGTCACCGCCGGGGCGATCCCGTAGGTGTGCAGCTTGCGGGCCAGGTCCATCCGGGTCGTGTCGTCCCCGACGAGGGCCCCGCCCTCGCCGCTGGTGATCCCCTTGCGGCCGTGGAAGCTGAAGGCGGCCAGGTCCGCGAGGGATCCGGCCGGTCGGCCCTTGTAGGACGCACCTGCGCTGCAGGCGGCGTCCTCGACGAGCCAGAGTCCGTGTCGATCCGCGACGGCCCGCAGCTCGTCGAAGTCGGCCGGCTGGCCCACGAGGTCGACCGCGACGATGCCGACGGTGCGCTCGGTCACGAGGGCCGCAGCGGCGTCCGGGTCGATCGTGCCGATGTCGGAGCGGACGTCGGCGAACACCGGCTTCGCGCCGGTCCAGACGACGGCGTGGCCCGTGGCGGGGAAGGTGTAGTCCGCGACGATGACCTCGTCACCGGGCCCGGCGCCCAGGACCTGGAGGGCGAGGTGGAGCGCCGATCCGCAGTTCGAGGTGGCCAGCGCGTGCGCCGTGCCGGCGGAGACGGCGAACTCCTTCTCGAAGGCGACGCACGTCGGACCGGCCCCGGAGACCCAGCCACTGGCGAAGACCTCGCGCAGCGCGTCGATCTCCTCCTCGCCGAGGGTGGGCGCGCCCAGCGCGACGCTCCGAGTGGGGATCATGTGTTCTGCCTCCAGGTTGCGTGAGCTCGGCACCCAAACCTAGTGGATGTGAGCACGTTCGGTGGCGGCGGGGCGGCACGCCTGGCCTATGCTCCCGGACATGTCGATCGAGAACGGCTCCCGACCGCGGACGAAGCGGGATGCGGGGCCGGAGGCGCAACGCGAGGCGATGGCGAAGCGCCGTGCGCAGTTCCTCGCCTACTTCGACTTCACCCAGGGCCGTGGACTGGAGATCGGGCCGCTGGACTCCAGCATCGCGGATCCCGAGTCCCACGACGTCAGGTTCGTCGATGTCTTCGACACCGAGCGCACCCGCGCGCACTATGCGGAGGACCCGAACGTCGTCCTCGAGCTGATCCCCACCATCGACTTCCCGCTCTACGCCGACGGGCAGTTCCGGGCTCTTCCCGAGGCGACCGCCGCCGGCGCCCCGTTCGACTGGGTGATCGCCTCCCACGTGATCGAGCACGTGCCCGACGTCATCGGGTGGCTGCAGCAGATCGGCGAGATCACGAGTGACGACGCCCGGCTGGTCCTCGCCGTACCCGACCGGCGCTACTGCTTCGACCGGCACCGTCCCCCGACGACCACCGGCCAGGCGCTCGAGGCGCACGAGCAGCAGGCGACCCGGCCCGGAACGCGTGCGATCTACGACTTCTTCCGCACCACCGTGAGCGTCGACAGCCGCAGGCTGTGGCGCGGTGCCCGCCCGCCCGGCCGCGACGCCCGCATGCACGAGCTGTCCACGACGCTCGCCCACGTCGACCTGGGCAGGGCCGGCGAGTACATCGACTGCCACGTGTGGACGTTCACCCCGCAGTCCCTCTTGGAACAGGTGCAGGAATGGCGTGAGCTGGGCCTGGCGCCCTGGTACGTCGAGCGCATCGACGAGGTGAAGGGCAGCGTGGAGTTCCACGCCGTCCTGCGCCGGGCCTCCCGCACGGGGGACTCGGCCGCCGCGGAGGCCGCCGAGCCGCAGCTCGCCTCGGACCTGCCGGACTGGCTGGAGGAGGAGTACCGGCTCCGCGCCGAGGTGTCCGAGCTGCGGGCGCAGCTGAAGCAGCTGCGCAACAGCAACAAGCAGCTGACCCACCGGCTCAAGCAGGCCGAGGTGCCCGTCGCGACGCGGATCCGGCGGGGCACGCTGCGTCGGGTGCGGGCTCTCAGATCGTCGAACTGATCCGGGGCCGGTAACCTCGCCCGGTGGCTCGACAGCTTCCCGAACAACAGGCACCGCCGGTCCAGCGGATCCGGATCCGGTACGCCAAGCGCGGCCGGCTGCGCTTCACCAGCCACCGCGACGTGAGCCGCGCCATCGAGCGCGCCGTCGTGCGGGCGGGGATCCCGATGGCGTACTCCTCGGGGTTCCACCCGCACCCGCGCATCTCGTACGCCGGCGCCTCGCCGACCGGGGCGGCCAGCGAGTCGGAGTACGTCGAGCTGGGCCTGTCCGAGGAGCGGGAGCCGGGCGCGGTGGGGGCGGCGCTGGACGCCGTCCTGCCCGACGGTCTCGACGTGGTGGTGGCCGTGGACGCGGCGGCGACCACGGCCGGCTCGCTCGCGGACCTGCTGACCGCTAGTCACTGGCTGATCGACCTCGGGGGAGCCGAGGCCGAGCGGACTCGGGCGGCGGTCGAGGCGTTCTTGGCGACGGAGTCGGTCACCGTGGAGCGGATGACCAAGAAGGGCCTGCGCGCCTTCGACTGCCGTGCGGCGGTGGTGCGGCTCCTGGTGACGCCCGAGGGCGACCTGGACCTGCTGCTCGAGCACACCGTGCCCGCCGTACGGCCCGACGACGTGCTCACCGGCCTGCGCGAGGTCAGCGGCCTCGACGTCGCCGCGACCGGCCTGCTCACGCGTGTGGCGCAGGGTGTCCTGGAGCGGTCCACCGGGGCGATCGGCGACCCGCTCGCGACCCGCTGACGGGCCAGTGATGCCCGCCACGGGCGGGCCGTGTGCGATACTCGCCACAGATTTCCACCCGCGCGCGTCCCACAGGACAGCGAGCGGAGAGATCGACGACGTTCTCGCCGGACGGCAGGTGACTGACCGCCCGGCACGGTGGAGACGGACCACCGCCCGACGCGACGCACACGGCGACCGCGGCAGGCGAGCGGCCCCGCCTCCGGCGACGCACGACCGCGGAGGGTGTCGTCCCACGCAGGCTTGTGGCGCCGCCCGTGCGAGCGCCGATGACACCCCGGGTGCGCAGCACCCGGGTGGAGGAGTAGCGCAATGACCGACGCGCCCACTGACACACCGACCGAGATCCCGGCCGAGGCCCCCGCCGACAAGGTGGCGAAGGCGGAGAAGCCTGAGAAGGCCGCGAAGCCGGCCAAGAAGGCGGCGGCCAAGAAGACCACCGCGAAGAAGACCGCCGCGAAGAAGGCCACCGCGGCCAAGAAGACGGCTGCGAAGAAGACCACCGCGGCCAAGAAGACGGCTGCGAAGAAGACCACCGCGGCCAAGAAGACGACCGCGAGCCGGGCGAAGGCCAAGGCCGCGCCCACCTCCGAGCAGCTCGAGCTGACCGCCGAGGTCGAGGAGACCGCTCCCGAGGCCGCCGGGGCCCTGGCCACCGCCGTGCTCTTCCAGGCGCCCGTCGCCCCCGTGGGGGAGGTGGCCGTCGCGCCGGAGGTCGCCGCGGAGCCTGCGGAGGAGGAGCCCGCCGCCGAGGAGCCCGCCGCCGAGGAGCCGGCTGCCGAGCCTGAGACCGCCGAGCCTGAGACCGTCGATCCTGAGGCCGTCGAGCCTGAGGCCGTCGAGGAGCCGGCTGCCGAGGAGGCGGCTGCCGAGGAGTCGGGCGAGGAGTCCGGCGAGGAGTCGACCGACGAGGACGACGACAGCGAGGGCGACGAGAACGGCACCGGGAGCGGCGCCGCCCGCCGGCGCCGTCGCCGAGGTGGCCGTCGCCGCCGCAAGCCGGCCGCGAGCGCCGAGGGCGAGGACGGCGGGTCCGCCGAGGGTGACGACGCCGAGAGCGCCGAGAGCACCGACCAGGCCAAGGACGGCGAGTCCGCCGAGGGCGAGAGCGCCGAGGGCGAGGAGTCCGAGGAGGGCGCCGCGAGCGGCGGGTCCTCCTCGTCGCGCCGGCGCCGCCGGCGCCGCCGCGCCGGCGAGGGCGGCGGCGACAACGAGGGCGACGACCCCGAGAACACCGTCACCCGGGTCCGCAAGCCCCGTTCCGCCGAGGACGAGATCACGGCCGTGTCGGGCTCGACCCGCCTCGAGGCCAAGAAGCAGCGCCGCCGCGAGGGCCGCGAGGCCGGCCGCCGCCGGGCGCCGATCGTGAGCGAGGCCGAGTTCCTGGCCCGCCGCGAGTCCGTGGAGCGCGTGATGGCGGTGCGCCAGCGCAAGGACCTCACCCAGATCGCGGTGCTCGAGGACAAGGTCCTCGTCGAGCACTACGTCGCCCGCGAGTCGCAGACCTCGCTCATCGGCAACGTCTACCTCGGCCGCGTCCAGAACGTGCTGCCCTCCATGGAGGCCGCGTTCATCGACATCGGCAAGGGCCGCAACGCCGTGCTGTACGCCGGCGAGGTCAACTGGAGCGCGCTGGGCCACAAGGACGGCGAGCCGCGCAAGATCGAGTCGGTCCTGCAGTCCGGCCAGACCGTGCTGGTCCAGGTGAGCAAGGACCCGATCGGCCACAAGGGCGCCCGGCTCACCAGCCAGGTCAGCCTCGCCGGCCGCTTCCTGGTCTACGTCCCGGACGGCACCACCTCCGGCATCTCCCGCAAGCTGCCCGACACCGAGCGCTCGCGCCTCAAGACCCTCCTCAAGGAGATCGTCCCCGACACCGCCGGCGTGATCGTGCGCACCGCGGCCGAGGGCGCCTCGGAGGAGGAGCTGACCCGCGACGTCGAGCGGCTCAAGGCGCGCTGGGAGGACATCGAGGGCAAGGTCGCGAAGGGCAACGCCCCACAGCTGCTGTACGGCGAGCCGGACCTCACCCTCAAGGTGGTCCGCGACCTGTTCACCGAGGACTTCGCCAAGCTCGTCGTCCAGGGCGACGACGCCTGGACGACCGTCAAGGAGTACGTCGACCAGGTGGCTCCCGACCTCACCGAGCGTCTCGAGCGCCACGAGTCCGGCGACGGCGTCCCGGACCTGTTCTCGACGTACCGCATCGACGAGCAGATCTCCAAGGGCCTCGACCGCAAGGTCTGGCTGCCCTCGGGCGGCTCGCTGATCATCGACCGCACCGAGGCGATGACCGTCGTCGACGTCAACACCGGCAAGTTCACCGGGTCGGGCGGCAACCTGGAGGAGACGGTCACCAAGAACAACCTCGAGGCCGCCGAGGAGATCGTCCGCCAGCTCCGGCTGCGCGACATCGGCGGCATCATCGTCGTCGACTTCATCGACATGGTGCTCGAGTCGAACCGCGACCTCGTGCTGCGCCGCCTCGTCGAGTGCCTGGGCCGCGACCGGACCCGTCACCAGGTCGCCGAGGTCACCTCGCTCGGCCTGGTCCAGATGACCCGCAAGCGGATCGGCACCGGCCTGCTCGAGGCGTTCAGCGAGACCTGCTCGCACTGCCAGGGCCGCGGCATCGTGGTCCACGACCTCCCGGTCGAGCCCAAGCGCGGGGGAGGCGAGCAGGACGAGTCCCGCCGCGGCAACCGCCGTCGCAAGGGCAAGGGCGGCGGCCAGGGCGACAACCAGGCCGAGACGCCCGCCGAGGCGCCCAAGGCGGTGCCGTCACCCAAGGACATCGCCGCGATGGCCAAGCCGGCCGACCACGACCATGACAACGAGCAGCCGGACGTCGAGCCGGTCGAGCCGGTCGTCGAGGAGGCTGCCGTCGAGGAGGCACCCGTCGAGGAGACGTCCGTCGAGGTCGTGGAGAGTGTCGAGGCCGTCGTCGAGGCGCCGGAGCCCGAGCCGGAGCCCGAGCCGGAGCCCGAGCCGGAGCCGGTCCCCGTGGCCACCACGACCGTGGTGACCCGGACCCGCCGCCGCGCGGCCACCCGCCCCGCCGGCCCGCCGGCCGAGGCCGCGGAGCCCGCCGCCGACGCGACACCCGACGCGACGCCCGACGCAGGGACCGACGTGGGGACCGACGAGGCCTCCGAGGACGCCCACGAGGAGCCGCACGTCGAGCACGTCCCGATCAAGCGCAAGGGCGGCTCGCGCAAGCGCTAGTCGCCACGCGGCCGGTCCGGACGCCCCGTTTTGGCGGATTCCGGCCCGGCTGCGTAACATTGTTCGTCGGTGCGCCGCCGAGGCGTTCCGTTCTGCTGGCACCCGGCATCGTGCGACGTACGTCGCGGCGTGGGATCCGCAGTGTGCCGTAGACCCAGACGTTGAACCAGAAGGAGCCCGGTGGTGTACGCGATCGTGCGCGCAGGCGCGAAGCAGGAGAAGGTCGCTGTCGGCGACGTCATCGAGATCGACAAGGTCTCCACGCCCGTCGGCGACACCCTGACCCTTCCGGTCGTGCTCGCCGTCGACGGCGACAAGGTGACGGCCACGGGCCTCGACAAGGCGGCCGTGACGGTCGAGGTCCTCGGTGCCACCAAGGGCCCGAAGATCATCATCCAGAAGTACAAGAACAAGACCGGCTACAAGAAGCGCCAGGGTCACCGCCAGAAGTACACCCAGGTCAAGGTCACCGACATCAAGCTCTGACCCCCGGTCAGCACGACACCCCAAGGACTGAAACATGGCACACAAGAAGGGCGCGGCGTCCACCAAGAACGGCCGCGACTCGAACGCCCAGCGCCTCGGCGTGAAGCGCTTCGGCGGCCAGGTCGTCAACGCCGGCGAGATCATCGTCCGCCAGCGCGGCACCCACTTCCACCCGGGCTCCGGCGTCGGCCGTGGCGGCGACGACACCCTGTTCGCGCTGATCCCCGGTGCGGTGGAGTTCGGCAAGAAGCGCGGCCGCAAGGTCGTCAACATCGTCCCGGGTGAGTGAGCTGACGCTCGCTTGACCTGCGGATTCGAAGGGCGTCCCGGTTCGGGGCGCCCTTCGACCATTTTGGCTTCGAGGCTCGCAAGCTCGCACCTCAGCCACCGAGTTGAAAAGATGTAACCCATGGCCGTCCCCACCTTCGTCGACCGCGTGGTCCTGTCCGTGTCCGCCGGTCGCGGCGGCAACGGCGTCGCGTCGGTCCACCGCGAGAAGTTCAAGCCGCTCGGCGGCCCCGACGGTGGCAACGGCGGTCCGGGTGGCTCGGTCATCCTGCGCGTCGACCCCGACGTGACGACGCTGCTCGACTACCACCACAGCCCGCGCCGCAAGGCCGAGCACGGCGGCCACGGTGCCGGCGACCGCCGCAACGGCTCGCACGGCGCCGACCTGGTCCTCGCCGTACCTGCGGGCACCGTCGTCAAGCAGCGCAACGGCGAGGTCGTCGCCGACCTGGTGACACCCGGCGCGGAGCTGGTCGTCGCCCAGGGCGG
Organism: Nocardioides sp. QY071; assembly: GCF_029961765.1. Lineage (NCBI taxonomy): Bacteria > Bacillati > Actinomycetota > Actinomycetes > Propionibacteriales > Nocardioidaceae > Nocardioides > Nocardioides sp. QY071. The sequence continues at coordinate 1,522,853 of NZ_CP124681.1, forward strand.
ACGTGGTGGCCTCGGCAACGCCGCGCTGGCGTCCAAGACGCGCAAGGCCCCCGGCTTCGCGCTGCTCGGTGAGCCGGGCGACGAGCTCGAGGTCGTCCTCGAGCTCAAGGTCGTCGCCGACGTCGGCCTGGTGGGCTACCCCAGCGCCGGCAAGTCCAGTCTGATCGCCGCCATCTCGCGGGCCCGGCCCAAGATCGCCGACTACCCGTTCACGACGCTCGTGCCCAACCTCGGCGTGGTCACCGCCGGCGAGACCGTGTTCACGGTCGCCGACGTACCCGGCCTGATCGAGGGCGCGGCCGAGGGGCGCGGCCTGGGCCACGACTTCCTGCGCCACATCGAGCGCTGTGCCGCGATCGTGCACGTCCTCGACACGGCGACCCTGGAGCCGGGCCGCAACCCGCTCGACGACCTCGACGTGATCGAGGACGAGCTGCGCCGGTACGGCGGCCTGGAGGACCGGCCGCGCCTCGTCGCGCTCAACAAGGTCGACGTCCCCGACGGCCGCGGCATCGCCGAGCTGGTGGTCGAGGAGCTGCGCGAGCGCGGCCTTCGGGTCTTCGAGATCTCGGCGGTGTCCGGCGAGGGCACCCGCGAGCTGATCTACGCGATGGCCGAGATCGTGCTGGCGGCCCGCCAGGCCAAGGCGACCGAGATCCCGGCACGGATCGTCGTACGGCCCAAGGCGGTCGACGACGACGGCTTCACCGTGAAGCGCACCGGTGCCGGCTGGCGGGTGCGGGGTGCGAAGCCGGAGCGCTGGGTGCGCCAGACCGACTTCAGCAACGACGAGGCCGTCGGCTACCTCGCCGACCGGCTCAACCGCCTCGGCGTCGAGACCCGGCTGGTCCAGCTGGGTGCGGTGGAGGGCGACGCCGTCCTCATCGGCCCGACCGAGAACGCGGTGGTCTTCGACTTCAAGCCCGGCATCGACGCGGGCGCCGAGAACCTGTCGCGTCGTGGTGAGGACGACCGCTTCCACGAGGCGCGGCCCGCCGCGGCACGCCGCCGCGAGATCCAGGAGCACATGGACGAGCGGGCCGAGGGCGAGACCCGCGCCGACGTGGCGCGCCGCCTCGACCAGCCCGGGGTCTACGGCCCGAGCTCGTTCGAGATCGGCTCCGAGGAGGACCCCGACGCCAAGCCTGCGCCGAGCTTCGACGACGACTGGCTGGAGGACGACCCCGGTGAGTGAGCGCGCCCTGGTGACGCAGGCGCGCCGGATCGTGGTCAAGGTCGGCTCGTCGTCCCTGACCACCGCAGCCGGGGGCATCGCCCCCGAGCGGATGAGCGCGCTCGTCGACGTCCTCGCCGCCGCCCGGGCGCGCGGCGCCGAGGTCGTCCTGGTGTCCTCGGGCGCGATCGCCGCGGGCCTCGCGCCGCTCGGCCTGCGCAAGCGGCCGCGCGGGCTCGCGGCCCAGCAGGCCGCGGCCAGCGTGGGCCAGGGCCTGCTCGTGCACCGCTACACCGAGGAGCTCGCCCGCCACGGCCTGATCGCCGGGCAGGTGCTGCTCACCCTCGACGACGTCACCCGGCGCTCCCACTACCGCAACGCGCACCAGACGTTCGCGCAGCTGCTCGAGCTCGGCGTGATCCCGATCGTCAACGAGAACGACACGGTCGCGACCACCGAGATCCGCTTCGGCGACAACGACCGGCTGGCCGCGCTGGTCGCGCACCTGGTCCACGCCGACCTGCTGGTGCTGCTCTCGGACGTCGACGGCCTGTACGACGGCCCTCCGTCGCGCCCCGGCGCGCGGTTGATCCCCGACGTGCGCACCGACGCCGACCTCGCCGATGTCGTGGTGGGCTCGGTCGGCGCCGCCGGTGTCGGCACCGGCGGCATGGTGACCAAGGTCGACGCCGCCGCGATCGCGACCGGCTCGGGGATCCCGGTCGTCCTCACCTCCGCCGACCGGGCGGGCGAGGCGCTGGCGGGCAAGTCGGTCGGAACCCTGTTCCACCCCACCGGCAAGCGCCGGCCCACGCGGCTGCTCTGGCTACGGCACGCCACCGAGGCCAAGGGTGCACTGGTCCTGGACGCCGGCGCGGTGCGCGCCGTGGTCGAGCGGCGCGCGTCCCTGCTGGCCGCCGGTGTCACCGGTGTACAGGGCGACTTCAGCGCGGGCGACCCGGTCGACCTGCTCGACCCCGACGGCGGTGTCGTGGCCCGGGGCCTGGTCAACTTCGACGCGGCCGAGGTCCCCGACCTGCTCGGTCGCTCGTCGAAGGATCTCAAGCGCGAGCTCGGGGCGGCGTACGAGCGCGAGGTCATCCACCGCGACGACCTCGTCATCCTCTGAGCGCCCGCAGCACCCATCCGTCGGGCACCAGCGCCGAGAGGCGGTGCACGACCGCGGGCGCGTCGACGACCCGGCTGGCGGCGCGCGATGCCCGCACCGCCCGCTCGGCGGGGCGGCGCCGCTGTCGCTCGAAGGCCGTGAACGCAGTCGCAGGCGTCCCTGGCACGGCGAGCAGCGCCGCCAGCAGCGCAGCGTCGACCAGCGCCTGCCCACCGCCCTGTCCCAGGTGTGGGCGCATCGGGTGGGCGGCGTCGCCCAGCACCACGACCGGGCCGTCGGTCCAGTGCCGCAGCCGGCCGCGGTCCAGCACGTCGTTGCGGCTCACGGTCGCGGGGTCCGTGCCGGCCAGCACCCGCGCCACGGGGTCCGGCCAGCCCCGGAACGCCCGAGCGACATGGGCGAGCTCGTCGGGCGCCGTGCCGCCCTCGGGCTCGCGGACCGTCGCGAACCAGTAGGCCAGGTCGTCGCCCAGGGGCACCACGCCGAGCTCCTGGCGCTCGCCCCAGACCTGCACGGGCGTCAGCCCCGGTGCGCTGGTCAGGCCGCGCCAGGCCGGGAAGCCGGCGTACGTCTCGCCCAGGCCGGGCTGCAGGGTCCGCGCCACCAGCGACCGGAAGCCGTCGGCGCCGACCAGCGCGGCCGCGTCGATCGGTCCGCCGGAGGTCTCGACCCACACCCCGCTGCCGGTCCGCCGGTAGCCGGTGACCGCGCACCCGAACGTGACGCTGCCGGGAGCCGTCGCGGCGTGCAGGACCTCGACCAGCACCCCACGACGTACGGCGAGCAGCGGCAGGTCCAACGACCGGATGGTCCGTCCGGCGCGCGTGCGGACCGTCCCGGGCCCGACGGGGTGCCCCGCCGCGCGGACGGCGGTCCCGACGCCGATCCGGTCGAGCGCGTCGAGCGCGGCCGGCCAGAGCGAGATCGCGCCGCCGGTGCTGCCGAGGGCGGGCCGCTCGTCGAGCAGCCGGTAGCGCCACGGGGTGCCGGCGTGGGTGAGTCCCGCCGCGAGGGCCAGGCCGGCGATCCCGGCCCCGGCGATCACCAGCTCAGGTTCCTCGGGCACGTGGCCACGGTAGCGACGCGTGGCAGTTGGTCGCCGCTCCCGGGGGCGCCGTAACCTTGGAGGCGCCATGAACGACTCCCGGACGGTCTACCTCGACCACGCCGCGACGACGCCGATGACCGACGTCGCGGTGGAGGCGATGACCGCCCACCTGCGCGAGGTCGGCAACGCCAGCTCGTTGCACGCCTCGGGCCGCCGCGCCCGCCGGGTGGTCGAGGAGTCACGCGAGACCGTCGCACAGGCCCTGGGCTGCCGGCCGGGCGAGGTGGTGTTCACGTCCGGCGGCACGGAGGCCGACAACCTCGCGGTCAAGGGCCTGTACTGGTCGCGCCGCGACGCCGACCCGCGCCGCACCCGGATCCTGGCGACCGCGGTCGAGCACCACGCGGTGCTGGACGCGCTCGCCTGGCTCGAGGAGCACGAGGGCGCCGACGTCGAGCTGCTGCCCGTCGACCACGACGGCCGGCTCGAGGTCGACGCGCTGCGGGCCGCGGTGGAGCGCGAGCCGGAGTCGGTCGCGCTGGTCACCGTGATGTGGGCCAACAACGAGGTCGGCACCCTCCAGCCGGTCGGCGAGGTGGTCGCCGTCGCCCGGCCCCACGGCATCCCCGTGCACACCGACGCCGTGCAGGCGGTCGGCGCCACTCCGGTCGACTTCGCCGCCTCGGGCGTCGATGCGCTGTCCCTGTCGGGGCACAAGGTCGGCGGGCCGCAGGGCGTCGGTGCGCTCGTCGTACGACGCGAGGTCGAGCTGGCCGCTCTGGTCCACGGCGGCGGGCAGGAGCGTGACGTGCGCAGCGGCACGCTCGACGTCCCCGCGATCGCGGGGTTCGCGGCCGCGGTCGAGCTCGCGGTCAAGCAGCAGAGCGAGCACGCCGCCCGGCTGACCGGCCTGCGTGACGACCTCGTCGACGCCGTACGACGGGCCGTGCCGGACGCTGTCCTCAACGGCGACCCGGTCGGCCGGCTGCCCGGCAACGCCCACCTCAGCTTCCCCGGCTGCGAGGGCGACTCGCTGCTCATGCTGCTCGACGCCCGCGGCATCGAGTGCTCGACCGGCTCGGCCTGCTCGGCCGGCGTACCCCAGCCCTCGCACGTCCTGCTCGCCATGGGGCGCACCAGCGACGAGGCGCGCAGCTCGCTGCGGTTCAGCCTGGGCCACACCAGCAGCGCCTCCGACGTCGAGGCGGTCGCCGGCGCGATCGGGGCCGTCGTCGAGCGGGCCCGTGCGGCCCGCGCCTGAGCGCCGGAGGTGAGCACGGGATGAAGGTCGTCGCCGCCATGTCCGGGGGAGTGGACTCCGCCGTCGCCGCCGCCCGCGCCGCCGAGGCCGGGCACGAGGTGACGGGCATCCACCTGGCCCTCTCGCGCAACCCGAAGTCCTACCGCACCGGCGCCCGCGGCTGCTGCACCATCGAGGACGCCAACGACGCCCGCCGCGCGGCCGACGTGATCGGGATCCCGTTCTACGTCTGGGACCTGTCCGACCGCTTCCACACCGACGTGGTCGAGGACTTCATGGACACCTACGCGGCCGGGCAGACGCCCAACCCGTGCCTGCGCTGCAACGAGAAGATCAAGTTCGCCGCGGTGCTCGACAAGGCGCTGGCGCTGGGCTTCGACGCGGTCGCGACCGGGCACTACGCCTCGGTCCGCGCGTCGGCGGGTGGCGAGATCGAGCTGCACCGCGCCGTCGACGGGGCCAAGGACCAGTCCTACGTGCTCGGCGTGCTCGACGAGCAGCAGCTGCGGCACTCGCTGTTCCCGCTCGGAGACACACCGAAGCCGCAGGTGCGCGCCGAGGCCGCCGCGCGCGGGCTGCTGGTCGCAGACAAGCCCGACAGCCACGACATCTGCTTCGTCGCCGACGGTGACAACACCGGCTGGCTGCGCGAGAAGCTCGGTGACCGTGCACCCAACCAGGGCGGCGAGATCGTCGACGACCTCACCGGCGCGGTGCTCGGCGAGCACACCGGCACCTACGGCTTCACCATCGGCCAGCGCAAGGGCCTGCGCCTGGGGCACCCCGCGCCCGACGGCCGGCCGCGCTACGTCCTCGACATCGAGCCCGTCTCCGGCACCGTGACGGTCGGCCCCCGTGAGCGGCTCGCCGTCGACCGGGTCGAGGGTGACCGGGTGCGCTGGTGCGGACGCCCACTCGCTGCCGGCACCGTCCTCGACGGCTCCGAGGTGAGCGTCCAGCTGCGCGCCCACGGCGCCGAGCACCGGGCGGTCGTCCACGTCGGCGCCGATTCCCTGCGCGTCGACCTGATCGAGCACGCCGAGGGCATCGCGCCCGGCCAGGCCGTGGTGGTGTACGACGGCACCCGGGTCGTCGGGTCCGCCACCATCACCGCCACCCGGCGGGTGACGGTGTGAGTGCCGGTGTGAGTGCCGGTGTGAGGGGCACCGGCGTCGGCTCCTTCCCCGGCGACACCCAGCGCGACTACGACGAGGCCCTGTCCGTCGTGCTCGGCGAGCTCGCGGGCGATGCGCACGGACTGGCGTTCGTGCCCGAGGTGCCCGGCCGCGGCGCCGGCGCCGCGATGACCGGGCGCACCCTGGGCCTGGTCACCGAGCTCGACGCCGACCTGCAGCCCGAGGGCTGGCGGCTCACCGGCACCTCCGGCGCCGCGCCGCTCGACCAGCGCCGGGCCCGCAGCCTGCTCGCCCAGGACCTCGACACCCTCGAGGAGCGCGCCGCGGGCCACGCCGGGCCGTTCAAGGTCCAGGTCACCGGGCCGTGGACGCTTGCCGCCACCGTCGAGCGGCCCCGCGGCGACAAGCTGCTCGCCGACCACGGTGCTCGCCGCGAGCTCGCGCAGGCGCTCGCGGTCGCGGTGACCGACCACCTGGCCGACGTACGCCGCCGCCTGCCGGAGGCCACCGAGCTGGTCCTCCAGCTCGACGAGCCGGCGCTTCCGGCGGTGCTGGCGGCCGGCGTACCGACGGCGTCGGGGTTCGGCAAGCACCGGACCGTCCACCCGCCCGAGGCCAGCGAGGCGCTCGAGTGGGTACTCACCGCGGCGAGCGCTGCCGGCGCGACACCGTGGGTGCACTGCTGCGCGCCGGACGGGCCGATCGGGCTGCTCCGTGGCGCCGGTGCCCACGGCGTGATGGTCGACCTCGACCTGCTCGACGCCGACGGCCACGACGCGGCCGCGGAGGCGCTGGAGGCGGGCGACACGATCGTGCTCGGCGTCGTGCCTGCGACCGGCCCGCTGCCGGGCGACAAGGTGCTGGTGGAGCGGGTGCTGCGTTGGCTCGACCTGCTCGGCCTCGACCCCGAGAAGGTCGGCGGCTCACTGGCGGTCTCGCCGTCCTGCGGGCTCGCCGGCAGCACCCGGGCCGAGGCTCGCCACGCCCTCGAGCTGGCCCGGAACGTGGCGAGGTCCGTGTCAGGCTGACCGGGTGAGCACTCGGGGCTACCTGCTCAAGAACCTCGCCGCCGGGCTGGTCGTGCTCGGCGTGATCTCAGGGGTCGTCGCGCTCGTCCGCTGGATCTCGGGGCCCGACGACGACCCCGCCCCGGCGACCAAGAGGGCGATCGCGGCCGTGGCCGTCGACGTGCTCGACCTCCACCCGACGTCCTTCAACGTCAACCCCTCCTACGACGTCCCCGACCCGCTCGGCGTCGAGATCCGGTTCCGGCCGCCGGGGGAGAAGGGCGACTCGCACTACCTCCACGTCGGTGTCGACGCGGCCGGGACCCGCGATCTCGAGGAGTGCAGCGAGTACTACGACTGCGCCGAGTGGGACGGTCACGGCGGCCGCTTCCACCTGTCCTGGCAGGAGGAGGAGCCCGAGGAGGACCCCGGGATCCTCACACTCACCTTCCGCACGGCTGCCGGCGAGGAGCGCAGCGTCACCTACGCCGGCGAGCAGCTCACCGGCGACCCGCGCGAGCAGGACCTGCCCCTCAGCGTCGAGGGCGACCTGGTCCGGCTGCTGACCGACGACCGGTTCTCCGCGACCACCACCCGGGCGATGGTCGACGCCGACCTGCCGAAGTGGCCGAAGGACGACACCCTCGGCGACCCGGTCCCGACCACGCCCGAGGTCGTCGCGCAGTGGATGGTCGAGGAGGGGGTCCGTGACGTTCCGCAGCGGCGTCCGGTCGACACGACGGCGTACGGTGACGGCGCGGTCGGCATCGAGCTGGTCGCCAGGGACCACACCACGAGCGTGGTGCTGGTACCGAAGGACAGCCCGTCGGTCCCCACCTGCGGCCCGGAGTGGCACTGCGTGACGAAGCGGGACGTCGTGCGCGGCTGGCAGCAGGGCGTGGCCATCGCGATCCGGCACACGGCGGACGCGGTCGCGCTGGTGACGGTCCGGGCGCCGAGCGTGGACGGGCCGATCGGGCGGCGTACCCGCGACGGCCGGGTGGGGCAGGACTACCTGGCGTTGGCCGACGGGTTCGCCGCCTTCACGCTGACGACGACCAAGGAGTTCGCCGCCGGGGTACCCGCGTCCTGAGCCTGTGACGCCAATCCCCCTAACCGTTCGATCGAACGGTTAGGGGGATTTGTCGCTCCGAAACTCCCCCTAGCCGTTCGATCGAACGGAAAGAGGGAGTAGGAGCGTCGGGATCAGCCGACGTGGACGCCCTCGGGCGCGTCGGTCGCCAGCTCGGTGTGCTTGACGTTGAGGAACGCCCAGATCACCGCGGACGCCGCGAGCATCAGCATCGAGGCGACCAGGAAGGCGTGCGTGGCGCCCTCCGGGAAGCTCGAGCCGAAGATGGCGGACTCGAGGAAGGTCAAGTCGGTGCCGGGAACCACCGCGTTGGGGTCGCCCCCACCGGCCACGATCGCCTCCGCCATCGGCTTGGCGACCGCGCTGGCCTGGTTGTTGGTGAAGTGCAGCGCGACCGTGCTCAGCGTCGCCAGGCCGAGGGCGCCGCCGACCTGCTGCATCGTGTTGAGGACGCCGGAGCCGATGCCGGAGTCCTCGGAGCGGACGTGGTGCACCGCGGTGAGGGTCATCGGCACGAACACCATGCCCATGCCGACCGCCATCAGGACGATGAACGGGAAGAGTTGCGTCCAGTAGTTGATGTCGGCACCGCCGTCGGTCAGGGCGGTGAGCACGGACTTCGGGGACTCGTCGATCGGGATGCGGGAGAACATGAACAGCGCGGTCGCGGCGAGCAGGGTGCCGGTGCCGGCGAGGAAGCGTGCGTCGACCCGGGCGACGAGGTTGGACGCCAGGCCGGCGCCGACCACGATGCCGAAGGAGAACGGCAGGAACGCGAAGCCGGCCTCGAGCGGGCTGAAGCCCATGATCTGCTGGATGAACAGGCTCAGGAAGTAGAACATCGCGAACATCGCGGCCGGGGCGATCATCATCGCCACGAAGCTCGTGGCGCGGGTCCGGCTGGCGAAGATGCGCACCGGAAGCAGCGGGTGCTTGACCCGCGACTCGATGACCGCGAACGCGACCAGGAGGGCGACACCGGCGACCAGGGACGTGATCGTCTGGACGTGGTCCCAGCCGTAGGCCTCCTCGCCGGCACGCGAGAGGCCGAAGACGATGCCGAGCAGGCCGAGGGTGCCGGTGATGGCGCCGGGGACGTCCATCTCACCCGGGTGCGACTCCGACTCCGCCAGGACGCGCGGAGCGAGGAACGCCGCGACCAGGCCGATCGGGACGTTGATCAGGAAGGTCATCCGCCAGCCCTCGACGTCGAGTCCGAGGAAGGAGTCGAGGCCGGTCAGCCAGCCGCCGAGGATCAGGCCGATCGCCGCACCGACGCCGGACATCGTCGCGTAGGCGGCCATCGCCTTGTTGCGGGCCGGTCCGGCCGCGAAGGTCGTGGTGATCAGAGCCAGTGCGGCCGGTGCGGCCATCGCGGCACCGACGCCCTGCAGTGCGCGCGACGCGAGGAGCATGGCCTCGTTGGCCGCGAGACCACCGAGCAGGGAGGCGATCGAGAACACCGTGAGGCCGGTCATGAACAGCCGGCGACGCCCGTAGAGGTCACCGAGGCGTCCGCCGAGGAGCAGCAGCCCGCCGAAGGCGAGCGCGTAGCCGGTCACGATCCAGGTCAGGTTGGCCTGGGAGATGGAGAGGTCGCCGCCGATGTAGGGCAGGGCGATGTTGGCGATGGTGGAGTCGAGCACCACCATCAGCTGCGCTGTGAGGATCAGCACGAGCGCGAGCCCGGGGTGGGACCGGTGCTTGCTCTCGACGGCTGCGGAAGAGGTCGTCTCCGGAGGGTCGAGAGACTCGACGTCGGACATGTTGTTTCCTTCGTGTCGTGGTGGGAGTGGGCGTTGCTTCGGTCAGCCGCGGGTGGCGGCCGGGAGGATGACCTGGTCGACCACGCGGGCGATCAGGTCGGGCGTCGGGGGATCCCCGAGGAGGAAGCCGCGGTGCAGGACGATGCCCGGCAGTGCGGCGGTGAGGATGTCGAGGTCGATGTCGTCGCGCAGCTCGCCCCGCAGGCGGGCCCGCTCGTAGATCTCGCGGCCGACGGCCACCTTGGGGGCGATGAACCGCTCGCGGAACGCCGCGGCGAACGCCGGGTCGCGGCCGATGGCCGTGACGACGCTGCCGAGGAGGGCGGTCTGGTGCTCGTCGGTGAGGCCGCCGTGGCCGCAGAACATGGCGAGCAGGTCGCCGCGGAGGCTGCCGGTGTCCTGGGGCGCCGCGAGCGGGGTCTTCTCCGACATGAGGGCGTCGATCACGAGCGCCGCCTTGCCGTCCCACTTGCGGTAGAGCGTCGCCTTGGACGCCTTGGCCTGGGTCGCGACAGCGTCCATGGTGAGCCGGTCGTAACCGACGTCGACGAGTACGGCGAGGGTCGCGTCGAGGATCTCCTGCTCGCGATCGCCCTCGACCCGGGGGCGCGTCGGCGCCTCGGGGACACTCGGCTTGCGGGGTGACACGGTGACCTCCGGGATCGGATGGAACGGAACGGTTCCGTTTCAATAGATAGTACGGAACGGTTTCGTTCTGTCAAGCGAATTCCCGGTGCCATCTCGCACACGGTGATCTCGCTGGGACCGAGACTGCCGGAGACCACCGACATCGGCCGCCCGGAGCCCGGGACGTCGGTGGGGCGCGGCAAGATGTCCCCATGACCGAGGCCGAGCTCCCCGTCGTACCCGCCGCTGCCCGCGACGAGCACGCCACGATCAGCGAGGAGATCGAGGACGCGCGCTACCGCTACTACGTCCTCGACGCCCCCACCCTGTCCGACGCGGACTTCGACCAGCGGCTGCGCCGGCTCGAGGCGCTCGAGGAGGAGTTCCCCGAGCTGCGCACCCCGGACTCGCCGACCCAGAAGGTCGGCGGTGCGGTGGCGACCGACTTCACCGCGGTCGACCACCTGCAGCGGATGGAGAGCCTGGACAACGCCTTCTCCTTCGAGGAGCTCGGCTCCTGGCACGCCCGGCTCGGCCGGGACGGCGTCACCGACCCGGCGCTGCTGTGCGAGCTCAAGGTCGACGGCCTGGCGATCAACCTGCTCTACGAGCAGGGGCGCCTGGTCCGGGCCCTGACCCGGGGTGACGGCCGCACCGGCGAGGACGTGACGCCCAACGTGAAGACGATCGCCGCCGTACCCCACCGGCTGACCGGCACCGACGAGTTCCCGGTGCCGGCGCTGGTCGAGGTGCGCGGGGAGGTGTTCCTGCCCGTCGCGGCCTTCGAGGCGCTCAACGTCTCGATGACCGAGGCCGGCCGGCCCGCGTTCGCCAACCCACGCAACGCGGCCGCGGGCTCGCTGCGCCAGAAGGATCCGCGGGTCACCGCGTCCCGCGCGCTCGGGATGGTCTGCCACGGCATCGGCGCCCGCGAGGGCTTCGAGCCGCGGGCCCAGTCGCAGGCCTACGAGGCGCTGGCCGCCTGGGGCCTGCCGATCTCCGAGCAGGTGCGGGTGCTGCCGAGCCTCGCCGACGTCGAGGGCTACATCGCCAACGCCGGCGAGAACCGGCACACGATCGTGCCCTACGAGATCGACGGCGTCGTGGTGAAGGTCGACGACGTCGCCCTGCAGCGCCGGCTGGGCTCGACGAGCCGCGCGCCGCGGTGGGCGATCGCCTTCAAGTACCCGCCCGAGGAGGTCAACACCAAGCTGCTCGACATCGCGGTCAATGTCGGCCGCACGGGCCGGGTCACGCCGTACGGCGTCATGGAGCCCACCAAGGTCGCCGGCTCCACGGTCGAGAACGCCACGCTGCACAACTTCCACGAGGTCGAGCGCAAGGACGTGCGTCCCGGCGACACCGTGATCCTGCGCAAGGCCGGCGACGTCATCCCCGAGATCGTCGGCCCGGTGCTTCCCCTGCGGCCCGAGGGACTGCAGCCCTGGGTCGCGCCCACGACCTGCCCGGCCTGCGGCACCGAGCTGGTCGAGCAGAAGGAGGGCGACAAGGACCGGCGCTGCCCCAACCACGAGCTGTGCCCGGGCCAGGTGCGCGAGCGGGTCTTCTTCGTCGCGGGCCGCAGCGCCTTCGACATCGAGGGGCTCGGCTACGAGGCCGCGGTCGCGCTGCTCGACGCGGGCGTGATCACCAACGAGGGCGATGTCTTCGACCTCGATGCCGACAAGCTCCGGGCCACCGAGCTGTTCACCCGCGCGCCGAAGAAGGACGAGGACGGACCCCAGCTGTCCGCGAACGGCGAGAAGCTGCTCGCCAACCTCGACTCGCGCAAGGACGTCGCGCTGTGGCGGGTCATCGTGGCCCTCTCGATCCGGCACACCGGCCCCAGCGCGTCGCGCGCGCTGGCCCAGGAGTTCGGCTCGATGGAGGCGATCCGGGCGGCCAGCGAGGAGGAGCTCGCCGCCGCCGAGGGCGTCGGTCCGACGATCGCCCGCGCGGTCATCGAGTGGTTCGAGGTGCCGTGGCACGTCGCGATCGTCGACAAGTGGACGGCCGCCGGTGTCTCGATGGCCGACGAGCGCGACGAGTCGGTGGAGCGCACCCTCGAGGGGCTGACCGTGGTGGTCACGGGATCGCTGGTCGACTTCTCGCGCGACTCGGCCAAGGAGGCGATCCTGTCCCGTGGGGGCAAGGCCGCCGGGTCGGTCTCGAAGAAGACGGACTTCGTGGTGGTCGGCGAGAACGCCGGCTCCAAGGCGGAGAAGGCCGAGCAGCTCGGCGTACCCATCCTCGACGAGGACGGGTTCAAGCGGCTGCTGGCCGAGGGACCGCCCGCTCAGGACTCGTAGGCGTTCCCGCTGACCTTGAGGTTCGCGCCCGGGTCGAGGGTGACCGGCGTCGGCTCGCACGCGCCGGTGTCGGGATCGCAGGACTGCACCGACGTGCCGTCGACCTGCAGCAGCCGGCCGGTCGCGGTCCAGCCGTAGTCCGCGTTCCCGAGCCGGACGACGCTGCGCCGGCCGCCGGGCAGGTCGATCAGGGTGGCCCGCGGGTCCTCGAACCGGCAGCTGCCCGTGTCGGCCTGGCACATCAGCATCGGGGTCAGGAGCGCGTGGGAGCCGTCGGGGGAGAGCCGGGGCCAGACGGTGGCGGCGGGGTCGTCGTCGGCGGGGTCGTAGGGGAGCGACTGCAGGACCTCGCCGGTGGCGGCGTCGATGATGGTGACGGTCTTGCCGTCGTCGCCCATCACGACGTCGCGCCCGCCCGCGGTCTCGGGCATGTGGGTCGGGATCGTGGTAGTCCGGACCTCGCCGGTGCGCCACCGCACGTCGAGCAGGGTGCCGTCGACGCCGACGTAGACGTGGTCGCCCGACAGGGCCACCGGCGGGGCGTTCCAGCCGCCCCAGGTGAACGAACCCTCGACCGGGACGGTGGTGGCGACCTCGCCGGTGCGGACGTCGCGCAGCACGACCTTCCAGTGGCGGGCGTCGTCGCCGGGCGCGGCATAGGCCAGGTAGGGAAGGGTCGGGTCGGTGCCCGGCTTGCGGTCGCCGAGGTGCAGGTCGAAGTCGGAGGTGGTGCCGTCGGGCGCGACCAGCCAGTACGCCGAGTCCGGGGCGTCGGTGGCGGCCGACTTCCCGATCCGCACCAGCATCCCGGCGGAGGTGTAGTACATCGCCTTGACCTGGCCGGGCACCTGGGCGGTGGCGCCGGTGCCGAGGTGGACGGTCGAGCCCTGGGCCACGGCCCAGTCGGCGTCCGTCGCCGGTACGGCGGCCGCGAGGTCGCGCCCCGCCGGACGGTCGCGATCGCCCAGCTGCGTGCCGGCGAGGGTCGCGGTGGCGGCGACCGCGACGACGGCCATGGCGGCCGCGCCGAGGCGGACCCGGCGGCGGGTGCGCAGGCCGCGTCCGCGTCGTACGACATCGTCGGCGGGCAGCGGCGGCACGGCGAGGGACTCGGCCTCCTCGTGCAGCAGGGCGGCGAGGCGCTCAGTCATGGTCGGCTCCCTGGGGGATCACGGCGTCGCCGAGGCTGGTGCGCAGCTTCGCGAGCGCCTGAGAGGTCTGGCTCTTGACGGTGCCCTCACTGACGCCGAGGGCATGGGCGACCTGGGCGACGCTCCGGTCCTCGTAGAACCGGAGCACGACGACCGCCCGCTGTCCCGGCGGGAGCCCGGCGAGGGCGGTCATCAGGTCGGGGCGCTCGGTGGCGTCGACCTCGGGGCCGGGGCTCTCCGGCAGCTGCGCGGTCGGTCGCTCGTTGCGCCAGCCCTTCTTGCGGAACCACGAGGCCGCGGTGTTGACCAAGGTGGTGCGGGCGTAGCCGCCGGCGGTCTCCAGGCTCTCCACCCGGTGCCAGCTCGCGTAGGTCTTGGCGAGCGCGGTCTGCACCAGGTCCTCGGCCTCGGCGTGGTCGCCGACGAGCAGGTACGCCGTCCGGTACAGCCCGGCCCAGCACCCGTGCATCAGCTCGGCGAACTCGTCGTCGGTGAGTCTTCGCGGCATCGGCTTCCTCTCGTCGTCACCCTCACAGATGCCGCGGGGTGCCGGAAAGGTTGGCTGGCACACTGGCGGGGTGAGGCTGCTCGGTCGCACCGTCCCGGTCGTCCTCCTCGCGCTGCTCGGCGCCGCCTGCAGCGGCCCGGAGGAGCCCGCGGGCGCGCCGACGCCGCCGGCCGCGAGCAGTCCGACGACGCCGGCGTCGCCGTCGGTGCCGGCCGCCGTACCGCACCCGGTGTCGTTGCCGGCCCTCGCCCGCAAGACGTTCGACGGGCGCGGGCTGCGGCTGGGCGAGGAGGTCGCGCGCACGCCCCGGCACCGGCAGTACGCCGTCACCTGGCGCAGCGGCGACCTCACCGTGTCAGGACGGCTCGCGGTGCCGGAGGGGCCGGGACCGTTCCCGGCGGTGGTGCTCGCGCACGGGTACATCGACCCCGCGGTCTACGTGAACGGGCAGGGGATGACCCGGGAGCGGGCCTGGTTCGGCGAGCACGGCTACGTCGCGCTGCACGTCGACTACCGCGGCCACGCCGGCTCCGACCCGGACCCGAGCGACGGCCTCGACATGCGCCTGGGCTACACCGAGGACGTCATCAACGCGGTGCTGGCGCTGCGGGCCTGGGACGGACCGGTCGACGACGGCCGGGTCGCGCTGGTGGGGCGCTCGATGGGCGGCGGGGTCGTCTACAACGCGCTCGTCGCGCAGCCCGGCCTGGTCGACGCCGCAGTCGTCTTCGCGCCGGTCAGCTCGGACGCGGTCGACAACTTCGAGCGGTGGATCCGGCCGGACCCGGGGCGGGGGAGCGTGGCACGCCGGATCCTGCGCACGTACGGCGAGCCGTCGGCGCAGCCCGCGTTCTGGCAGGGGATCAGCGCCCGCACCTACTTCGCCGACATCACCGAGCCGGTCCTGATCCACCACGGAACCTCCGACGACTCCTGCCCGATCCGGTGGAGCCGGACCACGGCCCGGCTGCTGGAGCAGGCCGGGGTGGACGTGACACTGCGGACCTACCCGGGCGAGGAGCACGCCTTCGGGCCGCGGTTCGAGCTGTCGATGCAGCGGACCGGGCGGTTCCTCGCGCGTCACCTGTCCTAGGGCCGCGTCCTAGGCGAGGTACAGCTCGGCGTCGGCGCGCAGCGCGAGGGCGGCCGTGCGGCGGCCGTGGACGCTGGCGGGACACGGCATCCAGTAGGGGACGGCGGTCGCCTCGCGGGCGGCGAGCTCCTCCTCGAGTGCCGCGAGCCTCAGCAGCTCCTGACGGACGAGGACTCGGACGTGATCTGAGGTGGACATGCCTCGAGCATGATCCGGGAGTGCGCGGCAGAGCAGGGCCGAAGGACCCGGTCCGCCCCGTCCCTTGGTCTGGGCCGGGCGTCAGCCGAGCGAGCGCAGCCAGGTCTCCGCGGAGTCGGGGTCCGGGAGCCGGACGACGGCCAGACGCGGGTGGATGGCCGGCGCGCGGTCGACCCAGCCGAGGTCGGGCTCGCGCTCGCGTACGTCGGAGCGGATCCGGCGCAGCGTGCGGCGTACCTTCCCGGCGAAGGTGGCGGAGGCCAGGTCGACCCGGACCAGCACCTCGGTGCGCTCGAGGACCAGAGGGCGCTGCCACGCCTCGTCGGCCGTCGTCACCCAGCCGTCGAAGGCCGCGAGCCGGGCCACCTCGCCCGGCCCGGACAGGTCGGCGAGCGGGACGAGGGGTACGTCGAGCACGGTCGCGAGGCGCTGCAGGAAGGCGCTCAGCGCCTCGCCCGGGGCGCCCGCCACGACCACACGCTGCGGGAGGCGGCGCGAGGCGGGGCCGAGGGCGTACACCCGGCGGATTCTAGGGCTGCCCTCAGCACCAGACGGGCACGGCCCCGGGGTCATTGCCCACCTGGGGCACCCGCGGCACGCGCCTCGCTGCGTTGCCGTCGGTCGACGGGCCGCGGCCCGCCTCCCTCCGGCGCCTTGCGATCCACGCGCCGAGGGCACCCCAGCCGGGCAAGCACCCCTGGCCCGGGCCCTAGAATCGCCGGCATGTCTCAACTCACCCGCGACGAGGTGGCCCACCTGGCCGACCTCGCCCGGATCGACCTCGACGACGCCGAGCTGGACCACCTGGCGCCCCAGCTCAACGTGATCCTCGAGGCGGTCGCGTCCATCAGCGGAGTGGCCGGCGACGACGTGCCGCCGACCTCCCACCCGATCCCGCTCACCAACGTCTTCCGTGAGGACGTCGTCCGCCCGAGCCTGAGCGCCGAGCAGGCGCTGTCCGGCGCGCCGGCGGTCGAGGAGCAGCGGTTCCGGGTCCCGCGGATCCTGGGGGACGAGCAGTGAGCGACGAGCTGATCCACAAGACCGCGGCCGAGCTGGCCGACGCGCTGGCCGCCGGCGAGACGACCTCCGTCGAGGTCACCCAGGCCCACCTCGACCGGATCGCCGCCGTCGACGGCAGCGCCGAGTCCGGCGTGCACGCCTTCCTCCACGTCGACGCCGAAGGCGCACTGGCCCAGGCCGCCGAGTCCGACGCCCGCCGCGCCGCGGGGGAGACCCGGCACCTGCTCGACGGTGTCCCGATCGCGGTCAAGGACGTGCTGGCCACGCAGGGCCTGCCCACCACCTGCGGCTCGAAGATCCTCGAGGGCTGGGTGCCGCCGTACGACGCCACCGTGGTGCGCCGCATCAAGGAGGCCGGCCTGCCGATCCTCGGCAAGACCAACATGGACGAGTTCGCCATGGGCTCCTCGACCGAGCACTCGGCGTACGGACCCACCCGCAACCCGTGGGACCAGTCCCGGATCCCGGGCGGCTCCGGCGGCGGCTCGGCCGCGGCCGTGGCGGCCTTCGAGGCCCCGCTGGCCCTCGGCACCGACACCGGCGGCTCGATCCGCCAACCCGGCGCCGTCACCGGCACCGTCGGCGTGAAGCCGACCTACGGCGGCGTCTCGCGCTACGGCCTGGTCGCCCTCGCCAACAGCCTCGACCAGGTCGGCCCGGTCACCCGGACCGTGCTCGACTCGGCGCTGCTGCACGAGCTGATCGGCGGACACGACCCGCTCGACTCGACGTCGGTCGACGTCCCCGTCGGTTCGTACGTCGAGGCGGCGCGCGCCGGAGCGACGGGCGACCTCGCCGGCCTGCGCGTCGGCGTGATCAAGGAGCTGGCCGGCGACGGCTGGCAGCCCGGCGTCATGCAGCGCTTCGCCGAGACCGTCGACCTGCTCAAGGAGCTGGGCGCCGAGGTCACCGAGGTGTCCTGCCCGACCTTCGTGCACGCGATGGCGACCTACTACCTCATCCTCCCGGCCGAGTGCTCCTCCAACCTCGCCAAGTTCGACGCCATGCGCTACGGCCTGCGCGTCGTCCCCGACGGCGACCCGAGCGCCGAGGCGGTCATGAAGGCGACCCGCGACGCCGGCTTCGGCGACGAGGTCAAGCGCCGGATCATGATCGGCACCTACGCGCTGTCCAGCGGCTACTGCGACGCCTACTACGGCCAGGCGCAGAAGGTCCGCACGCTCATCTCGCGCGACTTCGCGGCCGCCTTCGAGAACGTCGACGTGCTGGTCTCGCCGACCTCGCCGACCACGGCCTTCCCGCTGGGCGACAAGCTCGACGACCCGCTGGCGATGTACCTGCAGGACCTCGCCACGATCCCGGCCAACCTGGCCGGCGTACCCGGCATCTCGGTGCCCGCCGGCCTCGCCGACGAGGACGGCCTGCCGGTCGGCTTCCAGGTGCTGGCGCCGGCGCTCGCCGACGACCGGCTCTACCGCGTCGGCGCTGCCGTCGAGGCGGCCCTGACCTCCCGCTGGGGCGGTCCGATCCTCGCGCAGAACGGAGCGCTCTGATGGAGACCCTGGTCCCCTTCGACGAGGTCATCGCGAAGTACGACCCCGCCCTCGGCCTCGAGGTGCACGTCGAGCTCAACACCAACACGAAGATGTTCTGCGGCTGCCCCGCGGTCTTCGGCGGCGAGCCCAACACCCAGGTCTGCCCGACCTGCCTGGGCCTGCCCGGCGCGATGCCGGTCGTCAACGCCAAGGCCGTCGAGTCGGCGATCCGGATCGGCCTGGCCCTGAACTGCTCGATCGCCGAGTGGTGCCGGTTCGCGCGGAAGAACTACTTCTACCCGGACATGCCGAAGAACTTCCAGACCTCCCAGTACGACGAGCCGATCGCCTTCGACGGCTGGCTCGACGTCGAGGTCGAGGGCGAGACCTACCGGGTCGAGATCGAGCGCGCCCACATGGAGGAGGACACCGGCAAGTCCACCCACGTCGGTGGCGCCACCGGCCGGATCCACGGTGCGGACTACTCGCTGGTCGACTACAACCGCGCCGGCATCCCCCTCATCGAGATCGTCACCCGCCCGATCCTGGTGCCGGCCGAGAAGGCGCCGGCCGTGGCCCGCGCGTACGTCGGCCAGCTCCGCGACCTGATCCTGGCCCTCGGCGTCTCCGACGCCCGGATGGACCAGGGCTCGATCCGCGCCGACGTGAACCTCTCGCTCGCGCTGAAGGGTGCCGACAAGCTGGGGACGCGCTCGGAGACGAAGAACGTCAACTCGTTGCGCTCGGTCGAGCGTGCGGTCCGCTTCGAGATGTCGCGGCACGCCGGCATCCTCGATGCCGGGGGCGCCGTACTGCAGGAGACGCGGCACTTCCACGAGGACACCGGTACGACGTCGTCGGGTCGCGAGAAGTCCGACGCCGAGGACTACCGCTACTTCCCCGAGCCCGACCTGGTGCCCGTGGCGCCGTCGCGCGAGTGGGTCGAGGAGCTGCGTGGCACGCTGCCCGAGAACCCGACCCAGAAGCGGGCCCGGCTGCAGGAGGAGTACGGGTTCTCCGACCTCGAGATGCGCGACGTGTGGGCCGCCGGCGCGCTGCCCCTGATCGAGGCGACCGTCGCCGAGGGCACCGCCCCTCAGTCGGCACGCAAGTGGTGGGTCGCCGAGCTGCTGCGCCGCGCCAACGACGCCGGCGTCGAGCTGGCCGAGGTCGGCGTCACGCCGAAGCAGGTCGCCGAGGTGCAGGCGCTGGTCGACGCCAAGACGATCAACGACAAGCTGGCCCGTCAGGTCTTCGACGGCCTGATCGCCAGTGAGGGCACCGCCGCGGAGGTCATCGAGAAGCGCGGCCTCGCGCTCGTGTCCGACGACGGCCCGCTGATCGCCGCCATCGACGAGGCGCTGGCCGCCCAGCCCGACATCGCCGAGAAGATCCGGGGCGGCAACCATGCCGCGGCCGGTGCGGTCATCGGCGCGGTCATGAAGGCGACCCGCGGTCAGGCCGACGCCGCCCGGGTGCGTGAGCTGATCCTCGAGAAGCTCGCCTGAGGACGGTTGTGCGCCAAGTGTGACACCGGGCTCCCGGTGTCACACTTGGCGCATGCCCACCGTCCGCCCGCGCCACGCGATCACCGAGACCGATGCGGTCGCGGCTGCGCTCGAGGCTGCTGCGCGGAGGTGGCCCGAGGATCGTGACCGTCCCGCCCGACTCCTTGCCCATCTCGTCGAGATCGGTTTCCACACGATCGAGATCGAGCTGGAGGTCGAGACGGAGAAGCGCAGGGCAGCGATCCGAAAGTTCGCTGGTTCGTTCACCGGCCTGTTCGGCCCCGGTTATCTCGACGAGGTGCGTGAGGGCTGGCCCGAGTGATCGCACTCGACGCGAGTGTCCTGATCGCGGCACTCGATGTCCGCGACGCTCACCATGCGGCAGCAGCCGCCTTGCCGGAGACTCACGCCGACAGGCCATTCGTGATCGGGCCTGTGAACCGGGCCGAGATCCTGATCAGCCCCACCAGGGCCGGGTAGCTCGAGGAGTTCGTGGGTGCCCTCACAGCGATGGGAGTCGTGGAGCCCTCGTTCCCGGCGGACGCCTCGATGCGGTTGGCTGGGCTACGGGTGGCGACCGGGCTGCGGATCCCCGACTGCTGCGTCCTCCTGACGGCCCAGTAGTCGGGCGCGGCGGTCGCGAGCTTCGACGGCCGGCTGCGATCCGCTGCCCGCGACCTCGGTCTCGCCCTCCTTCCCGATGACGAGGACCCCGGCGTCGAGGTCTAGACTCGGGCGACACACAAGAACACGCCCGTGGTGGGGGAAGCCGGTCGAATCCCGGCGCTGACCCGCAACCGTGGACCGCCCCCGCGAGATCAGTCGGGGGAGCGGTGAGCCGGAGCACCCGTCATGGCGCGTCCTGACACAACGCTGTCGCGGAGAGCAGCGGGTCAGCGGCACAGGACTTCCTGGGCCCGCCCGTCGGCTGCAGCGGGAAGGCACCACATGTCCACCTCCATGTTCGTACGCCGGGCGGTTGCGGCCGTCGCCGGCGGTGCCGTCGTCGCGGGCGGCCTGATGGCGGTCGCGCCCGCTCCGGCCGCGCACGCCGACGCCGTCGCCCAGAGCGCCGCGGCCACCTGGCTCGCCGGTGAGCTCGACGCCGACGGCCTGCTCCACGGCGACGTCGCCAAGACCATCGACTACGCGCTCGCGCTCGACGAGATCGGCGGTCACCAGGCCACGCTCGACACGATCAAGGCGGGGATCGACGCCAAGGTCGACGCGTACGCCGTCGGCGGCGTCAGCATCGCGCAGGCGAACCTCTTCTACCGGGCGGTCGACGTCGACCCGGCCACGAAGGCGGGCAACCTGGTGACCAAGCTCGAGGCCGCAGTCGACAACACCACTGGAAAGCTCGACGAGGCATTTCCGGGCGCGTGGTCGCAGGGCCTCGCTGTGCGGGCGCTGGACGCGGCCGGCAGCAGCGAGCTCGCCAAGGCGACCGACTCGCTCATCGACGACTTCGAGTGCGCGTCCGGCGGCTGGGGCTATTACGTCGGGCCGGACTGCTTCGCCGACCCCGACGACACCGCCGACATGCTCTTCGCGCTCCTGCCGCTGAAGGGCGAGAGCGTCAAGATCGACAACGCGATCGCGCGGGGTGTGACCTGGCTGAAGTCCGCGCAGAAGGCCGATGGTGGGTTCGACAACTTCGGGGAGAACGCCAGCTCCACCGGCCTCGCCGGACACGCCCTGCTGCTGGCCGGTGCGACCACCGAGGGCGAGCGTGCCGCTGTGTGGCTGCGCCGCCACCAGGTGGCCGGCACCACCTGCGACGTCCTGCTGAAGACCGAGGCCGGCGCCGTCGGGACGACCGACGAGGTGATCAAGGAGGGCCGGGACCTCGGCGTCGACCCCGCCACCGCCGGCTTCGACTGGTACCTCGCCACCGCGCAGTCGATCGTCGCGCTCCAGGCGGCTCCTGCGGCCTCCGGTCCGCTGGCCGTGACGACGAAGTTCGTCCACGTCGCCAGCACCGCGAGCCTCCAGGTCGCGGGTCTCGCGCCCGGTGAGAACGGCTGTGTGACCGTGGCGGGCGCCTCCACCCGGGTCCAGGGTGGCGCGACCACGAGCGCCCCGTTCGTCGTCCCGGCCGGCGTCGCGTCATACCCCGTCACCGTCACTGCCCTCGGCCGCAGCACCACTGCCACGGTGGCGGCCCTCGACGCCAAGAAGCTCAAGGTCAAGGTCGCCGCGAAGCTCAAGGCGAAGAAGAAGGCCGTCATCATGGTCAAGGGCCTTGCCGCCGGTGAGACCGTGACCGTCAAGATCGGCAAGAAGAAGGCCACCGGCACCGCCAACGCCAAGGGCGTCGCCAAGGTCAAGATCAAGGTCAAGAAGAAGGGCAAGGCCAAGGTCAAGGTGGTCGGCGCGTTCCCCGACCGCAAGGGCAAGGCCACCACCCGGGTCGTCTGATGACCTTCCGCAGCACAGTGCGCACGGCGGCCGCGGCGATCCTCGTCGCGGCTGCTGTCGTGCTGCTCCCGCAGGCGACCGCCTCGGCCACCGCCTGCGGCGGGAGCACCGGCATCACCGTGGTCGTCGACTCCAACCAGCTCGGCGCTGGGATCAGCGCCGGTTGCGACGCCGACGGTGGCACGGCCGCCAACAACTTCGCCGACGCCGGCTACACGCTGGAGTACAGCCAGGCGGCCGGCATGAGCGGCTTCGTCTGCAAGATCAACAGCAAGCCGTCCAACGGCGACTGCACGGAGACCGACGCCTACTGGAGCCTGTGGTGGTCCGACGGAAAGTCGGGCACCTGGACGTACGCAGCCCGCGGTGTGGCCAGTCTGCGGGTCCCTGACGGCGGATACGTCGCCTTCGCGTGGCACCAGGGCAGCGGCCAGGCCGCACCGCCCGACGTCGCACCGACCCCGCGGGTCCAGGAGGCGAAGCCGACGCCCACGCCGAGCCCGACCAAGGCAGCGACGCCGAAGCCCACCAAGAAGGCCACGCCCAAGCCGAGCGCCACGCCGTCGGCCAGCACGACCTCGGCGACCCCGACTGCTAGCGCCACCCCGAGCGCGACGGACACCACGAGCGCCACGGCGACGCCGACCGAGGCGACCACCTCGGCCGCGCCGCCGGAGCCGAGCCAGACAACGACCACCGGGCTGCCGTCGATCGACGAGATCACCGACGGTCCCGAGGCGACGTCCGCGGACACCGACAGCAAGGACGGCGGCGGGTTCCCGGCATGGCTGGGGATCGGGCTGGTCGTGGTGGTGCTGGGGGCGGCGGGCGCCGTACCCCTGGTCCGCCGACTCAAGGCCTGAGCGGTCATGGGTGCAGGGCGGCTGGCGCGGGATCTCCACCCCGTCGCGTGGTGGGTCTGGGCGGTGGGGCTCGCCGTGGCCGCCTCCTGCACGACCAACCCGTGGCTGCTGCTCGTCCTGCTCGGCGTGATCACGCTGGTCGTCCTCAGCTGCCGCTCCGACCAGCCGTGGGCGCGCTCGTTCCGGCTCTACGTCTGGCTCGGGGTGATCGTGGTCGCGGTGCGGATCCTGTTCCGGGTGCTGCTCGGCGGTGACGTGCCGGGCCACGTCCTGTTCACGTTGCCGAGCATCCCGTTGCCGGACTGGGCGGCGGGCATCTCGCTGCTCGGGCCGTTCACCCGCGAGGAGCTGCTCGCGGCGACCTACGAGGGACTGCGCCTGGCGACCCTGCTCATCGCGGTCGGCGCCGCCAACGCGCTGGCGAACCCGAAGCGGCTGATGAAGTCGCTACCGCCGGCCCTCTACGAGATCGGTACGGCGATGACGGTCGCGATCAGCGTCGTCCCGCAGCTGGCCGACAGCGCGCGCCGGGTGCGGGCGGCGCAGCAGCTGCGTGGGGGACCGGAAGGGCGGTTCCGCCGGATCCGCGGCGTACGACGGCTGCTGGTCCCGATCCTGGAGGACGCCTTCGACCGTTCGCTCGCGCTCGCGGCCGGGATGGACGCGCGCGGCTACGGCCGCACCGGCGAGCTCACCGCCCAGCAGCGGCGCAGCACCGGCGCGCTCATCATCACCGGCCTGATCGGCGTCTGCGTGGGCGTCTACGCGCTCCTCGACAGCACCGCGCCCCGGGTGCTGGCACTACCGATGCTGGTGCTCGGGATGCTGCTCGCCCTCGGCGGCTTCGTGCTGGCCGGCCGGCGCGTGCAGCGCACCCGCTACCGCCCCGACCGCTGGCGGCTCCCCGAGCTCCTCGTGGCCGGGGCCGGGATCGCCGCAGGTGCGGGCATGTGGGCGCTGCAGCGCTGGGAGACCCAGGTCGCGCACCCCGGCGTCCTGGTCCGTCCCGGCATCTCGCTGCTCGCCCTGGTCGCCGCTCTGGTCGCGGTCCTGCCGGTCTGGGTGGCGCCACTGCCGGTCACGGCCCAGCGCCGTGAGGAGGCGCTCGTCTGATGCTCGAGCTGCGCAGGATCACCCTGACCTACGACGACCCGGAGCCGACGGCCGCGACCACCGTGCTCGACGGGATCGACCTCACCATCGCCGACGGCGAGCTGGTCGTCCTGGCCGGTCCGACCGGGGTGGGCAAGTCGACGCTGCTGGGCGTCGTGGCCGGCCTGGTGCCGTCGTACACCGGCGGCACGCTCACCGGCGACGTCCTCCTCGACGGTGCCAGCATCGCCGAGCAGCCGGCCCGCGAGCGCGCGCACGCGATCGGGTACGTCGGCCAGAACCCCGCCGCCTGGTTCGTCACCGACACGGTGGAGGAGGAGCTGGCGTTCGGGATGGAGCAGCTGGGGCTGCCCGCGCCGACGATGCGCCGCCGGGTCGAGGAGACCCTCGACCTGCTCGGCATCGCCGACCTGCGCCACCGCGACCTGCGCACCCTGTCCGGCGGCCAGCAGCAGCGCGTCGCGATCGGTGCCGTGCTCACGACCCACCCGCGGCTGCTGGTGCTCGACGAGCCCACCTCGGCGCTGGACCCGACCGCGGCCGAGGACGTGCTCGCCACGCTGACCCGCCTGGTCCACGACCTCGGCGTCTCGGTGCTGGTCGCCGAGCACCGCCTGGAGCGTGTCGTGCCCTTCGCCGACCGGCTCTGCCTGCTCCACCGCGGGGGACGCGTCGAGGTCGGCGAGCCCTCGGACGTGCTCCGGGACGCCCCGATCGCGCCGCCGCTGGTCGAGCTCGGCCGGCTCGCGGGCTGGCAGCCGCTCCCACTCACCGTGCGCGACGCCCGTCGCCGCGCTCCCGCGCTGAAGGAGCGACTGGGCGAGGCGCCGCACCGCGAGCGGCCCGGCAGCGGCGAGCCCGTCGTCGACGTACGACGCCTGGTGCTCGCCCACGGCCGGACCCCGGTCCTGCGCGAGGTCGACCTGACCCTGCGGCCCGGGACCGTCACCGCCCTCATGGGCCGCAACGGCGCCGGGAAGTCGACCCTGCTCTGGGCGCTCCAGGGCCGCCACGGCGCGGCGTCGGGCACGGTCCGGGTCGGCGGCGTCGACCCCGCCACGCTCAGGCCGGAGATGCGCCGGGCGACGACCGGACTGGTGCCGCAGAGCCCCGCCGACCTGCTCTACCTCGAGACCGTCGCCGAGGAGTGCGCTGCGGCAGACCGGTCCGCCCGCGCGGAGCCCGGCACCTGCCGCGCCCTCCTCGACCGGCTCGCGCCCGCCATCGACCCCGACCGGCACCCCCGCGACCTCTCCGAGGGCCAGCGGCTCGCGCTGGCGGTGGCGATCGTGCTGACCTCTCGGCCGCCGGTGCTGCTGCTCGACGAGCCGACCCGCGGGCTGGACTACCCGGCCAAGCGTGCTCTCGCCGTCCTGCTCCGCGAGCTCGCCGCCGAGCCCGGCGCCACGCGTGCGGTGCTGGTCGCCACCCACGACGTCGAGTTCGTCGCGCAGGTCGCCGACGACCTCGTGGTCCTCGCCGAGGGCGAGGTCGTCTCGGCGGGACCCGTGGTCCCGACCGTCTCGGAGTCGCCCGCCTTCGCGCCCCAGGTCACCAAGGTGCTCGGCGCCGGCTGGCTGCGGGTCGACGACGTCGCGGCGAGCCTGGCGAGCGAGGTCGCCCGGTGAGCGAGACCCACGCGGCCGCCGTACCCCTGCAGCTGCGCTCCGGCGTGGTGCTGGCGATCACCTCGGTGATCGGGCTGCTCATGCTGGCCTGGCCGCTGCTGCTCGACGTACCGGCCGACACGGAGCGGGTCGACCCGCCGTTCCTCTTCCTGCTCCTGCTGCCCGTGATCCTCGGCGTCGTCCTCGCCGAGATGAGCGAGGGGGGCATGGACGCCCGGGTGCTCGCGGTCCTCGGTGTCCTCAGTGCGGTCAACGCCGTGCTCCGCCTGGTCAGTGCCGGTACGGCGGGCCTGGAGCTGGTGTTCTTCCTGCTGATCCTCGGCGGCCGGGTGTTCGGCGCCGGGTTCGGGTTCGTGCTCGGTTGCACCTCGCTGTTCGCCTCGGCCCTGATGACCGCCGGCGTCGGCCCGTGGCTGCCGTTCCAGATGCTCGCCGCAGCGTGGGTCGGGATGGGGGCCGGACTGCTCCCGCGCCGGGTCCGCGGGCGCGCCGAGATCGCCCTGCTGGCGGCGTACGGCATCGTCTCGGCCTATCTGTACGGCCTGCTGATGAACCTGCAGGGCTGGCCGTTCATGGCCGGCATCCAGGTGCCGGGCCAGGACTCGACCGAGATCTCCTACGTCCCGGGCGCGGGCGTGCTCGAGAACCTGCACCACTTCGTGGTCTACACACTGCTGACCTCGACCGGCGGCTGGGACACCGGTCGCGCGGTCACCAACGCTCTCGCGATCGTGCTGCTCGGGCCGGCCGTGCTGGTCACCCTGCGGCGCGCGGCCCGCAAGGCGCGCATCGAGGCTCCGTAGCCCCCCGAACCGTTCGATCGAACGGTTCGGGGGATCTGGTGCTACAACAAGCCGCTCGAACCGTTCGATCGAACGGTTTGGGGGAGGGGCTCAGGGCTCGATGAGCAGGATCCGGTCGTCCTGGTCGCCGGGGGTGCCGCGGCCGTCCTTGTTGCTCGTGCTCAGCCACAGCCGCCCGTCGGGGGCCCGGGCCACGGTCCGCAGTCGGCCGTACTCGCCGGGCGCGCCCTTCTCCCCGGCGAAGTACGCCGCCGGGTCGCTCACCTGGCCGTCGGCGACCTTGATCCGCCACAGCCGCTCACCGTTCAGCGCGGCCATCCACAGGTAGCCGCCGGCATAGGCGAGCCCGGAGGGGGAGGCCTCGTCGGGGGACCAGGTCAGCAGCGGCTGGGTGTACTTCGCGGGTCCGCCGGTGCCTTCGACGACCGGCCAGCCGTAGTCCTCGCCGGGCACGATCCGGTTGAGCTCGTCGGCCTTGTCCTGGCCGAACTCGGAGGCCCACAGCAGGCCCTTGTCGTCCCAGGCGAGGCCCTGGACGTTGCGGTGACCCCACGACCACACCGCGTCGCCGAACGGGTTGCCGGGAGCGGGCACGCCGTCGGCGCTGATCCGCAGGATCTTGCCGGCGTACGACGCCTTGTCGCGGGCGAGCTGGTCGTCGCCGGTCTCGCCGGTGGCGACGTACAGGTAGCCGTCGGGGCCGAACGCGATCCGGCCGCCGTCGTGGATGCGCCCGTTGGGGATACCGGTCAGGACCGGCTCGACCGCACCCAGCCGGTCACCGGTCAGCTTCGCGCGCACGACCCGGTTGTCGTCGTCGGTGCAGACGTAGAAGTAGACGAGCCCGTCGGAGGCGAAGGCGGGGGAGACGGCCACGCCGAGCAGGCCGGCCTCGCCGCCGGGCGCCGTCTCGGGGATGGTGCCGACCTCGACGACCTTGCCCTCCTCCTTCGTGGTCGCGCCGTTGCCGCCGACCTGTGGTGGGGTGATGACCAGGACCCGGCCGCTGTCGCGCTCGGTGACCACGGCGCGGCCGTCGGGCAGGAAGTCGATGCCCCACGGCGTCGCCAGCCCGCTGGCGACGGTGGCGACGACGTCCGGGACGCCGTCGATCGTGAAGATGACCTTGCCGTCGATGACCGAGCCGGTGGGGGCTGCGGTCGCGGTGCCCATCACCTCGACCTCGCTCACGTTGCCGCCCTGGCCGCAGCCGGCCGCGACGAGGGCGAGTACGGCGAGCCCGGCCGCGGCGCGGGAGCGGCGCCTCACGACAGCTGCTCCAGGAACTCCAGCAGCAGGCCGTGGACCCGCTCGGGCTGCTCGAGCTGGACGAAGTGGGAGCCGCGCAGCTCGACGTAGGTGCTGTCCTTGCCGGTCTCGCTGAGTCGTCGGGAGGCGCTGGCCATGTCGCGGGCGCCGGCCAGGATGTCCCAGGTCGCCGAGACGAACATGGTCGGCACGGTGATCTGGCTCAGCCGCACCCGCGGGTGCTTCGAGGTGCTGATCGCCAGGTGGGCGTACCAGTCGACCGGGGTCGTTGCGAACTCCTGCAGGCCGATCGCGGCCGCCTCGGGGTCGGCGACCGGGAACATGAACCCGGTCCGGCCGAGCAGCCGGACCGTGCTCGCGTTGATCGGGAGGTGCCGGACCAGCGGGTTGACCGCCCGGCCGGCGTACTGCGCCACGCGGCAGGCGTTGACGGTGACCGCGCGGGCGACCAGCCGCGGCAGGTGCAGCGGGCCGAGCATGGTGGCGAAGGTGTCGCCCGGGACGCCGCACATCGCGAAGATGCCGCGCACCCGCTCGGGATGGCGGTAGGTCATCTCGAAGGCGGTGTTGACGCCCATCGACCAGCCCATCAGGACCGCGCTGTCGATGCCGAAGTGGTCCATGACGGACAGGCCGTCCTGCACGAAGTGCTCGATCTCGACGTGCTTCGGGTCGGCCGGGCGCTCCGAGCCGCCGACGCCGCGGTGGTTCCACGACACCACGCGTACGCCGCAGTCGGGCTCGAGCAGCCACGGCCACAGGTACGGGTTCGTGCCCAGTCCGTTGCAGAGCACGACGGTGGGCCCGTCGATCTCGCCGTCGGGGTCGTTCGTCCAGGCACGGACATGGGTCCCGTCGTCGGACAGGATGTCGCGGAAGGCGATCGACGCGGACCGGACGCGCTGTCCGGGCCGGGGAGCGGAGGTCGACATGGCGTCGATTCTGCCGGACCCCGGGCCGTGGGGAGTGAACGTCAGGCGTGCAGCGAGACGGTGCCCTCGATCACAGGGGTACGACGGGCGTCTGCTCGGGCGGCGAGGAAGGCCTCGACGTCCTCGCGCTCGGCGCGGCGCTGGGTGCACGCGGTGAGCGCGATCATGGCGTTGCGGCGGGCCCGCTGCTGGAGTGCGACGGACCAGGTGTGGGCGAGACGGGACACGGACTCAGGCAGTGACATGGGGGTGTCAGCTCCGGATGGGGGAGGGCGGAGTACCGACACTACGACCGGCGTGGGCGCCCCAGGTCACGTCGGAGTGACATCTGGGTGAACCTCAGCCCGGGTCGCCCGCGTGGCGCCCACGCTGGCGACCACCACACAGCCGATCGCCGCCCACTGGACGGGTGCCAACGACTCGCCGACGACGGCCAGGCCGGCCAGGGCCGCGGCCGCCGGCTCGAGGCTCATCAGCACCCCGAACGTCGCCGCGGGCAGGGTCCGCAGCGCCGCCAGCTCGGCGCTGTAGGGCACCACCGAGCTGAGCAGGCCGACGGCGGCGCCGAGCAGCAGCACCCGCTGGTCGGCCAGGTCGGCGGTGTCCACGGTCAGCAGCAGCGGGGTCAGCAGGGCCACGGCGACCAGGCTGGCGAGCGCCAGCCCGTCGATGCCCTCCCACCGCCGGCCGGTGGCCGCACTGGAGAGGATGTAGCCGGACCACGCCGCCCCGGCGAGGACGGCGTACAGGATGCCGAGGGGGTCGAGGTGCCCGCGCTCGAAGCCCAGCAGCAGCACCCCGAGTCCGGCCAGGACCACCCAGCCCAGATCGCGGGGACGCCGGAAGCCGACCGCCGCGAGGACCAGCGGGCCGATGAACTCGATGGTGACCGCGACGCCGATCGGGATCCGCGAGAACGACTGGTAGATGCCCCAGTTCATCGCGCCGAGGCAGGCGCCGTACCGCGCCGCGACCAGCCAGTCCTCGCGGCTGCGACCACGCAGCCGGGGCCGCGCCCACAGCATCAGCACCAGCGAGCTGGTCGCCAGCCGCAGCCACACCACGCCGTTGGGAGCGATGTCGTCGAAGAGCAGCTTCGCGAAGCCGGCACCGAGCTGGACCGAGCCGATCCCGAGCAGGACCAGCCCGATCGCCACCCCGAGGGGCGGGCCGTGGCGGGGTGTGGTCACCCGCAGAAGGTAGGACGTCTCGGTGGAAAGCGACGAACCGCCGGCCCCCCACGGGCCGGCGGTTCGTCGCCCCCTCGGGGCGTGGTGGACTGCCTGGACTGTCTGGACTACCTGGACTACTTGGCGGCGACGATGCCGTCGACGGTGACCTTGCGGCCGTCCTTGCTGACGACCTTGATCTTGAGAGTGCCGGTCTGGACGCTGCCGAGGTCGAGGACCGGGACGGTGACCTGGCCGGCCTTGCCCTTGAGGTTGATGGTCTTGACGACGGTGCCGTTCCAGTAGACCTTGACCTTGCCGCCCTTCTTGGCCTTCGCGACGATCAGGTCGACGTGACGGGCCTGGACGCCGGCGAGCGTCAGCTTGCGGTTCTTCTTCTTGGTGACGGTGGCGGTGTTGTTGAAAGCGCCGGCCTTGGCGATGCGCTTCCACTTCTTGCCGCTCAGGGCGGTGTCGTCGAGCGGGACGGTGGTGCAGCGCTCGGTGGAGCGGAAGCCGAGGTTGCCCGCCTTGTCGGTGCCCTGGGCCTGGAAGCAGTAGGTGCTGCCGAAGGCGCCGGCGAAGGGCTGGGAGGTGGTGGTGACGTTGTTGGCGATCACCTGCTGGGCTCCGAAGCCGGTGTTCCAGGCCGCGGAGCGGACCATGACGTCGGTGCTCTTGACACCCGAGAGGGAGTCGGTGACGTTCCAGGCGACGTCGAAGCCCGGCGCGCTGACCGGTCCGCCGGGGGCGGTGATCGTGGCGATGGGGCCGGCGATGTCGAGGAAGTCGGCCTGGACGTAGGAGTTGAAGCCGTTCGAGACGATTCCGACGGCGACAGCGTTGCCCTCGCGGTCCATGTCGGCGGCGAACGAGCCGTTGGCGGCGCCGGCGTCGTACTGGCCCCACGGGAGCACCGGGTTGGTGTGGTGGCGCACCGTGAGCTGGTCGGCGTCGTTGTGGACGACGACCTGGTCGGCACCGTCGGAGACCAGGCTCACGTGTGCCTGGCTGGTGATCGTCTTGGGCTCGGCGATGGCGGCGGTGCCGAAGCCCTGGCCGGGCTTGGCCACGGCGGCGCGGATCACGTAGGTGTTCCCGTTCTCGAAGGCGGTCCAGGTGGCCTGCAGGGTGCCGTTCGGGCTGACCGCCAGGTCGCGGTACGACGTGCCGACGCCGGTCGGGGAGACCAGCTCGACGTTGCCGAGCGTGCCGTTGGGGCTGACCCGGACCACCAGGGCCCGGGTCTTGGCGGCCTCGATGCCGCCGAACATCACGGCTCCGCTCCCGTCGTCGGCCAGCTCCGCCTCGGTCTCGTTCTGGGTGTCGCCGAGCCAGACGATCGGCTTCGGGCCGAGCCAGCCCACCGCTGCGTTGCGCCGGGTGACCATGATCGTGTCCTCGCCGCTCTCGTTGTCGTAGTACGACAGCAGGACGTCACCCGCCGGGTTCACGTCGAGCGACGGGTCGAAGGTGTGGTAGCCGAAGTTGTCGACGACAGGGGTGCCGCCCTTGGCCCACACCGAGGTCTGGATCCGGTCCGCGCCGCTGTGCTCGGTGTCGAAGGCGGCGTGCACGCGTCCGGTCGCGTCCATCCCGGCGTCGATGGAGTCGATCGTCGTGATGTCGGTGCTCGCGCTGAGCAGCGTGGAGCCGTCCCAGGTGCCATTGGGGAGGTAGCGCGACGCGCGCACCTTCTGCTCGCCGCCGGTCGTCTGGTTCCACACGACGGCGAGGTCGCCGTTGTCGTTGGCGACGGCGTGGGCGTCGTGGGCGTCGGTGACCGGTGCGGCCGTCACCTGCTTCGGCGGGCCCCAGACACCGTCGTTGGCGACGGCGGCGTACACCTTGGTGCCGCCGACGACCGGCCGGGTCCACGCGGCGAGCGCGTCACCGGAGCCGAAGGCCACGACGTCGACCGAGCTCGGAACGTCGCCGAAGTTGCTGATGTTGCCGCTGTCGATGCCGCCCACTGCCTGGGCGGGGCTTCCGGTGAGGCCGAGGGTGCCGACGGCGATGGCCGCGGTCGTCAGGCCGAGGATCCGCGTGCGGATCGAGGTGCTCTTCGTGGTGTTCATGGTCTTCTCCTGTGAGTGGCGGGCGGGCCCGGTTCGTGGTGCGTTGGGAGTAGGAGCAGGCGGCGGGCGAGACCTTGCAGGTTTTCCGGCGAGTTCTCGGGCGGGACTGTCGTCGCCGGAGATGACACGAACCGCCGGCCCCCCACGGGCCGGCGGTTCGTCGCCCCTCGGGGGCGGAAGGTGGAGCTACTTGGCGACGACGATGCCGTCGACGGTGACCTTGCGGCCGTTCTTGCTGACGACCTTGATCTTGAGGGTGCCGGTCTGGACGCTGCCGAGGTCGAGGACCGGGACGGTGACCTGGCCGGTGCCCTTGAGGCTGACCTTCTTGACCAGGTGGCCGTTCCAGAGGACCTTGACCTTGCCGCCCTTCTTCGCCTTGGTGAGCAGGAGCGAGAGGTGGCGGGCCTGGACGCCGGAGAGGGTGAGCGTGCGGCCCTTCTTCTTGGTCACGGTGGCGGTGTTGTTGAACGCGCCGGCCTTGGCGATCCGCTTCCACTTCTTGCCGCTCAGGGCGGTGTCGTCGAGCGGGACCGTGGTGCAGCGCTTCGGCGTGGTCGTCGCGTTCCCGGAGGTGTCGGTGGCCCGGGCCTGGAAGCAGTAGCTGGTGCCGAGAACGGCCGGGAAGGCGGCCGAGGTGCCCGGGGCGTTGTCGATCACGACCGCCGGAGCGCCGTGCTGCGCCTGGTTCCAGGCGGCCGTGGTCGCGTAGATGTCGGTCCCGGGCTGCAGGCCGGAGAGGGAGTCGGTGACCGACCACGCCAACGGGATCGACGTGGACATCGTGGTGGCGGCACCGGGCTGGCTGAGCGTGACCGCCGGACTGCCGGCGTCGAGGAAGCGGGCGAACGCGCCCTCGAGCGGCTTGAGGCCGATCGTGACCAGGTTGCCTCCGGCGTCGACGTCGGCGGCGGTGTCCGGCAGGTAGCCCTGCTCGGTGCTGACCGGTGCGAACGGCTGGACCTGGGACGTGCGGTAGTGCGTCACCACTCGGCTGTTGCCGCTGTGCTGGATGGCGCGCAGACCGCCCTCGCCGGCGAGGGCGATCGGCCGCTGGGCGTCAGGGAGGGTTCCGGTGAGCGTCGCCGGGGTGCCCGGGTAGGCGCCGTCAGCCGCGCTGGCGTAGCGGATCGACTTCGTGCCGTCCTTCGTCACGACGTAGGCGAACAGTGCCTTCCCCTCGTCGTCGATGTCGACGCTCGGCTCCGATGCGAAGTCCTCGTCGAGGGAGACGAGGTGACCGGGCAGCGCCGTACCGTCGGCGAGGACCGGGCTGGTCTCGGCCCGGTAGTAGGCGTTGGACACCACCGAGTAGATGACCTGGCCCTTGCCGTTCTCGCTGATCGCGACGTCGGCAGCCGAGGCGATGTTGCCGGAGTTGGAGGTGCTGTCGCCGAGGTTCCAGCCCTGACCGGGCGTACGGCGGCTCACCGTCATCACGTCGTTGATCAGGCCGGTGTAGTTGTAGGCGATCAGCGCCTCACCCTTGGAGTTCACGTCCAGGGCAGGGTTCCAGGCATCGCTCTCGGAGAGCGTCTTCGGCGCTCCCGGGCCGGCACCTTGCGGCCACTCCGTCACGAGCAGCTTGTTGTCGATGTTCTCGCCGTCGACCGTGGCGGCCGCAATGACCAGGCCGTCGCCGGCGACCCCGAGCTGCGGCTGCCCGACGACTTCGGTGCCGGAGGGCGTCATCAGGTTCAGCCCGGTCCAGCTCGCCGGACCGACCTGTCGGCTGACCCGCAGGCGATCGACGCCGCCGACGTTCTCGACCCAGCCGACGGCAGCGGCGCCCTGGCCGTTGCTGGCCAGCACGAGCTTCGTCGCGTCGACGTCGCTGCGGACGACGGCGTGCCCGGACCAGACGCCGTCGGTGGCCGTGTAGGCGTGGACCGCGCCGTCGATGATGGCGGCCGCGACGGCGTCGCCGTCGCCGGTCGACACCACGTCGACGTCGGTCATCGCCCCGTTGGGGAAGGGGACCTTCGTCGAGGTCTTCCACGCGTCGGCGTCGGCCGGGGTGGCGAGACCGAGGGTCAGGGTGCCGACGGCGAGTGCTGCGGTGGTGAGTCCGAGAAGCTGGGTACGCATGGTGCTGCCTTTCGCGGAGGGGGGTGTTCGACGGGAGTAGGAGCAGCCCGCCGGCAGGACCTTGCAGATTTCCGAGAACTTCCTTCAGCGGAGATCCGGTGCGGCCCGGTGACACCTACGTTCGTCCCGGCGGCGGTTCCGCCACATCCGCGCGCACCACGCAACCAACGCCCCGCACCACGGAGCCAACACGGAGCCAAGACCTGGCGAGAGGTTTCGAGACGCGTCGCCCGCCCCTCGCAGGCTCGGGCCGAGCCGATCGCTCCTCAACCCGCCGCCGTGTTGCACGCGTTCGCAGGCTCACGAGCGGCGGCGCCGCCTACGATGCCGACGTGCGCTCCCCGGTGCTCGTCTCGCGGACCCTCGAGCGCGCGCGCCTGCGCGGTGCCCTGGAGGCGCTCGGGGAGGGCCGGGGCGGGCTCTGGGTGCTGCGCGGCGACCCCGGGATCGGGAAGTCCCGCCTCGCGACCGCGGTGGCGGCGGAGGCCGCCGACCGAGGGCTCGAGGTGCTGTCCGGTCGCGCCGTCCCCTCGGGTACGCCGACCCCGCTCCGCCCGCTCAGCGAGGCCCTGCTCGGCTGGCTGCGCACCCATGAGGTCCCGGACGACCGGCTGCTGGCGCCGTACCTGCCCACGCTCGCGCGGCTCGCGCCCCAGCTCGGCCCGGTCGCGCCGGACGGCGTCTCCTCGGTGATGCTGCTCGGCGAGGGGCTGCTGCGGCTGGCCCGGACGGTCGCGGCGCCGGGCATGGTGCTCGTCATCGAGGACCTGCACTGGGCGGACCCCGAGACTCTGGCGCTCGTGGAGTACCTCGGCGACAACACCGGTGAGGTGCCGCTCCTGGTGCTGGCCACCAGCCGGCTGCACGAGTCGCCGGTCGCCAACGAGCTGGTCAGCGCGCTGGAGCGGCGGCGCTCCGCCGAGACGGTCGACCTGCTCCCGATGGCCGACGACGACATCGCCGCGATGGCGCGGGCCTGCCTGGACGCCGAGCCGTCCGGCGAGGTCGTGGCGTGGCTGCAGAAGTACAGCGCCGGATACCCGCTCTTCGTCGAGGAGATGCTCGCCGACCTGAGTGACGCCGGGCTCCTCGAGGGACCGCTTCCGGTGCTGGTCCCGCGGCCGTTCGCGCGCTCGGTCGAGGGCCGGCTCGCCGAGGTCGGGCCGGCGGCCCGCGAGGTCGCGACGGCCGCCGCGATGCTCGGCCCCGAGTTCGACTGGAGGCTGGTCGCCGAGGCCCTCGGGCTCTCGGACACCGACGTCGCCGGCGCCCTGCGCGAGCTGCGCGACCAGCGGCTCGTGGTGGCCGTGCCGCCCGACCGGTTCGTGTTCCGGCACGCGCTCACTCGCGAGGCCGTGCCCGCCGGGCTGCTCGCTCCCGAGCGAGCCCGCCTCGCCGGCGTGCTCGCCGCCGCGCTGGCCGGCCGCTCGACCGACTCGGCCGACGACCACCACCAGCTCGCCGAGCTGTTCGAGGCCGCCGGCGACGACGCCCGCGCCGTCGAGCTGTGGCTGGCGACCGCGCGGGACGCGATCGACCGCGGCGCCCTGGTCAGCGCGCGCGAGGCGATCGGCCGCGCCCTGGAGCGCTGCACGCCGGGCAGCGAGCTCGAGAGCCGGGCGCGGGAGGCCGAGGTCGAGGTGCACGCGCTCGCGGGCGACGTACCCCGTGCACTGGAGGCCGGGGAGCGGCTGACCGAGGAGCTCGCCGACGATCCCGGCCGGCTGGCCGCCGTACGACTCCGGTTGGCGCGGGCGCTGCTCGCCGGCGGCCGGTGGGACGAGGCCGAGGCGATGCTGGACGCCGCCGCGGGGCACGACCCGGTGCAGGCGCACGTCCTCGCGGCCCGGCTCGCGCTCGGCCGGGAGGACGATCTCGCGGCCGCCGAGCGGGCCTCCGCCGCGCTGGCCGCGGTGGGGGAGGACCGACCGGAGATCGCGTGCGAGGCGTGGGAGGTGCTCGGCCGGGCGACCCGGGCGCGCGACCACGTCGCCGGCGAGGAGGCCTTCGAGGCCGGCTACCGGCTCGCCGAGGCCGAGGACCTGCCGCTGTGGCGCTGCCGGCTGCTCGCCGCCCTCGGCGGCCTCGACCTGGCCGCCCGCCGCCCGACGGAGGACCGTCTGATGGCCGCCCGCCGGGTCGCGCTCGACGTCGGCGCCATCGCGGTGGCCGCGCGGATCGAGATCGACCTCAACCTGGTGCGGATCCGCTATCTCGACCTCGACGACGCGATGGCCGCCGTCGACAACGCGATCACGATGATGGACCGGCTCCGGCTGCCCGAGCTGCCGACGGCGTACCTCCTGCGCGCGGCGACCCACGGTCTCGCCGGCCGCACCGACGCGATGGAGGCCGACGTCGCGACGGCCGGCACGATGCCGATGGACGAGGCGCTGAGACTGGTCGGGATCCCCGGGCACATCCGGTCGTTCGTCGCCCTCGGACACGGTCGGTACGACGAGGCGCGGGCCCAGCTGGCGACGGCGATGGAGTACCACCGCCGCACGCCGAGCATGCCCTTCTCCCTGCGCGGGTTCTGGGCGCTGCTGGAGACGGCCGTCGGCGACGACGGTGGTGCGGCCGCGCGCGAGGAGGTGCGCACCGGCCCGCAGGCCAACAGCCCCCACAACGCCTTCGCGCTGAGGTACGCCGACGCGATCGCCCTCGGTCGTGCCGGTGCGAGCGCCGAGGCCGAGCGGGTCTTCGCCGACGCGGAGTGGGGCCTGCCCGGCCGCGAGCCGTGGCCCGAGCTGCACGCCCGGCTGCTGGTCGCGACCGCGGCGGCCCGCGACGGCTGGGGCACGCCCGAGCCGTGGTTCCGGCACTGCCTCGACGGGCTGGTCGGCTACGGCCTCACCGAGGCCGCATCCGGATGCCGGGTCGCGATGCGGGAGGCCGGGTTCGCCGTACCGAGGAAGGCGGCGGGCGCCCAGCGGGTCCCGACCCACCTGCAGCGCCTCGGCGTGACCGCGC
The DNA here is from genome assembly GCF_029961765.1 of Nocardioides sp. QY071. Taxonomy (NCBI): domain Bacteria; kingdom Bacillati; phylum Actinomycetota; class Actinomycetes; order Propionibacteriales; family Nocardioidaceae; genus Nocardioides; species Nocardioides sp. QY071. Next base: position 1,559,717 of record NZ_CP124681.1, read on the forward strand.
GCGAGCACGACGTGCTGGGGCTGGTGGCCGAGGGTCTGCAGAACAAGCAGATCGCCGACCGGCTCTACCTCTCGGTGCGGACCGTGGAGACCCACGTCGCCCGGCTGCTGCAGCGCACCGGCTGCGCCGATCGCAGTGAGCTGGCGGCGCACCTGGAGGCGCCTACAGCGTGATGCTCGGCCGGGTGGCCAGGCCGAGGTCCTCGACCGCCTCCAGCCGTTCGCACCACCACGACCGCGCGGTGCCGTGGGTGCCGGGCTCGAGCGCCGCCTCGAGATCGGGTACGGCGCCCGCGTCGGCCAGCTCCACCACGACCGTGCACCGGTCGTGGTCGGCGGCCAGCAGCCAGCGACTGGTCACGAACCCCGGCAGCCGCCGCAGCCACGGCGCCACCTCGTTGCGCAGCCGGGTCAGCACCTCGTCGCTGCGGTCGGGCACGAGGACCAGGGTGGCCAGCAGCGTCGTCATGGCTCCAGGGTCGCCGCCGGGCGCCGGGCGCTACATCCGTGGCGGGTACGGACTCAAGGAAATGACCGCCGGCAGCGATGACTTCTGTCGGTGGTCGGGGTCACAGTGGGGAGGAGCGGTCAGCGAACAGCCACGAGGAGGAGCGATGACGACGATCCTGATGGTGGGCACCCGCAAGGGGCTCTGGGTCGGCCGGTCGGAGGACCGGGTCGAGTGGGACTTCACCGGTCCCCACCACGACATGGAGGAGGTCTACTCCTGCCTGGTCGACACCCGCATGTCCACCCCGAGGCTCTTCGCCGGCGCGTCCTCGAGCTGGCTGGGCCCCCAGCTGCGCTGGTCCGACGACCTCGGCGAGACCTGGCAGGAGACCCCCAACGGCGCGATCCGGTTCCCCGAGGGGGCCGGCGCGACGGTCGAGCGGATCTGGCAGGTCGTCCCCGGCGTCGGCGACGGCGTCCTGCACGCCGGCACCGAGCCCGGTGCGGTGTTCACCTCGCGCGACGGCGGTGCCAGCTTCGCGCTCGAGGAGGGGCTGTGGAACCACCCGCACCGCGAGCAGTGGGGTGCGGGCTTCGGCGGCCAGGCCTTCCACACCGTCCTTCCGCACCCCAGCGACCCGGCGTCCATGACGGTCGCCATCTCCACCGGTGGCGTCTACCGCACCACCGACGGCGGCGCCTCGTGGGAGCCGCGCAACAAGGGCATCCGCGCCGACTTCCTCCCCGAGGACCAGCGCTATCCCGAGTTCGGGCAGTGCGTCCACAAGGTCACCCGCCATCCCTCGCGCCCCGAGCGGCTCTACGCCCAGAACCACGGCGGCGTCTACCGCTCCGACGACGAGGGCGGCTCCTGGACCTCGATCGGCGACGACCTGCCCAGCGACTTCGGTTTCCCGATCGTCGTCCACCCGCATCGCCCCGACACGATCTGGGTGTTCCCGCTCGGCGGCGGCGACCGCCGCTACCCGCCCGACGCCAAGGCGCGCGTGTGGCGCTCCGACGACGCGGGGGAGTCCTGGACGCCGTACGGCACCGGTCTGCCGGACGCCTTCTACGTCGGCGTCATGCGCGACGCCCTCTGCGCCGACTCCCACGACCCCGCCGGCCTCTACTTCGGCGCCCGCAACGGCTCGGTCTGGGCCTCGGCCGACGACGGCGAGGCCTGGCGCCAGGTCGCGGCCGACCTGCCCGACGTCATGTCGGTCAAGGCCGGGGTCTCCTAGGCTCGCGCCATGCCTGCCTTCTCGCAGACCCACGAGACGATGGTCGCTGCCCCGGCCGCGACCGTCCACGCCCTCGTCGATGACTTCCACGAGTGGATCAAGTGGTCCCCGTGGGAGGGCCTCGACCCCGACCTCAAGCGGACGTACGACGGCGCCGGCGTGGGGGCGACGTACGCCTGGTCCGGCAACAAGCAGGCAGGCGAGGGCCGGATGACCTTCACCTCGATCACCCCGACCCAGGTGGTCGTCGACCTCGAGTTCCTCAAGCCGTTCAAGGCCCAGAACGTCGTCACCTTCGACCTCACACCTGCCGGCACGGACACCCGGGTGGCCTGGACGATGAGCGGCCAGCGCAACCTCGCGTTCGCGGTGATGGGCAAGCTGTTCTTCGACAAGGCGATCGCCAAGGACTTCCGGCGGGGGCTGGCCTCGCTGAAGGCAGCGGCCGAGGAGAAATGAGTTTCACCGGTCGACCGGTGAAACTGGCGCTTGGACGAGGAAACTTCCTCGTCCAAGCGCCAGTTTCGTCGTCCAACCCCCGCCAGTTTCACCGGTCGACCGGTGAAACTGGCGGCTGGCCCACAGGCGTAGCCTTGGCGCATGCCCACCCTTCGTTCCGCGACGTCCACCTCGGGCCGCAACATGGCCGGCGCGCGCGCCCTCTGGCGCGCCACCGGCATGACGGACTCGGACTTCGGCAAGCCGATCATCGCCATCGCGAACTCGTTCACCGAGTTCGTCCCCGGTCACGTCCACCTGCGTGACCTCGGCAAGATCGTCGCGGAGTCGGTCGTAGCGGCCGGCGGCGTCGCGAAGGAGTTCAACACGATCGCGGTCGACGACGGCATCGCGATGGGCCACGGCGGCATGCTCTACTCCCTGCCCAGCCGCGAGCTGATCGCCGACGCGGTCGAGTACATGGTCCAGGCCCACTGCGCCGACGCGATCGTGTGCATCTCCAACTGCGACAAGATCACCCCCGGCATGCTGCTGGCCGCGCTGCGGCTCAACATCCCGGTCGTGTTCGTGTCCGGCGGCCCGATGGAGGCCGGCAAGACCACGGCCATCGAGGGCATCGTCCACAGCAAGCTCGACCTGGTCGACGCGATGGTGGCCTCGGCCAACGAGGCCGTCTCCGACGACCAGCTCGACACCATCGAGCGCTCGGCCTGCCCGACCTGCGGCTCGTGCTCGGGCATGTTCACCGCCAACTCGATGAACTGTCTGACCGAGGCGATCGGCCTGTCCCTGCCGGGCAACGGCTCGACGTTGGCCACCCACGCCAAGCGCCGCGCGCTGTTCGAGGAGGCCGGGCGGGTCGTCATGGACCTGTGCCGCCGCTACTACGAGGACGACGACGAGTCGGTCCTGCCGCGCAACATCGCCAGCCGCGATGCGTTCGAGAACGCCGTGGCCCTCGACGTCGCGATGGGCGGTTCGACCAACACCGTGCTCCACCTGCTGGCTGCGGCCCGCGAGGCCGAGCTCGACTTCGACGTCCACGACATCGACGCGATCTCGCGTCGCGTCCCGTGCCTCAGCAAGGTCGCGCCGAACTCCCCGAAGTTCCACATGGAGGATGTCCACCGCGCCGGCGGCATCCCCGCGCTCCTCGGCGAGCTGCGCCGCGGCGGCGCGCTCAAGGAAGGCGTCCACTCGGTCCACTCCCCGAACCTCGACGAGTGGCTCGGCGCGTGGGACATCCGCGGCGCGAGCCCCTCGCCCGAGGCGCTGGAGCTGTTCCAGGCCGCCCCCGGCGGCGTCCGGACGACGGAGCCGTTCTCGACCGAGAACCGATGGGGCACCCTCGACACCGATGCGGCCGAGGGCTGCATCCGCGACTTCGACCACGCCTACACCGCCGACGGTGGCCTGGCGATCCTCACCGGCAACATCGCGGTCGACGGCTGCGTCGTGAAGTCGGCCGGCGTCCCCGAGGAGTCGCTGACCTTCCACGGCACCGCGATCGTCTTCGAGTCCCAGGACGCCGCGGTGGAGGGCATCCTCGGGAAGAAGGTGGAGGAAGGCCATGTCGTGGTCATCCGCTACGAGGGGCCCAAGGGCGGCCCCGGCATGCAGGAGATGCTCTACCCGACGGCCTTCCTCAAGGGCCGCGGCCTGGGTCAGAAGTGCGCCCTCATCACCGACGGCCGGTTCTCCGGCGGCACCAGCGGCCTGTCCATCGGGCACATCTCGCCCGAGGCGGCCGGCGGCGGCCTGATCGCGCTGATCGAGGACGGTGACCCGATCTCGATCGACATCCCCAACCGCAGCATCCACCTCGACGTCGACGAGCACACGCTCGCCGAGCGCCGGGTGCTGCAGGAGAAGCGCGACAAGCCGTACACGCCCCTCGACCGCCAGCGCCCGGTCTCTGCCGCGCTGCGGGCCTACGCGTCGATGGCGACCGCGGCCTCCGACGGCGCGTACCGCCGCGTCCCCGAATGATCGCGGGCTGAGCATTGGGCAAGGTCCACGCCAGGGTCGAGGGTCGGCTCCGGGAATTCGTCGACGCGCAGCAGGTGTTCTTCGTCGCCACCGCGCCGCTCGCTGGCGACGGCCACCTGAACCTGTCGCCGCGCGGCATCCCGGGCACCTTCGGCATGGTCGACGAGACCACCTTCGCCTGGCTCGACGGCACCGGCAGCGGCAGCGAGACGATCGCGCACCTGCGTGAGAACGGCCGGATCACGGTGATGTTCTGCGCCTTCGAGGGCGCCCCCAACATCGTGCGCTTCCACGGCCGCGGCCGGGTCGTCACGGTCTACGACGAGGAGTACGCCGGGCTCGCGGCCCGGTTCGCCGACCTGCCCGGTGCGCGGGCCGTGGTCGTGGTCGACATCGAGCGGATCTCCGACTCGTGCGGCTGGACGGTCCCGCTGATGGAGTACGCCGGGGAGCGCGACCTGCTGGCGCCCTACTTCGAGCGCAAGGGGATCGACGGCTCGGCCGACTACCGGCGCCGCAAGAACCGCACCAGCATCGACGGGCTGCCCGCCTTCGACTTCGACCCGCTCGACGAGTGGTCGACGCTCGCCGGCCTCGGCCGGATCCGGGAGCGGCTCGCCAGCCAGATCGACGGCTGGACCGCGCCGTACTCCTGGGCGCTCGCCCACGACGGCGAGATCGGCCACGTCAACGCGCCGGGCGCCCAGCACGGTCTGCCGGCGGTGATCCTGGCGACCGTGCTCAAGCACGACGGCGCCACCGCGACCCTCGAGGTCAGCCGCCAGCAGCTGGACGAGGCGATCACCACCCTCGCGCCGGCCAGTGCCTGCACCGAGGTCGGGCACCCCAACCTCGCCGCCTGGCGGGCGCTGCACGAGGCCCACGACGAGCGCGGCGGCACCATCACCGCCGTCTTCGTCCGCGACGCCGCCGACCCGGAGACCTCCGCGACCGACGCGACCCTGCGCTCGCGCTGGTGACCGGCCCGCACCGCATCGCCGCGGTCGTCATCCTCGGCCTGGCCCTGCTGCTCGCCGCGTTCACCGACCCCGGGCACACCGACCGCGGTGCCGTACGCCGGCCCGAGCCGATCGCCGTACCCGGAACCCCCGAGACCCCCGCGCCCGTCGCTCCCGCACCGCCGACCCTGCCCACCGGCACCCCGCGCTGGCAGAGCGAGCGGGTCCTGCCGGACCGCGGGATGCTCGTCGCCTACTACGGCACGCCCGGCACCGGCTCCCTCGGCGTGCTGGGGGAGACCTCGCCGAGGAAGGCCTTCCGCCGCCTGCAGCGCGCCGCCGCCCCGTTCGCGCGCCCGGGCCGACCGGTGCGCCCTGTGTTCGAGCTGATCGTCAGCGTCGCCGACGGCCACCCCGGCAAGGACCGCGACTTCAGCCACGACATCCGCAGGTCCGCCGTCCGGGCGTACGTCGACGCGGCCCGCGACCTCGGCGCCCTCCTCGTGCTCGACCTCCAGACCGGCCGCACCGACTTCCTCGAGGTCGCGAAGCGCTGGGAGTGGGCGCTCGAGCAGCCCCACGTCAGCCTGGCCATCGACCCCGAGTGGCGGGTCCGCCGCGGCCAGCGTCCCGCCCGGGTCATCGGCAGTGTCGGCGCCGGCGAGGTCAACCGCACCACCGCGTGGCTCTCGAGGCTGGTCGTCGAGCACGACCTGCCCGAGAAGCTGTTCGTCGTCCACCAGTTCCGCACGTCGATGGTGCGCCACATCGGCCGGGTCAAGCCCCGCGACGGACTCCAGCTTCTCCAGCACGTCGACGGGTTCGGCAACCGCGGCCAGAAGCTCGCCACCTACCGCACCGTCGCCCGGCCCGACATCTTCGCAATGGGCTTCAAGCTGTTCTACGACGAGGACTTCAACCTGATGGGCGCCAAGGCGGTCCACCGGATCCGCCCCCGGGTCCGCTTCGTTTCCTACCAGTGAGCGAGAGGGTGTCGATGGAGACCAACGCGTACGGCCAGGGGCTCGGTGCCCCGGTCCCGGGCTGGGAGCCGCGGCCGTGGCCCGAGCCGGTCCTGCTGCACGGCCGCTATGTCGCGGTCGAACCGCTGGGCTCGGCCCGCTACGCCGAGCTCTTCGCGGCGACCTGCGGCGACGACGACGCCGATCTGTGGACCTACCGGCCGATCCCGAGGCCGCGCAGCCTGCCCGAGCTGTGGATGCACCTCGCCGCCCACCTCGACGACCCCGCCATGGTGACCTTCGCGCTCGTCCCGCTGGAGGGCGAGGCCGCGGGTACGGCGGCCGGCATCGCGTCGTACATGCGGATCGAGCCGGGCCACGGCCAGGTCGAGGTCGCCGGCGTCCTCTTCGGCCGCGCGCTGCAGCGCACCCGTGCCGCCACCGAGGCGATCCACCTGCTGATGCGCAACGCCTTCGACCTCGGCTACCGGCGCTTCGAGTGGAAGTGCGACAGCCTCAACGAGCCGTCGCGGAAGGCCGCACTCCGCCTGGGCTTCGTCGAGGAGGGCCGCTTCCGCAACCACACGGTCACCCAGGGACGCAACCGCGACACCGACTGGTTCTCGGTCACCGACGACGAGTGGCCTGCGGTGTGCGCGGCCCACGAGCAGTGGCTCGACCCGGCGAACTTCGACGACGCGGGCCGGCAGCGCACTGCGCTCTCCGTCGCGCGCTAGGCAGGCCTCTAGCGTCCGAGCACCTGCAGCACGGACTGCGCCTGGGCCCGCGCGCCGGCGGAGTTCGGGTGCGCGGGTACGGCGACGGCGAGGCCGTTGAGCGAGATCACGCCGAGCCCCTCGACGTACCGGGTCAGCGGGCCGGTGCACACGTGGTGCCCGGTGCTGAGCGGGTGCGTGTCGACCAGCTCCGCGCCGCCGCGGCGGGCGGCCCGCACGAGCATCGCGTTGAGCTTGGCGAAGGTGTCGTGCAGGTAGGCCATGTCCGGGTTCGTGATCGGCACGACCGGCCAGCAGCCGCGCTGCGGGATCGCGTCGAGGTAGTTGACCAGCAGCACCCGGGCCTCGGGCGAGCGGCGGTGGATCTCCTCGAGCGCGCCGACCACCTTGTCCTCGGACGCCTCGATCGCGGCCGCGAGCTGGTCGACCCCGCCGGCGGTGAACCGCTCCTTGCAGGCCCCCAGCGGCGGCTGCGAGAGGTCGACGAGGGGCAGCACCCCGGGCAGGGGCAGCGTGGGTGCCGGGAGGCCGATCGGCGACAGCGATATGCACGACATCGCCGCGCTCGCGATCCCTGCGTCGTTGCCGCCGATGCCGACCGTGACCAGGTCCGTGGTGGGCGTGAGGCGGTCGAACTGGGGTGGGTTCACGCCGCCGAGCGGCAGCTTCTGCGGCTGCGTGAAGTCGTCGGTCGTCGCGGAGCCGCAGGTCGCGTCGCGGAAGGTCGTGACGTCGAGCTGCCGGGCCACCAGCTTGGGGTAGTTGCGGTGCGACTGGGCGCAGTCGATCGGCGCGTACGTCGCGTCCGGCAGCCCGTCTTTGTCGAGGAGGACGACATCGGCCGACCACGAGTCGCCCAGCGCGACGTACTCGTCGTAGGCGGGCTGGTCCGCTGCCAGCGTGGGCGCGGGCGCCGCGACGGCGAGGACCGGGACCGCCAGGGCCAGGGACCCGAGCAGGACGCGCAGAGTGGTGGTACGACGCGGGAGCATGTTCTCCACAACGAGTGGAGGTGACCGCGGTCACTGTCGGGGGCCGGTGCTTGGGTGGAGGCATGGACCAGCGGATCAGCTTCATCACCCTCGCGGCCGACGACCTCGACGCCACCCGGCGCTTCTACCGCGACGGCCTGGGCTGGGTGCCCGAGCTCGACGTGCCCGGCGAGGTGCTCATGTTCAAGGCGGGCCAGCTGCTCGTCCTGTCCTTCTGGGGGCGCAGCCACTTCGAGGCCGAGGTGGGGGCGACCATGCGCGGGCCGGGCGTCGCCCCGATCACGATCTCCCACAACATGCCGACGCCCGAGGGTGTCGACGAGGTGCTCGCGGCGGCGCGGGCGGCCGGCGCGCCCGAGGTGCACCCCGCCCGGGAGCGCGACTGGGGCGGCTACTCCGGCTACTTCGCCGACCCCGACGGCTACCGGTGGGAAGTCGCCTACAACCCCGGACCCGTGGGGGAGGTGGTGCTGCCCTGAGCAGCCACAACTCAACAGGGGAGCCGACGCAGGCGGCTGAGTTCACGGTCGAGCTGCTGGGCGGCGTGGTGCGCCGCGACCTGCTGGCCGACGACCTGGTGCTCAACGTGAACTTCCCGTTCGTCGGTCCGGGCGAGCGCCTCGGCCGCGCGGTCAAAGCCGACGTCGGCCGCAGCAGCGACCTCGGCCTGACCTACGCGGGGCGACGTGCCGGCCACGGGCGGCACCTACCTCCTCTCGGCGGGTGCGCCGGCGACAGAGACCCGGCCGAACGCCGACACCACGGCGCTGGCCATCAACAACATCCCGGTGACCGCCCTCGACGGCGACTGGGGCAAGCCGATGCCGGTCGGGATCCGGCTGCTGCTGGGCTCGCTGCGCTGAGCTGGGCCTGCGGCGCTCCTGACCCCCGGACGGGGTGTCCGCCAGAATGGGAGGCGTGGCGGACACCTCGGCAGGCGACCTGCTCTCGACGGTGATCTGCGACCTGGTCGCCGACATCCGTGACGGGCGGGAGCCGGCGTTGGCCGACGCACCCGACGCCGTCCACCGGCTGCGCACGTCGGTTCGCCGGTTGCGCAACGTGCTGGCCGGGTTCGAGCGGTACGTCGAGAGGCGGCCGGCGCGGGAGCTGCGCGGCCACCTGGCGTCGTACGGCACCCTGCTGGGGGCCGGACGCGATCTGGAGGTCCGGGCCGAGGACTGCCGGCGGGTCCTCGCGGCGCTCGGGCGGACCGATCTCGAGCCGACCCTGGTGGAGCCGCTCCTCGCCGCGCACGACGGTGCGCACGCGGTCCTCGTCGCGTGGCACGGGTCGCCGGACGCGGTGGCGCTGGACCACCTCCTCGCGACGTGGGGCGAGGAGGTTCCGGTGACCGACCGTGCCCGGCGTCGCGCCGACCGGGTGAGGGCGAGGGTGCTGCGCCGCGAGCTGGAGCGGGTGCTGGACCGCGCGGCCGTGGGGGAGGCCTCCCACGACGTCCGCAAGGCCGCGCGCCGGCTGCGCCACGTCGCCGAGGCGGTCGGTGCCGCCGATCTCGCCCGCGCGGGCAAGGACGTCCAGGGCCGCCTCGGCGACCACCGCGACGCCCTCCTGCTCGCCCGGTACCTGTGGTCGGCCGGTGCGCCGGCGGTCGTGGTCGCCCAGGTCGAGGCGGGGGCCAGCCGCGCCCTCGAGGGCCTGCCGGGGGACCTCGCCGTGCTCCGTTCGCTCGACGGCGCGACGGACGAATCCTGAGACTGCTGTCTTGCCATCTGAGACGTGTGGGACACTGGTTCGACGGCACGACGTGCGGCGGCTACGGTGATTCCATGCATGACCTGCTTCTCGTACGCACCGGACGCGCCGGCTGATCCTGACCAGGACAATCCGTCAGTCAATCGCCAGCGCGTCCACCCCTCGTTGCCCAGCAACCGAGGGGTTTTTTGTTGAGTTACGACCAGCAGTTCAGCCCACCACAGCAGACAAGGAACGACTCGGATGAGTGAGCAGCAGGGCTCGGGCGCCAATCCCAAGGCAGACGGCATCACCGGCGCGCAGAGCCTGGTCCGGTCCCTCGAGGCGGCCGGTGTCACCGACATCTTCGGCATTCCGGGCGGCGCGATCCTCCCGGCCTACGACCCGCTGATGGACAGCAGCATCCGCCACATCCTCGTGCGCCACGAGCAGGGTGCGGGCCACGCCGCGCAGGGGTACGCCGCCGCGTCCGGCCGGGTCGGCGTCTGTATGGCGACGTCCGGACCCGGTGCGACCAACCTGGTCACACCGCTCGCCGACGCCCACATGGACTCCCTGCCGATGGTCGCGATCACCGGCCAGGTCGGCGCCTCGCTGATCGGCACGGACGCCTTCCAGGAGGCCGACATCCGCGGCATCACGATGCCGATCACCAAGCACAGCTTCCTGGTGACCGACCCCGCGGAGATCCCGACCAAGATCGCCGAGGCCTTCCACATCGCTTCCACCGGCCGCCCGGGCCCGGTCCTGGTCGACGTCACCAAGTCGGCGCTGCAGTCCAGCACCACCTTCCAGTGGCCGACCGAGCTCAACCTGCCCGGCTACCGCCCGGTGACCCGCCCGCACGCCAAGCAGATCCGCGAGGCCGCGCGCCTCATGCTCGAGGCCCGCAAGCCGGTCCTGTACGTCGGCGGCGGCACCATCCGCTCCGGCGCCTCCAAGGAGCTGCTCGCCCTCGCCGAGCTCACCGGGATCCCGGTGGTCACCACGCTGATGGCGCGCGGCGCCTTCCCCGACAGTCACCCGCAGCACCTCGGGATGCCCGGCATGCACGGCACCGTGGCGGCCGTCGCGGCGCTGCAGAAGAGTGACCTGATCATCAGCCTCGGCGCCCGCTTCGACGACCGGGTCACGGGCAACCTCGACTCGTTCGCGCCCGGCGCCAAGGTGATCCACGCCGACATCGACCCGGCCGAGATCGGCAAGAACCGCTACGCCGACGTCCCGATCGTGGGCGACGTCCGCGAGGTCCTGGTCGACCTGATCACCACCCTGCGCACCGAGCAGGAGGCCGGCAACACCGGCGACTACGAGGGCTGGGTCGCGTTCTGCGCCGGCGTGAAGAAGAAGTACCCGCTCGGCTACGACCGCCCGGCTGACGGCGGCCTCGCGCCGCAGTACGTCCTCGAGCGGCTCGGTGCCATCTCGGGCCCCGACACGATCTACACCGCGGGCGTCGGCCAGCACCAGATGTGGGCCGCCCACTTCGTCGGCTACGAGCGCCCCAACACCTGGATCAACTCCGGCGGCCTCGGCACCATGGGCTTCTCCGTGCCGGCCGCGATGGGCGCGAAGGTCGCGATGCCCGACCAGACCGTGTGGTCGGTCGACGGCGACGGCTGCTTCCAGATGACCAACCAGGAGCTCGCCACCTGCGCGATCAACAACATCCCGATCAAGGTCGCGGTCATCAACAACGAGTCGCTCGGCATGGTGCGCCAGTGGCAGACGCTGTTCTACAACTCGCGCTACTCCAACACCGACCTGCACTCCAAGCGGATCCCCGACTTCGTGAAGCTGGCCGACGCCTACGGCTGCGTGGGCCTGGCCTGCGAGTCGCCCGACGACGTCGACGCGACCATCGCGAAGGCGATGGAGATCAACGACGTGCCCGTGGTCGTCGACTTCCGGGTCCACCGTGACGCCATGGTGTGGCCGATGGTCGCCGCCGGCACCAGCAACGACGACATCAAGTACGCGCGCGACCTCGCGCCCCAGTTCGACGAGGACGATCTCTGATGGCCAAGCACACCCTGTCCGTCCTCGTCGAGGACAAGCCCGGCGTGCTGGCACGGATCTCCGCGCTGTTCAGCCGCCGCGGCTTCAACATCGAGTCGCTCGCGGTCGGCCCGACCGAGCACGACGAGATCTCGCGGATGACGATCGTGGTCAACGTCGAGTCCTCGCCGCTCGAGCAGGTCACCAAGCAGCTCAACAAGCTGGTCGAGGTCATCAAGATCGTCGAGCTCGACCCGACCGCGTCGGTCAACCGCGAGCTGGTGCTCGTCAAGGTCGCCGCCACGGCGGAGACCCGCGGTGAGGTCCTCGACGTCGTCCAGCTGTTCCGGGCGAAGGTCATCGACGTCGCCTCGGACGCGATCACCATGCAGATCGTCGGGAACGACGGCAAGATCGCCGACTTCCTGCGCGTGCTGGAGCCCTTCGGGATCCGCGAGCTCGTGCAGTCCGGCATGGTGGCCATCGGCCGCGGGCCGCGCTCCATCTCGGAGCGCAGCAAGCCCGTCGCCGTACCGGTGCCGCCTGCCGCATCCGGAGGTTGAGGAGGTCGCGCAGCGACCGTCTCGAAACCCCGGGAACCAGCAGACCAACCCCATCACCACCCCAACCAGCAAGGAGAAGCCCGACGTGGCTGAGATCTACTACGACGACGACGCCGACCTGTCCCTCATCCAGGGCAAGCACGTCGCCGTCATCGGTTACGGCAGCCAGGGCCACGCGCACGCGCTGAACCTGCGCGACTCCGGTGTCGACGTCCGCGTCGGCCTCAAGGAGGGCTCGAAGAGCCGCGCCAAGGCCGAGGAGGAGGGCCTGCGTGTCCTCACCCCGCGCGAGGCCGCGGAGGAGGCCGACGTCATCGTCATCCTCGCCCCCGACCAGGTGCAGCGCCACCTGTACGCCGACGACATCGCGCCGGCGCTCGCCGAGGGCGACACCCTGGTCTTCGGCCACGGCTTCAACATCCGCTTCGGCTACATCCAGCCCCCGGCCGGCGTCGACGTCATCCTGGTCGCCCCGAAGGCCCCGGGCCACACCGTGCGCCGCGAGTACGTCGCCGGCCGCGGCATCCCGGACATCATCGCCGTCGAGCAGGACGCCTCGGGCAAGGCCTGGGACCTCGCGAAGTCCTACGCGAAGGGCATCGGCGGCACCCGCGCCGGCGTCATCAAGACCACCTTCACCGAGGAGACCGAGACCGACCTGTTCGGTGAGCAGTCGGTCCTGTGCGGTGGTGTCTCGCAGCTGATCCAGTACGGCTACGAGACCCTCACCGAGGCCGGCTACCAGGGCGAGATCGCCTACTTCGAGGTCCTCCACGAGCTCAAGCTCATCGTCGACCTGATGTGGGAGGGCGGCATCGCCAAGCAGCGCTGGTCGGTCTCCGACACCGCCGAGTACGGCGACTACGTCTCGGGCCCGCGCGTCATCGACCCCCGGGTCAAGGAGAACATGCAGGCCGTCCTCGCCGACATCCAGAGCGGCGCGTTCGCCGAGCGCTTCATCGCCGACCAGGACGCCGGCGCGCCGGAGTTCACGGCGCTGCGCGAGAAGGGTGCCCAGCACCCGATCGAGGCCGTCGGCCGCACCCTGCGCTCGCACTTCTCGTGGGCGCACACCGACGACGACTACACCGAGGGCTCGGCCGCGCGCTGACCCACGTGCCGAACGCCCCCGGATCCGCTCGGATCCGGGGGCGTTCCGCGTCCGGTGCCCTCGCGGCTCAGCCCGCCTCGGCGTCGAGGCCGCGCAGCTGCTCCTGGAGGACATGGACGAGCCCACGGGCCGACGCGGCGGTGATCACCAGGTAGGGCCGGCCCTCGAGCGGCTCGACGACGAGCCAGGTGAGGTCGTCGTCGGCGTACCGGCCGGCGCGCGCGGCGAGGGTGGCCGGCAGTAGGGACGCGGTCACGGGGACGGCGTCGCCCGTCCCGGCGATCGCGGCGGCCAACGTCGGCTGGCTCTGGTGGTAGCGGTCCTCGGGATGGTCGTCCTCGGCGTGCTGCCGGGTGCACCACCCTGGGCAGGGGCCGGTCAGCCAGGACGGCCGCGGTGGGTCCGCCCCGGGCGTCCCCGTGGGGTCGTCGGCTGCCATCATGCGCCTCACTCCCAAGATCTCCTGCCCTCGTCGCGATGGAGCCTAGGGCTCGCGTCCGACGCAACGCGCCGTCGGCCGATCCCTTCTCCACAGCCCTCGGGGCGACGTGAATGCCATATCAGTATGGTCGCTGCGAGGTGGCCATACGGGGATGATGGTGGGCGTGGCGAGCAGGCGCGCGGACATCAGCTGGCAGGCCTATGCGCGCGAGCTCGGCCTCAACCTCCAGCGGGCGCGGATGGCGAGCGGCTTCAGCCAGGAACGGGTCGCCCATCTCGCCGGGATCGCCGGCTTCACCTACCAGAAGTACGAGAAGGGCGAGTCCCGGCCCGGTACGCCGATGAACCCGCAGCTGCTGACCCTGGTCTCGCTGAGCCAGGTCCTCGACGTACCCCTGGCCGGACTGCTTCCCGACTTCGACCCGGACCTGACCGACGCCCGCTGAACCTGGCCGGACCATCGGTGTCGGTGTCGGTGTCGGTGTCGGTGTCGGTGTCGGTGTCGGAGTCCCGTGGCACGGTGGCTCCATGGGCTACCCACGACTGCGCAGCACCGTCCTCGACACCACCGACGTCCCCACGCTGGCTGAGTTCTACCGCCGCCTCCTCGGTTGGTCCTATCCCGAGGGGTTCGAGATCGAGGAGTTCACCGACTGGCGCTCGATCGTCGGTCCCGCCGGGGAGCGACTGTCCTTCCAGCAGGTCGACGAGCTCCCCGCCACGACCTGGCCGAGCGCCGAGGTGGCGCAGCAGCTGCACCTGGACTTCCAGGTCGACGACCGCGCCGACCTCGAGGACAACCACCAGCGCGCCCTCGAGCTGGGCGCCGTCGTCCGCTTCGACCAGTCCGACGACCCCGACGAGCCGCTGCGGGTCTACGTCGACCCGGCGGGCCACACCTTCTGCCTGTTCAGTCGCTGATCAGCCGCTGACCACCAGCAGCACCGCGCCCGCGCCGACCAGCGCGACCCCACCCCATTGCAGGAGCGAGAGCCGCTCGCCGAGCAGCGTCGCACCGAAGATCGCGACGAGCACGACGCTCAGCTTGTCGACCGGAGCGACGAGTGAGGCGTCGCCGACCTTGAGGGCGCGGAAGTAGCAGATCCAGGACGCGCCGGTGGCGAGGCCGGAGAGCACCAGGAACACCCAGGTCCGGGCGCCGACCTCACCGGGGGAGTGGAACTTGCCCAGTGCCAGCAGGATCAGGCCGAGCGTCACGAGGATGACCACGGTGCGGACGAAGGTCGCGACGTCGGAGTCGATGTCCTTCACGCCCACCTTGGCGAAGACCGCCGTCAGGGCCGCGAAGACCGCCGACAGCAGTGCCCAGAACCACCAGGCCGAGGTCAGCTCCATGTGCGCTCCGTAACGTCATTCGTTCCGTGGGCGCGCGCCCACGGAACGAATGACGTTAGCGCAGGGAGACGTCAGTGCAGCGCGATCGTGACGCTGGTCCCCTTCGCGGCCGCGTCGGCGGTCGCGACCTGGTCGCCGTACTGACCAGCGGCCACAGGTCCGCCGCTGTCGGCGACGAGCTGGTCGGTGTGGCCGCCGCCGGCGCCGATCAGGCGCTGCCGCATCGACGAGCCCACGGGCTCGGCGAAGGCCGTGGTCGTCGAGGAGCGGTCGGCCCACACGGTCACCACCCAGTTGCCGGGCGTGGCGACCAGCGGACTGTGGTGGGTGGTCGTCGCGGCCGACTCGGCGAGCCCGGCGACGGCGGCGACGGGGCCGCCCGGGTCGGTGCCCGAGTAGGCCAGCACGCTCAGCGTCGCCTTCACCGCCGTGGCACCGAAGCCGACGGTGACGTTGCGCCCCGCGTCGTCGGCCGCGGCCACCCGCTGCCAGACCACCGTCGTCATCGCGTCGGTGGCGACCGGTGCTCCGACCTGGGTCCAGCCCGCCGGCGCCGTCGGTACGACGGTCGTGGCCGCCGAGACCACGGCGACCAGGCCGTCACCGGCCTGCGCGGTCGCGGGGATCGGCGAGACGATGCTCGTCGCGTTGGTGACCTTGCCGGTCGAGTCGCGGTACCCGACCTGGCTGGTGCCGCCCTGGATATCGACGGACTGCGTCGTGGTGCCGGTGCCTCCGCTCTCGTCGGTCACGGTCAGCGTGACCGGGTAGCTGCCCGGCGCGGCGTACACGTGGTTGGGCTGGGCGCCGGTCGCGGTGCCGCCGTCGCCGAAGGTCCACGCCCACGAGGTGATCGTGCCGTCGGGGTCGGTCGAGCCGCTGCCGTCGAAGGAGCAGGACTGGCCCGAGCAGGACGGGGTGAACGCGGCGGTCGGCACCTGGTTGGCGAGCGGTCCGAGGAACATGGTGCCGCTCGACCACACCGGGCTGGTGTCGATGCCGCTGCCGCTGACCCGGGTCCAGGCGCCACTGGTGACGCCGTCCGCGACGGGCAGGCGCCACAGCTGGTTGGTCGACATGCCGGCCCAGAGCTGACCGTCGGCGTACACCAGGTTGCGGACGTCCTGGAGCAGGGGGAAGTTCGACGACGGGACGGTGAACTCCGCCGCCCCGACGATCAGGCTCTGCGGCGAGAACCAGCGCCAGAACACCTTTCCCTGCAGGCTGCGGGTGTAGTAGAGCCGGCCGTCGGCGTACGCCATGCCGGTCACGTTGGACAGCTGTGCGTACACGTTGGGGACCCGGCCGCGGTAGGTCTGCGTACCGCCGCTGGTCGTCACACTGCTCCAGTACGGGTCGTTGTAGGGGTCGATCACGTTGTCCGGCCCGAACGCCGTGCCGTCGAAGGTGCGGTAGTGCAGCTTGTTGTCGGTCGAGCCGTAGACCAGCTTGGAGCCGACCATGAACGCGCCCCGCACGTTGTTCCAGCTGGCCCCGCCCGTGGTCGTGACCGTGCTCGGCGCGGTGATCGAGCTGCCCGAGAACTGGCGGGTGGTGACCGTGCTCCCCGAGAGCCGGTAGAGGCTGCGCGGCAGTACCGGGTCGGCCTGGGAGACCGGGGCCGTCCCGCCTTCCACAGGGAAGAAGGCGAGGCGGGCCCGGCGGTACTCGCCGTTGCCGATGTACTCGGTGTCACTGCCGACGTAGACGCCGTTGTCGGTCGCCAGCAGCTCCTCGGCACCGATGCCGCGCGGGTGCCGGCCCGGGTTCCAGGTCAGCGGGATGCCGTTCTGCGGGTCGAGCGCGGCGAGCCCGGGCCGCGGCACCTGGCCGGCCTGCTCGTCGGCGCCGCTCTGGATCGCGTTCATCCACTTCTGGTGCCCGCCGACGTAGACGACGTTGTCGGCGATCGCGACCGAGAGCAGCGAGTCCTGACCGGTCGCGGCCTGCCACGTGGGTTGCACGTCCTGCCCGGTGACCGCGGTGTCGAAGCGCGCCGCGGAGTCGCACAGGGTGCCGTTGTAGCCGGCGCCGCTGGAGGCGATCACGAAATAGGAGCCGTCGGGGGAGTAGTCGACGTCGCGCACGTAGGAGTCGAAGGAGTTCTTGCTGCAGGCGGGTGTGTAGCGCAGCGTCTTCCAGTCGGGATCGACGTACGCGTTGTCGGCGCCGAGCCGGATCAGCACGACCTGGTCTCGGTCGAGCCCGTCGGCGTGCTTGAAGTTGCCGATCGCGACCAGCCGGCTCCCGTCGGGGCTGGCGGCCAGCTTCCCGACGCCGACCGGCGCCTTCGCCGTACCGGAGGGCCAGTTGTGGTTGGTGTCGACGGCGATCTTCAGGTACTCGTCCACGTCGCCGGTGGCCGCGTTCAGCGAGGCCAGCCCTGCCCGGGGCAGGGTCGCGACCGTCGTGAACGTGCCGGCCAGCAGCAGCCGGTCGCCCACGAGGGCGAGGTCGAGGATGCTGCCGTTGGGGCTGGGGTTCTTGAACCCCGGCACGAGCGCTCCCGTAGCGGTGCTGACCTTGATGACGTTGCGGACCTTCGTCGTACCGGCGAGCTTGAAGGTGCCCGCCACGTAGAGCGCGCTGCCGTCCGGCGACGCGACGATCGCGGTCACGCTGCCGTCGAGCGCCGGCGCGAACACCGGGTCGATGACGCCGGTGCCGCGGTCATAGGCGAACAGGTACGGCGTCGGCAGCTGCGCGCTCGTACCCGGGTTCTGCGCGAGGGTGAACGTGCCACCCACGAAGACCCTGCTCCCGACCTCGGCGATCGCAAGCGTCCTGCCGTCCAGGATGTTGGGCGTCGTGGCCGGCACCGCCGACGGGATCAGCCGCTGGTGCGCGGGCTGTGCCTGCGCGGGTGACTGTCCCGCGCCGGCGGCGCCGAGAAGGGCGGCCACCACGGCCGCGACGAGCAGGACGATGCGAACAGGACGACTGCGCACGGTTGGCCCCCAAGTGAGTCTGTCGAGACCACACGACGCTCGCACGTTCGCGTTGATGGCGACTCACCCATGTTGGGCATCTGACTGCACGCTGACCCGGCGCGAAGTGGCTCGTAGACCGCGCCGACCCGGCAGAAAGTGTCTTTTCTTGCGAGACACTTTCTGCCGGGTCAGCGGAAATCCGGGACCACTTCGTGCCGGGTCGCGCTACTTCACCTCGGAGCGCAGCACCAGCCGGGTTCCGATGAGGAGCGGGAGCACGATCCACAGCACCGACGTGACGCCGAGCTGCGCCCAGTCGTGGCCGGTGAGGCCGCCGTCGAAGAGCAGGAAGCGGGTCTCGTTGAGGTCGAACCAGCCGGCGTTGTCCGCCCACCACTCCTGGACCGAGGCCAGCGCGCCGGACAGGCCGGGCAGCACCAGGATGGCCACGAAGTAGCCGACGATCGCCGCGGGGGAGTTGCGGAAGAGCAGGCCCAGGGTGAGGCCGAGCAGCATGCCGAGCTCGTTGGCGAGCACGATCTGGGCGAACGTCGCGACGGAGATGTTCCAGATCGGGTCGTTGCCGGTGATCAAGGAGGTCACCAGGTTGCCGAGGGCGCCGACGCCGAGGGCGACGAGCATCGAGACCGCGCCGATGAGCAGGGTGTTGACCACCTTGGCGGCGAGCACGCGGCGACGCTGCGGGACGAGCGTGAAGGTCGTCAGGGCGGTGCGCTGACTCCACTCGCTGGTGACCGCGAGGACGCCGATGATCGGCAGGATGATCGACATCGGCGAGCCGATCGAGGCGGCGAAGTCCTCGAAGTCGAGGGTGTCGCGGTCGCCGAGGATGACGGTGAGCGTGGTCGCGATCACCGAGGTGATCACGATGCTCGCCATCAGCCAGAAGCCGGAGCGGGTGTCGAACATCTTGCGCAGCTCGACACGCTGCACCCTGCTGAACGGGGTCCGGGCCGGCACGGGACGCGTCCGCTCGGTGGTCGGTACGACGCCCGGTGCGGCGTCGATGGTCGTGGCGGTCATGCCGCTGCTCCTTGCGTGGTGGTGGCCTGCTGGTTGGTGACGGTCTCGCGCTGGCTCTCGGCGGTGAGGGCCAGGAACATCTCCTCGAGCCCGGCGCCGTCGGCGGCGCGCAGCTCGGTCACGGCGATGCCGGCGGCGAAGGCGGCCTGGCCGACACGGGTCAGGTCGGCCTCGGCGAGCACGGCGCCGCCGGAGGTGGGCCGGGCGGTGATCCCGGCGGTGACGAGCGCGCCGGCGAGGGCGTTGCCGTCGGCCGCGCGGACCAGGGTGCCGGCGCCGGCGAGCAGCTCCTCCTTGGTGCCCTGGGCGACGATCCGGCCGTTGCCGATCACGACCAGGTCGTCGGCGATGACCTCGATCTCGTGCAGTAGGTGCGAGGAGAGCAGCACGGTGCCGCCCTGGTCGGCGAAGTCGCGCAGCAGGTCGCGCATCCAGCGGATGCCGGCCGGGTCGAGGCCGTTGGCGGGCTCGTCGAGGATGAGGACCTCGGGGTTGCCGAGCAGCGCCGTACCGATGCCCAGCCGCTGCCGCATGCCGAGCGAGTAGTTGCGGACCCTGCGGCTGGCCTCGTCCGGCGTGAGGCTGACCCGCTCGAGCATCTCGTCGACGCGGGTGCGCGGCAGGCCCATGGTGAGGGCGGCGATGGTGAGGATCTCGCGGCCGGTCCGACCCGCGTGCTGGGCCGACGCGTCCAGCAGGACGCCGACCTCGCGGCCCGGGTCGGGCAGCTCGGCGAAGCGGCGCCCGAGGACCCGGACCTCGCCGCTGCCGGGCGCGGTCAGGCCGACCATCACCCGCATGGTGGTGGACTTTCCGGCGCCGTTGGGCCCGAGGAACCCGGTGACGCGGCCGGGCGCGGCGGTGAACGACACGTCGTCGACGGCGGTGAAGCTGCCGTACGACTTGCTGAGGGACTCGACTGTGATCATGTCCCGAAGCCTGTCGCCGCCCGGCCCCTCGGCGCTTCGGGCAGATCCCTTGACCCGCCCCTGACCTCGACCCCGGGGCCCCTAGGGGTCCGCCGGGGTTTCGAGGCGGCTTCGCAAGCTCAGCCGGCACCTCAACCACCGACTTTTCCCAGGTCCGCGCTCCGCGCCGGCCCTGGGAAGCAATCAGGGGTACGACGCGTTGCACGCGTCGTGCGTATCGAGATCTGGGCCGACGTCGTGTGTCCGTGGTGCTACATCGGCAAGCGCCGCCTGGAGCGGGCGCTCGCCTCGTTCGAGCACCGTGACGAGGTCGAGGTGGTCTACCGCTCCTACGAGCTGGACCCGTTCGCGCCCGAGGTCGGCACCGAGACCACGGTGCAGGTGCTCGGCCGCAAGTTCGGTGCGGACGAGGCGGGCACCCGCGCGATGATGGCCCGTGCCGACGAGGTCGCCGCAGGGGAGGGCCTGGAGTTCGCCCACGCCGACGCGCTGCACGCGCGCACGCTCACCGCGCACCGCCTGCTCCACCTGGCTGCGGCGGTCGGGCGCCAGCACGAGCTGATGGAGCAGGTCCTCGCGGCGTACTTCACCCGCGGCGAGTCCCTCGGCGACCACGACGTGCTGCGCCGTGCGGCCGCCGCGGCCGGGCTCCCCGCCGAGCGGGTCGAGCAGGTCCTCGACAGCGACGAGTACCGCGACGAGGTGATGGCCGACGTCGCCCAGGCCCGGGCGTACGGCTCGAGCGGTGTCCCGTTCTTCGTCCTCGACGGCCGCTTCGGCATCTCCGGCGCGCAGCCGACCGAGCTGTTCGAGCAGGCGCTCACCCAGGCGTGGGAGTCGCGCGTCACGGCCTGACCGTCACGGCAGCAGCAGGACCACCGTCTCGGCGACGCAGGCCGGCTTGGCCTCGTCCTCGATCTCGATCGTGTGGTGCACGGTGAGCTGCTTGCCGCTGGGGATGTCGACGACCTCGCCCATCCTCACGTGAAGCCGGATCCGCTTGCCGACCAGCAGCGGTGCGGGGAAGCGGACCTTGTTGACGCCGTAGTTGAGCTTGGCGCCCGGCGTACGCAGCGTGAACACCTGGCTGCCGAGCCACGGCACGAGTGACAGGGTGAGGTAGCCGTGGGCGATCGTGCCGCCGAACGGTCCCTCCTTGGCCCGCTCCAGGTCGACGTGGATCCACTGGTGGTCGCCGGTCGCGTCGGCGAACTGGTTGACCCGGCGCTGGTCGATGGTGACCCAGTCGCTGGTCCCGAGATCGGTCCCGGCGGCCTCGGTGAGCTCCTCGAACGTCGTGAACACGCGCATGGCCTTGACTCCTTCGTCGACGGCGAACCCTGGTGCCTCGACCTTAGGACGCAACAGGTACGACGGTCAGCCACCGCCGCGCCGTCGTCTCACGTCCTGGGGTGCCACCGTCGGCGGACGCGGCAGGTGAGGACAGCCTCCATTAGGCAAGGCTAACCATGCGGAGTACCCTCGACCTTCGTGCTCGCCAACCTCCTGATCGGACTACGCGAAGGCCTCGAGGCCGCGCTGGTCGTCAGCATCCTGGTGGCCTACCTCGTCAAGTCGGAGCGCCGTGAGCTGCTGCCGCGGATCTGGGCGGGCGTCGGCATCGCCGTCGCGGTCGCCCTCGCCTTCGGCGCCGCCCTGACCTTCGGGCCGCGCGGCCTGACCTTCGAGGCACAGGAGGCGATCGGCGGCACCCTGTCGATCGTCGCCGTCGCGTTCGTCACCTGGATGATCTTCTGGATGTCGACCGCGGCCCGCGGTCTCGGTGCCGAGCTCCGTGGCCAGATCGACAAAGCCGCCGAGGGCGGGCGCTGGTCGCTGGTCGTCGTCGCGATGCTCGCCGTGGGCCGTGAGGGCCTCGAGACCGCGCTCTTCCTGTGGGCGGCCACCCAGGCCGGCACCCGCGACACCGTCGGGTCGGTGACCCCGACCTGGGAGCCCCTGGTCGGCGCGATGCTCGGCATCCTGGTCGCCGTCGCCCTCGGCTACCTCATCTACCGGGGCGCGATCCGCCTCAACCTCACCGTGTTCTTCACCTGGACCGGCGCCTTCCTCATCCTGGTCGCCGGTGGTGTCCTGGCCTACGGCCTGCACGACCTCCAGGAGGCGGGGATCCTCCCCGGCCTGCACAACCTGGCCTTCGACGTCTCCGACGCGATCCCGCCGTCGTCCTGGTACGGCACCCTGCTCAAGGGCGTCTTCAACTTCTCGCCCGCGACGACCTGGCTCGAGGCCACCGCCTGGGTGCTGTACGTCGTCCCCGTGGGCGCACTCTTCCTCCTCCGGACCCGCAGCACGCGTCCGGCCCGTCCCTCCCGTCAGCTTCAGGAGCACTGATGATGCGTAAGACCCCCATCGCGGCGAGGACCCTCGTTGCCTCGGTGACCGCCCTGGCCGTCGTGCCGATGCTCGCCGCCTGCACCGAGAACGCCTCCTCCGGGGAGGACGGGAAGAAGGGCGGTGACGCCCGCACGCTGAGCGTCGGCTCGAGCGCCGACGCCTGCGAGCTGTCGGCGACCAAGGCTCCGGCCGGCACGCTGAGCTTCGACGTCACCAACACCGGCTCCGACGTCACCGAGTTCTACCTGCTCGGCGCCGACGGCCTGCGCATCGTCGGCGAGGTCGAGAACATCGGGCCGAACCTGACCAAGAAGCTCACCGTGAACGCCCCCGAGGGCGACTACTTCACCGCCTGCAAGCCGGGCATGGTCGGCGAGGGCATCCGGGCCCCGTTCACCGTCACCCACTCCGAGCAGGAGCAGCAGGTCAGCGCGTCCGACCAGGAGCTGATCGACCAGGCGCAGGCCAACTACCGCGCCTACGTGCAGGACCAGTCCGCCCAGCTGCTGGAGAAGACCAAGGAGTTCGTCCAGCTCTACGAGGGCGGAAAGGACGACGAGGCCCGGGGGCTCTACCCGGTCGCCCGCGAGCACTGGGAGCGGATCGAGACCGTCGCCGAGTCCTTCGGCGACCTCGACCCCAAGACCGACGCGCGCGAAGCCGACGTCGACTTCGCCGCCGGTGAGAAGTGGGCCGGCTGGCACCGCATCGAGAAGGACCTGTGGCCGCAGGGCGCCAAGGGCTACACCGCCCTGAAGCCCGCCGAGCGCACGACGTACGGCGACGACCTGCTCGCCAACGTCACCGAGCTCGACAAGCGGATCCAGGCCACCGGCCCCGACGCGCTGACCTACCCGATCGACGCGATCGCCAACGGCTCGATCGGCCTGCTCGAGGAGGTCGCGAACGGCAAGATCACCGGCGAGGAGGAGGCCTGGTCGCACACCGATCTGTGGGACTTCCAGGCCAACGTCGACGGCGCGCGCGTGGCCTACGAGGGCGTCCAGGGGCTGCTCGAGGCCAAGGACCCGGCCCTCGCCGAGGAGCTGACCGCGAAGTTCGACGCGCTGCAGGCGGTGCTCGACCAGTACCGCGACGGCGACGGCTTCGTGCTCTACACCGCGCTGGAGCCGGCCGACACGAAGAAGATGACCGACGCCGTCAACGCGCTGTCCGAGCCGCTCTCGAAGCTCACCGCGGCGGTGACCTCCTGACCGCCAGGTCCCGCGTCAGCCGGCGCGGTCTCCTCGGCGGTGGCGCGGCCGCCGCCGGGGTGGCCGGCGCCTTCGCGGCCGGACGGATCGCGGCACCCGACCCCGCGAAGGTCGCGGCGCCGACGGCGTCGTACCCCTTCCACGGCGAGCGCCAGGCGGGCATCGTCACACCCGCCCAGGACCGGCTGCACTTCGTCGCGCTCGACGTGACGACCGAGGACCGCGACGAGCTCATCGCGCTGCTGAAGGCCTGGACCGAGGCCGCCGCCCGGATGACCTCGGGCGAGTCCGCCGGCCCGGTCGGTGCGGTCGACGGCCCGGGCAACGCGCCACCGGACGACACCGGCGAGGCCCTGGACCTGCCGCCGAGCCGGCTCACGATCACCTTCGGGTTCGGCCCGGGACTGTTCGTCGACGCCGATGGCAAGGACCGGTTCGGCATCGCGGATCGCCGCCCGGAGGCGCTCGAGCAGCTGCCGAAGTTCTCCGCCGACGTGCTCGACCCGGCCCGCAGCGACGGCGACATCTGCATCCAGGCCTGCGCCGACGACCCGCAGGTCGCCGTGCACGCCATCCGCAACCTGGTCCGGATCGGGTTCGGTACGACGGCCGTGCGCTGGTCCCAGCTCGGATTCGGCCGCACCTCGACCACCTCGACCAGCCAGTCCACGCCGCGCAACCTGTTCGGCTTCAAGGACGGCACCGCCAACATCAAGGCGGAGGAGCGCGAGGCCCTCGACGAGCACGTGTGGGTCGGGGCCGGCGACGACCCGAAGGCCGCCTGGCTGGCGGGCGGCTCGTACCTCGTGACCCGCCGGATCAACATGACCATCGAGGTCTGGGACCGGCAGTCGCTGGAGTCCCAGGAGCAGTTCGTCGGCCGCACCAAGGGCACGGGCGCGCCGCTGTCCGGTGGCGAGGAGATGTCCGACCCGGACTTCTCGATGCAGGGGAGTGCCGGGCCGATCATCCCGGTCGACTCCCACGTCCGCGTCGTGCATCCCGAGACGAACGACGGGGTGCGGATCCTGCGCCGCGGCTACAACTTCGTCGACGGCAGCAACGACGTCGGCGGCCTCGACGCGGGCCTGTTCTTCATCGCCTACCTCCGCGACCCGCGGACCCACTTCATCCCGCTACAGCGGGCGATGTCGAAGTCCGACGCGCTGATGGAGTACCTCCGCTTCACCGGCCAGGCGCTGTTCGCCGTACCTCCCGGCACCGGCAGGGGGGAGTACGTCGGACAGGCCCTCTTCGCCTGAGCGGAGCGGGTAGGCTGGCGGGGTCGCACAGCGTCGTGCCACGCCTTCTCCCGCACCACCTCGCGAAGGACATCGCTGTGACCGCTCGCCCCGTCGTACTCATCGCCGAAGAGCTGAGCCCCGCCACCGTCGAGGCGCTGGGGCCGGACTTCGAGATCCGCACCTGCAACGGGGCCGACCGCGCCGAGCTGCTGGCGGCGATCGCCGATGCCGACGCGATCCTGGTGCGGTCCGCGACCAGGGTCGACGCCGAGGCGCTGGCCGCCGCCGCCCGGCTCAAGGTCGTCGCGCGGGCCGGGGTCGGCCTCGACAACGTCGACGTGAAGGCCGCGACCCAGTCCGGCGTGATGGTCGTGAACGCCCCGACCTCCAATATCGTCTCGGCCGCCGAGCTCGCCGTCGCGCTGATGCTCGCCGCCGCCCGCCATGTCTCGCCGGCCCACGCCTCCCTGCGGGGCGGCGAGTGGAAGCGGTCGAAGTACACCGGCATCGAGCTGTTCGAGAAGACCGTCGGCATCGTCGGCCTCGGCCGGATCGGCGTCCTGGTCGCCCAGCGCCTCGCGGCGTTCGGCATGACCGTGATCGCCTACGACCCCTACGTCCAGGCCGGCCGCGCCGCCCAGGTCGGCGTGCGCCTCGTCGACCTCGACACCTTGATGACCGAGTCCGACTTCATGTCGGTCCACCTGCCCAAGACCGCCGAGACCGTGGGCCTGATCGACGCCGACGCGCTCGCGAAGGCCAAGTCGTCGCTGGTCCTGGTCAACGCCGCGCGCGGCGGCATCGTCGACGAGGGCGCGCTGTACGACGCCCTCAAGACCGGTCGCATCGCGGCCGCCGGGCTCGACGTCTTCACTCAGGAGCCCTGCACCGACAGCCCGCTCTTCGAGCTCGAGAACGTCGTCGCCACCCCCCACCTCGGTGCCTCCACCGACGAGGCCCAGGAGAAGGCCGGCATCGCCGTGGCGAGGTCGGTCCGCCTCGCCCTGTCCGGTGAGCTGGTCCCCGACGCGGTCAACGTCCAGGGCGGTGTCATCGCCGAGGACGTGCGCCCCGGCATCCCGCTGACGGAGAAGCTCGGCCAGATCTTCACCGCCGTCGCCGGCGAGGTCGCCCAGCAGCTGGACGTCGAGGTCCGCGGCGAGATCGCCGAGCACGACGTCAAGGTGCTCGAGCTCGCCGCACTCAAGGGCGTGTTCGCCCACGTCGTCGAGGAGCAGGTCTCCTTCGTCAACGCGCCGCTGCTCGCGGCCGAGCGCGGCATCGTCGTACGCCTGGTGATGGACGGCGAGAGCGGCGACCACCGCAACCTGATCACCCTGCGCGGCACCCTCGCCGACGGCACCCAGGTCTCCGTGAGCGGCACCCTGGTCGGCATCGCCCAGAAGGAGCGGCTGGTCGAGGTCAACGGCTACCTCGTCGACATCGAGCCCACCGAGCATCTCGCGTTCTTCACGTACGTCGACCGGCCCGGCATGGTCGGCACGGTCGGCCAGATCCTCGGCGACGCCCTGGTCAACATCGCCGGCATGCAGGTCTCCCGCGAGACGAAGGGCGGCGAGGCGCTGGTCGCGCTGTCCGTCGACTCCGCCATCCCGGCCGACGCGCTCGCGCAGATCGAGACGGCCATCGAGGCCACGTCGATCCACGCGGTCGACCTGGCCTGATCCGCCCGTCCTCCCCGTTGAGTTGCCCCGTCCTCACCGTTGAGTTGCCCCGTCCTCACCGTTGAGTTGCCGAACTCGACGGTGAGTCTGCGGCAAGTCAACGGTGAGTCTGCGGCAACTCGACGGTGAGGTTTGCGGCAACTCGACGGAGGGGTCAGGCCACCAGGAACGGCTCGGACCCGACGGGCGGGGCAGCCGCACCGACCCGGCCCGAGGTGACCACGGCCCAGGCGTCCGCGATGCGTCGTACGGCCTCGACCAGCTGGGGCGCCGCGATCGCGTAGGGCAGCCGGATGTAGCGGTCCAGGCCGCCCTCGGGCGCGAACGACGGGCCGGGCGCGAGGAGTACGCCGTGCCGCTCCGCCTCGGTCGACAGCGCGGTCGCGCCGGCGACGGGCAGATGGCACCACAGGGCCATCCCGCCGGCCGGAGTGCGGAACTCCCAGTCGGGCAGGTGCTCGGCGAGCGCGCCGGCCATCGCGTCGCGCTGCTCACGCAGCCGCGCCCGCTGGCCGCGCAGCACCGGCTCGAGGTCGCCGGTCAGCAGTCGGGTCAGCACCAGCTGCTCGAGCACGGGTACGCCGAGGTCGAGCCCGACCCGGGCCCGGGTCAGGCGGTCCACGAGCGCGTGCGGCGCGCGGATCCAGCCCAGCCGCAGGCCGCCCCAGATGCTCTTGCTCGCGCTGCCCACGCAGACGGCGTCCTTCGTCAGCGCCGCGAACGGCGTGCCCGCGTGGTCGTCGTCGAGCGCCAGCAGGTGGTGCGCCTCGTCGACGACGGGGACGGCGTCATGGCCGGCGAGCAGCCGCGCGTACCGCTCCCGGTCGGGCTCGGACATCACCAGCCCGGTCGGGTTGTGGAAGTCCGGCATCAGGTGGACCAGCCGCGGCTTGTGCCGGGTCACGGTCGCGGTGACCGCGTCGAGGTCCCAGCCCGACGGGTCCAGCGCGATCGTCGTCAGCCGCCCGCCGCCGGTGCGCAGCGCCTGCACGGCGTTGGGGTACGTCGGCGACTCCATCAGCACCCGGTCCCGCGGGCCCGCCAGCGCGCTGCCGATCACCGCGGTCGCCGCAAGCGCACCCGGGGTGACGATGATCTGCTCGGGTGCGGTCGGCAGCCCGCGGGCGTCGTACGTCGCCGCGACGGCGGCCTGCAGGTCGGGCATCCCGGCGGGGAAGTAGCCGTGTCCGCCCAGGTGCGCGGGCAGGTCGGCCGCCGCGTCGGCGTACACCGCCGCGATGCCCGGGGGAGCGGTCGCCGCCGCGCAGACCAGGTCGATGACGCCGTTGCCGACGTCGCTGGGCCACAGCGCCCGGTCGAGTGCGCGGGTGCGGCCGCCGGGCAGCCGGGTGAAGGTGCCCGCACCCTGCCGCGCCTCGGCGTACTGCGAGTCGCGCAGCACCGCATAGGCCCGGGTCACCGTCGTCCGGGAGACCCCGAGCGCGTCGGTCAGGTCGCGCTCGCTCGGCAGCCGGGTGCCGTAGCCGATCCGGCCGTCGCCGATCAGCTCGCGCAGCGCGTCGGCCAGTCCGACGTACGCCGGCGACCGGTCGAAGCCCTCGACGAGCGAGGCCAGGCGCGTGGCTGACAGCGAAGTGGACTGCTCCATGCACTGCTCCGTGGTTCGTGTTGGTTCTGCACAGTACAGGCCATTCGTGCGTGATTGGCTATTTCAGAACAGTCCAATCCCCCTCACGCTGGTGTCATGTCGATCGCCGCCCCTGCCCCTCGGGCCGCCGTCCAGCTCGCCGACCTCGGCCCCGTCGCCCAGCTCCGCGCGGGACGGCTGCCGCGCCGCCTCGTCCAGCTGTACGTCGGGCTGTACCTCTACGGCGTCAGCCTGGCCCTCATGGTGCTCGGCGACATCGGCCTGGCGCCGTGGGACGTGCTGCACTCCGGATTCATCCGCCACGTCCCGATCACGCTGGGCCAGGCCGTCGTGCTGTTCAGCTTCGTGGTCCTCGTGCTGTGGATCCCGCTGCGCGAGAAGCCCGGCCTCGGCACCATCTCCAACGCGATCGTGGTCGGCCTGTCCGCCGACCTCACACTGGCGATGTTCGACGCCCCCGACAACCTCGCAGTCCGGATCGCCTTCATGGTCGGCGGCATCGTCCTGTGTGGCCTCGCCACCGCCCTCTACATCGGCGCCCAGCTGGGCCGCGGCCCCCGCGACGGCCTGATGACCGGCCTGCACCGCCGTACCGGACTCTCGATCCGGCTGGTCCGCACCTGCATCGAGGTCGCCGTGGTCCTGATCGGCCTGGTCCTCGGCGGCACCCTCGGTCTCGGCACGGTCGCGTACGCGCTCACCATCGGGCCGATCGCGCAGTGGATGATGCCGTGGTTCCTGGTGGAGCTGGACTCCTGACCCGCAGCCGCGGCGCCCGGGAAGTCGGTGGGATCCCTGAACCGGACCCTGATTTGCCCGCCTGACCCTGCATGAGGAGAGGGTTCGCTGGATAGGCTCGGGCCATGACCACCGACGGTTCCCAGGCCGCTGCCCCCGAGCCCGCCCCGCTCGCCCCTCCCGAGCCGGCCATCACGCTGACGGCACCGGAGGCGCCGGCTCCGGTCGTGGAGACCCAGGCGCCCAAGATGGCGCCGCAGGTCGAGGCGGCGATGGTGCCCGAGCTCGACGCGAAGGTCGACAACTTCCTGGCCTCGCTCGCGGCGGCCAAGGCGGGCAGCCCGGAGTTCGCGGCGCAGGCCGAGAACGTGCGCACGATGGGCGACGCCGACATCCGCAAGGCGGCCGAGACGTCCAACCGGATGCTCGACAAGCCGGTCACCGCGCTCAAGTCGGGCGGCATCGCGCAGGGCTCGACGGTCGGCAAGACGCTCCTCGAGTTGCGCCGCACGGTCGAGGACCTCGACCCCGGTCAGGCGACCGGCGTGAAGAAGTGGTGGGACAAGCTGCCCTTCAACGACAAGATCGAGGACTACTTCCGCAAGTACCAGTCCTCGCAGAGCCAGCTCAACGGCATCCTCCACTCGCTGCGCAGCGGGCAGGACGAGCTGACCCGCGACAACGTCGCGCTCAACCTGGAGAAGACCAACCTCTGGGGCGTGATGGGCCGGCTCAACCAGTACATCTACGTCGCCGAGAAGCTCGACGCGAAGCTGTCGGCCAAGATCGCCGAGCTCGAGCTGAGCGACCCCGAGACGGCCAAGACCCTGTCGCAGGACGTCCTGTTCTACGTCCGCCAGAAGCACCAGGACCTGCTGACCCAGCTGGCGGTGTCGATCCAGGCGTACCTCGCCATCGACATCATCATCAAGAACAACATCGAGCTGATCAAGGGCGTCGACCGGGCGACCACGACGACCATCTCCGCCCTGCGTACGGCGGTCATCGTCGCCCAGGCGCTGAGCAACCAGAAGCTGGTCCTCGACCAGATCACGGCGCTCAACACCACTACGTCCGCGATGATCCAGCGCACCTCGGAGATGCTCAAGGAGAACTCCGCCGCGATCCAGGAGCAGGCCGCGTCCTCGACCATCGGCATCGAGCAGCTGCAGGCCGCGTTCGCCAACATCTACGCGACGATGGACTCGATCGACGAGTTCAAGCTCAAGGCGCTCGACAATATGTCGACCACGATCGGCGTGCTCGAGAACGAGGTGCAGAAGTCGAAGGCCTACCTCGACCGCGTCCAGCAGCACGACGCCCGCAACGCGGCCGGCACGCTGGACATCGGCTGAGCTGACAGCACAGGGGACAGGACAGTTTTCGGGTGGGGCTGAAGTCGTGGTGGCGGCGGTCTCGGAGTGCTGCGCAGGAGCCGGCGTACGTCGTACCGCCGGCGCCGACCGAGCAGGACATCCGTGCCGCGCTCAACCAGGTGTACGCGATGCTCACCGACAACAACGCGCCGCCGGTGGTCATCTCGCGGGTGCAGCGGATCGCGCGCACGATCAACCAGACGCTGCCGCGGCTCAGCCAGCTCGGCCTGGGCAGCGAGGAGTCCTACTCGGTGGTGGCGACGGCGACCGACTACCTCCCTGAGGCGCTGCAGTCCTACCTCCGGCTGCCGCGTGATTGGGCCGACACCCGGCCGATCGACGGGCCGAAGACGGCGCTGCTGATCCTCATCGAGGCGCTCGAGCTGCTCGGGGTCACGATGGACCAGATCCTCGACGCCGCCAACCGCGCCGACGCGCAGGCGCTGATCGCCCACAGCCGCTTCCTCGACGCCAAGTTCGGCCACTCCTCCTCGGGCGGCCCCGACCTCACGCTGGGAACCCCATGACGACGCTCACCGAAGCCCTCGACGCCCTCGTCGCCGCGGCCCGCACCGCCGGGCTCGACGAGGCCGCCGCCCGTGCCGAGGGCGAGGCCGTCGCCGCCACCGTCTCCGAGCGCTCCCGTGGCGCCTTCGTCGACTGGTGCGCGCAGACCGGGCGTGAGCGCTCGGCCGAGGAGCACATGCTCGCGGCCAAGCGGGGCAACCGGTTCCGCGCCGGCCCGACGCCGCTGATGTCCCAGCTGCTGCTGGAGAAGTCCGCCGCGTCGGCCGACTACGCCGGCGCGCTCGCCGACGTCGCGCTGGCCGGCTCCGCGCTCGGCGAGCCCGGTCCCGATGCGGTCGGCGCCGCCACCACGGTCACCACCGCGCAGATGGGCGGCGGTTTCGAGGCTCGGTCGCTGGGCGACCTCGCACCTCAACCACCGCGGGGCGCCTTCGACCTTCCCACGCGCCAGCCGGTGCCCGGGCTCGGCGACCAGATGCTCGACCAGGTACGCCGCGTCGGCGAGCAGGTGCGCCGCCAGCTCGGCGCGCTCAACGAGGCGACCCCGACGGCGTCCACCGACGCGCCCGTGGTGCCGTCCGCGGACGGCGTACAGACCCAGACGGCGGAGCCGGAGCAGCCCGTCGAGAAGCCGGCCGAGGACCCCGAGCCCACCAAGAGCGTCGAGGAGCTGCTCACCGAGCTCGACGGGCTGATCGGCCTGGCCAACGTCAAGGGCGAGATCCACCGCCAGGCCGCCGTGCTCCGCGTCGAGGGCCTGCGCAAGAAGGCCGGGCTGGAGAGCCCGACGATCACCCGCCACCTCGTCTTCAACGGCAACCCCGGCACCGGCAAGACCACGGTCGCGCGCCTGGTCGCCGGCATCTACCGCGCACTCGGCCTGCTCACCAAGGGCCAGTTGGTCGAGGTGGACCGATCCGAGCTGGTGGCCGGCTATCTCGGCCAGACCGCCGCGAAGACCGCCGAGGTCGTGAAGTCGGCCGAGGGCGGCGTGCTGTTCATCGACGAGGCGTACTCCCTCTCCGGTGACCAGTACGGCAAGGAGGCGATCGACACCCTGGTCAAGGAGATGGAGGACAAGCGCGAGGACCTCGTGGTCATCGTCGCCGGGTACCCGCTCCCGATGGCGATCTTCATCTCCGAGAACCCGGGCCTGGAGAGCCGGTTCCGGACCACGATCGACTTCTCCGACTACACCGACGACGAGCTGGTCGCGATCTTCGCGTCGATGGTCGAAGGTGCCGACTACGACGCCGGCGAGCCGGTGCTGGCGCGGTTGCGCGAGATCCTCGGCGGCACCGAGCGCGGGCCGTCGTTCGGCAACGCGCGGTTCGTGCGCAACCTGATGGAGGCCGCGATCGGCCGCCACGCCTGGCGTCTGCGCGACATCGCGGCCCCCACCCTGGAGCAGCTGCGCGCCCTCGAGCCCGAGGACCTCGTAGTCGACCCCAACGACGAGAACGACGTCGCCGCGCCCACCGACGGTGCGGTGGCCGCGCCAGCGGACGCTCCGCCCGCCGAGCCGGTCGACCCGTTCGGTGACGACGCCACGGTCGCCCGGAAGCCGAAGGACCCCCAGGCCGAGACCCCCGAGGAGGAGTCGTGAGCCAGACCGCCACCCCCGCGGCCGCCCCGCCACCCCCCGCCGCCGCACCCGCGCCCGCCGCGGCGGCACCCGCACCCGCGGCCCAGCCCGCGTCGTCGTACGTCGACACGCCGGCGTTGCTCAACCGCTGGCAGCTGATCGGCATGAGCGTGGCCATCGTCTTCGGCATCGTCAGCGCGCTCGTGCAGTTCGTGGGCTGGCAGTCCGACGGTCGCGCGGCCGGCGACACCGAGCAGCTGCTGCGGGTCCAGGAGGTCAAGACCTCGCTGCTGCGCGCCGACGCGCTCGCGACCAACGCCTTCCTCAAGGGCGGCCTGGAGGACCCGGCCCAGCGCAAGGAGTACGACGCCGCGATCGACGGTGTCCTCAAGGACATCGCCGACGCGGCCGAGGCCCAGCCCGCCGACCGCAAGGCCCTCGCCGCGCTCAATGTCGAGGTGACCGAGTACGCCACGGGGGTCGCGCAGGGACGCGACAACAACCGGCAGAACTTCCCGATCGGCGCGGAGTACCTCAGCACGTCCAGCGTCGAGCTGCGCGCCAGCGCACTGCCGATCCTCGACGAGCTGATCAAGGCCAACCAGCAGCGCGCCGAGGACGCCATGAACGGGCAGCACCCGATCTGGCTGTTCCTCTTCGGCGTCGTGATCCTGGGGGCGCTGGTGTGGCTCAACCGGGAGCTGGCCAAGCACTTCCGGCGGCGGATCAACAAGGGGCTCGCGATCGCGGCCGTCATCGTGCTGGCGGTCACCTTGGTCACGGTGGCCGGTGCCTGGATCCGGGACAGCTCCAACGACAGCCTGCGCGACGGCGAGTTCGCGACGGCGGTCCACGAGGCCAACGCCCGCACCGCCGGCAACGACGCGAAGGCCAACGAGAGCCTGCGGCTGATCAAGCGCGGCTCCGGTGCGACCTACGAGGACAACTGGAAGACCTCGGCCGAGGCGGTCGACGCGTCGGACACCGGGGCGGCCGGTGACTGGGACGCCTACACGAAGGTGCACGACGAGATCGTGAAGCTCGACAACGACGGCGAGTGGGAGCAGGCGCGCACGAAGGCGATCGAGGAGAGCGGCAAGGCCTTCCAACCCTTCGACGACGCCACCCGCGCCGCGGTCGAGAAGAACGGCGCCGTGGCGACCGACGACCTGCGCAGCGGCCGCTGGTTCGCCCTGCTCATGAGCGGGCTGACGCTGCTCCTCGGTGTCGCGGCCGCGCTGTCGGTCGCGCGAGGTATCGGCGAGCGACGAAGGGAGTTCTCATGACCAGGGTCCGAGTCCTGGCGGTCGCGCTGACCGCGACGGCGGCACTGCTCGCGGGCTGCGGGTACGACGCCACGCCGCTGCCGAAGCCGAAGGGCGACGCGGGGTCCTCGCCGGCACCGGCCGCGACCCCGGTCGAGTGCACGAACCCCACCCAGTCCTACGACCCGAGCAACGACAAGGCGGCCGCGGTCAAGCAGCTGACCAACAAGGGGCGCCTGGTCGTCGGCGTGTCCGGTGACACCTACAAGATGGGCTTCACCGACCCGACCGACGGCCAGCTCAAGGGCTTCGACATCGCCTTCGCCCAGGCCATCGCCAAGGCGCTCGACGTCACCCTCGACCTCCGGGTGATCTCGGCGGCGCAGCGCATCGACATGCTGAAGAACGGCGAGATCGACATGGTCGCGCGCAACATGACGGTCAACTGCGACCGCTGGGCGCAGGTCGGCTTCTCGGCCGTCTACTACAACGCGACCCAGAAGGTGCTGGTCGGCAGCGACGAGGCCGAGAAGTACACCGGTCCGGCCAGCCTGGCCGGAAAGCGGGTGTGTGCTCCGACCGCGACGACCAGCGTCGCCAACATCAAGAAGATCGAGCCCGACGTGATCCCGGTCGAGGCGGCCAACCACACGGGCTGCCTGATCAAGTTCCAGAACAGCGAGGTCGACGCGATCACCGGCGACGACACCGTGCTCGCCGGGCTCGCTGCGCAGGATCCCTACACCGCGGTGCCGCAGCAGGAGAAGCTGACCGACGAGCCGTACGGCCTGGCGTTCAACAAGGACGACGTGGCGCTGGTCCGCTTCGTCAACTCGGTGCTCGACCAGATGCGCGCCGACGGTCGCTGGACCGGGATCTACGACGAGTGGCTCAAGCCGACCCTCAAGGTTGCCGCCACGCCGCCCGCCCCCGTCTACGGCCGGTGAGCGTGCAGACCACCATGACCACCACGGCACCCACCGCCCCCGGCAGGCTCGGGGACGCGCTGGACCCTGCCGCGATTCAGGCCTACCTGGGCGAGCTCGACACCTGGCTGCGCGTACGACGCTCCGAGCTCGGCGAGCTCGACCAGGCCGCCCTGGCGGTGGGACGCGGGGGAGAGCTGGCGGGCGACATGTCGCTGGCGCTGGCGCTGTGGAAGGCGATCTCCGACCGCTACCAGCTGGTCTTCGCGACCTGGGACGGCGGCCGGGTCCTGCAGCAGGAGCGGGAGCGGATCTCGGCCCTGATCTGGGGCCGGCTCGACGGTGCGACCGAGCTGCCAGGCGGGCTGGCGGTGTCGCTGCCCGAGGCCGGGCGGCTGTGTGACGCGCTGACCGGCCAGCTGCGCAGCAGGCTGGCGCTGGTGCCGGGCGCCGACGCGCAGGCCGCGCGGATCCGCGAGCTGCGAGCGCAGCTGGAGCGGATCCGCGACCAGGTCGGGCTGGAGCCTGCGCTGACCCGCGACGTCGCGGTCAACCGGCTGGCCGAGCTGATGTCGCGGCTCGAGGGCATCACCGCGAAGGCCGAGCGCGGCGGCGACGCCGGCGGCATGCTCGGTCCGCTCGAGGTCGAGGCGACCACCTTCGAGCGCGACCTGATCGTCGGCAACGCCCGGCGCCGCGACGCCCGCGACCAGGTGATCTCCGCGCGCGAGCTGCGCGCCGACCTGGAGGCGCGTGAGGCGGCGCTGCACAAGCTCGCCGAGACCTGTGTGGCGACCGTCGACCCCGCGCCGCGGTACGCCGTCCCCGACGTCGGCCTGCTCGGCCCGGTGCCGGTGACCCCCGACGCGATCGGCCCCTACCTCGAGCGCCTCGACCGGGTCTCGCAGGCGCTCGAGATCGCCCAGCACGCCTACGCCGCGGCGCTCGAGGAGCACACCCAGCTCGCCGCGCTGCTCGACGCGTACGTCGCCAAGGCGCGCGCGTCCGCGGTCGCCGAGCACCCCGACCTCGTCGCGAGCGAGAAGTCCGCCCGCGACCTCCTCGAGCGCCGGCCGACCCCGATGGCGGTCGCGAAGCAGCTCGTCACGACGTACCAGACCTGGCTGACCAAGGAGACGACGCCATGAGCGCAGGTGCCTGCACCCAACCCGGCTGCACGGGCAGCATCGTCGACGGCTACTGCGACGTGTGCGGCATGCCCGGCGACGGCGGCACGTCGACTCCCGCCGCGGCGCCCGCCGCCGCCTCGCCGATCGGCGACTCCGGCACGGTCAAGGCCCCCATCGCCGCGGCCGTCGCGGGCAACCCGGCCAGCGTGGCCGCCTCGACCTGCCAGCAGCCCGGCTGCACGGGCACGATCCTCGACGGCTACTGCGACGTCTGCGGCACCCCGGCCGTTCCCGGTGCGAAGGTCGCCGAGGCGACGGCGATGGCCGAGTCCCAGCCCCTCTCGGGACGCGAGGGCACCTCCGCCACCGCCGCCAGCCGGGTCCAGTCCGCGGCGATCGGCTCCAAGCGCGCCGGCGCGACGGGCAGCACGTCCACGCGGCGTACCCGCACCGGCTCGCAGCGGATGCGGGCGGCCCGGATCGGCGCCGGCCTCACCGTCGTGCCTCCCGCGCCGCCGGTCGACGCCGCCAAGGCGATCATGGCCAACCCGCAGGTGCCCGAGGACAAGCGCAGCTGCGCCAAGTGCGGCAACGCCGTCGGTCGCAGCATCGACGGCCAGCCCGGGCGCAGCGAGGGGTTCTGCCCCAACTGCGGCCAGCAGTTCTCGTTCACGCCGAAGCTGAAGCAGGGCGACCTCGTTGCCGGGCAGTACGAGGTCGCGGGCGCGCTCGCCCACGGCGGCCTCGGCTGGATCTACCTCGCCCGCGACCGCAACGTCTCCAACCGGTGGGTCGTGCTCAAGGGCCTGCTCAACTCCGGCGACCCCGACGCGCTCGCCGCGGCGATCGCCGAGCAGCAGTTCCTCGCGCAGGTCGAGCACCCGCTGATCGTCGAGATCTACAACTTCGTCACGCACGAGGGCGCCGGCTACATCGTGATGGAGTACGTCGGCGGCAAGTCGCTCAAGCAGATCCTCAAGCAGCGGATGGTCGCCAACAACGGCGCCTACGACCCGCTGCCGGTCGACCAGGCCCTGGCCTACATCCTCGAGCTGCTGCCGGCGTTCCAGTACCTCCACGACCTCGGCCTGGTCTACTGCGACTTCAAGCCCGACAACATGATCCAGGTCGGCGACGCGATGAAGCTGATCGACCTAGGCGGCGTGCGGCGCATCGACGACGAGGAGTCGGCGATCTACGGCACGGTCGGCTACCAGGCGCCCGAGGTGGCCGAGGTCGGCCCTTCGGTGGCCTCCGACATCTACACGATCGGCCGCACCCTGGTCGTGCTGTGCATGGAGTTCCGCGGCTACCAGGGCACCTACCTGCACAGCCTGCCGCCGGTCGACGCGACGCCGCTGTTCCAGGAGTACGACTCGCTCTACCAGCTGATCGCCAAGTGCTGCGCTCCCGACCCGGCCGACCGGTTCGCCTCCGTCGACGAGATGCGTACCCAGGTCCTCGGCGTGCTGCGCGAGGTCGTGGCCCGCAAGCGGCAGGGTACGGCGACCACGTCGGCCGCCTCCGTGCTCTTCGAGTCGCCCGCGACCGCTCGTCCGATCACCGAGTGGAGCCAGCTGCCCGACCTGCGCACCGACACCACCGACCCGCAGTACGGCTGGCTGAGCACGATCGGCGACGACGACCCCAAGCAGCGGCTCAAGGACCTCGAGTCCGCGCCCGAGGACACCGCCGAGGTGTGGCTGGCCAGGGCCCACGCGGCGCTCGCGCTCGGCGACCCGGTGCTGGCCAGGAACCACGCACAGAGGCTGCTCACCGACGACCCGTGGGAGTGGCGGGCGCTGTGGATCGAGGGCCTCGCCTCGGTCCAGGCCGGCGACTGGGAGACGGCGAAGGCGTCGTTCAACGCCGTCTACCAGCAGGTTCCCGGCGAGCTCGCCCCCAAGCTGGCGCTCGCGTTCGCCTGCGAGCGCGGCGGGCTGCCGGAGGTGGCCGAGGGCCTCTACCTGGTGTGCGCCTCGACCGACGCCGCCTACGTCCCGCCGGCCGCGTTCGGCATGGCCCGGGTCCGGGCCGGTCGCCACGACGTCGCCGGCGCCGTGGCCGCACTCGACCTGGTGCCGACGACCAGCCGGGGCTACACCGAGAGCCGGCAGCAGCGGGCCGAGGTGCTGCTGTCGGGCAGTGCGCAGGACATCACCGTGCTCGACCAGGCGATGCGCACCATCGACTCCTCGAGCGTCGACCAGGCGACCCGGCAGCGGTTCACGGTGCGGATCCTCAACGAGGCGCTGCCCGTGATCTCGGCCGGCAAGGTGCCGGCCGGTGCCCGGATCGGTGCCGTCGAGGCGACCGAGGCCGGTGTGCGTGACGGGATCGAGAACGCGCTGCGGCTGCTCGCGCGCGACGCCGTCGACCTCAAGGAGCGGGTCACCCTGGTCAACCAGGCCAACGCCGTCCGGAACTGGAGCCTCACGTGAACTGCCCCTCCTGCCAGGCCGCGATCGCGCCGGGCGCCCGCTTCTGCGAGAACTGCGGCGCCCAGGTCGGGGCGCCTGCCGCCGCTCCCGTGCCGGCCGCGGCGGCCGCCGCGGACCACCCGCTCGGCGACGCCCCGATCAGCGCGCCCACTCGCAAGCCCGCCTCGGCCCTGCCCGACCCGCCGGCCCCGGCCGGACGTCGGCCCTGCACCGAGTGCGGGGGAGAGGTCGGCCCCGACCTCTACTGCCTCGAGTGCGGCACCAAGGCACCCAGCGAGCGCGACCACTTCCAGGAGCAGCCCGCGCCCTGGGTCGCCGGCGTGTGCGACAAGGCGATCGGCAAGAACCGCAACGAGGACGCGATGGCGCTGCTCGCCGGCGCTCAGCCCGGTGGTCAGCCCGGCTCCCGCGCCGTGCTGATCGTGATGGACGGCGTCTCCAACTCGATCGACTCCGACGTCGCGTCCCTGGCCGGGGCGCGAGCGGCCCGCGAGGTGCTGCGGATGCCGCTGCCGGCGGGGATGGGGACCCCGGAGAGCCGCGACGCCGCCGTACGCAAGGTCTTCACCGACGCCGCGGCCGCCGCCAACACCGCGATCGTCGCCGTCACCGACCCCGACTCGCCCAACCCGGCGTCGGCGACCTTCACGACCGCGGTCCTCGAGGGCCGGCGGATCACCTGGGCCAACATCGGCGACTCGCGCTCCTACTGGCTGCCCGACGAGGGCACCCCCGTCCAACTCACCGTCGACGACTCCGTCGCCCAGGCCCAGATCGCGTCCGGCGTGGCCCGCGAGATCGCCGAGACCGGGCCGCAGGCGCACGCGATCACCAAGTGGCTGGGGCGCGACTCCGAGGACCAGAAGCCCACCATCGGCGCGCTCGACGTCGACCGGAGCGGCTGGCTGCTCACCTGCTCCGACGGGCTGTGGAACTACGCCTCCGAGCCGGAGGCGCTGGCCGCGCAGGTCCGCGCCGCCGCCACCAGCGACCCGCTCGCCCTCGCCCTCGCGCTGGTCGCGTTCGCGAACGGCGCCGGCGGGCACGACAACATCACCGCCGCCCTGGCCCGGGTCGAGATTCCGGGCCTCGGGCACAATGACCAGACGCCGACCCCAGGAGGAGAGCCGAGCGATGGCTGAGTTCAGCGCCGCCGTCTACCAGAACGAGTTCCTGCCCGACGGCGGGACCGACGTCAACGCGATCGTCACGATCACCTGCAAGGGCGCCGGCACCGCCGGCCAGTCCGGCGCGGGCAGCGCGGGCGAGATCATCATCGTCGACACGTCCGGCTCGATGGGCCCGGCGACAATGGCCGCCGCCAAGGAGGGCGCCCAGGCCGCGCTCGCCGAGATCGTCGACGGCACCTACTTCGCCGTGATCGCCGGCGCCGACCGCGCGATGCTCGCCTACCCCCAGGTCTCCAGCGGCCCCGGCATGGTGCAGATGGACGCCCGCACCCGCCAGGAGGCGTCCTCGGCCATCGACCGCTTCGTCGGCAGCGGCGGTACGGCGATCAGCACCTGGCTCGACCTCGCCGGCCAGCTCTTCTCCTCGGTCAGCGCGGTCACCCAGCGCCACGTCCTGCTGCTCACCGACGGCGAGAACCGCGAGCGCCCGGGCCGCCTCGACGAGGCGATCAACCGCGCGACCGGCTACTTCCAGGCCGACTGCCGCGGTGCCGGCACCGACTGGCAGGTCGCCGAGATCCGGCGGATCGCGCAGGCCCTGCTCGGCACCGTCGACATCATCCCGAGCCCGGCCCAGATGAAGGCGCAGTTCGAGGAGATCATGCGCAACGCCATGGCCCGCGGTGTCGCCGACGCGTCGCTGCGGGTGTGGACGCCGCAGGGTGCCGAGGTCCTCTTCGTGCGCCAGGTCTCGCCGACGGTCGAGGACCTGAGCAGCCGTCGTACGCCGGTCAACCCCCTCACCGGTGACTACCCGACCGGTGCGTGGGCCGACGAGTCGCGTGACTACCACGTCGCCGTCCGGGTGCCGGCCAAGGCGATCGGCCAGGAGCAGCTCGCCGCCCGGGTCCAGCTCGCGCTCGGCAGCGACGTCGTCGCGCAGGGCCTGGTGAAGGCGACCTGGTCCAACAACTCCGAGCTCACCACCCGGATCGACCAGCAGGTCGCCCACTACACCGGTCAGGCCGAGCTCGCGCAGGCGATCCAGGAGGGCCTCGCGGCCAAGGCCGCCGGCGACGAGGCGACCGCGACCACCAAGCTCGGCCGCGCCGTCCAGCTCGCTGCCGAGACCGGCAACGACGAGGCCACCTCCAAGCTGCGCAAGGTCGTCGACGTCGACAACGAGGAGACGGGCACGGTCCGGCTCAAGCGGGCGGTCGAGAAGGCCGACGAGATGGCCCTCGACACCGCCTCGACCAAGACCACGCGGATCCGCAAGGAGCCCACGGCATGAGCACCTGCCCGTCCGGGCACGAGTCGGCCTCGGACGACTACTGCGACGTCTGCGGCCTGCCGATCCCGGCGGGCGGCGGTACGCCGTCCCCGGACGGGTCAGGGGCGACGCCCGCTGTCGCAGAGCCGGCCGCCCCGGCCGCCCCGGCCGCACCGCCCGCTCCGGCCGCTCCCACGACGGCCGAGTGCCCGAACTGCCAGGCGGCCAACCCGCCGAACGCGCTGTTCTGCGAGGCCTGCGGCTACGACTTCACCACCGGCTCGATGCCGCGCCCGGTCACGCCGTCGGTGCTCGACCTCGGGGCTCCCGCCTCGGCCGCCTCACCCGCCGGTGCAGACGATGCCGGCACGGCCGAGGCCAAGAGGTCCGCCGCTGCCACCCCGCCGGACGCCTCGATCGCCCCGCCGCTCGCCGACGCATGGGTGGCCGAGGTCTGGATCGACCCGGACTGGTACGCCGACCAGGAGTCGAGCGACCCGCTGCCGTCCGCGGGCGTGCCGACCGTCGTACCGCTCCGGACGACGTCGATCCTCGTCGGCCGCACCTCCCGCAGCCGCGGAATCCACCCCGACATCGACCTCGCCGCCGACAACGGCATCAGCCGGCGCCACTGCCAGCTCACCACCGACGGAACCCGCTGGTGGGTCGAGGACCTCGGCTCGTCCAACGGCACCTATCTCGGCTCGGCCGTCGGCCCGTTGCCGAAGGATCCGGTGCCGGCGGGGGAGAAGCGTGAGATCGCGCCGGACGCGCGGGTCTACCTCGGCGCCTGGACCCGGATCGTCATCCGGCGGGCGCAGCCCGGCGAGGTGTGAGTCTCCGCGGCGTGGTGTCCTCGTCGTACCCGGCATCTGGGTCGCGGTCGAGTCCGAATCGCGACCCGAATGCCGGGTACGACGCGTCGTCATCGACGAGGGTGTCTGCGACACTGCGTCCATGGCGATCAGGGACCAGGTCATCCTCATCACCGGCGGCGCCCGCGGCATCGGGCTCGAGACCGCCAAGGCGCTGGCGGCCAAGGGGGCCCGGCTGGCCCTGACCGACCTCGACGCCCCGGCGCTGGCCGAGGCGGTCGCGGCGATCGGTGCGGACCGGTGCGAGGGGATCGTGGCCGACGTGTGCGACCTGCCGGCGATGGAGGCGGCGGTCGCGACCACGCTGGAGCGCTTCGGGCGGCTCGACACCGTGCTCGCCAACGCGGGCATCGCCAGCTACGGCTCGGTGATGGCGATCGACCCGGCTGCGTTCCAGCGCACCGTCGACATCAACATCGTCGGCGTCTTCAACACCGCCCGGGCCGCGGTGCCGGCGCTCGCGGAGAGCAAGGGCTACCTGCTGGTGGTCTCGTCGCTGGCCGCCTTCGCGGCGGCACCCGGCCTGGCGGCGTACAACGCCAGCAAGGCAGGCGTCGAGCACTTCGCCAACGCGCTGCGCCTCGAGGTGGCCCACCAGGGGATCGCGGTCGGCTCGGCGCACATGTCGTGGATCGACACCCCGCTGGTGCAGGACGCGAAGAGCGACCTGCCGACCTTCCAGGAGCTGCTGAGCAAGCTGCCTGTGCCGCTCAACCGGACCACCGGTGTCGAGGCCTGCGTGAAGGCGTTCGTGAAGGGCGTCGAGAAGCGGTCGCGCCACGTCTACTGCCCGGGCTGGGTCCGCGGTGCCGGCCTGAACCGCAACGTCATCAACTCCGCGGCCGGCAACCGTCCGATCCTCAAGCTGGTCCCGGACCTGCTGCCGCGCATGGACGCCGAGGTGCGCGCGCTCGGTCGCTCGACCAGCGCCCGCAACATCGCCAACGACGAGCGGAAGGCGAACGGCTGAAGGTCAGCGCCGCGTCGCGATGAGCGCGGACGCGTCCGGGGCGACCATCACCTCGACCGTGGTGAACCGCTCGTCGGTGAGCCACTCCTCGCGCAGCGTGTCGACCCGGCCGCCGGTGATCGGCGGCCACATCTCGCAGGGGAAGAAGTCGTCGAGCACGACGATGCCGCCGGGCTCGACCAGGTCGGCGATCTTGTCGACCCCGACGGCCGACCGGTCGCCCGAGTCGAGGAAGAG
The DNA here is from genome assembly GCF_029961765.1 of Nocardioides sp. QY071. Taxonomy (NCBI): domain Bacteria; kingdom Bacillati; phylum Actinomycetota; class Actinomycetes; order Propionibacteriales; family Nocardioidaceae; genus Nocardioides; species Nocardioides sp. QY071. Next base: position 1,602,180 of record NZ_CP124681.1, read on the forward strand.
CAGCGAGAACGGGCCCTTGTCCATCAGCGTGGACCAGTCGGCCTCGAGGACGTCGACCAGCGGGTCCTCGTCGAAGATCTCGATGGCCGCGGCCGCGAGCTTCGGGTCGAGCTCGGCGGTGAGGATCCGCGCCTTGTCGTTGCGTACGCCGGAGCGCAGCCAGGCGGTGCCGACACCGCAGCCCGTGCCGAACTCGGCCATGGTGCCCTCGCGGGTCGCAGCCAGCGCGGCGAGCAGCCGGCCGGTCTCGTTGCGGCAGAACGACACGTAGCCCGCGCGCCGGGACACGTCGAACGCGCGGTGGACCACGTCAGGAAGCTCGGGGGGCGCGCTCATGCCTTGAGTCTCGCCCGTGCGATCAAGGGGCGGGACGCGGATCTCGGATCGTGGTCGCGCCGAAGACCCGTTCCGAGGTCGTCACACCCGCACCTTCCGTCACGCCGGTCAGGGAACTCATGCGCCGGTCAGGTGTTGCAACCCCTGACAAGCGCATGGATCCCGGACATCCGGGGATTCATGCAGCTCGCCGCCCGCATGCTGGACGAAACCGGGACAGCGGCCGCCCGGCTCCTCTACAGTCGTCCCATCATGCGGAGCGCTCTTCTCGTAATCGTGCGCCGCGGCGAGGCCTGAGAGAGGCCACCTCGCCGCGGTGACTGCGGCGTTCCCGATACCGCGTCGGGCTTCTCGATCCAACCGAAGAAGTCCTGGCGCATCTCCGATCCGCACCGCGGCGGGCCCACCGGCCGGCAACGCGCGATCCGCACCCCCGTCGTAGTCGAGCTCCCGTGAGACCCACGAGCTGACGCCCACCCGCCGCGGTGGGAGAGGCACAGGACTGCAGTCGTCCAGCACGTCCTCAGCACCTACCAGCTCTCACGGAGACCCAGCGATGTTCACCACCTCGACCCGCCCCGGCGCCCAGTACCGCGACTCCCGCGAGTGGGGACCGGCCAAGCACGACCCGGAGCACCCCTACCACCTGGCCCAGCTCGACACCCCGGCCGCGGGGACTGACCTGCGAGACGGTGACGCCGGGCTCCCCGACGACAACTAGGTTTTTCCCCATGACCGACTCCTCTGCTGCAGCCCCCGTCACCACCGGCCAGGTCGCCCTCGGCGTCATCCCCGGTGACGGGATCGGCCCCGAGGTGACCGCCGAGGCCCTCAAGGTCCTCGAGGTCGCGGCGCCGGCCGACCTGAAGTTCGCGCAGACGCAGTACGACCTCGGTGCCGAGCGCTACCTGCGCACCGGCGAGGTGCTGCCCGACAGCGTGCTCGAGGAGATCCGCAACCAGGACGCCCTGCTGCTGGGCGCGGTCGGCGGCAAGCCCAACGACCCGAACCTGCCCCCGGGCATCCTCGAGCGCGGCCTGCTGCTCAAGCTGCGCTTCGAGCTCGACCACTACGTCAACCTGCGCCCCTCGCGCATCTACCCGGGCTCGGTCTCGCCGCTGTCCGAGGAGGTGCTGGCCAAGGGCGAGGTCGACTTCGTGGTCGTCCGCGAGGGCACCGAGGGCCCCTACACCGGCAACGGCGGCGCCCTGCGTGTCGGCACCCCGGCCGAGGTCGCCACCGAGGTCTCGGTCAACACGGCGTACGGCGTCGAGCGGGTCGTCCGCGACGCCTTCGAGCGCGCCCGCAAGCGCCCCCGCAAGAAGCTCACCTTGGTCCACAAGACCAACGTGCTCGTCCACGCGGGCCAGGTGTGGTGGCGCCTGTTCCAGCAGGTGGCGCAGGAGTACCCCGACGTCACGACCGACTACAGCCACATCGACGCGGTGATGATCTACCTGACGACCGACCCGCAGCGCTTCGACGTCATCGTCACCGACAACCTGTTCGGCGACATCGTCACCGACCTCGCCGCTGCCATCAGCGGTGGCATCGGCCTCGCGGCCTCCGGCAACGTGAACCCGGACCGTACCGCGCCGTCCATGTTCGAGCCCGTGCACGGCTCGGCCCCCGACATCGCGGGTCAGCTCATCGCCGACCCGACGGCTGCGATCCTGTCCGGTGCGCTCCTGCTCGACCACCTCGGCCACCCCGCCGCCGCGGCGAAGGTCGAGGCCGCGGTGCTCGCCGACCTCGAGGCCCGGGTGCCGGGCCAGCAGCGTCGTACGCCCGAGGTGGGCGACGCGATCGCCGCGCGAGTAGCCGGCTGAGCCCGCGTCAGGGGAGTTCCCCTGGACGCGGGCAGACGGCCCACTCCCGACCCGCGTTAACGAGGACTAACCTGATGACCATGCAGATCACCACCACGCTCTCTGCGAACCCGACCGACGACGCCCGTCTGGCGGAGATCCTGGCCAACCCGGGCTTCGGGGTGCACTTCTCCGACCACATGTTCACCGTCGAGTGGACCCCGGAGCAGGGCTGGTACGACGCCCGCATCACGCCGTACGGCCCGATCACGCTCGACCCCGCGGCCGCGGTCCTGCACTACGCGCAGGAGACCTTCGAGGGGATGAAGGCCTACCGCCACGACGACGACTCGCTGTGGCTGTTCCGCCCCGAGGCCAACGCGGAGCGGATGAAGCGCTCCAGCCACCGCCTGGCGCTGCCGGTGCTCGAGGTGCCCGACTTCCTCCAGGCCGTGGAGGAGCTGGTGAAGGTCGACGAGCGGTTCGTCCCGGGCAACCCCGACGGTGGCGAGAAGAGCCTCTACCTGCGCCCGTTCATGTTCGCCTCGGAGCAGTTCCTCGGCGTCCGCCCGGCCCAGCACGTCACCTTCATGGTGATCGCGAGCCCGGCCGGCGCCTACTTCAAGGGCGGCATCAAGCCGGTCACGCTGTGGCTGACCGAGGAGTACACCCGAGCCGGCCGCGGCGGCATGGGCGCGGCCAAGACCGGCGGCAACTACGCCTCGTCGCTGGTCGCGCAGCAGGAGGCCTACGCCCAGGGCTGCGACCAGGTCGTCTTCCTCGACGCCCAGGAGGGCAAGTACGTCGAGGAGCTCGGCGGGATGAACATGTACTTCGTCTTCGACGACGGCTCGATCGTCACCCCGGAGACCGGCACCATCCTCGAGGGCATCACCCGCTCCTCGATCATCGAGCTCGCCGGCAAGATGGGCCACCAGGTCACCGAGCGGAAGTTCGGCATCGACGAGTGGCGCGAGGGCATCGCGAGCGGCCGGATCACCGAGGTCTTCGCCTGCGGCACCGCCGCCGTGGTCACCCCCGTCGGCTCGCTGAAGTACGCCGGTGGCGAGACCCCGGCGCCCGCCAGCCAGGACCTCACCATGCGGATCCGCGAGGCGCTCGTCGGCGTCCAGCTCGGGCGCGCCGAGGACACCTTCGGCTGGATGCGCCGCGTCGACTGACCCCGGTTGGGTGGGTGAGAGTGAGCCAGAGATCACTCCTACCCACCCGACTCGTCCGGTTTCGTCGAGGACGCGCGGTGGCACGGTCGGTCCGTGCGTGATCGACTCGGCTCCATCGCCCTGGTGGCCTTCGTCCTCTTGTTCATGATCGGTGGTCCCGCGCTGATCGTCTGGGGCGCGGTCGCCGTCGACCGGCATGACACCCTGGTGCGCGGGGGGCAGCGCGCGGAGGGCACCGTCGTCGAGTTCGTCGATGCGCACAAGGCCTCCAAGCGCAAGGTCGAGGTGGAGTTCGCGGCGCCCGACGGCAGCACCCACCGCGCCCGCGGCCTCGCCGGCCCCGACCAGTCACCGGAGGTCGGCTCGACCCTGCCCGTGGCCTACGACGAAGAGGACCCCGGCCGCAATGCCGTCGTCGGGTACGACGACACCGGCAGCTCGCTGCTCGGCATGGGCGTGATCCTCACCGGCGTCTTCTGGGGGCTGCCGCTGCTCGTCCTCCTGGTCCGGCTGCCCGCCCGGCGTCGGCGCCGCCGCGAGGAGGCTCGAGCGGCGGCTGGCTGATACTGGACCCATGGCGCACCCGATCATGTTCTCCGACGACGACCCGGGCCTCGCCGAGCTGCGGGCGATCTGCCGAGTGCTGCCGGACGCGGTCGAGTTCGTCAGCCACGGCCGGCCGAGCTTCAAGGCGGGGGAGAAGGGCAAGGTCTTCGCGACCTTCGGCGCCGGGCTGAGGACGGGGCCGGGCACGCACCGGCGCATCGACAGCGCGCTGAGCGTGAAGGTCCCGCTGGAGGAGCTGCCCGCCCTCGACGAGGACGACCGCTTCTTCGTGCCGATGTACGCCGGCTCGGCTCCCTGGCGGGCGATCGACCTCGCCCGCCCGGAGGTCGACTGGTCCGAGATCACCGAGCTCGTCGACGCGTCGTACCGTGCCGTCGCGCCCAAGCGCCTCGTGGACGAGCTGGACGCCCGTGACGAGGCGTAGCGACCGATCGCGCCCGCTGCTGGTGCGGCTGGTCCTCGCCGTCGGTCGGCTGGTCAAGCGCATCGTCGTGACCGTCGTCGAGATCCTCTCCTCCTGACGCAGCACGGGTCGGTGTGCCCGGGCCTGAACCGCGGCGCCGCTGGGTAGCCTCGGGGTGTGACCCTCCGCCCGGACAGCAGCGCGCCCACGCGCGTGGGCCGCTACGCGCTGCTCACCAAGCTCGGCGAGGGCGGGATGGGCATCGTCCACCTCGCCCAGGGCCCCGACGGGCAGCGGGTCGCGCTCAAGGTGCTGCGCCCGCAGGTCGTCGGCGACCAGGAGGCGCGCAACCGGCTGGCGCGGGAGGTCGGCTCGCTGACCCGGGTGCGCAGCCCGTGGGTCGCGGAGATGATCGACGCCGACCCCTGGGCCGAGGTGCCCTATGTCGTCACCCGCTACGTCCCCGGCTTCTCCTTGCACGAGCACGTCGCCACCGAGGGCCCGGTCACCGGCCGTGACCTGCTTTGGCTCGCCGGCTGCCTCGCCGAGGGACTCGCCGCGGTCCACGCCGCGGGCGTGCTGCACCGCGACGTGAAGCCGGGCAACGTGCTCATGGAGGGCCGCACCCCGATCCTCATCGACTTCGGCCTGGCCCGCGTCACTGACGACGTCCGGCTCACCCAGACCGGCTGGCTGCTCGGCACACCCGGCTACCTCGCGCCCGAGATCCTGTACGGCGACGAGGCGACCCCCGCCGCCGACGTGCACGCGTGGGCGGCGACCGTGGCGTACGCCGCGAGCGGGCGGGCGCCGTACGGGCGCGGTCCGGCGATGGCTGTCATGGACCGCACCCGCCGCGGCCAGCACGACCTGTCCGGCATCGAGAGCCCGCTGGCCGAGGTGCTGGCCGCCGCCCTCGACCCCGAGCCGCTCGAGCGTCCGCTGCTCGAGGAGCTGCTCGCCTGGCTGCGCCCGCTCAGCACCCGTCCCGAGCTGTCGCCCGCGCCGGTGCCGGGCGGCCTGTTCACGGCGTCGGGCCCCGTGCCCGACGACCTCACGCTGCCACTGGCCCTCGCCGCGCAGGCCGGTGCGCCGGTCGCGCCCGGTCCGGTCACGCCACCGACGGTGCCCGAGCCGGAGGCGCCCGGCACCCAGGTGCTGCCGACCGCCGTCGAGCCACCCGCCCCGCCGGTACCGCCCGCCCCGCCGACCACGGCCGGTCCGACCGCGCCGGCGCTCCCGCCGGCCCCGCCGCCGGCGGCGGCGATGGCGCTGGCGCGGATGGAGGAGCAGTTCGACCAGGCGTGGGATCTCGAGCAGGCGTTCGTCGCGCAGCCGAGGCCGCCGCTCGCCGTGCGACTGCGCCGCTGGGTGGCCGTGGGCCTGGGCGCGGTCGCGCTCGGAGCCGGGTTCGCCGCGGCGCCGTGGGTCGCCACCGGCGTCGTCGTGCTCGCCGTGTGGCTGCTGCGGGCCGGGTCGCTGGCGGCCTCGGCGGTCGCCAGCCGTCGTACCGTCCGCGGCGTGAAGTGGTACGACGGCCTGCGTTGGGTCACCACGAGCCCGTGGCACCTCGTCCGCGCCACGACCGGCACCGTGGTGCTGGTGGCGTGGAGCGCCGGGCTGGGGATCGCGGCCGGGCTACTGGGCTACGCGCTCGCGCTCGACGTCCCGACCACGCTGCTGGCGGGCGGCACGACCCTCGGTGTCGCGCTGTGGTCGGGGCCGGGCAGCAGCCGGTTCCGCTCGCCCGTCTCCCGGGTGCTCGACCCGCTCGCCCGCCGGCCGGTGCCGTGGCTGCTCGCCTGCGCGGTGCTGCTCGCGGTCGCCGCCGGGCTGGGCGTGCTCGTCGTCGGCAACGGCGTCGCGTGGTTCCCGTGGGCCACCGGTCCCTTCGGCCTCTGAGCCTTGGACTCCGAGCCGGCGGACCGGGCGTCCGTGGCACACTGACCTCGTGAGCACCATCACCGTGACGATCCTTGGATTGAGGAGGTCGCGCAGCGACCGTCTCGAAATCATTAGTTAGCGCGTCCGACGCCCCGTCGGACGCGCCAGCCTCTCGTTGTCGGGAGGCTTTTGTTTTGCCCAGGTGACACCCAGCGAGAGAACCCCGATGACCCAGCAGCTCGACCTCCACGGCTCGTTCCACGTCTACGACACCACCCTGCGCGACGGTATGCAGCAGGAGGGGCTCAACCCCACGGTGGCCGACAAGCTCGCCATCGCGCGGCACCTGGACGGGCTCGGCGTCGGGTACATCGAGGGTGGCTGGCCGGGCGCCAACCCGAAGGACACCGAGTTCTTCCGCCGGGCGGCGCTCGAGCTGGACCTCGAGCACGCCCGCCTCGCGGCCTTCGGCTCGACCCGCCGCGCCGGCCTGCTCGCGGCCGACGACCCGCAGGTCGCCGCGCTGCGTGACAGTGGTGCAGGCGTTGTCACACTGGTCGCCAAGTCGCACGTCGGCCACGTCGAGAAGGCGCTGCGGACCACGCTCGAGGAGAACCTCGCGATGATCCGCGACACCGTCTCCCACCTGCGGGCCGAGGGCCAGCAGGTGTTCCTCGACGCCGAGCACTTCTTCGACGGCTACCGGCTCGACCGGGCCTACGCGCTCGAGGTGCTGCGCACGGCGTACGACGCCGGTGCGGAGGTGGTCGCCCTATGCGACACCAACGGCGGCATGCTGCCGGGCTGGGTCTCCGACGTCGTGCACGACGTGCTCGAGACGACCCAGGTCCGGGTCGGCATCCACTGCCACAACGACACCGGCCTCGCCGTCGCCAACACGCTGGCGGCCGTCGAGGCGGGCGCCACCCACGTCCAGGGCTGCATCAACGGCTACGGCGAGCGCACCGGCAACGCCGACCTCGTCAACGTCGTCGCCAACCTCGAGCTCAAGCTCGACCAGCAGGTGCTGCCGCCGGGCCTGCTCACCGAGGCCACCCGGATCGCGCACGCCGTCGCCGAGGTGACCAACGTGCCGCCCGCCGCGCGCCAGCCGTACGTCGGTGCCTCGGCCTTCGCCCACAAGGCCGGCCTGCACGCCAGCGCGATCAAGGTCGACCCCGACCTCTACCAGCACATGGACCCGGCCGGCGTCGGCAACGACATGCGCCTGCTCGTCTCCGACATGGCCGGCCGCGCGACCATCGAGCTCAAGGGCAAGGAGCTCGGCTTCGACCTCTCCGACAACCCCGAGCTGGTCACCCGGGTGACCAACCGGGTCAAGGAGCTCGAGCTGAGCGGCTACACCTTCGAGGCCGCCGACGCGTCCTTCGAGCTGCTCCTCGCCGAGGAGGTGGACGGCCACCGGCCGTCGTACTTCGACGTCGAGAGCTGGCGCGTGATCACCGAGACGCTCACCCACGCCGCGCCGGGCGAGGAGGCCGTGTCCGAGGCGACCGTGAAGCTCACCGCGGCCGGCGTGCGCTACGTCGTGACGGGGGAGGGCAACGGCCCGGTCAACGCGCTCGACCAGGCGCTGCGCTCGGCGATCGAGCAGGCGTACCCGGAGATCGCGAAGTTCGAGCTGATCGACTTCAAGGTCCGCATCCTCGACCAGGGGCACGGCACCGACGCCATCACCCGCGTGCTCATCGAGACCACCGACGGGGCGTCCTCGTGGGTGACCGTCGGCGTCGGCGCGAACGTGATCGAGGCGTCGTGGGAGGCGCTCGCGGACAGCCTCACCTACGGGCTGCTGCGGCACCACCAGGACTGAGCACGACCGCGGGCGATGAGTCCCGCGCGCCCGGCCGGTCCCTCCTGCATGGACATCCTCGTGAGCGGACTGGGCCTGGTGGAGTCGCCGCGGTGGCACGACGGCCGGATCTGGTTCAGCGACTGGACCCACGGCCGGATCATCGCGGTCGACGAGCACGACTGCGTGGAGGTGGTCGTCGAGCACACGTCGCTCCCGCTGTGCTTCGACTTCCTGCCCGACGGGCGCCTGGTCCTGGTCTCCAACCAGGCGAACGCGCTGCTCGTGCGAGAGCCTGACGGCACCCTGGCGCCGTACGCCGACCTGGCCGGGCTGTCGGCGTACGGCCACAACGACATCGTGGTCGACCGGCTCGGCCGGGCCTACGTCAACAGCTGCGCCTTCGACTTCGCCGTCGGGCCGCCGGCTGGTGACCGTGCGCCCGGCTTCGTGGCGCTCGTGCTGCCCGACGGCACGGCCCGCGTGGTCGCCGACGACCTCGCCTTCCCGAACGGGATGGCCGTCACCGCCGACGGGAGCACCCTGGTCGTCGCGGACTCGTACCGCTCGCAGCTGGTGGCCTTCGACATCGCCGCCGACGGCGCACTGTCGGGCCGCCGGGTCTGGGCCGACCTCGGTACCGACAACCCCGACGGCATCTGCCTCGACGCCGAGGGCGCCGTCTGGTACGCCGACGTCCCGCACCAGCACTGCGTCCGCGTCGCCGAGGGCGGCGAGGTGCTGCGCACCGTCGAGCTGGACCGCGGCGGCTTCGCCTGCGCGATCGACGGCGACACCCTCTACGTCGTCGCCGCGCACTGGCCCGGTCCGGCGGAGCTCCCGACCTTCCGGGACTGGGACGGTCAGCTGCTGCGGGTGTCGCTGGGCTGAGCGACGACCCGCGCCACCAGGTCGTTCCAGCCGGCGACCACCTGCGCCTCGCTCATCCCGCCCGCGTCGATCTGCTGGCGCAGCACCGGCACGGCCAGTGGCGCGACGAGGGCGGTCGAGAGGTAGCCGAGGTCGCCTCGGACCCCGAGCTGGGAGAGCAGCATGCGCACGTGCAGCGACACGAACCCGAGCACGGCGTAGTTCTCGCCCCACGTGCTCCCCGCCGCCTCGATCAGGGCGGCCTGCTCGCGGTGGTGGCGCAGCCGGGACGCGCCGAACGCCAGCAGCCGCTCCATCGGCGGCGCCCCCGGACCCAACGGCGGCGGACCGCTGATCACGCTGGCCTGCCACTCCTCCTCGCGGTGGTTGAGCAGCGAGGCCATCAGCCCCTCGCGGCTCCCGAACCGCCGGAACACCGTGCCCTTGCCGACGCCCGCCCGCGCCGCGACCGCCTCGGTCGTGAGGTCGTCGACCCCGCAGGTCTCGATCAGCTCGGCTGCGGCCTGCAGCAGCGCCTCCCGGTTGCGGGCGGCGTCGCGGCGCACGACGGGCGCGCTGGTCAGCACGGGGAGGTCCTTGGGCATGGTGAGGCCACCCTAGATCGGGTCGCCGACAGCCGCTTACGATCCGGCCATGAGCGACCTCGCCGCCTGGGACCGGCTCGTGGACCTGCTGACCGACGACCCACGGGTCGCGCCGGAGGTGCGGCTCGCGCTGACCGACGCCGACGCCTATCTCGAGCGGCACGCCGAGCAGCTCGCGGACCGCGGCATCGACGAGGCGGGGGACGTGGAGGCGGTGCTGGCCCTGGTCGACGCGCTGGCCGCGGTCGGCGACCTGGCCCGTGTCGACTGGAAGGAGCCGTCGGAGTACCTGCTGGAGGTGGTGGGAGCGCTGCCGAGGGTGCGTGCCACCGGGATCGCGATCGACGGCGTGCTGCACCACGACGAAGTGTGCCCGGTGGTGGCGGCGGCGAACCGGCTGCTCGCACCGGCGGGTGTCGTCGTGGTCGTCGTCGAGGAGGGGACCGACGACTGCCCGCTGGTTGCGCTGCCGGTCGATCGCCACGCGGCAGTGGTGGCGGCAGGCGAGGCGGTCGACGTGTGGGTGAGGAAACCCGACTGAAGAAACTTCTCTCACCCCGGGAATGGAAGCGGACCACGGTCCGTTTAGACCTCCATGACTGACACCCAGAGCACCCGCGTCGCCGTCCTCGTCGGATCCCTGCGGGCCGACTCCCTCAACCGCAAGCTCGCCGAGATCCTGCGCGACGAGGCGCCCGCCGGCGTCACGCTGGACATCGTCGAGGGTCTCGACCAGGTCCCGTTCTACAACGAGGACCTCGACGGCGCGACCGCGCCGGCCGCCGCCGTCGCGCTGCGCGAGCGCGTCGCCTCCGCCGACCGCGTCCTGGCCGTCACCCCCGAGTACAACGGCACCATGCCGGCCGTCCTCAACAACGCCATCGACTGGATCTCGCGCCCCTACGGCGCCGGCGCCATGGTCGGCAAGCCGTTCGGCGTCATCGGCGCCACCCCCACGCCGTACGGCGGCAAGTGGGCCCACGGCGACACCGCCCGCTCCGCCGGCATCGCCGGTGCGATCGTGGTCGAGGACGTCACCGTCTCGCAGCCGGCCGTCGACGTCGACCCGACCACCGACCCCGAGGTCCGCGCCAAGCTGCTCGCCGCGCTCGGCACCCTGGTCGAGTTCGCCCCGGAGGTGAGCGCGGCCTGACCCCGCCCTCGCCCGACGCCGCTGCCGCACGCCCTCTGCGTGCGGCAGCGGCGTTTTGGCGAGCCGTCTTAGCAGTAACAGCGTGTGACAACAAGAGTTGATCTTCTGGTGACGCTTTGGCTGGATGGGACCGGCGGGAGGGCTCGGACCCCGTCGCATCCCCCCACCCCCTGCTCCCAGGAGAGAACATGACGCTGCTCCCGTGCCGTCGCTCCCGTGCCCGCCTCGCCGCCCTGGTCGCGGCGGTCGCCCTCCCCGCCGCCGCGCTGGTCCCGACCGCCCCGGTGGCCCACGCCGCCGACGAGCCGCACCCGTTCGAGGTCTTCCGCAACTGCCCCGCAGCGCAGATGCTGGCCGAGGCCGACGACGCCTCGACGTCCTGCGTGACCGCCGTGGTCACGGGTGGCACCTTCGTGATCGGCAACGGCACCGTCCCCGTGACCGCGCAGTCGGTGCTCTCGCTCGGCATCGCGAGCGTCGGCGCGGGGGAGAAGACCTTCGGCACGCCCGGCAAGGTCTTCACCTCCGGCCCGATGCAGGTCCCCGGAGGGCTGCTCGGCGTGCCCGGCCTCGAGCGGCTGCTGCCCGGTCTCACCGACGTGACCGCGACCGTCGAGCTCGCCACGACCGAGCTCCCGCAGATCGACATCCTGGCCTCGATCTACGGCGGCGAGGTGGTCGCCCTGCCCGTGAAGATCCGGCTCAAGAACGCCCTGCTCGGCACAAACTGCTACATCGGCTCCAATGCGAACCCGATCGTGCTGCACCTGGCCATGGAGAAGGCCGGGTCCTTCGAGTTCGTGCCGGTCGGCGAGGCCGGCAGCCTGATCCACGCCCGTGGGGGTGTCGTCGTCGACAGGTCCTTCGCCGTCCCGGCGGCCACCGGGTGCGGGGTGGGCGGGCTCCTCAACGGGGTCGTCAACTCCCGCCAGGGCCTGCCGTCGCCGGCCGGCAAGAACAGTGCGGTCCTCGACCAGGACGCCTACCTGGGCGGGCCGGCCTCCCAGGTCCTGGCCTTCCAGCAGGGCTGAGCACGATGGGTAGGGTCGGGTCGTGGCCGAACTCCACGACCTGACCGCCCTCGAGCAGGGGGCGCTGATCCGCTCCGGCGAGATCAGCCCCGTCGAGCTCACCGAGCACTACCTCGAACGCGCCGCGCGACTCCCGCAGGAGTACGTCGACGGCGCGTTCGTGCTCCGCGACCCGGATGCCGCGCGGCGCCGGGCCCGGGAGGTCGCCGCGGTCGGACCGGTCGGGGACGGCGCGTCCCCGCTGGCCGGCGTACCGACGGCGATCAAGGACCTCAACCTCACCCGCGGCGTACCGACCGCCTTCGGGTCGCCGGTGTTCGCGGGCTACGTCCCTGAGCTGTCCGACAGCGTGGCCCTGGCGATCGAGGACGCCGGGATGGTCAGCCTCGGGAAGACGAGCACGCCCGAGTTCGGATCGCCCTGCTACACCGAGCCAGAGGGCCGTCCGCCGGCCGTCACGCCGTGGGACACCACCCGGATGGCCGGCGGCTCCTCGGGTGGCGCGGCCTCGGCGGTGGCCGCCGGGCTGGTGCCCGTCGCCCAGGGCTCCGACGGCGGGGGCTCGATCCGCATCCCCGCCTCGTGCTGCGGCCTGGTCGGGCTCAAGCCCAGCCGTGGCCGGGTCAGCGGCTTCCCGATGTACGGCGACCCGATCGGGCTCGCCGTCTCCGGCCCGATCGCCCGCACGGTCGCGGATGCCGCCGCGCTGCTCGACGTGCTCGCGGGCCGTCGCGCGGGCGACCCCACGTGGGCGCCGGCTCCGGGCGGCACCTTCCTCGAGGCCGCCGGGCGCGAGCCCGGCCGGTTGCGGATCGCGCGCTTCGACCGGCCGGTCATCGCGGACGTCGAGGTGCACCCCGAGGTCCAGCAGGCGTACGACGACGCGTCGCGCCTGCTCGCCTCCCTCGGCCACGTGATCGAGGACGTGCAGGTGCCGCTGCCGCCTGAGGCCGTCGGCGTCTTCGAGACCTGCTGGGCGGTGCTCACCGCGCTGTCGACCGTCCCGCTCGAGCCGGCCCAGCGGGCGCAGGTCCGGCCGCTGACCCGGTGGCTGGGCGAGCGTGGCGAGGCGGTGTCGGGCCCGGAGTTCGGCCTGGCGATCGGGGCGATGCGCCGCCATGCCGCCGACGCGCTGGTCGCGCTGGCGCCGTACGACATCGTGCTCACGCCGACCCTCGCCAGCCCGCCGCTCCCGGTCGGCGCGATCCGCGACGACGCCGACCCGGCGGCCGACTTCGAGGCGCAGAAGCGCTTCACGCCGTGGACCTCCGCGTGGAACGTCACCGGCATGCCGGCCATCTCGCTGCCGCTGCACCAGACACCCGACGGACTCCCGGTCGGCGTCATGCTCGCCGCCCGGCCCGCCGAGGAGGAGCTGCTCCTCTCGCTGGCCGCACAGGTCGAGGCCGCGGCTCCGTGGAAGGACCGTCACCCACCCCTGTGGTGAGGCTGTGCTGAGGCTCAGCCGAACCAGGTCGACACCTGCTCCCGGAACCCGCCGGGAGCAAGGGATCCAGCGCCGTCGGGGATGACGGCGAGGACGGGTACGCCGGTCACCCGGGGCAGGTCCGTGCGGTTGCACGTCTCGGCGAGCCCGGGCTCGGACGGCCAGGCGCCGATCACCAGGCCCGCCGGCTCGACGCCGCGCGAGCGCAGCGCCGCGACGGTGAGCTCGGTGTGGTTGAGCGTGCCGAGCCCGGCCCGGGCGACGACGACCACCTCGGCGCCGAGCGCGACGGCGAGGTCGAGCAGGGTGCCCCCGTCGAGGTCGAGCCGGACCAGCAGCCCGCCGGCGCCCTCGACGATCACGACGTCGTACGACGCCGCGAGGTCGCGGATCCGCGCGGCGTGCTCGGCGACCGTCGGCAGGCTCTCGCCCTGGCGGCGCGCGGCGGTGTCGGGGGCCAGCGGCTCGTCGAGCGCGGCCAGCTGGACGGCCTCGCAGCCCGCGAGGGTGCGCACGGTGTCGACGTCGGGGACGTCCGGGTCGGCGCCGCCGACGCCGGTCTGCACCGGCTTGACGACGAGCACCCGCCCGGGCGTGGTCGCGGCGAGGGCCGCGGTGGCGACGGTCTTCCCGACCCCGGTGTCGGTGCCCGTCACCACGACGACCCGGGTCACTGGTGCTCCTTCACGAGCTCGACGAGGACCGCGACCGCGCGGTCCCATCGGTCCGCGGGAACCCCGGCCGTGACGGTGATCCGCAGCCGGGAGATGCCGTCGGGCACCGACGGCGGGCGGAAGCAGCCCACCCGCAACCCGGACTCGAGCGCGGCGGCCTGGGCGGCGACGGCGGCCTGTGGCGAGGACATCGGCACCGACAGGACGGCGCCGGCGGGGGCCACGACGCCGAGGGTGTCGGCGAGCGCAGAGACCCGCGTCCGCACGGTCGCGCCCAGCTCGGGGCGCGCCCGGATCGCCCGCAGTGCGGCCAACGCCCCCGCGGTCGGGGCCGGGGCGAGGCCGGTGTCGAAGATGAACGGCCGGGCCCGGTTGACCAGGTGCTCGCGCAGCGCGGGGGAGCCGAGGACCGCCCCGCCCTGGGCGCCGAGCGACTTCGACAAGGTGGCGGTGACGACGACGTGCGGGCGTCCGGCGAGGCCGAGCGTGGCCACGAGCCCCGGCCCGTGGACCCCGACGGCGTGCGCCTCGTCGACGACCAGGAGGGCGTCGTACTGCTCGCAGAGGGCGCTCAGCTCGACCAGCGGCGCCGCGTCGCCGAGCACGGAGTAGACCGACTCGACGAGCACCATCGCCCGCTCTCCGGCTTCCGCTGCAGCGGTGAGACCGGCCCGGACGGCGTCGACGTCGCTGTGCGGTACGACGCTCAGCCGGGACCGCGAGAGCCGGACCCCGTCGATGAGCGAGGCATGGACGTGGGCGTCCGAGAGCACCCGGGTCGTGCGGTCAGCGAGTGCCGCCACGACGGCCAGGTTGGCGTGGTAGCCGGTCGAGAACACCAGGGCCGCGGGCTGCCCGAGGTAGTCGGCGAGCTCCCGCTCCAGCTCCTCGTGCAGCGCGAAGGTGCCGGTGACCAGGCGCGAGGCGCTGGCGCTGGATCCCCACGTCCATGCGGCGTCCGCGGCCGCCCGCCGTACGTCGGGGTCCCGGGCCAGGCCGAGGTAGTCGTTGCCGGCCAGGTCGATCGTGCTGTCGTCGGCCGCCCGCGCCCGCAGGCGCCGGGTGAGGCCGGCGGCCTCGCGCTCCTCGGCCTGCGCCGCGAGCCAGCTCTCCCAGCTGCTCGGGTCCCGGGTCATCCTGCCTTCACCGCCTCCGCGATGCCGCTGACGATCCGGTCGATCGCGTCCGGTCCGGCGACGTACGGCGGCATCGCGTACACCAGGTCGCGGAACGGTCGCAGCCACACGCCCGCGGCGAGCGCCGCGTCGGTCGCGGCGACCACGTCGACGGGGTGGTCGAGCTGGACGACGCCGACGGCGCCGATCGTGCGGACGTCGACGACGCCCGGGAGCGAGCGCAGGGGAGCGAGCCCGGTCGTGAGCCGCTCGCCGATCGCGGTGACCGTCGCCGCCCAGTCCGAGGAGAGCAGCAGGTCGATCGACGCGCTCGCGACCGCGCAGGCCAGCGGGTTGCCCATGAACGTCGGGCCGTGCATGACGACGCCCGCCTCGCTGCCGGAGATCCCGCGGGCGACCGCGTCGGTGGTGAGGACGGCGGCGAGGGTGAGGTACCCGCCGGTCAGCGCTTTGCCCAAGCACAGCACGTCGGGGGTCACCAGCTCGCTGACGAACAGGTGGCCGGTGCGGCCGAAGCCGGTGGCGATCTCGTCGAACACCAGCAGCAGGCCGTGCTCGTCGGCGACCTCGCGCAGCACCCGCAGGCACTCCACCGGGTAGGGCCACATGCCACCCGCACCCTGCAGCAGCGGCTCCACGATGATGCCGGCGAGCTCGCGCGCGTGGCGGGCGGCGAGGTCGCGCACCGCGTCGGCCCAGTGGGCGATCGCGGCCGGAGCGGCGTCGTACGACGGCGGCCGGGGCGCGAAGACCTGCTCCGGCAGCAGCCCCGCCCACAGCGAGTGCATCCCGCCGACCGGGTCGGTGACGCTCATGCAGTCGAAGGTGTCACCGTGGTAGCCACCGAGGACGGTGAGCATCCGGGTGCGCCCAGAGGGGTGATCAGTGCGGCCGGCACCGCGCTGGTACTGCAGCACCATCTTCATCGCGACCTCGACGCTCACCGAGCCCGAGTCGGCCAGGAAGACCCGCTCCAGCGGCTCGGGGGTGATCTCGACGAGGCGCCGGCCCAGCTCCACCGCGGGCTCGTGGGTGAGGCCGCCGAACATGACGTGACTGAACCGACCGGCCTGCTCGGCGACGGCGGCGTCGAGCACGGGGTGCCGGTAGCCGTGGATCGCCGACCACCACGACGACATCGCGTCGACCACCCAGCGGCCGTCGACCTCGAGCTCGCAGCCGCGGGCGGCCGTGACCAGCCGGACCGGGGTCGGCTCGGTCATCGACGTGTAGGGGTGCCAGAGGTGCTCGCGGTCGAAGGCGAGCAGGTCGACGGCCTCGGAGACGGTCATCGCTCAGGCGTTGGCCGGGACCTCGGTGCCCGCACCACGGGTGCGGATCTGCGGCCCGCAGGCACCGCCGGACGCACACCCGCCGCACGCGTCGCCGCAGCCGTGCGCCGCGACCGGGCGGTCGTGGGCCGCGATCAGCTCGTCGAACGCGTCGGCGTCGAGGCCGAGGATCGTGAAGCCGTTGTCGCGCAGCATCTCCAGGTCGGCCTTGGCGTCCTGGCCCTCGGAGGTGAGGTAGTCGCCGAGGAAGATCGAGTTCGCGACCTGCAGCGCCGTGGCCTGCAGGGTGCGCAGGTGCATCTCGCGCCCGCCGGCGATGCGGATCTCCTTGTCGGGGCACACGAAGCGCGCCATGGCCAGGATCTTCACGCAGCGGAGGGGGGAGAGCTCCCAGGTGTTCTCGTACGGCGTTCCGTCGAACGGCATCAGGAAGTTCACCGGGATCGAGTCGGTGTCCAGTGCCTTCAACGCGAACAGCGCCTCGACCAGCTGCTCGTCGGTCTCGCCGAGACCCGCGATCAGGCCCGAGCACGGTGACAGGCCGGCGTCCTTGGCCTTGCCGATGGTGTCCACGCGGTCGTCGTACGTGTGCGTCTGGACGATGTTGTCGTGGTGCGACTCGGCGGTGTTGATGTTGTGGTTGTAGGCGTCGACGCCCGCCGCCTTCAGCCGCGCGGCCTGCCCGTCCTTGAGCAGGCCGAGGCAGGCGCAGACCTCGACGCCGTCGTACTCGTCCTTGAGGGCCTCGGTCATCTCGACGACCTTGTCGATGTCGCGCTCGGACGGACCGCGGCCCGAGGACACCATGCAGACCCGGGTCGCGCCGCCGCGCAGCCCGGCGCCGGCCTGCTTGAGGGTCTCCTCCTTGGAGAGCCAGGAGTACTTGAGGATCGGCGCCTCCGAGCCCATCGCCTGCGAGCAGTAGTTGCAGTTCTCGGGGCACAGGCCGGACTTGAGGTTGACCAGGTAGTTGACCTTGACCGTGTTGCCGAAGTGCGCGCGCCGCAGCCGCCCGCCGGCGGCCACGACGTCCATCAGGTTGCTGTCGGGCGCCTGGAGTACGGCGAGCGCGTCGGCCTCGGTGGCCGCGCCCCCGCCGAGGATGCGGGTGGCGAGCTCGTCGAAGTTGGTGGTCATGGTGCTCCTCGTGCGGTCCTGGGTGCCGAACTGAACGGTGTTCAGGTTGCTCAGGATAGCCGGGATCCGCGGCTTTGTGGAGAGGCGACCAAGCTGGCCGGTCGAGATCACTCGTCGCCGAGGCCGCGCGCGTGCAGCGCGTCCCCGGTGGCCCGGGCGTGCGCGACGACGCGGATCACGAGCGGCGTGAGATAGGCGCGAGGGTTCCGTTCGAGTCCCCGCGCCCGCGCGGCGTCGCGGGTCTCGCCGGCGATGGCGAGGGTGAGCGGGATGCCGCGGATCATCAGCGAGAACGCGAGCGCGACCAGCTCCGGGTTGACCCCGAAGCGGCGGAACGGCCCCAGCCAGCGGGTGATCGCATCGACCATCCGCTCGACGGAGGTGGTCGTGGTGAACACGGTCGCGAGCAGCAGGAGTGCCACCAGGGCGCCCACGACGACGAAGGCGTGCTCGGCACCCCTCTGCCAGGTCTGGTACGCCGCCAGCAGGGTCATCGCGACCACGACGCCACGCAGCGCGCGCACCGCCCGGCCCAGCCGGACGCCGGCGACCACGCAGCACAGCGCCGCCAGCACGAGCAGCCCGGCCGTCGTCGGGACACCCCGGAACGCCACCGCGACCACGCTGAGCACCAGCAGGCCGAGCAGCTTCGCGCCGACCGGCAGCCGGTGGAAGACGGACCTGCCCGGCTGGTAGTCGCCGAGCGGGCCGGCGGTCACCCGGCGCTCGCGCGGTAGTGGGCGACGACCTCGGCGGGCGCACCGTCCGCGACGACGGTGCCGTCCTCGACCAGCAGCGCCCGGTCGCAGTGCAGCGCCAGGTCGAGGTCGTGGGTCGCGAGCACCAGCTGCTGCGGGAGGCCGAACAGCAGGTCGCCGATCAGCCGGGCGTTGCGCAGGTCGAGCAGCGTGGTCGGCTCGTCGGCGACCAGGATCGCGGGGTCGGTGGCGAGCACGCCGGCCAGCGCGAGCAGCTGCCGCTGGCCGCCGGAGAGGGTGTGCACACTGCGGTCGGCCAGCTCCTCGAGCCCGTACGACGCCAGCACCGCCCGCGCGGCTACGGCCCGCTCCTCGCGCCCGCGCACCTGGTGGCGCAACGACAGCGCGACGTCCTCCACGACGGTCGGCATGACCAGCTGGGCGCTGGGGTCGGTGAACACGAACCCGACCCGGCGTCGCACCTCCCGGCCCTTCTTCGCGACATCGAGCCCGTCGACGGTGACGCGGCCGGAGGTGGGCTCGACCAGTCCGTTGACCAGCCGGGCGAGGGTCGACTTGCCCGAGCCGTTGGGGCCGATCAGCGCGATCCGCTGCTCGGTGAGGTCGAGCGAGGTCTCCCGCACGACGGTGACCTCGGGGACCGGTCCTCCGGGCGTCGCGGCCCGGACCACGACCCGGTCGAGCTCGACCCGGCTCACGCCGCGGAGGTCTCCTCGACCTCGGCGGGGCGCCTGCGGGCGGCGAGGTCGGGGAACGCCTTGTGCACGGCGGTCGCGACCAGCGCCATCACGACGTTCTTGGCGATGTCGCCGGGGAAGTAGGCGGCGTCGAAGCTGAACGCCTCCTTGAGGCTGAGGTCCGCACGCCAGGCGAGGTTGAGCGGCCCGAGGGTGTGCACGACGAGGAAGCTGCTGAGCAGGCCGCAGGTGAACACGAACGCGAACTGCGTGGCGTTGTTGCGGTTGCGGTAGACGAGGAAGCCGCACAGCGCGGCCGCGATCGGGAACGCGACGAGGTAGCCGGCGGTCACGCCGCTGTAGTGCGAGATGCCGGACGCGCCGCCGGAGTAGATCGGCAGCACCAGGCCGGCGACCAGGTAGAGCACCACGCACAGGAATCCGCGCACCGGCCCGAGGACGGCGCCCGCGAGCAGCACGCCGAAGGTCTGCAGCGAGTACGGCACGCCGATGCCGGTCTTGATGTCCGGCAGGATGGCACACACCGCGATGAGCGCGGCGAAGCCGGCGATCAGGGCGACGTCGGTGGTGGGGGTACGGCGATTCATCGGGTCACTCTCGGTTCCGGGGGAGCGCGGCAGCGCGCAGTTGAACGGTGTTCAGGTTAGGCTGGCGCTCGCACCCGGGTCAACGCGGCCCGGGGGACGAGACGAGGAGAGCCAGGGTGCGCTACCGGAGGGACGACGTGGTCGCGCGCGCGATCGAGGTGCTCGACGCCCACGGCCTCGACGCGCTCTCCATGCGGCGCCTCGCCGGCGACCTCGGCGTCCAGCCCGGCGCGCTCTACCACCACTTCACCAACAAGGACGCGCTGCTGGCGGCGATCGCCGACGAGATCCTGCGCCGCGGCCGCCGCCCCGCCGAGATCATGGCCTGGGACGCCGAGGTCCAGCTGCTCTGCCTCGGCCTGCGCGACGCGATGCGCCGCCACCGCGACGGCGCGGTCCTCATCGCCCGGGTCAACCGCGCCGACGCCGAGGGCCTGGAGCGGCCGCTGCGCGCGGCGCTGGAGCGCGCCGGGGCCGACACCGGCCTCGCCCGGATCGCAGCCCGCACCCTGCTCCGGTACGTCCTGTCCCACGAGGACGACTCCGACTCCGACTTCGCCCTCGGCCTGGAGCTCGTGCTCGACGGCCTGCGCCGGCGGCTCAGCCCGTCCGCGTGAAGGTGATGCTCGCGGGCGTCTGAGGGCCCCGGTCGAGGGCGTCCTTGCTGCAGCCCCAGCAGTTCTGCTGGACGACGACGCGTCGGCCGTCGACGTCGAGGATCCACCAGTGGCCGGTGTAGGGGGCGGGGCCGCTGACGGCGGTGTCGGGGTTGCCGGGGAGCTGGATGGCGCTGCCGTCGCACTTGGTGTCGTCGTAGCCGGCGGGGATGCGGGCTTCGAGGTAGGTGCCGTGTGCGCCGCCGAGGTCGACGGGTTGCGGGGGCGAGACCTGGTAGGCCGGCAGTGTGGTGAGGGCTTGGACGAGGTCGTCGACCGTGGGTCCGGTGGGGACGATGGTCTGGTCGGTGCAGGGGTCGCGGGGGACGCCGTACTGGTCGCCGGCGAGCTCGGTCTTGAGGATGAAGCTGTCGGTGGCGAGGAAGAGGCCGTCGTCGTGGGCGGAGGTGTCGGTGGGGAGGTCGACGTCGAAGGCGAGGGAGTCGTCGAGCGGGATGCGGTAGCGGCCTGCTGCGAGGCTAACGGGGTTCTCGTCCGGCCCGTGTGGCGGCAGCGGGAGCACGCCCGCCGGCAGGTCGGAGGGCGAGGTCGGCGGTGCCTTCGCCGGCTGGATGGCACCGCCGTGGTCATCGACGGTCGACACGACGATGCCTCCGCCGACGAGGAGGAGTGCGGTCACCGCGCCGACCGCGATCCCGGTGCGGCGCTGTCGTCGGCGCGCGGTGCTCACCAACGAGTCGAAGTCGGGCGGCACCACACGCTGCGCGAGGTCTCGGAGCGGTTCCCAGTCAGCCATGGCTCGGCTCCTCCTTGTCCGTCAACAGCACACCGAGCCGCTGTCGTCCTCTGCCCAGTCGTGACTTCACGGTGCCCTCCGGAACCTGCAGCTGCTCGGCGATCTCCGCCACCGAGAGGTCGGCGAGGTGGTGCAGCACCACCACCTCGCGCTGGGCCGGGTCCAGGAGCGCGAGCGCACTGACCAGTGCGACGTGCTCAGGACCGACCGCGACCGCCGGCTCGGGGCCGCGGTCCAGGGCCTGGTGTCGGCGTACCACCGCGAGGTGGCGCCAGCCGCGGTGCAGCCGGCGTAGTGCGACGGTACGGATCCATGCTTCGGGGTTGTCGACCGAGCGCAGCGTCCTGCGCTTGCGGATCGCGGTGATGAACGCGTCCTGCACGGCGTCCTCCGCGTCGGTGAGATCACCGCAGATCGCGTACATCTGGACGACGAGCCGGCGGTACGACGCGGCGTACAGCGCGTCGATGTCCTCCGCCTGCTCCGTACCGTCCATCAGCGCCTCCACCATCTCGCTCAACCGTCCCGCATCACGGGGCCGGTGTGAAGGTGATGCTCTGCGGCGCCTCGGGGGCGCGGGCGAACTCCTTCTTGCTGCAGCCCCAGCAGTTCTGCTGGACGACGACGCGTCGGCCGTCGACGTCGAGGATCCACCAGTGGCCGGTGTAGGGGGCGGGGCCGCTGACGGCGGTGTCGGGGTTGCCGGGGAGCTGGATGGCGCTGCCGTCGCACTTGGTGTCGTCGTAGCCGGCGGGGATGCGGGCTTCGAGGTAGGTGCCGTGCGCGCCGCCGAGGTCGACGGGTTGCGGGGGCGAGACCTGGTAGGCCGGCAGTGTGGTGAGGGCTTGGACGAGGTCGTCGACCGTGGGTCCGGTGGGGACGATGGTCTGGTCGGTGCAGGGGTCGCGGGGGACGCCGTACTGGTCGCCGGCGAGCTCGGTCTTGAGGATGAAGCTGTCGGTGGCGAGGAAGAGGCCGTCGTCGTGGGCGGAGGTGTCGGTGGGGAGGTCGACGTCGAAGGCGAGGGAGTCGTCGAGCGGGATGCGGTAGCGGCCTGCTGCGAGACTCACGGAGTCCTCGCCCGGCCCGCGCGCGGGGAGCGCGAGGATCCCCTCCGGAAGGTCGGCGGCAGGAGCCGAGGATCGATCGGCGGCCACGGACGGACCATCCTGCTGGGTCGCCTCCGCGGGCTCGTCGTCGGAGCAGCCGGCGGCCAGCGGCAGGAGAGCCGCGGCGAGGGCCACGCGGGCCGCGATCGTTCGTGATGACATCGAGGTCTCCTCGGTGGAAGGTGGCGGACGCCGAGTCGCCCCTGATGCACCCACGAGGTCCGAGTCCGCCACCGGGTTCCCGGCGCGCGCGGGTCTTTGCCCGGCCGTCGTCGTACGCCGCTCGTTATCGTGGCCGTAACGACGAGGAGGCAGAGTGGACGACATGGCACCGAAGACCCAGAAGCCCGTGACGGTCGTGCTCTTCGGCGCGACGGGAGACCTCGCCCGCCGCAAGCTGCTGCCGGGGATGCTGCACCTGTTCGAGACCGGGCTGCTGCCCCAGCTGCAGATCATCGGTACGTCGCTCGACGAGCACACCACCGAGTCCTTCGTGCAGTTCGTGCACGAGGCGGTCCAGGAGTTCTCCGGCGACGACGGCGACATGGCGGCCTGGCCGGAGTTCGCGAAGCTGCTGCACTGGGCCCCCGGCAGCGAGGGGCCGGCGGGCCTGCGTGCCGCGGTCGAGAAGGCCGAGTCCGAGTGGTCGGGGGACCGGGTCCGGCTGCACTACCTGAGCGTCCCGCCGAAGGCCGCGCTGTCGGTGGTGAAGACCCTCGACGACGCCGGCCTGGCCGAGGGCAGCCGGATCATCATGGAGAAGCCGTTCGGGGTCGACCTCGCCTCGGCGAAGGCGCTCAACGCCGAGCTGCACAAGACCTTCGACGAGTCGCAGATCTACCGGATCGACCACTTCCTCGGGAAGGAGGCCGCGCAGAACATCCTCGCCTTCCGCTTCGCCAACGGCCTGTTCGAGCCGATCTGGCACCGCAACAACATCGACCACGTGCAGATCGACGTGCCCGAGGAGCTCGGGCTCGAGCAGCGCGCCAACTTCTACGAGTCCACCGGCGCCTACAAGGACATGGTGGTCACCCACCTGTTCCAGGTCCTCGCGTTCACCGCGATGGAGCCGCCCACGTCGCTGCACCCCGACGCGATCCGCGAGGAGAAGAACAAGGTCTTCCGCTCGATGATGCCGATCGACCCGGCGAACGTCGTACGCGGTCAGTACCAGGGCTACCGTGACATCGAGGGCGTGGCGCCCGAGTCGGAGACCGAGACCTTCATCGCGCTCAAGTGCTTCGTCGACAACTGGCGCTGGGCCGGCGTCCCGTTCTACCTGCGCACCGGCAAGCGGATGGCCGAGGGTGCCCGGATCATCTCGATCGCGTTCAAGGAGCCGCCGCGCTCGATGTTCCCGAAGAACTCCGGCGTCGGCGACCACGGCCCCGACCACCTGACCTTCGACCTGGCCGACAAGGCCAAGATGTCGCTGTCCTTCTACGGAAAGCGGCCCGGTCCGGGCATGAAGCTCGACAAGCTCTCGATGCAGTTCGCGATGGGCGACACCACCTGGGCCGGCTCCGTGCTCGAGGCCTACGAGCGGCTGATCTACGACGCCGCGCGCGGCGACCAGACCCTGTTCACCTCCGCCGAGGGCATCGAGCGGCTGTGGGAGGTCTCCGAGCCGCTGCTCGAGAATCCGCCCGTCGTCCGGCCCTACCGGCAGGGCAGCTGGGGCCCGAACCAGATCCACCAGCTGGTGGCGCCGTACGCCTGGCGGCTGCCGTTCGAGCGGCAGTGGCGCAACCCCAACGCCATGGGCGGCTGACCCGGCTAGCGCACGACCACGTCGCTGTAGCCGACCGGCCCGCCGAGCAGGTCGCGCCGGGAGACCGGCGTGCGGCCGTCGACGTCGCTCACCCCGAGCTCGCTCGCCAGCTCGGCACCGATCAGCGCCCGCCCGGTCTTCTCCCGCTTGACTCCGGCCGGGCCGCCGGCGAGCGCCGCGATCACCCGCCCGGTCAGCTCAGGGTGCTCCATGATCGGCAGCGAGGCGGCGTACAGGTCCGGGTCGGCGTCGACGACCCGCATCGTCCGCTCGGTGCGCAGCAGCCCCGGCCACAGGGCCACGACGCTGACCCCGGTGTCGGCCAGGTCGACGGCCATGTCGTGGGTCATCTTGTCGACGCCCGCCTTCACCGCGCCGTACGCCGGACCGTGCAGGTAGCAGACCGCGCCGAAGCCGGAGATGTTGACGACCAGCGGTGCCCGCTGCGCCGACTCCAGCAGCAGGGGAGTGGCGTGCCAGGTCGTCGTGTACGTCGAGCGCAGCCCGACGTCGAACATCATCACCGCGTCGAGCGGCTTCTCCCAGAACCCGCCGCCCGCGGTGACCTCGTCGGGTACGGCGAACGCGTTGTTGACCAGCAGGTCCAGGTGTCCCTGCTCGCGCCGTACCTGCTCGACGAGGGCCGCGACCGCCCCGTCGTCGCGGTGGTCGCACGCCACCGCCACCCCGGTCCCACCGCGCTCGGTGACCTGCTCGGCGGTCTCGCCGATGGTGCCGCCGAGGTCGTGTGACCCGGGTGCGACGCTGCGGCCGGTGACGTAGACGGTGTAGCCGGCCTCGCCCAGGGCGAGGGCGATCCCCTTGCCCAGCCCACGGCTGGCTCCGGTGACGACGGCGACGCGGCGGTCCTGCTGCTGTGGCACTGCTGGGCTCCTAGATGACACCGGCACGGCGCAGCGAGGCTACCCGGTCCTCGGCGTACCCGAGCTCGGCGAGCACCGCTTCGGTGTCCGCGCCGACCTCGGGCGCGCGCCGGGGCGGGCGGCGCTGCTCGCCGACGACGTTGACCGGTGTCGGCAGCAGGTCGGCGCCGTGCTCGGCCGCGGGCCACCAGGGCATGCGGTGCGCGAACTGGGGGTCGCGGCCGATCCCGGCGGCGTCGTTGACCGGCGCGATGGGGCAGTCGATCGCCAGCCCGAGCTCGACCCAGTCCGCGGTGGTCCGGGTCGCGAAGAGTGCGCGCAGCTCGGCACGCAGGTCCCGGTCGCCGGTCGCGTGGTCGCCGTACTGCTGGCCCTCGCGTCCCTCGAAGAGATCGAGCCGGTCGCAGGCGACGCAGAAGTTGCGCCAGAACTCCTGCTCGGACGCCTGGAAGAGGACGTGCCCGTCGGCGGAGCGGTAGTACTGGTAGCGCACCGCCTCCTCCATGCCGCCCGGACCCGGCCGCCGCCGGGCCCCACCGTCGGCCGGGTTGCCGGTCACCTCGGGCTCCGGCCGCTCGTAGGCCCGGTGCCCCTCGATCGGCAGCCAGTTGCTGAAGGCGGCCGCGTCGCTCTGGGAGATGTCGAGGTGGCACCCGACGCCGGTACGACGGGCGCGGAGCACGGCGGACACCGCCGCGAGCGCTCCCCACAGCGGGCCGACCTTGGTCCCGGTGCCCGTGTGCTCGGGGATGTAGGTGAACCCCTGCTCGTCGACGGCCGGCGCGGCGAGGCCGGCCCACGCGTCGAAGCCGACGCCGTGCGACGGCAGGTCGCGGTAGGGCCCGTCGATGCCGAACCCGGACAGCGAGCAGAGCACGATCGCCGGGTTGACCCCGCGAAGCCGGTCGAAGCCGAGGCCGCGGCGCTCCAGGGCGCCGGGCCGCATGCCCTCGACCACGATGTCGGCCCCGGCGACGAGGTCGAGGAACACCTCGGGGCCGCCCGGCGAGCGCAGGTCGAGGCGGATCGACCGCTTGCCGCGGTTGACGTGCCAGTGCAGCAGCGAGCTCCCCTCGACGATCGGCCAGCCGAGCCGGCGGATGTAGTCGCCGCCCGGGGGTTCGACCTTGATGACCTCGGCGCCGAGGTCGCCGAGGGTCATGCCCAGGGCGCCGGGCTCCAGCAGCGTGCACTCGACGACGCGGATGCCGTCGAGCAGGGGTGGGTGGGTCACGGAGGATTCCTCTCGAGGGTCAGGGCTGGCGGCCGGTGCGCAGGGGCGACTTCGGAGCGGCGCACAGCAGGGTGCGTCGGTCGGACAGGACGAGGCCGGCGGTGCGCTCGCGCCACCGGTCGACGGCGGGATCGTGGTCGAGGAGCTCCTCGACCTGCGCCCAGTGGTCCCAGTCCGGGACCGACCACACGACGATCACCTCGCTGTCGGAGACCATCGCGGTCCGGTAGGCGCCGGTGAGCCGGAGTCCCGCGGCGAGCGCTGTGTCCAGCCATTGGTCGGCCAGGAGCGAGAGGTACTCGCGCGCTGATCCCCGTGCTACCGCCACCACCTCGTGGAGGTGGCAGGCGGCGGGCGGCAGGTCCGCGCACAGTGCCTCGATGCTCGGGCTGTAGTCGGCCGGCAGCAGGATGCGGTCGCGCCCGCCGGAGCGGAGCTCGGCGGCCGCGGACCACCACCTGGCCAGCGTGGGGTCCTGGAGCGAGTCGTGCGAGAGCTCGTGGGCGAAGTTGGCCGCGAGTCCCTTCCAGCCGTCCAGCTCCCACATGTTGACGACGCTCGGCCAGCGGCCGGTGCTGCCGACCGTCGCCCAGACCCCGAAGCAGCGCATCCCGCGCTCGGCGCGCGCGGCGGCGTCCCAGCCCGACGTCATGTGCTCCATGTAGTCGGCGCGGCGGGCCCCGATGATGTCGATCTCCTCGTGGATGTAGATCGCGCTCACCGGGCGGCTACTTGGCGAGGTTGGCGTCGATGACCTCGTCCTCGGTGAGCGGGTCGGAGTAGACCAGCACGCCGTCCTGCCGGGCGTAGGTCGCCTGGTAGCGGTCGGTGAGGCCGTCCGGGTAGGCCAGGTCGGGCGGGAAGACGAGCTCGGGCAGCTTGTCGAGCTGGTCGTCGGAGATCTCGAGCTGCTTCACCAGCGCGGCGCGGACCTCGGGGTCGTCGTGGTAGGCGCCCTGGAGGTGATCGGCGACGACGCTGCGCATGCCGGCCAGGAGGCGCTTGCCCTTGTCCCGGTCCTTCTCCAGCAGGTTGGGGCCGAAGAGCACCGCGCCCATGGTGATGTCCTCCGGCTGGCCGAACGCGAAGGCGAGGTCGGCGGACTTCTCCGCCTCGAGCCACACCGGGTCGGAGAGCCAGCCGGCCTTGACCGCGCCGCTCTCGAGGGCGACGAGGATGTCCGTGGCACCCATCGTCTGGAACTCCACGTCACTCGCGGAGATGCCGCTGCGCTCGAGCTCCTCCTCCAGCACCATCGAGACCGGCGCACCGGCGCCGACGGCGGTCGCGACGGTCTGGCCGCGCAGCTTCGCGGGGTCGAAGGTGCCGTTCGGTGCGAGGTCCTTGCTGACCCACAGGCCGGATCGGCTGTTCGGCGGCGGGAACATGCCGGGTGCCACGATCTTGATGGGCGAGCCGCCGGACACCGCGTTGAAGAAGGCCGCGCTCGGCGCGCTGAACACGGCGTCCACCTCGCCGGTGGCGAGCAGGACCATCGCGTCGCTGGGTGCGGCGGTGACGATCTCGACGTCGATGTCCTGGTCGGCATAGCTTCCGAGCTCCATGCCGACCAACAGCGGCGCGAAGGCCTCGAGCTTGGCGGAGATGGCGACCTTGACGGTCTTCTTGTCGGCGGCGTCGTCCGACGAGCCGCAGGCGGCGAGCAGGACGCTGCCGAGGAGCCCGGCGAGGAGCAGGGCGAGCTTTCGGGTCAACACGTGGGTTCCTTTGCTGGGGTCGTGGTGGGGTGGCGCGGTCACCGGCGGTTCGCCGGCTGCGCCCAGGGGAGGAGCCGCCGTCCTAGGGCGGTCACCAAGGTCGTGCAGAGCAACCCGAGAAGAGCGATGACGCAGATGCCGACGTACATCGGCCGGGCCTGGAAGAGCGACCAGCTGTGCCAGATCCGGAAGCCGACGCCGCTGTTGCCCTGGACGAACTCGGCGCCGACGATGACGAGGATGGCGACGCCCACCGAGAGCCGCAGGGCGACGAACAGCTGCGGGAGGAAGGCCGGCCACAGCACGTGGCGGAACATGTCCCAGCGGCTCGCGCCGAAGGCGCGGGCCGCCTCGCGGTAGCCCTCCGGGATGGCGGTC
Organism: Nocardioides sp. QY071; assembly: GCF_029961765.1. Lineage (NCBI taxonomy): Bacteria > Bacillati > Actinomycetota > Actinomycetes > Propionibacteriales > Nocardioidaceae > Nocardioides > Nocardioides sp. QY071. The sequence goes on from NZ_CP124681.1 coordinate 1,630,031, forward strand.
ACGCCGGCCATGCAGGTGATCCACGTGGGGAAGAAGACGGACAGCGCGACCAGCAGGACGAGGGGCGTCTCGCCGAGCCCGAAGATCAGCAGGAGCAGTGGCAGGAGCGCGAGCTTCGGCACGGTGTAGAGCGCCGAGAGGAACGGGTCGAGCGCCGCGCGGACGAGTCCGGACAGCCCGAGCGCGAGGCCGGCCCCGGCACCGGCCGCAGAACCGGCGACGAACCCGACCACCACGCGGCGCAGGGTCGCGCCGAGGTCGTCGAGCAGCACGCCACTGCGGATCATCTCGCCGGCGGTCGACAGGATCATCGTCGGTGCGGGGAAGAAGCGCACCGGGATGGCGTCCGTGCGCGCCGCGACCTCCCAGGCGACGAGCACGACCATCGGCGTCAGTACGGCGAGCGACCGCTCCAGCCGCCGGCGCCGGCGGGCCGTCCGGACCGGGTCGATCTCCGCGGCCGTCGGCCGGACCGCCACCGTGGCGCTCACGAGGCCCTCCCGCCCTCGAAGGTGCGGGAGACCTCGTCGCGCAGGAGTGACCAGAGCTGCTGCTCCAGGGCCGCGAACGCGGGCTCGCCCCGGGTCTCGGCCGAGCGCGGCCGGTCGAGCGGCACGGGGAGATCGGCGAGGATCCGGCCCGGACGGGCGGACATGACGACGACACGGTCGCCGAGCAGGATGGCCTCCTCCAGGCTGTGGGTCACGAAGACGACCGTGCGCCGGTCGCTCTGCCACAGCGCGAGGAGCTCCTCCTGGAGCACGGTGCGCAGCTGGGCGTCGAGCGCCGCGAACGGCTCGTCGAGCAGGAGCACCTCGGGCTCGACGGCGAGCGCCCGGGCGATGGAGACGCGCTGGCGCATGCCGCCCGAGAGGGTCGCCGGGAAGGCGTCGGCGAAGTCGGCCAGGCCCAGGCGGGACAGCCACGTGTCGACGGTCCGGGTCGCCTGGGCACGCGGCACGCCCGCGACGTCGAGGCCGAACCGGACGTTGGCCCGCACCGACTTCCACGGGAAGATCCCGTAGTCCTGGAACACCATCGCCGTCGGCGTGCGGCCGGTGGCCTCGTGGTGGACCAGGACCTCGCCCTCACTGGGTCGGTGGAGCCCGGCCATCATCCGCAGCAGGGTCGACTTGCCGCAGCCGGACGGCCCGACCAGGCAGACGAACTCGCCCTGGCGCACCGTGAGGTCGACGCCGTCGAGGGCGACGACGGCGTCACGGGTGCCGTACCTCTTGCCGACGCCGCGCACCTCGATAGCGGCGGTGCCCGTCGTGGCGGGCTCGGTGGTGGGGGACAAGGTGGCTCCTGGGATGTTCATGCGACGGCTCCGGCGTTCTGGTGCTGGTCGGGGATCGAGGCGAGTGCGTCGACGGCGACGACGCGCTCGGGCAGGACGATGAGCGGATTGATGTCGAGCTCGGTGACGACCCCGTCGGCGGCCAGGCGCTGCACGGCCATGACGACGTCGACGAGCGGCTCCAGGTCGACCGGCGGTGAGCCGCGGAACCCGGTGAGCAGGGCCGATCCGGTGAGGTTCGCGATCATCCGGTGCACCTCGGACCGGTCGAAAGGCGGAACCCGGAAGGACACGTCGCGGTAGATCTCCACCGCCACCCCGCCGACGCCGAGCATCACGGTCGGACCGAACACCGGGTCGGGAGCGATGCCGACGACCATCTCGACGCCGCCGTCGACCTGCTCACTGACCAGGACGCCGGCGAGCTCGCTGTCAGGGAGATCCGCGACGATCCGCTCGAAGTCGGCGACGACGGCGCGTCCCGCCACGGCATCGGTGATCCCGAGCCGGACCAGCCCGAGGTCGGACTTGTGGGCGAGCCCGTCGACCACCGCCTTGAGCACGACGGCGCCGCCGTGGCGCTCGATCGCCCGGGCCACCTCGTCGGCGTCCGCGCACAGCACGTCGCGCGAGACCGGTACGCCGTGCTCGGCGAGCAGGCTCTTCGCGTCGAGCTCGGTGAGCTGGCGCCCGGCAGCGGCGTCGGTCCGCGGCGGGTCGGGGACCTCGGGCAGCTCGTGTGCCCGTTGCCGGAACTCGAGGTGGTCGGCGAGCGCGCGGATCGCGGCGACGCAGTTGCCGAACGTGCGGAAGACGGGGAGCCGGGAGCCGAGCAGCACCCGGCGGTAGGCGTCCTCGGTGCCGGAGGGGGATCCCCAGATGACGCAGATCGGCTTGTCGGTCGTCTCGGCGACGGCGACCAGGTCGGCGACGAGCGTGTCGCTCATCGGCGGGAAGGCGCCGGTGATGGGGACGACCAGGATGCCGACGGCGGGGTCGGCCAGGATCGTCTCGAGGATGCGCCGGCCGCGCCAGTCGCCCACCGGGTGGCCACCGTTGTCGACGGGGTTGCTCACCCGCAGGTAGTCGGGGATCCACTGGCGCAGCGTGGTGACGGTCTCCGGGCTGAGCTCGGGGAGCTCGAGCCCGGCCGCGCCGAGCAGGTCGGCCATGTGGGCACTCGTCCCGCCGCTGATCGCGTAGACGCAGACGCCCGCGTGCGGCGGGTCGCCGGCCCGGGCGAAGAGGGCCGCGGTGTCGAGGAGCTCGTCGAGCCCGTCGACCCTGGCGACGCCGTACTGGCGCAGCACGGCCGACGCAACGTCGTCCGCGCCGGCCAGGTGCCCGGTGTGCGACATCGCCCAGGAGCGACCGAGCTCGGTCCGGCCCACCTTGACCGCGACCAGCGGGACGCCGCGGCGGGCGGCGGCGCGGGCGGCCCGCCGGAACGCCGTCCCGTCGGCGAAGCCCTCGAGGTAGAGCGCGATCGCGCCGGTGTCCTCCTCGTGTGCGAAGTAGTCGACGAAGTGTGCGGCGTTCAGGTCGGCCTCGTTGCCGGTCGGCGCCCAGTGGCTGAACCGGATGCCCAGCTCCTGCCCCTGGAAGACGGGGCGGCCCTGGTGGCCGCTCTGGGTGATGAGCGCGATCGGCCGCCCGGGCAGGTCGGTGCGGAACTCCTCGAAGAGGTTCATGTTGGTGTTCGGCCCGAGCGCGCGGACGCCGGCCGCCCGCAGCGAGCGGACCAGCTCGGCCTGCCGCTGCTCGCCGGCCGGGCCGGTCTCGGCGTACCCGGCCGCGAAGAGGACCACGAAGCCCACCCCCTTCGCGGCGATGCCGGGCAGCACCGAGTCGACGTCGCCGATGAGCACGATCGCGACGTCGACCTTGCCGGGGACGTCCTCGACGCTGCGGTAGGCGGTCATGCCGTCGATGACCTCGCGGCGGGGGTGGACGGGCACCGCCTCGGCGCCGACGCGCGCGGCCCACGCGGCGACCCGGCGCCAGTTGAGGGTCGTCGGCCGCCCCTCGGCGTTCGAGGCCCCGATCACCGCCACCCGCTCGGGTCGGAACAGGGCGTCGAGGTCGACGCTCGCGCGGTCGATGTGGTCCATCCAACACTCCTTGGGCGAAGCAAATGCTTGGTTCGGGGGGAGTGTCAGGTTTTACTAACGATCGTTAGTCTGTCAAGGCCTAGGATGCGGAGTCCCATGAACGACGACACGACACGACGGCGCGGCCGGCCGCGCGGCAGGCCGGGGACGAACCCGGCCGAGCGGATCCTCGACGCCGCCGCGGAGTCCTTCGCGACCCACGGCCTGCGCGGCGCCTCGATGCGCACGATCGCCGATGCCGCCGGCATGCGGGCGCCGTCGATCTACAACCACTTCGCGAGCAAGGACGAGCTGCTGATCGCCGTCGGCAAGCGCTACTTCGCGGCGCTCGTCCCAGAGCTGCAGGCCGCCTCACACAAGCCCGGCACCGGCGTCGCCCGCCTCGAGAACCTGATCCGGGCCGCCACCGCGGTCGCCACGGAGCACCCCTTCGACCACCTCACGATGGTCCGCGAGCTCATGCAGGTGCGGCGCGAGCCCGGCGCGGAGTCCCTGGTCGCCGACGGCCAGCGCTGCATCGCGATCTGGCACATGGTCATCCGCCGCGGCCAGGGCGACGGGTCGCTGCGCGCCGACATCTCACCGGCCGGCATGACCTGGCTCATCTTCACCGCCATCACCGGTCTCGCGGACCCGGGCCGGCGGGCCGACATCCTGGGCGATCCCACGACGCGCAACGTCGACACACTGTGTGCGGTCCTGATCGACGGGGCGCGACCGGTCAGTCGATGACGCCGGCCTCCCGCGCCAGCCGTACGGCGTGGACGCGGTTGGTCGCGTGCAGCTTGCGCATCGCGTTCTTGAGGTACGACTTCACGGTGCTCTCGACGATCCCGAGTGAGTCCGCGACCTCGCGGTTGCTCTGGCCGAGCGCGACGTGGGCGAGCACGTCGACCTCACGGGCGGCCAGGCCCGTCGGCACCTCGTCGCCCGTACGACGAGCAGCAGGCCCCGCGGGGGATCGGCCGTGGTCCACGCGGCTGCGGACCTCCTCGAGGCGGGCGCGCAGGGCCTCGTCCTGGACCAGCGAGGCGAGGTCGGCGAGCTCGTCGGAGATGTCGCGCAGGTCGGCGCGGGTCAGCGCCACGTCGGGGGTGGTGCGCTGGGCGACGGGTTCGAGCCCGGCGAGCCGGCGCCGGACCTCGTCGTCGACCGCGAGCTCGCGCTCGACGCGGCGCACGAGTGGCAGGAAGGCGTCGTACCAGACGTCGCCGAGGTGGACCTGGGTCCGGTGGCCGATGTAGACGACCATCCGCGGCGCCCGGTCGACCATGATCGGCAGCGCCGTGACCGTCTCCAGCTCCTCGGCCCGCACCGGGACGTCGTACTGGTGGGTGATGCCGCGGGCGTCGTAGTAGTTGGTGACCGACGCGGGCCGGCCCAGCAGGAGTGCCTTGCCGCCCAGGCCGTAGCCGGAGCGGACCCGCAGGCCCCGCAGCGAGCCGGTCTTGGCGCCGTGGAGCGCGGTGACGTGGATCGCCGCGCCGCCGGTCGTGACCGGTCCGCCGAAGGCCATGTCGCCACGCCCGGCGGCGTGGAACTCCGCCACGGTGCGCGCGAGGTCGAGGGCCATGTCTCCACGGTAGGTGACTGCGGTCACAGGCGGCAACGACAGCACCCTCCTTGGGGGGTAGTACCTCCTTCGAGGGGTTCGGGGGCGGTGTGGCCCGGCTCACACTCCCGGCGATCGACCGAACCCGAGGAGTGGAATCCATGTCCGAACGACCGACCCCGATGCGACGGGTGGCCTTCGCGAGCTGCGCGGGCACGACCATCGAGTTCTACGACTTCTTCATCTACGGCACCGCCGCCGCGCTGGTGTTCCCGACGGTGTTCTTCCCGGCGCTGGGGGACTCCGCCGCGAGCGTGGCCTCCTTCGCCACCTTCGCCGTCGCGTTCATCGCCCGGCCGCTGGGCGCGATCGGCTTCGGGCACTTCGGTGACCGGCTCGGCCGCAAGAGGACGCTGATCAGCACGCTGCTGCTCATGGGCGCGGCCACCGTGGCGATCGGCCTGCTGCCGGGCGCCGCGAGCATCGGCGTCGCCGCGCCGATCCTGCTGGTCGCCCTGCGGTTCCTGCAGGGCCTGGCCGTCGGCGGCGAGTGGGCGGGCGCGACGCTGCTGGCGGCGGAGTACGCGCCGGCGCACAAGCGCGGCCTGTACGGCGCCTTCCCGCAGATGGGCCCCGCCCTCGCGTTCGCGCTGTCCAGCGGCACCTTCCTCCTCGTCAACCGCGTGGTCGGCGACGCCAGCCCGGCCTTCCTCGACTGGGGCTGGCGGCTGCCGTTCATCGCGAGCTCGCTGCTCGTGGCCGTCGGCCTCTACGTGCGGCTGAAGGTCGAGGAGACCCCGATGTTCCAGGAGAACGCCCGCACCCGCGCCTCGACCCAGGGCCCGCTCGCCTCGGCGCTGCGCCACCAGTGGAAGGAGATCCTCCTCGGTGGCGGCTCGCTCGCCATGCTGTTCGCGTTCTTCTACGTCGGCACGGCCTTCCTGACCTCGTACGGCGCTACGACGCTCGGCCTGTCCCGGCCGACCGTGCTCACCATCGGTGTCGCCGCCGCCTTCGTGTTCGGCTCGATCACGCTGCTCTCGGCCGTCTTCAGCGACCGGATCGGCCGCAAGAAGGTGGTCCTCGGCTCCTGCCTCGTCGCGATCCCGTGGGGCTTCGCGCTGTTCCCGATCCTCGACCACGGCACCACCGCGGCCTTCGCGATCGGCCTGTTCGGCACGCTCGCCATCTTCGCGATCTCCTACGGCCCGGCCGGCGCGATGCTGCCCGAGATGTTCCGCACCGAGTACCGCTACACGGGCGCCGGCATGGCCTACAACCTCGCCGGCGTGATCGGCGGCGGCACGGCGCCGTACCTCGCCTCCGACTTCGCGGAGGCGGGCAACACCTCGGCGATCGGCTGGATGCTCGCGGTCTTCGCCCTCGGCAGCGTGGTGTGCGTGCTGCTCATGCCGGAGACCCGGCACCGGGCGATGACCCGTCAGGACGCCGAGGCCGAGATCCTCGCGCCGGTGAACGTGTAGTCGTCCAGCGGGAAGCGGGTGGCCTCGCGTGCTGCGCTCAACGTCGACGTCGGGCGCAGCAGCACCGCCTCGCCATGCTGGTTGAAGTAGTAGCTGCGGGCGGTGGCGCAGCTGCCGGCGTTGAACACGGAGTTGTCGAGGAGGCCGGTCATCCGGTCCAGGAACCGGTCGTTGGCCTCCTCGGTGACCTCCACGACGTCGGCGCTGCGCTTCCGCATCGCCCGCAGCACCCGCCCCAGGTGGGCCATCTGCGTCTCGATCGTCGTGAAGTACGACAGCCCGGAGTAGGAGTAGGGGCTGTTGAGCGAGAAGAAGTTCGGGAACCTCGGGATCGTGATGCCCTCGTAGGCGCAGAACCGGTTGGCCCGCCACCAGGCGCCGAGGTCGCGGCCCTCGCGCCCGACGATCCGGATCGCCGGGAAGTTCACGTCCCACAGGTTGAATCCCGTGGCGAGCACGAGGACGTCGAGGTCGACCCGGTTGCCGTCGGCGGTGACGATGCCGCCCGCGTCGACGTGGTCGATGCTCGTCGTCTCGAGGTCGACGTGCGGCTTGGTGAACGTCGGGTAGTAGGTGTTGGAGAACGTCGGCCGCTTGCAGCCGAAGTCGTAGTCGGGAGTGAGCTTGGCCCGCAGCTCCGGGTCCTTCACCTGCCGCCTGAGATGGGCCTCGCAGACCCGCTTGCCGGCGGCGTTGGCCCAGGGCAGGTCGCGGAAGTGCAGCACGCCGGCGACCATCATCACCTCGAGGATCGACGTACCGACCAGGCGCGTGACCCTCTGCGTGAGCGGCACCTTCGCGAACGCGCCGCGCACGATGCCCGGCACCGGGCCGTCCATCTTCGGGCTGACGTAGATCGGCGTGCGCTGGTAGACGGTGAGGTGGTCGGCGACCTTCGCGAGCTCGGGGATCAGCTGGACGGCGGTCGCGCCGGTCCCGATGATGCCGACCCGCTTGCCGGTGAGCTCGACGTCGTCGTCCCACCGCGTCGTGTGCATGACGGTGCCCGCGAAGTCCGCCACGCCGGGGATGTCCGGCAGCCTGGGCTGGGAGAGGAAGCCGGTCGCGGTCAGCAGGAAGCGGCCGCGGACCACCTCGCCGCCGGCGATCGTCACCTCCCACGCGGAGGACTCCTCGTCCCAGCGGGCGTCCTCGACGACGGTGCCGAAGCGCATGTGGTGGCGCAGGTCGTACTTGTCGGCGACGTGCAGCGCGTACCTCTTGAGCTCCGGCCCGGGCGCGAACAGCCGCGACCAGTGCGGGTTCGGCTCGAAGGAGTAGGAGTACGTCGAGCTCGGGATGTCGACCGCGAGGCCGGGGTAGCGGTTGACGTGCCAGGTGCCGCCGAGGTCGTCCTCGCGCTCGAGGATCACCAGGTCGTCGTACCCCTGGCGCTTCAGCTCGATGGCGGCGCCCATGCCGCCGAAGCCCGCGCCGACGATGACCGCGTCGTGGAGGGTGCTCATCGGGTGGTCCTCTCGGTGGCGGCGTCGTTGAGACGCGCGGTGTAGCCGGCTCGCTCGGTGGTGTCGGTGTGCAGCGCCCGGTCGTCGCGGACGACCCTGCGGACGCGATCGAGCACGCCGGTGGGGATCAGGGTGGTCGTGGCGGCCAGCGCGCCGACGTACCGGGGCACGGCGATCTCGGCCTCGCGGCCGCGGACCGAGCCGACCACGGCATCGGCGATCCGCTGCGGGGTGACCTTGGGGATCGGCCTCATGTCGAGGCCGGAGGCGAGGTCGGTGTCGACCGCGGACGGCAGGACGGCGGTGAGGGTGACGCCGTGGGGCGCCATCTCCAGCCGGGTCGCGGCGGTCAGCCCGACGACCGCGAACTTGCTGGCGTTGTAGACCGCGAGCCCCGGGATCGGGAACTTGCCCGCGAGCGAGGCCACGTTGACGACGTGGCCGCGGCGGCGCTCGACCATGCCGGGCAGCACCCGGCGCATGCCGTGCAGCACGCCGTGGACGTTGACCTCCATCATCAGCCGGTCCAGCGCGGGATCCATGTCCAGGAACGCGCCGTTCGGCATCACGCCGGCGTTGTTGACCAGCACGTCGACCGGGCCGTGCTCGGCCTCGGCAGCCGTCACGAAGGCGTCGTACGACGACCGGTCGGCCACGTCGAGGTGGTGGGCGCTCGCGCCGACCTCGTCGGCGGTCGCCTTCGCGAGGTCGAGGTCGAGGTCGCCGAGGGAGACCTCGGACCCGCGGGCGAGGAAGGCCTCGACGGTGGCGCGGCCGATGCCGCGGGCGCCGCCGGTGACGACGACGTGCGCGCCGGCCAGGTCGATCGGGGTGGGGCGGGTCATCGGCGGACCTCCTGCTGGGAGACGAGGGTGCGGGCGGTGCGGGCGGCGGTCTCGCGGACCCGGGGGAGGCGGGAGCCGGCCATGAAGTTGGGGCCCATCGCCTCGAGGTCGGCGGCGGTGGGCTCGATGCGGAGGACCCGGGCGCCGGCGGCGCGCAGCAGTGCGACCTCGCGGTCGACGCGGCCGGTCATCGGCCGGCGCAGCAGCCGCTCGGCGCGGGTCAGGCCGCGGGCGGGAGCTCCGCCACGGCTGGACATCGGGGCCACGACGACCACCTCGTCGATGCTGCCGTCCTGCACGTGGGGGAGCAGCAGGTCGGCGGAGGTGGGGGAGACGGCGCCGCCGTCGAGGAAGGAGCGGTCGCCGACCCGGACCGGCGGGAACCAGCCCGGGATCGCCCACGAGGCCGCGATCGCCTGTCCCAGTGCGGCCTTCGGCGCATCCGGGTGTCCGAAGGCGACCCGCTCGCCGGTGCGTACGTCGGCCGCGACCAGCCAGGTGCGCGGGTGCTCGACCCACCGGGTGCCGGGCGCGGCCAGCCGCTCGCCCAGGTCGAGGAGCCACTGCGGGTCGCCGCCGCCGCGGGGCAGCAGCCCGGCCAGGCCGGCCAGCAGGTCCGCACGTCCGCTCAGCGCGGCCCGGGTCAGGCCGAGTCCCGGCAGTCCCGGCCGGGGGAGCAGCGGCAGCGCGGGCGGCGGGTCGCCGCCGTCGTCCTGCAGGGCGGCGGCGGACATCCCGGCGCCGAGGCGGGCGACGAGCTCGGCACCGGCCGACGTACCGACGAGGACGTCGGCGGCCCTCGGGTCCCAGCCCTGTCGTTCCAGCTCGGCGAGCACGGCGGCGGTCCAGGCATAGCCCAGCGTGCCGCCGCATCCGATGACCAGTGCGCGCCCCATGCGACCACCTCAGAACCACAAACGGAATGGAATGTCAGTTTCGGAACGTATCGTCAGATCTGGGCGATTGCAATAGGCTCAGCACCATGACGGCGACCACGGAGGGGCTCTCGCGGCTGGAGCGGCGCAAGGCCGAGACCCGGCGCGAGATCATCGAAGCCGCCTTCACCTGCTTCGCCGAGCAGGGCTACCACGCCACCGGGATCGCCGACATCGCCGCGCGACTGGGCATCGGGCACGGCACCTTCTACCGCTACTTCGAGAACAAGCGGGACATCGTCGAGCACGTCATCGACGACCTGATCGGCCGGATCGTGGAGGCGCTCGGCGCCGAGAACGCGCCGGACGCGGTGAGCACGCTGGAGGACTACCGCGCCCAGACCGCGCGGATCGGCACCGCGCTCGCGCAGATCTTCAGCGAGGACCCGCGGGTGGCCCAGCTGCTGCTGTCGGCGGCCGGCATCGACGACGCCATGCGGGAGCGGATGCTCGACCTGTTCGCGATGACCACGCCGCTCACCGCGGCCTACCTCGAGCACGGCGTCCGGCTCGGCTACCTGCGCGCGGACCTCGACGTCGAGCCGACCGCGCAGTCGATCAACGGCATGATCCTCGGCTCGGTGCTGGTCGGCATGCGCGACCCCGCGCCCGCGCAGCAGGAACGACTCAGCGCCGCGATCCGCGCCGTGATGTACGACGGGATCGCGGCGCGCTGAGTTGAGCGCACCCCCTACGAATTGGTCGTCATCTCGGCAGATCTGCGACCAATTCGTAGGGGGTGCGGGGCAGGGCCGGCGGCGAAGCCCGGCATGAGAGCGCGCTACTGAGCGACGGCGAGCAGTCGCTCGCACTCCTCGACCAGCCGCGCCCGCAACGGCGCACCCCGCTCGCTGAACCCGCGCTGCGCCTCGACGTACGCCGCCTTTCCCTCGGCCGTCTCGATCCGCACCGGCTCGAAGCCCAGGTCCGCGAGGTCGTACGGCGCCGCGCGCATGTCCAGCACCCGGATGTCCCAGGCGAGCTCGAAGCAGTCGGCCACCAGGTCGGAGCACACCAACGGGGAGAGCCGGAAGGCGTGCTTGTAGAGGTCCATCAACACTAGGATTGCAGGCATCTAGTGGAAGGTGCCGCGGTGAAGGTCTCGCTCTATGTCCGACTCTCGGAGGACGCGCATGGCAACGAGCTCGGTGTCGAGCGCCAGATCAATGAGTGCCGAGAGTACGCCGAGACTCGTGGATGGTCGGTGGGCGAGGTCTTCATCGACAACGACCTCTCGGCGACCACTGGCGTCGAGCGGCCGGAGTTCGAGAGGTTGCTGGCGAGCCAGCCGGAGTCGATCCTGTGCTGGCACCTCGACCGCCTGCTTCGTGTCTCGAGCGATCTGGAACGTGTCATCGCGCTGAACGTCAACGTCTTCTCGAAGGAGGCTGGCTGGTTCGACCTCAGCACACCGGCTGGCCGTGCCGTCGCCAGAACGGTCACCGCTTGGAGCACCTACGAGGGTGAGCAGAAGGCGGCTCGACAGAAGGCCGCTCACCGGCAGCGTGTCGACGCTGGCGGAATGACCGCGACCGGCAGGCCGTGGTGGCCGACCAGGCCGCTCGGCTTCAACCTCGATGGCACCCATCACGACGAGGAAGCACCGGCTCTTCGAGAGGTCTACGACCACATCCTCCGAGGGGGCACGCTCGCAGGATCGGTTCGCTACTTGGACGAACTCGGCATCGTCACTCAGCGAAGTCTTGACCTCGACGCCAAGGCAGCAGCGGAGGAAGGTCGAGAGCCGGTCGGGAGGCCCTGGCGGGCTTCCAGTCTTCGCCCGGTACTCCTCAACGCTCGCAATGCCGGCATCTACGTCTACAACGGCGAGGAGATTGGTGAAGCGGCTTGGGAGCCGATCGTCACGGAGGAGGTGTTCCGGGCCGTCGTACGGATCGTGACCAATCCGGCCAGGAGGCTCAATGGCGAGGCCTCGGGTGGCTTCGGGCACCGGACCAACCTGCTGACCGGACTTGCGTCCTGCTCGCTCTGCGGCCACACCGTGCGTGCAGCGTGGCGGCGAAATGCTGCGGGGGAGCGGGCGTACAAGGTCTACCAGTGCGGCGGATGCAAGAAGGTAACGCTGCGAGCGGAATGGGCCGACTCAGTCGTCACCCGCGAAGTGATCGAACGCGTGGAGCAATGGCAGGACGAACTCCCCAAGCCGGACCAGGCACCGATCGATGTAGCCAGCCTGCACACTCAGTTGAAGGCACTCGACGCGAGCAAGCAGGAACTCGCAGAGGACCGCGCTCTTGGGTTGATCGACCGCGAACAACTCCGACTTGGTACCGCTCGTGCAAACGAGGAGATCGCCAAGATCACGGACCAACTGGCCGAGCACGGCACGGGTGACGATGGGCCACTGTTCTGGGACCCGGACACCCTGTGGCAGTGGACGGGCGACGAGGCGGGGGAGGGGTACGACGTGGAGAGATTGACGCCGATCATCAAGCGCGTCTGCAGGTCGATCGTTCTCACCGGGCCCGGAAAGGGCCGAAAAGACTTGCTGTACGGCCAGCATCTGGTGATCGAGTTCCACGAACCGACCTAGGGTCGGTAGATGCGAGTGTCACCACGTTCGCACGCTTCACCGGACGTTGTGCGAGGTGCTCGGCAAGGATGACGGTGTGAGGGTTGATCTGTTCGACATCAGTTCTGGTGGGTATGGCGGAATCCGACCGCGGACGGACTGGCGGTCGTGACGACGACGCTGCGGCTGGGTTTGGGCTACCTGCGGTCAGACATGCAGCCGGGAGTGGACGTCTCGCTGATCTGGGTTCACGACTTCACCTTGGAGCAGCACCAAGAGTTCGAACAGCACCTCAAGACGATCAAAGAAGCGTCGCGGCGCCCGATGCTGGAGATCGTGGAGGTCGCATCAGCGACCCTCGCGGCAGCCCTTGATCGGTTCGCAGATGACCGGAAATCCGCGGTCGCTGCCAAGCGGTCGGTCGAGCTTGATCAGGAAGCGAGGATTGCCGCATTCGCAACCGTGAATGCCGCCTACGCGTTCCAGGAACATGCTAAGGCTACGGCCATCCGAGCGGGCGGAGAACGACTGTGGAACGAGGTAAACGCCGTCTTCGCCAACGTGTATCACGAGAACGTCTGCTACTTGGTCGCATACAAACTGAGGCAACTCTTCGTTCACGACGCGATCGGGGCTGTCCGGGTGAATAGTCAATCCAAGCGCGAAGCGGACGGCGTCGTGGATTCTGTCGACTGCTATGTCGATCGCTCATACCTCAAAGCGAGGCTGACCGGGCGTGCTGGGCAGTGGGTGATCGATCGTGAGGCCGATCTGAGCGTCGCTGATCTGATGGGAGGGACGCTTGCGGGGATGGAGGAAGTGTTTCGCCGTACGCGCGCGATGCTCTTTCCTGAACTGACCGAGTCGCTGGCGTTCTTCGACCCGTGGCGACCCGAGCTGCTCAACGCGGAGTATGCGCTGTGTCTCACTCGCGTCACGCTCACTGACAGCGGAGAGATCGGCCCAATGAAGTTCAAGCAGGTGCGTCCAGACGACCTGCTGAACGCCGGCATGGCGCCACTTACGGCACAGGAGTTGGCATCATCCTCTGAGTTGGCGCTGAACCGTATCTGCAGGGCAGCAGACGGAGCTCTTGACGAGGAATCCTAGATCCGGCGGCTGACCGCCAGCAGATGCCGACGTAACCGCCAAGACCAATGGGCGTGGAGAGATTCTGGCTACGTAGGTGATTCAGTTTGGTTGCGAATGGGCTCTGATCGTCCACCGTCGGGGCGAATGGCAACGTCCAGTTGCCTACAGACGTGCCTTTGGACGGTCTAGCCGTCCCGACGCTCAGCCGCTCGTTGACGAGCCTGCAGGCGCGAAAGACTCCCGCTCATGCGGTCCTGCTCAGAGCCAGCCAGGCCGGCCTCATCGGCATCCCATCCGACGTACTCGGCCAGGAGACGACGCACCACGTCGCTTCGGGTCTCCCCGTTGGCTTCAGCTACCTCGGCAACGCGATCCCAGAGCGCGTCTGAGACGCGGATGCCTTTGACCTTCGTGGAGCCTCGGTCGGTGTTCCTCGGTGCTGCCATAGGTGCATCTTCTCGCGTGGCGAGTGCCGAGCGCGTCACGCCAGCCCTTTCATGAGGTCGAGCAAGGCGAGCTTGTACCTGAACTCGTCCTCATGGCTGATCGGCTCGTTGTCCTCGTGCGCCGGATAGAGACCGTGCGCCACACTTCCGTTAGGCAGGTAGCCGATCTCGACAGGAAGATCCCATTCGTCGGCGTAGAACGTCCATCCGTCGGCGATTAGTCGCCGAGTGATGCTGTCCCAGTCGGCAGCGTGCAGACCATCACCACCACCGAGCGTGATGTCGGTGGACGGGTCAGGGGTGACCAACACTCCTGCACCGCGAAGCGCGTCGAGCACCGCCACGTGTGCTCCGCTCTCGATCCGCACCGGCTGAGTCATGTCTTCGTCCCTCTCATTCGCAATGAGAACAGCGTCTCTTGCCGTTCTTGTACCTGCCACGGGCTCGCACCGTGGCGCCTGCTTGTCAGGCTTCTCAGATTGGCCGCTGTGGTGGGTGTGACCGATCCCAGGTCTCAATGGTCCCCGGCCTGTCACACCCACCACAGAGCGTCATACGGCGCCTACGGCGCCTGTTTAGGCAGTCAGGAGCTCACAGAGCGAGTCGAGCCAGACGAGCAGCGCGCCACGGTCGTCAGGGTGCTTGATCTCCCTGCGGATCTCGTCGGCGAGCTCGTCTGTGTCGAACGGTCGGCCGCGGCTGAGCGCCGTGATGTTCGAGCACGAACCGTCGTACCAGTGCCACCAACTCGCAATGGTGCGAGCGCTCTGGTCAGAGATCGGGTCTCCCGTCTCTGCCGAGCTCCATACGTCGTCGCACGTTTCTTCGCTCGTGCCGAGCCTGTAGGTACTGACGTGCGCATACATGTCAGGCGACCTCTCGCTCAAAGTGATGCACGGCAGCGGCACGGAGTCGGCCCGAGGGCGAGAGCGGATCAGGTCCAAACCGCTCAATCTTGAAGAGTCCGAGCGTGCTCGTCTTCGTCGTCACCATCACGAAGTCGGCGGTTGCGGTCGGCGTGAAGCTCCCGCTACGAGCAGATCGGCCTGTGCTCCGTTTGCGCTGCCCAGGCGGCCTACGGCCACCAACACGGCTTCGCGGTCGTCCGCCGGCCTTGCTTCGACTGCGCTTCGATCCTCGCCCGCCTGCCGAAGGAAGAGCATGGTTGCTGGCGCTCAATGTCGGTCGGCAGCCGAGCCGCCGTAGAGCGCGTGAAGGCAGGCCTGACAGTGAGCCGGACCGAGACTCCCGCCAACGGTCACACCTACCTCAGCGGCCCGTCTAGGGGCATTCTGGAGGCCGCATGACCGGCGCGACTCTCGTTGGCATGCTCGTCCACCACGGCATAGAGCCGGCCAAGGCCATACGCCTAGTGAATCTCATTGCAGAAATGGAATCGAGCACCGACTCCCGGCTCGTTACCGACCATCTGCTGTCAACGGTCGATGCACTTGTTAAGAGCGGGGTGCCCCGGTACGACGTATTTGCCGCGCTTCTCTGTCATCCCAGCGCCCACGACACAGCACAACAGCGCTACCGCGCCATTGGCGCGAAGACCCTCAAAGAGATGGAGCGCACACCATGAGTGGCCCCATGCCCAACCGCTCCGGAGAACTCACCCCAGCCGCCGAGCGTCAGCGCAAGTCGCGAGGCACCACCGCCGTTCGCGGTAAGTCGAACCCGGCCACGATCCCCGACCCGGACCCCGACTGGTGCCACGCGGCAAGGCTCATGTGGGACTCTGCCTGCGAGAGCGGAGGAGCCGCCTTCTACGAGTCCAGCGACTACGCGACCCTCTGGCTTCTCTGCGACCAGATCGACTACCTCTATCGGACCAACAAGGACGGCGAGGCCAAGCCACGCTCACCAGAGATGTTCAAGGCCGTTCTCACCGGCCTCGGCAACCTGCTCGTCTCCGAAGGAGACCGACGCAAACTCCACATTGAGCTCGAGAAGGCCCCCGACGACAACCCGGACTTCCTCAACGACCTGAACGAACTGCTCGACAACTGAGCAGGCGGAAGCCAGCCCCTCCCCGCTTCCAGCACCTTGGAAGTCGGTGAGGGGCTCTTTTCTGCTTTTGCAGGCATTCCCCGGTTTGCGTCGGCAGTTGGTCGTAGCCTCCGGAACATGGCTGAGGAGACCTGGCACGCAGCACGCCTGATCCCCACCTCAGGGATCTCGGGAGCAGAAGAGCAGGAGCGACGAGCGACTTCCGCGTTCCTTGCTGTGCTCACAGCAGTGAAGGAGTTCGGCCGCGCCGTCCTCGGGCCGCTCGGAGCACCGGCAGGCAACGTGGAGACCTACATCGAGGTCCCTTTCAAACTGGGCGAGAAGGACTGGCGACCTGATGGGCTCATCCGGGTATCACGCGGATCGAAGAGTTGGGTCGCGCTCGTAGAGGTCAAGACCGGCAAGAACTCGCTGGCGACTGAGCAGTTGGAGGCCTATCTCGACATTGCTCGGGAGCAGGGCTTCGACGCGGTCGTCACGATCTCCAACGAGATCCCACCGAGCGCTGACCAACACCCGACCCACGTCGACAAGCGGAAGCTCCGCAAAATCGCCCTGTGCCACCTGTCGTGGGCCGACGTACTCAGCACAGCCGTGCTCCAGAAGGAGCACCGTGGAGTGTCCGACCCCGACCAGGCTTGGATTCTCGGCGAGCTGATCCGCTACCTGGAGCACCCGAAGTCGGGAGCGCTGGAGTTCGACGACATGGGATCCGATTGGGTCGGCGTACGCGAGGCCGTCAGCGCAGGCACTCTGCGCGCCACCGACAAGACGATCGCCGATGTGGTCGCCCGCTTCGACGCCCTTCTTCGTTACGCGTCACTGCACCTAGGCCGGCGACTCGGAACGGACGTGACCTTGCAGTTGAACCGCAAGGAGCGAGCGGAGCCAGCGCTCCGAGCGCAGGCACTACGAGCACTGCTCGTGGACACCGGCACGCTGAGCGGAAGCATCCGCATCCCCGACACTGTTGCCGACATCAAGATCACCGCCGACCTGCGGTCGAGCAAGGTCACCTGCGAGCTCGTCGTGGATGCTCCGAAGACTGGCCGCCCGACGACCCGGGTCAACTGGCTCGCACGGCAGTTGAAGGATGCCCCCGGCTCGCTCAGGATCGAAGCCTCGGCGCTCAACCAGCGCGGGCCAGGCGCCGCTGAACTGCTCAGCGTCGTCAGAGAGGACCCGGCCCTGCTCGTGTCCGACCCCACTAGGGAGTTGCGTTCCTTCACGGTCGCGCAGAGCGTTTCGATGGGCACCAAGCGCGGCCGCGGCCGCGGGGCATTCATCGACTCCGTCATCGACGCTGTGGACAACTTCTACGAGACAGTCGTTCAGAACATCAAGGCATGGTCTGCCGCTCCTCCCAAGTTCCGCGAAGAGGTCGAGCCTCCCAGGGAGGAGCGCTCGGCCTTGTCTTCGACGGCGCTCTCCTCACAGGACGGCGCTGAGCCTGTCGAGCGACCCGCCCCGACCGTTGTTGAGGAACGGAAGGTCGGAGATGGCGACGCGTCCGAGCGTCCGGACGATGAGGCCGACTCGTTCTCCGACGATGCTGTCGACCCGGCTCCGCCCCCCGAAGTTGCCGACACCACCGAATCGAGCGTTGCAGTCGATCGGGAGGACGAGCCGACGCCCTTCGCTCCAGTCAGGATCTACTCGATGCCTGTCTCCGAAGACTCCTGACGGACCGATTCACCGTGAATCGCCTGTGGTGGGCGACGAGCCATGAACCGTCACAAGTCCCCGTGCTGTGGTGGCCGGGGACACGCGAACCCCTCCTGGAACGTATGCCGGGAGGGGTTCGTGCTTCGCGGTTGCGATCCGGCTCAGTTCCTGACGCTGAGCAGGCGCTCGCACTCTTCGATGAGCCGCTGACGGATGGGCGCGCCTCGCTCTGCGAACATGCGTTGAGCCTCGGCGTACTCCCGCTTACCCTCCGGAGTTTCAATCCGGATGGGTGACCATTCCTCGCCGCCGAGGTCCAGGCCGGACAGGTCATACGGTGCTGCCTGCATGTCCATGACCCTGATGTCCCAAGCGAGTTCGAAGGCGTCGGCAACGAGGTCGGACGAGATCATCGGAGACAACCTGACTGCAACCTTGCCGTAGAGGTCCATGCCGGCGTGCAGACAGCCGGGCTGCTCGAAGTCGGGGCGGTCGTCGCGGCCCGGGACGAGCGTGTTCAGCGGGCGGGCCGGGGGAGTGAAGAAGCGGTAGGCGTCGAAGTGCGAGCACGCGATCCGGTGGCCCTCGACGACCTCGTCGGTGCCGGCGGGACCGAGGCGGAGCGGCCAGTCGGCGTGCCGGGTCTCGTCCTCGGTGAGGCGGTAGACCATGGCCCACTCGTGCAGGCCGAAGCAGCCGAAGTGCGGGGCGCGGCCGGCGGTGGCGGTGAGCAGCGCGTGAATCGAGGCGACGAGGGGCCGCTGCGCGATGACGTACGACGAAGCGACGCTCACGCCGCCCGCGACCGCGTCGTACCCCTTGAGTCCCTCCAGCCCGGACCCCGGCGGCGCGACCACCCCGAAGCCCGGGTGCCAGCGGCGCAGCTGGGCGGGCCGGTAGGAGTAGTAGGTGAAGAGGAAGTCGAAGACCGGGTGCTTCACCGCCGCCCCGCGGCGGGCGAGGTGCGGGGCGACGTAGCGATCGATGCGGGCGGCGTGGTCCGCAGCCCGCCGACGCCATTCCTCCGCATTCACGACGACCAAGCGTAGGTCGATAGGCTCACCGGGTGCGCATCGTCAGATTCACGACAGGCGAGGAGCCGTCGTACGGCGTCCTGACCGGCGACCTCGACGAGTACGGCCAGCCCGGGGACGACGCGGTGATCGTCGGTCTCGTCGGCGACCCGCTGTACCAGGGGATCAAGCTGCTCGAGAAGGAGTACCGGCTCGAGGACGTGCGCCTCCTGGCGCCGGTCCTGCCGCGCAGCAAGGTCGTCGGGATCGGCCGCAACTACGCGGCCCACGCGGCCGAGCTCGGCAACGACGTGCCTTCGGAGCCCTTGATGTTCCTCAAGCCGAACACCAGTGTGATCGGCCCGGGCGACGCGATCCTCTACCCGCGCCAGACCCAGGACCTGCACTACGAGGGCGAGCTCGCCGTGGTCATCGGCCGCATCTGCCGCGACGTGCCGGCCGACCAGGCCACGGACGTCATCCACGGCTACACGCTCGCCAACGACGTGACCGCCCGCGACCTGCAGCGCTCCGACGGGCAGTTCACCCGCGCCAAGGGCTTCGACACGTTCTGCCCGCTGGGGCCGTGGATCGAGACCGACCTCGACCCCCACGACTTCAGCGAGGGGCGGCGGGTCCAGACCTTCCTCAACGGCGACGTCGTCCAGGACGGTACGACGGCCGACATGGTCTTCGACGTGCCTGCGCTGATCGCCCACGTCTCCAGCGTGATGACCCTGCTGCCCGGCGACGTCATCCTCACCGGCACCCCCGAGGGTGTCGGGCCCATGCAGGTCGGCGACGAGGTGGAGATCTCGATCGACGGCCTCGGAACCCTCACGAACAAGGTGGAAGCACGATCATGAGCAACGTACGAGTCCGGATGGCGCCGTCCCCGACGGGCAGCCCCCACGTCGGCATGATCCGCACCGCCCTGTTCAACTGGGCGTTCGCGCGCCACCACGGCGGCACCTTCGTGTTCCGCATCGAGGACACCGACAAGGAGCGCAGCACCGACGAGTCGCTCGACTCGATCCTCGACCTGATGCGCTGGCTGGGCCTCGACTGGGACGAGGGCCCGGGCGTGGGCGGCCCGTTCGCGCCGTACAAGCAGAGCGAGCGCGGCGACCTGTACGCCGACGCGCTGGCCCGGCTCAAGGACAGCAGCTTCACCTACGACTGCTACTGCACCAACGAGGAGGCCGCCGCGCGCCGCAAGGCCGCCGGCTCCAAGGTGCAGGGGTACGACGGCTTCTGCCGCGAGCTGAGCGCCGAGCAGGTGGCGGCGTTCGAGGCCGAGGGCCGCAATCCGGTCGTGCGCTTCCGGATGCCCGACGGCTCGATCACGTGGAAGGACCTGGTCCGCGGCGAGGTCACCTTCGAGACGGAGTTCGTGCCGGACTTCGCGCTGTGTCGCGCCAACGGCGACCCGCTCTACACGCTGGTCAACCCGGTCGACGACGCGCTGATGGAGATCACCCACGTGCTCCGCGGCGAGGACCTCCTGTCGAGCACCCCGCGCCAGATCGCCCTCTACGAGGCGCTCAAGGAGGTCGGCATCGCCAAGGCGACGCCGGAGTTCGGCCACCTGCCCTATGTCATGGGCGAGGGCAACAAGAAGCTCTCCAAGCGCGACCCCGAGGCGCACGCGCTGGCCTATCGCGACCAGGGCTACCTGCCCGAGGGGCTGCTCAACTACCTCGCCCTGCTGGGCTGGGCGATCGCGGCCGACCGCGACATCTTCAGCCTCGAGGAGATGGTCGAGGCGTTCGACATCACTGACGTCGTCGCCAACCCGGCGCGCTTCGACCTGAAGAAGTGCGACGCCATCAACACCGCCCACATGCGGCTGCTGTCGACCGACGAGATCACCCACCGGGTGCTGCCGTTCCTCAAGCGCGACGGTGTCGTCAGCGACCCGGTCACCGACGCCGACGCCCAGCTGCTCGAGCTCGCGATGCCGTTGGTCGCCGAGCGGATCAACAAGCTCGCCGAGGCCAGCTCGATGCTGGGCTTCCTCTTCGTCTCCGAGGACGCCTTCGAGGTCGACCCCGACGACGCGGCCAAGCAGATCGGGGAGGCCGGCATCCCGGTCCTGCAGGCGTCGTACGACGCCCTCACGGCGCTCCCGACCTGGTCGACCGACGCGATCCAGACCGCCCTGCAGGGCGCCCTGGTCGACGGGCTCGGCCTCAAGCCGCGCAACGCGTTCGGCCCGGTCCGCGTCGCCGTCACCGGCCGCCGGATCTCGCCGCCGCTCTTCGAGTCGATGGAGCTCCTCGGCCGCGACCGCAGCCTCGGGCGGTTGCAGCGTGCCCTCGGCTGACCCAGCCGGACTGAGGTACGACGAGCTCCAGCGGCGCGGTCCGGCGGGCGCCTGGCGCCCGCTGGCGGGGATCCCGCTGCTGCTGGTGATCTTCTTCGCCGGCCAGCTCGTACTGAGCATCGTGGTCACGCTGGTGCTCGTCGCCGGTGGGGACAGCTCCAGCGAGGCCGTCGACAAGCTCTCGGGCGACGTGGTGACGCCGTCCTTCCTGGCGCTGGTCAACCTGGGCTGGGCCGCCGCGATCCCCGCGGTCTGGCTGGTCGCCCGGCTGCTGCACGGGCAGACCCCGGGCTGGGTCACCTCGGTGGCGGGCGCCCTGCGCTGGCGCTGGTTCGCGGTCTGCCTCGGCCTCGCCGTGCTCGCTCTCGGCCTCACCCTGGTCGCGTCCGGCGTACTGCCCGACCAGGGTGCCGGCTCGCTCGACACCAGCGGCGGTGCGAACCCGTGGACCTCGACCGTGCGCGACTTCCTGCTGGTGATCGTGCTGCTGACGCCCTTGCAGGCCGCGGGGGAGGAGTACGTGTTCCGCGGCTACCTCGCGCAGGCCTTCGGCGGGCTCGCCGCCCGCGCGGGGTCACGCGGCGGCGCGGCGGTCGCGGTCGTCGTACCCGCGCTCTTGTTCGCGCTCGCCCACGGCCTCGGCCAGGACGTGCCGATCTTCTTCGACCGGTTCGCGTTCGGCCTGGTCGCGGGGCTGCTCGTCATCCTCACCGGCGGTCTCGAGGCGGGCATCGCGATGCACGTGCTCAACAACTTCCTGGCCTTCGGGCTGGCGCTCGCGTTCAGCGACATGACCGAGGCGCTCAACCCCACCGGTGGCAGCTGGTGGTCGATCCCGGTGACCCTCGTCCAGTCCGTCGGCTACCTGCTGCTGGCCGTCTGGGCGGCCCGCCGGCTCGGGGTCCAGGCCCGCACCGGGACGTCGGGAGGCGGGGCCATTTTGGAGGCCGAGCCGGCCGACGGGTAAGGTAGGTCTCCGGTTCGCCGGCCTCGGCCGGGGATCGAAACCATGGGATATGGTGTAATTGGCAACACAGCTGATTCTGGTTCAGTCGTTCTAGGTTCGAGTCCTAGTATCCCAGCGAGGCTCTCGCGAGAGACAGGTCACGCAGTCACGATTTGGCTGGTCAGGCCAAGAATCGCTAGAGTTCACGCCGTTGTCACGGAGCGATCCGGACAGCAAATGCCCCCGTTGTGTAGCGGCCTAGCACGCCTGCCTCTCACGTAGGTAGCGCCGGTTCGAATCCGGTCGGGGGTACAGCTTCGGGCCCGGTCCACCAGGACCGGGCCCGACTGCATTTCTGCGAGGATGCCGCGGTGAGCTACGACATCACGCTGGCCGCCCGGGCGCCCGGCCAGGACTGGGACGACGTCCTCGACGCGCTCGAGCAGTCCGCGCTCGACGACGACGTGCTCCCGGCCGAGCGCCGGGCCGAGCTGGTCGCCGTACTGGACCGGATCGAGGGGCGCCTCGACGGCCTGCTCGGCGGTTGGAGCCGGTTCACGCCGACCGATGACGGCACCCTGGCCGGCGAGCTCAGCTCCGCCGAGGGTGGGGTCCAGGTCAGCCTGCACGACGACAGCGCGTTCGTGACCTACCCCTACTGGGAGCAGCAGGACCCCGCGGCCTTCCACGCCGCGGTCGCCGAGGTCGTGCGGGTCGTCGCCGACCAGACCGGGTACGACGCCTACGACCCCCAGCGGGGCGACAGCTTCGACGGCACCTTCGACGACGGCTCCGGGCTCGACGTCGTCCGGCGGATCAACGCCGGCGAGGACCTGGTGGCGGCGTCGCCGGCGAGCGAGGACCTGCCGCCCAGGACCGGTCGGGCGATCGCGATCGGCTTCGTCGTGGCCGTGGTGATCCTCGTGCTGGTCCTGCTCGTGAGCTGACTCAGTCGCCCTTGGCCGCGGCCTTCTTGGCCGCCCGCGTCTTCGGCGGCGTCGGCTCGGTGCCGACGATCGCGAAGACCGGCGCGGTCACCTTCTCCAGCGCCGCGACCGCCTCCGCATGCCGCTCGGCGAGCTTGGCCACGACGCCGGCGAGCTCGGCCTGTGCCTCGGCGAGCGTGTGGACCGTGTCGGCGAGCTCGCGCTGGCGGACGATGAAGTCCTGCAGCGGCTGCGCGGTCGAGCTCGCCAAGCTGGTGACGGCGCCGGCCATCCCGGCCACGGCGCCCGCGAGGTCGCCGACCTGACGGGCGAGCTCGTCGGGCTGCGTGACACCTGTGACCGCGGTGTCACGCACGCCCTTGAGGACGTCGGAGGTGAGCCTGAGGGCGATCTGCTGGGACTTGATCAGCAGGTCGAGGGGATTGATCGGAGCGTCCGCCATGGGAGCAGCGTGGCAGAACCGGCCCGCCCAGGGGCACCGTCATGTCCGATTTCCGCGAGAGACTGTCGGTGGCGGGCGGCAGGATGGACGACATGGAGAGCACAGTGACCACGCCGGAGCAGCTCGACTTCGAGCGCTGCTACACGGCCGTGCAGTCGCGCGACCGCCGGTTCGACGGTGTCTTCTACACCGCGGTCCGCTCGACCGGCATCTACTGCCGGCCGTCCTGCCCGGCCCGCACGCCCGCGTCCCGCAACGTCTCGTTCCACCGCACCGCCGCGGCCGCGCAGGCTGCGGGCTACCGCGCCTGCAAGCGCTGCCTGCCCGACGCGACACCCGGGAGCCCGGACTGGGACGTCGCGGCCACCGTCGCCGGCCGGGCGATGCGGCTGATCGCCGACGGCGTCGTCGACCGCGACGGCGTCGAGGGGCTGGCGGCGCGCCTCGGGTACACCTCGCGTCACCTCTCCCGACTGCTGACCAGCGAGCTCGGCGCCGGACCCCTCGCGCTCGCGCGCACCCAGCGCGCCCAGACCGCCCGCGCGCTGGTCGAGAGCACGACGCTGAGCCTCGCCGACGTCGCCTTCGCCGCGGGCTTCTCGAGCGTGCGTCAGTTCAACGAGACGATGCTCGAGGTGTACGACGCCACGCCGAGCCACTTGCGCGGCCGGCGATCGCCCGCCGGCGGCCAGGTCCCGGGCGCCATCGACCTGCGGATCGCCGTGCGTACACCGTTCCGCGGCTCCGCACTGCTCCGGTTCCTCGCCGACCGGTCAGTGCCCGGCGTCGAGGTCGCCGAGGTGCGCGAGGACGGCAGCGGCAGCTACGCCCGCACGCTCGACCTGCCCCACGGGCCCGGCGTGGCGCGGGTCGAGCTCGCCGACCTCGACGGTGCCGGGTCGTCGTACCTGCCGCTGCGGCTGGTCCTCGACGATCTGCG
Organism: Nocardioides sp. QY071; assembly: GCF_029961765.1. Taxonomy (NCBI): domain Bacteria; kingdom Bacillati; phylum Actinomycetota; class Actinomycetes; order Propionibacteriales; family Nocardioidaceae; genus Nocardioides; species Nocardioides sp. QY071. The sequence continues at coordinate 1,654,087 of NZ_CP124681.1, forward strand.
CGACACGACGGCCGCGCTGGCGAGGATGCGGGCGCTGCTGGACGCCGATGCCGACCCGGTGGCCGTCGATGCCCATCTGGCCGACGATCCCGTGCTGGCGCCGCTGGTCGCCGCCCGTCCCGGTCTGCGTGTGCCGGGCCATGTCGACGGAGCCGAGGTCGCGGTGCGCGCGGTCCTGGGCCAGCAGGTCACCGTCGTCGCCGCCCGCACCGCCGCCGCCCGCCTCGTCGCCGCCCACGGACGCCCGGTCGAGGCCGGGATCCCCGGACTGACGCACCTGTTCCCCGACGCGGCCACGGTGGCGGCGCTCCCACCCGAGGAGTTCCGGATGCCCCGTGCCCGCGGGCGTGCGCTCGTCGGGCTGTGCGGGGCGATCGCGTCGGGCGAGGTCGTGCTCGACCGCGGCCCGGACCGCGGCGACGTACGCCGCACGCTCCTCGCGCTTCCCGGCATCGGCCCCTGGACGGCTGACTACATCGCCCTGCGCGCACTCGGCCACCCCGACGTGTGGCTGCCGACCGACGTGGGCGTGCGCAACGCGCTCGCCCGCCAGCCCGCCGCCGACACCGACATCACCCCCGAGGGATGGGCGCCCTGGCGCTCCTACGCCCTCCTGCACCTGTGGACCTCGCTGGAAGGATGAGCACTGCCATGTGGACCGTCATCGAATCGCCCATCGGCCCCCTGCGCCTCGTCGAACAGGGTGGCGCGATCACCGCGATCGAGTTCTCGCCGTTCCGCGACGGCGTCCGCCCCCTCGGCGCCGAGGGTGCCGACCACCCGGTGCTGGTGGCCGCCGCGCGGCAGCTCGACGAGTACTTCGCCGGCGACCGCACCGAGTTCGACCTGCCACTCGCGCCCGCGGGCAGCGCGTGGCAGCGCTCCGTGTGGGCACAGCTGCTCGGCATCGGGTACGGCGAGACCGCGTCGTACGGTGAGATCGCGGCACGTCTCGGCAAGACCAATGCCGCCTCCCGTGCCGTCGGCACCGCCAACGGAGCGAACCCGATCCCGATCGTGATCCCGTGCCACCGGGTGATCGGCGCCAACGGGACCCTCACGGGTTACGCCGGGGGACTGGAGCGCAAGCAGCTCCTGCTCGACCTCGAGCGCGACGAGGATGCCGCCCTGTTCTAGCGGGAGCGGCGCGCCAGTTTCACCGGCCGGCCGGTGAAACTGGTGCTTGGACGAGGAAGCTTCCTCGTCCAGGCGCGAGTTTCGTCGTCCTGGCCGATGCTCCTGGGGCTGGAGTTACTCCGCCGCAGCGCGCCGCAGCGACTCGGACAGCCGCTCGGCGGCGGCGAGCACCGCAGGTGCGTGCATCCGGCCGGGCTGGCGGGACAGGCGCTCGAGCGGTCCGGAGACCGACACGGCCGCGATCACCTTGCCACCGGGGGAGCGGACGGGGGCGGACACCGAGGCCACGCCCTGCTCGCGCTCGCCGACCGACTGCGCCCAGCCACGGCGGCGGATCGCGGACAGCTCGGCCGCCGAGAACGCGGAGTTCTGCAGGCCGCGGTGGATGCGCTCCGGGTCGTCCCAAGCGAGCAGTACCTGCGCGGCGGAGCCGGCGCGCATGGTCAGCTGGGAGCCGATCGGAATGGTGTCGCGCAGGCCGGAGGGGCGCTCGGCGGCGGCGACGCACACACGGTGGTCGCCCTGGCGCCGCCACAGCTGGGCGGACTCGCCGGTGATGTCGCGCAGTCGCGCGAGGACGGGGCCGGCGGTGGCGAGCAGCCGGTCCTCACCGGCTGCCGCGGAGAGCTCCGCGAGGCGCGGGCCGAGCACGAAGCGGCCCTGCATGTCGCGAGCCACGAGGCGGTGGTGCTCGAGGGCGACCGCCAGTCGGTGAGCCGTCGGCCGGGCCAGGCCCGTGCCTGCCACCAGACCCGCCAGGGTGGCCGGGCCGGACTCCAGTGCGGTGAGCACCAGGGCCGCCTTGTCGAGAACGCCGACGCCGCTCGAGTTGTCCATATGGCAATACTGCCGTCTCGGATCCTGGGATGCAAGAGTAGGCTGGATCACGGTCGACAGCACAGGCGCGTCGACGACCCGAACGAGGAGGAGCGAGTCATGGGCAAGACCCTGGCGGAGAAGGTGTGGGACGAGCACGTCGTCCGATCGACCCCGGGGGAGCCGGACCTCCTCTACATCGATCTCCACCTCATCCACGAGGTCACCAGTCCGCAGGCCTTCGACGGCCTGCGCCTGGCCGGGCGCAAGGTGCGCCGCCCCGACCTGACCCTGGCGACCGAGGACCACAACGTCCCGACGCTCGACTGGGACAAGCCGATCGCCGACCCGGTGAGCAAGACCCAGGTCGACACCCTGCGCAAGAACGCCGAGGAGTTCGGCGTCCGGCTGCACCCGCTCGGCGACGTCGAGCAGGGCATCGTCCACGTCGTCGGCCCGCAGCTCGGCCTGACCCAGCCCGGAATGACGATCGTGTGCGGTGACTCGCACACCAGCACCCATGGGGCTTTCGGTGCCATCGCCTTCGGCATCGGTACGTCGGAGGTCGAGCACGTGCTCGCCACCCAGACCCTGCCGCAGGCCAAGCCGAGGACCATGGCCGTGACGGTCAACGGCAGCCTCGCCGAGGGCGTCACCGCCAAGGACCTGATCCTCTACCTGATCACGCAGACCGGCACCGGTGGCGGCCAGGGCTACATCGTCGAGTACCGCGGCGACGCCATCGAGGCGCTCTCGATGGAGGGCCGGATGACGGTCTGCAACATGTCCATCGAGTGGGGCGCCAAGGCCGGCATGATCGCGCCGGACGAGACGACCTTCGCCTACATCGAGGGCAAGGCCGAGGCGCCGAAGGGCGCGGAGTGGGACGCCGCCGTCGCGCACTGGAGGACGCTGGTCACCGACGCCGACGCGACCTTCGACAAGGAGATCGTGATCGACGCGGCCGACGTCACGCCGTTCGTCACCTGGGGCACGAACCCCGGCCAGGGCGCACCCCTGGGGGCGAACGTCCCGTCGCCGGAGGACTTCGAGGACCCTTCGGACAAGCTCGCCGCCGAGAAGGCGCTGGAGTACATGGGCCTCGAGGCCGGCCAGCCCCTGCGCTCGGTCAAGGTCGACACCGTCTTCGTCGGCTCCTGCACCAACGGCCGGATCGAGGACCTGCGCCTGGCCGCCGACATCATCAAGGGCCACAAGGTCGCCGAGGGCACCCGCCTGCTCGTCGTGCCGGGCTCGGTGCGCGTACGCAACCAGGCCATGGAGGAGGGCCTCGACAAGGTCTTCATCGAGGCCGGTGCCGAGTGGCGTGGTGCCGGATGCTCGATGTGCCTGGGCATGAACCCCGACACGCTGAAGCCCCAGGAGCGCTCCGCCTCCACGTCCAACCGCAACTTCGAGGGCCGGCAGGGCAAGGGCGGACGCACGCACCTGGTGTCCGTCCCCGTTGCTGCCGCCACCGCCGTCAAGGGCACGCTGGCCTCGCCGGCCGACCTGTCCGCCGAGCTGGTCTGAGAAGGAGACAGCGACATGGAGAAGTTCACCTCCCACACCGGTACGGCGCTCCCGCTGCGCCGCAGCAACGTCGACACCGACCAGATCATCCCGGCGGTCTACCTCAAGCGCGTGACCCGCACCGGCTTCGAGGACGGCCTGTTCGCCGCCTGGCGCAACGACCCGGAGTTCGTGGCCAACAAGCCCGAGTACCAGGGCGTCACGATCCTCGTCGCCGGTCCCGACTTCGGCACCGGGTCGTCGCGCGAGCACGCCGTCTGGGCGCTCATGGACTACGGCTTCAAGGTCGTCCTCTCGAGCCGCTTCGCCGACATCTTCCGCGGCAACTCGGGCAAGGCCGGACTGCTGTCCGTCCCCGTCGAGCAGGACGTCATCGAGCAGCTGTGGGCGGCGATCGAGGCCGACCCGACCACGCAGATCACCGTCGACCTCGAGTCCCGCACGGTCACCTGCGGCGACCTCGTCGCGCCGTTCGACATCGACGACTACACGCGCCACCGCCTGCTCAACGGACTCGACGACATCGGCATCACGCTGGGCAACGAGGCCGACATCGCGGCGTACGAGAGTGGCCGACCGAGCTGGAAGCCGGTCACCCAGCACGCCTGAGAACACGCTGAAAACCGCTCTACGACGGGCCGATCCGCGACTTTCGCGGGTCGGCCCGTCGGCTTTCCCGCATTCGTCGCGATGGCCGCCGAGGGGCGCTCAGGGGCGAAATAGGGCCCGAAACAGCCGAAATAGCGCTGAAATCGCGAAAAAAGACGTACCAACTTCGGCGTGGTGATTGTGAGTGTGCCTACTAGTGCCTAGCGTTCCCATGAAAGGACGGCTGGGCGAGGGCTCGGCCGCATCAGCTCAAGGGACGCCCAGCGCGGCGTTTCGGAAGGACAGGTAGTGAACAAGTCTCAGTTGATCGACGCGCTGGCCGACCGCTTCGAAGGAAGCCGCAAGGACGCGGCCCACGCCCTCGACGCGGTTCTCGACACGATCACCCGTCAGGTCGCCAAGGGCGAGAAGGTCGCCATCACCGGCTTCGGCTCGTTCGAGAAGGCCGTCCGCAACGCCCGTTGGGTCCGCAACCCGCAGACCGGCGAGCGCGTGAAGACCAAGAAGAAGGCCGTTCCGAAGTTCAGCGCCGGCGCTGACCTGAAGAACGTCGTCTCCGGTGCCAAGAAGCTGGCCCCGCTGCCGAAGCCGGCCAAGAAGGCCGCTGCTCCGGCCAAGAAGGCCGCGACCGCCGCGGTCAAGAAGGCCGCTGCGCCGGCCAAGAAGGCCGCCGCCACCGCGAAGAAGGCGGCTCCGGCCAAGAAGGCGGCTCCGGCGAAGAAGGCGCCTGCCAAGAAGGCTCCGGCCGCGAAGAAGGCGGCTCCGGCCAAGAAGGCCCCCGCCAAGAAGGCTCCCGCCGCGAAGAAGGCGGCTCCGGCCAAGAAGGCCCCGGCCAAGAAGGCCCCGGCCAAGAAGGCTCCCGCCAAGAAGACCGCGAAGAAGGCCTGACGCCTCCTTCCCGATCACCCCGAACGGGCCGTACTCCTCACGGAGTGCGGCCCGTTCGTCGTCTCAGGACCCCCGTGGGAGCAGGCCGATCGCGCGCAGCACCGCGGCCGAGGAGTCCCCGACCCCGAGCGCGATCGCGCCGGCCAGGCTGTCGACGTCGTCGACGTCGCGGCGCAGGGACGCCAGCTCGCCGGCCAGCGCCCGCGCTCCGGAAGCCGCATGGGCAGCGGCCGATCCCGCTCCGAAGCGCGGCTCGAAGTCGTCGTACGCCGCGCAGTAGAGCGTGGTTCCGGTCGCGTCGGCGTCGCGGACGAAGCACGGCCCGGGGTCGGACGCCGCATCGGCGAGCGCCGCCGCGAGATCGGCAGCGAGGAGTGATGGCAGGTCGCCGCACAGCGCGACCGGCCGCAGGTCGGGGCGCCGGTCGTGCAGGTGGGCAGCCGCGTGCCGCAACGCCGCATTGAGGCCGCCGCCCGGATCGGGGCAGGTGGCCGCGCCCCGTGCGGCGAGCGTGGCGGCGAAAGCGGCGTCGTCACTGACGACCAGCACTCCGGCCACGCCGTCGGTGCTCAGGCACGCGTCGACCACGTCGGTCGCGAAGGCCGCCGCCAGCCGCGCCCGGTCGGCGTCGCGCAGGGCCGAGAGCCGGGACTTCCCGGTGCCCGGGGACTTCACCGGAAGCAGCACGGCGAAGGAGCCCGGACGGGTGAACACCCCTGAATCCTGACAGGTGGGTCGTGCCCGGCCGTGGCCGGTGTCACTGACCGGTAACCTGCATTCTCGTGAGCGTGCGGAAGCTGCAGGAGAAGCGGGGCTGGGCCTTCAACATCGCCGTACCCATCATCAAGCCCACGCTCCTGGCCACCACGCGGCGCCGGTGGATCGGCGGCGAGAACATCCCCGAGAGCGGCGGATTCATCATCGCGCTCAACCACATCTCCCACGTCGACCCGCTCACTGCCGCGCACCTCGTCTACGACCACGGCTACAAGCCGCGCTACCTCGCCAAGTCCGGCCTGTTCGACAACAAGGCGCTCGGCTTCTTCCTGCGCAGCGCCGGCCAGATCCCCGTGCGGCGCGAGACGAAGGACGCCGTCGGTGCGTACGCCGCGGCGGTCGACGCCGTGCGCGACGGCCAGTGCGTCGTGATCTACCCCGAGGCCACGATCACGCGCGACCCCGACATGTGGCCGATGAAGGGGAAGTCCGGCGCCGCGCGGATCGCCCTCGAGACCGGCTGCCCGGTCATCCCGGTCGGGCAGTGGGGCGCCCACGAGATCCTGGCGCCGTACACCAAGCGTCCCCATCTCGTCCCTCGTCACGAGGTCGTGATGCGCGTCGGAGCGCCCGTCGTGCTCGACGACCTGCGCGCGAAGGAGCGCACCAGCGCGGTCGTCAACGAGGCGACAGCCCGCATCATGGCGGCGATCACCCACGAGCTGGAGCTGGTGCGCGGCGAGACCGCGCCGCCCGAGCGCTACGACATGGCCGTGCACGGCGACAGGTTCAAGAAGAACAAGAAGGCGGCGAGCTGATGGGCAACAAGATCGCGGTGCTCGGCGCCGGCTCCTGGGGGACGGCGTTCTCGATCGTGCTGGCCGACGCCGGCAACGACGTGTGCATCTGGGCCCGCCGCGAGGAGGTCGCGGCCTCCATCAACGAGCGCCACGAGAACGTCGACTACCTCTCCGGCATCGAGCTGCCGCGGCGGATCACCGCGACCCACGACCCCGAGCAGGCGCTCGCCGGTGCCGATGTCGTCGTGCTCGCCGTACCCTCGCAGTCGCTGCGCGACAACCTGCCGACCTTCCTCCCGTACGTCGAGGACGACGCCGTCCTCGTCTCCTTGATGAAGGGCGTCGAGCTCGGCACCCTCAAGCGGATGTCGGAGGTGATCGCGGAGGTCGGCGACATCGGCGCCAGCCGGATCGCCGTCGTCAGCGGACCCAACCTGGCCCGCGAGATCGCCCGCCGCGAGCCCGCCGCGTCCGTCGTCGCCTGCGCCGACGAGGACGTCGCGACCATGCTCCAGAACCGGCTCCACTCGCCGGCGTTCCGGCCCTACACCAGCGTCGACGTCCTCGGCTGCGAGTACGGCGGCGCCTACAAGAACGTCGTCGCCCTCTGCGTCGGCATGGCCGTCGGCCAGGGCTTCGGCGACAACACCACCGCCTCGCTCATCACCCGTGGCCTCGCCGAGACCGCCCGCCTCGCGATGAACCTCGGCGCCAACCCGCTCACCCTGATGGGCCTCGCCGGCCTCGGCGACCTCGTCGCCACCTGCTCCTCGCCGCTCTCGCGCAACCGCACCTTCGGCGAGAAGCTCGGCCAGGGCATGAGCGTCGAGGAGATCTACGCCTCGACCCGCCAGGTCGCCGAGGGCGCCAAGTCCTGCTCCTCGCTGCGCGCGCTCGCCGCGCGCTCAGGTGTCGACGCCCCGATCGTGGACGCGGTCGACGAGGTGGTGCAGGGGCGGCTCACCACGTCGCAGCTGATGGACGCGTTCATCTCTCGTGACACCAAGGCTGAGTTGTCCTGACTGGTCGGGTTGTCTCGGCCCGATGCGCTGCGTGATGGACTCACGGTGTTTGTTTGGCGCTCGCTTCGCTCGCGCATGTCGCGCCGCCTGCCAACGCCGTTTCTTCCTCCCCCGCTCGCTCGTTCCTCGCTCGCTCCTCCGTCCAGAAACGGCGGGCGGCGCGACGGGCTCGGCTGAACGTCGTGCACATGCGAGTCTCATTCAGCTGAATCCCGTCGGGCGCCCCGCGTGATCTGGACTGATATGTAGGTCTTTCCTGTCAAGTGGCAGGGTGAAGCGCCGCCACGGCTGGTTGTCGTGGCGGCGCTTCTGTTCTGGCCTGGGGGTGCCGGTTCGTTTTGAGCGGGTCTGTCGACGCACGTGGTCAGACTGATATGCGCGGGTTGGTTACCGCAGGGCCGCGATTCGGCGGGAGCGCTGCGCTGGTGTCTGAGGTCGAGCGTCACGAACACGGCACGAACAAGGTCGTTGGCCGGTGCGTGGCTCACAGTCCAGGCGCGGGTCGGCTCCAGCACGTTGCTGTCGACGAGTCGGCGGTCCGGGCCAGAAGCTTCAGGGGCCGGGCGTCAGTCGGGCAGTTCAATCGGGCAGGGTGGCCAGGGACCAGCACCAGCCGGCCAGCTCACGCGCGATCGCGGTGCTCGCCACGGTGTGCTTCTTCTTCCGGGCGCTCATCGTGACCCAGCGCTGGTGAAGCCGCTGGTTCCCGGCATGGGCACGCGCACGGGCCGCTGCGGGGGCTTGGTCCCAGCGGGCCTGGAGGGTCTTGCCCACCAGATAGCGACGCTGGTGATGCCAGGCCGCCTCGACCAGCAGCCGTCGGACGTGGGTGTTGCCGGCCTTGGTGATGCTCCCTTGGCGGCGCGACTGGCCGCTGGAGTGCTCGGACGGCACCAGTCCGAGGTAGGCGCCGATGCTGGCACCGGTGAACCGTTCCCAGTCACCGATCTCGACCGCGAGCGCGAACGCGGTCAACGTCGAGACACCGCGCAGGCACCACAGCTTGCGCACGATCGGTGTGAACTCGGACTCGGTAGCCATCGCGGTGATGGTCGCGTCGAGCCGGTCGCGGCGAGCCACCGCGAACGCGACCGCTTCCAGATCGGCCTCATAGGCCGCACGAGTGCCGGCCTGGTGGGGCAGGTCGAACCGGATCCGGCGCAGCCACGCCTCGTGAACGCCGGTCCACGCCCGCCCGCCGTAGTAGACGTGCCCGTGGCGCAGCAGCAGCTTGGACACCCGGTGCCTGGCCCGGAGCAGGTCGACACGAACGTCTTCGCGTGCCCGGACCAGGTCACGCGCGGCCTCTTGGGTCACCGTCGGCACCCGCACGCTGGTGATCTGTCCGACCCGCAACAACTGGGCCAGCAACAACGCGTCCTTGGCGTCGGTCTTGACCCGATCGCCCGAAGGGCGGGTCAGCTTCGAAGGAGCCGCGACCTCGCAGCGGATCCCGGCCGCGGTCAACGCCCGGTACAGCCCGAACCCGGTCGGGCCGGCCTCGTAGGTGGCTGCGACCGGACCAGGCAGGGTCCGCAACCACTTGATGACTTCCTCCTGGGCTGGCACGAGGGTCGTCTTGAACACCTCGCCCGTCACCGAGTCCAGACCGGTCGCCACGACCGACCGTGCGTGCACATCGAGCCCAACACTCGTACGCTCAACAATCACCGGGGCCTCCTTACGACTGTGGATAGGCCGAGCAGGCGGCCCCTGCTCGGTAACCCACGAACATGCGCAAGAGAGGCCCCGGCCCGCAACCACCTCAAACCGAGGCAGTCACCTCATACGGTCTGAGCGGAGCGAGCGACCGAGCGCCAGCGAGGAAGCGAGCGCAGCGAGGGAAGATCACGCGTCAAAAGGGCGCCCGACATGCGCGAGCGAAGCGAGCGCCAAACCAACACCGTGAGTCGCTCACGAAGCGCATCGGCCCGAGCCCCCGCGTGACCTCACGCGTTAATGCGGTCCAGCGCCTGCTTCAGGTCGGCCCACAGGTCCTCGACGTCCTCGATCCCGACGGACAGGCGCACCAGCCCCTCGGGGATCGTCGCCGGCTCGAGCTTCCACCGGCGCCGGCGCTCGAAGGTCGACTCGACGCCACCGAGGGAGGTGGTGTGCACCCACAGCGAGGTGGCGCGGACCAGGAAGTCTCCAGCGTCGGCGCCACCGGCCAGCACGGGTGCGACGATCGCGCCGAAGCCCGGGTAGCGGACCTCCTCGACGGACGGGTGGTCGGCGAGGCGGCGGGCCAGCTCTGCGGCGTTGGCGGCGGCCCGCTCCAGGCGGACGTGGAGGGTGCGCAGGCCGCGCAGGGCGAGCCAGGCCTCGAACGGACCCGGTACGGCGCCCGCCAGGTCCCGGCGGCCCTTGAGAGCGCCGTACACCTCGTCGTCGGTCCCTTCGGACGGCACGACGATCGCGCCCATGAGCACGTCGCTGTGCCCGGCGATGTACTTCGTCGCCGAGTGCACGACGATGTCCGCGCCGAGGGACAGCGGCTGCTGGAGCAGGGGAGTGGCGAAGGTGTTGTCGACGACGACGCGGATGCCGAGCTCGTGGGCGGCCGCGGACAGCGCGGGGATGTCGGCGATCTCCAGGGCGGGGTTGGTGGGGGACTCCAGCCAGAGCAGGCCACAGTCCTCGTCGGCCTCCATCGCGGCGATCACGGCGGCGGTGTCGGTGATGTCGACCAGGGTCGCCTTCAGTCGGCCCCGGGACTCGGCGTCGGCGAGCGCGGTCACCGAGCCGTTGTAGGCGTGCCGCGGCGCGATGACGCTGCTGCCGATGCCGACCAGGTCGAGGATCGTGGTCACCGCGGCCATGCCCGACGAGAACGCCAGTGCCCGGCCGCCCTCCAGCGCGCCGAGAGCGTCCTCGAACGCCGCCCAGGTGGGGTTGCCGTACCGGCCGTACTCCAGGTCGCCGGTCGCGCCGTACGTCGACGTCATCGTGATCGGCACGTTCATCGGCTCGTCAGGCTCGTGCGGTGGACGGCCCGCCGTGACGGCGACTGTCGCGGGGTGGAGCTGGCGGGGCGGGCGGGGTGCGGACTCGGGGCCGGACATGTCCCAAAGGTAGGGTCATCGCCGATGAGCTCTCCCACCGGCCGCCGTGTCCGCGTCGCTGTCGTCTTCGGCGGCCGCTCCAGTGAGCACGCCATCTCGTGCGTGACCGCCGGCAGCGTGCTGCAGGCCATCGACCGCGAGAAGTACGACGTCGTCCCCATCGGCATCGCGACCGACGGGCGCTGGGTGCTGGAGGCCGACGACCCGCAGCGGCACCGGATCACCGGCCCCGGCCAGCTGCCGTCGGTCGACGGCGACCGCGCGGCCGTCGCGCTCGCCCCCACCAGCGACGGCACCGGGCTCGTCGTCAGCGAGCCGGCCGAGACGCCGCGGGCCCTCGGCGACGTCGATGTCGTCTTCCCGCTGCTACACGGCCCGTGGGGCGAGGACGGCACCATCCAGGGCCTGTTCGAGATGTCCGACGTCCGCTACGTCGGCTCCGGCGTACTCGCGTCCGCGGTCAGCATGGACAAGGCGTTCATGAAGGTCGTGCTCAAGGACGCCGGCCTGCCGGTGATGCCCAGCGTGACGGTGACCGCCCGCGAGTGGAAGGCCGACCCGCAGGCGGTCCGCGACCGCGTCGAGGCGCTCGGGTACCCGCTGTTCGTGAAGCCCGCCCGCGGCGGCTCCAGCATCGGCATCGCCAAGGCGCACAAGCCGGACGAGATCGACGCGGCGCTCGACGGTGCCCTCGAGCACGACCCGAAGGTCCTCGTCGAGGTCTCCGCCGAGGGCGCCCGCGAGATCGAGTGCGGCGTCCTGGAGGCCCTCGACGGCGGCGTCGAGACCAGCCTGCCCGCGGAGATCCGGATCACCGGCGAGCACGAGTTCTACGACTTCGAGGCCAAGTACCTCCCCGAGGAGCACACCGAGCTCGACGTCCCCGCGATCCTGCCCGAGGGGGTCGAGGAGCGGATGCGGGCGATGGCCGCGGCCGCGTTCACCGCGGTCGGCTGCGAGGGCCTCGCGCGCGTCGACTTCTTCCTGATGCCCGACGGCTCGCTGGTCGTCAACGAGCTCAACACGATGCCCGGCTTCACGCCGCTGTCGATGTTCCCGCAGATGTGGGCCGCGACCGGGGTGTCGTACGGCGAGCTGGTCGACCGACTGCTCACGCTGGCCCTGCAGCGCGACACCGGCCTGCGCTAGACACCGCCCACGGGCTGCCCTAGTTGCAGTCGTCGACCAGCGTCAGGTGCTTCTTGATCAGCGGCGCCAGCACCGCCATCGCGGCCGGCCCGGCATTCGGCCGGTAGCGCGCGGGGATGCTCACCTCGACCCGTGGCCGGTAGCCGGCGGCGGTCAGGGTGAGGTCGAGGTCCTGGTCGTCGTACTGCTCGTCGGGGATGTAGTAGCCCACGCCGTCGGCCGACTCGCAGGACGCGGTCAGGTCGAAGCCCTTCGGCTTCCCGACACCGCAGCGGACCACGATCGCCGGATCGCCGTACGCCGCCGCGGGGGCGTCGGCCGGCTCGATGTCGACGCGCTCCTCGTCGTAGAGGGTCGCGGGCAGCTCAGCGGCGAACGCGTCGCAGGCGGCCCGGTCCGCATCGGACAGCGTGGGTACGTCGACCCGCACCGGCCCGCCGCACCCGGCCACCAGCACGGCGAGGGGCAGGGCGAGTCCCGCGAGCCTCAGATGTGGACGACGGGGCACGTGAGCGTGCGGGTGATGCCCTCGAGGTTCTGCACCTTGGACACCACGAGCTTGCCCAGCTCGTCGACGTTGCGGGCCTCGGCGCGCACGATCACGTCGTACGGACCGGTGACGTCCTCGGCCAGCGTGACGCCGGCGATCCCGCCGACCTCGCGGGCGACCTCGGCCGCCTTGCCGACGTCGGTCTGGATCAGGATGTAGGCCTGCACCGTCATGGGGTCACGCTCCCGCCGGATTGGTGTGGTGGAACGCCTCAACCTACCGCGCGCCCCCGGCGGAACAGAACTCGCGAGCCGAGGAACCTACCCGTGGGTACGTCTGGTGGGATGGGGGCATGGCTGACGCGCTCGACCCGGACACGACGCTGGCGGACCTCGGGGAGTTCGGGCTGATCGCCCGGATCGGCGAGCTGGTCGCCGCCACCGCGCCCGGTGAGGACGTGCTGCTGGGTCCGGGGGACGATGCAGCCGTGCTCCGGGTCCGCAAGGGCCACGTCGTCGTGTCGACCGACGTACTGGTCGAGGGGCGGCACTTCCGGCGCGACTGGGTCGACGCGTACGACGTCGGGCGCCGGGCCGCCGCGCAGAACCTCTCCGATATCAACGCCATGGGCGGCCGGGCCCAGTGGCTCACCGTCGGCCTGGCCGCACCCGCGGACCTGCCGGCCCAGTGGGCACTGGACTTCACCCGCGGCTTCGCCGAGGAGTGCGCCCTCGTGGGCGCCGGGCTCGTGGGCGGCGACGTCACCCGCGCCGACCAGGTCGTCGTCTCGGTCACCGCCCTCGGCGCCTGCACGGTCTCTCCGGTGCTGCGCTCCGGCGCGGCGCCCGGTGACGTGCTCGCGCTGTGCGGGCGCCAGGGCTGGTCGGCCGGCGGCCTCGCCGTCCTGGGGCGCGGGTTCCGCTCGCCGCGGGTGCTCGTCGAGGCCTACCGCCGCCCCGAGCCGCCGTACGACGCCGGGCCGGTCGCCGCGCAGGCCGGCGCGACCGCGATGATCGACGTGTCCGACGGCCTGCTCGCCGAGGCGCGCCACCTCGCCGACGACTCCGGCGTCAGCATCGATGTCGAGACCGCCGCCTTCGACGTACCTGAGCCGCTGCTCGCCGTCGGCCAGGCGACCGGCGCCGACCCGCTGCAGTTCATCCTCGGCGGGGGAGAGGACCACCCCCTGCTCGCGACCTTCCCGCCCGACGTCGCCCTGCCCGACGGCTGGACCCGGATCGGGTCGGTCAGCGCCCGCGGCGACCTCCCGGTCACCGTCGACGGTGGTGCCTACGACGGCCCGACCGGCTGGACCCACTTCTGAGCGACCCGGCGCGAAGTGGCTCCTGAATCACGCCGACCCGGCAGAAAGTAGCGTCCGCGTCACCCCGACCCGGCGCGAAGTGGCTCCCGGATCGCGTCGACCCGGCAGAAAGTGGCCGACAGCGCCGGTGCGCCCCGCCACTTTCTGCCGGGTCAGCGCAATCTGCGCACCACTTCGCGCCGGGTCAGCGCAATTCGGGTGGCACTTCGCGCCGGGTCGGCCAAAAACACATCGGCCCGCCGCAGATCGCGGCGGGCCGATGGGGAAAGAGCTCAGGTCAGCGGGAGACCTTGCCGGCCTTCAGGCAGCCGGTGCACACGTTCATGCGCTTGGGGGTGCCGTTGACGACCGCGCGGACGCGCTGGATGTTGGGGTTGAAGCGGCGCTTGGTGATCTTGCGCGACCACGGCCGGTTGTTGCCGAAGCTCGGCTTCTTGTCGCAGATGTCGCACACGGCGGCCATGGTTGTCACTCCTGGATCGCGGATCTAAGGTTCACGGGCAGCCCGCGCGCTCAGAAGGCGCTTCGGGCAACCGGAAGAGAATAGCCGACACGGTCGCACCGGCCGAAATCGGCGAGGTTCCTCCCCGCCCGGCTAGGGTGACCCCGATGGACGAGCGGACGGCGCCCGGGGAGGGGCGGAGCGGGATTGCGCTCTCGTCCGTGGTCCGGTTCGTCGACATCGCGGTGGACGCCCTGGCGGTTGCGCGCGAGGAGGTCGACGCCCTCAACGTCTACCCGGTGCCCGACGGCGACACCGGCACGAACATGTACCTCACCGTCGTCGCCGCCCGCGACGCGATCCGCACGGCCCTCGGCGAGCACGCCGACCACCCGGACGACGCGACCGACGCGGACGGGCCGCTCGCTGCTCTGGCCCGCGGCGCGCTCCTCGGCGCCCGCGGCAACTCGGGGGTGATCCTCAGCGAGATGCTCGGTGCGGCCGCCCGCCGGATCGCCGCGGCCGACCCCGGCGAGCGCAACGCCGTGGTGATGTCCGAGGCGCTGCAGGAGGCGTCGACCGCGAGCTATGCCGCGGTGGGGGAGCCGGTCGAGGGCACGATGCTGACCGTGATGCGCGCCGCCGCCGACGCAGGTACGACGGCCGCCACCGACCCCGGCGCCCGCAGCAGCGACGTGCTCACCGCCGCGGCGGCCGCCGCCCGTGAGGCGCTCGGCCACACGCCGGAGCAGCTCGACGTCCTCGCGCAGGCCGGCGTGGTCGACGCGGGCGGGCGCGGGGTGTCGGTGATCCTCGACGCCGCCGAGACCGTGCTGACCGGGCGCCGCCCGATCGCCGTGACCGCGCCCCTCGGCAGCCACGTCATCCCGGTGCCCCACGTCGAGCACGCGGGCGACGAGCTGAGCGCGGACGGCCCGGCGTACGAGGTGATGTACCTCCTCGACACCGGCGACGACCTGGCCCCGCGGCTGCGCGAGCGCCTCGGCGAGCTCGGCGACTCGGTCGTCGTGGTCGGGCGCGACGGGCTGTGGAACGTGCACGTCCACACCGACGACGTCGGCGCCACGATCGAGGCCGGGATGGAGATCGGGCGTCCGCACCGGATCCGGGTCACCCACTTCGCCGAGCAGATCGCCGCCCAGACCGAGCCCCACCAGGAGCACCCGGCCCCGCTCGTCGGTCGGCGGGTGGTCGCGGTCGCGGCGGGCCCGGGCCTGGCGAAGCTCTTCGAGGAGGCGGGCGCGGAGGTGGTCCGCGGTGGACCCGGACGGCGTCCCTCGACCGGCGAGCTGCTCGAGGCGATCACGGCCTGCGGCGCCCGTGAGGTCGTCGTCCTGCCCAACGACGAGCCGACCATCCGCGCGGCCCTGGCCGCCGCGAGCACCGCCGAGGCCGACCACGGCGCCCACGGCCTGCGGGTCGCGGTGATCCCGACCCACACGCAGGTGCAGGGTCTCGCCGCGGTGGCGGTGCACGAGCCGGGCCGCGCCTTCGACCAGGACGTCACCGAGATGACCGCGACCGCCCGTCACGTGCGCCACGGCGCGGTGACCATCGCCGCCCGCCAGGCGATGACGATGGCCGGACCCTGCGAGCCCGGCGACGCGCTCGGCGTCATCGCCGGCGACTTCGCCGTGGTCGGCGACGAGCTCGGCGCGGTCGCGCTCATCGTCCTGGCCCACCTGCTGGCCGCCGGCGGCGAGCTGGTCACGATCGTCAGCGGCGTCGACGGCGAGGGCCTGGCCGAGCGCGCGACCGCCTGGGTCGAGGAGTTCCACCCCCATGTCGACGTCGTGGTGTACGACGGTGGCCAGGAGCGCTACCCGCTCCTGATGTCCGTCGAATGAGAGAGCAGCATCCGTGGCGATCACCCTCGACTCCCCGCTGACCGCCGTCCTCGGCGCGGCGACACCGGCCAAGCGCAAGCGGTTCGCCGAAGGACTCGGCCTGCAGACGGTCGGCGACCTGATGCGCCACTTCCCGCGGCGCTACCTCGAGACCGGGTCGCTGACCCGGATCGACAACCTGCGGATCGGCCAGCTGCTCTGCGTCGTCGGCGAGATCGCCGAGTGCGAGATCAAGAACTACCGCGACCGCCGCACCGGCCGCACGGCGTACCGCGTCGAGGCGGTGCTGCGCACCGGCGGCCCGCCCCTGAAGATGACCTTCTTCGCCAAGAACCAGGGCACCGCCGGCTGGCAGGCGCGCCGCGTCGCCGTCGGCAACCGCGGCGTCTTCCTCGGCAAGGCCGACCGGTTCCGCGACCAGTGGCAGCTGGTCAACCCGGCGATGACGATCTTCGGGATGGGCGACGAGGCCGAGGGGGAGGGCGACGGCGTCGAGGACGTGCTCGACTTCGGTCCGCTGTTCCCGATCTACCCGCTCACCAAGGGCGTCGAGACCTGGGACATCGCCCGCGCCGTCACCTTCGCCCGCCAGGTGCTCGAACCCGTGGCCGAGCTGCTGCCCGACGCCCTGCGCGAGGAGTACGACGTCCTCGGGATCCAGCAGGCCTACGACTGGGTGCACCAGCCCGACGACAGGGACCAGGTCGCGCAGGCACACCACCGGTTCCGGTTCGAGGAGGCGCTGGTCACCCAGCTGGTCCTCGGACGACGTCGGCGGGCTCGTCGGGCCGAGGGCGCGACCGCGCGGACCGGGGGAGTGAGCGAGGTCCTCGCGGCCTTCGACGCCCGGCTGCCGTTCGAGCTCACCGCCGGCCAGGCGTCGGTGGGCAAGGAGATCGAGCACGACCTGGCCCAGCCGCACCCGATGAACCGGCTGCTCCAAGGTGAGGTCGGCTCCGGCAAGACCCTGGTCGCGCTGCGGGCGATGCTCCGCGTCGTCGACTCCGGCGGCCAGGCCGCACTGCTCGCGCCGACCGAGGTGCTCGCCCAGCAGCACTACCGCTCCATCGCCGCGATGCTCGGCGACCTCGGGGAGGGCGGCACCATCTTCGGCTCGGGGGAGGGCACTCGCGTCGAGCTGCTCACCGGCTCGATGACCAAGACCCAGCGCACCGGCCCGCTGTCCCGGATCGCCAGTGGCGAGGCGGGCATCGTGATCGGCACCCATGCCCTGCTCCAGGACCAGGTGATGTTCGCCGACCTCGGTCTGGTCGTGGTCGACGAGCAGCACCGCTTCGGCGTCGAGCAGCGCGCCGCGCTCACCGACAAGGCCGCTGCGCCGCCGCACCTGCTCGTGATGACCGCGACGCCCATCCCGCGCACCGTCGCGATGACGGTCTTCGGCGACCTCGAGACCTCGACGTTGACCGAGCTGCCCGCCGGCCGGGCCCCGATCCAGACCAATGTCGTCCCGCTCGCCGAGCAGCCGGGCTGGATCGGCCGGGTGTGGGAGCGGGTGCGCGAGGAGGTGGGCAAGGGGCACCAGGTCTACGTCGTGTGCCCCCGCATCGCCGGCGACGAGCACGAGGCCGGCCAGGTCGACGCGGTCGACGTCCGTGATGAGGACGCGCCGGTCGAGGAGGCCCCGCGCCCTCCCGCCGCGGCCGTCGAGGAGGTGGTGGGCCGGCTCGCCCAGGGGCCACTGTCCGGCATCCGGGTGACCGGGCTGCACGGCCGGCTCCCCGCCGACGAGAAGGACGCCACCATGCGCGCCTTCGCCGCCGGTGAGGTCGACGTCCTGGTCTCCACGACCGTGATCGAGGTCGGCGTCGACGTCGCCAACGCGACCACGATGGTGATCCTCGACGCCGACCGGTTCGGCATCTCCCAGCTCCACCAGCTGCGCGGCCGGGTCGGCCGTGGCGGCCTGCCGGGACTGTGCCTCCTGGTCAGCCACACCGAGGCCGGCTCGCCGTCGCGCGAGCGGCTGGAGGCGGTCGCGTCCACCACCGACGGCTTCGTGCTCAGCCGCATCGACCTCGAGATGCGGCGCGAGGGCGACGTCCTCGGCGCCTCCCAGGCCGGTGGTCGCTCCAGCCTGGAGAACCTGCGCGTGCTGCGCGACGAGGACACCATCGTCACGGCCCGCCAGGCCGCCGAGGGGCTGCTCGACACCGACGTGGAGCTGGGCCAGGCGCCGGACCTCGCGGCCGCCGTCCGTGACCTCGAGCAGTCCCAGCTCGCCGAGTTCGTCGACAAGTCCTGAGGAAGGCCGATGACCCGCATCATCGCCGGCCGCGCCGGCGGCCGCCGGCTGCAGACCCCCAAGGGCGACCAGACCCGCCCCACCAGCGACCGGGTGCGCGAGGCGCTGTTCTCCGCGATCGAGGCCTGGGCCGGCTCGCTCCACGACCTGCGCTTCCTGGACCTGTACGCCGGCTCCGGCGCGATCGGCCTCGAGGCCTGGTCCCGCGGCGCCGCGGCCGTGACCCTCGTCGAGGCCGATCGCCGCACGGCTGACCTGATCCGCGCCAACGCCCGCAGCATCGGGTGCGACGTCGCCGAGGTGGTGGCCCGCTCGGTGGCCACCGTGCTCGCCGAGCCGGCCCGGGCGTCGTACGACCTGGTGTTCAGCGACCCGCCCTACCCGCTGTCCGACGAGGCGGTCGCCACCGACCTCGCGCTCCTCGCCGAGCACGGCTGGCTCGCCGAGGGCGCCTTGGTGGTCGCCGAGCGCTCGCGCCGCAGCCCGGAGCCGGTGTGGCCCACCGGACTGCAGCCGCTGCCCGGCAAGCGCCGCCTCAAGAAGTACGGCGAGACGAACCTCTGGCTCGCCGAGGCCGGCCCGGCCGATAGCCTCGCCCCATGACCCGCGCGGTGTGCCCCGGCTCCTTCGACCCGGTCACGTACGGCCATCTCGACATCTTCCGTCGTACCGCCGGACTCTTCGACGAGCTCGTCGTCGCGACCGGCACCAACATCTCCAAGTCGCGACTCTTCGACCCCGACGAGCGCCTGGAGATGCTGCGCGAGGCGTGTGCGGACCTGCCGAACGTGACGGTGATGGGCTTCACCGGCCTGATCGTCGACTTCTGCCGCGAGATCGACGCCCACGCCATCGTCAAGGGCCTGCGCGGCGGCAACGACTACGAGTACGAACTGCCGATGGCGCAGATGAACGCTCACCTCACCGGCATCGAGACCATCTTCGTGCCGACGACCGCGAGCCTGGGCTACGTGTCGTCCAGCCTGGTCAAGGAGGTCGCCTCCCTGGGTGGCGACGTGTCCGAGTTCGTGACCCCCGCGGTGCACGAGCGACTGACCGCGAAGCTCGCCGCACGTCAGGCCTGATTTGGCCGCCTTCGGCCTGCACCACTAACATCGACCTGATCTGTTGTGCCCGGACCTGGAAGTGAACCCCTGAACACCCTGGACCCGAGAGCGCCGCTCGTGCTCGACACTCGCGAGCTCGGCCGCCGCCCGGGGTCCCAGCGTCAGGTGTCGCGGACAGTTCCGGCACCAGCAGATCTGGGCATCGAAGTCCTCTCCGTCCCCGAGGGCGCGCCGGTCGAGCTCGACCTGCGCCTGGAGGCGGTCATGGAAGGCGTGCTCGTCACCGGGACGGCCTCGGCCGTGCTGGAGGGTGAGTGCGTGCGGTGCCTGGAGCCGATCCACGACGAGTTCGAGGTGCGGTTCCAGGAGCTGTTCGTCTACGACGACATCCGTGACTCCGAGGGAGCAGAAGAGGACGACGAGGTCAGCATGCTCCAGGACGACCTGCTCGACCTGGAGACCGTGCTGCGGGACGCGGTGGTGCTCGCACTGCCGTTCCAGCCCTTGTGCCAGGACGACTGTCCCGGGTTGTGCCCCGAGTGCGGGGTGCGACTCATCGACGAGCCGGACCACACGCACGAGGCTGCGATCGACCCGCGGTGGGCGGCGCTGACCGAGCTCAAGCAAGACCCAACGGACTGAAGAGGCGCTCGCCCCGAGCGCACCCGAACCAAGGAGAAGACAGTGGCTGTTCCGAAGCGGAAGATGTCGCGCAGCAACACGCGGCACCGTCGCTCGCAGTGGAAGGCTGTCGCCCCGTCGCTGGTGACCTGCGCCAACCCGGCCTGCGGCGCCAAGCACCTCCCGCACCGTGCCTGCGGCACCTGCGGCCAGTACGGCGCGCGCGCCGACCGTCGCCAGGTCCTCTGACCCGCCCGGTCGATCCAGGCCAGTCGAGTCAGGCCAGCGGCATCACCAACTACGTCGAGCTGCGTCGAGCGCTCGGGGATCCGACTCTGGACCCCGAGCTGCTCGAGCGCGCGATGACGCATCGCTCCTTCGCCTACGAGAACGGTGGTCTTCCGACCAACGAGAGGCTGGAGTTCCTCGGCGACTCGGTGCTCGGCGTCGTGGTGACCGAGACTCTCTACCTGGCGCACCCGGACCTCTCCGAGGGCCGGCTCGCCAAGCTGCGCGCGGCCGTCGTCAACGCCCGCGCGCTCGCCGGCGTCGCCCGTGACATCGGGCTCGGCGCCCACATCAAGCTGGGACGCGGCGAGGAGGCGACCGGCGGTCGCGACAAGGCCTCGATCCTGTCCGACACGGTCGAGGCCGTCATCGGCGCGATCCACCTCAGCGGCGGCATCGACGTGTCCGCGACCGTCGTCCACCTGCTGTTCGACCCGCTCATCGAGGCTGCGTCCGCGCTCGGGGCCGGTCTCGACTGGAAGACCTCGCTGCAGGAGCTGGCGGCCGACCAGTCGCTCGGCGTGCCCGAGTACGTCATCGAGGACGACGGCCCCGACCACATGAAGACCTTCACCGCGCAGGTCCGGGTCGGCGACAAGCTCTACGGCAACGGCACCGGCCGCTCCAAGAAGGAGGCCGAGCAGGGCGCCGCCGAGACGGCGTACGGCGAGATCTCCGCCTCCCTCGGTCTCGACGCCGACGGCCGTCCGATCACCTCCGGCAGCTGACCGCGGCGGATCCAGCCCGATGCCCGAGCTCCCCGAGGTCGAGGTCGTCCGCGCCGGCCTCGAGCGTCACGTCACCGGCGCCACCATCGCCGCGGTCGACGTCCTCCACGACCGCCCGGTACGCCGCCACCCGACCGGCGCGTCCGGCTTCGCCGCCGCGCTGACCGGCCGCCGGATCGAGGGCGCTCGCCGCCGCGGCAAGTACCTCTGGCTCCCGCTCGACGACGGCAACGCGATCCTCGGCCACCTCGGCATGAGCGGCCAGATGCTGGTCCAGCCCGTCGACGCCCCCGCCGAGCGGCACCTCCGGGTGCGCTTCGCCCTCACCGGCACCGACCACGGCCGCGAGCTGCGCTTCGTCGACCAGCGCATGTTCGGCGGCCTGTCGGTCTCGCTCGACGGCGCCGACCTGCCGCCCGAGATCGCCCACATCGCCCGCGACCCCCTCGACCCGGAGTTCGACGACGACCTGTTCGTCGCCCGGCTGCGCAAGCGCACCTCCGGCGTCAAGCGGCTGCTGCTCGACCAGGGCCTGATCTCCGGCGTCGGCAACATCTATGCCGACGAGTCCCTGTGGCGCGCCCGCCTGCACGGCGAGCGTCCCGGTGACCGGCTCAGCCGCGCGAAGGCCGTCGAGCTGCTCGGCCACGCCCGCGACGTGATGAACGCGGCGCTGGCCCAGGGCGGCACGTCCTTCGACGCGCTCTACGTCAACGTCAACGGCGAGTCGGGCTACTTCGACCGCTCGCTGCACGCCTACGGCCGCGAGGGCGAGCCCTGCGACCGGTGCGGTACGGCGATCCGCCGGGTCGCGTTCATGAACCGGTCGTCGTACTACTGCCCGCGCTGCCAGTCGGCTCCCCGCTCGGCGAGGTCGAGGGCGTAGGCGTAGGCGTCGACGGCGGCGGGGTCTTCGGGATCCGCGGCACCCGCACCGTGATCCACCGCTGGACGGCGGTGTGGCTGGAGGTGCGCAGCACCCTGACCTGGACGCGCACCCGGCCGGTGAGCTCCGACAGGTCGTAGCTGGCATTGCCCTGGTCGTCGAGGCGCCGGATCCCGATCCGCACCAGGCGGCCGTCGGCTGTGCGCCGGCTGATCGTGATCGCGTCGCCGGTCCCGGCGCCGACGGCGTGGGCGTCGACGACCGAGCCGGTCGAGGTGAGGGTGAGGATCGGCTGCACCCCGATCCGGCGCTTGCGGGAGAGCAGCACGCGGTCCGGCTCGCCGTCGTCGTCGGAGTCGACCTCGACCCGGAACCGGAAGGTGGTGGTCTCGACGAGGGGACCGGTCGCGAAGATCGCGGTGCCCTCCTGGCCGGTCACGGCGGAGCCGGCGCGGGTCCAGCCGCCGCCGGCGTGGCGCTCGAGCAGGGTGACCTCGGCGCCCTCGACCAGGTCGCCGTCGTCGCGCACCAGACCGGTCACGGTGGCGCGCCCGCCGGTGACGACCCGGCGCACCGACGTCGTCGCGCCCACGCTGGTGGCGGTGACCGGGGGAGTGGGGGTGCCGGTGGTGGGGTCGTCGGTGCCGGGGCTGGTCGGACCGGTCGAGCCGGTCGCCGAGGGGGAGCCGGACCCCGAGGGGGACCCGGTCGCCGTCGTACCGGTGGCGTCGGTGGTGGCGCTGCCGGTCGTGCCGACGGAGGCGTCGCCGCCGGCCGAGGAGCGCTCGCCCGGGCGAGCGGACCGCGAGGCGTCGGGGGTACGGCGATCCTCGGGCCGCTCGCTCTCCGATGCGCTCGGCGTGGGCGTGGGAGTGGCCCGGGGAGCGCGGGTCGTCGGCGTCAGCGGTCGCGCCGGCGGGACGCCGACCCCGCCGAAGGCGTCATGGGCGATGGCCTGCACCGAGTGGGGCAGGTGCTGGGTGTAGGCGGCCGCGGCCATCCCACCGGTGAGGGTGACGGTCGCGAGCAGGGCGGCGCCGCCGACGCCGATCCGCCCGACGATCCGTCCGCCGCGGCCGAGTCCGCCGAGTCCACCGGGCCCACCGTGGCCGCTGGTCGCGACCGGCGGACGTGCCGCACTGAAGGCGGCGACGAAGCGGGCCTCGTCGGCCAGCTCCTCCGGCGTGCCGGGGGCGCGCAGCGCCCGCACCAGGGCGGAGTCCTCGAACTCCTCCAGGCCGTCGTGCTCCGTGCTCATCTGCTCACCCCCCTCGTGGTTCGGCCTTCGTGTGTGCGGGCCAGCTTCTTCAGTGCGCGGTGGACGTTGACCGCCACCGTGCCGGGCTTCTTGTCGACGATCGCCGCGACCTCGGCCACCGAGAGCCCGGCCACCACCCGGAGCATCACCATCTCGGCCTGGTGAGGCGGCAGGGTGGCCACCAGGCGGACGGCCGCCTCGGTGTCGACCCGCTCGAGGGCGGCCGCCTCGGCGCTGGGCGCCGTACCGATGTCGATCACGTCGGCAGTCGGCGTGCTCGGTCGCGCGGCGCGGGCCCTCCCGGCGTCGATCGCCCGGTGTCGTCCCAGGGTGAAGATCCAGGCGCGGAACTCGGCGGGACCGCCGGTGAACCGGTGCAGGTCGCGCACGACGTGGAGCCAGGTCTCGGCCGCGATGTCCTCGGCGCTGTCCCGCTCCCGCACCCGCAGGTAGCGCAGCAGCGCCGGGTGCACGAGACGCCAGACCTCGCCGAACGCGTCCTGGTCGCCGTCGAGGGCCCGGGCCAGCGGCTCCCCGAGGGGGTCGGGGGCTCGGGAGGCGGGCGGGATCAGGACGCCTCCTCGCTCGATGGTCAGGGCACGGACGGCAGCAGGCGCCGGGAAGTCCCCGAGCTCACCCACCGCCATCGATCCTGACACACCACGGTGAGCGGGCCGGGCGACCGATCCATTACACCCGCGAACCGCTGCTTCCCTGCCTTCCCCGTCGCGGGCTGTGTAATCCCTCACAGCCGCGGCCCGCTCCGGTGGGTGTCAGGTCATCTCTCGAAGGAGCACACACTATGAACCGTCGATCTCGGGCCACGACGGGCGCGGCCGTCATCGTCGCCGGCACGGCCCTGTGGGCATCCCTCGGCGTCCCGCTCGCCGCGCAGGCGGCACCCACGCCGGAGTGTGGTGGGCAGACCGCGACCATCGTCGGCAAGGACGGTGACGATGTCCTGGTCGGCACTGCGGGCGACGACGTCGTCTTCCTCGACAAGGGCAGCGACCGCTTCGACGGCCTCGGCGGCAACGACATCATCTGCGGTGGCCCGGGCAACGACGTGATCACCGGTGGGGACGGCAACGATGTCATCAACGGCGGCGAGGGCAACGACTGGGTCGACGCGGGCGCGGGCGACGACAAGGTCAGCGTGCTCGCCGACAGTGACGGCGTGCTCGGCGGCGACGGCGCCGACACGATCACGGTGCGGGTCCCGGTGGCCGACGTCCACGCGGGGGCCGGGAACGACATCGTCTACGCCACCTGGCTGACCACGCCGCTGCGGATGAACGCCGGTGACGACACGATCGTCTTCCACAACACCTCCGGTGAGCTGCGCGGCGGCCGGGGCGAGGACGTCTTCGTCGACGCTGCCTCGGACCCGGGCTTCGTGGACCAGCCGAACCTCAACGAGACGACGACCTCGCTGATGCGGGGCGGGTCGGGTGACGACACCTTCACGCTCGTCTCGCAGGCGGCACCCGTGCGGCTCGACGCGGAGCTGGGCGTCGCGACCTGGCAGGACAACGCCGCCCGTCTCAAGGGGATCCAGGCCTACGTCGGCGGCATCGGCAACGACATCCTCCTCGGCAGCCACCGGGACGAGACCCTCCGCGGCAAGTCCGGCGACGACGTGGTCCGCGGCCGCGCGGGCAACGACCGCCTCCGCGGCGGCCCGGGCGTCGACGTCGTCTACGGCGGCGCCGGGCGCGACGACTGCACCGGTGAGGCCCGCCACTCCTGCTGATCCCACCAGGACACGGCCTAGTCCCACCTGTAATGCCCCACCGCCGCGATCCGCTGTGGTGGGTGTCATGTTCGACGACATCCAAGGAGTACGAACCATGCACACCAATCTTCGGCGTACGGCCGGTGCCCTCGCCCTCGTGACGGGCGGCACCCTGTGGGCCACCACCGTCGTCTCCGGGACGGCGTACGCCGTCGACCCGCCGCTGTGCAACGGCAAGGCCGCGACCATCGTCGGCACCGACGCCGACGACACCCTCACCGGCACCGCGGGCGACGACGTCGTCTACCTCGGCAAGGGCAACGACAAGTTCGACGGCCTCGAGGGCAACGACACCATCTGTGGTGGCGAGGGCAACGACACCATCGACGGCGGCGCCGGCGACGACTGGATCGACGCTGGCCTGGGCGACGACAAGGTCAACGTCCTGTCCGGCAACGACTTCGTGTACGGCAACGACGGCGACGACACCCTCGTCGTGAGCGTGCCCGTCTCCGACATCAACGGCGGCGCGGGCGACGACATCGCCTACGTCACCTACCTGACGAGCACCCTGAAGATGAACGCCGGCGACGACACCGTCGTCTTCGACCGCACCTCGGGCGAGCTGCGCGGCGGCAAGGGCGAGGACGCCTTCCTCGTCGCCACTCCGAAGCCCGCCGAGGGCACGCCCACCCCGGGCCTGAACACCGCCGCCACCTCGCTGCTCAAGGGCGGCTCCGGGGTCGACACCTTCACCCTCGCCCCGCTGACCGTCCCGGTCCGGGTCGACGTGGCGGCCGGCGGCGCCACCTGGGAGGGCGGCAACTCCGTCAAGCTGAAGGGCTTCCAGGCCTACACGGGCGGTGCCGGCAACGACACCCTGCTCGGCAGCGACCGTCCCGAGACCATCCGCGGCAAGGGCGGCGACGACCTGGTCCGTGGCCGTGGCGGCAACGACACCCTGCGCGGCGGTCCCGGCACCGACGTCGTCTACGGCGGCGTCGGGCGCGACAACTGCACCGGCGAGGTCCAGCACGGCTGCTGACCCGGGCACTCGATCCCGGATCCGGCGGTGACACACCACCGCCGGATCCGAACGAGACGTGCCGGGAAGGCCCGGTCTCCGGGCCTTCCCCGTTGCGGTGACCGCGGCCTTCCCGGCACTTCCTGGACGTCCCCGGCGCCGGTCGGCGCAGGTTTGACCCCGCCGTCTCGAAGTGGGACTCTTGGAGACGGCCCCCCACGGGCCGACACCCGTCGAACCGGAAGGCTCAACTTCATGGCCAAGGCGCTGATCGGCCACCTGAACAGCGACCTCCGCGACCCCCGTATCGCCCTCGAGAACGCTCGACTGCGCAACCGGGTCGCTGAGCTGGAGTCCCTCGTCCTCCGTCTCTCCGAGGAGAACGACAAGCTGATGTCGGCCCGCGCGGCCGAGATCCTGACCGGCGACGCGGAGATGCAGCCGGCCTGACCAGGACTCCGACGACGGGCTCCCGTCGTCGCCCCAGGTGCACCCAACAACGGACCACCCCCGCCGTACGCCGGCGCCGGGTGGTCCGAGTGTCTTTTCGGCCTCGCTCGCGGGGTGCAGCGATCCGTCGAGGCCGCGGGGTAACGTGAGGCCTGCCGAGCTTCCCCCGCGTCGGAACGTCCTTGCCCGACCCCGAAGGGAGACCGCGTGTACCTGAAGAGCCTGACCCTCAAGGGGTTCAAGTCCTTCGCCTCCGCGACGACCCTGCAGCTCGAGCCCGGCATCACCTGCATCGTCGGCCCCAACGGGTCCGGCAAGTCCAATGTCGTCGACGCCCTCGCCTGGGTGATGGGCGAGGCCAGCGCCAAGAGCCTGCGCGGCGGCAAGATGGACGACGTCATCTTCGCCGGTACGTCGGGCCGCCCGCCCCTGGGCCGCGCCGAGGTCGTGCTGACCATCGACAACTCCGACGGCGCGCTGCCGATCGACTACTCCGAGGTCACCATCAGCCGGACCATGTTCCGCACCGGTGGCTCCGAGTACGCCATCAACGGCACCACCTGTCGCCTGCTCGACGTCCAGGAGCTGCTCAGCGACTCAGGCATCGGCCGCGAGATGCACGTCATCGTCGGCCAGGGCCAGCTCGACCAGATCCTGCACGCCACCCCCGAGGACCGGCGTGGGTTCATCGAGGAGGCCGCCGGCGTCCTCAAGCACCGCAAGCGCAAGGAGAAGGCGCTGCGGAAGCTCGACTCCACCGAGGGCAACCTCAACCGGCTCAACGACCTGCTCAGCGAGATCCGGCGCCAGCTCAAGCCGCTGGGCCGGCAGGCCGAGGTCGCCCGGCGGGCGGCGACGGTGCAGGCCGACGTCCGCGACGCCCGGGCGCGGCTGCTCGCCGACGACCTGGTGACCGCCCGGACGTCCCTGGAGCAGGAGCTCGCCGACGAGAGCGTGCTGCTCGCCCGCCGCGAGGAGGTCGAGGCCGGGATCGCTACCGCGCGGGAGCAGGAGGCGACCCTCGAGGCCGCGCTGCGCGAGGACCTGCCCGCGTTGTCGGCCGCGCAGGAGACGCTGTCGTCGCTGACCGCGCTGCGCGAGCGGTTCCGCGGCACCCAGAGCCTGGCCGCCGAGCGGGTCCGCAACGCCGCAGGCGTCGCCGAGACCGAGGTCGAGCAGGGCCGGGACCCCGACGAGATCGAGGCCGAGGCCGCCCGGCTCGCCGCCCAGGAGGCGGAGATCGCCGCCCAGGTCACCGAGCAGCAGGCCGCGCTCGAGCAGGCCGTCGCCACCCGGCGGGGTGCCGAGGAGGCCGCGGCCAACGAGGAGCGCCGGGTCGCCGGTCTGCTCCGGGCCGCCGCCGACCGCCGCGAGGGCCTGGCCCGGCTGCACGGCCAGGTCAACACGCTGCGCTCGCGAGCCCACGCGGCCGAGGAGGAGATCGGCCGCCTCGAGGCCGCCCGCGCCGACGCGCTGACCCGCGCGGAGCGCTCCCAGCGCGACTTCACCGCGCTCGAGACCAAGGTCGCCGGCCTCGACGCCGGCGAGGAGGGCCTCGACGCCGAGCACGAGGCCGCCGTCGCCTCGCTCGACGACCTCGAGGAGCGGCTGGTCAAGGTCCGCGAGGAGGCCCAGCAGGCCGACCGCGAGAAGGCCGGGCTCAGCGCTCGCAAGGAGGCCCTCGAGATCGGGCTGGCCCGCAAGGACGGCGCCGGCGCGCTGCTCGCCGCCTCCGACACGATCTCGGGCCTGCTCGGCTCGGTCGCCGCGCTGGTCACGGTGCGCGGCGGCTACGAGGGCGCGGTCGCCGCCGCCCTGGGGGCCGCGGCCGACGCCGTCGCGGTCAGCGACGCCGACACGGCGCTCGCCGCGATCGACCACCTCAAGAACGACGACCTCGGCCGCGCCGGGCTGCTGCTCGCCGGGGGAGAGGCCGAGACCACGAGCGGGTGGCCGGCGCTCCCGCCCGGGACGTCGTACGCCGTCGACGTGGTGGAGTGCCCCGCCCAGGTCCGGCCCGCGCTCAACCGGCTGCTGCGCAAGGTCGCGGTCGTCGACGACCTGGGTGCCGCCCGCCTGCTGGTCGACGGCCTGGCCGACGTCGTCGCGGTCACCCGCGACGGCGACCTGCTCGGCGCCCACTTCGCCTCCGGCGGCTCCCATGCCACGCAGAGCCTGATCGAGATCCAGGCCGCGGTCGACGAGGCCACCGAGTCGCTCACCGAGGCCGTTGCCGCCGCGGAGCGGCTCGGCTTCGACCTCGCCCGCCTGGAGAACGAGCGGCTCGAGGCCCGCCAGCGCGTCGACGTCGCCCTGGCCCGCCTCCACGAGTCCGACGCGACCCTGGCCGCCGTGGCCGAGGAGCTCGGCCAGCACGGCTCGCTGGCCCGCGCGGCCCGCGCCGAGGCCGAGCGGATGACCGAGGCCATCGCCCAGGCCGAGACGTCCCGCGAGCAGGCCCTAGTCGGCCTCGCCGAGCTCGAGCAGCGCCTGGCCGCGGCCGAGCAGGACACCGACGAGGAGCCCGACACCACCGAGCAGGAGCGCCTCGTCGAGGCCACCCGCGCCGCCCGGCAGAGCGAGATGGAGGCCCGCTTGTCCCTGCGCACCTCCGAGGAGCGGGCACGCGCGCTGCACGGCCGGGTCGACCAGATGCGCAAGGCCGCCGAGACCGAGCGCCAGGCGCGCGCCCGCGCGGCGGAGCGTCGCACCCGACTCCTCGCCGAGGGCCGCGCCGGCCAGGCCGTCGCCAGCGCGGTGACCTTCGTGCTCGCCCGCCTCGAGCGCTCGATCGAGGAGGCCACCGCCCGGCGCCAGTCCGTCGAGGACTCCCGCCGGGGCCGCGAGCAGGAGCTGATGGGCGTGCGGCAGGCACTGCGCGACCTCGGCAAGGAGCACCAGGACCTGGTCAGCTCCGTGCACCGCGACGAGATGGCCCGTGCCCAGCAGCGGATGCGGATCGAGCAGATCGAGACCAAGGCGCTCGAGGAGCTCGGCCTCGAGCCCGACGGCCTGGTCGCCGACTACGGCCCCGACCAGCCGGTTCCCGTCCTCGAGCCGCCGGCCGAGGGGGAGTCCGGTGAGGCCGACGCCGAGCCCCGCACCGTGCCCTACGTCCGCGAGGAGCAGGCGAAGCGTCTCAAGACCGCCCAGAAGGCGCTCGGCATGCTCGGCCGGGTCAACCCCCTCGCGCTCGAGGAGTTCAGCGCGATGGAGGAGCGCCACCAGTTCCTCTCCGAGCAGCTCGAGGACCTGCGCGCGACCCGCAAGGACCTGCTCGAGATCGTCAAGGACGTCGACGCCAAGGTCGAGCAGGTCTTCACCGAGGCCTATGCCGACGTCACCAAGGCCTTCGACCAGACCTTCGCCCGGCTGTTCCCCGGCGGCGAGGGCCGCCTGGTCCTCACCGACCCCAACGACATGCTCGCCACCGGTGTCGAGGTCGAGGCCCGGCCCCCGGGCAAGAAGGTCAAGCGCCTCTCGCTGCTCTCCGGCGGCGAGCGCTCGCTGGTCGCCGTCGCCTTCCTGGTCGCGCTGTTCAAGGCCCGGCCCTCGCCGTTCTACATCCTCGACGAGGTCGAGGCGGCGCTCGACGACACCAATCTCGGCCGGCTGCTGGAGATCTACGAGGAGCTGCGCGAGAACTCCCAGCTGCTCGTGATCACCCACCAGAAGCGGACCATGGAGGTCGGCGACGCCCTCTACGGTGTCACCATGCGCGGGGACGGTGTGTCGGCGGTGATCAGCCAGCGGCTGCGGGACGAGTCGGCATGAGCGGTCCCGACCGCACCCGGCCCGACCGGGCGTCGTACCGCGCCTGGCGCACGGCGACCACCCGCTGGTCCGACGACGACGTCTACGGGCACCTCAACAACGCCCGCTACTTCGACCTCATCGACACCGCCGTCAACGCCCACCTGCACGAGGCGACCGGCACCGACATCCGCAAGCTGTCCGCGATCGGAGTTGTGGCCGAGGTGTCGTGCCGCTACTTCGCCGAGATGGGCTACCCGCGCCCGATCGAGCTCGGGTTGGCGGTCGAGCGCCTGGGCACCTCGTCGGTGATCTACCGCGTCGGGCTGTTCCAGGGCGACCCCGAGGGCGAGGGTGCGCTGGCGTGCGCGGAGGGCCGGTTCGTCCACGTGTACGTCGACAACACCGACCCCGCGCGGCCCGCCACACCGATCCCCGACCTGGTCCGCGCGGCCGTCGCACCGCTCGTCGTGTGATCTGCGCCGCTCCCCGGCGACAGCGGGTGCCGGCGATGCCGGACCGGTTGGTGCCGGGGTGCAGGATGGACAGCAGAGCGATCCCTACTCGGAGGAGTCGAAATGCTGTTCGTCGCGCTTGCCATCGTGCTCAGCCTCGCTGTGTCAGCGGTCGTCGCCCTCTACGTCGCCTACCCGCACCGCGGTGAGCAGATGCCCGTCGTGCCGTGGCTCGGCGACGCGCTCGGCCGCGCCGTCGACTCCGCGCCGGTGCTGGCCGACGACGAGCGGGACCTGCAGCGCCTCGGCTGAACCCCGTCTCGCCCACCGCAGCGGCGCCACCCGATTCTGACTCGGGCGGGCGGCGTGATGGGATGACCGCATGCAGGAGTGGCTCTACCTCGTCATCGGGATCGCCGTCGTCGGCGTCCTCGCGATCGCCGGCTTCGTCGGGACCCGGGTCCGCCGTACGCCGAAGGCGCCGGAGGCGAGGACCGATGTCATCGCACCGCCGGCCACGCCGAGCGGGACCGAGGCTCCGCCTGCCGACGCTGCGGTCGAGGCACCGCAGGTCGAGGCACCCGAGGAGCCGGCCGCTCCTGCCCTCGAGACCCCGGAGAAGCCGGCCTCGCGCCTGGTCCGGCTGCGCCAGCGGCTGGCCGGGTCCAACGCCCTGGGCCGGGGGCTGCTCGGCCTGCTCAGCCGCGAGAAGCTGGACGAGGACACCTGGGAGGCGATCGAGGACCTGCTCCTCGCCGCCGACATCGGCGTCGCGCCCACCCAGGAGCTCGTCGAGAGACTCCGCACCCGGCTGCGCGTCGAGGGCGGCCAGGCACCCGACGCCCGCACCGTGCTCCGCGAGGAGCTGATCAACCTCGTCGACCCGACCATGGACCGCTCGCTCAAGGTGAGCGGCGAGGGCGAGGCCCCCGGCGTGGTGCTGGTGGTCGGCGTCAACGGCACCGGCAAGACCACCACGGTCGGCAAGCTGGCCCGGATCCTGGTCGCCGACGACCGTACCGCCCTGCTCGCGGCCGCCGACACGTTCCGCGCCGCCGCGACCGAGCAGCTCGCCACGTGGGGCGAGCGGGTCGGCGTCGAGGTGGTCCGCGGCCCCGAGGCCGGCGACCCGGCGAGCGTCGCGTTCGACGCCGTCAAGCAGGGCGTGGACCGCGGCGTGGACACCGTCGTGGTCGACACCGCGGGCCGGCTGCAGAACAAGCAGGGCCTGATGGACGAGCTCGGCAAGGTCAAGCGGGTGATCGAGAAGCAGGCGCCGGTCACCGAGGTCCTGCTCGTCCTCGACGCCACCACCGGCCAGAACGGGCTGATCCAGGCGAAGGTGTTCTCCGAGGTCGTCGACGTGACCGGCATCGTGCTCACCAAGCTCGACGGCTCCGCGAAGGGCGGCATCGTCGTCGCGGTGCAGCGCCAGCTCGGCGTACCGGTCAAGCTGGTCGGCCTGGGCGAGGGCCCCGACGACCTCGCGCCGTTCGACGCGGCCGCGTTCGTCGACGCGCTGCTCGGCTGACGACCGGAGGTCGGCCCGCCGCGGCCGTCACCGGACCGTAACCGCTGTGCGGCACCCGTTACCGGCGTGAAACATGCGGTCGCCCGGGCCGAAACCTCAGCCACCGAGTCTTCGGGGCATGGAAAACGGCTACTACACCTGGATGTTGGTGTCGGCCTCGCTCGTCCTCTTGATGACCGCCCCTGGCCTGGCGCTCTTCTACGGCGGCATGAGCCGGACCAAGTCAGTGCTCAACATGATGATGATGTCCTTCAGCGCCCTCGGCGTGGTGGGCATCGTGTACGCCCTGTGGGGCTGGTCGATGTCGTACAGCACGACGTTCGCCACCTCCGGCGGTGCGACGGGCAAGGAGATCGGCAAGCTCTTCTCCAACCCGTTCACGCAGTTCGGGCTCGAGAGCACGGATCCCGCGAACTATGTCTTCGTCGCCTTCCAGCTGACCTTCGCGGTGATCACCGCGGCGCTGATCAGCGGTGCGGTGGCCGACCGGATGAAGTTCTCCGCGTGGCTGGTGTTCCTGCCGATCTGGGTGACCCTGTCCTACTTCCCGCTCGCGCACATGGTGTGGGGCGGCGGCTTCCTCAGCGGCGTGGAGAACGGCCTGGCCGACCTGCTCTTCCCGGGTGACGGCGGCGCCGAGGTGGCGCCGATCGACTACGCCGGCGGCACGGTGGTGCACATCAACGCCGGTGTCGCGGGCCTGGTCCTCGCGCTCCTCCTCGGCCGGCGGCTCGGGTTCGGCAAGGAGCCGATGAAGCCGCACAACCTGACCCTGACCATGATCGGCGCCGGCCTGCTCTGGTTCGGCTGGTTCGGCTTCAACGTCGGCTCGATCGTGAACCTCGACGACTACACGACCGAGACCGGCCTGGTCTGGCTCAACACGACGCTGGCGACCTGCGCCGCGATGATGGGCTGGCTGCTCGTGGAGAAGCTCCGCGATGGCCACGCGACCTCCCTCGGTGCCGCCTCCGGCGTCGTCGCCGGCCTGGTCGCGATCACCCCGGCGTGCGGCAACCTGGTGCCCTGGAGCTCGATCGTGCTCGGCCTGGTCGCCGGTGGCGTCTGCGCCCTGGCGGTCGGCCTGAAGTACCGGTTCGGGTACGACGACTCGCTCGACGTCGTCGGCGTCCACCTGGTCGGTGGCCTGATCGGCACCATCGGTGTCGGCTTCCTCGCCTCCCACGACGGCGGCCTGCTCACCGGCGGCGGCGCGAAGCAGCTCGTCGTGCAGGTCCTGGTCGCGGCGTTCGCGATGGTCTGGTCGGCGATCGCGACCCTGGTGGTGGGTCTCGGCATCAAGGCCGTGATGGGCCTGCGGCTCCCGGAGGAGGACGAGGTGGACGGGATCGACTTCGCCGAGCACGGCGAGGCGGCCTACGATCTCACCACCGGCGGCGGTGCCGCTCGTCGTACCTCGCTCCTGAGCACCACGTCGTCCACCCCTTCGGAGGTAAGCGCATGAAGCTGGTCACCGCGGTCATCAAGCCGCACAAGTGGGAGGACGTCCGGGAGGCGCTCGAGGCCTTCGGCGTCACCGGGATGACGGTCAGCGAGGCCAGCGGCTACGGCCGGCAGAAGGGCCACACCGAGGTCTACCGGGGCGCGGAGTACGACATCGCGCTGGTCCCCAAGATCCGCATCGAGATCGTCGTCGACGACGCCGACGCGGCCGACATCGTCGGGATCATCACCAAGACCGCCCACACCGGCCGGATCGGTGACGGCAAGGTCTGGGTCAGCCCGGTCGAGTCCGTGGTGCGGGTCCGCACGGGAGACACCGACACCGCGGCGCTCTGACCCGAGAGTCCCGGCCGGGGCCTGCCCACGCGGCAGGCCCCGGCTTCACTCGCGCGTAACCGGTGCCGGGAGACGCGTTACACGTGCGAAACAAACTCCCCGCACAGTGTCCGAATGCCCGATCTGCTCCTCGCCACCGCAACCGCTGCCGCGCCCGCCTCGGCGGCCGGTGACACCGCCTGGCTCCTCGCCGCGGCCGCCCTGGTCCTGCTGATGGCGCCGGGCCTGGCGTTCTTCTACGGCGGCATGGTGCGCTCCAAGAGCGTGCTCAACATGATGATGATGGTCTTCGGGGCCCTCGCCGTCGTCATGGTGGTCTGGGTCGTGGTCGGCTACTCGCTGGCCTTCGGCGACGACCTCGGCGGTGGCCTGGTCGGCGACCCGACCCAGTACTTCGGCTTCAAGGGGATGCTCGAGGCCGACCCCGACGCGTCGTACCCGATCACGCTGTTCGCCGCCTTCCAGGGCCTGTTCGCGGTGATCACCGTCGGCCTGATCGCCGGCGCGATCGCCGACCGCACCCGGTTCGGGACCTGGCTGCTGTTCGCGGCGCTGTGGACCGTGCTGGTCTACGCCCCGGTCGCGCACTGGATCTTCGACTTCAGCTCCGGTGACCACGTCGGCGGCTGGATGGCCAATCAGCTGGGTGCCCTCGACTTCGCCGGCGGTACGGCGGTCGAGATCAACTCCGGCGCCGCAGGCCTGGCCGCGGCGCTCGTGCTCGGTCGCCGGGTCGGCTTCGGGCGCGACCCGATGAAGCCGCACAACCTGACCCTGGTCATGGTCGGCGCGGGGCTGCTGTGGTTCGGCTGGTTCGGGTTCAACGCCGGGTCCGCGCTGGCGGCGAACAACACCGCGGCGATCGTCTTCGTCAACACGCTCCTCGCCGGCTGCACGGGGCTGCTCGCCTGGCTCGGCGTGGAGCGCTTCCGCGACGGCCACGCGACGTCCTTCGGCGCGGCCTCGGGCGTGGTCGCCGGCCTGGTCGCGATCACGCCGTCCTGCGGGTCGGTCACGCCGATCGGCGCGATGCTCGTCGGGCTCGCCGCCGGCTCGATCTGCGCGCTGGCCGTCGGCCTCAAGTACACCTTCAGGTACGACGACTCGCTCGACGTCGTCGGCGTCCACCTCGTCGGCGGGCTGGTCGGCACCATCATCATCGGACTGCTGGCGTCCTCCTCGGTGAGCGGCGTCGACGGCCTGTTCTACGGCGGGGGTGCCCACCAGCTCGGCAAGCAGCTGGTGGCGGCGGGCGTGACGCTCGTGTTCTCCTTCACCATGACCGCGCTGCTGGTGTGGGTGCTGGAGAAGACCGTCGGGTTCCGCGTCGACCCGGAGCACGAGGTCGCCGGCGTCGACCTCGTCATCCACGCCGAGACCGCCTACGACCTGCACACCGCCACCGGAGGCGCCCGCCCGCACTTCGGTCACGGCCAGGGATGACCGCAGCCGAGCGGGCCGCCCGGACCGAGGCGGCCGACGCCCTCTGCCTCGGCGCCTACGACGCCGCGGGCGGCCCCGACACGGGCGTGGCCATGGTGGCGGTCGGTGGCTACGGGCGGGGCGAGCTGGCGCCGTACTCCGACCTCGACGTGGTCCTGGTGGCCGACGAGGGCGTCGACGAGGAGCTCTGGCGCGAGCTGGCGGGCCGGGTCTGGTACCCGCTGTGGGACTCGGGCGAGAAGCTCGACCACGCGGTCCGCTCCCTGCCCGAGATGCTGTCGGCGGCGGAGGGCGACGTCCGGGTGGCGTCCGGGCTGCTCGACGTACGCCACGTCGCCGGCGACCACAGCCTGGCGCTGCGACTGCGCACGACCACGCTGACCCACTGGC
Organism: Nocardioides sp. QY071; assembly: GCF_029961765.1. Classification (NCBI taxonomy): domain Bacteria; kingdom Bacillati; phylum Actinomycetota; class Actinomycetes; order Propionibacteriales; family Nocardioidaceae; genus Nocardioides; species Nocardioides sp. QY071. Next base: position 1,689,642 of record NZ_CP124681.1, read on the forward strand.
GCCGGCAGGCCCGCGAGCGGCTGCCCGAGCTGCGCGAGCTGGTCCGCAGCCGGCACCGGCTGGTCGGTGAGCTCGCGCACCTGTCGCTGCCCGACCTCAAGGAGGCGGAGGGCGGGCTGCGCGACGCGACGGTGCTCAAGAGCCTCACCGCGACCTGGCTGGTCGACGTACCGGCCGCGGACCTCGAGCGCTGCCGCCAGCAGCTCCTCGACGTGCGCGACCTGCTCCACGACGCCGCGGGCCGCGCCTCGGACCGGATCGCCCCGGAGCACTGGGCGCCGCTCGCCGAGGGCCTGGAGCTGCCCGACGAGGCGGCGGCCCAGCGCTACGTGCGCGAGCTCGGCCGTCGGGTGACCCACCTGTCACGGCTGGCGTGGCGGCGTACCGACGACGCCCTGCGCCGTACGCCGGCCGCCCGGCCCCGGCGCCCCGAGCTGGAGCGGGTGGCTCCGGGCATCGCGCTGTCGCGCGGTGAGATCGTGCTCGAGGCGGGCACGAAGCCGGCTGCCGACCCGGTCCTGCTGCTGCGCGCGGCGGCCGAGGCGGCGGTGCGCGACGTCGTCCTCGCCCCGCCGACCGCGGCCCGGCTGGTCCGCGAGTGCCCGCCGCTGCCGGAGCCGTGGCCCGACGAGGCCCGCCAGCAGCTGGTGCGGCTGCTCGCCGCCGGGCCCGGCCTGCTGCCGGTGTGGGAGACGCTCGACGAGACCGGCGCGCTGGACCGGATCCTGCCCGAGTGGGAGCGGATCCGACTGCTGCCGCACGCCTCGGCCATCCACCGCTTCACCGTCGACCGGCACGTCGTCGAGACCTGTGTCGAGGCGGCCGCGCTGATCCGCGACGTCTCGCGACCCGATGTGCTCGTCGTGGCTGCGCTGCTGCACGACATCGGCAAGGGCGAGCTCACCGAGCACAGCATCGCCGGCGCTCCCATCGCCCGGGCGATCGCGACCCGGATGGGCTTCGGCCCGCACGAGGTCGACCTGATCGCCCAGCTGGTCCGCTGGCACCTGCTGCTCGCCGACATCGCCACCACCCGCGACCCCGACGACCCGGCGACCATCGACGCGCTGCTCGAGCACGTCGACAGCCTCGACGCGCTGGCGCTGCTGACCGCGCTGAGTGAGGCCGACGCCAAGGCCGCCTCACCGAAGGCCTGGTCGTCGTGGCGGGCCGGGCTGGTGCTCGACCTGTCCCGGCGGGCCCGCACGGCGCTGGAGCGGGGGAGTGCGCCGCCGGCGTTCACCGTCGAGGAGATCCCGGTCCCGGCCGGGGTGGTCGACGGCGACGTGTCGATCGTGGTGGAGCCGGTCGTCGACGGGTCGCGGATCACCGTGGTGGCCCTCGACCGGGTCGGCCTGCTCGCCGACGTGGCCGCGGTGTTCGCTCTGCGGCGGGTCACGGTGCGGGCGGCGCGACTGTGGGCGCAGGGCGAGTACGCCGTGTCGGTCTGGGACGTCGCCGAGGCGGGCCTCGACCCACGGGCGCTGGGCGACCAGCTGGACGCGATCACCTCGCGCCGGGTGGACGCCGTCGCCCGGCTCGCGGCACGACACGTCACGGGGGACCTCGACCCGGCGGTCGTCGTACGACCGGAGGCGAGCGACCACGCGACCGTCATCGAGGTCCGCGCCGCCGACCGCCTCGGGGTCGTGCACGTCGTCAGCGCGGCGCTGGCCGCGCTCGACATGACGGTCCGCTCGGCCCACATCTCCACGCTGGGCCCGCAGGCGGTGGACGTGTTCTACGTCCAGGAGGTCGCGGCGGGAGCGCTCTCCGAGACGCGGGCGGCCGAGGCCGCCCGCGCCGTTCGGAAGGCGATCAGCTCGAGCTGATCAGCGGTCGGCTCAGGAGAGGGGCGAGGTCACCTGGGTGGCGACGCCGGTCACCGGGTCGACCTCGTAGTAGTAGTGCGGGGAGCCGTCGCGGTTGGGCATGCTCGCCGGGTCGGGGCTGACGCCGAAGGCGGTGCAGACGAGGGTGCCGTTGGGGTTGAGGTGGGCCTTGATCATCTCCGTGTTGCCCGGGAACCGCTCCGAGAACGGCAGCTGCGGCTTGTTGGCGCAGGTCTCGGGCAGCATCAGGCCGTAGATGCCGCCGTGGGCGACGACCACCCCGGTGCCGCGGTCGTTGCGGTGCTCCCGGGCGTACTGGGTCCACCAGCGGTCCCAGCGCTCCTTGACGTCGTAGTAGTTCTCGGCGCCGCCGAAGTCGTCGCCGCGGGTCGAGGGGTCCATCACCCAGCTGGCCATGATCCCGCCCGCGACGCGCTCGTCCTTGGACACGAGCTCGACCTCGCGCAGGTCCTCGTCGGCCAGGACCGGGACGTCGTGGTCCGCGGCGACGCCGTCGGCGGTCTGGAAGGTCCGGACCATGATCGAGGAGTCGACCGACTCGACGGGTGCGTCGTGCAGGAAGTCGACCAGCTTCGCCGCCTGCTGGATGCCCAGGGGTGACAGCTCCTCCTCCGGGACCGGGTAGGTGCTGTTGGCGTGCCGGACGAAGAGGATGTCGTAGCCGGGGAACGCCTGCTTGGGCTTCGGGTCGGCCTCGGCCCCCTGCAGGCCCACCACGGCAGGCGTCGTGGCGAGGACGGCGATCGTCGCGGCGAGGGCGGAGAGTCGGGTACGGCGCTTCATGGTGCCTCCGGTCGGGAGTGGGACGGAGCGCCGAGCATCGGGAGGCCGCAGCGCGCCGGGGCGCAGGGTCCCGGTCAGTGAGACGTGCGTCACGCCGAGCGCGTGCGGGTCAGCAACATCGCGACTGTGGCCGGTCCTCCTTCGCGTCGGCGCGGTCGCGCTCCCAGGCACGGCGGGACACCGGCTCGGTGCCCTCGCGAGCACAGCGCTCGACGTACTCGTCCCAGCGGCCTCCCCGGTGGCCTCGCGGACGTACCAGCGCACGCCGCGCCACGCGCGGACCGCCGGGCCCAGGACGCTCACGAGTGGCTCCCGGTCCGGGTCAGGCGCGACTCCTCCCACTCGCGGACGGCGGCCCTCTCCTCCGCGGTCGCGAAGAAGTCGGCCGGGGCCACGATCCGGGACGGTACGGCGGGCACCTCGGTGGTCGGCAGGCCGCCGGCCCGCAGGGCACGGACCCAGACCACGACGGCGTTGGCCACGACCACCACCACGAGGACCGCGAAGGTCAGCTGCAAGATGCCGTTGGTCATCGAGTTGGTGATGACCTGGTCCATCTGCCCGGCGTCCTTCGCGGGGGCCAGGACCTGGCCGGCGTCGCGAGCGTCGCGGTAGCGGTCGGCCTGGGCGAAGTAGCCGATCGCCGGGTTGTCGGAGAAGACCTTCTGCCAGCTGGCGGTCATCGTCGTCACCAGGTCCCAGACGAGCGGCACGAGCGGCACCCACACCCAGCGTGCCTTGCCGTGCTTGAGCATCAGGGTCACGCACACGCACAGCGCGATCGCGGCGAGCAGCTGGTTGGAGATGCCGAACAGCGGGAACAGCTGGTTGATCCCGCCGAGGGGGTCGGTGACGCCGACGTAGAGCATGTATCCCCAGGCAGCGACGACGAGCGCACTCGCCGACCACGCCGCGGGACGCCAGGAGGTGTCGGCGTACCGCGGCCACAGGTTGCCGATGGTGTCCTGCAGCATGAACCGGCCCACGCGGGTGCCGGCGTCGACCGCGGTGAGGATGAACAGGGCCTCGAACATGATCGCGAAGTGGTACCAGAAGGCCGCGAGCCCACCGCCGAACGCGTCGGTGAAGATCTGCGAGATGCCCACGGCCAGCGTCGGTGCGCCTCCGGTCCGCGAGACCAGGGTCGGCTCCTGCACGGCCGCCGCGGCCTGGGTGAGCGTGTCGGGGGAGAGGGTGAAGCCGAGCGAGCCCACGAACTGCGCGGCGCTGGAGGCGGTGCCGCCCGTGGCGCCCGCGGGGCTGTTGATCGCGAAGTAGAGCCCCTGGTCGATCACGCACGCCGCGATCAGCGCGCTGATCGCGACGAAGGACTCCATCAGCATGCCGCCGTACCCGATCATCCGGACGTGGCTCTCCTTGGCGATCATCTTCGGGGTCGTTCCCGACGAGATGAGCGCGTGGAAGCCCGACAGTGCGCCGCAGGCGATGGTGATGAACACGAACGGGAACAGCTTGCCGGCGAACACCGGCCCGTCACCGTGCAGTGCGAAGCTCGTGACGTCGTCGTTGGCGAGCACCGGACGGGCCAGGACCAGCCCGACCGCGAGCAGGGCGATGACGCCGACCTTCATGAACGTCGACAGGTAGTCGCGCGGCGTCAGCAGCATCCACACGGGGAGGACGGAGGCCACGAAGCCGTAGACGATCAGGCAGATGGTCAGCGTCTCGTGGGAGAGGGTCAGGCTGTCGCCGAGGCCCGTGTCGTCGATCCAGCCGCCGACGATGATGGCGAGCAGCAGCAGCGCGACGCCGATCGCGGTGGTCTCCGAGACCCGGCCGGGCCGCAGGTAGCGCAGGTAGAAGCCCATGAAGAGGGCGATCGGGATGGTGAGGCCGATCGAGAACACGCCCCAGGGCGACTCGGCGAGGGCGTTGACCACCACCAGCGCAAGCACGGCCAGGATGATGATCATGATCGCGAAAACGGCCACGAGGGCGGCGATGCCGCCGATCGTGCCGATCTCCTCGCGCACCATCTGGCCCAGGCTCTTGCCGTCGCGGCGCATGGAGAAGAACAGCACCATCATGTCCTGGACGGCGCCCGCCAGGATGACGCCCACGATGATCCAGATGGTGCCGGGCAGGTAGCCCATCTGCGCGGCCAGCACCGGCCCCACGAGCGGCCCCGCCCCGGCGATCGCGGCGAAGTGGTGGCCGAACAGCACGCGCCGGTCGGTGACGTCGAAGTCCTGGCCGTTCTCCAGCCGCTCGGCCGGGGTGGCGCGCGTGTCGTCGACCTCGAGCACCCGGTCGGCGATGAACCGGGCGTAGAACCGGTACGCGATCGCGTACGACGCCAGCGCGGCGAACAGGATCCACAGCGCCGACACCTCCTCGCCGCGGGACAGGGCCAGCACCGTCCAGCAGACCGCGCCCACGACGGCGATGCCGCCCCAGATCGCGATGCCAGCAGGTGTCATCCGGCGGCCTGGGCCACCGGGACGTCGTACAGGTGTCGTGGTTGCCATCGTCGATCCTCCTCGACCCGGTGGGGTGCCCCCGATGGCACTCCCGACCACCGCGGCGGGTGGCCAGCACCCGCCGCAGTACCCTCGGACCGCTACCGCAGACGACGGGACCCACGGCCCCGGCGGTTACGATCGTGTTCGAAGACTCCACTTCTACCGACGACTCCGACGAGGACGCAACGCTCTTGTTCGCCACACTGTCCGACCGCCTCAACGCGACCTTCAAGAACCTCCGCGGCAAGGGGCGGCTCTCCGAGGCCGACATCGACGCCACCGCCCGGGAGATCCGGATCGCGCTGCTCGAGGCCGACGTCGCGCTGCCGGTCGTCAAGGAGTTCGTCGCTGCGATCAAGGAGCGTGCCCGCGGCGAGGAGGTCAGCGGTGCGCTGAACCCCGCCCAGCAGGTCGTCAAGATCGTCAACGACGAGCTGATCGAGATCCTCGGTGGCGAGACCCGCCGGCTGCGCTACGCCAAGACCGGTCCGACGGTCATCATGCTCGCGGGTCTGCAGGGTGCCGGAAAGACCACTCTCGCGGCCAAGCTCGCGCTGTGGCTCAAGGAGCAGGGCAAGACCCCGATGCTCGTGGCCTGCGACCTGCAGCGCCCGAACGCCGTCCAGCAGCTCCAGGTCAACGGTGAGAAGGTCGGCGTCCCGGTCTACGCCCCGGAGCCGGGCAACGGCGTCGGCGACCCGGTCTCGGTCGCGAAGGCCTCCATCGAGGAGGCCAAGCGCAAGCTCCACGACGTGGTCATCGTCGACACCGCGGGCCGCCTCGGCGTCGACGCGGAGATGATGGGCCAGGCCGCCGCCATCCGCGACGCCGTCCAGCCCGACGAGGTCCTCTTCGTCGTCGACGCGATGATCGGCCAGGACGCGCTGGTCACCGCCCAGGCCTTCCTCGACGGGGTCGGGTACGACGGCGTCGTGCTCACCAAGCTCGACGGCGACGCCCGCGGTGGTGCCGCCCTGTCCATCCGGCAGGTCACCGGCAAGCCGGTCATGTTCGCCTCCTCCGGCGAGAAGATGACCGACTTCGACGTCTTCCACCCCGACCGGATGGCCTCGCGCATCCTGGACATGGGCGACGTCCTCACCCTGATCGAGCAGGCCGAGAAGGCCTTCGACCAGGAGGAGGCCCTCAAGGCCGCCGAGAAGCTCACCCAGGGCGACTTCACCCTCGACGACTTCCTCGCGCAGATGCAGCAGCTGAAGAAGCTCGGCTCGATGCAGAAGATCCTCGGGATGCTGCCCGGCATGGGCCAGGTCCGTGAGCAGCTCGAGAACTTCGACGACCGCGAGATCGACCGGATCGAGGCCGTCATCCGCTCGATGACGCCGGCCGAGCGCGCCAACCCCAAGCTCATCGACGGCTCGCGCCGGGCCCGCATCGCCAAGGGCTCGGGCCGCAGCGTCTCCGACGTCAACCAGCTCGTCGACCGCTTCTTCGAGGCGCGCAAGATGATGATGCAGATGGCCCGTGGCGGCGGGATGCCCGGAATGCCGGGGATGCCCGGCATGGGCGGTCCCGGCGGCGGCAAGCGGGTCAGCGCGAAGCAGAAGGCCAAGCAGGCCAAGGGCAAGGGCGCGCGCCGCTCGGGCAACCCGGCCAAGGCCGCCCAGGACGCCGCCGCCGCGAAGGCGAAGGCCGCCGAGTCGAAGCCGAACCCGTTCGGCATCGGACAGGACATCGACTACGAGGCCGCTGCCGAGAACCTGCAGCTGCCGAAGGACTTCTCCAAGTTCCTGAAGTAGGGCAAACGGGCAATGGCGGCTCTGACCTGCGGAAACGTCCCTCACTGGCTCCCGCGACGGAGCGTACAGCGCTCCTACTGAAGATATCAAGTAGTCTCGGGCCATGCGCCCGAGCGAGCTTGAAGCCTTCGTACCGTCCTGGACTATCCACCTACGCGCCGAGCGCAAGACCGCCGGCACTATCAAGACCTACCTCGACGGCGTCCGTCCGTACCTGGCCTGGTGTGTCGAGCAGGAGGCGGAGCCGCTGGCTCGCGGGTCGCTCCAGGCATGGACTGCAGAGCTGCTCGACGCCGGCCGGTCGCCGAGCACCGCCAAGACGCGGATGCAGGCGGTCCGGCACTTCACCCGCTGGCTCGCCGAGGAGGGCGAGATCGACGGGAACCCGTTCGATCGGATGCGGCCGCCCAAGGTCGACATGCCCGTCGTGCCGGTGCTCTCCGACGACCAGGTCAGCGCGATGCTCAAGGCCTGCCAGCCGGTCAGGGCGGAGGACCGGACCGGGCTGCCGTCGCTACGCCACCGGCGCGACGAGGCGATCATCCGGCTGATGCACGAGACCGGGCTGCGGGCCAGCGAGTGCCTCAACCTCGAGCTGCCCGACGTCGATCTGGTCAAGGGCCTGGCCATCGTACGCCGGGGCAAGGGCGGCAAGGGGCGCACCGTGCCGTTCGGCGCCCAGACGGCCAAGGCGCTCGACCGATACCTGCGTGTGCGGCGCCTCCACCGGCTCGCTGACGGCCCGCGGCTGTGGCTCGGCGACCGCGGCAAGGAGCTGGCCTACGGCGGCCTGTACTGGGCGCTGGGGGAGCGCGCCAAGCAGGCCGGCATCGACGGCTTTCACCCGCACCAGCTGCGCCACACGTCGGTCGACCGGTGGCTGGCCAAGGGCGGCTCGGAGACGGGCGCCATGGCGATGCACGGCTGGTCGTCGCCCGAGATGCTGCAGCGTTACGGCAAGGCCAACCGCGAGCAGCGGGCGATCGACGAGGCTCGAAAGCTCAACCTCGGCGACCTCTAGACACGCCGCGCACGACGTTGCCTACGGCGTGCGCTGTTCGCTACCGTGTCCGGCAAGAACACGCCCACCAGGGTTTGACCCGGACCCGTTCGGAGTGGGGGAGTCGCCGACAGGCGGCAGCTGACAGGTCTCTGAAGGCAACAAGAAGGTGCATCACGTAACGGCCGGCCGGGTTGGCTGAGTTGCGGAGCCGCGCCACAGGATCAACCTGTGGAGGCTCTCATGCCCGCATCATCAATCCGCCGTCTGGCGGCGCAGTCTGCAGCCCACGAATCCTGGGCTAGGACCGAGAACTGGCCCGCGCGCACGGCGCCAGCTCGCGCTGCTTTCGAGGCGAAGTTCCTCGAGCAGGCCGACGGCGACCCCGTCCGCGCAGCCAGCTTGCGCAAGGCCTACTACATGCGCCTCGCCTTGAAGTCAGCGAAGGCCCGCGCGCAGCGGCGTCTCGCCGACGTTGAGCAGCGTCTCCAGTCGCACGAGGGCGGGGATGCTGCGTGACGGCGCGAGAAGGCCGCCCCGCAACCAACGAGGCGGCCGAGATCCCGACGGCGATCAAGATCGAGGCCAGCGTACGCCGTGAAGCGGCGGCTTCCCCGGAACTGCACTCCGGGCGACCAGTGTCGGCGGGGCCTGCGACGTGCTCAGGCCTGCAGGGCCCTGGCGCCGTCAGGTTCGTCGTCGTCGCGAGCCGGCGAAACGGGAGTTGCTGCCCGCAGTTCGTAGGCGAGCACGAGCAACTGTTCTGTGAAAGTCGCGACCTGCTCCGCCTCAGCCTGCGTGATCGCCTTGATCTTGTGCGTGGCGGTGTTGCCGATGTCCTTGATCGGCTCCACCCAGTCGAGCATCTGCTTCGTGATGACGCCCGCCGTCTCGAGGTGCTGGACGCACTGCTTGAAACCGGGGCCGAAGCCCTTGACGTTCTCCTCCGGGAGCCCGTTCTCGACTGCGATATGGAGCAGCAACTTCCGACAGAGCATGACGGCAGCCATGTAGGCGCCAGCGCCCAGGCAGGTTCGAACTTCCTCCCACACCAGCGCGTCATCCGCAGGGAGGTTGGACGGCGTGCGCTTCGGCCGAGTGGCCGGGCTGATCGTCGAACCGTTGCGGACGAATCCTCGAAGACAGGTGACGCAGCGCATCCACGAGATGTCGCGCTGTTCGGTCTCGACGAAACCCACCTCCAGGGCTTGGTTGCCACCACAGTGTGGGCACGTCGACGGAATCCAGCTGCTCGCAAGATCCCGAAGCGCGGATGTGTTGTGTCCGAGGGTCACAAGACCAAGAGTCGGGGCGGCGACCATCGCTCAGCCGTTCACCACAGAGCCGCCAGGCTGAGGGCCACCGGCGGTCAGGCGGTAAGCGACCGCGAGATCCTTCAGCGCGCTGGCTTGGCTGCTCGCGTTCAAGGAGGTCTTGCCGCTCAGTGCCTTCGCCTGGCGCTCGATCTCGGCATAGATGGCCTCGATGACTTCGTTGTTGGTGGCCACTGTGACTCCGTTCCTCGGAGCGGCCCGATGCCGCTCGCTGGGCAGACCGTAACGAGCACCTCCGACACGTCGCAGGTGAACGCGGTCCGCTGGGCCGGCGGGAAGGCAATCGAATGAGCGCCCAGCCGGGCCTTCCGGCGAACTCGACGCCACGACCGAGCGTGACCCACCGGGGGTCGTGCTCGCGGCCGTCGCATGGTGTCGTACACGAGCTCTGTCCGATGCACGGTTGCGCGTTCTGCTGCGTCGAGGAGTTCCCCGAGGCCGCCAGTTGGTTCGGCACCGAGGAGCCGCCGCTGGGGCCGCCAGCCGTGTGGAGCTACGACGACCTGCCGCCAGAGTGGTACAGGGAAGGCACCGAGACCTGGGACGCGCTGATGCTGTGGGAGAAGCACGTCACCGACGACGAGTGCGAGGTCTGCACCGAGATCGTCTGGCGCACGCTGTCGTACGACGACCAGCACCACCAGCTGCAGTGCCTCGACGACCTTCACTGTCTCGACTGTGGGATCTGCGCCTTCGAGGCCGGAAAGTGGTGCCGCGAGTGCCGCCGTTGCTGGGCCTGCGCTGAGGGCTCCGACGACCTCGAGGTCGTCTCGTCCTGCCAGAGCTCCTTCGACCGTTACAGCAAGGCGCTACGGCGCTACGTCGACGTCTCCTTCGAGACGCACGACTGGTGGGAGCCGACCCTGTGAGCGCCCTGCAGCGACCTCTGCTCGACCTCTCGGGCATGAACTACGACCAGGCGGACTTCGAGGCCCGCGTCGAGGATGAGTACCTGCTCCTCAAGGCCAGGGAGGAGGCTCGTCGTCGCGTCGAAGTCGAGCGATCGGCCGAGGTCGACCTCGACGCGCTCTTCCTCGACCGCGACCAGCTCGACGAGCTCAGCGTCCCGACGTACCTGATCCCTGGGGTGATCCCGCGGCACGCGTACGGCGTCCTGCGCGGCCGCGACCAGAGCTTCAAGAGCTTCGTCGCGCTCGACTGGTCCTTGACGATCGCCAGCGGGGGCTTCTGGGACATGGCGCCCGTTGAGCAGGCCCGCGTGCTCTACATCGCCGGGGAAGGCGCCTGGGGCCTGCGCCAGCGCCTCGCGGCTTGGGAGGAGCGCCGCGGCGCCCGGATCGACCCGAAGCGCTTCACGGTGCGACAGGTCGCGCTCAATCTCCACCGGCCAGGACCCGCCTTCGAGCACCTGCTGGCCCACGTCGAAGAGCGTCGCTACGACCTGGTCGTCGTCGACACCCTGCGGCGCGTGTCCGGCGCCGCGGACGGCAACAGCTCGGAGATGGGCGCCGTCGTCGACAACCTCGACCAGATCAAGCACGCCACCGCGGATGGAAGCGTGCTGGTCGTAGCCCACACCGACAAGGGCGACAGCGACAGCCGTGGCTACTCGGGCATCGAGGACGACGCGGATTTCGTCTGGCACGCGCGCCGCGAAGGGCTAGACCTGGACCTCGAGCTGACCAAGATGAAGGACGGCCCCGACGGCCGGCACGTCTACCTGCGCGCGTGGCCGGTGCTCGATTCGCTTGTCCTCGCTCCAGCCACACGCACCGCCGAGCCAGACCGTGACAGCGCCTCCGAGATCGCCCTGCTTGGGCTGCTCCACCAGTCGTTCCCCGACGGCACCCACGGCGGCATCCTGCGCGACGCGAGCGGCATGCCCAAGGCCACGTTCTACCGCGTCCTGGCGAACCTGGTGCAGCGCGGGAGGGTGCTCAAGACCGGGTCTCAGCAGCGCCCGTTCTACACACCAGCGGATCTCGCTGGTCCCACCGAAGTCTCATCGCCAATCGACGCTCGGTCTCACGGTGTCTCGCCAGAGTCCCAACGAGTCCCACGGGTCTCACGACCTTTAGGGAGTGAGACCAGTGAGACACACACAGGAAGCGAGACAGCAGCGACAGCGGGTGCTGCTGGGGAATCTCCGCGCCCGGTGCCTCCACTGGCTGCCCTGGCTGGCGAACTCAGCGACGAGCAGCGTGCGCTGCTCGGCCGTCTCGCCCCGACGAACGAGGAAGCCTGACGATGCGCTGCGAGCACTGCAATGCCCAACTCCTGGTCCGCGCGGACCGCACGGTCTACCGCCCGCATCTGTCGTGGTGCCCCTGGGCGCCCCGGCCCGCACGCGTGGTGATCCTCCCTGCTGTGCAGGATGAGCCGGAAGGTCTGGACGGATGACGCCCGACGACGCCCGGTGCTCCGTCCCGGGGTGCGGTGACTCGGCAGGGGCCGGCCTGTTGTGCCGGACTCACTACGCCGATGCGCTCGCCGGCCGGCCGTTCGCGGATCCAGGCATGTGCCGGGTGTGCGGCGCCCGGACCGCGGCCGCCACGGACACCTACTGCCCGGCCCATCGCGAGGTGCTCCGCAGTCGCGAACACGCCGCGATGGTGCCGCTCGAGCTGGTCGAGTGGTTCACCCACTACCCCGGGTGCTCAGCCGCCGACGGCTCGCTCCTGAAGCTCTTCGCCCAGCCCGACGGTGCGACTGCAGGCCTGGCATGCCGCGTCTGCCAACGGCTCGTGGCGCTGCGAGGTGGCCGCGTTGCCGAGCTCGCGCGCCAAGAACTGCTGGCGGTGGGCGCTCTCGTTGATGCGCCGCCGAAGCGTCGCAGGTCTGCTCCCACCTCTGCACCAGACGCTCCGGCCACGGTGCCGACAGGTCGCTGGTCGACCGCGTGCGCGCTGTGCCGGCGCACCGTGCACCTCGATCGACCGCCGGTCGGACCGATCCGCTGCGAATCGTGCGGCTGATCGGCATGCGTACAACGATCCCTCGCCAACCAAGGAGGCAAGCATGATCACTATCGACCGAGCAGCCCTGGCCGGACTCCGTGATCTCGACCTGCATGCGATGGTGGCTGACCTCGCTGCCAAGGCTGAGCTCTGGGACACCAACCAGAGCGCACATGCTTGGGAGATCTTGGCCGCGGCCCTGACCGACGAGCTGGTCATGCGCCGCAGCGCGATGGCTGTGACCGAACGAGGCCACGAGCTCGACGACACTGAGCAGGCTGAGATGGCGGCCCTGGTCGAGGCCGAGCAGACCGCCTTCCGCCGACAGGTGCGCGCACGTCAAGCCCTCGACGCCTTGAGGCGCCGGCCGCCGCCAGCTACGCAGCGTCCTCACCGGCGGAAGGGCCGAAAGTGACCCGGGGGTGGGTCCGAGGCGGGCCCGACGCGGCCTCGGCGGACCGCCGCAGTCTTGGAAGTCCCCCACGGCTCGATCGTGGTCACAGTGACGTGGTCACAGTCACAGCGGGCGTCACGCCAGAGGCTCCGGCATGCCGCGGCTGAGGGCGGTGGAGTGTGCCGAGTGCGGGCGGGCCTTCGAGACCACGTCGCCCCGGGCGAAGTTCTGCCCCGACAACGATCGCTGCAGGAAGGCGGCGAGCCGGAGGCCGTCGAAGAGGGGACGACGCGAGATGCGCGCCGGGACCGCCGTACGACCGGCCGCCGCGGAGCCGTCGCGGGAGGACGTCGTCGCCGACCTTGAGGCCATGATCGAGCTGCTGCCCAGCGACATCGACGTGCTCGAGGACCGGCACCCGTTCGGCGCCGACCCTGAGGTCGATGAGGTCATCGGCGGCCTGGACACGCACCTAGCGAGCCTGAAGCTGCTGCTGGCCTGGATCGCGGCCGAGAGCGAGCCGTCATGAAGGCCGGCAACGGCTGGATCCGCGCCGTCGACAGGCCGGTGCTGCGCATCTACTGCTGCCAGGCCAACCCACGGCGCCCGCGCCTGGTCGGGGTCGTCTCAGCGTTCCAGGGCAAAGGCCTCGTGCTGCACCGGTGCTCTGGCTCTGGCTTGCTGCTCGCCGGGCGAGCGACGACGTTCGCGCTGCCCTGCACGTGTGGCCGGCGAGCGCGCCACGTCGTACGGCTTGCCGGTGTGCTTGCCTTGGTGCAGAGCGGGCATCGCGCGGCGCGTGTCGGCTCCGATGGGCATCTACACCTGCTAGGTTTAGGTCACAGTTCGATCCGAGACGCACCGGCCTCCTGGCCCGCAGTACCGCGCTAGTGCGAGGCGCAGACTCCCCTCAGGAGCGTCTCGCCATGGCTTCCGCCGACCAGCTGCCTCCCGCCCTTCGACGGGCCCGCGCCAACCTGGCGTCCGCCGCCGCTGCGCTCAAGTCGCGTCCGACGCCGGCCGCTGCGGCACGCGTGGACAAGCTTCGCGCCGAGTACAACGTGCTCGCGCTGGAGGACCGCATCCATCGCGTGCTCGACGACGGGCCTCCGCTCTCCGACGCTCAGCGAACCCGCCTGGTTGCAGCGGTGCAACGCAAGCCGAAGCCGGCGGCGACTGCCGAGCCGAAGGACTGGCTCACGCTCGCCGAGGCCGCGGCGGTGCTCGGTACGACCTCGGTTCAGGTCCGCCAGCTCGCCGATGTTGGCACTCTTCGCAGCCGGATCCTTCCTGGCTCTGCGGTCCTCCTGGTCCGTCGCTCCGATGCCGTCGACGCTATGGGGACGCTCCGATGAGCGGCGGTCGAAGCGCACCCTCCAGGGTCGCGGTCCACGAGTCCGGCCACGCTGTCATGGCATGGTCCCTCGGCTTCACCGAGCCGGGCCCGATCACCGTCGTGCCGGCCGACGGCGTGTTCAACGGCCTCTGCTTCCCGGGGGCACCGCCGGTGGCATACAGCGCGGGGGACGGCGACTACGGCGCGGCGACGCCCCTCCCGTCGATGCCGGCCGAGGTGCGCCGTTGGGTCGAGAGCGTGACCATGATGACGCTCGCCGGCGATCTCGCTGAGGAGATGTTCGAGTGGGCGGGCACTTCTCGCCACGAGGCGACTGGCGACCTGGTGCCTGCACCGGACCGCGACGCGGCTCTTCCACCGCTCGCCCGCCGACTGCTGGTTCGCGCACGCGCTGAGGTCGACCCCAGCACCTCCGACGAGGACCACGGCCTCGAGCTTCTGCTGGCAGTCCATCTACAAGACCTCGACCTCGCCCTGGCCCACCGACGGCTACTTCTCCTCGACAGCCGCCGCATCTTGCAACTCCACGGCCGCCGGGTCATCGCCCTTGCGCACGATCTCGACGACCATGGCACCCTGTCTGGCGCGCACTGGCACGGCCTCCTGAACGACTCTCTCGGGCTGCGGGCGGTGAGCTGACATGGCAGGACCCGTGCGCATCGCGATCTTGGCCAACGGCTCCCAGGCGCGCCGTGAGCTCGCCCAGGTGCAGGGCTCCCTCGGCCGGCTCCAGGCGTCCGCCGTCGGCGCCGCCAAGCTCGGAGTCGGCGCGCTCGCGCTCGGTGCGGGAGCTCTCGCCAAGAGCGCGATCGACGCCGAGCGGCAGTTCTCCACCTCGATGCGCCTCATCCAGGCCAACACCAGCGCGACGTCGGCGGAGATGGACAAGCTCAACAAGCTGGCCATCCAGCTCGGCGCCGACACCTCATTCTCGGCCAGCGAGGCCGCCGACGCCATGCTCGAGCTGGCCAAGGCCGGCATCGACACCAAGACGATCATGGGCGGCGGCCTGGCCGGCACCCTGCAGCTCGCGGCGGCCGGCGGCACCGACCTGGCGACCGCCTCGACGATCGCCAGCAACGCCCTGAACACCTTCCACCTCGCCGGCAAGGACATGGCCTCGATCGCCGCGGCCCTCGCCGGCGGCGCGAACGCCTCCACCGCGTCGGTCGAGTCCCTCGGCCTCGCGCTGCAGCAGGTCGGCCCGGGCGCGACCAACGCCGGGCTGTCCCTGCAGGAGACCGTCGCCGCGCTGGCCGCCTTCGACGCCGCCGGCATCAAGGGCTCCGACGCCGGCACCTCGCTCAAGACGATGCTCGCCCGGCTGGTGCCGACCTCGAAGCAGGCCGCCACCGCGATGGACCAGCTCGGCCTCGACTTCGTCAAGGGCAACGGCCAGTTCGAGTCCCTGGCCAACATCGCCGGCCAGCTCCAGGCCAAGCTCGGCGGACTGAGCCAGGCGCAGCGCACCCAGGCACTCACCACGATCTTCGGCTCCGACGCCTCACGAGCCGCCACCGTGCTCATGAACGAGGGCACCGTCGGCCTGCGCAAGTTCATCAAGGCCACCAAGGACCAGGACGCCGCGCAGGAGGCGGCTGCCGCCCGCATGAGCGGCACCGAGGGCGCGCTCGAGCGGCTGTCGGGCGCCGCGGAGACCGCCAAGCTGCGGCTCGGCCAGGAGCTCGCGCCGGCCGTGACCAAGGGCGCCGACCTCCTCGGCGACAAGCTCGTGCCTGCGATGGACCGCACCATCGACGTGGCGAAGGACATCGGCCGGGCACTCGGCCCTGCAGCCCGCGAGCTCGGCGAGGCGCTCGGCCACCTCGGCAGCCAGGGCGACGAGGCCGGGGCGATCTTCGAGGATGTGCTGCTCCCCGCGCTGGAGACCACCTCCGAGGTCGTCGGTGGGCTGGTCGACTTCATCGACGACCTGCCCGGCCCGATCAAGTCCGTCGGTCTCCAGGCCGGCATCGCCGCACTGGTCTTCCCCCGCTTCGCTGCCGGCGTCTCGACCGCCACCACCGCGATGTCCCTCAACATCGCGAAGCTGCAGCAGCTGCGCGCTGAGATGACCTACACCGCCACCCGGGCACAGGTCACCAGCGCGGCCATGACCCGCCTGTCCGGGGCAGCCAAGACCGCGGCCGGCGTCGGCGGCATGGTCGCGCTCACCCAAGGCGCGCAGGAGTCGAACCAGGCACTCAAGGACCTCTACTCGGTAGCCGGCGGCGCCCTCGCCGGATCTGCCTTCGGTCCGTGGGGCGCCGTGATCGGCGGTGTGGGCGGGGCCCTCGCCGCAGTGGCGGGCAGCAGCGACACCGCCAAGGACGCGGTCCGCGCCTCCTCGGAGGCCGCCCGGACGGCGATCGGCAACTGGGAGGACTACGCCTCCACCCTCGACCAGGTCACCGGCTCGATCACGCGACAGACGCGCGTCGAGGCAGCGCAGCGACTGCAGAAGACCGAGGCGTTCGACCTTGCCCGCAAGCTGGGCATCTCGACTCGCGACCTCGTCAACGCATCGCTCGGCCAGGAGAAGGCCTCAGCCCGCGTGCAGGCCGCGCTCGAGGCCGAGATGTACACCACCTCGACCTACGTCGACCAGCTCGGGAACTGGCACACGACCTCCGCAGCGCTGAACACCGACGCCGCCAAGCTCTCCAGCCTCCTCGGCATCCAGTCCGCGGAAGTCGCTACGGCAACGGCCAAGACGCAGGAGCAGGCGATCGCGACGGGTGAGCTGCGCGCTCAGCTCGAAGGTGTCAGCAGCCGCAGCCAGATCGTCACCCGGATCGAGTCACGAGGCTGGCCCAAGGCTGAGGCGGACGTCTACAGCCTGCTCCGCGGTATCGACCTCACGCCCGAGCAGATCAAGACCACGATCAAGGCGCTGGGGGTCGGCGGCGCGATCGGGGACGTCGACCGTTTCGCGGCTCGTCTGCGCAAGGTCGACAACGTCAAGGTCAACCTCAAGGGCTGGGTGTCGGGGATCCAGACCGCGATCAACGAGGGCGCCAGCATCAGCGACCGCGAGAAGAAGCTGATCGTCAAGAAGCTCAACGCGATCGCCGAGGCGCGGCCCGACCTGGCGCCCTACGTGCGGTCCGTGAAGAAGTCGGTGAACAACGCCAAGACCGAGGCCAGCGCGTCGACCAGGGTCGGCGAGCAGCTGAAGCAGGGGCTGCTCAATGGCATGGCCGGCACGGGCCCAGCGCTCTCCGCGATCATGTCCTCCGCAGTGCGGCATGCGATCGACGCCGCCAAGGCCGAAGCGAAGACCCACTCGCCCTCGCGGGAGACGATGTGGGTCGGCCGGATGCTCGGCGAGGGTCTCGCGGTCGGCATGGACTCCACTGCTGCCGTCGTAGCGCGTGGCGGCGTGAAGATCAGCAAGAGCGCCATCGCGGGCCTGCTCGTCGGCGTCACGGAGGGCTCAGCGGGCGTCGACGAGGCCTTGGAGAAGATCACCAAGCTGATCGAGAGGCGCGTCAAGGGCAAGGGACAGGAGAAGCGCGAGAAGAAGATCCTCAAGGGACTCAAGGACCAGTTCGACCAGCTGAAGGCCAACGGCAAGGCCCAGGACGACCTGATCTCGGGGGACTACCTGAAGTACCTCAACCAGGCCAGCGCGCTCTACCAGGGCATGACGGCGGCTGGCGTAAGGAACCTCGAGGAGGCGCAGGATCACCTCGCGGACCTGAAGCGGCAGGCCAAGGACTACGCCGACACGATCAGCAACACGATCAAGGCGACTGGAGACATCACCCAGCTGGGGCGGGTTGAGGCGCTCACCGAGAAGCAGCTGGACGAGCTCAAGAAGACGTTCGCCAACCAGCCTGAGACGCTCGCTCGCATCCTGGCCAGCGAGGGCTCGGGGGTCTCGCTGGACCTGCTGCTCAACCAGCTCGGGAACGCGGCCAACGACGCCGACCAGTTCGCGTACCTCACCGAGAAGCTCGCGAAGATGGGGCTCAAGCAGACGGCGATCGACCAGATCCTCGCCGCCGGCCCTGCAGCCGCGTTGGCTACCGCCGAGGCCATCGACGTCGGCGGTGAGAGTGCCGTCAAGCAGATCAACGAGCTCCAGGACCGACTCGACGCGACCGGTACGCGTCTGGGAAAGCAGATGTCCGACCGGTACTACCAGACCGGTGTCGATGCGGCGCAAGGCCTTGTGCGGGGCATGGAGTCCGAGATGGCGCACTTGGAGGCCGTGGCTATGCAGATGGCCGATGCCCTCGCGATCGCGGCACGCGCGGCGCTCCAGATCAAGTCCCCCAGCCGGGTCTTCATGGGGATCGGCGATGACGTCATGCAGGGCCTGAACATCGGCATCGACGACACCGTGGCGTCTCGTGCCGGCGCGCGTGCCGCGCTCAGCCTGACCGAGGGCTTCGGCAACCCCGCGCTCGACGCCACGGCGACGTGGACTGCGATGTCCAAGGCTGAGCGGTCGAGGGAGATCAAGGTGCGGTTCACTGCGGATCAGGTGTCGATTCTGCAGCAAGGGCGCGAGATCCAGATGAAGCTGGACTACGCCCGGTCCAACGGCGTCACCGGGACGACGTTCTGATGCAGATCCCCGTCACCGTGATGAGCCTCGGAGAGCTGCGCGACACGTGCCGGCGCGTCGCTCCCGACACATGCGGCTGCGGCGTGCCGCGAACCCTGCCGAACGTAGCGAACTGGCCGCAGCAGACTGCGCTCGTCGGGATCGCCCATGAAGCCTCGTGCGTGTCGGCCGGGGCGTTCGACGCGCAGATCCTCGTGCTGCTGGCGCCTTCAGGAGAGCCAAGCAATGGACCGTCCACCTGGCTCTCCTGAAGGCCGCGCTGCGGTCAGCTTCCGTCGCGGTGCAGCACAAGCATGGCGCCGGTCTTCCCGTCAGGCTCACCGTTCGCGTCCCACCGTCGGATGTCGGGTACGACGCTCAGCAGGCGCCATCCCTGCTGTTCCATCGAGTTGAGATAGTCCTCGACGATCGCCGGGGCCGGCGTGTCGCCAGGCACGTCGGCACTGTTCAGGAAGCTGTCGAGCTCGAGCACTCGGTAAGGCATCGGTGTAGGTCCCTTCGGTCAGAGGCGGTGCGGGTCGCGCCGAACGTACGCCGCGGCTCCGACGGAATCGCCAGGTCAGCGCCCCAGGGGCGCCATCCCGCGGTCCTCGCGGATCTGGTCCTCGAGCTCGTCGACGGTGTACGGACCCGTCGGGGTCCAGGCGGCCTCGGCCTGCTCCCGCGCGGTCATCTGGGCACAGGTGGCGAGGGTGTTGGCGAAGGCCTTGGCGGCCCGCGTGATCGCCTGGGCGTGGGTACGTTGCTGGCCCTCGTCGAACAAGACCTCGATCTCGGTCGGCTCGATGCCCAGTCGAGCAGCTACAGCCTCGGCGACCGCCGGCTCCACTTCGACGGCGCGTCCGACGGCGAGCTGCAGTACCGGTTCCAGCACAGTGACCTCGTATCTAGCGGCCGTCGGACGGACTCGAGCACGGACCTTCACGCACCGATCTCCTCGTCGTCGAGCTCGGATTCCGCGGCGGTGCTACGGACCCATTCGACGAAGGTGTCGCAGGTCCAGACGGCGATCCCGAGCCCTTCACATGCAGATCGGAGCGAGATCTTGAGCGGCAGCCGGTCGACCACGTCGTCGGTTGCGACGGCCACGTCGTAGCCCCGCCCGATCAGTTCCCAGGCCATCGCCGCGACGTACGGGTCTGCAGGCTCACGGTCGGGGTCGGCGTTGGCATCGACGACCTGTTCGATGAAGGGCAGGATCTCGGCTAGCGTTTCGTCGATCGGGTCCGCGTGCTGTCGCTCCCGATAGGCGCGGGCGCACCACGGCCCTGGCATGTCGGGATGACGCTCGGCGGCGAGCTCCCGCTTCACCTGGCTCGGAAACGCCAACCTGCCTTGGCGGACCAGCGTGAGCATCTGGTCGTAGACGTCCCACTGCTGATCCGCTGGAACCCGCTTCTTGATCTCGATGATCGTGCTCGAGTCGACGACGATCACTAGCTCGATGACACCGTCAGCGTCACTGATGTCGGCGAGCTCGAGGTCGTTCGTGCGGTCGTCCTCCGCCGATTCGCCCTCAGAGGGCGGGTACACCTGGGACCTCGTCAGCCATGGCCCTGGCGTCATCGACGGTGAGTCGCAGCACCGACAGGGCATCGTCGGGTGGCAGTGAGTTGAAGACCCGCGTGACGGTGTTCTCGCCATACTGCCGCAGTCGCATGCGGTGTCTTGGGGGGTTTCTGGGCGTGCGGGTGCTGGCGCCGCTCTTGACCTGGAACACCTTCAGCACCGCGGGGTACAGGCCTGCGTCGGCGAATCCCAGGTCGGCGAGGCGCGCGGCCGCGGCCCGGGCGCTGACCCGGAACGTCGTCATCATTGTCTTGACCGTGGCGAGCGTGGCGCCACCACGGTCGACGCGCAGGTCGCGCATCAGCGAGCGGACGGACGGGGCAGGCATCAGGAAGGCGGCTGCGAACCGCTCGCACCACGTCTCGGTGCGCGTGTCCACGCTGAGCGCCGTGCCCGGCGGCTCGATGCACGCCGTCGCTTCACGGAGGAGCAGATGCGCGAGTTCGTGGCCGATCGTGTAGATCCGCGCCGCTGGGGTGACGCCGGAGCTGTTGATTACGATCATGGGAGCGCGCTCGTCCCAGCCTGCGAAGCCCCTCACCGAGTCCTTTCCCAACTGGAGCTCGAAGACAAGCACGCCTACCGCCTCAAGCGCTGCCTTCCACCAGCGCAAGGCCTCGTAGTCGTCCCTCCACGTCGCCGAGGTTGGGATTCCGACCCACTCGCGCGCTCGGGCTGCGGCCACGGATGGCCGTTCGTCGACGGCGGCGCGCGGCACGTTCGGTGAGGAGTCGACCGTGGCTGCGATGGCCAGCTGCACACGCTTGGCGCGGCGTGCTTCTTTCAGCACCTCCGGCGCCACCGTCAGGTGCCCTGACCCAGGTGGGTGCCTGAAGGCATCGGGGACCGCTCCGTTAGAAGGCGGCGCCGGCAGGAAGAAGAAGGCGCGCGGTCGCGACAGCAGGCGGGCCAGATCCGAGACCTGGCCCGTGGTGGGACGGGCATCGCCGCTCAGCCACCGATCGAACTCTGCTCGGTCAACCCCCATCGCCGATGCGACAGCGCTCGACGACCGGCCGTCCTGGTGGAGGCCCCATTCGAGCACAGAGGGGGTGATCGGCGAGGTCTTGGCGACCATCCGTTCTCACCTCCGAGTGGGGGTCAGGCCGTCGCTGCGGCGTCGTACGAAGCCGAGCGTAGCCCTCGACTGCTGCCTGCCGTGGAGACTTCGGCTCAGATGAGGCCCCGTCCTACTCGGTCTTGTGCCGTGGGCCGGTCTTGGACGCTACAACGGCTTGGGGTCGGGGCTCGACGGTCGCGAGGATCCGAGCCGCCCGCTCGATCTGCTTCCTCGCTGAGCGGGGGAGCGAAGGGCCGGCGTCATCGCGCCAGATCCTCGATCGGACCACCGAGGATCTGACGCAGCTGCTCGAGCTGCTCCGGCGCGAAGGCGACGCCGGCCAGGACGAGACCCGTCGCGGTGCTCACGACGCGCGCCGCGTCTTCCGCGCGATGTACTCCTCGAGCTCGCTCGTCAGCACCCGGGTCTTCGGCCGACCCGCGATGCCGATGTCGACGGCGCTCAGCTCGCCGGCGGCGATGAGGTTGTAGACGTGGCCCCGCGAGCAGTCGAGAACCTTGGCGGCCTCGGTGACGCTCAGCAGCTGGCTCACTCCGACGCCTCGAAGTGTGCGTCGATCCAGGCGGCAACGTCGGCCTCGCGGTACGCCACTCGTCGGCCGACCCGAGCGGCCGGCGGCCCGTCACCGTTCTTCCGCCAGTAGCGGAGAGTGCCAACCGGGACGCCGGTCCGCTCGGCGATCTCGTCCATGCGCAGCAGGCGGCTGATCGTCATGGACGCAGGGTGCTACTGACCCCCGACGGAATCCTCGGAGCTTTCGTCGATCGGGCCGCCGAGGATCCGACGCAGCTGCTCGAGTTGCTCGGGGGAGAAGTCGGGCGCGGGTTCGACCAGGCGCGCGAAGTAGTCGGCGTCGAGGATCATGCCAACGCCTCCATCCACGAGCTGAGCTCGAGCAAGTCGGCCACCTCCTCGGCCTGGTTCGCCGCTGCGAGCAGGTCGTCGGCGTCGAGCTGGTAGGCGAGGCCCTTCCAAGCGATGCGCTTCCCCGTGCGCTGGCTCACCTGGTGTGTGAACTCCCGACCGCGCGTCCAGTGCCCCGGGGCACGCCCGAACCGCCGGACGACCCGCAGGCTGTAGGTGATCGCGGTCGCGAGGTCGACTGGCCCTGCGTCGCAGCAGACGCGGACCTCCCAGCGGCGCTCGTCCTTGTAGAAGATCAGCGAGCCGACGTTCCGGAACACGCCGAGCGCTGAGCCGGGCTCAGGCAGCGCGTCGAAGACGTGACAGGTCTTCCTGTCGTAGTGCGAGACCGTGAGGCCAGCCACGCGAGCCTCGACGTAGAGCCGCGGGACGTCGCCCTCATACCGCGGGATGATGGAATCCCAGGCCACGCCGGACGATCGGCGCTTCGACGGGCCCTGGGCAGGGGATGATGCAGTCATGGTTCTGGTGCTCCTTCACAGCACTGGTTCCTAGCCCCCGGGCTGGTGCTCCAACACCGCCCCGGGGGCGCCTGTTTCACTTATGGATATTCGGGCGCACAGCGGTAACGTCCGCAGACGTGA
Source organism: Nocardioides sp. QY071 (assembly GCF_029961765.1). Classification (NCBI taxonomy): domain Bacteria; kingdom Bacillati; phylum Actinomycetota; class Actinomycetes; order Propionibacteriales; family Nocardioidaceae; genus Nocardioides; species Nocardioides sp. QY071. Next base: position 1,712,258 of record NZ_CP124681.1, read on the forward strand.
ACAGGCATGATCGAACAGCGCTTGTCCGGTGCCTACTCTCCAAGTTCCTGAAGTAGGTCACTCATATTGCGGTTTGGGACCAAACCGCGTCATTTCGGGGCCAGGACGTGCGGCTTGTGACCAATCGATGGGGTGTGAGATGAGCTCGACCCTCATCGTCGACGGCGCGAACGTCGTCGGCGCGCGCCCGGACGGCTGGTGGAAGGACCGCGCGGGAGCGGCGGCGCGGCTGCACGAGCAGCTCCTCGTCGCCGACATCGAGTACGACGTCGTCGTGCTCGTGCTCGAGGGGCAGGCCAAGGGCGGCGTGCGCGCCGGCAGGGACGCCCACGTGCGGACGGTCCACGCGCCGAAGGACGGCGACGCGACGATCGTCGCCGAGGCCCGCAAGGCCGCCGAGAAGGGCGGCCGGGTCGTGGTGGTCACCGCTGACCGGGCTCTGGACGCCCGCGTCCACGGTGCCGGCGCGACCACGCTGTCACCGACCTGGCTGCTCTCCGCACTGGGGCGATAACGTCGGCCGCGTGAGTGCGCTGCGGTTCTCCGGCCCTGTCCTTCCCGACGGCGAGACGCGGGAGGTCTACGTCGTCGACGGCCGGATCACCTACGAGCGCCCGGCCGGGCTGGCGGGGGCCGAGACCGCCGCCGAGGGCTGGATCGTCCCCGGCCTGGTCGACGCCCACAACCACCTCGGCCTCGAGGACGGGGGAGCGGTCGACGACGCGGAGATCGAGCGGACCGCCATCGCGGACCGCGACAACGGCGTGCTGCTCACCCGCGACTGCGGCTCCCCGGCCGACACCCGCTGGGTCCACGAGCGCGAGGACCTGCCCCGCCTGATCCGCTGCGGGCGCCACGTCGCCCGCACCCGCCGCTACCTGCGCGGCTACGGGGTCGAGGTCGAGCCCGACAGCCTGGTCGACACCGTCGCCGAGCAGGCCCTCGACGGCGACGGCTGGGTCAAGCTCGTCGGTGACTGGATCTCCCGCGAGGAGGGCGACCTGACGCCGTCCTTCCCGGCCGACGCGGTGACCGCCGCGATCGAGGTCGCCCACGCCCAGGGGGCCAAGGTGACCGCACACTGCTTCGGCGAGGACTCGATCAGCCCGCTCCTCGACGCCGGCATCGACTGCATCGAGCACGGCACCGGCCTCACCGCTGCCCACCTCGAGCAGATGGTCGCCGGTGGCGTCGCCCTGGTCCCGACCGTGCTGCAGACCGCCAAGTTCCCGGAGTTCATCTCGGCCGCACGCGACAAGTTCCCGACGTACAGCGCCACGATGGAGACCCTCCTCGCCCGCCGCCGGGCGGTCCTGATGGATGCGTACGACGCCGGCGTGGCCCTCTACGTCGGTAGTGACGGCGGCGGCTCGGCGCGCCACGGCGTCCTGCACGAGGAGATCCTCGCCATGGCGGCGATGGGCCTGCCCAACGACTACGTCCTGGGCGCCGCCTCGTGGCGCGGCCGGGCCTGGCTCGGCTGGAACCCGGGCCTCGACGAGGGCGACCCGGCCGACTTCGCGGTCTACCCGCGCAACCCGGTCGAGGACCTGTCAGTGCTCACCGAGCCGTCGCGCGTGGTGCTGCGCGGCAAGGTCGTCGCCTGACGCCAGCCCGTTCTGGCCACCAGAAAGGCATGGGCGCGGCACCGGGCCGCTCGCGAGACTCCGTCGCATGTGTGATGTCGTCTCCGCCGCGCTCCGCTCCGGCGTCTCCCGTCGTTCCGCCCTCACCGCAGCCCTCGGTGGCGCCGCGGTCGTCGCCGCCCCCGGCCGTGCCCAGGCCGCGCCGCGGGGCGGGTCACGGACGAAGGGCGCCGACGCCCGGACCCGGCTGGTGCTGCTCGGCACCGCCGGCGGCCCGCCCTGGTACGACGGCTCGTCCAGGGCCGGCATCGCCTCCGCCCTGGTCGTCGGCGACCGCTACTACCTCGTCGACGCCGGCCACGGTGTCGGTCCGCAGATCCAGGCGGCGGGAACCGCGGGGCTGTTCCGCCGCTGTTCGGCCCGCCGCCGGTGCCGGCGGTGAGCGTCCCCGACAACCCGACGCCGGGAACCGCGGAGATGGTCGACCTGCTCGTGCGGGCCTTCGCCACGGACGTGAACGACCGTGTCTTCGACAACCGGCGCCCCACCCCCGACCAGCTCTACTCCGGTCACGACGTCCCGATCCCGGCCCAGTACCTCGGTGATCCCAACGGCGACCCGCACCCTCGGATGAGCCCGGTCCCCTTCTACGAGGACGACCGGGTCCGGGTCTCGGCGACCCTGGTCCAGCACGCGCCGGTCTTCCCAGCCCTGGCCTTCCGGTTCGACACCGAGGACGGCTCGGTCGTCTTCTCCGGCGACACCGGGCCGAGCGAGAACCTGGTCGAGCTCGCCACGGGCGCCGACATCCTCGTGCACGAGGTGATCGACCGCGAGTGGGCCGAGCAGGTCCTGTTCCCGGAGCTGAGGACCCCGCAGCAGCAGGCCGTCGTCCAGCACCTGCTCGGCGCGCACACGCTCGTCGACCAGGTGGGACCGATCGCGGACGCGGCCGGCGTGCCCACGCTCGTGCTCTCGCATCTCGTGCCCGGCAACTGGCCCGAGCGCAAGTGGCGCCGCGCGCAGCGCTGGTACTCCGGCGAGCTGGTCGTCGGGCAGGATCTCGACGTGCTGCCGGTGGGTGCCCGCCAGAAGGGCTGACCCGAGGTCGTCGTATCAGGCGGGCCACCTGCCGGCTCCTAGGGAGGAGCGACCACCCGGTCGCGCCCCCTCTCGAAGGAGCCCACCATGCACCGCTACCCCGAGCACCTCACGCACCCCTCCGGTGTGGAGCTCACCCCCCTGCCCGACCGCGTGCTGCTCTCACCCCGCGCCGGTGGTCCCGCCGCCGCGGGCCGGACCGACGTCCTCGACGCCCTCGGCCTGGTCCGCGACGGCGCCGCAGGTCCGGCGGCCGCCGACGACGCGACCAAGCAGCCCGCCAACGAGGGCCCGGACTTCGTCTTCGCCCGCACTGCCGACGGGTCCGAGGTCGACGGCGACGCGGTCGCCGCGGCCACCGCAAGTGGCAGCGTCGCCTGGTCGTCGCCGGTCTACACGGCCGACTTCGGTGCCGGCGCCGAGGAGCTCGCGCCCGCCGCCGACGCGGTGGTGCTGCTGCACGCCGACGTCGCCGACCCGGAGGACCTCGCGAGGGTCACCGCGCTCGGGCTGCAGCGCGACGAGGTGCGCTCGGCGCTGCTCGGCGACCACGACTACTTCGCCGTGACCGACCCGGCCGCCAGCCCGGCGTACGACCTCCCTGAGCGGATCGCCGAGGCGCTGGGGCGCGCGGTCGAGGTCCGCCTGGAGTGGGTGCCCGCGCGGGTGCCGGTCGCGCACAACCCCAACGACCCGATGTACCCCAGCCAGTGGAACCTGCGCCAGATCCGCGCCGGCGGGCCCGGCACCACCGGGTGGGACCTCACCACGGGCTCGTCGGCGGTGACCGTGGCGATCCTCGACGAGGGCGTCGAGCTCGGCCACCCGGACCTCGTCGGCGGGTTCCTGCACAACGGCATCAACCTCGGCACCATGTCCGGCACCGGCGCCCCGACCGGCAACCACGGCACGGCCTGCGCCGGGATCGTCGGCGCCCGGATCGGCAACGGGGTCGGCGTCGCCGGACTCGCGGGCGGCTGCCGCCTGCTGCCGATCGCGTTCTCGCGGTGGACCGACACCGAGGTCGCGGCCGGCCTGCGCTACGCCCGGATGCAGGGCGCGCAGGTGGTGTCGATGAGCTTCGGCTGGAACGCGTGGAGCCACGCGATCATCGACCCGGCGATCCAGGAGGCGTTCAACGCCGACATGGTGCTCTGCGTCGCCACCCACAACCAGAACACAGCCAACGGCATCACCTACCCCGCGACCAACCCCCTCGTGATCGCGGTCGGTGCCAGTGACCAGGTCGACGGCCGCAAGTCGCCGGCCAGCCCCGACGGCGAGCCGTGGGGCTCCAACTACGGACCGCAGATGTCCGTCGTCGCCCCCGGAGTCCGGATCCCGACGACCGACCGGCTCGGTGCCAACGGCTACACAGCCACCGACTACACGGGCACCTTCAACGGCACCTCCGCCGCCACGCCGCACGTGGCCGCGCTCGCCGCCCTGATCCGGTCGCGGAACTCCACGCTCAGCAACGTGCGGGTCCGCCGGATCATCGAGACCACGGCCGACAAGACCGGCACCGTGCCCTACGCCAATGTCTCGGGCCACCCGAACGGCACCTGGAACGACCAGATGGGCTACGGACGGATCAACGTGTACGACGCCCTGGTGGCGGCCGGCCGGATCGTGAAGAGGTTCCACTTCGAGGACGACCTCGTCAAGCACCTGCGCGACGACGTGCTCGAGAAGAGGTTCAAGGAGATCCGCGAGATCGACATCTACAAGCGCGCGGGCCGCGAGGTCGACCACCTCGACCCCGGGGACCTGGTCGTCAACCCGCTCATCGACGAGCGGGAGGGCCTCGAGGAGGTCATCCGGCGCCTCGACCGGATCGAGCGCGTGGTCGGCAGCCTCGGCGCGCCGTTCGTCCGGTCCGAGGACCGGCCCGACGTGAACGGCGAGGTCGTCGAGGCCGCACTCAACGGCGCCCACGCCGACGGGGCGTCGTGATCCTGGTCCTCGCCTCCGAGCGGGACCCCGGGGCCGCGGCCCTGGTCGCGGGGTGGGCCGGCGCACGCCTGCTCACCCCGGCGGACCTGTCGCTGCCCGGCTGGTCACTCGCGGCCGGCCCGTCCTGCGGGACCGGGCCGGCCGTGGGCCGGGGGATCGCGGACGGCGAGCCGTTCACCGACGACCGGGTGCGCTGCGTGGTCTCCCTGCTCGCCGGGGTCGAGGCCGGAGACCTGACCTGGATCGCCGAGGAGCACCGGACCTACGTCGCCGGCGAGATGACCGCCTTCCTCGGGCACTGGCTGGACACGCTCGGTGCGCGCTGCCTGGTCGCGCCCTCGCACGCCGGCCTCGCCGGACCGTGCCTGCCGACGTCCGAGTGGGGAAGGTCGGCGGGCCTGCCGGTGACCCGAGGCGACGAGCCGGTCGCGCCCGTCGTCGTCACCGTCGTGGCCGGCGAGGTGTTCCGGGTCGCGGGCGACGGCCCCGCCCCCAGCGGTGAGGTACGACGCCGCCTGGCCCGGATGGCGACGACCCGCGCGGTCCCGCTGCTGAGCGCGGTCCTCGACCTCGGTGGCGGCGCGGCGCTCCCGTGGCTGCACGCGGTGCTGCCGGCACCGCTGGCGCGCACCGTGCCGGTCCGCGCGGCGATCCGCGCCGAGGTCGGTCGGGTGCTCGGGGCGGAGGCGGTGTCGTGATCGTGCTGCACGGGTTGCGCACCGACAGCCCGCTGGACGACGTCCGCCGGATGCTGGCGGACCGCGGGACGCCGTACGTGTTCGTCGACCAGGCAGCCTGCGCCGACGTCGCGGTCGAGCGCACCGAGGACGGGCTGGTGCTGGTGGTGGCCGGGCGCGAGGTCCGGGTCGAGGAGGTGCGGGGGATCTACCTGCGGCCCTACGACCTCGGCGACGCCGTCGACCCGGCCGAGCGCGCCCGGCTCACCCGGCTCGCGGTCCACCTGCGCGAGTGGGCCGAGTGCGCACCGGCGTCCGTGCGGGTGGTCAACCGGCCCTCCGCGGGACTCAGCAACCACTCGAAGCCACGGCAGTCGCGGGTCATCGCCGCGGCGGGCTTCGCCGTACCCGAGACGTTGCTGACCACCGACCCGGCGGACGCCGCCGCCTTCGTCGCCGACCACGGCCGGGCGATCGTGAAGTCGGTCAGCGGCACCCGCAGCATCGTGCGCACCCTCGGACCCGGCGACGACCTCTCGGCGGTGCGCTGGTGCCCGACCCAGCTGCAGCGGTTCGTGCCCGGCGCGGAGCACCGCGTGCACGCCGTGGGGCAGCGGCTGTTCGCCAGCCGGGTCCGCACCGAGGCCGTGGACTACCGGTACGGCGGCTTCGGCCTCGAGCCCGCCGACCTGCCGGACGCCGTCGCCGAGCGCTGCCGCGCCCTGACCGCCGCGCTGGGGCTCGAGCTCGCCGGGATCGACCTGCGCTTCGGCGAGGACGGGCGTTGGTACTGCTGGGAGGTGAACACCTCGCCGGCCTACAGCTGCTTCGACACCGCCGACCGGGCCATCGCGACCGCCCTTGCCGAGCACCTTGCGGGCGACCCCACCCTGGGGTGAGGCTGGATTCGTCCGGCAGGTCGGGCGTCTGGCAGACTGTCCGACTGAGTTCTGCGACGTCCGGTCCCTCTCAACCGGAGGTGGCAGAACCCGTCCGAGCCCGGGCACCGGTGTCCCCACCTGGTCGTCCCTGGCTCACCCACCACCAGTTCTCAAGGAGACACCACAAACGTGGCCGTCAAGATTCGTCTGAAGCGCCTGGGCAAGGTCCGGGTCCCGCAGTACCGCATCGTCATCGTCGACTCGCGCAAGAAGCGCGACGGCGCGGTGATCGAGGAGATCGGCAAGTACCACCCCAAGGAGGACCCGTCGTACATCGACGTCGTCTCCGAGCGGGCGCAGTACTGGCTCGGCGTCGGCGCGCAGCCGTCCGAGGCCGTCGCCCGGATCCTCGAGATCACCGGTGACTGGCAGAAGTTCAAGGGCATCGACGGCGCCGAGGGCACCCTCAAGGTCAAGGAGCCCAAGCGCGACAAGCTCGAGATCTTCAACGAGGCCCTCAAGGAGGCCGCCAGCGAGCCCAAGGCTTCGGCGACCACCGCCAAGAAGAAGGCCGAGAAGAAGGCTGACAAGGTCGAGGACAAGGTCGAGGACAAGGTCGAGGACAAGGTCGAGGAGGCGCCCGCCGAGGCGGCTGCCGAGGAGACCACCGACGCCCCGGCCGAGACCCCCGAGGCCTGAGCCGATGCTGGCTGACGCGCTGGAGCACCTCGTCCGCGGAGTGGTCGACCACCCCGACGACGTGGTCGTGCGCGACAAGCAGCTGCGCCGTGGCGCCGTGCTCGAGGTCCGGGTCCACCCCGACGACCTCGGCAAGGTGATCGGTCGCAGCGGTCGCACCGCGACCGCGTTCCGCACGGTGATCTCCGCGATCGCCGGCAACAGCAGCACCCGGATCGACTTCGTCGACACCGACCGCCGCTGACCGTCTCATCCGAGCAGCCCCGCACCGATGTGCGGGGCTGCTCGCATTTCCGGGACAATGGGCGCGTGGAGAGCATCGAGGTCGTCGTCGGCCGCATCGGCAAGCCGCACGGCATCCGGGGTGAGGTGACCGTCGACGTCCGCACCGACGAGCCGGAGCGCCGGTACGCCGACGGTGCGGTGCTCCAGGTCGAGGCGCCGCGCGGCTCGGCGTTCGCCGCCCGCACCCTCACCGTGAGCCGCACCCGCTGGCACCAGGGCGTGCTGCTCGCGAGCTTCGCCGAGCTGCCCGACCGCACCGCCGCGGAGGCGGCGCGCGGCGTGGTGCTGCGGGCCGTCGTACCCGTCGACGAGCGGCCGGAGGATCCCGAGGAGTTCTACGACCACCAGCTCGTGGGCCTGGCCGCGGTCGACCTCGAGGGCACCCCGCTCGGCGAGGTGGTCGGCCTGACCCATGGCGCCCAGGACCTGCTCCGGATCAGGACCGCCGACCGCCGCGAGGCGCTGGTGCCCTTCGTCAGCGCACTGGTGCCCGAGGTCGACCTCGCCGGTGGCCGCGTGGTCATCGCCGACCGGCCCGGTCTGGTCACGCCGTTCCCGGAGGACGACGAGTGAGGCTCGACTACCTCACCATCTTCCCCGACTTCTTCGCTCCCCTGGAGCTCTCGCTGCCGGGCAAGGCGTCCGCGAGCGGGCTGCTGGACGTCGGCGTCCACGACCTGCGGCAGTGGACCCACGACCGGCACCGCAAGGTCGACGACACCCCCTACGGCGGCGGTGCCGGCATGGTCATGAAGCCCGAGCCCTGGGGCGAGGCGTTCGACCAGCTGCTCACCCCGGGCACGACCGTCGTCTTCACGACACCCTCCGGCGAGCCGTTCGACCAGCGCCTGGCCGAGCAGCTCGCCACCCGCGAGCGCCTGGTCTTCGCGTGCGGGCGCTACGAGGGCATCGACCAGCGGGTCATCGACCACGCGCGCGAGGTGGCCGAGGTCCGCGAGATCAGCCTCGGCGACTACGTCCTCAACGGCGGCGAGGTCGCGGCGCTGGCGATCACCGAGGCCGTCGTCCGCCTGCTGCCGGGCTTCATGGGCAACGCGGCGTCGCTGGTCGAGGAGTCCCACGCCGAGGGCGGGCTGCTGGAGTACCCCGCCTACACCAAGCCGCCACAGTGGCGCGGCCACGAGGTCCCCGCCGTCCTGCTCTCCGGCGACCACGGCAAGGTCGCGGCCTGGCGCCACGAGCAGGCCGTACGACGCACCGCCGAGCGCCGTCCCGACCTGCTGGCGCCCTCCGTGCTCGACGACGGGACGCCGATCGTGCGGGCCACCCCCGGCGACGCGGGCGAGATCCTCACCCTGCAGCGCGCCTGCTGGCTGCAGGAGGCCCAGGCCAACGACACCCTCGACATCCCGGCCCTGCAGGAGTCGCTCGACGACGTGCGCGCCTGGCTGGGGGAGTGGGACACCTGGGTCGTACGACGCGCCGGCCGGCTGGTCGGCGCCGTGCGCGGCCGGCTGGAGGACGACCACACCTGGGACATCGGCCGGGTCATGGTGGCGCCCGACCTGCAGGGCAGCGGGCTCGGGCGGATCCTGCTCGAGCACATCCAGGCGGTGGCGCCGGCCGGCGTGACGTCGTACGTCCTGTTCACCGGGGCGGCGAGCGCCCGCAACCAGCGGCTGTACAAGAAGGCGGGGTTCCGGCTGCGCGGCGACCTGCCCGGCCCGCCGCACACGGTCACGCTCACCAAGCGCCGCTGAGCACCGCTGAGCACCGCTGAGCGCCATTTTGGGCGGCCGCCGCCTGCTGTGGGAGGATTGCTGGTCGGTGTCACGGACGCTTCTGCCACAGGGGAATCGCCGATCGTGACGCTCCGATCCGCATCCCACCACCACCGCGGCTGACCTGTGTGCATTCGCGAGGAGAATCATGAGCAACCCCACCCCCGCCGTGGTCACCGACCTCGGCAACGCCGCCAAGCGTGCCGACGTCCCGGCGTTCCGCGCCGGTGACACCGTCAAGGTCCACGTCAAGGTCATCGAGGGCAACCGCTCCCGTGTCCAGGTGTTCCAGGGCGTCGTGATCCGCGTCCACGGCTCCGGCATCGGCCGTACCTTCACCGTCCGCAAGGTCTCCTTCGGCGTCGGTGTCGAGCGGACCTTCCCGCTCCACTCGCCGATCTTCGAGACCATCGAGGTCGTCACCCGCGGTGACGTCCGTCGCGCGAAGCTCTACTACCTGCGCAACCTCACCGGCAAGAAGGCCAAGATCAAGGAGCGCCGCGAGGTCTGACGAGACCCCGATCAGCGCTACCACGAAGGCCCGACCGGACACGGTCGGGCCTTCGTGCGTCCTGCGTGGGGCGTGCTCCTAGACTCGACTCTCGTGACGACCGATGACTCCGCCGCGGACTCCGCCGCCCAGGTCCCCGACCCGAAGGCGACCGACCAGGCGGGCTCCCGGTCCTCCTCCGGCCAGCGCAAGCACCTGCCGGTGTGGCAGGAGAGCATCCTGCTGCTCGCGGTCGCGCTGGGCCTGGCGATCGTGATCAAGGCACTGTTCGTCCAGGCCTTCTACATCCCCTCGGAGTCGATGGAGCCCGGCCTGGTCAAGAACGACCGGATCCTGGTCCAGAAGGTCTCCTACTGGTTCGGCCGTACGCCGAAGCGCGGCGACGTCGTCGTCTTCCAGGATCCCGGCGAGTGGCTCGGGCCCGCCGACAGCCAGGGCCCGACCGGGGTCGCGAACCTGCTGTCCAAGGTCGGCCTCTACCCGACCGGCGGCCACCTCGTGAAGCGGGTCATCGGCACCGAGGGCGACGTCGTCGAGTGCTGTGACGAGAAGGGCCGGATCAAGGTCAACGGCAAGGCCATCGACGAGTCCGCCTACCTCGGACCCGACCCGGGACAGTGCAACGCCGAGATCGACGACTTCGTCAGCGAGCGCGAGACCGGCCTGTCCCGGCCCTGCGACTGGATCATCGGCCCGATCCCGAAGGGCAAGCTGCTCGTCCTCGGTGACAACCGCGGCCACTCCGCCGACTCCCGTGCGCACCTGTGCAGCCCCAGCGAGGACCCCTGCACCCAGAGCCCGTGGGTCGACACCGACCTCGTCGTGGGCAAGGTCTTCACGCTGATCTGGCCTCGTGACCGCTGGCGCTGGATCAGTCGCCCGGAGGTCTTCGACGGCATCCCCGACAATCCACCGGCCGACCTGCTGGACAAGGCGGAGAAGGCCGACACCGTCCCCGGTACCTGATCGGAGGGAGCACCCGGCATGTCCTCGCTGCCCAGGGGCGCGACGGTACGACGCGACGCCGGCATCTACGGCTACGAGCGGGCCCTGCGCCGGCACGGCTTCGAGCCGGTCGCCGGCGTCGACGAGGCCGGCCGCGGGGCCTGCGCCGGCCCGCTCGTCGCGGGTGCGGCGATCCTGCCCGCCGGCAAGGCCGGGATCGTCCCCGGCCTCGCGGACTCCAAGCTGCTCACGGCCGCCGCCCGGGAGCGCTGCTACGACCAGATCGTGCGCCGGGCACTGTCCTGGTCGGTCGTGGTGATCCCGCACGACGAGTGCGACCGCCTCGGGATGCACGTCGCCAACGTCCAGGCACTGCGGCAGGCCGTCGCCAAGCTGGACCTGCCGGCGTCGTACGTGCTGACCGACGGCTTCCCGGTCGACGGCCTCGGCGTACCCGGCCTCGCCGTCTGGAAGGGCGACCGGGTGGCCGCGTGCGTCGCGGCGGCGTCGGTGCTCGCGAAGGTCACCCGGGACCGGATCATGCTCGACCTCGACCGGGACTGGCCGGCGTACGACTTCAAGACGCACAAGGGCTACATCACCGCCACCCACACGGCCGCCCTCGAGGAGCACGGGCCCTCGCCGATCCACCGGATGCGGTTCGTCAACGTGCGACGCGCGGCAGGACTCGAGCCGCTGCCTGGGGGAGAGGGCTAGAGTCGCCCTCGTGAGTGCCGAGGAGCTCGAGAAGTACGAGACCGAGCAGGAGCTGAACCTCTACCGGGAGTACCGCGACGTCGTCGGCATCTTCAAGTACGTCGTCGAGACCGACCGCCGGTTCTACCTGTGCAACTCGGTCGACGTGAAGGCCCGCTCCGAGGGCGGCGACGTGTTCTTCGAGGTCACCATCGCCGACGCCTGGGTCTGGGACATGTACCGCCCGGCGCGCTTCGCCAAGAACGTCAAGGTGCTCACCTTCAAGGACGTCAACGTCGAGGAGCTGGCGACCTCCGACCTGGAGCTGCCGAAGCCGTAGCCGGCGCTCGACCCGTCCGGCCGTTCAGTCGCTCAGGTGCAGGCCGCTCGGCGGGACGCGCCACTCGCGGTCGATGCCGTTGGTGACGACCAGGTGCGAGTTCTGGCCGTTCATGTAGAGGTCATTGACGACGATCGAGCCGCTGTTGACCTGGTTGCCCGAGTTGCCGTTCGCGTACAGCAGCGAGCTCAGTGCGTAGATCGTGCCGGTGATAGTGGTCTCGCCGTTGCCCTGGATGTTGAGGACCCGGGTGTTGTTGCGGTCGTAGACGATCGCCAGGTCCCCGAAGCCGGGCGCGCCCGCGGTCAGGTTCACGCCGTTGCTGTTGGTCGCGTCGAAGGCCCCGCCCGCCTGGCCCTGGGCGCAGCGCGTCGGTGCCGTGGGGGTCCCGCACACGGCGTAGAGGGTGACGCCGACGCCCTTGAGCACGGTCTTGTTGCCCATGCTCCAGGTGCCGGTGAGGACGTAGAGGCCCGGTGCGAGGGTGCAGTCGTCCTTGTTGCCCAGGGTCGCGTCGCCGTAGACGCCGGGGCCGTCGGTACAGGGGTCGGTCCTCGCCGTGCCGTACGGCGCCGGCATGGCCCAGCCCCCGAGCGGGTCGCCCATCTTCGTGTCCACGGTTTCGGCCGCGGGGGAGTAGTTTCCGGTGGCGCTGGTCTCCACGGTGATCTCGTTGCCGTCGCCGATCGCCTCGACGTGGCCGTTCGGCCCGGTCGACACGCTGCCGTTGAAGTGCACGCTGCTCGCGGTGACGGTCGCATCGCCGTTGCCCAGGGTGTGGGGGCCCTCCCCGAGCACGCACAACGAGCACTTGAACACCACGCCCGGGTCGATGTTCGAGGTCGCTACGGCGCCGATGTGGAGCTCGCTGACCCCCATCAGCCCGGCGAGCGCCGTCTTCACGCTGCGCTGCGGCACCCGCACCCGGACCCGGCTCGGCCGGTCCGCGTCGTCGAAGGAGATGCACTGCGAGGTGGGGGCGTACGCCAGGTGGCCCGGATCCTTGCACCCGGCCCAGGCCGCGGCCGCGACCCTGAAGTTGGCGGCCGCATAGTCCTGGGCCGCGGCTGTCGCCAGCGCCGGCTGGGCCACGCCCTTCGCGTCGTAGAGCACGTTGCCGGCCGCCAGGGCCGAGGCGTCCGCCGCGTTCTGGGCCTGACCGCGCACGTCCCGGGCCAGGCCCAGGTCGATCACGAGGGAGGCTGCCATCAGCAGCACGACGGCGATCAGGGCGACGAGCACCGCGACGGCGCCCCGCTCGTCGTCCGAGCGTCGCCGCAGGGCGCGCCGAGGGCCGGTCACGAGCACCACGACCAGCTCTGACCCGTCGGCACCGACTCGGCCGATCCGGTGCCCGTGGGCTTGGTCGTGTCCTCCTCGATCGACATCCGCAGGCTCGCGCGCACGTAGCCGCCGTTGGGCATCGGCAGCATCCCGAAGTCACCGCGCGAGCGCACCAGGACGCAGACCTGCAGGAGGTTCCCCCGTGCCCAGCCGTCGGGCGCGGAGATCTTCACGTAGGTGTCCGCCGGCGCCCGGTCGACCATCTTCTCGACGGTGCACGCGATGCCGGGCCAACCGGTCGTCGTACCGCAGCCGGGGGAGTTCTTGCCCACCACCGACATCCGGGCGGTCTCCCGGACCCCCTGGTTGGCGTTCAGGGAGTCGTCGAAGTACAGGCCGTACTGGAGGATCCCGAAGACGATCATCACCAGCAGGCCGCCGACGAGCGCGAACTCGAGCGCCGCCGCACCGCGCGCCTCACCGGTCGCACCGGTGCGACGCACACGTCGTCGTCCCAGAGCCATTCCTGCCTCCCCCTCGACGGCCCGAGCCGACCGAACTCCCGGTTAGATTGTCGGCACCGGCCGCGCGTGAGCGAAGCCCGAACGGACGCCTTTTGCCCTCGGCGCCGAAGTCGGGCCGACCGACAGGGACCCGCGTGACGCCGGCGCACCATGGGCGGCTCCTGAACGGGTGGTGTCCGTGGGGACCATCGTCCCGGGCGGCAGGGACCACGGGGTCCTAGTCCCAACGGGCTATCCCGCCCTCGTCGTCCGAGTGGAATGCCCCGGGATCCGTTCCCCGGTCGTTCGTCGCGCCACTACTGTGTGCGCAACGCCGCTCGGGGGCGTCATGGGAGCGATCCGGGGAGGCCGGCCGATGAGGCGCTGTGTGGGAGGGACGGGTGCTCTGCCGCGCCGTCGACGTACGGGCGACAGGGGCGCGGCCTCGGTCGAGTTCGCGCTGATCCTGTTCCCGCTGATGCTCATCGTGTTCGGCATCATCAACTACGGCGACATGTTGAGCGTGCGGCAGTCGGTGAGCCAGGCCGCCTCCGAGGGGGCGCGCGCGGCCGCGGTCAGGATCGGCAGCGAGGACAGCAAGCGTGACGCGGGACTCGCCGCGGTCAAGGACGCGCTCGCCGCGCAGCGACAGAAGTGCAAGACGGGCGTGGACGGGTGCTCGGTGACCTTCGAGAACTGCCCCGGCGAGACGTCGAAGCGGTGCGCGCGGGTGAAGGTGGTCATCGCGTACGACACGCTGATCCCGGGCTTCGGGCTGGTCCTGCCCGACACCCTGCACTACACCGCCGTGGCGAGGGTGAGCTGACGTGGCCCGCGGGAGTCGCGCTCGGGCGTGCCCCGACGAGCGTGGAGTGACGGCGGTCCTGGTCGCGGTACTGATGTCCGTCGTCCTGCTGGTGTCGGCCGCGTTCGCCGTCGACCTGGGCCAGCAGCGGGTGGTGCGTCGCGACATGCAGGCGGTGGCCGACGTCGTCGCGATGGACGTCGCGTGGCAGCTCGACGGCAGGACGCTGAAGACACTGATGACCAACGGCGTGATCTCGGACGCCGTCAATGCCTCGCTCGCGCGCAACAGGGACAGCTTCGGTGCGGATGCCGACGTGACCTGGAAGGTCGGCAAGGTCGACGCCGCTGGTGACTTCGTCGCCTTCAGCCAGCCCGCTGACGACGCCGAGTCGCCGAGCGCGGTCCGGGTGCTGGCGCACTCGTCGACGAAGTTCAGCTTCGGTGGGATGACCGGGCGGTCCAAGGGCGACGCGACCCGGTCGGCGGTCACCTCGGTCGAGAAGGGCGCCTGCTTCACGGTCGGCACCTACGCCGCCCGGATCAGGCTCGGCGACGGCACCATCCTCGGCCCGCTGGTCAAGGCGTTGGGCACCGACGTCGGGCTGAACGTGCTCGACGCCCAGGGCCTCGCCGCGGCGGACATCAAGCTGCTCGATCTGGTGAACACGGGCCTCATCGCCGGTGGCTTCGACGACTTCGTCGATGCGAGCGTCTCCCTCGGCACCTTCTACCTGGCCATGGCGCAGGTGCTCCAGAACCAGGGCGGTCATGCGGCGCAGGTCGCGCTCCTGCAGAAGCTGGCCACCGTCGCCGCGAAGGACATCATCGTCAACGTGGCCGACATCGTCGGCCTCGACACCACCAGTTCGGCCGCCCTCGACGCGACGGTGAACGTCTTCGACCTGGTCTCGACGGCCGCCTTCGTCGCCAACGGCTCCAACGCGATCCTGGTGCCCAACCTCAACGTCAACGTGGTGGGGCTGTCGACGCTCACCGGCAGCGTGAAGATCGGGCAGAAGCCCATCCAGTACTGCGGTCGTGCCAAGTCCGTGGAGACCAAGGGCCATTCCAACCAGGTGGAGGTCAACCTGCGCGGCAACCTGGCCAACCTCGACCTCGGGCTGGTGTCGATCTCCGCGCCGATCACGCTGACGCTCAAGCTGACCCCGGCGGACGTGAGCCTCGACGACGTGCGGTGCCTCACCGACAAGAAGATCCTCGACTTCGTGACGACCAGTGGCCTGGTCAGCCTGGAGGTCACCGTCGGCGACCCGGCCAACAGGAACAACCTCTCGGTCAAGGCGCTGCTGGGCCTGGTCAAGCTCGTGGACGGCTACATCCGGCTCTACAGCACGCCGGCGCCCGCCGCGACCGAGACCAAGTCGGCCACCGTCGACCTCGAGAACTACGACGGCTCGGCCCCGGTCGAGTTCGGCACGGACTCGCTCGGCGTCCCCTATCTCAACCAGGACACGCACCTGAACGTGCTCGGGATCCTGCCCGTCGGCGGGCTCCTGGGAGCGGTCGTGACGCCCCTGCTCTCCCTGGTCGTCAACCCGCTGGTGGCGGCCCTCGACAACGTCCTGCTGACCCCGCTGCTCAAGGCGCTGGGCATCAACGTCGCGGGCGCCGAGGTCTACGCGAAGAAGAAGGCGGACTGCGGTATCCCGCAGCTGGTGGGATGACGTCCCTCCTGCCCCATCCATCCGTCCTCGGGCCGCTCGGCGTCCACAGGCCACCTCACCATGGGAGTTGTGCACAGGCCGGCTCCTCCTGAGCGCCCTGCGTCCGCCCTGCTGACGACCATCGGTGCATGACGACAGCACAGGCCCGCCGGGCGATCGGCGCGTACGGCGAGGACGTGGCCGTGCGCCACCTGACCGGGCTCGGGATGGTCCTGCTCGAGCGCAACTGGCGCTGCGCCGACGGCGAGGTCGACGTACTGCTGCGCGACGGTGCCACCCTCGTGGTGTGCGAGGTCAAGACCCGCACCTCCCTCGCGGCCGGCACCCCGCACGAGGCGATCACCGACGCCAAGCTCGACCGGCTGCGGCGGATGGGGGAGCGGTGGGTGCTCGAGCGCGGCGTCCGCCCCGACGGGATCCGGGTCGACCTGGTCGCGATCCTGCGCCCGCGCCGCGGTCCCGCGGTCGTCGACCACGTTCGGGGGCTGTGCTGATGCCCGCCGTGCTGGAGGTAGCGTAGAGATCCTGCTCAAGGTAGCGTCAATGTCCTGCTAACGGTAGCGTATGGCGCATGCCCTATCTTCCGCGCACTGTGGACGAGGAACTCGATGAGCTCCTCGCTGCCGCACCCGCGGTGGCGATCGACGGGCCGAAGGGTGTCGGGAAGACGGAGACGGCCGCGCGCCGTGCGACGATGTCGTGGATGCTGGACGATCCCGCTCAGTTGGCGCTGGTCGAGGCTGACCCTGCCTTCGCCAACGCGGCGTCGGGCACTCTGCTGATCGATGAGTGGCAACGACTGCCCGCCGTCTGGGACGTCATCCGCCGACAGGTGGATGCTGGAGCACCTCCCGGTCGCTTTCTGCTGACCGGCAGCGCGACACCTCCGTCGGAGGCCGTCACGCACTCAGGCGCAGGGCGGATCCTCTCGCTGCGGATGAGGCCGATGGCACTCCATGAGCGTCACCACGCGGTCACCACCTCGAGCGACGCGCCGGCGCTGATCAGTCTGGGCGACCTGCTCGCGGGAGCGTCTCCTGCCATCGCCGGCGCAACCCATCAGACACTGGCGGACTATCTCGATGCCATCGAGTCGAGTGGATTCCCGGGAATCGCCGGACAACCTTTGAGGTTGCGGCGAGCGCTCCTGGACTCCTACCTCCAGCGGGTCATTGATCGGGATCTTCCTGACCTCGGATTTGGTGTACGCCGGCCCGAGACGCTGCGCCGGTGGCTGGCTGCCTACGCTGCCGCGTCCTCGTCGGCGGCGTCCTACTCCACGATCCTCGACGCCACGACGGCCGGTGACGGCTCGCAGCCTGCGAAGACCACGACCATCGCCTACCGCGACCACCTGACCCGCCTGTGGCTTCTCGACCCCGTCCCGGGCTGGAGTCCGAGCCGCGGGGCCTTCGCGCGACTCCAGCAGGCTCCCAAGCATCAGCTCGCCGACCCGGCTCTGGCTGCCCGGCTGCTCAACCTGTCCGCCGCCGCGCTCGCGACGGCCCGGGGCAGCCACATGGCCGGGCCGCTCTTCGAGTCGCTGGCGACGTTGACGGTCAGGGTGGCCGCGCAGGCCGCCCAGGCACGAGTGGGGCATCTGCGTACCCGCAATGGCGACCATGAGGTGGATCTGATCGTCGAGGGACCAGAGGGCCAGGTGCTCGGGATCGAGGTCAAGCTCGCCGCGAGTGTCACCGACGCCGATGTCCGGCACCTGCACTGGCTCCGCGATCGGATCCCAACCGACATCGTGGACCTGATGGTCATCACGACCGGTCGCCAGGCCTACCGCCGTCGCGACGGGATCGCCGTGGTCCCCCTGGCGTTGCTGAGCGCCTGACGGGTCTCGCGGACCACACTGGCCCCGGGGCGTGACATCGGCTATCAACAGGGCCGGCGAGCAGGCCGCTTCTCCACAGCAGTGCTCGGGCTCGAGCCCAGGTGTGAGCATGAAGGAGCACCGTGTCGTCCATGGTCAACCCCCATCGACACGCAATGATCGACGACGACCCGCGTCACCTCGGGCGGCGGAACTGATGCCCTTCGCGACAGCGCGGTGCGTTGCACTGGCAGGTGCCGTTGGCCATCTCATCGACGTCCAGACCGATGTCTCCGTCGGACAGCCCACGACAGTGGTCGTCGGGCGAGCTGACGCATCGCTGCGCGAGGGCGTCGACCGGGTGCGGATGGCGTTGATCAACAACGACCTGCACTGGCCGGCGACCAAGCGCTGCACGTTCCTGTTCTCGCCCGCGGACCTGCGAAAGTCCGGGACGCATTTCGACCTGGCGATGGCGGTGAGCCTGCTGGCAGCGGACGGGCAGCTCGAGCCGCCTTGGCTGGACAGCATGGCCTTCGTCGGTGAGCTGACGCTCGCAGGCGGTCTGCGCCCGACATTGGGAGTGCTGCCGATGACGCTCGCTGCAGCTGCCGCCGGCATCCGCCGGATCTTCGTGCCCGAGCCCCAGGTCGCCGAGGCGATGATGGTGCCGGACATGGAGGCGATCGGGGTTCGGTCGCTGAGCCAGGTCATCGCCACCCTCCGCGGCGAGGAACCGCCGGACGCGCCTCCGGTGACCGCATCGACAGGTCTCCAACTGATCACCTGGCGGGGTGAGGAGCGGCTCGACGAGCTCGACCTCGCCGACCTGTACGGCATGGATGAGGAGAAGTACGCCGTCGAGGTGGCCGCGGCCGGCGGACACCCGATCCAGCTGTCGGGCCCGAAGGGGTGCGGCAAGACCAGCCTGGCCGAGCGGATCCCGACGATCCTGCCCGACCTCACGCCTGAGGAGTCCCTCGAGCTCACTGCCCTTCAGTCCCTGGCTGGAGTGCTCGATCCCGGCGACGGCATGGTGGTCCGGCCACCCTTCGCTGCGCCGCACCACGACGCCAGCAAGGTCAGCGTGATCGGCGGCGGGTCCGGGCGGGTCCAGCCCGGGGAGATCAGCCGAGCCCACTGCGGCGTGCTCTTCATGGACGAGTTCCCGCTGTTCCGCTCCGATGTCATCGAGGCACTCCGTCAGCCGCTAGAGAACGGCGACATCACCATCGCGCGTCGTGACGAGTCGATCACGTTGCCTGCCGGTGGAATGCTGGTTCTCGCCAGCAACCCGTGTCCCTGCGGCAACTGGTCAGCGGTCGCCCGCTCCAACCGGTGCACCTGCGCCGAGACCGTGCGCCGGGCCTACCGGGCCAGGATGTCGGGCCCGATCGTCGATCGGATCGACATCGTGCGTCATGTCCTGCCCCCGTCTCCGGCCAGTCGTGACCCCTTCCGGTCCGTCGAGACGTCCGCCGAGGTGCGTGTGCGGATTGCCGCCGCGCGCGAGCGCCAGCAGGAGCGCTTCGCCGGTCGAAGCTGGCGACTCAACGCGCACATCCCGAGTCCCCGCCTCAAGGACGTCTGGCCCTTGGCCGACCAGGCACAGCGAGTGATCGACGCAGAGATGCTCGCGGGGCGGCTCAGCGCCCGCGGCGCCGTGCGCGTCCACCGCCTTGCCTGGACCGTTGCAGACCTGCGCTCGGTGCGCACCGGGCGTGACGTCGAACCGGGCGTCGACGAGGCTCGCACGGCGCTCCGCCTGCGCTCGGCACGATCGCTGGACCTCGCGATGTTCCGCTCTGACGCTTCCGAAGAGGGCATCGCGTGACCACCGCAGACGACGAGCGCCTCGCTCGCGTCACCATCAACCTCGCGACCGAGCCCGGGGACGTGCGGTGTCTCGGCCTCACCCGCGAACTGGGAGGGACGACCTTCCTCGAGGTGCTGCGGGAGCGTCCCGATCTGCGGCCGGAGTTCCGGGCTGCCGCCGGCCGGTTGGAGCAAGCGGATCCCGAGCGGGTCTTGGACAGCGCCTTGCGGCGCGGCATCCGGTTCGTAGTTCCGGGCGACGATGAGTGGCCGTCGTCCCTCGATGCCCTGGCCAGCGCGGGCGTGTTGCATGCACGCGGGGAGGTTCCGGTCGGGCTGTGGGTGCGCGGGCCACTCCGCCTCGACCGCTTCGGTGCAGCGGTCGCGGTAGTGGGCTCGCGATCCTCGACCGACTATGGCGACCGTGTCGCCGGCGACATGGCGGCCGTCCTGGGCGCGGCCGGTCGGACGGTTGTCTCCGGGGCGGCCTACGGTGTCGACTATGCCGCCCATCGCGGAGCGGTCGCTGCCGACGGCCACACCGTTGCCGTGCTCGCTTGCGGAGTGGACATCGCCTACCCGGCCGCCCATCGACAGATGCTCGAACACCTCGGTGCCCAGCACGCGGTCGTCTCCGAGGCACCGCCAGGATCCGCGCCCCTCCGGATCAGGTTCCTGGCCCGCAACCGCCTCATCGCGGCACTGACGAGCGGCACAGTGGTCGTCGAGGCGGCCATCCGCAGCGGCGCCCTCAATACCGCGTCGTGGGCAGATCTGCTCCACCGCACTGTGATGGGTGTGCCGGGCCCCGTCTTCAGTGCAGCCTCCGAGGGTGTGCACGAACTGCTCCGTTCGGGCAGGGGGTCGCTGGTCACCAGTGGCGCCGACGTCCTGGAACTCCTCGGCGCCTCGGGTGAGCACCTCCGCGAGATCCCCCGCGCACCCGCAACACCACGGGACCAGTTGACCATCCGTGCGCGGCAGGTCCTCGACGCCGTGCCGAAGGTGTCGCCGGCCCCTGCGACGTCGGTCGCGCGAGTCGCGGGGCTCGAGGCCGCCGAGGTGGAGCAGTTGTTGCAGGGGCTGGCGCTCGACGGACACGTCGAGCGGCTGCCGTCGGGTTGGCGGCTGGGGGAGGTCGTGCGTCCTACGATCGATCAGTGAGCGCCGCCGACGAAGACAAGCTGCCCGAGGCGTTCGCCCGTGTGTTGGGCGACTACGAGCGCCACCTCGTCGCCGAGCGCGACCTGACCGAGCACACCGTCCGGGCCTACGTGGGCGACATCGCCGGCCTGCTCGAGCACGCCGGCCGGCTCGGCCTCGCCGGCGTCGACGAGCTCGACCTGCGGACCCTGCGCAGCTGGCTCGCCAAGCAGCAGACCATGGGCCTGTCCCGTACGACGCTGGCCCGCCGAGCCACCGCGGCGCGGGTCTTCACCGGGTGGCTGGCCCGCACCGGCCGCACGCACAGCGACGTCGGCTCGGCGCTCGGGTCACCGCGCCCGCACCGCACCCTGCCCGACGTGCTGCGGGTCGACGAGGCCACCCGGCTGATCGGAGCCGCCGCCGAGCTCGCCGACGACGGCAGCCCGGTGGGCCTGCGGGACGTGGCGATGCTCGAGCTGCTGTACGCGACCGGCATGCGCGTCGGCGAGCTCTGCGGGCTCGCCGTCGACGACGTTGACCGCGACCGCAATGTCGTGCGGGTCTTCGGCAAGGGTCGCAAGGAGCGTGCGGTGCCGTTCGGCCAGCCGGCCGCCGCGGCACTCGACCGCTGGCTCGCGCAGGGCCGCCCAGCGTTGGCGCGCCCCGGATCCGGTCCGGCCCTGTTCCTCGGCGCCCGGGGCGGCCCGATCGGGCAGCGGGCCGTCCGCAGCCTGGTCCACCGCCGGCTCGCCGACGTCCCCGGAGCCCCCGACCTGGGACCCCACGGCCTGCGGCACACCGCTGCCACCCACCTCCTCGAGGGTGGGGCCGACCTGCGCTCCGTCCAGGAACTGCTCGGGCACGCCTCGCTGGCCACCACCCAGCGCTACACCCACGTCACCACCGACCGGTTGCGGCGCGCCTACCAGCAGGCGCACCCGAGGGCCTGAGCGCGGGTCACGCCGGCGCGGTGGTGACGAGGCCCTATCGTTCGGCAGCCGTGCGCAGTCGGCTGTCGTAGCAGACCAGAACCTCCGCGCCGTGCCGCAGTGCCGTCGCCAGGTGGATCGCGTCGAGACCGCGAAGCGTGGGGTCCGGCAGAAGGCCGGCGTGCTGCAGCAGGGGAGAGCTCATCTCGAACAGGCTGATCGATTCGAGCACCTCGGTCGCCAGGCTCTGCTCGATCTCGTTGCGCATCGCAGCTCTGCGGACCTCGGTCACCAGCAGCTCGGAGGAGAAGATGCGCCCGGGGTCGAACCCGTTCAAGTAGTCCCTGAGCGCTTCGCTCTCGGCCTCGTCGGCGATGAGCTTCACCACGGCTGAGGTGTCCACGTAGAGCTTCACAGCCGGTCCTCGCGAAGCTCGTCGAGAACGTCCTGCATCGGACGCTTCGCCTTGACGGGCCTGATGGTGTTCCAACCCCGGCTCCTCGTTGCCGGCCGCGCCATCTCGGCGTGCCAGAGGTCGTCGGCGGAGGGCTGGCGCAGGATCGCGACCACCTCGCCGTGGTTGGTGATCTCGAACGACTCACCCGCCGCCACCCGCCGCAGGATCTCGGCGCTGTTGTTGCGCAGCTCGCGATGGGGGATCCGCTCCACGGCACTGCTCCTGACGATCGCCGCGTTCATCGGGTTGCCCCGACGTCCGTAGCAATCGTAGCAACTCCACGTCGCTCGATCGCCCGAGCGACGGGTTGGTCCCGCCACAGCGGCAGCAGCCGGACCGGGCCGGCGCCGACGAGGCGCAGCGGGTCGAGGTAGGTGTCGCCGGCGACCCAGCCCCAGTGCAGGCAGGCTCGGGGGAAGCAGTGCGATCCCGGCAGCTGGAGTGTGCCGATCACCTGGCCGGCGGCGAGCGTCGTGCCGACCGTGGCCGTGGCGGCGACGGGTTCGTAGGTCGTGCGGGTGGCGCCGTGCCCGACGACGACCACGCCGCGACCGGCGATCGGGCCGGCGAACACCACGGTCCCCGGCAGGGCGGTGCGGACCGGCTGGCCGGCGTGCCCGGCGAGGTCGACGCCGCGGTGGCCGGCGCCGTAGGGGGAGTCGGGCGGGTCGAAGTGGCGCACGACCTCGGGCACCGGGAGGAGCGGCCAGACTCCGACCGGATCCTGGGTGCCGCCGGGTTCGGCCCGCGCGGGGGCCGCCTGGACCAGCAGCCCGGCGAGGAGTCCGGTGAGCAGTCCGGCGAACACGGCCAGCAGGGCGGGGAGGGGGTGCGGGCGGGTCATGGGACGAGGATGCGGGGCAGGTCCGGCAGGGGCGGCGGGAGCGCGTCGGGCTGTGGAGGAGGGGCGGGGTGGACGGGGGCTGTGGAGAGCCCAGGTCACGGATTGGTACGACGGGCGCCCGACGCCGTACGCTGGTGGGTACCGGTCCGCCCTGGGCCGGAATTCGCTCGTCCGCAGACCACGACGGCTCCGCTCCGGAGCCGATCGCCCGTGGGCGTCGATCCTCAGTCCTCCCGGACCAGTCCGGGAGGTCGGGTCGCGTGCAGACGACAGGACCAACTGAAACAAGGCAATAGGAGACATCATGGCTGTCGTGACCATGCGCCAGCTCCTCGAGAGCGGCGTCCACTTCGGACACCAGACCCGTCGTTGGAACCCGAAGATGAAGCGATTCATCCTCACGGACCGCAACGGCATCTACATCATCGACCTGCAGCAGTCGCTGGCCTACATCGACCGCAGCTACGCCTTCGTCAAGGAGACCGTGGCCAAGGGCGGCACGATCATGTTCATCGGCACGAAGAAGCAGGCCCAGGAGGCGATCGCCGAGCAGGCGACCCGCGTCGGCATGCCCTACGTCAACCAGCGCTGGCTCGGTGGCATGCTCACCAACTTCGCGACGATGAACCAGCGGATCAACCGGCTCAAGGAGCTCGACGACGTCGACTTCGACGACGTGGCCGGCTCGAACCGGACCAAGAAGGAGCTCCTGCAGATGAAGCGGGAGCACGCCAAGCTCGAGAAGACCCTCGGCGGCATCCGCGAGATGTCCCGGGTCCCGTCGGCCGTGTGGATCGTCGACACCAACAAGGAGCACCTCGCCGTCGAGGAGGCGCGCAAGCTGCGCATCCCGATCATCGCGATCCTCGACTCCAACTGCGACCCCGACGACGTCGACTTCCCGATCCCGGGCAACGACGACGCCATCCGCGCCGTGGGCCTGCTGACCCGAGTCATCGCGGACGCCGCGGCCGACGGCCTCATGTCCCGCTCCGGTGCCGGCTCGGCCTCGAGCCCCGCCGCCGAGGAGCCCCTCGCCGCGTGGGAGCGCGAGCTCCTCGAGGGTGACGCCGCTGCTCCGGCCGCCGAGGCGACGGAGACCGCCGAGGCGCCCGCCGAGGAGGCCCCGGCCGCCGAGGCTGCTCCCGAGGCTGCTGCCGAGGAGACCCCCGCGGCCGACGCTCCGGCCGAGGCCTGAGCGTTCCCCTCCGTCCACCCCTTCGAGAAACAACGAGGATCCATGGCATTCACTGCTGCTGACGTCAAGAAGCTCCGCGAGCTGACCAGCGCCGGCATGATGGACTGCAAGAAGGCGCTCGACGAGACCGACGGCGACTTCGACAAGGCCGTCGAGCTGCTCCGTGTCAAGGGTGCCGCCAAGGCGGCCGCCCGCGGCGCCGAGCGCGAGACCTCGGCCGGCCTGGTGGCCAACGCCGGTGGCGCGCTCATCGAGCTGAAGTCGGAGACCGACTTCGTCGCGAAGAACGAGGAGTTCATCAAGGCCGCCCAGCAGATCGCCGAGGCGATCGACGCGGGCAAGGCCACCGACACCGAGTCGGCCAAGGCGCTGCCGCTGGGCGACAGCACCGTCGGCCAGGTCGTCGAGGGCCTCGCCATCACCATCGGCGAGAAGATCGAGCTCGGCAACGTCGCGTACTTCGACGGCCCCGTCGCGGTCTACCTGCACAAGCGTGCGGCCGACCTCCCGCCGGCCGTCGGCGTCATCGTCGAGTACGACGGCGACGAGGCTGCCGCCCGCGGCGCCGCCATGCAGGTGGCGGCCCTCAAGGCGCAGTACCTCACCCGCGACGAGGTCCCCGCGGACATCGTCGCCGCCGAGAAGGACGTCCTGACCAAGAAGACGATCGAGGAGGGCAAGCCCGAGGCTGCCGTCGCGAAGATCGTCGAGGGTCGCCTGGGCGGCTTCTTCAAGGAGCTCGTGCTCCTCGAGCAGGAGTCGGTCTCGGAGTCGAAGAAGACGGTCAAGGCCGTCCTCGACGCCGCCGGCACGACTGTCAAGCGGTTCGCCCGCTTCGAGGTCGGCGCCTGACCTGACGGTCCGGTGCACTGATCGCACCGACGGCCGGTGGTCACCTTCGGGTGGCCGCCGGCCGTCTGGTTTTTCACCTGTGCCGCCACCTGCCAGGGGGTAGGTTTGTGCCGCCCGGCCATCGGACATGTGTCGGACCTGCGCACCCGCACTCGCGGGTGCACATCGGTGTCAGAAGGAGAGCGTCACGTGGGACTCATCCAGGCTGCAATCGGTGCCATCGGCGGCACCCTCGCCGACCAGTGGGTCGACTTCTACGGAGTCCCCGACGGCGTGGGCTCGACGGTGGCGGTCTTCCCGGCGGTCGCCAAGGGTCAGAACGCCGGCCGGGGCAGCAACACCCAGGGCTCCGAGGGCGTCATCACCAACGGGTCGAAGATCATCGTGCCCGAGGGCTACGGCCTGGTCCTGATGGAGGACGGCGCCTTCACCGGCTTCGCCGCCGAGCCGGGCGCCTACATCTGGAACTCCGACGACCCGGCCTCGCAGTCGATCTTCACCGGCGGTGGCCTGGTCGACTCGCTGATCAAGCAGAGCTGGGAGCGCTTCAAGTTCGGCGGGCGTCCCTCCGCTCAGCAGTCCGCGATCTTCGTGACGCTCAAGGAGCTGCCCAACAACAAGTTCGGCACCCAGTCGGAGATCTACTGGGACGACGCGTTCCTCAACACCCAGGTCGGCGCGATCACCCGCGGCACCTACACGCTGAAGATCACCGACCCGCTGACCTTCATCCGCAACTTCGTGCCCGCCGACGTCATCGGCGGCCGCAAGGCGTTCGACTTCACCGACATCGACAACCCGGCCGGGGAGCAGCTGTTCAACGAGGTCGTCGGCTCGCTCGCGCCGGCGTTCTCGATGTACACCAACGACCCCGCCAAGGGGAACCGCATCGCCAAGCTCCAGCAGGACTCGATCGGCTTCGCCCAGTCGCTGTCCGCCGCGGTGGAGCAGAACTACCAGTGGCGCACCGACCGCGGCCTGGAGATCGTCAAGACCGCCATCATCTCGATCGAGTACGACGCCAACACCCGTGAGCTCCTCAAGAACGTCCAGCGTGCCGATGCGCTGTCCGGGTCGCGCGGCAACTCCAACCTCCAGGCCTCGGTCGCGGCCGGCATCGAGGCGGCCGGCGAGAACGCCGGTCCGGGTGGCCTGATCGGCATGGGCATGGCGACCGGCGGCATGGGTCTCGGCGGCCTGCAGCAGCCGGTGCCGCCCGCTCAGGCGCCCGCCGCCCCGGCGGCGACCGCCCCGCCCGCGGCTCCGGCCGCCCCCGCAGCCCCCGCCGCCGAGGACCCGATGGCGGTCCTCAAGCGCGCCAAGGAGATGCTCGACGCCGGGTTGATCACCCAGGAGGACTACGACGCTGCGAAGGCGAAGGCGCTCGGTCTGTGAGTCAGGAGTCCGCCGAGCCGAAGCAGCCCACCTTCGACGGGCCACCCCTGTCGCTGGAGGAGGAGCTCGCCGCGGCCAAGGCCGAGCCCGAGCCGGGCCCGAGCATCGAGACCGTCAACGAGTCGCTCAAGGACGGCCTCAACCGCTGCCCGAAGTGCGGGTCGACCGACGTCCGGCTGCGCGGCTCGACCGGCATGCTCGTGTGCCTGTTCTGCCGCAACGAGTGGCAGGAGGCCCGCGTCGAGGAGGAGTTCGGCCTCGGCGAGGGCATCGACCAGCTCGAAGGCACGGTCATCGCGAGCGGTGCGGGGGACATCGCGGCCGACGCGGCGGACCAGCTCACCTTCAAGTGCGAGGCGTGTGGTGCCGAGGTCGTCGTCGACACGGCCCACGCGCTCAACGCCCGCTGCCACTGGTGCCGCCACACCCTCAACGTCAACCAGCAGATCCCCAACGGCGCCGTACCCGACGCGGTGCTGCCGTTCCGGTTGACCAAGGACGAGGCGGTCGAGAAGATCCGCGAGTTCGCCTCGAAGCGACGGCTCTTCGCGCACAAGCGGTTCAAGAAGGAGTTCGTCCCGGAGAACGTCCTGGGCGTCTACCTGCCGTACCTCGTCATCGACGCCCGCGCGGAGTCGCAGTACTGGGGCAAGGGTGAGGTCCAGACCCGGCGCTGGACGGAGAAGCAGGGTGACAACAACGTCACCTACTACGCCGCCGACGTCTACCAGGTCTCGCGACAGGTCTCGTTCACGGTCGACGACCTGACCGTCGAGGGATCCTCGGAGCGCGCCCAGATCGGGCCGGCCAACACCAACAACATCATCAACACGATCCTGCCGTTCGACACGAAGAACGCGGTGAAGTGGAACGCCAGCTACCTCGTGGGCTTCACCAGCGAGAAGCGCGACCTCAACGTCGAGGCGGTCCGCCCGCACCTCGAGGACCAGCTGCTCTCCATCGGCCGATCGGAGGTCCGGGGCTCGCTGGGCCGGTTCGACCGCGGGGTGCGGTGGGAGCAGGAGAAGCTCGACGTGGGCGGCTCACGCTGGGTGTCGATGTACCTGCCGGTGTGGCTCTACTCCTACCGCCAGGAGAGCAACGGCATGCTCCACTACATCGCGGTCAACGCCCGCACGGGGGAGACCATGGGCAGCATCCCGGTCTCCCAGCCCAAGCTGCTCCTCGCGGCATTCACGGTCGGCACCTTCCTCGAAGGCATCGCCGGCGCGATCTTGGTGGCCTCGGCATGACACTCGACCTGATCACGACCCTGATCCCCGCGCTGGTCCCGATGGCGTCCGACGACGGGCCGGTCTGGCTGCTCGCCGCCGGACCCGCCGGCGGCGCGGCGACGTACTGGGCCTTCTACCGCTACTACCGCAACACCGACAAGTCCCACCAGTTCGAGCGGGACACCCTCATCGAGGCGCAGCCCGTCCAGGGCGGCGAGGAGAAGGTCGGTCACATCTCGAAGACTCGGGACTCCGACATCGACGGTGACAACAGCGACAACTACCGCCAACGGGTGCAGCGGGTGCAATGAGGCGCAATGCGGACGTGCCGCGTCCGCCCGGTAAGGTCACCTCGTGCCCGGTTACAAGCGCGTCCTCCTGAAGCTCTCCGGTGAGGTGTTCGGCGGTGGCAAGGTCGGGGTCGATCCCGACGTCGTGCAGGCCATCGCCAAGGAGGTGAAGGCCGTGGCCGACGCCGGCGTGCAGATCGCCGTCGTCACCGGCGGCGGCAACTTCTTCCGCGGCGCCGAGCTGCAGACCCGCGGCATGGACCGGGTCCGGGCCGACTACATGGGCATGCTCGGCATCGTCATGAACTGCCTCGCCCTCCAGGACTTCCTGGAGAAGCAGGGCGTCGAGACCCGCGTGCAGACCGCGATCACGATGGGCCAGGTCGCCGAGCCCTACATCCCGCGGCGCGCGATCCGGCACATGGAGAAGGGCCGCGTGGTCATCTTCGGCGCCGGGATGGGCCTGCCGTACTTCTCGACCGACACCGTCGCCGTCCAGCGCGCGCTGGAGAGCCGGTGCGACGTCGTGCTGGTCGCCAAGAACGGCGTCGACGGTGTCTACAGCGCCGACCCGAACGTCGACCCGACCGCGACGAAGTACGACGAGCTGACCTACGACGACGCGATCGCCCAGGGCCTGCGGATCATGGACCAGACCGCGTTCGCGCTGTGCGGAGAGAACAAGCTGCCGATGATCGTGTTCGGCATGGAGCCCGAGGGCAACATCCTGCGGGTCGTGCAGGGTGAGAGGATCGGCACGCGGGTCAGCGCAGGCTGAGACACGCTGGACCGGCTGAACAGGCGAGCAGAAGGCAACGAAGGAGAACCGGTGATCAACGACACCCTCAACGAGGCCGACCAGAAGATGGGCAAGTCGGTCGACGCGACCCGTGAGGAGTTCGCGGCGATCCGCGCCGGGCGTGCGCACCCCAGCATGTTCAGCAAGATCATGGTCGACTACTACGGCACCCCGACGCCGCTGCAGCAGCTGGCGTCCTTCGCCTCGCCCGAGGCGCGGATCATCATCGTGTCGCCGTACGACGTCGGCGCGCTCAACAACGTGGAGAAGGCGATCCGCGACTCCGACCTGGGAGTCAACCCGTCCAGCGACGGCAAGCAGCTGCGCTGCGTCTTCCCCGAGCTGACCGAGGAGCGCCGCAAGGAGTTCATCAAGCTCGCCAAGGAGAAGGCCGAGGGCGGCAAGGTCGCCGTACGCCAGGTGCGCCAGAAGGCCAAGCAGGGCCTGGAGAAGCTCGAGAAGGACGGCGAGGTCGGCAAGGACGACGTCACCGGCGCCGAGAAGCGTCTCGACGGCCTCACCAAGAAGCACACCGACGCGATCGACGAGCTGCTCAAGAACAAGGAAGCCGAGCTGCTCGAGGTCTGACGACCTCGCCACGCTCCCGCCCTCGATGTCCTCGACGACTCCGTCCGCGAACGGCGCTGCCCCGAAGAAGGACCACGGCCGCGCCGGCCGGGACCTGAAGGCGGCGGTCGGCTCCGCGGTCGTGCTGCTCAGCGCGATCGCGGCCTCACTGCTGTTCTGGAAGCCGGCGTTCATGGTGATCGTCGCGATCGCCGTGGTCGTCGCGGTGTGGGAGCTGCGCAAGGGGCTGCTCGCCAAGGACATCGACCTGCCCGAGCAGCCGCTGATGATCGGCGGCGTCGTGATGGTCGTCGTCGCCTACCTGTGGGGCTCCGCGGCCCTGGTGACGGCGACCGCCGTGAGCGCCCTGGTGATCATGCTGTGGCTGCTGCGCCGCGGCATCGACGGCTACGTCAAGAACGCCACCGCCTCGGTGTTCGCCTTGGTCTACGTGCCCTTCCTGGGCTCGTTCGTCGCGCTCATGCTCGCCGAGGGCGGCCGTGACGGCGGTGGCCTGGACGACCCGGGCGTGAAGGGGATCATCACGTTCATCCTGGTGACGATCGCCTCCGACATCGGCGGGTACGTCGCCGGCGTGCTCTTCGGCAAGCACCCGATGGCGCCGGTCATCTCGCCCAAGAAGTCCTGGGAGGGCTTCGCCGGCTCGGCCGTGGCCACCGTCGCCGCCGGTGTGGCGCTCGTGGTCTACCTCCTCGACGGCGACTGGTGGATCGGTGTCGCGCTCGGCCTGATCGCGGTCGTCATGGCCACGCTCGGCGACCTGTGCGAGTCGGTCATCAAGCGCGACCTCGGCATCAAGGACATGAGCCAGGTCATCCCCGGCCACGGCGGCCTGATGGACCGCCTCGACTCGCTGCTCGCCACGATCGCGCCGATCTGGTTGCTGCTGCACTACGGCATCTTCACCTGACCTGCCCCGGAGGCTTCGAGGCTGGGCGCTGGGGCGCCTCGCACCTCAACCACCGGGCATGAGGTCGGCCGCCACCTCGCCGAGCACGGCCATCGCGGTGGTGAGCTGATCGTCGGTGAGGTACGGCGCCGGCCCGAACCGCAGGTGCGGTCCCCGGCTGTCGGTCAGCACCCCGCGCTCGGCCAGGGCGGCCTGCAGGCGCGCCGCCTCGGGCGTGAACAGCGTGAGGAAGCCCCCGAAGCCGTCGGCGGGGGTGTCCCGGTCGCGGGTGACGAGGCTGTCGGGCAGGCCGAGCGCGTCGAAGGCGCTCGCGAGCAGGCCGCGCTGGTGCAGCGAGATCTCGCGCAGCCGTGGGGGAGTCAGGCCCTGCTCCGCGAAGAAGTCGAGAACCCGGGCCGCGCGGTAGTGGCTGGTCGGATCGTAGGTCGACCCGGCGAACCGGTCGCTGCCGCGGGCGTAGGCGACGGTGCCGGCCGGGGCCTCGGACAGGTCGCCGAACTCGGCGTACCAGCCGGTGACGACCGGCCGCAGGTCCTCGGCGTGGCCGGGCAGGCGCAGGAAGCAGTTGCCCTCGCCGAGCTGGAGGTACTTGTAGCCGCCGCCGACGACCCACGCGTCGGTGAGGCCCGCGTCCGAGAGGGAGAGCGGGACGACGCCGAGCTGGTGGTAGGCGTCGACGAGCAGCTCGGTGCCGGTGCTGGCGCAGGCGGCGGCGACGGCGTCGAGGCCCGGGACCCGCCGCGAGGTCTCGAAGAGCACCGAGGAGACCACCACGGCCGCCGTGCGGTCGTCGACGGCCGCCGCGATCCGCTCGGCCAGGGTGGCGACCGGTTCGGTCGCCACCTTCACGACCTCGACGCCCGCCTCGGCGAGCCGGTCGAGCTGGCGGCGGGCGGAGTGGAACTCGCCGTCAGTGCTCACCAACCGGGGCCGGGAGCGCAGGTCGAGCGCGGAGAGGAACCGGACGACCAGCTCGTGGGTGTTGGTGCCCAGCGCGACCGCCGCTGCGGGGTCGCCGAGCAGAGCCCGGACGCCGTCGCGGAGCCGCTCGGCCCGCTCGAGCGCTCGGCCCCACTTCTCGTCGACGGCGAGCGCCGCGTCGTCGTACGCCTCCAGCGCGGCCTCCCGCGCGACATCGGGCCAGGCCTGGTGGGAGTGGCCGGTGAGCAGCAGACGGTCGGCCACCCGGAAGCGGGTGTAGTGCTCGGCGAGGCTCACATCTCGCTCCGGATCGCCCACAGGTCGGGGAACAGGGCGCGGGTGACGGTGCTCCACAGGTACGTCGCGCCGGAGGAGCCGCCGGTGCCGGGCTTGGCGCCGATGGTGCGCTCGACCATCTTCACGTGCCGGTAGCGCCACTCCTGCAGGCCCTCGTCGAGGTCGACGAGCCGCTCGGCGACCTGGGCGGCACCGCCGTCGTCGGCGTAGGCCGCCAGCAGCAGCCGCTGGACGTCGGGCGAGGGCTCCCACGGGGTGGTGAGGTCGCGCTCGAGAGCGGCCGCGGGCACGTCGTACCCCTGGGTCACGAGGTAGCGCAGGAACGAGTCGAACACCGACGGGCGTGCCATGGCCCCCGAGATCCGGGTGCGGCCGGTGCTGCCCTCGGGGTAGTGCTCGAACACGCGGGGGTCGCGGCGCCCGAGGGTGGCCTCGAGCTCGCGGAACTGGGCGGACTGGAACCCGCTGGACGCGTCGAGGCGGCCCCGGAAGCTGGTGAACTGGCGCGGCGTCATCGTCTCCAGCACGTCGACCTGCGCGACGTTGACCTTGAGGATCGTCAGCACCCGGCCGAGGGTGTGCAGCGCGCGCGGGGTGTCGCCGGCCTCGAGCCGCTGCTGGAGGCCGGTCAGCTCGTGCAGCATCTGCTTGAACCAGAGCTCGTAGACCTGGTGGATGACGATGAACAGGAGCTCGTCGTGCTCGTCCGAGCGAGGGTGCTGCGCGGAGAGGACGTCGTCGAGGGAGAGGTAGTCGCTGTAGGTGAGCGACGGGTGTGGTTCGGTCACCGGCCCACTCTCACAGAGCGGCCAGCTTCGCTGCCAGTACGACGCGCTCGGACTGGTTCCCGCACAGCCCCAGGGCCAGCTCGAGCTCGGCCCGCGCGTCCTCGGTGCGGCCCATCCGGCGCAGCAGCTCGCCACGCACACCGGGAAGCTGGTGGGAGCCGGCGAAGGCGCCCCGGGCCCTGAGCTCGTCGACGAGCGGCAGCGCTGCCGCCGGGCCGGACGCCATCGACACGGCGACCGCGCGGTTGAGCTCGACGACGGGGGAGGGCGCGATCCTGCCGAGTGCCTCGTAGAGCAGCACGATCCGGACCCAGTCGGTGGCGGCCACCGACCGGGCGCGTGCGTGGCAGGCGGCGATGGCGGCCTGCAGCCCGTAGGCGCCCAGGCCACGGCCGACCGTCTCGGCCCGGCCCAGTGCGGCCAGGCCGCGCTGGATGGAGCGGTGGTCCCATCGGCGGCGGTCCTGGTCCTCGAGCAGGATCGGGGCGCCGGCGGGCGTCGTACGGGCGGGGAAGCGGGCGGCGGTCAGCTCCAGCAGCGCGAGCAGGCCGTGGACCTCCGGCTCGTCGGGGACCAGCCGGGCCAGCACCCGGGCCATGCGGATCGCCTCGCGGGCCAGGTCCGCCCGGATCCAGGCGTCGCCGGACGTGGCCGAGGAGCCCTCGGTGAAGATGACGTAGACGACGCCGAGAACGGCGCGGAGCCGCTCGCGCCGCTCCTCGGGAGGCGGTACGTCGAAGGCGACCCGCGCGGCCGCCAGGGTCTTCTTCGCCCGGGTGATCCGGGCCTGGACGGTCGCGGTCGGCACCAGGAACGCGCGGGCGATCTCGTCGCTGGTGAGGCCGCCGACGGTGCGCAGCGTGAGCGAGACCTGTGACTCGGGGGACAGGATCGGGTGGCAGGCGATGAAGACGAGGGCGAGCAGGTCGTCATCGATCCGGCCGGGGTCCGCGAGCAGGTCGAGGTCGCCGTCTTCGGAGGCGGAGGTGCGGCTCGCGAGGTCGCGCCCGAGGGCGGCGTACCGCTCGTCGCGCGCGGCCCGCCGCCGGAACCCGTCGATCGCCCGGCGCCGGGCCACCGTCAGCAGCCAGCCTGCCGGGTTCGCCGGCACGCCGTCGCGCGGCCACGCGACGAGTGCCTCGGCGAACGCCTCCTGGGCGAGGTCCTCGGCGAGGGCGAAGTCGCCGGCGTAGCGGGCCAGCGCGCCGACGATCCGGGCGGACTCGATGCGCCATACCGCCTCGACGGCCCGCCGGCCCTCGGCGCCGCCCCGGCGGGAGGGACCGGTCACAGCTGGCCGGTCGCCTCGCGCCAGGCGCGCTCCTTCTGGATCCACGGGTTGTCCTGCGGGAACTCGTCGATCGAGGTGATCCGGCGGATCTCGGCCTTCGTGCCGGGCCCGGCGAGCGGTGCCCTCTTGGCCCACTCGGCTGCCTCCTCGAGCGAGGCGACGTCGACGATCCAGTACCCGCCGAACAGCTCCTTGGTCTCGCCGTAGGGGCCGTCGGTGACGACCGGCGGCTTGCTCGAGTAGTCGACGACCAGGCCGGTGGCCGGGTCGGGGTCGAGGCCCTCGGCGGCGATAAGGACCCCGGCCTGGAGCATCTCGTCGGTGTACCGGCCCATCGCCTCCATCACCTCGTCGAAGGGGAGGTCGCTCTCGGCGAAGGCGGCGTCGGCCTCGTCGGTCGCGCGCATGATGAGCATGTACTTCACGGTCGGTCTCCTCGGTCTCGGGGTCGCGTGTCGACCCTTCCACCCCGCAGTCGAACGGGGAACCTCCGGATCGACACTCACCGGATATCCGCTCCTTGGTGTCCGGCCGCTACGATCGCCCGGACATGACTGAGGCAGGCGAGGACCGCGTGGGCGGCGAGGCGGAGACGCTGGACGAGAGGTCCCGGCGCCCCGACTGGTTCCACCGCGGGCACCCCGTCTTCTTCCCGCTCGCCGGCTTCTTCACCGGCATGGTCGCGGTCATCGTCGTGCCCGGCCTGTACGCCGCCATCATCAAGTGGGTCGCCGGCTACAAGCGGGTCGAGGAGCTCTTCCCGTTCGTGCTGCTGATGTTCGTGGTGCCGATCGGGATGCTGGTGCCGCAGCACACCCGCCGGTTCGGCCGCTACATGCTGCTCGGGATGGTCGCCACGCTGGTCGTCGTGGTCGGGGTCGGGGCCGCCGTCGTGTGGTTCCTGCTCAACAAGGACGCCTGAGTCGAGACTGGGCCCGCCGCGGGGGATTGGGCGGGCGCGCTCCCGGGTGGGAGAATCGTCGGGCCATGTCCGAGCAGCCCGACGCGCAGCCGCGCCCGCTTCCCCTCGTCTTCACCGAGCCGCGGGGGCGCAAGAAGCCACCCCGGCACCTCGCCGACCTGAGCGAGGCGGAGCGCAAGGACCTGCTGGTCGAGATGGGCCTCCCGGGCTTCCGGGCCAAGCAGCTCGGCATGCACTACTTCGGCCGGCTGGTCCACGACCCCGCCGAGATGACCGACCTGCCCGCCGGCCAGCGTGCCGAGCTGGTCGGTGCGCTCCTGCCGGACCTGATGGACCCGATCCGGCAGCAGAGCGCCGACAAGGGCAAGACGGTCAAGACGCTGTGGAAGCTCTTCGACGGCTCCCTGGTCGAGTCGGTGCTGATGCGCTACAAGGACCGCGCCACGATCTGCATCTCCAGCCAGGCCGGCTGCGGCATGGCCTGCCCGTTCTGCGCGACCGGCCAGGGTGGCCTGCAGCGCAACATGTCCACCGCCGAGATCGTGCACCAGGTCGTCGTCGGCGCCCGCGCCATGGCCAACGGCGACGTCGCCGGCGGGCCGGGCCGCCTCTCGAACGTCGTCTTCATGGGCATGGGCGAGCCGCTGGCCAACTACAAGGCCACCCTGGGCGCCGTACGCCGCCTCACCGAGCCGGCCCCGTCCGGGCTCGGCCTGTCCGCCCGCCACGTCACGGTCTCGACCGTCGGCCTCGTGCCCCGGATCAGGCAGCTCGCGGGCGAGGGCATCCCGGTGACCCTGGCGCTGTCGCTGCACGCGCCCGACGACGAGCTGCGCAACGACCTGGTGCCGATCAACACCCGGTTCTCCGTCGCCGAGACCGTCGACGCGGCCTACGAGTACTTCGCGAAGACCGGGCGGCGGGTGTCGATCGAGTACGCCCTGATGCGTGACATCAACGACCAGGGCTGGCGCGCGGACCTGCTGGCTGACGTACTCTCCGGCGACGGTCGCGGCACCGGCTGGGTCCACATCAACCCGATCCCGCTCAACGAGGTGCCGGGCTCGCAGTTCACCCGCTCGCGCGAGGAGGACATGGCCGAGTTCGTGCGCCGCCTCGAGGCCAAGGGCATCGCGACGACGATGCGCGACACGCGGGGCAGCGAGATCGACGCGGCCTGCGGGCAGCTCGCCGCGGCGGAGTAGTCGCCCGCGTGCCGGCTCGGGAGCGGGTGCAGGCCGCGAGCGCGGCGTGGGTCTTCGTCCCGGCAGGGGCGCCGCGGGTCGAGGCGGAGGAGTACCTGCTGGTGCGCCACCCGGACTGGAACGAGCGGCCCGTCCAGGTCGCGTGGACCCGCAGCGGCGACCCTGGCCGCCCGGTCGGCGCCGTCGTCGACGAGGTGCTCGCACGGGCCCGGGACCTGGTGGATCCGGCGGTGCCGGCCACGGCCGAGGTGGCGTGGTGGGTGCGGCTCGATGCCCCGGAGGGGCTGGAGCGGGAGCTGGTCGGGCGGGGCGCGGTGCTCGACGAGACGGTCGACGTACTGGCGCTGGACCTCACCGAGGCCGACGCGGGAGCGGCGGCACCCGCGGCCGACGTCGAGCTGCGCTGGAGCAATGACCTCGACGTGTTCGTCGACGCCGTCCGCCTGACCACCGAGGTGCTCGGAGGCACCCCGACCGACCGGGCCACGCTGGAGGCGGTCTTCCCGGGGGAGGCGGCCAAGGTCGCCAGCGGGGGCGGCGGAGCCGTGGTGGCGTACGCCGGGGGCCGGCCGGTGGGGTCCGGCGGCCTCACCGTCGTCGGGGCGGACGGGCGCCTGTGGGGTGGGGCGGTGCTGCCCGAGGCGCGGGGGCGAGGTGTCTACCGGGCAGTGCTCGCGGCGCGGCTGCGGTACGCCGCGGACCACCGCGCCGACCTGGCCATCGTGAAGGGGCGGGTGCAGACGTCCGGACCGATCCTGCGCCGTGCGGGATTCACCGCGCACGGGCAGGAGCGGTCCTGGCTGCTCCCGGTCCGCTGAGGGCGCTTGTAACTAAGTGTTACAGCGCGATTCTTGCTGCCACAACGCCCGGGTAGCGGCCACAGCACCCGGGTAGTCGCCGACGAGCGCGTCTCTGTGACAGCCGGCCACGCTCAGAGGCAGGTCTTGCCGCCAAACCCATCTACCTGGGTGGTGTGGTACCTACCTGGGTGTTGTTGCACCCGTTTTCGTGACGTAACACTTAGTTACAAGGGGCTCAGGCCAGCGGGTTGCCGACCAGCAGCTCGACGTTCCGGTCGTCCGGGCTGCCGAGCCCGGCACCGTGGTCGTGCCAGTCGTTGGCGGCGAGCTCGCGGGCGAGGCCGGCGAGCTGCTCGGCGTTCGCCGTGCCGGCGCCCGCGGAGGCAGGGCCGGCGTGGTCGACCATGGTCGTGAAGATCGACAGGGTGCCGTCGCGGTTGTCGGCGACCTCGATGATCCGGGCCTGCTGTGGCCAGTCGATGTGCGAGGCCGTGGTGATCTCCCACAGTCCGCCACCGCCGGTGCGTGGGCGCGGGGTGATCTTGTTGCGGTGGGTGTGCCCGTTGACCCAGGCGACGACCGACGGCGTCGCGAGCAGCGCGTCGAGCACCTTCGCACCCGTCACCCGGGTCTCCAACGAGCCGCCGGTGGCGATCAGCGGGTTGCCCATGGTGTCGGAGGTGTGGTGGCTGAAGACCAGCACCACCTTGTCCGAGGACTGCGCGAGGAGGGCGCTCAGCCAGGCGAACTGGGTCTTGTCGAGCGAGCCGTCGGCGTACCCGT
The DNA here is from genome assembly GCF_029961765.1 of Nocardioides sp. QY071. Classification (NCBI taxonomy): domain Bacteria; kingdom Bacillati; phylum Actinomycetota; class Actinomycetes; order Propionibacteriales; family Nocardioidaceae; genus Nocardioides; species Nocardioides sp. QY071. The sequence continues at coordinate 1,749,243 of NZ_CP124681.1, forward strand.
TGGGGTTGACCGTGTCGAGCACGATGAACCGGAACTGCCCCTGGTCGAAGGAGTAGTACGCCGTGCCCTGCTGGCGGTTGGTGCTCGTGAAGCCGTGGCCGAAGGGTGCGCCGCCGAGCAGGAAGTGCTGCTCGACGATCTGCTTGCGGGTGAGCAGGCGGCGGTTCAGGTCGGGGGTCACGGCCCGGACGCCGGCGTTGGTGACCCCGCTGAGCAGGCCGGTGAGGACGGCGCCGGGGTCAGCGGTGAGGTCCTGGAGGAGCTGGCCCGGGTCGAGGCCGAGCGGCGGCGAGACGATCTTGAGGGCACCGAGCGCGATCAGGTTGAGCTGCAGCGTGGAGGCGGGGAAGTTGCCCTGGGCGAGGCCGTCGTGGTTGCCGAAGACGGAGTACCACGGGATGGTCAGGCCCTCGGCGGTGAACGGGCGGCGGGCGGCGTCGAGCAGGCCGGGCACGACCGGGAAGCCGTACTCCGCGCGCGGGTGGTCGACCGGCTTGCCGGCAGGGTTGCCCTCGGGGTGCCAGTACGCCGGGTCGTAGGTCAGTGGGGCGTTGTCGGCCACGCCCTCCCAGCGGCTCTGGTTGCCGGAGTCGAAGCGCACCGGTCCGCCGTTGAGGAGGTTGATGTTCCAGCGGACCTCGTTGAGCTGGGAGTTGTCCGAGTTGTCACCGGTCTGGATGGCAAGGGCGAGCGGCTTGCCGGTGACCGGGCCGCTGCCGATCCGGTTGATCGCCTTGACCATCGAGTCGGCGACGTGACCGGTGAGCATCTCCTGCGGTCGGTACGACGACGTGAACAGCCCGGTCGAGGGGAGCGGGCTCGGGTCGTCGAGCCGGTCGGTCCACTCCAGGCGCAGCGGCGACTGGGCGTCGACGACGTGGACGTCGCTGAGCTGGACGAAGGAGATCAGGCCCTGGCGGCGGCCGGCGCGACCGGCGTCGCTGAGCACACCCAGCGCCGTGCGCGCGAGGTGCGGCTCGCCGGAGGCGGCGATCACCGAGCGGTAGCCGCCGGTGCCGGCTGGGCCGTAGGCGAAGGTCCGGCCGAGGGTCGCGGGAGCCGGGGCCGGGTCGGCGGAGGCGGCGGAGCGGAGCACGCCCGGGAGCGTGGTGGCGGCGGCAGCGAGACCGCCGGCGGCGATGGCGTTGCGGATCAGGTTTCGGCGAGAGATCTCCACGAAGCAGGCAACGACGCGGGGGTGAGCCGGGTCACGTCGTACCCCTGGCGTTCACGAAAGGGTCGCCGGACACTCGCGCAGGTCCGACCTCCTGTTGACGGGCGCTGCCTAGCGTCGGTGGCATGAGTGAGGCCATGAGTGAGGCCCGGCAGTTGGGGAGCAAGCTCCGCGTCCTGGTGGTCGCCGAGTCCTTCCTCCCGCAGGTCAACGGGGTGACCAACTCGGTCCGTCGGGTGCTCGAGCACCTCGCGGCGGAAGGTCACCACGCCGAGCTCGTGGCGCCGACCGGCCCCGACACCTACGCCGGCTTCCGGGTCCGTCGCGCCCGTGGCGCCAACCTGCCGTTCTACCCGGACTTCCGGCTCGGCCTGGAGACCCGCCGGCGGCTGCGCCAGCGGATGCTGCGGTTCCGCCCGGACGTCGTCCACATCGCCTCGCCCGCGACGCTCGGCTTCCAGGCCGCCCGCGCCGCCGGCGAGCTGGGCATCCCGACCGTCGCGATCTACCAGACCGACCTGGTCGGCTTCGCGGAGCGGTACGACGTCCCCGGCGGTGTGCGTGCGGCGGCCGGCCTGACCCGGCGCATCCACCAGCACGTCGACCGCACGCTCGCGCCGTCGACCGCCAGCATCGACCAGCTCGAGGCGCTGGGCGTTCCCGAGGTGCACCGGTGGGGCCGCGGCGTCGACCTGGTCGCCTTCCACCCGCGGCACCGCGACCGGGCGCTGCGCCGGCGGCTCGCCCCGGACGGCCGCCTGCTGGTCGGGTACGTCGGCCGGCTGGCCGCCGAGAAGGAGCTGGACCTGCTGACCCACCTCGCCGACGACCCGCGCTATGCGCTCGTGGTCGTGGGCGGCGGGCCCGAGGAGCAGCGGCTGCGCGGCCTGCTCGGCGACCGGGCGCGCTTCCTGGGCCTGCTGCACGGCGACGAGCTGAGCCGGGTCTATGCCTCGCTCGACGTGTTCGTGCACACCGGCCGCTACGAGACCTACTGCCAGTCCGCGCAGGAGGCGCTCGCCTCGGGCGTCCCGGTGGTCGCCCCGGCCGCCGGTGGCCCGGTCGACGTCGTCGCGCACGGCGCCTCCGGCCTGCTCTACCGTCCCGGCGACGGCGCGGACCTGGCGGCGTGCGTCGACCGGCTGGCGGGTGACGTCGAGCTGCGCGGCCGGATGGCCGCGACCGCCGTCCGGGCCGTGCAGGAGCGGTCCTGGTACGCGATCAACGAGCAGCTGGTCGCCCACTACCGCGCGGTGCTCGGCTGCGCGGTCAGCGCACGGGCTGCCTGACGAAGAGGTCCGCTGCCTCCTCGACCGTGTCGACGAGATGGACGTGTTGCTCCATCGCACGACCACGGGACAGGGCCCGCAGCAGCGGCCAGGCCGGGAGCTCCTCGGTCCAGTAGCGGTGGCCGACGAGCACCATCGGCGCGACGGCGTCGTCGCTCGCGTAGTAGTTCTCGCACGCGTCCTGGAAGATCTCCTGGACCGTGCCGCCGGCGCCGGGCAGGAACACGATCCCGGCGTCGCACACCATCAGCAGGATCGCCTCGCGCAGGGCGTTGCGGAAGTACTTCGCGATCGCGGTCGCGAACAGGTTCGGCGGCTCGTGGCCGTAGTGCCAGGTCGGGACGCCGAGCGACGGCGTCGGGTCGGCGACCAGCGCGAGCGCCCCACGGGCGGCGGCCACCCACTCGTCGACGGATGGCTTGAAGGACGGTACGGCGGCCACCCGCCGCAGCGCCTCGGCGAGCGCCTCCGGGGGAGCGGCGGCCAGCCGGCCGCCGAGGTTGGCCGCCTCCATCGCGCCCGGCCCGCCGCCGGTGGCGACCACGTGGTCGCGGCCGAGCAGGGCGCCGAGGCGGGCCGCCTCGGCGTACCCGGGGGTGCCGCGGTCCGCCGCGTGCCCACCCATGACGCCCACCAGGCCGCGCCCCACACCGGCGACCCACGCGCCGAGTGCGTTGTCGATCGCCTGGTCGTGGAGCACCTCGGCCAGGGCCTCCGCGGGGCCTGAGGTGGCCAGCGCCCACTGGTAGGCGCGGCCGTCGAAGGTGTCGGCGTAGCGCGGCGCGTCGTACAGCTCGTCGGCGGTGTAGAGCCGGGTCCGCGTGATGTCGAGGCCGGCGACGTGGGTGCCGGCGACGGCCCCCGCCCCGGCCTCGAGGGCGTGGTCGTCGTCCGTGCGGCACTCGACGACGACGCTGCGGGTGCGGGGTCTCCTCACCCTCCGGAACCTATCGGAGTCCATCCTGCGGACAGCCCCTCCGGACAAAATGGAGTAATTAACTACAGTTAAGTCAGAAAGCAGCCACCGACAAGGAGCCCGCGATGACCCACCGCCCCGAGACCCTCGCCGTGCACGCCGGCCAGGAGCAGCCCGACCCCGCTACCAATGCGCGGGCGGTGCCGATCTACCAGACGACGTCGTACGTCTTCAACGACACCGAGCACGCCGCCAACCTGTTCGCGCTGGCCGAGCCGGGCAACATCTACACACGGATCATGAACCCGACCCAGTCGGCGTTCGAGGAGCGCGTGGCGCAGCTCGAGGGCGGCGTGGGGGCCCTCGCGGTCGCGTCCGGCTCGGCGGCGATCACCTACGCGGTGCTCAACCTGACCTACGCCGGCGACAACATCGTGGCCATCTCCACGCTGTACGGCGGCACCTACGCCCTGTTCGCGCACACGTTGCCGCAGTACGGCATCGAGGTCCGCTTCGTCGACCCGAACCGGCCCGAGGACCTGGCCCAGCACGTCGACGGGAGGACGAAGCTGGTCTTCGCCGAGACCGTCGGCAACCCGAGGATCAATGTCGTCGACATCCGCGCCTGGGCCGACGCGGCCCACGCCGAGGGCCTTCCGCTCGTCGTCGACAACACGGTCACGACGCCGTACCTCGAGCGGGTCTTCGACCACGGCGCCGACGTGTCGGTGCATTCGGCGACCAAGTACATCGGCGGCCACGGCACCTCGATCGGCGGCGTCATCGTCGACTCCGGCAACTTCGACTGGGCCGCGCATTCCGACCGGTTCCCGGGCCTGACGACCCCGGACGCGGCGTACCACGGCGTGGTCTGGACCGAGGCGGTCGGCAACCTCGCCTACATCATCCGCGCCCGCACCGTGCTGCTGCGCAACACCGGCGCCGCGATCGCGCCACTCAACTCGTTCCTGTTCCTCCAGGGGCTGGAGACCCTGCACCTGCGCCTGGAGCGGCACAGCGAGAACGCGCTCGCCGTCGCGAAGTACCTCCAGGGACACGAGGCGGTGGCGTGGGTGAGCTATCCGGGCCTGGAGACCGACCCGTCGCACGCGCTCGCCAACCGGCTCTTCACCGGCAAGGGGTACGGCGGCCTGGTCTCCTTCGGGTTGACGTCCGGGCGCGACGGCGGCAAGCGGTTCATCGAGTCGCTCGAGCTGTTCAGCCACCTGGTCAACATCGGCGACGCCAAGTCCCTGGCGGTGCACAACGCGACCACCACCCACTCGCAGCTCACGCCCGAGGAGCTCGAGGCGGCCGGGGTGCCCGAGGACCTGGTGCGGCTCTCGGTCGGCATCGAGAACGTCGACGACATCATCGCCGACCTCGAGCAGGCGCTGATCGCGGCCAAGTGAGCACTGCCGCCGCGACCGGCTCGGTCGGGCTCGTCACCACCCGGCGGGCCGTGCTCACGCAGCACGGCCCGCTGGTGCTGGCCTCCGGCGCCGAGCTCGCGCAGGTCGAGGTCGCCTACGAGACGTACGGCGAGCTGTCGCCCGCCCGCGACAACGCGGTGTTCGTCTGCCACGCCCTCACCGGTGACGCGCACGCCGCGGGGTGGCACGAGGGTGCCCGCCGCCCCGGCTGGTGGGACAACCTGATCGGGCCCGGCAAGGCGCTCGACACCGACCGCCTCTTCGTGGTCAGCGCCAACCTGCTCGGCGGCTGCTCGGGCACGACCGGCCCGTCGTCGCCCGATCCGGCGACCGGCCGCGCGTACGGCCCCGACTTCCCGGCGCTCGACCTGGCCGACCTGGTGGCGGCCCACCGCGGCCTGCTCGACCAGCTCGGCATCGAACGCCTGCACGCTGCCGTCGGCGGATCGCTCGGCGGGATGCAGGTCCTGGAGTGGGCGTTGCAGGAGCCGGACCGGATCGACCGGGCGGTCGTCGTCGCCGCCAGCTCCCGGCTGACCACGGAGAACATCGCGTTCTCCGCGGTCGCCCGGGCCGCGATCCTGGAGGACCCCGACTTCCACGGCGGCCGGTACGCCGAGCACGGCGTCACGCCGCGCCACGGTCTCAAGGTGGCCCGGATGATGGCCCACATCACCTACGTCTCGGGACAGTCGCTGGCCGCGAAGTTCGGTCACGCCCGCGACACCTCCGGCACCGAGAAGCGGCTGGCCGCCGACTTCGAGGTCGAGCACTACCTGCAGCACCAGGGGGAGAGCTTCCTGGCGCGCTTCGACGCCCTGTCGTACCTCCACCTGACCCGGCCGATGGACTACTTCGACCCGTTCGCCGCCCACCCGGACGTCGTGCCGTCGACCCGGTTCCGGCTGGTCTCCTTCGACTCCGACTGGCGCTTCCCGACCGCCCACTCGCTGCGCATCCGTGACCAGCTGGCCGCCCGCGGCGTCACCGTCGACCACACCGAGGTCGCCTCGCCGTGGGGCCACGACTCGTTCCTGCTGGAGCCGCGCGGCTACCACGACCTGGTGCGATCCTTCCTCGGCTGACGGAGCCCGCCCTACCATGGCGAGATGACGACCCGCCCGGTGCTCGAGCGGTTCTCGGTGGTCGACGCCGACGACCTCGACGAGTTCCGCGCCTCGGTGTCGCGGGCGCTCACGCCCCACCGGCTCGCACCGCTCGACCACGCCGGACGCGTCGAGCGCGCCTCGGTCGCGGTGGCGCCGCTCGGCTCGCTGTCCCTCGTGTACGGCGAGCACCGCGGCGCCGAGCTCGGCGCGACCCTGACCGAGCAGGTCGACTACTACGACGTGAACCTGTCGTGGGGCGGACGCAACCTGATCTCGTGCGGCGACGACGAGGTCGTCGTCGACGACGTCACGGCCGGGATCATCTCGCCGCGGATGCAGGCCCGGATGAGGCTGAGCGACGACTACCGACAGCTGCACGTGCGGTTCGAGCGGTACGCGCTGGAGAGGCACCTCGAGCAGCTGCTCGGCCGGACCGTGGTCGCGCCGATCCGGTTCGGGATGGCGATGGACCTGCGCGCGCCGGCCGCGGCGTCGTGGGCGCGAGCCGTGCGACTGTTGGTCGAGGACCTCGACGAACCGCTGGGGCTGGCCGGGACCGTCGACGAGGCCAACCCGTTCGCCGGGTTCCTGATGACCGGGCTGCTGCTCGCCCAACCCCACAACTACAGCGACCAGCTCGCCGAGCGGCGCCACGGCGCGCACCGGCCGACCCCGGTCAAGCGCGTGGTCGACCTGATCGAGGCGCACCCCGAGGAGGAGCTCTCGGTCGAGCGGCTGGCCGAGGAGGCGGGCGTCAGCGCGCGCTCGCTGCAGCGCCACTTCCGCGACCACGTGGGCGTCACGCCGCGCCAGTACCTCCAGCAGGTGCGGCTCGCCCGGGTCCACGCGGACCTGCGGGCCGCCGTACCGAGAAGCGGGCTGACGGTCGCGGACGTGGCGCTGCGGTGGGGCTTCACGCACGTCCCGCGGTTCGCGGGCGCCTACCTCGAGCGTTACGGCGAGAGCCCCTCGACGACCCTGCGCGCCGCCCCACAGTGACCGTCCGCACACTCCTGTCGCTCACCGGATCACCCTGACGCGAAGCGGATCGTCGCGACGGCGTCGCGAACCTAGCGTCGCCGTCATGAGCAACGAGTACGACGTCGCGATCGTCGGATACGGACCGGCCGGCCTGGTGCTGGCCTCTGCCCTCGGGAAGGCCGGCCACCGCGTGGTCGTCTTCGAGCGCTGGCCCGGCCTCTACGGCCTGCCGCGCCTGACCCACATCGACGGCGAGACGGCGCGGGTGATCGCGTCGGTCGGCGACCTCGACCACGCGCTGCGCGACGCGCGGCCGCTCGACTACTACCGCTACTTCAGCGGTGCGGGCGAGCTGCTGGTCGAGCTCGACTGGAGAGGTACGTCGGCCGGACACCCCGCGCACATCTCGATGTACCAGCCCGACATCGAGGATGCCGTCGATGCCGGCGCCCGCGCGGCCGGCGTCGAGGTCAACCAGGGCTGGTCGGTCGTCAACCTGCGCCAGCACGACGGTGGCGTCGAGGTGACCGCGCGGCCGTGGAGCCAGTCGCGCACCGGCCAGTGGTCGCACGCCGACGAGGAGCGGACCGTCACGGCGTCGTACGTCGTCGGGGCGGACGGCGCCAACAGCTTCGTTCGCGCCACACTCGGGATCGAGCGCAGTGACAACGGCGTCGACGACCGCTGGCTCAACGTCGATACCGAGCAGCTGCGCGTGCTGCCCGAGCGGTTCACGCGCACGACGCAGTTCTGCGACCCCGAGCGCGGGCACATGTTCATGCCGATCGGCCGCAGCCGGCAGCGCTTCGAGCTCGCGGTGCTGCCCGGGGAGGACCAGGCGGCCTATGAGGACCCGGCCTTCGCCTGGCAGTGGCTCGCCGAGACACACGGCCTCGGCCCCGAGGACGTGAAGATCCTGCGGCAGGTCGTCTACACCTTCCAGGGCCGGATCGCCGAGCGCTGGCGCGAGGGCCGGGTGCTGCTCGCCGGCGACGCGGCGCACACGACGCCGCCGTACATGGGCCAGGGCGCCTGCTCGGGCATGCGCGACGGCATCACCCTGGCCTGGAAGCTGGACCTGGTCCTGCGCGGCTTTGCGGACGAGTCGCTGCTCGACACCTACGAGGCCGAGCGCCGGCCGCACGCCACCGCGATCACCGAGATCTCGACCGCGCTCGGCAAGGTCGCCAACACCCACGACCCGGCCGAGGCGGCTGCCCGCGACGAGGCGTTCCGCACGGGCAACGTGCCGCCTCCGCCGCCGTTCCCGACCCTGGTGGCCGGTGTCGTCCACCACGACGGGGCAGGTGCGGTCAGCCCGCTCGCCGGAACCTTGACGCCCCAGGGCGTCGTGCGCCGTGGCGACGTCGCGGGGCTGTTCGACGACGTCCTCGGCCGGGGCTTCAACCTGGTCACGACGACCGCTGTGTCGCTCGACGCGACGGACCTCGCGTTCCTCGACAAGCTCGGCGTCGTGACCGCCTCGCTCGACACGGTCACCGACGTAGACGGCACCTACGCCACATGGTTCGCCGAGCACGGCGTCGAGGCGTTCCTCGGCCGCCCCGACCACCACCTGTTCTGGGCCGGTGCCCGGGCCGACCTGCCGGCCGCCTTCGCCCAGCTCCGCGAGCGGCTCGACTGGACCGTCGCGTGACCCCCGTGACACCGCCGGCCGACGTGCTGTGGCGGTCCATGTCGCCGGAGCGCATGATCGACGGCGGCCTGGCCGCCGCGGACGTACGACGGCTGCGGGACGCGACCGATGCGGGCACGCCGTGGGACGAGGCACTCGTCGCGATCGCCGGCGACCGCGCGGCCCAGGCCGAGAAGGCGCTGGCCGCCGGGCAGGTCGTGACCGCCCGCGAGGCCTTCCGCTGGTCGGCCGCGGCGTTGCTGTTCGCGCAGATGGCGTGGAACGACGACAGCCCGCACCGCGTCGCGCTCTACGCACGGTTCACCGCGACCGTCGCCAGGGCCGGCGCGCTCGCCGACCCGGCCTGGGAGCAGGTGACCCTGCCCTTCGGCGACGGCCGGCTCTTCGGCTGGCTGGTCCGCCCGGTCGGGCCGGTGCGGGGAACGGTCATCGTGCTCGGCGGGCAGAGCGGCTGGGGGGCGACCTACCTGCGCGCCGCCGACGCCCTGCTGGCCCGGGGCGTGGCCGCCTTCCTGGTCGAGGGGCCGGGGCAGGGGGAGACCCGGATGCGTGGCGGCGTGCTGCTCGACGTGGACGTGCGCGCGGCGTACTCCACCTTCGTGGACCACGTCCTCGCCGACCCCTCGCTCGGTGGCAGCGTCGGGATCTGGGGCAACAGCATGGGCGGCCTGTTCGCCGGTACGGCGGCCGCGAGCGACCCACGGATCTCCGCGGTCTGCGTCAACGGCGCGCCCGCCCGCCCGCGGCTGCTGGGCTTCCGGACCTTCGACGAGCAGGCCGCGGCGATGCTCGGCGGCGCCGGGGAGGCCGAGGTCCGGGCCAACTTCGACCGGATCGCGCTACAGGCCAGGGACCGGATCACGGGTGCGGTGCTCGTCGTGCACGGCGGCCAGGACCCGATCGTCTCGCGCGAGGAGCAGCAGCCCTTCCTGGACGCGGCGCTCGGCGAGGCGACGCTGCGAGAGTGGGAGGACGGCGACCACACGGTCTACCGGCACGGCGAGGAGCGCAACGCGGTCGTCGCGGACTGGTTCGCCGACCATCTCGCCCCGCCGCGCGCCACTCTGCTGGACGAGGTCCGGGCGAGCTTCGCCGCGACGCCGGACCCGCGGACCCGCGCCGTGCTCGACGCGGTCACCCGGCACGTCCACGCGCTGGTGGGCGAGGTGCGGCCGACCCACCCCGAGTGGGAGCAGGCGATCGACTTCCTCACCGCGGTCGGGCAAACGTGCGACGACACCCGGCAGGAGTTCGTCCTCCTGTCCGACGTGCTCGGGGTCTCGATGCTCGTCGAGACGCTCAACGGTGGCGACCACGGCACGGAGAGCACCGTGCTCGGCCCGTTCCACATGACCGCGTCACCGCGTCGTGCGCTCGGTGACTCGATCAGCGAGGTCGGTCTCGAGCGGCCCGCCGTGGTGACGGGGATGGTCGTCGACATCGACGGCCGGCCGGTCCCCGGGGCGAGCGTGGACGTGTGGCAGTGCGACGAGGACGGCTTCTACGACGTCCAGCGGCCCGACGTACAGCCGGCGGGCAACGGGCGCGGGATGTTCACGGCCGACGCCGACGGTGCGTTCTGGTTCCGCACGGTGGTGCCCTCGCACTACCCGATCCCGACCGACGGCCCGGTCGGCCGGCTGCTGGAGGCCAGCGAACGGCACCCGTACCGGCCGGCGCACGTGCACCTGATCGTCGACGCCGCCGGCTTCGAACCTCTGACCACGCACCTGTTCGTCGCCGACAGCCCGTACCTCGACAGCGACGCGGTCTTCGCGGTCAAGCAGAGCCTGGTCCGCGAGTTCGCGGTGGTCGATGACCCCGACGAGGCGGAGAGGTACGGCGTGCGCGCGCCCTTCCGTCGGGCACACTTCGAGGTGCAGCTGGCTGGCGAGCGACGTGAGGAGACAGCGTGACCGGGTTCGTCCACGAGTCCCTGCCGATGCGGGTGGTCTTCGGCTCCGGAGCCGTCGACCAGGTCGCCGAGGAGGTCGACCGGCTCGGCCTGCGCCGGGTGCTCGTGCTCTCCACGCCCCGGCAGGGCGCGCTCGCGGCGCGGGTCACCGACCTGCTGGGGGAGCGGGCCGCGGGGACCTTCGACGGTGCCCGGATGCACGTGCCGGTGGCGACGGTCGCTGCTGCGGAGTCGGTGGTCGCCGAGGTCGGCGCCGACGGCTGCCTCGCGATCGGCGGCGGCTCGACGATCGGCCTGGCCAAGGCGCTGTCGCTGCGGCTGGGCCTGCCGTCGCTGGCCGTGCCGACGACGTACGCCGGCTCGGAGATGACGCCGGTCTGGGGCCTGACCGAGGACGGCCGGAAGACGACCGGCCGCGACCCCGTCGTGCTGCCGAGCGCGGTGCTCTACGACCCCGACCTCACCCACGCGCTGCCGGCCGCCGTGTCCGGGCCGAGCGGGCTGAACGCGATCGCGCACGCCGTCGAGGCGCTCTACGCTCCCAACGGCACGCCGGTGGTCAGCGCGATGGCCGAGCGCGGGGTGCGCGACCTGGCGGCTGCGCTCCCCATGGTGGTCGCCGACGGCGCGGATGCTGCCGCACGGAGCCTGGCCCTCGAGGGTGCCTGGCTGTGCGGCGCCTGCCTCGGCGCGACCACGATGGGCCTGCACCACAAGCTGTGCCACGTCCTCGGCGGCATGCTGGACCTCCCGCACGCCGAGACGCACGCGATCGTCCTGCCGCACGTCGCGGCGTACAACCTGCCCGCCGCTCCGGAGGCCGATGCCGTGCTGCGTCGCGCGCTCGACACCGAGGACGTCCCCGGCGCGCTGCGCGCGCTGGCCGGCGCGGTGGGGGTGCCCGAGGGACTGCGGGCGCTGGGTGTCGCGCAGGAGGACCTCGCCCGGGTCGCGGACGAGGTCCTCGCGGCGCCGTACAGCAACCCGGTCGCGCCGACCCGGGCCGACCTCGAGGCGATCCTCGACGCCGCCTGGCGCGGCTAGGCCGTGTCTCCCAAGTCCCCGCCTGCTACGCGGCGTTTCCGACTCGATCTGGCTGCGTTGGCGTCGCTCGACGTGCCATCCGGCACGCCGTCGCTCCGCCGCCTTGCCAGATCGGCCGGAAACGCCGCTCGCGACGGCGCTGACTTGGGAGACACGACCTAGAACGCCTGCGCCATCAGCTCACCGAACAGGTCCTGCGGGTCGACGTCGAGCCCACGGCGCTGGAACCACGTGCACACGTTGGTGCAGTCGCGCAGCAGGAAGTCGAAGCCCTGGACGTTGCCGACCAGGTCGACCAGCTGGGGCAGGTCGATGATCACGAGCCGCTCACCGGCCGCCAGGATGTTGTACGGCGACAGGTCGCCGTGCACCAGGCCCGACTGCACGAGCGTCGTCATGGCCCCGCGCAGCTGGTCGAAGTACGACGCCAGCAGCGCCGGCTCCGGCCGGGTCTGCGCCAGCCGCGGAGCGCTGTCGGTGCCGTCGGGTCCCTCCACCCGGATCCACTCCATCAGGATCTCGGTGCCGTCGATCTGCACCGGGTAGGGGACCGGCAGCCCGAGCGACCAGCAGCGGTTGAGTGCCGACCACTCCGAGATCGCCCACTCGCCTGCGGCGACCTCGCGGCCGAACGTGCTCTTGCGCTTGATCGCCCGCTCGTCGCGCGAACGCTTCATGCTGCGGCCCTCGGTGTAGGCCGCCGAGCGGTGGAAGGTGCGGTGGTCGGTCGAGCGATACCGCTTGGCCGCCATCACGACGCTCTGCGCCGGGTCGTGCGGGTCGGAGCGCTCGAGCAGGAAGACGTCGGCCTCCTTGCCGGTCTTCAGGATGCCGAGGTCGGTGTCGACCGCGCCCTGGGACGTGACGATCCAGTCGGGACGCGGCTCGGGACCGCGGGACAGCGGCTCGACGTCGAGCCAGGTGGACCAGCGCTGGCCGGGGCCCAGGTCGTCGTACGCCTCGAAGTCGAAGACGAAGCGCGGGTCGATGTCGGTGACATCAGGGGTGGAGGGGTTCTCCTGGAACAAGGTGATTCCTCGGGGTCGAGAGGGTGCGGACTGAGGGCAGGCCGACGACAACGATCGACATGTCACGCTCCTCTCGACAGGGTCCGCGGGCAGCGCGGACGAACGGCCCCACCCTGCCGGTCCCTCGGGCCGGTGCGCAACCGATTTACCGCTGCCGCACTCCCGGTGACAGGGAACGACCGGGGTGGCGCGGGCCGATCGCGCCTACGGTGCGGCCATGGCCACGACGGGACGCGGGACGGGACGCGGGACGGGACGCGAGACGGGACGCGAGACGGCGCTGGTCACCGGTGCCAGCCGGGGCATCGGACGGGCCACGGCCCTGGCCCTGGCCGAGGTCGGGTACGACGTCGCCTTCACCGCCCGCACCGCACACGAGGGCGAGGGCACGGTCGCGGCCCGGACGTCTCGTGAGGTCGGCGTGAGCCATCAGGTCGCCGGGAGCCTCGCCACGACCGCGGCGCAGATCGAGGCCAGGGGAGTGCGGGCATTGCCGCTGCGGATGGACCTCACCGACGCCGCGGCGCCGGCGAGGGTCGCCGGCCAGCTCCTCGAGACCTGGGGTGCGCCGCACGTGCTGGTCAGCAACGCCGTGCACCACGTGCCGCACGCCCGCTTCCTGGAGCTGGACCTCGGCGCCCTCCGCGAGAGCCTGGACGCGAACCTCGTGCACCAGGTGGCGCTCGTCCAGGCCCTGCTGCCGGCGATGGTCGACGCGGGCGGCGGCGTCATCGCCAACATGTGCTCGGGATCGGCCACCCTCGACCCGCCGGCCCCGCCGGGGGAAGGCGGGTGGGGTCTGGCCTACGCCGCCGCGAAGGCGGCGTTCGGCCGGATCGCCGGTGCGGTGAACGCGGAGTTCCGCGAGGCCGGGATCCGCGCCTTCAACCTGGAGCCGGGCTTCGTCGTCACCGCGTCCGGGCGCGCCCGCGGCGGCACCGAGGAGATCGAGGCCAGGGCCGTCGCCGGCTCCAGCATCGACGCGTCCGGCCGGGTGATCGCCTGGCTCGCGGCCTCCGACCCCGACGACGCCGAGGTGAACGCCCTGCTCGGCACCGTGATCTCGGCACCCCGGCTGGCGGGCCGACTGGCGGGCCGGCTGGCGTAGATTGACCGCGTGCGCCGACTCGCTGCCCCGCTGGGACTCCTGCTCGCCCTCGTCCTCTGCCTGCCAGGCCTGGCCGGCTCGGCGCCTGCCTCCGCCCTCCCCGGCGTCGAGGCGAGCGACTACGGCAACGGATCCGCGCAGGGCACCGACCCGTACTGGCCGCTCGACGGCAACGGCGGCACCGACGCCCAGCACTACGACGTCCGGGTGCGCTACGACTTCGGGACGGGCCGGCTGCGCGGTCGCACCGCGATCACGATGACCGCGACCGCCGACCTGCGCAGCTTCTCCCTCGACCTGCTGCTGCCGACCACGGCGGTGAAGGTCGACGGACGCAAGGCCCGCTTCCGCAAGGTGGGCAAGCACGAGCTGCGGGTCAAGCCGTCGGCGCCGATCGCCGCGGGAGCGACCTTCCGCGTCGTCGTGCGGTACGCCGGCAAGCCCGGTTCCTACCGCTACGCCGGCGAACGCAACTGGCTCGCCAGCCGCAACGAGGTGGTCGCGATGAACCAGCCGCACATGGCGCCGTGGTGGTTCCCGTCCAACGACCACCCCAGCGACAAGGCGACCTTCGACGTCCGGGTCACCGTGCCCAAGGGCAAGAAGGTCGTCGGCAACGGCGTGCGGGTCGGCCGCACGGTCAAGCACGGCAAGGCCACCACGCACTGGCGGATGAGCGACCCGATGGCGACCTACCTCGCCTTCTTCGCCGCCGGTCGCTATGTCGTCGACCAGGGCACGACCGCCGCCGGCATCCCCTACTACAACGCGGTCTCGCGCGGCCTCGAGCCGAAGCTGCGCTCCTACGTCCGGGGCGTCCTGGGCCGCACCGGCGCGATCACCGACTGGCTGCAGACCCAGCTCGGCCCCTACCCGTTCGCCACCACCGGCGGCCTGGTCACCGGCCTCGACGTCGGCTTCGCGCTGGAGAACCAGTCGCGGCCGACGTACGGCAGCTGGATCTACCCGGGCGTCATCGTCCACGAGCTGGCCCACCAGTGGTTCGGCGACAGCGTCGCCGTGCAGCGCTGGCGCGACATCTGGCTCAACGAGGGCTTCGCGACCTACATGGAGGCCGCGTACGCCGCCGCGACCGGCGGGCCGTCGGTGCCGGCGTACCTCGACAAGATGTACGACCGCAACTGCACCAGCCCGAACTCCGACTTCTGGCGCCTCGACATCGCCAACCCCGGTGCGGACCACATCTTCGACGAGGCTGTCTACGACCGCGGTGCGATGGTGCTGGCGGCGCTCCGCAACCGGATCACGGCGCCGAAGTTCGATGCCCTGCTCAAGGAGTGGGTCGCCGCCCACCACGACGGGAACGCCACGGTCGAGCAGTTCCAGGCGCTCGCCGAGAGCGTCTCGGGCGACACCGACCTGGACGGCTTCTTCCACAACTGGCTGCGCAGCGGCACGGTGCCGCAGGCGAGCGAGGAGAACGGGCTGGCCGGGGTCTCCTGCGGCTGACCTCCGCGCGCCTCCCGTGGGACCCGTGGTGCTTTTGGTACCAATGTGGGGATCTGTGCCCTCGGGGGCGCACCTGCACACGGATGGAGAAGCCCGCACATGGACACCAAGAAGCTGATCGCGCTCGTGGTGATCGTGTTCCTCGGGTTCTGGATGTTCACCGACCCCTCCGGCCTCGCGGACACCTCGAAGTCCGCGGCCAGCGGCGGGTGGGACCTGACGACCCAGGCGTTCAACGGGGTCATCGACTTCGTCGGCGCGATGGACTGACCCGCGGCACGACCGATGGCCCTGACCTTCGTCTCCGGCGTCGTCCGCCGGTTGGGTGACCCGAGGATCGGCAAGCACCTGCTGCGTGAGGAGGGCGAGGTCGTCGTCGACGAGGTGACCCACCACTGGTTCGCCTACGTCCGCCCCGCCCTGGAGACCGGGGTGGCGCTGGTGCTGCTGGTCGGCAGCTGGTTCGTGAACGTCCACGTCGCCTGGGTCCTCATCGTGGTCGCGGCGGTACTGCTGGTCCGCGCCGGCTGGGTGGCGCTCGGCGTGGTCCGCGACCGGTTCGTGATCACCAACATGCGCGTCTTCCGGGTCCACGGCGTGCTCTCGCAGAGCCTGGCCACCATGCCGCTGAGCCGGATCCTCGACATCTCGGTGCAGAAGCCGCTGCACGGACGGCTGCTCGGCTTCGGCCACTTCTGCTTCGAGTCGGCGGCCCAGGAGCAGGGCCTGCGCGACATCCGGTACGTCGGCCGCCCCGACGACCGCGACCTCGCCATCCAGCGCGTGGTCCAGCGGGCGGGACTGCGGGGACCCCGCGTCCCGAACTGACCCAACCGGCTGAGCGCGGGCACCCCCTACGGTTTGGTCGCGGATCGGCCCGGAAGGCGACCAATTCGTAGGGGGTGCGGCACACACGGACCACGCTCACTCGCCCCGCAACGCCGTCCGTAGGATTGCGTCCATGACGCAGCAGCCGTTCTCCCGTCCCGGTGCGATCGACCTGTCCGCGCTGAAGCGCACCCCGCCGGCCGGTGCCGGTGCCGGCGGTGCCGCAGGCGCGCCCACGGGTGGAGGCGGCGCCGGAGGCTCGACGTCGGCGTACTCCGTCGCCGTGGACGAGACCAACTTCCAGGCGGTGCTCGAGGCGTCGATGACCGCGCCGGTGGTGCTGGTCTTCTCCTCGCCGTCGCAGTCTCCGGAGAGCGCGCAGCTCGCGCTCGACGTGGCGACCGTGGCCGACGAGTACGACGGCCGGTTCCTCGCGGCGACGATCGACGTGGACGTGGTGCCGCAGATCGCGCAGGCGATGCAGGTCCCGCAGGTCCCGCTGATGCTGGTGCTGCTCGACGGGCGCCCGGCGACGCAGCCGATCCCCGGGGCCGCGCCGATCGACGACATCCGCGCCCTGTTCAACCAGCTCGCCCAGCAGCTCACCGCGCAGGGCATCTCCGGGCGCCACCAGCCCAATGCCTTCGGCGCGGCCGGTGGCGAGGTCGCCGAGGGTGAGGAGCCCGCGATCGACCCGCGCTACGTGCCGGCGCAGGACGCGCTCGAGGCGGGCGACATCGACGCCGCCGTGGCGGAGTACCAGAAGCTCGTCGACGCCAACCCGGCCGACCACGAGGCCGCGGCCGGACTGGCGATGGCCAAGGTGCTGCAGCGCACCCAGGGCGTCGACCTCAACGCGGCTCGCGCCGCGGCCGCCGCCAACCCCGACGACGTCGACGCGCAGACCATGGTCGCGGACATGGACATGCTCGGTGGCCATGTCGAGGACGCCTTCGCGCGGCTCGTCGAGCTGGTTCGTCGTACGTCGGGCAAGGAGCGCGACCTGGCCCGCGAGCACCTCGTCGGGCTCTTCGGGGCGGTCGGCAACGACGACCCGCGGGTGCTCAAGGGCCGCCAGGCGCTGGCCTCCGCCCTGTTCTGACCGGGTTCCTGGCATGGGCTTCGGGCGCGGCGCCGGGTACCTCCTGCGTGGGCTCCGGCTGTGGCGGGAGCGCCCCTCGCTGATGCTGCTCGGCATCGTGCCGGCGCTGATCGTGGCGGCGCTGGTGTTCACGCTGCTCGTCGTGCTCGTGTTGTACGCCGACGACGTGGTCGCCTGGGCGACGCCGTTCGCCGACGACTGGGGCGACGCGGTGCGCGGAGTGTTCCGCGGTGCGCTCTACCTGGTGGTGCTGGTCGGCGCCGTGATGCTGGCGATCGTCACCTTCACCGGGCTCACGCTCGCGGTCGGTGACCCCTTCTACGAGAAGATCTGGAAGGAGGTCGAGCTCTCGCTCGGCGGCGACGTGCCGGACCGGGGGGTCGGCTGGATCCGCGGTGCGATCGACGGACTCGTCCTCGTGGCGCTCGGCATCGGCACCGCGATCGTGGTCTTCCTGATCGGGCTGCTGCCCGTCATCGGCACCGTCGTCGGCGCCGTGCTCGGCCTGGTCGTCGCCGGCCGGCTGCTCGCCGGCGAGCTCGTCTCGCGCCCGCTCGAGGCGCGCGGCATGGACCGCGCCGCCCGCGCGGCGCTGATGCGCGACCATCGCGGGGCGATGCTCGGCTTCGGGGTCTGCGTGCAGGCCTGCTTCCTGGTGCCGTTCGGCGGCATCCTGGTGATGCCCGCGGCGGTGGCCGGCGCGACGTACCTCGCCCGCGAGGCGCTGGCGGGTCAGCCGGTCGGCGGCAGCTGACCCAGGGCGCCCGTGCGCAGCAGGCCGTGCGCCAGCTCGGCTCCGTCCAGGAGTCGGCCGGTGCGCACGGTCGCGCGCCAGCCCTCGTCGGTGCGCCGCAGCTGCCAGTGGTTGGCGGTCGCGCGGTTGACCCGGAACGCGCCGTCTTCGTGCAGCACCATCAGCGAGTGCGTGACCGCGATCGCCGTGTCGCCGTCGACCTGCACCGAGACCGGTCCGTTGAAGTGTGCGCAGCCGCCGGCGATGAAGCCCTGGTGGGACGCCGAGCGCACCATCGCGCGGATCTCGTCGCGGCCGGTCATCACGATGACGTCGTTGTCGTAGACGCCGTCCTCGGTCCAGATCGCGGCGACCTCGTCCGCGCAGCCGGAGTCGACCAGCGGTCCGTAGGTCGTGAGGAGCTGCACGATCTCGCGCTCGTCCTCCAGGCGCTGGAGCCGGCGCTCGAGCGCTGCCAGGCGGTCGTCGGTCATGAGATCTCCTTCGCGAGGACGGCCAGCGCCTCGAGCTGGTCGCAGTAGTGGT
Organism: Nocardioides sp. QY071; assembly: GCF_029961765.1. Taxonomy (NCBI): domain Bacteria; kingdom Bacillati; phylum Actinomycetota; class Actinomycetes; order Propionibacteriales; family Nocardioidaceae; genus Nocardioides; species Nocardioides sp. QY071. Next base: position 1,767,576 of record NZ_CP124681.1, read on the forward strand.
CGGCGGACGTGGCCTCGACCGCCGTGGTGACCAGGGTGGCGCCGGCGGCGCGGACGCGGGCCAGGCGGGTCGTCGTACCGCTGGGGTCGCCGATCGGGTCGACCATCCGGCCGGGGGACAGGATCACCTCGAAGCCGGCGGGGAGGTCGCGTGCGGCCAGCAGGGTGCGCAGCTCGTCGAGGCCGAGGCCGAAGGGCACCCAGCCGTCGCCGAGCTCGACCGCGCGGCGCAGGCTGCGCGCCGTGCGCCCGCCGATGAGGAGCGGGACCCGATCCTGGACGGCATGCGGCTCGACGACGAGACCGTCGAAGTCGTAGTGACTGCCGTGGTACGACGGCTCGCGCCGCCCCAGGCTCGCGCGCAGTGCGCGCAGTGCGTCGTCGGCGCGCTCCCCGCGGCCCGCGAACGGGGCGCCGAGGAGGGCGAACTCCTCCTCGAGCGAGCCGACACCGATGCCGAGCATCAGCCGGCCGCCGCTGACCAGGTCGAGGGTGCCGTACCGCTTCGCGATCGCCAGCGGGTGGTGGTAGCCGATGACCAGCACCTGGGTCATCAGCCGCACCCGCTCGGTGACGGCGGCGAGGTGGCCGAAGGTCGCCAGCGGGTCCCAGTAGGTGCCGCCGCGCTGGTCGGCGGCCTCGGTGGGTACGGCGACGTGCTCGCTGCAGGTCAGGTGGTGGAAGCCGAGCCGGTCGGCGGCCTGCGCGACCCGCACCAGCTCGGCGATGCCGGCCTTCTCCTCCCAAGGCGCGTGGGCGCCGGGATTGGCGGTCACGATCGGGCTGACGATGCCGAGCTGCACGGTGCTTCCTTCCGGTGGGGACGGCCGGAGTCAAGCAGTTGCTCCCGCGGCACCGGGTCGCCCACTCCCGGTGAGTGGGGCGCGGCGTGGACGACGCGCCGGCCGGGAGGGTCTTGTGGTGTCCGTCTCCTCTTGCTACCTTCGGACCAGCAGAAACTAGAATGTATTTCAGTTTTGATCGAGGGGAGCAGTCATGAGCGCTCAGGTCGTCGAGTCGGTCACCGAGGGTGCCACCACTGCTGCGGGTCGCGACCTGCCGCCGTCCATGGTCGAGCGGATGTCGCTGATCCTGGACGCGTTCGAGTCGCCGGCCGCGCGGCTCACCCTCGAGCAGGTCTCGCGGGCCACGCACCTCCCGCGCTCGACCGCCCACCGGATCCTCGACCAGCTGGTCCGCCTGGAGTGGCTGGCCCACACCTCGTTCGGCTTCTCCCTCGGGCCGCGCTCACTCGGCCTGGGCGGTGGCGGCCGGGCCGACACCGAGCTGCGCGAGGCGGCGGCGCCGTACCTCCACGAGCTGCAGGTCCGCACCGGCCTGGTCGCCCACCTCGCCGTGCTCGACGGGCCCGACGTGCGCTACCTCGACAAGATCGGCGGCCGGTTCGCCGTACGCGTGCCGTCGCGGGTCGGCGGCCACGCCGCGGCCCACGCGACCGCGCTCGGCAAGGCGATCCTCGCCTGGCTGCCGGCCGAGCGCGTCGACGAGATCGTCGAGGCCCGCCCGGCCCGGCTGACCCGGTCCACCATCACCGACCTCGTCCTGCTCCACCAGGAGCTGCACCGGATCCGCGGTCGCCACGGCGTCGCGTACGAGCGCGGCGAGGCACACCCCGACATCGCCTGCGTCGCCGCCGCCATCCGCAGCCCCGAGGGCGCGGTCGGCGCGGTCTCCCTCGTCGGCGACCTGCGCGCGCCTGTCGAGCGGGTCGCACCCCTCGTGCTGCGCGCCGCCCGGCAGACCGCCGCCGACCTGTTCCCGCAGCCCGAGCCCGCTCCGGCGCCCGTCCGCCCCTCGCGCGCCGCCACGCCCGCGCCCGCCCAGCCCACGTGGTCGGCCGCGACCATGGAGCGGCTCGTCGCCGACGCAGCCTCCGGCGCCTGGTCCTAGCCGACCCGGCTCGAAAGGGCTCCCAAATCCCGCCGACCCGGCAGAAAGTGTCTCGTGCGGCGAGACACTTTCTGCCGGGTCGGCGGGCTTGAGGAGCTACTTCGAGCCGGGTCAGCCCCAGTGGTCGCCCCAGCCCCACAGGTCCGGAGCGATCTGCTCGTGCTGGTCCTCGACGCCGAACCTGCCGCGGAAGAACAGCATCGGGGTGGCGCGGTGCGGCGTCTCGAGCCGGGTGACCCGGCCGATGACGACGTCGTGGTCACCGGCGACGTGCACGTCCTCGACCTTCGCGTGCACCCGCATCAGGGTGCCGGACAGGCTCGGGGTGCCCTCGGGGGATTGCTCCCAGGCGAGGTCCTCGAACTTGCGCCCGCGGCTCGAGCCGAACCGCTGGCACAGGTCGGCCTGGTCCTCGCCGAGGACGTTCACGGTGAACTGCCCCGAGCGCCGGATCCGCGGCCAGGCGCGGCCGCTGTGGTCGGCGCAGAACAGGACGAGCGGCGGGTCGAGCGACACCGAGGCGAAGGACTGGCAGGCGAAGCCGACCGGCTCGCCGTCGTCCAGGCCGGTCACGATCGTGACGCCGGTCGCGAAGTTGCCCATCGCAGCCCGCATCTCCAGCGGGGACGGCTCGATAGCGGTGCTCATGCCGACGACGCTAACGACGGCCCCGCGACGTGTTCGGAGACATCCCGCTGAGTGACGCACGACAGCGCGGAATCGCCCGTCGGGACTGGGTTTTCCAGTCACCGGAAAGCACGCGAGCCCGTTCGCGCACGGCCACCTAGCGTGCGGAGCGTGACCGACCTGACCCACGATTCCACGCGACGCGAGCTGGCCACGGACGCCGGCGTGCTGCGCTACCACGAGGCCGGCGACGGCCCGCCGCTGCTCATGCTGCACGGGTCGGGCCCGGGCGTCACCGGGTGGCGCAACTTCGGCGACAACCTCCCGGCCTTCGCGCCGCACTTCCGGTGCCTGGTGCTGGAGCTGCCGGGCTTCGGCGTCAGCGACACCACCGACCAGCACCCGATGATGGCCGCGCTGCCCGCCGTGCAGCGCTTCCTCGACGGCCTCGGCCTCGACCGGGTCGACGTCATCGGCAACTCGATGGGCGGCGGGGTCGCGACCAGGCTCGCGATCAGCCAGCCCGACCGGGTACGACGACTGGTCACCGTCGGCGGCGTCGGTCGCAACATCTTCAGCCCCGCCCCGGGCGAGGGGATCAACCTGCTCGTCGAGTTCGTCGAGAACCCGACCCGCGAGAACCTGGTGTCCTGGCTGCGCTCGATGGTCTTCGACCAGTCCATGGTCACCGAGGAGCTGATCGAGCAGCGCTGGGCGCTGGCCACCGAGCCGGACACCCTCGAGGTCGCGCGCCGGATGTACGGCCGGGCCGCGATCACCGCCGCCTTCGCCGGCGCCGGCAGCTCGGCACAGGCGACGCCCGGCTGGGCGCAGTTCGACCAGATCAGGGCCCGCACCCTGCTCACCTGGGGCCGCGACGACCGGGTCAGCCCGCTCGACATGATGCTCATCCCGATGCGGACCATCCCCGACGTCGAGGTGCACGTGTTCGCCAACTGCGGCCACTGGGCGATGATCGAGCAGAAGCGCGCCTGGGAGCGGACCGTGCTCGCCTTCCTCACCGAGCCGGACGAGGAGCACGCCGCATGAGCGCGACCTGGACCGACGAGTTCGACCTCGTCGTCGTCGGCAGCGGCGGTGGCGGCATGACCGCCGCGCTGGCAGCCGTCGACGCCGGCCTGTCCGTCGTCGTGATCGAGAAGGGCGCGAAGTTCGGCGGCAGCACCGGCATCTCCGGCGGCGGCATCTGGGTGCCCAACAACCCGACCCTGCGCAGGGCCGGCCACGACGACTCCCGCACGTCGGTGCTGGAGTACCTCACCACCATCACCGGTGGCACCGTCCCCGCGACCCGGCTGGCGGCGTACGTCGACCATGGCCCGGCCGCGATGGCCCTCCTCGAGCGGTCGAAGTGGGTGAGGTTCGCCTGGACCAAGGGGTACGCCGACTACCACCCCGAGCTGTCCGGCGGCCGGCCCGCGGGCCGTTCGATCGAGGCCAAGCCGTTCGACACCCGCAAGCTGGGGGAGGACGAGGCCTACCAGCGCCCCAACAACATGACGGGGCCGCTCGGGCTCTGGGTGACCGCGAAGGACTACCACGACCTGGCCATGGTCAAGCGGACCTGGCAGGGCCGCCGCGCCTCGCTGCGCGCGGCCTGGCGGGTCGGTTCGAACGCCGTACGCCGCCGCCACATGGCGACCGGGGGCCGCGCGCTGGTCGCGCGGATGCGGATGGCGCTCAAGGACGCCGGCATCCCGCTGTGGCTGGAGACCTCGATGACCTCGCTGGTCGTCGAGCCGGGACCGACGGGGGACCGCGTCACGGGCATCGTCGCGACCCGCGGCGGCGCGGAGGTCCGGATCCACGGCAGGAAGGGCGTCCTGCTCGCGGCCGGCGGCTTCGACCACAACCCGGCGATGCGCGAGCGCTACCTCCCCGCCGGTGCCCGCCCCGACCACAGCCTCGGTGCCGTCGAGAACACCGGCGACGCCATCACCGCCGGGCAGGCGGTCGGCGGCGCGGTCGACCTGATGGACGACGCCTGGTGGATGCCCTCGGTCACGCACCCTGCCGGCGCGACCATCCCGCTCGTCTCCGAGCGAGCGATTCCGGGCCAGGTGATCGTCGGCGTCGACGGCAGGAGGTTCACGAACGAGGCCTCGCCGTACGTCAACTTCGTCCACGACCAGCTCGCCAGCGGCAACGAGAGGGCCTGGCTGGTGATGGACTCGCGGGCCCGCTCGCGCTACCCGTTCGCGCAGATCCTGCCGGGAGCTCCCTTCCCGCAAGGGTTCTACGACCAGGGGATCGTGCACCGCGCCGACACCGTGGCCGAGCTGGCGGCCGCGATCGGCGTGCCGACGGACACGCTCTCGGCCACAGTCGAGCGGTTCAACGGCTTCGTCCGCGCCGGGAAGGACGAGGAGTTCGGCCGCGGCGAGAGCGCCCACGACCGCTACTACGGCGACCCGACGCTGGCCAACCCCAACCTGGACGTCATCGACCGGGCGCCGTACTACGCCGTACGCATCGAGCTCGGCGACCTCGGCACCAAGGGCGGCCTGGTCACCAACGACCGCGCGCAGGTGCTGCGCGAGGACGGCTCGGTCGTGGCCGGGCTCTACGCGACCGGCAACTGCGCCGCGTCGGTGATGGGCAACGACTACGCCGGCCCGGGCGCCACCATCGGCCCTTCGATCGTCTTCGGCTACCTGGCCGCGCGCCACGCCGCCGGTCTTTCCGATGACCGGAAGACCCCGCCCGCCGCAGCCGCGCCGGGTGCCACCGTGCAGACCCACGCTGAGGAAGTGAGTTCGTGATGAGTGAGGTGCTCGAGAGGATCGAGGCCCGCGCCGAGGAGATCGCCGCGCTGGGCCCCAGCAACGAGAAGCTGGGCCGGCTCGACGACCGCGCGGCCGAGCTGCTGCGCGAGACCGGAGTGATCCGGATGCTGCAGCCGGCGAAGTACGGCGGCGCCGAGGCGCATCCTGCCGACTTCGCCGAGGCCGTGATGCGGCTGGCGAGCCTGGACGGCTCCACCGGCTGGGTCGCCGGCATCGTCGGCGTGCACCCGTGGGAGATGGCGATGTGCGACCCGCGCGTGCAGGAGGAGGTGTGGGGCGAGGACCACGACACCTGGATCGCGTCGCCATACGCACCGATGGGTGTCATCCGCCCCGTCGACGGCGGCTACGTCTTCAACGGCCGCTGGCAGTTCTCGTCGGGCACCGACCACTGCGACTGGATCTTCCTCGGCGCCTACCTCGGCGACGAGAACGGCGAGGCGATCATGCCGCCGCGGGTGCACCACGTGATCCTGCCGCGCTCGGACTACACGATCGTCGAGGACTCCTGGGACGTCGTCGGCCTGCGCGGCACCGGCTCCAAGGACATCATCGTCAAGGACGCCTTCATCCCCGACTACCGCGTCGTCGAGTTCTCCCGGTTCACCGACGGCAGCCAGCCGCGTGAGGCCGGACTGACCAACCCGACGTACCACATCCCGTTCACCACGGCCTTCCCGCTCGGCATCACCTCCGCCGTCATCGGCATCGCCGAGGGCGCGCTCGCGGCGCACCTGGCCTACCAGCGCACGCGCGTCCAGATCACCGGTACCAAGGTGAAGGACGATCCCTACGTCCTCTTCGCGATCAGCCAGGCCGCGGCGGAGATCCAGGCCTCTCGGGTGAGCATGCTCGACAACGCCCGCCGCTTCCACGACAAGGCGGTGCGGGGCGAGGAGGTGTCCTTCGCCGAGCGCGCCGAGTCGCGTCGTACCCAGGTGTCCGCGGCGTGGCGCGCGGTCCGGGCCATGGACGAGGTCGTCGCCCGCTCGGGTGGCAACGGGATGCGGATGGACAACCCGATCCAGCGGTTCTGGCGCGACGGGCACATGGGCCTCGCGCACGCCATCCACGTGCCCGGCTCGGTGTTCCACGTGCAGTCGCTGACCGCGATGGACGTGACGCCGCCGCCCGGACCGATGCTCTCGATGATCTGATCCCCGCCCCGACCCCCGACCGACTGAGGAGAACAACATGACCGCGATCCGTGGCCTCGGCTACCTGATCGTGCAGAGCCAGGACCTGCCCCGCTGGCGCGAGCTGACGGTGGACTGCCTGGCGATGCAGGAGACCACCGGGCCGGTCGCCGACGGCCTCTACCTGCGCATGGACGAGCGGTACGCGCGGCTGGTCGTGCTGCCCGGCGACGTCGACCGCGTGGTCGCCGTCGGCTGGGAGGTGCGCGACCAGTTCGGCCTCGCCGAGGTCGCCGCCGCGGTCGAGGCCGCGGGCGTGCCGTTCAAGGAGCTCAGCCAGGAGGAGTGCGACGAGCGGCGGGTCGAGGCGGCGATCCGCTTCGACGACCCCGCCGGCACGCCGGTCGAGGTGTTCTTCGGCCCGGTGCTCGACCATGCCCCGGTCCTGACCGGCCACGGCCAGTCGTTCGTCACCGGCGACCAGGGGATGGGCCACGTCGTCCTGCCGACGACGGCCGCCGAGGAGACGGTCGCGTTCTACACCGAGGTGCTGGGCTTCCTGCCGCGCGGCGCGATCCGGATGGGTACGGCGCTGCCGCCGCGCCGGGTGCGGTTCATGGGCGTCAACCCGCGTCACCACAGCCTCGCCGTGTGCCCCGCGCCGCACGGCGAGGCGCCCGGTCTGGTGCACCTCATGATGGAGGTCGACAGTCTCGACGCCGTCGGCCGCGCGCTCGACAAGGTCAACCGGGCCGGCTTCTCGCTGTCCTCGACGCTGGGCCGGCACACCAACGACAAGATGGTGTCGTTCTACGTGCGCGCGCCCGGCGGCTGGGACCTGGAGTACGGCTGCGAGGGCATGCTCGTCGACGAGGCGTTCTACACCGCCGAGGAGATCACCGCCGACAGCTACTGGGGCCACGACTGGTCCGGCTCCGAGCCGCTCGCCGCCTTCCTCCCGCCGGCGTGAGCGAGTCTGTTCCGGGCTGCACCGAGGTCGACGTCCTCACCGATGTGGTAGTCGTCGGCTTCGGGTGCGCCGGTGGCGCCGCGGCCCTCGAGGCCCGGGCCGCCGGCGCGTCCGTCGTGGTCCTCGAGCGTGCCAGCGGTGCGGGCGGGTCGTCGGCGCAGTCCGGCGGCGAGCTGTACCTCGGCGGCGGGACCGCCGTACAGGAGGCGTTGGGGTTCGAGGACGACGCCGCCAACATGCTCGCCTTCCTGCGGGCCGCGCTCGGTCCGCACGCCGACGAGGAGAAGCTGCGGCTCTACTGTGACGGCAGCGTCGAGCACTTCGACTGGTTCCGCGGGCTGGGGATCGAGTTCGAGAAGTCGCTCTACGACGCGCCGTCGTGGATGCCGCCCACCACCGACGGGCTGATGTGGCTGGGCGAGAACGCCTGGCCGTACGACGAGCTGGCCCGCCCTGTCCCGCGCGGGCACCGCCCCGCCACCGGCGGCTTCGGCGGCTGGCTGGTGATGGACCGCTTGGTCGCCGCTTGCGCGTCGGCCGGCGTGGTGACCGCGACGGACACCCGGGCGGTGTCACTGGTGGTGGAGTCCGGGCGCGTGGTCGGCGTACGGGCCCGGCGGTTCGGTGAGGACGTCACCCACCGCGCCCGCCGCGGCGTCGTCGTCACCACCGGCGGCTTCGCCGACAACCCGGAGATGCTCGCCGCGCACGCACCCGACCTGCTCGGCCACGGTGTGGTCAGCGACGGGGGAGACGACGGCAGCGGCATCGTGATGGCGCAGGCCGTCGGGGCCGCCGTACGCCGCATGTCGGTGGTCGAGGTCGCCTACACCGCCCTGCCGGCGCTGGCCTGCCGCGGGATGCTGGTCAACGCCCGCGGTGAGCGGTTCATCAACGAGGACGTCTACCCGGGGCTGTACAGCCACGCCGCGCTGCACGAGCCGGGACCCTGCTGGGTGGTCGTCGACGCGCAGGCGCTCGAGGAGGTCGGCGAGGCCGACCTGTGGGGGACGGTGCCGTCGTACGCCGCCGAGACGATCGAGGAGCTGGAGTCCGACCTCGGCATGCCGCGGGGAGCGCTCGCGCACACCCTCGCGGGCTACAACGCCGGCGCTGCCGGTGGCGGGGATCCGTGTTCCACAAGAGCCCGCGCTGGACGCGGGTCCTGACGGCGCCGTTCGCCGCGATCGACCCGCGGATCGGCTTCCACAACCCCACCCACCGCGCCGCCCCCGGCGCCACCGGGTTCGCCGGCTTCACCCTCGGCGGGCTGCACACGACGGTGGACGGGTCGGTCCTGTCGCTCGGGGGTGCCCCGATCCCCGGGCTGTACGCCGCCGGCCGGGCCAGCTCCGGCATGCACGGGCAGGGATACATCTCCGGCACCTCGCTCGGGGACGGCACGTTCTTCGGCCGGCGCGCCGGGCGGGCGGCTGCTCAGTCCCGCTGACCCGGCGCGAAGTGGCTCCTGCAATCCGCCGACCCGGCAGAAAGTGGTGCGCAGATCGCGCTGACCCGGCAGAAGGTGGTGCGCAGATCGCGTCGACCCGGCAGAAGGTGGTGCGCAGATCGCGTCGACCCGGCAGAAGGTGGCTTCTCGTCAGAGCGGGCCACGACCGCGCCGGGCCTCCGCGACTCCGCGACGAAGAACGGCCTCGACATCCGCACGCGGCCCGAAGAGGTTCTCCTTGCGCACGGCGGCGATCCGGAACGGGGTCTCGGCCTCCACCAGCGCGCGACGCTCCCGGTCGTGCCGCAGCTGGTCGGGGCTCGAGTGCCACTCGTCGCCGTCGTACTCGGCAGCGAACGCCAGCGCCTCGTTCCGAGATCCAGCCTGGCGAGGAAGGTTCCCACGGCGTCGAACACCTCGAGCTGGGGGACGGGCGTCGGCAGGTGCGCCTGGATCCAGCGGAGCCGGAGGATCGACTCCGGCGGCGACTCGGCGCGGCCGTCGACGTAGGCGACCATCGTGCGCAGGACGGTCACCCAGCGCATCCCCTTGAAGCGCGGTACGCCGGCCGCGAGCTCGGCCGCGGAGAACAAGCCCAGCCGGAGCATCTGGTCCATCGCGGCCAGCGACGGTTCGGCGTACCGCTGGCGGCCGAGGTCCCACGTCGTACGCAACGGCGAGGTGACACGAAGTCCGTTCAGCTCCACGACGTCGTCACGGGCGAAGGTCCGCTCACCGCTGTCAGCCAGGACGTTGCGCAGGCGGCGGCCCGGTGCGGGCAGGAAGACGCGGATCGGTGCGAGGTTGAGGTGCTCGTTGGGAGCGAGCACCATCTCTGCGCCATGCAACCAGCCGGCATGACGGTCGCACACGACCGCATCCTGCGGTACGACGAGGCGCAGGGCCGCGCAGCGCAGGTCGAGGCTGTCGGCGACCGGGGTGGCGACGTACACATTGCGGAGGAGGCGGCGCAGGAACCCTTGCTCCACCAACCAGGCCAGCTGGTGGGGAGTGAGGCCGCCCTCACGGTGCGCGGTGGACCTGGTGAATGGCGCGTCGAGGGGGAGCGGGAAGCCGGTGGGGAGGAAGGGCAGGCCTTCGAGGTCGGTTCGTCTCATGCCCGACCGCGTGCCCCACCGTGAACAGCGGCCAATCACGGGGCCTCGCGACCTGTGGACAGGAGCGTGGATCGCGTGTTGATTGCGACATCGAGGAGCCGGGTCGGCCGACAACCCGACCCACTTTGTGCCGGGTCGGCCGACAACCCGACCCACTTTCTGCCGGGTCGGCGCGAATCAGGAGCAAGTTCGAGCCGGGTCGCGCTAGTCAGAGGCGGCAGGCAGCAGCTTCCTGGACTTCGCGAGGGCGTCGCGGACGAGGGCGGAGCGGTCGTGGCCGCTGCGGATCTCGGCGACCCTCTCGTTGCCCTCGGCGACCTGGACCGGGCCGTCCTGGAGCAGGGAGAGGGCCTGGCGGGCGACGTCGTCGGGCTCGGAGACGTGCATGCCGGGGATGTCGAAGTTCAGGCCGGCGCGCTCCATGGCGGGGGTGCGGGTGACGCCGAGGACGAACTCGAGCACGTCGACGTCGTACTCCTGCATCTCCAGCCACAGGCCCTCGGCGAAGACCCGGCAGAAGGACTTCACCGCGGCGTAGATGCTGATCTGGGCCGAGCCCATGTAGCCGGCCAGGGAGCCGATCAGCAGGATGCCGCCGCGGCGCCGCTCGCGCATCGGGGCGCCGAAGTGCTGGACGAGGGCGAGCTGGGCGGTGACGTTGAGGTCGATCACGCCCTGGAAGCGGTCGAGGTCGCCGGTGACGAACTCGTGGCCGTAGGTGTTGGCGCCGGCGTTGAAGACCAGCAGCCCGACCTCGAGGTCGTCGGTCACCTCGGCGACCTGCTTGATCGCGTCGGGGTCGGTGAGGTCCACCGCGAGGGTCCGTACGTCGACGCCGAGCTCACGGCACGCGGTCGCGGTCTCCTCCAGCGGGCCGGGCTTGCGGGCCAGCAGGACGAGGTTGAGGCCCGTCTCGGCGAGCTGGCGGGCGAAGGACGCGCCGACGCCCTCCGAGCCGCCGGCGATGACGGCCCAGGGGCCGTGGCGTTCCAGGTCGACGCCCATCAGGCGTGCACCTCCGTGTCGTGGTGGTCGTGGTGGTCGTGCTGGTCGTGGTGGGAAGGATTGGTCCTGAGCGGTGCGGCGTCCACGACGTCCAGGTCGCCGCGTACGGCGGCCTCCCGGATCGCGTCACGCAGCGCGGCGCAGCCGGTGAAGGTGGCGCCGTTGGGACCGGGGCGCGGGGACGAGGCCCGGCGCTCCATGCACGCGGCGAGCGCCGCGTCGTTCCACTGGATGCTGGTCTGGTCCCACGAGCTCTTCCGGGCCGCGACGAGCGCCCCGCAGGTCCCGCAGGTGACGGGCTGCATGGGGGCGTCGTCGAGCCGGACGTCGGGCCGGACCGCCATCAGACCGGCTGGCCGGAGGCGGCCGCGCGCTTGGCGAGGTTCTCCTCGACCTCGGCCCGCCAGGCCTCGTTGGGCTTGGTGGTGTCGATCTCGAACTCGAAGCGCTCGACCATCTCCGGGGTGACCTGGTCGGCGTCGACGTAGAACTGCTCGTACCACCGTCGCAGCTGGTAGACCGGCCCGTCCTCCTCGCACAGCAGCGGGTTCTCGATGCGTGCCTTGTTGCGCCAGATCTGGACGTCCTGCTCGAAGCCGATCCGGATGAAGTCGCCCAGCCTGCGGGCGGTGGCGGTGGCCGCCTCGTCCTCGACGCCGGCCGGCTTCTTCGTCATGATCCCGTACTGCAGCACGAACGAGTTCGCGTCGATCGGGTAGTGGCAGTTGATCAGCGTCGTGGGCATGTCGTTGCCGTCGCTGTAGTGGTAGGTGACGTCGTCGATCATGAACGACGGCCCGTAGTACGCCGCGGTCGACGTCGTCCCCGTGCTCTTCGGGCCGTCGCCGCTGTTCTGCGGGCGGGCGACGTCCTCGCGGCCGGTGCCCGTCATCAGCTGGGTGGCGACCGAGCCCTCGAAGATGTTCTTGAAGTACGTCGGGAAGGTGAAGTGCACGTAGAAGAAGTGCGCCATGTCCACGACGTTGTCGACGATCTCGCGGCAGTTCGAGCCCTCGATCCTCGTCGTGTACCAGACCCAGTCGGTCCATTCGGGGCTGTCGTAGCCCTCGATGCGCGGGATGACCGCGTCCTCGGTCGGCGGGTTGCCCTCCGGGTCGTTCCAGACGAAGAGCATGCCGTCCTGGGTCATCGTCGGCCACGCGGCGGTGCGCGCGCGCAGCGGGACGCGGCGGGCGTAGGGGATCTGCTTGCAGCGGCCGTCGCCACCCCAGCGCCAGTCGTGGAACGGGCAGGCGATCTCGTTGCCCTTGACCTCGCCCTGCGACAGGTCGCCGCCCATGTGCCGGCAGTAGGCGTCGAGCACGTTGATCGCGCCGTCCTCGCCGGCGAACACCACGAGCTTCTGGCCGAAGGCGTTGATCTGGTGCGGCTTCCCGTCGTCGAAGTCGCGGACCAGTCCCAGGCAGTGCCAGCCGCGGGCGAAGCGGGTGGGCGGCGGACCCGACTCGATGTGGCGGACCTCGTCTCCGACTGCGGTCATGTGCGGATCTCCCCTCGAGGATTCGTCGCGCCGGTGCGTGCCGGTGGAGGACGCCGGGCGCGGATGTCTGGTCTGGCGAGTCTGACCGGCGCCGTACGACGGCCGGCGCCGTCGGTCCCACTCACCGGAAGGAGCGCGCCCGGTCGACAGGTCCGATCAACCGGTCCACGGTCCCACTGACCGGTAGCATGCGAACCGATCGCCCCCGTCTGGTCCGACCATCGGGACGCAGCCACCGGAGGGAGTCAGCAGTGCCACGGATCGCCGAAGGCCGGCCCGCGGCCAAGCCCAGCTCGAACGTCCAGAAGGACCGCTACCAGCGGATCCTGCGGGCCGCGGCCAAGCTCGGCGCCGAGCACGGCCTCGACCACGTCCAGATGAACGACGTCGCCAGGCAGGCGAACGTCGCGATCGCCACGCTCTACCGCTACTTCCCGTCGAAGGTCGACCTGTTCAGCTCGGTGATGCGCTGGCGGGTGGGGGAGTACGACCAGGAGCCCGACGGAGCCGCGGTGGCCGATCCGGTCGCCGGGGTGGCCGACCTGCTGATCCGGATCAGCCGCGAGATGGTCCGGATGCCGAAGCTCTCGCTGGCGATGATCCAGGCCAACAGCCAGGCCTACGCGATGGGCTCGCAGGAGTCGGCCTTCGACGACGTGCGCTTCGCGCGGATCGTCCAGCGGGCAGCGGGGATGAGCGAGGTGAGCGAGGAGGGCGAACGCCAGGTCCGGCTGATCATCTCCTGCTGGTTCGGAACCCTGGTCTCCCTGCTCAACGGCCGGTTCTCGGTCGAGGACGCCGAGGACGACATCCGGGCCGCCTGCGCACTGCTGCTGCGCCCCCTCGACGACTGAGCGCCGCGCACTCCCACTGACCGGTGATCGCGGGGGCCCCGGGACGCGATCGTCCCTAGGGTCCGGGCCATGCAGAGGTTCAGCGGCAGCAACGTCATCGTCACCGGTGCGGCGTCGGGCATCGGCCAGGCGACGGTCGTGCGCCTGGTGGCCGAGGGGGCGGCGGTGTTCGCCGTCGACCGCGACGCGGCCGGTCTCGCCGACACGGTCGCGACGTCGGTCGGGACCGGCCGGGTCGTGACCGCCGTCGTCGACGTGACCGACGAGGCAGCGGTGGTCGCCACGGTCCGGGCGGCGCACGCCGAGCTCGGCAGCGTCGAGGTCCTCGTCAACGTCGCCGGCGCCCACCGCACCACGCCGATCACGTCCCTGTCGGTCGCCGACCTGCGCGACCTGTTCGAGATCAACCTGGTCGGTACGGCGGTCTTCTGCCGCGAGGTCGTGCCGCTGCTGCCCGACGGCGCCGGAGTGATCGTCAACGTCGCCTCGACGTCCGCGGCCCACGGCAACCCCTACATGTCGGCGTACTCCGCGTCGAAGGGCGCCGTGCTCGGCTTCTCGCTGAGCCTGGCTGCCGAGCTGGTCGGCCGCGGGATCCGGGTCGTCCCGGTCTCCCCGGGCACGGTCGACACCCCGCTCACCCGCTCGGTCGCCGTGGAGCCGGGCCTCGACCTGAGCGCGTTCGACCGGATCCGCTCGCCCCTCGGCCCGGCGCGCCCCGAGCAGATCGCGTCCGCGATCGCGTTCGCGGCCTCGCCCGACGCGTCGTACCTCACCGGCCTCGACCTGCGGGTCGACGGCGGCTCCCACATCTGATCACCCCGACAGACCCAGACCCAGACCCAGAACCAGACCCAGCACGGAGGAATCCATGTCCCGCACCATCGCCGTCACCGGTTCCGCCTCCGGGATCGGCGCCGCGCTCACGAGGATCCTCGCGTCCCGCGGCGACCGCGTCATCACCGTCGACCGGGTCGACGCGGACCTCGTCGTCGACCTCGCGACCGCCGAGGGCCGCGCCGCCGCCGTCGCCGGCATCACCGAGCGCTGCGACGGCGTCCTCGACGCACTGGTGACCTGCGCCGGCACCTCGGCTCCGAGCCCGCTGATGGTCGAGGTCAACTACTTCGGCACCGTCGAGCTCGTGACCGGGCTGCAGCCGGCGCTGGCTGCCTCCAAGGCCGGCCGGGTGGCCGTGGTCGGCTCGATCTCAGGCACCCAGCCCAACGACCCCGAGCTGGTCGACCACCTCCTCGCCGGCCGTACGACGGCCGCCACCGACCGCGCAGCGGCCCTGGTCGACGAGGGCGCGCCGACCCGGATCTACCCGTCCACGAAGGCGGCCCTCGCGCGCTGGGCCCGCACCACCTGCGTCGCGCCCGGGTGGGCCGACGCGGGCGTACCGCTCAACGTGATCGCACCCGGCGTCATCCTCACGCCGATGAGCGCCGGGCTCATGGACGACCCGAAGATGCGCGCGGTGATGGACGCGGCGGTGCCGATGCCGCTCAACGGCTACGCCGAGCCGCAGGCCCCGGCGGAGCTGCTCGCGTGGCTGGTGAGCGAGGCCAACAGCCACGTCACCGGACAGGTGATCTACGTCGACGGTGGCGCCGAGGCGACGCTTCGCCCGGCCGAGCACTACTGAGCGGGGACCCGATGCCGATCGACGTCGCCACCGCACTCGCAGCACCGCCGGCGGTCCGCACCATCTCCTGGACCCGGCGCGACGTGCTGCTCTACCACCTCTCGCTCGGTGCCGGCCAGCACGCGGACGTCGACCCCGAGCTGGCCTGGACCTTCGAGGGCGGGGCGGACCAGCGAGGTCTCCAGGTGCTGCCGACCTTCGCGGTCGTGGCGGGCAGGACGATCTCGGCCGGCGACGAGCCGGGTGCCCCGGCGATGCGGATGCCGGGCATCGACGTGGACCTGCGCCGGATCCTGCACGGCGGCCAGGCGCTCACCGTGCACCGGCCGATCCCGGCCGCCGGCACCGCCGAGCTGAGCACCCGCGTCGCGGACGTCCGGGACAAGGGCAAGGCCGCCGTTGTCGTGCTCGAGCACCGGGTCAGCGACGCCGACGGCCCGCTGTGGACCGCGCAGATGCAGGTCTGGGCACGCGGCGAGGGCGGCTTCGGCGGCGAGCCGGGGGCGGACACGACCTGGAGCGCACCCGACCGGGCGCCGGACCACGTGCTCGACAGCCCCACGACGCCGGGACAGGCGCTGCTCTACCGCCTCAACGGCGACCTCAACCCGCTGCACGCCGACCCGGCCTTCGCCGCGTCCGCCGGCTTCGACCGGCCGATCCTGCACGGCCTCGCGTCGTACGGAATCGTCGCGAAGACGCTCGTCGACGGGCTCCTCGACGGCGATGCCACCCGGCTGCGCGGCATCGCGGTCCGCTTCGCCGGGACCCTGGTGCCCGGCGAGACCATCCGCACCTCGGTGTGGCGCGACGGCGACCGGCTCACCCTGGCGTCGTACTGCCCCGAGCGCGGCGACCGGCCGGTGCTCAGCCACGGCGTCGCGGAGGTCGCCCCATGACCACGACCGGGCTCACCGAGCTGACCGCCCGCCCGGACGACTCGGGCATCGACACCGCGGTGGCCGCCGTACGACGTCTCGCCGCCGCGCTCCTCGCCGCCGGCGGCCGGGTCGACCTCGACCTCGACGACCTGGCCCGGCGGCTGACCGCGATGGCCGGTGAGGTCGAGGACCTCGCGCCCGAGCTCGCCGACCGCATGGTCGACATGTGGTCGGGGGAGGGCGTGACCCGGCACGACCCGGTGACCGGACCCGAGAACGCCATCGCGCCACCCCTCGTGCTGTCCGCCGAGCTTGGCGGCTCGGTCGCCGGCCCGGTCAACCTCGGCATCGCCTACCAGGGACCGCCGGGATGCGTGCACGGCGGGATCAGCGCCCTGCTACTCGACCACACCCTCGGCGTGGCCAACGCGCATGCCGGCACCTCGGGCATGACCGGCACCCTGACCCTGCGCTACGAGCGGCCGGTCCCGCTGCACACCGACCTCGTCGTACGCGGCCGGCAGGAGCGCGTGGAAGGCCGCAAGATCTGGACCCACGGCACCATCACGGCCGGCGACGAGGTGCTCGTGCGGGCCGAGGGACTGTTCATCGACAAGCACCTGGCGCGGCCCGGCCAGTGGGCCTCCCGGTGAGCGGGAGGATCTGTGTCGCCCGCCACAGCCGGCGACCTACGCTGCCCGACGTCCTGGGGGAGAACGCTCCCCGACACCGTCTGAAGGGATGCGAGCGGATGTCCTTCGATCCGATGCCGGCCGGGGCGGCCGGCCCGGGGGTGACCCGGTGAGCCGCCGCCTGGTGCTGCGGCTCGGCGAGCTGGTCGCCGTCCTGCTGCTGGTCAGCTTCGGCGTGTTCATGATGGTGTCGCTGATGCCGGGCGACCCGGCGGTCGCCGTGCTCGGCGAGGGCCACACGCCCGCGGAGTACGCGGCCAAGCGCACCGAGCTCGGCCTGGACGGCAATGTGTTCGCCCGGTACGTCGACTGGCTCGGCAACGCCCTGACCGGCGACCTCGGCCGCTCCCTGGTGCCGCCCAACAGCGACGTCGTCCACCGCGTCCTCTCGGCGCTGCCGGTCAGTGTCGAGCTCGCCGGCCTGGGCCTGCTGATGGCGCTGGTGCTGGCGATCCCGCTCGCGATGTGGAGCGCCTCGCACGAGGGCGGCCTGGTCGACCGGGCCATCGGCGCCTCGATGTTCGCGATCCTCTCCGTGCCGTCGTTCCTGGGCGGTCTGCTGCTGATCGCCATCTTCGCCAACGGCCTGGGCTGGTTCCCTCGCGCCCAGTGGGTGCGGTTCGGGGACAGCCCGCTCGACAACCTCTACCACGCGTTCCTGCCGGCGCTGACGATCGCGCTGATGGAGCTGGCGCTGTTCACCCGGGTGCTGCGCAACGACCTGCTGGTGACCCTGCACGAGGACTACATCCTCGCGGCGCGCGCCAAGGGCATGCCGCCGTTGCGGATCCTGCTGCGCGACGCGCTGCGGCCCTCGTCGTTCTCGCTGGTCACCCTGCTCGGCATCAGCATGGGCCGGCTGATCGGCAGCACGGTGATCGTGGAGTACCTCTTCGCACTGCCCGGGATGGGCAGCCTGGTCATCAAGTCCGCCAACAACGGCGACTTCCCGATGGTGCAGGGCGCGGTGCTCCTCATCGCCGCGATCTACGTCGTCATCAACGCCGGGATCGACCTCTCCTATGGCTACCTCGACCCAAGGACCCGCCGTGCTCATGCCTAGGAAGAACCCCGTCGGGTCGAAGCTCTCGGCCCGCAGCCTCGGTGGCCTCGGCGCCGGGATGGTGCTCGCCGGCCTCGCGCTGCTGGTCGTCGGGTGGAGCGCTCCGCTGCTGCTGTTCGTGAAGGCCGTGCTCTTCCTGGCCGGCGTGATCGTCCTCGCCCAGGGCCTGTCCCGGGTGGTGTGGGCGGTGCGGGGTGGCCGACCGGACATCCTGCTGTGGCTGTGCTGCGGCTGGCTGGTGCTGCTGGCGCTGGTCGCCCTGCTCGCCCCGGTGCTGCCGCTCGGCGAGCACGTCGACGTCGTCAAGGCGCTCGACGCGCCGATCTACCAGTCGCCGGAGCTGCTCTCGGAGTACCCGCTCGGCACCAACAACTACGGGCTGGACATGCTGTCCCGCTCGATCTACGGCGCCCGGACCTCGCTCGTCATCGCCCTGTCCGCGGTCGCGATCGGCACCGTCGTCGGTGGCAGCATCGGTGTCGTCGCGGGCTTCCTGCGCTCGGGCGTCGACAGCGTGATCGGCATCTTCACCAACGCCCTGCTGGCGGTCCCGCCGCTGGTGCTGCTGATCGCGCTGGCCACGGTGCTCGAGCCCAAGCTGCGCAACGTCGCCCTGGCCCTGGCCCTGCTCACCATCCCGAGCATGATCCGCCTGGCCCGGGCCAACACGATCGCCTTCGCGCAGCGCGAGTTCGTCCTCGCCGCTCGGGCGATGGGTGCGACCAAGCTGCGGATCATGTGGCGCGAGCTGGTGCCCAACGTCGTGCTGCCGATCTTCTCGATGATGGTCGTGATGATCTCGGTGCTGATCGTGGCCGAGGCATCGCTCAGCTTCCTCGGCTTCGGTGTCCAGGCGCCCGAGCCGACGTGGGGAAACATGATCTCGGAGGCGGAGGGCAGCACCATGCAGGAGCACCCGCACATCGTGCTGGTGCCCGGCGTCTTCCTGTTCCTGACCGTGTTCTCGTTCAACCTGCTGGGCGAGAAGGCCCAGAAGCGCTGGGACCCGAGGAGTGCGAAGCTGTGAGCGACCAGACCGTTCTCGAGGTCGAGGACGTCCGAACCGAGTTCCAGACCGCCCGCGGCGTGGTCCGCGCCGTCGACGGCGTCTCGCTCAGCCTGCGCGCCGGCGAGACGCTGGGCATCGTCGGGGAGTCCGGCTCGGGCAAGTCCGTCCTCGGCCGCACCATCATGGGCCTGATCACGACCGGACACACCACGCAGGTCCACGGCACCGTGCGCATCGCCGGCCAGGACGTCCATGCGATCAGTGCCAAGGAGCGCCGCAGGCTGTGGGGCTCCGAGGTCGCGATGGTGTTCCAGGACCCGATGACATCGCTCAACCCGGTCAAGCGGGTCGGCACCCACATCACCGAGGCGCTGCGCCTGCACCTCGGGCTGGGGAAGTCGGCCGCCGCCGAGCGGGCGATCGACCTGCTGCGTCAGGTCGGGATCCCCGAGCCGGCGCGGCGGATGAGCCAGTTCCCCCACGAGCTCTCGGGCGGCATGCGACAGCGCGTCGTCATCGCGATGGCGCTGTGCTGCGACCCGAAGCTGCTCATCGCCGACGAGCCCACCACGGCCCTCGACGTCACCGTGCAGAAGCAGATCCTCGACCTCCTCACCTCGCTGGCCGAGAGCCGGCAGATGGCGACCATCCTGATCAGCCACGACCTCGGTGCCGTCGCCGGCCGCACCGACCGGGTCCAGGTGATGTACGCCGGGCGCGTGGTCGAGCGCTCCAGCACCGCCGAGGTCTTCGAGGGACCGCGCCACCCCTACACCGAGGGCCTGCTGGCCTCGATCCCGCGCCTGTCCGACCCGCCGCACACCACGCTGCGCGCGATCGTCGGCTCGCCGCCCAACATGGCGAACCCGCCGGAGGGCTGCCGGTTCGCGCCGCGCTGCCCCTACGTGCAGGACCGTTGCACCGCCGAGCAGCCGGAGCTGCTGGAGATCGGCGTGCGTCGTACCTCCCACGTCGCGGCCTGCCACTTCCCGCTGCCCGACGTCGACACCGGGACCGCCGGAGACGCGCCCCGGGCCGCCCTCGCAGAGGAGATCAGCTGATGGCCGGAAGCGGAACCGCCCACCTGCGCCCGGAGCAGGAGCCGGTGCTCACCGTCGACGACATGGTCGTCGAGTTCCCGGTCGGCCGCGGGCAGAAGGTGCACGCCGTCTCGGGCCTGAGCCTCGACCTGCTGCCGGGGGAGACCCTCGGCATCCTCGGCGAGTCCGGCTGCGGCAAGTCGACGGCCGGCCGCGCGGTCATGCAGCTGCCGTCGCCGACGTCCGGCACCGTCCGGCTCGGCGAGCGGGAGCTGACCGGCCTCACCTCGCGGCCGTTGCGCAAGGCGCGCTCACGGATGCAGATGATCATGCAGGACCCCACGTCGTCGCTGAACCCGCGCCGCAAGGTCAAGGACCTGGTCACCGAGGGCCTGGCGATCTGGGGCTTCGAGGGCACCAAGCAGGAGAAGGAGGACCTCGTCCGCGAGACCCTCTCCGCCGTCGGCCTCGACCCCGACGTGGTCTGGGACCGCCGCCCGCACGAGCTGTCCGGCGGCCAGTGCCAGCGGGTCTGCATCGCCCGGGCGCTGATGATGAAGCCCGAGGTCCTCATCTGCGACGAGCCGGTCTCCGCACTCGACGTGTCGGTCCAGGCCCAGATCCTCAACCTGCTCGAGCGCACCAAGGAGCGCTACGACCTGAGCATGGTCTTCATCGCCCACGACGTGTCGGTGGTCAAGAACATCAGCGACCGGGTGATGGTGCTCTACCTCGGCAAGACCTGCGAGGTCATCCCGTCGGGCCGGATCGAGCAGGACGCGGCCCACCCCTACACACAGATGCTGCTCGCCTCGATCCCCGGCGCCGGCGACCGCGAGCTGAGCGCGTCGGCCGCCGCCACCGAGCTGCCCTCGCCGTTGAGCCCGCCCTCGGGCTGCCGGTTCCGCACCCGCTGCCCGCTCGCCACCGAGCGCTGTGCCGCGGAGGAGCCGGAGCTGCGCGAGGTCCGTCCCGGGCAGTACGTCGCCTGCCACCACCCGATCGTCGAGGAGTGACCCCGTGAGCAGCGCCCTTCCCGACGCCATCGCCACCGCCGCTGCGATCCGCAGCGGCGAGACCAGCCCCCGCGAGGTGGTCGAGGAGAGCATCCGTCGCATCGAGAAGCTCGACCCGCAGCTCAACGCGATGATCGGCACCCGCTTCGACGAGGCCCTCACCGAGGTGGACGCCGGCCTGCCCGACGGGCCGCTGACCGGCGTGCCGGTGGTCATCAAGTCGCTCGCCGCCGATGTCGCCGGATTGCCGACGACCGGCGGCAGCCGGCTCTTCGCCGACGACGTGAAGACCGAGGACAGTGAGCTGGTGCGCCGCTGGAAGGCTGCCGGCATGGTCGTACTCGGCACCACGAACACCCCCGAGCTCGGCAAGAACGGCAGCACCGAGCCGCTGCTGCACGGTCCCTGCCACAACCCGTGGTCACTCGGGCACTCCACCGGCGGATCCAGCGGCGGGTCCGCTGCCGCCGTGGCCGCAGGCCTGGTGCCGGTGGCGCACGGCAACGACGGCGGCGGATCGATCCGGATCCCCGCCGCGGCGTGCGGCCTGTTCGGGCTCAAGCCGAGCCGCGGGCTGATCCCCGGGGCGCCGTACCCGTCCACGCTCGCCGGCCCCACCAGCGTCCACGGTGCGTTGACGACGACCGTCCGCGACAGCGCGCTGCTCCTCGACGTGTCCGCGGGCCGCGTGCCGGGGCAGGCGTCGTACGGGCCCACGCCGCCGACCGGTGGCTACCTCGCCTGCGTCGACCGCGCGCCCGGAAGACTCAGGATCGGACTGGCGACGGCGGTCCCCGACGGTCCCGACGTCGACCCGGCCGGGGTGACCGCGGTGCGTCGTACCGCTGACCTGCTGACCGACCTCGGCCACGACGTCGTCGAGGTGTCCCTGCCTGTCGGCTACCCGGACTTCGCCCGCTGGTCGGGGATGATGATGGGTGCCAACCTGGTCGCCCACGTCGACGACCGGCTCGCCGCCCTCGGCCGCGAGCTGCGCGAGGACGACATCGAGCCCTTCACCCGGATGATGTACGACCGCTACTCGGCGATGCCGCTCGCCGACCTGCTGCGCGCCCTCGAGGGCTTCGAGCAGGTCGGCTTCGCGACCGCGCGGCTCTTCGCGGACGTCGACGCCGTGCTCACCCCGACGCTGTGCATGCGCACGCCCGAGCTCGGTGTCCTCGACACCACCAAGCCCGAGGTCATGTACACCGTCGCCCCCGCCATGGCCGGCTTCACCAGCCTCGTCAACGTCACCGGTGGCTCGGCGATGTCGGTTCCCGCCGGACTCGACCCCGACGGCCTCCCGCTCGGCGCGCACTTCTTCACCGACCTCGGCGGTGAGCCGCTGCTGCTGTCGCTCGCCGGCCAGCTCGAGCGCGCTGCCCCCTGGGTGCGGCACGCGCCCCTCGCCGGCTGAGCCCGCGTCGATAGCCTGCGTCGGTGGAGCTGGTCGTCCTCGCCGCCGTGGCGGTCGCGGTGTTCGTGGTGGCCGCGCTGGTCCAGGCAGTGACCGGCTTCGGGTCCGCGCTGGCCGCCGTACCCGGCCTGCTGCTGGTCACCGACCCCGCTCGGGCGGTGGTCGCCGCGACCGTGGTCAGCCTGGTGTTGACGGCAGGCGTCGCGGTGCGGGAGCGGGAGTACGTCGACCGGCGTGATGCCGCCGTGCTGACGATCGCCGGCCTCGCCGGCATGCCCGTCGGGCTGGTGCTGCTCGCCGTCGCGGACGAGGGACCGCTGTCGGCCGGCATCGCCGTGGCGATGCTGGTGATGGTCGCGCTGCTGGCCGCCGGGCTCCGGGTCGGCCGCCGCGGCCTGCCGGTCGTCGGTGTCATCAGCGGGGGACTGCTCACCTCGACCGGGATGAACGGGCCGCCCCTGGTGATGGCGCTCGTCGACCGGGAGCCGCGGCGCTACCGGGCCACCTTGCAGGCCGTCTTCGCCGGGCAGGACGTCGTCGCCGTGGCGGCCTTCGTGGTCCTCGGCCACGTCGACCTCGACGTGCTGGCACTCGCGCTCGGTGGCGTCGCCGGACTGCCACTCGGGTGGCGCCTCGGCGACGGCATCTTCCACCGGGTCCCGCCCGCCCGGCTGCGTCCGCTGGTCATCGGCACGCTCGTCGCCTCGGCCGTCGCAGTGCTGGTCACCGCGGTCGCCTGAGGCCCCTGTGCCGATCCCACATCAGCCGTTGAGGGTCTCGACCCCGGTGGTGTCCAGGTTCGCAACCCCGAACGCGGCGTAGGTGCGCGAGCGCGAACGTCCCTCGAAGTACGGCGTCAGCCGGGCATCGAGCTCGTCGACGCTGAACGTGCCGTCGGCGGCGACGAACTTGTTCTCGACGGTGGGCGCTGCCATCAGCGCGACCATGTCGCCGTACACGACGAAGACCTGGCCGCTGATCGCAGCAGCAGCGGGGGAGGCGAGGTAGCCGACGAAGGACGCGACGCGCTCCGGCGCGAGGATGTCGAGCCGCCGGGCGTCGGGATCCTCGGCGAAGACCTGGGCGGTCATCTCGGTGCGGGCCCGGGGGCAGATCGCGTTGGCGGTGACGCCGTACCGCTCCAGGCCGCGCGAGGTCGAGAGGGTGAGGGCGACGATGCCGGCCTTGGCGGCGGCGTAGTTGGACTGCCCGGGGGCCCCGAAGAGGAACGCCTCGGACGCGGTGTTCACGACCCGGCCGAACACCGGCCCGCCGGCGCTCTTCGACGCCGAGCGGAAGTAGCCGGCGGCCGCGCGGGAGACGGCGGCGTGGCCCTTGAGATGGACCCGGATCACGTCGTCCCACTGCTGCTCGGTCATGTTGAAGAGCATGGTGTCGCGAGTGATGCCGGCGTTGTTGACGACGACGTCGAGGCTGCCGAAGGTGTCGACCGCGGCGCCGACGAGCTGCTCGCCCATGGCCCACGTGCCCACGTCGCCCTTGACGGCGATCGCCTTCCTGCCGAGCGCCTCGATCTCCGCGACGACCTGGTCGGCGGCGTCGCCCATGTCGTTGACGACGACGTTCGCGCCCTGGGCGGCGAGTGCCAGTGCCTCGGCACGGCCCAGCCCGGCCCCGGCGCCGGTCACGATGGCGGTACGACCGGTGAGGTCGGTGTTGCCCACGATTGCTCCTTCGGTTGGTCCTGCCCTGTCGGCCGCCGTGACGATAGGGAGCGGGACCGCCCGCCCGCGAGCGGCACTCCCGCTCATCGGTCGCGGCGGGAGCCGGCCGCGACGGCACTGCGTAGGTTCCGGCCATGAGCACCCTTCCCGCCGACGGCGCACCCGCCGGCGACTGGCTCGGCCTGGCCGTCGGCGAGCGCACCGTGGCCTGGACCGACCGCGACCCGATCCTGTTCGCGCTCGCGGTCGGCGCCCGGGCCGACGACCTCGACCTGGTCTTCGAGGACCGGCTGCGAGTGCTGCCCGGCTTCGCGCTCACCCTCGCGCAGTGGGCGCCGGACGTGCTGGGCGCGGCCGGCGCCTGGGAGGTCGGTACGGCGCTGCACGGCGCCCAGTCGCTCACCGTCCTCGAGCCGCTGCCGGCGAGCGGCGAGCTGACCATGTCTGCGCGGGTCACCGGGGTGTGGGACAAGGGCACGGCGGCGGTCTACGACCTCGCGGTCGAGAGCGACTTCTTCATCGCCACCTGGTCGCTGTTCGCGCCGGGGCGTGGCGGCTTCGGCGGCGAGCGTGGCGCGGGCCGTCCGGCCGCACCCGAGGGCGACCCGGCCTGGACCGCGGGGGCCACGACGGCGGACAACGCCGCGCTGCTCTACCGGCTGCTCGGCGACCGGCACCACATCCATGTCGACCCCGTCGCCGCGGCCCGGATCGACCAGCCCCGGCCGATCCTGCACGGACTGGCGACCCTCGCGGCCGCGACTCTCGCCGCCGCGCGGGAGACCGGCGTACAACCCGCCGACCTGACGAAGCTGGAGGGCCGCTTCGCATCTCCGGTGTTCCCGGGGGAGCCGCTCGTCGTACGCGGCTGGTCCGACGGCGCGCTCGAGGTCGCCACGGAGCGTGGCCCGGCGATCACCGCCGGCCGCGCGGTCTTCGGCTGATTCCGCTCAGCAGGAACGTGCGCCGGGGGATCGGTCCCAACCCACCACTATGACCGCGGGACCGCGCCGTGCGGTCCGCGATCGAGGAGGCTGGAATGGGTTCGCTGACCGGACAGGTCGCACTGGTGACGGGAGCCGGCCAGGGCGTCGGACAGGGCATCGCGCTGGCGCTCGCCACCGAGGGCGCTGACATCGCGGTGGTCGGCCGGACCGCCGCCAAGCTCGAGACGACCTGCGCGCTGCTGCGCGAGCGTGGGGTGAAGGCGGAGCCGTTCGTCTGCGACATCATCGAGACCGCCACCATCCCGGCGACGGTGGCCGAGGTCGTCGCGACCATGGGCGGCGTCGACATCCTCGTCAACAACGCCTACTCCGGCGCCTACGGCCCGCTGCTCACCATCGACGACGACGCCGTCGAGCGCAGCTTCGCCTCCGGCCCGTTCGCCACCCTGGCCTTCATGAAGGCCTGCCACCCGCACTTCGTGGCCCGCGGCGGCGGTCACATCGTCAACCTGGTCACCTCCGCGATGGTGCGCTGGGACCCGACGACGTACGGCGTCTACGCCGCCGCCAAACAGGCCGTGCGCTCCCTGACCCGTACGGCGGCGGTCGAGTGGGCGCGTGACGGCATCCGTGCCAACAGCATCGCCCCGCACGCCCTCTCGCCCGGCCTGAAGCGCTGGACCGAGAACAACCCCGAGGAGGCGGCCGAGTTCGTCGCCGCCATCCCGGCGGGCCGGATCGGCGACTGCGAGGACGACATCGGCCGCGCCGTCGTCGCCCTCGTGAGCAGCGACCTGCGCTACCTCACCGGCGCCACCATCCCGCTCGACGGCGGGCAGGCCTTCTTCGGCTGACCCGGCTCGAAATGGCTCCGAAATCGCGCCGACCCGGCAGAAAGTAGCGCTCAGAGCGTCACCTTCGGCCGGGTCGGCGGGTTCGGCGAGACAGTTCGAGCCGGGTCGGCGTCCTTTCCGGGCTACTTTCTGCCGGGTCGCTAGAGGGACCGGGCCGCGCGCCAGGCCGAGTAGATGGCGCCCTGGATGTAGCCGACCTCGCCGGCGTCGCCGACGACGTGCACGTCCAGGCCGCGGGCGCGCAGGTCGTCGGCGAGCGGGGCGCCGGCCTCGACGAACGACGCGACCACGACCAGGTCCGCGGGGACGCGGGCCAGCTCGTCGCCGACCCGGTAGTGCACCTCGGACGGGGTGATCTCAACGACCTCGGCGTCGCGGTGGACGGTGACCCCGTGCTCGGTGGCCCTGCGTACGGCGGTCCAGCGTCGCGGGATCGCCATCGGCAGGCCGGCCTGGGCACCGTGCTCGAGGACGGTGACGCTCTTGCGGCGCTCGGCGAGGAACTCGGCGAGCTCGAGGCCGACCAGCGAGCCGCCGATCACGACGACGTCCCTGCCGATCGGGAGCACCTTGCGGGTGAGGTCGCGGATCCGCTCGGGGTCGCGGGTCAGGCCGCTCATCCGCCCGGCGGCACCGAGCAGGCGCAGGGTGCGGCTCCCGGATCCGCCCTCGCCGGTGATCAGCCCGCGCAGCGTGTCGCCGGTGTGGACGTGGGGGAGCTCGGCGCCTGACACGGGTGGCAGGCCGCGGTGCGCGCCGGTGGCCAGCACCACCGCGTCGGGGGAGAGGGCGACGACCGCGTCGGCGTCGACGCAGTCGCCGAGGCGCACGTCGACCCCGAGCCGCTCGACCTCGTGCTGCAGCCACTCCAGCAGAGGACCGTTGGCGGGCGTGGTGAGCTGGGAGAACCAGGCCGAGCCGCCCAGCCGGTCGCCCTTCTCGACGAGGGTGACCCGGTGCCCGCGCTCGGCGGCGACCCGCGCCGCCTCCAGGCCGCCGGGGCCACCGCCGACGACCACGACGTGGCGCCGCGTGGTGACGGTGGGGAAGGGGAGCAGCGTCTCGTTGCCGAGCGCGGGGTTCACCGCGCACACGGGTACGCCGTCCCAGAAGTTCTGCTCGACGCACACGTAGCAGTTGATGCAGGGACGCACCGACGCCGGGCGCCCGTCGCGGAGCTTGCCGACCAGGTCGGGATCGGCCAGCAGCTGGCGCCCCATCGCCACGAAGTCCGCGCCACCGCTGGCGATCAGCTCCTCACCGAGCGCCGGCAGCACGCGGCCGACGGCGATCACCGGGATCGACACGGCTTCCTTCACGGCGCGCGCCAGGTCGGCGTACGCGCCCACCTGGTTCGGCAGCGGGCCGTCGGTGAAGTCGCGGAAGGGGTTGCGGGCCCACCCGGTCACGTGGATGGCGTCGGCGCCGGCGGCCTCGAACAGCCGCGACGCCGCGACGGCCTCCTCGGTCGTGAGGGCGCCCTCCCCGCCGTACTCCTTGCCGGCGACGCGCACCAGGATCGCCAGCCCGTCGCCGACCTCGGCGCGCACGGCCCGGATGACGTCGCAGGCGAGGCGGGCCCGGTTCTCGAGGGAGCCGCCCCAGTCGTCGGTACGTCGGTTGTCGGCCCGGCTGAGGAAGCTGCCGAGCACGTACCCGTGGGCGCAGTGGATCTCGATCGCGTCGGCGCCGGCCTGCTGCACGCGCCGGGCCGCGGCAGCGAACTGCCCCACCAGCCAGGCGAAGTCCTCCGCGGTCGCCTCGTGGAAGCTCGGCGTCTTGCCCTCGGAGACGGCGGTGGCCATGGCGCCGAGCTCGGTCGGGGTGTTGTCGCGCAACGCGGACAGGTCCCGCTCGCCGACGGGCATCGAGGGCACGAAGAGGGGCCGTCCGTCTGCGGTGTCGACCTTGGCGATCTTGCCGTGGTGCGTGGCCTGGACGCAGAGCTTCGCGCCGGCGGCGTGGACCGCGTCGGCGAGCGCGGCCAGCCCGGGGACGAACCGGTCGTCGGAGAGGCCGGGCTCCTTGCGGCTGGTGGCGCCGACGGGGTAGGCGACGGCGGCGGCGGAGGTGATGATCAGGCCGGTGCCGCCCGTGGCGCGGGCGACGTAGTGGGCGATGTCGCCCTCGTCGATGACGCCGTCGTGGCACAGGTTCATGTCCATCGCGGGCATGACGACACGGTTGGCGAGGCGCATCGGTCCGATCGTCCCGGGGGCCAGCAGGTGCTCGTAGGTGGCTGTTCGCGAGGTGTGCACGCGCGCAGCCTGCCGTTCCGGGGCGTTCCGGGCCCGTCGTGCTCCCGCACACCGGAAAGGTCGACGGGGCTGCCCACCGAGACGGATTCGCAAAGCCCTTCATTAACCAAGCAAGTGCTTGCTAAAGTGCCCGAACTCGAGCAGGAGGTGGCGATGAGCACGTCGGGCGGAGTCCTCGAGAGGGCCGACCGGGACCGGGCCGAGGAGCGCCCGCCGTCGATGGTCGAACGGATGACCACGATCATGGTCGCCTTCGGGTCGCCGTCGTCGCGGCTCTCGCTCGAGGACGTGCAGGACGCGACCGGGCTGCCCCGGTCGACCGCGCACCGGATCCTCAACCAGCTGATCGCGCTCGACTGGGTTCGCCACACGCCGGCCGGCTACGCGCTCGGCAGTCGGGCGCTCGGCCTCGGTGGCGGCGATGCCCCCGAGATGGACCTGCGTGCCGCGGCGGCCGAGACCCTGCGCAGCCTGCACCTGGAGACCGGGCTGGTCGTCCACCTCGGCGTGCTGGAGGGCGCGGACGTGCGGATCCTGGACAAGGTCGGCGGTGCCCTCGCCGCACGTGTCCCGAGCCGGGTCGGCGGACGGCTGCCGGCGTCGTGGGCGCTGATCGGCAAGGCCCAGCTGGCGTTCCTGCCTCCCGAGGAGGTCGACGCGCTGGTCGCCGTCCAGCTCGCACAGACCTCGGACAAGAGGCGGGTCGACCTGGTCGCCCTGCACCGCGAGCTGGTCCGGGTCCGGGCCCGGGCGGGCGTCGTACTCGACCGGGGGCGCAACCACCTGCGACTCGGCTGCGTCGCGGCGCCGATCATCGGCCGCGACGGGCCGTGTGGCGGGATCTCGCTGGTCGGCGGGCCGCAGATCGACTTCGAGCAGCTCGCCCCGATGGTGGTGCGCGCGACGCGGGCGGTCGCCCACCGGCTGGCGTCCTTCCGCTGATCGGGAGCCGGACCGGCGCCGTCGCGACGACGCCGCCAAGGTGGGCCGGAACGTCCGCGACGCAGGAGGCCCGATGACCACGCAGTACGACGAGACCTACGACGTGGTCGTGGTCGGCTCCGGAGCCGGCGCGATGGCGGCCGCGGTCACCGCCGCCCGCAACGGACTGAGCACCGTCGTGCTGGAGAAGTCCGCGCTGCTGGGCGGGACCTCGGCGTACTCCGGCGCCGCCGCCTGGCTGCCGGGCAGCGAGGTCACCCGTCGTGCGGGATCGGCGGACTCGACCGAGTCCGGCCGGACCTACCTCCGCGCGCTGCTCGGCGAGGCCGAGGCGGCGCGTCAGGAGGCCTTCCTCGAGGGCGCGCCGGCGGTGGTCGCCGAACTCGAGGCCGAGCCGGCGGTCGAGCTGGTGGCGCAGGCGTTCCCCGACTACTTCGACGCGCCCGGCCGGGTGCCGGGCGGCCGCTCGATCGTCCCGGTCCCGCTGCCGGCCGACGCGCTGCCCGCCGGGCTGGCCGACCTCGTGCGGCCCGCCGTCGACCGCGACCGCGCGGGCCTGGGGCACCACCCGGACCAGCCGCTCGTCGGTGGCCGGGCCTTGATCGGGCGCCTGCTCCATGCCTTCCACGACCACGGCGGCACCGTCCGCACCGGCACCGAGATGACCGAGCTCATCGTGGTCGAGGGCCGCGTCGTCGGCGTCATCGCCGCCACTGCTGGCGGTGCGCGCCGGATCGCCGCGCGCCGCGGCGTGCTGCTCGGCAGCGGCGGCTTCGAGCGCAACCAGGACCTCCGGACCAAGTACGGCGTCCCCGGTGCCGCCGCATGGGCGATGGCGCCGGCGGCGACCAACACCGGGGAGCCGATCGCGGCCGCCGTGGCGATCGGCGCGACCACCGAGCTGATGGACGAGGGCTGGTGGTGCCCGGGCCTGCTCACCCCGGACGGCCAGGCGGCCTTCACGCTCGGGTTCCGCGGCGGCGTCGTGGTCGACCAGCAGGGCCGTCGGTTCGCGAACGAGTCGCTGCCCTACGACCAGATGGGCCGCCGGCTCTCGGCCGAGCCGGGCCGGATCCCCGCCTGGTTCGTGTTCGACTCCCGCTCCGGCGGGGTGGCGCCGGCGATCACGATGCCGGCCGCGCCCGCCGAGGAGCACCTCGCCGCCGGCACCTGGGTGCGCGCGGACACCGTTGCGGAGCTGGCCATCGACACCGGCCTTCCGGCCGAGGACCTGCAGGCGACGCTCGACCGGTTCAACGCCTTCGCCGCCGCGGGCACCGACGGGGACTTCGGTCGCGGCACTGACGAGTACGACCAGTTCTTCGCGGTCGGCGACGGCCCCAACCCGGCGCTGGTCCCGCTCGACCAGCCGCCGTACTACGCCGCCAGGCTGGTGCTCGCCGACCTCGGCACCAAGGGCGGGCTGCGTACCGACGTCGACGCGCGTGTGCTCGGCGTCGACGACCGGCCGCTGCCCGGGCTCTACGCCACCGGCAACGCCAGCGCGTCGCTGTCGGGCGCCTGCTACCCGGGGCCGGGCGTGCCGATCGGCACGGCCATGGTCTTCGGGTGGCGGGCGGTGCAGGACATGATGCGCTGACCCGGCCGGGTCAGACGAGCGTGTCCTCCACGTCGAGCCCGAAGGCGTGGCGTCCGTACATCGTGAGCGCGCGCTCCACGTCGTTCGCGACGTGGACCCCGCCGGCGTGGGTGTCGCGCCAGGCCCGCTCGATCGGGTTGCCGCGGCGCAGTGAGGAGCCGCCCGCGGTCTTGAAGAGTGCGTCGACCGCAGCAAGCGCGCGCTCGGTCGAGGTGACCTGGTCGCGGCGGGCCCGGAACCGCCAGTCCATCGGGATCTCCTCGCCCCGCACCGCGCACGCGTAGATGTCGCGGACGCTGCGCTCGGTCTGCAGGATCGCGGCGTCGATGTCCGAGGCGGCGCGCGCGACGGTGACGTGCGCGTGCGGGTCCTCGGCGAACCGGCCGCCGCCCAGGCTCAGCCGCACCCGGTCGCGCATCGTGCCCAGGTAGCGCTCGTGGGCGCCGGCGGCGATGCCGATCACCGGCGCGGTGATCGCCATCGGGAAGACGGTGCCGAACGGCATCGCGTAGAGCGGGCCGGTGTTGACGGCGCGCCCGGGTGCCTGCAGCTGGTGCTGCTCGTAGTTGCGCAACGCCCGGTGCTCGGGCACGAACGTGTCGTCCACGACGATGTCGTTGCTGCCCGAGCCGCGCAGGCCCATCGCGTCCCACACGTCGATGATCGTGTAGTCCGCGCGCGGCAGAAGCATGGTCATGAAGTCCTGGGGCCGGCCCTCCGCGTCGACCAGCAGGCCGCCGAGCGTGGCCCACGCCGCGTGGTCACAGCCCGACGAGAAGCTCCACCGTCCGCTCAGCCGGAACCCGCCCTTGACCCGGGTGATCGTCCCGACGGGGGCGTACGACGACGCGACCAGCGTGTCGGGATCGGCGCCCCACACCTCCTGCTGGGCCGCGTCCGGGTACTGCGCGACCTGCCACGGGTGGCAGCCGACGACCCCGGCGACCCAGCCGGTCGAGCCGCACGCCCCGGCGATCGCCCGCACGACCTCGTAGAACTCGAGCGGGTCGCCCTCGCGGCCGCCGTACCGGCTCGGCTGGAGCATGCGGAACACGCCCGCTCCGACGAGCTCGGCCATGGTCTCGTCCGGGATCCGGCGCGCGTCCTCAGCGGCGGGCGCCCGCTCGGCGATCCCGGGGAGGAGCTCTTCGACGGCGATGAGGACCTCGTTGCTCACGTCCGGATGCTACTGCCGGCCGGGGCCGCCGCGACCCGGTCGCTCCCGGCCAGCAGGAGGCTGCTTCCCGTGACCGGTGCGACTCCGTCAGAGTGCTGGCATGACCGCCCCAGGAACGCTCGCCGACCGCGTCGCCCGGCTCGAGGCCGTCGCGGAGATCAAGGCCCTCAAGCACCGCTACCTGCGCGCCTGCGACGCCAAGGATCCCGCCGGGTTCCGCGCCGCGTTCGTCGCCGAGGGCGCCGTGCTCGACTATGGCGAGCGGATCGGCCGGTTCGAGGGCGCCGACGCCCTGGTCGGGGTGTTCGAGGGCATCGCGCTGCGCAAGGTCGAGGGCCGCTACGTCGTCCTCGACATGCACCACGCCCTGCACGCCGACATCGACGTGCTCGGCGCCACCGAGGCGACGGGCCGCTGGACGCTGCGCTTCCGGCAGGTCGACCTGGTCGCGCAGGTGGAGCGGGTCAGCGCCATCGAGTACGACGACGGCTATGCCCTCGAGGAGGGCGAGTGGCGCATCGCCCGCTCCGCCGTCACCACTCTGTGGACCCTCGAGCAGCCGCTCGCCGACGGCTTCACGGTGAGCGGGTCGCTGCGGTGAGCGGCGAGCGGGTCGCCCTCGTCACCGGTGGCAGCAAGGGGGTCGGGCAGGGCATCGCGGTCGGCCTCGCCGAGGCCGGCTGGACGGTCGTGGTGTCCGGGCGCGACGAGTCCCGGCTGGCCGCGACCGTGGCCCGGGTCGACGCTGCCGGCGGACACGGCAGCGCCCGCACGTGCCACCACGAGGACGACGCCGAGGTCGCCGCGCTGGTCCGCGGCGTCGCCGAGGAGCACGGCCGGCTGGACCTGCTCGTCAACAACGTCTGGGCCGGGCCGCGGATGAACCACCTGCGCCCCGAGCGGTTCTGGGAGCGGCCGTTGTCGGACTGGGACAGCCTGGTCGGGATCGGCCTGCGCGCCCATTTCGTCGCGACCCACGCCGCCGCGCCGATCCTCGTCGCGCAGGGGAGCGGCCTGGTCGTCAACGTCTCCTCTGTCGGCGCCCGCGCCTACCTCCACTCCACGCTGTACGGCGTCGGGAAGGCCGGCCTCGACAAGATGACCCAGGACCTCGCGCTCGAGCTCGGCGCCGACGGCGTCACGGTGCTCTCGCTGTGGCCCGGCCTGGTCCGCACCGAGCAGCTGCTCGCCAGCGGCCTGGAGTCCATCGCCGGCGTACCCGTCTCCGACGCCGAGACGCCTGAGCTGCAGGGCCGCGTGGTCGCCGCACTGGCCGCCGATCCCGCCGTCCACGGGCGGACCGGAACGGTGGTCGTCACCGCCGAGGCCGCCGCGGAGTACGGCATCGCCGAGCCGGACGGGGGAGTGCCGGTCTCGCCGCGGGTGATGTTCGGGCTCGCCTAGGAGCCGGCCCGGAAGCCGCCGAGGAACATCGACGCCATCAGGTCGGCGAACTCCTCGGTCGACCACGACGCCCGGTTCGGCCAGTGCATGGTGGCCCACAGGGTGTCGCGCAGGGAGCGGTAGAACACGTCGCCCGGTACCTCGGCACGGAAGTCGCCGGCGGCGATCCCGGCGTCGATCGCCGTGCGCCAGTGGCGGCGTACGGCGCGGGACTTGGTGTCGATCGCGTCCAGCAGGCCGTGCTGGCGCAGGTAGGCGCGGTCGCGCTGGTAGATCCGGGTCGCGTGCGGGTGGCTGTCGATGCACTCCAGCGTCGCGCGGACCAACCCGCGCACGGTCTCCTCCGGGGAGGTGGACGCGGCCGCGACGGCCGAGAAGGCGCGTTCGATCTGGTCCATGAAGTCGGCGAGCACCTCGCGCACGATCTCGTCCTTCGACGAGAAGTGGTGGTACAGGCTGCCGGAGAGCACGCCGGCCGACTCGCCGATCTCGCGGACCGTCGTCGCGCCGATGCCGCGCTCGGCGAACATCGCCGCCGCGACCTCCATGATCTCGGTACGCCGGCCGGTGATCGTGCGCATGGGGCTCCTCCTGGTCGGTCGTCCCGGATTCTCTCCGGTCGGCCGGAGCGCGGGGGAGACGTGCCCGCTCAGCGGGAGTGCCGTTCGCGCGAGAGGGCCCGGGACGGACATGGTGACCGAGCGAAGGGGCCGGTGCCACGGCCAATAACCAAGCGCTTGCTCAAGAAGGCGCGATCTGGCGAAGGACGGTCGATGGAGGAGCTCGAGTCCCGGTTCGGGGAGTTCGTCGGCGAGGTGGCCGAGCCGCCCCGCGTGGCGCGGTACGCCGTCAACGAGGCGATGATCCGCAACTGGGTCGAGGCCCACGACGACCACAACCCGGTGTACGTCGACCCCGAGGCGGCACGCGCCACCGGCCGTGACGACGTGATCTGCCCGCCGGCCATGGTCACCACCTGGGTGATGCAGGGCTACCGCCGCTGGCGGCAGGTCCAGGCACTGCGCGCCGAGGGCGTCCAGGAGGACCACGCCTACTCGCGGCTGCTGGCACTGCTCGACGAGCACGGCTTCACCTCGGTGGTCGCGACCGCGCAGGAGCAGGAGTACGTCCGCGAGCTCACGCCCGGCACCCGGGTCACCTGCCACTTCACGATCGAGGACATCTCCCCGATCAAGCGGACCGGCCTCGGCAACGGCTGCTTCATCACGCTGCGCAAGCGGTACGTCGACCAGGCGGGCGAGCTGCTCGTCGACGAGAGGTTCGTGATCCTCCGCTTCGACCCCACCACCAAGGACGCACCCAAGGAGCCCGCGGCATGAGCGACGCCACCCCGGAGCGACGGACCGCCGTCCCCGGCCTGACGGTCACCCAGGACAACGAGTTCTTCTTCACCGCCGCCCGCGAGGGCCGGCTGGAGATCCAGCGCTGCACCGACTGCAAGACGCTGCGTCACCCTCCCGGCCCGGCCTGCCCCTCGTGCCGCTCGTTCGAGTGGGACACGGTCGAGTCGACCCGGCGAGCCACGCTGCACAGCTGGACGGTCGTCCACCACCCGCAGGACCCCGCGTTCACCTACCCGCTCGCGGTCGGCCTGGTCGACCTCGAGGAGGGCACCCGGCTGGTTGCCGACATCAGCGGCGTGGACCACGCCGACCTGCGCCGCGGCCTCGAGCTCGAGGTCGGCTTCGCCGAGCACGCGCACGGCGAGGTGCTGCCGCAGCTGCGTCCGGCCGCCACGACGGGAGGTGCCGAGTGACCGCGCCGAAGCCCGGCGACGTCCTGCCCGAGCTCGCGCTCCCGCTCGACCGGACGACCATCGTCGCGACCGCGATCGCCAGCCAGGACTTCGAGGACGTGCACCACGACCCCGCCAAGGCCAACGACCGCGGCACCCCCGACATCTTCATGTCGATCAACTCCACCAACGGCTTCCTCGACCGCTACGTGACCGACCTGTTCGGCCCGGCGACCCGGATCCGCAAGGTGGCGCTGCGCCTCGGCGTACCGAACTTCCCCGGCGACACCATGACGTTCTCCGGAGAGGTCGCCGAGGTCACCGAGGCCGCCGTGACGCTGAAGGTCGCCGGCCGCAACGCCCGCGGCGCGCACGTCACCGCCACCGTCACCCTCGACCAGCCCATCGGAGGCATCCAGTGAGCACGACCTTCTCCGGCGGCGCCGCGATCGCCGGCATCGGTGCGACCGAGTTCTCCAAGAACTCCGGGCGCAGCGAGTGGCAGCTGGCCTGCGAGGCCGTGCTCGCCGCCCTCGACGACGCGCAGGTCGGCGTCGAGGAGGTCGACGGGTTCGCGCTCTTCACCATGGAGACCAACCCGGAGATCGCGGTCGCCCGCGCGCTCGGCATCCCGGAGCTGACGTTCTTCAGCCGGATCCCGCACGGCGGCGGCGGTGCCTGCGCGCCGGTGCAGCAGGCCGCGCTGGCGGTGACGTCCGGCGTCGCCGACGTGGTCGTCGTCTACCGCGCGTTCAACGAGCGCTCCGGGCACCGCTTCGGCCAGGGCCCGCCGCCGTTCGCCTACAACCAGAACACCGACCAGGAGTACCGCAACTGGATCAACCCCTACGGCCTGCTCACGCCGGCCCAGCAGGAGGCGTTCCTGGCTCGGCTCTACATGGAGAGGTACGGCGCCACCAGCGCCGACTTCGGCCAGATCTCGGTGCTCTCGCGCAAGCACGCGGCCACCAACCCGAAGGCCTGGTTCTTCGAGCGCCCGATCACGATCGAGGAGCACCAGGCCTCGCGGATGATCGCCGACCCGCTGCGCCTGCTCGACTGCTGCCAGGAGAGCGACGGGGGTCAGGCCCTGGTGATCGTCAGCACCGAGCGGGCGCGCGACCTGCCGCACCCACCGGCCGTGATCACCGGCGCCGCGCAGGGCGTGGGCCCGCAGCAGATCTCGATGAGCAGCTACTACCGCGACGACATCGAGGCGATGCCCGAGGTCGAGCTGGTCGCCCAGCAGCTGTGGCGCCAGGCCGGGATCGGTCCCGACGACATCGACGCCGCGATCCTGTACGACGCCTTCACGCCGATGGTGCTGCTGCAGCTCGAGGAGTACGGCTTCTGCGGCCGCGGCGAGGCCCGGCACTTCATCGCCGACGGCAACCTCGAGCTCGACGGCCGCCTGCCGATCAACACCAACGGCGGCCAGCTCGGCGAGGGCTACATCCACGGCGTCAACGGCATCGCCGAGGGCGTGCGCCTGGTCCGTGGCACGTCGGTCAACCAGCCCGGCAAGACGCTCGACAACGTGCTGGTCACCGGCGGATCGCCCGTCCCGCACTCGGCGCTCGTCCTCGCCGCGGACCGATGAGCAGGCGGTTCGCGGGCCGCCGCGCCCTGGTGACCGGCGCCAGCCGGGGCATCGGCGCCGGCGTCGCCGAGCGGCTGGCCGCCGAGGGCGCCGACGTCGTCCTCGTCGCCCGCACCGCCGAGCCCGGCGGCAGCCGCCTCGCCGGCAGCCTGGCAGAGACGGTGGCACGACTGGCGGCGTACGGCACCCGGGTGGCGTCGTACGTCGCCGACCTGGCCGACGAGGACAGCCGGGCCGGGATCGTGCCGGCCGCCGAGGAGCTGCTCGGCGGCACCGTCGAGATCCTGGTCAACAACGCCGCGGCGGCGATCTACCAGCCGCTGGCGGACTTCCCGCTGCGCCGTCGCCGGCTGAGCTTCGAGGTCAACGTGCACGCGCCGCTCGACCTGGTCCAGGCCGTCCTCCCGGGCATGCGGGCCGCGGGGGAGGGCTGGATCGTCAACCTCTCCAGCGCCTCGGCCCGTCACTTCGACGGCCCGCCGTTCGAGCTGGTGGAGCCCGGCGCGGACCTCGCGGTGTACGCCGCCTCGAAGGCCGCACTCAACCGGATCACCAACGGGCTCGGCGCCGAGCTCCACGGCACCGGCATCCGGGTCAACACCGTGCAGCCGCGGGCCGCCGTCCTCAGCGAGGGCGCGTCGCTGCTCGTCGGCGACACCATCCGCCCCGACCAGGTCGAGTCGCTGGCGGAGATGGCCGAGGCCGTCCTCGCCCTGTGCGACTGCCCGGCCGACGTCACCGGCCGCACCACCGTGAGCCTGGATCTGATCCGGAACTGGGGCCTCACCGTCCACCCCCTCGAAGGAGCATCCGCATGAGCCCCGTCATCGTCGACGCCGCGCGCACGCCGTTCGGCAAGAGCGACGGCTGGCTCTCCGGCGTGCACGCCGCGGAGCTGCTCGGTCACGCCCAGCGCGGCGTCCTCGACCGCGCCGGCATCGACCCCGCGCTCGTCGAGCAGGCCATCGGCGGCTGCGTGACGCCGATCGGGGAGCAGTTCGGCAACATCACCCGCACCTCCTGGGTGCACGCGGGGCTGCCCACCGCGACGGGTACGACGACCATCGACGCCCAGTGCGGGACGGCCGCACAGGCGGTCAACCTGCTCGCCGGCCAGATCGCGATCGGCTCGCTCGAGGTCGGCATGGCGTGCGGCGTCGAGCTGATGTCGCGGGTCCCGCTGACCTACAAGGTCGGCACCGGTCTCGGGACGCCGCGCCCGGAGAGCTGGTCGGTCGACAACCCGGACCAGTACACGGCGGCCGACCGGATCGCCGCACGCCGCGGCTTCGGCCGCGCGGACCTGGACGCCTTCGGCCTGCGCTCCCAGCAGCGCGCCGCGGCGGCGTGGGACGCCGGTGTCTTCGACGGCCAGGTGATCCCGGTCGCCACGCCCGACCACGGCACGGTGACCCGTGACCAGGGACTGCGCGAGTCCTCGATGGACGCACTGGCGAGGCTGAAGCCGGTCAAGGACGGCGGCCTGCACACCGCCGGCTCGTCCTCGCAGGTCTCCGACGGCGCCAGCGCGGCACTCCTCATGTCGGCCGGCAGGGCCGCGGAGCTCGGCCTGAGGCCGCGGGCGCGGCTGCTCAACCAGTGCGTGATGGGCGGCGACCTGGAGTACATGCTCGACGCCCCGGTCGAGGCCGCCACGAAGGTGCTCGCCCGCGCGGGCATGAGCATCGGCGACGTCGACGTGTTCGAGGTCAACGAGGCGTTCGCGTCGGTGCCGATGTCCTTCGCGCGGGTCCACGGCGTCGACGAGGACCGCCTCAACCCCAACGGCGGGGCCATCGCCCTCGGCCACCCCGCGGGCGCCACCGGCATCCGGCTGATCGCGACCGCCCTCGCCGAGCTCGAGCGCCGCGACGGCCAGGTCGCCATGGTCGCGATCTGCGCGTCCGCCGCCACCACCTGCCTCCTGATCGAACGGCTCTGACATGGCACTCGCCCTCACCGACGACCACCGCGACCTGGCCGACTCCGTCGCCGCCTGGACCCGCCGGGCCGCCCCGGTCGAGGCGACCCGCGCCCAGCTCGACGACCTCGCCGCCGGCAAGCGGCCCGAGGCCTGGGACGCCCTCGTCCAGCAGGGCCTGCACGCCATCCACCTGCCCGAGGAGGACGGCGGCGCGGGCGCCGGTCTGGTCGAGCTCGCCGTCGTCACCGAGCAGCTCGGCCGCGCCCTGCACCCCGGCCCGTTCCTGAGCACCGTCCTCGCCAGCGCCGTCGTCTCGGCAGCACCGGAGAGCCCGGTGCGCAGCGCAGCGCTGGAGGGCTTCGCCGAGGGCGCCACCGGTGCCCTGTCCGACGGGCCCGGCCTCACCGCGACGCCGTACGACGGCGGCTGGCTCCTGCAGGGCGAGACCCGACCCGTCCTGGGCCTGCCGGGCGCCGACCTGGTCGTGGTCCGCGCGACCAGTGCCACGGGCCAGCCGGTGTGGTGCGTGCTGACGCCCGCCGCCGGCGAGGTGATCGGCGAGCCGGCCACCGACCTCTCCCGATCGGTCGGCCGGCTCGTCCTCGACGGCAGGCTCGTGGGCGCGGCCGAGGTGCTGCCCGCACCCGCCGCCGAGCGGGCCGAGCTGGCCGCCGCTGCCCTGCTCGCCGCCGACGCCGCGGGCGTCGCCCGGTGGTGCGTCGACGCGGCCGTCGCCCACGTCTCCACCCGCGAGCAGTTCGGCGTCCCGGTCGGCAGCTTCCAGGCGGTGCAGCACAAGGCGGCCCTCCTGCTGGTGAAGGCCGAGATGATCGGAGCCGCCGCGTGGGACGCGGCCCGCGCCGGCGACGACGAGCACGACAACCCGGCCCAGCAGCGCCTCGCCGCCGCCCAGGTCGGCCTCACCGCGCTGCCCGCGGCCGTCGACGTCGCGGCCGAGGCGGTGCTGCTCTTCGGCGGCATCGGCTTCACCTGGGAGCACGACGCCCACCTCTACTGGCGCCGCGCGATCAGCCTGTCCGCCGCCAACGGCCCGGAGGCGACGTGGGCCGCCCGCCTGGGCGCTGCCGCCCTCGAGGGAGAGCGGGACTTCGGCTTCGTCGCCGACGACGCCCTGCCCGAGCTGCGTGCCGAGCTGGCCGCGGTCCTCGACGCCGCGCTCGCGCTCCCCGAGGACGGCGTTCCCGCCACGGGCTGGGCGCCCTCGCGCGGCGGCCGTCGCCAGGAGCACCTCGCCGACGCGCGCCTCGTCGCACCGCATTATCCCGAGCCCTGGGGCCGAGCGGCCGGCCCGGAGGAGCAGGCCGTCATCGCCCAGGAGTTCGCCCGCCGCGCGCTCGCCCAGCCCTCGACCGTGATCGGCGAGTGGGTGTTGCCGACCTTGCTGCTGCACGGGACGCCCGCCCAGCAGCAGCGGTTCGTCGACCCGACCCTGCGCGGCGAGATCTTCTGGTGCCAGCTGTTCTCCGAACCCGGCGCCGGCTCCGACCTCGCCGGCCTGTCCACCCGCGCCCGCAAGGTCGACGGCGGCTGGGTCCTCACCGGCCAGAAGGTGTGGAACTCCATGGCCGCCGAGGCCGACTGGGGCGTGTGCCTGGCCCGCACCGATCCCGACGCCCCCAAGCACGCAGGGATCTCCTACTTCCTCGTCGACATGCGCAGCGAGGGCGTCGATGTCCGTCCGTTGCGCCAGGCGACCGGGCTCTCGGAGTTCAACGAGGTCTTCCTCGACGACGTCTTCGTGCCCGACGAGTGCCTCGTCGCCGAGCCCGGCGCGGGCTGGCGGCTCGCCGTCACCACCCTCGCCAACGAGCGCCTCAGCATGGGCGCCCGGCTCAGCCACGGCTCCAGCGACCTGGTCCGGGCGGTGCTCGCCTCCGGCGCCCACGAGGCCTCGCGCGATGCCGTCGTCGAGGTCCTCGGGCGCTGCGTGGGCCGCGAGATGGCCCTCTCCGCGCTGAACCTGCGCTCCGTCCTGGCCCGGATCGACGGGCTCGGCGGCGTCGGCGGGGGCGCCGAGGTCAGCGTGCAGAAGGTCTGCAACGCGATCGCACAGCGCGACAACTCCCGCGACCTGCTCCGCGTCCTGGGACGCGACGCGCTGGTCGCCGTACCCCCGACCGGCAAGCACACCACCGACCCCGTCATCGACCACCTCGGCCTGCCCGCCGTGCTCGTCGGCGGCGGAACCATCGAGATCCAGCTCAACGTGATCGCGCGCCGGGTGCTCCGGCTCCCGCGCTGACACCCCACCCACCAAGGAAGCACGCCATGTACCCAGAGCTCTCCGACAGCTCCAAGGCACTGCGCAC
Organism: Nocardioides sp. QY071; assembly: GCF_029961765.1. Classification (NCBI taxonomy): domain Bacteria; kingdom Bacillati; phylum Actinomycetota; class Actinomycetes; order Propionibacteriales; family Nocardioidaceae; genus Nocardioides; species Nocardioides sp. QY071. The sequence continues at coordinate 1,808,200 of NZ_CP124681.1, forward strand.
CGAGCTGCGCGCCTACTTCGCCGCCACCATCGACGACGAGGACCGCGCCGCGCTGGCCGACCAGACCGAGGGCGGGCCGGTGTTCGACCGGATCCTGCGCCAGATGGGCAAGGACGGCTGGCTCGGCCTCGGCTTCCCGATCGAGTACGGCGGCCGCGGCGAGGACCCCGAGGCGCTCTACGTCTTCTACGACGAGGCGCTGCGCGCCGGCGCCCCGCTGTCGCTGGTCACCCTCAACACCGTCGCACCGACGCTGATGAAGCACGGCAGCAAGGAGCAGAAGGACTTCTTCCTCCCGAAGATCCTGCGCGGCGAGCTGATGTTCGCGATCGGCTACACCGAGCCCGGCGCCGGCACCGATCTCGCCAGCCTGCAGACCCGGGCCCGGATCGACGGTGACGAGCTGGTCATCAACGGCAACAAGATCTTCACCAGCGCCGGCGTCTTCGCCGACTGGGTCTGGCTCGCGGTCCGCACCGACCCCGACGCTCCTCGCCACCAGGGCATCTCGGTCGTGCTCGTCCCGACCAGCAGCGCCGGGTTCTCGGTCACCGAGATCCACACCGTCGGCGGGATCAGCACCTCGGCCACCTACTACGAGGACGTCCGCGTCCCGCTCAGCAACGTCGTCGGCGAGCTCAACCAGGGCTGGAAGCTGATGACCAGCCAGCTCAACCACGAGCGGGTCGCCCTGGCCGCCCGCGGCGGCATCGCCAACCAGATGTACGACGAGGTGCTCGCCTGGGCGCAGGCCGAGAAGCTCGGCCCGGACAGTGCGACGACGCTGTACGACGTCCCGTGGGTGCGCAGCGCCCTCGCCGAGACCTACGCCCTGCTCAGCGCCGCCGACCTGATGAACCTGCGCCTGGTCTCCGACGTCGCCGCCAACACCCTCGGTGGCGGCGACTCCGCGGCCGCCAAGATCTTCGGCACCGAGGCCGTCGTGACCGCCTACGGCCGGCTCCAGCAGGTGCTCGGCGCCGCCGGCCTGCTCCGCCCCGGCTCGCCCGGCGCGGCCATCGAGGGCCGGGTCGAGTCACTCGGGCGGCGCGCCCAGAACAACACCTTCGGCGGCGGCACCAACGAGGTGATGCGCGAGATCGTCGCGGCCAAGACGCTCGGCATGACGCTCGGGGCCCGCCGCAAGGAGAACCAGACCGAGAAGAAGGACGGGAACTGAGATGGACTTCGCCCTGACCGAGGACCACGCCGAGGTCCGCGACCTCGCCGCGCAGATCCTGGGCGACCTCGCCCAGGTCGAGCGCGTCGTCGACGTCGAGCGCAACCACGGCGGCTTCGACGCGAGGCTGTGGGAGACCCTCGCCTCCTCCGGCCTGATCGGCATCGCCGTCCCCGAGGACAAGGGCGGCGCCGGGCTCGGCGTGGGCGGCCTGGTCGCCCTCCTCGAGCAGCAGGGCCGCCACGTCGCACCCGTGCCGCTGTGGTCGGTCGTCGCCGGCGCGGCGCTGCCGCTCGCGGAGTTCGGCTCGGCCGCGCAGGTCGAGAGATGGCTCGGACCGGTCGTCGAGGGCACCCTGATCGTGACCGGCGCCTTCGACGCCGCACCCGGCCAGGTCGCCCGGCTCACCGGGCTCCGGGTCGACGGCGGGCTGCGGGTCACCGGCGAGCTGCCGCAGGTGCCGGCCGCGCCGGTGGCGGCGGCGGTCGTCGTACCGGTGGCCCTGGAGGACGGCGGCCTGCGGGTCGCGATCGTCCCCGTCGACCGGGACGGCGTCACCGTGGTCCCGGTCGCGGCCACCAGCAACGAGAGCGCGGGCGCGGTCGCCTTCGAGGACGTCGTCCTCACCGAGGACGACCTGCTGCCCGCCGACGGCGCGCGCGTCGTGGACTGGACCCGGCGCCGGCTGCGCATCGCGCTCGCCGCGGTCGCGCTCGGCGTGTGCGAGGAGGACCTGCGGATCACCGCCGCCTACACCTCCGAGCGCGTGCAGTTCGGCCGGCCGCTCTCGACCAACCAGGCCGTCGCCGTCCGGGCGACCGACGCCTACCTCGACACCGAGGCGATCCGGCTGACCACGCAGAAGGCCGCCTGGTTGCTGGACAACGGTGACGAGGAGGCCGCCGAGTCGGCCAGCCTGGTCGCCAAGTGGTGGGCCTCGGTCGGCGGGCTGCGCGTCGTCCACGCCGGGCAGCACCTGCACGGCGGCATCGGCGCCGACATCGACTACCCGGTCCACCGCTACTTCCTGTGGGGCCGCCAGGTCGCCTTCTCGCTCGGCAGCGGTGACGCCGTCGCCGCCGAGCTCGGCGACGCCCTGCCCACCGCCCCGCGCATCGGCGCGCCGGCCTGACGAGGAGAAGAACCATGTCCCGACCCGTCATCGTCGACGCGATCCGCACGCCCTACGGCCGCCGCGGCGGCGCGCTCTCCGGCCTGCACGCCGTCGACCTGCTCGGCCGCGCCCAGCGCGGGATCCTCGAGCGCACCGGCGTCGACCCCGCCAGCATCGGCGAGGTCGTCGGCGGCTGCGTCACCCAGGCCGGCGAGCAGTCCGGCAACGTCGTGCGCTTCGCCTGGCTGCACCAGGGCTTCCCCGACGACATCGGCTCGACCACCATCGACGCCCAGTGCGGCTCGGCCCAGCAGGCCGTCCACCTGGTCGCCGCCCAGGTTGCGGCCGGGTACGTCGACGCCGGCATCGCCTGCGGTGTCGAGGCCATGTCGCGGGTGCCCCTGCTGGCGAACCTCGGCGACGGCACCGTCGGCCGGCCGCGCCCGGACGACTGGAGCGTCGACCTGCCGGCACAGTACGAGGCCGCCGACCGCATCGCCGAGCGCCGCGGCCTGACCCGTGCCGACCTCGACGCCTTCGGCCTCCGGTCGCAGCAGCGGGCCCGCGCCGCGTGGGACGAAGGACGGTTCGACCGTCAGGTGATCGAGGTGAAGCTGCCCGACGGCACCGTCGTCGCCCGCGACGAGGGCCTGCGGGAGACCAGCCTGGAGGCGCTCGCCGGGCTCAAGCCGATCCGGGAGGGCGGGCTGCACACCGCGGGTACCGCCTCGCAGATCTCCGACGGCGCCACCGCGGCGCTGGTCATGTCGGAGGACCGGGCGCGCGCCGAGGGCCTGCGCCCACGCGGGCGGATCGTCGCCCAGACCCTGCTGGGCGCCGAGCCGCAGTACCTGCTCGACGGACCGGTCCGGGCGGGGGAGCGGCTCCTGGAGCGCACCGGCATGACGATCGGCGACATCGACCTGTTCGAGGTCAACGAGGCCTTCGCCTCGGTGCCGATGTCCTTCGCCCGGGTCCACGACGTCGACGAGGACCGGCTCAACGTCAACGGCGGCGCGATCGCGCTGGGCCACCCGGTCGGCTCGACCGGCGTCCGCCTGATCGCCTCCGTGCTCGACGAGCTCGAGCGCCGCGACCAGCAGCTCGCGATGGTCGCGATCTGCGCCGGCGGTGCCCAGGTCACCGGCGCGATCGTCGAGCGGGTCTGACGTGCTGGCGGACAAGGTCGCGGAGCCGGTCGCCGAGGAGGTCGCCGCGCTGGCGGCCGCCACTCGGCGGCTCATGCTGGCCGCGGCGACCACGGACGTCGACCTCGAGGAGCTGCGCGCCGCCCGCACCCGGATGGACGAGCTCGCCGAGACGCTCGGGCGGCGTACCCGCCCGCGGGCGCTGCGTGCCTCCTTCGCCGACCCCGCCCGGGCCCGCGAGGTCGGTCCGGACCTGGCCTGGCCGGTGTTCCGGTTCAACCCGCAGGCGCTGCCGCTCGCGATCCGGTTCGACGGCGACGCGGCGTACGCCACCACGGTGCCGAACGCGCTCTACGAGGGGCCGCCCGAGTCGGTGCACGGTGGCTACCTCGCGCACCTGATGGACTGCATGCTCGGCACGCTGGTCCAGGCGACCGGGCGCCGCTCGGTCACCGGCACCCTCGACCTGCGCTACCACGCACGCACCCCACTGGACGTCCCCCTCGAGCTGGGTGCCCGCATCGTGGCGACCACCGGTCGCAAGACCACCGCCGAGGCGTGGGTCGAGGTCGACGGTGCGCGCACGGTCGAGGCACGCGGACTGTTCATCGAGCTGCAGGAGGTCCCATGGGCTACGAGCTGACCGGCCTGGCCGGCAAGGTCGCCGTCGTCACCGGCGCCGGGCGGATGCGCTCCATCGGCCGGTCGCTGGCCGTCGAGCTCGCCCGGGCCGGCTGTGACGTCGTGGTCACCGGCTCCGGCCGGCGTCCCGAGGACCGGCCCGCCGACGAGATCGCCGCCGGCTGGAACGACATCGAGTCGGTGGCCGAGGAGGTGCGCGCGCTGGGCCGCCGGGCGCTCCCGGTCGTGTGCGACGTCGCCGACCCCGACGCCGTACGACGGCTGCTTGAGGTCACGCTCGCCGAGCTCGGACGCGTGGACGTCGTGGTCAACAACGCCGCCGCGTCGCGGGGCGAGGACCGGGTCCCGCTGACCGAGCTGTCCGTCGAGGCGTTCGACCGGGTGATCGCGGTCAACCTGCGCGGCACCTTCCTGATGACCCAGGTCTTCGGCCGGCAGCTGGTCGCGCAGGGCGAGGGCGGCAGCATCGTCAACATCTCCTCGATCGGCGGGAAGCTCAGCGGCGCGGGCACCGGCGCCTACTCCGCCTCCAAGGCGGGCGTGCAGTCGCTGACCTCGTCGGCCGCCAAGGAGCTCGGCAGGCACGCCATCCGGGTCAACGCGCTGTGTCCCGGGGTGACCGAGACCGGCCGGATCGGTGACCGGGACCCCGAGTCGTGGCAGGCCTACGTGCGCGCCAACCTCCCGCTCGGCAGGACCGGCGAGCCGGCCGAGGTCGCCGCGGCCGCGGTGTTCCTCGCCAGCGACCAGGCCGCCTGGGTCACGGGGCAGGCGTGGAACATCGACGGCGGGCAGCTGACCATCCGGTGAGCGCAGTAGTGGACGAGGAGAGCAAGAGGATGACCACGCGTGAGGAGGCCGTCGCGCGACTGACCGCGCCCGGCGCGCCGTACGAGATCCGGGTGGAGGACGTGCGCGGCGAGGACCTCGAGGTCTACGCCCACCGGCAGCACTCGCTGCGTGAGCTGCTCGAGGCCTCGCGGGACTTCGGGGACGCGGAGTACCTGGTGACCCGCGACCGGCGGATCAGCTTCGCCGACCACTACGACGAGGTGGCCGCGCTGGCCCACGTGCTGCGCACCGAGCACGGCGTCGGCAGGGGCGACCGGGTCGCGCTGTGCGCGGCCAACTGCCCCGAGTGGATCGTCGGCTTCTGGGCGGCGGTCTCGATCGGCGCCGTCGCCGTCGGCATGAACTCGATGTGGGCGCAGCCCGAGCTCGTCCACGGCCTGGAGCTGACCACCCCGAAGGTGCTCATCGCCGACGCGCCGCGGGCCCGGATGGCCGATGGGATGGGCGTCCGCGTGCTCACCGTCGAGGAGGACCTGCCGCGGATCACCGCCGCGCACCGCGGTGTCGCGCTCCCGCAGCCGGACGGTGAGATCGCAGAGGACGACCCGGCCGTCATCCTGTTCACGAGCGGTACCACCGGTCGCGCCAAGGGCGCCACCCACTCGCACCGCAACGTGATCGCCGCCGTGTGGTTCCACCTGCTCAACGACGCGATCGCCGCGGAGATGGGCTTCCCGCAGGTGGATCGCCGGTTCCTGCTCGTCACGCCGCTGTTCCACATCGCCGCGCTGCACAACCTCGCGGTGGTCCGGCTGGTCGTCGGCGACACCGCCGTGCTGCACCTCGGGAAGTTCGACATCGAGCAGGTGCTGCGGCTGATCGAGTCCGAGCGGGTCACCAACTGGGGCGCGATGCCGACCATGCTCAGCCGGATCGTCGAGCTCGGCGACCGGCTCGCCGAATTCGACCTGTCGTCGCTGCGCAGCATCTCGGTCGGCAGCGCGCCCTCCTCGCCCGAGCTCAAGGAGGCGCTGCGGCAGGCCCTGCCCGCCGCCGGGCGCTCCCTCGGCACGACGTACGGCCTCACCGAGTCGAGCACCGCCGCGACTCTCGCGCTGGCCGCCGAGCTCGCCGCCGACCCGACGACGGTGGGACGCCCCGTGCCGACCGTGCAGGTCGAGGTCCGCGACACCGCGGGCCTTCCCGTGCCCGACGGGGTCGAGGGGGAGATCCACCTGCGGGGCGCCCAGCTGATGCTCGGCTACTGGGACAACCCCGAAGCGACAGCGGCCTCCACCGCGCCCCACGGCTGGTTCCGCACCGGCGACCTCGGTCATCTCACCGACGGCCAGCTGCACATCTCGAGCCGGCGCTCCGACCTGATCCTGCGCGGGGGAGAGAACATCTACCCGGCCGAGGTGGAGGACCGGATCGTCGCCCACCCCGCCGTGCGCGAGTGCATCGTCATGGGCGTCCCCGACCCCGACTACGGCCAGGGCGTCGCCGCCGTCGTCGTGCTGCACCCGGGGGCGCAGGTCTCCCAGGAGGAGCTGTGCGCCCACACCGCGGCCGGCCTCGCGCGCTACAAGGTCCCCACCCGCTGGCAGATCACGCTCGAGGAGCTGCCCCGGAACGCGACGGGCAAGGTCAACCGCCGCGACGTCCGCCTCGTCTGACCTGGTCGCAAGCCCCCAACAGAAGGAGATCGCCATGTCCATCCCAGTCCCGGGACTGCGTCGTACCGCAGCCGTCGTGGTGGCCGCGTCGCTGCTCGTGAGCGGCTGCGCCTCGCAGGAGGAGAAGAAGCCACGCGGTCAGGGCAAGGCCCTCGCCGAGGGCTTCCGCAACGTCGACGATGCCGGTGAGCCGGTCGACGGCGGCACCCTGACGTACGGCGCCTACACCGAGCCGACCTCGCTCGACCCGACCGTGACCATCGCCGCCGCGACCACGGGCGGCATCGAGATGGCGAACATCTATGACACGCTCCTGAACTTCGACCCGGACGAGCAGGAGTTCGTGCCGCGCCTGGCGAAGTCGATCGAGCACGACGCCGACTACACGACCTGGACCCTCACCCTGCGCGACGGGGTCACCTTCTCCGACGGCACCCCGCTCGACGCCGCGGCCGTGGTCTGGAGCCAGCAGCGGTACGCCACCGCGAAGGCGCCCGAGACCGCGCTGTGGGCCGGCAACGTCACCTCGGCCACCGCCACCGACGCGCACACCGTCACCTACGAGCTGGCGCGCCCGTGGCCGCTGTTCCCGGGCATCCTCAGCACCGGGCCCGGCATGGTCGTGGCCAAGTCGTCGGTGGGGGCCGACGGCAGCTTCACGCCCGTCGGCGCCGGCCCGTTCACGCTCGGCGAGTGGAAGCACGGCGAGTCCCTCGAGCTCGAGGCCCGCGACGACTACTGGGACGGTGCCCCCCGCCTCGACAGCGTGAAGATGGCCTTCCTCGGCGACCAGCGCACCAGCCTGGACTCGCTGGAGGGTGGCGACATCGACGCGGCCCTGGTCCGCGACCCCGACCTCGTCGACGAGGTGCTGGACAAGAAGCTGCCCGCATACGTCAACATGCGTGCTGCCAGCAACGTCGCCATCATCAACGCCTCCGAGGGCGCCGCCGGCCACGACGTCCGGGTCCGCAGGGCGATCGCCCTGGCGATCGACCCCGAGCTGATGCGGGAGCGGATGTTCGGCGGCACCGGCATCGCGTCCTCCGACCTGTTCCCCGACTATTCCGTGTGGCACACCGACGCGGCCGGGCTCGCGCCCGACCGCGCGGAGGCGACGAAGCTCGTCGAGGAGGCCAAGGCGGACGGCTGGGACGGCGTGATCAGGTACGTCGACGGGACCGACCCCGCGTCGCGGGCCGCCACCCAGGCGGTCAAGGCGTCGCTCGAGGCGGTCGGGATGACCCTCGACCCGAAGCCGGCGCGCACCATCTCCGAGCAGATCACCCGGATCGCCGTGGAGCGTGACTACGACCTGGCCGGCTGGAGCATCAACTTCGTCGAGGCCGACCCGTTCGCCCGGATGTACGCGACCATGCACAGCGGTGGCACCCAGACCTACGGGATGTACACCAGCCCGGCCATGGACGAGCACATCGCCGCCTTCCAGGCCGCCACCACGAAGGACGACCAGCTGAAGGCGATCACCGCCCTCCAGGAGCAGGTCAACGAGGACGTCCCGTTCGTCACCTTCGGGCCGTTCTCCGAGCTGAGCGTGTGGACCACGAAGGTCCACGGCATCACCGGCGGCGCGAACTCGATGATCCTGCTCGACGACGCGTGGGTCGACTGACCGCCCCCAGCGATGCCCGGGAGAGCCGCTGGATGCTCCCGGGCATCCTGCTGGTCACGACCGTCACCGGCGTCGTGGGCAGCCTCGGCACCCCGCTGGTCACGGGCATCGCCCGCACCGAGGGCGTCTCGCTGGTCACCGCCCAGTGGGCGATCACCGCCACCCTGGTGACCGCAGCCGTGGTGTGCCCGGTCGTCGGGCGGCTCGGTGCCGGGCGTCGCCGGCGGCCGGCGCTGCTCGGCTGCCTCGTGCTCGTCGTGGTGGGCACCGCGCTCGGCGCGCTCCCGCTCGGGTTCGTCCCGCTGCTGGCCGGCCGGATCCTGCAGGGCCTCGCGTTCGCGATCGTGCCGCTGGCGTTCTCGATCGCCCGCAGCGAGCTGCCCGAGGAGAAGGTCCGCGGCGCGGTGGCGGCGATCTCGGTCGCCAACGTCACCGCTGCCGGGCTCGGCTTCCCGGTCACCGCGTTCGTCGCGACCCTCGCCGGCACGAAGGGCGCCTTCGGCTGGGCGAGCGCACTGGCCGCCGCCGCGCTGGTCGTCGCGCTGGTCGTCGTACCGGACAGCGACGAGGAGGCACCGCGCGGCGTCGACTGGCTCGGTGCGGTGCTCCTGAGCGCCGCCACCGCCGCGGTGCTGTTCGCCGTCACGCAGGCGAAGGCGTGGGGGACCACCTCGCCGTTGACGCTGGGGCTGCTCGGCGGCGGCCTGCTGGCGTACCTCGCCTGCGGCTGGTGGCTGCTGCGCGCCGAGCGGCCGCTGGTGGACCTGCGGGTGGCGGTGCGTCCCGGCGTGCTGGTCGCCAACGTGTGCGGGCTGCTCGCCGCACTCGGCATGTTCGTGCTGCTGTCGCTGTCGATGATCCTCGTGCAGACCACCGGCGAGCACGGCTACGGGCTCGGCCGTTCGGTCGCTGTGGCCGGCCTGATGCTGACGCCGTACGCCGTCACCAGCGTGCTCGGCTCCCGGATCGCCCTGTGGCTGGGGAGGTTCGTGGCGTCCGACGTGCTGCTCGCCTGCGGCTGCTTGCTGTTCGCCGCCGCCAACCTCGCGCTCGCCCTCGGGCACGACGCGCTGTGGAAAGTCACCCTCGCCGTCGTGATCGGCGGCTTCGGCAGCGGGATGACGTTCAACTCGATGCCGTGGCTGATGGTGCGCTTCGTGCCGCCGGCGGAGACCGGGAGCGCGCTGAGCTTCAACCTGGTCCTGCGCTTCCTCGGCATGTCCACCGGGAGCGCGCTGGCACTGGCCGTGCTCGCCGGGTTCGCCGACAGCGGGCGACAGACGAGCGAGTCCGGCTTCGTCGCCGGCGGCCTGGCGGGAGCAGGCCTCTCGCTGCGCCCGCTCGGCTACTGGCTGTCGGGCTCGCCCTGCAGCTGCTCGCCGCCCTGACCTGCCTGGTCCTGGGGCGGACCCGGCAGGTCGACCCCGAGCGATCCGAGAGACCCGAGACAATCGAGATGCCGACGCGACCGTCGGCCGAGGAGAGAGTGTGATGGAGACCTTCGCGCAGATCGTGGCGAGCCGGGCCGGCGACGACAAAACGGGCCTGATCTTCGAGGACCGGCAGTGGACCTGGGACGAGGTGGTCGGCGAGGGAGCCGTGCGTGCCGCGGCGCTCCGGGCCGCCGTACCGACCCCCGAGGGGCGTCAGGTCCACGTCGGGGTGCTGCTCGAGAACGTGCCCGACTACGTCTTCTGGATCGCCGCGGCCTCGCTCGCCGACGCCGTCGTGGTCGGCCTCAACGCCAGCCGCAGCGGCCCGGAGATCGCCCAGGACGCCCGGCACGCCGACGTCGACCTCGTGGTGACCGAAGGCCGGCTGCGGCACCTCGCGTCCGACCTCGAGGGCCTGCGGGTGCTCGACGTCGACGACAGTGCGTACGACGAGTGGCTGGCGCCGTACCGCGGCGCACCGGTGCCCGACACCGCGGAGGTGCCCGGACCGGACCACCTCGCGATGCTGCTGTTCAGCTCCGGCTCGACCGGCGCCCCCAAGGCGGTCGTGGTGGGCCAGGGCCGGCTCGGCCGGCTCACCGAGGCGATCGTCGGCCGGGTCCGGATGCGCCGCGACTCGGTCACCTACCTGTGCATGCCGCTGTTCCACGGCAACGCCGTCATGATGAACCTCGCTCCCGCGATGGCCACCGGCGCCACGGTGACGATGACCCGCAAGTTCTCCGCGAGCGCGTTCGCCGACGACATTCACCGCCACGGCGCGACCTACGTCAACTACGTCGGCCGGGCGCTGTCCTACGTCCTGACCCGCCCCGAGGACCCGCGCGACCGCACCAGCACCCTGGAGCTGGCGTTCGGCACCGAGGCCTCCGAAGCCGATGTCGCCCGGTTCACCGAGCGTTTCGGCTGCGAGGTGATGGAGGGCTACGGCCTCAGTGAGGGCGTCTTCCGGATCAACCGCACGCCCGACACCCCCGTCGGCTCGCTCGGCCTGCCCGCCGGCGACGTCGACGTCCGGGTCCTCGACGAGGACACCGGGCAGGAGTGCCCCCGCGCGCGGTTCGACGCGCAGGGCCGCCTGGTCGACGGCGGCGCCGTCGGGCAGATGGTCGCCGTCGGCATGGCCGGTTCTTTCGAGGGCTACTACAAGAACCCGGGCGCGATGGCCGACCGGGTGCGCGGCGACGACTTCTGGTCCGGCGACCTCGCCTACCGCGACGAGGCGGGGTTCTTCTACTTCGCCGGCCGCTCCTCGGACTGGCTGCGCGTCGACAGCGAGAACTTCTCCGCCGCGCCGGTCGAGCGGGTCGTCCAGCGGCTGCCGTGGATCGCGGCCGCACCGGTGTTCGCCGTACCGGACCCGCGCACCGGCGACAGCGTCATGGTCGCCGTCGACCTCGAGCCCGGCGCCACCTTCGACCCCGTCGCGTTCGGGGAGCACCTCGCCGCCCAGCCGGACTTCGGCGCCAAGTGGTGGCCGGCGTACGTGCGTGTCGTCGACCGGATGCCGCTCACCGGGAGCGGCAAGATCGACAAGGCCCCGCTGCGCCGCGCGGCGTGGAACACCACCGATCCGGTGTGGGTGCGGGTGGGCCGGACCGCGCAGTTCCGGCTCCTCGACGACGACGGACGCGACGCCATCGAGAAGGAGTTCGTCGAGCAGGGACGCCAGGCGCTGCTGCCCTGAGGTGGTCGAGGAGGTCGCGCAGCGACTCCGGTGGTCGAGGAGGTCGCGCAGCGACCGTCTCGAGACCCCCTGCTGTGCTCTCGCCGACTGTCGACGGTCAGTTCCGGTAGCACCTCGCGGGGTCTCGTGACGCGCCGCGATCTCGCTTGCTTCGCGGCGCGAGCTCGCCGGCGCTCCTCGACCTCCTCGCTGACCAGCGTCCGTCCTCGTACCTCGGACGGGCGCTGCGCTCGGATGCCCGCTGAGTGGGAATCGCGCCGACTCGTCGGGCGGGCGTCTTCCTAGTGTGACGCCACGCACAGGCCACCGGGGGCCTGCAGGCGCCCGACAGCCCCAGTACGAGACCCACCTGGAGTGAACAGTGAAGACACGCATTTCCGTGCGCACGCGGATGGCCGCGGCCCTGTGTGCGACCGCTCTCGCCGCCACGGCCTGCGCCAGCAGCGACGACGGGGACAAGGACTCCTCCGGCGCCAGGACGTCGCCTCAGGACCTGTACAAGGACGGCCTCGTCAACCCGGAGAAGGACCCGGGGGAGCCCGTCGACGGTGGGACCCTGCGGATGGCGGAGTACTCCGAGGCGGTCGTCCTCGACCCCACGAAGACCTACCCGACCGGCTCGACCGGCCTCAACGTGATGGCGTCGATCTACGACACCCTGATGCGCTACAACCCCGAGACCAAGGGCTACGACCCGCAGCTGGCCGAGTCGCTCGCCAGCGACGACAACATCACCTGGACGCTCACTCTGCGCGACGGCGTGAAGTTCACCGACGGCACCGCCCTCGACGCCGACGCCGTCGTGGCCAGCATCCAGCGCTTCATCACCAACCGGGGCCTGCATGGCCAGATCCTGGGCGCCAACCTGAAGTCGATGGTCGCGACCGACAAGTCGACGGTCACCTTCACCTTCAACGGGGCATGGGCGCGCTTCCCCAGCCTGCTCGCGGCCGGGCCCGGCCTGATCCTGGCCCCCGCGGCGTACGCCGACCCGGCGAGCTTCAAGCCGATCGGTGCCGGTCCGTTCGTGCTGGAGAGCCAGGCGCCGGGCGAGAAGACCGTGGTGAAGGCCAACGAGGACTACTTCGGCGGGCGCCCGCACCTCGACAAGATCGAGTTCCTGCAGCTCGGCCCCGACCAGACCAAGCTGGAGTCCCTCGAGGCCGGTGAGGTCGACGCGGTCTACGTGTCGAGCGAGAAGGTCGTCAAGGACCTGGTCGCCAAGGGCTACGCCGGCAACATGAGCGCCGTCAGCGGTGTGCCGACCATCAACTTCAACCACCGCGAGGGCACGGCCACCGCCGACGTCCGGGTGCGCCAGGCGGTCGAGCTGGCCTTCGACGCCAACACTTTCCTCGAGCGCACCACCGGCAGCGACGTGCTCGCCGACCGTGGCCTGATGGGCGCCACGTCGATCTGGAAGACCGGCGTCGAGCCGGTCGAGACGGACCCGGCCGCGGCGAAGAAGCTGGTCGAGGAGGCCAAGGCCGACGGCTTCGACGGCAAGCTCCACTACGTCGGCCTCAGTGACGCCACGTCCAAGTCCGGCGCCGTGGCCATCAAGGCGATGCTCGACGCGGTCGGCTTCGACGTCCAGCTCGACCTGGTCTCCGCCGTGGGCGACGTCGTCAAGAAGGTGTACGTCGACGGCGACTTCGATCTCGCCCGCGGGTCCAACAGCATCCCGGACTCCGACCCGTACGCCGCCCTCGACACCGCGATGGACAGCACCTCGGGCGCCAACCCGGGCCGCTACGCCAGCCCGGAGATGGACGGCCTGCTCGCCGAGCTGCGCGCCGCCGACGGCCCCGAGGAGGGTGGCGCCACGCTCGCGAAGATCGAGGAGCTGTGGAAGAAGGACGCGGTCTACCTCAACGTCGGCTTCGGCGGCTTCCTCGAGGCGTGGAACGACAACGTGCACGGCATCACGCCCACCACGCAGACCGCGGTGCTGTTCGACGACGCGTGGCTCAGCAAGTGAGCTGACCCAGCCTCACCCCCAGCCTGACCCAGCCGGTGCCCTGGCCGCTCGCGCGACCGGGGCACCGGCGTTCTCATCGAGAGGAACCCACCATGGACGACCGCGCAGCACTGATCGAGCGCCTCGCCGAGATCGCCGCCGCCATCGACGGGCGCGACTGGGAGACCGTGTCCGGCGCGTTCACCGCCGACGCCCACGGCTACGGCAAGGACGGCGGTCCCGTCGCCATCGTCGCGCAGATGCGCGCCCACCTCGACGGCGTCGGCCCGACCCAGCACCTGCTCGGCAACCACCGCGTCGAGGTCGACGGCGACCGGGCCCGCACCCTCACCTACGCACGCGTCCACCACGTCGGCGCCGGCCCGATGGAGGGCTCCTTCTACGAGTGCATGGGCGAGTACGACGACCGCTGGGTCCGCGACGGCGAGCGCTGGCTGCTCGCCCGGCGCACCTTCACGATCCGGATCGGCCTCGGCGACTTCGCCGTGCTGCGCGGCTGAGGCTCAGCCGCCCGATGGCCGCACTCCGTCGAACGCCGCGAGCACCGCGCGCACCGCGGGGGAGTCGGCCATCGTGCGCCGGTGCAGGGCGTCGACGAGGCGCACCGGCTCCGGATCGGCCACCGGTACGGCGACCAGGTCCTCGCCGAGCGCCGCCCGCCCCATCCGCGGCACCAGTGCGACGCCGAGCCCGGCCCGCACGAGGGCGAGGTGGGACTCGAACTCCGCGGACACGTGGGCGATGCGTGGCGGACGTCCGGTGCCGTCGTACATCCGCGAGAGCCACTGACGGCAGATCGTGCCCTCGGGCGTGGCGATCCAGCCGATGTCCACGAGATCGTGCGGCGTCACCGTGCGCCGGGTCGCGAGCGGGTCGTCGCGGTGCACGATCAGGTCGGCCACGTCGCCGTGGAGAGGCGTGGCGAGGACGTGGTCGGGTACGGCGAGCGCCACCCCGCCCCACCGGTGCACGATCCCGAGCTCGACCTGGCCGCTGGCGACCAGCTCGACGACGTCCCACGGCTCGGCCTCGCGAAGGGTGAGCGTCAGGCCGGGGTGGGCGTCGCGCAGGCTGCGGGCGATCGGCGCGACCAGGCCGCGCATCGCCGTGGAGAAGGCGGCCAGCCGGATCCGGCCGGCGACCACACCGGCCCGCTCCTGCAGCGAGGCCTCGAGCTGCTCGAGGTCGGCGAGGACCTGCTCGCCGGCGTCGACGAGGTGCTGGCCGTGGCTGGTGAGCATCACCCCGCGGCCGACCCGCTCGAGCAGCGGGACGCCGGTCTGCTTCTCCAGCCGCTTGACCTGCTGGGAGATGGCGCTGGGGGTGTACCCGGTCGCCGCGGCCGCCCCGACCACCGAGCCGTGGGTGGCCACGGCGCGGAGTCCGGCGAGCGCGTCCAGATCGATCATGCAGGAACGCTACATCGTCTGCGCCAGATCTGTTTGCTGGTGCTTCAAGGTCGCGGGCGGGACGATGGACGACGTGAGCCGCCGTGACCAGTCCCTCGCCGCCCTGGTGGCCGTGATCTGGGGCTTCAACTTCGTCGTCATCGACTGGGGGATGGGCGAGGTTCCGCCGCTGCTGTTCCTTGCGGCGCGCTTCCTCGCCGTGGTCGTCCCGGCGGTGTTCCTGCTCGACCCGCCGCCCGTGCCGTGGCGCACCGTCGCCGCGGTCGGGACGTTCATGTCGCTGGGCCAGTTCGCGTTCCTGTACGTCGCCATGGACGCCGGGATGCCGCCCGGGCTGGCCGGGCTGGTGCTTCAGGCGCAGGTGGTGCTCACCATCCTCATCGCCGCTGCCGTGCTGCGTGAGCGGCCGACCCGCCCGCAGGTGCTCGGCGTGGTGCTGGGCGTCGCCGGGCTGGTCGTGGTCGGCCTGGGCCGGGGCGGTCACGTCCCCGCGGTGGCGCTGCTGCTGTGCCTGTCGGCCGCCCTGATGTGGGCGATCGGCAACGTCGTCTCGCGCGCCTCGGGCGCCACGGGCGGGCTGTCGCTGACCGTGTGGTCGGCGCTCGTCGTACCCGTCCCGCTGGTGCTGCTCTCCCTGGTCGTCGACGGCCCGGCCGCGGTCGCGGACGGCCTCGGCGCCTTCGGCTGGCGGGCGGCGGTCTCCACGCTCTACACCGCCGGCCTCGCCTCGCTGGTCGGCTACGGGATCTTCAACACCCTGCTCTCACGCAACCCCTCGGCCGCGGTGGTGCCGTGGATCCTGCTCGTCCCGCCGGTCGCGATCGGATCGGCGTGGGCGCTGCTCGACGAGGTCCCGGCGCCGGCCGAGCTGGTCGGGGGAGCGGTGCTGGTGCTCGGGGTTGCCGTGTCAGCGCGCCCCATGCGAATTGGTCGCGATCGGGGCGATTCTGCGACCAATTCGGATGGGGCGCCGGCGGTCAGCGCCCCGACTCGGTGTACGCCGGACCCGTCCCGGCCAGGCTCGCCAGGGCAGCCCGCACCCGCCGGGCGGTGAAGTCGGCCGCCCGCTCGTCGATCTCGGCGAGGGTGAGGAAGTCGGCCGTCTTGATCTCGCGTGGCTGCGGGACGACCTGCTGCACGATCGAGGCGGGGTGCACGCCGCCGTCGAAGACCAGGCACAGGGCGTCGTCCCAGCCGCCCCACGGCGGGAGCCAGTCGGTGAGCAGCAGCGCTCCGGCATCGATCGTGAGGTCGAGCTCCTCCTCGACCTCACGGGCGACCGCGACCCGCGGCGACTCGCCGACCTCGACCACGCCGCCGGGCAGGTCCCAGTCGGTCTTGTAGGTCAGGTTGCACATGAGCACCCGCGGCTCGGAACCGTCGGACCCGTCGCAGTCGCGCACCAGCATCTGGCCGATCCCGCGCTTGCGCGGCAGGAACGAGTTGAGCAGTGCACGGAACCCGCCCGGCTCGTGGACCGGCACGTCGTCGACCAGCCGTGCGTAGACCACCACGTCGCCCGCGCGACCGCGCTGCACGCCCTCACGCCGCATCCCCGACCAGGTCGCGATCCGCTGCGCCTCGGCGTCGTCGATGGCGACCTTCACCTCGACCCGCTCGTGGTCGGTGAGGGCCTCGGCCACCTGGCGGCGTACGACGTCGACCGCGGCCTGCCAGCCGCGCTCGGTCAGGTCAGAGGTCCAGGTCAGCCGGGCGACGCCGTCGTCGACGGTGGCGTGGCTGATCTCGGACTCGGGCACGCGCTCACCCTACGGGTGAGCGCAACCAGAGAGTGGCGAGAGGGGGCACCACGAGGTCGGCGTACGCCGGGCTTCCGCCCGGCGCGCCCGACTCGAGCGGACCTGCCGCCCGTGCGTGGACCACGCCGAGGTTGCCGACCCCGCTGCCGCCGTAGGTCGTCGCGTCGGTGTTGAGCAGCTCGGCCCACTCGCCTTCGACCGGGAGGCCGAGCCGGTAGTCGTGGGGGACCGCGGCGAAGTTGGTGACGCAGACCAGGTCGGGCGTGCCGGCGTCTCCGGAGCGGCGCACGAACGAGAAGACGTTGTGGCCGGCGTCCTGGGCGTCGATCCAGCCGAAACCGGCGGGGTCGTTGTCGAGGCGCCACAGCGCGGGCTCCTCGCGGTAGCGGGCGTTGAGGTCGCGCACGAAGTCGCGGAACGCGGCGTGGTCGGGCTTCTGGAGCAGCCACCAGTCGAGCTCGCGGGCCTCTGCCCACTCGGTCTCCTGGGCGAGCTCGGTGCCCATCATCACGAGCTGCTTGCCGGGGTGGGCCCACATGTAGGCGAGATAGGCGCGCAGCGTGGCGAGCTGCTGCCAGCGATCGCCGGGCATCTTGCGCACCAGTGAGCCCTTGCCGTGGACCACCTCGTCGTGGCTGAGCGGGAGCACGTAGTTCTCGGAGAAAGCGTAGGCGAGCGAGAACGCCATCTCTCCGTGGTGGTAGGAGCGGTGGATCGGGTCGTGCGCGAGGTAGCGCAGGCTGTCGTGCATCCAGCCCATGTTCCACTTGAACCCGAAGCCGAGCCCGCCGCCCGACGTCGCGCCGGTCACGCCCGGCCACGCGGTCGACTCCTCGGCGATGGTGACGATGCCGGGCACGCGCTTGTACGCCGTCGCGTTCAGCTCCTGCAGCAGCTGGACCGCCTCGAGGTGCTCGTGGCCGCCGTACCTGTTGGGCGTCCACTCGCCGTCCTTGCGGCCGTAGTCGAGGTAGAGCATCGACGCGACACCGTCGACGCGCAGACCGTCGACGTGGAACTCCTCGAGCCAGTACAGCGCGTTGGCGACGAGGAAGTTGCGGACCTCGGGGCGGCCGAAGTCGAAGATGTGGGAGCCCCACTCCGGGTGCCAGCCGCGCCGCGGGTCCGGGTGCTCGTAGAGCGGGGTCCCGTCGAAGCGCACCAGCGCCCAGTCGTCGGTCGCGAAGTGCCCGGGCACCCAGTCGAGGATCACCGCGATGCCCGCGCCGTGCAGGGCGTCGACGAGGCGGCGGAAGCCGTCGGGGTCGCCGAAGCGGGCGTCGGGGGCGAAGTAGCCGGTGACGTGGTAGCCCCAGGAGCCGCCGAACGGGTGCTGCATGACCGGCATCAGCTCGACGTGGGTGAAGCCGAGGTCGGCGAGGTACGCCGGGAGGTCGGCGGCCAGCTCGTCGTACGACCAGAAGGAGCCGTCGGGGTGGCGCTTCCACGAGCCGAGGTGGAGCTCGTAGGTCGCCATCGGCTCGTTGACCGGCTGCCGGGCGGCACGCGCGGCGAGCCAGGCGTCGTCGGTCCAGGTGTGGGTACTGGAGAACACGCGCGAGGCGGTCGCGGGTGGCGCCTCCGCATGGAAGGCCATCGGGTCGGCCTTGTGCCGCCACAGACCGTCGGCACCCTCGACGACGTACTTGTAGGACGCGCCGGACCCGACGCCCGGGACGAACAGCTCCCACAGTCCGCTGCCGATCGTGTGCAGCCGGTGGGCGTTGCCGTCCCAGCCGTTGAAGTCCCCGACCACGCTGACGTTGCGGGCGTTGGGGGCCCAGACCACGAAGCTGGTGCCTGGCTCTGGCTCCTCGCGGACGTGGGCACCGAGGACGTGCCACAGGAGCTCGTGCCGGCCTTCACCGATCAGGTGGAGGTCGACCTCGCCGACGGAGGTTCCGGAGGTGCTGCGCGGGACGGGCGGCATCTCGTTGAGTCTAGCCCGTGCGCCATGATGCGCAGGTGAGTGAGCGCATCGGCTGGAGGTACACCGTCCTCGTCCCGGCGGTGCTGGCGGTGCTGTCGATGATCGGGCCCTTCAGCATCGACACGCCGTTCCCGGCGTTCCCCGAGATGGGGCGCGACCTCGACGTCGACACCGGCGCGCTGCAGCTGATCGTGACCGTCTACCTCGGCTCGTTCGCCCTGATGAGCGTCTTCCACGGCCCGCTGTCCGACGCGGTCGGCCGGCGGCCGGTGATGGTCGGCGGCGTCGCGGTCTACGTGCTCGCCTCGCTGGGCTGCGTCGTGTCCGGCAGCCTGCCGCTGCTCCTGGTGTGCCGCGCCCTGCAGGGCCTCAGTGCCGGCGGCGCCACCATCGTCAGCCGGACCGTGATCCGCGACCTCTTCGACGGCCCGCAGGCGCAGAAGCTGATGAGCCGGGTCGCGATCATCTTCGGCCTCGCGCCTGCCGTCGGACCGCTGCTCGGCGGGGTGCTCCTGCAGCTCGGCCCCTGGCAGCTGATCTTCGGCTTCCAGGCCGCCATGGGCGTGCTGCTGATCGCTTCCGTGCTCTTCCTGCTCCCCGAGACCCACCCGCGCGAACGCCGGGTCCCGCTGCAGGTCGGTGCCGTCCTCGGCGGCCTGGTCGAGGTCGCCCGGGTCGGCGCCTTCCACCGCCTCGGCTGGGCCACCGCGCTGATCTTCGGCGCCCAGTTCCTCTACATCGGCGGCGCCGCCATCTTCGTCGTCGACGTCCTCGGCGAGGGCGAGCTCGACTTCTGGAAGCTGTTCGTCCCCATGATCGGCTCGATGATGCTCGGCTCCTGGCTGTGCGGCCGCGCCGCCGGCCGGATCTCCGCCCGCCGCCTGGTCTCCTGGGGCTGCACGACGTCCTTCGCGGGCGGGGTGATCGGCGTCCTCGTCGCCTCCCTCGGAGCCGGCGACGAGCTGCCCTGGGCCGTCATCGGCGTGTCCCTCATCGCCCTCGGCAACGGCATCACGTACCCGACCATGCAGCTGATGCTCCTCGACCGCTTCCCGGCCCGCCGCGGCGCCGTGGTCTCGCTCGCCACGTTCATCGCCCTCGTCCTCAACGCCGTCACCGCGGTGGCCGTCGTACCCGTGATCGGCGGCTCGGCCCTCGGCTTCGCCGTCGCCGCCCTCGTCGGCGTCGGCGCCGGCCAGCTGTGCTGGAGCTGGCACGTCGCCGTCGAGGACCGGGACTGCGCGGTCTCCGGGGATGTGGGTGAGCGGGAGCCCGTGGAGCTGCTGTAGGCGGCTGCATGAATCCCCGGTCGGCCGGCTCTCCTGACTCATGTGTGGGTGGTGCGGCCGGGGAGTTGTGGGCGGTGTGTGCCTAGGCTGAGCATCGCGAGCGCGATGAGTGGTCGGGGCGTGTGGAACCCGAACGCGATGCGGGTCAGGAGTCGGATCTTGGTGTTCACCGACTCGACCAGAGCGTTGGTCAGACGGTGAGTGAGAGTCGCTTCGACGCGGGCAGCAATGGCTTCGATCCGTGTGGCGAGGTGGGCGAACTCCTCGATCCCGCTGGCGCGTGCCCAGGCCAGCCACTCTCGGAAGGCGTCGATGGCGTCGGGGCCGTGCATGCGGAACAGGGCGCGTAGGCCCTCCTTGAGCCGGTAGGCCTCCCACAGTCGGGGGTGGGTGGCCGCGATCCAGGCCAGCCGTTGCTGTTGGCGGTCGGTGAGGTCCTCTGGGTTTCTCCACAGGGCGTAGCGGGCCTCACGCAGCTGGCGGGCCGCGCCGGTGGAGTCGCGGCGCTGTCGGCCCTGTTCGCGACCGTTCTTGCGGGTCGCGCCGGCGGCGCGGGCTTCGCGCCACGCGGCGGCACGAACGGTGCCCAGGGCGTCGTTGGCCCATTTCACGACATGGAACGGGTCGGCACACTGCACGGCTTGGGGGCAGCGTTCGGTGACGACCTCGCCGATCCACGAGGCCGAGTCGGCCGAGACATGAGTGATCTGGACGCTGCGTTCGGGACCGAGGTCGTCGAAGAAGCGGCGCAGCGTGGCACGGTCACGGCCGGGTTCGGCCCACACCAGGTGTCCGGTGTCGTGGTCGACGACGACGGTCAGATAGAGCTGTCCGCGGCGGTAGGAGACCTCGTCGATCCCGATCCGCCGCAACCCATCGAGCCGGGCGCCTGTCGGCCCGCCGGTGGTGGTGTCGATCTGTTGCCAAACTCGGTCCAGGATCGATCCCACGCTGCGCCACGCGATGCGCATCAGTTCGCTGACCGCGGACTTCGAGGTCCGCACCGCCAGCCACGCTGCCTGGGCGTCGAAGGTGTGGGTGTGTCCCGCGCCATGGACCGCCCAGGGCACATGAGCCACATTCACGCCGTGCTCGCGGCACTGGACCCGGGGTGCGTCAGCTTCTAGGAAGGTCATCGTGGCGCCGTGGTCCAGGGTGCGCCAGCGGCGTCGTCCTGCCCCGGCGTCGTAGCCGGGGCAGGGCCGCCGACAGTGGCCACATCGGCCGCGTTGGCGGGCCATCGGCCGTACGTCGATGACCAGCACGCCACCGTCAAGGCGAGCGTTCTCGATCGCGGTGTGTTCCAGCCCCAACAGGCCACGGAATAGGCTGACGAGTGCCACGCCGTTCTCCTGACGCTCCGGTTTCGTTTCTCGACAACTCGAAACCTAGACAGGGAGCGGCGTGTGCTCGTTCAGGCCACGCAGCAACCACCCACGGATACGTCAGGAGAGCCGGTCGGCCGGGGATTCATGCACTTGTCGGGGGTTGCAACGGCCGACAAGTGCATGAATTGCCCGACCGGTGTGACTCCTGGGGCTGCTGCGACCAGAGGCCCGCGGTTCAGCGCCCGCGGTGCTCCCGCCGGAGCCGGCGGATGCGCTGGACGTTCTGCCACGTGCTGAGTAGCGCCCCCTCAGCGACCTGCCGTACGACGCACTCCGGGATGGGCGCCTGCACGCCCTGGCGGCGCTTCTCCATCCAGATGATGTCGACAGCGTCGTCGATGGTCATCCGCTTCCGGTCGCGCCGGATGCGGCGGACGGCGGGATCGAAGATGCGGCGCATCTCCTCGGGCGCCGCGATCCACGGCAGGTCCGTGAAGCCGTCGTCCCCGGGCATCAGCGCCGCCAGGTCTGCCGCGGGGCGTACCCGCCGCGCCGCAGCCAGTGCTCGGTGTACACGATCCGGTCCGGCGTGATCACCGTGAGCGGGTCGGTCGGCGGTTCCGAGAGCGAGCGTCCGCGCTCGACGTGGTCGGCCTGCCAGCGCACCGCCTCCCAGTAGGCGTCGGCGTCCGGGTCGTCGCGCTCGAGGGTGCGTGCGGTGCCGAACAGCTGTGCGCCGCGGCTGCTCGCCTGACCGACCAGCGGCGCGACGATCCCGGCTGAGACACGCGGATCGCGGGCCAGGTTGCGCGACTTCGGCGACGCGTTCCAGCTGGTGTAGAAGATCTCGAGGCCGAGACTGAAGTAGCGGACCGGGGTGGCGGCGGGGGAGCCGTCGGCGGCGACGGTCGCGATCACCGCGGTGTTCAGGCTGGAGAGCAGGTTGAGGATCCGCTCCTCGAGCTGCTCCCGCGGCAGCACGCCGTCGGGCGAGGGTCCGGCGAGCCACGGGTTGGTGACGGGCATGCCCGATCCTCACATGTCGACCCCGATGAACTCCGGGTCCCCGCCCTTCGGCTTCATCGTGCCGAGCTCGTCGCAGCGGGGCGCCCCGACCTCGCAGTCGTAGATCGTGAAGTCCGGGTAGTCGTGGCCGGTGGCCACGAGGATCGAGCCGTCGGTGTCGACGGCGTACCAACCGAAGAAGTCGCCCATCGCGGCCGGACCGACGGGCAGCACGACCGGGGCGTCGCCGGGCGTCGTGGGCTGCAGGGTGCTGCTCCAGTACAGGACGTAGCGGCCGTCGAGGGTCAGCTGGGCGTCGATCGCCCCGGCGACCACGCGCCAGTCGCCCTGGTCGGTGGGACGCGGGCCGTCGTAGAGGACGACGCCGGCGCGTACGTCGGCCACCCGGGTCGTCGGTCCGGCGAAGTCCTGCCACTGGTCGCCCTCCCAGGACCAGGTGCGAGTCCCGGCGTCGTCCCGGACGAACACCGCCCCCTGGTCGATCCCGTCGATCACCACGTCACCGCACTTCCCGCAGCCGACGGTCGTGGAGCCCAGGTCGTCGCCGCTGACGAGGTCGCGGACGGTGATCGTCGCTGTGCCGTCGCGCAGCGTCGCCCACGCCACCAGCCGGCCGGCGCGGTCGACCTTCGCCGTCGGGTGGAAGCCGTGCGGGGCGTCGAGCGGCCCGTCGACGAGGCGCGACACGTCACCCTTCGCGTCGAGCAGCATCGGGCGCCCGGCGTCGAAGAAGACGACGCCCTCCTGCGTTGCGACTGCATCGGTGTCGAGCCATGTCATGTCGCCGTAGGGGAACGCCCGCCCGCCCAGGTGCAGGGTGGCCCCCGGGTCGGCGTACGCGCGGGCGCCGTGGCTGAAGTCCAGTGCCCCCACGGAGGCGTACGCCGGGTCGCGGACCGCCTGCCCGTCGTGGCCGGTCCCCGGCAGGGTGACGGCCAGGCCGATCCCCGCGGCGAGCACGGTGGTCGCGGCGAGCGCGGCCGTCGTACGCCGTCGCCGGCGCAGCCGATGTCCGGCGGCCCGGGCGGTGGACAGGTCCGCGGGAGGCACCGCGAAGTCGTCGATCCGCTCGGCGAGCAGGTCGCTCAGCTCGATGGTCACTCGTCGTCTCCCGTCGTGAAGGCGCCACATCGGCGCAGGTCGCGCGAAGCGGGCCTGGGACTTGACCGTCCCGCGCGAGCAGCCGAGCGCGAGTGCGATCTGCTCCTCGCTGAGGTCCTCGTAGTAGCGCAGCACGATGACCGCGCGCTGCCGCGGCGGCAGCGCGCGGACCGCGGCCCACATCCGGTCGCGTTCGGCGACGGCTCCGTCATGGGCCTCGGCGACCAGGCCGGTCTCGACGGCCGGATGGGGCCGCTCGCGCCGCGACCACGCCTTGCGGCGCAGGCCGAGGATCTCGTTGAGGACCATCCGGCGCAGGTAGGCCTCCGGGCTGTCGGCTCGACGTACCCGTCCCCACGACGCGTACGCCCGCGCGAACGCCGCTTGGACGGCGTCCTCGGCGGTGGCCGCGTCGTCGGCGACGGCACGCGCCATCCGGTACAGCCGCGGCCATTGCGCGGCGAACAGGTCGGCGTACTCCCGCTCGTCGTCCACCAGCACCTCCTGGACGAAGGATGCCGGAGGTTGGGCGGTGCCGAGTCTCTCCACACCCCCAAGATGTCGACGGGGGCCGGTTCGGTTGGGTCGGTGTGATGATGCGGGGCATGGCCCGTCTCGTGGTGCTCGCCGTCCTCATCGTCCTCACCGGCCTGCTCACAACCGCCGCCCCGGCATCAGCGCAACCGCCGGCGACCGTCCGCGCGGACCTGCCGCTCGCCGGGCGGCTGGTCGTGATCGACCCCGGCCACCAGCTCGGCAACTCCCGCCACCGCGCCGAGATCGCCCAGCCGGTCCCCGCGGGCAACGGCCAGACCAAGCCCTGCAACACCACGGGTACGGCGGCCAACGGCGGCTTCCCCGAGGCGACCTTCACCTGGCGCGTGGCCCGCCGCCTCGCCGGGCGGCTGCGCGCGCTCGGCGCCGAGGTGGTCCTGACCCGTACCACCAACAGCCGCGCCGACTGGGGGCCGTGCGTCGACGTCCGCGGCCGGCTCGGCAACGCCGGGTACCGCGGCTGGGACCGCCCCGCCGACCTCAAGCTCAGCATCCACGGCGACGGCTCGCTCAGCGGTGGCCGCGGCTTCCACGTCATCGTCGCCGCCAAGCCCGACGGCCGGGCCGCGTCCACCGCCTTCGGCCGCGCCGTCCGCGGCGCCCTCCACGGCCGCGGCTTCCGCAACGCCACCTACACCGCCGGCGGCCGCGGCCTCACCCACCGCTCCGACCTCGCCACCCTCAACCTGTCCGAGGTACCGACCGCGATGGTCGAGCTCGGCAACATGCGCAGCGCTGCCGACGCCCGGGTGATGACCTCGCGGAAGGGGCAGAACCGGTACGCCGCAGCGCTGGCCACCGCGGTCAGTCGCTACCTGCTCTGAGTTGGGTGGGTGAGGGTGACCCATGGGTCACTCTCACCCACCCAACTCAGCTTGCGGTGAGCCGGGCGACCCCCGCCAGCGGGATCGGCAGCCAGGTGGGCCGGTTGCGCGCCTCGTAGGTGCACTCGTAGACCGCCTTGTCGACGACGTACGCCGTCAGCAGCGTCCGGGCGGCCGGCCACAGCGGCTGCCCGCCCAGGTAGGCGGCGAGGAACGCCTTGCGGTTGCGGCGAGCCCACTCGTCGGCCCGCACCCCGCGCTGGTGCAGCACGTCCGGATCCTCCTCGGGCATCGACTCGGCGACGGCGTGCGGCGCATAGTCGAAGGAGCGGAGCATGCCCGCGACGTCGCGCCACGGCGAGTCGGGGAGCACCCGCTCGGCCAGCGGCTTGGCGGGCTCGCCCTCGAAGTCGACCAGCTTCCAGCCGAGTACGGTGCGCAGCGTCTGGCCGAGGTGGAGGTCGCCGTGCACCCGCTGGACGGGTACGTCGCCGAGCCCGGCCACCGCCGCGAACACGGCTTGCGCGGACGCGGCGTACTCCTCCAGCTCCGGCACCACCTCGACGGCCGCCGTCAGCCGGTTGGCCATCGCGGTCGCCAGGTCGGCGCCGGCGACGGACGTCGTGGAGAACGACTCGGCCAGCTGGGCGTGCACCTCGGCGAGCGCGGTGCCGAGCCGGGCGGCCTCGCTGGCGAAGTCGCCACCGACCTCCTCGGCGTGCAGGTCGGCCTCGGCGAACAGGTCGCGCACACTGGCCAGCGCCAGGTCCCAGCCGTCGCTGGCGGTGCGCAGGAACTGCTGCAGCATCCCGAGCTGCAGGTCCTCGACCTCGATCCAGCCGTAGAGCTGCGCGACGTGGGGCGACCCGGCCTCGGTGAGCACCCGGTGCGTGGTGATGTCGGGGTTCTCGCCCGGCGTCACCTTGCGGAACATCTTGAGCACCGAGTCCTCGCCGAACAGCACCGACGAGTTCGACTGCTCGCCGCTGAACAGCGAGCCCGGCGCGTCCAGGTCGAGGTCGTGGCCGGGCAGCCGCACGAACCCCGGCCGCTCGCCGAAGGCCCGCAGCAGGTGGGCGGTCGCGGCGCGGTCGTGCAGGGCGTCGTACGCCGGCCGCCCGCTCCCGTCCTCCGCCGGCGGCCAGTGGCCGACCTTGGCGTGCTCGAGCCGGTCCTGCGGCTCGTCGTACAGCGCCAGGGGGACCTGGTAGAGCTCGCGCTCGGCGCCGTCGTACGTCACCTCGACGAGCAGCAGCACGACCTCAGGGTCGGTCCCGAGGCGCAGCAGCTCGCGGGTGCCGGTGACGGCGAACGCGCGTCCTTTCCCGCCGAACCAGCGGCTGTGCTCGAGGAACGGGGCGAGGAACGAAGCAGTCACAGCACCGGCCTCCCGGTCGTCTCCGGATCCGTCAACCGGAACCAGTAGAAGCCGTGCCCGCTCAGCGTCAGGAGATACGGGAGCTCACCGATCTTGGGGAACGGGACGCCGCCCAGCAGCTCCACCGGCACCCGGCCCTCGAACCGGCGCAGGTCGAGCTCGACCGGCTGCGGGAAGCGGGAGAGGTTGTTGACGCACAGGATGACGTCGTCCGCGTCGTGCTCGCGGACGTAGGACAGCACGGTCGGGTTGGAGCCGCCGAGGTCGCTGAAGGTGCCGAGCCCGAAGGCGTCGTGCTGGCGGCGGATGTGGATCATCCGGCGGGTCCAGTGCAGCAGCGAGGAAGGGTTCTCCAGCTGCGCCTCGACGTTGACGCTTTGGTAGCCGTAGACCGGGTCCTGGATGGTCGGCAGGTGCAGCTTGCCGGGTGTCGCCGAGGAGAATCCGGCGTTGCGGTCGGGGGTCCACTGCATCGGCGTACGCACGCCGTCGCGGTCACCGAGCCAGATGTTGTCGCCCATCCCGATCTCGTCGCCGTAGTAGAGGACGGGGGAGCCGGGCAGCGAGAGCAGCAGCGCGGTGAACAGCTCGATCTGGTTGGTGTCGTTGTCGAGCAGCGGCGCGAGCCGGCGGCGGATGCCGATGTTGGCCTTCATGCGGGGGTCCTTGGCGTACTCGCCCCACATGTAGTCGCGGTCCTCGTCGGTGACCATCTCGAGGGTCAGCTCGTCGTGGTTGCGCAGGAAGATGCCCCACTGGCAGCCCGACGGGATGTCCGGCGTCTGCTCCATGATCTCCGAGATCGGGAAGCGCGACTCGCGGCGCACGGCCATGAAGATGCGCGGCATCACCGGGAAGTGGAAGGCCATGTGGCACTCGTCGCCGCCGACCTCCGGGTCGCCGAAGTACTCCACGACGTCGGTCGGCCACTGGTTCGCCTCGCACAGCAGCACCCGGCCGGGGTAGTTGTCGTCGACGAAGCGACGCACCCGCTTGAGCATCTCGTGCGTCTCGGGGAGGTTCTCGCCGTTGGTGCCGGGCCGCTCGTAGAGGTAGGGCACCGCGTCGAGCCGGAACCCGTCGAGGCCCATGTCGAGCCAGAACGCCATCGCCTCCAGCATCGCCTCCTGCACCTTGGGGTTGTCGAAGTTCAGGTCGGGCTGGTGGTGGAAGAAGCGGTGCCAGTAGTACTGGCCGCGGGTCTGGTCCCAGGTCCAGTTCGACGGCTCGGTGTCGACGAAGATGATCCGCGCGTCCTGGTAGAGCTCGTCGGTGTCGGACCAGACGTAGAAGTCGCCGTACGGGCCGTCGGGGTCGCTGCGCGAGGCCTGGAACCACGGGTGCGCGTCGCTGGTGTGGTTCATGACGAAGTCGATGATCACCCGGATCCCGCGCTCATGGGCGGCGTCGAGGAAGGCGTGGAAGTCCTCGACGGTGCCGATCTCGGGCAGGATCCCGGTGTAGTCGGCGACGTCGTACCCGCCGTCGCGCAGCGGCGAGGTGAAGAACGGCGGCACCCACAAGCAGTCGACGCCCAGCCACTGCAGGTAGTCGAGCTTCTCGGTCAGGCCCTGGAAGTCACCGGTGCCGTCGGCATTGGAGTCGCGGAAGGAGCGGACCAGCACCTCGTAGAAGACCGCGGTGCGGAACCACTCCGGCTCCTCGTTCAGGACGATCGACTCGGCCGTGGTCATGCGTGCCCCTTCACGGTCAGGATGTGCGCCGGCTGCGCCGGGTCGAGCCGGACGTAGCTGTTCTCGGTCCAGGTCCACTCGCTGCCGCTCAGCTCGTCGTGGACGGTGAACGACGTGCCAGGCTCGAGGCCGAGCGCCGCGAGGTCGAGGTGGACCATCGACTCGCGGACCTGGTGCGGGTCGAGGCTGAGCACCACGATCACAGTGTCGTCCACGGTGTCGTCGCCCGCGCGCTTCGACCACGCCACGACATGGTCGTCCTCGGTGCGGTGCAGGCGCAGGTTGCGCAGCAGCTGCAGCGCCGGGTGGGCGCGCCGGATCTCGTTGAGCCGGGTGACGTACGCCGCCAGCGGGCTCGGCGCCGTCCAGTCCCGGACTCGGATCTGGTACTTCTCCGAGTCGAGGTACTCCTCGCTGCCCGGCTTCACGGCCACGTGCTCGCCGAGCTCGTAGCCGGCGTACATGCCCCAGGACGGCGAGGACATCGACGCCAGCACGGCACGGATCCGGAAGGCGCCCGGGCCGCCGTACTGCAGGAACTCGTGGAGGATGTCGGGGGTGTTGACGAAGAAGTTCGGCCGGATCCGGTGCGCGGACTCCTGGGACACCTCGCGCAGGTAGTCCTCGACGTCGACCTTCTCGGTGCGCCAGGTGAAGTACGTGTAGGACTGGTGGAACCCGATCGCGCCGAGGGTCTGCAGCATCGGCGGCTTGGTGAACGCCTCGGCCAGGAAGAGCACGTCGGGGTCGGTACGCCGGACCTCCGCGAGCAGCCACTGCCAGAACGCGACCGGCTTGGTGTGCGGGTTGTCGACCCGGAAGATCCGCACCCCGTGGGCCATCCAGTGGCGTACGACGCGCAGCACCTCGGCGGAGATCCCGGCCGGGTCGTTGTCGAAGTTGACCGGGTAGATGTCCTGGTACTTCTTCGGCGGGTTCTCGGCGTAGGCGATGGTGCCGTCGGCGCGGGTCGTGAACCACTCGGGGTGCGCGGCGACCCACGGGTGGTCGGGCGCGCACTGCAGCGCCAGGTCGAGCGCGACCTCGAGGTCGAGCTCCTTGGCGGCGGCGACGAACGCGTCGAAGTCGCGGATCGAGCCGAGGTCGGGGTGGACGGCGTCGTGGCCCCCGTCCTTGCTCCCGATCGCCCACGGCGAGCCCTTCCAGTCCGGGGGAGTTGCCTCGCCGTCGGGCAGCACCGTGTTGTTGGGGCCCTTGCGGTTGACCTCGCCGATCGGGTGGATCGGCGGCAGGTAGACGACGTCGAAGCCCATCGCGGCCACCGCGGGGAGCCGCTCGGCCGCCGTACGGAAGGTCCCGCTGGTGACCTCGCCCGTCGCCGGGTCGTAGGTCGCGCCCTCGGAGCGGGGGAACAGCTCGTACCAGCTGCCGAACAGCGCACGGGACCGGTCGACGTACACCGGGAACGGGCCCTCGACGGTGAGCAGGTCACGCAGCGGGTGGGCCTCGAGCGTGGTGACGACCTCGGGCGACTCGAGCTGTGCGAGCCGGGCCTCGACCGGCCTGGCGTCGTCCGTGGCAGCGGCGATCGCGGCCTCGACGGTGGCCTTCTCCGCCTTGGTGAGGCCGCCTGCGGCCAGGACCCGCTCGAACAGCAGCCGGCCCTCGGCGAACATCAGCTCCACGTCCACGCCGGCGCGGATCTTGATCCCGGCGTCGTGGAACCAGGTCCCGAGCGGGCTGGACCAGGCGTGGATCTCGAACGACCACGGGCCCTCGGCGTCGGCGCTCACCCATGCCTCGTAGCGGTCCACGGTGAACCGGTCGCGGGTCGGCAGCGCCTGCATCCGCACCGGTGGTCGTCGTACGCCGTCCGGCCCGACCAGCACCACCTCGGCACCGAGGCGGTCGTGTCCCTCGCGGAACACGGTCGCGCTGACCGGGAAGGGTTCGCCCAGGCTGGCCTTGACCGGCAGGCGAGCGCCCCCGGTGGGGTTGCTGGTTCCGGCCTCGAGGACCGGCTCGACGTCGATCACGGGGATGCGTCCGACCATGACTCGAACCTATCGAGTCACTGATGGGGTGCGTCCAGTCGTGTGGCTAGTCGGACGCCAGGTCCCAGACGTCCACCGGGTCGCCGGCCGCCAGGGGAGCGCCGTCGGCCGGGAGGTCGATGAGCGCGTCGGCGCCGGCGAACCAGCCGAGGAAGGCCGAGCCCGGGGGACCCCACGGCGCGACCGTCCCGGCGGTGCGGTCGAGGCGGGCGCGCCGCAGCTGGCGCTTGCCCCGCAGCGGCTGGAGGGGCTCGGTGAGCGTGGCGCGCACGACGGTGCGCTGCGGGCGGGGGTGCCCGAACGCCAGCCGCAGCGCGGGCCGCACGAAGACCTCCCACGAGGTCAGCGCGCTCACCGGGTTGCCGGGCAGGCAGATGATGGGCGTCTTCTGGTTCAGGAGGCCGGAGCCCTGCGGCATGCCGGGCTGCATCGCCACCTTCACGAACTCGACCCCGCGCGGTCCCAGCCCGTCCTTGACCACCTCGTAGGCCCCGGCGCTGACGCCGCCGCTGGTGATGACCAGGTCGACGTCGCCCGCCGCGAGCTCGCCGTCGAGCAGCGCCAGGAAGGTCGGTACGTCGTCCTCGACCCACAGCTTGCGCACCGCCACGCCGCCGGCCTCCTCGACCGCCGCCGCGAGCAGCGCCCCGTTGGCGTCGCGGATCTGGCCGGATCCGGGCGCGGGGTCCTCGGCCAGCTCGCTCCCGGTCGACACGACGATCACCCGCGGGCGCCGTCGTACGACGACCTCGCGGACCCCGAACGCGGCGAGGACGCCGAGCTGGGCCGGTCCCAGCGTGCAACCGGTCGACAGGACCTCGGCACCCTGCGCCACGTCGGACCCGGCGGTCCGGACGAAGCTGCCCACGTCGCGCGCCTCGCGGATCTCGACCGTCTCGGTCCCGCCGTCGGTCACCTCCACCTCGACCACCGCGTCGGCACCCGCGGGCACGGCCGCGCCGGTCATGATCCGCCGCACCGTCCCCGGTGCCAGCTCACCCACCGGCGCCCCGGCCGGGATGTCCTCGCCGACGCTGAGGCGGACCGGCGTGTCGGGCGTCGCGCCCGCGACGTCGGCCGCGCGCACGGCGTACCCGTCCATCCCGGAGTTGTCGAACGCCGGCAGCGGCTCCGGCGCGGTGACGCTCTCGCCCAGCACCCGACCGAGGGCCTGCTCGAGCGGGACCGTCTCGGTCGGCCACGGCCGGTCCGGGCCGTGCCCCGCGGCGAGGAGGGCGGCGACGTGGCGCTGGTGCTCGGGGACCGGGCGGAGGGGTGCGGTAGTCATCGGCGCCAGCCTAGGCCGATCGCCTCGGGCGGCTCGGGTGGTCGCTGCGGTTCAACTACCGAATTCGTCACCGACGGCGGCGCCGAGCGACGAATTCGGTAGTTGAGCCGGAAACACCCGCCCCGTACTGGAGAAGTACGACGGGCGAGGCGGCCCCCATGACTCCACCCCGCCCGTCTGTACCACCACAACGGAGGTGGGCCCGCCCGCGTTACGCGGAACCCCGCGTCACATCTATCTCGCCCGACACCACCGCCTATTGGATCGTTCAAGTCCGATTGGCTACCGTCGGTCCATGCGTGCGATCCGGAGGTTCACGGTCCGCCCCGTCCTGCCCGACGCGCTCGCCTCGCTGGGCGAGCTCGCGGCCAACCTGCGCTGGTCCTGGCACCCGCCGACCCAGGCGCTGTTCGAGGCCATCGACGACCGCCTCTGGCAGGAGTCGGGGCGCGACCCGCTGCGGATGCTGGGCGAGGTCAGCGCGGAGCGGTGGGCCGAGCTGGTGGCCGACGACGACTACGTACGACGGGTGGCCGAGACCCGGGCCGACCTGGCGTCGTACCTCACCGAGGACCGCTGGTACCAGCGCGCGCAGGCAGCCGACCCGGAGGCGACCTGGCCGAGCTCGATCGCCTACTTCTCCCCGGAGTACGGCATCACCGCCGTACTTCCGCAGTACTCCGGCGGCCTCGGCATCCTCGCGGGCGACCACCTCAAGGCCGCCAGCGACCTCGGCGTGCCGATCGTCGGCGTGGGGCTGCTCTACCGCCACGGCTACTTCAAGCAGGCGCTCTCGCGCGACGGATGGCAGCAGGAGAGCTACCCCGTCCTCGACCCCGACGAGCTGCCGCTCTCGCTGCTCCACGAGCCCGACGGCAGCCGTACGACGATCGCGATCCGGATGCCCGACGGCCCGGACCTGCTCGCCCGGGTCTTCGTGGCGAGTGTGGGCCGGGTGCCGCTGCTGCTGCTCGACACCGACGTCGAGGAGAACCCGCAGGCCTACCGGCTCGTCACCGACCGGCTCTACGGCGGCAACACCGAGCACCGCCTGCGCCAGGAGCTGCTGCTCGGCGTCGGCGGCGTGCGGGCGCTGCGCGCCTACTCCCGGATCACCGGCGCCCCCGCGCCCGAGGTGTTCCACACCAACGAGGGGCACGCCGGATTCCTCGGCGTGGAGCGGATCCGCGAGCTCACGGCCGACAGCGACCTCGACTTCGCCGCCGCGCTCGAGGCGGGCCGCGCCTCGACCGTCTTCACCACCCACACCCCGGTGCCGGCAGGCATCGACCGGTTCCCGCGCACGCTGGTCGAGCAGTACCTCGGCGAGCACGGCGCCACCCCCGGAGTCCCGGTCGACCAGGTGCTGGCGCTGGGTGCCGAGGACTACGACGGCGGCGACCCCGGCGTGTTCAACATGGCGGTGATGGGCTTCCGGCTCGCGCAGCGCGCCAACGGCGTCTCGCAGCTGCACGGCCACGTCAGCCGCGGCATGTTCAACGGCCTGTGGCCGGCGTTCGACGAGGCGGAGGTGCCGATCGCCTCGATCACCAACGGCGTGCACGCCCCGACCTGGGTCGCACCCGAGGTGGCCGCGCTCGCGGAGGCGCAGGGCGCCGACTACAACGGCGACGACGCCGCCGCGTTCTGGGCGGCCTTCGACAAGGTGCCCGGCACCGAGGTGTGGAGCACCAAGCGCGCGCTGCGCCAGCGGCTGGTCGACGACGCCCGCCGCCGGCTGCGCAAGTCGTGGGAGAAGCGCGGTGCCTCGCCGGCCGAGCTCGGCTGGATCGACGACGCCCTCGACCCCGACGTGCTGACCATCGGCTTCGCACGCCGGGTGCCGTCGTACAAGCGACTGACCCTGATGCTGCGCGACCCCGCCCGCCTCAAGGCACTGCTGCTCCACCCCGAGCGTCCGGTCCAGCTGGTCGTCGCCGGCAAGGCGCACCCCGCCGACGACGGCGGGAAGCGGCTGATCCAGGAGCTGGTGCGCTTCGCCGACACCGAGGACGTGCGCCACCGGATCGTGTTCCTGCCCAACTACGACATCGCCCTCGCCCAGCCGCTCTACCCGGGCTGCGACGTGTGGCTCAACAACCCGCTGCGCCCCTACGAGGCCTGCGGTACGTCGGGCATGAAGGCCGCGCTCAACGGCGGCCTCAACCTGTCGATCCTCGACGGCTGGTGGGACGAGTGGTACGAGCCGGAGTTCGGCTGGCCGATCCCGTCCGCCGACGGGCTGGAGGACTACTCCGACCAGCGCGACGACCTGGAGGCCGCCGCCCTCTACGACCTCATCGAGAACGAGGTCGCACCCCGCTTCTACGACCACGACCACGAGGGCGTGCCTGCCGGCTGGATCGCGATGCTGCGCGCCACCTGGGCCAACCTCGGCCCCAAGGTGCTTGCCACCCGGATGGTCCGCGACTACGTCGAGAAGCTCTACGCACCTGCCGCCCACAACGCCCGCGCGCTCGCGGCCGTCGAGAACGGCGCCCGCGACCTGGCCGCCTGGAAGGCCCACGTCCGCGGTGCCTGGGGCGGCGTCCGGGTCGAGCACGTCGAGACCGAGGGCATCGGCGACGTCGCCGAGGTCGGCGCCGTCCTCCACGTCCGCTCCTACGTCGCGCTCGGCGAGCTCTCGCCGCAGGACGTCGAGGTGCAGCTGGTCCACGGCCGGGTCGACGCCGAGGACGACATCGTCGCCGCGGCCGCCGTCCCGCTCACCCTGGTCGAGTCGGACGACGGCGGCCGCCACCGCTTCGACGGCGACGTCGAGCTCGGCCGGTCCGGTCCGTTCGGCTACACGGTCCGCGTGCTGCCGCGCAACCCGCTCCTGGTCGCACCGGCCGAGCTCGGGGTCGTGGCGCTGGCCTGACCCCGCGAGGCGTCAGCGCCCGGGCGGGCGCAGGTAGTCCGGGCGCCGGTCGAGGCCGGTGACGTGGGCGGGGCGCCCGTCCGCGGCGACCTCCTTCGCCGCGCGGTCGTCCGGGCCGAGCCCGGCCCACGCGAGGATCTGCGCCGTCGCCGCGAGCCGCTCCGCCTCGGGCAGCTGGGCGATCCGGGCGCCGTGGGTGCCACCCGCGACGACGTGCACCGAGCACTCCCGCTGGACCGCGCGCCGCCCGCACTCGAACGCCTCTGCGCCCCAAGGGTCGTTGCCGCCGTACACGTAGAGCATCTCGGTCGACCGGGTCCGCACCCAGCGGTCGATGTCGGCCATCGCCCGGCGGTCGAACGCGATCGGCTTGAGCTCCTCGGGCACGAAGTTCGCCCCGCCCCAGCCGCCCGGGTGCTGGAGGACGTCGGCCAGCGGCGCCTCGTAGGCCTCGTACCAGCCGAGCTGGTAGGCCGCCTGGTAGTAGTACGCGAGCGTCCCGAGCAGGCCCTGGTCGAGATAGCCGGTCAGCGGCACCACGCCCTGGGTCCAGGCCCAGACCTCCTCGTTGGTGGCCTCGGGACCGGGTACGTCGGCGCACGCGGACTGCGGGGAGTACTGCCAGAAGGTGAAGTACAGGTCGACGACCGCGGTCTCCATGCCGCGGTCGAGGCTGCCCAGCACCTCCCAGGTGTCACCGCTCGCCTCGGCGTCGGCCCGGGTGCGCTCGAGGAACCAGGCCCGGTCGGGCCCGAGGATCCGCCGCTGGACGGCGGTGAGGGCGGCCCGGCACTGCGGGTCGGTGCCGACGTTCGCCAGGAACTCGTTGTAGGCGTCGTGGTCGTTGTCGACGTCGTTCGGCGCGACGTACGGCACCGTCCCGTCGACGTCGTCGGGGAAGAAGCGGCGGTGGTACGTCGCCGTCATGCCGCCCTTGGAGCCGCCGGTGGTGATCCAGCTCTCCCGGTAGATCCGCTGGAACGCGCGGATGATCCGGTGCTGGTCGGAGGCGGCCTGCCAGATCGTCAGCTGCCGTGGCCAGTCCGGGGAGTCGGGGATCGACGGCTCGAAGAAGCGGTACTCCATGCTCAGCTGGTTGCCGTCGACGATCTGCGTCGGCTCGCTGCGGCTGGGGTTCTGCGAGACGTTGTAGCCGCTGGTGTACATCACCATCGGACGGCTGGTGTCCTTGTGCAGCAGGGTCAGCCGCTGCTCGAACGTGCCGGCTTCCGGGTGGCGGTGGTCGACCGGCTGCCGGAAGGTGATCTTGAAGAACCGGTAGCCGGCCGGTGCGGCCGCCTCGGTGACCGAGGTGACGCCGCGCAGGCTCCGGACCCGGTCGAGGATGTCGCCCTCGGTGTCCGGTGCGCGGCCCGCGACGGACAGTGCCGCCGCGGACGAGCCCGGTGAGGGCGGGGTGGACGTGGCCGGTACGACGCCGGCGGTGACGGTGAGCCCGATGGCGACCAGCGACGCCAGTGTGGCGCCGAGGACGGTCCTGGATCGAGGCATGGGTGACCTCCCGAGATAGGTGTGACGGTGACCACAACCTAGGCCATCGCGGCTCAGCCAGGCTCAGGAGTCCTCCTGCATCACCACCACCGATCGCGCGCCGATGCGCACGACCCCGCCGACCGCCACCTCGGTGCCGGCGGGCAGTTCCGGGTCGGTCGAGAGCACGACCGCGCCGGCGTGCACCCAGTCGTTGTCGGGCAGGTGCACCTCGACCGGGTCGGCTCCGGCGTGGAACCAGATCAGGAACGAGGTGTCGATCTGCTGCTCGCCGTGCGGCCCCGGCTCGCGCAGCGGGCGCCCGGACACGAACATCCCGATGGTCCGCAACGTCGAGTCGTACCAGTCCTCGTCGGTCATCTCGCGCCCCGACGGGTGCAACCAGGCCAGGTCCTTGGGGCCGCCGACGATGGCTGGACGGCCCTCGAACCAGTGCCGCTGCCGCAGCGCGTGGTGCTCGCGGCGCAGCCGCAGCGCCGCCCGGGTCACCTCGTAGACGTCGAGCCACGCGTCGTCGGCGCGCCAGTCGACCCAGGAGATCTCGTTGTCCTGGCAGTAGGCGTTGTTGTTGCCGCCCTGGGTGCGACCGCGCTCGTCGCCCGCGGTCAGCATCGGCACGCCGTTCGACAGGCACAGCGTCGCCATCAGGTTCGCCGCCTGGCGTCGCCGCAGCGCGACCACCTCGGGGTCCGAGGTCTCGCCCTCGACGCCGTGGTTCCACGAGCGGTTGTTGTCGGTGCCGTCGCGGTTGTCCTCGCCGTTCGCCTCGTTGTGCTTGGTGTCGTACGACACCAGGTCGCGCACCGTGAACCCGTCGTGCGCGGTGACGAAGTTGACCGAGTTGTACGCCGAGCGGCCGTCGTCGGCGTACAGGTCCGAGGAGCCCGCCAGCCGGGTGGCGACGGCGTGGGTGCCGTCGGAGTGGCCGCGCCAGAAGTCGCGGATCGTGTCGCGGTACTGGTCGTTCCACTCCACCCACGGCGGCGGCATCCCCCCGACGAGGTAGCCGTCCATCGAGGTGTCCCACGGCTCGGCGATGAGCTTCACGTGGCGCAGCACGGGATCCTGGCCGATCGCGATCAGCAGCTTGCAGGCCATGTCGACGGGGATCGCGTCGGGCCCGGCGGTGCGGGTCAGTGCCGACATCAGGTCGAACCGGAAGCCGTCGACGTGCATCTCGGTGACCCAGTAGCGCAGCGAGTCGAGGATCAGCCGCAGCGCCAGCGGGTCCTCGGAGTCGACCGTGTTGCCGCAGCCGGTGACGTCCCAGTAGGTGTCGTCGTACCCCTCGGACGTCGGGACCCGGCGGTAGAAGCCGCGGTCGTCGAGCCCACGGAATGAGTACGTCGGCCCCTCGGCCCCCGCCTCGGCGGTGTGGTTGTAGACGACGTCGAGGATCACCTCGATGCCCGCGGCGTGCAGC
This sequence comes from Nocardioides sp. QY071, assembly GCF_029961765.1. Classification (NCBI taxonomy): domain Bacteria; kingdom Bacillati; phylum Actinomycetota; class Actinomycetes; order Propionibacteriales; family Nocardioidaceae; genus Nocardioides; species Nocardioides sp. QY071. The sequence continues at coordinate 1,844,920 of NZ_CP124681.1, forward strand.
GAGCGCACCATCTGCTTGAACTCGGCGACCTGTCCGCCCCGGTCGCCGGACGAGGAGTACGACGCTTCGGGCGCGAAGTAGCCGATCGGGTTGTAGCCCCAGTAGTTCACGCTCCCGCGCTCCAGCAGCGCCGGCTCGGAGAAGAACTGCTGCACCGGCAGCAGCTCGACCGCGGTTACGCCGAGGTCCTGGAGGTACTGCGTCACGACCGGGTGTCCGAGCCCGGCGTACGTCCCCCTCAGCTCGGAAGGGATCCGGTCGTGCAGCTTCGTGTAGCCCTTGACGTGCAGCTCGTAGATCACGGTGTCACGCCAGCGCCGCCGCATCGGGGTGTCGTCGCCCCAGTCGAACGCCGGGTCCACGACCACGCTCTGCGCGTCGCCCTCGGTGCCGGCCACGGCCAGGCCGTAGGGGTCGAGCAGCAGCGTGTCCGGGTCGAAGCGCAGGCCCTCCTCGGGCTTCCACGGCCCCTCGACCCGGAATCCGTAGCGGGTGCCCGGAGCGATGTCGGGGACGGCGCCGTGCCAGATGCCGAGGGACTGCTCGGTCAGCGGCAGCCGGCGCTCGCCGGCCTCGTCGTCGTACAGGCACAGCCACACGGCGCTCGCCGCGGGGGAGTGCACGGCGAAGTTGGTGGCCTCGGGCGACCAGGTCGCGCCGAGGGGCCAGTTGCGTCCGGGCCACACCGGGGCCCGCTCTCCGAGGGTGCGCCAGAGGCCGGGGGTCACCCGCCCCATTGTGCCTGCGGCGCGCCGAGGTGCCGGGTTCAGGTGACCCGGCCGGTCCGGACGCGGCAGAATGCGGGGCGGGGACGGGGTCCCGACCCAAGAACGGGGCCCCGGTACGCCGTGACGAGAGGGAGCAGATGACTGCGGAGTTCGTGCGCTTGGAGGTCGCCGACGGCGTCGGGACCATTCGGCTCGACCGGGCCAAGGCGATGAACGCGATCAGCATCCAGGTCCAGGACGAGCTGGCGCTCGCTGCCGCCGAGGCGACCGACCGCAGCGACGTCCGTGCGGTCGTCGTGTGGGGTGGCGAGAAGGTGTTCGCCGCCGGCAACGATGTCAAGGAGATGGCCGACATGTCCTACACGGACATGGTCGACCGCGTGCAGAGGCTGCAGGACGCCGTCAACGCGGTGGCCCGGATCCCCAAGCCGGTCGTGGCGGCCGTCAACGGCTACGCCCTCGGCGGTGGCTGCGAGCTCGCGCTCGCCGCCGACGTGCGCTTCGCCGCGGAGAACGCGGTCCTCGGCCAGCCCGAGGTCCTGCTCGGCATCATCCCGGGTGCCGGCGGCACCCAGCGGCTGCCCCGGCTGGTCGGGCCCAGCAAGGCCAAGGACCTGCTCTACACCGGGCGGTTCGTGAAGGCCGAGGAGGCGCTGGCGATCGGTCTGGTCGACCGTGTCGTCCCCGCTGCCGACGTGTACGCCGAGGCCGTGGCCTGGGCGTCGACGTTCGCCACCGCGGCGCCGTACGCGCTGCGGGCGATCAAGGAGAGCGTGGACCGCGGTCTCGAGGTCGACCTCGAGACCGGCCTGCAGGTCGAGCGGCACAGCTTCGCGGCGATCTTCGCCACCGAGGACAGCCGCACCGGCATGCGGTCCTTCATCGAGAACGGCCCGGGCAAGGCCACCTTCGAGGGGCGGTGAGCCCGGTGAGCAAGAGTGACGACAACAACACGACGGCCGACGGCGCCACCGACCAGCACGGCCGGACGACGCCCGCGGCGACCCGCTCGCTGACCGCCGCCCGCGTCCGCGACAACATCGCCCGCGTCGTGTGGATGGTGTGCATGGCGCTCGCCCTGGTCCTGGCGATCGCGGCGTTCACCTATGCGCTCGAGGCCAACGACAAGAACAGCCTGGTCAAGGTGGTCCGCGACCTCGCCGACGTCTTCGACCTGGGCTTCTTCGACCTCGACAACCCGGTGAAGGCGTTCGCCGGCAAGAACGCCGTGGTCAAGACCGCGCTGTTCAACTACGGCCTCGCCTCGGTCGTCTACCTCGTCGTCGGGCGCGTGCTCGAGCGGATCATCCGGCCCTGACCCCGGCGGGTTCCCTGTGGCGGACGCCACGTGGACGAGGTTCCCGTCGTTGGTGACCGGGCGGTAGCCTGCGAGACGCTGTCCTCAGCGGACCAGAGCTGTTCCCTGCCCGATCACGCGGCAGGGCTCACGTTGCACAGGAAGGGGCCGGTCCGGCCACAACCATGACTCTCTCCAACATTGTCGTCCTTGTGAAGTACGTCCCCGACGCCACGGGTGACCGGAAGTTCGAGGCGGACAACACTGTCGACCGCGTCGGCGTCGACGGTCTCCTCTCCGAGCTCGACGAGTACGCCGTCGAGCAGGCTCTCCAGATCAAGGAGAAGCGCGCCGACGAGGAGATCACCGTCACCGCGCTGACCGTCGGTCCGGCCGAGGCCGAGGCCGCTGTCCGCAAGGCGCTGCAGATGGGTGCCGACAAGGCCGTCCACGTGCAGGACGACGCGATCGCCGGCTCCGACGCCGTGGCGACCTCGCTGGTGCTCGCCAAGGCGATCGAGAAGATCGGCGTCCCGGAGCTCGTCGTCGGTGGCCTCGCGTCGACCGACGGTGGCCTGAGCGTCGTCCCGGCGATGCTCGCCGAGCGCCTCGGCCTGCCGCAGGTCACCCTCGCGGCCGTCGTCGAGACCCAGGGCGACCAGGTCCGCATCAAGCGTGACGGCGACACCGCCACCGAGGTCGTCGGCGGCACCCTGCCGCTGGTCCTCTCGGTCACCGACCAGTCGGGCGAGGCTCGCTACCCGTCCTTCAAGGGCATCATGGCCGCGAAGAAGAAGCCGCTCGAGTCGCTGACCCTCGCCGACATCGGCGTGGACGCCTCCGAGGTCGGCCTCGACGCCGCGTGGACGAAGGTCGACAACGTGACCGCCCGCCCCGCGCGCACCGCCGGTGAGATCGTCAAGGACGAGGACGGATCGGGCGCCACTGCGCTGGTCGAGTTCCTCGCGTCGAAGAAGTTCATCTGAGAGCCCCAGAGGAGATCGGTTAGTCATGTCTGAAGTTCTCGTTCTGGTCGACCACGTCGACGGCGCGGTCCGCAAGCCCACCTACGAGCTGCTCGCGATCGCCAAGCGCATCGGTTCCCCCTCGGCCGTCTTCATCGGCGGCGCCGACAAGGCCGCTGCCGCCGCCGACGCCGTCAAGGCGTATGGCGCCGACAAGGTCTACGTCGTCGACGACGCCGAGATCAAGGGCTACCTCGTGGCCCCCAAGGCCGAGGTGCTCCAGCAGCTCGCCGAGAAGACCTCGCCCGCCGCGATCCTGATCCCGGCCTCGGCCGAGGGCAAGGAGATCGCCGGCCGCCTCGCGATCAAGCTCTCCTCGGGCCTGATCACCGACGCCGTCGACGTCCAGGTGAACGGTGACGACATCGTCACCACCCAGTCGGTCTTCGCCGGCAACTTCACCGTCGACGCCAAGGTCGTCAAGGGCACGCCGATCATCGCGGTCAAGCCCAATGCCGCCGCCCCGGAGGAGGGCGCGGGCGCCGGTGCCGTCGAGCAGTTCGCCGCCGCGATCTCCGACGGCGCCAAGACCGCCCAGATCGTCGCCGCGCAGCCGCGCCAGGCCACCGGTCGCCCCGAGCTCACCGAGGCCGCGATCGTGGTCTCCGGTGGTCGTGGCACCGGCGGTGACTTCACCGCGGTCGAGGGCCTCGCCGACGCGCTCGGTGCCGCCGTCGGCGCCTCGCGTGCCGCCGTCGACTCCGGCTGGAAGCCGCACACCTTCCAGGTCGGCCAGACCGGCAAGGTCGTCTCGCCGCAGCTCTACGTCGCCAACGGCATCTCCGGTGCGATCCAGCACCGCGCCGGCATGCAGACCTCGAAGACCATCGTGGCGGTCAACAAGGACGAGGAGGCGCCGATCTTCGAGCTCGTCGACTTCGGCGTCGTGGGTGACCTCCACACCGTCCTCCCGGCCGTGACCGCGGAGATCGAGAAGCGCAAGGGCTGAGCCAGCCGCTCACCCGGCCGCGGGACGTCGTACTCCGGTACGGCGTCCCGCGCTGCTTTTCACCCCCACACTTTGGTCGATTAAGTCAAGTGGCTTAGTGTTCTTCGCGTGAAGACCGTCGCCGCGCTGCTCCTGGTGCTCGCCACCCTGCTCGTCGCACCCGTGCCCGCGGCCACCGCGGACGACACCTGGCAGCCCACGACCGGGCCGACGTTCAACAACCCGATGGGCGGCTTCAAGGCGCGCACCAAGGTGGTCCGGCAGGTGCATGCGGCCATCCGGCACGCCCCGCCGGGCTCGACGATCCGGATCGCGACGTACAACATCGACCGCAACGACACCGCTCGGCTGCTGCTCAAGGCGCACAAGCGCGGCGTCCACGTGCAGATCGTCGTCAACGACAACATCGTCGGCCGGACCATCCGCGGGCTCCGGGCGCGGCTCGGCGCCAACCGCAAGGCCGAGAGCTTCCTCCACATCTGCACCAGTGCCTGCCGCAACGGCTCGCGCACCGGCAACCTGCACATGAAGGTCTACTCGTTCAGCCAGTCCGGCGCGGCCCGTTCCGTGGTGATCAGCAGCTCGAGCAACCTCGGGTACGGCGCCGCGGCGGGCCAGTGGAACGACGCGCTCACCTTCAGCAACGACGACGCGCTGTTCGCTGCGTGGACCCAGGTGTTCGAGCAGCTCAAGCGCGACCGGACGGCCGAGCCCCGGCACCTGGAGTACGACAGCGAGACCGTCGGCGCCGACTTCCAGCGGGTCCGGGTCGCACGGGCGGCGACCGGTGACCCCCAGCTGCGGCGGCTGCGCCGGGTGGACTGCGCCGCGCCCGGCGGCTTCGGCGACGGGCAGGGACACAGCGTGGTGCGGGTCAACATGTACGCCTGGTACGCCGGGCGCGGCGAGGCGCTGGCCCGCGAGCTCGCCTCGATGCGGGCCGAGGGCTGCGACATCGCCGTCGTGGGCTCGGTCGTGAGCGGGCCGGTCGTGAAGATCCTGCAGAAGGCCGGCATCCCGGTCCGGATCGCCGACTGGGACTGGGGCGAGAAGCTGTCGACCGCCGGCGACGAGATGGTCTTCGGGGCCCGCTGCTACTCCCACCTCAAGTACGTCACCGTCGACGGCACCTTCCGTGGCGCCGGCACCCAGGTGGTCTGGACCGGCTCGGAGAACTGGTCGCCGCCGGGCCTGAGCAGCGACGAGGTGACCTTCGAGGTGCACGACCCGGCCGCGGTCGCGGCGTACGACACCCAGTGGCAGAAGATGTTCGCCAGCACCCGGATCACCCACCGGCCCGGCATCCGGCCGACGTCGCGGCCCTGTCGCTGACCCTCTCTAGACTTGGTGCCATGACAGCCGAGGTCGAGGTCCGCGAGGTCGCCCAGCGCGCCCGGGTCGCCAGCCGCTCGCTGGCGCTCGCGACGCGTTCCCAGAAGGACGCCACGCTCCACGCCATGGCCGACGCCCTGCTGGCCCGTGCCGACGAGATCCTCGCCGGCAACGCCGAGGACGTCGCCCGCGCCGAGGCCGACGGCACGCCGCCCAACATCATCGACCGGCTCCGTCTCACCACCGAGCGCCTCGAGGGCATGGCCCAGGGGCTGCGCGAGGTCGCCGGGCTGGCCGACCCGGTCGGCGAGGTGGTGCGCGGCAGCGTGCTGGCCAACGGCCTCGAGCTGCGGCAGGTGCGAGTCCCGTTCGGCGTGGTCGGCATGATCTACGAGGCCCGGCCCAATGTGACCGCCGACGCCGCGGGCATCTGCCTCAAGTCCGGCAACGCCGTCCTGCTGCGCGGCTCGTCCTCGGCCCGCTCGAGCAACGCTGCCATCGTGGCCGTGCTGCGGGACGCGGTCTCCGCGTCCGGCCTCGAGGCCGACGTCGTCCAACTGGTCCCCGGCGACACCCACGACAGCGTCAAGGCGCTGATGCGCGCGCGTGGCCAGGTCGACGTGCTCATCCCGCGCGGGGGAGCGGGCCTGATCCAGTCGGTCGTCAACGAGTCCACGGTCCCCGTGATCGAGACCGGCGTCGGCAACTGCCACGTCTACGTCGACCGGGCGGCCGACCTCGACAAGGCGCTCGCCATCGTGCTCAACGCCAAGACGCACCGCACCAGCGTCTGCAACGCCGCCGAGTCGCTGCTCGTGCACGCCGACGTCGCGGGGGAGTTCCTGCCGCGCGTCGTCGCCGCGCTGCAGGAGGCCGACGTGACGATCCACGGCGACGCCGCCTTCGGCGCCCTCGACGGCGTCGTCGCGGCCACCGACGAGGACTGGGCGACCGAGTACCTCTCACTCGACATCGCCGCGCGCGTCGTACCCGACCTCGACAGGGCGCTGGAGCACATCCGCACCTGGTCGAGCGGTCACTCCGACGCGATCGTCACCGAGGACCTCGCCGCTTCGCGCCGCTTCGTGGCCGAGGTCGACTCAGCCGCGGTGCTGGTCAACGCGTCGACCCGGTTCACCGACGGCGGCGAGTTCGGCTTCGGCGCCGAGATCGGGATCAGCACCCAGAAGCTGCACGCCCGCGGCCCGATGGGCCTGCCGGAGATGACCTCGACCAAGTACGTCGTCATCGGCGACGGCCACGTCCGCTGACGCCAGCCTCCACAACCCCCACGCCATCGCGGCGATCGCGAGGACCGACACCGCGGTCGAGACCGGCGTCCGGTGGGGCACCTCGCCGAGCACGAGGTGCGCGAAACCCAGCGTGAGCAGGCAATTGACGACGTTGAGCACCGGCATCGACGCCGAGAGGCGCGCGGCCCGGTAGGCGAGCTGGTTGACGACCACCCCGCCGACGCCGCAGACCGCGAGCACGACGTACAGCCGGTCCGCCTCGACGAGGACGGACATCAGCGCGAACAGCACCCCCGACGCGCTGCCCAGCAGGAACGCCCGGCCCGTCGGGTGCCGTACGCCGCCCGCCACCGCGATGAGCAGCACCGCCACCACCGCGCAGGCGCCGACCGCGACGACCAGCTGCCCGGCATCGAGGGGCGCGGCGCTCTCGCGTGCGTCGGTGGCCAGCAGCAGCGCGGCGATCGCGAGCGCCGTCACCGCCACCGCGACCACTTCGCCGCGACCGGGCCGGGTCCGGGCCAGCGCCGCGCGGAGCGGCACCGCGAGGACGATCCCCAGGATCGCGATCGGCTGGACCAGCCCGATCGGGCCGTGGTCGAGCGCGAGCACGTGGAAGGTGAAGCCGACGGGACCGAGCACCGCCGCCAGCAGCAGTGCCACCAACGGGGCGCGCGGCGCGGCGAGGTGCTGGGTCGAGGTCGACACGGCCGTCGTCAGCGCGCTCGCGAGCGCGAACACCACCGCCAGCCAGATCACGATGTCGAGGCCGCCTGGATGCGTGGATGGGCGGTGTCGCGTAGTAGGTGGCCAGCCACGGATCCAGGCTAGGAGCGCCAGGTGGACGGTCGGTGAATCCCTGCGAGTCACAGGGGGTCTGGCGTCAGGACACTTCCGGCAACGGGGTAGGTTTCGCGGCATGGCAGGCTCCCCGGACCGGATCTACGCCGACCCGTCGGTCGAGCGTCTCTTCACCGGGGCGACCGTGATCACGTTCATCCGCACCGTCATCACGCTCGCGATCGCGGTGTGGGCGGCGTACGACCACAGCCTGACCCTGATCGTGGTCGGCCTGGTCACCTACTGGGTCGGCGACAGCATCGACGGCGAGTGGGCGCGCTGGCGCGACTGCGAGACCCGGATGGGCGCGGTCGTCGACATGATGTGCGACCGCCTCAGCTGCGGTGCGCTGTACGTCGGGCTGGTGTGGCTGCAGCCGGGCGGCTGGATCAGCGACGAGCCGATGAAGTGGATCGGGATCCCGATCGCGATCTACCTGTTCGAGTTCATGGTCATCGACATGTACCTGTCGCTGGCCTTCCTCGCCTGGCCGATCCGAAGCCCCAACTACTTCCACGTGATCGACCGCCGGATCTACCTGTGGAACTGGTCGCGCATCGGCAAGGCCGCCAACTCCGGCGCCTTCGCCGTCATCCTGCTGGTCAGCGGGTGGGTCTGGCTCGGCACGGTCATCGCGATCGGGCTGCTCGTGCTCAAGTGCGTCTCGCTGCGCTGGCTGCTCCAGCTCGGGCTGCCGGTGCCGACGCGCGAAGCCCGCCCCGAAGGGGCCCCGGCAGCATGATCCTGTGGCTGACGACGTTCGCCTTCAGCATCGCGTCCGCCCTTCTCCCGTTCCTGCCCATCGAGGTCTACATCCTCGGGGCCGGCGCCGCCGAGGCCGGTACGGCGACCGCCATCTCGCTCGGCATCGCCGCCGGTGCCGGCGCCACCGTCGGCAAGGTGATCGTCTACGAGGCCGCCCGTCGCGGCTCGGAGTCGAAGTGGGCCCAGAAGAAGCTCTCCGGCCCCAAGATCAAGGCGTCCTACGACAAGTGGATGCAGCGGATGCAGGGCCGTCCCTGGTACGCCGCCGCGATCATGTTCCTCGCCGCCTCCGCCGGCATCCCGCCGCTGCTCGCAATGGCGGCCATCGGCGGGATCCTGAAGATGCCGATGTGGGTGTTCGTGCCCACCGTCTTCCTCGGCCGCACGGTGCGCTTCACCCTGCTGTTCCTGGGCGTCGACTTCGCGGTTCACTGAGTCATCCGGCTCGGCGCGCTCGCGCAGCGAGCGTCACGAGACCCCGCGATGGATCCCGGGCGCCGGTCTTTCGATAGCATGCCGTCATGCTCAGCCAGATCAGCCAGGTCGCCCTCCTTGTCGCCCGCGCCGCGGAGGAGCACGGCGAGCCCGCCGTGAACCCGTGGTTCATCGGTGGCGGCGTGCTGGCGTTCCTCCTCTTCCTGCTCCTCGGCCTCGTCTGGTTCGGCGGCGGCCGCGACCACAGCTGAGCCCGAGGCAGACAGTGGTGGATCGGTGACGGACGCGCCGCGCCGCACCCGGATCGGCGTGATGGGCGGCACCTTCGACCCCATCCACCACGGCCACCTCGTCGCCGCCTCGGAGGTCCAGGGCTGGTTCGACCTCGACGAGGTCGTCTTCGTGCCCACCGGCCAGCCGTGGCAGAAGGCGGACCGGCAGGTCGCGCCCGCCGAGCACCGCTACCTGATGACGGTCATCGCGACCGCCGCCAACCCGCGGTTCACGGTCAGCCGGGTCGACATCGACCGCGGCGGGCCGACGTACACCGGCGACACCCTGCGCGACCTGCGCTCACTGCGGCCCGACGCGGAGCTGTACTTCATCACCGGTGCGGACGCGTTGACCGACATCTTCAGCTGGCGCGACGCCGACGAGCTCTTCGAGCTGGCGCACTTCGTCGGCTGCACCCGGCCCGGGTCGGAGATGGACCCGGCCACCCTGGCCCGGATCCCGCACGACCGGGTCACCATGGTCGAGATCCCCGCGTTGGCGATCTCGTCAACAGACTGCCGCGAGCGACAGCGGGCCGGCCAGCCGGTCTGGTACCTCGTCCCCGACGGCGTCGTCCAGTACATCACCAAGCACGGCCTCTACTCGGCCGCACCCGGAACGGAAACCGCATGACCGCCACCGACCACGCCGTCCGGCTCGTCCACGCCGCCGCCCTCGCCGCGGCCGACAAGCTCGCGACGGACCAGCTCGCCTTCGACGTCAGCGAGCAGCTCGCCATCACCGACGCCTTCCTGCTCGCCACCGGCGCCAATGACCGTCAGGTCCGCGCCATCGTCGACGAGATCGAGGACAAGCTCCGCGAGCTCGAGGCCAAGCCGATCCGCCGCGAGGGCCACCGCGACGGCCGCTGGGTGCTGCTCGACTACGGCGACGTCGTCATCCACGTCCAGCACTCCGAGGAGCGCGAGTTCTACGCCCTCGAGCGGCTGTGGCGCGACTGCCCGACCATCGACCTCCCCGCCGAGGTCCACGGTCCCGTGGCGTGACCGCCCGCCGCATCGTCCTGGTCCGCCACGGACGGACCGCCTGGAACGCCGAGCGCCGGATCCAGGGACAGCTCGACGTCGAGCTCGACGCCACCGGCCTCGAGCAGGCCCGAGCCGTCGCGCCCGTGATCGCCGCCCTCGACCCGGTCCTGGTCTGGTCCAGCGACCTGGCCCGAGCCCGGCAGACCGCGGAGACCATCGCCAAGGAGGCCGGGCTGGTGCCGACGTACGACGAGCGCCTGCGCGAGTTCCGCCTGGGGGAGTACCAAGGCCTCACCCACGCCGAGCTCGACGCCCGCGACCCCGCGGCCTTCGCGCTGTTCCAGCGCGGCGAGTGGGACGCCATCCCCGGCGCCGAGACCACCCGTGAGGTCGCCGATCGCTTCACCGCCGCGGTCACCGACCTCGCCGCCGCCCTCGGTCCCGGCGAGACGGGAGTCGCGGTCTCCCACGGAGCCGCCACCCGCTCCGGCCTGGTCGGCTTCCTCGGCTGGCCCCGCGAGCTCGCCCACGACCTGCGCGCCCTCGGCAACTGCGCCCGCGTGGTGCTCGAGGAGCGCTCGACGGGGCAGTGGGCGCTGGCGTCGTACAACCTCGGTGGTTGAGGACCGAGCGGAGCGGTCCTCGGTGGTTGAGGTGCGAGCGCAGCGAGCCTCGAAACCGCCCCCCGATTTCACCTTGGGTTGGGGGTGTGGCTAGTATTTCCGTCGTTGCCCCGCCTTCGGGCGGAGCGATGACCCCGGGGGTGTGGCGCAGCTGGTAGCGCACCTGCATGGCATGCAGGGGGTCAGGGGTTCGAGTCCCCTCACCTCCACCGAAAGCACAAGTGAGAGAAGGCCGGATCCGACAGGATCCGGCCTTCTGCGTTTTCCGGTTGCCGTCGCAGCGAGGAGGCTACGCTCGCGCCCACGCCGACCGAGGAGGGCGAGTGGCGGGCTACACGTGCATCGACTTCGAGACGACGGGGTTGTTCCCCGCCCGTCACGACCGGGTCGTCGAGGTCGGTGTCGTGTTCCTGACCGAGGACGGGGAGGTCGAGGGCGAGTGGTCGACCCTCGTCAACCCCAACCGCGACGTCGGGCCGACCGGCATCCACGGCATCGCGGCGCGTGACGTGCTGGGCGCGCCGACCTTCGCCGAGCTCACACCGGCACTTCTGCAGTCGGTCGCCGGCCGGACGGTCGTGGCACACAACGCACGCTTCGACGTGCGCTTCCTGCGAGCGGAGCTGTCCCGGGCCGGGTACGCGTGGGCCGGTCCCGACATCCCGGCGCTGTGCACGATGGAGTTGGCCGGTCGGTACGTGCGCAGCACGTCGCGGAAGCTCGGCGATTGCTGCCGTGCCGCCCACCTCCAGCAGTCCGGCGCGCATGAGGCGCTGGCGGACGCCCGGGCGGTGGCTGCGCTGCTCGGGCACATCATCACGACCACCTGGACACCGCCGCCGTGGACCTCGACGGCGGCCGAGGCCGCGGCGTACGCATGGCCGGTCTGCGATCTGCCCGTCGACGTGCGGCTGGTCGACCGGGTCACCCGGGCGCCCGAGCGGGAGGAGTTCTGGCTCGATCGGATCGTGGCCGGCATGCCTCGGCATGCCGAAGTGGCGGTCGACGCGTACCTGGCCGTCCTCGAGTCCGCGCTCCTCGACCGGTACCTGTCGGCGCACGAGGAGGACGCCCTCGTCGAGACCGCGGCCGTGCTGGGTCTTGACCGCGATCGGCTCGATACCGTCCACCGCGACTACCTGCTGTCGATGGCGCATGTCGCGTGGGATGACGGTGTCCTCACGAAGGCAGAACTGAATGACCTCGAGGAGGTTGCGGGGCTCTTGGGACTCGGCAGGGACGACGTCGCCCTCTCTCTCGATGCCGCGAAGGCGGCGGTCTCTCGCCCGGTGGCCGCCGGCTTCCGGCTCGACAGGGGAGACGAGGTCTGCCTGACCGGCCAGATGAGCCAGCCTCGGGAAGTGCTCGAGGCGCTTCTGGACGAGCGTGGTCTGCGGCCCGGCGGGCTCACGAAGCGGACCCGGCTGCTGGTCGCCGCAGACCCGGACTCGCTGAGCGGCAAGGCGAAGAAGGCGCGTGAGTACGGCATCCCGATCGTCAACGAGGCCGCGCTGCTCGGCTTGCTCCTGTCGATGACCTGATCACCTCGGCACCGGGCGATCGTCTCGTCGTCAGCATCCGCTGGCCCTAGGCTCGCCCGCGTGACGGGAGCGACGGGCGCACGGACGACGGGTGGCGTCTCCTACTGGTGGGCCGACCTCGGCATCCCAGAGCCGCAGGACCCCTTGGCCGGCGACGTCGAGGCCGACGTCGTGATCGTCGGTGCGGGCTACACCGGGCTGTGGACGGCGTACTACCTCGCCGGGCTGCGGCCCGACCTCGACGTGCGGGTCGTCGAGCAGCGGTTCGCCGGGTACGGCGCGTCGGGGCGCAACGGCGGGTGGCTCTCGGCGTCGGTGACCGGCGGGCTCGACGGCTATGCGCGCACCCACCCGCGCGCCGACGTCGCCCGCTTCCAGCTCGCCATGAACGACGCGGTCGAGGAGGTGATCGCGGTCGCGGAGCGGCACGGCATCGACGCTGAGGTACGGCGGGGCGGGACCCTCCTGGTCGCCCGCAACGCCGCGCAGGCGGGCCGTGCCCGCGAAGCGGCCCGGACCGCGGAGCGGTGGCCGGAGACCGGGGCCCGGCTGTTGGGCGCGGACGAGGCGGACCGGCGGATCCGGGTCGCCGGGACGCGAGCCGCGATCTGGGAGCCGCACTGCGCGCGGATCAACCCGGCCCGGCTGGTGCAGGGCCTGGCCCGGGTCGTGCGCGAACGGGGGGTGCGGATCCACGAGGGCACGACGGTCCGCGCGATCGCCACGGGGCGGGTGGAGACCGACCGCGGGACGGTCCGGGCGCGTCACGTCATCCGTGCCACCGAGGGCTTCACCGCCGGCCTGGCGGGGGAGCGGCGTACCTGGGTGCCGATGAACTCCTCGATGATCGTCACCGACCCGCTGCCTCCGCAGGCCTGGGCGGAGATCGGGTGGGCGCACCACGACACCCTCGAGGACTTCGCCCACGTCTACTCCTACGCGCAGCGCACCCCGGACGGGCGGATCGCGATCGGCGGGCGCGGCAACCCCTACCGCTTCGGCTCGCGCACCGACCTCGACGGCGACATCCCCGACCGCACCGTGCAGCACCTGCGAGCGGTGCTCTGCTCCTGGTTCCCCCAGGTCGGGGAGGTCGGGATCACCCACGCGTGGAGCGGTGTCCTGGGCGTGCCGCGCAACTGGCGCGCCACGGTCGGGTACGACGCCGCGAGCGGCCGGGGCTGGGCCGGCGGGTACGTCGGCACCGGGGTGACCGCGACCAACCTGGCCGGACGCACACTGGCCGACCTGGTCGCGGGCGAGCGGACCGAGCGAACCACCCTGCCGTGGGCCGACCAGCGGGCCCGGTCCTGGGAGCCGGAGCCGTTGCGCTGGCTCGGGATCCACGGCCTCTACCGCGCGTACGGGCTGGCCGACCGGCTGGAGGCGCGCGGCGGGCGTCGTACGTCGTGGGTCGCGACACTCGCCGATCGGGTCAGCGGTCGGTAGGAGGCTCCGCGGTCTCCTCGCGCAGCCGCGGCTCGGTGCGCAGCTCGGGCTTGATGCCCTGCTTGTCGGCGTAGAACGCGCGGACCAGGTCCATGTCGGCGGCGACGTCGCCGGAGGGGTGGAAGCTCGGTCCCATCCCGAGTGTACGGGTCGGGCCGTCGACGAAGCCGAGGGTGACCGGCAGCCCGGTCTGCTCGGAGATCCGGTAGAAGCCCGGCTTCCAGAACTCGCCCTTGCTGCGGGTGCCCTCCGGTGCGATCACGAGCTGGAAGGCGTCGTCCTCCTCGGCGGCCTTCAGCAGCGCCCGGACGGTGGCGCCCGGGCTGGAGCGGTCCAGCGGGATCCCACCGGTGCGCCGCAGCACCCAGCCGACCGGCCCGTCGAAGTAGTGCGCGGCGACGAGCACCCGCGGCCGGGCGCCGTTGGCCCACGCGATCATCAGCATGGCGACCCAGTCCCACTGGGAGGTGTGCGGTGCGCCGACCAGGATCCCCGCCTCGGGGACGTCGCCGACCAGTCGCCACCGCGTCACCTTGAGCGCGCCACGGGCGATCGAGCGGCGGACCCGCATCCTGTGTGCCATGGCGCGACGGTAGCGCGTGGTGCGCGCGGTGTGACGTCCGCCATGATCGGTGGACCTCAAGCGCTGTTGAGGTTCTAGCGTTTCATCCGTGAACGGATCCCTCGCAGACCAGCTCAAGGCCGGCTTCCGCCGTCATGCCGCCGGTGTGGCGCTCGTCGTGGGGGAGACCCCGGTCGGGCCGGTCGGCGCCACCGTGTCGAGTCTCGCCTCGGTCAGTGTCGAGCCGCCGCTGCTGTCCTTCTCGCTGGCGCGGGCGAGCAGCGTGGGGCCGCAGCTCGTCGGCTGCGACGCGCTCTCGGTGTTCGTGCTGGCGGCGACGCAAGCCGACCTCGCCGCGACGTACGCCGATCGGGAGGCCGAGCGCTTCACCGCCGCCCAGGGCTGGGTCCGCGACGACGGGCGGCTGGTGCTGCCCGACGCGGTCGCGACCTTCCGCGGGCGCCCCGCTCACGTCATCCCCGCGGGTGGGTCCGGGTTGGTACTGCTCGAGGTCGAGCGTGTCGAGCTCGGGCCGGCGACCGCCCCGCTGGTGCACCACGACCGTGCCTACTGGGCGCCCGGCGCAGTCCCGCGCCCGCGCGCGCTGCGGGTCGCGGAGGGCTGAGGCCGACGACGCCAGCGCACGACCGACTCCCTCGGACGGGAGTCGGTCGTGCTCCTTTGTCGGGAGGTGGTCAGCGCTCGCTGGGGTCGCGGTACTCGGGGTCGACGTGCAGTCGCTCGCGGCCTGGTCCGGTCCTACCCGACGGCGGCGTGGGGTCGGCCGGGTTCGCGGGCTGGTCGAAGCGGTCCGTGTCGTGGGCGACCCGCTCGTTGCGCCGGCGGTCGGCGACGAAGGCCCAGATCATGCCTCCGACGATGAACGCGGCGACGACGACGCCCAGGATGAGCCAGGCAGGTGAGATGTCCATGGCGGGGCGGTACCCCGGCGGTCCGGCTGCAGTCCGGACACACCCACGCGAAATCTTGACTCGTTCAAGAAAAGTGGCATGCTGGGTCCCATGACGGCGCCCGACTTCCAGCAACAGCTGCGGGACGTCGAGCTCCGGGTCACCCGACCGCGGCTCGCGGTCCTCGAGGCGGTGCACCAGCACCCCCACGCGGACACCGAGTCCATCATCTCCGCGGCGCGCGCGCTGCTGCCGGAGGTGTCCCACCAGGCGGTGTACGACTCGTTGCACACGCTGACCCACGCCGGACTGGTGCGCAGCATCAAGCCCGCCGGGTCGGTCGCGCGCTACGAGACCCGCACCGGCGACAACCATCACCACGTCGTGTGCCGGACCTGCGGGTCCATCGCCGACGTGGACTGCGCGGTCGGCCACGTGCCGTGCCTGACCGCGTCCGACTCCCACGGGTTCGTCATCGACGAGGCCGAGGTCATCTATTGGGGCCTCTGCCCCGACTGCACATCCCGCCCCCAGTAGGTCCCGGAAGGAACCCCGATGCCCGACAACACCCAGCACACCGAGCCTCTCGTCAGCGAGGAGCCGCAGGATGCCGAGCAGCCGCAGGCCAAGTGCCCGGTCATGCACGGTCTGACCCACCCGACCCAGGGCTCGGCCAACCAGCAGTGGTGGCCCAACAAGCTGAACCTCAAGATCCTCGCCAAGAACCCGGCCGTGGCCGACCCCTTCGGTGGCGACTTCGACTACAAGGCCGCCTTCCTCGGCCTCGACCTGGCCGCCGTCAAGGCCGACATCGCCGCGACGTTGACCGACTCGAAGGACTTCTGGCCGGCGGACTTCGGCAACTACGGCCCGCTCTACGTCCGCATGGCCTGGCACTCTGCCGGCACCTACCGCGCCCAGGATGGTCGCGGCGGCGGTGGCCACGGTCAGCAGCGCTTCGCGCCGATCAACTCCTGGCCCGACAACGGCAACCTCGACAAGGCCCGCCGCCTGCTGTGGCCGGTGAAGAAGAAGTACGGCCGAGCGCTGTCGTGGGGCGACCTGATGATCCTGGCCGGCAACGTCGCGCTCGAGGAGATGGGCTTCTCGACCTTCGGGTTCGCCGGAGGCCGTCCCGACGTGTGGGAGGCCGACGACGACGTCTACTGGGGTCCCGAGTCTGAGTGGCTCGACGACAAGCGCTACACCGGTGAGCGCGATCTCGAGGACCCGCTCGCCGCGGTCCAGATGGGCCTCATCTACGTCAACCCCGAGGGCCCCAACGGCAACCCGGACCCGCTGGCGTCGGCGGTCGACATCAAGGACACGTTCGGCCGGATGGGAATGACCGTTGAGGAGACCGTCGCGCTCATCGCCGGTGGCCACACCTTCGGAAAGACTCACGGTGCCGGCGACGCCGGGCTCGTCGGTCCCGAGCCGGAGGCCGCCCCGATCGAGGAGCAGGGCCTGGGTTGGCGCTCGTCGTACAAGTCCGGCAAGGGCATCGACGCCATCACTTCGGGCCTCGAGGTCACCTGGACCTACCACCCGACCCGCTGGGACAACGAGTTCTTCCACATCCTCTTCGCCTACGAGTGGGAGCTCTTCCAGTCGCCAGCCGGTGCCAACCAGTGGCGCCCGAAGAACAACGGCGGCGCCGACCTGGTGCCCGAGTCGTTCGGCGACGCCAAGCGTGAGCCGCGCATGCTCACCTCCGACCTCGCGCTGCGCGAGGACCCGGAGATGCGTCAGATCTCCCTGCGGTTCAAGGAGGACCAGGCAGCGTTCGCGGACGCGTTCGGTCGCGCCTGGTTCAAGCTGACCCACCGCGACATGGGCCCGAAGGCGCGCTACCTCGGCGCCGAGGTTCCGGCCGAGGACTTCATCTGGCAGGACCCGATCCCGGCCGGCACCGCGCTCACCGACGCACAGGTCGCCGAGCTCAAGCAGGCCGTCGCCGGCGCCGGGCTGTCGGTGTCCCAGTTGGTCTCGACCGCCTGGGCCTCTGCATCGACGTACCGCAGCTCTGACAAGCGCGGCGGCGCCAACGGGGCCCGCATCGCGCTGGAACCGCAGAAGTCGTGGGCGATCAACCGTCCGGCCGAGCTGGCCGTGGTGCTCGCGAAGCTCCAGGAGATCGCCACCGCACAGGGCGCTTCGCTGGCCGACACCATCGTGGTCGCCGGCTCGGTGGGCGTCGAGCAGGCTGCCAAGGCGGCCGGCTTCGACGTCACGGTCACCACCACGACCGGTCGCGGCGACGCCACCCAGGAGCAGACCGACATCGAGCTGACCAACTATCTCGAGCCCAAGGCCGACGGGTTCCGCAACTACCTTGCGAAGTCGAGCCGGTTCCCGGCCGAGTTCACGCTGGTCGACCGCGCCAACCTCCTCGGCGTCAGCGCGCCGGAGCTCACCGCCCTCATCGGCGGCCTCCGCGTGCTCGGCACCAACTGGGACGGCTCGGACCTCGGTGTCCTCACCGACAACCCGGGTGTGCTGACGAACGACTACTTCGTCAACCTGCTCGACCTCGGTACGACGTGGACCCCCACGGACTCCTCGCAGGAGGTGTTCGCGGCCACCACCGAGTCCGGCGCGACCTGGACCGGCAGCCGCAACGACCTGGTGTTCGCCTCGAACTCCGAGCTGCGCGCGCTCGCCGAGGTATACGCCAGCGACGACGCGAAGGAGAAGTTCGTCAACGACTTCGTCGCCGCGTGGACCAAGGTCATGGACGCTGACCGCTGGGACCTGCGCTGAGCGCATGACTCCTCCGGTGTCGTGAGCGGAGGCCGCCCCGTCCGGGGCGGCCTCCGTGCCTTTTCAGGGACCTACCGGCAGGATGTCCGCATGAGCACCCCACCAAGTTCTTCGCTTCCCCCGCTCCGCTCCTCCAGCGAACAACTTGTCGGGGACCCCGCATGACCGACGGCCCGGACAACAGCGGCATCGCCTACGTCCACGCCCCCGCCAAGCACCGCTACGAGATCCGCGACGGCGAGACGCTCGCCGGGTTCACGCAGTACCGCCTGCCGGACGACGAGCACGTCGACTTCGTCCACACCGAGGTCGACGACGCGTACGGCGGCCGCGGCCTCGCCGGCGAGCTGGTCGCCGCGGCGCTGGCCGACGTCCGCGAGCAGGGCAAGCGGATCATCGCGCACTGCCCCTACGTCGCCCGGTGGCTGACCAAGCACCCCGAGTACGACGACATCACCGACCCCGCGCTGTGAGCACCGCCGAGCGGCGTCGCAACGTCTACCTCGACAAGTCGCACCCGACGTCCTACCAGGCGGCGGCCGACCTGGCCCTCGAGGTGGGCGCGGCCGCAGAGGCTGCCGGCCTGGACCGGAGGCTCCTCGAGCTGGTCAACATCCGGGTCTCGCAGATCAACGGCTGCGCCTACTGCCTCGACCTCCACCGCCGCCGCGCCGTCGAGGCGGGGGAGTCGGAGCGACGGCTGATCGTCCTCGACGCCTGGGCCGAGACCGCCCTGTTCTCCGATCAGGAGCGGGCCGCGCTGCAGCTCGCGGAGTCGATCACCCGGCTGCCGGAGCCCGACGAGCGTCGTTACGCCGAGGACGAGGCGCGTGCGGTGCTGGGCGACGACGCCTACAGCGCTGTCGCCTGGGTCGCGATCACGATGAACGCGTTCAACCGGATCTCGATCACCAGCCACCACCCGGTCCGGTAGCCGGCCACCTCCGCCTCGGAACGGCGGAACGAGCCGTTCACCTCGTGCACGCCTGGCGGCCAACCGCTGCTGGCGACCGGTTGACGAGGGATCCCTAGCCTCCCGACGATCGTGCCGAACAGCGGCGCGGAGGAAAGGGACATCCCGAGCATGCGATCTCGCATCAAGACGACCGCACTGGCGGCCGTGCTGCTGGCCGGTACCACCGGCATCGGTGCGGGCCTGACCAACCAGGCTGCTGCCGAGCCCGCCGCGGGCAAGGCCAAGAACGTCATCTACCTGCTGGGCGACGGCATGGGCCGCACTCACGTGACGGCGGGCCGGGAGCGGTACTACGGCGCCGACGGCAAGCTGAACATGGAGACGATGCCGGTGGTGGGCCAGGTGTCGACGTACGCCGTCGAGAAGAACTCCGGCCAGCCCGGCGCGGCCGACTTCCACCCCAACCTGGTCACCGACTCGGCCTCGGCCGCCACCGCGTGGTCCTCGGGCGTCAAGACCTACAACGCGGCGCTCGGCATCGACGCGAAGGGCAACCTGGCGCCGACCGTCATGGAGCAGGCGCACGCCGCCGGCCTCGCGACGGGCAACGTGTCGACCGCGGAGATCACCGACGCCACGCCGGCCGGCCAGATGTCGCACGCGCTCGCGCGCGGTTGCCAGGGCCCGAGCTACTCCGCCAGCTGCCAGGACAACGCCATCACCGGCGCCGACCTGCCGACGAGCGACCTCCGGGTCACCCCGATCGCCGACCAGATCGCGCGGAACCAGACCGCCGACGTCATCCTCGGTGGTGGACTCGCCCGGTTCGACGCCGCGGACGAGACCGCGCTCAAGGCGAACGGCTACACCGTGCTCGGCTCGCCGGGCACCCAGACCGTCGCGACCGAGAGCGACCTCGACGGTGCGAGCGGGCAGAAGGTCTTCGGCCTCTTCAACAAGGGCAACCTGACCGTCGAGAAGTCCAAGCAGGACAACCCCGCCTCCCCGCAGGCGCTGGAGCCGACCGTCGCCGAGATGACCAGCAAGGCGATCAGCCTGCTCAAGTCCAAGAGCGACGCGAACGGCGGCAAGGGCTTCTATCTGCAGGTCGAGGGCGCGCTCATCGACAAGCGCTCGCACGCCAACGACGCCGCACAGACGCTGGAGGAGATCAAGGCGTTCGACGACGCCGTCAAGGTCGCACTCGACTTCGCCAAGTCCGACGGCAACACCCTGGTGATCGTGACCGCCGACCACGAGTGCGCGGGCTTCAACATCATCGAGAAGGGCACCTTCACCAACGCCGAGGCCGACCACCTCCCGGTCAACGTCGACGGTGGCAACGCCGCCAACAACTCGACCCCGTCGCGACCGGGCAACCAGGCCAAGGACGCCGGCCGCACGGAGTTCGCCCCGGCCACCTTCCGCACGAAGGACGACCCTGCCTCGGTCCACGACGGCGACGCCGCAGCCAGCCTGTGGCTCACCTACCTGTCGGGCAACCACACCGGCGCCGACGTCCCCGTCTTCGCCTACGGTCCAGGCTCGTCCGCGATCAGCGCCGAGATCGACAACACCGACCTGTTCGGCATCGTCCGCACCGCGCTGAACCTCGACGGCTCGGCATCTCCGGCCAAGGCTGCGTCGACGACCGCGATCAAGGCACCGAAGACGGTCAAGGTGGGCAAGAAGGCGACCGTCAAGGTCACCGTGGCCCCGGCCGCCGCCACGGGGTCGGTGAGGATCCTCGACAAGGGCAAGGTCATCAGGACCGTCGCCGTGTCGGGCTCCACCGTCAAGGTGAAGGTCAGGCTGAAGAAGGGCAAGCACAAGCTCAGGGCGGAGTACGCCGGCAGCACGTCGTACGACCCGTCGACGTCTCCGGCCGTCAAGGTGCACGTGCGCTGACCATGAGACTCCGCACCACTGCCGTCTCGGTCGCCGCCGCCCTCGCTCTCGCGGGTTGCGGCGGCGCCGGGAACGGTGGCGGCTCCGCCGCCTCCGACCCCTCGACGAGCACCCCGAGCCCGGTGGTCGTCACCAGCTTCCCCGACCTGCCGGCCCCGACCGGCGAGCCCGACCTGCCCGGCATCGCCACCGCGGCACCAGCCTCGGCAGGCGCCGTCGGCCACATTCCCGGGCCCTTCGACGACCGCTTCCGGTTCGGGGAGCTCGCCTTCGACGGCGAGCGTGTCGTCGGCTCACTCGATGTCACCACCGATGTCTCCGACCTGCTCGAGCTGCAGGTGCTGGCAGGCTTCTACGACGCCTCGGGCGCGCTGCTCGGCCGCGGCCGGTACACCCACCACCTCGACGAGGGCACCCATCACGACGAGGGTCCGCCCTCGGAGCACGAGGAGTTCACGATCGTCGTACCGAAGCGGCTGCGCGGCCAGGCCGTCTCCGCGGCCATCGGCGTCCCGGTCCTCGTCAACGAGTAGCCTCCCGCCGACCCGGCGCGTACTGGCACGCAGAACACGCCGACCCGGCAGAAACGAGCGGACAAATCCCATCGACCCGGCAGAAACTTGCCCGACGAGAGCCACTTTCTGCCGGGTCGACGCACGCCCCGGGCAACTTCGCGCCGGGTCGGCGGGGGCCGGGGGTCAGGTGATGGTCATCCCGCCGTCGACGGCGAGGGTCTGGCCGGTGACGTAGCCGGCGGCGTCGGAGGCGAGGAAGACCACGGTGGCGGCCAGCTCGCGGGGGTCGCCCTTGCGGCCGGCGGGGATCCGCGCCTGCTGGGAGTCGAGGTAGCCCGGCGGGTAGCTGTCGGTCATCTCCGAGGCGAAGAAGCCCGGCGCGATCGCGTTGACCCGGATGCCCTTGCGGCCGGTCCACTGCTGGGCCAGGTCGCGGGTCAGGCCGATCACACCGGCCTTCGAGGCGGCGTACGCGGCCTGGGGGAGGCCGGCGGTGGTGATGCCGAGCACCGAGGAGATGTTGATGATGCTGGAGCCGGGTTGCATCACGCGGCCGCACGCCTGGGCCATCCAGTAGCTGCCGTTGAGGTTGATCTCGATGACCTGGCTGAACTGCTCGGGCGTCTCCCGCGTCGCGGGTACGGCGGTTCCGACACCCGCGTTGTTGACCAGGATGTCGACCCGGCCGAACTCCGCCATGGTCGCGTCGACCAGTGCCTGGCAGGAGGCGGGGTCGGCGACGTCGGTGGCGACGCCGAGCGCGCGGCGGCCCGCGGCCTCGACGAGGGCGGCGGTGTCGGCGAGCCGATCGACGCGACGCGCGCCGAGGGCGACGTCCGCGCCGGCCTCGGCGAGCGCCTTGGCGAAGTCGACGCCCAGCCCGGAGCTGGCGCCGGTGACGACGGCGACCTTGCCGTCGAGGCGGAAGAGATCGGTGACGGTCATGGAGGCACGGTAGCGGCCCCACCTGCCGGTCGGCGGCGCCCACCAACTAAGGTTCACCTAACTTCCCTGACCTCGAGGAGGAGACCCGGTGGAACCGGTCGTCGACCGCCCCCTGGCGGCCCTGTGGCAGCGCTACCGGCGCTACCGCGGCCGGTTCGTGCTCGCCGTCGCGATGTCGACCCTGAACAAGGTCGCCGACGTCGTGCCCGAGCTGCTGATCGGCGCCGCCGTCGACGTCGTGGTCCGTGGCGCCGACTCCTTCGTCGGCGACCTGCTCGGCGTCGAGTCCCGCTACGTCCAGCTGGGCTGGCTCGCGGTGATCAACCTCGTCGTGTGGATCGTCGAGTCCGCCTCGGAGTACGCCGCCGACGTCCTGTGGCGAGGCCTCGCGCAGGGCATCGAGCATGACTTGCGGGTCGAGGCCTACGACCACGCGCAGCACCTCCACCTGGGCTGGCACGAGGCCCGACCGCAGGGCGCGACACTGGCCACTCTCAACGACGACGTCAACCAGCTCGAGCGGATGCTCGACGTCGGCCTCAAGGCGATCCTGCAGACCGCCCTCAACGTCCTGCTGGTCGGCATCGTGTTCGCGATCGCGTCCTGGGAGCTGCTGCTCTACGCGTTCCTTCCGATCCCGCTCATCGTGGTCGGCTCGCTGGTCTTCCAGCGCCGCCTCGAGCCGTTGTACGACGACGTGCGGGCCCGGGTGGGCGACCTGTCCGGTGCCCTCAGCGCCAACCTCGCCGGCATCGCGACCATCAAGTCCTTCACGGCAGAGGACCGTGAGCGCGACCGGATCACGGCGGTCTCCTCGGCCTACCGCGATGCGAACCTGCGCGCGATCCGGTCCTCGGCCGCCTTCGTCCCACTGGTGCGCATGGCGATCCTCGCCGGCTTCACCTGCACCCTGCTGCTCGGCGGCTGGGCGACGCTCGACGGGCGCCTCGAGGTCGGCCTGTACTCGGTCCTGGTGTTCATGACCCAGCGGCTGCTGTGGCCGCTGACCGAGGTGGCCGAGGTCCTCGACCTCTACCAGCGCGGCCGCGCCTCGACCGTGCGGATCCTCGCGCTGCTGGCCGAGCCGGTCGACGTGCCCGCGGGCTCGGCGAGCCTGGCGAAGCCGGTGGGCGGCCGGATCGAGCTGAGCGGTGTCCGAGCCGGGTACGCCGACGGCCCGGACGTGCTGCACGACCTGGACCTCGTCGTACCGGCGGGTGAGACGCACGCGATCGTCGGCCCCACCGGCGCCGGCAAGTCCTCGCTGTTGCGGCTGGTGCTGCGCTTCGACGACCCGCGCGCCGGACAGGTGCTGCTCGACGGCACCGACGTGCGCGACCTCGACTGGGACTCGCTGCGCGGCTCGATGGGCTACGTCGCCCAGGACGTCTACCTGTTCAGCGGCACGATCGCCGACAACATCGCCTACGGCCGGCCCGACGCGTCCCGCGAGGAGGTCCGCGACGCAGCCGAGGCAGCGGCGGCCGCGGAGTTCATCGAGCGCCTCGACGGCGGGTACGACGCGTGGGTGGGCGAGCGCGGCATCACGCTGTCCGGCGGGCAGCGGCAGCGGATCGCGCTGGCCCGCGCCCTGCTGCGCGAGCCGGCCCTGCTCGTCCTCGACGAGGCCACCAGCGCGGTCGACAACGAGACGGAGGCCGCCATCCAGCAGTCCCTGCGCCGGGCGGGGGAGCGGTGCACCACGATCGTGGTCGCCCACCGGCTCTCGACGGTCCGGCACGCCCACCGGATCTGGGTCCTCGACGGTGGCCGGGTGGCCGAGGCGGGCACCCACGACGAGCTGGTCGCGCGCGACGGCGCCTACGCCGCGCTGTGGCGTGTCCAGACAGGTGAGGCCGTGGCCTGACCCGCGCTCGCCGACGACTATCCTTTGGTCGTGAGTGAAACGGCTGCATCCCCCGAGGTCCACTACGACGCGCATGCCGTCGAGGCGAAGTGGCTTCCCGTGTGGGAGCGCCTCGACGCCTTCCGGGCCGACGACGCGGCCGTGCTCGCCGGTGAGAGGCCCAAGTTCTACGGGCTGACGATGTTCCCCTACCCGAGCGGCGACCTGCACATGGGGCACGCCGAGGTGATGGCGCTGCACGACGTCCTGTGCCGCTACAAGAGGTTCCGCGGGTTCGAGGTCCTCAACCCGATGGGCTGGGACTCCTTCGGCCTGCCCGCCGAGAACGCCGCGATCAAGAACGACGAGCACCCGGCGACCTACACCTACGCCAACATCGAGACCCAGTTCTCCTCCTTCAAGAAGTACGGCCTGAGCTTCGACTGGTCGCGCCGCCTGCACACCTCGGACCCCGAGTACTACAAGTGGACCCAGTGGATCTTCCTCAAGCTGCGTGAGCAGGGCCTGGCCTACCGGAAGAACTCGGCCGTCAACTGGTGCCCCAACGACCAGACCGTGCTGGCCAACGAGCAGGTGCTGGCCGACGGCACCTGCGAGCGCTGCGGCGCCGAGGTCACCAAGAAGGAGCTCACGCAGTGGTACTTCCGGACCACCGCCTACGCGCAGGAGCTCTACGACTCGCTCGATGACCTGCAGGACAGCTGGATCCCCAAGGTCGTCAACGCGCAGCGCAACTGGATCGGTCGCTCCGAGGGCGCCCACGTGTCCTTCGACGTCGAGGGCCACGACCCGATCACGGTCTTCACCACGCGTCCCGACACCCTGGTCGGAGCGACCTTCATGGTCGTCGCCGCCGATGCCAAGCTGGCCCAGCAGCTGGTCGCGCCGGAGCGGGCCCAGGCGCTGGAGGAGTACCTCGCCGACGTACGCAAGGCGTCCGACATCGACCGGCTCGCCACCGACCGGCCCAAGACCGGCGTCGACCTGGGCGTGAGCGCCACCAACCCGCTGACCGGCGA
Source organism: Nocardioides sp. QY071 (assembly GCF_029961765.1). Lineage (NCBI taxonomy): Bacteria > Bacillati > Actinomycetota > Actinomycetes > Propionibacteriales > Nocardioidaceae > Nocardioides > Nocardioides sp. QY071. The sequence continues at coordinate 1,869,825 of NZ_CP124681.1, forward strand.
GCAGATCCCGGTCTGGGCGGCCGACTACGTGCTGGCCGACTACGGCACCGGCGCGATCATGGCGGTCCCCGCCCACGACGACCGCGACCGCGAGTTCGCCGAGAAGTTCGGGCTCCCGATCGTGCCGGTCTACGACGACGAGCAGCCCTACGACAAGGCCGCCGAGGTGTCGAAGGCGATCGCCGCCGTCGAGGCCAGTGGCCACGGCGAGGGCACCGTCAACTTCCGGCTGCGCGACTGGCTTCTGTCCCGCCAGCGCTACTGGGGCGCGCCGATCCCGATCATCCACTGCGCTGCGTGTGGTGAGGTGCCGGTCCCCGAGGACCAGCTGCCCGTCGAGCTGCCCGAGCTGCGCGGCGCCGACCTCAAGCCCAAGGGCACCTCGCCGCTGGGCGCGGCCACCGAGTGGGTCAACGTCAGCTGCCCGACGTGCGGCGGCCCGGCGACCCGCGACACCGACACCATGGACACCTTCGTGGACTCGTCCTGGTACTTCTTCCGCTACCTCTCGCCCCACGACAGCACCCAGGCCTTCGACCCGGCGCTGGCCAAGGCCTGGGGGCCGGTCGACTTCTACCTCGGCGGCTCCGAGCACGCCGTGCTCCACCTGCTCTACGCGCGCTTCTTCACCAAGGCGATGCGCGACATGGGCCTGATCGACTGGGACGAGCCGTTCTCGGCGTACCTCTCCCAGGGCACCGTCATCAACAACGGCCACAAGATGAGCAAGTCGCTGGGCAACGGCGTCGCGCTGGGCGCCCAGCTCGACGAGTACGGCGTCGACGCGGTCCGGCTCACGCTGGTCTTCGCCAGCCCGCCCGAGGACAACATCGACTGGGCCGACGTGTCGCCGGCCGGCTCGGCGAAGTTCCTGCAGCGTGCGTGGCGGCTGTCCGGCGACGTGACGTCGGCCGTGGACGTGGACGTGACCATCGGTGACGTCGGGCTGCGCAAGGTCACCCACAAGACGGTGGAGGAGGCCGCGCACCTGCTCGACTCCTACCGGTTCAACGTGGTCGTCGCACGCACGATGGAGCTGGTCAACGCGACCCGCAAGGCCATCGACAGCGGGTGCGGTCCCGAGGACCCGGCCGTGCGCGAGGCCGCGGAGACGGTCGCGATCCTGCTGTCCCTGGTAGCGCCGTACACCGCGGAGGAGATGTGGGCCCGGCTCGGCCACGAGCCGTCCGTCGCCCAGGCCGCCTGGCCCACCGTCGACCCCGCCCTGCTGGTCGAGGACGCGGTCACCGCCGTCGTCCAGATCCAGGGCAAGGTCCGCGGCCGCCTGGAGGTCGCGCCCGACATCAGCGAGGCCGACCTCGAGGCCGCGGCGCTCGCCGACCCGGCGGTCGTCAAGGCGATCGACGGGCGTGCGGTGCGCAAGGTGATCGTGCGGGCGCCGAAGCTCGTCAACATCGTCGTCTGAGCTGGACGGGCGATGGCTGAGGCGGACTCGCGGCGACGCCGGATCATCGACGCGACCCTCGACGTGATCCGCGACCACGGGCTGGCCGGCACGCGCACGCTCGAGATCGCGCGCCGCGCCGGGGTGAGCACCGGCCTGGTGCTCTACCACTTCAGCACCCTCGACGGCCTGGTCGCGGCCGCGATGGAGGAGTCTGAGGACCGCTACTACCGCAGCCTCGACGACAACGGCGCCGACCGACCCGCCCCCGAGCGGCTGCGGCTGCTCGTCGAGCGCTCCGGTGACCCGGTGACCGGCATCCCCGCGTGGACGCTGTGGATGGAGTTCTGGGTGCGGGCGATGCGCGACCCCGCCACGGCCGCACTGTGTGCCGGCCTGGAGGCGCGGTGGCGCGCCACCCTGCGCGAGGTGATCGACCAGGGCGTGCGGGAGGGCTGCTTCACGACCGCGGCGCCCGCCGACGCCGTCCTGCGGCTGTCGGCTCTGCTCGACGGGCTGTCCGTGTCCGCCACGCTCGGCGACCGCGACGTACCCGTCGAGACCATCCCGCGGCTGTGGCTCGAGGCGGCTGTCCGCGAGCTGGGCTGTGCGCCCGCCCTGCTCGGGCTCTGAGTCGTGAGCCGCTAGCCTCAGCGCATGTCGATCGTCGTGGTCACCGACTCCACCTCGACCGTCCCGGCCGAGGTCGCGGAGGCCAGCGGGGTGCACGTCGTACCGCTGCAGGTGGTGATCGACGACGACGTCTACGACGAGGGTGCCGAAGAGGTCACTCCCGAGCGGCTCGCCGTCGCGCTGAAGGAGAAGCGCGCCGTCAGCACCTCGCGGGCCTCGCCCGCGGTGTTCGCGGACCTCTACGACCGCCTCGCCGCCGAGGGCGCGACGGAGATCGTGTCGATCCACCTCTCTGCCGAGGTCAGCGGCACCTTCGAGTCGGCGCTGGTCGCGTCCCGGCAGGCTCCGGTCCCGGTGACCTGCGTCGACTCGCGCCAGGTCGGGGTCGCCACGGGGTACGCCGTCGAGTCGGCCCTCGACGTCATCTCGCGCGGCGGTACGGCCGCCGAGGCCGCCGAGGCGGCGCGGGCCCGGGCCGCCGGTGCGACCTCGCTCTTCTACGTCAACACCCTCGAGTACCTCCGCCGTGGTGGCCGGGTCGGTGCTGCCGCCGCCGTCTTCGGCGGGGCGCTCGCGGTCAAGCCGCTGCTCGGCATCGTCGACGGCGTGATCTCGCCCCAGGCCAAGGTCCGCACCGCAGCCAAGGCGATCGCCCGCCTCGAGGCGCTGGCGGTGGAGGCGGCCGGGGACGTCCCCGTCGAGGTGTGTGTCGCCCACCTCGCCGCCGAGGAGCGGGCCTCCGCGCTGGCCGAGCGGCTCGCCGAGGCGCTGGGCGACCAGGTCGTGCCGGCCCGGTCGGGCGAGGTCGTGCGCTGCGTCGAGCTCGGCGGGGTGCTCGGTGCGCATGTCGGACCGGGGATGCTGGCGATCTGTGTGGCGCCGGTGCTCTGAGCGCTCCGGCGTCACTCCAGTCACGGGCGGGGACGTCGGCTGTCCACAGGCAGGGTCCGGGGTGCTGGTCATCCCCAGGCCGGCTCGCTCCGGCGGCTCGATGACCGGAGGCCGACCTAGCGTGCCGCCATGTCCGTACGACGCTCCGCCGCCCGCCCCGACCCGCCCGCCGCCGATGCCGCGGCGCGCCGGCTGGCGCTGATCGCCGCCGACCTCGGGGTCGCGCCGGCGGCCACCCCGGAGGCGCCCGGGGACGTGGCCGAGCCGGTCGAGCCCTGGTGGGCCGACCACACCCGGGTGGCCGACCAGCCTGACGCCCGGCCTTCGCTGAGCCTGGTGCCGCAGGCGTCCCCGGCGTCCCGGGCGTCCCGGGCAGCGGCGCCGCCGGAGCCTCGGGAGGCGCCGGCGCTGCCCGAGCCGGGCCGTCACGCAGCCCGCCGCCGACGACCGCGACCCCACCCGCGCACCGTGCTCGCTCCGCTCGCCGACCGGCTCCCCGCCCTCGGGATGGCCCAGGTCGCGGTCGTGGCGCTCGCTGTCGCCCTCGGCCTGGCCGTGACCACCTGGTGGGTGCTGCGCGATCGCCCCGAGGCGCTCGCGCCGGTCGCGGCGGAGCCGACCGCCCCGCTCGTCGCGACCCCACCCACCGCGCCGGGCGCGACGGTCCCGTCCGCCTCGGGTGCTGTGGGTGCGCCGGCCCCGAGTGTGGGGAGGGTGACGGTCGACGTGGCGGGCGAGGTACGGCGGCCCGGGATCGTCGTACTCGATGCGGGGGCGCGGGTGACCGACGCGCTCGCGGCGGCCGGCGGCCCGCGCAAGGGGGTCGACCTGACTCCGCTCAACCTGGCCCGGGTGCTGGTCGACGGCGAGCAGATCGTGGTCGGCGGCCCGGCCCGGCCGCAGGCAGCCCCGGGCGCCACGGGTGCCTCGGGGACCGGGAGCGGTGCGCCGCCCGGCCCGCTGGTCAACCTCAACACCGCCGGTCAGGCCGAGCTCGAGTCCCTGCCCCAGGTCGGCCCAGTCACCGCCCAGTCGATCATCGCCTGGCGCGACGCCCACGGCGGGTTCACCAGCGTCGACGAGCTGCTCGAGGTCGACGGGATCGGCGCCAAGACGCTCGAGCAGATCACCCCGCACGTGACGGTGTGACCGGTGCCGGACGTGACGAGCGGATCAGGTGGCGCCGAGGAGCGCGCGGTGCAGCACGGCGATCAGCTCGCCGCGGGTGATCATGCCGACGAGCCGGCCCTCGTCGTCGACCACGGGGACGTTCTTGTACCCCTCGGTCGTCATGATCGGGACCAGGTCGGCAACGGGGGTGTCGGCGGCGATGGTGGTGACGTCGGTCCGCATGATCGAGTCGACCGACTCCAGCTCGACGATGTCGCGGGTGAACAGGTCGATGATCGAGACCACCCCGACCACGTGCCGTTCGGCGTCGACGACCGGCAGGGTCTTGACCTGGCGCTGCACGAGCAGGGTCCGGGCGCGGTAGATCGACTCGAAGGGGTGCACGACCACGACGTCGGTGTTCATGATCCGCGAGACCGGGATCGAGCCGAGCCGCCGGTCGAGGGCGTGGGTCTCGGCGTCGCGCACGATCGAGACGATGTCGGCGGGCAGTACGTCGAGCCGGTCGGCGAGGCGCTTCATCGCCTGCTCGACGTCGGGCGTGGTGATGCCGAGGGCCGCGGCGGCGGGGGAGGCGGCGGCCGCGGCCGGCCGGTGCGGGTACCTCCGCCCGCTCCGGTTGTTCACCGCGATCGCGATCAGCAGCAGCACGAGCGTGTTCACGGCCACCGGCGTGAGGACGAAGAGGAACCCCTGCTCGTGGATGGCGGGGGTGGCGGTGGCGGCCAGCAGCGCGCACGCGCCCCCGGGCGGGTGCAGGCAGCCGAGCAGCATCATCGCGCCGATCGCGGCCCCGACGCCGAAGGCCGCGGCGAGCAGGACGTCGTCCACGACCAGGTGCGCGGCCAGGCCGATCGCCGTCGAGACCAGGTTGCCGCCGAGCACCGGCCATGGCTGGGCGAGGGGACTGGCGGGCACCGCGAACAGCAGCACCGCGCACGCGCCCATCGGCGCCACGATGAACGGCAACAGCTCGGGGCCGCCGGGCACGGCCCGGGCGGTCGCGCCGGCGACGGCGATCCCGAGCAGGGCGCCGAGCGCGCCGCGGGCGAGCTCGGCGGAGCTGTAGCGGGTCACCCGCCCGACCCTAGGGCAACCGCGCCCGACCTGCGGATGCCCGCGCTGGGTGCCGCGGCGTGGCTGGGCGGCATCGCCGCGCAGCAGTCCGGACGGATCGCGTACGCCGGACTCGCCGGACTCGGTCTCCTCGTCTGGGTGCTCGCCCCACGCCTGCCGCCCGGCGGGCTCCGGCTGCTGCTCGCCACCCTGGTGATCGCGGGTGCCGCGACCACCGGCACGGTGCTGCGCCACGATGCCGTCCGCGCCTCGCCGCTGCACGACCTGGCCGCCGAGCGTGCCACGGCCGACCTGGTCGGCACCGTCGTCTCCGATCCCCGGCAGATCACCGGGCGGGCAGGGCCGCAGGTCGTGGTCCGGCTCCGGGCGCGGGAGGTGACCTCGCGCGGCCACCGGTTGCGCACCGGCGGCAGCATCGTCGTCATCGGCACTCCGGGCTGGACCACGGCCGAGCTGGGCTCGCGGGTGATCGCCGAGGGCCGGCTCGCCGCCTCCGACGACCCGGGCACGGCAGCGCTGCTCACCGGTGCCCGCGACCCGGTGCGGATCCGGGGTCCCGATCCCTGGTGGCGGGCGTCCGCGGCGGTGCGTACGTCGATCCGGCGTGCGGTCGCGCACCGTCCGCCCGACCAGGCGGGACTCGTGCCGGCGCTGGTCGACGGCGACGACGCCGGGCTGCCGGACGCGGTCGAGCGGGACTTCCGCACGACCGGCCTCACGCACCTGACCGCCGTCAGCGGGACCAACCTGACGCTGGTGGTCGGCTCGCTGCTGCTGCTCGCCCGAGCGGCCGGGGTCCGCCGGCGGTGGCTGGCCGTGGTCGGCCTGGCAGGCATCGTCGGGTTCGTGCTGCTGGCCCGCACCGAGCCGAGCGTGCTCCGTGCGGCGGTGATGGGGACGGTCGGGCTGTTCGCCTTCGGCCCCGACGGCCGGCGGCGGGGCCTGCGCGCCCTCGGGGTCGCGGTGGCCGGCCTGGTCCTGGTGCAGCCGGACCTGGCCGTGGCGGCCGGCTTCGCACTCTCGGTGCTGGCCACCGCGGGGATCGTGCTGCTCGGTCCGCCGCTCGCGCGGTCCCTGGCGCGGTGGCTGCCACGAGGTGTGGCCGAGGCAGTTGCGGTGCCGACCGCGGCCCAGCTGGCGTGCACCCCGGTCATCGCCGGCCTGTCGGGGCAGGTGAGCCTGGTGGCGATCGGCGCCAACCTGTTGGCGGGACCGGCCGTGGGACCGGCAACGGTGCTCGGCCTAACGGGCGGCCTGGTCGGGCTGGTGTGGCCGTGGGCGGGGCGGTGGTGCGGCACCGCCGCGGGCTGGAGCGTCGGCTGGATCATCGCCGTCGCCGAGCATGCCGCCGCCCTGCCCGGCGCCGCCATCGGCTGGGGGAGCGGGACGCTGGCGGTCGGGGCGCTCGCGGTGCTCTGCCTGCTGCTGGGGATCGCGCTGCCACGGCTGGTGCGGTACCGCGCCGCCGGGGCGGCCCTGGTCGCCCTGTTGCTGCTCGTCGTGCTCGGGGTGCCCGGCCGGCTCTGGTCGGCCGCCTCGGGGGCGTGGCCGCCACCGGGTTGGGTGCTGGTGGCCTGCGACGTCGGGCAGGGCGACGCCCTCGCGCTCGCGGTCGGTCGCCGCTCCGCGATCGTGGTCGACGCCGGACCCGACCCGCGAGCGGTCGACCGCTGCCTGGACAGGCTGGGCGTCGAGCAGGTGCCGCTGCTCGTGCTCACCCACTTCCACGCCGACCACGTCGACGGCATCGCGGGAGTCCTCGACGGGCGGAGCGTGGCAGCCGTCGAGACCACGGCCCTGGCCGACCCGCCGGGCGGGGTGCGGCTGGTGCGGCGTGCGGCGGCCGCTGCGGGCGTGCCGGTGGCGACGGCGGCGTACGGTCTCACGCGGCGGATCGGCGAGGCCACCCTCCAGGTGCTCCACCCCGAGCTACCCGGCGCGATGGTCGACGGTCCCGGCGACGGCAGCACCGCCAACGACGCGAGCGTGGTGCTGCTGGTCGAGGTGGCCGGCGTGCGGCTGCTGCTGACCGGTGACCTCGAGCCACCCGGGCAGGCCGAGGTGGCCGGGCTCGTGGGCGACCTGGACATCGACGTGCTGAAGGTGCCGCACCACGGCAGCTCCCACCAGGACCTGGACTGGCTGACCGACCTACGTCCCGAGGTGGCGCTGGTGTCGGTGGGCGCCGACAACGACTACGGCCACCCGTCGCCGGAGGTGGTGCGGGGTCTGGAGGCGGCCGGGGCGGAGGTGCTGCGGACCGACCGCGACGGCGACATCGCGGTGGTCGGCGACAGTTCCGGCGGGGTGCGGGCGACCACCCGGCAGTGAGCGTCAAGCGTGGATTCAGGCCAAGGTGCCGGGGACCGTGGCGGGGGCGTGTGGGAGGGTGAGCACATGCGGGCCGAGGACGTGCTGGGGCGGGTCATCCTGGTCACCGGCAAGGAGGAGTTCCTCGGTGCCCGGACCGTCGACGAGGTCAGGGCGGCGGTGCGCGCGCACGACGCCGAGGCCGAGTTCGCCGACAGCTCCGCGTCCGACCTGACCCTCGCGACGCTCGGCGAGATGGCGGCGCCGTCGCTGTTCTCCGCGGTGCGTTGCGTGGTGGTCCGCGGCCTGGAGAACCTGCCGGACGAGTCGGTCGAGGGCCTGCTGGGCTACGCCGCCGCGCCGGTCGAGGACGTGGCGCTCGTGCTCGTCCACGGGGGCGGTCAGAAGGGCAGCGGCGTGCTGACCAAGCTGCGCAAGCTGAAGGCCGTCTCCGAGCACAAGTCCGAGGAGCTCAAGCCGTCGGACTTCCCGGCCTTCGTGGCCAACGAGATACGCCGCCACGGCGCGACCATCGACCGGGAGGCGGCCGACGTCCTGATCGAGGCGATCGGTCGCGACCTCCGCTCACTGGCCGGCGCCGCCCACCAGCTCACCAGCGACTTCCCGGGGGAGCGGATCAGCGAGGAGCAGGTCCGCCGCTACTTCGGCGGCCGCGCCGAGGCGAAGTCCTTCGCTGTGGCCGACGCCGCCTTCGCCGGCCGCGACCGGGTCGCGCTGGAGGAGCTGCGCTGGGCCCTCGACGCGGGGACGGCCGCCGTGCTCATCACCTCCGCCTTCGCCGGGAGCGCCCGCGGCCTGGCCCGGATGGTCAGTGCCCCGCGCGGCATGCGCGACGCCGACCTGGCTCGCGAGGTCGGCGTCCCGCCGTGGAAGCTGCGCTCGCTGCGCGACCAGGCCCGCGGCTGGACCGACGTCGGCCTGGCCCGCGCCATCCGTGCCGTCGCCCAGGCCGACGCCGACATCAAGGGCGCGGCCAGCGACGCGTCGTACGCCCTCGAGCGCCTGGTCCTGACCGTCACCGCTCTCCGCCAGCGTTGAGTTGCCCCTTCCTCACCGTTGAGTTGCCACTTTCTCACCGTTGAGTTGCCACCTTCGCAGCGCTGAGTTGGCGCTCTTCGGCAACTCGACGGTGAGAAAGTGGCAACTCAACGGGGCCGTGAAAAATCACGAAGGGAGCCCCCTGACGGGGACTCCCTTGACGTGATGGCTCAGGACCGGAGCCAGCAGGGTGGTCTCAGAGAGAGGCGGCCTGCTTCGCGATCGACGACTTGCGGTTCGCGGCCTGGTTCTTGTGGATGACGCCCTTGGAGGCGGCCTTGTCGAGCTTCTTGGTGGCCTCGCGGCCCAGCGCGACGGCGGCGTCCTTGTCGCCGGCCTCGGCGGCCTCGCGGAACTTGCGGATCGCGGTCTTCAGGCCGGACTTGACGGCCTTGTTGCGCTCGTGACGCTTCTCGTTCTGCTTGTTGCGCTTGATCTGGCTCTTGATGTTCGCCACGGGTTACTCGCCTCTGTGTCAGGTGGAAATGCTGGTTCTGGTCCGGAGCGCGCCTCGGTCACCGTGATCCTGACCTTCCGGACGAGTCCGGGGACGGGCAGGAGGGAACGCGCAGTCGCGACCAGCAAGGCTAACAGCGGGTCGATCCGCCGCCCAAATCGGGCAGGATGACCCCGTGCGCGAACCCTCCCGGCCGCCGCTCCCGCTCGGCGCGCTGTTCATCCTACCGACCTTGCTGTTCTGGATCCTGGTGATCAGGGGAGCGACCAGCGGCGACGAGGGCGACGCGGGCCGCTACGCCGGGTACGCGTTCGGGATCGCCGGCGTGACACTGGCGATCTTCGCGTTCTTCAAGATCCGCCAGGTCCGGGCGCGCAACGCCGACGAGCGGCGGGCGGTGCGCGACGGCATCCGTACGACGGCCCGGATCGTCAGCACTCGGGTCAAGGGGCATCTGAACCAGGACCCGTACGTCGTGTTCGAGCTCGAGGTCACCCCCGAGACCGGCGCGCCCTACCGCACCAGCGTCACCGAGCTCGTCTCGCAGCTGGCGATCCCGCGGATCCAGCCGGACGCGGTCGTCGACGTGCACGTCCACCCCGACGACGACCGGTTCGTGGTCATCGACCCGGTCGCGCTCGGCCGCTGACCTTCAGCCCCCGTCGGCACCGCGCAGCGCTCGCTCGAAGGTGGTCGTGAGCCAGGTCTCGTAGGCCTCCTCGGCACCCGGCTCCATCTCGCGCAGCAGGAGGTAGGTGTCGATGTGCGCGGCGAGCGCCGTCGTCCGCACGAGCCAGGCGAGGTCACACGTGGGGGGCAGCAGCCCGTCCTCCTGGGCCCGGGTCCAGAAGGTGCGGACCGCGTCGTACGTCGCCGCCCGGCCCGCGTGCGCCTGCTCGGCCAGCAGCGGCTCGGTGGGCTCGGCCTCGCGGGACACGGCGACCACGTCGGCCGCGGACCTGGCCAGGCGAGCCCCGCCCCGGGTGAAGGCGGCGATCCGCTCGGCGAGAGTGGCGGCCGAGGTCGCGGTCCGGAACCAGTCGCGGCCGCGCACGTCGACGGGCGCGAGGTCGCCGACGACGGCCATGTCGATCACCCGTTTGAGGACGGCGGCCTTGGTGCCGAAGCGGACGTAGACCGTGCGCGAGGCGACGCCGGCCTCCTCGGCGACGGCGGTCAGCGTCGTGGCGCGGTAGCCCTGCTGGACGAACAGGCGGTGCGCCGCGCGCAGGATCCGCTCCTCGTTCTCGAGGACGCGCGCAGTGCGGAGGCTCTGGGTCTTGACAGGATCGGCCATGAGTTGCAGTCTAACTGCAATGTTGCAGTGGGGCTGCAACTTGAGCTCTGGAGGCGCCATGTCCGCTCCGACGCTGGACGGCATCCACCACGTCAAGCTCCCGGTCCGGGACCTGGCCCGGTCGCGCGAGTGGTACGAGTCCCGGCTGGGCTACCGCAAGGTGCTCGAGTTCGTCGAGGACGGCGTGCTGCGCGGCATCTCGATGCTGCATCCCAACGGCGGCCCGGAGGTGGCGCTGCGGCTCGCCCCCGAGCAGGCCGCTGCGTCGGCGGCGTTCGACCACTTCGCGATCGGGGTCCCGACCCAGCAGTCGTTGGACGACCTCGCCGCCCGCCTCGCCGCGCTCGGTGAGGAGCACGCCGGGATCCGGGTCGCGACGATCGGATGGATCCTGCCCGGGCTGCACGACCCGGACGGGCACGAGGTGCGCTTCTACACGACCCGGGTGCCCGAGTCCGACCCGGTCGCCGTGGCGGTGGCCTCGCTGCACCTCATGGCGGGCGGGACGCGGGAGGAGTTCCACGCGGTGTTCGCCCCCGACGCCGTCAACCGGGAGTCCGTCACCGAGCCGCCCGAGACCCGGGGGCGCGGGCCGGCGGCCTTCCTGGCCACCTCGGACTGGCTCCGCTCGGCCTTCTCCGACCTGGCGTGGGAGGTCCACGCGACCGCGCGGACCGGCGACCTCGTGGCGGTCCACGCCACCATGTCCGGCCGCCAGACGGGCCCGTTCGTCACGTACGGGCCCGACGGTGGTGTCCAGGCGTCCTTCCCGCCGGCCGGCGGGTCGTTCGCGGTCACCCAGAGCCACTGGTTCCGGGTCCACGACGGCCAGGTGACCGAGCACTGGGCGAACCGGGACGACCTGGCGATGGGCATGCAGCTCGGCTGGGGACCTCCCCTCGCCGAGCACTGAGCGCGCTCAGGCGTGCCAGCCGCGCCGCTCGGCCAGCCAGTGGTCGATGACGTCGCGCTGCCAGGCCTGCGCCGCGCGCAGGTGCGGCGACGTGGCGGGGACGGGCTGGTCGGCGCTGGCGGCGAAGTAGCCGAGGATCAGGGCCAGGAACACGTCGACGTCCTCGGCCGGCACACTCGCGAGCAGCGGGTGGGCGGCGATGTGCGCGTCCACGTCGAGTCCGTCGCCGCGCGGGCCGATCAGGAGGATCAGCGAGTCCAACCAGGCGGCGCCGACGGTCGGCCAGTTCCAGTCGCACAGCAGGGCGCTGCCGTCGGGCCGGACCAGGATGTTGTCGTCGCGGATGTCGGTGTGGACGAGGGTGTCGCCGGCGACGACCTCGGCGTACCGGTCGGCCAGGGCCCGCAGCTCGTCGCGCCGCGGGTGGGTGACCCGGTCCCACAGGGCCGGCCACGACGCGAAGTCGTCGACGGCGCTGTCCAGCGCGATGCCCGGCGCGGGGGTCAGCGACTCCGCGATGGTCACCGTCATCGCGGACGCGGACGCGAGGTCCTCGGCGGTCCAGGGGCGGTGCGGGGCGCGCGCGTCGACGTACTCGGTGGCGAGCAGGAACCAGTCGGCGACCTCGTCGGTCCACAGCAGCCCCGGAGCCGGTACGCCGGCCGGGAGCCCCGCGAGCTTGCGCGCCTCCTCGCGGTACGCGTCGGCGAAGAGCCGTTGCGCCTTGGTGGAAGCCGCCTTCACGAACGTGCGGGTCCCGTCGTCGCAGGTCAGCACCGAGGCGAACCCGGGGGTGTACCCGCCGTCCTGGGATACCGCGTCCACGACCGGCGAGCCGAGCCGCTGCTCGACCGCGCGCCGTACGAGCGGGGGCAGGTGCACCCAGGACAGGCGGCGGGCGGTGCGACCGTGGGGGATGACGGTGGGGAACACGCGGCCCATCATGGCTGAGGGCCCGGCGGCGTCGACGAGGCCCGCACGACCAGTCGCCCCACCCGCTGCTCACCGTGGTCGGGGAGGGGCCGGTCGTCGAGGCGGGCGGCGAGGACCTCGACGGCGCGCCGGGCGAGCTCGTCGGGCTGCAGGTCGATGGAGGAGATGGTGGGGTGGGCGGCGCGCAGGCTCTCGGCATCGGACCCGGCGACGATCCGGACGTCGGCGGGGACCCGCAGGCCGTGCTCGGCGAGGACCGCGACGACGCCGAGAGCATGGTTGCTGGTGAGGGCGTAGACGCCGTCCGGCGCGGGCCCGGACGCGAGCAGGGTCCTGGCGGCGCGGCGCCCGCCCTCGTCGTCGAGGTGCTCGGGGACGTGGACCATCGAGGGGGTGATCCGGCGGTAGCGGGCCCAGCGCTGGTAGACGGCGGCCGTGCGGAGGTTCCACTCGTTGCGGTCGGTGCCGGTGACCAGCGCGATCCGGCGCGCGCCGCTGTCCCAGAGGTGGTCGAGGGCGAGGGTGGTGAGCCGGCCGGACTCGATGTCGACGTGGGGCGGGGATTCAGGTCCGAGGGGGACGCCCGGGACCTCCCCGACGGTCACGAAGGGGATCCCGGCGCTGGTCAGCATCGCGACCAGCGGGTCGTCGGTGACCGGCTCGGTGACGATGAACCCGTCGCTGGCCAGGGCAGCGCCCGCGGCGCGCGGTCCGGTCGGGTCCGAGACGAGCATCAGCCCGAGCCCCTCGGCGAGCGAGGCGACGGCCGCGGCGCCGGCGAACCGCGCGAAGTAGTCGACGTCGACGAGGAGGTCGGGCCGCAGCGCGTCGAGCTGGCGGGCGACGAGGGCGATCACCCCGAGCCGGTTGCGGCGCAGGCCCTGGGCGATCACGTCGGGCCGGTAGCCGAGGTCGTGGGCGGCGGTGCGCACCCGCTGCTGGGTGGCCGGCGCGACGGTGCCGTTGCCGGTGAAGGTGTGCGACACCGTGGTGACCGAGACGCCCGCCCGGTGCGCGACGTCGCGGATGGTGGGGCGCCGCGCGGTCACCCGGCCACGGTAGGCCCGCCCAAACCGTTTTGGCCAGGGTGGCGGAAGGTCTGGTCCAAATCGTTTTGGCTCCCTAGCGTGACGGCCGACACACCGACCGAACCCGGGGGAGCCATGGCCATCGACCAGACACAAGCGCCGCGCGACGAGGGCCTGCTGCCCGGCCACGTCGAGACCCACGGCATCGACGTCATCCCCGACAGCGAGCGCACCGGAACCGCCCGCAGCCTGTTCGCGCTCTGGGTCGCGCCGAACGTCAACTACCTCTCGTTCGTCGTCGGCGGCGTGCTCGTCCTGATCGGCCTGAGCCTGGCCCAGGCGATCGCCGCGGTCGTCGTGGGCTGCCTGTTCTCGATCGCCACCGGCATCGTCGCGGTGACCGGTCCCGTCTCCGGCACGCCCAGCCAGGTCGCGACCCGGGCCATGTACGGCGTGCGCGGCAACCGGGTCGCCATCGCGGTCAACGGCTGGTTCGTCTCGGTCTGCTACATCGCGCTGAACTGGCTGACCGCCTCGGTCATCGGCTTCGCCCTCACCGAGCGGATCGGGCTCGGCTCCTCGACGCCGGTCCAGGTGCTCGTCGTCCTGGTCATCGCATCGGCGACGACCGCGATCTCGATCTACGGCCAGGGCCTGATCATGCGGCTCTACGGCCCGCTCTCGGCCGGCCTGACCGTCGTGTTCCTGGTCGTGTCCGGATTCCTCGTGGCGAAGGCCGACCTCGCCTACGCGCCGCCGGTCGCCCTGCACGGCGCCGACCTGTGGCTCGCCTGGGTCGCCGGCGTCACCCTCATCGCCGCGACCCCGCTGTCGTACACGATCAGCTCCGACTTCGCCCGCTACCTGCCCCGCGACACCAACCCGGTCGCCGTCGCCACCTGGACCGCGCTCGGCAACGCCGTCCCCGGCATCGTGCTGCTCACCGTCGGCATCCTGGCCGCCACCGTCACCGACCTGTCCGACCCGGAGGCCGGCCTGAAGGGCATCGTCCCGGGCTGGCTGGTCACGGTCTTCCTGGTCGCGATCATCATCGGCATCCTCGCCAACAACGCGCTCACGACGTACAGCTCCGGACTCGCACTCCAGGCCGTCGGCCTGCCGTTCTCCCGCGTGGTCAGCGTCGCCGTCACCGCCGTCGTCGGTGTCGCGATGACGCTCTACGCGCTGTTCGTCTTCGACTTCCTCGACACCGTCAGCAGCAGCCTGGTCCTGCTCGTCAGCCTGGTGGGCCCGATCATGGCGATCTACGTGACCGACATCCTGATGCGCCGCAACGCCTACGACGGCGTGGAGCTCAGCGACAGCAGCCCCGGCTCGCGCTACTGGTACACCGGGGGCGTCAACCTCGCCGGCGCCATCGCCTGCCTCACCGCCTTCGTCGCCGCGCTCATGTGCGCCAGCACGGAGGCCTTCACCGGTCCGGTCGCGAAGGCGCTGGACGGCCTCGACCTGTCCGTCCCGGTCGGCATGATCGGCGCCTCGGCGCTGTACGTCGGCCTGACCCGCCTGTTCTACGGAAGGAATGCCCGATGAGCCGCGCGACCGGCACCGTCGTCCTGCGCAACGCCCGGATCTTCACCGCCGACCCCGACCAGCCGTGGGCCGGGTCCGTCGAGATCGCGGACGGCCGGGTCCGCGGCCTGGACCGGCCGGTGCCTGCAGGAGCCGAGGTGATCGACCTCGACGGTGCCTTCGTGCTGCCGGGCTTCGTCGACGCTCACACCCACCTCGTCGAGCTGGGCGCCTCCGCGGAGGAGGTCGGGCTCGTCGACGCCGCGGACATCGCCGACATCCAGGCGCGCGTGGCGGCCGCCGCGGCCGAGGGCCGCACCCGGGTGATCGGCAACAGCTGGCTCTTCCCGGCCCTGGAGGGCCGCGCGCCGCACAGGGACATCCTCGACACGGTCGTCCCGGACGTGCCCGTCTACCTGCAGTCCAACGACCTGCACTCGACGTGGTGCAACTCCGCCGCGCTCCGTGAGCTCGGCATCGACGCCGCCACCCCGGACCCGATCGGCGGGACCATCGAGCGCGACGCCGACGGCGAGGCCACCGGTCTGCTCAGCGAGATGGCGGCCCTGGGCCTGGCCCGCAGCTTCCTCGCCGCCCAGGTCACCGACGCCGACCGTGACGCCTGGCTGCAGGCCGGCATGGCCCGCTACCTCGCCGACGGCGTCACCACGGTCGTCGACATGGGCGTCGAGGACCACGACCTCGCGACCTTCGAGCGGGCGCTGGCCGCCGACGCGCTGCCGCTGCGGGTGGTCGGGCACTGGCTGGTGAAGCCGTCGGCGAGCGAGGCCGAGAACCTCGCCCAGGTCGAGACCGCGCTCGCCCACGCTCGCCGCCTCGACGGCGACCGGCTGCGGATCACCGGCATCAAGATCATGGCCGACGGCGTCATCGACAGTTGCACGGCCTCGATGGCCAGGCCGTACGCCGACGGCAGCAACGCCGCCCCGATCTGGGACCGCGAGGCGCTGACCCCCGTCGTCGTCGCCGCGGACGCCGCCGGCCTGCAGATCGCGATCCACGCCATCGGCGACGAGGCCTCCGCCATCGCTCTCGACGCCCTCGAGGAGGCGATCCGGGTCAACGGACCCCGCGAGCGGCGCCACCGCATGGAGCACCTCGAGGTGGTCTCCGAGGAGAGCGTCGCCCGGCTCGCCCGGCTCGGTGTCGTCGCGTCGATGCAGCCGGTGCACGCCGACCCGGCCGTCCAGGACAACTGGCGCGCGATGCTCGGCGACGAGCGGGTCGAGCGCGGCTACCCGTGGCGCGAGATGACCGACGCGGGCGCGGTGCTCGCGTTCGGCACCGACGCTCCCACGGCGCCGCACCTCCCGCTGCACAACATGTACGTCGCCACCACCCGCCGCTCCGCGCTGGTGGAGGGGCTGCCGGCCAACACCCCGCACCTCGCCGTACCGCTGGCCGAGGCGTTGACCCACGCCACCCGGGACGCGGCGTACGCGTCCCGGATGGAGGGGACCATCGGCACCATCGCGCCCGGCCGGTCCGCCGACCTCGTGGTGCTGGCCGCCGACCCGTTCGCCGACGAGCCGGAGGCGCTGCTGAAGACGCAGGTGCTGCGCACCTACGCGGCGGGGTCCAACGTCCTGGTGTAGATCGCCGCACCGTCGACATCGCGCAGGGTCACCGTCAGCCGACCGCTGTGACCGTCGACCTCGACCTCGCCGAAGAACTGGAAGCCCTGCGCGGGTGAGGCGTTGGCGGCCGGTGGGGCAGCGACGAAGTCGGCCACCGGGCCGAACGTGCCGTCCAGCGCGTTCGGCCCGAACGCGCCCGCGTTGAGCGGGCCGGAGACGAACTCCCAGAACGGGTCGAAGGCCTGGTACGCCGCCCGGTCGGGTGAGTAGTGGTGGGCCGCCGTGTAGTGCACGTCGGCGGTCAGCCACACGTGGTTGCGGATCCCGGCGCGCTGCAGAGCGGTCAGCACCCGCGCGATGTCGATCTCGCGGCCCAGCGGGGCGCCCGGGTCGCCCTGCGCGAGGCCCTCCTGCGCGCTGGCGCCGTCGGGCACGACCAGGCCGAGCGGCAGGTCGTTGGCGATCACCTTCCAGGTCGCCCTCGACCGCCGCAGCTCGCGGATCAGCCACGCGGTCTGCTCCTCGCCGAGCACGCCGCCGTCGCCGACCGGCTCGCGGTTGCCGGTGTTGGGGTCCTTGTGCGTGCGCATGTCGAGGACGAACAGGTCGAGGTGCCGCCCGTACCGGATCACCCGGTAGACCCGGCCCTCGGAGTCCGGCGAGATCGAGGCGACCGGAACGTACTCGTGGAACGCCTGCCGCGCCCGCGCGGCGAGTACGTCGATCCGCTTCTCGGTGTAGCGGGCGTCGTCGAGGACCTGGCCGGGGAACCAGTTGTTGCGCACCTCGTGGTCGTCCCACTGCGAGACCTGGGACGTCTCGGCGAGGAACGCACGCCAGTTGTCGGCCATCAGGTTGTAGCGGTACTGCCCGCGGTACTCGTCGAGCGTCTCGGCGACCTTGGACTTCTCCGGGGTCACCAGGTTGTGCCAGGTCGACCCGTCGGGCAGCGCCACCGACGCCTGGACCGGCCCGTCGGCGTACACGTTGTCGCCGCTGCACAGGAAGAAGTCGGCGTTGCGGGCCCGCATCCCGTCGGCGATCCGGAAGCCGCCGTACGCCGGGTTCACGCCCCAGCCCTGCCCCGCGATGTCGCCCGACCACAGGAACCGGACGTCGTCACGGCGGCCCGGCGCGGTCCGCAGCCGCCCGAGGACCGGTGCGCTGGTCGCGCGGTGGTCGTGGAGGTCGACGGCCCGGATCCGGTAGTGCAGGTCGGTGGCCTCGGGCAGGTCGCCGAGCACGATCTGTCCGGTCAGGTCGGTGCCGGGCGTGACGACCGGGCCCCGCACGGTCCGGGCCCTGAGGAAGGACGGGTCGCGGCTGATCTCGGCGACCAGCCGCGACGGGCGGTCGGCCTTCGACCACAGCACGGCCGAGCCGGGCCGGACGTCGCCGGACTGGACGCCGAACGGCAGCGCCGGGCGGTCGCGGCGCACGAGCAGGGGAGCGGCCGAGGAGCGGGCGGGGAGCAGGCCGGAGGCGGCGGCAGCGCTCGCCGTCAGGACGGCGCCCCGCAGGAGGGCGCGACGGGAGGTGGGTTCCGGGGAGGCCGAGATCATGGCGCCACGCTGTCGGCGTACGGCGAACGGCGAGCCCCGTCGACGGTGAACCGCGGGCGGCGAATTCCTGAACCGCGTCCCGCTCGGGGACAATGGAGCCACCATGTCTGCCGCCGCCCCGCAGCCGGGTCACACCGACCCCGCGATCATCCGCAACTTCTGCATCATCGCGCACATCGACCACGGCAAGTCGACGCTCGCCGACCGGATGCTGCAGCTCACCGGCGTCGTCGGCGAGCGTGAGGCGAAGGCACAGTACCTCGACCGGATGGACATCGAGCGCGAGCGCGGCATCACCATCAAGAGCCAGGCCGTCCGGATGCCGTGGACCGTCACGGCCGGCAACGAGGCGGGCGCCGAGCCGGGCACCTACATCCTCAACATGATCGACACCCCGGGCCACGTCGACTTCACCTACGAGGTGTCCCGGTCGCTGCAGGCCTGCGAGGCCGCGATCCTGCTGGTCGACGCCGCCCAGGGCATCGAGGCGCAGACCCTGGCGAACCTCTACCTCGCGATGGGCGCCGATCTCCACATCATCCCGGTGCTCAACAAGATCGACCTGCCCAGCGCCAACGTCGAGAAGTACGCCGCCGAGCTGGCCAACCTGGTCGGCTGCGAGCCGGAGGACGTGCTGCTCACCTCGGCCAAGACCGGCGTTGGCGTCGAGGCCCTGCTCAACGAGATCGTGCGCTCCGTCCCGGCGCCCGTCGGCGACGCGTCCGCCCCGGCCCGCGCCCTGATCTTCGACTCGGTCTACGACACCTACCGCGGCGTGGTCACCTACGTCCGGGTCGTCGACGGCGAGCTGTCCCACCGCGACAAGATCAAGATGATGTCGACCGGAGCGCTCCACGAGATGCTCGAGGTCGGCGTGATCAGCCCCGAGCCGATGAAGGCCGCCAAGCTCGGCGTCGGCGAGACCGGCTACCTGATCACCGGCGTGAAGGACGTGCGCCAGTCCCGCGTCGGTGACACGGTGACCGTCCAAGGGCGCCAGGCCGCCGAGCCGCTCGGCGGCTACGAGCACCCCAACCCGATGGTCTTCGCGGGGCTCTACCCGATCGACGGCGACGACTACCCGACGCTGCGCGACGCGCTCGAGAAGCTCCAGCTCAACGACGCCGCGCTCACCTTCGAGCCGGAGACCTCCGGCGCGCTGGGCTTCGGCTTCCGCTGCGGCTTCCTCGGCCTGCTCCACATGGAGATCACCCGCGAGCGGCTCGAGCGCGAGTTCAACCTCGACCTCATCTCGACGGCCCCCAACGTGGTCTACGAGGTCGTCATGGAGGACGGCACCCAGCTCACGGTCACCAACCCCAGCGAGTACCCCGACGGCAAGATCGCCGAGGTCCGCGAGCCGATCGTCGACGCCACGGTGCTGGCGCCGGCCGACTACATCGGCACGATCATGGAGCTGTGCCAGCAGAAGCGCGGCACCCTGCAGGGCATGGACTACCTGTCCGAGGACCGCGTCGAGATGCGCTACACGCTGCCGATGGGCGAGATCGCCTTCGACTTCTTCGACCAGCTCAAGTCCAAGACCAAGGGCTACGCCTCGCTCAACTACGAGTTCTCCGGCGACCAGGCCTCCGACCTGGTCAAGGTCGACATCCTGCTGCAGGGCGAGCCGGTCGACGCCTTCTCCGCGATCGTCCACAAGGACGCCGCCTACTCCTACGGCGTGATGATGGCCGGCAAGCTCAAGGAGCTCATCCCCAGGCAGCAGTTCGAGGTGCCGATCCAGGCCGCCATCGGCGCCCGGGTGATCGCGCGCGAGAACATCCGCGCCATCCGCAAGGACGTGCTCGCCAAGTGCTACGGCGGCGACATCACCCGGAAGCGGAAGCTGCTGGAGAAGCAGAAGGAGGGCAAGAAGCGGATGAAGATGGTCGGCCGCGTCGAGGTCCCCCAGGAGGCCTTCGTCGCCGCGCTCTCCACCACCGGCCCGGCGGGCGACAAGCCCAAGAAGTAGGGCTCAGGGCTCCCACACCGCCCCGTCGTGCGCGAACACGACGCGGCGCGGGTCGAGGGCCAGGATCCGGCGCATCCACGGGCTCTGCTGGTCGGCTGCCGCGTGCGCCGCCCACTCCGCAGCGGTGTCGTGGGCCTGGCCGGCGAGCACGACCGTGCCGTCCGCGCAGGCCACGACGAGCGACTGGTGACCCTCGACGTGCCCCGGCGTCGGTACGACGACCACCCCCGTCGCGAGCTCGGCCTCCCCGTCCAGCAGCTCGTAGCGCGCGCCGGGGAAGTCGACGAGCTCCGGCACCGTGTAGTCCGGCCCGCGGGCGATCTCCAGCTCGCCGCGCTGGGCGAGGACCGGCCGTCCGGCGAGCAGCGGGTTGCCGCCGATGTGGTCGAAGTGCAGATGACAGTTGACCACGACGGCGACCTCGTCGAGGTCCACGCCGACACGTGCCAGCGCCTCCGGGAGGGGGACCCGGGTGGGCTGGTAGTGCGCCTCGGTCTCCGCGCCGGCATCGCCCATCCCGGTGTCGAGCAGGACCAGCCCGGCCGACGTGCGGACGACGTACCCGAGCACCGCCTCGACCCGCGGCCGCCCGGTGCCGGTCTCCGCGGCCGGGCGCACGAAGCTGCCGAGGTCGATGCGCCGCACGTCGTCCATCCGCATGCACCCACGCTAGGCGTGGGGACAAGAGGGTTGCCGGTCGCGGCGAGGGGACAGGATGCCGCCGTGCGTACGACGACCCGCGGCTCCCGCCTGCTCGCCCTGCCCGTGCTCTGCCTGCTCCTCCCGCTGACCGCGTGCGGCGACGGCGACCACGCGGACGGCCGCGACGGGCGCTCCGACGCGGCCCCGGCCACGATGGCCGACCTGCGCTGGGACATCGACGACGCCATCGCCACCGCCGACGCCTGCGACACCTGGGTGGTCCGCGCCGACATCGGCGAGCAGCTGCAGGTGGTCGACGTCGCGAACGACCGGGTGCTGCTGCCGAAGGTCACCCCGCCGCCGGGCTCGGACCTCGAGCCCGACGACCGCTGGCTGACCGACGGCGGCTGCGTGCCGACCCCCGACGGCCCGGTCGTTGTCGTCGAGACGCAGGACCTGTTCACCGACATCGCCGACGCGCCGCCCAAGCTGGTTGCCGGCCTCACGCCCGAGGGCGAGCAGCTGTGGGTCCGCGAGGAGCCGGGCCAGGTGCTCGGCGACTACGACGGCACCGGCTCCTTCCTGCTGGAGCGGCTCGGGCCCGAGGCCGGGCACTGGGCGGTGGTCGACGCCCGGACCGGCGCGACCGTCGCCGAGGGGGAGGGCGACCGGACCGACCCGGACGCCCGGCGTCCCTCGCTCGCGCTGGCGCGGGACCTGGTCTCGACCCTCGAGGCGACCGTCGTGCGGCTGCCCGGGTGGTCGCCGTACCTCGAGGGCATCGCGGCCGGCGTCGACGCCGACCGGGTGCTGCTGGCGGGGGCCGGCGGGCTCAGCCTGGTCCGGCTCGCGGACGCGGCGACGCTGTGGCAGCGCGGCGACGTCAGCTATGCCGCGGTGTCGGCCCAGGCGGCGGACCTGACCACCGGCATCGTGCTCGCCACCGACCGCGAGGGACACCCGGTCGGGCTCGACCTCGCGACCGGCGCGACCCGGTGGACCTCCGAGCTCGAGCGCGGCGAGGTCAACCTGGCCGACCCGCAGGTCGGATCGGGCGTCGTCGTGGTCCGCGACGGTGCGGACATCGACCGGCAGGTCGTGCTCGACGCGGCGACCGGCGAGCGGCTGCCCGAGCCCGACGGCACCCTGGTCGTCGGCCAGGAGCTGCTGCTGCTCGTCGACGACGAGGGCCGGCCCAGCAGCATCACCGTCGACGACCTACGGTGAGCGCGTGCCGCTCACCATCCCCGCCGAGCTCGACGGACGACGTCACCTCGGCCCGGAGTGGGCGGCCTGGCTGGACCGGCTCCCGGCGACCACCCGGTCCGTCCTCGACGACTGGGAGCTCACGCCCGACGGCGAGACCTGGCACGGCTTCTGCTCCCTCGTGCTTCCGGTGACGACGGCGGACGGGACTCCCGCGGCCCTCAAGGTCGGGCTGCCCGACGACGAGTCGCAGCACGAGCACCTCGCCCTCCAGCGCTGGCACGGCCGAGGCGCGGTCGAGCTGCTGCGCGCCGACCCCGGCCGGCGGGCCCTGCTGCTCGAGCGCCTCGACCGCGAGGACCTCACCGAGGCCTGGGACGTGGAGGCGTGCGAGATCGTCGCGAGCAGGTACGCCGACCTGCACGTGCCTCCGATGCCGCAGCTGCGCCCGCAGGCGTCCTACGTCCGGCGGTGGGCGGCCGCCCTCGCCCGCGACGCCGCCTCGGTGCCGATCCCGCGCCGCCTCGTCGAGCAGGCGCTGGCCCTGGCCGCCGAGCTGACCACCGAGCCCGCGACCGCGGTCATCCACGGCGACCTCCACTACGGCAACGTGCTGCGCGGTCGCCGCGACGGCGAGGAGACCTGGCTGGTCATCGACCCGAAGCCGGCCAACGGCGACCCGCACTACGAGCTGGAGCCGATGCTGCGCGACCGGTTCGAGGAGTACGCCGCGCCCTGGGCCGTCGGCTCGGTCCGCGACGGGATCCGCCGCCGCTTCCACGCCCTCGTCGACGCCGCCGGGCTCGACGAGGCCCGGGCCCGTGACTGGGTCGTGGTCCGCTCGGTGCTCAACGCCCACTGGGCCCACGAGGACGCGGTCCGTGCCGATCGGCCGCTCGACGCCGAGGAGCGCGCGCACGTGACCGCGTGCATCACGGTCGCGAAGGCGGTCCAGGACTGATATGTAGGTCTTTCCTGTCAAGTGGCAGGGTGAAGCGCCGCCACGGCTGGTTGTCGTGGCGGCGCTTCTGTTCTGGCCTGGGGGTGCCGGTTCGTTTTGAGCGGGTCTGTCGACGCACGTGGTCAGACTGATATCCGCGGGTTGGTTACCGCAGGGCCGCGATTCGGCGGGAGCGCTGCGCTGGTGTCTGAGGTCGAGCGTCACGAACACGGCACGAACAAGGTCGTTGGCCGGTGCGTGGCTCACAGTCCAGGCGCGGGTCGGCTCCAGCACGTTGCTGTCGACGAGTCGGCGGTCCGGGCCAGAAGCTTCAGGGGCCGGGCGTCAGTCGGGCAGTTCAATCGGGCAGGGTGGCCAGGGACCAGCACCAGCCGGCCAGCTCACGCGCGATCGCGGTGCTCGCCACGGTGTGCTTCTTCTTCCGGGCGCTCATCGTGACCCAGCGCTGGTGAAGCCGCTGGTTCCCGGCATGGGCACGCGCACGGGCCGCTGCGGGGGCTTGGTCCCAGCGGGCCTGGAGGGTCTTGCCCACCAGATAGCGACGCTGGTGATGCCAGGCCGCCTCGACCAGCAGCCGTCGGACGTGGGTGTTGCCGGCCTTGGTGATGCTCCCTTGGCGGCGCGACTGGCCGCTGGAGTGCTCGGACGGCACCAGTCCGAGGTAGGCGCCGATGCTGGCACCGGTGAACCGTTCCCAGTCACCGATCTCGACCGCGAGCGCGAATGCGGTCAACGTCGAGACACCGCGCAGGCACCACAGCTTGCGCACGATCGGTGTGAACTCGGACTCGGTAGCCATTGCGGTGATGGTCGCGTCGAGCCGGTCGCGGCGAGCCACCGCGAACGCGACCGCTTCCAGATCGGCCTCATAGGCCGCACGAGTGCCGGCCTGGTGGGGCAGGTCGAACCGGATCCGGCGCAGCCACGCCTCGTGAACGCCGGTCCACGCCCGCCCGCCGTAGTAGACGTGCCCGTGGCGCAGCAGCAGCTTGGATACCCGGTGCCTGGCCCGGAGCAGGTCGACGCGAACGTCTTCGCGTGCCCGGACCAGGTCACGCGCGGCCTCTTGGGTCACCGTCGGCACCCGCACGCTGGTGATCTGTCCGACCCGCAACAACTGGGCCAGCAACAACGCGTCCTTGGCGTCGGTCTTGACCCGGTCGCCCGAAGGGCGGGTCAGCTTCGAAGGAGCCGCGACCTCGCAGCGGATCCCGGCCGCGCTCAACGCCCGGTACAGTCCGAACCCGGTCGGGCCGGCCTCGTAGGTGGCTGCGACCGGACCGGGCAGGGTCCGCAACCACTTGATGACTTCCTCGTGGGCTGGCACGAGGGTCGTCTTGAACACCTCGCCCGTCACCGAGTCCAGGCCGGTCGCCACGACCGACCGTGCGTGCACATCGAGCCCAACACTCGTACGCTCAACAATCACCGGGGCCTCCTTACGACTGTGGATAGGCCGAGCAGGCGGCCCCTGCTCGGTAACCCACGAACATGCGCAAGAGAGGCCCCGGCCCGCAACCACCTCAAACCGAGGCAGTCACCTCATACGGTCTGACCCGCACCGAGGCGACCAGGTCGTCGTACGTCGAGCGGTGCGTGCGCCACCATTGCGGTGTGCCGCCCCACTCGACCCGGGCCGCCGGGCTCTGCAGGACGACGATGCGCCAGGTGCCGGGCGGCTCGTAGTTCTCGGTCTCCTCGGTCCGCACGACGGTCCAGGTCAGCCGGTCGGCCCGCTGGCCGTCGATCCGCCCGGCGCCGCGCTCGAGCCGGACCCGGGTCACCTCGGGGTCGCGGCGCATCCGGGTGGCGAGCCGCTCGAGCGGCGGGGGAGTCGGGTCGACCGCGCCGTACTCCAGGACGGTCGGTGAGCCCTCGACGTAGATCCGGCAGTGGTCGCCCTCCCGCTCGACCCAGCCGACGTCCTTCGGCGGCGCGAAGCTCACCCGGGGACCGTCGGGCGGGCCCCACGACGGGCACCGCCACCTGGTGCCGGTGCGCACCTCGACTGAGCGCCGCACGACGTCGAACGCGTCGAGCAGGCGCGGCTTCTCGTCCGGCACGCTCCAGGTGAGCCGCACCCCGGCGGCCTGGACGGCGATCTCCCAGAACGGCAGGCCGTCGTTGTAGACCCGCCAGGTGAGCTCCTCGGCGGGCTGCCCGCCGAGCCCGGGGACGCCGGTGCGGTAGCGGATGTCGTTGACCTCGTCGTCGCCGCCGATGTCCTCGAACGCGTCCAGCGACTTCTTGCGGAACGTCGCCAGGCTCTGCCGCGGCCCGATCTCGACGCCGACCCCGCGCACGTAGCCACGGCTGAATCCGCAGGCGCGCCCGTTCGCCTGGGCGAACTCGGTCGCGTCCGGCACGACGAGCCGCACCGTCAGCCCGGTGCCGTCGCCGCGCAGGTCGGGGCACAGCACCTCGCGGAAGCCGGCCGGCACGCCGGTGGTCTCGGCCGGGAACGGGCCCGGCGCCGCCACGGTCGCCGGCGGAGGGTCGGCCGACCGCTCCTGCGCGTCGCCGGTGCACGCGCCCAGGGCCAGGGCGAGCCCCACGCCGGAAACGAGGAGGAAGCGGCCCATGTCTCGAAGGTAGCCTCACGCCATGGCGTTCGTGCGGAGCATCAGTGTCGGCCAACCCCGGGACAGGGACTGGGCGGGGATCGGGCGAACCTCGATCGACAAGCGTCCGGTGGGTGGCCCGGTCGCGGTCCACGAGCTCGGCATCGACGGCGACTCGGTCTCCGACACGAAGCACCACGGCGGGCCCGACCAGGCGGTCTACGCCTACGCCCGCGAGGACCTGGACTTCTGGGAGGCCGAGCTCGGCATGCCCATCCGCGACGGACAGTTCGGCGAGAACCTCACCACCGAGGGCATCGACCTCAACGCGCTGCCGATCGGCACCCGGCTGCGGATCGGGACGCCCGGCATCGGCGTGCTCCTGGAGGCGGTCTACGTCCGCACCCCCTGCAACGACTTCAAGGGCTGGATGGGGGAGAGCGGCTACGACCCGCGTGCGTGGGTGAAGAGGTTCACGCTCGAGGCGCGCCCCGGGCCCTACCTGCGGGTCCTGGAGACCGGCACCATCGCTCCCGGCGACGAGATCGAGCTGGTGCACGTCCCGACGCACCAGAGGACGATCCGCGACATGTTCGTGGCCCTCAACACCGACCGCAGCCTGCTCCCCGGGCTGCTGGTGGTGGACGGACTGCTGCCCAAGGTGCGCGCGAAAGCGGAGGATTTCGTCCAGAGGACGGGTGGTTCGCTACCCCCGGCGGAGCCGGTGGCTTAGGTTACTGCCCAGTCACTGTCTCGGACGAGCACCACAGGGAGCGTCATGCCCGTCATCCACGACACCAATTTCCTCGAGCACATGCCGGCGAACTGCGCGGTGCAGTTCCTCGACCGCGTCGAGAAGAGTGCCGACCGGGAGGCCTTCCGCTTCCCGCGGGGTGAGGCGTGGGAGTCGGTGACCTGGCGCCAGGCCGGCGACCGGGTACGCCGCCTCGCGGCGGGCCTGCTCGCCCTGGGCCTGGAGCCCGAGACCCGGGTCGGCATCGCGTCCTCGACGCGCTACGAGTGGATCCTCGCCGACCTGGCCGTGATGTGCGCCGGCGGTGCCACCACGACGGTCTACCCGTCGACGGGCGGCGACGACACGGCGTACATCCTCAGCGACTCGGCCTGCCGGATCGTGTTCGCCGAGGACGAGTCCCAGCTGGCCAAGCTGCGCGAGCACCGCGCCGAGCTGCCGGACCTGACGAAGGTCGTCACCTTCGACGCCACGCTCGCCGGGGCCGCCGACGGGGACTGGGTGATCTCGCTCGACCAGCTCGCCGAGCTCGGTGACGCCCACCTCGCCGCCGACCCCGACGCGGTCGACGAGGTCGCGAAGGCGATCGGCCCCGACCAGCTCGCCACCTTGATCTACACCTCCGGCACCACCGGCAAGCCCAAGGGCGTGCGCACGCTGCACCGCGCGTGGGTCTTCGAGGGCGAGGCGATCAAGGCCCAGGACATCCTCCACGAGGACGACCTGCAGTTCCTGTGGCTGCCGATGGCCCACTCCTTTGGCAAGGTGCTGCTCTCCACGCAGCTCGCCTGCGGCTTCGCGACCGCGATCGACGGTCGTGTCGACAAGATCGTCGACAACCTGGGCATCGTGAAGCCGACGTTCATGGGCGCCGCGCCCCGCATCTTCGAGAAGGCGCACGCCCGGATCGTCACCATGCAGGCCGCCGAGGGCGGCGCCAAGGAGAAGATCTTCCTCAAGGCGTTCGAGGTCGGCCGCAAGGTCGACGCGCTGCGGCTGGCCGGCAAGTCGGTGCCGCTGCCGCTGAAGGTCCAGCACGCCCTGTTCGACAAGCTGGTCTTCAGCAAGGTCCGCGAGCGCTTCGGCGGCCGGGTGAAGTTCTTCATCTCCGGCTCGGCCGCGCTCAACGCCGACATCGCCGCCTGGTTCCACGCCGCCGGCGTCCTCATCCTCGAGGGCTACGGCATGACCGAGAACGCTGCGGGTGCCACGGTCAACCACCCCGACGCCTACAAGCTCGGGACCGTCGGCCAGCCGTTCCCCGGCACCGAGGTCCGCATCGGCGACGGCGGCGAGGTCCAGCTCAAGGGCCCGCACGTCATGGCCGGCTACCACAACCGCCCCGAGGCGACGAGCGAGGCGCTCACCGAGGACGGCTGGCTGCGCACCGGTGACAAGGGCGAGCTCGACGCCGACGGCTTCCTCAAGATCACCGGCCGGATCAAGGAGCTCTTCAAGACCTCCGGCGGCAAGTACATCGCCCCGCCCGCGATCGAGGCCAAGTTCAAGGCGATCTGCCCCTACGTCAGCCAGTTCATGGTCTTCGGTGCCGAGCGCAACTTCGTCTCCGCACTGATCACCCTCGACCCCGACGCCATCGCCGGCTGGGCCGCCGAGAACGGCAAGGACGGCAAGGACTACACCGCCCTCGTCAACGACGACGCCGTCCAGGCGATGGTCGGGGAGTACGTCGACGAGCTCAACGCCCAGCTCAACCGCTGGGAGACGATCAAGAAGTGGAAGCTGCTCGACCACGACCTGACCATCGAGTCCGGTGAGCTCACCCCCTCGCTGAAGGTGAAGCGCAACGTCGTCGAGAACAACAACAAGGATCTCATCGCGTCCTTCTACGGCTGACGCTGCGGCTGGGGCCGAAAGCCAGTTTCACCGGCCGACCGGTGAAACTGGCGCTGGGACGAGGAAGCATCCTCGTCCCAGCGCCAGTTTTGTCGTCCAACCCTGGGAGTTTCACCGGCCGACCGGTGAAACTCCCGCTCGTCGCCGGCCAACAGCCGGCTCACAGATTTCGGACAGCATCCAGCGCCAGACTCGGGGCATGAGCCACCACACCCACGCACCCGACGAGACCGAAGAGCACGACCTCGGGCTGTCCCACGACCTGCCGAGGATCATGGCGCGCCGGGGGCTGCTCGGCCTCCTGGGCGGGGTCGGTGCCGCGGCGGCGCTGAGTGCCTGCGGCGCCGACGACACGACCGCCTCCTCCGGATCGACCGGATCCTCCGGTACGACGGGGCAGCCGCCGAACGGGGCGCCTCCCGGCGGCATGGGCGGCGACAGCAGCGTCGAGGTCGCCGAGGGCGAGATCCCGGAGGAGACGGCCGGCCCGTACCCGGGTGACGGCAGCAACGGCCCCGACGTGCTGAGCGAGTCGGGCGTCGTACGCAGCGACCTCACCTCCAGCTTCGGCACCGCGTCCGGCGTGGCCGAGGGCATCCCGACCACCGTGAGGCTGAAGGTCTACGACCTCGACGGCGACGAGGTCACCCCGCTGGCCGGCGCCGCGATCTACCTGTGGCACTGCGACCGCGAGGGTCGCTACTCGATGTACGACGACGAGATCGCCGACGAGAACTACCTGCGTGGCGTCCAGGAGGCCGACGAGGAGGGCAACCTGAGCTTCACCACCATCTTCCCGGCCTGCTACTCGGGGCGCTGGCCGCACATGCACTTCGAGGTCTACGAGAGCCTCGATGCCGCGACCGACGTCGCCAACAAGCTGCGCACCTCGCAGCTCGCCCTGCCCGAGGACGTCTGCAACGACGTGTACGCGACCGAGGGCTACGAGCAGAGCGTGAAGAACCTCTCCCGACTGAGCCTGGACACCGACGGGATCTTCAGCGACGGGTACTCGCTCCAGCTCGCCAAGGTCACCGGATCGGTCGACGAGGGCTACACCGTCAGCCTCAACATCCCCGTCTGAGAAACTGGGCCGGTGCCGTCTGCGCTTCCCGAAGGTGATCCCGTCCCGACCGACGGGTCCCTCCCGCCCGAGGCGCTGGCCGAGGCCGGCACCCGCCCGTTCGGGTTCTACGTGCACGTCCCGTTCTGCCGGGTGCGCTGCGGCTACTGCGACTTCAACACCTACACCGCCGAGGAGCTCGGTCCCGGCGTCTCGCGGGCGTCGTACGCCGACCAGGCGGTCGCCGAGGTCCGGCTGGCGCGCCGCGTGCTCGGCGAGCGCGACCTCCCGGTGGACAGCGTCTTCCTCGGGGGCGGCACGCCCACGCTGCTGCCGCCCGAGGACCTGGGCCGGGTCCTGCGGGCGATCGACGACGAGTTCGGGCTGGCACCCGACGCGGAGGTGACGACCGAGGCCAACCCCGACTCGGTCGACCTGTCCTACCTCGAGCGGCTGCGGGAGGCCGGCTACACGCGGGTCTCGTTCGGCGTGCAGTCCGCGGTGCCGCACGTGCTGGCGGTGCTCGACCGCACCCACGACCCGCTGCGGGTGCCCGGCGTCGTCGAGGCGGCACGCACCGCGGGCTTCGACCAGGTGAGCCTGGACCTGATCTACGGGACGCCGGGGGAGAGCAACGACGACTGGGAGGAGACGCTGGAGGCGGCGCTCACGTGCGTGCCGGACCACGTGTCGGCGTACTCCCTCATCGTCGAGGACGGCACCGCCCTGGCCCGCCGGGTGCGCCGCGGTGAGCTGCCGATGCCGGACGACGACGACCTCGCGGACAAGTACGTGCAGGCCGACGAGCGGCTGGTCGGCGCCGGACTGGGCTGGTACGAGGTGTCCAACTGGGCGCGCGAGGACGCCGCCCGGTGCCGCCACAACCTGGGCTACTGGGCGGGCGCGGACTGGTGGGGGATCGGTCCCGGCGCGCACTCCCACGTCGGCGGGGTCCGCTGGTGGAACGTCAAGCATCCGGCGGCGTACGCCGGGCGGCTGGCCGACGGCGTCACCCCGGCGCACGCGCGGGAGGTCCTCGGCGCCGAGACGCGGCGCGTGGAGCGGGTGCTGCTGGAGGTCCGGCTGCGCTCCGGGCTGCCGGTCGACGTCCTCGACGACGACGCACGGGCCGCGCTGCCGGGACTGGTCGCCGACGGCCTGGTCGAGGACCGGGCCGACCGGGTGGTGCTCACGCTGCGCGGGCGCCTGCTCGCGGACGGGGTCGTGCACCGTCTCCTCGCGTAAACAACTATTAAATCTAGTGTTACACTCGACTTTATGGAGAAGTCGGGTGACATCGTCGGCCCTGTGATCGGGTACGTCCCGGGGGCCTTCGACCTGTTCCACGTCGGGCACCTCAACGCGCTGCGCCAGGCTCGGCAGTGGTGCGACGTACTGGTCGCCGGGGTCGTCGCCGACGAGGTGTGCGTCGCGACGAAGGGCGTGCTCCCGACCGTGCCGCTCGCCGAGCGGCTCGAGATCGTCGAGGCCATCGGCATCGTCGACGCCGTCTACGCCGAGAACACCCCTGACAAGACGGACTCCTGGCGAGACGTGGGCTTCCACCGGATCTTCAAGGGCGACGACTGGCAGGGCACCGTGAAGGGCCGCCGGCTCGAGGAGCGGATGGCCGCGCTCGGTGTCGAGGTCACCTACTTCCCCTACACGCTGCAGACCTCGTCAACCGCGCTGCGCAAGGCGCTCGCCCACCGGGGAGCCTCGTCGGCATGACGGTGGCTGTCTCCGACGACGGCCTGCTGGTCCCGCCCGGGGGCGAGCCGTTGGTCGTGGAGATCGACGGGCACTACGTCTGGTCGCTGACCCCGCTGCGCGACGGCCGGCCCACCACCGGGGGAGTCCTGGTGCCCTGGCCCGGGGCGCTCCGACCGCACCTCAGTGGTCGCGGCCGGGTCCGGGTGACCGACGCCGCCGGTGCCGCGGTGCTGTACGACGACGAGGTCGGCCTCGGGTCCGGCGAGGGCACCCTCGCCGTGGTCGACCCGGCCGGCCACCGCCTCAGCGTCGACAAGGTCGGCCACCTGGCCCGCTCGTTCGCCGCCACCGACGAGGCGGTCCGCGACGAGATCCTCGCCGGCACCCGGCGCGCGATCGACGACCTGCGCGAGCACGCCGGCGTGGCGGCGTACCTCAACTACGGAGCGCTCCTCGGTGCCGTGCGCGAGGGCCGGATGCTCGCGCACGACTCGGACACCGACCTGTGCTACCTCTCCGAGCACAGCTCGCCGGCCGACATCGTGCTCGAGTCGTACCGGATCACCCGCGCCATGCGGGACCGTGGCTGGCGGGTGCTGCGGATGTCCGGCGGCGACGTGAAGCTGCTGCTGCCGCTGTCCGACGGCCGGGTCTGCCACATCGACGTGTTCTCGGCGTTCCACGTCGGCGGGACCTTCTACCAGCTCGGCAACCGCAGCGGGCGCCTACCGCGGGAGGCGATCGTGCCGTTCTCGACGATCACGCTGCACGGGCACGCGTTCCCGGCCCCGCGCGACCCGGAGGCGATGCTCGCCTTCCTCTACGGCCCGCACTGGCGCACCCCCGACCCGTCCTTCAAGTACGCCGACCCGCCGGCCGGCGTACGACGACTCGACGGGTGGCTGCGCGGCTTCCGCACCGAGATGGGCCGCTGGACCGAGCTGCACAACGGTCCGCGCCGGGCGGCGGTGCCGCGGTCGCCGTCCGCCTTCGCGCAGTGGGTGGAGCCGCAGCTGGGCGCCCTGCCCGTCGCCGACCTCGGCGCCGGCACCGGCCGCGACGCGATCTGGTTCGCCTCCTCCGGGCGCCGGGTGGCGGCCCTCGACTTCTCGCGCGGCGCCCTGGCAGTCGCACGCCGACGGGCCCGCCGCCGCGGCGTCGAGGTGGAGGTCGACCAGCTGATCCTCGGCGAGCTCCGCTCGACCCTGCTGCACGGCGCCCGCCTGGCCCGCGACCCGCACCACCTGTACGCCCGCCACCTCGTCGGCTGCCTCGACCCCGCCGCCCTCGACCACCTCTGGCTGCTCGCGCGGATGGCCCTGCGTCCCGGTGGCGGGCGGCTGTTCCTCGAGTTCGCCGCAGGCTCGGCGAGTGAGAGCGACGGCCTGGTCCGGCGTACGCCGGTCGAGGTGGTGCGCCGCGGCATCGAGGCCTCGGGCGGCGTCGTCGAGCGCCTCACCACCGGCCCCGGCGAGGACATGTTCGACCTGCCCGACCCGGCCGTGTGCCGGATCCGCGCCGCCTGGACCACGAAGGAGTCCCGATGACCACCACCGACCTCGCCCGCCGCGCCCGCCAGGCCCGCCACCGACTCCGTGAGCGCGCCGGCCTGCGCGAGCGGGTCCGCGTCCTCGAGGCGGAGGTGCAGGAGAGCCGTCAGCTCAACCGGCGCATCGCCGAGCTCACCGATGTCGTCACCGAGCTGCTCATCCCGCTGGAGTCGCGGGACCAGGGTCGTGTCGACGACGTGCTGGCGAGGTTCCGCGCGGGGCTGTAGCCAGCGCAGGCGCCCGAAGTGGTTTCCGTCGCGCCGCCCGCCGTTTCTGGACGGAGGAGCGAGCGAGGAACGAGCGAGCGGGGGAGGAAGAAACGGCGTTGGCAGGCGGCGCGACATGCGCGAGCGGAGCGAGCGCCAAAATCATGCCGTGACGAAGTCGATCAGCTCCTCGACCCGCCCCAGCAGCGTCGGGTCCAGGTCCTGGAACCCGCGCACCCCACCGAGGATGTGCTTCCACGCCCGGGCGATGTCGGCCTGGTCGCGGTGCGGCCAGCCGAGCTGCTGGCAGGTGCCCTTCTTCCAGTCGATCCCCTTGGGCACCTTCGGCCACTCCGCGAAGCCCAGCCGCGACGGCTTGACCGCCTGCCAGATGTCGATGAACGGGTGCCCGACGATCAGCACGTCCTTGCCGACCGGCGACTTCATGATGTTCTGCGCGATCCGGCTCTCCTTGGAACCCGCGACCAGGTGGTCGACGAGCACGCCGACGCGCCGGTTGGGGCCGGGCTTGAAGTCGCGCAGGTGGTCGGCGAGGTCGTCGACGCCGCCGAGGTACTCCACGACCACGCCCTCGATCCGCAGGTCGTCGCCCCACACCTTCTCGACCAGCTCGGCGTCGTGCCGGCCCTCGACGAAGATCCGGCTGGCTCGCGCCACCCGCGCCTTGGCGTCGTGCACCGCGATCGACCCGCTCGCCGTCCGCGTCGGCTTCGCCGGTCCGGCCTTCGTGATCGGCGCGGTGAGGATGACGGGCCTGCCCTCGAGCAGGAAGCCGGTGCCGAGCGGGAAGGTGCGACGCTTCCCGTGCCGGTCCTCGAGTGTCACGGTGTCGATGTCGCGGTCGACGGCGACGATCTCGCCGCACCAGTCGGTGGTGACCTCCTCGACCACGAGACCGGGATCTGCCGGCGTCTCCACGGCCCGGCCCCGCTTGGGGGCCTTCCAGTCACCTGACAGCACGTCGGTCCCGTAGCGATCCACGACGGACCACCCTACGGATCGGACCCTCCGGTCAGGGACTCTGACACACCGCGCACCTGACGAATGGGTTGTGAATTGGCCGGGATCGCGACCCATTCGTCAGGTGCGACGCGAGAACTCAGGCCAGGCTCGCCGGCTCCCTCACCGCGCTGACGAGCGTCTTGAGAGGCACGGCGGTGTCGACCGCGGCATCCGGGTCGATCGTGCACCCGCGGGCGAGCGCATCCTTCACGGCGTTGAAGTCGCGCGGGTTGCCCGCCACGTCGGCGGCGACCAGGCGGCCTGCGCGGTAGTAGAGGACGGTCAGCCGGCCGTCCTGGCCGTCGCCGCGGACGACGTGGGTGTCGTGACCGTCGGAGATGCCCGCCAGCTGCAGCTTGAGCTCACCCTGGTTCGACCAGAACCAGGGCACACCGCGGGGTCCCGGATCCAGCCCGAGGAGGACGGCGGCCGCGGCGCTCGCCTGCTCGACGGCGTTGTTGACCGACTCGACGCCGAGCAGGCGGCCCGGATCGTGAGGGTGCGGCTGGACGGTGCAGTCACCGACGGCGACGACCCGGGGATGGCTGGTGCGGCCCGAGGGGTCGGTGACGATGCCGTGTTCGACCCGCAGGCCGAGTGCGGTCGCGAGGTCCGTGACGGGCGCCGCACCGACACCGGCCACGACCAGGTCGGCGGGCAGCAGGTGCCCGTCGCCCAGCACCACACCGCCCACCCGGCCGGAACCGGCCAGCGCCGCGACGGTCCGGCCGGTCAGCACGGTCGTGCCCTGCGCCTCGTGCCACGCCCGGACGTGCGCGGAGAAGGGGGCCGCGGCGACCCGCGCCAGCAGGCGGTCAGCGGCCTCGACGACGGTCACCCGCTTCCCCTGGGCACGGGCCGTCGCGGCCACCTCGAGCCCGACGAAGCCCCCGCCGACCACGACGACGTCGGAGGCGTCCGCCAGGCCGGCTCGGAGCCGCTCGGCGTCCGCGACGCTGCGGAGGCCGAGCACGCCGGGCAGGTCGGCGCCCGGGACCGGCAGCCGGCGTGCGTTCGCGCCGGTGGCGAGGGCGAGGCCGTCGAACGCGAGCGTGGTGCCGTCGTCCAGCCGGAGCTCACCGCCGGAGTCACCGACGGAGGCCTCGACCACCGAGCGGCCGAGGACGAGCTCGATCCGCTGCTCGCCCAGGTACGACGCGTCGCGCAGCTCGAGCTCCTCGACGGGCACGGTGCCGGCGAGGAAGCCCTTGGACAGCGGCGGGCGCTGGTACGGGAGCTCCGGCTCGGCGCCCACGAGCACCACCCTGCCGTCGTACCCGAGCGCCCGCAGGCCGAGTGCGACCTGCAGTCCTGCCTGACCCGCGCCGACCACGGCGATGCACCCGGTCACTGCTGCTCCTTGGCGATCGTCACGCGCAGGCCGTCGAGCGCATCGGTCATCGTGACCTGGCACGACAGCCTGCTCAGCTCGGTCGGCGGGGTCACCGCGTCCTCGAGCATCTCCTCCTCGAAGTCCGTCGCGCGACCCGTGAGGTCGATCTGGTCGACGTCGACGAACACGTGGCACGTGGCGCAGGAGAGGCCGCCGCCGCACTCGCCGACGATCCCGGGGACGCCGAGCTTGACGGCGGTCTCCATGACGGACGCGCCGGGGCGCGCCTCGACCGTACGACAGCTCCCGTCCGGGCAGGTGAACTCGATGGTGGGCATGACGGCTCCTCGTCCTCGTCGAAGCGGGTCAGAACAGGTCGAAGTACTCGCGGTGCTCCCAGTCGGTCACCCCGTTGACGTAGGTGGACTCGTCGGGGTTGGCCTCCACCCAGGCCCGGTGCCGGTCGACCTCGCTGCGCTTCATCGTGACCAGGTAGTCGATGAAGCCGTCGCCGAACGACTTGCGGTAGAAGGCGTCGTCCTCCAGGGCGTCGACCGCCTCGGCGAGCGAGGTGGGCAGCTGCGGGACGTCGGCGGCGTACGGGTCCGTGCTGATCGGGCCGGGCCCGATCCGGTTGACGATGCCGTCGAGGCCGGCGGCGGCCTGGGCGGCGATGTAGAGGTACGGGTTCGCCGCCGAGTCGCCCACGCGGTTCTCGACGTGCGAGGCGGCGTCACCGGGTGCGCTGATGACGCGCATCATCGCCGCCCGGTTGTCCTGGCCCCAGGTCAGGCGGTCGGGCGCGAGCGAGTACGGACGACGCCGGCGGTAGCCGTTGACCGTGGGTGTCGTGAACACGGAGGCGGCGACGCCGTGGGCGAGCGTCCCGCCGACGTAGTGGCGACCGAGCTCGGAGAGCGACTCGCCCTCGCCCGGGACCATCAGGTTGCGGCCCTCGGCGTCGACGATCGAGGTGTGCAGGTGCCAGCCGTTGGCGTAGAACCCGGCGATGGCGGGCGTGCACATGAACGTCGCGTGGTGGCCGTGGCGTTTGGCGACCTGCTTGGCGGTGGTCCGGAACAGGGCGGCGGAGTCGGCCGCGGCGAGTCCTTCGAGGATGTCGAAGGTGGTCTCGACCTGGCTCGGTGCCCACTCGTCGTCGAACGAGCGCAGGGGGAGGCCCATGGCGAGGAGCGAGTCGCGGATCGGCGCCAGGATCGGGTCGATCTCGTCGAGGTGCTCCAGCAGCAGGTAGTTGTAGCCCCGGGCCACCGGCGCGACCGCCGGCGGGTCGGCCGGCGTGCCGGGAGAACCGAGCGAGACGCCGGCCAGGTTCTCCTCGAGGAGCCTGGTCAGGTACCACTCCATCTCGACGCCGGCGATGAGGGTCAGCCCGGCCCCGGCCATCTCGGCGAGAGCCTGCTTGAGGATCGTGCGCGGCGCCAGCGGCAGCGGCCGTCCGTCGACCATGTAGAGGTCGCAGAAGACGAGCGCGGTCTTCTCGATCCAGGGCAGCACGGTGAAGGTGCCCGGGTCCGGGACCATCTTCACGTTCGGGCTGCCGCCGAGGCCGTCGATGGTGAAACCGCCGTCGGGGGTGAACGGGTTGAACACGATCGCGTTGGCCGGGTCAAAGAAGAACGGCGCCATCGTGATCTCGTTCCCCGCGGCCAACGCGGCACGGTAGGCCTCGACCGTGAGCGCCTTGCCGCGCAGCAGGCCGTGCTGGTCGGGCCAGACCAGGCGCACGATCTCGACGCCCTGCTGCTCGATGGTCTTCAGGGACTGCTCGGCAGCGGCCGCCTGGTCCGGGGTGTAGAGGCCGTGCTTGTCGATGAACTTCGCGGACATGGGTCCTCCTGTGAGGGTGGGTAGGTCAGACGGCTGCCGGGAGACCGGCGAGCCAGGTATCGATGAGGCGCTCGCCCGGGGTCGGCGACGGCGGACCCGCCGCGACCTCGGCCCGCAGCGCGGGGACGTCGACGCCGAAGCGGGTGAGCTTCTCCTCCTCGGCGTCCAGGACGGCGTAGAAGCCGGCGCTGTCGAGCTCGGGGTGGAACTGCACGGCCAGCGCGGAGCCGTAGCTCCAGGCCTGCAGGTACCGGTCGGTCCGGGCGAGTACGGCGGCTCCCGGCGGCGGTTCCATGGAGTCCGAGTGGAAGGAGAGGTAGCGACCGGACGGTGGCTGCTCGGCCGTGGACGCCACGTCGATGTAGCCGAACTCGAGGCCGCTGGCCCCGGGGAAGGCCCGGCCGCCAGTGGCGACGGCGAGCAGCTGGGAGCCGAGGCAGATGGCGAGCAGGGGAGTCTCCCGCTGGACGGCAGCGGAGAGCGCCTCGATCTCGGGCCGTAGCAGCTCCCGGTCGGCGTACGCGCTCTGCGCTCCGCCGAGCACCACCCAGGCCTCGTGAGCGTCGGGGTCGGGGAGCTCGCCGCGGTAGGCGGCATGGATCACGAGCTCACGACCGGCCGCCTGGGCCTGCTTGCACAGGACGCCGATCGACGGGTCGGGGACGTGGCTCAGGACAGCGATGCTCATGGTTGGGGCCTCGGCTCGATCGGGGTGCGCCACGGCGCCCAGTGGTCGATGGCGGCGAGCGCGGCGAGCAGCTCCTCCATCCGGTGCCGGTCGACGGCGACCCAGTCGCCGTCGGGGTACACCTGGTAGGGCGTGAAGTCCCACGGTGCGAGGTGCCGCGCGGTCTGGACGAGCGGCTGGACCGAGGCCAGCTCGCGTTCCAACCGGCTCACCCGGGCACGCGACAGCGCCAGCTCGCGTTCGAGGCGGGGCAGGTCGTCCGCCATCTCAGAACACCAGCGTGAGGTTCTCGTGGTACTGCTCGGAGTCGAGCAGGTTCACCATCTTCAACCGGATCCGCCAGCCGTCGTCGTGCGGGAGGAGCACGTGGCCGTACCAGCCGGCGTAGACCTTGGCGACCCCGGCGCGGAACTCGTGCACGACGAAGCTCGAGCGCACCACGAGGCGCCCGTCCGGATCGGTCACCGTCTCGATGTTCGTGATCGTGCGTCGGGTTCGCGAGGCCGGGAGCTGGCTGTAGGCCAGGCCGGTGCGCAGCCAGTAGACCCGGTCGGTGAGCCTGCGGTGGTCGTCGAAGGCGTGGCTGACCTCGGTGCGCGGGTTGCCTCCGCCGGCGGTGACAGGCACCCAGTAGAGGCCGTCGCCGGCGAACAGGTCGAGCCAGTCGTTGAACCGGCCCTCGTCGACCAGGCGTGCCTCGTGGGCGAGGAAGGACTGCGCCTGGTGCCACTCCTCGAGGGCTGCGGCCGGCCAGTCGTCAGCGAACAGGGCACGGAAGCCGTCGAGCTCGTCGTACCAGTCGGCGTCGACGTGGAACGAGTGCGCAGAGGTGTCCTGGAACTGCGGCGGGAGCGCGGAGAGCCTCATCGGACCTCCTCCCGCATCCGGCGCAGCCACTCGTCGTAGTAGCTGCGCATGTGCAGCTCGTCGGTGACAGCCGTACCGATCACCCCGTCGTCGCCGAGCGACTGCCAGCCGGCCACGTCGAGGCCGCGGTTCATGAAGATCCATTCGGCCTCGGGCGCGGCGAGCCCGCGCTGGGCTTCCTCGAAGTTGGCCTGGTCGTCCGGCTCCCCGAAGGCAGGGAAGTCCTCCTGGGTGCGCATCCGCAGGGTGTTCACCTCTTGCGGGACACCGCCGATCCGGGTCGCGTGCCACGTGAGCTGGGTGCGGTCGACGGCCAGCGGCTCGATCACCTGGATCTGGTTCCCGATGATCAGCAGGTTCGGGAAGATGCTCAGGTTGATCTGGGCTCCGATCGCCAGGTCCAGCAGCCGGTCGGCGTCGTCGCCGTGCTGCTCGCGGATCCGCTGCTCGAAGGACTCCCGTCCCGGTTGCGGCCGCTGGTTGGCCCAGAAGCTGCCCGGATCGTCGCCGTGGGCGGGCCGCTGGTCGATCACGCTGTGGCCGTTGCCGAGGGAGTACGACTGCATCGGGCCGTCGTCAGGCGTGCGGCCGAAGTACGACATGTCCTTCGACTCGCCCATGCGCGAGGCCATCTCCAGCAACGAGCGGTGTGAGAACGACGGGTGGTAGCCGTCGCCCGCGTTGTCGTACGCGAGCTTCCAGTTGCCCCGGAAGCCCATCCGGTAGGCGGCGGAGCCGAGGAGCACCTCGCCCTCGGGGGCCCGGTCGATCCAGTAGTCCAGCCAGGGGAGGGCGTGGCCGAGCCACTCCTCGACCGAGGGGGCGTCGGCGTTCATCGTGCCGAACACGAAGCCGCGGTAGCTCTCGACCCGGCTCACCCGGGTCAGGCCGAACTCGGAGCGGTCCATCTCGCCGTACCCCTGCGGCCACGGGACGCCGACGAGCTCGCCGGTGTTGCGGAAGGTCCAGCCGTGGTACGGGCACTGGAAGCTCTTCGCCGTGCCGGACTCCTCGCGGCACACCGTCGCCGCGCGGTGGGCGCAGCGGTTGAAGACCGCGTGCAGCGCGCCGCGCCGGTCGCGGGTCACCAGTACGGGACGCAGCCCCATCCGCACCGACAC
Source organism: Nocardioides sp. QY071 (assembly GCF_029961765.1). Classification (NCBI taxonomy): domain Bacteria; kingdom Bacillati; phylum Actinomycetota; class Actinomycetes; order Propionibacteriales; family Nocardioidaceae; genus Nocardioides; species Nocardioides sp. QY071. The sequence continues at coordinate 1,909,023 of NZ_CP124681.1, forward strand.
GAAGGCGTTCGGCTCGGGCAGCTGCGACTCGTGGGCGAGGTACATCCACGACTCGCCGCCGAAGACCTTCACCATCTCCTCGGTGAAGACCTCGGGCTCGGTGTACAGGGTGCGGTGCACCCGGTCCTCGTGCACCAGGTCGCCCCAGCGGTCGGTTCGGCCCCTCTCCGGTGCTGCAGTCGGTCGTTGTTCCTGGACGGTCATCTCGCGCCTCGCTCGGATCGCTGTCGATGAGCAGCGGCAGAGGTTCGCCAGAGATGCGTCCGCCTCCACCGCGCTGCGGGTGGCGGCACGCTATTGACGGCGAGCGTCGTGGGACTACGCCGTACGTGCTGAATTCCCCCCAGGGAAATTCCGGACCGTCAGGTCAGGCTCGGCGAGGCTCAGGAGGTCGACGTACCCAGCGCCTCCTCCGTCTGCTCGACCGCGTAGCGCAGGGCCTCGACGTAGTCCGCCACCTTCGACCGGTCGAAGCGCGAGCTCGGGATCGCCAGCGAGATCGCGAAGGTCGGGCGGCCCAGGGCGTCCTTCGAGCAGACCGCGACACCGTCGACGCCCTGGGCCGACTCCTCGATGCTCAGGGCGTAGCCGCGGGTGCGGACGGCGTGCAGGTGCCGCTTGAGTGACTGCATGCTGGTGATCCGCGAGGAGCGCGCCGGCGGGAGGCCGTCGGCGAAGACCTCCTCGAGCTGCTTGCCGTTGAGCTCGGAGAGCAACGCCTTGCCCGCTGCGGAGGCGTACGCCGGCACGCGGTCCCAGCGGTCGGTGGCGACGTGCGACGGGGTCGGGCCGGCCACGCCGTCGACCCAGCGCAGCAGCGGCCCCTGGCGCACCCAGACGTGCACCGTCTCGCCGACCGCCTGGCTCAACCGGTCGATGACCGGGTGCACGAGCGTGCGGAACTCGCCGACGTCGCGGCCGCGGACCTGCTCGGGCCGCATCTCCGGGCCGAGCCGGTACTGCCGGTCCCGGTCCTGCATCGCGAAGCCGTCGAAGCACAGCGCGGCGAGCAGCCGGTGCGCGGTCGACGGGGCAACGCCGAGGAGCTCGGCCGCCTCCTTGACGCCGAGGACGCGGCCGTCGCGCAGCTCCTTGAGCAGGACCAGCCCGCGGTGCAGGGACTCGATCGGTGGTGTGGAATTCGCCACAACGAAAAACATAGCGCCGTTCGTTCTCGGTGCTGTTGCCGCGGGACTACGTTCACGTCACCTCGAGGACCGACCTCGGAGACGCCGCCCGGCTCGCGACTCTGCGACCCGGTGGCGCCGGTCCTCACCGAGTCCGGGCGCGCCGGCCATGCCGTCGTCCGCCCCTGCCCTCATTGGAGGAGGTTCCCCATGTCCCAGTCCATCGACGAGCGCGATCGGCGTTGGGCCGAGCTCGACAAGGCGATGGTCGAGCACGACCTCGACGCCCTCGTCTTCGCGGCGAACGACTACCGCGGCCACAAGGGATCGCTGCGCTACGTCGCCGACTACAACCTGTGCCACAAGTACGGCAACGCCGTCCTGCTGCGCGACCGTGAGCCGGTGCTCGTCCTGTCCGGCAGCCTGGTCAGTGCCCGCAAGCCGGTCTCCGGCTGGGTGCGCGACTACCGGTTCCCGGCCACGACCGGCGCCGGCCTGGTCGAGGCGCTCAAGGAGTCGAGCCGGGTCGAGAAGGTCGGCATCATCGGCATGGGCCAGGTGCTCAAGGTCAACGAGTACCTCGCCCTCACCGAGGCGTTCCCGGGCTGCGCGTTCGTCGACTTCACCAAGGAGTTCGAGCGGATCCGCGCGGTCAAGAGCGGCTACGAGCTGGCGGGAGCCGAGGAGTCGGCGCACATCCTCGACCAGTGCTTCCACCGGCTGCTCGAGATCGTCCACCCCGGGATCACCGAGCGCGAGATCGGCGCCGAGATGCACCGCGTCGGCCACCTGCTGGGCGGAGAGGACCCGATCTTCCTGTCCATGCACACCGACGAGCAGAACGAGCACTCCCGCTCGACCTTCGACAGCCCGCGCGACCGGGTGCTCGGCACCCACGACGTGCACACGTTCTCCTTCGAGATGATCGGGCCGCGCGGCTACTGGACCGAGCTGGCCCGGATGGTCACCTTCGCCCAGCCCGACGAGGTCACCGCGCGGATGGCGCGCGCGGTCACCGACGGCATCGGGAACGGCGCCCGGGCGATGGCACCCGGCGCGATCCCGAGCGACATCCAGCGAACCGTGCTGACGGGCGTCGAGCAGCACGGTGCCACCACGTCGTACTGGTCCGGGCACTCGCTCGGCCTCGACGTGATCGAGGACCCGATGATCGGCCTCGACGTCGTCGAGGATCCCGAGCAGTCACCCGACAACACCATCGAGGCAGGCATGGTCCTGACCCTGCACCCGATGGTCCAGGACATCGAGGGGCGCCACAGCGGCTACATGTCCGACACTTTCATCGTGGAGTCCGGCGGCAGCCGGAAGCTCTCCGAGCACCCGACCGGTCTCCACCGCGTCTCCCGAGGAGGGGTCACCATCCATGACCACTGAGCCCATGACCACCGAGCCGACCACCGCGCCGGCCGCCGGCATCGACCCGATCACCGCGTCGGTCCTGCAGCGCCGGGTCGACTCCGTCGCCAAGGAGATGGCGACGATGCTGATGCGCTCGTCGCGCTCCCCGATCTTCAACGAGATCGGCGACCTGGTGACGGTCATCTTCGACCGCAACGGCAACACCCTGGCCCAGGCCGAGTTCGCCGCGATCATCGCCTTCGGCGCGCACCCGTCGCTGGAGTACATCATCGAGTACTTCGGCGACGACATCCACGAGGGCGACGTCATCATCCACAACGACGTCTACCACGGCGGCAACCAGAACGCGGACACCGGCATCTTCCTGCCGATCTTCGCCGAGGGGCAGCTGATCGGCTGGACCGCCGCGAAGGGCCACCTGGCCGACATCGGCGGCATGACGGCGGGTGGCTACAACCCCAACGCCCGTGACATCTGGCAGGAGGCGCTGCGGATCCCGCCGCTCAAGCTTGCCGAGAAGGGCGTCCCGCGCAAGGACGTATGGGACCTGCTCGCCGCCAACATCCGGTTCGGCTTCGTCATGGAGGACATCCGGGCGATGGTCGGCTGCTGCACCGTGGGCGCGCGTCGGGTGGTCGAGGTCGTCGACCGCTACGGGCTCGAGAGCTACGAGTCGCACTGGCGCTACATCCTCGACAGCTCGCGCCGCCAGGTCGAGGCCGAGGTCGGGCGCTGGCCCGACGGCCGCTACCACGGGGAGAGCTTCATGACCTCCGACGGCGTCGACCCGGAGAAGAAGTACAAGATCGCCGTCGACATCGAGATCGCCGGCAGCGACATCACCTTCGACTTCTCCGGCTCCGACGACCAGTCGCCCGGCATCTGCAACATGCCTCCCGCCGCGGCCAAGGGTGCGGTCCGGATCGCGTTCCTCATGTTGATGGCCAGCGGCGGGATCCGGATCCCCACCAACCAGGGGCTGTTCGCGCCGATCGCGACGAGGTTCCGCAAGGGATCGATCGTCGACCCGGAGTTCCCGGCCGCGACGATCTACGGCAACCAGCTCTGCGACGAGGTCGTCGAGGCGATCATGCTCGCGCTCGCCGACGCGCTGCCCGACCGGGTCTGCGCCGGCTGGAACAAGTACATGTGCACCGCCACCAACGGCATCGACCCGCGCACCGGTGAGCCGTTCGCGGCCTTCACCGTCTTCCAGAGGACAGGTCCCGGCGGCGTCCAGGGCCAGGACGGCTGGGACGCGCTCGGCTTCACCGGCACCGCCGGCCAGATGCGTTACCCCGACCCGGAGATGCTCGAGATCACCACTCCGCACTTCCTGGAGTACAACGAGTACCTCCCGGACTCCGCGGGCTCCGGCGAGTTCCGCGGCGGCTACGGCACGCGGTCGGCCTGGCGGACCTACGGGGAGGGCCAGATCGGTGTGACCCTGGCCGACAACATGGCGCACGAGGGCGCCTACCCGGCCCGCGGTCTGTTCGGTGGCCGCGACTCCGGCCTCAACGAGCTGCGCGTCGAGTACCCCGACGGCTCCGGTCAGGACTGGGGCTCCAAGGAGATCATCGACCAGCCCGTCGGCACCCGGATCGTCTCGAACGCCGGGGGCGGAGCGGGGTACGGCGACCCGCGCCGCCGTCCCGCGGCGAAGGTGCTCGCGGAGGTCCGCGACGGCCTCCTCTCGGCCGAGAAGGCCCGCGCCGACTACGGCGTCGTACTCACCGCCGACGGTCAGGCCGTCGACGAAGTCCAGACCGCGGCGCTGCGCGCCTGACCCGCAAGGACCCACCATGAGCACCACCATGAGCATCCGAATCGGAATCGACGTCGGCGGCACGTTCACCGACTTCCTCGTGATCTACCCCGACGGCAGCCGCCGCATCCACAAGACCAGCTCGGTCCCGTCCGATCCACCGCAGGCGGTGCTCAACGGGCTGCGCGAGCTGGCCGACCTCGAGGGCACGACCGTCGAGGAGTTCGTCGACCGGATCGGCATGATCGTGCACGGCACGACCGTGACCACCAACGCGCTGCTGACCCGGCGCGGCCCGAAGACCGCCATGCTCGTCACCGAGGGCTTCCGTGACGTGCTGCCGATGCGGCACGGCACCCGCGAGGACGGCTACGACAACCTCCTCGCGATGCCGGAGCCGCTCGCGCCGCGACACCTCCGGCTGCCGATCGAGGGCCGGATGGACTACCAGGGCGAAGAAGTGACGCCGCTCGACGAAGACGGTGTACGCGCGGCTGCGGCGACCCTGCGTGAGCAGGGCGTCGAGTCGGTCGCCATCTCGTTCATGCACTCGCACGCCAACGCGGCGCACGAGCAGCGGGCCGCGGAGCTGCTCCGCGAGCTGCTGCCCGACGTCTACCTCACCGAGTCGGCGGAACTGCTCGGCCAGGCGCGCTACTACGAGCGCTCCAGCGCCGCCGTCCTCAACTCGTACGCCGGGCCGATCATCTCGTCGTACCTGACGACGCTGACCGGCCTGCTCGAGGAGGTGCGCTTCGGCGGACTCCTCCTCATGATGCAGTCCAACGGTGGCGTAGCGACGCCCGACCAGCTGGCCCGGCGGGCCGCCCTGTCGCTGCTGTCCGGCCCGGCGTCGGGGCCGACCGCGGGCCTGCTGGTCACCGCCGAGCACGGCTGGGACTCGTGCCTGACCGTCGACATGGGCGGCACCAGCTTCGACGCCGCGGCGGTCAAGGGCGGCAAGCCGCTGGTGATGACCGACGGCAGCATCGACCGCTGGTCGCTGGCGCTGCCCTCGGTCGACATCCACACCATCGGCGCGGGGGGAGGCTCGATCGCCTCCGTGGACGAGGGCGGTCTGCTCAGTGTCGGACCGCAGAGCGCCGGAGCCGTGCCCGGCCCGGCCTGCTACGGCCGCGGCGGCGACCGTCCGACAACGACCGACGCGGACGTCGTGCTCGGCTACCTGGACCCGGACAGCTTCCTCAACGGCCAGATGCAGCTGGACAAGAAGGCCGCCGAGGAGGCGATCCGCCGCGACGTCGCCGAGCCGCTGGGCATCAGCGTGCTGGAGGCGGCGGCCGGCATCTACGAGATGGTCAACGTCTCGATGGCCTCCGGCGTCCGTGACATCACGGTGCGTCGGGGCCTGGACCCGCGGGACTTCCCGATCGTCGTGGCGGGCGGTGCGGGACCGGTCCACGCGGCCGCGATCGCGGGCGAGCTGGACATCCCGGTACTGATCACGCCCCGTGACTCGTCGATCTTCTGTGCGGCCGGCATGCTCGTGTGCGACTTCAAGCACGACTACGTGCAGAGCGCCAACGACCGGCTCGACAGCCTCGACCTCGACGGCCTGGTCCACACCTGGAAGGCGATGGCCGAGGAGGGCCGCGCGACCCTGCACGGCGAGGGGGTCGGCGACGACGCGATCTCCTTCGAGCCGTCGCTCGACCTGCGCTACAAGGGCCAGTGGTACGAGCTGGGCATCCCGCTCGATGCCACCATGCTCGACGCACCCGACGTCGCCGCGATCGCGTCCGCCTTCCACGCCGAGCACGAACTGCTCTTCGGCTACCACAGCGACGAGATGCCCATCGACGTCCTCAACGTCCGCCTGTCGGCGGTCGGGCGGACCTCCGACGAGCGGATCGACCTGAGCTCGGAAGTCCCGGTCGACAAGCCCGCGCGTCCCGCCCGGCGAGAGATCTGGTCTCCGGCACAGAAGGCGATGGTCGAGGTCGACGTCCACCAGGGCACCTCGATGGGGCCGGGCACCCGGCTCAGCGGGCCCGCGGTCATCGAGCTCGGTACGACGACCATCGTCGTGCTCGACCAGTACGACTGCGTCGTCGACCGCAGCGGCTCGTTCGTGATGTACCTGCGCGAGCGCGCAGCGGAGATCGAGGCGCAGCTCAACCTCTGAGCCTCACCGTCTCTCGGGCTCCCACACCGGCCCGGCGCAGTCAGCGCCGGGCCGGTCACCCCACCCACCCCGTCAGGAGTTCCGTCATGCCCGAAAACACCCCACGACGGCCCGATCTCCGGGCCGTCATCGAGGACAACGCCCTCCAGTCCGTGCCCCTCGACCAGCGCCAGAGCGGCTGGTCGCTGTTCGCCAACACCGCCGGTGTCGGCTCGACCCTCGTCGTCCTCGGGGTCGGCGCGGCCGTCACCTTCACCGCCGGGACCAAGTGGGGACTCGTCGTCGCCCTGGTCGCGGCGGTCTTCGGCTCGTCGATCGGCTGGGCCGTGGGCCGGATCTGTCAGGTGACCGGCACGTCCTCCACGGTCACCGCCCGCTTCCACGGCCTCGGCGCCCGTGGGTCGGCGATCGCCTCGCTGGTCTTCGCGTTCATGATCCTGGGCTTCCTCGCCCTGGAGAACGCACTGCTCTACTACGGCACGATCTTCATGTTCGGCTGGGAGCCGTCGGCGGCCAACAAGATCGGCATCTTCGGCGTCCTGACGCTGGCCTGGATCGCGCTCACGACGTTCGGCCTGGGGCTCGTGCAGAAGGTCTCCCTGCTGCTCACCGCCGTCTGCGGCGTGCTGTTCGTCGTCGTCACCGTGATCGCGCTCGACAAGTCCCACGTCTCGCTGGCCGACATCTGGGCCTACAGCCCGCCGAACGTCGGCTTCACCGAGGTCACCGGCGCGCTCTCGATCATCGCCGGCATCGCCGGTGCCCTCGCCCTCGTGGGGGCCGACTTCAGCCGCTACGCCCGGACGTCGAGCGACGTGAAGGTGCTCGCCGTCGGCGGCGCGATCGTGGTCAACATCGTGATCGTCGCGATCGGCACCATCGTCTTCCAGGCCGGCAACGTCGTGGTCGCCGAGTACCTCGCTGACCCGGCCAACGCCGCCCAGGCGGCCAGCCAGGCCGGTGCCACGATCCCGGAGAAGATCGCCTTCATGTCGTCGGCCAACCCCGGCGCGTACTTCATCGTCCTGTCCGGCTTCCTCGGGTTCCTCGTGATGTACGCCGCGCAGGCCAAGGCGCAGGTGCTCAACACGTACTCGGGCTCGCTCGCGCTGAGCAACCTGTCCGACGCGGTCCTCGGCCGCAGCCCGGGCCGACTGTTCATGGTGGTGCTCGGCAACGTCATCGCGCTGCTCGCGATCTGGGGCGACATCCTGGACCGGATCAACTCGTTCCTCGGCCTGCTGGGCATCCTCACCACCGCGCTGTGCGCGCTGATGATCACCGACTTCTTCGTGGTCGGGCGTGGTCGGGCCCGCAGCGCGGAGCGGGTCGAGCAGGTCAACTGGGCGGGCGTCGTCGCGATGCTGGGCTCGTCCGCCGTCGCCTACTGGCTGCAGGACTCCGGCCGGACCAACCTCGGCTTCCTGGTCGCGCTCGTCCTGTGTCCGGTGGTGTACGTCGTCCTGCGCACCTCGCTGCTGCCCGAGGGCCGCGGCACGAACACCGTCGCGGCCAGCGCCGCGCTGGAGCTGGCGGAGTAGGCAGTCCAGTCCGACCCGCTTCGCACCCACCTGGCGCGCTGACCATCGGGGTCAGCGCGCCAGCGTCTGTGAGGGCAGCTCGTGGAAGCGGTCACGGTAGGCCCGGGCGAAGCGGCCGAGGTGGAAGAAGCCCCACCGGGCGGCCACGACGGCGACGGTCGTCGACAGCGGGTCGGCGGCGACCAGGTCGCGCCGGGCGCGCTCGAGCCGGGCCCGCCGTACCTCGGCCAGGGGAGTGGTCCCCAGGTCGCGGTGGAAGGCATCCTGGAGCGTGCGCGCCGACACGCCGCTGAGCTCGGCCAGGTCGGCGACCCGCCAAGCCCGCCCGGGGTCGCCGTCGATGAGCGCCTGCGCGGTGCGGACCGCGTGCGTGGGAGCGGCGGTGCGGGGCTGCGCGACTGCGCTGTTGGGCTGCAGCGCGATCAGCGCCGCGACGAGGGTCTGCTCGTAGCTGGTCGCGACCAGCGGGGAGTGGATCAGGTCGCTGCCGACCTCGAGCTGCTCGACGCAGAGCCACAGCAGCCGCAGCCAGTCCCGCGCCGATGGGCGGTCGAGGGCGAGCACCGGGTCGAAGGCGACGCCGGGTGCGGCGAGGGCCTCGACCGCGCTGCGTCGTACCTGGACCACGAGCTTGGCGCAGTCCGCGGACCAGCGCATGTCGACCGGGTCGTCGGGCGACCCAACGAACGCCGTGCGCCGGTCGGCGACCAGCTCCCGCCGTCCCGAGCGCACCCGGGCCCGCCCACGCAGGGGCAGCTGGACGAGGTAGAAGTCGAGGAAGCGGCCCGGCGTGATCCGGACCTCCTCGCCGTAGCGCATGTAGTTGAGGACCACGTCCTCGCCGATCCCGACGGCGTTGTGCACCAGGTCCAGCCGGCCGTCACGGCGCGCCAGCGTCAGCGCGTGGGCGCAGTAGCGCGCAGCGACCTGCTCCCGAGCGACGTCGAGCTCGGTCGTGACGACCACGGGGTGCTGGGCGAGCAGGTCGGCGCCCATGGGCTGCTCCTTGCGTGAACGGGTCCGCCGACCCTAGGGCCGGGGGACCCGTTCACGCACCGGATCCGGTCGGGTTTTTCGTCACGCGGAATCGGCGGAGGCCTGTCGTGCGACCCGCCGTGCCAGCCGTCGGGCGACCTTCCGGTATGACGACGGGCGGACCGGGAGCAGCCACTGCACCGCCTTCGTGGCACGGCCGACGTCGAGGCCGACCTCGCCGAGCACCTCGTCGATGTTGTGCATCGAGAAGGGCACGACGTTGGTGCCACGCGCGGAGTGCCCGTCGGTCCGATCCTCCATCCACGCGACCCGATCGCGCACGACCGCCCGCATCGTCTCCGGTGCGGGGACCGTGTGGTGGCCCGCGAGGTAGGAGGCGATCCAGACCGCAGACATCTCGGCCGAGAGCGGTGAGAAGAACGACGAGTTGTAGCCGGCGAAGGTCAGGTCCGGCACGTCGACCGGCAGGATCTGGCGGTAGAGGGCGAAGTTCCCGCGCTCGTCGAGGAGGCGGTGCTGCACGTCCTCGGGGAGGAACGGGACCTCCTGCCGGAAGCCGGTGCCGCACACGACGACGTCCGCGCGGACCACCGAGCCGTCGGAGAGCTCGGCGTGGGGCCGGCCGTCCTTCTCCAGGAAGCGGGCCACGACCGTGTCGCGACGGACCGCGATCGTGCCGGCGGCGACGCCCTCGTAGAACCCCTCGGTCGCCAGGGACACCGAGGCCTTGGCGATGCTCGCGAAGGGAGCATCGGGGACCAGCCCCAGGCCGGGCAGCCCGAGCTGGGCGGTGACGACCTTCTCGACGCTGCCGAGCATCGCGTCCGGCAGGGCGGAGCCACGGGCGTGCAGGGCCCGCTCGACACCGGTGAGCCGCTGGTAGGGGAACAGCCCCTCGCCGAGCCGGGTGAGCAGCAGGTACTTGTAGTTGAGCACGCCCTTGATCCGGCGGGGCACCTTCCAGAGCAGGCCCCGGGCCACCACGGTCGTGCTCGCGGCGACGCGGCTCACCTCGACCGCGACGTCGCACGACGACTTTCCGTAGCCGACCATCAGCACGTGCCGGTCGCGGACCTCCTCGAGGCCGGCCAGCTCGCTCGTCGCGATCAGCCGGCCACCGGCGGCGGTGAGCTCGGCGACGCCCTCGAAGTCGGGGATCGCGGGCTCGCAGAAGATGCCGTTCGCGACGACGAGGTGGTCGTAGTGCTCGGTGCCGGCCCCGGCGCCGGTGGTGGTCACGTCCCACCCGCCGCCAGCAGCGGGCACGGCCTGCTCGACCCCGGTGCCGAGGCGGAGGAACGGGGCGAGCCCGAAGCGCTCGACGTACTCCTCGAGGTACTCCTGCACCTGGGCGCCCTCCAACCACTGGGGGAAGCGGCGCGGCATCGGGTGGTCGGAGAAGTGGTAGGTCTGCTTGTTGTTCTGGGTCCGCAGTCCGGGGTAGCGGCGGGTGCGGCTCCACACGCCGCCGACGTCCGGGGCCTTGTCGTGGACGGTGACGTCGTGGCCGAGCTGGCGCAGCACCTTGGCGGAGGCGAGGCCGGCGAAGCCCGCGCCGACGATGGCGATCCTCATCCCGACCACCTCACGCCATCAGCTGCGGGATCGCGGGCAGTGCCTGCTCGGGTCCGAGCGCCGAGTAGCCGCCGTCGACCGCCCAGTCCGCGCCGGTGACCACGGACGCCGCATCGGAGGCCAGGAAGGCCACCACGGCGCCGATCTCGGCGGGGTCGGCCACCCGGCCGGTGAGGTGGAAGGGCGCGGCCACGGCGTCGGTCTTCGCGCGGTCGCCGCCGGAGAGCTGGTCCATGATCTTCGACCAGGTCCAGCCGGGGCTCACCGAGTTGACCCGGATCCCGTCGGCGGCGAGGTCCAGCGCCATGCTGCGGGTCAGCTGGACGACGGCCGCCTTGCTGGCCGGGTAGGTCCATCGGCCCGGCTGGGCGACCTTCGAGGAGACCGACCCGAAGTTGATGACCGAGGCGTGCCGGCTGGCGCGGAGCCAGGGGAGGGCGGCCTGGACGACGGCGACCATCGAGACCACGTTGACGTCCAGCGCGGTGAGCCAGTCGGCTCGGGAGGTCGCGGGCCCGTCGTCGAGGTAGACGCTGGCGAGGTTGACCACGACGTCGATGCCGCCGTGCTGCGCGGCGGTCTCCCGCACCAGCGCGGCGACCTGGTCGTCGTCGGTGACGTCGGTGCGCCGGAAGGTCACCGAACCGCCGGTGACCGGGGCCGCGCCGGCGGCGTCGAGGTCTGCCACGACCACGTGCGCGCCGGCGTCGGCGAGCGCCTGGACCACGCCGTGTCCGATCAGGGTCGAGCCGCCGGTCACGATCGCCGTGCGGGCGTCGAGAGCTCCCATCGTTCCTGCCTCCTTGTTCTCGGGAAGAGATTGGGAGGGGACGTTAGGGAGGCAGGACGCGCCGCGACTATCCGTTGTGCGCGGACCTCGTCCGGTCTGCGCCGCGGGCGGTCGGGTCCTGCGACGTGGGAGCTCAGGCCAGCGGCAGCTGTCGCCTCGCCGGAGGCAGCTGCGCGTACCCCCGCCCGATCGCGTGGTGCAGCGCCTCGAGAGGGAAGGGCCAGTCGGCGGCGCCGAGCGCCTCGGCCTCGGGTACGCCGCCGGCAGCGAGCTCGCGGATCGTCTCGGCGACGGCACGCAGGTCGTCGCACTGCTGCTCGACGAACCGCCGGTCGACCACGCCGCCGTGCCCGGGTACGACGACGGTCGAGGGAGTGGTCAGGCCGAGGACTAGGTCGAGCGTCTGCGGCCAGTCCATCGGCCAGGAGTCGGAGCCGATCGACGGGGGAGCGGACTCCTCGACGAGGTCGCCGGCGAGGAGTACGTCGGCGTCGGGGACCCGGACGACGAGGTCGCCGGCGGTGTGGCCGCGGCCGGGGTGCACGAGCTCGAGCTGACGGTCGCCGAGGTCGATGACCGCGGCGCTGGAGAAGGTGTGGTCGGCGGGCGGTGCGGCGGGGTCGGTGCGGGCCGCGGCCTCGTCGGTCGCGTGGACCGGCAGGTCGTCGTAGCGGTCCTTGAAGGCGGCGTTGCCGAGCACGTGGTCGAAGTGGTCGTGAGTGTTGACGACCGCGACGACCGGGCCGGCGCGCAGGTCGCCGATCGCGGCGATGGCGGCGCGGGCCTCGGCGGCGCTGGCCAGCGTGTCGATGACCACCAGGCCCCGCTCGCCCCCGACGGCGACCAGGTTGACGTCGTACGACGGAACGCGGCGGACCCAGACCCGGTCCGCGACCTCGGTGAACGGCACGCGTCCACCGTAGCGATCCGGAGCGGCTCAGCAGAGGCCGGCGTGCAGCTCGGTGCGCAGCAGCTCGCCCAGCTCCTGCGCGGAGCAGGCCGCGGTGGCGAAGCGGAGCACGGTGCGGTGGGCGCCGGTGAGGTCGACCCAGCGCAGCTCGACGCCCTCGGGGCGCAGCCCGGTGAGCTGGACGCCGACGACCTCGCCGAGGCGCGTCTGCGTCATCGAGGCGACGGCGCGGCGCAGCTCGTCCTGGTGGCAGTGGTTGGCGTGCTCGGTGGAGCGCTGCAGGAAGCCGCGGTTGAGGTCGTGCTCGGCGGAGGTGAACGCGGCGAGCGGCACCCGGACGCGGGTCTCGTCGGGTGCGTCGTCCGGCGCACTGGCCCGGGCGAGCAGCGCGAAGTCGAGGTCGACGCCGATCCGCATCCGGATCTCGTCGCAGCACTCGCACTGCTCGAGACCGAGCGCGTCGAGGCGCCCGGACAGGGTCAGCGTGGCGTCGCGGTCGGGGGAGCCGGCGGCGCCGAGGCCGCTCGTGAGGGTGAGCAGCGCGCCGCGGGCGTCTGTGGCGGCGATGGCGAGGGCGGAGTCGGCGGGGCAGGAGAGGACCGGGCGACCGCCGTGGTCCTGCATCTCGAGCAGGCTGTCATCGAGCCCGGCCGTCACGTCGTCGAGGCCGTCGACGACGAGCTGTACCTCGAGCGGGCAGGCCAGGATGCTGCGCGCGGCAGCGGCGAGGCGTCGTACGTCGAGACCGGGGTCGACCGTCATGTCCGCTCCTTGCAGCTCCGTCGTGAGCCTGGGTGATATTAGGTGAGCCTAACCTACTTGAATCGCGGCGGAGAGGGAAGGGCGTGTCCCGCGGGTCCGGGGATTCGACCGGGTCAGGGCTAGGATTGGCACTCCCGGCGGTGGAGTGCCAGGTTCCACGGGGCTCGGCGAAGGTTCAGGAGGTGGGCATGCAGGAGGAGCGCAGGCTCGCCGTGCTGCGGGCGATCGTCGAGGACTACGTCTCGACCGAGGAGCCGGTCGGCTCCAAGGCGCTCGTCGAGCGCCACCACCTCAACGTCTCGCCGGCCACCATCCGCAACGACATGGCGGCGCTCGAGGAGGAGGGATACCTCCACCAGCCGCACACCAGCGCCGGTCGGGTGCCGACCGACAAGGGCTACCGGCTCTTCGTCGACCGCCTCTCCACGGTCAAGCCGACCACTCAGGCCGAGCGCCGCGCGATCGCCGGATTCCTCGAGGGCGCGGTCGACCTCGACGACGTCGTGAACCGCTCGGTCCGCCTGCTCGCGCAGCTGACCCGGCAGGTCGCCGTCGTGCAGTACCCCACGCTCTCGCGCTCCACCGTGCGCCACATCGAGGTCGTCGCGCTGACGCCGGTGCGGCTGCTGCTGGTGCTGATCCTGAGCTCGGGCCGTGTCGAGCAGCGCCTCGTCGAGCTCGACGCCGAGATCAGCGACGACGAGCTCGCCACCCTGCGCTCGCGGATCAACCTCGCCGCCACCGGCGAGGTGATCGCCGACGCCGCCACCGCGCTCCTCGCCCTGGTCCGCGACGACGCGGGCACCCCGACGGCCTCCGCGCCCACCGTCGCCGTCGTCGACACCTTGGTCGAGGCGATGAGCGACCACCGCTCCGACGAGCGCGTCGTCGTCGGCGGTACGGCGAACCTGGCCCGGTTCGGCGACAGCTTCGAGACCTCGGTCCGCCCGCTGCTCGAGGCGCTCGAGGAACAGGTCGTGCTCCTCAAGCTGCTCGGCGAGGCGACCTCCGGCGGTGCGGTGACGGTCCGCATCGGCGCCGAGGGCCCCTACGAGAACCTCGCCTCCACCAGCGTGGTCGCCACCGGCTACGGCCCCGACGACGCGCTCGCCGCGCTCGGGATCGTCGGCCCCACCCGCATGGACTACCCCGGAACGATGGCGGCGGTGCGTGCCGTGGCGCGCTACGTCTCCCGCATCCTCGACGAGAGCTGAGAAGAAGAGAAGTGAGCCAGGACCCCTACGAGCTGCTGGGCGTCGGTCGCGACGCCGACGCCGACGCCATCAAGAAGGCCTACCGCAAGCTCGCCCGCCAGCTCCACCCGGACGTCAACCCGGACCCGGAGAGCCAGGAGCGGTTCAAGCAGGTCACCGCCGCCTACGAGGTGCTCTCCGACCCGCAGAAGCGGGCGGCCTACGACCGCGGCGGCGACCCGTTCGGCGGCGGCTTCGGCGGTCAGGGCGCGGGCTTCTCGTTCACCGACATCATGGACGCCTTCTTCGGCGGCCAAGGTGGCGCGCAGGGCGGTGGCCGCGGTCCGCGGCCGCGCGTGCGGCGCGGTCAGGACGCCCTGATCCGGATCGAGGTCGAGCTCGCCGAGGCCGCCTTCGGCGTCTCCCGCGAGCTCAAGGTCGACACCGCCGTGCGGTGCACCACCTGCGGCGGCGAGGGCGCCGCCCCCGGCAGCCACCCGGTTCCGTGCGAGACCTGCCACGGCCAGGGCGAGGTCGCCCACGTCCAGCGCTCCTTCCTCGGCGAGATCCGCACGCTGCGCCCGTGCGCGGCGTGCCGCGGATTCGGCACCGTGATCCCCGACCCGTGCCGCGAGTGTGCGGGCGATGGTCGGGTCCGCTCGCGTCGTACCCTCACCGTCAAGATCCCCGCCGGCGTCGACAACGGCACTCGCGTCCAGCTCAGCGAGCAGGGCGAGGTCGGTCCCGGCGGCGGCCCCGCCGGCGACCTGTACGTCGAGATCCACGTCGCGCCGCACGAGGTCTTCGAGCGCCACGGCAACGACCTGCACTGCGCCGTGTCGGTGCCGATGACCGCCGCCGCCCTCGGTACGACGATCGAGCTGCCCACCCTCGAGGCCGACCTCGACGCGAGCGCGGACGTCGAGCGCTCCTTCGACCTGCAGGTCCCCGCCGGCACCCAGTCCGGCCACCAGGTCCTGCTCCGCGGCCGCGGCGTCCCCGGTCTGCGTGGCGGGCGCGGCGACCTCGCCGTCACCATCGCCGTCGACACCCCGACCCGGCTCGACCCCCGCCAGGAGGAGCTGCTGCGCGAGCTGGCGGCGATCCGCGGAGAGGAGCAGCCGACCGGCGACGTCCGCCCGGCCCACAAGACCATGTTCGGCCGGCTCCGCGACGCGTTCACCGCGCACTGACCCACGGCTGAGCACATGACGCTGCCCCAGCACCTCGTCGCGTCGCTCGACGGCGTGGGCCCCGGTGACGCGGTCACCGTCGAGGGCCACGAGGCACACCACGCGGTCGTCGTACGACGGCTGCGGGTGGGGGAGCGGCTGCTGCTCACCGACGGGCTGGGCCTGGTCGCGACCGGCGAGGTGACCGCCACCGCCAAGCGGGCGTTCACCGTCAGCGTCACCGCGGTCGAGGACCATCCCGAGCCCCGGCCGTCGGTCACCGTCGTGCAGGCGCTGCCCAAGGGTGAGCGCGGCGAGCTCGCCGTCGAGGTCCTCACCGAGATCGGGGTCGCCCGGATCGTCCCGTGGGCCGCCGCCCGCAGCGTCGCCGTCTGGAAGGGCGAGCGCGCCGCCAAGTCGCACGCCAAGTGGCAGGCGACCGCCCGCGAGGCGGCCAAGCAGGCCCGCCGCGCCTGGCACCCGACCGTGCTGCCGCTCGCCGGGACCGACGAGGTGGTCGACCTGATCGGCTCCGCCGACGTCGCGGTCGTCCTCCACGAGGACGCCACCGAGCCACTCGGCGCCCTCGCCCTGCCCGCCGACGGCGACCTGGTCGTCGTGGTCGGACCGGAGGGCGGTCTCACCGAGGCGGAGGTCGGCCGGTTCGTGGCGCAGGGCGCGGTCGCCGTACGCCTCGGTGCCGAGGTGCTGCGCACCTCCACCGCCGGCGTCGCCGCTGTCGCCGCACTGCTGTCGCGGACCCGCCGCTGGGGTGGTCTGACCAGTTAGGGATTGGGCACGAACCGCAGCTGGATGGCCCGAAATGTTGCGGTTTGGTCCCAAACCGCAACAACTCAGCGGGCCAGCAGCGCCTCGACCCGCCCGATCTCCTCGTCCAGCCCGGCGCGCTCGGACCGGGTCAGCTCCCGGACCAGCTCGACGACCACGACCCGGCCGTCCTCGACCCGCCACAGGCCGGCCAGCCAGCCGTCGGCGTAGATCGACAGGGCCTGGGCGCCGTTGACGCCCATCCACAGCCGGCGGTGCTCGGGTGCGGTCACCCGGTCGCGACCGGCGTGGGAGAGCCAGACGTTGTCGTAGTTGCCGAGCAGCCGCACGGGCGCGGGCGCGTCCTCGTCGGCGATGGGGGCGCCCGGTACGTCGTACAGCGCCTTGCCGTCCTCGTCCTCGTGCACCTCGAGGTCGTCCATCGCCTTGACGACCGGCCCCAGGCGGGTGATGCCGGACCAGGCCGTGACGTCGGCGGCGGTGCCGGGGCCGAAGGCCGCGAGGTAGCGACGCACGAGGGACGGTACGTCGGGCGCGGCCAGGGGCAGGTCGGTCCAGCGCTCGGCGTGGTCGTAGGCGACGGCGGTCGACCCGGTCGGCTTCCAGCAGCCGCGCGGGGGCAGCTGGACGAGCACCTCGGCGACCCGGGCGACCTGACCCAGCTGGGTGGCGGTGTAGGCGGGGAACCGCTCGGCGAGCGCCGCGCCGAGCTGGCGCTGGGGGAGCGGGCCGTCGGCCAGGACCTCGCGGACGGCGGCCGAGAAGGCCGCGCGGTCGACCTCGCGCGCCGTACCGATCGACTGGCTCACCTTCATCTCACGCTCGCGCACCGGCGCCGCCCACACGGGCAGGGTGACCGCGTCGGCGGGCAGGTGGAGGTGGACGGTGTCGCGCAGGCTGAGGATCCGCACCAGCGAGCGGTCCTCGATCGCCGCGCTCACGGCGTGTGGGTCGAGGTCGGTGAGCCGCGCCGCGAGGGAGAGGTACGGCGACAGCGGCTCCTGCGCCTGCAGCCCGACCAGGTGCCCGACCATCGCGGCCGCCTCCATCGTCACCCGCTCGAGCAGGTGCTGGCGCAGCAGGAGCGTCCGGTTCAGCCGGCGCCGCGAGAACCTCACTCGACCGTGATCCGCTTCGTGTCCTCGGTCGGCCCGCCGCCCTCGCCGCCCGACGGGTCGTCGGTGCGGGCGACGAAGGTGTAGCTGCCCGGCGGCAGCTCGCTCACGTCGACCTGCGTGGTCCACGGCCAGAGCTTGTCGATCCAGCCGTCCGCCATGGCGGAGTTCTCGAGGACGACCTTGCCCGAGGAGTCCTGGATCTCCCAGGGCACCGTCGCCTCGAAGGAGCTGGCGCGGCCGGAGGCGGTGAAGGTGTCGCTGACCGCGGTGCCCTCCGCGGGCTCGGTGACGTTGACCAGGGCCAGGACGTCGAGCTCGGGAGCGGCTCTCAGGCCGTCACCGACGGGCACTCCGAGCAGGGTGGCGGCCGGCTTGCCGTCGTACGTCACCCGGAGCGGGAGCCGCTCGCCGACCGCTCCCTGCAGGGAGTAGACGAGCTGCTGGACGGCGAGCTTCGCCCGGGCGGGCTGCAGCGAGCCGCCCGTGAGCCAGGTGTCGTCGGCCAGGCCGACCTCGATCGCGTCCGCGGACCTCGTCACCGACGCGAACCGGCCCTTCGGCCACAGCGTGCGGTAGTCGGGATCGACCGGGTCGCCGCTGGTGACCGCGGCGGCGGTCGCGACCAGCCGGTCGGCGCCGGCGACCTGGATGAACTCGCGGTAGAGCCGGTCGCCCTGCGGCGTCTCGCCCGCGTAGTACGCCGGCACGGCCGACGCCTCGTCGTCCGGGCTGCCGGTCGCCGACGGCGTCCCAGCGGCGCTGCCGGTGGCGCTGCCGGTGGCGACATCGGACGTCGGCGCGTTGGGCGTCGGCTCGGCGGCAGGGTCGTCGTCACCGCAACCGGCCAGCACGCCCAGGGCGAGGACGGCGCCGGCGGCGACGAGGGTGCGGGGGAAGGTCATGCCTCGATCCTCTCCGATGCAGCGGCTCGGATGATGCACCATGGGCGGCGTGGCAGACCGTTCCGGGACCGCTCCGACCACCTTCGCCGAGGCCCTGGGGGCCGCGATGGAGCGTCGTGGCGCCACGCTGACCCACCTGCGCGACCGGCTCGCCGCGCGCGGCCACCCCGTGTCCCTCACCGCGCTGTCCTACTGGCGCTCCGGGCAGCGCGAGCCCGAACGTGCCGCCTCGCTCGAGGCGATCCCCGAGCTGGAGGCCCTCCTCGGCCTCGAGGACGGCGCCCTGAGCCGGCGGCTGTCCGGCCGGCTGCGTCGGCGCGTCGGCGCGGTCGAGCCCTTCGACGAGCTCCTGGGCGACCCCGCGGTCGAGTCGGTGATCGGGGAGGAGGACGTCTGCCGGGTCTCCTCCCACCTCGTGGTCGACGTGGGAGCTCGGGGCGAGATCCTCCGGGCGCGGGTCCGTCAGGTCGTCGTCGCCGACCGAGAGGGCGTCGATGGCGTCACCCTGTTCGTCGGCCCCGACGTCGGGACCCAGGAGAACGCCGTCGTCATGACCGCGGTCGCCGGATGCACGATCGAGGAGACCTACGACGTCGAGAACGGCATCCGCGGCTCACGGCTGGTCTTCGAGCGGCCGCTCGCACTGGGCGAGTCGACGGTGACCGAGATCGAGGCGACGACCGACGGGCTGGACCTGGAGACCGACTACGCGTTGGCCGCCGAGCAGCGTCTCGAGGAAGCCCTGGTCTGGGTGCGGTTCCACGCCGACCGGACTCCTTCGCGGTGCTGGGTGTACTTCTCCGAGGGCGGGCTGAGCCACAGCTGGCCGGTCGAGCTCGCCGGCGGGACCAGCGTGCACTACCGGCAGACCGCCTTCGGGCCCGGCTACCTCGGCGTGCGGTGGGAGTGGTGAGCCGGCAGCGCGCGAGGTCCTAGGGTGGGGCTCGTGACGGATCCCGACTGCCTGTTCTGCAAGATCGTCGCCGGTGACATCCCGGCCGAGATCGTCCACACCGGCGAGCGCACGGTCGCCTTCCGCGACATCAACCCGCAGGCACCCCTGCACGTCCTCGTGGTGCCGCGCGACCACGAGCCGAACGCCGCCGCCTCGGCCACCGCCGACGCCTCGATGTTCGCCGAGATCGCCACCACCGCGCGCAGTGTCGCCACCGGTGAGGGGTACGACGACTACCGGCTCGTCTTCAACACCGGTGCCGGCGTCGGGCAGACGGTCTTCCACACCCACTGCCACGTGCTCGCCGGGCGTCCGATGGGCTGGCCGCCCGGCTGAGCCGGACCCCACCGCGCCTGCGCAAACGAGTGGGCGCGGCACGGCCCCGCCACGTACCATGGAGAGGCCGCATCGTCGTCCCTGAAAGGCCGCCCGTCCTCGGGCATCCATGACCGACTCACTCCCCAACGCCACCGTCCCCGCAGCCACGCGCCCGGCACCCACCCGTCACACGGTGGTCGTGCCCAACAGCATCGACATGGTGACCCTGTTCGGGCCGGGCGACGAGCACCTCGGCATCATCGAGAAGCGGCTCGGCGTCACGATCCACGTCCGGGGCAACCGGATCACGCTGGCCGGTGACGTCCACGAGATCGAGCTGGCCGAGAAGCTGATCGACGAGCTGGTCGCGATCCTGCGCACCGGCCAGGGCATCACCGCCGAGGTCGTCGAGCGCGTCGAGGCGATGCTGCGCGTCCAGACCGCGACTTCCGAGCGGCCCGCCGACATCCTCTCGCTCAACATCCTGAGCAACCGCGGTCGCTCCATCCGGCCCAAGACGCTCAACCAGAAGCGCTACGTCGAGACCATCGACAAGCACACGATCACCTTCGGCATCGGTCCGGCCGGCACCGGCAAGACCTACCTCGCGATGGCCAAGGCCGTGCAGGCGCTGCAGGCCAAGCAGGTCAACCGGATCATCCTGACCCGCCCGGCGGTCGAGGCCGGCGAGCGGCTCGGCTACCTGCCCGGCACGCTCAGCGAGAAGATCGACCCCTACCTGCGCCCGCTCTACGACGCGCTGCACGACATGCTCGACCCCGAGTCGGTGCCTAAGCTGCTGGCCGCCGGGACCATCGAGGTGGCGCCGCTGGCCTACATGCGCGGTCGCTCGCTCAACGACTCCTTCATCATCCTCGACGAGGCGCAGAACACCACGCCCGAGCAGATGAAGATGTTCCTGACCCGGCTCGGGTTCGGCTCCAAGATCGTGGTGACCGGTGACGTCACCCAGGTCGACCTGCCGTCGGGCACCACGTCGGGCCTACGCATCGTGGAGAAGATCCTCGACGGCGTCGAGGACCTCGCGTTCGTACGGCTGACCAGCCACGACGTCGTCCGCCACCAGCTCGTGGCGCGGATCGTGGCGGCGTACGACGACTTCGATGCCAAGAAGGAATCGCAGAAGGTGGCCAGGAAGGCCGTCAAGAAGGGCGACCAGGAGTGACCATCGAGATCCTCGACGAGTCCGGAAGCGGTCTCGACGTGAAGCACTTCTCCCAGCTGGCGCGGTTCGTGATGGACCAGATGCGCGTCCACCCGCTCGCCGAGCTGTGCATCAAGGCGGTCGACGAGGACACCATCGCCGAGCTCAACGAGAAGTGGATGGAGAAGGAGGGCCCGACCGACGTGCTCGCCTTCCCCATGGACGAGCTGCGGCCCGGCCTGGTCAACGAGGAGCCCGAGGAGGGTGTGCTCGGCGACCTCGTGCTGTGCCCGGCGGTCGCCGAGCGACAGGGCGAGACGGCCGGCCACGGCACCCTCGCCGAGCTCGAGCTGCTCACCACCCACGGCATCCTGCACCTGCTCGGCTACGACCACGCCGAGCCGGAGGAGCACAAGGTGATGTTCGGCCTGCAGGACCAGCTGCTGGCCCAGTGGCGGGCCCAGCCGGCCACATGATAGCCGACAGTCTGTGGCCGCTGGGAGCAGCGGCTGTCCTGGTGGTGCTCGCGGGCCTGTTCGCCGCGGCGGACGCGGCGCTCGCCGGCTTCTCGCGCGCCCGCGCGCAGGAGATGGTGGGAGAGGGCAGGGCCGGCGCGCGGCGCCTCGTCGTCGTGCTCGAGGACGCGCCACGCCACCTCAACACCGCGCTGCTGCTGCAGCTGCTGTGCGAGATCGCGGCCATCGTCGTCGTCACGCTGTACGTCGACGACCGGCTCGACTCCTCCTGGTGGGCCCGTGCCGGCGTGGCCCTCGGGATCATGCTGGTGGTGTCCTTCGTCGTGATCGGCGTCGCGCCCCGCACCGTCGGCAGGCAGCACGCCGAGACGGTCGCGACCGTGTGCGCCTGGCCGCTGTCCGCGCTCACCACCGTGCTGGGCCCGATCCCGCGGCTGCTGATCCTGGTCGGCAACGCGATCACGCCCGGGCGCGGCTTCCGCGAGGGCCCGTTCCAGACCGAGACCGAGCTGCGCGAGCTGGTCGACATCGCGGAAGCCTCCGAGCTGATCGAGGCCGACGAGCGCAAGATGATCCACTCGGTCTTCGAGCTCGGCGACACCACCGTGCGCGAGGTGATGGTCCCGCGCGGCGACGTGGTCTACATCGAGTGCCACAAGAACCTGCGCCAGACCATGTCGCTGTTCCTACGCTCCGGCTTCTCGCGGGTCCCCGTCGTCGGTGAGAACCTCGACGACGTGCGCGGCATGGCGTACCTCAAGGACGTCGTCCGCCGCGACTTCGAGGCCCCGGACGTCGAGCTCACCCAGAAGGTCGAGGAGGTCATGCGACCCGCCATCTGGGTGCCCGAGTCGAAGCCGGTCGACGACCTGCTGCGCGAGATGCAGCTGCGCCGCCTCCACGTGGCGATCGTCGTCGACGAGTACGGCGGCACCGCCGGCCTGATCACCATCGAGGACCTGCTCGAGGAGATCGTCGGCGAGATCACCGACGAGTACGACGAGGCCGAGGTCGAGGTCGAGCACCTCGGTGACGGCATCGACGACCCGCACAGCAAGGTGCGGGTCTCCTCGCGCTACCCGGTCGACGACCTCGACGAGCTCTTCGGCTTCACGATCGAGGAGGAGGACGTCGACTCCGTCGGCGGCCTGCTCGCCAAGCACCTCGGCCGGGTCCCGATCCCGGGCTCGGTGGTCGAGGCGCACGGCCTGCGCTTCGAGGCCGAGCACGCCGCCGGGCGCCGCAACAAGATCGGCACCGTGCTCATCTCGCGCGTTCCGCAGGACGAGCCGATTGCCGAATGACAGGATGCGGGCCGTGCCTGTGCTGCGTCGAGCGGCGGTCCCGCTCCTGATCTGGGTGGCCGGCGCGACCTACTGCTGGTGGCGGATCCCCGTCGGCGCCCGCAACCGGATCTGGGCCGAGGACGGCGTGATCTTCCTGCAGGGCAGCCTCGACGGAGCCCCGGTCTGGCAGTCGTACGACGGCTACCTGCACGTCGTGCCCCGCCTGGTGACCGACCTGATCGCCGCCATGGTCCCGGTCGGCTGGTGGGACGTCGCGCTGACCCTCGCCGCCGTGGGCCTGGTCGGCCTGGTCGGTGCGCTGACCTGGCTGCTCACCGAGGACGTGATCGAACACCGCTGGGTCCGCGGCCTGGTCGCCCTCGCGCCGGCGCTGCTGCCGGGCGGCGCCGCCGAGGTGCTCGGCAACCTGGCGAACCTGCACGGCTTCGGGCTGTGGCTCGCGTTCTGGCTGGTGCTGCACCGCCCCGCCTCCCGCGCGGCTGCCCTCGCCTGGGCGGTCGCCGGGCTCCTGGTGGGGCTGACCGAGGTCGTCGTGGTCCTGCTCGCTCCGCTGATGGTCGTCGGCTGGCGCGACCGGCTGCGCTGGCTCCCGCGCGCCGGCCTGCTGCTCGGTGCCCTCGCCCAGATCGTGACGACAGTGCAGCACCCACGCCCGCCGCGTGGCGACATCGACTGGTCGCTCCCCGGGCTCGTGGTGGGCTTCGCCGGCCAGTCCGGTTCGGCCCTGTGGGCCGACACCGTCGAGCCCGCGGCCCGGATCGTCGACGAGGTGGGCCCGGCGGGTGCCTTCCTGCTCCTGCTGCCGGCGGCGGTCTCCCTCGCACTGGTGCTGCGACGCGGCAGCGGCATCCAGCGCACGGCCGCCGTCGGCCTGGTCCTCCTCGCCGGCCTGGTGTGGAGCGCCAGCCTGGCCGCGAACGCCTATCCGATGACGTTCGCCGGCTGGAGCGGCGACGACTGGCGAGCCGGCGGGCTTCTCCGCTACGCGGCGTCGTCGGGCCTCTTCCTGTTCGCCGTGCCCCTGCTCGCCCTGGACCTGGCCCGGACCCGCGCGCACCACCTCGTCAGCGCGGCGGTCGTCCTCGTCGTGCTGACCGTCGCGGTGCTCGCGGCCCGGCCCGCCCTCGTGGTACGCGACCAGGGGCCGGCCTGGCCGACGACCGCCGAGTTCTCGACGCTGTGTGCAGCCGCGGACCGGAGCGTGGTGGTCCAGGTCGCGCCCGACCTGTCCAACTGGAGGGTGCGGGTGCCCTGCGACCGCGTCGATCGCTGAGCTGTCAGCGGCCGAGCAGCACCCACGGGTCCTCGCGCCGCCACACGGTGGGGAAGTGCAGCCCGACCCGCTGCTCGTCCGCGAGGCGACCGAGCACAGCCATCGTCGCGTCCAGGTCGTCGCCGAGGTACGGCAGCGCCCGCAGGGGCCTGTCCAACGGACGGAAGAAGTCGTCCCAGTGGATGAGCACGACCTGCCGGGCGCCGACCGCCTCGACCGTCTCGGCCCAGTACTCCGCGATGTACGCCTCGTCCTGCACTCCGAGCTGCCCGATCCCGAGATAGGCGACGTCGGCGTGCCGGCCGGCGAGCGCCCCGGGCCGGAACCCGGCGCTGCCCTGGACCAGGGCGCTGCGACCGCTGTCGTGCTCGACCAGGATCGACCAGGCCTCGCCGCACCGGTAGGCGTCGGTCCTCACCGGCGGTACGACGGGCGCCGTGATCGTGCCCGGGTACCGGTCCGGCGGGCAGTGCTCGCCCTCGACCCAGGTCAGCCGGAAGCCGCCGACGGTCATCGGCTCGCCCGGCACGACCACGTCGATCCGGTCGTCGGGGAGCCCGCCGCCGCGGCCGACCTGGGCGACCGACGTACCGCCGGCGAGGCGGGCGCCGGTGCGCCGCGCCACGACGGCGGAGTCCATCACGTGGTCGAAGTGGGTGTGGACCGGTGCGACCACGGCCACCCGGTCGATGCCCGCGCGGGCCAGGGTCGCCTCGATCTGCGCCTCGTCGGGGGCGAGCCGTCCGAGTGCGACGCGGGGGAGGGAGGGCCGGGAGAAGAAGCCGTCGGTGAGCACGGCGGTGGTGCCGTCCTCGAACAGCAGGGTCGCGACGCCGAGGAAGGTCACCGTGGGGCCGTCGGGCCGCGCGGACGCCTGTGGCAGGCCGAAACTGTCGGCGTACCGGCCGATCTCAGGGCGCCCCAGCCGCAGCCGCAGGCTCAGGGACCGCACGCGTGGCCGCCTCAGGCGCCCGGGACGATCCGGATGTCGCGCTCGGCACCGTCACCGAGGGCGGCCAGCGCCTCCTGGTAGGCCGGGGTGTCGTGGGCCGCCCGGGCCGCCTCGACGCTGTCGAACTCGATGAGCACGGCACGCTCGTGCAGTCCGGCCTCGTAGACCTGCTCCGGCAGGCCGCGAGCGAGGAACCGGCCGCCGGCGGCCGTCAGTGCCGGGACGGACAGGGCGGCGTAGGCGGCCATCTTCTCGGCGTCGGTGATGGCGCGGTAGCTGCTGATCCAGTAGGCGGGCATGCCGCCATCCTGCCGCAGCCTGCTCCGCCGCACGGCAGCGGAGGGCGCCGGCACGTCCGAGGGGTGGGACGACCATTGACCCTGACTGACCGTTCAGTCACGGTGGTCCACGTCACATTTGTACGTCATTCAAAGTCGAGGTTGCGATGACCACTGTCTCCCCCTCCGAGCCCGTCGACCCGGTCGAGCTCACCGCGCCGGTGGCCGGCCTGACACCCGTCCTGGGCGTCAAGGCCGCGATCCTGCTGACCATCTCGTGCATCACCCCGGCGTCGAGCCTGTTCATCATCGTGCCGACGCTGCTGGCCTCCCAGGGCTCGGGCGTGGTGCTGACGATCCTGGCCGGCGTCCTGGTCTCGGTGGGCGTCGGCGCCTGCTACGCAGAGCTGGGCACTCGCACGCCCAGCTCCGGCGGCGAGTACGCGATGGTCACGCACACGCTCGGGCGCCGCCTCGGCTGGCTGACCTTCGTGCTGACCTGCGCGACGCTCGTCGTCATCCCGCCGGTGATCGCCCTGGGCACCGCCGACTACCTCGCGCCCGTCCTCAGCCTCGACCGGGCCACCACGGGTGCCGTCGTCATGCTGCTCGCCACCGCAACCGCGGTGCTCGACATCAAGGCCAACGCGATCGTCACCAGCGCCTTCCTCGCCATCGAGACCCTCGCCGCCGCGGTCGTCGCCTACCTCGGCTTCACGCACAGCGAGCGCAGCGTCAGCACGCTGTGGCACCCCCAGGCGCTCGATGGCGCCGGGCACCTCGCACCGTTCTCCCTCGGCATCCTCCTCTCCGGCCTCGCCGTGGCCATGTTCGTCGCGAACGGGTTCGGCACCGCGTCCTACCTGGCCGAGGAGATCATCGACCCCCGACGCAATGTCGCCCGCGCCGTCTTCGGGTCGCTGTTCATCGGGTCGCTGATCATCGTGATCCCCACCGCGGCGACGGTGCTCGGCGTCGCGGACCTGCGCGACCTGGCGACCGGCACCTTCCCGGACTTCGTCACCGCCTGGGGCGGCTCGCGGGTCTCCGCCGCGATCAGCGTCGGCATCGCCGTCGCGATCCTGAACGCGGTCATCGTGATGGTGCTCCAGAACGGCCGCGTCATCTACGCCTCGGCGCGCGACCGCGCCTGGCCCGACGCCGTCAACAAGCGGCTGAGCCGGCTGCACCCACGCTTCAACTCCCCGGCCGCCGCCACCCTCGTGATCAGCCTGCCCGGTGCCGTACTGGCCTACCTGGTCGACATCGAGTCGCTCCTCGGCGTCACCTCGGTCACCGTCTCCGCGGTCTACCTGCTGCTCGCGCTCGCCGGCCTCGCTGTCCGCCGTACGCCGCACCCCGGCTGGCGGATGCCGCTGTGGCCGCTCCCGTCGGTGCTGGTGATCCTGGGGGTCGGGTACGCGCTGCTCGAGTCCGCGCGCGCCGACCTGCTCATCGTCGGCGGCATCGTGCTCGCCGCCCTCGCCTACGACCAGCTCTACCTGCAGCCGCGCCGCGACACCCACTTCGTGGTCGACGCCAAGGAGGACCGATGAGTATCGACACCCTGCTCACCGGCGGCATCGTGCGGCCGCTGGCCGGCGAGCGCACCGTCGTCGACAGCATCGCCCTCGCCGGCGACCGCATCGCCTGGGTGGGCGACCTCGCCGACGCGCCGGACGACGTACGGCGCGCTGCCCGGAACGTCGACCTCGCCGGACGCACCGTCCTGCCCGGCTTCGTCGACGCCCACAACCACGTGCGCCTCGGGTCCGACGCCGCCTGCGCCCAGCTGGCCGGTGCGGAGACCCTCGACGAGGTCGCGCGCCGGCTCCGCGACTGGTGCGCAGCCAACCCGGGCGAGGGCTGGGTGGAGGGAGAGGGCTACGGCTATGCGGGGCTCGAGGACGGCGCCCACCCCACCGCCGCGATGCTCGACGCCATCGTCGCGGACCGGCCTGCCGCGGTGTTCAGCTACGACGTCCACACGCTGTGGCTCAACACCGCGGGCCTCGAGGCCCTCGGCGTCACCGCGGCCGACCAGCCGTTCGGCACCGCCGAGCTCGACGACCGGGGTCGGCCCACCGGCTTCGTCGCGGACTTCGCGGTCAAGGGCCTGGCCCGCGCCGGCATGCGCGCGCTGAAGGAGCGCGGCCTGCCGTGGGCGAGCACCGACCGGCAGTACGAGCGACTGCTGACGAGCCTCGACCTCGCCGTCGCCAGCGGCATCACCACCGTCGTCGAACCGCAGAACTCGCCCGACGACCTCGCCCTGTTCGAGCGCGCCCGCGACGAGGGCCGCCTCGGGCCGCGCCTGGTCCTGGCGATGTTCCACCCGCCGACCACCACCGACGCCGACCGCGCCGAGTTCAAGGCACTCGCATCGACGTACGCCGACGACCGGATCCGAGTCGGGCCGCTCAAGCTCTACATCGACGACGTCGTCGAGCCGCACACCGCGGCGCTGCACGAGCCGTACGCCAACGAGCCCGACACGCGGGGCCGCACCTACTACGACCCGGCCGTCTTCGCCGACCTGGTCACCCGCCTCGACGCGGAGGGCTTCCAGCTGTTCGTGCACGCCACCGGCGACCGCGGCATCACGACGGTCCTCGACGCGGTCGAGGCGGCGCGCACCGCGAACGGCCCCAGGGACGCTCGCCACCAGGTCGTCCACGTCGAGTGCCTGCGGCGCAGCGACCTGCCCCGGTTCGCCGAGCTCGGCGTGGTCGCGTGCATGCAGCCGCGTCACGCGAGCCCGGAGATCGCCGGCCCCGGCCACGCCTGGGCCGAGGCGGTCGGCGAGGCCCGCTGGCACCAGGCCTGGCCGCTGCGCTCGCTGCAGGAGCACGGCGCGGTGCTCGCCTTCTCCAGCGACTGGAACGTCGCGGAGATGGAGCCGATGGTCGGCGTCCAGTGCGCCGTCACCCGCGCCCCGCTCGACGGCGGCACGCCCTGGCAGCCCGAGGAGGCGGTCACCGTGGACGAGGCGATCCGCGGCTACACCCTCGGCAGCGCCACCTCCGTGCACCTCGAGCACGACCGCGGCACGCTCGAGCCCGGCAAGCTTGCCGACCTCGTCGTCCTGGACCGTGACCCGTACGACGTACCGCCGGGTGAGCTGGCCGGGGTCGCTGTCCACGAGACCTGGGTAGCGGGGGAGCGGGTGCACCGGGCCTGACCCGGGGGGCCTGACGCGACCTGGCGGGACCGGGGCGGTCGGGCTCTGGAACACTCGTCCTATGCCCGACCTCTCCGCCGAGGACCACAAGCTCGTCACCCTCGCCCGCGCCACCCGGGCCCGCATCCAGGCCGCCGAGGGCGCCGCCGTCCGCGACTCCGACGGCCGCACGTATGCCGCCGCCACCGTCGACCTGCCCTCCCTGCAGCTGACCGCGGTCCAGGCCGTCGTCGCCATGGCCGTCGCCTCGGGCTCGACCGGCGTCGACGCCTGCGTGGTGCTCGGCGACGCGCAGGACCTCACCGAGCCCGACGCGGCCGTGCTGGGGGACTTCGCCGGCGCGAGCGGCGTCGTCGTGCACGTCGGTGACGCGCGCGGCACCATCTCCGCGACCGTCTCGCCCTGACCCGACCCGAGCCTGGACGACGAAACTGGCGCTGGGACGAGGATGCTTCCTCGTCCCAGTGCCAGTTTCACCGGCCGGCCGGTGAAACTCCCGAGCCGGCCATGACAGATGTCATGCCCCGGTCGTGACGACTGCCAGAGGTACCGGGCCCCGCAGCCGACGAGGCTGGGAGCATGACGACGACCACGAACCTGTTGGCGGTCCGGCTGGCCGGGGTGACCAAGGACTTCGGCCAGGTGCAGGCGGTGCGGGGGATCGACCTCGAGCTGCACCCGGGCGAGATCGTGGCCTTCCTCGGCCCGAACGGGGCGGGCAAGACCACGACCATCGACATGGTGCTCGGCCTGAGCCGACCCACGACCGGCACCGTCGAGGTGCTCGGCCTCGAGCCGCGCAAGGCGATCGCCCGCGGCCTGGTGTCGGCCGTGATGCAGACCGGCGGCCTGCTCAAGGACCTCACCGTGCGCGAGACCGTGGCCTACACGGCCAGCCTGTTCGCCGACACCCGGCCGGTGGACGAGGTGCTCGAGCGGGCCGGGATCAGCGGCATCGCCGAGCGCCGGGTCGGGAAGTGCTCGGGCGGTGAGCAGCAGCGGTTGCGGTTCGCGATGGCGCTGCTCTCGGACCCGGCTCTGCTGCTCCTCGACGAGCCCACGACCGGCATGGACGTCGAGGGCCGACGCTCGTTCTGGAGCGCGATCCGCGCGGACGCCGCCACCGGCCGCACCGTCATGTTCGCGACCCACTACCTCGAGGAGGCCGACCAGTACGCCGACCGGATCGTCCTCATCAGCAAGGGCCGGGTCGTCGCCGACGGCACCGGTCCCCAGATCCGGGCGCTCGCCTCGGGACGCACGATCCGCGCCTGGCTGCCGGGCGCCGACAACACGGCGGTCGCCGCGATCACCGCGCTGGGCGGCGTCGACCACGTCGACCTGCGCGGCGAGTCGGTGACCATCCACGCCAAGGACAGCGACTCGGTCGCCCGCTACCTGCTGACCGAGACCGACGCCCGCGACGTCGAGATCACCGCCCAGGGCATCGAAGAGGCCTTCCTCAGCCTGACAGGAGACAACGCATGAGCACGAGCGCCACGAGCACCATCGACCCGACCACCCGCCGGGTCCCGCCGCTGGGCGGGTTCAACCCGACCGTGCTGCGCATCGAGCTGCGCCGGATGCTGCGCAACCGCCGCACCATCATCTTCACGCTGCTCTTCCCCGGCGCGATGTTCCTCGCCTTCGGCGGCCAGCACGGCTGGCAGGACAAGGTCGGCGACGGCAACGTCGCGGCGTACATCCTCGCCTCCATGGCGCTCTACGGCTCCGCCCTCACCGCAGCCGCCGGCGGCTCGATGGTCGCCCTCGAGCGCTCCCTCGGCTGGTCGCGCCAGCTGCGCCTCACCCCTCTCAACCCGGTCGTCTACATCCTGATGAAGGCCCTCGTCGCGCTGGTCATGGGCGGACTCGCGATCGCCGCGGTCAACCTCGTGGGCATCCTCCAGGGCAAGGCGCAGATGCCGACCCACGTCTGGGTCGAGTGCGCCGTCGTCACGCTCTTCTGCACGCTGACCTTCGCCGCCCTCGGCGTCTTCATCGGCTATGTCGTCCCCGGCGAGAACGCCATGCAGATCCTCGGTCCCGGCCTGGCCCTCCTCTCCTTCCTCGGTGGTGTCTTCGTCCCGCTCGACAACTATGCGGAGACGGTCCGACAGATCGCCTACTGGACGCCGATGTACGGTGTCGCCGAGATCGCCCGGTGGCCGCTGACCCACGAGCTGCCCTGGTACGCCGTCGTCAACGCGGTCGCCTGGTTCGCGCTGTTCGTGGCCGGCGCGGCGTGGCGGATGAGCAAGGACACCGCCCGGGTCTGACCCGGGCCCGGCCGAGAAGGACCAGCGGGGGCTAACGTGACGACCGTGGAGACGCCGGGCCAGGACGCGACGCCGCGCCCACTGGGCAGGCTCGGGCCGATGTTCGCGGCCATCTGGCTGGCCTTCCTCCTCGACCCGGCCCGCGCCGCCTGGAGCGACCTGCCGGCGCCGCGCGCCTGGCTGGGGCTGGTCGCGACCCTCGTGTTCGCGGGGACCTACCTGTGCCTGTGGATCGCCATGCGCGCCGACCGGGCCCGGCTGGTCCAGGTACCGCCGCTGGGGACCCGGCTGGTGTGGACGGCCGCCCTGGCCGGCCTGGCGGGGGTCATGGTCGCCGCCCTCGGCCAGGTCGGCACGGCCAGCGTGGTCTACCTCGCCGTCACCGTGGTGATGCTCTACCCCGCGGTGGTCTTCGTGCCGACGGTGGCCGCGCTCGCGGCGGCGGTCCTGGTCACCGGCGTCACCGTGCCCGGCTGGGAGCACAGTCCGTGGCTGGCCTTCTCGATCATCGCCGCGTCGCTGGCCGTCTTCGGTGTGCGCTCGATGATGAACCGCAACGTCGAGCTGATCCGGGCCCACGCCACCAACGCCGAGCTCGCCGCCGAGGGCGAGCGCAACCGCCTGGCGCGCGACCTGCACGACATCCTCGGCCACTCGCTGACCGTCATCACGATCAAGGCCGAGCTCGCCGGACGGCTCTTCGACGCCGATCCCGAGCGCGCGCGGCAGGAGATCGGTGACCTGGAGCGGTTGAGCCGCGACGCCCTGGCCGACGTACGACGGGCGGTGGAGGGCTATCGCGAGCTGACCCTGCCCGGCGAGCTCGCCCGGGCCCGGACGGCGCTCGAGGCCGCCGAGATCGAGGCCCGCCTGCCCAACAGCACCGACGAGGTCCCCAGCGAGCTGCGCGAGCTGTTCGCGTGGACGGTGCGCGAGGGCGTGACCAACGTGGTCCGGCACTCCGGTGCCCGCCGCTGCGAGGTGCTGCTCGCGCCGGGCCGGGCGGAGGTCCGTGACGACGGCACCGGGCCGGGCGCCGTACCGTCGCGCGGGTCGGGGC
Source organism: Nocardioides sp. QY071 (assembly GCF_029961765.1). Classification (NCBI taxonomy): domain Bacteria; kingdom Bacillati; phylum Actinomycetota; class Actinomycetes; order Propionibacteriales; family Nocardioidaceae; genus Nocardioides; species Nocardioides sp. QY071. Next base: position 1,940,436 of record NZ_CP124681.1, read on the forward strand.
TCAACGGCCTGCAGGAGCGCGCCACCGCGCTCGGTGCCCGACTGGTCACCACTCGGCTCGATCCCGGCTGGTCCCTGGCGGTGGTCGTCGAATGACCGGTCGAACGGGCATCCGCCTGCTCCTCGCCGACGACCAGGCCCTGGTCCGCGGCGCCCTGTCCGCCCTGCTCGGCCTCGAGCCCGACCTCGAGGTGGTCGCCGAGGTCGGCACGGGCGAGGACGCCGTCAGCGCCGCCGCCGAGCACACGCCCGACGTCGCCCTGCTCGACGTCGAGATGCCCGGCATGGACGGGATCGCCGCCTGCGCGGCGGTGCGCGAGGCGAGTCCCGGCACCCGGGTCCTCATCGTCACGACCTTCGGCCGTCCCGGCTACCTGCGCCGCGCCCTGCAGGCCGGTGCCTCGGGGTTCGTCGTCAAGGACACCCCGGCGCCCCAGCTCGCCGACGCCGTACGACGCATCCACCGGGGCCTGCGCGTCGTCGACCCGGCGCTGGCCACGGACTCGCTGCTGACGGGGGAGTCGCCGCTGACCGCCCGGGAGACCGACGTGCTGCGTGCGGCTCGCGACGGGGCTTCGGTCGCGGCGATCGCGGGAGAGCTCTTCCTCTCCGAGGGCACCGTGCGCAACCACCTCTCTGCGGCGATCGGCAAGACCGGCGCGACCAACCGCACCGAGGCGGTTCTCGTCGCCGTCGGGAATGGCTGGCTGTGAAAACCACTTGGCCTTGGCAGACGCCACTGGTTGAGTGAGGTCAACCACCCGGCTGCCCGTTGTCCGAGGACAGGAGTATTTTCGCAACATGGCAAACCGCTCTTGGGAGGAGCACGCGCGGGCCGTCCAGCGGCTCTCCGACTCCTACGCCGCGATCCCCGCCGGCCAGCCGGTCCGCCTCGCGAAGCGGACGACCAACCTGTTCCGCGCCCGCGCGGCCACCACCGCGCCGGGTCTCGACGTCAGCGGCCTCGCCGGCGTGATCGAGGTGCTGCCCGACGGACCTGACGGCCCGGTCGCCGAGGTCCAGGGCATGTGCACCTACGAGGACCTGGTCGACGCGACCCTGCCCCACGGCCTGGTGCCCCACGTCGTCCCGCAGCTGCGCACGATCACTCTCGGCGGCGCCGTGACCGGCCTCGGCATCGAGTCGACCAGCTTCCGGCTCGGGCTGCCCCACGAGTCGGTGCTCGAGATGGACGTCTTCACCGGCAGCGGCCAGGTCGTCACCACGCGCCCCGGCGACGACCTCTTCGACAGCTTCCCCAACTCCTACGGCTCGCTCGGCTACGCGACCCGGCTGCGGATCAAGCTGGCACAGGTGCCGCCGTACGTCGCCCTGCGCCACCTGCGCATCGACGATGCCGACCTGCTCGCCAAGACGATCGCCGAGATCGCCGCGACCCAGGAGTACGACGGAGAGCCGGTCCACGGTCTCGACGGCGTCTCCTTCGGCCCCGGCGAGCACGTCCTGACGCTGGCGAGGTGGACCGACGAGCCGGGCGCGACGTCCGACTACGCCGGGCAGCAGATCTACTACCGCTCGCTGCAGACCTGCGACCGCGACCGGCTCACCTTCCACGACTACCTGTGGCGATGGGACACCGACTGGTTCTGGTGCTCGGGCGCCTTCGGCGCGCAGAACCCGCGGATCCGCCGGTTCTGGCCGCGCCGCTACCGGCGCTCCGACGTCTACATGCGCATGCTCCACCTCGACCGCCGCTTCGGCATCGCCGACCGGCTGGACGCTCGCGCCGGCCGCCCGCTGCGCGAGCGGGTGGTGCAGGACATCGAGGTCCCGGTCGAGCGGCTGGGCGAGTTCCTGGCCTGGTTCGACGAGGAGATCGGGATGCGGCCGGTCTGGCTGTGCCCGCTGGCGACCACCCGGCCCTGGCCGCTCTACCCGCTCGAGGCCGGCAAGGTCTACGTCAACGTGGGCTTCTGGGGCACCGTCCACGTCGGACCCGACGCGGTCGACGGCCCGCGCAACCGTGCGATCGAGGCGAAGGTCCACGAGCTCGGCGGCCACAAGTCGCTCTACTCCGACGCCTTCTACGACAAGGACACCTTCGACGCGCTCTACAACACCGCCCGGCTCGCGGCGGTCAAGCGCGTCCACGATCCCGACGACCGACTGACCACTCTCTACGACAAGGCGGTGAGGAGCCGATGACGGCCCCGACGTTGCACGCTGGCAAGGGCATTGCTCCCACGATCGCATCCCTGTTCCCCGGGGGGCTGCCCCTGTGGCTCAAGGCGTACGACGGGTCCTCCGCGGGGGACCTCGACCTGCCGTACGGCATGGAGCTGGTCAGCGAGCGCGGCCTCTCCTACATCATGACCGCGCCCGGCGACCTCGGCCTGGCGCGGGCCTACGTCGCCGGCGACCTGGTCCTGCACGGGGCCCACCCCGGCGACCCGTACCCCGCGTTCTCGCTGCTGAAGGACCACACCGACTTCGGCATCCCCGGCCCACTCGAGCTGGTCGGCATCCTGCGCTCCCTCGGTCTCAGCCACCTCGTCCCGCCGCCGCCCCCGCCGCAGGAGCACCTGCCCGCCTGGCGCAACCGCCTCGAGGGGCTGCGTTCACTCAGCTGGTGGGGACGCCACTCCCAGGAGCGCGACGCGGACGCGATCCACCACCACTACGACGTCTCGAACGCCTTCTACGAGCACGTCCTCGGTCCCTCGATGACCTACACCTGCGCGGTCTACCCGACCGACGACGCCACCCTCGAGGAGGCGCAGGCCCACAAGTACGACCTGGTCTGCCGCAAGCTCGACCTGCAGCCCGGCCAGCGCCTGCTCGACATCGGCTGCGGCTGGGGCGGGATGGTGCGCCACGCGGCCCGGCACTACGGCGTCAAGGCGCTCGGCGTGACGCTCTCGCGCGAGCAGGCCACCTGGGCCCAGGAGGAGATCAAGAAGCAGGGCCTCGACGACCTCGCCGAGGTGCGCCACTGCGACTACCGCGCCGTCGAGGAGGGCGACTTCGACGCGGTCAGCTCGATCGGTCTCACCGAGCACATCGGCATCGCCAACTACCCGGCGTACTTCTCCTTCATGCGCGACAAGCTCAAGCCCCAGGGCCGGATGCTCAACCACTGCATCACCCGCCACGACAACATCGACCGGCGCACGGGTGCCTTCATCGACCGCTACGTCTTCCCCGACGGCGAGCTCGCCGGCTCCGGCACGATCGTCACGGCGGTCGAGGACGCGGGTCTCGAGGTGCAGCACCACGAGAACTTCCGCGTCCACTACGCGAAGACCCTCGCCGGCTGGTGCCAGAACCTCGCCGACAACTGGGACGCCTGCGTCGCCGAGACCGACGAGGGCACCGCCCGGGTGTGGGGCCTCTACATGGCCGGCTCCCGGATCGCCTTCGAGCGCAACGAGATCCAGCTCCACCACGTGCTCGCGACGCGCACCGACGACGGGGCGAGCGGCTACCCGCTGCGGCACGAGTTCTGACCTCGCCGCACCGCACGCCACGACGACCCGGGACCTAGGTCCCGGGTCGTCGCGTTCTCGTCCGCGCCGGTTCCGCAGGTGCCAGACTCCTCGACCTGGGGGCGGTGCTGCGTCGTGCGCACTGGACGACAACACAGCTTGGGGAACGATCATGACGATCGGTCGTGTGGCGAGGCACGCAGTGGCAGCGACGAGCTGGGTCGGAACCGGGTTGCTCCTGGTCGTCTCGGCCTTCCCGGCCACGGCGGTCGCGCCAGGCATCCCGGCACGCAGCTCCTGCACGATCGCCGGCACCCCCGGCCCCGACGTGCTGGTGGGCACCTCCGGACGCGACGTCATCTGCGGCCTGGGTGGCAACGACCGCATCTCCGGCGGCGGTGGTGACGACGCCATCAGCGGGGGTCCCGGCGACGACGTGATCGACGGGGGAGCCGGCGACGACCTCGTCTGGGGGAGCAGCGGTGACGACGTGCTGCGCGGCGGCGGCGGTGCCGACCGGCTGTTCGGCGGCGCGGGCGACGACACACTCCGCGGCGCGGCGGGCGACGACCAGCTGCACGGTGGCCCCGGCGGCGATGTCCTGCGGGGCGGACCCGGGGCCGACGCCCTGTACGGCGGGCGCGGCGACGACCGGCTCGACGGCGGCCCGGGCGCCGACGACCTCGGCTGCGGCAGGGGCGCCGACACGGCCGTGGGTTCGCCCGACGACGACCTCGGCCGCAGTTGCGACGACGACGCCACCCCGCCCGTCACGCCGGAGCCGCCGAACGCGCCCGGCGCACCCGTCGCCGTCGACGACACCGTGGTGACCGACGAGGACACCGTCCTCGAGCTGCCCGTGAGCGGCGCCGGCAGCCCGGTCGCGAACGACACCGACCCCGACGGCGATCCGCTGAGCGTGACCTCGGTGGCCGGACCCGTCGGCGGCGCGGTGGTGCTCACGGGCGGCGTCATCCGATTCACGCCCCTGGCCGACCTGTGCGGCACCGGTGCCGGACGGTTCGACTACACCGTCGGCGACGGGACCGGTCGCACCGACGCCGGCCGGGTCACGGTCGACATCACCTGCCAGCCCGACGACCCGACGGCCGTCGACGACGTCACGACGGTCGGCGAGGACGCCGCGGCGACCACCGTGGACGTGCTCGGCAACGACGCCGACATCGACGGCGATCCGCTCGCCATCGCGTCGGTGACCCAGCCGGGCGACGGCACCGTCGTCATCACCGGTGGCGGGACCGGCCTGACCTACCAGCCGGACGCCGACTTCTGCACGGACCCGCCGGGGACGACCCCCGACACGTTCACCTACACGCTCACACCGGGCGGCGCCACGGCGACCGTCTCGGTGCAGGTGACCTGCGTCGACGACCCGCCGGTCGCCGTCGCGGACAGCGACACCGTCAGCGAGGACGCGTCGGCCAGCGCCGTCGACGTCCTGGCCAACGACACCGACACCGACGGTGGCCCCCGGAGCATCGTGTCGGTGACCCAACCGGGCCACGGCACCGTCGCGATCACCGGCGGCGGTGCGGGCCTGACCTACCGTCCCGCGGCCGACTACTGCACCACCGGGGCCGGCGGGAGCGCCGACACGTTCACTTACACGATCTCCGGAGGCTCGTCCGCCTCGGTCGCCATGACCGTCACCTGCGTCGACGACCTGCCGATCGCCGTCGACGACAGCGAGACGGTGCTCGAGGACGCCGCCGCGACCCCGTTCCTCGTCCTCGGCAACGACACGGACGCCGACGGCGACGCGTTCACCATCGGGTCGGTCACGCAGCCCACCAACGGCGTCGTGGTGATCACCGGGGGCGGCACCGGTCTGACCTATGCGCCGTCCGCGGACTACTGCAACAGCGCCCCCGGAGGAGCGGCAGACACGTTCACCTACTCCCTGGCCCCTGGCGGGGACTCCGCGACCGTCACCGTCACCGTGACCTGCGTGGCGGACGCGGCGACCGCCGTCGCCGACACTGCCACGGTGAGCGAGGACAGCGGCGCGACTGCCGTATCCGTGCTCGCCAACGACCTCAACCCCGACGGACTCACCCTGTCGATCACCAGCGTGACCCAGCCGGCCAACGGCGTCGTGGTCATCACCGGCGGCGGCACCGGGCTGACCTACGCGCCCACTGCCAACTACTGCAACACCCAGCCCGGGGGCACCCCCGACAGCTTCACGTACACGATCACCGGCGGCACGACCGCCTCGGTCGCCATGACCGTCACCTGCGTCGTGGACCCGTCGGTCGCCGTCGACGACGACGTGACGATCACGGAGGACCAGGCCGGTCCGCTCACGGTGATGGTCAACGACCAGATCGGCGACGACTCGCCGCAGATCATCTCGGTCACCCAACCGGCCGACGGCACCACGACCACGAACGGCTCCACGGTCGGGTACACGCCCCACGCGAACTACTGCAACACGCAGGCCGGCGGGACGGCCGACACGTTCACGTACACGATCACCGGCGGCAGCACCGCGACCGTGGCCGTGACCGTCACCTGCGTCAACGACGCCCCGACGGTCGCGCCGCTCACGCTGAGCGAGGCCGCCGTGGGCAACACTGTCCTGGTCGTCGACGACCCGACCGACGGCGTGCCCTCCGCGGCCGGCCCCCGCAAGACCACGACCGCCGATGTGCTGTCCGGTGCGGACGACGCCGAGACGCCTGGCACGGTCACGGTCGTCGCGGCCACCGTCAGCACGACCCAGGGCGGATCGGTGACGCTGCAGGCCGACGGGGACTTCGTCTACACCCCGCCCGCCGGCTGCATCGCCAGCGACGGCTTCAGCTACCAGGTCACCGACAACGACCCCGACGGCGCTGCCACCGGCACCGGCACGGTGACGATCCCGCTCAGCGGCTGCGTCTGGTACGTCGCCAACAACGGCGCCGGCGACAGCGGCACCTCCACCGAGCCCTTCGACACGCTCGCCCAGGCCCAGACCGCTTCGGGCACCGACCAGACCATCTACGTCGACGCCGGCGACGGCACCAGCACCGGGTACGCCGCCGGGATCACCCTGAAGACGAACCAGCGGCTCCTCGGCGAGGTCGAGGACCTCGTCGTCGACGGCGTCACCCTGAGCACCGGCGTCGCCGGGCAGCGGCCCCTGATCACGGCGAGCGGGACCGACGTGGTGACCCTCGCGGCCGGCAACACCGTCGCGGGCCTGACCCTCGACCCGTCCGGCACCAGCAGCGGCATCGCCGGTGCGGCCGGGGACTCGGGCGGCGTGCTGCGGAACCTGCGCGTCGTGGACACCGGCACCGCCGGCACCAGGGCCGGCATCTCGCTGGTGAGCACGACCGGCGCCTTCTCGCTGCAGGACGTGGTCATCGACAACACCGCAACCTCCGGCTCGGGCGGGGCCGCCGGGCTACAGATGCAGGGCACCGGCGCCGTGAGCGTCCAGACCGCCGACGTGCGGACCAAGGGCGGCCCGGCGGTCGACCTGACGAACGCGGCCGGCTCCACCCTCTCCTTCGGCGAGGTGACCTCGACGGGCAGCACGACCAAGGGCGTCAACCTCGACGGCCTCGGCAGCGGCACGTTCAGCGCCACCAGCGGATCCGTCTCCGGCGCCCAGGTCATGGCGTTCGACGTCAACGCCGGAAGCGGTGCGATCACCTACCCCGGCCCGATCACCGACGGAACGGGCGGCACCCTCGAGGTGACGGGACGTTCCGGCGGGACGATCACCCTCAGCGGCTCGCTCACCGACGGCGCGGACGCCGGCGGCGGCATCGCCCTCAGCAGCAACACCGGCGGCACCACGGTTCTCAGCGGCGCCGCCAAGACGCTCAGCACCGGTGCGAGTACCGCGGTGTCGATGACGTCGAGTGCCGGCCACACGCTCACCATCACCGGCGGCGGCCTCGCCGTGACCACCACCACCGGCGACGGCATCCGGGCCGCCTCCAGCGGCACTATCGCGGTGACCGGCACCGGGAACACGATCAGCTCGGGTGCCGGACGCGCGCTGTGGGTCACCTCCACCGGCATCGGTGCCACCGGGCTGACCTTCGCCCGGATCGACTCCACCGGTGGCGCCGGCGGCATCCTGCTCGCCGACACCGGCAGCGCCGGATCGCTCACCGTCACCGGCACCGGCGGCACGTGCACCGCGGCGAACACCAGCGGGTGCACCGGCGGCACGGTCAGCGGCAGCACCGGCGCCGACAGCTCGAGCAGCACACCCGACGGTGCCGGCGTCGTCCTGAGCAACACGAAGGCGCCGTCGCTGACCCGCATGTGGATCCACGACCACAGCAACTACGCGATCCGCGGGTCCGGCGTCTCCGGCCTGACCCTCGCCAACAGCGTGGTCAACGGGACCAACGGGACCACCGGAGCAACGCCGTACGACGACTCGGCGATCCTGCTGCAGAACGCCACGGGCGCGGTCTCGGTCACCGACACCCACGTCAGCGGCGGGGTCGAGGACGGCCTGCGCGTCGACAACACGAGCGGCTCGGTCACCCTGACCGTCGACCACGTCACGTTCGGAGCCAACGGCGCGCTCACCGCCAACGACGCCCTGTCGATCATCACCGAGCCGGGCGCGGGCGCAGTGGACGCCACGATCACCGCCAACACGTTCAGCAGCGCCGCGGGAGACCTGCTCGGCGTCGACCTCAACGGCACCGGGACGTCGTCCCTGACGGTCACCGGCAACACCCTCTCGAACAGCCACCCGGCGATCGCCACCGGCGGCGGTGGCGTGTCGATCTTCCAGAGCGGCACCGGCGGCAACGCGACGATGGACGTCGAGAACAACACCTTCCGCGACGCCGTCGGGCCCGGTGTGCTGATCGTCAAGCGGGTCGGCATCGCCGTCCAGCAGGGCCTGTTCAAGAACAACACCATCGGTGTCAGCGGTGTGGCCAACTCGGGCTCGGCCGAGGGCTCGGCGCTCAAGCTCCAGCAGATGGGTGGGGGAGTGTCGACCTGGTCGGTCACCGGCAACGCGATCCGCCAGTACAACAACTTCGGTGTCGAGGTCCTCGCCGGTGGCGGGGCCGACCCGGAGTCCGGCTTCGTGAACACCACGGTCACGGGCAACACGGTGGCGGAGCCCGGCACGACCCTCAGCACGCTGGCGATCCCGAAGAACGGCATCCACTACAACATCGGCACGCAGATCGGCGACAGCTTCACGGCCTGCGCCGACGTACGGACCAACGACGTCGCAGCGAGCGGGTTCGACCAGGCCGGCCCGGCGTCGACGTACGACATCCGAGTGCGGCAGCGCCAGGCGACCACTGTCCAGCTCCCGGGCTACGCCGGAGCGGCGGGGGACACCACCGCGGTGCAGACCTTCCTGGTGGCCAACAACCCGACCGGAGGGCCGACCGCCGCGGCGAGCAGCACGTTCCCCACGGGCGCCGGCTTCGTCAACGTCGCGTCCTGCCCCGCCCCGGCGGTCCCATGAGCCGTCAGCCGTTCCCCGTCCACCGCCCCACGACCGCCAGGAGACCCCGTGGCTGAGCCCTTCCTCTCCGAGATCCGGCTGATGTCGTTCAACTTCCCGCCCCAGGGCTGGGCGCTGTGCAACGGCCAGTTCCTGCCGATCAACCAGAACCAGGCCCTCTTCTCACTGCTCGGCACGACGTACGGCGGCAACGGGCAGACCACCTTCGCCCTGCCCGACCTGCGTGGCCGCGTGCCGATCCACATGGGCGGCGGGTTCACCCTCGGCCAGACCGGCGGCCAGGAGGCCCACACGGTGACCGTCGGCGAGCTCCCGGCCCACACCCACGCGGTCCGGGTCTCGGCCACCTCGACCGGCGGCACGGCCAGCCCGGCCGGCGCGTACCTCGGCGGCGCCAACAACGCCTACCGATCGGGTCCGGCGTCGACCTCCCTGAACCCGGCATCCGTGACGTCCGTCGGCGGGAGCCAGCCGCACGAGAACCGTCAACCGTTCCTGACCCTGAGCTTCTGCATCGCGCTCCAGGGCATCTTCCCGAGCCAGACCTAGGAGAACCGGTGGCACAACCCTATGTCGGTGAGATCCGGATGTTCGCGGGCAGCTTCGCCCCCGCCGGTTGGGCGTTCTGCAACGGGGCAGTACTCCCCATCAGCGAGAACGACGTCCTCTTCCAGTTGATCGGCACCACCTACGGTGGCGACGGCCAGGAGACCTTCGCGCTGCCCAACCTGCAGAGCCGCATCCCGATCCACATGGGCACCAGCACCGCGACCGGGACCACCTACCAGATCGGCGAGACCGGCGGCGTCGAGACGGTCACCCTGAGCACGCAGCAGATCCCGAACCACACGCACGCGCTGACGGCCGTGGGCGGCCAGCCGGGCAACCAGGTGTCCCCGGCCGGCAACCTGCCCGCGATGTCGCTCAACGTCGTCCCGTTCATCAACGACGTGCCCAACGGCAGCTTCGCAGCGGGCGCGATCGACCCGGTGGGCGGCTCCCAGCCGCACGAGAACATGCAGCCGTTCCTGTGCGTGAGCTTCATCATCTCCCTGTTCGGCATCTTCCCGAACCCGACCTGAGGACGGATCATGGCCGACCCCTTCGTTGCGGAGATCCGCATCTTCCCCTTCAACTTCGCCCCCAAGGGCTGGGCGTTCTGCGACGGTCAGCTGCTCCCGATCTCCCAGAACACCGCGCTGTTCTCGCTGCTCGGCACGTTCTACGGTGGCGACGGGAAGTCGACGTTCGCGCTGCCGAACCTGCAGGGCGCGGCGCCGCTGGGCCAGGGGCAGGGACAGGGGCTCTCCGAGCGGTTCCTCGGCGAGGCCTCCGGGTCGGAGACGGTCACCCTGATCCAGTCCGAGATCCCCGTGCACACCCACACCCTGCGCGCCGACACGGCCGACCTCGCGGACACCAGCACGCCGAACCCGAACGCCTCGTTCGCCCTGTCCTCGGGCGGCACGCTCTACCAGTCCGCGCCGACCGCGGCCGACTCGCTGGCCCTCTCGGCGCTGTCCGTCGCCGGTGGGTCGCTGCCCCACAACAACATGCAGCCCTACCTGACCTTCAACTTCTGCATCGCGCTGCAGGGCGTGTTCCCGCCGCGCGGATGAGGCTGCGATGACCACCCTGACCGTGCACGGCCGGGCCGTCCGGCTGCGGCCGGCGACAGCAGCGGACACCCCGCTCCTGGTCGAGGTGTACGCCGCCGGCCGGGCCGACGAGCTGGACCGGGCGAGCTGGCAGCCGGGGCAGCGCGAGGCCTTCGAGCGGATGCAGTTCGACCTCCAGGACCGGCAGTACCGGACCGCCCACCCACAGGGGTCCTTCGACGTCGTGGAGGTCGACGGACAGCCCGCCGGTCGGCTCTACGTCTCCGAGCGGTCCGAGGACATCCGCATCGTCGACATCGCCCTGCTGCCGGCGTTCCAGGGGCAACGGATCGGCAGCGCGCTACTGCGTGCCGTGACGGACCGCGCCGCCGCCGACGGCCGCACCGTCAGCCTGCACGTCGAGACCGGGCACCGGGCGAGTGCCCTCTACGAGCGCCTGGGCTTCCGGCAGGTCGAGGACCGAGGGATCCGGCGTCTCCTCGAGTGGCGCTCAGGCGAACGCGGCCTGGTAGCGGAGGCCCCCGGCGTCGCCGCCGACGGGGACCAGGAAGAGCGCGATCACGCCGAGGCCGGCGTGGCTGAGGTCGCGGGTGCCCTGGCCGAGCGCGGGCTGCGCTGGGCCGGAGAACACCAGAGAGAACTGCCGCCGCGGGGTGCCGTCCGGGCCGGGCCCGCCGAGCTCCGCGCCGAGCGTGGCCTCCGCGAGCGTGAGGGTGACCTCGGCGTCATCCGCGACGGTCGTCGTGAACGGCTCGCCCACGAGGCCGGAGAAGTCGTCGAAGTCCAACCACGCAGTCATGCAGCCAGCCTAGGAGAGCCTCGATGACCGAGCTGACCCGCCGTACCGTCCTCGGGGCGACCGCCACCGGTGTCGCCGTGGCCGCGGTCGGCCTCACGCCGCCGCCCGCGGTCGCCGTACCGGACCTGGTGGTCGGACCGTCCGAGGTCGCCGAGCGCGCGATCACCCGGGACGCGAAGCTGTACCGACGCAAGCGGTTCACGAAGCACAGCAAGGCGCGGTTCACCGTGACCGGGCCGGGGGTCCGGCTCAGGATGAAGCTGGTCGACATCTCCAACATCCCGCTGGTCACCAAGGGCTCCAACCGCAGCTTCGAGCTGACCTTCACCACGAAGCGACCCGGCCCCGGGCAGGGGACATACTCTCTCAGGCGCCGCAAGTTCCGCCGGACCTCGCTGTTCCTGGTGCCCACCGACGCCACGCACCGGCGCTACCGGGCCACGATCAACAACCGCTGAGTGGGTGTCGCGCGCGCCGACCACTAGCCTTGGTGGGTGAGCACCCGGGCCCAGCAGTACGACGCCACGGTCCGCGGCCGTGAGCAGATCACCCCGCACCTCGTGCGGCTGACGCTCGACGTACCCGGCTTCAGCTCGACCGGCATCGCCGACGAGTGGGTCGGCCTGGTGGTGCCCGGGCAGTTCCAGAGCCGCTACTACACGGTGCGCTCCTTCGAGGCCGGGCAGATGGTGCTCGACGTCGTCGTCCATGACGTCGGGCTGGTCACCGAGTGGGCCTCGGGCCGCTCGGGTGACGTCGTCGGCCAGCAGGTCGTGCTCACCGAGGCGAAGGGCTCGTTCCTGCCGCCCGACGACGCGCGGTGGCTGCTGTTGGTCGGCGACCTGACCGCGCTGCCGGCGATGGCTCGGATCGCGCTCGAGCACCGCGACAGGTTGCCGGTGCGGATCCACGCCGAGGTGCCTGCGGACTCGCGGATCGAGGACTACTTCCCTGCGGGCGTCGAGGTCACCTGGCTGCCGCTCGGTGAGCAGAGCCGGCTGGCCGAGGTGGTCGAGGAGATCGCCTGGCCCGAGGGCGAGGGCTACTTCTGGATGGCGGGGGAGTCCGCGCAGATGCGGGCGATCCGCAAGCACCTGATGCGGGAGCGCAAGCTGCCCAGCACCCACTACGACGTCATGGGCTACTGGCGCTCGGTCGCCAAGCGCCAGCCCCGTGCCGTCGACCCCGGCCCGATCTGGCGGGCCGGCAAGGCCGCCGGGAAGTCCGACGAGGAGATCTGGGCCGACTACGACGCCGCACGGGAGGCACAGGGATGAGCGAGCAAGACGGAGAAGAGCTCGAGGGCGAGTTCGACGACGAGTTCGACGACGAGGACGAGTTCGACGAGGACTTCGGCGCCCTGCCGCCGCCGGCCGCGCCGGTGTTCGGCACGGGCGAGGTACGCGAGGGCTACCGCAGCGGCTTCGCCTGCTTCGTCGGGCGCCCCAACGTCGGCAAGTCGACGCTGACCAACGCCCTGGTCGGGCAGAAGATCGTGATCACCTCCGACAAGCCGCAGACCACGCGGACCGTCGTACGCGGCATCGTGCACCGCCCCGACGGCCAGCTGGTCCTGGTCGACACCCCGGGCCTGCACCGCCCCCGCACCCTGCTCGGCGAGCGCCTCAACGACCTCGTCAAGACCACCTGGGCCGAGGTCGACGTGGTCGCCGTCTGCTTCCCGTCGGACGAGAAGATCGGCCCCGGCGACAAGTTCCTCGTCAACGAGCTGGCCAAGGTCCGTCGCACGACGAAGATCGCCGTCGCCACCAAGACCGACCTCGTCACCGCCGACCGCATCGGCGAGCACCTCCTCGACATCGCCGAGCTCGGCCGCGAGACGGGCACCGAGTGGGCCGAGATCGTCCCTGTGTCGTCGGTGGGCGGCGACCAGATCGGCCTCCTCGGCGACCTGCTGGTCGCGCTGATGCCCGAGGGCCCGCCGCTGTACCCCGACGGCGACCTCACCGACGCCCCCGAGGAGATCCTCGCCGCCGAGCTGATCCGCGAGGCCGCCCTCGACGGCGTCCGCGACGAGCTCCCGCACTCCATCGCCGTCGTCGTCGAGGAGATGGGCCTGCGCGAGGGCCGCCCCGACGACAAGCCGCTCCTCGACATCCACGCCAACCTGTACGTCGAGCGCGACTCCCAGAAGGGCATCGTGATCGGCAAGAAGGGTGCCCGCCTGCGCCAGGTCGGCACCGCCGCCCGCCAGCAGATCGAGGCGCTGCTCGGCACGCCGGTCTACCTCGACCTGCACGTCAAGATCGCCAAGGACTGGCAGCGGGATCCCCGGCAGCTGCGGAAGCTGGGGTTCTAGCGGGTCGGTGTGCCGGTCGGGTCGGCTCGGGTCGGCGCGGGGTTGATGCGTCTCACGGACGACTCACGGTGTTTGTTTGGCGCTCGCTTCGCTCGCGCATGTCGCGCCGCCTGCCAACGCCGTTTCTTCCTCCCCCGCCCGCTCCCTCGTTCCTCGGTCGCGGGCTCCTCCGTGCAGAAACGGCGGGCGGCGCGACGGGCTCGGCTGAACGCTGTGCGCATGCGAGTCTCATTCAGCTGAATCCCGTCGGGCGCCCGACATGCGAGCGAAGCGAGCCAAACTACTCAGCAGTCCAGCAACGCCCGAACTTCTGCCCCATCGCCCACTGCTCCTTGGTCGGCCACTCGTAGCCCCACTTGAACGTCAGCGGGTCCGTGGCGACGTCGGCGGCGGCATCCTCGCACCGGGTGCGCCCGGCCTCCTGCACCTTCTTGGCACCGGGGTAGTCGGCCTCCTCGAAGGCGACGACGTCGATCGCGCGCCAGGAGTGCTTGGCCGAGCAGCGGACCCGCTCGAAGGAGGGGGCGTCGGGGGCGGCGGTCCCGCACATGGCGTACTTGTCGGGGACGCCCTTGGCCAGCGCGCCCTTGAGGTCGCTGTCGAGGTCGGCGAGCTTGGAGGCGCCGTCGAGGACGACGGCGTCGCAGCGGTACCAGGTGGCGCCGGCGTCGGACTGCTCGACGGTGGGGGTGAACCAGATCGAGCGGATCATGCTCAGCCGCAGGCTCGTGAGGGTGCCGCCGACGTAGGTCAGCAGCTGGGCGGGGCAGGCCGAGGACACCTGGGACTGGACCCGTTCGGAGTCGACGGCGAGCAGGTGGCCGTCGACGACCGCGTCGATGGCGCCGATCGCGAAGGTGACGCTGGTGTGCGCCTGGCCGCAGTCGATCGCCTCGACCTTGGAGGTGGGGGCGACGGCGGCGTCGTACGGCAGGGAGTAGCAGGCGCCGGTGGCGGGACCCGGGTCGGGTGCGGACGCGGTCGTCTGGGTCGTCGGCTCCTGCTTCGGTGCCGTGCCGCCGTCGTCACCGCCGCTGCTGCAGGCGGCGAGGCCGGTCACGGCGAGCAGGGCCGCGGCGACGGCGCTCGCGCGGCGCGGCCGGGGCGTCGGGTTCCTCATCGGCTCACTCGCTCGTCCTCGCCCAGCACACCGAGCGCCGGATCCCGGCGTCCCACTCGGCCTTGTGGAAGAACGTGAACCCGTACTCGAACTCGGAGGGGTAGTTCAGCCATGCCTTGACCGAGTTGGAGCAGAAGGACCGGGTGCGGCTCTCCATCACGCGGTCGCCGGGGTACGCGTCCTCCGGCTGCCCGAGCTTCACGGTCGTCACCGCACGCCAGTCGTGCTTCTGCGAGCACGGCACCTTCTCGCCCTCGCCGACCGACGGGCCGCGCGCGCAGCTGAGCCACACGTCCGGCGGGCGCCCGGCGAGCATCCCCTTCGCGGTCTCCGGAAGGGGGCGGTACGACGTGCTCGCCGCGCTCCCGCCGAGCACGTCGCAGCGATACCAGCGCGCGCCCTTGCCCCACGCCTTCTCCGAGGGCCGGAACCAGGCCCAGCTCAGGGTCGTGCGCAGCACCAGGCTCTCGTCGGCCGCGACGAACGTCGCGAAGGCGGTCGAGCAGGTCTTGTAGGCGAACCGGCCGAGGTCCTTGTCGTCGTAGTCGGCGTCGTCGAACTCGGAGGGCAGCTCACCGGTCGCGAAGGTCTCGGCCGTGTGCTCCTTCGAGCACGGGACGGTCCGGGTCGCGTTCGCCGGGTGGGCGACGTCCTCGGGCGTCAGGGAGCGGCACACGCCGCTCTCGGGGACCTCGAGGGAGTCGACCAGGTCGTCGTCGGTGTTGCTGCCCTGGTTCTGGGTGCCGCACGCCGCGAGCACGGGTGCCAGCAGGGCGAGCGCGATCAGCACGACGGCTCGGTGCAGCACGCGGTCAGCCCCTCGGTGGTCAGTCGGTCAGGAGTGCCGTGATCGTAGCGCCCAGCGCATAGGCCGCATCCAACGCGGCGTCGTCGACCTCGCCGAGGACGCCGAGGACGTCGTACCCCTGACGCCAGCCGAGCGCGCCCACGATCGAGTGCACCGACCGCTCGGCGCCGGTCAGGTCGTAGCGTCCGTGCAGCCACAGCCCGTACGGACGCCCGGTCGTCTCCCTCCCCGAGGTGGTCGAGCCTGTCGAGACCGCGGGCGCGCCGCTCGGGTCGAGCGCCCCGCCGACGGCGAGGAAGGTGGAGTCGAAGAAGTGCTTGAGCGCGCCGCTCATGTAGCCGAAGTTGGCCGTGGTGCCCAGGACGTAGCCGTCGGCGGCCAGGACGTCGTCGGCGCTCGCCTCGAGCGCCGGCCGGACGACGACCTCGACGGGCGTGCCGGCCTGGACGTCCTCGTCATGGGCCCCCGACACCACCTGCTCGAGGAGGGACTGCATCGAGCGGCTGGGGGAGTGGTGGACGATGAGGAGCCGAGGCACCCGCTCAGGCTAGACCCGACGTGACGAAGCGATCCCAGGCCCGGTGCATGCCGGACAGGGCGAGGACCTCGTCCAGCACGCCGATGCCCGCGCTTCCCGTGACGACGCCGGGGACGTCCTCGGGGATGCCCGCGACGGCGAGCGCGCGGACGCCCTCGCCCCAGGCGCCGATGACCTTCGCGTGCCGGTAGGCCTCCTCCAGCAGCAGCACCACCCGCGGGTCGAGTGTCGTGGTGCGGGCGGCGCCGGCCTTGGCGTCGCGCACGGGCAGGGCGTCGCGCGCGGCCACGGGCGATCCGGCAAGGAGCACCGCGTCGAGCTCGACCGAGCGCACCGTCGCGAAGGTCCGCTGCACATCGAGGTCGCCGACCGTGCCGCCGTGCGGTGCGATGACCAGCGGGACCATGCCGCTGGACCGGACGGTGGAGCGCACCTCGGC
Organism: Nocardioides sp. QY071; assembly: GCF_029961765.1. NCBI lineage: Bacteria > Bacillati > Actinomycetota > Actinomycetes > Propionibacteriales > Nocardioidaceae > Nocardioides > Nocardioides sp. QY071. The sequence continues at coordinate 1,956,994 of NZ_CP124681.1, forward strand.
GACGTCCGCGAGGTCGCCGTCGGGGTCGACCACGATCCCGACGACACGACCGTCGCCCGGCCACGGCCCGCCGGCCAGCTGGGACAGGGCATGGCTCGGCGTCACGTCGGGGAGCGTGTCGGAGGGCTCGGGTGCGGGCAGGCCGAGCGCCGTGGCGACCTCGGAGCAGAGTCGGGGGTCGATCTGTGCCAGGGCCTGGAGCTGGCGCTCCTTGATCGCCTGCTCGTAGCACTTGCCGAGCTCGAAGGAGTACGACCGGATGATGTGCTCCTGCTCGACCGGGCTCATGCTCGCCCAGAACAGCCGGGGCTGGGTGAAGTGGTCGTCGAATGTCGCGGGCTGGGCCCGGACCTTCGACCCCGCCACGTTGCGGGCCGCGTCGACGAAGGCGCGGGTCTGCTCGTCCGACAGGTCGGCGCCGGCCATGAAGGGACAGCCACCGTCGAGGGAGTTGGGGTGGTACGGCGCCACGCCGGCGTGCACCGCATGCTGGTGGAAGCCGTCGCGGAGCATGTCGTTGACGGGCGCATGGGTCCGGTTGACCGGGATCTGGTTGAAGTTCGGGCCGCCGAGCCGGGTGAGCTGCGTGTCGACGTACGAGAACAGCCGGGCCTGGATCAGCGGGTCGTCGGTGACGTCGATGCCGGGCACGAGATGCCCGACGTGGAAGGCGACCTGCTCGGTCTCGGCGAAGTAGTTGGTGGGGTTGCGGTCGAGCACCATCCGGCCGATCGGCTGGACGGGGGCGAGCTCCTCGGGCACCAGCTTGGTCGGGTCGAGGAGGTCGATGCCCAGGAACAGCTGGTCGTCGGTGTCCTCGAAGACCTGGATGCCGAGCTCCCACTCGGGGTGGGCGTCCGCCTCGATGGCGTCGGCGAGGTCGCGGCGGTGGAAGTCAGGGTCGAGGCCGCCGATCAGCTGGGCCTCCTCCCAGGTCAGCGAGTGGATGCCGAGCCGGGGCTTCCAGTGGAATTTCACCAGCGAGGTCTCACCGGCCTCGTTCGTGAGCCGGAAGGTGTGGACGCCGAAGCCCTCCATCATCCGCAACGAGCGGGGGATCCCGCGGTCGGACATGTTCCACAGCGCGTGGTGCTGGGCCTCGGTGTGCAGGGAGACGAAGTCCCAGAAGGTGTCGTGGGCGCTCTGCGCCTGCGGGATCTCGCGGTCCGGGTGCGGCTTGCCGGCGTGGATGATGTCGGGGAACTTGATCCCGTCCTGGATGAAGAAGACGGGCATGTTGTTGCCGACCAGGTCCCAGACACCCTCGTCGGTGTAGAACTTCGTTGCGAACCCGCGGGTGTCGCGGACCGTGTCGGCCGAGCCGCGGGAGCCGAGGACGGTGGAGAAGCGCACGAACACGGGCGTCCGCTTCCCCTCGGCGAACAGTCCGGCGAAGGTGACGGAGGCCGCCGTGCCGTAGCCCTCGAAGTAGCCGTGCGCTCCGGCCCCGCGGGCGTGCACGACCCGCTCCGGGATCCGCTCGTGGTCGAAGTGGGTGATCTTCTCGCGCAGGTGGTGGTCCTGCAGCAGGGTCGGCCCGCGCTCGCCCGCCTTGAGCGAGTGGTCGGTGTCGCCCAGCCGGGTCCCGGTCGACGTGGTCAGCCAGCGACCCTGCTGGCCCGCCGAGCGGGGATCGTCACTCGCAGGGGCGCCGGTCGGCGTCCGGGTGTCGGGCGTGGCCTGATCCGGCTTCGGCGGCAGCGGCTCGACGGGCTCCGTCGGCTCGGCGAGGCTGGGCGGGACGGCGCTCGGCGCACCGGGGAGGGGGGCCTGCTTCGGGTCCATGGGGGGCTCCTGGGGGTAGCGGGTCCCCGCGGTACCCGGGCCCCTGCCCCCGACACCGGGTGCTGCTACGCTGACTTCCATCATGACGCGAGCGCTCCTTCTTAGCGGCCGCAGCGAGGTCTGACTCAGCCGGACCCCCTCGCTGCGGAGTGAGTCGCGCGCCCGGCGCCCATCTCAGAACCACGACCCAGCCGAGGAAGTCATGACCAAGCCGAGCGTCACCATCCCGTCGCAGCAGCCGAGCGGGATGCCGTACCACCGCTACACCGCCTTCGAGCCCGTCACCGTGCCGGACCGCACCTGGCCGGACCAGAAGATCACCCGTGCGCCGCGGTGGCTGTCCACCGACCTGCGTGACGGCAACCAGGCGCTCATCGACCCGATGAGCCCCTCGCGCAAGATGAAGATGTTCGAGCTCTTGGTCCAGATGGGCTACAAGGAGATCGAGGTCGGCTTCCCGGCCGCGAGCCAGACCGACTTCGACTTCGTGCGCCAGCTCGTCGAGGAGGACCGGATCCCCGACGACGTACGCGTCTCGGTGCTGACCCAGGCCCGCGAGGACCTGATCGCGCGCACCGTCGAGTCGCTCAAGGGCGCCGACAAGGCGACCGTCCACCTCTACAACGCCACCGCGCCGCTGTTCCAGCGCGTCGTCTTCCACGTCACCGAGGCCGAGTGCATCGCGATCGCGACGCGCGGCACCGAGTGGGTCATGAAGTACGCCGACCAGCTGCTCGAGGGCACCGACTTCGGGTACCAGTACAGCCCCGAGATCTTCACCCAGACGCCGACCGACTTCGCGCTCGAGGTCTGCGAGCGGGTCTCCGACGTCTGGCAGCCCGAGGCCGGCCGCGAGATCATCCTCAACCTGCCGGCGACCGTCGAGATGTCGACGCCCAACACCTACGCCGACCAGATCGAGTACTTCGGGCGCAACCTGACCCGGCGCGAGCACTCGGTCATCAGCCTGCACCCCCACAACGACCGCGGTACGGCGGTCGCGGCCACCGAGCTGGCACTGATGGCCGGCGCCGACCGGGTCGAGGGCTGCCTGTTCGGACACGGCGAGCGCACCGGCAACGTCGACCTGGTGACCCTCGGCATGAACCTGTTCAGCCAGGGCATCGACCCGCAGGTCGACTTCGCGAGCAACGGAGGGATCGACGAGATCCGCCGCACGGTCGAGTACTGCACGCAGCTGCCCGTCCACCCGCGCCACCCGTGGGCCGGCGACCTCGTCTACACCGCCTTCTCCGGCTCCCACCAGGACGCCATCAAGAAGGGCCTGGAGGACCTCGACCGGATCGCCGCCGAGCAGGGCAAGCCGGTCGGCGAGATCCCGTGGGAGGCGCCGTACCTGCCGATCGACCCGAAGGACGTCGGCCGCACCTACGAGGCGGTCATCCGGGTCAACAGCCAGTCGGGCAAGGGCGGTGTCGCGTACGTCCTCAAGGCCGAGCACAGCCTGGACCTGCCGCGCCGCGCGCAGATCGAGTTCAGCCGCGTCATCCAGCAGCACACCGACGCCCAGGGCGGCGAGGTGACGCCGGAGGACATCTGGACGATCTTCCGCAAGGAGTACCTCGACCGCGAGACGCCCTACGACCTGGTCTCGTTCTCCTCCTCGACCAGCGAGGACGGTGACGACCGCCAGGAGGTCCGCCTCGCCGTGCGCGGCGAGGAGCAGACCTTCACCGGCATGGGCAACGGCCCGGTCGCCGCGTTCGTCGACGGCATGCGCCAGGCGGGCGCCGACATCCGGGTCCTCGACTACGCCGAGCACGCGCTCTCCTCGGGTGGCGACGCCCTCGCGGCGGCGTACGTCGAGTGCGAGATCGCCGGCGAGATCGTCTGGGGCATCGGGATCCACCACAACATCGTCACGGCCTCGCTCCGTGCGGTGGTCTGCGCCGCCAACCGGGCGCGGACGACCACCATCCCGGCCGCTCCCGTCGAGCCGATCGGCTGACGGCGGAAACTCGGTGGTTGAGGTGCGAGCGCAGCGAGCCTCGAAACCCGCGCTGGCCTCCGAGCAGGTCGGACAGGTCTTCGTCGAGGGTCGGCGCGGCCGCGACCGTCTCGAGTTCACCGAGTACGGCGCCGGGGACGCCTGGGTCGTCCTGGTCCCGCCGCTGCTGGTGCCGCGGCGGGTCCACGACCGCTCCGCACGGATGCTCGCCTCCAGCGGGCTGCACGTGCTCGTCCTGGACCCGCTCGGCCACGGCCGCTCCGACAAGCCCGCCGACCCGCTGTCCTACTCGGTGAGCGCGTTCGCCGACCAGGTCGTCGCGCTGCTCGACCACGTCGGCGCCGCGCGGGCCGTGGTCGGCGGCAGCTCGATCGGCGCCGACGTCGCGCTCGAGGTCGCGGTCCGCGCCCCCGAGCGGGTGACCGGCCTGCTGCTCGACGGGCCGGTCCTCGAGAACGCCCTCGGTGCCCAGCTCTCCGTGCTCACCCCGGTGCTGGCGACCGCCCGGTTCGCGCCCTTCGCGCTCACCGCGCTGCGCCTGGTCACCCGACCGCTCCCGCGTCGCCTCGCTCCCGAATGGGTGCGGCTGGCGCTCGAGACCCTCGACGCCCGCCCCGGCCCGGTCGCCGCCGTGGTCCGCGGCGTGCTCTTCGGCCGGATCGCGCCCTCCTCGGACGAGCGGGCCGCGTTGACCGTGCCGACGCTGGTCCTGGCCCGCACCGCCGACCCGTTCCACCCGGTCGGCGACGCCGAGACGCTCGTCGGCGAGATCGCCGGCGCGGTCCTGGAGCGGGCCGAGACGCCGTTCGAGTGGCGGCGACGCCCCGAGCGACTGGACCTGGTGGTCACCCGGTTCGTGCTCGAGTGCGCGCGGCCGACGCGGCGCGGGCGTCGTACGCGATCGTCCTGATCGGCGGCGGGTGTCCGGAGAGGTGGAGGCGGTCAGTCCTCGTCAGTCCTCGTCAGTCCTCGTCCTCGTCGGTCCCGTCCGGGGCGTCGTCGGTGCCCTCGTCGTCCAGGTCCCACGCGGTCGCGAGATCCTTGCGTGCCTGCTTGACGAGGCCGCGCGGGCTGGTCGCGGTGACGGAGAGTGCGGCCGTCACCGCATGGTCGATGAGATCCGCCACCGCGCTGTCACCGTCGCTGACGTCAGCGAGGTCGGCCGCGTCGCGCAGGATGTTGACCGCCTTGCGGTAGTTCTCCGGACTGTAGCCACGCAGGCTCTTGCGCGCCTGCTTGCCGGTCGTGGTGCCGGTCGCGACCGCCTCGCCGAGGCTCGTGAGGGCGTCGCGGTCGGCCTGGACGGAGGCCAGCAGCGTGGCCCGCTGGTCCTCGGGCAGCGCGAGGAGTCGTGGCGCGTCGGCGACCTTGGCCAGCATGCGGTCGACGGCCCTGATCTGCTTGGCCACGGCCTTGGCGGTGGCTCCGGCGTTCTTGCCCGAGCCGGGTGACTTCCCGGCGCCGCCCTTGTCGCTGGAATGCCCGCCGGAATGCCCGCCGGCGTGCGCGGGAGGGGTGTCGGCCGGGGGCCCGGCAGCCGCCGTGCTCGCGAGGGACGGGGCGAGGAGGAGCGCGGAGACCGCAGCGGCGGTCGCGATGGCTCGGCGAGTACGCATGGTGGAGAGGTCCTTTCGTGCCGGAGTCCTCGAGCATGGCTGGCCGTCGAGGGGTCGGCACACCCGCGGCCGGACGAGGCGAGGTGGTCCTTCGCGACCATGCGGCCGGGACCCGGCCCCAGGTGAGGGGAACGTGAATCACCGTCCGCGGGGTGGCGACGCGCTTCGTCACGCCCGAGGCCGCACAATGGTGGGGTGCCGCTCTACCGCGACGAGGCGATCGTCCTGCGCACCCGCAAGCTGGGTGAGGCGGACCGCATCGTCACGCTGCTGACCCGCGAGCACGGCGTGGTCCGTGCGGTCGCCAAGGGCGTGCGCCGTACGACGTCGCGGTGGGGCTCGCGCCTCGAGCCGTTCACCCACGTCGACCTGCAGCTCGCCGAGGGGCGCAACCTCGACACGATCACCCAGGCCGAGACCCGGGCCGCGTACGCCGCCCCGCTGGGCGCCGACTACGACCGCTACACCGCCGGCACCGCGATGCTGGAGACCGCCGAGCGGCTGGTGGTCGAGGAGCGCGAGCCCGCGCGCCAGCAGTTCACGCTGCTGCTCGGCGGGCTCAACGCGATGGCGGCAGGCACCCGCAACCAGTGCCACGTCCTCGACTCCTACCTGCTGCGCGCGCTCGCCATCGCCGGCTACGCCCCGGCCTTCGTCGACTGCGCCCACTGCGGTCGACCGCCCGTGACCGCGACCGGCGAGCTCGGCCATCACCGCTGGTTCAACCCGTCGATGGGCGGCGTGCTCTGCTCGACGTGCCGGATCCCCGGCTCCGCCACGCCCGCCGCCGAGACTCTCACCCTGCTCGGCGGCCTGCTCTCCGGCGACTGGTCGGTCATCGAGGCGGCCGACCCGCGCCACGTCCGTGAGGCCAGCGGCCTGGTCGCCGCGTTCGTGCAGTGGCAGCTGGAGCGGGGCCTCCGGTCGCTGGCGTACGTCGAGCGCTGACAGACTGCTCCCCGTGACCCGCTCCACCCGTCGTACCCGCGCCGCCGCGGCCGCTGCCGCCACCCGGGGCCCGGTCCGCCCGCCCACGCCGCACCCCTCGGGTGCCCGGCCGCCCGCCGTACCCGCCGAGCTGGTCCCGCACCACGTCGCGGTCGTGATGGACGGCAACGGCCGCTGGGCCAAGGAGCGCGGGTTGCCACGCACGAAGGGCCACGAGGAGGGGGAGTCGAGCCTGTTCGACGTGGTCGAGGGCGCGATCGAGATCGGCGTGAAGGCGATCTCGGCGTACGCCTTCTCCACCGAGAACTGGTCGCGCAGCCCCGAGGAGGTCAAGTTCCTCATGGGCTTCAACCGCGACGTGATCCGCCGCCGTCGCGACGAGATGCACGAGCTCGGGGTCCGGGTCCGGTGGGCCGGTCGCGCACCGCGGCTGTGGAAGTCGGTCATCACCGAGCTCCAGGTCGCCGAGGAGATGACCAAGCACAACGACGTCCTCACGCTGACCATGTGCGTCAACTACGGCGGCCGCTCCGAGCTCGGCGACGCCGCGCGCGGGCTCGCCCGGGACGTGGCCGCGGGGCGGATCAACCCCGACAAGGTCGACGAGAAGACGCTCGGCCGCTACCTCTACGTTCCCGAGCTCCCCGACGCCGACCTGATCTGGCGCACCTCCGGCGAGCAGCGGCTCTCGAACTTCATGCTCTACCAGGCCGCCTACTCCGAGTTCGTCTTCTCCGACGTGCTCTGGCCCGACGTCGACCGCCGTCACCTGTGGGCCGCCATCGACGAGTACGCCCGCCGGGACCGGCGCTACGGCGGCGCGGAGCCGAACCCGGCCGTCTGATCGGGACTGGTGCGCCCCCCGAACCGTTCGATCGAACGGTCCGGGGGAGTTCTGGCTCGCAAACTCCCTCGAACCGTTCGATCGAACGACTTGAGGGACCCAGCGCGCGGGTCAGTGCTCGTCGTAGTGCCCGCCGTGCACGGCATGCCGGTGCCCGTCGTGCACGTAGTCGACGTGGTCGTCGTGGGGTACGGCGAGGTGCCCGCACCCCGGCCCGTGGGCATGCGGGTGCTCGCCGCACGCCTCGTGTGACGGCGCGGCCTGGCCGGCCGCGAACGGCTCGCGCAGGCGGGCACGGTGACGCTGCCAGATGCCGATCGGCCAGGCGACGGCGTAGCAGGCGAGGGCGAGCAGCACGATCGTCGGGCCGGGCGCGACGGTCGCCTGGTACGACGCGAAGGTGGCCGCGACCAGCCCGCCGACCGAGGCGAGGGTGCCGAGGACCATGGCGGCGCCGATGGTGGTGCGGAAGGAGCGGGTGAGCTGCTGGGCGGTGGCGACGGGGACGACCATCAGGGCGGACACGAGGAGCAGGCCGACGGTGCGCATGGCGACGGTGACCGACACGGCGGCCAGCACGGCGACGAGCACGTTGTAGACGCGCACCCGCAGCCCGGCGACCCGGGCGAACTCCTGGTCCTGGGCGACCGCGAACAGCTGCGGAGCGAGCCCGACGCACAGCCCGACGACCGCGATCGCGAGCACCATGGTGATCAGCACGTCTCCCGAGGAGATGGTGGTCAGCGAGCCGAAGAGGAAGCGGTTGAGCGCAGCGGCACTCTGCCCGGCCAGTCCGCTGACGAACACGCCGCCGGCCAGGCCGCCGTAGAACAGCAGCGCCAGCGCGACGTCGCCGTTGGTCTGGCCGCGCTCGCGGATCACCTCGATCAGCACCGCGCCGAGGACCGCGACCAGGACCGCCGTCCACAGCGGGGACGCGCCCGTAGCGAGACCGATCGCGACGCCGGTGACGGCGACGTGCCCGATCCCGTCGCCCATCAGCGCGAGCCGGCGCTGGACCAGGAAGGTGCCGATCGCCGGCGCGGCCAGGCCGGTGAGCAGCGCGGCGATGAGCGCGCGCTGCATGAACGGCTGGCTGAACAGCTCGAGGGCGCTCACAGGCGGTCTCCCGGCAGGTGCGGCTCGGTCCCCAGCGGCGTCGACGGATGGGGGACGGGGTCGTGATGGTGGTGGTGCGTGTGGGGCTCGGCGAACCACGGCTGGTGCACCTCGTGGTCGCGCAGCGCGGCGCCGTCGTAGGCCACGCGGCCGTCGCGGAGCACGACGGCCCGGTCGACGAGGGGGGCCAGCGGGCCGAGCTCGTGGGCGACGAGAACGATGGTCGCGCCGCGCTCCTTGAGCCGGCGCAGGGTGTCGGCGAGCACCTGCTGGTTGGGCAGGTCGACGCCCGCGGTCGGCTCGTCGAGGAAGAACAGCTCCGGCTCGCCGGCCAGCGCACGGGCGATGAGCACCCGCTGCTGCTGGCCGCCGGACAGGTTGGTGACGGCGTCGCGGCGGCGGTCGGCGAGCCCGACCACCTCGAGCGCGTCGTCGATGGCCGCGCGGTCCGCCTTCGACAGCGGGCGCAGCAGGCGGCGCCGGGTCAGCCGGCCGGCGGCGACCACCTCCCACACGGAGGCCGGGATGCCGGAGCCGGCGGTGGCGCGCTGGGGGACGTAGCCGATCCGGCTCCACGCGTCGTACTCCTCGAGCGGGGTGCCGAACAGCCGCACCTCGCCGCCGATCAGCGGCCGCAGTCCGACCATCGCCCGCACCAGCGTGGACTTCCCGGAGCCGTTGGCGCCCATCAGGGCCACGAAGTCACCAGGTACGACGGCCACGTCGATGCCGCGCAGCACCGGGCGTCCGCCCAGGGCGACGCTGGCGTCACGGACCTCGACAGCGGGCACTGCGTTCATCGACAGCCGTTCGCGGAGCGCAGGGTGGCGAGGTTGGTCTTCATCAGCGACAGGTAGTCCTCGTCGGCGGTGGCGTCGGTGAGGCCCTCCACCGGGTCGAGCACTCCGTTGGTCAGGCCGAGGTCGTCGGCGAAGCTCGCGCCGAGCGCCGGCTTGAGCGGCTCGCTGAACACCGTGGTGATGCCTTCCGTCTTGATGAGGTCCTGCAGCTCCCCGAGCACCGCACCGGTCGGCTCGGCGTCGGGGGAGAGGCCCACGATCGAGGCGACGTGGAGGCCGTACTTCTCCAGGTAGCCGAACGCGTCGTGGGACACCACGATGGTGTCACGATCGCAGTCGGCCAGACCAGCGGCATAGGACTCGTCGAGCGTGGTCAGGTCGGCCCGCAGCGCCGCCGCGTTCTCGCGGTAGGCGTCGGCGTGGTCCGCGTCGACGCCCGCGAGCTCGTCGGCGACCGCGTCGGCGAGGTCGGCGACCCGCAGCGGGTCCTGCCAGAAGTGCGGGTCGAGGTCGCCGTGGTCGTGGTCGTGCTCCTCCTCGTCGGCGTGCTCCTCGAACGGCAGCGGGTCGACGACCTTCGTCGCGTCGACCGTTGCGCCGGTGGCGTTCTGCTCGACCGCGTCGTCGACGGCGGGCTGGAAGCCCGACTCGTAGACGACCAGGTCGGCGTCGGCCAGGTCCGCGGTCTCCTTGATGGTCAGCTCGAGGTCGTGCGGCTCGGTACCGGGCTGGGTGAGCAGGTCCACCCGTGCGCCGGTGCCCTCGGTGACCCGCTCGGCGACGTACGCCAGCGGGTAGAAGGCGGCCGCCACGCTCACCTTGCCGTCGTCGCCCTTCGTGTCGTCACTGAAGGCGGAGCAGCCGGAGGCGAGCAGGGCGAGCGAGGACAGGGCGACGAGGCCGGAAGACAAGCGCATGAGAATCATTCTCAACCGCTGGCGGCTGTCGGTCAAGCCGACGCCGGCGCTCGCGTGCGTAGAGTGCGGCCGTGCTCGTCGTGAACCGCTTCCGCGCAGGCCAGGACCCGGCCGGACTCCGGGCCGAGCTCGAGCTCGTCCACGGGCTCCTCGCCGCCCAGACCGGGTACGTCGAGGGCTGGGTCGGCCGCAACCTCGACGACCCGGACCTGTGGACCCTCACCACACGCTGGGCCAACGTCGGCGCCTACCGGCGCGCGCTGTCGACGTACGACCTCAAGCTGCACGGCGTCCCCGTGCTCAGCCGGGCCGTCGACGAGCCCGGTGCCTACGAGGTCGTGGAGCCCGGCGGAGTCCTCAATGTGGTGGAGCCTCGCGTAACCTAGGCACTCGCTCCGCGACACCATCACAAACCCGCTCGGCAGCCAGCCGGGCTCGTCCCACGCAAGGAATCCACCGTGGCCAAGCCGCCCCCGTCCACCGTCGACCAGGTCGTCTCCCTCGCGAAGCGCCGAGGCTTCGTCTACCCCTGTGGCGAGATCTACGGCGGCACCCGCTCGGCCTGGGACTACGGCCCGCTGGGCGTGGAGCTCAAGGAGAACATCAAGCGCCAGTGGTGGCGCTCGATGGTGCAGAGCCGCGACGACGTCGTCGGCCTCGACTCCAGCGTGATCCTGCCGCGGCAGACCTGGGAGGCGTCCGGCCACGTCGCGACGTTCACCGACCCGCTGACCGAGTGCCAGTCGTGCCACAAGCGGTTCCGCGCCGACCACCTGCAGGAGGCGTACGCCGAGAAGAAGGGGATCGAGGACCCCGACACGGTCCCGATGTCGGACATCGCGTGCCCCAACTGCGGCAGCCGCGGCGCCTGGACCGAGCCGCGCCAGTTCTCCGGCCTGCTCAAGACCTACCTCGGCGTCATCGAGGACGAGTCGGGCCTGCACTACCTGCGCCCCGAGACCGCGCAGGGCATCTTCCTCAACTTCGCCAACGTGGTGACCTCGCAGCGGATGAAGCCCCCGTTCGGCATCGCGCAGATCGGCAAGAGCTTCCGCAACGAGATCACGCCGGGCAACTTCATCTTCCGCACCCGCGAGTTCGAGCAGATGGAGATGGAGTTCTTCGTCAAGCCGGGTGAGGACGAGGAGTGGCACCAGTACTGGATCGACACCCGCACGCAGTGGTACACCGACCTCGGCATCAACCCCGACAACCTGCGCCACTACGAGCACGCCAAGGAGAAGCTCTCCCACTACTCCAAGCGGACCGTCGACATCGAGTACCGCTTCCGGTTCGCCGGCTCCGAGTGGGGTGAGCTCGAGGGCATCGCCAACCGCACCGACTTCGACCTGTCGACCCACGCCGAGGCGTCGGGCAAGGACCTGTCCTACTTCGACCAGGCCTCCAACACCCGCTACGTCCCCTACGTCATCGAGCCCGCAGCGGGCCTCTCGCGCAGCCTGATGACCTTCCTCGTCGACGCGTACGCCGAGGACGAGGCCCCCAACACCAAGGGCGGCGTCGACAAGCGGACCGTGCTGCGGCTCGACCCGCGCCTGGCCCCGGTCAAGGCCGCGGTGCTGCCGCTGAGCCGCAACGAGGACCTCACCCCGAAGGCCAAGGCCGTCGCCACCGAGCTGCGTGCCCTGTGGAACGTCGACTTCGACGACGCCGGCGCGATCGGCAAGCGCTACCGCCGCCAGGACGAGATCGGTACGCCGTACTGCGTCACCGTCGACTTCGACACCCTCGAGGACCAGGCCGTCACCGTCCGCGACCGCGACACCATGTCCCAGGAGCGGGTCTCGCTGACCAAGCTGACGTCCTACTTCGCCGAGCGGCTCGTCGGGTGCTGAGCCTCCGGTCCGTCGCCGTGCCGGCGCTCGCCCTCGCGGTGGCCGCCGGTCTCTCGGGCTGCGGATCGGACGACTCGAAGGATGCGAGGAAGGCGAAGCCCACCGCGAGCGCCACGACCACGGCGCCGGCCGACTACCTTCCCGTGCCCGACGACGTCACCCTCACCGAGCCGGGCACGTCGCTCGCACTCGGTACGGAGGGCGTCGTGGCGTTCCAGCGACGCCAGGACGAGGTCGGGGTGCTTGCGGTGACCGTCGAGCGGATCGAGCGGACCTCGTTCCAGAAGTCGTTCCCGGGCTGGAACGTCGACGCGGCCACCGCCGCGCGCACGCCGTACTTCGTCCGGGTCAGGGTCACCAACGTCGGCGACACCGACCTCGGCGGGCTGCGGCTCGACAACGTGCTGTGGGCCGACGACGGCACCAACCTCGAGGCGCCCAACTACTACACCGCCGACCAGCTGCCGGTCTGCTCCGGCGACCCGCTGCCGGCGCCGTTCGCCGCCGGCGCGAGCGTCGAGCTGTGCCAGGTCTACTTCATCGCCCCGACCCACGAGCTCGTGAACGTGTCCTTCCCGCCGTTCGGCGGCCTGGACGCCGTCACCTGGAGCGGGGAGCTGAGCAAGGTCAAGAAGCCGGGCAAGAAGGCCGAGAAGTCGGCCGAGAGCGACGAGAAGGCCTCGTGACCGGACTGCGCCTGGGCCCGCTCGAGGTGCCCACGCCGGTGGTGCTCGCCCCGATGGCCGGCATCACCAACGCCGCCTACCGCCGGCTGTGTGCCGAGCACGGCGCCGGGCTGTACGTCTGCGAGATGATCACCAGTCGCGGGCTGGTCGAGGGCGACGAGACGACCAAGCGGATGCTGGTCTTCGACGAGCTCGAGACGGTCCGCTCGGTCCAGCTCTACGGCACCGACCCGACCTACGTCGGCCAGGCGACCAGGATCCTGTGCGAGGACTACGGCGTCGCCCACGTCGACCTCAACTTCGGCTGCCCGGTGCCCAAGGTCACCCGCAAGGGCGGCGGTGGCGCCCTGCCGTGGAAGCGCAACCTGTTGGGCGCGATCCTCGAGGAGGCGGTCGCCGCCGCGGCGCCCTACGACGTCCCGGTCACGATGAAGACCCGCAAGGGCCTCGACGACGACCACCTGACCTTCCTCGACGCCGGCCGCATCGCGCAGGAGACAGGCGTCGCCGCGATCGCGCTGCACGGGCGGACCGTGGCGCAGGCCTACTCCGGGCAGGCCGACTGGGACGCCATCGCTGAGCTGGTCGCGGCCGTCGACATCCCGGTCCTCGGCAACGGCGACATCTGGGAGGCTGCCGACGCGCTGCGCATGGTCGAGGAGACCGGCGCCGCGGGCGTCGTCGTCGGCCGCGGCTGCCTGGGCCGGCCCTGGCTGTTCCGCGACCTAGCCGCCGCGTTCTCCGGGGCCGGCGTCGGGGAGACGACGCTGCCGACCCTCGGCGAGGTGGCCGCGATGATGCGTCGGCATGCCGAGCTGCTGTGCGAGCACATGGGGGAGGAGCGCGGCTGCAAGGAGTTCCGCAAGCACGTCACCTGGTACCTCAAGGGCTTCCGTGCCGGCGGCGAGCTGCGCCGCTCGCTGGGCCTGGTCGACTCGCTGGCAGCCCTGGGCCGGCTGCTCGCCGAGCTGGACCCGGCTGAGCCGTTCCCGGCCTCCGAGCTCGGTGCCCCGCGCGGGCGGCAGGGCGCGCCGCGGTCCAGGATCGTGCTCCCGGAGGGCTGGCTCGATGACACCGACGGCCTCTCCGGTGGCGGTGTGGGCGTGCTCGAGGACGTCGACGAGACCACGGGTGGGTGAGTCGTGGGGTGAGCCGACTCACCCCAGCGTGCGGTCTCACCAATTGGTTGAAGGCTTGATCGTTGTGCTCTAGTAGCACGATGCTCTGGCCCAGGTCAGGGTTCTCGGGATGCATCTGCAAGCAACAGCAAAGGATCAGCGCGTGGCCACCAGCCACAAGCGGGAAACCGCGCGACGTACACCCCGAGCCGCCCTGCTGGCCGGCTCCCTCGCCGCCCTCGCGACCACTGCGGTCGTCACGGGAGGCGTCCTCAACTCCTCGGCCCCCGACGCCGACCTCGTGGCGGTCGACCGCTCGAAGGCCGCCGCGGGCTCCGTGGGCGACACCGGCACCCGGGTGCCCCTCATCTCCCGCAGCACGGACCGCTCCGCCGACGCGATCGGCACCAAGCTCGACGCGCTGCTCTCCGACGCAGCGACCGCCCAGGCGATCGCCGGGGCGAAGAAGAGCTGGACCTCCACGTCCCTCAACCTGTGGACGCGCCCCGACAAGCGGGCCAAGGAGATCGGTGAGATCGACGAGGGCGAGAGGGTCCTCGTCACCGGGCGGACGTACGGCGAGCGCGCCGAGATCGTGCTCGACGGCAAGTCCCGCTGGGTCACGGCTGGCTACTTCACCGACGAGAAGCCGCCGACGCTGGGCGGGCGCTGCACCAACGGCACGTCGGTGTCGCCCGGTGTCAGCCCCAGCATCGAGAAGATCCACGAGGCGGTCTGCGCCAACTTCCCCGACATCAGCGTCTACGGCACGTTCCGCGGTGCCTCGATCTCCGGGGACCACGAGACCGGCCGTGCCGTCGACATCATGATCTCGGGCTCCGAGGGCTGGAAGGTCGCCGAGTTCGTGCGGGCCAACTACGCGGCGCTCGGCGTCTCCTACATCATCTACTCGCAGAAGATCTGGTCGGTGGAGCGGGCCGGCGAGGGCTGGCGGGGCATGCCGAACCGCGGCTCGGCCACCGCCAACCACTACGACCACGTGCACGTCTCGGTCTACTGACCGGTCCTCGAACCCTGCCCCAGGTGGGCGCGTAGCGCAGCCAGGGTCGCCCGGGCGGCGGCCGACGGCGCCGGGTCGGCGCGCCAGACCAGGCCCAGGTGCGAGTCGGCCTGTGTCGAGGTGACGCGGACGTGGTGCAGCTCGCTCGGCGCGTCCGCCGACGAGCTGGTCACGACGGCGACGCCGAGACCGCGCGCGGCCAGTGCGCGAGCCGTGGTCGGCAAGGTGACGTCCCAGGTCACCGGCGCCGGCAGGCCCTCGGCCCGCATCAGCGTCGCGTAGGCGAGCCGCATGCCGGTGCCTTCGGAGGTGCAGATCACCTGCTCGTCGAGCAGCTCGGCGGGGGAGACCTCGGTGCGTCCGGCCCACGGGTGCCGAGGATCGACGACGACCATGACGCGCTCGTCGAGGGCCACCCAGGACGCGAGCCCGGCCAACGGCTGGTCCGGCCAGGAGACCAGCGCCAGGTCGAGACGGCCCGCGGCGACGTCGGCCTGCAGCTCGAAGGAGCGACCCTCGCGCAGGGACAGCTCGAGGCCGGGGTGCTCGTCGTGGACCGACTGGATCCCGTCGAGGAACGCCGGCCAGCTCAGTCCGGCGACCGCGCCGACGGCGACCGTCCCGCTGAGCAGCCCGTTGACCTCGTCCGCGGTGCTCCGCACGCGATCGAGCCCCGCGACGACGTACCGGATCTGGTCGAGGACCGGAGCGGCCGAGGGCGCCACCCGGGTGCCCTTGGGTGTGCGGTCGAAGAGCCGGGTGCCCAGCTCGCGCTCGAGCAGAGCGACCTGGGCGCTGACGCCGGACTGGGTGACGTGCAGGGCCTGGGCGGCGGCCGTGAACGAGCCCTCGTCCGCGACCGCCACGGCGTAGCGGAGCTGGTGCACCTCCATAAGCGTTGATACTAGCAAGCAGTAGAAGCATCTGTTGGACTACTGGAATGTTGCGGCGCACGCTGAGGTCATGACCACCACGACCGCGAAGCAGCGACTGATCCGCACCGTCCAGCTCGGCACCGCGACGGTCGAGGGCATCGTGCTCTCCACGATCGTCCTGCACGCCACCGTCACCCTCGGCCTCCCGCCCGCCTCCGTCGGCGTCATCCTGGCGCTCGGCGCGGGCACCGCCATCGCCCTGGCGGTCCCGCTCGGCATGCTCACCGACCGGCTCGGCCTGGGGGGTGCGGCGGCCGCGCTCTCGGCACTGGCCTCGCTCGCCCTGGCCGGGTACGCCGTCACCGACACCGGCGCCGGATTCACCGCGGCCGCGATCGCCTTCGCGGTCGCGCAGTCCGCCTCCGGCGCCGCACGCCAGGCGCTCGCCGTCGAGGGGGCCGACCCGGCCGACCGACTGGCCATCCGTGCCACCATGCACATGCTGTTGAACGCCGGGATCGGCATCGGCACCACGATCGGCGCGCTCCTGGCCGCCGTCGACCTCGGGACCACCACCGAGACGGCGTACGGCGTCGGCGCGGTGTCCATGGCCCTGGCCGCGCTCCTCCTCGTCGCCCTGACCGGACGCCGGCGCCCCGGCGCCGGGACCTCGGCCCCCGCCACCGGCGGCATGCTGCTCGCCCTGCGCGACCGCCGGTTCGCGACGGCCCTTGGGCTCGCGGCGGCGATCCAGCTCACCATGCCGGTGCTCTCGGTCATCCTCCCCGTCTGGGTCGTGCTCCGGTCCGGCGGCCCGGCCTGGCTGCCCGCCGTGGCGCTCGCGCTCAACACCGTCGCGGTGATCGCCGGGCAGCGGCGGTGGGCCGCGCGGGTCACGTCGACGCGGAGCACGGTGCGCACGGGCGTCGCCGCCGCGATCGCCCTGGCCGCCGCAGGTGCCCTGCTCGCGGTCTCCGCTCGCACCGACTCGCCGATCGCCTTCAGCGTCGTGGTGGTCGCCGGTGTCCTCGCGCTGACCGTCGGCGAGATCGGCGGCGGCCTGGCCACCTGGCGGGTGGCGCTCAGCGAGGTCCCGGCCGCGGCGGAGGGGCGCTACCAGGCGGCGTACTCCATGTCGACCAGCGCCGCCCGCATCGTCGGCCCCAGCCTCGCCCTGCCGCTGGTCCTCACGCTCGGCCCGGTCGGCTGGCTGCTCCTCGGTGCCACGATGGCCTCCGGCTGCCTCGGCATCGCCGCGCTGGCGTCGGAGACCCCGCTAGGGTCGCTGCGTGGACCCGGTCGAGCAGCGGTACGACGCGCACGCGCGCGAGCGGATCGTGCCCGAGCCGCCGAAGCGTGTTGAGGCGCCCGAGCGGCTGCCGTTCGAGCGCGACCGGGCGCGCGTGGTGCACGCGGCGTCCTTCCGGCGGCTGGCGGCCAAGACCCAGGTGGTCGGACCGCAGAGCGACGACTTCGTCCGCAACCGGCTCACCCACAGCCTGGAGGTCGCCCAGATCGCGCGCGACCTCTCCCGCGCGCTGGGAACCCACCCCGACATCACCGAGACGGCCGCGCTCGCGCACGACCTCGGCCACCCGCCGTTCGGCCACAACGGCGAGCGCGCGCTGGCCGAGCTCGCCACGGGCTGCGGCGGGTTCGAGGGAAACGCCCAGACGTTGCGGCTGCTGACCCGGCTCGAGGCCAAGACGCCCGGCGCCGGGCTCAACCTGACCCGGGCCACCCTCGACGCCTGCACCAAGTACCCCTGGGGCCGCGCCGGCGGGGCGGAGCATGCCGGCAAGTTCGGGGTGTACGACGACGACCTGCCGGCCTTCGAGTGGCTCCGGGCGGGCGCGCCTGCCGGCGGCCGCTGCCTGGAGGCGCAGGTGATGGACCTCGCCGACGACGTCGCCTACTCCGTCCACGACGTCGAGGACGGCACCGTCGCCGGCAAGGTCGACCTGACCCGGCTCGACGCCCCGGCCCTGTGGGACACGGTCCGGGTCTGGTACCGCCCCGACGCGACCGACGCCGAGCTCGACGCGGTCCTCGACCGGCTCCGGGCCGTCGGGAGCTGGCCGCGGGCGCCGTACGACGGCGGACGGGCGGGCCTCGCCGCGCTGAAGAACCTCACCAGCGACCTGATCGGCCGGTTCTGCGGCGCCGTGCAGCAGGCGACGTTCGCGGCGACCGAGGGCCCGTTCGTGCGCTACGCCGGCGACCTGGTGATCCCGGCCGACACGTGGGCCGAGATCACCGTGCTCAAGGGGATCGCGGCGCACTACGTCATGGAGGCCGCCGACCGGGTCGCGCTGCAGATCCGCCAGCGCGAGCTGCTCGCGGCCCTGGTCGAGGTGCTGCTCGATCGGGGGCCGGACGCCCTGGACGAGATGTACGCCGCCGACTGGCACGCCGCATCCGATGACGCGGCCCGGACCCGGGTCGTCATCGACCAGGTCGCCTCACTGACCGACGCCAGCGCTGTCGCCTGGCATGACCGGCTACTGGGCTGAGCAGGTACGACGAGACAGGAGCTCGCGATGCGCAAGGTCACCTACTCGATGGGGGTCTCCCTCGACGGCTACGTCATCGGGCCCGACGGTGAGTTCGCCTGGACCGCGCCCAGCGAGGAGGTGTTCCGGTTCAGCACCGAGGAGGTCGGCGGGGTCGGCACCCACCTGCTGGGCCGCCGCCTCTACGAGTCGATGCTGGTCTGGGAGACCACCGAGGAGGTCCCCGGGCTCGGCTTCTCCACGGCCGAGTTCGCCCACCGCTGGCGGCGCATCCCGAAGGTCGTGTTCTCCACGACGCTCACCGAGGTCGAGGGCAACGCGCGGCTGCTGTCCGGCGGGCTGGTCGAGGAGGTCGAGCGGCTGCGGGCCGAGCCGGGGGAGGGCGACATCGCCATCGGCGGCGCCGACCTCGCGGCCCAGGTCATCACCGCGGGCCTCGTCGACGAGTACCGGATCCGCTACTACCCGGTCCTGGTCGGCGGCGGTACGCCGTACGTCCCCCAGGACGCGGTGCGCAGGAACGTCGAGCTCGTCGAGAGCCGCACCTTCGGGAGCGGGGTCGTCTTCCTGCACTACCGGACCGTGCGCGAGGGCTGAGCCCGGATCCGGGCTGTGACGCGAACCGGCCCGTCGCGCTGGTGCGCGACGGGCCGGTCGGTTCGATCGGTGGTGCCGGGTCAGCCGGTGACCGGGATGTGCTCCTTGACCGGCTTCGGCGGCGGCGCGTCGCCGGGGACCGGCGCCTTGTCGCTGGTCACGTTGCCGCAGGTGGCCGAGGCGACGGTGACCTTCACCTGGTCGAGCAGGTTCAGGTAGAGCGCGTCCACGGTGAAGGTGCCGTCGGCGTTCGCGCTCTGCCGGTTGACGACGAGCTCGATGATCGGCGGCACGCCCGCGACGTCGGGGATCTTGACCGACTGGTTGGCCTTCTTGGTGTCCACGTTGACCGGCAGGCCCAGGGCCTTGAGGTCGGCGATCGTGGTGGTGCCGGTGTTGCCGGTGCACTTGGCCTCGACGGCGCCCGCGCCGACCAGCTTCAGCTTGCCCGCGAGGACGTCGCACAGGCCGCCGAGCTGGCCGTTGGTGAGCTTGCTGATGTCGAGGGCGCCGAGTGCGCTCAGGTTGAGCGGCGTGCCCTGGGTCGCGGTGCCGACCTGGTCGAGGACGCCCTGCAGCTGCGTGAGCACCGGGCCGAGGACCTGGGTGTTGACCGGGTCGAGGGCCGGGCCGAGCTGTGAGGTGATCTGCGTGCAGACCGTGTTGAGCTGGGTGGTGAGGGTGCCCTGCGGGTCGAGCGTCTTCAGCAGGCCGTCGCCGACCGCGAGGTCGGCGACGCTGGCCGTGGCCGCACCGTTCTGCGCGGACGCGTTGATGATGCCGCCGCTGGCGACGGGGTTGGTGGGCAGGCCGATGAGGGAGTCGGTCTTGAGCGAGCCGTCGGTGGAGCTGACGGCGGGAGTCCGTGGGATCACCCCGTTGCCGGCGATGGACAGCTCGAGGCCGAAGGCAGACGACGGGGTGCCCGCCGCGGTCGCCGTACCGCCGGTGAGGAGTGCGGCGGACGTCGCCGCTCCCGCCACCAGGACGAGGGCGCCGGCCAACGGAGCCAGTTGCCGCTTGTTCTTCATCGTGTTCCCTTCATCTTCATCACTGTGTCCCCGAGATGGAGAGGTTCGTGGGGGTCAGGCCTCGTCGACCATGACCGGGGTGCCGATCGGGACGGTGCGCAGCAGGTCGAGGGCGTCGTCGGGCACCCGCACGCAGCCGTGACTGATCGCCTTGCCGAAGACCGACGGGTCGGTCCAGCCGTGCAGCGCCACCGTGCCGGGCCCGCCGCCGTAGGAGTCGAGCGTCTCGCTGTGGCTGCCCAGCGGCATGATCACCGGCGAGAACGGCTGCTTGTCGTCGATGATCTGCCCGAGCACGAAGGTCCGGCCGACCGGGGTCGGCGTGCCTCCGGCCCCGATCGCGACGGTCCAGGTCCCGACCAGCGCGTCGTCCTCGAAGAGCTCCAGCGACCGCTCGCCGAGATGCACCTCGACCCGGAACCGGCTGTGCGCCTCGGTCAGCTCGGAGCCCCTGATCCACCCGGTCGAGCCGTTCGGCTTCGACGGCAGCAGCACCTGCACCCAGTCGCGGTTGCGCGTGATCGCCGGCAGCCAGACGTCCCCGAACTCGGTCGGTCGCACCTTGGCGAACGGCTTGCCGTCGGGCTCGTCGTACAGCGCCGTCGCCCGCTTCGGGTGCACCACGGTGCCCGAGGGCGTCTTCGTCGGCCGCGGGTCCTGCGGCGCCGCCTTGATCGTGGAGTGCGTGGAGCTCACCGGCAGCTTCTTCAGGTCCAGGTCGACCGAGGCCGCCGGCGCCGCGGCCGGCGACGTCTCGTCGTCCCCACCGTCCTTGAGCACCATGACCAACGTCGAGAGCGCGAAGAGCAGCACGACGAGGGTCACCGGCCAGCTGGTGCGGCGGCGCGACTCCTCCATGCGCGGTCCCTCCCCGAACGCTCATCCCCAGACCCCTTCGTGCGGTCCTCCCGGTCGAGCAACGAGACTGAGCGACGAAGGTCACGCCGACCTGCGGAAACGCACCGCTGTCCGCCCGGTCGTCCACAGGGGTGTCGGCTGCCGGATCCCGGCCGAGGGGTGCTCAGTAGGATCGCCGCATGGTCGGCCGGATTCGTGACGAGGACATCGCCACGGTCCGTGAGCGGGTCAAGATCGACGAGGTCGTGTCGTCGTACGTCACCCTGCGCAATGCCGGCGGCGGCTCGATGAAGGGCCTGTGCCCGTTCCACGACGAGAAGTCCCCGTCGTTCCACGTGACGCCGAGCCGGGGCTTCTTCCACTGCCTGGCCGGTGAGACCCGAGTGCTCACCCGGGACGGCCCTCGCGAGATCCGCGACCTCGCGGGTGGGATCCACCGCATCCTCGGCGCGCGGGGGGACTGGATCGACGCCCCGTTCAAGTCGTACGGCGTCCAGCGGCTCCACCGGATCACCGTCACCCGCAACCGTCAGCGCAAGGAGCTCTACGCCACCGACGGCCACCGCTGGTTCATCCGCTCGGGCAAGGCGCAGCAGAACGCGCGGGAGGTGCTGACGACCGACCTGAAGGCTGGTGATCGGCTGGTCTCGAAGTTCCCGCGGTCCCGGATCCGTCGCACCACGCCGTCGCCCTTCGGCATCGCGCACGGGTTCACCTACGGCGACGGCACCCTCAACGGCACCGGTTCGATGGCGTTGATATGCCCGCCCAAGGACGAGGCGATGCTCAAGTGGTTCCCCAACAGCCACACCAGCGAGCGCGGTGACGGCAACCTGCTCGTCCACCACCTGCCCAAGTTCTTCAAGGACCGCCCGTCACTCGACGAGTCGGTGCCCTACCTCTACGGATGGCTCGCGGGCTACTTCGCAGCAGACGGATGCGTTGCAGCCGACGGCACCGTCATCATGAACTCGGCCGACCGCGAGGACCTCGAGTTCTTCCGCACCGTGTGCACCCGGCTCGGCATCGCGACGTACGGCATCACCTCACAGACGCGGCTCGGACTCGGAACCGAGCCCTCCGAGCTGTTTCGGATCCACCTCGTCAACGAGGACCTCGAGGAGGACTTCTTCCTCCTCGACTCCCACCGCCGGCGCTTCGTCGACGCTCACAAGGCGTTTGCCCGGCGTGGCTGGGTGGTGGAGAGCGTCGAGGAGACCGACCGGGTCGAGGAGGTGTTCTGCGCCGAGGTCGAGGACGGCCACGCGTTCACGCTCGAGGACAACATCCTCACCGGCAACTGCTTCGGCTGCCAGGAAGGTGGCGACGTCTTCACCTTCCTGATGAAGATCGACGGCCTCAGCTTCGGCGAGGCCGTCGAGCGGATGGCCGACAAGTACGGCGTCCAGCTGCGTCGCGACGAGACCGGCCAGGACGACCGGCCCAAGGGTCCCCAGCGGCGCCGCCTGGTCGAGGCGCATGCTGTGGCCCAGGAGTTCTACGCCGAGCAGCTCGGCACCCCCGAGGCGCTGGCCGCGCGCCAGTTCCTGGCGGAGCGCGGCTTCGACCAGGGCGCCGCGCTGAAGTTCGGGGTCGGCTTCGCGCCGCGCGACGGGGAGGCGCTGTGGCGCCACCTGAGCGGGCGCAAGTTCACCCGCGAGGAGGTGATCGCCGCCGGGCTGGTGGCGATGGGCCGCTCCCTCTACGACAAGTTCCGCGGCCGGCTGCTGTGGCCGATCCGGGAGACAAACGGCGACACCATCGGGTTCGGGGCGCGCCGGATCTTCGAGGACGACCGGATCGAGGCCAAGTACCTCAACACGTCCGAGACGCCCATCTACAAGAAGAGCCAGGTCCTCTACGGCATCGACCTGGCCCGCAAGCCGATCGCGCTGAGCTCCAAGGCCGTCGTCGTCGAGGGCTACACCGACGTGATGGCCTGCCACCTCGCCGGCGTCGAGACCGCGGTCGCCACCTGCGGCACCGCCTTCGGCGACGACCACGCCCGGGTCCTGAGGCGCTTCCTCGACGACCACGCCGAGCTGCGCAGCGAGGTCGTGTTCACCTTCGACGGCGACGAGGCCGGGCAGAAGGCCGCGCTGCGCACCTTCGAGGGCGACCAGCGCTTCGTGTCCCAGACGTACGTCGCGGTCGCCCCGGAGGGCATGGACCCCTGCGAGCTGCGCATCTCGAAGGGCGACGACGCGGTCCGCGAGCTGATCGCCAGCCGCCGCCCGCTCTACCGCTTCGTGCTCGAGAACGTCGTCAAGCGCCACGACCTCGACCGCGCCGACGGCCGCATCGACGCCGTCCGCGACGCGGCCGCCCTGGTCGCCTCGGTGCGCGACCAGTCCAAGGTCACGGCGTTCGCGCAGGAGATCTCGCGGCTGGTCGGGGCCGACATCGACACCAACCAGGTGCTGGCCGCCGTACGACGCGCCGCGGCCAAGGGCCCGCAGCAGGACCGCGGGATGAAGTCGTCGCGTGCCGCCGAGCGGCCCCCCGAGCAGCCGGCGCCGGCGCCCCGGGTCCCCGACCTGCGCGACCCGCGGTTCGGGATCGAGCGCGAGACGCTCAAGCTCGTCCTGCAGCACCCCGTCGCGATCGGCCGCACCAGCGCCGACATCGGTCTCAACGACTTCGTCCACCCCACCTACCGCGGCGTCTGGGAGGCGATCACCGCCGCCGGTGGCGCGGTCGCGGGCCAGAACGACGCCGGCTGGGTGGCCCACGTCCGCGACGCCGCCACGGACCCCGCGGTGTCCTCGATCGTCAGCGCCCTCGCGGTCGAGCCGATCCCCGCCAACCGCGACATCGACGCCGGCTACATCGCCACCCACCTGTTCCGCCTGCAGGAGCTCACCGTGCTGCGCCGCATCGACGAGGTGAAGTCGCGCCTGCAGCGCACCAACCCGCTCGACAACCCCACCGACTACAACAAGATGTTCGGCGAGCTCGCCGCGCTCGAGCAGCACCGGCGCACGCTGCGCGAGAAGATCGTCGGCGTCCCGTGAGGCGGTGGACATGAGGTGGGTACCCCTGCCGTCGCGCCGCCCGCCGTTCCCGGTCGGCGCGGGGGAGCGGCTGCTCGCCTGGGCCACCGTCCGCGCGCCCGGCGACGGTCCGGGCCTGGTGGGTGGCACCCGCGACGCGCTCTACCTGCCCGACCGGATCCCGTGGGAGCAGGTGGCGAGCGCCGACTGGGACCAGGAGGAGTCCACCCTGCGCGTGGTCGAGGTCGCCGGCTTCGGCGAACCCAGCCCCGTCCACCTGCTGCGTCTCGACGACGCCGGCCGCCTCCTCGAGCTGGTCCGCGAGCGGGTCACCGCCAGCATCGCCGTCCAGCGCCACGTCGCGGTCTCCGGCCGCCGCCAGGTACGGATCCTCGCCCGCCGCGCACCCGGCACCCGCGGCGAGCTGGCCTGGTTCGTCGAGTACGACGACGGCCTCGACCCCGCCGACCCCCGCGTCGATGCCGTGGTCCAGGACGCCCTCAGCGCCGCCCAGGCCGACGTCCTGGCCTGAGCCCCACCTCGATTTCGGCCGCGGGCCGCGTCCTTGCTAGTGTTTCCCCGCTTCCACCCCGCGGGTGGGGAGCAGCTTTCCCCCGTAGCTCAACTGGCAGAGCATGCGACTGTTAATCGCAGGGTTATTGGTTCGAGTCCAATCGGGGGAGCCAGACGAGGGCCTCTGGCCTGCGGAGACGCAGGCCAGAGGCCCTCGGCGTTGTGAGCGTGGTGAGCTGCAGGTTGCTCATTGGAGTCCTGCCTTCTGAGCAGATGAGCGCCCTCGACAAGCGGAAACAGTGCTCCGCGCGACGAATCGCTGCGCTCCCACCGGCACCCAACAGCCATACAGTGACGACGTGGCGGGGAAAGTCTCGACGACGGTGTCCACCGACGAGGTGATCGGGTTCCGACTCAACGCCCATCACCTCATGCACCGGGTCGCCAGCGGCCAGCTCCTCACGGTGGCTGGCCGCTGTGGACTCCAGAACAGCCCACCGGGATCGGCTCTGCTGGCTTTGCACGCCCGCGTGCGAGACGTCACCGAGGAGCTGATGCACACGGCGGTCGCCGACGACAAGAGCCTCCTGCAGACCTGGAGCATGCGCGGTGCCCCGTTCTTGTTCCCTACGCGAGACACACCGCTGTTCACGACCGGCGTGCTACCCCCCACCGAGACAGCTTTGGGCCACTTCCTCCCCGGCTTGGCCCAGGCAACCGCGAAGCTCACCTTGAGCATCGACCAGGCCGTGGAGATGTGCGGGGCCGAGATCGGTTCCGTGCTCTCCGGCCGCCAACTGGCCATCACCGAGCTGGGCGAGGAGCTGGCCGCCCGTGTCGGTCCCAGGCTGACACCGAGCCAGCGGGTCGTCTGGGAAGGAGAAGGCCCCTTTGCTCCCAGACAGTCACTTGGGGAGGGCATCGTGCATTTCTGCATTCGTGTCCTCACCCTGCAGCAGGTCGTGTGCTTCGCTGCCCGCGGCGGAAACAAGGCGCAGTTCGTGCTGGTCGAGGAGTGGCTCGGCCAGCAGGTCCCTGACCTGGCCCCGGGCACCGCCCGCGCAGAGCTCCTTCGCCGCTACCTACGGTGCTACGGCCCGTCCACCCGTGCCGACTTCGCCGCCTGGATGGGCGTCAACGCCGGTGACATCGGGCCGTGGTGGGACCCACTCCAAGACGAGTTGACGCCGGTTGGGCACGCCGGCCGGTCCTGGATCCTCACCGAGGACCTCGACGCTCTCACCACGGCGCCACGACCCGAAGGAGTGCGCATGCTCCCTCCACGTGACCCCTACACCCAGTTGCGCGATCGGGAGACGATCCTCGACAAGAAGCATCACCAGCAGGTGTGGAGGAGCGTCGGCGAACCAGGCGCAATCCTCGCGGACGGCAGGATCGTCGGCACCTGGCGCCCCCGCAAGAGCGGGCGCAAGCTGACCATCACCATCGAGTCGTTCGACACGCTCCGCACCAGCGACAAGAAGCTCCTTCATCACGAAGCCACGCAGATCGCAACTCTGCGCGGAGCATCGTCGGCAGACGTCGTGTTCGAGGCCCGCTGACCTGACCTCGGCGAACTGAGAGGTGGCCTGCGGCTTGGCGGATGGTGCCGTCGGAGACAACGTGTGCCGCGCGTTGTCGCTGATCCGCCGGCGTTCGTCAGCGCGGCGAGGGTCTTCTCCTCGCGGTGCGTGCGGTGCTCACGCGGCAGTGGAGCTCGTGAAGTCCTGCTCGTCCCGGGCGGGCTGCTTCGACGAGGTCAGCCGGCTCATGGCGAGGTACGTTCGCTGAACACGCTGTCGCGGATCTTCTTGATGACGCTGTCGAGGTCGTCGACGACCTGCTCGACGCTCTCGCGTGCACCGCTGGCCCGTGGAGCCGCGCCCTGCAGGGCGAGGCCGGCGGCGAAGAGATCACGGACGACGGTCTCCCCGAGCTCTTGGGCGATGCGGTCTCGGTCGCGCAGCATCTCCATGTGCTGTTGGTCCTGGCGTGCCAACGCCAGCTCCCATGCCATCGCGGCGTGGTTCGCGAAGGTCGTCACCATCGCCTCGTCGGTCGCCGAGAACGGACGTCCTGAGGCACCTCGAGTCACCCACAAGACCCCACGGATGCTGGTTGCGCCGGCCAACGGCACGATCAACGCGGGTCCGGTGTCGACCTTGTCGGCCAAGAACACGGTGCGGTTCTCCCAGGCTCCCGTGTCGGCGACGTCGGCGATTCGCAAGGCGCCTGCTCCGGACAGTACGAGCTCGCTGAGTGTGCCACTCAGAGGGTATCTGGCTTCACTCACCTGCTCGGCGGCCTCCCCGATCGCCACCGCGATCTCCAGGTGCCCTTGATCCTCGCTCGGCTGAGCGACGACGACCAGGTCTGCGCCGGCGAGCCCGTACACGCTTCGGCTGATCGCCGGAAGCGGATCCTCGCCAGCCAGGACACGCCGGGTCAGGGATGTGGCAGTGCCCAGCCAGCTCTCTCGCTGCCGGGCCTCCTCGAACAGGCGTGCGTGCTCGATCGCTGTCCCTGCAGTCGCGGCGAGAGCCGACACGAGTTCCTCGTCCTCGCTCGTGAACTCCTTCCCCTCGCGGCGGGTCAGGTACAGGTTGCCGAAGACCTCGCCACGGACGGATATCGGAACGCCGAGGAACCCTTGCATCGGCGGATGATGGGCGGGGAAGCCGATGGAGTGTGGATCCTCCCGCAGGTCGGCGACGCGGATGGGACGCGGGTCGTCGATGAGAAGACCGAGCAAGCCACGTCCCTGCGGGAGGTGACCGATCGCGGCGACGGCGTCATCGTCTAAGCCGACGTGAACGAATCGTTCCAACCCGCTCCGGTCGGAGCTGACGACGCCCAAAGCGCCGTAGTCTGCCTCGACGAGGTCGCAGGCGGACTCGACGATGCGAGTCAACACGGTGTCCAGGTCCAGGTCGGCGACGATGATCCGACTCGCACGAAGCAGCCCGCGCAAACGGTTTTGCGCGGTCAGCATCTGCTGCGCGTTCTGAATGAGGCTCGCCAAGCTCTGGTCGAACTCCAGGCGGTGCCCCTCGAGCGGTCCGCCCGCGGATGTTCCCTCCATCAGGGCACGGTAGGCACCGGACGCCACGAATTCCACGGATCGCGACCGATTGGTGAGGTTTACCCGATATGTGGTCCTGTGCGCCGAGAGGCCCACCTCCACAGCACGCTGAGGGAGAAGGTGCCGCAGCTGGACGATCTGGACCCGGAGAGCCACAACGTGCAAAGCGGCAGTGCGGCACCGCTGAGCGCGACCGCGGAGTGAGGGCAGTGAGAGCGATCGCGAGACGATCGCGCCTGGATGGGCCGGGAGGGTTGACGGACCTGTCTTTGTTGCAGCAGCCATGTCTTGCGAAACGTCGCTGTCACGGCTCGTCCACGCCCGCACACTCACTTCGAGGGAGCACGGCTGACTGGAGGGTCGGCACAAGGAACGGGCTTGGCGACCGAGTGGCCGCTCGTCGACGCGCGACCTCCAGATGTGTGGAGGGAGCACCATGGCACGCCCGATCAGGATGACGATCCTCGACTATCACCTGCTGTTCGCCGAGTCTGTGGGAGCGGCCTTCGAGAGCGACGGCTACCTCGTCGCCCATCTCGACCTGCACGGGCCCCGGACCTCGCTGGCGGGAGCGCTCGCCGCAGTTCTGCGGAGCGCTCCTCGCCTCGTGCTCCTCGAGCTCGATCTGGGCGAGCTCGGCGATGGCATCCGTTTGGTGGCCCCCCTGACCTCGGCAGGGGTCGCGGTCGTGGTGCTCACCGGGAACCGGGAGCCTGCCCGGTGGGGTGAGTGCCTGCGTCACGGAGCCAAGACAGTCATCTCGAAATCCTGCACACTGGACGAGATGAGGCGCACGGTCCGCCGTGTGCGGGACGGTCTGCCAGCGATGCCCCTCTCGGAGCGTGCCGCCCTCATCGAGGCAGCCTCACGCGAGAACGAGGAGCTCCGCGAGCTGCGGTCCCGCTTGGAACGCCTCACTCCCCGTGAGACTGAGATTCTCGCCGCCCTGATGACCGGCGCGCAGGTCAGCGACATCGCCAAAGCTCACGTCGTCGCCGTAGCCACCGTCCGCACCCAGGTCAAGACCATCCTCGCCAAGATGGAGACCACCTCGCAGCTCGCCGCGGTCGGAGCCGCCTACCGCGCGAACTGGCGGCCTCTTCTCGACGCGAGGACACAGATCCAGGAGGCGCAGGCGCGTCTACTGGTGGGCTGACGACGAACGACTCCCGCCCTTGCCGCGTGTCAATCCTTCTGATCTGCCGCTCACCGGGCTGCGAAGAGCGGAGAGAAGGCCGGGGGGCGCCGACGCGAAAGCCCAGCGAGTCCGCCCTCACGCAGAGACTCGTTCCAGTCCCGACAACGGCGGCGTCCTCAGCTACTCGACGGTGCCTGCGACGTACCTCCGGAGGAGTCGTCCTGCTGCTGCGACGACCCGGGCGGCACCTGCCCCATGTTCGGCGGGCCGTCCTGGCCGTCGCGCCCGCCCCAGCCGGGGAAGCCGCGCTCGCCGGAGCCACCCATCCGCTGGTGGCGGAAGTCCGGGCGGTCGTCGTGGCCGGCGACCAGCGCGGTGCCGGCGCCGGCGCCCGCACCGAGGACGAGGCCGGCCAGGCCGACCGCGACCATCGCACGCAGGTGGAACACCCGGTCGCGCCAGCGGGTCTTCAGGACCGGCGCCGGGGCAGTCGGCTCGATGGGAGCGGGTGGTACGTCGGGGGTCGGCTCACGGGTCGGCTCAGGGGTCGGCTCAGGGGTCGGGTCGTCGTTCTGGCTCATGCCTCCACGCTGCCTCCGGACCCTGTGCTGATGCTGTGGTCCGGCCGTGAGGAGCCGCAGGATCCGCACAAGGGATCCACAGGATCCGCACAGGTTCCTGGCACAGTCTGAGGTCATGAGCCAGACCGCGACCCGTCCCGACGGCACCCCGCTGCGCGCCCTCGTCGTCGACGACGAGGTCAACATCGCCGAGCTCGTGGCGATGGCGCTGCGCTACGAGGGCTGGGCGGTCGAGACCGCCCACACCGGTACCGACGCCGTCACCGCCGTACGCAGCCACGGCCCGGACGTCGTCGTCCTGGACATGATGCTGCCCGACCACGACGGCATGGAGGTGCTGCGCCGCATCCGCGCCGACGACCCCGGCGTCCCCGTGCTCTTCCTCACCGCCCGCGACGCGGTCGAGGACCGGGTCGCCGGCCTCACCGCCGGTGGCGACGACTACGTCACGAAGCCGTTCTCGCTCGAGGAGCTGGTCGCCCGCCTCCGCGCGCTGGTACGCCGCGCCGGCACCGCCGTCGAGCAGAGCCGCTCCACCCTCGTCGTCGGCGACCTGGTCCTCGACGAGGACAGCCGCGAGGTCACCCGGGCCGGCGAGGAGATCGCGCTGACGGCCACCGAGTTCGAGCTGCTGCGCTACCTGATGCGCAACCCGCGCCGGGTCCTCAGCAAGGCCCAGATCCTCGACCGGGTCTGGAACTACGACTTCGGCGGCCAGGCCAATGTCGTCGAGCTCTACATCTCCTACCTGCGCAAGAAGATCGATGCCGGCCGCGAACCGATGATCCACACCATGCGGGGCGCGGGCTACGTGCTGAAGCCGGCCGGCTGATGGGGCGGCTCTGGCCGCGCTCGCTCACCGCGCGGCTCGTCATCACCGCGGTGGCTCTGGTCGCCGTGGTGTCGCTGCTCGTCGGCACGGTCACCACCCTCGGCATGCATGCGTGGCTGACCAACCGGCTCGACTCCGACGTGGCCGAGAGCCTGCGCCCGGGACCGGGCGGCCGCGTGCTGTTCGGCTCACCGGGCACCCTGCAGGCCCGGTTCGCCGGCAGTGCCCGGGAAGGGGAGGTCGTCCGGGTGCGCAACAAGGTCGTGCAGCCCGAGTCCCTCGACCCAGCCGTGCTCGCGGTGTTGGCAGAGGTCGGCAGCGAGCCGACGACGGTGGAGCTGCCCGGCCTGGGCAAGTACCGCGTCATGCGGGGGCGGGACGAGCGGTCGGGCATCACGGTCGTGGCCGGCCTGCCCACCGAGGACGTCGACGAGGCGACCGGGTCGCTCATCCGCCTCGAGGTCGTCCTCGGCCTGCTCGGCATCGTCGCCGCGGCGCTGGCCGGCACCGCCGTCGTACGCCGCCAGCTGCGTCCCCTGACCGAGGTGGCCGCGACCGCCCACGCGGTGGCCGAGCTCCCCCTGGCCGAGGGCGAGATCGGCGTGACCGAGCGGGTCCCCGAGCACCTCACCGACCCGCGGACCGAGGCCGGCCAGGTCGGTCTCGCCCTCAACCAGCTCCTCGAGCACGTCGAGTCGTCCCTGTCGGCCCGGCACCGCAGCGAGCTGCAGGTGCGCCAGTTCGTGGCCGACGCCTCCCACGAGCTGCGGACCCCGCTGACCACGATCGCCGGCTACACCGAGCTCGCCCGTCGTCGCGGCGACGCCGACACCTCGGCCGTCGCGCTGGCCAAGGTCGAGGAGGAGGCCGCGCGGATGACGGCGCTGGTCGAGGACCTGCTGCTGCTGGCCCGCATCGACGCCGGCCGCCCGCTCGCGGCCGAGCCGGTCGACCTGACCCGGCTGCTGCTCGAGGCCGTCGACGACGCCCGGGTGGTTGCGCCCGACCACCGCTGGCGGATAGTGCTGCCCGACGACGGCGAGCCCGTCGAGATCACGGGCGACGAGCACCGGCTGCACCAGGTCGTGACCAACCTGCTGACCAACGCCCGCAAGTACACCCCGGCCGGCACCACCGTCACGGTCACCGTGCGCCCCGACGGGTTCGACGTGCACGACGACGGTCCCGGCTTCCCGCCGGACCTGGTGGACACGGCCTTCGAGCGGTTCACCCGCGGCGACGCGTCCCGGCACCGCTCCGACGGGGTCGGGCTCGGGCTCGCGCTGGTGCAGGCGATCATCAGTGCGCACGGGGGATCGGTGGCCCTGCACAGCGTGCCGGGGGACACCCGGATCAGCATCACCCTCACAGCGCGCCCATAGGTTCGGCCGAGGAGCGCCACAGTCCGACCGAACAGAGTCGGGCTCGTGAAACGCAAGCTCCTGCGCCGTGTCCGCGGCCTGCGTCGTCCCCGGCGCCTCGTCCTCTCCCTGGTCGCCCTCGTCGTGGTCGCCGGTGTCGCCGGCGGCTGGCTGCTCCTGCGGGGCGGCGAGCCCGCCGCCGCGACCACGACGACGGCGACCGTGCAGACCCAGACCCTGAAGCAGACCGTCACGGCGAGCGGAACCGTCGCGGCCGCGACCACCGCGGAGCTCTCCTTCGACGTGAGCGGCACCGTCACCGCCGTCTACGTCGAGCCGGGCGAGAAGGTGAAGAAGGGCCAGCGGCTCGCGGCGATCGACGACGACGTGCTCCAGGCCGAGCTGGACGCCGCGGAGAGCTCGTTGACAGCCGCGCGGACCGCACGCTCGCAGGACGTCGCCGACGATGCGTCCGAGGTGCAGCTCGCCGCCGACGATGCCGCCGTCCTCGCCGCGGAGTCCAAGCTGGCGCAGGCCCAGGACGCCGTCGACGACGCCGTGCTGCGCTCGACCACCAAGGGCACCGTCACCGACGTCGGCCTCGAGGTCGGCGACACCGCGGGCAGCGGCTCCGTGACCGGCTCGGCCGGCTCCGCCGACGGCTCGGACTCCGGCACCATCACCGTCGTGTCGACCGGCGAGTTCGTCGTCGACGCCTCCGTCGCCAGTGCGGACATCGAGAAGGTGAGCGTCGGCCTACAGGCCGAGCTGAGCGTCAGCGGCGTCGACGAGACGGTCTACGGCACGGTCGAGGAGGTCGGCCTCGTCGCCGAGACCGACTCCACCGGCGCCGCGGTCTTCCCCGTCACGATCCAGGTGACCGACCAGCGCGACGACCTCTTCGGGGGCACGTCGGCCGACGTCGCCATCGTCGTCAGCCAGCGTGCCGACGTCCTGACCGTCGACAGCCGCGCGATCACCACCGAGGGCGACAAGACCTACGTCGAGAAGGTCACCGACAGCAAGACCGGCACCACCGAGCGCACCGAGGTCGAGGTCGGCGAGACCTCCGGCATGGCCACCGAGATCACCTCGGGCCTCAGCGAGGGCGACGTCGTCGAGGTCGCCGGCTTCGCCGGCCCCGGCGGCACCGGCGGCGACCAGAAGATGCAGCAGCTCCGCGAGCAGATGCAGCAGAACGGCGGCTTCCCCGGCGGTGGCTTCCCGGGCGGTGGCACCGGCGGGCTCCCGGGCGGAGGCAGCCGGTGAGCGCCCTGATCGAGATCTCCGGCGTTCGCAAGACCTACACCTCCGGCAGCGTGGAGTTCGAGGCACTGCGCGGCATCGACGCCACCATCGACGAGGGGGAGTACGTCGCCGTGATCGGCCCGTCCGGCTCCGGCAAGTCGACCCTGATGAACCTGATCGGCTGCCTCGACGTACCGACCGAGGGCCACTACGTCCTCGCCGGGGAGGACACCGCCGAGCTCGACGAGGCGGCCCTCGCGGTCATCCGCAACCGCCGGATCGGCTTCGTGTTCCAGCAATTCCACCTGCTGCCGTCGATGTCGGCGTGGCGCAACGTCGAGCTGCCGCTGGTGTACGCCGGCGTGCCGCGCCCCGAGCGCAAGGAGCGGGCGATCGCGGCGCTGGGCAGGGTCGGCCTCGCCGACCGGATCGACAACCGCCCCGGGGAGCTGTCCGGCGGCCAGCAGCAGCGGGTCGCCGTCGCGCGCGCCCTGGTCACCGAGCCCGACCTCCTGCTGGCCGACGAGCCGACCGGGAACCTGGACTCCACCTCGACCCGCGACGTGCTCGGCCTGTTCGACGAGCTCCACGAGGCCGGTCGCACCATCGTGCTGATCACCCACGAGCCGGACGTCGCCGGGCGCGCCCGGCGCAACCTGGTCATCGACGACGGCCTGATCACCGTCGACCGGCTCACCGCGCGGGTCCCCGCATGAGCTGGTGGGAGACGGTCCGCTCCGGTCTGGCGGCGATCAGGTCGCACCGGCTGCGCTCGTCGCTCACCGTGCTAGGCATCGTCATCGGCATCTCCTCGGTCATCCTGACCGTCGGTCTGGGCCAGGGCGCGCAGAAGGAGGTCAAGGACCAGATCGACGCCCTGGGCTCCAACCTGCTCATCGTCTCGCCCGGCAGCACCACCAGCAGCTCCGGCGTACGAGGCGGCTTCGGCTCGGCCTCGACGCTGACGATCGCCGACGCCGCCGCGCTCGCCGATGCCGACGCCGCACCCGACGTGGCGGCGGTCGCGCCCGTGTCCACCGCCTCGGTGTCCCTCGTCAACGGCGCCACCAACTGGACCACCTCGCTCGCCGGTACGACGACCGCCTGGCTCGACGTCCGCAGCCGGGAGCTGAGCGCCGGCCGGTTCTTCACCACCGACGAGGCCGCCACGGGCGCCGCAGTGGCGGTGATCGGCGCCGACACCGCCACGGAGCTGTTCGGCCGGCAGAGCCCGGTCGGCCAGCAGGTGAGCGTCAACGGCACCCGCGTCACGATCATCGGCGTGCTCTCGTCGTCGGGAGCCTCGTCCTCGGGGGCGAGCGAGGACGACGTGGCCGTCGTCCCGGTCGGTACGGCGAGCCGGCTCACCGGGAGCACCTCCAGCGCGGTGTCGACCATCTACGTGGAGGCCGCCAGCGAGACCACGCTGGCGGCCGCGTACCAGGAGGTCCAAGCGCTGCTCGCCACCCGCCACGGCGTGACCACCGCGGACGCCGACTTCTCGATCGCCACGCAGGACTCGTTGGTCGAGACGGCGAACTCCACCAACCGGACCTTCACCGTCCTGCTCGCCGGCGTCGCCGGCATCTCGCTGCTCGTCGGCGGCATCGGGGTCATGAACATCATGCTCGTCTCCGTCACCGAGCGGATCCGCGAGATCGGCTTGCGCAAGGCGCTGGGCGCGGCGCCGCGCGTCATCCGGCGGCAGTTCCTCGTCGAGGCGTCCCTGCTCGGCCTGACCGGCGGCGTCGTCGGAGTCGTGATCGGCATCGCTGGGGCCCAGGTCCTCCCGCACTTCATCGACCAGGCCGTCTCCGTGTCGCTGCTCGCGACCACGGCCGCCCTCGCCACGTCGCTCGCGATGGGCGTCGGCTTCGGCGTGTACCCGGCCAGCCGGGCTGCCCGGCTGACCCCCATCGACGCGCTGCGCAGCGAATGACCCCTCCCCGCACCACCCACCCAGGAGCATCCATGACCATCCCAGCCCTCACCCGGCGTACCGCCCGCCCGTTCGCCGTCGTCGCCGCCGGCACCGCTCTCGCCGCCGCCCTCACCGGCTGTGGCGGGGACGACCCGACGCCCGACGCCGCTGCCGGCACCGCGACCGCGCAGGGCGGCGAGGCCGGGAACGGCGGCCCCGGCGGCGGGATGCCCGGCACCTTCGGCCTGATCGCCGCGGTCGACGGCGACGTGCTGCAGGTCCGCGGCCAGGGCCAGGGCTCCGGCCAGACCGCGGTCACGGTCACCGACAGCACGACGGTCACCGACCAGGCCGCCGGCACCCTCGCCGACGTCACCACCGGTGTCTGCGTCGTCGTGCGTACGGCGGACAGCGGCTCCACCGACGGCGCCGACAAGGCCGTCACCGCGGTCACCGCGGCCTCGGTCTCCGTGACCGCGGGCGACGACGGCACCTGCACCGGCGGCTTCGGCGGCGGCCCGGGCGGCGGGAACGGCGAACGGCCCAGCGGGATGCCGACCGACCGGCCCTCCGACCTGCCCTCCGACCTGCCCTCCGGCCTGCCCGGCGGCGGACGCCCCGGCGGCTTCGGCACCATCGGCAAGGTGACCTCGGTCAGCGACAGCGGCTTCGTCGTCGAGGGCATCGACGGCGACGTCACCGTCACGGTCGACGGCACCACGACCTACACCCACCAGGTCGCCTCCGACTCCTCGGCCCTGAGCAAGGGCCGCTGCGTCCGCGTCGAGGGCGACGCGGACGACGCCGGCGCGGTCACCGCGACGGCGATCCAGGTCAGCGACGCGGTGAGCGACCAGTGCGGGCGTTGAGGAGGGCACCCCGCCGGGTCGTCGTACCCCTCGCGGTGCTGGCGCTCGCGGGCACCGGCTTCGCGGCGTACGGAGCCACGGGCGACGACGCCGTCTCGTACCGCACGGTCGTGGCCGCCACCGGCGACGTCGAGCAGACCCTCGACCTGTCCGGCGTGATCGGGGCGAGCGGCCGGTCCGACCTCGCCTTCGGCACGGACGGCGAGGTCGCCCGGGTGCCCGTCGCCGTGGGGGACGAGGTCCGGCAGGGCCAGGTGATCGCGGTCCTCGACCGCGCCGCGCTCCGGGCCGCGGTCGACCAGGCCAGGTCCGACCTCGCGAGCGCCAAGGCCCGGCTCGCCGACGACGAGGACGCCCAGGCCGCCTCGGTCGCGACCGCCACCACCAGCACCCCCGCGACCGAGGAGCCGTCGGGATCCTCCGGCTCCTCGGGCTCGCCCACCAAGGGCGCGACCCCGACCGCGACGACCCCCGACCTCACCGCGCTCACGGCCCAGCAGGACGCCGTGACCTCGGCGCAGTCGGCGGCCGGCACCGCCCTGGAGAGGTCGACCGCGGCCCTCGCCACCCAGGAGCAGGCCTGCCGGGCGACGGCCGACCCGACCGGTGCACCCAGCAGTGACCCGACCGACGCACCCAGCAGCGAACCGACGGACGGGTCCGGCCTCGACGAGGACTGCACCCAGGCACTCGCCGCGGTCCAGTCCGCCCAGTCCGCGACGGCCCAGGCCCAGCAGGCGCTCCAGGACGCGATCTCCACCCTGACCGCCACACTCACCGCCGCGCTCGGCGACCTCGTCACCGGATCCGGACTGGCCACCCCCGACGCGCCCAGCTCCGACGCCCCCACCTCCGACGCCCCCACCTCTGACGCCGTGCCCTCCGATGCAACCCCGTCGCGCACCGTCACCGCAGCGACGCTGGCCGACGACCAGGCCGCGATCGACAAGGCGAAGTCCGACCTGGCCTCCGCCCGCGCCGACCTGGAGGCCGCTGCGGTCCGCGCCCCCGCGGCCGGCACGGTCACCTCCCTGTCGGTCGCGAAGGGCGACGACGTGTCCTCCGGCGACACGGTCGCGGTCGTGGTCGCCCCAGGGGTGACCACGGTGTCCCTGGAGGTCACCGAGACCGAGGCCGCCCGGCTGAGGACGGGTACCGCCGTCGAGGCCACGCCCTCGGGCGCGACCGACCCGCTGGCCGGCGAGATCAGCCGGGTCTCGAACGTCCCGACCAGCTCGGCCTCGGACTCGACCTCCGACACGGCCTCCGACCCGACGTACGCCGTCGACATCACGCTGGACGAGCGCGATCTCGCGCTGCCGGAGGGCCTGCCCGCGTCGGTCGAGGTGGTCGTCGGCAGCGCGCAGGACGCCGTCACCGTCCCCGCCTCGGCCATCAGTGACGGCACCGTGACCACCCTGGTGGACGGCAGGGCCGAGCGGGTGCGGGTCACGACCGGCATCGTCGGCAGCACCGACGTGGAGATCGTCGACGGGATCGAGGCCGGTACCCGGGTGGTCCTGGCGGATCTCGACGCCGACCTGCCGAGCAGCGACGGCCAGGACCAGCAGGGCTTCGGCGGTGGCGGGTTCGGCGGCAACGGGGTCCGGATGGGACCGCCCGGCGGCAGCGTCACGATCCGCCGGTGAGCGCACCCGCCACGGAAACCGGTGGCGCCGCCTGCCCTCGCGGAGCACGCTGCAGGGGTGAGCACGAGCACCTGGACGAGCGCGGTGTGGGCGACGGAGCAGTTCCGCGCCGAGCTGTGCGCGTTCCTGACCGCCGCGGTCGGGTTCCCGGAGCGGGTCGAGGTGGTCGCGCTCCGGCCGTGGTCCGCGCTGTGGCGGGTCACGGCGGGCGGCCGGACGTCGTACGCCAAGCAGAACTGTCCGGGCCAGGCCCACGAGGCCCGGCTGATGGCACGCCTCGCCCGGGTCGCCCCCGACCGCGTCGTGCCGGTCCTCGCGGCCGACCCGGACCGCGACCTGCTGCTCACCGCCGACCTCGGCCCGACCGTCCACGACCGCGGGGGAGCAGCGGATCCGGCGACCTGGGCCCGGATCGCCGCCGACGCCGCGGACCTGCAGCGCCGGCTCGTCGGCGCGGTCGACGACCTCCGCCTGAGCGTCCTCGCCCCCGCCGACTCCACGACGTACGTCGCTGACGCGGTCGGTCGCCTCGCCGCCCTCGCCCCCGACGACCCCCGTCGTCTGGCTCCCGAGGTCGCCGTCCTGCTCGAGGCGCTGCTCCCGACCGTCGAGCGCTGGTCCGACCGGGTCGAGGACCTCGACCTGCCGCTCACCCTGCTTCACAACGACCTGCACGCCGAGAACGTCGTGCTCGCGCCCGACGGCGGCCTGCGCTTCTTCGACTTCGGCGACGCCCTCGTCGGTGACCCCCTCGCCGGCCTGTACGTCCCGCTGGCCATGGCCCGCGAGTCCCTCGGGCTGCCACCGGACGACCCGGCCCTGTGGCGCATCGCCGACGCCGCCCTCGAGGTCTGGTCCGACCTCGCCGCCCCGGCCGACCTGCGCGCCGCCCTGCCCGCCGCCCTCCAGCTCGGCCGCCTGGCCCGCGTCGAGTCCTGGCGCCGCTGCGTGGCCACCATGACGCCCGACGAACGACGCGAGTTCGGCTCGGCGCCCGCCGTACGCCTGGCCTCGCTGCTCGACCCACCGCCGCTCGGCGGGAGCGCCGCACTAGGGTGAGCCGCGCGGGCCGGTAGCTCAGTCGGTCAGAGCAGAGGACTCATAATCGCTCGGCTCTCGGCCTGTTTCGCCTGGTCAGGAGCGGTCTGCGTCGTTCGGCGCTACTACGGCGCTACAGCCGGAGAGTGCGGACCACGACGGGCCACAGCGGTACGCGAGCGGCCTACGTCGGGAGGGGTCGCGGGCGATGTCGCTTGTCGCGGACGTCCGGGAGGCCCCCGAGCGGCGATCCGGGGAGGGCCAGCGGAGGGCTCCCGGACCGCCTCGCTTGCCTGAAGGCGGTTTGCACGGCCACGGGCCCCTTCCGGGCCGGATCGGGCCTTTCGACCCGTCAACGACTTGCAGCGGCCCAGAAGGGAGTCGGGCGAACTATCGCTTGTTGCCCTTCCGCTGGGCACGAGTCAGACGCCTTGGCTGAATGCGCCGTGCTCTGCGCGGTGACTTCGTCGGTCCTGTCGTCGCGTCATTCGTCGCGTCATTCGTCGCGTCATTCGTCGCGTCGTTCGTCGGTCCCGTCGGTTGTTGAACCCGTCGCCATGCGGACTTGTTGCCCGCCTTCCCCGGCACACGTTCGATCGCACCGGCGTCGCGGAGGTCGTAAAAGACCTCCTTCATGCTGTTCTCAGAGTTGATGCCCGTCAGTTCCCGGGCGATCGCGTTCGTGATCTCGTCGTGGTTCTCGAGGTACTGGAGCACGATCTCTTGTGGCCTCGCCAGCGGAGTGTGCTCAATCGTGACGACGAAGTAGTTGTCTTCCTGCGCGAACCGCGGCGGCTTCAACTTGGCCTCAGCCATGCTGCGCATCGTGGTCTTCAGACCCTCGCCGATGTCTTTGTTCGGCGGGTCCGGGTACTTGTTGATGAGCCGGTTTATCGTTGGGTTGCGCGAGAACCGGTCAGTGAGCAAGTTGTCCAGAGTCATGTGTCCTGGGAGACGCCCCGGGCTCTTCACCTCGACGCGGTTGTCGAACACCCGGATGACGATGTCGTCGGAGATGTTGTAGTCCCTGTGGATCACCGCGTTGACGATGACCTCCTTCAAGGCCTCCGGTGGGTACACCAGCGGCTCCAAGTTGCCGCTGGGGCTGAGAACAGACACAGACTCGATTAGCCGTTGAACTTCGCTGATCGTCTGATCGATCAGCTCGTAGGCTGGAGCCTCGATCGTGATCGGAACGCCGCTCAGGTGCTTGCGGTCGGGCTTCTCCACCTTCGTCTCGTACCGCGCGACCTTCACCGCGCACCGCTTCGTGGCGACAGCCGAGGGGGACTCCGCGAACAGAATCGCACCCGACAAGCGCGCCTTGCCGGTGTCCTTGTTCGCCAGCCGCTGCTTGCGCACGAAGTCGTCCGGAGCGGTCTTGGGACTCAACGTGCTGAGGAACCTGGCAAGTTCGTCTTCCTGTGCCAGTTCGTCAGCGGTGTAGGAGGCAAGTTCCTGATTCTCGTACGTCTCAGCGCCCTTCGACAGCGCCAGGTTCACCCGCTCGGCAGCGTCGATCTTCGCGGTGGATGCGTTGCGGCGAACATAGACCGTCCCGTCGGCGGTCTGGTGCACGGTCGGGCTCTTGCGAACGGACAGGAGGCATGCGAATCCGGCTGACTCGTCTCCGACCACCTGGAGCCACTCCGCGACGTACGGGACGGCAGGTGTCACGTCAACGCTGAGCGACTGCATGATGTGGTTGCCGTCCTCGACCGCGGCAAACCCCTTCCAGCGGTCGAGCCCTGAGCCCGTCTTTGGATCTTCGACTCCAACAAGGAACTCGCCACCGTCAGCGTTGGCGAGCGCGCAGCCGATCTTCTGAATCACCTTGCCGTTGCTCATCGAACTCTTGAAGTCCCAGAAGTGGGACTCGCCTCGGTTGATCAGGTCCAAGGCCTCTGCGGCAGAGATTGCGCGGGTCTCCATGGGGGTGGAGCCTATGGCCAACCTCCGACACTGAACGGAGGTTCACGCTGAACTCGCCCGGGACGGGCGCGAGCGGGTCGTAGGCCAGGCAGGACTCGAACCTGCGACTCGGGACATTATGAGTGTCCTGCTCTACCAGCTGAGCTACTGGCCCAAGAGCACAGAGCCTATCCATCAGCGGTCCAGCGTCCAGCAGGCAGGCCTGCTATCGCCAGCGACTCCCGCTGTTGCTTAGATATGGGAGAAGCCCCACCCGCACCGAGGTGTCTCAACCACTTCGGTAGTCGTGTGGGGCTTCCCAGTTGACGCTCGGCGACTTCCCCGCCGTCAGCGACTTGGTGTTGCGCGCGGTCTCGCCTACATCAGAGGCGGTCGCACTCTGCACACAACGGCTTGCCGCCGGTGCCTGCGCGACGGTTCTCGGCCTCGATGTTGTTCCCGGTGTTGCACGACGTGTTGTCGTGGTGCACGTTCGACAAGATCGAGTGCCACGGGCTGGTCCTCATCGGCACCTCCTCCTTTCTCATCTCGGCGTGGATTCAACGGTGGGTCACCAAGGGCAACCGACAACAGGTTCGCATGTCGACTGCGTCACGTTGTGGACGACACGCCGAACGATGTCCCCAACGATCTGCTGGACGTACGAAATGCTGAAAGGCTAGGCACTGCTCAGAAGCGGCCCCCGGCCGTGGTGCTGCCCCACCCACCATTGCGGGGAGCGGGGCAGCCCGAGCGGGTCAGGCGCGCTTGGTGTCGAGCCGG
This sequence comes from Nocardioides sp. QY071, assembly GCF_029961765.1. NCBI lineage: Bacteria > Bacillati > Actinomycetota > Actinomycetes > Propionibacteriales > Nocardioidaceae > Nocardioides > Nocardioides sp. QY071. Next base: position 1,997,466 of record NZ_CP124681.1, read on the forward strand.
GTGACGTTGTCTGGCGCGGCCCTGCGCTGGAACGCTGCCGCGACGGCTGCCGCCTGGGCCTTGAGCACCTCGGCGTCCTGATCGCGGGTATGCCAGTAGCGCTTCATCAGCATCGTGCCGTCCTTGTGGCCCATGATCGTTTGGACCTCCTTCGGAGTCAGGCCTCCTGGCTCGCTGGCCTTGTCCATGAGCATGGAAGCGAACGTGTGCCGCAGGTCGTACACGCGCACGCCGTCCGGGATGCCGGCTGCCTTCCGAGCCTTGTGCCAGTGCCGCTTGTAGAACGCGCCGTACCGAAGCGGCTTGCTGTAGTCGAGACGGTCGAGCGCTGAGCGGTCATGCGCCCCACCCACCACTGATCCGACGAACAGCGGCAGCGCGTCTCCTGGGTGATCGTGCTCGGGATGGTTCGTGAACCACTTCGCCGCACGCTTGCGGTGGGCTGCGATGTAATCGACCAGGAGCGCGCTCGTCTCGGGGTCGAGCGGGATGACTCGGTTGCTCTCCGGGGTCTTGGTGACCTCCTCGCGGATGACCTCGCCGTTGACCTCCACGACGACCTGATGAACGTGGAGCACGGCGAGTTCAGGGCTCAGCACCGTCACGTCCTCCACCGTCAGGCCGCACGCCTCCTCCGGTCGCATCCCGGAGTACGCCAGCAGGCGGATGAACATGTCGTGCGGCTCGGGGAGCGCGGCAACCAGGCTGTCGATCTGCTCGGCTGTGAGCCGACGACCGCTCTGCTTCTGCCTGCGCTCGTGGTCCTCGACCTTCGGCTGGTTCGGGAGACGTAGCCTGCGGATTGCGCGTGCCGGGTTGACGCGGATCATGCTCTCCTCGACTGCCTCATCGAGCACGAAGCGCAGGACGTAGAACCGATGACGCACGGTCTGGGCTGCGAGGCGACTGCTGGCCGTCTTGACGTAGCGCTTGACGTCCTCGGTCGTGATCTCGCCGACCAGCACATCGCCGAAGGTCTCCATCAGGTCGCTACTGCCCTCGATGATGCGCCGGTAGTGGTTCGCGGTGTGGGCACGGTCGAAGTGCTGCGAGCCGAGCCACTGGCGGGCGACATCTCGGAACGTCGGCGTGGCCTTGCTGGTGTCGATCCAGTCGGGCCTGTGCCGGACGTCGGCCTTGAAGTCGTCTGCCCACTCGTCGGCGGTCGTCCTGCTCTTGAAGCCTCCCTTGGTCCGTCGCCTGCGAGTCTTGGGGTCCTCGTACACCACCTCCCAACGCAGATCGGCGCGCGCTTTCCTCGTGCCGTCTGGTCGCGTGTTCCGGTGACTCTCGCGTACCCACGCACGGGGTGGTCTCGTGCTCATTGGTCGTCCTCCTCGGTCATGGCGTTGTAGAGCTGGTTCGCGTGCTTGCGGGCGTCGTCGAGCGTTGGATAGGTGACAGGCGTCTGGATGTGCCGGTTGAATCCGTCGACCACCGCGACCCGGTAGGCGTAGGTGCCCGCGGTGGTGCCGGTCGTGGTCAACGTGACCCAGCGGTCGGTGCTCGGGTGGTTGGTGGAGAGCACTTGGACGCGCCGGTTGACGATCTGCGGAGGCGGGTCTGGGTGGCTGCGTCCTCCGCTGCCCTTGCTGACCCGCGCTGGCCCGTCCGGGCATCCGGCGTGGACGGCCCGCCACCCGGCTTGTCGTCGCTTCTTCTCGGGCGTGGGCGCACTCACGATGCGCTCCGGTCGATGGTCGTCGCCGTCTCTGTGGTCGCGGCCTTGTAGATGCGGGCGACCGTCGAGGGGTACCAGCGAGCGCCGTTGCCGGGTGTCGGGGTCTGGCTCTCCTGTAGGCGACGGGCGATGGTGTTGAACGAGTCGCCACGCTCCCGGGCGCGGACGATCCTCCCCACCACCAGATCGGGCGTCTGGCGCTTGAATCCCCAAGTGACCGGCTGGCCTGATGCCTCGCGCTGGGCCCTGGCTTCGGCCATGCCCTCACGCACGCGCTCGCCGTTGACCTCGGACTCCCACTCGGCCACCGACGCGAGGATGCGAGCGATGAGGCGACCGTTCGCGGTGGTCGTGTCGAAGTCGAAGTCCATCGCGACGATGCCCCACTTCTGCCGACGCGACAGGAGGATGAACTCGCACAGGTGCTGGGTCGAGCGGGCCAGCCGGTCCATCCGCACCACGACGATGGCGCGTGCCTTCTTGCGGCGCAGTATCGACAGCGCCTGTTGGAGTGCGGGCCGGTCGTCGCGCTTGCCGCTGTATCCCTCGTCGGCCAGCACGTCGACCAGTTCCCACCCGCGCCGAGCGCACTCAGCCTCGATCGCTGCCCGCTGGGCGTCGAGCGAGAACCCATCGCGAGCCTGCTCGCTCGTGCTCACCCTGATGTAGCCCACGACCTTCACGACGCCACGCCCTCGGCAGTGGTGGGGGTGGGGATGATCTCGTCGCGGAGGTCACGGGCGTACGCCGCAGCGTCGGGCTCACCGAGCCGAGCGGCCGTGTTCGCGAACACCCGCAGCGAGCGGCGCACCATCCCACCGCCGAGCGCGGCCAGTAGTGCGTCACGCTCGGGCTCGCTCGCCTCGCAGTAGGTCAACCCGATCATCCGTGCGTCAGCGATGCTGATTGCGGCGGGTCGAAACTCGACCTCCACGCCGTCCTCTGGCACGAAGGTCAGCGACCGCCCGAGCGGGTACATCGCGTTGTCGTTCTCGGTCATCTCGTCTCCTTGGGTCCGGTAGTTGCCATGTCAACTACTCGCCGGTGACGCTACGCCAGAAGCGCGTAGCCTCCTACAGGCCTCACGGGCTCCTGGACCGGAGCCGCTCTGCACGCCGTTCACCGGCAGGAGGCTCCTCGGGTCCGGCGTGGGGCTCCGGGCAAGCGAGAGCGGCGTGCAGAAGGCGATCCCGTGGCGCTACTCGCGGAGTCGGCGTCGTAGTTCGTCCTCGTAGTCGCTCCACGGATCGCGATCCGGGTCGCGATGGGGCTCGGGGTCGTACTCGGACGGCTGGCCGGACTCCGCGAGGCGAGCGGCTCGGGAGCGTGGGTAGCCGAAGAGACCTGCGTCGCGGTCCTCCTCCACCACGTCGCCGGGCACGACGTCATGGCGGCTGTTGTCGAGTCGGGTCGATGCCTCCCTCTCGCGGTCCCGCTCGCGCCGGTCGAGGAAGGCGGTCAGCGCTTCGTCCTCGGCTTCCCCCACCCCACCCCCAGGCAGGGCAGCGGTGTCGTCGGCGGGGTCGATCACGTTCTCGCGACCACGCAGGATCGAGAACGCAGGCGAGTCTCCGCCCGTCAGCAGGTCCCAGGGGTTGCGTTCACGCAAGCCGATGTCGATGGAGTGCCGCTCGTTGTAGCCGGTGCGCTGGAGCACCATGTTCACGGCCTTCAGCTTGTCGGCGTCGCTCGCCGTCTTGGAGTCGAGGATGCGCCGAAGTTCGCGCATGGCCGGCAGCACCATCTCGATCAGGCGCTGGTTCGCCTTCGCCTTGACCTGGGGTGCGCCCGCTCCGTGCATCCGGCAGACCATCGTTCCCGTCACGGGTGGGTTGGAGCAGCGATCACCGTTGCGCTTCCTCGCGGTGCAGGTGACCTTCTCACTGCCGTTGACCGCTGCGTTCAGGTCAGCGCGCTTCTGCGCGTTGGTGCGCTCCGCAACGCCACCGTGCTTCTGACAGCGATCACCACCACGCACAGGCGACCGCCGACACCGCTCGCCGTTGGGCTTGGTCCCCGAGCACTGCGGTCGGTCCGTGGGTGAGGCGCTCCCCTCATCGCTCTCAGCACCTCCTGCACGCTGACGGCCCGCCTTGGTTGCCTTCTGCATAGGGTCCGTTGTGCGTTGCTTGCGTGTGCGCCTCGCCTTCGACTCCTCGGCGGCGGTCTTTCGCGGCTTCGTGCTCTTGCTGTCCTTCTTGGGCATGACGGCTCCTCTCGTCGTTGGGTAGCGGCTGGGTAGCGGGACGGTTCGACGCGAAGCGCTACCGCCGAAACACCGTCTGACCAGGCAATTCGCATCTCCGGTAGCGCGGGTAGCGGCGGTAGCGGGTAGGGCGCGTCGGTTGTTCACCCCTGCAGTACTCCGTGTGCAGTTGCAGATATGTGCCACGAGGGTGGGTCTTTAGGGGTTCCCGGAGACCGTCCCTACGCGCCCCTGGGGTAACCGGCGCTACCTCCGCTACCTCGACACCGTTTCCCCTGGTCAGGTGGTGATTCCGGGGTAGCGTCGGCGGCTTCATCGGTCCGCTACCTCGCCGCTACCTGCGACCTCGGGGAGGTAGCGCTCCCACGCGTCGAACAGACCACCCTCCACCGCGCCGGTCTTGGGGTTGGGCTTGCCGTCGAGGCGATATCCCTTCTTCACGGTGCCGCGGAGCTTGACGTTCACAGATGCCACGCCGTACGGCTTCAGCAGCCGCCCGAGTTCGTTCGCGTTGAGCGGCGACCCGTGATACGTGCCCCACGGGCTCTCGTCCAGGGCATGGAGGGCGCCGAGCAGGTCACTCGTGAACGTGGCCTTGGCCTTGGCCGGCCAGACTGCCTTGATGTCGCGGAGTAGTTCCAGCCCGAAGGATTCTTGCGCGACACCTGCCTCTGTCTCGGTCATCACCTTCGCCGCGAGCCGAGCACGTTCGGGCCACGCGCCTCCCGCAGCATCGGCGACCGCGATCAGCGGCTCCCAGTTGTCGGCGGCGCGGTCCTCCACCGGCATGCCCGGCACGTCGTCGGCGAACTCCTGAGCCACGACCCATCTGCCGAGACGATCCCGCAGCGGCAGCAGCACACCCGCGCCGTCCCGGCGAGCACGGAACGGCTGCACGGTCTCTCCATTCGCACGACGACGCATCCGGATCACCGGGCCGCGATCCATGATCGTGTCGGGCAGGTCCTTGATCGAGGCGAGCGCAACCATCGAGAACGTGTGGAGTTTCTGCAGCGAGTTCGTCGTGACGTCCCAGCGCGTCGTGAACTTCCCGCGCTGGTGCCCCGCGTTCAACAGGCCGCGCAGATCCTCATGACTGTCAGCCGAGCGCTTTGTCCCGAAGATGCTGTCCGCCTCGTCCACCAGCAGGGTCGGCGGTGCCTTCGCGCCCAGCGATCTCGTCACAGCCGCGACGCTCGTATTCACCGTCACCAGAGGCTTGTGACACAGATGCTCGATCACGTCGAGCAGACGCGTCTTCCCGCAGCGCTTCTCGGGCGAGATGATCGACAGCCGGGGAGCGAAGTCCCACGACTTGATCCCGTGCGTCGCGGCCACCCAGAGCACCACCGTGACGTAGCAGTGCTCATTCGGCAGGATCACGTAGCGCCGTAGCGCATCCTCGACCTCATCAAGTAGCCGTGCTCCGCTGCGGGCTGGCGGCTTCCGCGTGGTTGCCTTCTTGTCCTTCGAGGCCGCCATCAGGCCGCGCTCCTTCGGGTGGTCTTCCGGGTCAGTCGCCCGGGCGCTGTTGCATCAGCCCGTCGATGAAGGTGTTGCCGCTGTCCTCGTCGTAGCGCCGGAACGGGCACTCGTCCGGTGGTCCGATCCACGGGCACCCCCGAACACGGCACCCGCCTTCCTCGTCGTCTGCGCGCATGGCTGCTCCTCTGCGGGGGTGGGGTGCTGACGCGGCTGACGGCGATCTGCACCCAGATCGACAGGGACATGGCGACAGCGAGCACCCACAGCACGGCCGTCATGACGCGTGCCTCGGCTTCCAGCCCGTGAGTTCGGCGGCGTCCTCGCGCCCCACCACAACCCAGCCGGGATCACCGGCGTAGCGCGGTGCGCGGTCGTACCCGGCCCGCTTGAAGTCCTCGGCTGTGGCGGTGTCGGCGATCTTGCGGACGTGGGCAATCGACTCCGGGATCAGGTCGTCGACAGACCACCCGGCTTCCAGATGGTCGAAGGCATCCGATCCCTCGCCTGCGCATCGACCGCGAGCGACCCGTAGACGTGCTGCCGGGATGCCGACGTCCCGAAGGAGGCCGTACGTCCTCGCAGCGCCGAACGCGCCCGGAGCGTCGTTATCGCGGACGATGGTGATGCGACCGCGCCAACTCTTGAACAGACGCGCGTGCTTGGGGTTGAACTCGCAGACTCCGCCAGCCGTGACCGCGAGAACCCCAACCCCACTGAGCGCGTCGCAGTCCTTCTCGCCCTCGCAGATGTAGACGTGTGCAGAGCGGTCAGCCCTGGCGAACACGTCGAGCGGGTACAGCAGCGGGGCAACGATCCCGTCGTCGCCGCCCTTCCCCTTGTACCAGCGCGGACGAGTGCCGTTGCCGAAGTCGAGCCAGTGCTTCCACGGGAAGATGACCTCGCCGTCCGGCGTGATCTTCTTGACGTGCATCAACACCGGCGTCCCGCGCTCGTCGCGCCACACGTGCGAACGGACCTCTCGCCAGCGGCCCATCACCGACCACCCCTCGGACGCAGTGCATCCGGATGCCAGGCCGCCATGCGGCGACCACGGAAGAATCCCCATGTGCGCCCGCTCGGCTGGACGTTGAGCACGTAGAAGGTGGTGCCACGTTCCATCAGAGCTGTGGCGAGCACGCACATCGCGCACTCCTCGTCGGTCCACCCGACCTCGTCGAAGTTGGCGGGTAGGTCGCCGTACGCCCGCATGCGCGTGACTCGATCCGTGAGCCGCTTCATCAGTGGCTCGTACTTGATCCACGATCGGGCAGGCATCGACAGCCGAAGGATCTGCCCGGCCCCGCTGTAGTTGTACGGCGCCTTGCCACCTGGCCAGACGTTCCGCAGCCACCTCACCGGGGTTGCATCAACGATGTATGCGGCGTGCTCTGGCCCACGCGGCAGCGGTACACGCGGCGTCGGCTCTACTCTCGTTTCGTCGGTCATCGACGTTCCTTCCTTGGGAACCCAGAGCGGCCTCCTGTTGGTGCGGGAGGCCGCTCAACACGTCAGTCGTCGTCGGCTGTCGGTAGCGCGAGCAGGCCGCGACCGTTCGCGAACAGGGCTGGGAAGCGCTTCGCGACCTGGCGCTGGTAGGCCCCTGGTGTCACGTTGACTTCGGCCCACGCGTGCTCTTCCGCGTCCTGCGCCTGTTGTGCCAGCGGGCGCAGCTTGTTGATCTCAGCGGAGTAGGTGGTCAGTCGCTCCCCGAACTCGTCGTCTGAGAGTTCGCCGTTCTGGTACGCCTCGATGTCGGCGTCGATGTTGTCCAGCCCGGAGTCCCGCAGCCGCATGATGCTGTCGAGGTACTCCCGCGATCGGCTCACCGTGTCGGCGTAAGCGCTCTCCATGATGGTGCTGAGCCGGGTGTCGTCCTGGGCGATCTTCTGCCGAATGAGCCGCTTCTCGGCCTCGCTGAGGTTCCGCGCGGTGTCGAGGTGCTGGTGGGCCTCGTCGTTGTAGAAGTACCTGATACCCATCACCGACCACGCGCCTTCCGGTCATTGAGGGCTGGGGCACGAGTCGCGTCGCTCGTTCGTCGCGATGCGTCGGCCTGCTTGGCCTGTTCTGAACGCTTCCGCCCCTCCCGCAGGAGGTCCCACCCCTCGTTCGCCTTGCGGTGGAGTTCGCCGAGTGCATCACGCGCCGAGTCGAAGTTGAGGCCTGCCCGGGTGATGCCCGTGGGCGACTTCTCGCTGGTCATGTTCGTGTTCCTCATTCCTGCTGCTCGTTCTCTGATCTGTGCGTCGCGGTCTCGGATCGCGGCAGCGCGCTCGCTGACGTCATCGCGGCCCCAGCCGCCGCCGTTCCAACTCACGCCGCACCCCGCTTCCGCTTCATGACGTGGTTGATGTAGTGCTCGTACGACGCGCGCATCACCGCCGCGACAGGCACCGACTGCATCGCCGCGATCTGCTTCAGGTCGGCGTACATGTCGTCCGGGATGACGACCTTGCGCGTGCGCCCGAGACCGGGGCTGATTCGCTTGGTCTTCCTGTCCATGTCTCCTCCTTCGGTTCGTCGAACGGGGGTCATCGACCGGGGCCGCTCGATCAAGACGATCCGCCAGCGCGGCTGTGACAGATCCGGCGTTGGTCAGGGGTGGGGTGCCGCCAGAACGTGACGCGATGAGCACCCACCCACCGCACGGGAATCACCGCGTGGAGTCGCGCAGGAAGCGCGCGATCTCGTCGGCGGTGAAGAACACCTGCCCCTTGTCGCCACCCGGCTTAGTGGCATGGATCTTCCCGTCGAGTTGCCAGCGCTTCAGCAGGCGCACGCTGACGCCGAGACGCTGCGCGGTCTCCTCGCGGGTGTACATGAGCCGATCGAGCGGCTGAATCTGAGACCGCTTGGCGGTCCCGGTCTTGCTGGACATGGTTGAGCCTCCGTGACTTGGAATCCGTCACCGGAGGCTCAAAACGAGAGAACGGCTGCCCACCGGTGCTTGGAGCGTCGGAGACGTGGCAGTCTCATCACGACGCGCACGGGCGTAGCAGCCGCGAACCTGGGCCAGCCGTTCAGGCAGGCAGGTTGTGCTTGATGTTCAGTTTGCTTCGGCGTCCGGTTCTATCCGGCCCTCGGCAAGGACTCTAGCGGATCGAGTGCTGTCGACAGGTCCGCTTGGGTCCACGACGAATCAGGGCAGAACACGGCGTCGTCACGGCGAGCGATCTCCCGTCGAGGGCGTCCGGTTCGCGCTACAGGCGCGCTACGGGCGGTCGATCCGGCTCAACGGCGGGAGTTTCCGCTGGTCGGAGCGCTCCCGCGTCGAATCCCGCTCAACTACGCGGGTTCTGTCCGAATCGCCGGTGATCCGTCATGTTCCGCCGTGATCCGTCGCGGACCCCGCGAGATTCCTCATAATCCTTGGGTCGTGGGTTCGAGCCCCACCCGGCCTACTCCGCGTCACTCGCCCCACCCCATGGGGAACACCTCGAACGGCGCCGCGAACGTCACGCCGAGCCGGGCGCCGGTCGCCCGGGCCATCCCCTCGAGGAACTCGCGCGGGTCCCAGTTCTCCCAGCCCAGCCCGTCGATGTACGCCGCGTGCGCCTGCAGCGACTCGACCCCGGCGTCGAAGGTGGCCGTCGTGTCGACGGCGTGGGTCGCCTCGGGGGAGCCGAACGCCCACACCTCGCGTACGCCGCCCCACGGCTCCAGGCCGTCGGCGCCGCCGAGCTGGTCGGCGAACACCCACCGGTTCCCCGCGTCCCGTACGGCGTCCACCACCGCGCGCCCGACCGCGATGTGGTCGGCCTGGTTCAGGTTCCGTCCACCCCAGGTGTCGCGGAAGTTGCCGGTGATCACGATGTCGGGCCGGTGCCGGCGCACCTCGGCGGCGATCACGGCACGCAGCGCGACGCCGTACTCCAGGACGCCGTCGGCCTGGCCGAGGAAGTCGACGACGTCGACGCCCACGACCCGCGCCGAGGCGACCTGCTCCGCCTCGCGCACCTCGCGGCACGCGTCGGGATCCAGTCCGTCGATGCCGGCCTCGCCGCTGGTCACCATGCAGTAGACGACGCTCTTGCCCTGCCCGGTCCAGCGCGCGACCGCGGCCGCCGCTCCGAACTCCATGTCGTCGGGATGCGCGACGACGCACAGCGCCCGCTCCCAGGTCTCGTCGAGCGGCTCCAGCGGGGACGGCTTCTCGGTCATGCGTCGAGCATGTCACTCCTCGAGGCGCCGCCGCAGCGCCACGGCGTCGTGGGGTGCACGACCGCGGGCGTCGTTGTCGAAGTACACGAAGACGTCCGCGTCCTCGGCCCAGCGCCGGCACCGCTGCGCCCACCGGTCCAGGGACCGTGGCGCATACCCGCTGGCGTACAGCTCGGTGTGCCCGTGCAGCCGTACGTGCACGACGTCGCTGGTCACGACCTCGGCCATCGGCCAGCGGCCCGGGGAGTCCGACACCACGCAGCCGATCCCGTGCTCGCGCATCTGCGCGAACGCCTCCTCGACGCAGAAGCTGCGGTGACGGAACTCCACGACGTGGCGCACACCGTCGGGCAGCAGCCGGTAGAACGAGCCCATCAGCGCAGCGTCGTACGGCAGCGAGGCGGGCAGCTGCCACAGCAACGGCCCCAGCTTCGGGCCGAGCTCGAGCACCCCGGAGCCGAAGAACCGGGCCAGTCCCTCCTCGACGTCGCGCAGCCGCTTGAGGTGCGTGATGAACCTGCTGCCCTTGACCGCGAGCACGAAGTCGTCCGGTGTCTCGTCGCGCCACTTCCGGTACGTCGACGGCCGCTGGAGCGAGTAGAAGGAGCCGTTGACCTCGACTGTCGTCAGCCGCTCTGCGAGGTAGGCCAGCTCGCGGCGCTGCACCAGTCCCTTCGGGTAGAAGTCGCCACGCCACGACGCGTACGACCATCCCGAGGTGCCGATCCGGATGCTGCCCATGGGGCAGCGGTACCCACTAACGCGCCGTCGCGTCCGCGATGAGCAGCCGCTCGCCGTCCTGCACGAGGAACAGCGTGATGTCCTCGGTGCGCGAACCCCCGCCGCGCAACCGGTAGCGATAGGTGTAGCGCACCGTCATCGCCGCCGGATCCGCGCTGACGGACAGGATCCGCGGGTCCCGGATCGAGGCCCACACCTCCCGGTACCGCGGGCTGCGCTGCTGGTAGGCCTCGGTCAGCCAGGTGAACCCGAGCGCGGGGTCCCCGCTGGCGGTGGCGACGTAGTCGCGGGCGAAGGTCTCCAGCTGGGCGGCGGTCGGCGGCGTCGGCCCGCTCGACGGTACGGCGGTCGTCGGCTCGCTCTCCTCCGGAGTGGTGGTGTCCGACGTCTCCGGCCGCGTGCCGGGGGACTCCGCGTCGCCGCCGCCGAACAGCAGCGCAGCGCCGACGAGCCCGAGCAGCGTGACCATCGCCGCTCCGGCGAGCGCCAGTCCCGCCACGGGGATCCGCCGGCGCTGGTCCGGCGGCGCGACCCGGGCCCGCAGGTAGGCGGCCAGCTCCTCCGTGGACGGGCGCTCGCGCGGGTCGGAGCGCAGTCCGAGCTCGATGAGCGGCGCGAGCCACCCGCTGGAGCGAGGTACGACGGGCGGCTGGCCGAGCGCGGCCGGCGGCTCGCCTGTCGTCGCGTGCAGCAGCAGCGCGGCCATCGACCAGACGTCGTCCGGGGCACCGGGCGCCGAGAACGCGGGGTCGGGTGCGACTCGGGTGCGGTCGACGAGGAGTGCCCGGCCGCTGTCGTCGACCTCGATCGCCGCGGGCGAGATCGCGCCGTGGCGACCGGACGCGGCGTGCACGGAGGCGACCGACTCGGCGACCGGCAGCAGCAGCCGGGCCGCGTCGTCAGGTGACAGCACGCCGTACCCGCTCACGGCTCGCAGGCTACCCAGCCGTGGAGTTGTCGATCAGCAGGTTGCCGCCATCGGCGACCAGGAAGAGGGTGACCCGCTCGCGCCGGCGTCCCTCGCCCTTGAAGACGTAGGTGTAGCGGTAGGTCACCGTCATCCGTGCCGGATCGGCGGCGACCTCCAGCAGCTCCGGGTTCTTCACACTGCCCCAGAACCCCTTGTAGTCGGGGCTCTGCGCCTGGTAGGCCGGGGTGAGCATCGTGAAGCCCCGGTCCGGGTCGGCGCTCGCGGTGGCGACGTAGGTCCGCGCGAACTCCTCGAGCTCGGCCGCCGTCGGCGTGCCCGCCGCGCTCGACGCCTCGGTCGGGGTCGCGGACGTGCTCGGGGTGCCGCCTGCGGCCGGCGCACCGTCGTCACCGCTGGGACGCAGCACGAGGAAGGCGACGACGAGCAGCACCACCACGACAGCGGCCACGGCGGCCATCAGCAGCCCGGTCGACCGGCGCGCGGACGGCACTGCGGGCAGCGCCATCGTGTGGTCGGCGGCGCTCGCCGTGCGAGCGAGCTGGTCGCGCACCTCCGCCATCGTGGGCCGCGCCTGCGGGTCCTTCGCCATGGTCCGCGCCAGGAGCGGTGCCAGCCAGCCGGCGCCCTCCACGACCGGCGGGTCCTCGTGGGCGATCCGGTAGACCACGGCCAGCGGACCGTTGTCGAGGTCGTCGCGGTGGTACGGCGGCCGCCCGGTCAGCAGGTGGACCAGCGTCGCGCCCAGGGACCAGACGTCACTGGCCGGCGTCGCCTGACCGCCGACCGCGACCTCGGGGGCGAGATAGGCGGGGGAGCCGGTCACCAGCCCGGTCCGGGTGAGCGTCGCGTCGTCCGAGCCGCGGGCGATGCCGAAGTCGGTCAGCTTCGGCCCGTCCGGACCGGCGAGGATGTTGGACGGCTTCACGTCGCGGTGCACGATCCCGAGCGCGTGCGCCTGCGTGAGTGCGTCGGCGACCGGCGCCAGCACCCTCGCGGCGTCGTCCGGCGAGAGGGGAGCGTCGCGGATCACCGCCGACAGCGCCTGCCCGTCGACCTTCTCCATCACCAGCCAGGTGCCGCCGTCCCCGGTCACGAGGTCGTAGACCGCGACCACGTTCGGGTGGCCGACCTGGGCGGCGAGCCGCGCCTCGCGCTCGGCGCGGACCGCGTCACCGCCGAGACCGGTCGTGGTGCCGAGCCGCTTGAGCGCGACCGTGCGACCGAGGACCTCGTCGTACGCCGCCCACACCGCGCCGTGCGCGCCGTGTCCGATCTGCTGCTGGAGGGTGTAGCGCCCCGCTACCCGTTGGTTGGTCATCGCCCTCGCAACGTACCCGCGTCCACCGAGGCGAACCCAGTGGGCCGTCTCGCCGGCCATGGGGCACCCTAGGGGCGGGGACCTTCCCCGACTCACGAATCAGAGAGGACCGACGTGTCCGTCGACACCACGCTTCTGGACGACCTCGAGTGGCGCGGCCTGCTGGCCGAGTCCACCGATCGCGACGCGCTGCGCACAGCGCTGGGCGAGGGGAGCGTCCGGTTCTATGTGGGCTTCGACCCGACCGCGCCGAGCCTCCACATGGGCAACCTGGTCCAGATCGTCACGGCCATGCGCCTGCAGCGCGCCGGCCACACGCCGTTCGCCCTCGTCGGTGGCGCCACCGGCATGATCGGCGACCCGCGTGACTCGGGGGAGCGCACCCTCAACTCGCTCGACACCGTCCAGGAGTGGACCGCGCGGGTCCGCGGCCAGATCGAGCCGTTCCTCTCCTTCGAGGGCGACAACGCCGCGACCATGGTCAACAACCACGACTGGACCGAGGGTCTGTCGGTCATCGACTTCCTGCGCGACATCGGCAAGCACTTCCCGGTCAACCGGATGCTCGCACGCGAGACGGTGAAGCGTCGCCTCGAGTCCGGCATCAGCTACACGGAGTTCTCCTACGTCCTCCTGCAGTCGATGGACTTCCTGACGCTCTTCCGCGAGCGCGGCGTCACGCTCCAGTTCGGCGGCTCCGACCAGTGGGGCAACCTCACCGGCGGCGTCGAGCTGATCCGCCGGGCCGAGGGCGGCACCGCCCACGCGTTCGCCACGCCGCTCATCACCAAGGCCGACGGCACCAAGTACGGCAAGACCGAGGGCGGCGCGCTCTGGCTCGACGCGGAGATGATGCCGCCGTACGCCTTCCACCAGTTCTGGCTCAACGTCGAGGACGAGAAGGTCGGCGAGCTGCTGCGCGTGTTCACCTTCCTCCCGCGCGAGCAGATCGAGGAGCTCGAGGCTCGCCACGCCGAGAAGCCGTTCCTGCGCGAGGCCCAGAAGGTGCTGGCCGACGAGGTCACGACCCTGGTCCACGGCGAGGCCGAGACCGTCAACGCCAAGGCGGCGGCCGAGGCGCTCTTCGGGGGCGGCGACGTCACCCTGCTGTCCGGTACGACACTCGAGGCAGCGCTCGGCGAGGCCGGCACGATCGACGTCGACGGCAGCGCCGGGATCCCCGATGTCGTGGAGCTGTTGACCCTCACCGGGCTCGCCAAGTCCAAGGGCGAGGCGCGGCGCACGATCGCCGAGGGCGGTGCGTACCTCAACAACGTGCGCGTCGACGACCCGGAACACGTCCCGGCACCCGGCGACCTGATCGCTTCCTCCTGGCTGGTCCTGCGCCGCGGCAAGAAGCGGTTCGCCGGCGTGCGCGTGCGCTGAGCCAGCCCGACATCCCCCTCGCACCCCCTCGTGGGCGGCCCCTCGCGGGGCCGCCCACGAGGCGTTTCAGGGCCCTCTGAGGCCCCTGCGGATGCCTGTGGCCCGGGTCACGTCGTTTCGATTTGTGCTTCTGGCCGGGTGTGCGTAATGTTCTCTTTGTCGCCGGGTGCGGCGGGAAGCAAGACGGCGGTCAGCCGGAGGGCTTCCGGCCCCGCGACCACCAAGTCTCGAACCGCTGGTTCGGACGCCGGTCAGAAAAGCAAGTCCTTTCGGATTTGGCACAGACCGGAGTCAGACCCTAAGGTTTCGGACTGCATCAGCTCGAAGACGAACTGCGCAGACTTGTGCGGGGAACTTCGACGCGTGTGATGTTTGAGAACTCAACAGTGTGTCATGCATAGATTGTTGTGACGTTTGTGTGCACTCGATCCTTTGGGGTTGGGTGTGTGTTTTCGGCAATGATGATTCTGATGACAAGTTTGTCAGCAGGGTCTTGATTGTCAGGTATCAAGTTTCTTATGGAGAGTTTGATCCTGGCTCAGGACGAACGCTGGCGGCGTGCTTAACACATGCAAGTCGAGCGGAAAGGCTCCTTCGGGGGTACTCGAGCGGCGAACGGGTGAGTAACACGTGAGTAATCTGCCCTGTGCTCTGGGATAGCCACCGGAAACGGTGATTAATACCGGATATAACCACTATAGGCATCTATTGGTGGTGGAAAGTTTTTTCGGCACAGGATGTGCTCGCGGCCTATCAGCTTGTTGGTGAGGTAATGGCTCACCAAGGCTTTGACGGGTAGCCGGCCTGAGAGGGTGACCGGTCACACTGGGACTGAGACACGGCCCAGACTCCTACGGGAGGCAGCAGTGGGGAATATTGGACAATGGGCGGAAGCCTGATCCAGCAACGCCGCGTGAGGGATGACGGCCTTCGGGTTGTAAACCTCTTTCAGTACCGACGAAGCGCAAGTGACGGTAGGTACAGAAGAAGGACCGGCCAACTACGTGCCAGCAGCCGCGGTAATACGTAGGGTCCGAGCGTTGTCCGGAATTATTGGGCGTAAAGGGCTCGTAGGCGGTTTGTCGCGTCGGGAGTGAAAACACCGGGCTTAACTCGGTGCTTGCTTCCGATACGGGCAGACTAGAGGTATGCAGGGGAGAATGGAATTCCTGGTGTAGCGGTGAAATGCGCAGATATCAGGAGGAACACCGGTGGCGAAGGCGGTTCTCTGGGCATTACCTGACGCTGAGGAGCGAAAGTGTGGGGAGCGAACAGGATTAGATACCCTGGTAGTCCACACCGTAAACGTTGGGCGCTAGGTGTGGGGCCTATTCCATGGGTTCCGTGCCGTAGCTAACGCATTAAGCGCCCCGCCTGGGGAGTACGGCCGCAAGGCTAAAACTCAAAGGAATTGACGGGGGCCCGCACAAGCGGCGGAGCATGCGGATTAATTCGATGCAACGCGAAGAACCTTACCTGGGTTTGACATACACCGGAAGCCCCCAGAGATGGGGGTCTCTTTGATACTGGTGTACAGGTGGTGCATGGCTGTCGTCAGCTCGTGTCGTGAGATGTTGGGTTAAGTCCCGCAACGAGCGCAACCCTCGTTCCATGTTGCCAGCGGGTTATGCCGGGGACTCATGGGAGACTGCCGGGGTCAACTCGGAGGAAGGTGGGGATGACGTCAAGTCATCATGCCCCTTATGTCCAGGGCTTCACGCATGCTACAATGGCCGGTACAAAGGGCTGCGATCCCGTGAGGGGGAGCGAATCCCAAAAAGCCGGTCTCAGTTCGGATTGGGGTCTGCAACTCGACCCCATGAAGTCGGAGTCGCTAGTAATCGCAGATCAGCAACGCTGCGGTGAATACGTTCCCGGGCCTTGTACACACCGCCCGTCACGTCACGAAAGTCGGCAACACCCGAAGCCGGTGGCCTAACCCTTGTGGAAGGAGCCGTCGAAGGTGGGGCTGGCGATTGGGACGAAGTCGTAACAAGGTAGCCGTACCGGAAGGTGCGGCTGGATCACCTCCTTTCTAAGGAGCACACCCGCAACGACAGCCGAATGTGTTGTTGTTACTTGGGGTGTTCGGATAGTGGAACGCAACGATCGTTGGACGGTGCTGGTTCATCTTCGGGTGGATCGGGTTGCTGTTCGGTAGGTATGGCACGCTGTTGGGTGTCTGAGGCATCAGACGCCTGCCTGGATTGGTTCCGGGTGTGGGGCTGGTTTGGCTTCTGGTTGTTTGACTTCTTCATAGTGGACGCGAGCATTAATAATAGTGTTTGTTTCGTGATTGTTTTGTGTGTTCTCTTATCAGGTTTGTACCACACGTCTTGTGATGAGGGCCACTGACTGCATGGATGCTCTGCTGCGGGCCTTGTATTCTGGGTGTTCGTGGTGGGGTGTTTGTTGTGTGTGTTGGTGGTTTGTTGTGGGCAAGTTGTTAAGGGCACATGGTGGATGCCTTGGCATCGAGAGCCGATGAAGGACGTTGGAGCCTGCGAAATGCCCTGGGGAGTTGGCAACCGAGCGTTGATCCGGGGATGTCCGAATGGGGAAACCCAGCTGGAGTCATGTCCAGTTACCCGCATCTGAATAAAATAGGGTGTGTGGAGGGAACACGGGGAAGTGAAACATCTCAGTACCCGTAGGAAGAGAAAACAAAAGTGATTCCGAGAGTAGTGGCGAGCGAAATCGGATGAGGCTAAACCCATGTCGTGTGATAGCCGGCAGGCGTTGCGGTGTGGGGGTTGTGGGAGTGTTGTTGTCGTCTCTGCCGGGATGGCGCGCAGTAAGAAACCAGACGCGAGGTCGAAGTCCGTTGGAAAGCGGTGCCGTAGCGGGTGATAGCCCCGTAGACGACAGTGTCTGGCTGTGTTCAGCATTTCCCAAGTAACACGCCACCCCTGAAATGGTGTGTGAATCTGGCGGGACCACCCGTTAAGCCTAAATACTCCTCGATGACCGATAGCGGACCAGTACCGTGAGGGAAAGGTGAAAAGTACCCCTGGCGGGGAGTGAAATAGTACCTGAAACCATGTGCCTACAATCCGTTGGAGCCCTTTGGGGTGACAGCGTGCCTTTTGAAGAATGAGCCTGCGAGTTAGCGATACGTGGCGAGGTTAACCCGTGTGGGGTAGCCGTAGCGAAAGCGAGTCCGAATAGGGCGTTTGAGTCGCGTGTTCTAGACCCGAAGCGGAGTGATCTATCCATGGGCAGGTTGAAGCGCCGGTAAGACGGCGTGGAGGACCGAACCCACTTCAGTTGAAAATGGAGGGGATGACCTGTGGATAGGGGTGAAAGGCCAATCAAACTCCGTGATAGCTGGTTCTCCCCGAAATGCATTTAGGTGCAGCGTTGCGTGTTTCTTGCCGGAGGTAGAGCACTGGATAGCCGATGGGCCCTACCAGGTTACTGACGTTAGCCAAACTCCGAATGCCGGTAAGTGAGAGCGTGGCAGTGAGACTGTGGGGGATAAGCTTCATAGTCGAGAGGGAAACAGCCCAGACCATCGGCTAAGGCCCCTAAGAGGTGGCTAAGTGGAAAAGGATGTGGAGTCGCAGTGACAACCAGGAGGTTGGCTTGGAAGCAGCCACCCTTGAAAGAGTGCGTAATAGCTCACTGGTCAAGTGATTCCGCGCCGACAATGTAGCGGGGCTCAAGCCATCCGCCGAAGCCATGGCAGTTCCATTCAACCCAGGCGTCTCCTTGAGGGGCGTCCAGGGGTGGAGCTGGGTAGGGGAGCGTCGTGTCACGGGTGAAGCGCCGGAGTGATCCAGGTGTGGATGTGACACGAGTGAGAATGCAGGCATGAGTAGCGAATCACGGGTGAGAAACCCGTGCGCCGATTGATCAAGGGTTCCAGGGTCAAGCTAATCTGCCCTGGGTAAGTCGGGACCTAAGGCGAGGCCGACAGGCGTAGTCGATGGACAACGGGTTGATATTCCCGTACCGGCGAAATGGCGCCCATGACGAGCCCGGTGATGCTAACCACCCGAAGCACCTCGTACTGATCCCTTCGGGGTGAGGGCTTGGTGTGGAGCGTGGGATCCGATCCGGTAGTAGTCAAGCGATGGGGTGACACAGGAAGGTAGCCCAACCGCCGCGATGGTAGACGGCGGGTAAGCATGTAGGACGGGGCTTAGGCAAATCCGGGTCCCAGCCCTTTGGTGGGTGAGTCTGAGATGTGATGCCGAGACCTTTTGGTCGAAGTGGGTGATCCTATGCTGTCGAGAAAAACCTCTAGCGAGCCATGAGCCGCCCGTACCCGAAACCGACTCAGGTGATCAGGTAGAGAATACCGAGGCGATCGAGACAACCATGGTTAAGGAACTCGGCAAAATGCCCCCGTAACTTAGGGATAAGGGGGGCCCGAGGCGTGTACCCACTTGCTGGGGAAGCGCCGGAGGCCGCAGAGACCAGGGGAAAGCGACTGTTTACTAAAAACACAGGTCCGTGCGAAGTTGTAAGACGATGTATACGGACTGACTCCTGCCCGGTGCTGGAAGGTTAAGAGGACGGGTTAGACGCAAGTCGAAGCTCAGAATTTAAGCCCCAGTAAACGGCGGTGGTAACTATAACCATCCTAAGGTAGCGAAATTCCTTGTCGGGTAAGTTCCGACCTGCACGAATGGAGTAACGACTTTCCTACTGTCTCAACCATGGACTCGGCGAAATTGCACTACGAGTAAAGATGCTCGTTACGCGCGGCAGGACGGAAAGACCCCGGGACCTTTACTATAGTTTGGCATTGGTGTTTGGTTCGGCTTGTGTAGGATAGGTGGGAGACTTTGAAGCAGCCACGCCAGTGGTTGTGGAGTCATCGTTGAAATACCACTCTGGTCGTACTAGATGTCTAACCTAGGGCCATGATCTGGTTCAGGGACAGTGCCTGATGGGTAGTTTAACTGGGGCGGTTGCCTCCCAAAATGTAACGGAGGCGCTCAAAGGTTCCCTCAGCCTGGTTGGCAATCAGGTGTTGAGTGTAAGTGCACAAGGGAGCTTGACTGTGAGACAGACATGTCGAGCAGGGACGAAAGTCGGAACTAGTGATCCGGCGACTCCGAGTGGAAGGGTCGTCGCTCAACGGATAAAAGGTACCCCGGGGATAACAGGCTGATCTTCCCCAAGAGTCCATATCGACGGGATGGTTTGGCACCTCGATGTCGGCTCGTCGCATCCTGGGGCTGGAGTAGGTCCCAAGGGTTGGGCTGTTCGCCCATTAAAGCGGCACGCGAGCTGGGTTTAGAACGTCGTGAGACAGTTCGGTCCCTATCCGCCGCGCGCGTAGGAAACTTGAGAAAGGCTGTCCCTAGTACGAGAGGACCGGGATGGACGAACCTCTGGTGTGCCAGTTGTACCGCCAGGTGCATGGCTGGTTGGCTACGTTCGGAAGTGATAACCGCTGAACGCATCTAAGCGGGAAGCACGTTTCAAGATGAGGTTTCCCACCCCTTTGTGGGTTAAGGCCCCCAGCAGAACACTGGGTTGATAGGCCGGAGGTGTACAGCAGTAATGCCCAGCCGACCGGTACTAATAGGCCGAAGACTTGCCACAACAAACCCCCAACACACTCAACAAGCACAAGACAACACTGTGTTGGTGCGCGCGTCCACATGAAGATGACCAACCCCGACATACATGTCGTAGACAGGGGTTCATAGAGTTACGGCGGCCATAGCGGCAGGGAAACACCCGGTCCCATCCCGAACCCGGAAGTTAAGCCTGCCAGCGCCGATGGTACTGCAACCGAGAGGATGTGGGAGAGTAGGACGCCGCCGGACAAACATTCAGGTAGGGGCCACCCGTCACGGGTGGCCCCTACTCTGTTTTGGACCTAGATTCCTCAATAGCGATCTCGAGTAGTCCCAGGAGACTGACGTGGCAGACCAGCGTGGCCGTCGTGACGGCGCGGGTGCCCCCCGCAAGGGCGGGCCTCGGCAGGGCGGAGCTCCCCGCAAGGGTGCGAGCTCCCGCAGCGGTGAGGACCGTAAGCCCTACGACCGCAAGCCGAGTGGAGATCGCAAGCCGACGGGCGACCGGAAGCCCAGTGGCGACCGACGCTTCGACGACCGCAAGCCTGCCGGTCGCGGCGGGAAGCCGTCGGGGGAGCGCCGTGGTGCTCCGCGCACCGACGGCGAGCGTCGGCCGCGGATGGACCCGGCGGAGCGCACCGAGAAGCAGGCGGTCTACGACGGTCCGCCGCTACCCGAGGACGTGACCGGGTCCGAGCTCAGCGCCTCCGTGCGGGCGCACCTCAAGGGCCTTCCCGAGAAGCTGGCCGCGCGCGTGGCGCGACACCTGGCGGCTGCCGGCCAGCTGGTCGACGACGACCCGGAGACCGCCTACCAGCACACCCTGGCCGCGAAGGCGCGGGCGCCACGCATCGCCTCCGTGCGCGAGGCCGTGGGCGAGGCCGCCTACGCCGCGGGTCACTACGCCGAGGCGCTCTCCGAGCTGCGTGCGGCGAAGCGGATGAACGGCGCGACGGCGTACCTGCCGATCATGGCCGACTGCCACCGCGCGCTTGGGAACCCGACCCGGGCCCTCGAGCTCGCGAAGAGCCCTTCGGTGGTGAAGTTCGTGCCGGCGGCCAAGGCCGAGATGACGCTGGTCGAGGCCGGCGCCCGCCGTGACCTCGGGCAGGTGGATGCTGCGCTGCGCACCCTCGAGGTGTCGCCGCTCAACACCAAGACCCGCGAGTCGTGGGTCGTCCGGCTGCGCTACGCGTACGCCGACACCCTGGAGGAGGCCGGCCGCCTCAACGACGCGCTGACCTGGTTCCACAAGACCAACGCGATCGACGCCGACGAGATCACCGACGCGGCCGAGCGGGCCGAGGCGCTCGAGAAGAAGATCGACCGGGGCTGATCAGGGCCGGCCGGCGATCGTGACGATCGCCTGCTGGTTGCCGGCCGGCTGCGTGTCCCAACGGATGTCCTCGCGGTAGGCGATCCGCACCCGGTCGATGACGGCCAGGGCCGCCTCCGCGGCCTCGATGCGGACGACGATCGAGTCGCCGCCGACGAGGCGCTCGCCCTCGGGGTCGACGAGGTCGGCACAGAACTGGCCGGGCTGGGTCGTCACGCCGATCGTCCCGCGGCGGCACAGCATCGGCGTGACCTTGAGCTTCACGTCGCTCGTGGTGTGCACCCGGACCCCGGAGATCCGCAGGGTCCGGCCGAGGTCGGCGGGCGCGGCGAACATGCCGACGTACAGGGGGGTGCCGGCGACGCCGTTGGCGTTGACGACCTTCTTCGACGTCGGGAGGTCTTCGGGGGTCATGGCGTACCAGACCAGCCAGGCCACGGCGAGGACGAGCGCGACCGCGAGGGCGGCGATCCGCCAGCCCCGGGACTGGAGCGAGGGACGGGGCACCCGGGAGGTGTCGAGCTCCGGGTCGCGCCCGCGGGCCGGACGCTCCGCGCGCCGGCGTCCCGGCTTGGGCGCGGTGCTGGGAGCGGTTCCTCCGTCGGTCATGGCCGAAGCGTAGGACACCGGCATCCCCGCGCGTCGCACCTGCCACACTCCTGCGCATGACGTTCCCCGCTCCCCGGATGCCCGAGCAGCCGAAGCGCCCGACGTTGGAGGGCAACGTCGCCGTCCGCGACGGGCGACGGCTCAGCTTCGCCGAGTACGGGTCGCGCCGCGGTCCGGCGATCGTGTGGATGCACGGCACCCCTGGAGCGCGTCGGCAGATCCCGGTCGACGCCCGCGCGTACGCCGACGAGGTGGGTGCGCGGATCATCGGGATCGACCGGCCGGGGATCGGGTCCTCGACCCCGCACCTGTACGAGAACGTGCACGACTGGACGGGGGACCTGAGGTTGCTGCTCGACGCCCTGGCCATCGACAGCGCCCGGGTGATCGGCCTGTCCGGCGGTGGGCCCTATGCCCTGGCCGCTGGTGCGGCGCTGCCCGATCGCGTGCCTGGCGTGGGCGTCCTCGGCGGCGTGGCGCCGACCCGAGGCCCCGACGCGGCCGAGGGCGGCATCATCCAGCTCGCGGTGCACGCGGCGCCGCTGCTGGCCGCGACCCGGGTGCCGCTCGGGGTCGCGCTGACCGGTGCGATCCGGACGGTGAAGCCGCTCGCCGGCCCCGCACTCGACCTCTACGCCGCGGTGCAGCCGCCGGGGGACAAGAACCTGCTGGGCCGGCCGGAGTTCAAGGCGATGTTCCTCGACGACCTGCTCAACGGCAGCCGGTTCCAGACCTCGGCGCCGCTGGCCGACCTGCTGCTCTTCACGCGGGACTGGGGGTTCCGGCTCGCCGACGTGAAGGTGCCGGTGCGCTGGTGGCACGGCGACGACGACCACATCGTGCCGTTCCGGCACGGGCGGCACTGCGTCGACCGGCTCCCGGACGCGACGATGACGACCATCGACGGCGAGAGCCACCTCGGCGGCCTGGGCATCGCCGTGCAGGTGATGGACGAGCTGCTCGCGCTCGGCGCCTGATTGCGGCAGGGTGTGACCCAGACACGCGGCGGTTGCGCTGGTGTCGCGCCGCCCCATGGGCCACAATGGGAACACAACATCACAGGTGTCACTCCGCAAAACGGTGTCCGCACGCGTTCGCACATCCGACATCTCCGTTGAGACCGCTGGGGAAGGCGTATCTCGCGCCGGAGGTAGAGGAAGCGAGGGTTCGTGGTGACCGGAAGCATGAGTGCGACCAGGGGCGTGTTCTACGTCCACTCCGCGCCGTCCGCGCTGTGCCCGCACATCGAGTGGGCCGTGGGCGGTGTCCTCGGCGTACCCGTCAACCCGGACTGGACGCCGCAGCCGGCGCAGTCGGGGACCTACCGGGCCGAGTTCTCGTGGACCGGCAAGGTCGGTGCCGCCGCCGAGATGGCCTCCGCGCTGCGCGGGTGGAACCACCTGCGCTTCGAGGTGACCGAGGAGCCGACGTCCTCGACCGAGGGCGCCCGGTTCTCCTACACGCCCGACCTCGGCGTCTTCCACGCCGTGATGGGCCTGCACGGCGACATCATGATCCCGGAGGACCGGCTCAAGGCCTCCGTGGTCCGCGCCGCGCTCGGTGAGGTCACCCTCGAGAACGAGATCGACAAGCTCCTCGGCAAGCCCTGGGACGACGAGCTGGAGACCTTCCGGCATGCCGGTGAAGGCGCGCCCGTGCGCTGGCTGCACCAGGTGGTCTGACCCCCCGCCCCCACGACACGACGAAAGACGCCCCGGCTCAGCTCGAGCCGGGGCGCCTTTCGTCTGGGAGCAATCTGCAGTCGGGGCCGCCGGATGGGAGGGTTCCAGCGACCCCGGTCCGGGGGAGGGTCAGCCGAGCGACCCGAAGACGACGGCCACGTTGGCGCCGCCGAAGCCGAAGGAGTTGTTGATCGCCGCGATGTCGCCGATCGGGAGGTCCCGGGGCTTGGTCGCGACGTCGAGCTCGACGCGCTCGTCCTGCTCGTCGAGGTTGATGGTCGGCGGCGCGGTGCGGTGGTGGATCGCGAGCACGGTCGCGACCGCCTCGAGCGCGCCGGCACCGCCGAGCAGATGGCCGGTCATCGACTTCGTGGCCGAGACGACCAGGTCGCTGGCGGCCGAGCCGAGCACGGCGTGCAGCATGAGGGACTCGGCGACGTCGCCCTGCGGGGTCGAGGTGGCGTGCGCGTTGACGTGCACGATGTCGCCGGCGGCGACGCCGGCGTCCTTGACGGCGGCGCGCAGAGCACGGGTGCCGCCACGACCCTCCGGGTCGGGCTGGGCGATGTCGTGGGCGTCGGCGGTGATGCCGGTGCCGAGCACCTCGGCGTAGATCCGGGCGCCGCGGGCCTGGGCGTGCTCGAGCGACTCGAGGACGAGGGCGCCGGCGCCCTCACCGAGCACGAAGCCGTCACGGGCCACGTCGAAGGGACGGGAGACCGTGGTCGGGTCGCCGTCGTTCTTCGACAGGGCCATCATGTTGGCGAACGCGGCGATGGGCAGCGGGTGGATGGCCGCCTCCGTGCCGCCGGCGATCGCGACGTCGACCCGGCCGAGCCGGATCTGGTCGGCGGCCAGGGAGACCGCCTCGTTGCCCGACGCGCAGGCCGAGACAGGGGTGTTGACCGGGCCGCGGGCGCCCAGCTTGAGGCTGATGGTCGCGGCCGGGGCGTTGGCCATCAGCATCGGGACGGCGATCGGGGAGACCCGCCGCGGACCCTTCTCGAGCAGGACCTCGTGGTTGGACAGCAGCGTCTGCACGCCGCCGATGCCGGAGGCGAAGGCGACGCCGAAGCGGTCGCCGTCGAGGTCGCCGGCCTCCTGGACGGCGTCGAGCCCGGAGTCGGCCCAGGCCTCGAGTGCCGCCACGAGGGCGAACTGCGAGGAGCGGTCCAGACGCCGGGCGACGACGCGGTCGAGGACATCGGTGGGCTCGACGGCCGCCGTACCACCGATCTTCACGGGGAGACCGTCAGCCATGTCGCCGAGGGGACGGATCCCCGAGCGACCGGCGAGCAGGCCCTCCCAGGTGCTGGCGACATCGCCGCCGAGCGGGCTGGTGGTGCCCAGGCCGGTCACGACGACACGAGTGCGGGACATGGCTGTCGGTCTCCTTGGTGAGTCAGGTGGGGATCAGGCGGCGCGGTTGCGCTCGATGTAGGCGACGGCGTCGCCGACGGTCTTGAGGTTCTTGACCTCGTCGTCGGGGATGGTGACGCCGAACTTCTCCTCGGCCTCGACGACGACCTCGACCATGGAGAGCGAGTCGACGTCCAGGTCGTCGCTGAACGACTTGTCCAGCTGCACGCTGTCGGCCGGGATACCGGCGACCTCGTTGACGATCTCGGCGAGGGCGGCGCGGATCTCTTCGGTGCTCATTTTCTTGTTCTCCCGTGGTTGATGGGTGGTGCAGGGTGGTGCAATCCGTGGGCGGGCCGCGGGGCGACCCGTCAGGGAACGACGACGACCTGGGCGGCGTACGCCAGGCCGGCGCCGAAGGCGATGAGGAGCGCGGTGTCGCCGCTCTTCGCGTCGCCGTCGTCGATCATCCGGCGCAGGGCCATCGGGACCGAGGCGGCCGAGGTGTTGCCGGCGTCGATGATGTCGCGGGCGATCTTGACCGAGTCCGGCAGCTTGAGCGAGCGTGCCATCGCGTCGGTGATCCGGTTGTTGGCCTGGTGGGGCACGAAGCAGTCGAGCTCGTCGGCGGTGATGCCGGCACGGTCGAGCGCCTGCTGGGCGACCTTGGCCATCCCGTACGAGGCCCAGCGGAAGACCTCGTTGCCCTTCATCGACAGGCACGGCATCTTCTTCTCGCCGGAGGCGAGGATGTCGCGCCAGTCGGGCGTGCGGATGTGGTCGTAGTGCTCACCGTCGGAGCCCCAGACGACCGGGCCGATGCCGGGGGTCTCGGACGGGCCCACCAGGACCGCACCCGCGCCGTCGGCGAAGATGAACGCGGTGCCGCGATCGGTGGGGTCGGTGATGTCGGAGAGCCGCTCGACGCCGATGACCAGCGCGTAGCCGGCGGAGCCGCCGCGGACCATGTCGTTGGCCAGCGCGACGCCGTGGCAGAAGCCGGCGCAGGCGGCCGAGATGTCGAAGGCCGCCGGCTGCTCGGTGCCGAGCTGGTGGGCGATCATGGTGGCCGCCGACGGGGTCTGCAGCAGGTGGCTGACGGTCGCGACGATGACGCAGTCGACCTGGCGGGCGTCGACCCCGGCGGCGTCGAGGGCCTGCTGTGCGGCCGCGACACTCATCGAGACGATGGTCTCGTCCTCGGAGGCGAAACGGCGGGTCCTGATGCCGGAGCGCTGCTGGATCCACTCGTCGCTCGAGTCGATCGCGTCGACGACCTCGGAGTTCGGGACCACGCGCGACGGACGGTAGGCGCCGACGCCGAGCACGGCGGCGTACGACGGTCCGGTCTCGGTCCGCAGCGTCGTCATGCCGGCACCACCTGGGTCTGGAGGGCGTGCCGCTCGCAGAACGCCCGGGCCTCGTCGAGCTGCTCCGGGCCGGTGAGCCCGAAGGTCTCGACCTCCTGCTCGCCGCCCCGGAAGTAGCGCTTGGCGATACCGGTGAGGGTACCGGCGGGCGGAAGCTCGAGGATGCCGGTCACGCCGAGGTCGGCCATCCGGGCCAGGCACAGGTCCCAGCGGACCGGACGGGCGATCTGGCCGACGATCCGCTCCAGCACCTCTCGGCCGTCGGTGAGCGTGGTGCCGTCGGAGTTGGTGATGAAGGGCGTGTGTGCGTCGGCGGCGGTGACGGCCCGGGCCAGCCCGGTGACGTGGTCGACGGCCGGCGCCATGTGGGGGGAGTGGAACGCGCCCGCGACCGAGAGCGGGCGCAGGCGGCCGCCCTTGGGGCCGTTCTCGGCGAATGCCGCCAGCTGCTCGGTCGTACCGGCGGCCACGATCTGGCCGGGGCCGTTGTCGTTGGCGGCGGTGAGGCCCTGCGCGGCGATGGCGGCCAGCACCTCGTCACGGTCGCCGCCGAGGACGGCGGTCATGCCGGTCGGGGTGACGGCGGCGGCATCGGCCATCGCGTTGCCGCGCTCACGGACCAGGACCATGGCCTGCTCGGCGGTGAGCACACCGGCGCCCACGGCCGCGGTGATCTCGCCGACGCTGTGGCCGGTCACGGCCTCCGGGGTGACACCGAGCCGGCGTGCGGCGACCAGGCCGGCGGCGACCAGCAGCGGCTGCGCGATCTTGGTGTCGCGGATGGTGTCCTCGTCGGCCTCGGTCCCGTAGTGGCCCAGGTCGAGCCCGGCGACCGCGGAGAGCCAGTCGACGTAGGCGGCGACGGCGTCATCCTCCAGCCAGGGCGAGAGGAATCCTGGCGTCTGTGCGCCTTGTCCGGGGGCCACGATCACGAGCACGGATCCAGACTGCCGTCCGGGGCCTGACGACCGCGCCTGCACCGTCCACGAACTTGGCGCCGCGTCCTTGTGGGAGTCCTACAAGGACGCCGATCCGCCTGGGGCGTCCTCGGGGTCAGGTCGACTGGCGGCCCAGCACGAGCGCCAGCTGCAGGGTGAGCGCGTCGCGGGGGACCGAGGGGGTGAGGCCGGTGAGGTCGCCGATCTGGCCGAGCCGGTAGCGCACGGTGTTGGCGTGGACGAACAGGGTGCGGGCGGTGGCCTCGATGCCGGCACCGTTGGCGAAGTAGGCGACGAGGGTCTCGACCAGCTCACCGCGGGACTCCGCGAGCGGGCGGTAGAGGTCGTCGATCGCCTCCCAGCGGGCGAGGTCGTCGCCGGCGAGGATCCGCTCGGGGAGCAGGTCGTGGGCCGAGACCGGGCGCGGGGCGTCGGGCCAGCCGACGGCGGCGCGCAGGGCGTCGAGGGCGACCCGGGCCGAGACGTGGGCGTGGGCCAGGTCGGTCGCGGTCGGGCCGACCACGACGGCGCCCTCGCCGAACAGGTGGACCACGGTGCTGGCGTCCTTCTCGAGCTGGTCGACGCCGCCGAGGATGACGACGAGCAGATGGCCCTGGACCGCGCTCAAGGCATCGAGGCCGCCCTCGCGGGCGGCGCGTCGTACGTCGTCGAAGACGCCGGTCTGGCCGGCGGCGTCGGCCTCGGGCGGGGCGGTGCCGACCACCACCGCGACCTCGCCGCGGGAGGACCAGCCGACGGCGCTGGCCCGCGAGAGCACGGCCTCGTCGGTCTCGGCACGCAGGACGGCGTCGACGGCGAGCGCCTCGAGCCGGGCGTCCCAGCGGCCGCGGACCTCGGCCGCGCGGGCGTAGACCTCGGCGGTGGCGAAGGCGACCTCGCGGCCGTAGCGCAGCACGGCGGCGTGCACGTCGGGCAGCACCTCGGGGTCCAGGAGGCGCTCGATGTTGGCCTCGACCTCGTCGATGGTGAGCTTGATCAGGTCGACGGTCTGGTGCAGGTCGACCGTGCCGGCCATCGCGCGGGGCGCCGCGCCGAAGACCTGGCCGACCAGCGCGTGGTCCTGCGGGTCGGAGGCGCCGGCGTCGGCGAACCAGTCGACGAAGCCCTTCACGCCGGCCTGGACGATCATCGCGACGTAGGAGCGCTCCTCGGCGCTCAGGTCGCGGAACCACGGCAGGTCGGAGTCCATCCGGGCGGTCGCCGCCGTGCTCAGCGAGCCGGTCGCGGCGCGCAGCTGCCGGGTGGCCTCGGCCCGCTGCGCCGAACCGGTGGGGGACATGGTCAAAGCCTAGGGGTCAAGGCCTCGCCCGCGATGCGGAGGCGGGGGTGTCGGGCGCCGGGCTCGCGTGGTTGAATCGTGCACCATTGCTAGCAGGAGTGAGCATTTGCTAGCCGAGCGCGGAGGGGGCGCAGCGATGTCGGTGGGGAACGACGTCCGGCACGGGGTCGAGTACGTCATGCTGCACGGCAAGCGCCGCGCGTACGTCAAGAAGGGCTCCGGCCCGGCGCTGTTGCTGCTGCACGGTCTCGCGTGCGACCACACCACGTGGGCGCACGTGATCGACGACCTCGCCGAGCGGTACACCGTGATCGCGCCCGACCTGCTCGGGCACGGCCTGTCGGACAAGCCGCGCGCCGACTACACGCTCGGTGGGTACGCCAACGGGATGCGCGACCTGCTCACCGTCCTCGGCATCGACAAGGTCACCGTGGTCGGCCACAGCTTCGGCGGCGGCGTCGCGATGCAGTTCGCCTACCAGTTCCCCGAGCGCACCCAGCGGGTGATGCTCGTGTCGACCGGCGGTCTCGGGCCCGAGGTGTCGCCGATGATCCGGCTGATCCAGGTGCCGGGCTGGTTCCGCGCCGTCGGGCTGCTGACCCTGCCCGGCATCCGGCAGGTCGAGACCTTCGCCCTGCGTACGGCGTCCGGGCGGCTCACGTTCGGACCGTTGCGCAGGTACACCCGCGACCTCGACGAGGTCGCCGACATCGTCGAGTCGTGGAAGGACCGGCGTACCCGGTTCGCGATCCGTCACCTGGTCCGCGCGGTGATCGACTGGCGCGGCCAGATCGTGACCATGTCCGACCGTGCGTACCTCAGCGAGGCGATGCCGATGGCCGTGCTGTGGGGCCGCGAGGACCAGGTCATCCCGGCCACCCATGCCGAGAACGCCCGGGCGCTGGCGCCCGACGTACGGGTGGACGTGCTCGCGGACGCCGGTCACTTCCCGCACAAGGACCACCCCGAGGAGTTCGTCCGGCTGCTCGACGACTTCATCTCCACGACCGAGCCGGCGTCCTACAACCGGGCGCGGTTCCGGCGGATGCTCAAGGCCGGCGCGACCGCGCCCCTCGGGCCGCTTGCCGCGGTCGCCGTGGCACAGGCGCGCGACGAGGCGGTCACCTCTGCCTGAGCTCGCGGCTGGCGGTCGTCGGTGCTGACGACCTTGACCAGCGTCTTCTGCCTGCTCGCCGTCGTACGGGCCCTCGACGGCGTCCACTTCTTCGGCGCGGTCGCCGAGACGATCATCGCGCTGCTGCGCACCCGCCGCTCCCTGGTCCTGGGCCTGGTCGGCCTCACGCTGGTCGCGTCGATGCTGATCACCAACGACATGGCGCTGCTCACCCTGCTGCCGCTCACCCTGGTGACGCTGCGGGCGACGGGCAACGACGACCTGGTGACCTTCGTCTTCGTGATGGAGACGGTCGCCGCCAACCTGGGCGGGATGATCACGCCCTTCGGCAGCCCCCAGAACCTCTACCTGTACCAGTTCTACGGGCTCGGGCTCGGGGACTTCTGGCGGATCATGGTGCTGCCGTTCGTCGCGTCGGTGGTGCTCATCGTGCTCGTCTGCCTGAAGGTACGGCGGACGCCGCACGAGCCGGTCGTCTTCCCCCACCGCGTCGTGCTAGGCCGCACGCTGCTCTACCTCGCGCTGTTCGCCGTCACCGTCGCGATCGTCGTCCGTGCGGTGCCGGTGTGGGCGGGGTTGGTCGTCGTGCTGGTGCTGCTCGTCGCCGACCGCTCCGCGCTGCTGAAGGTCGACTGGCTGCTCCTCGTCGTACTGGCCGGCTTCTTCGCGATCGCCGAGGGCCTGGCCCGGGTGCCGAGCGTCGCCGAGGCGTTGCGCGACGTGCTCGCGCTCGACCCGCTGCTCGTCAGTGCGCTCGCCAGCCAGATCCTGTCGAACGTGCCGACGGCGGTGCTCGCGGCGCCCTTCACGACCGAGCACGCGCAGCTGCTGGTGGGGGTCAACGTCGGCGGCGTCGGCACGATCGTCGCGTCCCTGGCCAGCCTGATCACCCTGCGCCAGCACGCCACGGCGCGTCCGGGGGAGACCCGCACGTTCCTGCGGGTCTTCACGCTCGTCAACGTCGCGTTCTTGGCGGTGTTGCTGGTGACGACGCGAGGGGCGGTCGCAGCCGGCTGGCTGTGACCGCCCCTCGGCGTTCGCTCGTCCCGGTCGGGCGTCAGGCGTCGCCGCCCTCCTGCAGAACACCGGCGACAGCGGTCGGGTCGTCGATCCGGTAGCGCTCGACGGCCTCCTTGACCCGGCCGGGGTCGATCTCGCCGGCGTCGGCGAGCGCCGCGAGCGCCTGCACGACGACGGACGGGGCGTCGACCTGGAAGAACCGGCGGGCGGCCGGGCGGGTGTCGGCGAAGCCGAAGCCGTCGGCGCCGAGCACGTGGTAGTCGGCGGGCACCCACTGCGCGATCTGCAGCGGGACCGCGGTCATGTAGTCGGAGACCGCGACGACCGGGGCGTCGGCGTTCGCGCCGGCGCCGAGCGCCTCGGCGACGTACGGCGTGCGGTGGGCCTCGTCGGGGTGGAGCAGGTTCCACTTCTCGGCGGCGATGCCGTCGCGGGCCAGCTCGTTCCAGGAGGTGACCGACCAGGTCTCGGCCTGGACGCCCCACTCCTCGGCGAGGATGCGCTTGGCCTCCTCGATCCACGGGAAGCCGACGCCGGAGGCGAGCAGGCGCACCTGCGGTCCCTCGGACGTGGGGGAGTCGGTGACCTTGTACATGCCCTTGAGCAGGCCCGCGACGTCGAGGCCCTCGGGCTCGGCGGGCTGGTCGACCGGCTCGTTGTAGACGGTCAGGTAGAAGATCACGTCCTCCCCGAGCGGGTGCGCGGAGTTCACGCCGTACATCCGCTCGATGCCCGAGCGCATGATGTGTCCGACCTCGTAGCCGAACGCCGGGTCGTAGTGGACGACGGCCGGGTTCGTCGCCGCGAGCAGCGGGGAGTGGCCGTCGGCGTGCTGCAGGCCCTCGCCGGTCAGCGTGGTGCGGCCGGCGGTGGCGCCGATCAGGAAGCCGCGCGCGAGCTGGTCGGCCATCGCCCAGATCGAGTCGCCGGTGCGCTGGAAGCCGAACATCGAGTAGAAGATGTAGAACGGGATCATCGGCTGGCCGTGGGTCGCGTACGACGAGCCGGCCGCGATCGCGGAGGCCATCGCGCCGGCCTCGGAGATGCCCTCGTGGAGCATCTGACCCTGCGGCGACATCTTGTACGACAGCAGCATGTTGCGGTCGACGGACTCGAACTGCTGGCCGTGCGGGTCGTAGACCTTGGCCGAGGGGAACATCGCGTCCATGCCGAAGGTGCGGTACTCGTCGGGCGCAATGGGCACCAGGCGCTTGCCGATCTCGGGATCCTTCATCCAGTCCTTGAGCAGGCGGACCGCGGCCATGGTGGTGGCGACCTTGTGCTTGCCGGCGCCCTTCTTCAGGTCCGCGTACATCGCGTCGCCGGGGAGCTTCAGGGCCTTGGCGCGGATCACGCGCCGGGGGATCGAGCCGCCGAGCTGGCGACGGCGCTCCATCATGTACTCGATCTCCGGCGAGTCGGCACCGGGGTGGAAGAAGGGCGCGGCGCCGGTGGCCTCGTAGGCCGCCTCGAGGTCGCGGTCGCTGATCGGCAGGTAGAGCCGGTCGCGGAACTTCTTGAGGTCGTCCTGGGTGAGCTTCTTCATCTGGTGGGTGGCGTTCTTGCCTTCGAGGGCGTCGATCGTCCAGCCCTTGACCGTGTGGGCGAGGATCACCGTCGGCTGGCCGACGTGCTTGGTCGCCGAGTCGAAGGCGGCGTACACCTTGCGGTAGTCGTGGCCGCCGCGCGGCAGCTTCTCGATCTGCCGGTCGGTCATGTGCTCGACCATGGCGCGCAGTCGCGGGTCGGGGCCGAAGAAGTGCTCGCGGTTGTAGGCGCCGGACTCGACCGAGAAGGTCTGGAAGGCACCGTCCGGGGTGGAGTTCATCTGGTTGACGAGCACGCCGTCGACGTCGCGGGCGAGCAGGGCGTCCCACTCGCGACCCCAGATCACCTTGATCACGTTCCAGCCCGCGCCGCGGAAGTTGGCCTCGAGCTCCTGGATGATCTTGCCGTTGCCGGTGACCGGGCCGTCGAGCTGCTGCAGGTTGCAGTTGATGACCCAGGTGAGGTTGTCGAGCTCCTCGCGGGCGGCGATCCGGATGGCGCCGAGCGACTCGGGCTCGGCCATCTCGCCGTCGCCGAGGAACGCCCAGACGTGCTGCTGGCCGGTGTCCTTGATGCCACGGTTGGCGAGGTAGCGGTTGAACCGCGCCTGGTAGATCGAGTTGATGCCGGTCAGTCCCATGGAGACCGTCGGGAACTCCCAGAAGTCCGGCATCAGCCGGGGGTGGGGGTACGACGGCAGGCCGGCGCCCTTGCCGTGCTGGACCTCCTGGCGGAAGCGGAAGAGCTGATCCTCGCTGAGGCGGCCCTCGAGGAAGGCGCGGGCGTAGATGCCGGGGGAGGCGTGGCCCTGGATGAACAGCTGGTCGCCGCCGCCCGGATGGTCCTTGCCGCGGAAGAAGTGGTTGAAGCCGACCTCGTAGAGGCTCGCGCTGGACTGGTAGGTGGCGATGTGCCCGCCGACCTCGAGGCCCTTGCGGTTGGCGCTGGACACCATCACCGCGGCGTTCCAGCGGATGAACGCCCGGATCCGGCGCTCGACGTCCTCGTCGCCGGGGAACCACGGCTCGCGCTCCGGCGGGATGGTGTTGATGTAGTCGGTGCTGCGCAGCGCCGGCACGCCCACCTGCGCCTCACGGGCGCGCTCCAGCAGGCGCAGCATGACGTAGCGGGCCCGCTCCCGGCCGCGCTCGTCGACGAGCGCGTTGAACGAGTCGATCCAGTCCTGGGTCTCGTCGGGGTCGATGTCGGGGAGCTGGGTCGGCAGGCCCTCGTGGATGACCGAGGGAGTCGACGCCGCGCGCACGGCCGGGGTGGTGCCGTCGGAGTTGGTGCCGGTGTTCGTGTCGGAGGTCACGTCGCCCATCGTTGCACCTCTCAGAAGGGCAGAAAATCTACCCGTGAGTACTGCGAGGGAGACGTTCTGGGCGCCTGAGGGTTGCGCCACGACCCCAGACTCCGCTGGACTACTCCTCATCCCGCACCCGCGGGACGTTCGTCGTACCCGAACCACTGGAGGACTCACCGTGACTTCGACCGCCACCGGCGGCACCAGCTCATCCGGCCCGACCGGACCCGCAGAGAGGATGGGCCTCAAGCAGGGGATGGTGGTCCAGGAGCTCGGCTGGGACAACGACACCGACGACGAGCTGCGCGTCGCGATCGAGGACGCCATCGACGGCGATCTGGTCGACGGTGACTACGGCAACGTCGTGGACGCCGTCCTGCTGTGGTGGCGCAACGACGACGGCGACCTGGTCGACGGCCTGGTGGACGCCCTCACCGACCTCGTCGGGGGTGGCGTGATCTGGCTGCTGACGCCCAAGATCGGGCGCCCGGGCGCGGTCGACGCGGCCGACATCGCCGAGGCGGCCCCCATCGCCGGCCTCTCGCAGACGACCGCCGCCGCGGTCAGCAAGGACTGGGCGGCGACCCGACTGGTGGCACCCAAGTCCGTCGCCTGACGGCGTGGGCTTGAATAGGGGCATGGGGAAGATCGCGCACCTGGTCACCGGCCGGGTCAAGGACACCGGAACCAGCCTCAAGATCCTGACCGAGTCGGGGATCGTGCGCCCCTACTCGCCGCTCGTGATCGCCGGCATGGCCAACGCCCTGCGGCAGTGGAGCACCACGCCCGCGGGCGGGTTCAAGACCATCGCGCTGCGGATGCCCCAGCAGGTCGCGATCATCGACGAGCGCGGCGCGCTCACCTTCGGTGAGCTGCAGGAGCGCACCAACGCGCTGGCCCACGGGCTGCGCGCCCGCGGGGTGAGGGCGGGCGACGGCGTGGCCGTCATGTGCCGCAACCACCGCGGCTTCATCGAGGCCTCCATCGCCGTCAGCAAGCTCGGCGCGGACGTGCTCTACCTCAACACCGCCTTCGCCGGCCCGCAGCTGGCCGACGTGATCGCGCGGGAGAAGCCGCGCGTCGTCGTCCACGACGAGGAGTTCACCGGCCTGCTCTCCGGTGCCGACATCGCCGACCGGGTGCTCGGCTGGACCGACGGCGACGCGGGTCCGGACAGCCTGGAGGGACTCATCTCGGCGGGGGTCGCCGCCGGTCGCACCGCCGACCTCACGCCGCCGGCCAGCAAGGGCCGCACCATCATCCTCACCTCGGGCACGACGGGTACGCCGAAGGGTGCGCCCCGGCCCCAGGGCGGCCTGCCGGCGGCGATCTCGCTGCTGTCGCGGATGCCGCTCAAGAGCGGCTGGAAGTGCCACGTCGCCGCGCCGCTGTTCCACACCTGGGGCTTCGCGCACTACCAGCTCGCGATGATGCTGGGCACCACCCTGGTGCTCACCCGAAGGTTCGACCCCGAGGACGCGCTGCGGATCCTCCACGACGAGGAGTGCGACTCGTTCGCGGTCATCCCCGTGATGCTCCAGCGGATCCTGGCGCTGCCGGCCGAGACGCTGGACCGCTACCCGCTGCCGCACCTCAAGGCGGTCGCGTCCTCCGGCTCCGCGCTGCCCGGCGACCTGCCGACCCAGTGGATGGACCGCTTCGGCGACAACCTGTACTCCATCTACGGCTCCACCGAGGTCGCCTGGGCCTCGATCGCCTCCCCGAAGGACCTGCGCGAGGCGCCCGGCTGTGCCGGCCGGCTGCCGCACCAGACCGTCGTACGCATCCTCGACGCCGACGGCCGCGAGCTGCCGCAGGGGGAGTCGGGCCGGATCTTCGTCGGCAACTCCCTGCAGATCGAGGGCTACACCGGCGGTGGCGGCAAGGAGATGGTCGACGGCCTGATGTCGTCGGGCGACGTGGGCCGCTTCGACGCCGAGGGCCGGCTCTACGTCGAGGGTCGTGACGACGAGATGATCGTCTCCGGTGGCGAGAACGTCTTCCCGAAGGAGGTCGAGGACTGCCTCGCGGCCCACGAGCGGGTGGCCGAGGTCGCCGCCATCGGCGTCGAGGACCCCGACTTCGGCAAGCGGCTGCGGGCCTTCGTGGTCCGCGTCCCCGAGGCCGAGCCGGTCTCGGCCGACGAGCTCAAGGACCTGGTCAAGCAGAACCTGGCCCGCTACAAGGTGCCGCGCGAGATCGTCTTCCTCGACGAGCTGCCCCGCAACGCCACCGGCAAGGTCCTCAAGCGCGAGCTCGCGGCGATCGAGCCGACGGACTCCACCCCGTGAGGCCCGACGTGGCCGGACCGCCCAGCGCCGCCGCGGGCATCGAGATCGGCGGACTCGCGCCCGACTTCACGCTGCGCGACCAGTTCGGGCAGGACATCACCTTGTCGTCGTACCGCGGGGTCAAGGCGGTCGCGCTCGTCTTCTACCCGTTCGCGTTCAGCGGGGTGTGCAGCGGCGAGATGCACGGCATCCGGACCCGGCTCGACGAGTTCCTCACCTTCGACACCGAGGTGCTCGCGATCTCCTGCGACCCGGTCTACGCGCTGCGCGCGTTCAGCGACGCCGACGGTCTCAACTTCGGGCTGCTCAGCGACTTCTGGCCGCACGGCGAGGTCGCGCGGGCGTACGGCGTGTTCGACGAGCGCGGTGGCAGCGCCGAGCGGTCGTCGTACGTCATCGACAAGGCGGGCCGCCTGGCCTGGTCGGTGCACAACCCCAAGCCCGCCGCCCGGAGCGCCGACGACCTGCTCGAGGCGCTGCGCGCGGCTGCTGTCTAGGAGCCTGCTCCTAGACAGTTCGGTCCGTTCGCGTAGTCCATTTGGGTCATTTTTCAACTATTTGGGCTCGATCCGTTGGACGGACGGGATCCGGCGGCTACTGTTCTACTCGTTGAACCGCTGGTGACCCGAGACGCCAGCGGTTCAGCTCATTTTTGCCTCCGGTCCGGCTGGGGCGCTGGTTTCGGTCCTGCGACCGCGCTTCGGTACGCTTGCCCGGCTTCCGGGCGTATAGCTCAGCGGTAGAGCCCCTCGCTTACAACGAGGTGGTCGGGGGTTCGATCCCCTCTGCGCCCACCGGTCCGGTGATTTGGCGACATGTCGTCAACATCTGTGCGAGGGTGTGCGCCATGTCGATCTCGGTGTCGCGGGCCGTCCCCGCCCTGCTGCTGTCCGTCCTCCTCTCGGGTGGTTCGGTCCTGCTCGCCGCGCCGGCGCAGGCTGACCGGTGGACGTACGACGACGCGGTGGGCGACGTGACCCAGCTGGTCGAGACGGACACCTCGCTGTCGGTCCAGTCGGTCCCGGAGCAGGCGAACGGCGACATCGTGCAAGTCGCCGTCGACCACCGACGCTCGAAGGTGGTCATCGACATCCGGACCCGGACCAGGATCACCGGTGCCTTCATCGCCGGCGTCGAGCTGCGCACGCGCGGTCACCACTTCGCGTTGATGTGGATGCGGGCGCCGGGGGCGAACAGCGCCGAGCTGATGGACTTCAACAGCAAGGACCTCACCGTGCGGTGCGGCGACCTGAAGCGCAGGCTCGTCGCGGGCAGGACCGGGATCCGGCTCTCGGTGCCGCGCACCTGCCTCGACGACCCGCGCTGGGTGCGGGTCGGGGCGACGCTGTCGACGTTCGGCCTAGTCACCGGGCAGAGCATGGACGACGACGGACTACGGACCGGTACAACGCTCAGCGGCGCCTCCGGGAAGTCGCCGAAGATCAGGCGCTGATCCGCGCCAGCTCGACGTACATGGCCTGCACTCCAGGGTGCCGGCTGTTCATGAGAACCCTCTCACCGGTGACTCATGCGTGCCTCACCCCGGCTCGAGAGGGTGGCGGTGTCGACGGGACGTCGACGTCCACCGATCGAGGAGGTACCCATGAAGAAGCCCCTGATGGTCGCGGTCAGCGCGCTGGGCGGTGTCACGGCGGCCGGAGTCGCCGTCAGCGTGCTCGCCTGGCCCGCCCAGGCCGGCGCCGCCGACACGAAGGTCGCGTTCAAGCGGGAGCAGGACACCGCCGACGTCGTGCTCGTCAACGACGATGACGACCCGGACGACGACCCGACCAACGCGGACACCCACACGAACACCCACACGAACACCGCCACCGGCACCACCGCCGGAGGCGTGACCAACACCCAGGGCGACGGCACCCGGACCGGTGCCCGCAGCGGCCGGGACGACAGCCGGACCGGCCGCGCGGCCGCGGCGGACTGGACCAACGACGGGCCCGGGCCGAAGGTGCGGGACTGGACCCGCAACCACACCAACGACAAGACCCGCCACAACACGCGCGGCTGACCATGGGCACGCTGTCGTCCTGGGAGCTCGCCGAGGGTGACGCGATCACCCCCGAGCTGACCGCGCTGCGGTCGCTCGGGGGTGGCTCGGCGTACGAGGCCTACCTGGCCTTCGACGAGATCACCTACGGGCCCGTCGTCGTCAAGGTCGTCCGCCCGGCGGAGGTCGACGACACGCACACGCTCGAGGGACTGGTCCGCGAGGCGACCGCCTTGGACGTCGCGCACCACCCCGTGACCGCCCGCGGCCTGCGGTACGCCGTCGACGGCCCCCGTCCGCACCTGGTGCTCGAGTACGTGGAGGGACCCAGCCTGTCCCGCCTGATCCGGCGGCACCGTCGGCTCTCGCCGCAGCAGTACCTCCCGCTCGCGGTCGACCTCGCCTCCGCGCTGCACTTCTTCCGGCACGCCGACGTGTGCCACCTCGACCTGAAGCCGAGCAACGTGATCATGGGCTCGCCGGCGCGACTGATCGACTTCTCGGTCGCCCGCCGGGCCGCGCATGCCGCCGAGATCACCGGGAACATCGGCACCGACGCGTACATGGCGCCCGAGCAGGCCGCGCCCGGTGGTGCGTACGGCGTCCCCGGTCATGCGAGCGACCTCTGGGGTCTCGGCACGACCCTGTTCCACGCCGTTGCCGGATATCGCCCCTTCCGCGACGGCGACCCGGCCGCCGCCGAGGCCGCCGACCGGTTCCCGCAGCTGCTGGACGCGCCGGCGGAGCTGCCGGCCGACGTACCGGCGGCGGTGGACAAGGTCGTGCACGCGCTGCTGGAGCCCGACCCGGCCGACCGGCCACTGCCCCGCGAGGTCGCCGAGGCGCTGGAGCCGGAGATCACGGCGCTGCCGGCTCCACGGCTGCACTGGAAGGGTTGAGTTGCCGCTTTCTCACCGTCGAGTTGCCGCATCCCAACCGTCGAGGTCCGAACTCAACGGTGAGGATGGGGCAAGTCAACGGTGAGGATGGGGCAAGTCAACGGTGAGGATGGGGAAAGTCAACGGTCGAGGCGGTAGCCCATCCCGCGCACGGTGCTGATCGCGTCGGCGCCGAGCTTGCGGCGCAGGTAGCCGACGTAGACGTCGACGACATTGGAGCCGGGGTCGAAGTCGAGGCCCCAGACCTGGTCGAGGAGCTGCTCGCGGGAGAGCACCTGGCCGGCGTTGCGCAGGAACGTCTCGGCGAGGGCGAACTCGCGCGCGGACAGCTCGACCTCGCGTCCGGAGGCGGTGGCGCGGCGGGTGCGCAGGTCGAGCTCGATGCCGGCGGCGGCGAGGGTGTCGGGGGTGCCGTTGCCCGCGGGTACGGCGCTCGCCTGCCGCAGCCGCAGGCGGACCCGGGCGCTCAGCTCGGCGAAGCGGAACGGCTTGGCCATGTAGTCGTCGGCCCCGCCCTCGAGCGCGGTCACGGTGTCGGCGACCGAGTCGCGGGCGGTGAGCACGATGACCGGCACCCGCGAGCCCTGGGAGCGGAGCTGGTCGAGCAGCTCGAAGCCGTCGATGCCCGGCAGGCCGATGTCGAGGACGACGAGGTCGACGTCGCCGGCGAGGGCGTGGTCGAGGCCACGGTGGCCGTCGGAGGCGACGGTGGTGCGGTGCCCCTCGGCGCGCAGGCCCTTGGCCACGAAGGAGGCGATCCGCTCCTCGTCCTCGACGATCAGGATGTGGGCCACGTCAGGACCTGGGTCTGCTCGGAGTCGGCGGGGTCCGGCTGCACCGCGGGTACGTCGATCGCGAACCGGGCGCCGGGGCCGGGAGCCGAGCGGTCGACGTACGCCCTCCCGCCGTGGGCCTGGGCGATCGCGCCCACGATGGAGAGCCCGAGCCCGAAGCCCTCGTCGCCCTCGGGTACGGCGGCGCGGCCGAACCGGCCGAAGATCCGCTCCTCGTCGCCGGGCGCGACACCGGCGCCGTCGTCCTGGACCCAGCAGTGCAGGGTCGCGTCATCCACCGTGGCGCCGATGGCGATCCGGCCGGCGGGCCCGGTGTGCTTGACGGCGTTGTCGGCGAGCGCGAGCAGCGCCTGGGTGATCCGCTGGCCGTCGAGAACCAGCTCGGCAGGCAGCGCCGGGGACGTCTCGAGCACCCAGTGCCGCTCGCCGAGGGCGCTGGCCTTGGTGAGCACGGCGGCGAGCAGCGCGGACGGGTCGGTGGGCCCGGGGGCGAGGAAGTCGGGCCGGTCGCTCTTGGCCAGCACGATCAGGTCGCCGACCAGGCGGGCCATCCGGTCGACCTCGTCGAGCAGCAGTGCCCGGGTCTCGGCGACCTCCTGCGGGCTGCCGGTGTCGAGCAGCTCGAGGTGCCCACGGAGCACGGTCAGCGGCGTGCGCAGCTCGTGGCCGGCGTCGTCGAGGAACTGCCGCTGGCCGGCGAAGGCCCGCTCCAGCCGGTCGAGCATCCCGTTGACGGTGCGGGTGAGGGCGGTGATGTCGTCGTTGCCACGCTCCGGCAGGCGGCGCGACAGGTCGGTCGCGGTGATCGTGTCGGCAGCCTGGTGCAGGGTGCGCAGCGGACGCAGCAGCCGCCCGGACACCCAGGCCGCGGTGGCGGTCACCAGGACGGCGGACAACAGCGCGACGAGGGTGTAGGTGCGCATCGTCTGCCCGAGCTCGCCGCGGTCCTCGGCGAGGTAGGTGACCACCAGCAGGGCGCCGCGCTGGCTGCCCTGGGCGACCGGCTGGGCGGTGATCCGCACCTCACCGCGGTCGGTGTCGAGGTAGGTCGTGCCGCCATCGACGACCAGGGACGCGACCGCCTCCCGGAAGGCCGGCTCGTCGACGAGATCGTCGGCGGGGAACTGCACCAGGGTGCCGTCGCCGATCCAGCCGACGAGCAGCTCGTCGTCGTCGGGGACGTTGCGGGTCAAGAAGCCCTCGAGCAGGTCGCGGACGGTCGCGAAGTCGCCGGTGCGCTGGAGGGCGACGAACTCGTCGAGCTCCTGCTCGACCTCGCTCTGCAGGGTCTCGGTCAGCGCCCGGCTCTCGACCCAGTAGACGATCAGGCCGGCGCCGGCGAGGGCGACGGTGACGAGCAGCGCGACGGCCGCGGTGATCCGGGTCCGGACGGACAGCCCCGCCCGGACGGGCTCAGTCGTCATCGTGCCCGCGGTCGCCCCGGTCGTCGTCATGGCGGTCGTCGTCCCGGTCCTCCCGGTCGTCCCGGTCGTCCCGGTCGTCATCGCGACCGCGGCGGTCGTCGTCACCGTCGTCGTCGTCGAGATCGGGCTGCGGCGTGATCACCTCGGCCGAGGGGGTCGTCGGCGGGCCCTGGGGGGTGGTGGGGGCGGTGGAGGGCGTGGAGGGCGTCGCGGTGCTGCCGGCCGGTGCGGACCCGAGGTCGATCGGGGTCCGTGCGGGCGGCTCGTCGGCGCCGGCGCGGACCACGGCGCCGGCGGTGAACC
The DNA here is from genome assembly GCF_029961765.1 of Nocardioides sp. QY071. Taxonomy (NCBI): domain Bacteria; kingdom Bacillati; phylum Actinomycetota; class Actinomycetes; order Propionibacteriales; family Nocardioidaceae; genus Nocardioides; species Nocardioides sp. QY071. The sequence continues at coordinate 2,038,231 of NZ_CP124681.1, forward strand.
CCGCCAGCACCATCAGCGCCGCCACGGGCAGCAGGATCTTCCACGCACGACTCATGACCCGATCATCCTGCCTGATCGTGGGCCGGCCGTGAGAGTCGGATGAGAGTCCTCTCATCCGACATCTCGGGTGCCTCCTTTCGGAGGGGGCGTCCGATGGGCCGCGGGCCTAGGGTGGTGGGTGTCACATCCGTGTGTCCCGAGCCCAGGAGGCCCCGCGTGTTCGTCCCGTTCAGCGTCAACGACTTCCTCGACCGGGCCGTCCAGGTGTACGGCGAGCGGGTGGGTGTCGTCGACGAGCCGACCCAGCCCGCGCCGAGCCAGGGCGAGCTCACCTATGCGCAGATCGGCGAGCTGGCCCGGCGCCAGGCCGCGAAGCTCGACGAGCTCGGGATCGGCGTCGGGGAGCGGGTCGCGGTCGTCAGCCACAACAGCAGCCGGCTGCTGACCTCGTTCTTCGGCGTGAGCGGCTGGGGCCGCGTGCTGGTGCCGGTGAACTTCCGGCTCAGCCCCGACGAGGTGCAGTACATCGTCGACCACTCCGGCGCCCGGGTGCTCTACGTCGACCCGGAGCTCGAGGAGTCGCTCGCGGGGGTGACCTGCGAGCAGAAGTACCTGCTCGGCGAGGACGACGCGCTCTATGCCGCGCCGGGCGTGGAGCCCAAGGCGTGGGAGCACGACGAGGCCGCGACCGCGACCATCAACTACACCTCCGGCACCACCGCGCGCCCCAAGGGCGTGCAGATCACGCACCGCAACATCTGGGTCAACGCACTGACCTTCGGCCTGCACGCCGGGATCGGCGACCGCGACGTCTACCTGCACACGCTGCCGCAGTTCCACGCCAACGGCTGGGGGATGCCCTTCGCGATGACCGGCGTCGGTGCGCGGCACATCATCCTGCGCAAGGTCGACGGTGCCGAGATCCTGCGCCGGGTGCGCGACCACGGCGTGACCGTGATGTGTGCGGCACCCGCGGTGGCGGCCGCCGTACTGGAGGCCGCGCAGAGCTGGGAGGGCGAGATCCCCGGGCGCGACAAGGTGCGGATCATCATGGCCGGCGCCCCGCCGCCGACGAAGACGGTGATCCGGGTCCAGGAGGAGCTGGGCTGGGAGTTCATCCAGATCTACGGCCTCACCGAGACCTCGCCGCTGCTGACCATCAACCGCACGCGCGAGGAGTGGGACGACCTCTCGGCCGAGGAGCGGGCGACCCGGCTCACCCGCGCGGGCGCGCCCGCGATCGGCGTACGGCTGGCGATCGACGAGTCCGAGGAGGGCGCCGGCGAGGTGCTCGCGCAGTCGAACGTGATCCTCGAGGGCTACTGGGAACAGCCCGAGGAGTCGGCCGCGGCGCTGGCCGGCGGCTGGTTCCACACCGGTGACGGTGGTGTGCTGGGCGAGGACGGCTACCTCACCATCGCCGACCGCAAGAAGGACGTCATCATCACCGGCGGCGAGAACGTCACCTCGATCGAGGTCGAGGACACGCTGTTCTCGCACCGGGCCGTCGCCGAGGTCGCGGTGATCGGCGTCCCCAGCGAGAAGTGGGGCGAGACGATCAAGGCGCTCGTCGTGCTCACGCCCGACGCGACCGCCGGCCCCGAGATGGAGGCCGAGCTGATCCGTTGGTGCAAGGACCGGCTGGCGGGCTACAAGTCGCCGACGTCGGTCGAGTTCCGCACCGAGCTGGCGCGGACGGCGACCGGCAAGCTGCAGAAGTTCAAGCTGCGCGCGCCCTACTGGGAGGGCTACTCCCGCGGCGTGAACTGACCGAGGATCCCGTCGACCAGGGCGACCTGGGCGGCGCGGGAGGTCGTCGCGGGGTCGAGCACGGCCGTGACCTGGAGGCCGATGATCGTGGTCATCAACAGCTCCACGCCGGCGGGTACGGCCGCGGCCGGCAGCTCTCCCGCGTCGATGGCCTCCTGCCAGTGCCGGGCCATCTGCTGCTTCCACTCGGCGACCGCCGCGTTGTTGAGCTCGGCCATGGCGGCGTCGCCCATGGCGCGCTGCCACAGCGACATCGCGATCCGTGCCTCCAGCCGGGCCTCCGCGGTCAGCGGCATCACCTCGTGGCACAGCCGGCGCAGGGCGCTCAGCCCGGTGCGGTGGCCGACCGAGGCCTCGATCCGCTGGTTGGTCGCGTCGAGGACGTGCTCGTAGGAGGTCCGCAGGATCTCGTCCTTGCCGGCGAAGTAGTGGCTGAGGGCACCGTTGGTGTACCCGGCCTCCGCGGCGAGGTCACGCATGTTGACGCCGTCGACGCCTCGCGTGGCGAGCAGCCGCCAGGCCGCCGCGATGATCGCGCGGCGGCGCTCGTCGTGGTCGACCAGTCGCGGCACCTTGCGTCCTCGCTCTCGCCGTAAAGGTATTGCCCATGTCGGCGGCCGGCCGCCGGCTGTAGCGTGCGTCACATTGTTGGTTCTACGTTCGTTGAATCATAGCGCACCCCAGGGAGTTCACATGGTCGACACCACGCGATCGGCGGCGCCGACGACCGGCACGTCCTTGAAGGGCTCGGTCGGAGTCGCCGGCATCGTGTTCCTCGTCATCGCGGCGGCGGCACCCCTCACGGCCGTGGCGGGCTCACTGCCGGTCATGGTGGCGATCGGCAACGGCGCGGGCGCGCCGCTGGCGTACGTCGTCGCGGCGGCGGTGCTGCTCGTGTTCAGCGTCGGCTACGCCGCGATGAGCAGCGAGGTGACCGACACCGGAGCGTTCTACGCCTACGTCACCCAAGGTCTCGGCCGCTCGCCCGGCCTCGGCGCGGCGGCACTCGCCCTGCTGGCTTACACGACCATCCAGGCTGCCATCTACGGCCTGGCCGCCTCGACCCTGCGCGACGTCGTGCTGCGCTTCGGTGGCCCGGACCTGCCGTGGTGGCTGTGGGCGGTGGTGCTGCTGGGCGTGGTCGCCCTGCTCGGCTACCGCAGCATCGACCTCGGTGCCCGGGTCCTGGGCTTCCTTCTCGTCGCCGAGATCGCACTGATCGTCCTGCTCTCGGTGGCGGTCCTGGCCCGGGGCGGCGCCCACGGCGTCGACGCGGCGTCGTTCACGCCGTCCGCCTTCTTGTCCGGGTCGCCGGGGATCGCCCTCATGTTCGCGATCGGCTCCTTCGTGGGCTTCGAGGCGACCGCGATCTACGGCGAGGAGGCGCGCGACCCGAGGCGGACCGTGCCGGTCGCGACCTACGTGGCCGTGGCCACCATCGGGGTCCTGTACGCCGTCGCGAGCTGGGCCGTGGTGCTGGCGTTCGGCAGCGCCGAGGTCCAGGCCGCGGCGCAGGTCGACCCGGCGGGTCTCACCTTCGTCGCCGCGAGCACCTTCCTCGGTGGAACGGCGGCCGACGTGATGATGGTGATGCTGGTGACCAGCCTGTTCGCAGCCCTGCTCGCCTTCCACAACGCGATCGCGCGCTACGCCTTCGCGCTGGCCCGCGCCGGCTACGCGCCCCGCCGGCTGATGGAGGTCCACCCCCGGCACGGGTCCCCGCACGCGGGCTCGCTCGTGCAGACCGCCAGCGCCGTCGTCCTCGTCGGGGTGTTCGCCCTCGCCGGCGCCGACCCCGTCCTGGAGCTGTTCACCTGGATGGCCGGCGTCTCGATCGTGGCGATCCTCGCCGTCATGGTGCTGACCAGTGTCGCGATCATCGCCTACTTCCGGTCGGTGGGATCGGGCCGGACGCTGTGGCACACGACCGTCGCGCCGGTTCTCGGCACCCTCGGACTGGTCGGCATCACGGTGCTCGTGATCGCCAACTTCACCACGCTGATCGGCGGGTCGAGGGTGCTGGCGATCGCCTTCCTCGCCCTCGTCGCAGCGACCTTCCTCGGCGGCACGGCCGTGGGGCGCTGGCGGCGTCCCGCGCGCCGCTCCGCCTGACCACCGAACCGTCCCTCCCGAAGGAGTCACCATGTCCACCCACACTGCACCCGCACGACCCGAGAGCCGGTCCGTGATCGTGGTCGGGGCCGGCTTCGCCGGCCTGGTCGCCGCCCGCGAGCTGGAGGCGGCCGGCGTCGACGTGCGGATCTACGAGGCCCGCGACCGGATCGGCGGCCGGGCCTGGACCGACGAGCGACTGGGCGGTCACGCCCTGGAGATGGGAGCGACCTGGGTGCACTGGATGCAGCCGTTCGTGTGGACCGAGATCACCCGCTACGCCCAGCAGATCCACCCGAGCCCCGACGTCGAGTCGGCCTACTGGGTCAGCGACGGCGTCGTCCACGCCGGGACCGAGCACGAGCTCGACACGAGGCTGGCGCGCCTGCAGGACACGATCTTCGAGGGGTCGCGCGAGTTCTTCCCCTATCCCCACGACCCGCTGTTCGTGCTGCGCTCGGACGACACCGACCCCGACCTGCGCGAACGCTTCCTCGCCGCGGACAAGGGCAGCGTGCTCGACTGCCTGCGCACCGGCGAGTTCAGCCAGGAGGACATCGACCTCGCCGACTCGTACTGGTCGGCCGGCTACCAGGGGTCGACCGCTACCGCGTCGCCTCTGATGGCCAAGCACTGGGCGTCACTGAGCGACCACCGCAGCTCACTGATGGACGAGCAGACCCTTCGGTTCAAGCTGAGCAACGGGATGCGCGGGCTGTACGACGCCATCGCCGCCGACCTGCGCTGCCCGGTCTCCCTCTCGACGCCCGTCGCCTCGGTCCGGCACGACGCCGACCGGGCACGGGTCGTGCTCGCCGACGGCCGGGTCGACGAGGCGGACGCCGTCATCGTCACCGCGCCGATCGGTGCGCTGGGGCGGATCGAGTTCTCACCGGCCCTCTCGGACCTGCAGCGGGAGGTGGTCGCGGACGGCACCAACTCGGTCGGCTTCAAGGTCTGGATCAAGGTCGCCGGCCGGCACTCGGTCATCGCGGGCGCGCCGGGCGTGCATCCGATCTCCCTGGTGCGTAGCGAGTACGTCCTCGACGAGGAGGACGCCACGATCCTGGTCGGCTTCGGGTCCGACCACACGGCCATCGACATCGAGGACGTCGCCTCGGTGCAGCGCGCGGTCGACGTGTGGGAGGCCGGGCTGAGGGTGATCGACTGCGGCGGCCACGACTGGGTCGCCGATCCCTGGTCGGGGCAGACCTGGGCCACCTTGAAGTCGGGGCAGTTCATCAACGGCTGGAGCCACTTCACCGAGCCCTCGGGGCGCCTGCACTTCGCCGGCGCCGACTATGCGAAGGGGTGGAACGGCGTCGTCGTCGACGGAGCGATCGAGTCCGGCATCACCACGGCGCGCCGGGTGCTGGGCGACCTGCGGGCGGGTCAGGCGATGCGCCAGGTGAACTGATCGGCAGGGACCAGCGTGGCGGCCCAGTCGGCGGCCTGCCACGCGGTGACGGTGGCCTGCGCCCACGCCGGGTCCTCCGAGGCGACGACGTCGACCGCGGTGTCCACCGGGACCGGGGTCGGGGCGGCGAGCGGCTGCCCGCTGATCGGGTCGGTGAGGTCGGGGGCGCCGTCGACGCAGGTCACTCGGCGCAGGCCGATGCCGAGGCGTCGCTGGTGCTGGGCCAGGCTCAGCGCGGCGATCCCGGCGGCGCCGTACCCGACGACGGAGACCTGGTCCGGCGGGTGCACCGCCGACTGGCGGGCGTAGCGGACCGAGCGGAGCAGGTCGCGGCCGTCCTCCCAGGTCGGTACGACGACGCGGACCCCGCTGCGGGTGGCGATCCGGCTCGCCAGGGCGCCGACCGCGTCGGCGTCGGTGCGGACGGCGGGGTGCCACAGCAGGAGGGTGTCCAGGTTGGGGTGGCCGTGCACGGCCACGTTGAGGCCGGGCGCCTGCGGGGAAGTCACGGGTCCACCGTAAGGTGATGCCCCACAGGTCCGCGGTGCAGGAACCCGGTGTGAGACCGGGGCGGTTCCGCCACTGTGACCCCGACGCCTTCGTGCGGCGGGCAGCCAGACACTGGCCGCGGACACACCTACCGAAGAGGGGCGCGAACCCCGAGGAGGCCTTGAGCGTCATGGCGCGCATCGCACTGCTGTCCACGTCCGACACCGACCTGCTGTCCGCGCGGGCCAGCGGCGCCGACTACGGCTGGGCCAACCCGAGTCGCTCGGACCTCGAGGATCTCGTCGCCCTGGCGTCCGCCGCCGACCTGGTCGTCATCCGGCTGCTCGGCTCCCCGCAGCAGTACGACGCGGAGCTGGCCGCCCTGCGCGGCACCGGCCGGCCGCTCGTGGTGCTCGGCGGCGAGCTGACGCCCAGCGCGGAGCTGATGGAGGCCTCGACCGTGCCGGTCGGGATCGCCGCGGAGGCGCACCGCTACCTGGCCGAGGGCGGGCCGCGGAACCTCACCGAGCTGCACCGCTTCCTGTCCGACACGGTGCTGCTGACCGGTGAGGGCTTCGACGCTCCCGAGGTGATCCCGGCGTGGGGGATCGTGGAGCGGGAGCGTCTCGACACGCCGTCGAGCTCGGGGTCGGCGAAGGTGGGGGTGCTCTTCTACCGGGCGCACCAGGCGAGCGGGAACACCGCGTTCGTGCACGCGCTGTGTGACGCCATCGACGCGACCGGTGACGCGGTCGGGGTGCCGATCTTCGCCGGCTCGCTCCGGGCCGCTCCCGACGAGCTGTTCACCGCGCTCCGCGACCTCGACGCACTGGTGGTCACGGTGCTGGCGGCGGGCGGCTCCACGCCGGCCACGGTGAGTGCGGGCGGGGAGGACGAGACCTGGGACGTGGAGCGGATCGCCGCGCTCGACATCCCGGTCCTGCAGGGACTGTGCCTGACGAGCAGCCGCGCGGAGTGGGAGGAGTCGGACGACGGTGTCACCCCGCTCGACTACGCCAACCAGGTCGCGATCCCCGAGTTCGACGGGCGGATCAGCACCGCGCCGTTCTCGTTCAAGGAGATCGACCCCCGTGATCCCGCCGGGCTGCCGTCGTACGTCGCCGACCCGGAGCGGGCGGCGCGTGTCGCCGGGCTGGCGGTGAACTACGCGCGGCTGCGGCGGATCCCCAACCGGGACAAGCGGATCGCGCTCATGCTGAGCGCCTACCCGACCAAGCACTCGCGGATCGGCAACGCCGTCGGCCTCGACACCCCGGTCTCCGCGGTGCGGATGCTGCGCCGGCTCCGCGACGCGGGCTACGACGTCGGCGACGGGTTCGGCGTGCTGGACCTCGACGACGACACGGTCGCCGGCGACACCTTGATCCACGCACTGATCGCCGCCGGCGGGCAGGACGAGGAGTGGCTGACGTCGGTGCAGCTGACCGACGCGCACGTGCGGGTCTCCGCCGAGGAGTACGCCGCGTGGACGGCCGACCTGCCCGAGGACCTGCGCGAGGCGATGGTCGAGGCGTGGGGGCCCGCGCCGGGACGGCTGTTCGTCAACGACAGCGACGAGATCGTGCTCGCCACCCTGCGGGCCGGCAACGTCGTGCTGATGATCCAGCCGCCCCGCGGCTTCGGGGAGAACCCGGTCGCGATCTACCACGACCCCGACCTGGCGCCGTCGCACCACTACCTGGCGGCGTACCGCTGGGTGCAGCACGGCTTCGGCGCGCATGCCGTCGTGCACCTCGGCAAGCACGGCTCGATGGAGTGGCTGCCGGGCAAGAACGCCGCCCTGTCGGCGTCCTGCGCGACCGACGCGGCGATCGGCAGCACGCCGCTGATCTACCCGTTCCTGGTCAACGATCCCGGCGAGGGCGCGCAGGCCAAGCGCCGCGCGCACGCGACGATCATCGACCACCTGGTGCCGCCGATGGCCCGCGCCGAGGCGTACGGCGACATCGCGCGTCTCGAGGGCCTGCTCGAGGAGTACGACAAGATCTCCGCGATGGACCCGGCCAAGCTGGCCGCCATCCGCGGCGAGATCTGGGCCTTGATGCGGGCCGCCGAGCTGCACCGCGACCTCGGGCTGGAGGACCGCCCGGAGGACGACGACTTCGACGACTTCCTGCTCCACGTCGACGGCTGGCTGTGCGAGATCAAGGACGTCCAGATCCGCGACGGGCTGCACGTCCTGGGCCAGGCGCCGGAAGGCGAGGCGCGGGTCAACCTGGTGCTCGCGATCTTGCGTGCCGCGCAGGTGTGGGGCGGCCAGGCGCAGGCGGTGCCGGGGCTGCGGGCCGCGCTCGGCCTGGCCCCTGACGCGCCGACGGTGGAGGTCGACCGGGTCGAGGCCGAGGCGCGGGCGCTGGTCGAGGCGATGGAGAAGTCGGGCTGGGACGCGGGGCACGTCGATGACCTGCACCCCTCGGCCGACGTACGACGGGTGCTGGCGTTCGCCGCCACCGAGGTCGTCCCGCGGCTCGGGCGGACCACCGACGAGCTCGACCACACGCTGCACGCACTGGCCGGTGGCTTCGTGCCGGCCGGTCCGTCGGGCTCGCCGCTGCGCGGCCTGGTCAACGTACTGCCGACCGGACGCAACTTCTACACCGTCGACCCGCGGGCGGTCCCGTCCCGCCTCGCGTGGCAGACCGGGCAGGCGATGGCCGAGTCGCTGGTCGAGCGCTACCTGTCGGAAGAGGGCGCCTATCCGGAGTCGGTGGGCCTCTCGGTGTGGGGGACGTCGGCGATGCGCACGTCCGGCGACGACGTGGCCGAGGTGCTCGCGCTGCTCGGCGTACGCCCGGAGTGGGACGAGGCGTCCAAGCGGGTGCACACGCTGAGCGTGATGCCGCTCGAGGAGCTGGGCCGGCCACGGATCGACGTGACCGTGCGGATCTCCGGATTCTTCCGCGACGCCTTCCCGCACGTCGTGGCGATGCTCGACGACGCGGTCCGCATGGTGGCCGAGCTCGACGAGCCGCTGGACCGGAACTTCGTGCGCTCGCACGCCCAGGCCGACCTCGCCGAGCACGGTGACGAGCGGCGGGCGACGACGCGGATCTTCGGCTCCAAGCCGGGGTCCTACGGCGCCGGCATCCTGCAGGCGGTCGAGTCCGGCTCGTGGCGCGACGACGGGGACCTCGCCGAGGTCTACACGGCGTGGGGAGGCTTCGCCTACGGCCGCGACCTGGACGGCGTACCCGCCTCCGACGACATGCGCGCCAACTACCGGCGGATCAAGGTCGCGGCCAAGAACATCGACACCCGCGAGCACGACATCGCCGACAGCGACGACTACTTCCAGTACCACGGCGGCATGGTCGCCACGATCCGCGCGCTGACCGGAACCGCGCCCAAGGCGTACGTCGGAGACTCGACCACGCCGGACGCCGTCCGCACCCGAACGCTGCAGGAGGAGACCAACCGGGTCTTCCGTGCGCGCGTGGTGAACCCGCGCTGGATCGGCGCGATGCAGCGGCACGGCTACAAGGGCGCCTTCGAGCTGGCCGCGACCGTCGACTACCTCTTCGGCTTCGACGCGACCGCCGGGGTGGTGCACGACTGGATGTACGAGTCGCTGGCCCAGTCGTATGTGTTGGACGAGACCAACCAGGAGTTCCTGCGCAGGTCGAACCCGTGGGCGCTGCGCAGCATCGTCGAGCGGCTGCACGAGGCGAAGGACCGCGGCCTGTGGGAGTCGCCCGATCCCGAGGTGCTGGCCGCGCTGCAGGCGGCGTACCTCGAGGTCGAAGGGGACCTCGAGGACCGATGAGGGTCAGGATCGTCGGGTTCGGGATGGGGCCGCAGCACGTCACGCCGGAGGCCGCGGCGGCCCTGGCCGGGTGCGACTACGCGCTCGCCGTGGCCAAGCGGGACGACGACCCGCTGCTGGCCGTCCGGCAGGCGGTCGCGGACGCGCACGGCCTGGAGCTCGTCGTGGTCCGCGACCCCGAGCGGGACCGCTCGCCGGGACTGGACCGCGCGGGCTACGAGGGCGCCGTCGCCGACTGGTACGCCGCCCGCCTGGCGGCGTACCGCTCCGTGATCGAGGGGCGCGACGGCACGTGCGCCTTCCTGGTCTGGGGCGACCCGTCGCTGTACGACGGCGCGATCCGGGTCTTCCAGGAGCTCGGTGCCGACTTCGACGTCGTGCCGGGGATCAGCGCGCCGCAGGTGCTCGCCGCGCGGCACGGGATCGTGCTGCACGAGGTCGGGCAGCCGGTCCACGTCACGACCGCGCGTCGGCTCCGGGCCGACGTCGGCCTGGGGCAACGGAATCTCGTGGTGATGCTGACCTCCGGCGTCGACCTCGACGGCTTCGCGGACTGGACGATCTGGTGGGGCGCGAACCTCGGCGGCGTCGGGGAACGCCTCGTGTCCGGTCTCGTCCGGGACGTGGCCGGGCAGATCGCCGCGGCGCGGGCGGATGCGAAGGCCGAGGCCGGCTGGGTGATGGACCTGTTCCTGCTGCGGGGACCGGCGGACGGGGGAGCCGATGGGGCTGCCTGAGCGTGACGTGCTGCTCTGCCGCGACTGCTGCTGCGGCACGGCCGGCAAGCATCCGGACGTCGACCACCGTGCGCAGCGCGACGAGATCGAGGCGCTCGACGACCCGGCGGGGCGTCGCGGACCGCGGGTCCGGGTCCGCGTGGTCGACTGCCTCGACGAGTGCGACCGGTCCAATGTCGTGCTGGTCCGCGACTTCACCTGGTTCCCCGGCGGGCGACGGCCCAAGGACACCTGGCTCGGCGGTGTCCTCTCGGGAGCGGCCACGGATGCGGTCGTGGACTGGGTGCGCGAGGGTGGACCCGTGCCGACAACGCTGCAGCGCCACGTCTTCCGGGGGAAGCGAGGGTGACGCGGGGCGCAGCCCTGCTCGTCGCGGGCATGACCTCCGACGCCGGCAAGAGCGTGCTCACGACCGGCCTGTGCCGGGCGTTCGCGCGGCGGGGGATCCGGGTGGCGCCGTACAAGGCGCAGAACATGTCCAACAACTCGATGGTCGTGGTCGACGGGGACGGTGGGGTCGGGGAGATCGGCCGGGCCCAGTGGGTGCAGGCGATCGCCGCCGGGGCCGAGCCCGAGGTCGCGATGAACCCGGTGCTGCTCAAGCCCGGCAGCGACCGGCGCAGCCACGTCGTGCTGATGGGGCGGCCCGACGGCGAGGTCTCCGCGCGCAACTGGCACGACGGGCGCGCGCGGCTCGCGGCGACCGCGTTCGACGCCTTCGACGACCTCCGCTCGCGCTACGACCTGGTCGTGGCTGAAGGTGCGGGCAGCCCGGCGGAGATCAACCTGCGTGCCACCGACTACGTCAACATGGGCCTCGCGCGGCACGGAGACGTGCCGACTATCGTGGTCGGCGACATCGACCGCGGCGGCTGGTTCGCCTCCGCCTACGGCACGCTGATGCTGCTCGATGCCGCGGACCAGGCGCTGGTCAAGGGGTACGTCGTCAACAAGTTCCGCGGCGACGTCGACCTGCTGGGCCCGGGCCTGGCCGACCTCGAACAGCGCACCGGACGCCCGACGTACGGCGTGCTGCCGTGGCACCCCGACCTGTGGCTGGACTCCGAGGACGCGCTCGACCTGGCCGGTCGCCGGGCCGAGGTGGGTGCGGGCGTGCGGCGGGTCGCCGTCGTACGGCTCCCGCGGATCAGCAACTTCACCGACGTCGACGCGCTCGGGCTGGAGCCGGCGCTGGACGTCGAGTTCGTCTCCGACCCGGCCCGGCTGGCCGACGCCGACCTGGTCGTGCTGCCGGGCTCCCGGGCGACGCTGGCCGATCTCGCGTGGCTGCGCGAGCGCGGCCTGGACACGGCGATCGTGCGGCACGCGCGGGCGGGGCGGCCGGTGCTGGGGATCTGTGGTGGCTGCCAGATGCTGGGCGTGCGGATCGAGGACCCCGACGGGATCGAGGGCACGCCGGGCGCCGCGGTCGACGGGCTGGGGCTCCTCGACCTGACCACCCGCTTCGGGGCGGAGAAGCGGCTGGTGCTGCACGACCCCGCGGGCTACGAGATCCACCACGGCCGGATCACCGGCTCGACGGTCGCCGGGGTGGTGAGCGGGACGATGGTGCACGGCAGCCTGGAGGACGATGCGACCCGCGCCGCCTACCTGCGCGACGCGCTGGGGGTGTCGTCCGAGGCGTCGTTCCCGGCAGCACGCGCCGCCCGGCTGGACCTCCTCGGCGACCTGGTCGAGGAGCACCTCGACGTCGACGCGCTGCTGGAGCTCACCCGGTGAGAGTGCTGCTGCTCGGAGGTACGGGTGAGGCCCGCGACCTCGCTGCCCGGCTGGTCGACGCCGGCATCCCCGTCGTCTCGTCGCTCGCCGGGAGAGTCGCCCGGCCCCGGCTGCCTGTCGGCGAGGTGCGGATCGGCGGCTTCGGTGGGGTCCCGGGGCTGCGGGAGGCCCTGGCCGACTTCGGCGCGGTCGTCGACGCGACCCACCCGTTCGCCGCGGGCATCTCCCGCAATGCAGCCGAGGCCTGCGCGGCGAGCGGCGTGCCGTTGCTCCGGCTCGAGCGCCCCGGCTGGGCCGACCGCGCGACCCCCTCGTGGATCTGGGTGCACACGCACGAGCAGGCCGCGACGGTGGCCGGAGAGCTCGGCAGCCGCCCGTTCCTCACCATCGGCCGCCAGGAGCTGGCCCGGTTCGTCCCGGCGCTGGCCGAGCGGCAGGTGCTGGCCCGGGTCGTGGACCCGCCCGACCTCGAGGTCCCGCCCGCCTGGGAGCTGCTCACCTCGCGTGGGCCCTACACGCTCGAGCGCGAGCTCGACCTGATGGCCGACCGCGACGTGCTCGTCACCAAGGACTCCGGCGGCGAGCTCACCTGGCCCAAGATGGAGGCGGCCGCCGCGCTCGGCATCCCGGTGGTCGTCGTACGACGGGCCGCGGCGCCCGGGGGCGTCAGGACCGTGCACGACGTCGACGCGGTCGTCGCCTGGCTGGGATCCCTCCAGTCCTAAGCCTAGATCCACCGATTTCCCGCTGCTACGCGCCACCAGCTGGGCACGTTGGCTGCGTTGCCGACGCTCGACAGACGCCCAGTCTGGCTTCGCGCCGGACGCCTTGCCACCGCACCCATCTGATGACGCTCGCGACGCGGCAAATCGGTGGATCCAGGCTAGGGGATGCGCTCGTGACCGGGCCGCCCCTGGGTGCGCCGGTCCTCCTTCATCTCGGCCTCGTAGAGGTGCCGGCGGCCGCCGACCAGGCTGTCACGGGCCGCGCGATCCAGCTCCTTGAAGGTGGCGTAGTAGCCGTCGTCGTACTCCTCCACGACCTGGAAGGTCCACCGGCCCTGCAGCACGTTGCGGCCGACCAGCTCGCGGTCGATCCGGTCGGCGAGCTCGGTGTGTCCGGCCTCGCGGAGCTGGTCGACGCCCCTGCCGAGGGTGAGGTCGGCGGTGCCGCTCATCCGGTGGAAGGCGTACAGGTGGCCGCGCGCGACCTCGACGGCCTCCAGTGCCTCCGAGATGTTGCCCAGCGCCTCGACCGTCAGGTCGTCGACGCCGTCGGGCCGGATGTGCTCCTCATCGATCGCCATGCATCGTCGATGCCCGCGACCGACGAGGAGCACACGCCCGGATCCTCAGAGAGCGGCACGCAGCGCGTCGGACAGCGAGGTCGCCGGTCGGCCGAGCAGCTCCTGGAGGTCGGCCGGGTCGACGTACAGCTCGCCGCGGCCCAGGCCGAGGTCGGCGTCGGCGAGGATGGCGGCGAACTGCTCCGGTACGCCGGCACCGACCAGCACCTTGGTCAGCTCGTCGGCCGGCAGGTCGGTGTAGGTGACGTCCTTGCCGAGGACGTCACCGGCGGTGGCGGCGAGCTCCTTGAGGCTGAACGCGGCGCCACCGAGCTCGTAGACGGCCTTCGGCTGCTCGAGGAGCAGCGCGGCGGCCGCGGCCTCGGCGAGGTCGGCGCGGGTGGCGGCGCTGACCTGGCCGTCACCTGCGGCGCCGAGGACGGTGCCGTGCTCGGCGTACGTCGCGAGCTGGTCGGTGTAGTTCTCGAGGTACCAGCTGTTGCGCAGGAAGGTGTGCGGCAGGCCGGAGGCGAGGATCGCCTCCTCGGTGGCCCGGTGCTCGGCCGCGAGCGCGATGCCGGACGTGTCGGCGTGCGGGATGCTCGTGTAGGCGAGCAGGGCGACGCCGGCGGACTTCGCGGCGTTGATGACGTTCTGGTGCTGGGGCAGGCGCTGGCCGACCTCGCTGCCCGAGATGAGCAGCACTCGGTCGGCGCCGTCGAATGCGGCCGCGAGGGCGTCGGCGTCGGCGTAGTCGACCCGGCGGGTGGTCACGCCGAGGTCGGCGAGGCCGGCGAGCCGCTCCTCGTCGCGACCCAGGGCGACGACCTGGTCGGCGGGGACGCCCTTGGCGAGGAGGGAGGCGACGACGTGGCGGCCGAGCTGGCCGGTGGCTCCGGTGACGACGAGGGACATGTGGGTTCCTTCCGGGAACGGGTGGGAGTCGTGCTTGTCGACGTCCTCAACGGGCCGGTCGGGAAGTTACTTCCCAATGGTTAGTACGCACTTTGAAGTAAGGTACTTCCGTGGCAGGAAGTATCGAGACGATCTTCGAGCAGTTCCCCGGCGGGGTGTTCCCCGCGGCCTGCTCGAGCCGGGTGCTGCTCGACCACGTGATGAGCAAGTGGGGCGTGCTCGTGCTGGTCTCGCTCACCGACGGGCCGCAGCGCTGGAGCGACCTGCGCCGCCGGGCCCAGGGGATCAGCGAGAAGATGCTCGCCCAGACCCTGAAGACCCTCGAGGCCGACGGGCTGGTCCATCGCGAGCAGCAGCCGGTCATGCCGCCGCGGGTCGACTACAGCCTCACTCCGCTCGGCGAGGAGCTGGCCGAGGTGATGGTGCCGCTGCTGCGGTGGGTCGGTCGCAACGCCGACGGGATCATCGGGCCGGCCACGACGTGACCGGCCCGACGACCTGGACCGACTGCTTGTGCTGACTACTTCGGCGGGGCCGGGACCAGGCACGCCACCGGGTCGGCGGTGTTGCCGGAGAAGTCCACGGCGTACAGCTCCGCGTCACCCGTCCCGGTCAGGTGCAGGATGCCGCCTGCCATCGGCGACTGCCGGGGGCCGGACGCGGCCTCGGTGTACTTGATCCGCTGACCGCTGGCGAACGGGCCCCACACGTGGCCGCTGCCGGTGTCGCGCAGGTAGACCTCCGGGTCGGTGTCGACGACGTCGCTCGCGTCGAGCCGGTAGAAGCCGTCCTGGTTCTGGCCCTGCGGGTTCGGCTGGCCGCCGCCGGCCGGAGGCACGCGCCCGCCCGGGTTGGTCGACTCGGCGCAGGCGACGCTCGGCGGCGTCGTGTCGACGACCTCGATCGTGCCCGAGCCGTGGCCGGTGTTGCCCGCGGCGTCGGTGGCCTGGCAGTCCACGGTGGTGCTGCCGAGCGGGAACTGCGAGCCCGACGGCGGGACACAGGTGGGCGTGAGCGGGCCGTCGACATTGTCGACCGCGCTGGCGTCGTACGACACCACCGCACCGGCCGGGCTCGTGGCCTCGACGGTCCTGCTCTCGACCGTGACCTCCGGGGGAGTCACGTCCACCACGTCGATGTCGACGGTCTGCACGAACGCCGGGCCGGGGACCTCACCGTTGATCTTGAACGACACCGTGCAGGAGACGGTCTGGCCCTGGGGTGCGTCGCCCGCGAGGGTGATGGTCTCGTCGAAGGTCGTGGTCTCGCCGCTGGTGACGTTGCGGGAGGCGGGGTTCAGGGAGACCGTCACACCCGGGTCGCAGGAGACCTCGTGGGTGACCTCGGCCGGGAGGTTCTGCAGCTGGCTGAGGATCACGTCCGAGACCTCGTCGGGATCGGCGTTGGTGAGGGTGCCGCCCGTCTGCGAGGTGACGTACGACGCCTGGCCGGCCGAGTCGAGCCCGTCCCACAGGTAGCCGTCGGCGCCGGGGACCGAGATCGCGATCACCCGGATGCCGGCTGCCTGCAGTGCCGCCGTCGTGGAGGCCAGGGACTGGCCGGCCGACGGGTCGTGGCTGGTCGAGTCGCCGAACATGACGACGATCGGGGACCCGTTGGCGCGGAAGTCGATCGCGCCCGGGACCTGCGCCAGGGCGCCGATCCAGTCCTCGGCGGCGTCGCCGCCGCCACCCGAGAGCGGTGTCCAGGCGTTGATGCCGTTGGTGACCGCGGTGGTGTCGCCACTCAGCTGCTGGCGCAGCAGGAAGTACCCGCTCGCGTCGGCGGTGTCCTTGTAGTCGGCGACGGCGAACCGTGCGGTGGGCTGGGCCGCGAGGATCTGGCCGACGATGCTGGTGGCGTTGGCCTGCACGTTGCCGATGCTCGCGGTCATGCTCGTGGTGGTGTCCGCCAGGAACACGATGTCGGGGTTGGGCGGGATGGGCGGCGTCTCCACCGTCTTGGTGATCGTCACCGAGGCGCCGGGAGCCAGCGCGTCGGTGTAGTGCTGCGGGCTCACGCCCGGGTCGCCGACGGCGGCGACGGTCGCGGCTGCGCTCACGCCGAGCGCGAGCAGGCCGGCCGAGGCCGCCCGGGCCAGGGTGCTGGAGGGTCGAACACGCATGTCAGGTTCCTTTCCGAGGGGTGTGACTGACACCCACGGAGTCGGGAACGCGGCCGGTTGATACCCGAATTGTGGGTCAGATGTGGCGGCGGAGCGCGACGGCCGCGGCGAGGAGGGCCGCAGCGCTGCCGATGCGACCGGCGAGGGCGCGCGCCCGGTCCAGGTCGGCACGAACCGGTGCCGGCCCGTCGCCCATCACCGCGCGGTGCTCGACCCGGCCGCCGTAGTCGTTGGTGCCGCCCAGCCGGATGCCGAGTGCGCCGGCGAAGGCGGCCTCGACCGGACCGGCGTTGGGGCTGGGGTGGCCGGCCGCGTCCCGACGCCAGGCCCGCCACGCTCCTCGCGGGTCGGTGCCGAGGGCGGTGGCGAGGGCGGCCGTGAGCCGCGAGCCGGGCAGGTTGAGCAGGTCGTCGAGGCGCGCGGCGGCCCAGCCGAACCGCTCGTACCGCGCGCTGCGGTGCCCGACCATCGCGTCGAGGGTGTTGGCGGCGCGGTAGCCCACCAGGCCGGGTACGCCGGCGACGGCGCCCCACACCAGCGGCGCGACCACGGCGTCGCTGGTGTTCTCGGCCAGCGACTCGAGGGTCGCCCGGACCACCTCGGCCTCGTCGAGGCGGGTCGTGTCGCGCCCGACCAGGTGGGTCAGCCGCTGTCGTGCTGCCGGGAGGTCCTCCGCCGCCAGGAGCCGGGCGACCGTGGTGGTCTCGCGGTCCAGGGAGGTGCCGCCGAGGACCGCCCAGGTGGCGGCCGCGGTGACGAGCGTGCGGTGGAGCGGGCGGGGCAGGGCGCGCTCGGCCGCGATGCCGAGCGCGACGGCGCCGCCGACCAGGGTGCCGGCGTACAGCACCCCGGTGGCGCGGTCGTCACGCCACAGGCTCCGCTCCAGTGCGGCCGCGACCCGACCGAAGCCGGCGACGGGATGACCACGCCGCGGATCGGCGAGGAGCCGATCCGCGGCGTACCCGAGCAGGAGTCCGGCAGCCCTCACAGGCTGGCGGCGAGCTCGCGGCGGGCGAGGTCCGCCGCCGCACGGTCGTGGAGCCGGCCCACCAGGACGGTCAGGCCGACGCCGATGCTCGCCCAGAGGGCGGCGAGGGTGATCAGCGAGGAGCGGCGGAAGTACCACAGCGTGTCGGCCGGGAAGTCGCCGAGCTCGTTGACCGTCGGCAGCAGGTACGCGGCGACGTAGACCACCGCCACGTAGGCGCCGGCGCCGATGAAGGCGGCCGTCCAGCCGTCGTACCTCTTGCGTAGGCGGTTGGCGAGCACCACCACGGCGATGGCGGCGAGGACCGAGACCAGCAGCAGCCCGAAGTACGACGCCGTGCGGCCGCCGATCGTGTCACCGCTGCCGACCGCGGGCGGCGTGGCGGGGTACTTCGTGAACGGCACGAGCGTGACCGCCACGAACCCGAGCAGCGCCACCAGCGCGGTGGACCCGCGCGCGGAGAGCCCGAGCCGGCCGAGCACGGCGGCCGCGGCGAGGGAGCTCAGGCCGCCGAGGGCGGCCCCGATGGCGAGGGTGCCGGTCAGCAGGCCCCAGCTCTTCTGGTTCTCGCGCGAGATCTCGACCATCCCGGCCTCGTCGGCCGGCTCCTCGGCGTGCTCGGCGTGGCCGGCGGTGTCCGCGTCGTCGGCGGGTGCCTGCGCGGCAGCCGACTCCTCGAGCGCGATGGCGTCGTCGACGTACGGCTCACCGAAGGCGAACGCGACGACGAAGGCGATCAGGCCGGCGACCAGGCCCACCGCGAGTCCGCGGAGGAGGAAGGCGGCCGGGCTGAGGACAGACCTGTCCCCGGGAACGGTGCCCACGGCAGGTCAGTGGCAGGGGTAGCCGAGCAGGTGGCGGGCGTCGTGGACCCACTCGTGCACGGCGTTGCCGGCGGGGAGCGAGATCGCACCCTGGTCGGCGCTCACGAAGAAGATCGCCAGCATGGCGAGCAGGCCGAAGAAGACGACCCAGGTGCCGAGCTGCAGGAGCGGGACGACCGGGACCTGGACGGCCGGCGCGGCGAGAGGGGTGGCAGAGGACTGCGACATTTGTTGCCTCCTCAGGGATTCAGCGTCCCTGGTCAGTGGATGTGAGGTGTGCGCAGGCACTCGTTCCTGACTTCACCGCACCCGACCCTGCTGTGGTTGCTGGGGCGGAGGCGGTGTCACAGTAGCGCGACTGTGCCGGACTCTCACCGGCTTCCTCGTGCCTGCAGGAAGGACTCTAGGGCATCGCGGGTCTTGGCGGGGAGCTGTCCGCTGGCGCCGCGGGTCCTGATGTTGCGGTTTGGTCCCAAACCGCAACATTTCGGGCCCTTCACGTGCGGTCTCTGCCCAATCGACGACCTCTGGACGAGGTACGGCGCTCTACGCTCGAGCCATGTCCATGGCCGGTGACCTGGTCCTGATCACGACCGACCCGACCTCGGGACAGAGCCTGCTCGGGTCGACGGAGACCGATCCGGTACTGGGCGGCGCGCTGCGAGGTGGAGGGGGCGCCGAAGCGGGCGCGGCTCCGCGTGGTCTCGACGGTCCCGATCGGTACGCCGGCGCATGACCGCGCGCGGGCAAAGGACATCGCGCGCGGTGAGTGGCCGGGAGCGGCGGCGAGTGCTGCTGTCACGACAGCCAGCGCCGCGGTCAGCGCGGCGGTGACCTCGGCGGTGACCTCGGCGGTCGTGGCGGCGTCCGCGGGCGGTGCCGCTAGCTCCTGAGCGCTGCCAGCAGGATGTCGGTCGTGTCCGGTGGTCGGACAGCGATCCGGACCCAGCTGTCGTCCAGGCCGGGGAAGGTGTCGGCCCGTCGTACGGCGATGCCCTGCTTCCGCAGTGCCGCGTGCACACCGGTGCCGGCCCGGGCGAGCACGAAGGAAGCGGCCGAGGCGAGGTGGTGGATCCCGAGGTCGGCGAGCCCCTTCTCGAGGTGCTCGCGCCAGTCCTGGAGCTGCTCGGCCCTGCTGCGGGCCTCCTGCGACGCCTGGGGGGTCAGGCAGGCGATCACGGCGGCCGCGGCGGTGGTGCCGACCGACCAGGGCGTCTGTGCGCGCGCCAGGCCGGCGATCGCCCGCGGGTCGCCCACGACGTAGCCCGCGCGGATGCCGGGGATGCCCCAGTGCTTGGTCAGCGAGCGGAGCACGACCAGCCCGTCGAGAGGTACGCCGGCCAGCGAGTCGGGCTCGCCCGGCACGCAGTCCATGAACGCCTCGTCGACCACGACCAGCCGGCCGGGTGCGCGGAGTGCCGAAAGCGTGGCTGCCGGGTGCAGCACGCCGGTCGGGTTGGTCGGGTTGCCGAGGACCACGAGGTCGGCGTCCTCGGGGACGAGTGCCGGGTCGAGGACGAACGGCTCGCGCAGCACGACCTCCGTGACCACGTGGCCGGCCTGCTCGAGGGCGGCGTGCGGCTCGGTGAACTGCGGGTGCACCACGACCGGGCGCCGCCAGGCATGCAGCCGGGCGACGAGCGTGAACGCCTCCGCGGCGCCGGCGGTGACCAGCACGTCGTCCTCCGCCCGCCCGTGGTGGGCGGCCACGGCACGCCGCGCGAGGGTCGGGTCCGGGTAGGCGCCGACCTCGTCCAGTGAGGCGCGCAGGGCTGCGGTGAGCCACCCGGGCCGCGGGCCGTCGTACACGTTGACGGCGAGGTCGAGCATCCCGCGCGCCTCGACGTCGCCGTGGTGGCGCAGGTCAACCATGGGCGTGCACCGCCTCGGCGAAGCGCTGTGCCAGGTGGGGATGGCCGGCCCAGTGCGTGTGGAGGTACGACGCGTGCAGGGTCGGCGAAGCGAAGCCGACGGCCGCGCCGTCGACGGTCCAGGCCGGGGTCCCGGCGACCGTCGGGGTGACCGTGGTGCGGTGGAACTCGTGACCGGTCACCTGCTCGCCCACGCGGGTGAGCAGGGTGTCGGCCGGTGCGGTGGCGACGGGGTAGCGCAGGGTGAGTCGGTCGGTCATCGCGGCATCGGCGTCGAGGACCCCCGCCATGGGGGCACCGTCGAGGGTGCGGCACAGGTAGAGCAGGCCGGCGCACTCGGCGACGGTCGGCAGCCCGTCGAGCACGGCCTCCCTGATCCGGGCCCGGAGGGCGCTGTTGGCCGTCAGGTCGGCGGCGTGCACCTCGGGGAAGCCGCCGCCGAGATAGAGACCCGCGGTGCCGTCGGGGAGCGTCTCGTCGTGGGCGGGGTCGAAGGGGACGACGTCGCAGCCGTGGGCGGCGAGGAGCTCGGCGGTCTCGGCGTACCGGAAGGTGAAGGCTCGGCCCGCCGCGACGGCCACTTTCTGCCGGGTCGGCGCGATTGCGGAGCCACTTCGCGCCGGGTCGGCGGTCCAGGGGGTCGCTTCGAGGGGTGGGGCGGTTCGAGCGAGGGTGAGGACGGCGTCCAGGTCGACGTGCTCGGCGACCACCTCGGCCAGCCGGGCCACGACCTCCCCGGACCCCCCTCGCTCGGCGGCGGTGACCAGGCCCAGGTGCCGCGAGGGGGTGGCGATCGAGGCGTCGCGGGGGAGCACGCCCAGCACGGGCAGGGAGATCGAGGAGCGGACCTCGTGCGCGTGCCGCGCCGAGCCGGCCTGGTTGAGGATCACCCCTGCGACCGTGACGGTCGGGTCCCAGGTCGCCATCCCGTGCACGACAGCGCCGATCGAGCGCGAGGATCGGGAGATGTCGACGACGAGCACCACGGGGGTCCGGGTCAGCGCCGCGACGTGCGCGGTGGAGGAGAAGCCGTGGCCGCCGATCCGGCCGTCGTACAGGCCCATCACGCCCTCGACGACCGCGACGTCGGCGCCGGCCGCACCGTGCAGCAGCAGGGGAGCGACGAGCTCCTCGCCGACCAGGTGGGGGTCCAGGTTGCGGCCGGGACGCCCGCAGGCGAGCGCGTGGTAGCCGGGGTCGATGTAGTCGGGGCCGACCTTGTGCCCGCTGACCTGGTGTCCCGCGGCCGCCAGCGCGGCCATCAGGCCGGTGGCAACGGTCGTCTTGCCCTGCCCGGTGGCCGGGGCGGCGACGACGATGCGGGCCAGGGCTACCACTCGATGCCCTTCTGGCCCTTCTGGCCGGCGTCCATCGGGTGCTTGACCTTGGTCATCTCGGTGACCAGGTCGGCGAGCTCGACCAGCTTGGGGTCGGCGCGGCGGCCGGTGATCACGACGTGCTGGTGGCCGGGCCGGTTGGCGAGGGTCTCCACGACGTCGTCGATGTCGACCCAGCCCCAGTTGATCGGGTACGTGAACTCGTCGAGCAGGTACAGGTCGTGCTGCTCGGCCGCGATCCGCCGCTTGATCTCCGCCCAGCCCTCGGCCGCGTCGGCGGCGTGGTCCTCCTCGGACCCGGCCTTGCGCGACCAGGACCAGCCGGAGCCCATCTTGTGCCACTCGACGGTGCCGCTCCCAGGGGGGAGCCGCTCGAAGGCGGTCTGCTCGCCGAGGCGCCACTTCGCGGACTTCACGAACTGGAACACCCCGATGTCCCAGCCCTGGTTCCAGCCGCGCAGCGCCAGCCCGAAGGCGGCGGTCGACTTCCCCTTGCCGTCACCGGTGTGCACCATCACGAGCGGCCGGTTGCGGCGTTGGCGGGTGGTCAACCCGTCATCGGGTACGACGAGCGGCTGGCCCTCAGGCATGGTCGGTCTCCCTTGCTTGCCAGGTGTCTTCGTGGATGGCGTCGGCGAGCGGGCGGCGCGAGCGCCACCCGTGCCGCTCGAGGTCGGGCACGGTCTCCAGGTGGCTGACGGTGCCGAGGCAGAGCCAGGCGACCGGGCGTACGTCGGCCGGGATCCCCAGCAGGGACCGGAGGAAGTCCTCGCGATAGAACGAGACCCAGCCCAGCCCGAGACCTTCGGCGGTCGCGGCGAGCCAGAGGTTCTGGATCGCCAGCACGGTGGAGTAGAGGCCGGCGTCGGCGATCGCGTGCCGGCCGAGCACGTGCGTGCCACCGCGGGCCTGGCTGTGGGTGACCACGACCCCCAGCGACGACTCGCAGATCCCCTCGACCTTGATCCTGTCGAAGGTGGTGCGCCGCTCGGGCGGCAGCGAGGCCGCGAAGGTGTCGCGCTCGGTGGCGACGTGGTCGCGGAACCTGCGCCGCAGCCCGGGATCGCGCACCAGCACGAAGTCCCACGGCTGGGTCATGCCGACGCTCGGCGCGCGGTGCGCCGCCTCGAGGACACGGTGCAGCACGGCGTCGGGCACGGGGGAGCCGGTGAACTCGGCCCGGACGTCGCGGCGGCGCTCGATGACGTCGTACAGGCTCGTGCTCATGCGGCTCGCCGGGTCACGTCGACCAGCGCCTCGGCGCTGACCTCGCCGATCGGGACGTGCTCGGCGCCGAGGTGCTCGGCGAGCGTGGCCGCCAGGCCCATCCGCATCGGGCCGGACTCGCAGTCGACCACCACGCTGGCGACCCCGGCCTCCGCGAGCAGGCCCGCGGCCATCCGGGAGCGGAGCACGGCGTCGGCACCCGCGGTCGCTCGGCCGTCGGTGACCACGACGAGCAGGGCGCGGCGCTGCGGGTCGCGGGTGCGCTCGACGGCGAGCAGGTGCGCGGCCTCCAGGAGTCCCTCGGCGAGGGGCGTCCGGCCGCCGGAGGGCAGGTCCTCGAGCCGTTGCGCGGCGGCGTCGACGGAATGGGTCGGCGGCAGCGCCACCTCGGCGTCGTTGCCGCGGAAGGTGACCAGGCCGACCTTGTCGCGGCGCTGGTAGGCGTCCAGCAGCAGGCTCAGCACCGCCGTCTTGACCTGCTCCATCCGGCGCCGTGCGGCCATCGAGCCGGAGGCGTCGACACAGAAGAGCACGAGGTTCGACTCCCGTCCCTCGCGTAGGGCGACCCGCAGGTCGGCCGGCTCCAGCAGCAGCCGGCCCTCGGTCCGCCCGCGCGCGACCTGGTGGCGGACCGCGGCCCGGATGGTCTCGGTCAGGTGGATCGTGCCGCCGCTGCCGCCCTGTCGGCCGGGGGTGGTCGCGCCGATCCGGCGGCCGTTGCTGGTGCGGGCCCGGCTGCGGCGCCCGGCGGTCCCGGTGCCGACGCCGCGGACGCTCAGCAGCCGGGTGCGGTACGCCGCGCCGGTCGGTGCCACGTTGCTGGGCGCGCTGCCCGTGCCGTCGCCGCCGGTCGGTGGGGCGCCGTCGGGAGCGGGGGTGTCGACCGGGTCGCCGTCGGTGTCGTCGGCGTCGTCGGCAGCGCCGTCACCCTCCGGTGCGGGGCCCTGCGGCTCGGGGCCGTCGTCGGGGCCGTCCGGCTCCGGCGGCAGGTCGTCGTCGCCGAGCACCTGGTCGAGCAGGTCCTCGTCCAGCCCGGGCGCGTCGAACGGCTTGCGGCGCCGACGGTGCGGCAGCGCCAGTCGGGCGGCCACCCGGATGTCGTCGAGGCTCACCTGCGACCGCCCGGACCAGGCGGCGTGGGCGACGGCCGTGCGGGCCGTGACGATGTCGGCGCGCAGGCCGTCGACGTCGAAGGCCGCGCACACCTCGGCGATCTTGAGCAGCCCGGCGTCGGTCAGCCGGACCTCGCCGACGAGCGCGCGGGCAGCGGCGATCCGCGCCTGCAGCGCGGACTCCGCCTCGGCGTACCTGGCGGCGAACCCGGCCGGGTCGGCGTCGTAGGCCATCCGCCGGCGGACCACCTCGGCCCGCAGCGCCGGGTCGCGCGGTGCGGCGACCTCCACGGTCAGGCCGAACCGGTCGAGCAGCTGCGGGCGCAGCTCGCCCTCCTCGGGGTTCATGGTGCCGACCAGCACGAACCGCGCCTCGTGGGTCATCGAGACCCCGTCGCGCTCGACGGTCGCGCGGCCCATCGCGGCTGCGTCGAGCAGCAGGTCGACGAGGTGGTCGTGCAGCAGGTTGACCTCGTCGACGTACAGGATCCCGCGGTGGGCCTTGGCCAGCAGCCCGGGCTCGTACTCCGCCTTGCCCTCCGCAAGCGCGCTCTTGAGGTTGATCGAGCCGGTGACCCGGTCCTCCGTGGCGCCGATCGGCAGCTCCACGAGGGGCACGGGCCGCTCGTCGACCGGCGGGAGCACGGCTGCCAGGGCGCGAACGATCGTCGACTTGGCGGTGCCCTTCTCGCCGCGCACCAGCACGCCCCCGACCTCGGGGGCGATCGTGGTGAGGATCAGGGCCAGCGCCATCGGGTCCGGCCCTTCGGGGCCGTCGGCGCCGACCACGGCGCTGAACGGGAAGTGGTGGACGTGGGGGGAGCTCATCGGAGGCGCTCCTTCCGGGCGAGGCGTTCGGGTGAGTAGAGGTAGGACTCGGCGGCTCGGGGGTCGGTGACCGAGGCCAGCGCCGGGCCGACCAGGATCACGGCGGCCTGGCGCAGGCCGGCGTCCTCGACCAGGCCGGCGATGGTGGCGACGGTGCCGCGCAGCACCAGCTCCTCGGGCTGCGAGGCACGGGAGACCACCGCGACCGGGCAGTCGGCCCCGTAGTGCGGTGTCAGCTCGGCCATCAGCGCCGCCGTGCGGGTGATCGCGAGGTGCAGCACCAGGGTCGCCCCGGTCGCTGCGTACGCCGCCAGCGACTCGCCCTCCGGCATCGCCGTCGAGCGCGCCTGGGTGCGGGTCAGCACCACCGACTGCGCGACCAGCGGCACGGTCAGCTCGCGCCCGACGATCGCGGCCGCGGCGGCGTACGCCGGGACGCCGGGAGTCACGTCCCACTGCACCCCAGCCGCGTCGAGGCGCCGGGTCTGCTCGTGCAGGGCGGAGTAGAGCGACGGGTCGCCCGAGGTCAGCCGGATGACATCGCGACCGGCGACGTGCGCCTCCACCATGACGGCGGTGATCCGGTCGAGGTCGAGGTCCTGGGTGTCGACCCGCCGCGCGCCGTCGCGGCAGTGCGAGAGCACCTCGGCATCCAGGTAGGTGCCGGGGTAGAGGACCACGTCGGCCGCGCTCAGCAGGGCCGCGGCGCGCAGGGTGATCAGGTCGGCCGCGCCGGGGCCGGCGCCGACGAAGTGCACCGTCACGAGAGCTCCTTGGTCCAGGCCCACTGCACGACGGCGCGGGCCGGCGTCCAGCCGGTGAACCGCCCGCCCAGGGGGGTGACGTGCTCGACGCCGAGCCGGGTCAGCTCGCCGCCGTACGCGTGGAAGGCGTCGACGAGCAGCCGCTCGGTCTCCAGGGTCACACCGTGCGCGACCAGCCGGCCGCCGGGTGCGAGGGCGTCGCGACACAGGCCGAGCAGACCCGGGGCGGTCGCGCCGCCGCCGACGAAGACCGCGTCGGGCGTGGGCAGTCCGGCGAGGGCGTCGGGGGCGCGGCCGTTGACGACCTCGAGGCGGGGTACGCCGAGCCGGCCGGCGTTGCGGCCGATCCGGGCCGCGCGCTCCTCGTCGCCCTCGACCGCGGTCGCGGTGGTGAGCGGGTGCGCGCGCAGCCACTCGACGGCGACCGAGCCGGCGCCGGCGCCGACGTCCCAGAGGTGGTCGCCGGGGCGCGGGGCGAGCCGGGCGAGGGCGGCGGCGCGGACGTCGCGCTTGGTGAGCTGGCCGTCGTGCTCGAAGGCGTCGTCGGGCAGCCCGGTGGCCCAGGTGGCCAGACCGGCGCCGGTGACCTCGAGGGCGAGGACGTGCAGCCGGGGGACCGGTCCGCCGGGGTACGTCGCGCGGCTCTCGTCCGGCCCGCCCAGGTCGCCGAGGACGTGGATCGTGGTGGCGCCGAAGCCGGCGTCCGCCAGCAGCGCGGCGATCGCGGCCGGCGTGGTCTCGTCGGAGGAGAGCACGAGCAGGCGTCGGCCGGGCGCGAGCTCGCGGCGCAGCGCGTCGACGTCGCGACCGACCAGAGTCACGACCGCGGACTCCTCGGCCGACCAGCCCATCCGTGCGCGCGCGAGCGACACCGACGACACCGCCGGTACGACGTCGACCGCGTCGGCGCCGAGCAGGCGGATGAGCGTCGTGCCGATGCCGGAGACCAGCGGGTCGCCCGACGCCAGTGCCACGATGCTGCGGCCGTCGTGCTCCTTCAGCACGCCGGGCAGGGCGGACAGCGGGCGCGGCCACGGGCGGCGTACCTGACCGGGGACGGCGGGCACCAGGCCGAGGTGGCGCTCGCCGCCGAGCAGCACCTCGGCGTTGCCGACCAGCGCCCGGGAGGTCGGCGGGAGATGGCCGTCGGCGCCGATGCCGACCACGGTGATCAGTCGACCCATCGGGGCGTCCAGACGATGCCGTTGGGCTCCACGCGGGTGGCGGAGGCGCCGATGATCAGCAGGCACTTCATGTCGATGCTGTCGGTGTCGAGCAGGCCGAGCGTGGTGACGGTGAGCGACTCCTCGGCCCGGCCGATGTCGCGGCCCACGACCACGACGGTGTCGGGCGAGCGGTGCTCCAGCAGGATCTTCTGCATCTCCACGACCTGGTCGCGACGTGAGCGCGAGGCCGGGTTGTAGACGCCGAGGACCAGGTCGGCCTCCGCGATCGCGCGCAGCCGTCGTTCGACGACCGCCCACGGCTTGAGCCGGTCCGAGAGGCTGAGGACCGCGAAGTCGGCGCCGATCGGCGCACCCGCGCGGGCAGCGACCGCCTGGACCGCACTGACGCCCGGCAGCACCCGGACGGGCACCGCGGCGTGCTCGGGGTGGGCCGGGTCGGCGGCGGCCTCGAAGACGGCCGCGGCCATGCCGAACACGCCCGCGTCGCCGCCCGAGACGACCGCGACCCGCTCGCCGCGCAGGGCCAGGTCGAGCGCGAACCGGGCCCGGTCGACCTCGACCGTGTTGCCCGAGGCATGCCGCTGGAGGCCGGTGCGCTGCGGCACCCGGTCGACGTACGGCGCGTAGCCGACCACGTGCTCCACCTCGCCCAGCGCGGCGCTCGCCTCCGGGGTGAGCCAGCCGTCCGGGCCGGGACCCAGGCCGATCACGAGGAGTTCCGATGGTGTCCGGGCGCCTCGTGACGGTCGCTGCGCGACCTCCTCGACGTCCGGAGCCGTGCGGAGGCGAGCGGAGGTCGAGGGCCGCGCCGAGTCGCCGGGGACCACGATGAGGGAGAAGTACGGCACCGAGTCGGCGTCGACGTCGGCGACCGGGAGCCAGCGCTCCTCGGGCTGGGAGGCGCGCTCGACGTACAGCGCACCCTCCAGCCGCCCGGCCTGGGCCAGTGCGGAGCGGACGGCGGGGAAGGTCCGGCCGAGCTTCATGATCACCGCGCCGTCGGTGTCGGCGAGGCGGCGGGCGAGCTCGGGCTCGGGGAGCGTGCCGGGCAGCACGGTGAGCACGTCGGTCTGCCGCACCAGCGGGGCCGGGACGGTCGCGGTCGCGGCGGCGAAGGCGGGGATGCCGGGGACGACCTCGACCGGGAAGCGGTCACGGAACCGGTCGACGAGATACATCGACGAGCCGTAGAACAGCGGGTCGCCCTCGGCGAGGAGGACGACATCGCGGCCGGCGTCGAGGTGCGCGGCGAGCCGGGCCTCGCACTCGTCGTAGAAGGCCGCCAGTGCGCCGACGTACCCGCCCGGGTGGTCGGTGGCCCCGGTGGTGACCGGGTAGCGCAGCTCCTCCTCGATCGCCCCCGCCGGGATCACGTCGGCCGCGATCCGGCGGGCGTGCGACTCCTTGCGGACCCCGGCGTGGAAGGCGACGACGGGGGCTGCGCCGATCAGCCGCTCGGCCTTGCGGGTGATCAGCTCGGGGTCGCCGGGGCCGATGCCGACGACGGAGAAGCGTCCGCTCGCCTGGGGCGTCACGGTGGTCACTCCGCCTCCTGGGCCAGTGCGTTGACCGCCGACGACGCCATCGCGGAGCCGCCGCGGCGGCCGCGGACGGTGACGAACGGGATGTCGATGCCGTGCTCGTCGGCGAACGACGCGAGCGCGTCCTTGGACTCGGCGGCGCCGATGAAGCCGACCGGGCAGCCGACGACCGCTGCGGGCCGCGGGCCGCCGGCGAGGACCATCTCGAGCAGGTGGAAGAGCGCGGTGGGGGCGTTGCCGATCGCGACGACCGCGCCGTCGAGGAGCGGCTCCCACAGGGAGACCGCGGCCGCCGTACGCGTCGTCGACCACGCCTTCGCGAGGTCCGGGACCCGCTCGTCGGTGAGGAAGCAGTGCACCGGGTTGTCGGCCGGGAGCCGTCCGGCGGTGATGCCCATGGCGACCATCCGGGCGTCGCACAGGATCGGCGCGCCCGCGTCCAGCGCCGCGCGGGCGGCCTGGACGAGGCGCGGGTGGATGACCAGGTCCTGGACGAGGTCGGTCTGCCCGCTGCCGTGGATCATCCGCACGGCGACCTTCTCGGCCTCGGCCGGGACCCGGGACAGGTCCGACTCGCGGCGGATGGTCGCGAAGGAGTCGACGTAGATCGCCGGTCCGTCAGCGATGTAGTCGTACCGGCGCGGGGGAGCGGTGAGCTCGGTCATCGGTTCTCCTCGGGGATGAGCACGCCGTGCCACGGCGTCACGATCACGGTCGGTGCGGTCCAGGCCGCGATGGTGGTCGGGACCAGCCCGTCGTCGGGTACGGCGAGGTGCCGGCCGCCGGCGACCGGGCCGAGGGGGAGCGGCCCGGTCGCGACGGCGGCGCCCGGCGCGGGCGGAGCCGCGGGGGCGAGGGGAAGGTCGAGCTCGGGGACGTGCCAGGGTGCGTCGGGCCCGGTGCCGCGGGCGGCCAGGAACGCCCTCGCGAGCGCGGCGAGCGCGGTGGGGGCATCGGTCAGCGCGACCACCTCGCCCCACTGCTCGCCCACCCGGAGCTGCGCCGTGCGGTCGTCGAGCGCCACCAGGCCCAGGTCGAGGTGCTTGTCGGCGAGGTCGCCGCGGCCGTCGTCGAGGGTGAACAGGAACCGGCCGGGCAGCCCGGCCAGGTCGGCGTCGGCGAGCAGCAGCGCGTCGAGCGCGGCGAGCACCGGCCGCAGGTCGGCCCGCCCGCCGGCCAGGCCGGTCTGCGGCGAGACCAGCACGTTGCGGACCCGGTCGTGCGTGCGCGAGGGCAGCAGTCCGGTGGCCTCCAGCGCGGCCAGGGCCTCGTCCGCCAGCACCCCGGCGGGGGTCAGGGGCATGGCGCGGACCTGCAGGTTGGCCCGGCCGGTGACGCGGACCCGCCCGTCGCCGTACTGCTCGGCGACCTCGGCCAGCGCCCGCAGCGCGGCGAGCGGCACCCGCCCGCCGGGGACCCGGATCCGCACCAGGCCGCCGTCGTCGGCAGGCCAGGGGTGCACGACGCCCGGACACCGGTCGGGTCGGCTCCGCGCGATCCCAGCTCGAGGCTGCGCCATGGGTGGTCCTTCGAGGCCGGGGCTCCTCGCGATCGCCCCTCATCGACCTCGCGACGGGTGGCCGCAAGGGCCAGCAGGTCTTCGGACTCGGGATCGCCCGGTTCGGAGCGTCTTCCCAGACCCCGGAGGGTCCAGTGACATCAATGCTCCGGCCGTCACCCATACCGCTGCGCGTCAGTCCCGGACTCTCACCGGGTTCCCTTCGCTGGCACCGGCACCATAGCAAGAACCGGTCGGTAGCCTGACCGCCATGCCCTCCCTCAAGGACGTCGTCGACCTGGTCCACGGCTGGTACCCGCCCGCGACCGCCGACAGCTGGGACGCCGTCGGGCTCGTCTACGGCGACCCCGAGCAGCCCGTGAAGAAGGTGCTGCTGGCCGTCGACCCCACCCCGGAGGTCGCGGCGGAGGCCGCGGAGTGGAAGGCGGACCTGCTGCTCGTGCACCACCCGCTCTTCCTCAAGGGCGTCCACGGCGTCGCGGCGACCACGCCCAAGGGCCGGACCCTGCACACGCTGGCGAAGGCCGACTGCGCGCTGCTCACCGCCCACACCAATGCCGACCAGGCCGTCGGCGGCGTGTCCGAGGCGCTCGCCGTCGCGCTCGGCCTCAAGGACCTCAGCCCGATCGTCCCGGCGCCGAGCGAGCCGCTCGACAAGCTCACCGTCTTCGTCCCCGCCGACGCCGCCGCCCCCGTCCGGGCCGCGGTCGCCGAGGCCGGGGCCGGCCGGATCGGCGACTACGACTTCGCCTCCTTCACCAGCGCGCCCGGCGAGGGCCGGTTCCGCCCGCTCGACGGTGCGAACCCCATGATCGGCACCGTCGGCGAGCTGGAGACCGTCGAGGAGGTCCGGATCGAGGTGGTCCTGCCACGGGACCGGCGCGCCGACGTCGTCCGCGCGATGCTGGGCGCACACCCCTACGAGGAGCCGGCGTACGACGTCGTCGAGGTCGCCGACCCGCAGCTGGTCGACGTCGGGACAGGCCGGATCGGCAGCGTCGAGCCGACCACCCTGGCCGGCTTCGCCGAGGCGGTCGCGGCCGCACTGCCGCCCACCGAGCACGGCGTCCGGGTGGCCGGTGACCCCGAGCGCCCGGTACGGCGGGTCGCCGTGTGCGGGGGCGCCGGCGACTTCCTGCTCGACCGGCTCGCGACGTCCGACGCCGACGTCTACGTGACCAGCGACCTGCGCCACCACCCGGCCGCGGAGTTCCTCGAGAAGGGCGGTCCGGCGCTGGTCGACGTGGCCCACTGGGCGGCCGAGTGGACCTGGCTCCCGGTCGTCGACCAGCTGCTCCACGAAGCGCTGGGCGACGCGGTCGAGACCCGGGTGAGTGCGATCTGCACCGATCCTTGGACAATGCACCTGTGAACGCCGATCCCGCCGCCCAGCTCCGCCTGCTCGACCTGCAGGCTCTCGACTCCCAGGTCGACCAGCTGCGCCACCAGCGCAACAACCCGGCCGAGGCCGCGGAGATCAAGGACCTGCTCGGCAAGAGGGTCGACGTCGACGGCCGGCTGCGCGACCAGCGCATCGTCGTCGACGACCTCGCCGTCGCCCAGGCCAAGGCCGATGCCGACGTCGAGCAGGTCAAGGCCCGGCGCACCCGCGACCGTGAGCGGATGGACTCCGGCGCCATCGCCGACGCCAAGGCGCTGGAGCGGATGCAGCACGAGCTCGAGTCGCTGGAGCGCCGGATCTCGACGCTCGAGGACGAGGAGCTCGAGGTGATGGAGCAGCTCGAGGAGGCGCAGTCCGCGCTCGCCGAGCTCACCTCCGCCATCGAGGACCTCGACGGCAGGCTGGGCACCCTGACCACCGCACGCGACGAGAAGGTCGCGGCCCTCGACGCCGAGATCGCGTCGGTGTCGGGCGGGCGCGACGCGATCGTCGCCGAGATCCCCGAGGACCTGCTCGCCCTCTACGAGAAGCTCCGCGCCAACAAGGGCGGCGTCGGCGTCGGGGCGCTGCGCGCCCGCCAGTGCGGCGGCTGCCAGCTGACCCTCGACGCCGGCGAGATCGCCGAGATCCGCGCGACGCCCGCCGAGACCGTGCTGCGCCACGAGGAGTGCCAGCGGATCCTGGTCCGCACGTCCGAGAGCGGCCTGTGACCGCTCGGCCCGGCGAGCGGGTCGTCGTCGAGGCGGACGGCGGGTCCCGCGGCAACCCCGGGCCGGCGGCGTACGGCGCGGTGCTGCGTGACGCCGCGACCGGTGCCGTCCTGGCGGAGGACGCCCGCACGATCGGGGTGGCGACCAACAACGTCGCGGAGTACTCCGGCCTGGTCGCCGGCCTGGCGCTCGCCGTGGAGCACGCGCCGGGGGCGGTCGTCGAGGTGCGGATGGACTCCAAGCTCGTCGTCGAGCAGATGTCGGGGCGCTGGAAGATCAAGCACCCCGACATGGCCGTGCTGGCGGCCGAGGCACGGGAGCTCGCGCCCGCCGGTACGACGTACACCTGGGTCCCGCGCGCCCGCAACGCCCACGCCGACCGGCTCGCCAACGAGGCCCTCGACGGGAAGCGGTCGGGCGTCAGCGTCCCCGGCGACCAGGTCGAGGACGAGCCCGAGTCGGCGATCGAGGAGGCCGAGTCACCGTCCTTCGGTCCCGGCCAGCCGACCACGATCGTGCTCGTGCGCCACGGCGTCACCCCGCACACCACCGGTCGCCGCTTCTCCGGCGGTCTGGGCGGCGACAACCCGCCGCTCTCCGAGGAGGGCCGCGCCCAGGCCGCCGAGGTCGCCGCGTGGCTGACCGAGCTGAAGGACAGCGTCGACGTCGTGGTCGCCTCGCCGGTACGGCGTACCCGCGAGACGGCCGACATCGTCGCCTCTGCGCTGGGGTTGGCGGTGGAGGAGGAGCCGGCCTTCGCCGAGATGGAGTTCGGCGAGTGGGACGGACTGAGCTTCACCGAGGTCGCCGAACGCGACCGCGAGCGGCTGGACGCGTGGTTCGCCGACATGGCGGCCGCGCCGCCGGGCGGCGAGTCGTTCGTCACCGTGCAGGAGCGGGTGCTGGCCGGGCTGGCCCGGCTGCTCGAGACCCACGCCGGGCGGACCGTCGTCCTGGTCAGCCACGTCACACCGATCAAGACCCTCGTCGCGCACGCCCTCGACGCGCCGCTGGAGACGCTGTTCCGGATGGAGCTGGCACCCGCCGCGGTGTCGGTGCTGGCGTTCTACCCCGACCCGCGCACGGGCGAGCAGAAGGGCTCGATGCGGTTCTTCAACGCGCTCGCGCCGGGTCGCCGCACGTTGCGCGACACCGGTCGCTGGTGAGCCTCAGAGCTCGCTGACGACCACGTCGAGCTGGGTGCCGGACTTGCCGGGGGCGCCCACCTCGACCGTCCAGCCCAGGTCCCGCAGCGCGTCGGCGAACCCGGCCGGTGTGCGCGGGTCGGCGCCGTCCTCGAGCAGCGCGCGCACGATCCGGCCCTTGGTGGCCTTGTTGAAGTGGCTGACCACCTTGCGGGCGCCGTTGTGCTCGTGGAGCACCCGCACGGTCGCCACGCGCCTGGCGAGGTCGGGGCCGGGCCGCCAGAAGCCGGCGTACATCCCCGAGCGCAGGTCGACCAGCAGCCCGCGCCCCAGCGCCTCGGTCATCACGGCCGGCAGGGCCTCGCGCCACACCGCGGCCACCGGGCCGAGGCCGGGCAGGGAGGCGTCACCGGAGAGGCGGTACGACGGGATCCGGTCGCCGAGGCGCACCACGCCGAACAGGCTGGACGCGACGGCGAGCCGCGAGGTCGCCCGCCGCTTCGCGCCGGCGGAGAGGGTCGCGACGTCGAGGGCGTCGTACAGGACACCGGTGTAGATCCGGTCCGCCCGGGCCGTCGGCGCGTCCGGCAGGCCGGCGTTGCGCTCGACGAGGTCGGCCTGGCCGGCCGACAGGCCGAGCACCTCGGCCGCCTTGACCGGGTCCTCACGGCACAGCGTGACCAGTGCGTCGAGCACCTCGCGGCGCGCGTCGGTCAGTGCAGGGGAGGACAACGAGGCGAGGTCGAGCGGCCGGCCCCGCCGGGGGACGGCCTTGCCCTCGCTCGGCGGCAGCAGGATCAGCACGGGGCCAACGATAAAGTCACCGACATGCCGAACAATCTCGTGGTCCGGGTCAAGGCGAGCTCCCCCGAGATCCAGGCGGGTCTCGCCGCGATCGCGAAGGAGCTCGAGCTCCCGGGTGACTTCCCCGCGGACGTGACGGCCACCGCGGAGCGGGCCGCGGCCGACGTGGTGCTGCCCGAGCAGGACCGCACCGACCTGCCGTTCCTCACCATCGACCCGGCCGGCTCGATGGACCTCGACCAGGCGCTGCACATCGAGCGTCATGACGACAGGTACGTCGTCCACTACGCCATCGCCGACGTCGCCGCCTTCGTCGAGCCGGGCGACGCGGTGGACGTCGAGGCCAACAAGCGCGGCGAGACGCTGTACGGAGCCGGCACCCGGATCCCGCTGCACCCGCCCGCGCTGTCCGAGGACGCGGCGTCGCTGCTGCCCGACCAGGTCCGCCCGGCGCTGCTGTGGACGATCCGGCTCGACGCGACCGGTGCGCAGGTCGACGTACGCGTCGAGCGCGCGCGGGTGCGCTCGCGTGCCCGGTGGTCCTACGTCGACGCCCAGAAGGCGCTCGACGACGGCACCGCCGGCGAGGTGCTCGAGCTGCTCCGCGAGGTCGGCAGGCTGCGCGAGCAGCAGGAGGTCGACCGCGGCGGCATCTCGCTGCCGCTGCCCGAGCAGGAGGTCGACGAGGCCGACGGCGGGTTCCAGCTGGTGTTCCGCGAGCAGCTGCCCGTCGAGCAGTGGAACGCGCAGATCTCGCTGCTGACGGGCATGGCCGCCGCCTCGCTCATGGTCGGCGCGAAGGTCGGCATGCTGCGCACCCTGCCGCCCGCCGACCCGCGCGACGTGGCCCGGCTGCGCCGGGTCGCCAAGGGCCTGCGGATCTCGTGGCCCCAGGACATGGAGTACCCCGTCTTCGTGCGCTCGCTCGACCCCACGGTCTCCCAGCACCAGGCGATGATCGTCGCGTGCACCCGGCTGCTGCGCGGCAGCGGCTACGCCGCCTTCGACGGCGAGCTGCCCGAGCAGAGGCTTCACTCCGCCATCGCGGCCGAGTACGCCCACGTCACCGCACCGCTGCGTCGCCTCGGCGACCGCTACGTCGGTGAGGTCTGCCTCGCGATCTGCGCCGGGACCCCCGTCCCCGACTGGGCGGCGAGCGCGCTGCCGGGTCTGCCCAAGATCCTGCAGGACTCCGCCCGCCGGGCCGGCGCCTACGAGCGGGCCGTCCTCGACCTGATCGAGGCCGCCGTGCTCGCCGACCGGGTCGGCCAGCAGTTCGACGGCGTCGTCACCAGCGTCCGCGACGACGAGGCGACCTCCGGCGTCGTCGTGCTCGCCGAGGTCGGGGTCGAGGCCCCCGTGACCTCCGCACAGCCGCTGCCGCTCGGCGAGGACGTGTCCGTCACGCTCGCCACCGCCGACCTCGCGGCGCGCAAGGTCGCGTTCACCCTGCCGTGAAGGTCCTGGTCACCGGCGGCGTGAGGTCCGGCAAGTCCCGCCACGCCGAGACCCTGCTCGCCGACGCGGCGAGCGTCACCTACGTCGCCGCCGGACCCGTGTACGACGACGCCGACTGGGCCACGCGCATCGCCGCCCACCGGGCCCGCCGGCCGCCGACCTGGTCCACCGAGGAGACCCGCGATGTCGCCGGCGTGCTCGAGACCGCCCGCGAGCCGGTCCTCGTCGACTGCCTCGGCACCTGGCTCACCGGCGTCGTCGACGACGCCGGGCTGTGGGAGGAGCCCGTCGAGGAGGTCGAGGCACACGTGCTCCGGCTCCTCGGCGCCACGCTCGCCGCTCTGACGGCCACCCCGCAGCCGGTCGTGCTCGTGACGAACGAGGTCGGCCTCGGCGTCGTACCCGAGCACCGGTCGGCACGAGTGTTCCGCGACCTGCTCGGCACGATCAAC
This sequence comes from Nocardioides sp. QY071, assembly GCF_029961765.1. NCBI lineage: Bacteria > Bacillati > Actinomycetota > Actinomycetes > Propionibacteriales > Nocardioidaceae > Nocardioides > Nocardioides sp. QY071. Next base: position 2,073,774 of record NZ_CP124681.1, read on the forward strand.
CAGCGGGTGGCCGAGGCGTGCGACGAGGTGCACCTGGTCGTCGCGGGGCGCGTGCTCCGCCTCTGACCCGGGCGCTGCCCGCTAGTGCCCCGAACCTGAAATCCGCCACATAATTCCGCGCCCCAGGCACGCACATCGCTGCGTTGGGATCGCTCGAAAGACGCCCAGTCTGCCCACGCGACCCCGCCTTGCGCTGCACGCACCTGGAGCGCGGACTTACGCACCGGACTTCAGGTTCGGGACACTAGGACCGCTCGAACGGGCGCCGCTCCAGCACCTTGCCGGACAGGTCGGTGGTCATCGTGCCGACCTCGCTGTACTGGTTGCCGACATGGAACCGCACGACGGCGCCGTGCTCGGGGTCGTGGGTGAAGAAGATGCCCAGAGCGTCGGGCTCCTCGACGTTCGAGGTCCGCCGGGCGCGCGGGATGTTGGCGACCACGGCCGCCAGGTCGACCTTGCGGAGGTCCACGACCTGCTCGTTGCTGCTGGTGACCTGCATCGGGTCGAAGTTCGTGCTCCACCGCTCGTCGGGACTCCAGCTCCACCACTGGAGGCGTCGCTTGCGGATCGGCAGGATCGCCGCGTCGGCGCTCGCCTGGTCGTGGTCGAGGACCGACAGGTCGTAGGCCTGCCAGGTGCCGAGCTTCTCGTGGTACTCCGCGATCAGGACCTTCAGCCCCGCGACGGTGTACAGGTCGATGTCGGGTGCGGGCGGCTCCGGCGTGGGCACCGGGGTCGGTGCGTGGGTCGGGGCCGGGGCCGGAGACGCCGTCGCCGTGCTGCTGGCGGGGGAGGGACGCGCGGCGGCGTCCGGCTCGTCGGCGCCGGAGAGGGCGGCGAAACCCACTGCTCCGGCAGCGACCAGCCCGACGGCGCCGAGGAGCAGGCCGCGGCGGCTGGCGGCGGGCTTGGGCAGCGTCGGCGGGTTGTCGAGGTCCTCGACCAGAGCGGCCAGCTCGGCCAGAGACACGGCCCGCAGCGCCATGTCGGTGCGCTCGACCTGGTCGTCGCGCGTGATCTCGCCGTGGGTGCGGGCCTCGGTCAGGGCACGCACGACGGCGAGCCGCTCGGTGTCACGCGGCGGGCGGGTCGGCAGGTCGTCAGGCACCCGCCAGTCCTATCAGGAGCACGGCCAGAGCCACCTCGATCCCGGCGCCGAACACGTCGCCGGTCACTCCACCGAACCGGCGCACGGCGTGGGCCGTCAGCAAGGCCACCACCACGAAGGCGACCGCCACGGTCACCGGGCCGCGGACCGGGTCGACGAGCAGCGACAGGAGGGCCAGGCCGGCCCATCCCGCGAAGGAGAGGAGGACCGGCACTCGCCGTGTGAACGTCACGCCCAGCCCGTCCGGGCGGGCGGGGGGCGCCAGTGTGCAGGCGCTGATCCAGAGCGCGGCCCGTGAGGCGCACACAGCGGCTCCGGCCACCACGGCCGGGCGCACCTCGCCGCCGAAGGACACGAAGGTGGTCAGGGCCGCGGCCTGTGCCCCGAGCACCAGCACCAGCGCGGCGACACCGGCCGGGCCCGCCGTACCGCTCTTCATGACGGCCAGCGACCGCTCCCGGTCGTACGACGAGGTGAGCCCGTCGGCGACATCGGAGAGCCCGTCGAGGTGGAGCGCCCGGCTGCCGACGGCGAGCGCGGCCAGCGCGGCGAAGGCGACCGCCAGCGCGGGAAGGTCGAGGCGGCCGCCGGCCCACACGACGAGGCCCACGACCGCTCCGAGGGGCAGCACGGCCAGCGGGGCGAGCAGCAGCGCCCCGGTCGCGACGCCGGGGGAGACCTTCAGCACCGCGGGCACCCGCAGCGCGGTCAGCATCCCGATCGACAGCCGCAGGCTGCGGCCGACGACGGCGACGCTCACCGGCCCTCGGGGGCGGGCGGCATCAGGTCGGCGAGCAGCGCGACGTCGCGCAGCAGTGCGACCGCCGAGCGGAGCACGGGGACGGCGGCCACCGCGCCCGAGCCCTCGCCCAGGCGCAGCCCGAGGTCGAGCACCGGCTCCAGGCCGAGCTTCTCCAGCGCGAGGGCCTGGGCGGGTTCGGTCGAGCGGTGTCCGGCGGCGAACCAGGCGGCCGCGCCGGGCGCGATCCGGTCGGCGTACAGCGCGCAGGCGACGGACATCAGGCCGTCGAGCAGGACGGGTACGCCGCGCTCGGCCGCCTCCACGAGGTAGCCGACCGTCGCGACCAGGTCGGCGCTGCTCAGGGCGGCGAGCGCGTCCAGCGGGTCGCCCGTCTCGCTGTCGGCCCGGTGCCCGGCGCGGTCGAGCGCCTGCTGGACGACGACCTGCTTGTGGGTGAGCGCGGCGTCGTCGACGCCGGTGCCGCGGCCGGTGACCTCGACGGCGGGCAGGCCCAGCGCGGCCGCGACCATGGCGGCGGCCGGGGTGGTGTTGCCGATGCCCATGTCGCCGGACAGCAGGAGCTGCGCCCCCGCGGCGATCTCCTCGCCGGCGACGGTGCGGCCGGCCGCGAAGGCTCGGGCGGCCTCGTCGGCGGAGAGGGCGTCCTCGACGTGGATCGCGCCGCTGCTGCGCCGTACCTTGTGCGCCCGGACCTCGGCCGGCACGCCCTCGAGGTCGTCGTCGACGCCCAGGTCGAGGACCCGGACGTGGACGCCGTGCGCGGCCGCGAGCGCCGAGACACCGGCCTTGCCCATCACGAAGGTGCGCACCATGGCCGGCGTGATCGCCGGCGGGTAGGCCGAGACTCCGTGCTGCGCGACGCCGTGGTCGCCGGCGAAGATCACCAGCCGCACGTCGTCCAGCGGACGAGGGGGTACGACGCCCTGGACCGCCGCGAGCCACACCCCGAGGTCGCCCAACCGGCCCAGCGCACCGGCCGGGGTGGCCAGGCCGGCGAGGCGCTCGGCTGCGGCCGAGCGGACGTCTGGGTCGGGTGCGGCGAGAGCGCTCATGGTGCCGAACGCTACCGCCGGGCTCCGCTCGGCGGAGCCGCTGCTCAGGTGAAGAGCATCACCAGCACTCCGGCCAGCGCGAGGAGCGCGAGGACGAGCACGATGCCCGACCATTCGTGCTCGTCGGTGTCCTGCAGGTCAGGCGTGTTCGCGGTCATGGTTCCCCCCAGTGACGCGTTCCGAGTGTGTCGCCACGGCTCCAACGAGCCAGTGGCGAGAACAGCACGGTGGAGCCGGGGCTAGTGTCCGGCCGTGGCCCACACCGTGCTCGTCGTCCCGGTACCCGCGCTGGAGGACTACATCCGCGGCCGATGGGAGCACTACGACGCCGCCTGGGTGTCCCGTGACCCGGCGTTCACCCACGCCCACATCACCGCACTGGCGCCGTTCCGGCCCGCGCCGACCGACGCCGACCTCGCCCGGGTGGCCCGAATCGCCCGCACCACGCCGGCCTTCGACCTCGTCCTCGACGAGGTCACGGCCTTCCCCGACGGGATCGTCCACGCCGTGCCGTCGCCCGTGGCGCCGTTCGCCGCGCTGACGGCACGGCTGTGGGAGGCGTTCCCGGACTGCCCGCCGTACGCGGGGGAGTTCGCGGACGTCGTACCGCACCTCACGCTGGACCGCCTCGGACCCGGCGTGTCGGTCGCGTCGGTGACCGCCGACCTCGCCACGACCCTCCCTGTCCGTGCCCGGGCGGAACGCCTCGAGCTGCACCGGTACGCCGAGCGCGACTGCCGGGTGCTGGCGAGCTGGTCACTGGTCGGGGCCGGCGATCCGGTCCCGCAACCAGGTGGTCGTCCCGGCCGGTAGGCCCTTGAGCTTCGGGCGCTCCGGCAGGGGAGCGACGAACAGCGCGGTTCCCTCGGGCAGCGCCCACTTCAGCTCGTGGTAGACCCGCGACAGGCCGGCGTCGCTCTCGACGAGGGCCAGGCCGTCGCCGATCGCGCGCACCTCGGACCACGGGCCGAGCACGTCGTGCGGCACGGCTGACGGGGACCACGCGAGGTAGACGGCCATGACCGACCGGTACCCGGCAGCCGGCGAGGTCAGTGCGCCAGCTTGAGCCCGATCACGCACCCGACCAGCCCGAGCAGCAACAGGATCCGCAGCAGGCTCACCGGCTCCTCGCCAGCGGCCATCGCGATCACCACCGTCAGTGCCGCGCCGATACCGACCCAGACGGCGTACGCCGTCCCGACCGGCAGGCTGCGCATCGCGTACGCCAGGCCGGCCATGCTGGCCGTCAGGGTCACGAAGAAGACCACCGACGGAACCAGCCTGCTGAACCCCTCGGACCGCGACAGGGCCGTCGCCCAGGCCGCCTCGAGGACCCCGGAGAGCACCAGTACCAACCACGCCATGACCGCCACATCCTTCGTGGCCGTCTTGTCGCGCTCCGGGTACGGCTCCCTCGTCCGGCAGCCGGTCACCGGCTGTATGCCGATTGTATGCGCGCCGATCGACATCCACCGCCTCCGCACTGCTACGCTGGTGGCCGTTGAAGAGTGCTCCGCAAGGAGCGCTCCTGCTCTCTCGGTGGGGGCAGAACATCTTGTCGCTCTTGGTCTTCGGTTCAGCTGGGCATCAGGCAAGGGATGTCTTCAGCACCAACGGCCCCGGCACGTCGCCGGTCCGGAACTCGAAAACCAAGGAGAAATCATGGCTCAGGGCACCGTCAAGTGGTTCAACAGCGAGAAGGGCTTCGGCTTCATCGCCCCGGCCGACGGCACCCCGGACGTCTTCGTCCACTTCTCGGCCATCCAGGGCTCGGGCTACAAGTCGCTCGACGAGAACCAGCAGGTCGAGTTCGACGTCACCCAGGGCCCGAAGGGCCCGCAGGCGGAGAACGTCCGCGCGATCTGACGCACGTCGTCTGACGCTTCGCAAGGCCCCCGGCACTTCGGTGCCGGGGGCCTTGTCCGTCTCTGGCGCTACCAGCGCGGCAGCACCGCCGTCGGCATCCCGCCGTGCACCGCGGTCGCCAGGTTGGCCGCGACCTCGTAGGCGTCGGCGAACCGCGGGAACTCCGCACGCGACACCAGCACCCGGCTGCGTACCTGCGCGACCCGGCCGGCCTGCACATCGTCGTGGCGGCTTGTGAACACGTCGAAGGCGTACACGTCGTACGCCTCGCCCTCCGCCACCTCCGCCACCTCGGCCACGTCCCGCAGCCTAGGCCGCCGCTGTCCTACCCTCGGGGACGTGGCCGACCTGACCGAACCCTGTCCCAGCTGCGGCACCCTGATGCGCTGGGAGACCTCCCACGAGCGATGCGACGGTTGCGGCTACATCCGTCCGTGCTGCGAGGGCGCGCCCTGCCACTAGGTCGTCGAGGCGCCCGGCTCAGACGTGGCCGCTGAGCTGTGCCAGCCGGGTGGCGAGCCGGTCGACCATCGCGTTCGCCTGCTTGGCCGACAGGCCGTCGCCGTCCCCGAGGCTCGACACCGGCAGTACGTCGACCGAGAGGCGCGCGCCGCCGGCCAGCGCCCGCAGCTCGTCGACCTTGTCGCCGAACGGCGAGCCACTGCCGGGGGAGTAGCGCCGGACGACCTCGTCGAGGTCGTCGGCGAACAGGTCGGCCTTGGTGACCGCGATGACCAGCCAGACCGGCCGGTCCCGGCGCACGGCCATCGACGCGATCCGGTGCGCGGTGATGGTCCAGTCCTCGAGCTCGGCGGCCAGCTGCTCCTCGCGCGTCGCGGTGGCGCTGCCCGTCGTACCTGCGGCGCGGCGGGGCGTCGCGTAGCCGTTGGCGACCACGTGGATCACACCGTCGACCGGCTCGTCGTGGAACACCTCGTCGAGCGCACCGAGGCGGGTCGCGGCGTTGTCGCCCGGCACGACGAGGAAGCGGAAGCCGTGGAGGCGACGCGAGCGTCGGGTACGACGCTCCATCACCGCGGAGCCCACCTCCGCCGCACCGGCGGCCGGGCTGCGGCGGGCGAGCCGGTCGGCCAGCTGGGACTTGCCCACGCCGGTCATGCCCGTCACGGCGACGGTCGGGTAGCGCCGGCGCAGCGCGCGGTTCATCCGCTCGGGTGCGGTGGCCAGGGCGCCGAGCACGCCGGTGGCGACGGTGGCGCTCAGGGCGGCCAGGCCCGGCTTCGGCAGGACCGTGCGGGAACGACCACTTGGCACGACGACTCCTCGCTGCTCACGTTGCTGCTGACGCTTCCTCTGAGAGCCTACGTTTCGCGGGGGTGCCGCCCGGCACCTCCACGGCCTAGCCTGACCCATGGCCACCTTCACACTCACCTGCATCGGCGACGACCGCCCCGGGCTCGTCTCCGACCTCTCGGCGCAGCTGCACGCCCACGGTGCGAGCTGGAACCGCAGCCAGATGGCGCGGCTGGCCGGCAAGTTCGCCGGGATCCTGCTGCTGGAGGTCCCCGACGCCCGTGCCGACGAGCTCGTCGCCGACCTGGCCGGGCTGGAGGGCGTCGGGCTGCAGGTCACCTTGGCCCGCACGGACGGCGCGACGGACGCGCCCGCGCTGCTGGTCGACCTCGACCTGCTCGGCGCCGACCGTCCCGGCATCGTCGCCGAGATCTCCGCGGCGCTGGCCCGCGAGCGGGTGAGCATCCGCGACCTGGTCACCGACGTCCGCGACGCACCGATGGCCGGTGGTCACCTCTTCGAGGCACGCGCGGTGCTCGAGGCGCCACAGGGCACCCGGGTCGAGGACCTGCGCGCCACGCTCGAGTCGATCGCCGACGAGCTGATGGTCGAGATCAACCTGGCCGAGTCGGACGCTGCGGCGCCGGCGTGAACGATGCCGGGGTGTTTGTGCGGATGTATGAACCCGCCCGGCTGATCTGTTGCCCGCCGCGGGCTGCCGGGGGCGCGTTCACCTCGCCATGATGGCGGCGTGGAACCAGGGACACCTCGGGTCGCCGTCGTCACCGGCGCCGCCTCCGGCATCGGTGCGGCCGTGTGCCGCGCGCTGGAGGAGACGGGCTGGACCGTGTGCGGCATGGACATGCGGCGGGCCGACCACCTCGAGCACACGGTCGTCTGCGACGTCGCGGACCCGCACGCCGTCCGGGCCGCGCTCGCCCGGCTGCAGGCCGAGGTCGGCGCGATCGGCGCCCTCGTCACGGCCGCCGGCCACTACGAGCTGGTGCCGTTCGCCGAGATCACCGAGGACCGCTGGGCGCGGATGATGCGCGTCCATGTCGGCGGCCTGCTCAACCCGGTGCGCGAGGTGCTGCCCGGCATGATCGAGCGAGGCGAGGGCGCGATCGTCGCGATCTCCTCCGAGCTCGGCATCGGCGGCACCGAGAGCGAGGCGCACTACTCCGCGGCGAAGGGCGCGATCCTCGGCTTCGTCCGCAGCCTCGGCGCCGAGGTCGCCGGGCACGGCGTCCGCGTGAACGCGGTGGCCCCCGGCCCGACCGACACCCCGCTGCTGCCCGCGCCGCAGCGCACGCCCGAGTACCTCGCCTCACTGCCCGCCCGCGCACTCGGCCTGCCCGAGGACATCGCGCAAGCGGTGCAGTTCCTCGTCGACGAGGGCGGGTTCTGCTTCGGCGAGGTCGTCTCGCCCAACATGGGAGCGGTGATCTGATGAGCGACGTCCAGCCCCCGCGCCGCCAGGACGGACGCGTCGCGGTCGTCACCGGCGCCACCCAGGGCATCGGGCGCGCCATCGCGCTGCGTCTGGCCGCCGAGGGCGCCACGGTCGGCGTCAACGGCCGCGCCGAGTCCGAGCAGATGCGCGAGGTCGTCGCGCTCACCGGTGGCTTCCCGGTGGTGGCCGACATGGCCGAGCCGACCTCCGTGCGTACGGCGCTCGCCCAGGTCGAGCGGGAGCACGGCCCGGTCGACGTGCTGGTCTGCAACGCGGCGTACATGTCGATGAGCCCGCTCCTCGACCAGCCGCTCGACGACTGGTGGCGCAACATCGACACCAACCTGTCCGGCACCTACCGCTGCATCCAGTCGGTGCTGCCGGGCATGCGGAGCAAGGGCCGCGGCAACATCGTGGTCATCACCTCCGAGTGGGGCGTCGTCGGCTGGCCGAACGCGACGGCGTACGCCACCTCCAAGGCCGGCCTGATCGCCCTGACCAAGTCGCTCGGCCGCGAGCTCGCACCGGAGGGCATCACCGTCAACGCGGTCGCGCCCGGCATCGTCGACACCCCGCAGCTGCAGGTCGACGCCGCCGACGCGGGCCTGACGCTGGAGCAGATGCGCGCCGAGTACGGCAGGGCGATCCCCGCAGGGCGGATCGGTCGTCCCGAGGAGATCGCCGCCACTGTCGCGCTGCTCGCCCGCCCCGACCTGACGGCCTTCGTCGGCCAGACCCTCTCGGCCAACGGCGGCAGCACCAGGGCGCGGGCGTGACGGGCGACGCCACCCTCCCGGCCGGCCCGATCGCCTGGCCAGCCGGCTTCCGCGCCGCCGCCAACCTCGGCTTCGACCTCGACTCCGAGGACGTCGCGCTCACCATCGACGCCGGCACCCGGGACCGGCTCTCGGTGATGAGCCACCAGGCGTACGGCGTCCTGACCGGCGTCCCGCGCGTGCTGGACCTGCTCGGTCGGTTCGACCTGAGGGCCACCTTCTTCGCGCCCGGCTACACCGTCGAGCGCTATCCGGACCTGCTGCGCCGGATCCGCGACGCCGGCCACGAGATCGCCCACCACGGGTTCATGCACGAGGCCATGGCCGGGCTGTCGTACGACGAGGAGGCCGCCGTCATCGACCGGGGGCTCGAGTCGCTGGACAAGGTGCTCGGCGTGCGTCCCGTCGGCTATCGCGCCCCGCTGTGGGAGACGTCGTACGCCACCGCGGAGATCCTCCTCGACCGCGGCTTCCTCTACGACTCCAGCCTCATGGACTCCGACCTGCCCTACGAGCTGGCCGAGCGGCCGGGGGAGGGCGCCCGCTCGATCGTGGAGATCCCGGTCTCGTGGGCGCTCGACGACTGGGAGCAGTTCGCGTTCGTGCCCGAGGTGTTCGGGCCCGGGGTGATCGAGGACCCGGCCAAGGCACTGTCGATGTGGACCGGCGAGCTGACCGAGGCCCACCGCTACGAGTCCTGCTTCACGCTGACCATCCACCCGTTCCTCAGCGGTCGGCTCGGACGGATCCGGGCGTTGGAGTCGCTGCTCGAGACGATGGCCGCGATGCCGGACCTGTGGGTCACCACGTGCGGCGAGATCGCCCGGCACGTGCGCGGCCTGGACCTGGTCCCGCGGGTCTTCCCGCAGCCGGAGATCGAGGACCGCTGACGGCGGCCCGAGCCCCTATCCTCGCCCCATGGCGATCACCGTCGCGGACCTGCTCGAGATGCAGCACCTGCGGCTGCACCTGGTCTCGGGCAAGGGCGGCGTGGGTCGCTCGGTCTCGTGGACGCACGGCTCGGACCTGCCCGAGCCGTGGCGCTGGCTGACCGGCGGCGAGCTGCTGCTCACCAACGGGATGTCCTTCCCCGCGGGCGGCGCCGAGCAGCAGGAGCTGATCGAGAGGCTCGACGAGGCCGGCGCCAGCGCGCTCGCGATCGGCGAGAAGATGTACTGCCCACCGCTCACCGACGAGCTGCTCGCCACCAGCGAGCGCCTCGGGCTGAGCGTGCTGTCGGTGGAGTACCCGATGCCGTTCGTCGCGATCTCCCAGGCCGTCGCCGCGGCCAACCTGCTCGAGCAGTCCGACCGGCTGGTGCGCACCGAGAAGATCTACCGGACCGTGCAGCGCATGGTCGCCACCCACGACGGCGCCTCGGTGCTGCGCGTTCCGCTGGCCCAGGTCCTCGGCTGCGAGGTGCACGTGTGCCACCGCGAGTCGGGGGAGCCGTGGTACCCCGAGGACCCGCGGTTCGACCCGGTGCTGGCAGAGGCGCTCCACGAGATCACGCGCGGTACGGCGGACCTGCGGGCGGGCGCGCTCGTCGTGCCCCTCGCCGACGGGCGCGACCTGCGGCTGATCGACATCCCGACCCAGCAGGGCGCGCTGATGGTGCTGGTCTCGCAGGGCCGCAGCCCGGTCGACGCGATCCTCATGCAGCACGCGGTGACGGTGCTCGCCCTGGAGCTGTCCCAGAGCGTGGTCGCCAACGAGCACCGGCGGCGGATCGGCGCCGAGCTGTTGGCCCAGCTGCTCGAGGGCCGGGTCGAGGCGCGCGCCGCCGGCCGCCAGCTCAAGGGGATCGGCGTCGGTCCCGCGAAGGCGCGCCTGTACGCCGTCAGCGGCGACGACGCCGGCCGGCTTCGCGACGTCCACATCGCCCTGTGGCGCAACGGGATCGGCCACGTCGTCACCTACCGCGCCGGGGTCCTCTACGTACTGGCGTCCTCGGCGACCGAGGTGCAGGACGTGCTCCGCGCCGACCTCGGCCCGCAGGCGCTGATCGGCGTGAGCGCGCCGCTGGGCAGCCCCGACCGAGCGCCGGAGGCGCTGCGCGAGGCGGCCTGGGCGCTGCGCGCTGCGGAGGGTTCGGTGGGACGCACCTTCCACTACGGCGACGCCAGCCCGATCATCGGCGTCGGGGGACTCGACGACGCCGCGGCGCTGGTCTCCCGCGTGCTCGGGCCGCTGCTGGAGTACGAGCGGGTGCACGACACCCCGCTGCTCGCCACCCTCGACGCCTTCCTCGGCCACCAGCGCTCCTGGCAGCGCACCGCCGACGCGCTCCAGGTGCACCGGCAGACCGTGCTCTACCGGATCCGCAAGGTCGAGGAGATCACCGGCCGCACCACCAGCGAGACCGCCGACATCGCCGAGCTCTGGCTCGCGCTGCGTGCGCAGTCGCTGATCGCGCCCGCCAAGGGGCCGGCGCACCACTCCTGAACCTCCCGACTCCTCCCCGGGGTTGTGCGATCGCACGAAACCTCTCGTGCCGAGTGTGGCGGATCGCGGGCAGACCTGTGACCTGGGTCGCAGGCAGTCTGAACCCACCGGAAAGCGACCACCGACCCGCAGAGGAAGTGTGAACGTGCAGGGAGCAGTCGAGGACGCCGACGTCCTGATCGTCGGTGCCGGACCGTCAGGCGCGGTCGCGGCGTACGAGCTGGCCCGGCGCGGGTTCAAGGTCGTCTGCCTCGAGCAGGGCGACTGGAACCTCCCCGACGACTTCACCGGCGACAAGCCGCAGTGGGACCTGGCCCGCCTCAAGCAGTGGCACCCCAGTCCCAACACGCGGGGCAACGACGCCGACTACCCCGTCAACGCCGAGAACAGCCCGCTCGAGCCGCTCATGTTCAACGGCGTCGGCGGCAGCAGCATCCTCTACTCCGGTCACTGGGTCCGCGCCCTCCCGTCGGACTTCCGCGTCAAGACTCTCGACGGTGTCGCGGAGGACTGGCCGTTCACCTACGAGGACCTCCGCCCGTTCTACGACGAGGTCACCCATCACATCGGCGCCTCGGGACTCGAGGGGGACCCGTCGTACCCCGACGCCCACACCTTCCCGCTGCCGCCGCTGCCGATCGGCAAGGCCGGGCTGCGCGCTGCGCGCGGCATGGACAAGCTCGGCTGGCACTGGTGGCCGGCGCCCAACGCGATCGCCTCGCGCGCCTTCCGCAACCGCCCCGCCTGCCAGCGGTACGGCGCCTGCGAGTCCGGCTGCCCCGCCGGCGCCAAGGCCAGCGCGGACCTGACCTACTGGCCCGACGCGATCGCCGCCGGCGCCGTTCTCCTCACCGGCGCCCGGGTGCGCTCGCTGACCACCGACGAGAAGGGCCTGGTCGCCGGCGCCGAGTACGTCGACCGCGACGGCCACTGGCACCACCAACGCGCGGGCATCACGATCCTGGCCGCCAACGGCCTCGGTACGCCGAGGATCCTGCTCAACTCCGCCACGTCCGCCCACCCCGACGGCCTCGCCAACTCCTCCGGCCTGGTCGGCAAGCGGTTGATGATCCACCCCTACGCGTCGGTCTACGGCGTCTACGACGAGGACCTGGAGAGCCACCTCGGACCCGCCGGGCAGGCCCTGCAGTCGCTGGAGTTCTACGAGACCGACGAGTCCCGCGGCTTCGTGCGCGGAGGCAAGTGGAACCTGATGCCGACGCCCGGCCCGCTCAACCGGGTGCTCTGGGAGCCCGGCACCGACTGGCGCGACGGCTTCGGCAGCCGCTTCCACGACAGGCTCAGCGGCACCTTCGGCCGCACCCTCGAGTGGGGGATCACCACCGAGGACCTGCCCGACGAGAGCAACGAGGTCGTGCTCGACACCGACGCCACCGACTCCGACGGGATCCCGGCCGCCCGGATCAACTACCGGATCGGCGAGAACAACCAGCGGCTGCTCGACTTCCACATCGCCCGCGCGGTCGAGGCACACGAGGCGGCCGGTGCGATCAGCACCGAGGTGGTGCCGGTGGTCCGCGACAGCGGCTGGCACCTGCTCGGCAGCGCCCGGATGGGCGAGGACCGAGCCGACTCCGTCGTCGACCAGTGGGGCCGCTCGCACGACATCCCCAACCTCTTCGTCCTCGACGGCAGCAACTTCGTGACGTCCACCGGCGTGAACCCGACCGCCACGATCATGGCGATCGCCCTGCGCGCCGCCCGCCACCTCGCCGACCACCGGCACGACCAGGTCTCCGCCTCCTGACGGCCACGACGGACTGCAAAGGACTCCGCGATGCTCGACCCCACTGCCCGCGACCGCCTGGCCACCCTGGCCGACGTGCTCATCCCCGGCTCGGGTGACTTCCCGTCCGCGTCGGGGGCCGGCGTACCCAACGACCTGATCGACCGCGCCCTCGGGTTCCGCCCCGACCTGGTGCCCGCCTTCACCCGTGCGCTCGACCTCGCCGACGGTCTGGACGCCGAGGCCGCACTGGACCTGATCTCCAGCACGCACATCGCCGAGTTCGAGGCGCTCTCCACGCTGGTCTCCGGTGCCTACCTGCAGAGCCCGCAGGTGCAGCAGGCGCTCAACCACCGCCCGGCGCCGCGCCAGGCCAACGACGACATCGACACCTACGTCGACCTGCTCGAGGTCGTCGTCGACCGCGGCTTCGACATCCACGGGGCGGACCTGTCGTGACCACGACGCTGTCCCACGTCATCGACGGAGCCGCCTGGGAGGGCGACGGGCCCGCGACCCAGGAGGTCGTGGACCCGTCCACCGAGCAGGTCCTCGCCCACGCCCGTCGCGGCACCGCCGCCGACGTCGACCGGGCCGTCGGCGCGGCCCGCCGTGCGAGTGCCGGCTGGGGGCGGCGAACGCCGAAGGACCGCGCCGACACGCTCCTCGCGATCGCCGCGGTGGTCGACGAGCACGCCGCCGAGCTGGCCGAGCTGGAGTCCCGCAACACGGGCAAGCCGCCGGGCCTGGCATCCGATGACGTCGCCGGCACCGCCGACACCTTCCGGTTCATGGCCGGCGCGGTCCGCGCGCAGGTCGCGCTCGCTGCGGGGGAGTACGTCGAAGGCAGCACCTCGACGATCGTGCGCGAACCGGTCGGCGTGGTCGGCGCGATCACGCCGTGGAACTACCCGCTGCTGATGGCCGCGTGGAAGCTCGGGCCGATCCTCGCCGCCGGCAACACCTGCGTGCTCAAGCCTTCCGAGCAGACCCCGCTCAGCACCCTGCGCCTGGCCGAGCTCGTCGCCGACGTCCTGCCGTCCGGTGTCCTCAACGTCGTCACCGGCGACGGCGCGGTCGTCGGCGCCGCGATCGCCACCCACCCCGGCATCGACCTGGTCTCGGTCACCGGCAGCGTCTCCAGCGGTCGAGCCGTCGCCGCTGCCGCGGCTGCCACCCTCAAGCGGGTCCACCTCGAGCTCGGCGGCAAGGCACCGGTCCTCGTGCTCGCCGACGCCGACCTCGACGCGGTGGCCGAGGGCATCGTGTTCGCCGGCTTCGGCAACACCGGCCAGGACTGCGGCGCGGCCTGCCGGGTGATCGTCGACGCCGCCGTCCACGACGACCTCGTCGCCCGCCTCGTGAAGCGGGTCGAGGCGATGGTCGTCGGCGCCCCGACCGAGGGCGAGGACGTCGAGATGGGACCGCTCGTCTCCCGCGAGCACCACGCCCGCGTCGTCGCCGCCCTCGAGCGGGCCTACGCCGACGGCGCCCGCGCCGCGGTCGGGGGCAAGGTCCCCGACCGGCCCGGCTTCTTCGTCGAGCCCACCGTCCTGGTCGACATCCCCTCCGGTGCCGCCTGCACGACCGAGGAGATCTTCGGCCCGGTCGTCACCGTCGAGGCCTTCACCGAGGTGGACGCCGCGATCGAGGCCGCCAACGCGACGCCGTACGGGCTCTCGGCCTCGGTGTGGACCGAGAGTGCCCGGCACGCGGCGTCCCTGCCCGGTCGCCTCGACTTCGGGACGGTCTGGGTCAACGACCACCTCGCCTTCGCCACGGAGATGCCGTGGGGCGGCTTCAAGTCATCCGGCTACGGCCGCGACCTGTCGGCGTACGCGCTCGACGACTACTCACGCACCAAGCACGTCATGGTCAAGCACCACGCGTGACCCTCAGCAGCGAAGGAACACCGCCATGTCGCAGGAAAGCACGCTCGTCGAAGGCTTGACGATCCAACCGGTGCCGGAGTCTCAGCGCACCGGCAAGGTCCAGCACCTGTTCTCCTTCTGGTTCACCGTCCAGATCATCCCGCTGGCCGTCGTCACCGGCCTCCTGGGGCCGACCATCTTCGGCCTCGACGTCGGCTCGACGATCCTCGCGATCGTCAGCGGCAGCCTCGTCGGCGCCGTGTTCATGGCCCTGCACTCAGCGCAGGGGTCCAAGCTCGGCGTACCGCAGATGATCCAGGCCCGGGCACAGTTCGGCATGTACGGATCGGTGCCGATCACCGTGATCGTGGTGCTGATCTACGTCGGCTGGATCGTGTCGCTGATGGTGCTCGCGCAGCAGACGCTGGGCGCGGTGCTCACCGGGCTGGGCCACACCGCCGGCCTGCTGCTCAGCACCGCACTGACCCTGACAGCCGTCGTGGTCGGCTACCAGCTCATCCTCCGCTTCAACCGGGTGATGGTGTGGCTCTCGGGCCTGGCCCTCGTGCTCACCCTCGTCTACACCGGCATGGAGGCGGCGGACGGCGGCGCCAGCATCACCGGCGCCGGCGGCTCGTTCACCTGGGCCGGCTTCCTCGGGATGGCCTCGGTGGTCGGCGTGTGGCAGCTGTCCTACGCGCCGTACGTCTCCGACTACTCGCGCTACCTGCCCTCGAGCACCAGCACCCGTGCGGCTTTCTGGTACACCTACGCCGGCACCGTGCTCGGCGTCATCGGGGCGATGACCGTCGGTGCCTTCCTGGTCGCCGGGCTCGGCGCGGACGGCGTGCTGGCCGACCTCGACAACATCATGCCGAAGCCTGTGTTCGTCTTCGTGATGCTGGCGTTCTTCCTCGGAGCGATCGACGCCGGCGTGATCAACATGTACGGCTCCTCGCTGTGCGTGCTGACCTGCATCCAGACCTTCAAGCTGAACTGGGCGCCGCGCGCCTCGGCCCGCCACATCGTCGCCGCCGTGCTCGCGCTCGCCGTGTTCGTCGCCTCGACGACCGTCTCCGACGACTTCATGGCCGACTACACCAACTTCATCCTGGTCCTCGCCTACCTGCTGGTGCCGTGGAGCATCATCAACCTGGTCGACTACTACCTGGTCCACAAGGGTCACTACGACCCGGAGTCGTTCAGCGACCCGCGCAGCGGCTACGGATCCTTCAACGTGCCCGCGCTCGTCAGCTACGTCCTCGGCTGCCTGGTGCAGATCCCGTTCATGTCGACGACCCTCTACGTCGGCGCGATCGCGAAGCAGACCGGCGCCGTCGACACCTCCTGGATCGTCGGGAGCATCGCGACCTTCCTCATCTACCTCGGTCTGCTCCGCGCGTGGCGCCGGCAGCCGTCACCCGCCCTCGCCCCGGAAACGGAGATGTCCGCATGAGCCACCGCGTCAGCACACACCAGCCGGTCGGTGCCCTGGAGGCGACGAAGGTCCCGCGGTACGCCGGTCTGGGCACCTTCGCGCGGATCCCGTTGATCGAGTCGGTGCCCGACTACGACATCGCGATCCTCGGCGTCCCGTTCGACGGCGGCACGTCGTACCGGCCGGGCGCGCGGTTCGGCCCGATGGGCATCCGGCAGGCCTCGCGCCACCTGCGGCCCCGCTTCCACGTCGAGCTGGACACCGCGCCCCTGGAGGAGATCCAGGTCGTCGATGCGGGCGACGTGCCGTGCACGCCGTACGACATCGAGGAGGCCATGCAGCAGATCGAGGACATGGCCCGCGACGTCCACGGCCGGGCCGGTCGCCGGATCGTCACCCTCGGCGGCGACCACACCGTGGCCCTGCCGATGCTGCGTGCCGCGCACCGCCAGCACGGGCCGATCGCGCTGGTGCACTTCGACGCGCACCTCGACACCTGGGACACCTACTTCAAGGCGCCGATCACCCACGGCACGGTGTTCCGCCGCGCGTTCGAGGAGGGCCTGCTCGCCGAGGACAAGTCGATCCACGTCGGCATCCGCGGCCCGATCTACGACCGGATGGACCTCGTCGACGACGCGTCCTTCGGGTTCCGGATCATCCGCGCCGGCGACCTCGACTTCCTCGGCATCGACGGTGCCGCCGACGCGATCCGCCATCGGGTGGGCGACGCTCCCGTCTACGTGTCGATCGACATCGACGTGCTCGACCCGGCGTTCGCGCCCGGCACCGGCACCCCGGAGATGGGCGGCCTCAACAGCCGCGAGCTGCTGCACGTGCTGCGCAAGCTGGACGGGCTGAACATCATCGGCGCCGACGTCGTCGAGACGGCTCCCGACTACGACCACGCGGAGATCACCTGCGTCGCTGCCGCGACCGTCGCCTTCGACCTGGTCACGCTCATGAGCAAGACGCCCTCTTCCGTCGTGCCCTGAGGCGTGCCATCCTGACGCCGTCACAACTGAAGACCCGCCGTTCGTAGCCGAAGCAGGAGAGACCTCGCCGTGAGCGGGGCGCCGTAGGAGCAACTCTCCCCGAGAAACTCTCAGGCACCGTCACTGCTCGTGCGAGGCGACTCTGGAAAGACAGGACCCGTGTGTCCTGCGCCCAAGGTGCAAGCCGCTGCGGCGGTGAAGCTCTCAGGCACCGATGACAGAGCGGGGAGGCCCACCACCACGACGGGAGCCTCCGCATGACCACGAACGACGCCTTCGGCCAGCACCTCGCCGACTACGACCCCGACGTCCACGCGGCGATCAGCGCCGAGCTCGCCCGCCAGCAGGGCACGCTCGAGCTGATCGCCTCGGAGAACTTCGCCCCGGTCGCCGTGATGGAGGCACAGGGGTCGGTCCTCACCAACAAGTACGCCGAGGGCTACCCGGGCCGCCGCTACTACGGTGGGTGCGAGCACGTCGACGTGATCGAGCAGCTCGCGATCGACCGGGTGAAGGAGCTGTTCGGCGCCGAGGCCGCCAACGTGCAGCCCCACTCCGGCGCCCAGGCCAACGCCGCCGCGATGTTCGCCCTGCTCGACCCGGGCGACACGATCCTCGGGCTCGACCTCGCCCACGGCGGCCACCTGACCCACGGGATGCGGATCAACTTCTCCGGCAAGCTCTACGACGTGGTCGCCTACCACGTCGACGCCGAGGACTTCCGCGTCGACATGGCCGAGGTCGAGCGGCTCGCGCTGGAGCACGAGCCGAAGCTGATCGTGGCCGGGTGGTCGGCGTATCCGCGGCAGCTGGACTTCGCCGAGTTCCGCCGCATCGCCGACCTCGTCGGTGCGTACCTGATGGTCGACATGGCCCACTTCGCCGGCCTGGTCGCCACCGGACTGCACCCGAGCCCGGTGCCGTACGCCGACGTCGTCACCACGACCACCCACAAGACCCTCGGCGGCCCGCGCGGTGGCGTGATCCTGTCGAAGGAGTCGCTGGCCAAGAAGATCAACTCGGCCGTCTTCCCCGGCCAGCAGGGCGGCCCGCTCGAGCACGTCGTCGCCGCCAAGGCGGTGGCGTTCAAGATGGCGGCCTCCCCGGCCTTCCGGGAGCGCCAGGAGCGGACGCTGGAGGGCGCCCGCCTGCTCGCTGCGCGCCTCACCGAGCCCGACGTGGTGGACGCCGGCGTGTCGGTCCTGACCGGCGGCACCGAGGTGCACCTGGTCCTGGTCGACCTGCGCTCGTCCGCACTGGACGGACAGCAGGCCGAGGACCGCCTTCACTCCATCGGCCTCACCGTCAACCGCAACGCCGTCCCCTTCGACCCCCGCCCGCCGATGGTCACCTCCGGCCTGCGCATCGGCACGCCGGCGCTGGCGACGCGCGGGTTCGGCGCGGAGGCCTTCGCCGAGGTCGCCGACGTCATCGCCGAGGCGCTCAAGCCGTCGTACGACGAGTCGGTCGCCGACAAGCTGCGGGACCGGGTCGCGGCGCTCGCCGCGGCGTACCCGCTCTATCCGGGGCTCGGCTGAGACACGACCCGACCGTCCTCGACCTGCCAGCGCTGGTCGAGCCGGACGTTGTCGAGCAGCCGGCGGTCGTGCGAGACCAGGAGCAGCGCGCCGTCGTACGAGTCGAGGGCCTGCTCGAGCTGCTCGATCGCCGGCAGGTCGAGGTGGTTGGTGGGCTCGTCGAGGACCAGGAGGTTGACGCCGCGGGCCTGGAGCAGCGCCATGGCGGCGCGGGTGCGCTCGCCGGGGGAGAGGCGGCCGACGAGGCTGGTGACCTGGTCGGCCTTGAGGCCGAACTTCGCCAGCAGGGTGCGTACGTCGGCCGGTGCCATGTCAGGCATGGCCGCCTCGAACGCCACGCCGAGGGGGAGGTCGTCGTCGAGGCCGGTGCGGGCCTGGTCGATCTCACCGACGGCGACCGACGCGCCGAGGCCGGCGCGGCCGGCGTCAGGGGCGAGCCGGCCGAGGAGGAGGCGGAGCAGGGTGGTCTTGCCGGCGCCGTTGGGCCCGGTGATGCCGATCCGGTCGCCGGCACTGACCTGGAGCGAGGCGGGGCCGAAGGTGAACCCACCCATCCGCGCCACCGCCTCGGAGAGGGTGGCGACCACCGAGCTGGACCGCGGTGCGGCGGCGATCGAGAAGCGCAGCTCCCACTCCTTGCGGGGCTCCTCGACCTCCTCCAGGCGTGCGATCCGCGACTCCATCTGACGGACCTTCTGGGCCTGCTTCTCTGACGACTCCGACTGCGCCCGGCGCCGGATCTTGTCGTTGTCGGGAGACTTCCGCATCGCGTTGCGCACGCCCTGCGAGCTCCACTCCCGCTGGACCCGGGCACGGCTGACCAGGTCGGCCTTCTTCTCGGCGAACTCCTCGTAGGCCTCCCGCGCGTGGCGCCGCGCGACGGCCCGCTCCTCGAGGAAGGCGTCGTACCCGCCGTCGTACACCGCCACCTGGTGCTGCGCGATGTCGAGCTCGACG
This sequence comes from Nocardioides sp. QY071, assembly GCF_029961765.1. NCBI lineage: Bacteria > Bacillati > Actinomycetota > Actinomycetes > Propionibacteriales > Nocardioidaceae > Nocardioides > Nocardioides sp. QY071. The sequence continues at coordinate 2,093,040 of NZ_CP124681.1, forward strand.
ACCCGCGTCACGACCCGTGACAGGAACTCCCGGTCGTGCGACACGAGCACGACGCCCGCCCGCAGCCCGCGCACGAAGGTCTCCAGTCGCTCCAGACCGCCGAGGTCGAGGTCGTTGGTCGGCTCGTCGAGCAGCACGAGGTCGAACCGGCTGAGCATCAGCACCGCCAGCGCCGCCCGCGCCGCCTGCCCGCCCGACAGCGACGTCATCAGCGCATCGGGCCCCACGTCGAGGCCGAGCTCGGCCAGCATCGGCGGCAGCCGCTCGTCGAGGTCCGGTGCGCCGCTGGCCAGCCAGTGGTCGAGGCTGTGGGCGTAGGCATCCGCCGTCGCCGCCGACTCGTCACCGCTGCCCAGAGCCGCGGCGGCCCCCTCCATCGCCTCGGTCGCGGCAGCAGCACCGGTACGGCGGGCGACGTACCCACCGACGGTCTCTCCCTCGATCCGCTCGTGCTCCTGGGGCAGCCACCCCACGAACGCGTCGGACGGGGCCGTCGACACGGTGCCGTCGAGCGGTGTCAGGTCGCCGGCGAGCAGGCGTAGCAGCGTCGTCTTGCCCGCGCCGTTGGCGCCGACGACACCCACCACGTCGCCCGGCGCGACGGTCAGGTCAAGGGACTCGAACAGGGTGCGGTGAGCGTGGCCCCCGGCGAGGTTCTTGGCAACGAGGGTCGCGCTCATGGAGCGATCGTAGTTTCCGCGGCCCGACGGGATCCCGCGCCCCACGATGGGTACCGACCGAGTGCCGGCGACAGCACGTCACCGGCCAGGGCCCGCAGGGTTGCCGACGAAACAGCCGCAGCGCGGTGACCGGTTCGACTCCGGTCTGGGCCGCTGGTGTCAGGCACTGTCCTCGGTCAGCGCGGCGGTCGGCAGCCAGTCGGCGCCGAGCAGCTCGGCGAGGCAGGCGAGGCCGGTGGTGTCGCTGCCGACGGTGTCGGAGGCGGCGGCGATCCGCTCGACCATCACCTTGCCGACCTGTTCCTCGACCGTGCCCTCGGCGTACGCGATGTGCCAGGGCGAGACCTGGTGGTCGCGGTGGGTGCGGCCGGTGACCTGCCGTCCGGCGATCCCCGAGAAGCGGGCCTGGTGGAAGACGCCGACCCGTGGTTCGGTGCTCGCCTGGCGGCCGTCGGCGAGCGTCTCGCCGGCGTGCAGGCTGATCGAGGCGACGGTGGTGAAGACGCAGACCTTCGCCTCGCCGGTCTGGAAGCGGAGCCGCTCCGCCTCGGCGTCGAACCGGTCGCGGCCGTAGATCGTGGCGACCTCGATCCCGGAGTCACGCAGCCGGTCGACGATCGGGTCGGCGGCGGTGGCGACGAACTCGACCGAGCACGCGACCTGTCGCTCGGCCCGCACCTGCTGGGCGATCCAGTCGACCGTCGACTCGACCCGGATCAGCCCGGCCTTCTGCCGGAACCGCAGCAGGGCCGCCCGCCCCTTCGCGACATTGCGGCCGCGGCGGGCGATGTCCATCTCGCGACAGAACTCGCCCCATTCCGCTTCGTACGCCGACCGCTCGGCCGGCGTGAGCGCCACCGGCATGCCCGAGATCGGCACCGGTCCCCACGGCGCCGCGCGGTGCAGCATCGCGGGCGGTCGCTCGTCGGCGAGCCAGCCGCGCACCAGCTTGAGGTCCGCGGCGCGCCGAGCGGGATCGGTGGTCCACGCCGCGCCGTACCGACCGGGTTCGACCGCGACGCCGTGCCGCTCCAGCGCCCCGGCGAAGGTGGCGCCGGGCTGGGTGGCGCTCGTCCAGTCCTTCATCGACTCGCCGAGGACCTGCGCGTAGCCGGGCGCGAGGTACGGCAGCTCGAGCGGCGTGTGCCCGGGCGTCGCGGTCGTCGCGATGACGAACGGCGCCTTGTCGTGGGGCTTGGCGTGCCCGGAGATGCGGGTCCAGTGCTTCCAGCGCTTGGTGGTCGTTCGGCGCAGGGCGTGGGCCTCGTCCGCGATGATCACGTCCCACGTGTGGTCCTTGACCTTCTCCAGCCGGTCCCAGGTGATCACGACCCACTCGAGACCACCGTCGCCGAGCGCCGTGATCGTGCGGCACCAGTGCCCGATCGTGATCGCGGCGGGCCGGTCCGCCACGACGAGCACCCGTCGCGCACCGCGCAGGTCGCCGACCGCCACCGCCCCGAGGACCGCCGAGATCGTCTTGCCCACGCCGGGCTCGTCGGCCAGCAGGAACAGCCGCCCGCCCGCCTCCGCCCTGGCCGCGATCGCGTCCGCTGCCTCGAACTGGATCCTGCGCGGCTCGAGCGCGTCGCTCGGCTCGGGGGCGGGCGTCGGATCGTCGGGGTTGAGGGTGTTCTCGATGAACCGGCCGAGGGTGTGGGGGCCGGGCGCGTAGGGCCGCAGGTCCGCGGGGAGCGCCCGTCCGACGTACAGGTGCGTCTTGACCGCCGGGTGCCAGGTCGCGCCGTCGACCTGCGTCCCGTACGGCACGTCGAGCACCCACAGCCGCTCACCCGGCCCGGCGAACGGCAACGGTCGCGTCGATGCGGTACGACGCCGCGCGCGGGGTCGGCGGGAACTGGCCACTCCCGGACGCTACCGGGACGGGGCGCTCCGCCCGGCGTCCGGCACGCCGTCGTACTCGGGCAGCTCGGGGCCGCCGACCGCGCGCTCGATCAGCGCGGTGAAGTGCTCCATGTCGGGCTCGGGACTCGGCTCGGAGTCCGGCGTCGCGGTGAGCATCTGCACGTGCATCCGGCCGATCTCCTGGTTGGCCTCCACGTAGTCGCGCATCCGCTCCCGGTAGCCGGCGAACCCGGCCTCCGGGTCCCAGCCCGCGGCCGCGAGCTCGCCCGCGAGCAGGTACGCCCCGACCAGCGCGAGCCCGGTGCCCGCGCCCGACATCGGCGAGGCGCTGAACGCGGCGTCGCCGAGGAGGCCCACCCGCCCGTCGTGCCAGTCCTCCATCACGACCTGGGCGACCTGGTCGAGGTAGAAGTCCGGGCTGTCGTCCAGGTGCGCGAGGATGCGTGCCGTCTCCCAGCCGAAGCCGGCCATCTGCTCGCGCAGCAGCCGCTTCTGGGCCTCGACGTCGCGGTGGTCGATCTCGAAGTCGGCGGCGGGGAAGGACAGCATGGCGATCGCCTTGGTGGCGTCGGGGACCGGCCGCAGCCCGGCCCAGCGGCCGGCGTCCTGGTAGTCGTACATCCAGCCGTCGAGCCCGAACTCGTTGGGCACGGTGAAGAACGCCAGCACCAGGCCGAGGTGGCGCAGATACCTCTCCCGCGGCCCGAACACCATGCCGCGCAGTGCCGAGTGCAGTCCGTCGGCGCCGATCACGAGGTCGAAGCGCCGCTCCTCTCCGCTGGCGAAGGTGACGTCGACGCCGTCCGCGTCCTGGGCGAGCTCGGCGATCCGGTCCCCGAAGACGTACTCGACCTGCTGGCTCGTGTCGTCGTACAGGACCTGGGCGAGGTCACCGCGCAGGATCTCGATCTCGGAGACGTAGCCGTCGCCGTCGTTGTCCTCGGCGCGGTGGGTCTCCAGCACGCTGCCCTCGGCGTCCACCGAGTACGCGCCGGCGGTGTTCGTGCACGCGGCCCGTACCGCCGCGTCGAGCCCCATCCGGCGGATGACCTCCTTGGCCACGCCACGCGCGTCCACGGCCTGACCGCCGGGACGCAGCGCCGGCGCCTGCTCCACCACCGTCACCTCGGCGCCGCGGCGGCACAGCCAGTGGGCGAGCGCGGGTCCCGCGATGCTCGCTCCGGTCACCAACACCTTGATGTCACCCATCGTGCTCTCTTTCGCCTCGTCGACCGATGCTGGTGTGACCCGGCCGTCGTCCCGAACTCATCGGTCCCGCTACCCTCACGGCGTGGATGTCGCAACGCGCATCGAAGAGGGTCGCGGAGGCTTCGTCCTCTTCGCGATCACGCCGCCGCGGCAGTCGACGCCGGCCGAGCGGCTCCCGGAGATCGCGCGCGCCACCGTGGAGCGCCTGGAGCACCTCGACCTCGACGGGCTGGTCCTGTACGACATCGACGACGAGAGCTCCCGCAACCCTGCTGAGCGCCCGTTCCCCTTCAGCCCCACGGTCGACCCGGCCGAGTACCGCTCGGCGTACCTCTCCTCGTGGCGGACACCCGTCATCGTCTACCGCGCGGTCGGCAAGTACCAGCGCGAGGACCTGCGCGGCTGGCTCGCCGAGCAGGACCACCGCCGGACCCTGACGGTGATGGTCGGTGCCTCGTCCAGCGGTACGACGGCGCCCGTCACCCTCACGGATGCGCAGGCCCTGCGGGCCGAGGCGAACCCCCGGCTGCTCCTCGGCGGGGTGGCGATCCCCGAGCGGCACAGCCGTCGCGACGACGAGCACCTGCGGCTGATCGCCAAGCAGGAGGCGGGCTGCCGGTTCTTCGTCACGCAGGTGGTCTACGACCTCAACGCCACCAAGAACCTGGTCTCGGACTACCGCTACGCGTGTGAGGAACGAGGGCTGGCCCCTGTCCCCATCGTGTTCACCTTCTCGGTCTGCGGGTCGATGAAGACCCTCGAGTTCCTCCGCTGGCTCGGCGTCGACGTACCGAGGTGGATCGAGAACGACCTGCGGCACTCGACGAACCCGCTGACCGCGTCGTTCGAGCAGGCCGCCGCCACCGCTACCGAGCTCGCCGAGTTCTGCCGCCGTCTCGACGTACCGTTCGGGCTCAACGTGGAGAGCGTGTCGATCCGCCGGGAGGAGATCGAGGCGTCGGTCGAGCTGGCTGCGCTGCTGAGCGCGCAGCTGCGCTCCGGCTGATCGAGCTTGGGGGACGGGCCGGCCTGTAAGCCGGGTTCTGTGATCGGCGACCATCCATCTAGGGCTGCCGTTGCCGACAGCCTCGAGCGACCTACCCGCACACTCGGACGAGCCGCCCTCGAACGTGTGCTGTCTGGTCTTGCTCCGGGTGGGGTTTGCCTAGCTGCGTCGGTCACCCGGCGCACTGGTGGGCTCTTGCCCCACCGTTTCACCCTTGCCGCGCCCACGAGGAGCGAGGCGGTCTGTTCTCTGTGGCACTTTCCCGCGGGTCACCCCGGGTGGGTGTTACCCACCACCCTGCTCTGTGGAGCCCGGACTTTCCTCGGGATCCGACGCCTCGCGGCGATGGATCACGCGGTCGCCCGGCCAGCCCGTCCGCCGCACACTCTAGGGAACAACCGGACCCGGCGGACAGTTGAGGGGCACATGAACGAGATGCCCGAGATGATCAAGGTGCTGCCGCCGATCGTGTTCCCGGGTACGACGGCACGTCACGAGGCGGCGTACCGCACCGCTCACGACTTCCTCTCCCGGCGCGCGCCGCGCGAGGCGCTGCAGGTGCTGGAGCCCGCCCTCGAGCTGGAGCCCGAGAACCGGGGTCTGCGCTCGCTGCGGGCCTGGGCCTACCTGATGCGCGCCCAGCTGCAGAAGGCGACCGACGAGCTGACCGGCCTGGTGGCCGACGACCCGGCCGACGCGTGGAGTCGCCACGCGCTGGGGCGGGCCCTGGAGCGCCAGTCGAAGTACGACGACGCGCTGCCGCACCTGCGGCTGGCCGCGGCGATGACCGGCGACCCCGAGCACGAGTACGACGTGCTGCGGGTCGAGCGTCTGGCGGGTCGGATCTCGTGACGGTTGCTACGCAACCTCCTCGATCACCGGATAGGTTCGGACCATGTCCGCGGACAACGAGTACTGGTTCTGCCTGACCCACCACCAGGTCGAGGGCGTCGAGGGCTGTCCCAACAAGGACCGACTCGGTCCCTATCCCACGCAGGCCGAGGCCTCCCGGGCGTTGGAGAAGGCTGCGGAGCGCACCGAGGCCTGGGACCACGATCCGGCCTGGAACGACGACGCCGACGAGGCCGAGGACCAGTAGTTCCTTGGTCTTCGCCCGCCGCCGCCGGATCCGTCCGGTGGCGATCGACCCTGCCACCGGACGGCGGATCTCGCCGTGGCCGTTCGTCGGCCTGGTTCTGCTGGTCTCGTCGTTCTTCCTGTACGCCGCCTCGGGGCTGCTCGCGCCGGCGTGGGCGGTCGTCGTGCTCCTGCTGACCTGGCTGGTGATGTTCGTGCTGTGCTTCGTGTGGTGGACGCCGCACCCGCGCTGGACGGTGTGGCTCGGGGTGTTCTCGTTCGTGTGGTGGTGGGTCGCCGTCACCGCCGGGGGGATCTTCCTGGACTGGACGGCCTGAGGGCGGCCAGGTTCAGCCCCGCTTGGCGCGGAACGCCCCCGGCCCGTTGCGCAGGCCCAGCCACAGAGCGGCCTCGGCCCACGAGCGGCCCGGGTCGGGCTCCTTGCCGGCGCCGAGCCGGTGCAGCTGGTCGGTGTGCCAGGACAGGTCGAGGGCGCCGTCGAGCTGCTTGAGGTTCGCGACCTTGCCGAGCACGGGACGCAGCCCGGCCTTCACGTTCGAGCTCGGCAGGGTGGCGAGCCCGTCCTCGAGGATCGCGCGCGGCGCCTCCGGCAGCAGGCAGGTCGGGCGGCCGAGGCCGACGATGTCGCAGTCGCCGGACTCGACGGCGGCCTCCATGGCGGCGGCGGAGCGGAAGCCGCCCGTCACGGCGATGGGTACGTCGCCCGCGAGGTCACGCACCGAGGCGGCGTACTCCAGGAAGTAGGCCTCCCGGGCGGCCGTGGAGGCGGCCATCGTGCCCATCATCGCGGGCGCCTCGTAGGAGCCGCCGCTGATCTCGATCAGGTCGATCCCGTCGGCGACGAGCGCGCGGACCACCTCGCGGGACTCCTCCTCGGTGAACCCACCGCGCTGGAAGTCCGCGGAGTTGAGCTTGATGCCCACGCCGAAGCCCCGCGACGTCGTCGCCCGGATCGCCTTCAGGACCTCGAGCACGAACCGCCGGCGCCGCTCGGGGTCGCCGCCCCACGCGTCGTCGCGCTGGTTGGTGCGCGGGGAGAGGAACTGGGTGACGAGGTAGCCGTGCGCGCCGTGGATCTGCACGCCCGCGAAGCCGGCCTGCTCGGCGACGGCGGCCGCGGTGGCGTACCGGTCGACGATCTCGCGGATCTCCGCGTCCTCGAGTGCACGCGGCTTCGAGGCGCCCGGCACCTTGGCCTGGATCGCGCTCGGTGCGACCGGGCGGTGGCGGCCGACGAGGGCGTTGGCCTGGCGGCCCGGGTGGTTGACCTGCATCCACAGCGGCGTGCCGCCGTCCTGGAAGCCGGAGGCCCAGGCGCGCAGCAGGTCGAGGTGGCGGTCGTCCTCGATGACGACGTTGCCGGGCTCACCGAGGTGGCGCCGGTCGACCATCACGTTGCCGGTCACCACCAGGCCGTAGCTGCCGCGGGCCCAGCGGCTGTAGAGCCGCTCCAGCTTCTGCGACGGACCGCCGTCGCGCTCGCCGAGCGACTCGCTCAGCGCCGACTTCATGAACCGGTTGGCGAGCTTGTGGCCGTTGGGCAGGGCGATGGGGGAGCCGAGGTGCGGGGTCATGCGGAGCCCTTCTTCGAGGAGGCGGGGGCAGCGAGGGAGGCGGTGAGGCGGCGAGAGACGGCCGCGAACGGGCGCTGGTAGGACGCCCCGAGGGCCCGCACCAGCAGGTCGACCGCGACCGCGTCGGCCCCGATCAGCACCTTCGGCCGGCCGCGCCGTACGCCGCGCAGGATGGTGCGCGCGGCGGCCTCGGGCGTCGTGCGCGTCAGCCTCTCGTTGAAGACCCGCGCGATGCCGGCGGTGTCGGCGGCGTTGCTCGCGGTGGCGTTGTTGACGATGTTGGTCTTGATCCCGCCGGGGTGGACGCAGGTGACGCCGACCGGCTGCCGGGCGATGAGCAGCTCCTGGCGCAGCGCCTCGGTGAACCCGCGCACCGCGAACTTGGCCGCGTTGTAGGAGCTCTGCGTCGGCACGCCGAACAGGCCGAAGATGCTCGACACGTTGACGACGTGCCCGTCGCCGGAGGCGGCGAGGTGGGGGAGGAACGCCTTGGTGCCGTGCACGACGCCCCAGAAGTCGACGTCGACGACCCGCTCGATGTCCTCGTAGGGGCTCTCCTCGACGGTGCCGAAGATGGTGATGCCGGCGTTGTTGACGACCAGGTTGACCGCGCCGAAGTGGGCGGCGACCGCGTCGGCCCACGCGTGCACGGCGACCCGGTCGCGGACGTCGAGCACCGTGCTGTGCGGCTCGGCACCCTGCTCCTTCAGCAGCAGCGCCGTCTCGGCGAGGCCGTCGGCGTCCCAGTCGCTGATCGCGACCCGGGCGCCCTCGGCGACGAGCTGGAGGGCGAGCGCCCGGCCGATGCCGGACCCCGCGCCGGTGATCGCGGCGACCTTGTCGTGGAAGTCCTTCATGGCCGCGAACCTAGTTCCCAGTCAGGTGACTTGACAAGTCATCCGACTTGCAAATGTCGGGAGACCTGCGCCACGATCGCGCCATGGCAGCGGCGACGGCAGCGGGACGACGGCAGGCCGAGCGCCGCGCCGCGACCACCGAGCGCCTGCTCGACGCGACCATCGAGTGCCTCGCCGAGGACGGGTACGTCGCCACGACCACCCGCCGCGTCGCCGAGCGGGCCGGCGTCAGCCAGGGCGCCCAGCAGCACTACTTCCCGACCAAGGCCGCCCTCGTCGACGCCGCGATGGTCCGCCTCGTCGACCAGCTCCTCGCCGACGCGGCCACCCGTGGCCTCGACGTCGGCACCGAGCGGGAGCGGGCCGGCGCGCTGCTCGACCTGATCTGGGAGATCCACAACCTCCCGGTCACCCCGGCGGTCCTCGAGCTGTTCAACGTCGCGCGCACCGAGCCGGCGATGGCGGCACGGGTCGCCGAGATCGTGTGCAGCGGCATGAGCGAGATCCAGGGGATCGCGGCGGCCGTGCTGCCGTCGTACGCCGGGCGCGCGGGGTTCGCCGAGCTCGTCCAGATCGCCATGGCCACGGTGCGCGGCACCGTGCTGGTCGCCAACATCCCCGGCGCGGTCGGCGCCTACCCGGACTGGCCGGTCCTGCGTGCCCACCTCCTCGCGAGCCTGGAGCGGCTAGGGTCCTCGGCATGACCTCCGTGTGGCACTAGGGCACAGCTGCGGCCGGACGCCTCGCGCCGGCCGCGTCCTCAGCGTGCCCTCGTCCCTTCTGTTCCGGAGGTTCTCCATGCCCGGCGTCACCGACGCCGGGAGCACCCGCCTGCTTCTCGCCGGCCCCGCGGTCGCGCGCACCTTCGCGTGCGCGCTGCTCGGTCGCCTGGCGTACGGCGTGCTCCCGCTCTGCTTCCTGTTCACCGTCCGCGACGCGACCGGCTCGTTCGCCGTCGCGGCCACCTGCTCGGCGAGCCTCGGGCTCGCCACCCTCGTCATGCCCGTCCAGGCCCGGCTGCTCGACCGGCTCGGCCAGCACTGGGTGCTGCCCCTCGCTGCCTCGTGCTGGTCGGTCCTGCTCGTCGTCGCCGTCGTCCTCGCCCACGGCGACCACCGGGCCCCGGTCTGGCTCGGGGTCTCGCTCCTGATCGGCGTCAGCGGACCGTTGCTCGGGCCGTCGATGCGTGCGCAGTGGCGCGAGATCGCCTCGGAGGGTCCGCAACGGCGCCGCGCGTACGCCCTCGACTCGGTCGGCGAGGAGTCGCTGTACCTGGTCGGGCCGATCGTCGCCGGTGGCGTCCTGGCGGTCGGTCCCGCGTGGGTCGGGCTGCTCGTCGCGGCGGGGCTGGTCTGGTGCGGCACGCTCGCACTGGTCGCCTCGCCCCATCGGCCCGCGGCCCAGGCGACCACGGCGGCGCCACGCCGACGCCACCACGGGAGGACGGGCCTGGCCGGCCTGGTCCTCGCGCTGCTCCTGTTCGGCGCCGGCAGCGCGGCCACGTTCGTCGGCATCGCCGCCCTGGCCGACCGCGTCGGCCGCCCCGGGCTCGCCGGTCCCGTCGAGGCAGCCCTCGCCGTCGGCGCCGTGGCCGGAGGGCTTCTCTGGGCCCGGCACGGCCGCAGCCACCCGGCCGGCCGCGTGCTCGCCGTGCTCGTCACCGGCCTCGCCCTCGCCCAGCTCGCCGTCGCGCTCGCCGGCGGCCTGCTTGTCGCTGCCGTCGTGCTCGCGATCGGCGGCCTCGCCACCTCGCCGGTGTTCGTGGTCGCCTACGCCGCGATCGACGAGCGAGTCCCGGCCGGGCGTCGTACCGAGATGTCGACCTGGGTCAACGTCGGAGTCAACGCCGGCGGTGCGCTCGGCACGGCGGGCGCCGGCCTGCTCGCCGGTGGGGGAGCGGCACTGCCGTTCGCGCTCGCCGCCGGGCTCTCGGCAGGCGCTGCCGGGGTCGCGCTGGCGTGGGGCAGGATGTCCCCATGGCCATCCACATCACCGACGACGCCGCCGCCGACGAGCTCCTGAGCTCCAACCCGTTCGCGCTGCTCGTGGGGATGATGCTCGACCAGCAGTACCCGATGGAGCACGCCTTCCTGGGGCCACAGAAGGTCGTCGGCCGGTTCGGCAGCTTCGACCCGGCGGCGATCGCGGCGGCCGACCCCGAGGAGTTCGCGGCGCTGTGCTCGACCACGCCGGCCATCCACCGCTTCCCGGGGTCGATGGCGGCACGGCTGCAGGAGCTGGCCCGCATCGTCGTGGAGCAGTACGACGGCGACGCGTCGCGGCTGTGGACCGAGGCCACCGACGGCAAGGACCTGCTCAAGCGGATCCAGGCGCTGCCCGGGTTCGGGGCGCAGAAGGCCAAGATCTTCACCGCGCTGGTGGCCAAGCAGCTCGACGTACGCCCGACGGGGTGGGAGAAGGCGGCGGGCGACTACGCGCTCGACGGCTTCCGCTCGGTCGCCGACGTGGTGGACCCGGTGTCCCTGCAGAAGGTGCGCGACTACAAGAAGGCGGCGAAGGCTGCCGCCAAGCCCGCCGCCAAGACCGCCGCCAAGGCCTGAGCTACCTGAATGCCTGCTGAGCCGGCGCTGAACGGGCCCTGAACGCCCCGATGCGCAAGGGGCTGGGAGTGCCGTGGCAGAATGGCTGAAGCGGTCTTGACACCTCCGGTCTTTGCCGCGCCCTAGAACCGTCAGCATCGAGAGGTGTTCGTGTCCTCGAACCATCGTTCGGTCCCGCCCGCCCTGCTCAGCCACCCGTCGATCGCCGCGCTCATCGAGCGCGCCGAGCCGGTCGGCCGGGTCGCCGCGGAGGACCTCCGCCAGGCATTCGCCGCCGCTGAGGTCGCCCCGGCCCAGCTCAAGGGCCTGATGGCCCACCTGTCGGGTCTCGGCATCTCCGTCGAGCTCGGCGCGCCCGTCGAGCAGCGTGCCGTCGCCGCGGCCGCGCGCAAGACGGCGTCGGCGACCGCGACCACCGCCAAGAAGGCGGCCCCGGCGCCGGCCAAGAAGGCCGCGCCCGCCCCGGCCGCGAAGGCCCCGGCGAAGAAGGCGGCGCCCGCCACGTCGGGCGACGGCGCCCCGGGTGGCGCCGGCGAGGCCGCTCCGGTCGTCGGCCCCGACGGCAAGAAGGTTCTCCCGGACATCCCCGACGACCAGTTCGAGAAGGACGTCGCCGCGGACCCGACGATCAAGGAGGACGAGAAGAACGCGTCCTTCATCGTCTCCTCCGCCGACGAGACCGACGAGCCGGCCCAGCAGGTCATGGTCGCCGGCGCGACCGCCGACCCGGTCAAGGACTACCTCAAGCAGATCGGCAAGGTGCCGCTCCTCAACGCCGAGATGGAGGTCGAGCTCGCCAAGCGGATCGAGGCCGGCCTGTTCTCGGAGGAGAAGCTCGGCAAGGGGGGCAAGCTCTCCCCGAAGGTGCACGAGGAGCTCGAGTGGATCGCGGAGGACGGTCGCCGCGCCAAGAACCACCTGCTCGAGGCCAACCTGCGACTCGTCGTCTCCCTCGCCAAGCGCTACACCGGCCGCGGCATGCTGTTCCTGGACCTGATCCAGGAGGGCAACCTCGGCCTGATCCGCGCGGTCGAGAAGTTCGACTACACCAAGGGCTACAAGTTCTCGACGTACGCCACCTGGTGGATCCGGCAGGCGATCACCCGCGCCATGGCCGACCAGGCCCGCACCATCCGCATCCCGGTGCACATGGTCGAGGTCATCAACAAGCTCGCCCGCGTCCAGCGCCAGATGCTGCAGGACCTGGGCCGCGAGCCCACCCCGGAGGAGCTCGCCAAGGAGCTCGACATGACCCCGGAGAAGGTCGTCGAGGTCCAGAAGTACGGCCGTGAGCCGATCTCGCTGCACACCCCGCTCGGCGAGGACGGCGACTCCGAGTTCGGTGACCTGATCGAGGACTCCGAGGCGATCGTCCCGGCCGACGCCGTGTCGTTCACGCTGCTCCAGGAGCAGCTGCACGCCGTCCTCGACACGCTCTCCGAGCGCGAGGCGGGCGTCGTCTCGATGCGCTTCGGCCTCACCGACGGCCAGCCGAAGACCCTCGACGAGATCGGCAAGGTCTACGGCGTGACCCGCGAGCGGATCCGCCAGATCGAGTCGAAGACGATGTCGAAGCTGCGGCACCCGTCGCGCTCGCAGGTGCTGCGCGACTACCTCGACTGATCAGGTACGACGCAGATCGGCCCCGCCCGGATCACCCGGCGGGGCCGATCGCCTTTTCGAGCAGGCCACGAAAAAAGGACGAGGCCCCGAGCTGGTGCTCGGGGCCTCGGCCGGGATCCGGGTCAGTCGGCGACGGGCGCCGGCTTGTCGGTCAGCCTGTGGGTCTCGTCGTGGAAGGCGACGGCGATGTCCTTGAGTGCATCTCCGTGCTCGCGGGCGTGGTGGGCGCAGAAGAGAAGCTCTCCGCCCGCCGTGAGCTCTACGCGGAGGTAGGCCTGGGCTCCACAACGGTCGCAGCGGTCCTCCGCGGTCAGCGGGGCGCTGGGAGCAACAGCAGTCGTCATCTCGGGCCTCTCTCTCATGCGATCACCACCCTCATCGGGTGTCGTCCGGATCAACGTAGCGACTGGAACAAAGATTCCCGTCCCCGTGTGAACCATTCCACTTTCGCGTTCCCTTTCATCCAAGCACCTGATGGGGGAAGCTTCTGGGATTTTCCACTGCCCGAAACAAGCTTGTGACCATCCGATCGGCCATGGCTCCGTAGCCCGTCGGCGTGTCGCCGGTAGATTCATCTCCTTGGAAGTACCCGTGATCCACCGTGAGGAGCCGGTCATCGCCGACAACACCTACAACGCAGCCCACCTCCTGGTCCTCGAGGGCCTCGAAGCCGTGCGGAAGCGTCCCGGGATGTACATCGGCTCCACCGACACCCGGGGGCTGATGCACTGCCTGTGGGAGATCATCGACAACGGCGTCGACGAGGCGCTGGGCGGCTTCGCCCGCACCGTGGACGTCACACTGCACCCCGACGGCTCGGTCGAGGTCTACGACGACGGCCGCGGCATCCCGACCGACAAGGAGCCCAAGACCGGCCTGACCGGCGTCGAGGTCGTCGCGACCAAGCTGCACGCCGGCGGCAAGTTCGGTGGCGGCTCGTACGTCGCGACCGGTGGCCTGCACGGCGTCGGCCTCTCGGTCGTCAACGCGCTGTCGAGCCGGATGGACATCGACGTCGACCGCTCGCCGGCCAGCCAGGGCATCAGCTTCCAGCGCGGCGTCCCCGGCGTCTTCGACGGCGAGGGGCCCGGCGCGGCCTTCACTCCCGGGTCCGGCCTGTCCCGCAAGGGCGGCCGGGTCGCGAAGGGGAGGTCCGGCACCCGGATCCGGTTCTGGCCGGATCGCCAGATCTTCACCAAGGACGCCGACTTCGTGCTCGACGGGCTGGTCGGGCGCGCCCGGCAGACCTCGTTCATCGTCCCCGGGCTCGAGCTGGTCATCAAGGACCAGCGCGCCGCCGACAAGGCCGAGTGGACCGAGGAGCGGTTCCGCCACGACGGCGGCATCGGCGAGTTCTGCGACTACCTCGCCACCGGCGACCCGGTCACCGAGGTGCTCCGGCTGCAGGGCAGCGACGTGTTCACCGAGACCGTCCCGCTGCTCGACGACAAGGGTCACATGACCCCGCAGGACGTCGAGCGCGAGCTCACCGTCGACGTCGCGGTGCGCTGGGGGAGCGGCTACGACACCGAGCTGCGCTCCTTCGTCAACGTGATCGCCACCCCCAAGGGCGGCACCCACGTCTCCGGCTTCGAGAACGCCCTCACCAAGACGTTCAACGAGTCGATGCGCGCGGCTAAGGCGCTCAAGGTCAACGACGACGACGTGATCAAGGACGACATCCTCGAGGGGATGACGGCCGTCGTCACGGTTCGGCTCGCCGAGCCGCAGTTCGAGGGCCAGACCAAGGAGATCCTCGGTACGCCGGCCGCGCGGACCGTCGTACGCAAGGTCGTGGCGAAGGAGCTCAAGGAGTTCCTGACGTCGACCAAGCGGGCCGAGAAGGCGCAGGCCAAGCTCCTCATGGAGAAGGTCGTCGCGGCGTCCAAGACCCGCATCGCGGCGCGCCAGCACAAGGAGACACAGCGCCGCAAGAACGCGCTGGAGTCCTCGACGCTGCCGGCCAAGCTCGCCGACTGCCGCTCGGGCGACAACGAGCGCACCGAGCTGTTCATCGTCGAGGGCGACTCCGCGCTCGGCACCGCGAAGCTCGCCCGCAACGCAGAGTTCCAGGCGCTGCTCCCGATCCGCGGCAAGATCCTCAACGTCCAGAAGGCGTCCGTGGGCGACATGCTCAAGAACGCCGAGTGCGCCTCGATCATCCAGGTCGTCGGCGCCGGCTCCGGGCGCACCTTCGAGCTCGACGCCCGCCGCTACGGCCGGATCATCTTCATGGCCGACGCCGACTCCGACGGCGCCCACATCCGCACCCTGCTCGCGACCCTCTTCTTCAAGTACATGCCCGACCTGGTCAAGGCCGGCCGCGTCTTCTCCGCCGTCCCGCCGCTGCACCGCATCGAGATCTCCAACCCCAAGAAGGGCCAGGAGAAGTACGTCTACACGTACTCCGACGACGAGCTGCAGCGCAAGCTGGCCGAGCTCAAGAAGAAGAACGTGAAGTGGAAGGACCCGGTCCAGCGCTACAAGGGCCTCGGCGAGATGGACGCCGACCAGCTGGCCGAGACCACGATGGACCCGCGTCGCCGCACCCTGCGCCGGTTGACGGTCGACGAGCTCGAGGTGGCCTCCGAGGTGTTCGAGCTGCTCATGGGCAGCGACGTCGCGCCGCGCAAGGAGTTCATCATCCAGGGCGCCTACGAGGTCGACATGGAGACCCTCGACGCGTGAACCTCGACGACCCGGTCGGTGCGTCCCTGCGGGGTGCGCACGCCGCGTTCGCTGTCGGGACCGGCCGGGTGCTGCGGTACGACGCCGGCGTCGCCTCGTTCGCTGCGGTGCCGGTCGACCCGACGCCGGCAGACTGGGCGGACCTGGCTGCGCTGCTCGGGCCGGGCGGGTTCGCGGACCTGTTCAGCTCGCCGGCGACGCCGCCTGCCGACTGGGAGCCGGTGTTCACGCTGCCAGGCCTGCAGCTGGTGGCGGGCTCGCTCGTGGGTGCTGCGGACGCGGGGGTCGAGGTCGTGGAGCTCGGGGCGGGCGACGTACCGGACATGTTGGCGCTGGTCGACCGGTCCCGGCCCGGGCCGTTCTGGCCGCGCACCCATGAGATGGGCACCTACCTCGGGGTCCGTGACGGCGGCGGGCTGGTCGCGATGGCGGGCGAGCGGCTGCGGCCGCCGGGGTGGAGCGAGATCAGCGCCGTGACGACCGCGCCGCAGGCGCGCGGCCGCGGCCTGGCGGGACTGCTGGTGACCGAGCTGGCGCGCCGGATCCGGGCGCGCGGCGAGGAGGCCTTCCTCCACGTCGCGGCCGACAACGCCCCGGCGATCCGGCTCTACGACGCCCTCGGCTTCGGGGTCCGGCGCGAGGTGACCTTCCGCGGCTTCCGGGTGCCGCGCTGACGCCCCGACCGGATTCGACCGAGGTCAGGCCGCGAGCCTCCGCGCGTGCGCCACGAGCACCGCGTGGAGGTCGCGGACCGCGGCCCGGACGTGATCGCTCCGGCGCTGCAGCAGGACCAGGGTGACCCGGGTCGCGTCGTCCGCGATCGGACGGGCGGTGATCAGCCCGGCCAGCTCCAACGGGTCGCCGAGGACGCTGTAGTCGGGGAGCACGGTCAGGCCCAGGCCCTGGGAGACCATGAACTTGCCCATCTCGGCGCCGTCGGTCGTGTGGCACACGCGCGGCATCCTGCTGCCGAAGATCCGGTGGGCGAACCGGTGCATGACGTAGCCGGCCCGCATCGCGACGAAGCGCTCCTCGCGCAGCTGGTCGACGCTCACCTCGTCCGCGGCGGCCAGCGGGTGGTCGGCCGGCATCACGACGACCGGCCGCCCGTGCAGCAGGGCGGTGCCGAGCAGGTCGTGCGCGGGCTCGTCGCCGGCCAGCAGGTTCACCAGCCCGAGGTCGAGCGATCCCTCGAGCAGGGCCTGGTGGATCTCGGCCTGCTGGACGTTGAGGACCTCGACGGTCGCGTTCGGGGCGGTGTCCTGGAACTCGCGTGAGGCAGGCACCAGCAGGGTCGAGGTGGCCGCGTTGACGGTGCCGATCCGGACGGTGCGGCTCACGTTGTGCTGGTCGCCGGCGGAGGTCCGGAGCCGGTCGACCGCATCCAGCACCGCGACCATGCTCGGCAGCAGGTCCAGGCCCTGGCGACTGATCCGGGCGCCGGTGCGGCGGCGATCGAGCAGGGACACCCCCAGCTCCCGCTCGAGCTTGCTCACCGCCTCGCTGAGTGCGGGCTGTGAGATGTGGAGGCTCTCGCTCGCGCGCCGCAGCGACCCGTGCTGGGTGACGGCGGCGACGTACTCCAGCTGCTCGATCCTCATGGCGTCCTTCCAAATGCAGTAAGTACAGTTAGTTACTACGGAAAGCGTAGCGCAGCACGACCGGGGCCGGATCCGCGCGGAGTGGAAGGCCCTGCCGATGGCGCCGTCGTCCATTGCGACGGCGGATCGCCCTGTTCGGCCTTGTCGTGCCGAACAAAGACGAGCAATCTGATCGACATACCCGAAATGAGGAGCAGTGATGACCAGCAGCCCGACCCGAGCGCCCGAGCCGTTGAAGTTCGCCTACTGGGTGCCGAACGTGAGCGGCGGCCTCGTGGTGAGCAAGATCGAGCAGCGTACGGACTGGGGCCTCGACTACAACCTCGAGCTCGCCCGGCTCGCCGAGGCCAACGGCTTCGACTACGCCCTCTCGCAGGTGCGCTACATCGCGTCGTACGGCGCCGCCTACCAGCACGAGTCGACCTCGATCAGCCTCGCCATCGGCCTGGCGACCGAGCGGCTCAAGGTGATCGCCGCGGTCCATCCCGGCCTGTGGCAGCCGGGCGTGCTCGCCAAGCTGGTCGCGAGCTCCGACCAGTACACCCAGGGCCGGTTCTGCGTGAACGTCGTCAGCGGCTGGTTCAAGGACGAGTTCACCAAGCTCGGTGAGCCCTGGCTCGAGCACGGCGAGCGCTACCGCCGCTCGGAGGAGTTCATCCGCTACCTGCGCGAGATCTGGACCAGCGAGCATGCCGAGCTCAACGGCGACTTCTACCGGCTGCACGACTTCGACCTCAAGCCGAAGCCGTACGACGTCCCCGGCCGCGCGCACCCCGAGATCTTCATGGGCGGCAACTCGACCGATGCGCGCGGCATGGGTGGCCGGGTCGCCGACTGGTACTTCATGAACGGCAACACCCCGGAGGGCATCGCCGAGCAGATCCACGACGTCAGCGACGTCGCCGCCGTCAACGGCCGGGCCGGACAGGTCCGCTTCGGCGTCAACGGCTTCCTCATCGGCCGCGACAGCGAGGCCGAGGCGCGCGACGTGCTGCGCGAGATCGTGGACAAGGCCGACCGCGAGGCGGTCGAGGGCTTCGGGTCCGCGGTCAAGCAGGCCGGCCAGTCCACGGGCGACAAGGTCGGGATGTGGCAGGACTCCGAGTTCGCCGACCTGGTGCAGTACAACGACGGCTTCCGCACCGGCCTGATCGGTACGCCGGAGCAGATCGCGCACCGGATGCTGGAGTACAAGCGCCGCGGGGTCGACCTGTTCCTGCTCGGCTTCCTGCACTTCCAGGAGGACGTGCAGTACTTCGGGCGCGAGGTGCTGCCCATCGTGCGCGAGCTCGAGGCCGCGGAGCTGGAGCGGGTCTGATGCCGGTCCCCGTGCTGTCCGACCACGAGGCGCTCGCCGTCGCTGCCGAGCTCGGCGAGCGGTTCGCCAAGGGCGCGGCCGCGCGCGACGCCGACCGGGTGCTGCCCGTCGACGAGCTCGCGGAGCTGTCCGCGTCCGGGCTGCTCGCGGTGAGCGTGCCTGCCGCGTACGGCGGTGCCGGGCTCCCGGCATCCGTGCTGGCCGAGGTGTTCCGCCTGCTGGCCGCCGGCGACCCGAGCATCGCGCAGATCCCGCACAGCCACTTCGTCTACGTCAACGCGCTGTGCCACCAGGGCACGCCCGAGCAGCAGGAGTTCCTCTTCGGCGAGGTGCTCGAGGGCAAGCGGTTCGGCAACGCACAGTCCGAGATCGGCTCCCGGCACGTGCGTGACTTCCGCACGACGCTGCGGCCCGACGGCGCCGGCGGCTGGGTGCTCGACGGGGAGAAGGGCTATGCCACCGGCGCCCTGCTCGCCGACTGGATCCCGGTGCTGTGCCACCTCGGCGTCGACGGACCGCTGCACGTCGCCTGGGTCGAGCGGCACGCCACCGGCGTGAGCGTCGTCGACGACTGGAACGGCATGGGTCAGCGCACGACGGCGAGCGGCACCGTGCGGCTCGAGGGCGTGGCCGTCAGCGCGGACCGGATCACGCCGTACCACCTGACCTTCGAGGGTCCGCAGACCTACGGCGCCTTCGCCCAGCTGCTGCACGCGGCTCTCGACGCGGGCATCGCTCGCGCCGCCCTCGCCGACGCGGCGGAGTTCGTCACGACCAAGAGCCGGCCCTACCCGGACGCCATCACCGAGCTCGGCACCGCACGGCACGCCGACGACCCCACGGTCGTCCAGGCGTTCGGCGAGCTCGAGCTCACGGTGCGGGCGGCGGAGGCGTTGGTCGCCGAGGCCGGCCGCGCGGTCGACCGGGCCGACGCCGACCTCGATGCCGAGTCGGCCGGCGCGGCGAGCCTCGCGGTGGCGGCGGCACGCGCCGCGACGACCGGCGCGAGCCTGGAGGCGGGTACGCGGCTCTTCGAGGTCAGCGGGACCCGGTCCGCCCTCGACTCCCTCAACCTGCACCGGCACTGGCGCAATGCGCGCACCCACACCCTCCACGACCCGGCCGCCTGGAAAGTGCGCCACCTGGGGCGCTGGGCCCTCGACGGCCAGCTTCCTCCCAACCACGGCCAGCTCTGACCACCCACCCGCGGACTCGCAGAAGGACGACATGACTCATCAGCTCAAGTTCCACTGGTTCCTGCCCACGAACGGCGGCGACGGACGACACGTGGTCGGCGGGGGACACGGCGTCACCTCGTTCACGGGGGAGCGCCCCAACTCGGTCGCCTACCTCGGCCAGATCGCGCGCAGCGCCGAGCAGCTCGGGTTCGAGGCGGCGTTGACCCCGACCGGGGCCTGGTGCGAGGACGCCTGGGTCTCGACGGCGATGCTGAGCTCTTTGTCGGAGCGGCTGAAGTTCCTCGTCGCCTTCCGGCCCGGTCTCACCTCGCCGTTCCTGGCGGCGCAGATGGCCGGGACCTTCCAGAACCTCTCCGGTGGCCGGCTGCTGCTGAACGTGGTCACCGGCGGCGAGTCCCACGAGCAGCGGATGTACGGCGACCACCTCGACAAGGAGGGCCGCTACGAGCGCTGCGACGAGTTCCTGTACCTGGTTCGCGCGCTCTGGGCGGGGGAGAGCGTCAGCCATGAGGGCGCGCACTACCGGCTCGACGACGCGGTGCTGGCGCAGATCCCCGACCCCCTGCCGGAGATCTACTTCGGCGGCTCGTCGCCGGCCGCCGGCCGAGTGGCCGCGAAGCACGTCGACGTCTACCTGACCTGGGGCGAACCGCCGGCCGCGGTCCGCGAGAAGGTCGAGTGGGTCTCCAAGCTGGCCGCCGACGAGGGACGCCAGCTGCGCTTCGGCATCCGGCTGCACTCGATCGCCCGCGACACCTCCGAGGCGGCCTGGGCCGAGGCGGACCGGCTTCTCGCCGGCATCGACGACCAGCAGATCGCGCAGGTCCAGGCAGGGTTGCGGCGCAGCGAGTCGGTCGGTCAGGCGCGGATGCTCCAGTTGAACGGGGGCAGCAGGGACTCGCTGGAGATCCACCCGAACCTGTGGGCCGGTGTCGGCCTGGTGCGTGGTGGGGCCGGCACCGCGATGGTCGGCAGCTTCGGCGAGGTCGCCGACCTCGTCGAGCAGTACGTCGAGGCCGGGATCTCGGAGTTCGTGATGTCCGGCTACCCCCACCTCGAGGAGTCCTACTGGTTCGGCGAGGGTGTCCTGCCCGAGCTCGCCCGGCGCGGCCTGTGGACGCACCCGGCGCCGGTCGCCCAGTCGGTAACAGCGGTGCCCTTCGGCGGCCGTCAGGTGGTCTCGTGAGCACCGCGCTCACCACCAACCAGGACCTCGACCCGGTCCGGCTCCGCGAGGCGTTCGGCGTCTTCCCGAGCGGCGTCGTCGCCGTGGCCGCCGAGGTCGACGGTGCTCTCACCGGGCTCGCAGCCAGCTCCTTCACCTCCGTCAGCCTGGACCCGCCGCTGGTCTCGTTCTCGGTGGCGAACACCTCGAAGACCTGGCCGGACCTGCGCCGCGCCGACCACCTCGGACTCACCGTGCTGGCCGAGCACCACGGCGACGTGTGCCGGCGGCTGGCGGGCCCGGTCGAGCACCGCTTCGACGATGTCGAGGTGACGGTCAGCCCCGAGGGCGCCGTGCTCCTGGCCGATGGGCTCGCGCGCTTCGACTGCACCATTCACGACGAGGTCGAGGCGGGCGACCACACCCTGGTGCTGCTCGAGCTGCACGCCGTCGACCATGCCGACACGGCGCAGCCGCTGGTGTTCCACCGCAGCGGCTTCGGGAGGCTCACCGCGGCCGGATGACCTGTGCCAGCATGAGGTCATGAGCGCCGCCGACCGCACCGCCGTCGTCAAGCTGCTCAAGGCTCGCGGCGCCAAGGCCCGGCGGGGTCACCTGCGGATCCCGGTCGGCGACCTGTTCTGGTACGTCGACGTGCTGGCCGACGGCGTCGGCCCCACCGCGCCGCTGCGGCTCGAGGTCGGCTGCTGGACCGGCGCGCTACCGCCCGAGCCCGACGGCGGCGCCGTCGACTGCCCGCTGTTGATGGACGTCCCGCTCGGCAGCGACCCGGTCGGCGCGACGACCGCCTTGCTCGACAGGATCACCGCGCTCGGTGACCTCCCCGCCCTCGGCGGCAGCCTGGGCGACCTGCCCGGCGCGCTGGTGGACCAGCGGCTGCGCGACCTGCTCTGAGCCGGCGGCTCAGACCTCCTGGGTCAGCAGCCCCGTGTCGACGTCGTAGATGAACCCGCCGACCTTGACCGAGTCGGGGATGAGGGGGTGGGCCCGGACCCGCTGGACGTCGGTGACCAGCGCCGCCGCCTGGCCGTCGGTGACCGGCAGCGTCAGCCAGGACGTGTCCTGGCCGGTCGATGCGTCGAGTCGCTCGCGCAGCGCGGCCTCGCTGTTGCTGGCCACGGCGCAGCGGGTGTGGGGGATGATCATGATCCGGTCGACGTTGAGCATGTGGACCGAGATGACCAACGCGTCCAGGGTCAGGTCGTCGACCCGGCCGCCGGGGTTGCGGATCATCTTCGCGTCGCCCGGCTTCAGGCCGGTCAGGCCCAGGGGATCGATCCGGGAGTCCATGCAGGTCACCAGGCCGATGCCGGCGCGCGCGATACCGTCGAAGCCGCCGTCCTTGAAGTCGGCGGCGTACTCCTGATTGGCCTTCAGCAGATCATCGAAATCGCCCATGACGGCAGGTTAGCCGCCGGCGCGCAGCACCTCGGCGGTGTCCACGTCGCGGGTGTGTGCTCTCGACAACACCGCGAGCGCGAGCACGGCCGCGGCGAACGCCGCCGCGGAGGCGCCCCGGAAGACCGCCTGCTCCTGCAGGATGCCGAGCTCGCTGATGCCGAGGCTCGGGTCGTCGGCGCGGGCGGCGTACAGGCGGCGCAGGCCGATCGTGGTCAGGGCGGAGATGCCGACCAGCATGCCGACCATCCGGGCGACGACGACCAGCGCGCTGGCGAGGCCGTGGGTGTCGTCGTCGGTGCTGGCCAGGATGGCGGCGTTGACGGGGGCGAGGGCCAGGCCGAAGCCGAGACCGCCGACGACCAGCGGGACGCTGGCGGCGAACCCGTCGAGGCTGTGCGCGTCCCACTGGCCCATCACCAGGAAGGAGCCGCTGGCGGCGAGCATGCCGACCGCGGTGAGCAACCCGGCGTTGGTACGCCGCAGCAGCCAGCCGCCGAGGACGGCACCGACCGGGAGTGCGGCCAGGAAGCGCAGCAGGACCAGCGCCGCACCGAGCTGGGAGTCCTTCTCGGTGGTGGTGCGGGCGAACAGCGGGATGTCGACGAGGGCGGCGATCAGGGCCCAGCCCACCAGGAAGCTGACCACGAGGGCACCCCATGCGGGGACCGGCCGCAGTGCGCCGCGGGGCACGATCGGGGCGGCGGCCCGGCGCAGGTGCAGCACCAGCAGCACGGCCGCCACCGCCGAGCCCAGGAGGAACCACGGGCCCTGCGGGGAGAAGACCGCCACCTCCGGGTCGGCGGTCGCGAACGCGAGCACGATGCCGCCCAGGAGCACCGCGAGCAGGCCTGCACCCAGCAGGTCGGCGGCGAGCAGGTGGCCGAGCCAGCCGCGCAGGTCGA
This sequence comes from Nocardioides sp. QY071, assembly GCF_029961765.1. Classification (NCBI taxonomy): domain Bacteria; kingdom Bacillati; phylum Actinomycetota; class Actinomycetes; order Propionibacteriales; family Nocardioidaceae; genus Nocardioides; species Nocardioides sp. QY071. The sequence continues at coordinate 2,115,809 of NZ_CP124681.1, forward strand.
CCAGGGCCCGCGGCCGGAACCAGCACCAGGCGACGAGGAGCACGAAGGCGACGACCGCCGCGAGGCCGACCGGGGTGACCCAGCGGCTGCCGCCGTCGAGGTAGGGGATGAACAGCCGGCCCCAGGTCAGGTCGCGCTGCAGGCCGCCGGGCTCGACGAAGGTGAGGAAGCCGGCGACCAGGGGCGCCACGAGCAGCAGGATGCCGATCGTGCGGTCGAGGACGTTGCGGTGGTCTCGTGACGGTCGCTGCACGACCTCCTCGACCTCCGGGCGAGCGGCGACCAGGCCGACCGCGACGACGAGCAGCGCCCCGACGGCGAGGTTGATCGCGAAGATCCCACGCCAGGTGGTGAAGGAGAGCACGAAGGCGCCGAACAGCGGTCCGAGGACGCTGCCGAACTCCTGGACCGCGGAGACGATGCCGAGGGGGAGCCCGCGTCGCTCGACCGGGTAGAGGGCCGCGACCAGCGACATGGTCGCCGGCACCAGCCCGCCGCCGCCGACGCCCTGCAGGAACCGGCCGGCGACCATGCTGGGCAGGTCGTAGGAGATCGCGGTCACCAGGGAGCCGATCGAGAACACCACGAGCGACATCGCCAGGACCGGGACCTGACCGCGCAGGTCGGCGATCCGGCCCACCAGCGGCAGGATTGCGACGTACCCCAGCAGGAAGCCCGAGACGATCGGCGCCGCGCGCTGGAGCTCCTCGACCGGGATGCCGGCGCCAGCCATCATGTCCGGCAGCGCGAGCACGACGACATAGGTGTCCACCGCCGCGAACGCCACGGCGACCGCGCAGAAGGCCAGCAGCAGCCGGTTCGCCGCGCTCATCGGTGGTGGCTCACTTCGGAGCCGAGATGTCCTTCGTGACGCCGTACTTCGTGACGTCGATGGTGTAGGTCAGCGGCTCGGAGTCCTTGAAGAAGACACCGGTGAGCCGGGCGGTGCGCAGGTAGCCCTTGTCGTCGAGACGGTAGGTCGCCTTGAAGTCGTCGCCCTCGGCGCACGGCAGGATCTTGCGGATCGAGTCGCCCGTGGCCGTGCCGGCGTAGGTGTGGAAGATCTCCTTGTTGTCCTTGCCGCCGCGCTCGGACTTGCCGGCCTTCACGTCCGTGCTGCTGGTGAGCACGCTCGACACGCCGGTCGACGGGTCGAGCAGCTGTGCCGGGTCGGGGGCGCACAGGTCGGCCGCCTGGTACTTGTCGGTCCAGCCGATGATCGGTGCGTCGATCCACAGCGTGCCGTCGACGGACACGACGTTGATGGAGCTCGCCTCGAACCCGCTGACCCGGCCCGCGACGGAGCCCTCGAAGGCGGCCGGGTCGGCGACGATGGTGCCGCTCGCGGCCGAGAGGTAGTCGGTGCCGGGATCGTCGCCGGTCGACAGCGAGACCTCGATTCCGCTGGTCTCGTCGAGCAGCTTCTTGGCCTTGGCGCCGGCGTCGGACCACGACGCGGCCTTCGAGCCGCCGTCGTCACCCGAGCAGGCGGTCAGGCCGCTGACGGCGACGAGAGCGGTGAGCAGGCCGGCGGCCACGCGGGTCGGGGTCGTCATGCGCTCACCCTGACACACCCAGGGTGACGGCGAGCGGACCGGCGGCCGCGGCGAGCGCCTGGCTGCTCGGCACGCCGGACCCGTCGCGGCGGCCGGTGGCCTCCGGCAGGTCGACCGGCGCACCGCTGCCGGCGGCGGCCCGAGCGGGCGCGGGCCCGGCCCACGCGAAGACCAGGGTGTCCTCGCCCTTGAGGAAGCGGTGGCAGCGCACCCCGCCGGTGGCCCGGCCCTTGGCGGGGTACTCCCAGAAGTCGGTCACCTTGACCGACCCGGGCTCGGTGCCGGGCAGGGCGGTCGAGGAGCCGGACGAGGTCACCAGGACCACGCCGCCGGGGGAGTTCAGGTCCAGCACGCCGAACCAGACCACCCGCTCGCGCTCGGCGACCCGGACCCCGGCCATGCCGCCGCCGGACCGGCCCTGGGGACGCACCGAGTCGGCCGGGTAGTGGAGCAGCTGGGCGTCGGAGGTGACGAAGCACAGCTCCTCCTGGCCGGTGCGCAGCTCGACCGCGCCGACGACCTCGTCGCCGTCCTTGAGACCGATGACGTCCCACTCGTCCTTGCTGAGCACCTCGGGGTTGACCCGCTTGACGACACCCTGCTTCGTGCCGAGCGCGAGGCCCGGGCCGTCGGTGGCGAGCGTGGTCAGGGCGAGCGCCCGCTCGCCGGCGGCCAGCTCGAGGACCTCGGTCAGCGGCAGGCCGCCCTGGAGGTTGGGCTCGTTGGCCGAGGGCGGGATCGCCGGGAGGTCGAGGACGGCCAGCCGGATCAGTCGCCCGGCGGAGGTGACCACGCCGATGTCGGCACGGGCCGTCGTGCGGACGGCGGAGACGACCACGTCGTGGTTGGCCCGGCTGCCGCCGGTGCCGATCTCGTCGGCGTTGCTGGTGCGGGCCAGCAGGCCGGTCGAGGACAGCAGCGCGAAGCACGGGTCGTCGGCGACCTCGAGCGGTGCGGCCGCGGCGGCGACGGCGGTGGTGCCGGCCGACTCGAGCAGGACGGTACGACGCGGGGTGCCGAACGTCTTGGCGACCTCGGCCAGCTCGGTGGAGACGAGCTTCTTGAGCAGGCCCTCGTCGGCGAGGATCGCGTCGAGCTCCTCGATCTCGCGGCGCAGCTCCTCCTGCTCCTTCTCGAGCTCGAGGCGGGAGAACTTGGTGAGCCGGCGCAGCTGCATCTCGAGGATGTACTCGGCCTGGACCTCGGAGAGCTCGAACACGCTCATCAGCCGCTCCTTGGCGGCCGCCGAGTTGTCGCTGGTGCGGATGACCTGGATGACCTCGTCGATGTCGATCAGGGCCAGCAGCAGGCCGTCGACCAGGTGGAGGCGGGCGGCCTTCTTGTTGCGGCGGAACTGCGAGCGGCGGCGGACGACGTCGTAGCGGTGCTCGAGGAAGACCTCGAGCATCTCCTTGAGGCCCATGGTGCGGGGCTGGCCGTCGACGAGGGCGACGTTGTTGATGCCGAAGGAGTCCTCGAGCGGGGTCAGCTTGTAGAGCTGCTCGAGCAGCGCCTCGGGCACGAAGCCGTTCTTGACCTCGATGACCAGGCGCAGGCCGTTCTCGCGGTCGGTGAGGTCCTTGATGTCGGCGATGCCCTGCAGCTTCTTGGACTGCACGAGCACCTTGATCCGCTCGACGACCTTCTCGGTCCCGACGCCGTAGGGCAGCTCGGTGACCACGATGCCCTTGCGCCGCCCGATCGTCTCGACCCGGGCCGTGGCGCGCATCTTGAACACGCCGCGGCCCGACTCGTAGGCGTCACGGATGCCGTCGAGGCCCACGATCTTGCCGCCGGTCGGCAGGTCGGGGCCCGGGATGAACCTCATCAGGCCGTCGATGTCGGTCTTCGGGTGCTGGATCAGGTGGCGCAGCGCCTGGACCACCTCGACCAGGTTGTGGGGCGCCATGTTGGTCGCCATGCCGACCGCGATGCCCGTCGTACCGTTGACGACCAGGCTGGGGATCGCCGAGGGGAGCACCGTCGGCTCGTACTCGCGGCTGTCGTAGTTGGGCTTGAAGTCGACGGTGTCCTCGTCGATCGACTCCGTCATCGCCAGCGCCGCCGGCGCCATCCGGCACTCGGTGTAGCGCATCGCGGCCGGCGGGTCGTCGGGCGAGCCGAAGTTGCCGTGGCCGTCGATGTAGGGCAGCCGCAGCGACCACGACTGGGCGGTGCGGACCAGGGCGTCGTAGATCGCGCCGTCGCCGTGGGGGTGGAGCCGACCCATGACCTCACCGACGACACGGGCGGACTTCACGTGCCCCCGGTCGGGCCGCAGGTTCATGTCGTTCATCGTGTAGAGGATCCGGCGCTGCACCGGCTTGAGACCGTCGCGCGCGTCGGGCAGGGCCCGCGAGTAGATGACGGAGTAGGCGTACTCCAGGAACGACGACTGCATCTCGTCGCGGATGTCGGTGTCGAGGATGTGCTCCTCGAAGTCCTCCGGGAGGGGTTCTGCCTTCGTGCGCCGTGCCATGGGGGGCATTCTTCCGGGTGCCCCCGACAAGCCGACCGGGGGCTCGCGGGGACCCGATAGATTTCTCCCTGTGAGCCCCGGCGACCCGACCCCCACCGACGAGATCGAGGCGCCTCCGGCGCACTGGGAGGGTGACGTCCTGCTCCGCGACGGGCGTACGGCGCACATCCGGCCGATCCGTCCCGAGGACGACGAGCTGCTCGTCGAGTTCTACGCACGGGTCTCCGACGAGTCCAAGTACTACCGCTTCTTCTCCCCGATGCCGGTGCTCTCCGAGCGCGACGTACGCCGGTTCACCCACGTCGACCACCGCGACCGCGTGGCGCTGGTGCTGATCCTGCAGGAGCGGATGATCGCCGTCGGCCGCTACGACGTCGTGGAGGACCGCGAGGCCGAGGTCGCCTTCCTCGTCGAGGACGAGCACCAGGGCCGCGGCATCGCGCAGCTGCTGCTCGAGCACCTCGCCCAGGCCGGTCGCGAGCGCGGGGTCGACCGGTTCACCGCCGAGGTCCTTCCGGACAACTCCCGGATGATCCAGACCTTCCGCGACGCCGGCTACAAGGTGGTCAGCGGCTACCACGACGGCGTGATCACCCTCGAGTTCCCGATCGACCCGACCGACACCGCGATCGGGGTGATGCGCGACCGCGAGCACGCGGCGGAGGCCGAGTCGATCCACCGCTTCTTCCACCCGCGATCGGTCGCGATCATCGGCGCCAGCCGCCGGCAGGACACCATCGGCCAGGTGCTGGTGCGCAACCTGGTCAACGGCGGCTTCGCCGGCCGGGTCCACGTCGTCAACCCGAGCGCGCCGGCCGTGTCGGGATTCCCGGCCTACAAGAACGTCAACCAGGTCCCCGACGACGTCGACGTCGCCATCGTCGCCGTCCCGGCCGACGCGGTCACCGACGTGGTGCTCGACTGTGCCAACAAGGGCGTGCACGGCCTGATCGTCATCTCCTCGGGCTTCGCCGAGACCGGCGAGGAGGGCCGCAAGCGGCAGCGGCACCTCGCCGGGCTGTGCCGCTCCTACGGGCTGCGGCTGATCGGCCCCAACTGCCTGGGCGTGATCAACACCGAACCGGCGGTGCAGGTCAACGCGTCGCTGTCGTCGGTCATGCCGGCCCGCGGCCGTGCCGGCTTCTTCTGCCAGTCCGGTGCGCTCGGCTCGGCCATCCTCGAGAAGGTCAAGAACCGTGGTCTCGGCATCTCGACCTTCGTCAGCGCGGGAAACCGCGCCGACGTGTCCGGCAACGACCTCCTGCAGTACTGGGAGGAGGACGACGCCACCGAGGTCGTCATGATGTACCTCGAGTCCATCGGTAACCCGCGCAAGTTCTCCCGCATCGCGCGCCGGGTCTCGGCCCGCAAGCCGATCGTCGCGGTCCGGTCCGGGCGCACGACGCAGGGCGTGCCGATGGGCCACACGGTCCGCCGGATCGGGGCCCCGCAGGCCGCGGTCGACGCGATGTTCCGCCAGGCCGGCGTGATCCAGGTCGACACCCTCGACGACATGTTCGACGTCGCCCAGCTGCTGGCCCACCAGCCGCTGCCGCGCGGACGCCGGGTCGCGATCGTCGGCAACTCCGACGCGCTCGGCCTGCTCGCCGCCGACGCCGCGTCCGCGGTGGGCCTGGTCGTCAACCGCTCGGTCGCGCTCGGTGCCGACGCCACGGCCGAGGACTTCGAGGACGCCCTCGACGACGCGATCGACGACCCCGACGTCGACTCGGTGATCGCCGTCTACATCCCGCCGCTCGACGTGTCCGGCGAGGAGGTCGCCAACGTGCTCGCGGCCGTGGGGGAGCAGTCCGACAAGCCCCTCGTCTCGTCCTTCCTCGGGGCCGAGGGCATCCCCGAGCTGCTGCGGGTCCCCGATGTCGCCGGGTCCTCGGCGGGACGCGGCTCGGTGCCGTCGTACCCGGCCGTGGAGGCAGCGGTCCGGGCCCTGGCCCGGGTCGTGGAGTACGCCGTGTGGCTGCACGCCCCCGACGGGCCGGCGGCCGACGCCGGCGAGGTCGACGCCCGCAGCGCCCGGCGGCTGGTCGACCGGGTCCTCGCCGACCCCGAGGTGGTCGCCGCCGACCGCGAGGTCGAGCTCGACCAGGACCAGGTCCGTGCCCTGCTGCACGCCTACGGCATCGAGCTGTGGCCCTCGGAGCCCGTCGCCGACGTCGACGCGGCCGTCGCCGCGGGCGAGCGGCTGGGCTGGGACGTCGTGCTCAAGTCGACGCTGTCGTCGGTGCGGGAGCGGCCCGACCAGATCCACGTGTGGCGCAACATCCCCGACGCGCACGAGATGACGGAGGCCTGGGACTACCTGTCCGGCCTCATCGACCCCGCCGTGGGGCGGTTCGTCGTGCAGCGCAACGCGCCGACCGGCGTACCCATCTCCGTGCGGTCCTTCGAGGACCCGCTGTTCGGGCCGGTCGTGTCGTTCGGCATCTCCGGTCCGGTCATCGACCTGCTGGGTGACTGGTCCTACCGGATCCCGCCGCTGAGCGCGCACGAGGTCTCCGGCATGGTGCGCGAGGTGAAGAGCTCGCCGCTGCTGTTCGGCTACCGCGGCGCCGATCCCGTCCAGGTGTCGGCGATCGAGGACCTGATCACCCGCGTCGCCGCGCTCCAGGGCGACCTGCCGCAGGTCAGCGCCCTCGAGCTCTCGCTGGTGCTCGCCGGCGTCGACTCCGCGGCGGTGCTCACCGCGTCCGCGCGGGTCGCCGCGGTGAAGGACCCGCGCCCCGACTCGCTCGTGCGCCGGATGCCCGACCTCGTCACCACGATCCCCGAGTGAGCGTGCGAGGATTCGCGCATGACTGACCGGGACCGGAGCGCCGAGCTGAGCGCTGCGATCAATCGCACCGGCTACTACCCGGAGGTCGTCGCCGACGCGGTCGCCGACGCGGTCGCGGGCGAGGCCGTGGTGTCCTACTACGTCCACCACGAGCCGACCTTCGAGCGCGACGAGGTACGCCGGCACCAGACCGTGATCGTGCTGACCCCGTCGCGGCTGATCCTGGCCCACACCGACGAGCACGCGGGCGACGACCTGCTGCCCGAGCCCTACACGTCCACCTCGACCGAGGCGGTCAGCCTGCGCTCGGTGGACTCCGTGGTCGTGACCCGGATGACGACCAACCCGACGGCCGGCCCGCGCCCGCCCGCCGAGGCGGTGCTCACCATCGGCTGGGGCGCGGTCAACCGGCTCGACCTCGAGCCGGCCGGCTGCAACGACCCGCAGTGCGAGGCCGACCACGGCTACACCGGATCCCTGTCCTCCGACGACTTCTCCCTGCGCGTCTCGGCCGCCGCCGACGGCACCGACGCTGTGGGCGGGCTGCTCTCCTTCGCCGCGTCGCTGTCGGCGCTGACGAGGGGCTGACCGGGTGGAGGTCGCCGCGTTCTGCGAACCGGCGTACGGCGTCCGCTCTCTCGGCGACATCGTCCCCGCCGCGGCCCACGCCCTCGGCAGCCCACTGGGCCCGGCCCCGACCGGGCTCGTGCTGCCCGACGCGGCGTCGTACGTCGTGTTCCTGATCGACGGGCTCGGCGCCCGGCTGCTCGAGCGGTACGCCCACGCGGCGCCGTACCTCTCCTCGCTGCTGGAGACCTCCACGCCCGCGACCGCCAGCGTGCCCTCGACCACCTCGACCTCGCTGACCACGCTCGGCACCGGCCTCACGCCGGGCGCGCACGGCCTGGTCGGCTTCACCACCCGGATCCCCGGCACCGGCGACCTGCTCAACGCGTTGCTCTGGGACGGCGACGTCGACCCGGTGCAGTGGCAGCCGCACCAGACCACGTTCTCCTCGCTGCAGGCGGCGGGCGTGCGGGTGACCGTGGTCAACAAGCGCGAGTTCAACGGCAGCGGCCTGACCGTCGCGGCCCACCGCGGCGCCGACTACGTCGGCGTCGACCGGGTCGGCGAGCGGATCGCCGCCGTCGTCGCCGCGTCCGCCCCGGCGCCGCGGCAGCCCACGCTGACCTATGTGTACGACGGCGACCTCGACTGGACCGGTCACCGCTGGGGCGTGGCCTCCAGCCAGTGGCTGCAGCAGCTCGCCATGATCGACCACGAGGCCGAGCAGCTGCGCGAGGCGCTGCCCGCCGACCGGCGGCTGGTCGTGATCGCCGACCACGGCATGGTCGACGTACCCACTTCCTCGCGCATCGACGTCTCGGCCGACGACGACCTGCGCTCGGGCATCGCTCTGGTCGGCGGCGAGGCGCGGTTCCGCCATCTCTACTGCACCGGCGGAGCGGTGCCGGACGTGGTCGCCACCTGGCGCGAGCGGCTGGGAGAGCGGGCCGAGGTGCTCAGCCGCTCCGAGGCGATCGGCCGCGGCTGGTTCGGCCCGGTCGACCCCGCGGTGCTGCCGCGGATCGGGGACGTCGTGGTGGCCTGCCACGGGGACTTCGCCGTGCTGTCGACCGACGGGTTCCCCTACGAGAACAGGCTGATCGGCATGCACGGCTCGCTCACCCCGGACGAGATGCTGATCCCGGTGCTCGTCGACTGACGGTCCAGCTCCTGCTGATCAGGTGAAGGGCAGCGGCTCGGGCGAGAGGCTGACGGCCCGCGCCCGGGCCGCTGTCATGCCGCGCCGGTGGTGCTGGCGGCACAGCACCTCGTAGGCGACCTCCACGTCGTCGACCGCCGCGGGCGGGTGGTCGGCGGGGTCGACGTCGCCGACGACGATCACCTCGCCCTCGGTGACCATGACGCCGTTCTCGGTGCGGGCGTTGTGGGTGGCGCGCTTGCCGCACCAGCACAGGGCCTCGACCTGGAGCACCTCGGTGCGGTCGGCCAGCTCGACCAGGCGTGCCGAGCCCGGGAACAGGCGGGTGCGGAAGTCGGTGAGGATGCCGAAGCAGAACACGTCGATCTGCAGCTCGTCGACGACCTTCGCGAGCTGGTCGATCTGCTCGGAGGTGTAGAACTGCGCCTCGTCGCAGATGACGTAGTCGATCCGGGCGCCCTGGGTGAGCGCGTCGACGGTGTAGCGCCAGAAGTCGAAGTCCGGCGCGACCTCCTCGGCGTCGGCGACCAGGCCCAGCCGGGAGGAGACCATCGCGGTGCCGGCGCGGTCGTGGCTGGTGAACAGCCGGCCGCGCCGCCCACGGGCTGCGTGGTTGTGGTTGGTCTGCAGGGCCAGGGTGGACTTGCCGGCGTCCATCGTCCCGGTACGGAAGATCAGCTCGGCCACCGGCGCATCCTCTCACCCATCTTGGGGACGAATTCCACCGCATCAGGTGAAGAACGCCCGATTCGGCTGCGCGAGAGGGACCGGTGGGAGAACACTGGAGCCTCCCCAGAACCAGGAAGCAGGTGGACCATGGGGGTCGCCACCGGGCCTGTCGGGCGGAGAGTCCGTCGGGCCATCACGATCATCTCGGTGCTCGCGGCCATCGCCGTCGTCCTGACCACGACCGGGGTGGTCGGCAGACGCACGTCCCCGCCCGCGGGCGGGGACCGGTCCGCCGCCGCGACCGGACCCGGCTCGTCGGCCCCGGACGTCACCGCGAGTGCGCCCCCGGCGGCGGTCGAGGCCGTCGTCGAGGCACCCGAGGCGGTGGTGCGCAACGTCTCCACCGCGGAGGGGTACGGCGACCGGCTGGTCGACGCACCGGCCGCGGCCGTGGCGGCGTACCAGCGCGCAGCGACGGTCATCGACGCCGCCGCACCCTGCAACCTCGACTGGCTGGTCCTGGCGGCGATCGGCCGGCTTGCGTCGAACCACGGCCAGGGCGACGACGTCAGCCACCGGATCACGGCCGAGGGCGGGGTCGAGCCGGCCCTGGTCGGTCGCGCGCTGAACGGCAGGGGTGGGCGCAGCGAGGTCTCCGACACCGATGCCGGCGACCTCGACGGCAACCCGCGCTGGGACGCCCCCCTCGGCCCGATGGGGTTGCTGCCGCAGACGTGGTCGCAGGTCGCGGTCGACGCCGACGGCGACGGGGTGCGCAACGTGCAGGACCTCGACGACGCGACACTGGGAGCGGCGGTCCTGCTGTGCGCCAGCGGCAAGGACCTGTCCCGGGCGAAGGCGCTGCGCAAGGCGCTGCACTCCTACGACGCCACGCCGCACTTCGCGCGCACCGTGGGCAGCCTGGTCGCCGACTACCGTGCCGAGGCCGCCGACATGTCCGCCCTGGCCGCGGTGCCGATCGCGCTGCCCGCCGACGTGGCGCCGGACTGCTGCGCCGACGTCGTCGCCGTGCTGACCCGGGCCCGCTCGGCGCTGGGTGCCGTGCCGGTCGTTCCGGAGCCGGAGCAGCCGGCCGCTCCGGTGGTGCCTCCGGCGACCGAGCCGCAGCCCACGCCGACGCCGGAGCCCGAGCCCACACCCGAGCCCACGCCGGAGCCGACCTCCGAGCCGACGCCCGAGCCGACGCCCGAGCCGACGCCCGAGCCGACGCCCGAGCCGACCCCGTCGGTCGACGTACCGCCGGCCGACCAGACTCCCGCTGACCAGCCGCCGGCGACCGAGCCCACCCCGCAGGAGGGGCCGACCTCCTAGGGTGAGGGCGTGAGTACGGACGCGCTTCTCGGGACCAGTGACCTGCCGCACCAGCTGCCGCGGTTCGCCGACATCGACGACCACGACTATGCGCCGGCCATCGAGGCGGCCATGGCCGAGCAGCTCGCCGCGGTCGCCGCGATCACGGCGGACCCGGCGCCGGCGACGTTCGCCAACACACTGGTCCCGCTCGAGCTGAGCGGGACCACGCTGGCGCGGGTGCTGCGGGTGTTCTGGAACCAGGCGAGTGCGGACGCCAACCCGGACATCGACGCCGTGCGGGCGGCGTTCGCCCCGAGGCTCGCGGCCCACACCGACGCGATCCTGCTCGACCCGGCGCTGTGGGCCCGGCTGCAGGCGGTGGCCGAGGACCGGGCGGGCCTGGACGCCGAGGCGGCCTACCTCGTCGAGCGCTACCTCACCGAGTTCCGCCTCGCCGGCGCGGCGCTCGGCGAGGACGACAAGGCGCGGCTGCGCGAGCTCAACGAGCGGATCTCCAGCCAGGAGACGGCCTTCGAGCTGGCGCTGCAGGCCGACACCAACGACCTCGCGGTCGTCGTCGAGGACCCGGCCGCGCTCGACGGGCTGACACCGGGGGAGGTGTCCGCCGCCGCCGCGGCGGCCGAGGCGCGCGGCGTGCCCGGCCACCTGCTGACACTGGTGCTGCCCACCGCGCACCCGCACCTCGCCTCGCTCACCGACCGCGACCTGCGCCGCCGGCTCTCCGAGGCGCAGCGCAGCCGCGGCAGTCGCGGCGGCGAGCACGACACCCGCGCGACCGCGCTCGACATCCTGCGGCTGCGCGCCCAGCGTGCCCGGCTGCTCGGCTTCGAGAACCACGCGGCCGCGGTGACCGCCGACAACACCGCCGGTACGCCGCGGGCGGTGCGCTCGCTGCTCGAGCGGCTCGCCGTACCCGCTGCCCGCAACGCCCGCGCCGAGCAGGACGCGATGTCCGAGCTGGCCGGGTTCCCCGTCGAGCCGTGGGACTGGCCGTTCTACGCCGAGCGCGTCCGCAGTGCGCGGTACGACGTCGACCTGGCCGCGCTGCGCCCGTGGTTCGAGGCGGAGCGGGTCCTGCGCGACGGCGTCTTCTTCGCGGCCGGCCGGCTCTTCGGGCTGACCTTCGAGGAGCGTCCCGACCTGCCCGGCTACCACCCCGACGTCCGGGTGTTCGAGGTCAGCCGCGAGGGCACGCCGATCGGCCTGTTCCTGCTCGACCTCTACACGCGCGACACGAAGCGCGGCGGCGCGTGGATGAGCAGCTTCGTCACGCAGTCGGGCCTGCTCGGCATCGACACGTCGGTCGTCGTCAACAACCTCAACGTGCCCAAGCCGGCCGCAGGGGAGGCGACCCTCCTGACCTGGGACGAGACCCGGACCCTGTTCCACGAGTTCGGCCACGCCCTGCACGGGCTGCTCGCGCGGGCGACGTACCCCAAGTTCGGCGGGACCGCCGTCTTCCGTGACTTCGTCGAGTACCCGTCCCAGGTCAACGAGATGTGGGTGCTGTGGCCCGAGGTGCTCGCCAGCTACGCCGTCCACCACGAGACCGGCGAGCCGATCCCCGCCGACGTCGTCGCTCGGCTGCGGGCCGCCGAGACGTTCAACGAGGGCTTCGCGACCAGCGAGTACCTCGCCGCCGCCCTGATCGACCTCGCCTGGCACGAGCTCGCCCCCGACGACGTGCCGACCTCGGTCGAGGAGGTCGCCGCGTTCGAGCAGAGCGCCCTCGCCGCCGCCGGCCTCGACAACCCGGCGGTGCCGCCGCGGTACTCCACGCCGTACTTCGCCCACAGCTTCAGCTCGGGCTATGCGTCGGCGTACTACTCCTACATCTGGAGCGAGGTCCTCGATGCCGACACCGTCGCATGGTTCGGCGAGAACGGCGGGCTGACCCGCGAGAACGGCGAGGCCTACCTGCGCCACGTCATCGGCATCGGCGGCACCCGCGACCCGCTGGACTCCTACGCCGAGTGGCGCGGCCGGCCCGCGCCGATCGAGCCGCTGCTCGCGCGGCGCGGGCTGAGCTGAGCCTGTGGAGGACGCCCGCGCGGTCGCGCCCGATGGCGGATGCTTCGGGGCGTGGTCTCCGACGACTGGCGCCGGCTTGCTGCCCTGCAGGGCGGCCTGCTGACCCGCGAGCAGTTGCGGGCGCTTGGCGTCGACCGCTGGGCTGTCCGGCACCGACTCGCCTCCGAGCGATGGGTCGCGCACACACCCACGGTCATCGGTACGACGACCGGCGAGCTGTCACGCGCGCAGCTGCTCTGGCTCGGCGTGCTCCACGGTGGCCCGGACGCCGTGGTCGGTGACCTGTCCGCGGCCGAAGTGGCCGGGCTGCGGAACTGGCATCGCGACGACGTGACGATCCTTGTCCCGCACGGCTCCTTCGTCGGAGCCGGGCACCCGGGCGTGGTGTTCGTGCGGACGCGCCGACCGCTGCGGGACTGGCGGCGGCGCGGCCGCGGACTACCGGTGTGCCGCGTCGAACCCGCGGTGCTGCGCTTCGCCTCGACCCAGCGGAACCCGCGGGTCGCGGAAGGCGCGCTCGCTGCAGTCGTCCAGCAGGGGTTGACCTCGCCGAACAGGCTGGAGGAGTGGATCGGGCGCATGCAGCCGCTCAGGGGCGCCGACAGGTTCCGCCGGGCGCTGGCGGAGATCGGGGGCGGTGCTCAGTCGACCGCCGAGCTGGACGTGCGGCGGATGTGCCGTGCGGCCGGGCTGACCCAGCCTGTGCGTCAGGTGCGCCGACGCGACGCGAGTGGACGGCTCCGGTTCACCGACTGTGAGTGGCGGCTGGCCGACGGCCGGATCCTGGTCCTGGAGGTCGACGGGGGATTTCACATGCAGGCGGAGCACTGGGAGCACGACATCGCGCGGCAGCGGGCACTGACCTCGCCGGGTCGGATCGTGGTGCGCTGCACCGCGCGGGAGCTGCGGGACGAGCCGGAGCGGGTCGCACGGGACCTGAGGCTGCTGGGTGTGCCTGCGCCCTGAGGTTGGGCGGGTGAGAGTGACCTCCAGATCACCCTCACCCACCCAACTCGTTCAGGCCGGCCGAACCCGCACCACCACGTCCCGCCCACCGCCGTTGTCGGTGGTGACGAGCAGCGAGCCGTCGGGTGCGGCGGTCACGTCGCGCAGCCGGCCGTGGCCCCGCAGCGCCCGCGGGGCGCGGGTCCAGCGGACCCGGCCGCGGTCGTCGAGCCTCACGAACATCAGCCGCCGCCCCTTGAGCACCGCGACGGCCAGGCAGCCGTCGAACCGGCCCCAGGCCGGGCCGGTGACGAAGGCGGCTCCCGACGGGGCGATGGTGGGGAAGCCGGAGCGCCAGCGGGCGGTGTACTGCCTGCCGGGCAGGCGGTGGTCGGTCATGGGGCGGGACTCGTCGTAGCCGGGGCCGGGGTTCCAGCCGTAGTTGCGGCCGGGGCGCAGCAGGTTGATCTCGTCGTCGCGGTCGGTGCCGTGCTCGACCGACCACAGCGTGCCGTCGGTCCGCTGGGCAAGGCCCTGGACGTTGCGGTGGCCGAAGGTGAGGACGTAGCGGCGCTTGCCGGAGCGGTCGGCCCAGGGGTTGCGGGGGTCGGGTGCGCCGGTGAGGCGGTCGAGGCGCAGCACCTTTCCGCCCAGCGAGCCGCGGCGCTGGGGGAGCCGGGAGCGCTTGGCGTCGCCGGTGCCGACCAGCAGCGAGCCGTCAGCGGCGACGAGGAGGCGGCACCCGCCGTGTTGGCCGGTCCGGCTCGGCGGCAGCCCGGTGACGAGCGGACCCGCGAGCGTCGCGGTGGTCAGGGCGGCGTCGAGAGTCCAGGCGTTGACCCGGATGTCGTGGGAGCCGTCGTCGGCGCGCCAGCCCGAGCAGGTGTAGATCCGCCGGTTGGTGGCGAATGCCGGGTCGACCGCGAGCCCGAGGAGGCCCGTCTCGCCCCGGTTCCAGACCTGCGCGGACGGGAACGCCAGGTCGCGCTTCGCACCGGAGCCCGGGTCGACCAGGGTCAGCCTGCTCCGGTCGCGCTGGGTGACCAGCAGGTCGCCGCTCGGCAGGACCGCGACCTCCCATGGATGGTCGAGCCCGGTGGCGACGACCTCCACGCGGAACGCGGCCGCACGGGCCTGGGCGGCGGCGAGGAGGGTCGCGACCAGGGCGAGGACGAGCAGGACGGCGGGACGCGCACGCATGCAGGGACGGTACGCCGCCCCGCCGTCGTCAACCGGTCAGCCGGTCAGCCGGTCAGCCGGTCAGAACGTGTGCTCGGGAGCCGGGAAGCTGCCGTCCTTGACCTCGGCGTCGTAGGCCCGGGCGGCGTCGAGCAGGACGGAGCGCAGGTCGGCGTACTGCTTGACGAAGCGGGGCAGCTTGCCGGTGCGCAGGCCGAAGGCGTCCTGCCAGACGAGGACCTGGCCGTCGCACTGGTTGCCGGCGCCGATGCCGATGGTCGGGATGTCGAGCTTGGCGGTGACCTCGGCGGCCACGTCGCCGGGGACCATCTCCATCACGACCGAGAAGGCGCCGGCCTCCTGGACGGCGAGGGCGTCGCGCAGGATCCGCTCGGCGGCCTCGCCGCGGCCCTGGACCCGGTAGCCGCCGAGGGCGTGCTCGGACTGGGGGGTGAAGCCGATGTGGGCCATCACCGGGATCCCGCCGCGGGTCATCCGCTCGATCTGCGGGGCCATCTCGACGCCACCCTCGAGCTTCACGCAGTGGGCGCCGCCCTCCTTCATGAAGCGCACGGCCGTCAGGTAGCCCTGCTCGGGCGAGGCCTGGTAGGAGCCGAACGGCAGGTCGCCGACCACGAGGGCCCGCGACACCGAGCGGCTGACAGCGCGGGTGAGGGGGAGTAGCTCGTCGACCGTGACGGGGAGCGAGGTCGCGTTGCCGAGGACGTTGTTGGACGCGCTGTCGCCGACGAGGAGGACCTCGACGCCGGCCTCGTCGAAGATCTGCGCGGTCAGCTGGTCGTAGCTGGTGAGCATCGAGAAGCGCTCGCCGCGCTGCTTGAGGTCGCGCAGGTGGTGGGTGCGGATGCGCTTGATCGGCGCGGATCCGGAGGGCGCCGCGGGGGCGGCGCCGCCGTACGGGGCGGTCTCTTCGGGGGTGGTGCTGCTCATCGTCGAGCTCCGTTCCTGGTGACTCGCGGCCCACCGATGTGGGTCCACGTTCGTTGACGGGCACAGACGAGGCTAGTCCGGTACGACGGCCCGGCGCGCTGTGTGCTCCGTCACCCCGCACGGGCGGCATCGGCCGCCGCTTCCAGCTGCGCGACCACGATCCGACGCATCCCGAGCAGCGCCCGGCTGGCGGCCTCCGCGCGCCGCGGGTCGGGGTCGGAGAGCAGGTCGTGCAGCCGGGCGGGGACGACCTGCCAGGACAGCCCGAACCGGTCCTTGAGCCATCCGCACACCGACTCCTGGCCGCCGTCGGCGAGCGAGTCCCAGTAGTAGTCGACCTCGGACTGGTCGCGGCACACGATCGAGAAGGACACCGCCTCGGAGAAGGCGATCTCGGGACCGCCGTTGACGCCGCGGAAGGTCAGCCCGTCGAGGGTGAACTCGCCGGCGACCGGGCCGAGGTGGCTGATCGAGGAGTTCGGGAAGATCGCGGTGTAGAAGCGCGCGGCCTCCTCCAACCGGTCGTCGAACCACAGGCACGGCTGGATGTGGCTGCTCGCGAGGCTCATGCCGGGGCAGACCGGGTCCACCCCGCAGACTCATCGGCTCCCTAGACTCGCCCCGTGGACTTCTACTCGGCCTACGCCCACGGGTTCGCCCGGGTCGCGGCGGTGACCCTGCCCGTCGCCATCGCGGACCCGGCGACCAACGCCGCCCGGATCCTCGAGCAGGCCCGCGCGCTCCACGACGACGCAGTGGCGGTCGCGGTGTTCCCGGAGCTCGGGCTGACCGGGTACGCCGTCGACGACCTCTTCCTGCAGGACACGCTGCTCGACGCGGTGCGTGAGGCGATCCTCGACCTGACCGTCGCGTCGGCCGACCTGCGGCCGGTGCTGGTGGTGGGGGCGCCGCTGGCGAGCGGCAACCGGGTCTACAACTGTGCGGTGGTGATCCACGGCGGGCGGGTGCTCGGCGTGGCGCCGAAGTCCTACCTGCCGACCTACCGCGAGTTCTACGAGGCCCGCTGGTTCGCGGCGGGGGCGACCCGGAGTGCAGCCGAGGACAGCATCGAGCTCAACGGCGAGGACGTCCCGTTCGGCAACGACCTGATCTTCTCGGCCTCCGACGTGCGCGGCCTCGACCTGCACGTCGAGGTCTGCGAGGACATGTGGGTGCCGATCCCGCCGAGCGCGAGCGCCGCCCTGGCCGGCGCGACCGTGCTGGCCAACCTCTCGGGCAGCCCGATCACGATCGCCCGCGCGGAGGACCGGCACCTCCTGGCCCGGAGCGCGAGCGCGCGGTGCAACGCGGCGTACATCTATGCCGCGGCGGGCCAGGGCGAGTCGACGACCGACCTGTCGTGGGACGGGCAGACCATGGTCTACGAGATGGGCGACCTGCTGGGGCAGAGCGAGCGGTTCCCCGACGGGCCGCGGGCCACGGTGGTCGACGTCGACCTCGACCGGCTGCGCCAGGAGCGGATGCGGCAGGGCACCTTCGACGACAATCGCGCGGCCGAGGGCATCGAGGCGTCGCACTTCACACGGGTGGAGTTCGAGCTCGAGCCGCCGTCCGGCGACATCGGGCTGCGGCGTGAGGTCGCGCGCTTCCCGTTCGTGCCCGACGACCCGGTGCGGCTCTACCAGGACTGCTACGAGGCCTACAACATCCAGGTCTCGGGGCTCGAGCAGCGTCTGTCCGCGATCGGGCAGCCGAAGATCGTGATCGGCGTCAGCGGCGGCCTCGACTCGACCCACGCGCTGATCGTCGCCGCCAAGGCGATGGACCGGCTCGGCCGCCCGCGCAGCGACATCCACGCGTTCACGATGCCGGGCTTCGCGACCGGCGACACCACGAAGTCCTATGCGACCCGGCTCTCCCAGGCGCTCGGCTGCACCTTCGAGGAGCTCGACATCAAGCCGGCCGCGCGCACGATGCTGGAGGGCCTCGGCCACCCGTTCAGCGCGGGCGAGCCGGTCTACGACATCACCTTCGAGAACGTCCAGGCGGGGCTGCGCACCGACTACCTCTTCCGCCTCGCCAACCACCGCGGCGGCATCGTGCTCGGCACCGGCGACCTGTCCGAGCTCGCGCTCGGCTGGTGCACGTACGGCGTCGGCGACCAGATGTCGCACTACAACGTCAACGCCGGCGTCCCGAAGACCCTGATCCAGCACCTGATCCGCTGGGTGATCGACACCGACCAGCTCCACGACGGGCACTACGACGACGAGGCCGACCAGGTGCTCCAGGCGATCCTCGAGCAGGAGATCACCCCCGAGCTGATCCCCGGTGGCGAGCAGCGCACCGAGGACTCCGTCGGTCCCTACGCGTTGCAGGACTTCACGCTCTACCACGTGCTGCGCCGCGGCTACCGGCCCAGCAAGATCGCGTTCCTGGCCCACCACGCATGGGGGAGCGGTGAGGCGTCGTACGACATCGCGACGATCCGCACGTGGCTCGAGGTCTTCGTCCGGCGCTTCTTCAGCAGCCAGTTCAAGCGCTCGGCGCTGCCGAACGGGCCGAAGGTCAGCCCCGGTGGAACCATGTCGCCCCGCGGGGACTGGCGGATGCCGTCGGACGCCAGCGCGGCCGCGTGGTTGGCCGAGCTGGCGGCCGACGTCCCCACAGACTGAGGGCTACGCCTCCCTGCGGTGATCACCTCGCATCATCCGCGCCATGCAGAAGCAGCACACGGCGAGGGCCAGCATGCCCAGGGCGAGGTAGGCCATCTGGTCGACGCTGAACAGGTTGACCGCGAGCAGGACGAACCAGATGCCGAGCACGTCGGCGCCGAACTGCGGCACGGCGGCGACGAGCAGCCCCAGCAGCAGGGTGATCGCGCCGACCCACATGACCGCGTCGGCGGCGTTGCCGGGGAGGAAGTTGTCGGCCCACGTCGAGATCGAGCCCTCCCACGTGGTGCTGTCGGTGACGGCGTTGGTCATCATGTCGAGCCCCCATAGGACGGGGAGCGCGACGAAGGTCGCCCAGAGAGCCACGCGGCTCTGGTGGGCGGCGTCGACGGTGGCGAAGTGCGTGAGGTCGTGCATCTCCTCGCGCATGTCGTGGGTGAGGTTGTCCCACGCGTGGGTGCTGGCCATGGT
Source organism: Nocardioides sp. QY071 (assembly GCF_029961765.1). NCBI lineage: Bacteria > Bacillati > Actinomycetota > Actinomycetes > Propionibacteriales > Nocardioidaceae > Nocardioides > Nocardioides sp. QY071. Next base: position 2,134,581 of record NZ_CP124681.1, read on the forward strand.
TGGCCCCTTTCTCGAGCGGTCCCGGCTTGTAAGGGACATCACGATTGACGGTAGACCTGCGGCGATCTTTCGACAAGACTCGTGTCTGCTAGAGATCCGGGGGAGGGAGCAGGCCATGGACGAGGCGTTCGGGCAGCGGGTGGCACGGGTCGGCTCGCTGGCCGATCCGGTACGACGGGCGCTGTACCGCTTCGTCGCCGAGCAGCCCGGCGCGGTCAGCCGCGACCAGGCGGCCAGCGGGGTCGACGTACCGCGGCACACGGCGAAGTTCCACCTCGAGCGGCTGGTCGACGAGGGGCTGCTCGTGACCGAGTTCCGTCGCCTGACGGGGCGCACCGGCCCGGGCGCGGGACGGCCGGCGAAGCTGTACCGCCGCTCGCGCCGCGAGCTGACCGTGAGCGTGCCGAGCCGCCGCTACGACCTCGCGGGGCAGGTGCTCGCCGACGCCGTGGAGCGCACCCTGGCCGGCACCCCGATGCCGGACGCGCTCGCCGCGGCGGCCGACGACGCGGCCGACGCCGTCACCGCGGGAGCCGTCGAGGGCCAGGCGCTGCTCGAGACCCTCGCGCCGCTCGGCTACGAGCCGCGCGCCGAGGACGACGGCACGCTGTGCCTGGCCAACTGCCCCTTCGACCGGCTCGCCGCCGACCACCGCGACCTGGTCTGCGGGGTCAACCGCAGCTTCCTCACCGCGGTCGCGCGCCGGTCCGCTGCCACCGTCGAGCCGGTCGAGCCGGGGCCGGGATGCTGCGCGCGGGTCAGACTGAGCGCATGACCGGCACCCACATCCGCAACGGAGGGGACGTCGTGGTCGAGACGCTCACGGCGCTCGGCGTCACCCACGTCTTCGGCATCCCGGGCCAGCACGCCCTGGGGCTGTTCGACGCCATCCGGCGCAGCGACCTGCAGTTCGTCAGCTCCCGGGTGGAGAACAACTCCGCCTTCGGCGCCGACGGCTACGCCCGGGTCACCGACCAGGTCGCGGTCATGTTCGTCTCGACCGGGCCCGGCGCACTGACCGCCCTGGGCGCGCTCCAGGAGGCGTACACGACCGGCGTCCCGGTCCTGGTGATCAGCAGCCAGGTCCCACGCCGGGGGATCGGGGGGCGCCGCAACGGCCTGCTGCACCAGACCGACGACCAGCAGAAGAGCGCTCAGAACGTCACCAAGTCCACCGCGGTCGTGCTCGACGCGGCGCACCTCCCGTCCGCGATCGCCGACGCGTGGGCGCTGGCCCAGGCGGTGCCGGCCGGACCGACCTGGGTCGAGATCCCGCAGGACGTGCTGCTCGAGGACGCCCCCGTGCCGCCGGTGACCTCGGCCGTCGTGACGATCCCGGACCGGCCCGCGCGGGCCGAGCTCGCCGCGGAGGCCGCGCGCCTGCTGGCCGCGGCCGAACGTCCGGTGATCCTCGCCGGCGGCGGCGTACGACGCTCCCGTACCGGCCCGGCCGAGCTGGTCCGGGTGGCCGAGGCGCTCGGCGCGCCCGTCGTGTCCACGGTCGGCGGCAAGGGCGCGATCCCCTTCGCCCACCCGCTCTCCGCCGCCAGCTGGATCGAGGACCGGCACACCACCGACCTGCTCGAGCGGGCCGACGTCCTGCTCGCCGTCGGCACGACGATCGGCGAGGTCACCAGCAACTACTTCACGTTCGCGCCGACGGGCCGGTTGATCCAGGTCGACGCGGAGCCGCGGGTGCTCGGCTCGAACCACCCGTGCCTCGGCATCCACGCCGACGCGGGCCTGGCGTTGGCCGCGATCGCGGACCAGCTCCCGGACGCCGGCGACGAGGCGCGCCGGAAGGGTGCGGCGGTCGCGGCCCGGCTGCGCCAGCAGGTCGAGGAGCGCCTGGCCGGCCAGGACCTGGCACCCGAGCGGACGCTGCTCGCCGACCTGCGGGCCGTCGTACCCGACGACATGCACACGTTCTGGGACATGACGATCGCCGGCTACTGGGCCTGGTCGGCCTGGGACCCGCGCGAGGGCGGCTTCCACTCGGCGCAGGGCGCCGGCGGGCTCGGGTTCGCCTTCCCTGCGGCGCTGTCGGCGGCGATCGCGGGCGGCCGGCCGACGCTGGCCGTCTCGGGCGACGGCGGCGCGATGTACGGGATCGCGGAGCTGGCCACGGCCCGCCAGCACGACGCCGACGTCACCTGGCTGATCGTCGACGACGGGGGCTACGGGATCCTGCGGGAGTACATGAACAGCGCGTTCGGCGCGGCCACGGCGACCGAGCTGTCCCGGCCCTCGTTCGTGGACGTCGCCCGCGCCTTCGGGGTCGTGGCGCACGAGGCGACGCCCGGGACGATCGGGACGGTGCTCGCGAAGGCGCTGGCCGAGAGGGGGCCGTCGGTCGTCGTGCTCCCGACGCTCCTGCGGATGTTCGCGCTCACCTGACGCCCCGGGCCCGAGCCCGGCGCATCGTGGGGGCGATCAGCTCAGCGGGGTAGCGGTGATCGTGGCCGCGGTGACCTTGATGTCGCCGCTGCCCTCGGTGCCCTGCGCGCTGTCGTAGCCGAACGCGAGCAGGCCGACCTTGGTCGGCGCGGTGAGCGTGATGACCGTGGTGCCGCTGACCGAGCGGTGCCGGCCCGTGACCGTCGGCAGCAGGGTGTTGGGGCTGATGTCGCCCTCGCCGTCCTGCCACTTGAAGGCGTTGTCGCCGTTCTTGTCGAGCCACAGCGAGAGCTGCGGGAAGACGTCGACGGCGGGGTTGTCCGGGCTGGCCGAGCGCTCGAAGGCGCCGTCGACGGTGACCAGGTACGTGCCCGCCGGCAGGGTCAGCGAGGTGTCGAGGTTGGTGTTGTTGTCGTTGATCGGGCCGCCGATGTGGGCGACCGTGACCGGGGCGGCCAGGGTGGCGGCCTCGAGCCCGTTGACGCCGACCCCCTGGGCGGGCGCGGCGCCCCGGGCGCCGGGCGCGAGGTCGGCGAGCGCGATCGAGCCGTCCGCGATGTCGGCGCCGGTGAGGCCGCCGTCCTTGACGTCGTTGCCCTTGAGCGTGCCGTCCTTGACGTCCTTGGACTTGATGGTCTCGTTCTTGATGTCCTTCGACGTGATCAGGCCGGCGGCGACCGACCCGCTCGCGCCGAGACCCACGACGATGGTGGCGCCCACGGCGACGGCCGCGGTGCGGCTCTTCCAGACAGACATGTGTTCTCCCCACGGTTGTTTCGCTTCAGTGACCGGGAGCGCCCGGCCGGGACCATGGTCCTGGGACCGTCCGACACAAAGCGGTGATGTTTCACCAAAGGGTCCCGGTGCAACACGCCCGTCACGCGACATCACTAGGCTGCGGCCATGGGTAAGCAAGAGGACTTCGTCCTGCGCGCTCTCGAGGAGCGTGACGTCCGGTTCGTGCGGCTGTGGTTCACCGACGTGCTGGGCTTCCTCAAGTCCGTCGCGGTGGCGCCGGCCGAGCTCGAGGGCGCCTTCTCCGAGGGCATCGGCTTCGACGGCTCGGCGATCGAGGGCTTCGCGCGGGTCTACGAGGCCGACATGCTCGCGCTGCCCGACCCGACCACCTTCCAGATCCTGCCGTGGCGCAGCACCGAGGGGCCGGCGACGGCCCGGATGTTCTGCGACATCGTGATGCCGGACGGCTCCGCGTCGTACGCCGATCCGCGCAACGTCCTCAAGCGGACCCTCGGCAAGGCGGCCGAGCAGGGCTTCACCTTCTACACCCACCCCGAGATCGAGTTCTACCTGTTCAAGGACGAGCCGGGCTCGGGCGACGAGCCGGTGCCGATCGACCGCAGCGGCTACTTCGACCACGCCGCGCACTCCCACGGCTCCGACTTCCGCCGCGAGGCGATCACCATGCTCGAGGCGATGGGCATCTCGGTGGAGTTCAGCCACCACGAGGGCGGTCCCGGCCAGCAGGAGATCGACCTGCGCTACGCCGACGCGCTCACCACCGCCGACAACATCATGACCTTCCGCACGGTTATCCGGGAGGTCGCGCTCAGCCAGGGGATCTGGGCCACGTTCATGCCCAAGCCCTTCACCACCCACCCGGGCTCTGGCATGCACACCCACCTGTCGCTGTTCGAGGGCGACCAGAACGCCTTCTACGAGGCCGGTGCGGAGTACCAGCTCTCGAAGACCGGGCGCCAGTTCATCGCCGGCATCCTGCGCCACGCCAGCGAGATCAGCGTCGTGACCAACCAATGGGTCAACTCCTACAAGCGGATGATGTTCGGTGGCGAGGCGCCGTCGTACATCTGCTGGGGCCACAACAACCGCTCCGCCATGGTCCGGGTGCCGATGTACAAGCCGATGAAGGGCCAGTCGACCCGGGTCGAGCTGCGCACCATCGACTCGGCGTGCAACCCCTACCTCGCCTACGCCGCCGTGCTGGCCGCCGGGCTCAAGGGCATCGAGAACGACTACGAGCTCCCGCGCGAGGCCGAGGACGACGTGTGGGCGCTGACCGAGCGCGAACGCCGCAGCCTCGGCATCGAGCCGCTGCCCAAGAGCCTGCACGACGCGATCGCGATCGCCGAGCACTCCGAGCTGCTGGCCGAGACGCTGGGGGAGCAGGTCTTCGACTACTTCCTGCGCAACAAGCGGGCCGAGTGGGACGAGTACCGCGGCCAGGTCTCGGCCTTCGAGCGCGACCGGATGCTCCCGGTCCTCTGATCGCGGGGCGTCGGGCATGAACCGGACGTCGCAGCGCACCGAGCTGCTCCGGCTCGGGTTCGTCGACCTCGACCGGGCGGTGGCCGACCTCGACCGGCTCGGGCCGGGCGGCACGGACCTCCTCGCGCTGCTGGGCCGCACGGCCGACCCGGATGCCGCGCTACAGGGGCTGGTCCGTCTCGCCGACGCGGTCGGGGGGCCTCGGGAGCGGGCCGAGCTGCTCGCCGCTGTCCGCGACGACGAGGGTACGGCGATGCGGCTGCTCTGCGTCCTGGGCGCGAGCGCCGCGCTCGCCGACCACCTGGCCACCCATCCGGCGCAGTGGCGTGAGCTCGCGGATCCCGCGCTCGGGTCCACCCGGCCGGCGGCCTGGGCGGTGCGTGCCTCCCTCATCGAGGCGGTCACCGACAAGCCCGACCAGGCGGCGGTCGACGCGCTGCGGGTGGAGTACCGCCGCCACCTGCTGCGGCTCGCGGCCCGCGACCTGACCCACCACCTCGGCGTCGACGACGCCGCGGCCGAGCTGTCCGACCTCGCGGCCGGGACCCTGGACGCGGCGCTGGTCGTGGCCCGGGCGCGGGTGGGGGAGGCGGCGGCCGGCGTACGGCTGGCGGTGGTCGCGATGGGCAAGTGCGGCGGGCACGAGCTCAACTACGTCTCCGACGTCGACGTGCTCTTCGTCCACGAGGGCGACGAGCGGGTGGCGGCGCGGCTGGCCGCGCAGATGATGCAGGTCTGCGCCGACCACACCGCCGAGGGCACGATCTGGCCGGTCGACGCGGCGTTGCGGCCCGAGGGCAAGGCGGGGCCGTTGAGCCGGACCCTGGCCAGCCACGAGAGCTACTACGAGCGCTGGGCCGAGCCGTGGGAGTTCCAGGCGCTGCTCAAGGCGCGCCCGGTGGCCGGCGACCTCGAGCTGGGGCGCGAGTTCACCGCGATGGTCGCGCCGATGGTGTGGTCCGCCGCGGACCGCGAGGGCTTCGTCGATGCCGCACGCGCGATGCGGCGCCGGGTGCTCGACCACATCCCGGCCCGCGAGGCCGACCGGCAGCTCAAGCTCGGCGCGGGCGGGCTGCGCGACGTGGAGTTCGCCGTCCAGCTGCTGCAGCTCGTCCACGGCCGCGCCGACGAGTCGATCCGCCCGGCCACGACCCTGAGCGCGCTGACGCGGCTGACCGAGGGCGGCTACGTCGGCCGCGAGGACGGCGAGTCCCTGCACCGCGCCTACGCGTTCCTGCGCCAGCTGGAGCACCGCATCCAGCTGCACCGGCTGCAGCGCACCCACGTCGTGCCCTCCGACGAGGCGGCGCTGCGGCGGCTGGGGCGCAGCCTCGGCTTCTTCAAGGAGTCGCAGAAGCTGCTCGAGGAGACCTGGCAGGACCACCGCCGCGAGGTCAGCCGGCTGCACCAGAAGATCTTCTACCGCCCCCTCCTCACCGCCGTCGCGCGGATCGGCGCCGACGAGGTGCGGCTCTCCTCGGAGGCCGCGGGCGCCCGCCTCGCCGCCCTCGGGTACGCCGACCCGCAGGCCGCGCTGCGCAACCTGGAGGCGCTGACCAGCGGCGTCAGCCGCACCGCCGCCATCCAGCGCACCCTGCTGCCCGCGATGCTGCAGTGGTTCGCCGAGTGCCCCGACCCCGACGGCGGCCTGTTCGGCTTCCGTCGGATCAGCGAGGCGCTCGGGCGCACCCCGTGGTACCTCTCCACCCTGCGCGACGAGGGCGAGGCCGCCGAGCGGCTGGCCCACCTGCTGGCCACCTCGCGCTACTGCACCGACCTGCTCGAGCGCGAGCCGGCGGGCGTCCGACTGCTCGGGGGCGACCTGCACCCGCTCGGCTCGGCGGCGCTGACCGACGAGATGCTCGCGACCGGCGGACGCCAGGAGGGCTTCGAGAAGGGCGTGCGGGCCGTGCGCGCCGTACGCCGTCGCGAGCTGCTGCGCATCGCCGCCGGCGACGTCCTCGGCCTGATCGACGTCGCCGACGTCGGCTTCGCGCTCACCCGGCTCACCGACGCCACGCTGGAGGCCACGCTGCGCGGTGCGATCGAGTCGACCGCCCGTTCGCGGGGCATCGCCGTCGTGCCCACGAGGATGGCGATCGTCGCCATGGGTCGCTACGGCGGCTTCGAGCTCTCCTACGGCAGCGACGCCGACGTGCTCTTCGTGCACGACCCGGTCGAGGGCGCGGACGCCCACGAGGCCACCACCTTCGCGCGGCTGGTCGCCGAGGAGGTGCGCCGCGTGCTCGCCGCACCCGGGCCGGACCCGGCGCTCGTCGTGGACGCGGACCTGCGCCCCGAGGGCCGCCAGGGCCCGCTGGTCCGCACCCTCGACGCGTACGCCGCCTACTACGCCAAGTGGTCGCACGTCTGGGAGGCCCAGGCGCTGCTGCGCGCCGACGCAGTCGTCGGCGACCTCGACCTGCGCGAGCGGTTCACGGCGTTGATCGACCCGCTGCGCTACCCGGCCGGCGGGCTGACCGACGACGACGTCGTCGAGGTACGCCGGATCAAGGGGCGCGTCGACAAGGAGCGGCTCCCGCGCGGCGCCGACCCCGCCCTCCACCTCAAGCTCGGGCGTGGGGGACTGGCCGACATCGAGTGGACCGTCCAGCTGCTCCAGCTGCGCCACGGCGCCGAGCTCCCCGGCCTGCGCACCACCCAGACCCTCGCCGCCCTCACCGCCGCCGCCGAAGCCGGGCTGATCACCCACGACGACGCGCTGACCCTCGGCGCCTCCTGGCGCCTGGCGACCCGGGTCCGCAACGCCGTCCTGCTCGCCCGGGGCCGGGCGGGCGACGAGTTCCCGCGCACCGTGCTCGAGCGCCGCGCGGTCGCCGGGATCCTCGGCTACCAGCCCACCGAGACCGACCGGCTGCTCGACGACTACCTGCGCGTCACCCGGCATGCGCATGCCGTGGTGGACCGGGTGTTCTGGGAGTGAAATAGGCGCCGGGCCGCGACCTCTGGGGGGGTCGGTCGCGGCCCGACACCGCACATCATAGACACATCACCGGAACGTTGGGGCCAGAAGGGGGCGGTTGACCTGACACATGTCCACGTTCGCCGTCGCGGCGCCCGCCCCGGGGCAGGTCGAGTCGGCAACGTCACGCTGTTCAGATACCTGTGACGACCAGTAACGTCTTCGGTACCGACTCCGGAGGTACGCCATGCTCCTCGTTGCTGAACCCACCGCGCCGCCGGCCGGCGGCGCCGCGCTCGACCAGGTCCTGATCGCGGCGGGCGCCTTCGCCGCGATCTACATCCCGCTGGGGATCTTCCTGCTGCGCGAACGCGAGGGCAAGCCGACCCTGCTGGGGCGGCTGGCCGACCGCGTCGCCGCGCTCGACGGACTCCCGCGGTGGGCCGGGCTGCCGGGCTACCTGGCGCTGGTCTCGCTGATCGCGTGCGCGTTCGGCGTCTACTGGGACGTCCCGATCCACATGCAGAACGGGCGTGACGAGGGGCCGCTGGCCAACCCGTCGCACTTCCCGATCATGTTCGGCATCTTCGGGTTCCTGGCCTCCGGTGTCATCTCGGCCGGTCTCGCGAAGGCGCCGCTGCCGCGTCGTACCGTCCGGCTGACGCCGAGGTGGCGGGTGCCGATGGGCACCCTGGTGCTGCTCGGCGCCGGCTTGATCGCCGCCGCCGGGTTCCCGGCCGACGACGTGTGGCACCGGCTGTTCGGGCAGGACGTCACGGAGTGGGGGCCGACCCACGTGATGATGATCGGCGGCGCGGTGACCTGCGTGCTGGCGCTGCCGCTGCTCTACGCCGAGGCGGCCCAGGTCGGACGGCCGCCGTTCCACGGCAGGATGACGCGGCTGGTGATGACCGTCGTGATCGGCCTCTGCATCATCCCGGTGGCCTTCCTCATGGAGTTCGACCTCGGCGTGCCGCAGTTCCCGGCGACCACGCTGTTCGTCATCTCCGGCTTCCTGACCGGCTGGATCTTCGTCGCCGGCCGGATCTTCCTGGGGCGTGGCGGCGCCCTCGTCACGTGGGCGACGTACATCGGGATCCGGGTGCTGATCTACGCGATCACGCTGCCGGTGCCCGACATCCATCGCGCGCACTGGCTGCTGTTCCTCGGCCCGGCGCTGTGCATCGAGCTGCTCGCGCTGGTGTGGCGCGAGCGCGGGCCGCTCTTCGCCGGGGTCGCCGGCCTGCTCGCCGGGACTCTCGGACTGGCGACGGAGTGGTGGTGGATGGATGCCTTCCTGCCCTACCCGCTGCCGCCCGACGCCTCCCAGATGCCGCTGATGCTGGCCATCGGCGGCGTGGCGGGCGTCGGCGGCGGCCTGCTCGGCTGGTCCTTCGCCCGCCACGTCGAGCGGATCGGCGACCTCGGGCCGAGCACCGAGCCGGGCAGTGTCGCGGGCCCGGCCCGGGCCCGGTGGGTCGGTACGACGGGCACGCTGGTGTTCATCGGGCTGATGGCCGTCTTCGCGGCCCCCGCGGGCGCGGGCGAGGTCGACGTGGTCAAGCAGTGCGACGGCGACGCGTGCCGCACGACCTACCAGCCGGTCGACGGGACCGGCGTGATCATGGGCCATGTCTCGTACGACGACGACTGCATCGGCACCCAGGGCTGCACCGCCGTCGTGACGGTGCGGGCCGATCCCGACGACGTGGACGACGCGATCTGGTTCTCCGCGCTGGCCTACCAGGGCAAGAAGGAGCCGGAGTCCCAGCGGCTCGGTGACGGCGTGCTCAGCGTCGCGATGGAGCCGACCGGGCGGGCGGGGGAGTACCGCAGTGCCGAGCCGCTGCCGCTCTACGGCCGCTGGAAGGTGCTGGTCCGGCTGCACCTGCCGCTGCGCACGCTGGTGTCGATCCCCGTGCACATGCCGGCCGACACCGCGATCAAGGGGCCCGCGGCCGGCCTGGTCCAGGTCGACGACGACACCGACGTCGCCTTCGTGCACGAGCCGTTCATGCTCCAGCGCGAGCGCAAGCCGGACGTGCCGGTGTGGCTGTGGACGACCATGTACGGCGTCGTCATCGCCTCGTGGCTCGGCCTGCTCGCGTTCTACGGCTGGTTGTTCGCCTCGGCGGCCGGGCCGGCCACGACCTCGATCGTGCCGAGGGACTCGATCTCGAGTCGGTAGCCGCTGCCGGGGACGAGCGGTTCGGCGTCGGTGAGCGCGCCGGCGAGGATGAGCGCGCCGGCCGGGAGCGTCTCGCCGCGGGCCTCGAGGTGGTGGGTGAGGTGGACGAGCGCGGCGTACGGGTCGCCGAGGATAGCCGCGCCGGTCGCCTCATGCCGGACCTCGCCGTCGACGGTGACCGTGCAGTGCAGCTCGCCGAGGTCGGGTACGCCGGCCGCCGGGTGCAGGTCGCCGACGATCACCCCGGCGGCGCTGGTGTTGTCGGCGACGACGTCGGCGAACCGGAACCGGTAGTCGGCGTACCGCGAGTCGATGACCTCTGCGGCGATGCCCACGGAGGCGACGGCTGCGCGGGCCTGCTCCGGGGTGAGTGCGGCGCGGACGCGGTGGGCGAGGACGAACGCGATCTCGGGCTCGATCCGCGGCTGGATCCAGGTGTCGAGTGCCGCCCCGACGGCGTCGGGCCCGAGGCGCATCGCGTCGGTGAGGAAGCCGATCACCGGCTCCTCGACGCCCATCCGCGCCTGCTTGGCCGGGCTGGTCAGCCCGAGCTTGGCCCCGATCGGTGTCTCGCCGTGTGCAAGGCGGGTCCCGCGGTCGTGGTCCTGGACGGCGTAGGCCCAGTCGGCGTCGAGGTCCGGGTGCGTCGTGGTGAAGGCCGGCAGGGGAGTGCGGGTGGCTCGCGCGTGGGCGAGGGTGGCGGCTGCGGCGGCGGGATCGAGGGTCACGGAGCCATCATCACTCCCATTTGGTTGAAGATTCAAGTATATTGAGGACGTGACCTTGTCCCCTGAGCCCGTCGTGGTCCGCCGCGGAAGCGACGACCCCACGGCGCCGGTCGTCGTCCTGCTGCACGGTCGCGGCGCCGACGAGGCCTCGATCATCGGCCTCGCCGACCACCTTCCGGCCGGCCCGTCGTATGTCGCCGTGCGGGCGCCGATCGCCGAGGGCGGCGGCTACGCATGGTTCGCCAACCGCGGGATCGGCCGCCCGGTCGCGACCTCGCTGGCACAGACCATGGGCTGGTTCCGGGCCTGGCTCGACGCGGAGCACCCCGACGGTGCCGCGGGAGGGCCGGTCGTTCTCGTCGGGTTCAGCGGCGGCGCGGCCTTCGCGGGCGGACTGCTGCTCGCTCACCCGGGGCGCTTCGCCGGCGCCGCGATCCTGCACGGCACGCTGCCGTTCGACGCAGGAGTGCCCGTGGCGCCGGGCAGGCTGGCTGGCGTGCCCGTGTTCGTGGCGCTGGGCGATGCCGACCTGGTCATCCCGCGCGAGCTGCTCGATGCGACCTGGGCCTACCTCACCGGTGACGCGGGCTCGGTCACCACGACCTGGCGCGACGCCGGTGGGCACGGGATGTCGGAAGGCGCCGTAGCGGCGCTCGGTGAGTGGCTGACGCATCTCTGACGCCTTCGGGGGAGTCCTCGCGGCAGGGAGTTGCGACTGTTCAGGCGGCGTAGTCGCCGGCGAGCGTGACGGCCTGGTGGGCGTACACGTGGTACTCGGCCTGGGTGATGGGTCGGGTGCCGCCGCCGGTCACGAGCCTGTAGAGGCCGTTGGGTGTGCCCCAGATCCACTTGTCGGGTCCGAGCTGCAGCACCGTGTAGCCGGCGACGTGGGTCTTGGCTCGGTGGTGGTGTCGGGTGAGTGGGGTGTCGTTGTGGTCGCCTGTCTGGCCGGGTGGTCCGTGCTTGTCGTAGGCGACGGTGTGGTCGTGGTCCGGCGGTCGGCCGCACTTGGCGAAGAGGCCGGTGGCGTGGGGGAACACGTCTCCGACCGTGCGTAGCTGGGTGCGGTGCTTGACGTCGGTGGGGTGCTCGTAGCCGTTGACCGAGCGTCCGGTGTGGAGGTCGATGACCGGCTGCACGGTGATGGTCGCGTGGCGACCCAGGAGGTCGGAGACCTGGGTGAGGAGTCGTGGGCCGAGGCTCTCGACCCGGGCAACGGGTCCGAGGGCGCCGGTGTCGTCGAGCGCGACGTGGACAACGATCTCCGCGACCCGGCGGGGGTCTCGTGACGGTTGCTGCGCAACCTCCTCGACCTCCGAGGTGCCCGGGGTGTCGTCGATGCCGTGGAGGAACGCGAGGACGGCGGCGGGGTCGGCGAGCATCGCGAACGCCTCGGCCCGCCAGTGCTCCATCGACAGTGGTTCGGCGCCCTCGGGGACGTCGGCGTGCTCGGCGAGGGCAGCCGCGAGGTCGTCGACCGTGTGCTGGTGGGCGAGGGCGTCGGCCTCGTCGAGCCGGGCGAACACGGTCCCGATACCGGCAGTGTTGACCGCATCGTTGTCGTCGGCCTGGGAGCCCGGGCGGGGCTTGGGGTACCAGGCACCCTTGTCGTTCTGGTTCTTCTCGATACTGCCCTGGTGAGCGACCGGGTCGGCCTCGATCACCTTGGCCTCGGCGATGGCAAGGATCCGCGACGGCGACTGGTCCAGAGCAGCTGCGACGGCGGTGTCGACGAGCGCAACTCGGTGGCGGTCGAGCGCGCGGGACATCCGTGCGACCCGCCGCACCACCCACACTTCGCACCGGCCGGACTTCGCGCCTTCCCATACGGCGGGGAGGCGGTGGCGCAGGTCGAACGCATCGGCCAGCGCGCCACGGGTCGCGAGCACGTGCTCGTGCCGGGCGATCGCCATCTCCACCAGCGCGAGGTCGGCGACCTCCGGAGTCCCGTCCCCACCCAACGAGATGAGCCGCGGACCACCGAACCGGACCGGGACCGCGCCGGGCTCGGCCTGCGGGTCACCCGAGTGCAGGTCGGCCCACGCGAGCAGCAGCTTGAGCTGCCTGGCCTCGTGGAGCCGGCGGATCCGGACGCCGTCCTCGGCCGCGTGGAGCAACTGCTCCGGCGTGACGTTGGAGGGCTCCGAGATCATGCATCGATTCTATCGCACATATGTTCGAATGACGAGGCCCGTTGCGGACTTTCCCCTTGTTTCTAGGGAGTTTTCGACCGCGCGCGAACCGTCGCCCGACCGGGGAACCCAGCCACCTCCCGACGTTCTCGTCGCTGCTTTCGGAACGCGACCGGTTACGCCACCGAAGCCCGCGGACAGTTCGCGCCGATGGCCCGGAGGTTTCGAGGCTCGTCGCTGGCGCTCCTCGCACCTCAACCGTCGGCCGAGGTCGGTTGCGGTGGTGTCGTGACGGTCGCTGCACGACCTCCTCGACCTCCGGGCGCGGACCGCGGCCCGACCGCGGAAACCAGCCACCTCCCGACCTTCTTCGTCGCTGCCTTTCGGAACGCAACCACCTACGCCACCGAAGCCCGCGGACAGGCCACGCGACCAGCCCGGTGGTGTCGAGGCTCGTCGCTGGCGCTCCTCGCGCCTCGACCAGCGAGGGAGAGCTGGCGTTTTGTCGCACATCAGCGCCCGGAGCCGGTGGGCGAGGGCCGAGAGGTCAGCGCGGTCCGTCGGGGTAGATGCTGCGCGTCTCCGCCCGCTCGTAGCCACGCGGCAGGTAGTCGCGGACCCAGATCTTCGGCAGTGCCTTGGCGACCGAGAGCGTCACGTAGACCATCGTGTTGATCGCGACGAACGCGGCGAGGACGGCGAACGCGTGCGAGCGCACCAGCGACTCGGGGAAGAGGATGCCGAGGGTGGAGAGCAGTGGGGCGCTCATGCGTCCACCTCCTGCCGCGCGGGAGCGGGCGTGTGGTTGCCCCACTGCGCGTTGCGGCCGAGGGACATGTCGATGATCCCCTTGAGGTAGACGATGTCGAGGAACAGGGCGTAGAAGAGCTCGGGGAACAGCGTGGCGGCGAGGATCCGCGCCTTCCACCCGCCGCGCCACACGGTCGCGACCCGCTCGATCGTGAAGACCAGGCCGGTGCCGACCCAGAACGGGAACCACACCCAGTGGTCGAAGGACAATGCCATGAGCAGCATCAGGAACAGGTAGGCGAACAGGGCGATCACGCCGTACCCGATGCCGAGCTGCTGGGCCCAGTAGCGGAAGGTGGAGGGCCGCAGGCCGTACTCGCCGAGGTTCTCCAACGCGCCGCGCTGCCAGCGCAGTCGCTGCGCCCACAGCGTGCGCCAGGTGCTCATCACCTCGGTGACGACGGTGCAGTCGGACGGCGAGATGATCAGCCCACCGAGGGACTTGAGGGCCAGGGTGATCTCGTTGTCCTCGGTGAGGACGAGGGTGTCGTAGACGTCCCCGGGTACGCCGGGCAGCAGCTTGCCGCGCTCGGCGGCGATGGTGCGCAGGGCGCGTGGGCGGAACACGGTCGCCGTGCCGGTGAGCACGAACACCTGGCCGCGGCGGCGGCGTAGGTCGCGCGCGTAGCGGGTGTACTCGTTGCGCTGGAACTGTCCGATCAGGCCGCTGCCGTCCTCGCCGTAGAAGAGGCCGCCGACGGCCATCAGGGCCCGGTCCGCGGTCATCCGGCGTACGACGGACGCGAGGAAGCCGTCGTCGAGCACGGTGTCGGCGTCCATCACCATGACCAGGTCGTTCTCGCCCTGGGCGGGCAGGATCTGGGCCAGGGCCTGGTTGAGCGCGCCGGCCTTCTTGTGCTTGTTGCCCACGCTCTCGATCACCTCGGCGCCGCAGCGGCGCGCGATGGCCACCGTGTCGTCGGTGCAGTTGTCGGCGACGACGACGATCCGCTCGGGCGAGCGCGACTGGGCGGTGAGCGAGGCGAGGGTGGCGGCGATGCCCTGGGCCTCGTTGTGGGCCGGCACCAGCACGGTCAAGGTGACCTCGCCGTGGAACACGCCGCGGGTCTCGGCCATCACGTGGCGTGGCGAGAGGGGCAGGTGCGCGTCGTCGTCGCTGCGCCGGGCCTTGTTGGCGATGCGGCGCTCGAGCGTCGCGACACCGGCGGCGAAGAGCAGGGCGAGGCCGGCGGCCGCGGCCAGTGTCGGCACGGTGGGCGCCTCGGTGTCGTACAGCACGTGCCACGCGCCGAGCACCAGGCCCTCGGACGGCGTCGCCCGCCCGTGGGCGGTGTCCGAGACCGACCACCACAACAGGCCGGCACCGGCCAGAGCCGTCCCGAGAATGAGCAGTCCTACTGCCCGCTGCAACCAGCGCACGAGATCCCCTTCCCTCCGGCTCGACCCTAGGCAGACGGGACGCGAAAGTTCGAGGAACGGCGCGATGCCGTCCGATCGACAGCCCGATCCGGGACCATGGTCCCGATCCCCTCCGATCCTCCGGTCCCGGGCCGAACGGATCGGCATGCTCCGTGACCCGACCGACGACGAGCGACTCCGGCTCATCATCGAGGCCGTGCCGAGCGCGATGGTGCTCGTCAACGCGTGCGGGCGGATCGTGCTGGTCAACTCCGAGGCCGAGCGAGCCTTCGGCTACACCCGCGAGGAGCTGCTCGCGCTCGGTGTCGAGGACCTGATGCCCGAGCGGTTCCGGGAGCGACACGGCCATGAGCGCACGACGTACGCCGCCCGTCCGGACCGCCGTGCGATGGGTGTGGGACGCGAGCTCTTCGGTCTGCGGAGCGACGGCACCGAGATGCCCATCGAGATCGGCCTCAACCCGATCACCGTGGGGGAGGGGCGCTACGTCCTCGCCTCGATCATCGACATCACCGAGCGGCTGCGCGGTCAGGAGGCGCTGGTCGTCGCGCGGGAGGACGCGCTGCGCCGCTCGATCCTCGACACCATGCCGTTCAGCATCATCGCGACCGATGCCAGCGGCCGGATCCGGACCGCCAACCCGGCCGCGGCGGACCTGGTCGGCCGCGCCCAGGACGAGCTGATCGGGCGCTCGCTGGTCCAGATCGACGGGTCCCAGCGCCAGCTCTACCCGGACGGGACGCCGGTGCTCGCCCACGCGCTGGGCGACGAGGCCGAGTGGACCTACCGGCGCAAGGACGGCAGCACGGTGCCGGTGCACGAGTGGATCGTGCCGCTGGCGCCGCAGGACGGTGCACCGGGTGGCTTCCTCGTGGTCGCCTACGACATCACGCAGCGGATCGAGGCGCGGGAGCGGATCGAGCACATCGTCACCCACGACAGCCTGACCAACCTGCCGAACCGCTCACTGCTCGTGCGACACCTCGACCAGGCGCTCGAGCGGGCCGAGCGCGACGCCACCGAGCTGGCGCTGGTGCTCATCGACCTCGACCAGTTCAAGCGGATCAACGACTCGCTGGGCCACCACATCGGCGACGAGCTGCTCATCGTCGTCGCCGAGCGGCTCCTGGCGTGGACCCGCTCCGACGACCTCGTCTCCCGACTGGGGGGTGACGAGTTCGTGATCGTTCTGGAGGACCTGGTCCCCGGCACCGACCTGGACCGGCGGCTGGAGGACCTGATGACCGACGTGCTCGCGCCGGTCGTCGTGCACGGCTACGAGCTCGCGGTCACGGCCAGTGTCGGCGGGACGCGCTGCCCGGCCGACGGCCGGGACGCGGCCACCCTGCTGAAGAACGTCGACATCGCGATGTACCAGGCCAAGGCCGCGGGGCGCAACGAGATCCGCTGGTACCAGCCGGCGATGCTCGAGGAGAACAACGACCGGCTCGCGCTCTCGGCCGCACTGCGCCAGGCGCTGGAGCAGGACGAGCTCTCGCTGGTCTACCAGCCCCAGGTCGACCTGCTCAGCGGCGAGGTGGTCGGCGTCGAGGCGCTCGCCCGCTGGACCAGCCCGACCCTGGGCCCGGTGCCGCCCGACCGGTTCATCCCCGTCGCCGAGGACGGCGGCATGATCGCCCAGCTCGGCGGTTGGGTCCTCGCGACGGCGTGCACGGCGCTCGCCGGGGTCCAGGACCAGATCGGCCGCCCCCTGCGCCTGGCCGTCAATGTCTCGCCGCGCCAGCTGCGCGGCCGCGCCTGGCTCGACGAGATCGCCGCCGCGATCGACCTCGCCGGCATCCAGCCCTCCCAGCTCGAGGTCGAGATCACCGAGGGCCTGCTCATCGAGGACCACGGCGACGTCGTCGCGATGCTCGAGTCGCTGCGCTCGCTCGGCGTCTCGATCGTGGTCGACGACTTCGGCCGCGGCTACAGCAGCCTCGCCTACCTGACCCGGTTCCCGATCGACAAGCTCAAGATCGACCGCTCCTTCGTCCAGGAGATCAGTACCGCCGAGAACGCCGCCATCGTGGACGCGATCATCGTGATGGCCCACGCGCTCGGCATGACGGTGGTCGCCGAGGGGGTCGAGACGCCCGCGCAGGAGCAGTACCTGCGCGAGCGCGGCTGCGACGAGGTGCAGGGCTACCTCTACAGCCCCGGCGTCCCGGCCGGGTCGCTGGAGATGGTGACCCGGGCGCTGTCGCGTCAGTAGGACCTGGGCAGTCCCAGCATCTGGGTCCCGATGTGGGCGAGCACGAGCTCCTCGGCGACGGGGATGTTCTTGGCGATCCGGGCGTCGCGGAAGATCCGCTCGACCGGGTACTCCTTCGAGTACGCCATCCCGCCCAGCGTCTGGAAGGCCTGGTTGGCGGCCTCCCAGCCGACCTGGGCGCCGGTCAGCTTGGCGACATTGGCCTCGTTGCCGCAGGGCCGGCCCTGGTCGAAGAGCCAGGCGGCCTGGTAGGTCATCAACCGGCCCAGCTCGGCCTTGGCCTTGATCTGGGCGAGCGGGAACTGCAGGCCCTGGTTGGCGCCGATGGGGCGGCCGAACACCTCGCGCTCGCGGGCGTAGTCACAGGCGATCCGCAGGGCGGCGTCCGCCGTACCGATGCCGCCGGAGGCAGCGAGGATCCGCTCCGGGTTGAGCACGTCCCACAGGACGGCGAACCCCGCGTCGACCTCGCCGATCACGTTGACGGCGGGCACGCGGACGTCGTCGAAGAAGACCTGGCTGGAGTGCAGGATGTTGCTGCCCATCTTGGGGATCGGCGTGTACGACAGGGTGCCGTCGGCCAGGGCCTGCTTCACGTCGACGAGGAGGAGCGTGAACCCGGCCGTGCGCGGCAGTCCGCGCTCGCGGGTCTCCGCGGCCGGGATGGTGCGGGTGACGGCGACCATCCAGTCGGCGTTCTCGACGTTGGAGATCCAGACCTTCTGGCCCTTGATCACGAACTCGTCGCCGTCACGGCGGGCGGCGGTCCTGATCTCGATCGCGTTGCTGCCGGCATCCGGCTCGGTGAGTGCGAGGCAGAACTGCACGTCACCGGTGGCGAGGCCGGGGAGGATCCGCTGCTTCTGCTCGTCGGTGCCGTGCCGGGTCAGCGTCATCGCGCCGAAGCCGGGCGTGGTGACGTAGGAGAAGGTGCCGGCGACGCCACCGGAGGCGCACAGCGTCATGTTGGCCACGGCCAGCTCGAGCAGGCCCTGCCCGCCGCCGCCGTACTCCTCGGGGACACACAGCCCGAACCAGCCGCCGTTGCCGAGGTCGTCGAAGACCTCCTGCGGGAAGCGGTGCTCCTCCTCGCAGCGCGACCAGTACGCGTGGTCGTAGCGCGCGGCGACGGCGGCGACGCCCTCGCGGACGGCGAGGGCGCTCTCGGGCAGGTCGAAGTCCATCGGTGCTCCCTGGGTGTGATCGGTCAGACGAGGGGGCGGTGGAACCGGCGGCGCAGTCGCATGTCGGCGAGCCACAGGTTGAACGGGAAGTTCCGCAGCACGCGAGGCATCCGGCGCTCGACGGTGCCCAGGGTGCGCAGCAGGCGGTCGAAGCGGCGCTGCTGGCGCGCGGTCCACGGCAGCCCCATCGCGTCGCGGAACAGCGGGGGCAGGAAGCCGGTCGTCACGAACAGCACGAACGGCGCGAGCAGGTGGAACGGCTTCGGGAAGTTCCGCAGCCGGGTCAGCGAGAGGAGGTACGCCGCCACGGCGGGGTCGATGTCGACCTCGGCCTCGGCCTCCTCCCAATAGCGCCGGAAGGCAGCGCGGTCGGCCGGCCAAGCGTCGGCCGGCATCTGCAGGGTGGTGCCGAACCGCGCGCAGTGGGCGTAGAGCGCGTCGGCCTCGGCGTCGGGGAGCGGACCGTGCATCTTCTCGATCATGTCGACGGTGCCGTAGTAGAGGCAGGCCGCGACCCAGGTCTGCAGCCGGGGGTCCATGGCGCGGTACTGCACCTTCTCGCCCGGCCGCGACACGACCTGCGCGTGCTGCCGGTTGACCTCCTTGCGGAAGGCGGTGCGGTCCTCGTCGTTGCCGAGCAGGGCGACGGCGAGGTAGGTGAAGGTGGTCCGGCCGCGCTTGAAGGGCCGCTTGGTGGCGGCGCCGTCGTGGACCCGGCTGTTCATCACGCCGTAGCCGACACCCGGCCAGCTCAACTGCATGATCACGTTGGCCGGCCCGGCGAGGTGCGCGCCGATGCCGGAGACGTGGTCACGCATGTCGAAGCCCATGGGCACGGGCAGGTCGCGGACCCTCGGGGACGGTGTGCTGGTCGCCATGGCGGCCACGCTAGCCTTTTATTGGCAGGCTGCCAATAGTAGGTTGGGTCCATGACCGAGACGGCCCGACGCCAGCGCCTCGCCCCGGACGAGCGACGCGAGCAGATCCTGGTGGCCGCCGAGCGGCTGTTCGCCGCGCAGTCCTATGCCGAGGTGTCGACCACGCGGATCGCCCACGAAGCGGGCGTCGCGAGGGGTCTGCTCAACCACTACTTCGGCGACAAGCGGACCCTCTACCTGGAGGTCGTACGACGCGCCTCGCTGCTCCCCACCCTCGAGGACGTCCCGCTCCCGTCGGGCTCACTGGCCGCTCGCGTCGACGCCGCCGTGCGCTGGTTCCTCGGCTCGATCACGCCCGAGCGGGCGACGTACCTCACCGTCCGGGCGGCCGAGGGCGTGGGGGAGGACGCCGAGGTGCGCGCGATCCTCGACGAGGCGCACGACCTCGCGGCCGGCCGGGTGCTGGAGATGGTGGGCGGCGACCCGGCCGATCCGGCGGCGCGGGCGGTGGTGCGCTCGTTCGGCGAGCTCGCCCGGGGTGCGATCCGGGAGTGGTCGCGCGAGGAGACGCTCAGCCGCGAGCAGGCGCACCTGCTGCTGCGCGAGGCCCTCCTGGCCATCGTGCGGCGCGTGCTCCCCGGTCTCTGAAGGCGCGGTTCACCCCGCGCGCAGGGCGTACGGCGCGGCCGCGGTCCGGTTGCGACCGGCGCGCTTGGCCTCGTACATGGCGCGATCCGCGGCCGCCAGCAGCGAGCGGGGCGTGCTCAACCGGTCCGAGACGGCGGTGCCGACACTCGCGGTGATGCGGTCGAAAGGGGCGTCGGCCGCGACGCCGTAGGGTCGGGCCACTGCCTCGCGGATCCGCTCGGCGCACTGGTGCAGCTCGTCGTGGTGTGCCAGGCCGGGGCACAGGACGACGAACTCGTCCCCGCCCAGCCGGACCACGGTGTCTCGCCGTCGCACGGCAGCACGCAGTCGCGTCGCCATCTCGACCAGCAGGAGATCTCCCTCGCTGTGGCCCCAGGCGTCGTTGACGGCCTTGAATCCGTCGAGGTCGAGCACGATCACCCCGACCGCGCCCGGCTGTTGCTCGTCGAGCTCGCGCTCCAGGCGGGTCATGAGGAGGGACCGGTTCGCCAGCCCGGTGAGCGGGTCGTGCAGTGCCAGCTGGCGCAGCTCCTCGATCAGCTCGTTGCGGGAGTCGCGGAACAGGGCCAGGCTGAGCACGACGATCGTCAGCGTGCCGACCAGGCCTTGGGCCAGGAGCGCCTGCTGCGGCGGGTCCACCTCGCTGAGCGCCCCTCGGCCGAGGAGGGTCGCCCAGACGATCGAGACACCGGACGCCGCGAGGAACACGGTGCTCGTCGTCGTGGCGTAGCGCAACGAGACCCACATGGCGGGCAACATGACGCCGAACGCGTTCGGGTGTCCGGGGTTGAGCCAGAAGACCCGGATGAAGACGATCGACGTGACGACGAGAAGGGCCGCGGTCTCGGCCATCCGGGCAGGTGAGGGCCGATGGCGCCGCCACTGCGCCTCACCGAGTCGCAGCGCCACGGCCACCCCGGTGAGAGCCGTGACCCCGTTGCGGATGGCGAAGAGGGCGAAGGTGCGGACCAGGTCGTCCTGGCCCTCGTGCGCGAACCACGCCACGGCCAGCGTGGCCGAGACCAGTGTGCCCGCGACGATCGCCCCGACCAGCCGGCCGAGGTCGGCCGGCTCCCGCAGGCGGGCCGGACGGTCGCCGTACCGCAGGACGATGGTGGTGACCGCCGCAAGTGACACGTTGACCAGCACGAACCAGGCCGACAGGCCGACGGGGGCGTCGGTGGCCAGGTTGATGGCGAAGGTCAGCACCGCGAGGCCGGTCCAGTGGAGGGCTGCCTGCACGCGCGGGAGGTCGTGTGCATGCAGCCCCCACAGGACGGCGACCGCGGCCGCGGGCCACACGAGCGACACCTCACTGCCCTCGACCCGGGTCGCCCTGCCGAGCAGGATGGCCAGCGCGTACGCCACCGCGAACCCGGCCCCGGGCAGCACAGCTCGACAGACGCGTCGTGCCACGGCTCGCGCTCCCCTCTCCTCGACGGCCTCACAGGGCACATCGGCAGCGGGTACGCCGACCGAAGCAGTCAGCACTCGATCACGTTGACGGCCAGGCCGCCCCGTGAGGTCTCCTTGTACTTGGTCTTCATGTCGCGACCGGTCTCCCGCATCGTCTTGAGCGCCTTGTCGAGGCTGACCTTGTGCGACCCGGTGCCGTGGATGGCGAGCCGGGCGGCGTTGATCGCCTTCACCGAGGCGATCGCGTTGCGCTCGATGCAGGGGATCTGGACCAGTCCGCCCACCGGGTCGCAGGTCAGGCCGAGGTTGTGCTCGATGCCGATCTCGGCGGCGTTCTCGACCTGCTCCGGGGAGCCGCCGAGGACCTCGCACAGGGCGCCGGCCGCCATCGCGCAGGCCGAGCCGACCTCGCCCTGGCAGCCGACCTCCGCTCCCGAGATGGAGGCGTTCATCTTGGCCAGGATGCCGATCGCCGCGCCGGTGAGCAGGAACCGGACGATGCCGTCGTCGACCTGCTCCTGGGGCTGGTCCTTGGCCTGGAAGCGCACCCAGTAGTGCAGCACCGCCGGCACGATGCCGGCCGCGCCGTTGGTGGGCGCGGTGACGATCCGGCCGCCGGACGCGTTCTGCTCGTTGACGGCCAGGGCGAACAGGTTGACCCAGTCGATGACGTCGAGCGGGTCGTCGCTCCCGGCCGCCCGCAGCGTGGCGTAGAGCTCGGGCGCGCGCCGCGGCACCTTGAGCCCGCCGGGCAGGACGCCCTCGCGGTGGCAGCCCTCCTCGACGCACGCGGCCATCACGCGCCAGATCTCGAGCAGGCCGGCCCGGACCTCGGCCTCGGTGCGCCAGGTCAGCTCGTTGGCCAGCATCACGTCGGAGACGCTCATCCCGGCGTCGTGGCACGCGGCGAGCAGCTCGCCGCCGGTGGAGAACGGGTGCGGCAGCACCGTGTCGTCCACCACCACCCGGTCGGCGCCGACCTGGGTCTCGTCGACCACGAAGCCGCCGCCCACCGAGTAGTAGGTGCGTGCCCGCAGCTCGGCGCCCTCGGTGTCGTAGGCCGTGAACACCATGCCGTTGGGGTGGGCCGGCAGCGACTGGCGCCGGTGCATGACCACGTCGTCGGCCTCGAAGTGGATGACCTGTTCGCCGGCCAGCCGGAGCTGCTGGTGCTCGAGGATCCCCGCCACGCGGGCGTCGTAGGTCGCCGTGTCGGTCGTCGCCGGGTCGTCGCCCTCGAGCCCGAGGATGACGGCCTTGACCGAGCCGTGGCCGTGCCCGGTGGCACCGAGCGAGCCGAACAGCTCGGCGCGCACCCGCGCGACACGCGGCAGCTCGCCGTCGGCCGCGAGGCCGGCAGCGAAGGTGTGCGCCGCCCGCATCGGGCCGACCGTGTGCGAGGACGACGGCCCGATGCCGATGGAGTAGAGGTCGAAGACGCTCAGCGCCATCACTGGCTCCTGAGTTCCATGGCTCGACGGTACAACCGTCCTGCCCGGTACGACGACCGCACGAGCGGTCCCGAGAGCACTCCGCTGAAGCCGATCTCCTCGGCTTCGGTGGCGAGCTCGACGAACTCCTCGGGCTTGACCCAGCGCTCGACGGGGTGGTGCCGGAGGCTGGGGCGCAGGTACTGGGTGATGGTGACCAGCTCGCAACCGGCGTCGTGCAGGTCCTGGAGCGCGTCCGAGACCTCGTCGCGGGTCTCGCCCATGCCGAGGATCAGGTTGGACTTGGTGACGAGCCCGAACGCGCGGGCCTGGGTGAGCACGTCGAGGGAGCGTTCGTAGCGGAAGCCGGGGCGGATCCGCTTGAAGATCCGGGGGACGGTCTCGACGTTGTGGGCGAGGACCTCGGGGCGGGACTCGAAGACCTCGGCGAGCAGTGTGGGGTCGCCGTTGAAGTCGGGGATGAGGTTCTCCACGCCTGTGGCGCCCTGCTCGTTGGTGGCGGTGAGGTCGTGGATGGCGCGGACGGTCTCGGCGTAGAGCCAGGCGCCGCCGTCGGGCAGGTCGTCGCGGGCGACGCCGGTGATGGTGGCGTACTTGAGGCCCATGGTCTGGACCGATTCGGCGACGCGGCGGGGTTCGTCGCGGTCGAGGGGTTGGGGTTTGCCGGTGTCGATCTGGCAGAAGTCGCAGCGTCGGGTGCACTGGTCGCCGCCGATGAGGAAGGTGGCTTCCTTGTCCTCCCAGCATTCGAAGATGTTGGGGCAGCCGGCTTCCTCGCACACGGTGTGGAGGCCTTCGGACTTCACCAGGCTCTTCAGGGACCGGTATTCGGGGCCCATCGTGGCCTTGGTGCGGATCCAGGACGGCTTGCGCTCGATCGGGGTCTCCGCGTTGCGGACCTCCAGCCGGAGGAGCTTGCGCCCCTCCGGCACGACGGCGGTCATGCCCCGGCGATCAGCGCGTCGTACGCCGCGGCGTCCAGCACCTCGCCGGTCGCCGTCACCTTGACGACGAACAGCCAGCCCGTGCCGAACGGATCGCTGTTGACCAGGCTCGGGTCGGCGTCGACGGCGTCGTTGACCTCGACCACCTCACCGGTCACCGGCGCGTAGAGGTCGCTGACCGACTTGGTCGACTCGAGCTCGCCGCAGGGCTCGCCCGCGGTGACGGTGTCGCCGACGGTGGGCAGGTCGACGTAGACGACGTCGCCGAGGGCGTCGGCGGCGTACGCCGTGACGCCGACCCTGGCGTTGTCGCCGTCGACGGCGATCCACTCGTGCTCGGCGGTGTACTGGAGGTTCGTGGGGTTGCTCATGGTGGTCTCCTGAGGTCTCAGCGGTTGCGGTTGTAGAAGGGGAGCTCGACGACGTCGGCGTCCTCGAGGGTGCCGCGCAGCGACACCTGGAGCCGGGTGCCCGGGGCGGCGAGCGCCGGCGGGACGTAGGCCATCGCGATCGGCTTCTCCAGCGTGGGGGAGGGCGAGCCGCTCGTGACGACGCCGACCTCGGCGCCCGTGGCCGGGTCGAGGACCGGGTAGCCCGCGCGCGGCGAGCGGCGACCGGTGGAGACCAGGCCGACGAGGACCCGCTGCGGGCCCTCCTCCTTGCGCCGGGCGAGCGCCGCCTGGCCGACGAAGCCCTCGGGCTTGTCGAGTACGACGACCCGGCCGAGGTTGGCCTCGAAGGGCGTGGTGGCGCGGTCCAGCTCGTGGCCGTAGAGCGGCATCCCGGCCTCCAGGCGCAGGGTGTCGCGGCAGGCGAGGCCCGCGGGGACCAGGCCGTGTGACTCACCGGCCCTGCTCAGCGCGTCCCAGACGGCAGCCGCGTCGGCGGGGCGGCAGTAGACCTCGAAGCCGTCCTCGCCGGTGTAGCCGGTGCGGGCGAGCAGCACGTCGACGCCGGCGACCGTGCCGGCATCGATGGCGTAGTACCTCAGCGACGGGACGTCGAGCTCGGTGAGGCCGGTGAGGATCTGCGCCGAAGCGGGGCCCTGGACCGCCAGCAGTGCCCAGTCGGCCGACGTGTCGGTGACGCTGACGTCGTACCCCTCGGCACGGGCGACCAGCTCGGGCGCCACGACGGCGACGTTGCTGGCGTTCGCGACGACGAGGTAGTGCTCCTCGGCGAGGCGGTAGACGACGAGGTCGTCGATGATCCCGCCGTCCTCGGCGCAGATCATCGAGTAGCGCGCGCGGCCGACGCCGATCGCGGACGGGCGGCCGACCAGGGCGTGGTCGAGCGCGGCGCCGGCACCGGGACCGACCAGCTCGATCTCGCCCATGTGGGTCAGGTCGAACAGCCCGGCCGTCGTCCGCACCGCGCGGTGCTCGGCGGTCTCCGAGCCGTAGCGCACCGGCATCTGCCAGCCGGCGAAGTCGGTGAACGACGCGCCGAGAGCGGCATGGACGTCGTGCAGCGGCGTGAGCCGCGGGGTCGCTGAAGGTGTGCTCATCGGGAGGCTTCCTCGTGAAGAGCGCAGCGGTGTGCCGCGCTCGTGGCTGGGTTGCCTCCCCGCTCTGTCATCGCTACCTGAGAGCTTCACCGCCCGGCCGGGCGGCTTGCACCGTGGGTGCGGACCGGTGGATCCGGTCCGTCTTTCCAGAGTTCGCCTCGTCCCGGCGGTCAGGGGGCCTGAGAGATTCTTGGGGAGATTTGCTCCTTCGGCGCCCGTCCTCGTGGGACCGGGGCTCTCCCGCCGGGGTTCGAACGGCGCGATGTTGAGTTGTGACGCGCATCATGGCGCAGGGCGAGCATACGGCATCCGGCAGCGGGTCCCCGTACCATCGGGCGGTGCCTCGCCCCGACTCCGACGAGCAGCTGACCCGGATCGACCCGGACGAGCTCGCGATCACCCTCAAGGTCCTCCGTCAGGTCCCGCTCCTCGACCCCGAGCACGACGACGTGCGCACGATGAAGCGCGCCGCGTCGTACATGTACAAGCTGATCAAGAAGCAGCGGCGGGCCGAGATCCGCATGGAGCGGCAGCGGCACGACCAGGACATCATCGAGAGGACCGCGACCGGCTCGCGGATGCGGATCGACGACGAGACCGCCGGCATCCCGCTGGTCTCCACCGCGCAGGGCGCCTTCGCCGGTGAGCTGCTCACCGCGCGCGGCTGCTACATCTGCAAGGAGGACTTCACCCTCGTCGACGCGTTCTACCACTGGCTGTGTCCGCGTTGCGCGGCGATGAGCCACGCCAAGCGGGACCAGCGCACCGATCTCACCGGCAAGCGCGCGCTGCTGACCGGCGGCCGCGCCAAGATCGGCATGTACATCGCGCTGCGCCTGCTCCGCGACGGTGCGCACACGACGATCACGACCCGGTTCCCGAAGGACGCCGTACGCCGGTTCGCCGCGATGGAGGACTCCGTCGACTGGCTGCACCGGCTCAAGGTCGTCGGCATCGACCTGCGCGACCCCACCCAGGTCATCGCGCTCACCGACGACGTCGCCGCCGACGGCCCGCTCGACATCATCATCAACAACGCCTGCCAGACCGTACGACGGCTGCCGGGCGCCTACACGCACCTCACCGAGGGCGAGCTGGCGCCGCTGCCGACGGCCGAGTCGCTCGGGATCGAGGAGCTGCCCGAGATGGTGGCGTTCGACCGGATCTCCGAGGCGCACCCGGCGGCGATCGCCGGTGCCCTCGCGGACCACGCGGTCGCCCACCACGAGGGGGAGTCCGCCGAGGCGGCGCTCGCCGCCCACAATGCCGCCTCGATGACCGCGCTCGCGCTCAAGGCGGGCGGTGCCTCGCTCGAGCAGCACCTGGCCGGCACCGCGATCGACGCCGGTGGCCTGATCCCCGACATCCAGGACAACAACTCCTGGACCCAGGTGCTCGACGAGGTCGACCCGCTGGAGCTGCTCGAGGTGCAGTTCTGCAACTCGATCGCGCCCTTCCTCATCAACTCCCGGCTGCGCCCGGCGCTGCGCGCCGCCGTGCAGAACGGTGCCCGTCGCGCGTACATCGTCAACGTCTCGGCGATGGAGGGACAGTTCTCCCGCCGCTACAAGGGCGCCGGTCACCCCCACACCAACATGGCCAAGGCCGCGCTCAACATGATGACCCGCACCTCGTCGGGCGAGATGTTCGAGACCGACAAGATCCTGATGACGGCCGTCGACACCGGCTGGATCACCGACGAGCGACCGCACCACGAGAAGCTGCGGATCGCCGCCGAGGGCTGGCACGCGCCGCTCGATCTCGTCGACGGCGCCGCGCGCGTCTACGACCCGATCGTGCGCGGCGAGGCGGGCGAGGACCTGTACGGATGCTTCGTGAAGGACTACGAGCCCTCACCCTGGTGAGTCATCGGAGCACGACCGATCGGTCATGTCATCACCTTTTTGGGGTACGAACGTGCATGTGGTGTCCCTTTGGCCGAAGGTGGAGACATGCGTCGCCTGCTGTCGTTGATGACCGTCCTCGCCGTCGCGCTCGGCGTGCTGTCCGCCCTGTCGCCGGCGAGCGCCGCGGCCCACCCCGGTGCCCCATGGGTGTCCGCCCAGGTGGTGACACGCGGCACCGTCACCGTGAGTCTCGACTGGGACTTCGCCGGTCCGGGCAGCTACGAGGTCCTGGTGTCCACCGCCGGGCCGGACGTGTACCCCGGTGATGCAGTCCAGATGAGGGTGCCGGCCAGCGCCACCCACGCCGACGTCCAGGGACTCGTGCCCGGGACCACCTACTGCTACGCGGTGACGCTCGACAAGAACGGCGGCGAGCGCAGCTGCAAGGTCACCCCGCCGGCCTCGAGGGCCGTCGTACCGACCGCGACGCCCACCACCGCCGCCACCTTCAACCTGCGCTGTGGCTCGAAGTCGAAGTGCAACAGCGGCTGGAAGTGGAAGAAGCGGCAGAGGCAGGTCGTCGCCGACATCGACCGGATGAACGCCGACATCATGGTGTTCGTCGAGGGCCACGTCGCCCACAAGTACGGCAAGAAGAAGCGCTGGATCGGAAAGGCCATGGCCAAGCGCGGCTACACGCTGGCCTGCCTGACCCAGAAGAGCAAGAAGCGCAGGCTCTACAGCCAGACCCTCTACGTGCGCACCAGCGTGTACGACGTGGTCGACGCCAAGCACAACAGCAAGGGCAGCCGCTTCAAGAGGTTCGGCGACCGCGACCACGGGTTCTGCCAGGCGCTCCTCTCGCACCGGGCGAGCGGCAAGCAGGTCGCGGTGGCCGCGATCCACCTGCGCGACGGGAAGGCCGACGGCGTCCGCCAGCAGGAGACGGCCTACGTCCTCAACCGGGTCACCTCGGCCTTCCCCGGCCGGCCCACGGTCGTGCTCGGCGACTTCAACTCCCACCGAGGGCTCGACCGACGCGGCCAGACCGACACGCCGCGCGTGGTCATGGAGGCCGCCGGCTTCGCCGACGCCAGCGACATCGCCGCCCACCTGACCTACCCGCACCTCAACTCCGCGCACGCCTTCAAGACCGACCCGCCGCGTTCGTCGACCTGGCCGACCCACGTCGACCGGATCTTCGTCTCACCCGGCATCACCGTGCCGAACTGGGACAACATCGCGGTGCTGTCGGGCGGGCGGTACGCCACCCCCATGGCCTCCGACCACAACCCGATCCGGGCGACCCTGTACATCCCCTGACCTGCCTTCCTAGGCTCGGGGGCATGGCCGAGGAGACCCCCGCGATCGCGACCGACGTCCCGCCGAGCGGACCGGGCTGTGCCGAGTGCACCGCTGCCGAGGGCTGGTGGGTCCACCTGCGGCGGTGCGCCGCCTGCGGGCACGTCGGGTGCTGCGACAGCTCGCCCGCCCAGCACGCCTCCGCGCACTTCCGCGACAGCGGGCACCCGATCGTGCAGTCGTACGAGCCGGGGGAGGACTGGTTCTGGGACTACGCCAGCGAGGACTACTACGCCGGCCCCGAGCTCGCCGCCCCCACCAGCCACCCCGAGGACCAGGCCGCCCCCGGGCCGCGGGGCCGGGTGCCGGTGAACTGGCGCGACCTCGTGCACTGACCGCGCCGCGCCCCGCTCACCCGGCCGCGGCCCTGAGCGTCGCCGCGACGACGGTGCGGGTCTCGGCGGGGTCGATCACGTCGTCGATCTCGAAGACCCGTGCGGCGTTGAGGGCGCTGGCGTGGGTGCGCAGCTCGGCGGTGTGCCGGGCGACCGTCGCCTCGCGCTCGTCCTCGGGCAGCGCGGCGAGCTCGCGCGCCATCGCCAGGCGTACGGCGCCCTCCAGCCCCATCGGCCCGAGGTGGGCGTCGGGCCAGGCCACGGTGAGCAGCGGCCGGTGGGTGCTGCCGCCGAGCATCGCCTGCGCGCCCAGGCCGTAGCCGCGGCGCAGCACCACGCCGACCAGCGGCACGGTGAGCCGGGCTCCGGCGGTGACCATCCGCGATGCGTGCCGCACCAGGCCGGTCCGCTCGGCCTCCGGGCCGACCATGAACCCGGGGGTGTCGACCAGCGAGACCACCGGCAGTCCCCAGCGCTCGCACAGGGCCAGGAAGTCGGCGGCCTTGGCCGACGCGTCGGCGGTCAGCGCGCCGGCGAGGTGGGTGGACTGGTTGGCGACGACGCCGAGCGGGATGCCCTCGACCCGCGCGAACGCGGTCACCAGCTCGGGTGCCCACGCCTCGCGCAGCCAGGTGACGCTGCCGACGTCGGCCAGGGCCTCCACGACCGGGCGCACGTCGAACGCCTCCCGGTCGTTGGCCGGCAGCATGGTGCGCAGCGCGGCCGGGTCGTCGGCCTCGCCGGAGCCGGACGGGCCGTCGAGGTAGGCCAGCAGTCGTCGTACGACGGCCACCGCGTCCTCCTCGTCGTCGACCACGACGTCGATCACCCCGTTGGCGGCCTGCTCCCCGACCGGTCCGATCTCCTCGGCGGCGTAGTGCCCCAGCCCGCCGCCCGCGATCATCGCCGGCCCGGCCATGCCGAGGTTCGCGTCCGGTGTCGCGACCCGCAGGTCGGCGCACCCGGCGAGGACCGCGTTGCCGGCGAAGCAACGCCCGGACACGACCGCGATCCGCGGCACGACGCCCTCCAGCTCGCCCCACAGCGCGAAGGAGCCGACGTCGAGCGCGGACACGATCGGCAGGTCGACGTCGCCGGGCCGGCCGCCGCCACCCTCGGTGAAGAAGACCGTCGGCAGGCCCATCCGGCCGATCAGCTCGATCAACCGGTCCGACTTGCGGTGACCGCGCATGCCCTGGGTGCCGGCCATGACCAGGTAGTCGTAGGACAGCACCGCGGCGGGCCGGCCGCCGATGGTCGCCGTACCGCCGATGATGCCGTCGGCGGGGGCCTCGACGACGAGCTCGGCCAGCGGCCGGCGCTGCTCCTGGGCCGCGGTGATGAAGCGGCCGTACTCCACGAACGAGCCGGCGTCGACGAGGTCGGCGATGTTCTCACGAGCGGTACGACGACCGCGGGCGTGCCAGCGGGCGACCTTCTCGGTCCGGGCCTCGTCGGTGGTGAGGAAGCGGCGGGCGAGCAGCTCGGTGAGGCCCTGCGCCGGAGCGTCGGCGGGCGCGTCCAGGGGTGCGTCGGTCACCGGGTCATCATGCCGGGTCCTTGGTCCCGTCACGGCGGGTGCATCGGCCCTGTGCGTGCGGGTGCGGGGGCGAGAGGCTCGTGGCGTCAACCGGACGACGTGGAGGGAGCAGGCGATGACCGACCGGTCGGTGCTCATGGAGATGGAGACCGCGGAGTGCGAGCGGCTGCTGCGGGCCGGGGTCTACGGTCGCCTGGTCCTGGTCGCGGAGGGCCGGATCGAGGTCATCCCGGTCAACTACACGACCCACGACGACGCCGTGTGGGTGCGGACCGCCCCGGGCTCGCTGCTCGACAGGTACGCCGACGGCGCGCCGCTGGTGCTCGAGGTCGACCACGTCGACCATCCGCGCTCCCACGGCTGGTCGGTCCTGGCCCGCGGCCACGGCGAGCGGGTGCTCGACGCGGCCCGCACCGCCGCCGAGCGCCGGCTGCACGGGCCGCCGCGCTGGGTGCGTCGCGACGACGAGGTGTGGGTCCAGCTGCGCTGGGAGGAGCTGACCGGGCGCCGTACCGGCGCCGGGTGGGATCCCGCCGCCGGGTTGCCCGTGTGGAGCATCAGGCCCGCGGGACCGACGCCGGGTCTCCGGTGAGGACCCGCAGCGCGAGCGTCGTGGTCGACTCCATGTCGAGGTGGCCGACCACCCGCTCGACGCGGGCGATGTCGAGGGGGAGCAGGCCGGGGGTGCCCGGGACGTCGGGTGTGAGGCCGAGGTCGAGGTCGGTGCGCCCGGCCATCATCCGCAGGTTGAACTCGTAGGTGTCCCGTGCGCCCGGTGCCGAGAGCCGCTTGAGCACGGTCGCGCCGGTACGACGCGCGCCCGTCTCCTCCGCCCACGCGTCCAGCGCCGCGACGACCGAGCGGCCCTCGTCGTGCTCGATGTCGGCCCAGATCTCGCGCATCGAGCCGATGTGGGACAGCAGGTAGGCGGCGGTCTTCTCGCCGATCCCGGCCACCCCGGGCAGGTTGTCGCTGGCATCGCCCCGCACGGCCGCGAACTCGAGGTAGCGCTCCGCCGGCACGCCGTACATCGAGCGCAGGTGGGCCGAGGTCAGCAGGGGAGAGCCGTTGATGCCGCCGTTGATCAGCCGCAGCACGCGGGTGTGCTCGCTGATGTGGGCGAACGAGTCGCGGTCGGAGGTGATGATCACGCAGTCCCACCCGTTCTCGCCGGCCCAGGTCGCCGCCGACGCGTTGACGTCGTCGGCCTCCAGCCCGGGCGGGGTGAGGGTGGCCATGCCGAGCGCGTCGAGCAGCGCGCCGGCCCGGTCCAGCTGGTCGACGAGGTCGGCGTCCTTCTCGGCCCGGCCCGCCTTGTAGTCGGGATAGGCGTCGCGGCGGTGCGACGCCACGCGGTCGTCGAGCCCGAAGATCACCGCGTCCGGTGCGAACTGGTCGATCGACTCGATGATCTGGCGCAGCATGCCATGCAGCGCCCATGCCGGCCGCCCGCCCCGGTCGCGGTGCCGGGTGTGGGCGCGCGCGTGGTGGTTGCGGTGCAGCAGCGACGGCGCGTCGACGGCGAGCAGCAGCCTGCGGGGACGGTCCGGAACGGGGTTCATGGCGATCGCGTCGATCCTAGGACGTACCAGGATCGGCCGCGGACCCGCTAGGCTTCGAACATGCGTTCGGTCCGAGGCGGAGTGGCGGCCCAGGAGTGCCTGCCGCTCGACCTGCCACCGCCCGAGCCCCCGGCCGTCCGCGCCAGGCCGGCGGCGGCCAAGGTCGTCACCGACGGCGAGGACGTGCGGATCCGGCTGCGCAACGACGCGCTCGCCTCCCACGGGTGGCCGGCCGGGACCGAGCTGCTGGTCTCGACCGACCGGCGCCCGCGCCGCGGGGAGGTGGCGCTGGTCCGCGAGGGCGGCCGGCTGAGGATCGGCGTGCTCGAGGTCCAGTTCGGGCGCTCGGCACTGCGCACCGACCACGGCGCGACGCTGCTCGGGGCGTCGGCGCGGATGGTGGGGGTGGTGACCGTGGCAGGTGCACCGCTCGCGGGGATGCCGGTCGTCGTACCTCCGGCGTGAGGCAGGCTGACCCCATGAGCCCCGACCTGCTGCTGGCCCGCCGCGACCTCGCGTTCCTGCTCCACGAGTGGCTCGACGTGGCGGCGCTGTGCGCGCGGGAGCGGTACGCCGAGCACAGCCGCGACACCTTCGACGCGGTGCTCGACCTGTCCGCCGAGCTGGCGGCGGCGCAGTTCGCCCCGCACAACGCGCTCAGCGACGCCCAGGAGCCGCAGTTCGACGGCGAGACGGTCACGATCGTGCCCGAGGTGGGCGCGGCGGTGCGGGCCTTCGCCGAGGCCGGGCTGGTGTCGGCCGCGATGGACGAGTCGGTCGGCGGCGGGCAGCTGCCGCACGTCGTACAGCAGGCGTGCTTCGCGTGGTTCCAGGCGGCCAACGTGTCGACGTCGGGCTACCCGATGCTGACCATGGCCAACGCCAACCTGTTGCTCGCGCACGCCTCACCCGAGCAGGTCGCGCGCCTCGTGCCCCCGATGCTCGACGGACGCTGGTTCGGCACCATGTGCCTCTCCGAGCCGCAGGCCGGCTCGTCGCTGGCCGACGTCGCGACCCGCGCCGTACGCCAGCCGGACGGGACCTTCCGACTGTTCGGCAACAAGATGTGGATCTCGGGCGGCGACCACGAGCTCGGCGAGAACATCGTCCACCTCGTCCTCGCCCGGGTCGAGGGCGCGCCGCCGGGCGTGAAGGGGCTCTCGCTGTTCGCGACGCCGAAGTACGTCGTGAGCGCGTCCGGCGATCGGGGCGAGCGCAACGACGTCTCCCTGGCCGGGCTCAACCACAAGATGGGCTTCCGCGGCACCGTCAACACGGTGCTCAACTTCGGCGAGGGCCGGCACCTCCCGGGCGGTGCGCCCGGCGCCGTCGGCGAGCTCGTCGGCGAGGAGGGCCGCGGCCTCGCGGTCATGTTCCACATGATGAACGAGGCCCGGATCGGGGTCGGCGCGGGCGCCGTCGCGCTCGGCTACACCGGCTACCTGCGCGCGCTCGCCTACGCGCGGGAGCGGGTCCAGGGCCGTCCGCTCGCAGGCAAGGACCCGGCCGCCCCGCCGGTCCCGATCGCCGAGCACGCCGACGTACGCCGGATGCTGCTCGCCTCGAAGTCGTACGTCGAGGGCGGGCTCGCGCTCGTACTGCGCGCCGCGCTCCTGCTCGACGAGCAGCACACCCACCCGTCCGCCGAGGCCCGCGAGCGCGCGGGCGCGCTGCTCGACGTACTGACCCCGATCGTGAAGAGCTGGCCCTCGCAGTGGTGCCTGGCGGCCAACGACCTGGCCATCCAGGTCCACGGCGGCTACGGCTACACGAGGGAGTACGGCGTCGAGCAGCTCTACCGCGACAACCGCCTCAACCCGATCCACGAGGGCACCCACGGCATCCAGGCCCTCGACCTGCTCGGCCGCAAGCTGGTCCAGGCCCGCGGGACCGGCCTGCAGCTCCTGCTCGAGGCGGTCCGGGAGACCGTCGACCGAGCCCGGGGGACGGGTGACGAGGTGCTCACGTCGTATGCCGAGCGGGTGTCGGCCGCCGCCGACCGGTTCGCCGCGGCCGTCGCCGCGGCGTGGGAGTCGGGTGACCCCCACGCCGCGCTGGTCAACGCGACGACGGGCCTCGAGGCGGCCGGCCACATCGTGGTGGCCTGGACCTGGCTCGACCAGCTGGTCGCGGTCGGCGACCGCGGAGGCGCGTTCTACGACGGCAAGCGCGCTGCCGGCCGCTACTTCCTCACCCACGAGCTCCCGAAGGTCGGGCCGATGCTCGACCTGCTCGCGGGCGGTGACCAGCTGTTCAACGAGGTCGACCCGGCCACCCTCTAGCCCACCAGCCGCTCGAGGTTGTCGAGCTCGTTGGTGCGACCGGCGACGATGCGCCCGGTCCACTCCTCGTCGTGCAGCCGCTCGCACTCCATGACGACGTCGGTCCCGGTCGGGGTGCGCTCGAGGGTGACGACGGTCAGGTGGTCGTAGGGGGCGACGCCGGGCACGAAGTCGACCAACGACACGTAGGCCAGCCGGGTCGGCTCGACGACCTCGGTGAACTCCTTGTGCGACGCCGTCGACAGCGGCATCCCGGCCTGCTCCATGAACGCGACCTGCTCCGGGCCGGTCGCCGTCATCGTGTAGTCGAGCGAGCCGCCCGGGCGCACCTCGATCCGGTCGACCGTGGTCTCGAACCCGTCGGGTGCCCACCACGCCGCGATGCCCGCGGCGGTGGTCCACAGCTCCCAGACGCGCTCGGGCGGGACGGGGAGGCTGCGGCGAAGGGTGACGGTGGTGTTGTCCTGCATGGTGGTTCTCCTCAGGGGCGTTGGTGCCATTCACTCCAGGGACGGACCCGGCGCCGGGTTCTCGACATCGACCGCGAAGAATTCCTGGAGGCGATCTGCCACCGTGCGTAGCCTCGAGTCATGACGGGCGATCCCTCCAACATGTTCGAGGCGATCTACGCCGGGGCCGAGGCCGGTCAGGCGCGCCCGCCCTGGGACCACGGCGCCGCCCGGCCCCAGCTGGTGGAGTGGGCTGAGGAGCAGGGGCTGGCGGGCGGTGGCCGCGAGGCGCTGGTGGTGGGGTGCGGCTACGGCGCCGACGCGGAGTACCTGGCCCAGCTCGGGTACCGGACCACGGGCTTCGACTTCGCGCCGACCGCGATCGCCGCCGCCCGGCGCAAGCACCCCGCCAGCACGGTGACCTACCTCGTCGCCGACGTCCTGGACCTTCCCTCCGACTGGCACGGCAGGTTCGACCTGGTGGTGGAGAGCCTGACCGTCCAGTCGATGCCGCCCGAGCAGCACTCGTCGGCCGCGCAGGCCATCGCAGCGCTGGTGGCTCCCGGTGGCACCCTGCTGGTCCTGGCGACCGCGCGCGACGACGGGGTCGAGGTCGCCGGACCGCCGTGGCCGCTGACGCGGGGCGAAGTCGAGGAGTTCGCTACCGGTGGCCTCGAGCTGCGTCGGGTCGAGCGGATCGAGGGCGGGGGCTGGTGGCGGGCGGAGTTGGCCCGAGGGGTGTGACTGGGCGCCTCGTCCTTCCCGGAGAGCTGGGCTGGCGTCCGCGGTTGCCAGCCCACTCGCGGCGAACTGACGCACCGCCGCAGCCAGCTCAGGCAGACGCGGGCGCGCTCCCGTCGTACCGCACGTCATACCGCGCCGGGTAGACCTCGCCGACCAGTGTGCCGGCGGTGGTGCGCAGCGGTTCGACCACGGTCGTGCCGTACCGGGTCACGACGCGGAGTAGGCCGTGTGGGGTCTGCCACCGGTAGGCGCCGAGGCCGAGCTGGCGGGTGCGGTAGGGGAGGTGGGTCTTGGCCCGGTGGTGTCGGCGGGTGAGTGGGGCGTCGTTGAGGTCGCCGGTCTGGCCGGGGGGTCCGTTCTTGTCGTACGGCGTGACGTGGTCGTGGTCCAGGCGGCGGGTGCGGGAGGCGGAGTGGGGGAAGACGTCGCCGCCGGTGCGGAGCTGGGTGCGCTCCTTGCAGGCCGTGGGGTGCTCGTAGGCGTCGACGGCGGTGCCGGAGTTGAGGTCGATGACGGGGTGCAGGTCGATGGAGCGGTGGCGTACCAGGGCGGCGACCTGCTCGAGGAGCATCGGGCCCAGGTCCTCCACGCGGGCGACACCGGTGGCGAGACCGGTGAGGACGGCGGCGTCGATATGGACGTAGACGGTGGCCTTGCGCGGTGCTCGAGTGGTCGTCGGCGCGGGAGGTGTCTCGGGCTCCCGGAGCCCCTCGAGGAAACGGACGGCGGCATGGGGGTCGGCGAGCAGCTCGACCGCGCGGGCACGGAACTGGTCCATGGTCGCGACGTCGTCCTCGTCGTCGGGGACGTGGTGGTCGGCCAGGGCCTGCGCGAGCTCCTCGACGCTCGTGGTGAACTCGAGGGCGCCCGCGTTGGGGAGCCTGAGGGTGATCGGCTGGACGCCTGCCTGGCCGTCGATCTCGGCGACCGCGTCGCCGGCGCGGCGACGGCGGGCGAACACGCCGATGCGGGCCTCCTCGGCGGCGATCCGTTCGCGGTGGGCCTGCGGGTCGGCCTCGATGATGCGCGCCTCGGCGAGCTCGACCAGCTTGCCCGGCGTCAGGTCGCAGGCCGCGGCAACGGAGATGTCGACGATCTCGACCGCGGTACGGGTGAGGTTGCGCGAGAGGTCGGCGATCCTGCGGGCGACCCACACCTCGACGTCGAGGCGCTGGACCCGCTCCCACAGGCGGGGGAGGCGGTGGCGCAGGTCGAGTGCCGCGGCTGCGCGGTGGGAGGTGGCGATCCACCCGGCGTTGCTGGCGACGGCGAACTCGGCCATGCACAGCTCAGAGGTCTGCGGCGTGCCCTCGCCGCCCAGACGCACGAGGCGGTCGCCGCCCAACCGCACTGGTACGGCGCCCGGTTGGGACTGCGGGTCGAGCGAGTGCAGGTCGCACCAGGCCAGGAGCCGCAGCAGCGCGTCGACCTCCAACTGCCTCCTGTGCCGCACGCCGGCCTCCTCGGCAGCGAGCAGCTCCGCTGCGCTGAGGTCCCGGACGCTTGTCAGGCGGTTTCAATCGGCTGTTGCAACTCCATGCGGGAAAGTGGAGGTTGCGCGGATGGCAGGAAAGCGTTTGACCGCTGAGAAGCGGTCGGTGATCGAGCGGGGTTATCGAGTTGGTCTGCCGCAGCGGACGATCGCAGCGTTGGTGGGGGTACATCCCTCGACGATCTCGCGTGAGCTGCGTCGACACCGGGCTACCGGGTACGGGTCAAGGTCGGTGCGAGGCCGGATCGCGCGCGGCGGCGGCAAGGGCTACCGGAATCGATATGACGCAGCCTCGGCCCAGGAGTTCGCCGATCGGCGGGCACGTCGGCGGTGCCGGCGCCGGCTTGACCATGGCCCGTTGCGGGAGAAGGTCTGGGAACTGCTGCGGGCCGACTGGTCCCCGCAGCAGATCGCGGCGATGCTGCCGGTGATGTTCCCCGATGACGAGGCGATGCGGGTGTCCCACGAGACGATCTACCAGGCGCTGTTCGTTCAGACCAAGGGCCAGCTCAAGCGGGAGCTCACACAGCACCTGCGTTCGAAGCGGATGCAACGAAAGCCGCAGGCCAGTGCCGCAAAACGCAGCAGCATCCGACTCAGTGATGATGTGCTGATCAGCGCACGTCCCGCCGAGGTAGAAGACCGCGCTGTACCTGGGCACTGGGAGGGTGACCTGCTGATGGGCGCCAAGGGCAAGGGGTCGATCATCACATTGGTGGAGCGCTCGAGCCGGTACGTGCTGCTGGCCCCGATCCCCGGCCGGCACACCGCCGAGACGACCCGGATGACGCTGGCACAGTTGATCGCCACGCTGCCCACCGACCTGGTGAAGTCGATCACCTGGGATCGCGGCACCGAGATGGCCGAACACGCCAGGTTCAAGGTCGAGACCGGTGTGAGCGTCTACTTCTGCGATCCCTACTCGCCTTGGCAGCGCGGCAGCAACGAGAACACCAACGGCCTGCTCCGCCAGTACTGGCCCAAGAGCTCTGACCTGACTGGAGTCACTCAGACCGAGTGCGACGACGTGGCGCTGCGGCTCAACACCCGGCCCCGCATGACGCTCAACTGGCAAACTCCCGGACAGGTGCTCAACGAGGCACTCGTTGCAACAGCGGGTTGAGTCCGCCTCATACCCGTATGGTATTCGAACAGCGGTTCGAGTTCAAGCGAGCCGGCGAGACAGTGGAGAACTCAGCTTCTCCCGCCCGTGCGGGGCGCGCCAGGGAGCCTCGTCCGGCCCCTTCGGCACGATCCCGGTCGGGTTGATGTCCTCGTGCACGACGTAGTAGTGCTGCTTGATCTGGTCGAAGTCGATCGTCTCGCCGAAGCCGGGCGTCTGGAACAGGTCGCGTGCGTAGGCCCACAGCACCGGCATCTCGCTCAGCTTGTTGCGGTTGCACTTGAAGTGGCCGTGGTAGACCGCGTCGAACCGCGCCAGTGTCGTGAACAGCCGCACGTCGGCCTCGGTGATCGCCTCGCCCATCAGGTAGCGCCGGTCGGTCAGCCGGTCCTCCAGCCAGTCCATCGCGGTCCAGAGGCGGTCGTACGCCGCGTCGTACGCCTCCTGGGTCCCGGCGAAGCCGCACCGGTACACGCCGTTGTTGACCTCGGTGAAGACCCGCTCCATGACCTGGTCCATCTCCTCGCGGCACTCCTCGGGCCACAGGTCGGGCGCGTCGGGCCGGTGGTGGTCGCGCCACTCGAAGAAGAGGTCGTGGGTGATCGCCGGGAAGTCGTTGGTCACCAGCGACCTCGTCGGTACGTCGACCATCGCCGGGACGGTGACGCCCCGGTCGTACGACGGGTCCCGCGCCAGGTAGGCCTGCTCGAGGCGCTCGTAGCGCAGCACCGGGTCGACGCCACCGGGGTCGAGGTCGAAGCGCCAGCTGCGCCGGTCGTGGGTCGGTCCGGCCAGGCCGAGCGAGATGACGTCCTCGAGGCCGAGCAGGATCCGCACGATGATCGACCGGTTGGCCCAGGGGCAGGCGCGGGCGGCGACCAGGCGGTAGCGCCCGGGCTCGACGGGCCAGGTCGGTACGTCGAGGCTGGCGACGTGGGGGTCCTGGCTGTGGCCCTCGTCGCGGGTGATGCGGTCCGGGACGTACCTCGTGTCCCGTTCGAAGGCCTTGCCCTTCGCCGCGTAGGCCACGCCCGGCTCAGTCCTTCTTCACCGCGTCGGCGATGTCGGCAGGAGTGGCGTCGACGTGGCCGGGGTCGGCCTGCGCGTCGATGCCCGTGACGGGCGGCGGGGCAGGCGTCTTGCGGGGACGGGGCTTCGCCACGGGCGCCGGGTCGAGGCCGAGCTCCTCGGTGACGTTGACGGGCTCGTCGGGGGAGATGGTCGGCGTCCGCTCGTCGTCCCCGCCGAGCACCTGCCGAGCGGCCGTCCGGGCCATCCCTACGACTGTTCCGGCAACCGCTGCAGGTGCCTTCGCGGCGGCGCCGGCGATGTGCTTGATCGTGCCGATCGGGGCGAGGTGGATCACGGGGAGCTCCTCCGCTGGTCGGGTTGCGAGACGTCCGGGCGGTACCCGTCGGCGAGACCGCCACTCGTGTCGAGTGGTTAGCGGTGAGCCTGCCTGAAGCGCCGTCGTACCCCTGTGTGATGCTTTTCGTTCGCATCTAGCAGGCCACGCCACGACGACGGACACCGGGGGACAGGGTTGAGCGACATCGCCGCCGAGCTGGCGCGCGTCAAGGGCGCCTTCGCGCAGCCGACGCTGACCCTGCTCCACCAGCGACAGGCGCCGGTCGTGATCACGATCTTCCGGGCCGCGTTCGGCCGCAACAACAAGCCGATCCCGACCGCGCGGCTGCACACCCAGGTCGAGGAGCACCTCGCCGAGATCCGCGGCGCGGGTGACACGGACCTCCCGACGGGCAGCGGGCGCGACATCTGCCAGCGGTGGATGCGGGGGCAGTGGTTGGTGCGCTCGCTCGACGAGCAGGGCAACGAGGTCTACTCGCTGACGTCCCACGCGCAGCAGGCCCTGGAGCTGGTCAAGAACCTCGCGCGCGACCGGGCCACGCTGAGCGAGCACCGGATCGCGACCATCCTGAGCACCGTACGACGGTTCAACTCCGAGGCGAACCCGGACCGCAGCGCGCGGGTGACCCTGCTCAACGACGAGATCGCGCGGCTCAAGGTGGAGCGCGACCGGCTGGTCGACGGGGCCGAGATGGTGAGCGCGACCGAGGACTACATGCTCGAGGGGTTCACCGAGCTGCTGTCGCTGATCAGCGCGCTGCCGAGTGACTTCGCGCGGGTCGAGGAGCGCTTCGCGACCATCCGGACCGAGATCCTGGCGGCCTTCCGGGCCGAGGACCGTCCGGCGGGCGAGGTGATCGACGACTACCTCGCGCGCGCCGACGCCCTGATGACCGCGACCCAGGAGGGCCGGGCGTTCGAGGGAGCGTTCGCGCTGCTGCGCGACGACGGGCTGGTGACCCAGCTGCGCGAGGACCTCAACGCGCTGCTCGAGCACCCGCTGTCGCCGGGCATCCTCGGCGAGGCCGACCGGGCCGAGCTGCGGGGGACCGTCAAGCTGGTGCGCGACGGCCTCGACCGCGTGCTGGCCCAGCGCAGCCGGGTGACCGCGACGCTCAAGGAGTACATCGTCTCCCACGACGCGGCCCGCGA
The DNA here is from genome assembly GCF_029961765.1 of Nocardioides sp. QY071. Lineage (NCBI taxonomy): Bacteria > Bacillati > Actinomycetota > Actinomycetes > Propionibacteriales > Nocardioidaceae > Nocardioides > Nocardioides sp. QY071. The sequence continues at coordinate 2,174,882 of NZ_CP124681.1, forward strand.
CCGTGAGCTGGAGCAGACGCTGCGCCAGGTCGAGTCCGAGCTGATGACCTGGATGTCGACGACCGGGCCGCGGGCCACCCACGAGGTGTCCTTGCTGCCGAGCCGGGTCAGCGTCGACCACCTGCGCGAGCGCTTCCACGACCCGGCCGACGACGTGCTGCCCGAGCCGATCACCGCGGCCGACCCGGCCGAGGCGCCGACCCTGTCGCTCGAGGAGCTGATGGCCCAGGGCGGCCCCCAGCTCGGCTCGCTGCGCCAGCGGCTGGACGACGCGCTGGGGGACCTGGTGCCCGCGGGCTCGCTCGGCGAGCTGTTCGACGCGCTGGAGCCCTCGCTGCGCCGCCCGGTCGAGATCTTCGGCCTGCTCCACCTGGCCGCCGACCGGGAGTGGACGACCGAGGACGCGCTGGAGGAGTTCGCCGCCGTCCGCCCCGACGGGTCGCGGCGCACCTTCGCCGTACCCCGCACCCCGCTTCCCGACCCCGACCTCGAGAACACCCGAGAGGAGTCCCGCCGGTGAGTGTCGAGCTGGACGAGCCGACCGCTGAGAGCGACGAGACCAACGACTTCGACGACCTCGACGAGGTCGCAGACGAGACCTCGGTCTCACTGTTCGAGGGCGACGAGGGCGGACTGGAGTACGCCCAGCGGCACGCGCTTGTCACCCTGCTCAAGCAGCGCTTCATCAGCGCCCGGACCCACCCGCGCGACTGGCAGGTGCTGGTCGAGAACGAGCGGGTGATCCGCTCGCGGCTCAACGACCTCTTCCTCGACCTCCAGGTCGACCCGACCCGCGAGGTCGCCTGGAAGCGGCAGGCCACGTCCGAGACCGCCAGCCGGTTCCCGACCCTGCTCCACGACACCGCGTGGTCGCGCGAGGAGACCCTGGTGCTCGTCCACCTGCGCGACCGGCTGCGGGCCGGTCTGGCCAGCGGCGACGCCCGGGTCTACATCGACCGCGAGGACATCGTCGAGTACGTCGCCAGCTTCCGCCCCGGCCACGCCACCGACGAGGCCGGCGACGAGAAGCGGGCCCGCAACGCGGTCTCCAGCATCATCAAGGCGGGCCTGCTCATCGGGTCCGCGTCCGAGGACCGCTACGAGATCAGCGAGGCCGTCGAGCCGCTGCTCCCGCTCGAGCTGCTGCAGGAGCTGCTCGAGGCGCTCCAGCGGGCCAACGGCTCCGAGGTGGAGGCCGTGGCGCAGGACGACGACCTGTTCGAGGAGGAGGACGCCTGATGTCCGTCGACGAGATGGAGCAGGTCGAGGGCACCGACGGCCTCTTCGACAAGGAGGTCGTCGCGACGCCCGCCGACGACACCGTCCAGTGGCGCGCCGCGCTCCTGCAGCTGGTCAACTGGGGCGGCTTCGGCGGCCTGACCACGGTCCCGCTACGTGGCGACGCGACGATGATCTCCGGTGCCTCGGGTGTCGGCAAGAGCACCATCCTCGACGCCTACACGGCGCTGATGATGCCGTCCGACACCAAGTTCAACGGCGCCTCCAACGACGCCGTCGCGGGCCGGGCCCGCAGCGCCGGCCAGCGCAACCTGCTGTCCTACCTGCGCGGCGCCGTCGACGTCGTCGACAACCCGAAGACCGGGCGGCCCGAGGAGAAGCTGCTGCGCGGCAAGGGCTCCGACACCTGGGGCGCGGTCGCGATGACCTTCGTCAACGACCAGGGCGGTCGGTTCACCGCGGTGCGCACCTACTACGTCCCGCGCCGCGCCGCGCGCTCGGGCGAGGTGCAGATGCAGCTCGCCACCCACGAGGGCGCCCTGTCGCTGGAGACGCTGGAGGTCGCCGTACCCGAGCGCTTCCACGCCAACACCCTCAAGAAGCTGTTCCCCGGCATCCGCGTGCACCGCACGTACGCCGAGTTCGCGGCCGTGCTGCACGCGCGCCTCGGCATCGGAGCCAACGGCGACGGCTCCAAGGCGCTGCGCCTGCTGGCCCGGATCCAGGCCGGCAACCAGGTCCGCAGCGTCGACGAGCTCTACAAGGACATGGTCCTCGAACGGCCCACGACGTACGCCGCCGCGGACCGTGCGATCGAGCACTTCGACGACCTCGACGCTTCCTACACCGCGATGCGCACCGAGGAGCAGAAGCTCGAGCTGCTCGAGCCGATCACCGACCTCCACGAGCGCCAGGTCGCCGCGACCAAGCGGCTCGCCGAGCTCGACTCGTACGGCGTCACGCTCTCCGGCGACACCCCGCTGCGGCTGTGGCTGCTGCGCACCCACCTGCGCCTGATCGAGGCCGCCGTCGCCGGCAACCGCGACTCGCGGCAGGGCACGGTCGAGGCGCTGACCGCCACGCGCTCCGCCGAGACGACGCTCGCCGGCGACCTCGAGGCCGCGAAGGAGGCGCACCGCGCCGCCGGCGGCGGCGACCTGCAGGCGCTGGCCGCCCAGGCCGAGCACGAGCGGGTGATCCGCCAGGAGCGCGGCAACCGGCTCGCCGAGCTCGAGGAGCGGGTCTACCCGCTGGTCGGGCTCACCGACGCCGACGCCCCCGACCTCGAGTCCGCCCTCGACTCGGCGACCGCGTTCGCCGAGCTGCAGCTGCTGGCCCGCAAGCGGCTCACCGCCGGCGAGGCCGAGCAGGCCACGCTGCGCGCCGAGCGCGACCGGGTCCGCGACGCGCTGGTGCCGCTGAAGAACGAGCAAGCGGTGCTCAAGCGCGAGCGGGCCTCGATGGAGAACCGCAACGGCCGGGTGCCGTCGTACCTCCACGACCTGCGGGCCGCCGTCGCCGACGCGAGCGGGCTGTCGGTCGAGGAGCTGCCCTTCGTCGCCGAGCTGATCGACCTCGCGCCCGAGGAGGCGCGCTGGCGTACGGCGATCGAGACCGTCCTCGGCGGCACGGCCCGGATGATGCTGGTCCCGATCGGCCGGCTGGCGGAGTTCTCCAGCGCCATCGACGGCCTACGGCTGCCCGGCAGGCTGACCTTCCAGGGCGTCGAGCTCGAACTGCCCGAGACCGGTCCCGCCGACCCCGAGCGGGTCGCCGGCAAGCTGCTGTTCAAGGACTCGCCGTTCTCCGGCTGGGTCCAGCAGCACGTCGAGGAGCCGTCGCGCAACGCGTTCTGCGTCGAGAGCGCCGCCGATCTCGACGGTCCCGGGTTCCGGGTCACGGCCGCCGGCCAGACCCGCAACGGCGACCGCGGCACCCACGGGCGCAGCGACCACCGCAACATCATCGGCTTCTCCAACGAGGACGCGATCGCCGAGATCGACGCACAGCTCGAGGAGCTCGAGCGCAGGATGGAGCAGGTCGACGCCCAGCTCGCCGACCTCGACCGGCGCGGCCGGCTGCTGGAGCAGCAGCGCAAGGCGTACGACGCCATCGCCATGGTCCGCTTCGACGACGTCGACGTCGCGGGCAGCGACCGGCGCATCGCCGAGCTGGAGCAGCGCCGTACCGACATCCTCACCTCCGACGACCAGCTCAAGGTGCTCCAGGCGCAGATCGACGAGCTGGTCCACCGGCTCGACGACGCGCGCCAGGAGCGGTTCGCGCTCGAGCAGAAGCAGCGCGAGCTCAACTCCGGGCACAGCGAGCTCGTCGACTCCGAGGACCTGGTCAAGGACCGGCTCGAGGCGATGGAGAAGGGCGGCGCCGTCGAGCTGAGCGAGGAGCAGGAGGCCGCGCTGGCCGCCGACTTCGCCGCGGCCGCCGCCCCGGCCGACCCCGAGGACCTCGACCGGTTCGCCGACAACTCCCACCGGCTGGGGGAGCGGCTGCGCACTGCCGTCGCCGACGCCGAGGCCGAGATGAGGCGCTGCGACGACGACCTGGCGCTGATCTTCAAGCACTACAAGTTCCAGTGGGACTCGCCCAACCTCGGCGCGACCGCCGACTCGTACGCCGACTACGCCCGCATCCTCGACGAGATCCGCGGGACGGGCCTCGCCGAGCGCCGCGCGGAGTGGCGCCGCCGGCTCACCGAGTGGAGCGGCCAGGACCTGGTGCCGCTGCTCGGAGCCATGTCCTCCTCGGTCGAGGAGATCGAGGACCGGCTCGAGCCGATCAACGCGATCCTGCGCCGTCTCGAGTTCGGTGGTGCCTCCGGCGACCGGCTCCGGATCCGGCTGCGCCGCCTCGCGCCCGCCCACGTGCAGGTCTTCCTCAAGGACCTGCGGGCCCTGTCGTCCGGGGTGAGCGGCGAGCTCGACGAGGCCGCTCTGGAGAAGAGGTTCACCGACCTCAGCCGGTTCATGCAGCAGCTGCGCAAGCCGGCCCAGTCCGGCGACGGCCCGACCGTCACGACCGACCGCGACCGGCTGCTCGACGTACGCCGGCACGTGGAGATCAGCGCCGAGCGCTATGACCACCTCACCGGCGAGCTGCGCGCGACGTACCGCACGCTGGGGGAGAAGTCCGGTGGCGAGAGCCAGGAGCTGGTGGCGTTCATCGTCGGCTCCGCACTGCGCTTCCGGCTCGGCGACGAGATGCGCTCGCGACCGCGGTTCGCGCCGGTGTTCCTCGACGAGGGCTTCGTCAAGGCAGACTCCGAGTTCGCGGGCCGCGCGGTGCAGGCCTGGAAGGGCCTCGGCTTCCAGCTGATCATCGGCGTCCCGCTCGACAAGGTGACCGGCCTCGAGCCCCACATGGACGAGCTGCTGGCGATCACCAAGAACACCACGACCCACCAGTCGTGGATCACGCCGATCACCAACGCGGAGCCGGCCGAGGGCTGATCGTCGCGGCTACCTGCCCTGCAGGTCCGTGAAGTGGACTCTGCTGGGGGAGGCGATGGTCATCCACGCGCCGTTGTCGCCCGGCCGTGGTCGGCCGATGACCGCGGTGCACCGCAGCGGCTGCTTGCCGCACAGGTCACGGACCACGGCGCCGTCGAGGTCGCCGAGGTCGAACGCCGACGGGCGGGTCGAGGCGACCTCGCCGGCGTCGGTCAGCGACGTGCCGTCCCACAGCATGCTGCGCGCTCCGCCGCCGTCCGGGACGGTGAGCACCGCGTGGGCCTGGAAGAGGACGACCTCGAGCACCTTCGGCGAGCCGGTCTCCTTCACCAGCGCCTCGGCCATGGCCCTGGTCGCGGCCGTGGAGTACAAGTCGACGTCGCCGCTGCCGGAGCTGTGGATCTCGGTGCGGGTGGTGGTCGTGGTGGTCGTCGACGTCGTCGTGCTGTCGTCGTCGAGGGCGCTCACGACGAGCGCGGTGATCCCCGCCCCGGCGCCGCCGAGCACCACGAGGGCACCGACGACGAGCATGCCGACCCGGCGGCGCAGGCGCCGGCGCTCGCCGGCCGCGTCGTACGCCGGGTAGGTGCCGCCTGCGTAGGGCGCGGGTGTCGGCGGCGGGGCGCTGTCGTTCCCGGGTGCGTCGTACGGGCGCCACTGGTCGGCCATGACGAGATCCTAGAGAGCCAGGACCCAGGGGCGTGCTGACGCCGGGTCAGGCTCCCGTGTAGGACATGACGTGCTTGACCCGGGTGTAGTCCTCGAGCCCGTACATCGACAGGTCCTTGCCGTAGCCGGAGTGCTTGAACCCGCCGTGCGGCATCTCGGAGACGAACGGGATGTGGGCGTTGATCCACACCACACCGAAGTCGAGGGCCTTCGACATCCGCATCGCCCGGCCGTGGTCCCTGGTCCACACCGAGGAGGACAGGCCGTACTGCACGTCGTTGGCGAAGCGCACCGCCTCGGCCTCGTCGGCGAAGCGCTGGACGGTGATGACCGGGCCGAAGATCTCGTTCTGGATCACCTCGTCGTCCTGGCGCAGTCCGGAGACGACGGTGGCGTCGTAGAAGTAGCCGCCCTCACCGCCGGCGACGGTGGGCCGGCTGCCGCCGGCCTCGATCCGCGCGTGGTCGGGAAGCCGCTCGACCATGCCCGCCACCCGGGCGAGCTGGTCGGGGTTGTTGAGGGCGCCGTACGCCGCCGCGGGGTCGTCGGGCAGGCCGGTGCGGGTCCCGCGGGCCTGCTCGGCCAGGGCCGCGACGAGCTCGTCGTGGATGCCTGCGCCCGCGAGCACGCGGGTGGCGGCCGTGCAGTCCTGGCCGGCGTTGAAGTAGCCGGCCCCGGCGATCGCCGCGGCGGCCGACTCGACGTCGGCGTCGTCGAAGACCACGACCGGGGCCTTGCCGCCGAGCTCGAGGTGGACCCGCTTGAGGCCGGCGGCGGCCGAGGTGGCGACCTCCATGCCGGCCCGCACCGAGCCGGTGATCGCCACCAGCTGAGGGGTCCTGTGCTCGACCAGCGCGCGGCCCGCCGTACGGTCGCCGCAGACGACGTTGAGCACGCCCGCCGGCAGGAACTCGGCGGCGACCTCGGCGAGCAGCACCGTGCTGGCCGGGGTCGTGTCGCTCGGCTTGAGCACGATCGTGTTGCCGGCGGCCAGTGCCGGCGCGATCTTCCAGATCGCCATCATCAGCGGGTAGTTCCACGGCGTCACCTGGCCGACGACGCCGATCGGCTCGCGGCGGATCCACGAGGTGTGGTCCTTGAGGTACTCGCCGGCGCTCTTGCCCTCGAGGACCCGGGCGGCGCCGGCGAAGAAGCGGAACTCGTCGACGCTGGGCGGCAGCTCCTCGTCGGCGGTGATGCCGATCGGCTTGCCGGTGTTCTCGCACTCGGCCCGCACGAACTCGTCGGCGCGGTCCTCGATCGCCTGCGCGATGCGCAGCAGCGCCTCCTGCCGCTCCTTCGGGGTGGTCTCGCCCCAGGTCGCGAAGGCCCGCTCGGCGGCGCGCATCGCGCGGTCGACGTCCTCGGCGTCGCTGGCCGGTGCGGTCGTGTAGGCCCGGCCGGTCGCCGGGTTCACGATGTCGTAGGTGGCTCCGGAGGCGGCGTCGACGGATGCGCCGTCGATGAAGTTGCGCAGGGCGGTCATGGCTGGGGAGCGTAGCCAGCATCTCCGCCGCGCGAAAGCCCGGGGGCAACGAAATCCGTTGCAAATCAGGCGAGAGGCCACGGATTCACTTGCTGTTTCCGCGCGTGGGCGTCAAGATGGTCGAGTGGTAGACGCAACGGCGCACGACGCCCTCCAGAAGTCCGCGCGGGATCACCTGTGGATGCACTTCACCCGCATGTCGTCGTACGACACGGCCGACGTGCCGATCATCGTCCGCGGTGACGGTGCCTACGTGTGGGACGCCCAGGGACGCAAGTACCTCGACGCCCTCGGTGGCCTGTTCGTCAGCCAGCTCGGCCACGGGCGCACCGACCTCGCCGAGGTGGCGGCCAAGCAGGCCTCCGAGCTCGCCTTCTTCCCGCTGTGGTCCTACGCCCACCCGACCGCGATCGAGCTCGCCGAGAAGATCGCGGGCTACGCGCCCGGCGACCTCAACCGGGTGTTCTTCACCTCGGGGGGCGGCGAGGCCGTCGAGTCGGCCTGGAAGCTGGCCAAGAACTACTTCAAGCTCGTCGGCAAGCCCGGCAAGCACAAGGTGATCAGCCGCGCGATCGCCTACCACGGCACCACCCAGGGCGCGCTGTCGATCACCGGGCTGCCCGGCCTCAAGGCTCCGTTCGAGCCGCTGGTGCCCTCGACCTTCCGGGTGCCCAACACCAACGCCTACCGGGCCTCCGAGATCACCGGCGGCTTCCTCGACGGCTCCGACGCTGCGTCATTGGAGGCCTTCGGCCGCTGGGCCGCCGACCAGATCGCGGTCGCCATCGAGAACGAGGGGGCCGACACCGTCGCCGCCGTCTTCCTCGAGCCCGTCCAGAACGCCGGCGGCTGCTTCCCGCCGCCCCCGGGATACTTCCAGCGGGTGCGCGAGATCTGCGACCAGTACGACGTCCTCCTGGTCTCCGACGAGGTCATCTGCGCCTACGGCCGGCTGGGCCACATGTTCGGCGCCGAGCGCTACGGCTACCAGCCCGACATCATCACCTCGGCCAAGGGCCTCACCTCCGGCTACTCTCCGCTCGGCGCGATGATCGCCAGCGACCGGATCTACGAGCCGTTCGCGCACGGCACCGAGACCTTCCTGCACGGCTACACCTTCGGCGGCCACCCCGTCTCCACGGCCGTCGCGCTGAAGAACATGGAGATCTTCGAGGACGAGAAGATCAACGAGGGCGTCCGCGAGCGCGAGGGCGCCTTCCGCGGCACCCTCGAGAAGCTGCTCGACCTGCCCATCGTCGGCGACGTCCGTGGCGACGGCTTCTTCTACGGCATCGAGCTGGTCAAGGACAAGGCGACCAAGGAGACCTTCGACGAGGACGAGTCCGAGCGCCTGCTGCGCGGCTTCCTCTCCAAGGCGCTGTACGACGCCGGCCTCTACTGCCGCGCCGACGACCGTGGCGACCCGGTCATCCAGCTCTCGCCGCCGCTGATCTGCGGCCAGGAGCACTTCGACGAGATGGAGCAGAAGCTCCGCGCCGTCCTCACCGAGGCGGCGGGGCTGCTGTAGCCGCGGGGACGCGCAGCAGCGCTGCCACCACGCAGCGGCGGTCGGGGACGGTGGGGGTCCCGGGCCGCCGCTTCGTCGTTGACTTGCCCCATCCTCACCGTTGACTTGCCGCATCCTCCGCGTTGAGTTGCCGCATCCTTACCTGCGAGTTGCCCGTCCCACGACGAGACGGGCAACTCGACGAGGAGAAAGCGGCAAGTCAACGACGAGGAATCGGCAACTCAACGAGGAGAAGGCGGCAACTCAACGTCAGGCAGCAGCCCGCTTGCGGGTCACCAGCATGTTGGTGAGCACCAGGAACAGCGAGATCAGGAACATGACCGTGCCGACGACGTTGACCTGCATCGGGATGCCGCGCTGGGCGACACCCCACACGAACATCGGGAAGGTCACGGTCTGGCCGGCGTTGAGGTTCGTGATGATGAAGTCGTCGAAGGACAGCGAGAAGCTCAGCAACGCGGCGGCCGCGATGCCGGGGAAGACCAGTGGGAAGGTCACCCGCCAGAAGGTCGTCCACTCGCTGGCATAGAGGTCCATCGCGGCCTGCTCGAGGTTCTCGTCGAGGCCGGAGAGTCGTGCCTTCACGGTCACGATCACGAAGGACAGGCAGAACATCACATGGGCGATGAAGATCGTCACGAAGCCCAGCCGTCCGCCGAAGCCGCCCGCGACGAACAGCGCGAGCAGCGAGGAGCCCATCACGATCTCGGGGGAGGCCATCGGCAGGAAGATCACGGTGTTGGCGACCGAGCGCCCGATGAAGTCGTGGCGGACCAGTGCGAACGCGGCGAGGGTGCCCAGCAGGGTCGCCACGAGGGTCGCGAGCAGGCCGATCTCGATGCTGCGTACGACGGCCGAGCACATGCCGTCCGGACGGCACGGGTTGGCCCAGTTGCTCCAGGTGAAGTCGCGGAACGCGTAGACGTTGCGGGACTTGCTGTTGTCGTTGAAGCTCATCAGCATCACGACGGCGATCGGCACGAACATGTAGACCAGCACGAGCAGACCGGCCGCGAGCACCAGGTGCTCGCCGATCCACCGCCCGGCGCGCTGCACGCCGTTCATACGAGCTCCTCCGTCCCCGCCGTGCGGATGTAGACCATGACCATGGCGACGATGATCGCCATCAGGATCACCGAGAGCGCGCCCGCCGTGGCGTAGTCACCGGTGCTGGTGAACAGGTTCTGGATGACGTTGCCGACCATGCGCTGGTTGGGACTGCCCAGCAGCGCCGCGTTGATGTAGTCGCCCGCGGCCGGGATGAAGGTCAGCAGGGTCCCGGCCACGACCCCCGGCTTCGACAGCGGCAGGGTCACCTTCAGGAAGCCGCGCGCGGGGGAGGCGTACAGGTCGCCCGCCGCCTCGATCAACCGGCCGTCGATCTTCTCGAGGCTGGCGTAGAGCGGCAGCACCATGAACGGCAGGAAGTTGTAGACCAGGCCGGCGATCACCGCGACCGGGGTGGCCAGGAGCCGGCCGTCGTCGCCGAGCACGTGCAAGAACTGCAGCGTGTCCACGACGAACCCGTCGTCGGCGAGGATCAGCTTCCACGACAGGGTGCGCACCAGGAAGCTGGTGAAGAACGGCGCGATCACCAGCACCAGCAGGAGGTTGCGCCACCGGCCGGCCTTGAACGCGATCGCGTAGGCCAGCACGTAGCCGAGCACCAAGCAGATCGCGGTCGCGACGCCGGCGTACCACAACGAGCGGAAGAGCGGCTCCCAGAACTGGTCGAGTGCGTCGACGAAGTTCGCGAAGCGGTAGTCGACGTCGTACCCGGTCAGCACGGAGCCCTTCGGGTCGAAGAGGCTGGTCGCGAGCAGCGAGTAGAACGGGATGACGAAGAACAGCGCGAGCCACAGGCCCGCGGGCAGCATCAGCCAGTAGCCGGTGAAGCGTCCGCGCCGCATCGCCCTACGCCTCCTCGATCACGCCGGCGTTCACGTCCTGGCTGGCGGGCAGCAGGAATGCGAACTCGGGGCGCCATGACACGTCGACCTTGGTTCCCTTGTCGAGCACGGCGCGGCGGCCGGTGTTCTGCTCGAAGGACATCAGCTCCTGGCCCCAAGGCATCATCACGAGGTACTGGGTGCTGACGCCCACGAAGCTGACGTCGGTGATGATGCCGCCGGTCATGTGGTTGCCCGGGGCGTCGATCGGCTCGCCGGCCGGGGCGATGAGCACCTTCTCGGGCCGGATGCCGACCCAGCCGTCGCCGCTGCGGGTGTGCGCCCGCTCGGCGGGGATGGAGACCTGGATGCCGTGCATGTCGACGCGTACGACGTCGCCCTCTGCGCTCGAGACGGTGCCGGGAACCAGGTTGGACTGGCCGAGGAAGTTGGCGACGAAGGTGGTGCGCGGGTTCTCGTAGAGCTCGGCGGGGGAGCCCATCTGCTCGATCACGCCGCCGTTCATGACGGCGATGGTGTCGGCCATGGTCATCGCCTCCTCCTGGTCGTGCGTGACGTGCACGAAGGTGAGGCCGACCTCGGTCTGGATCCGCTTGAGCTCGATCTGCATCGCGCGGCGCAGCTTGAGGTCGAGCGCGCCGAGCGGCTCGTCGAGCAGCAGCACCTCGGGCCGGTTGATCAGCGCGCGGGCCAGCGCGACACGCTGCTGCTGGCCACCCGACATCTGCGGCGGCTTCTTGCTCGCCTGCGACTCGAGCTCCACCAGTGCGAGCATCTCCTTGACCTGCGCGTCGACGTCCTTGACCTTGCGCCGGCGCAGGCCGAAGGCGACGTTCTCGTGGATGTCGAGGTGCGGGAAGAGCGCGTAGTTCTGGAAGACCGTGTTGACCGGGCGGCGGTACGGCTTCTCGTAGGTGATCTCGTCCTCGCCGAGGTGGATCGTGCCCGAGGTCGGCACCTCGAGCCCGGCGACCATCCGCAGCGTCGTGGTCTTGCCGCAGCCGGAGGGGCCCAACAGCGCGAAGAAGCTGCCGGCGGGGACCTCGAGGTCGAGGGAGCGCACGGCCGTGAAGGTCGCGAACTCCTTGGTGAGCGCGGTGAGCCGGAGACTCCGGCCGCTGTCAGCCGCCAATGACATCGGCGAAATCTCCTTCGTAGGCGCGGATCTGGAACTCCTCGAGGGCCATGAACGAGTGCATCGTCTTCAGCGACTCGGCGGACGGGAAGATCAGCTGGTTGTCGACGAGGCTCGGATCGACCTTCTCCATCGCCTCCTGGGCGCCCTTGACCGGGCAGATGTACCAGACGTACGCCGCGAGCTTCGCGGCCACCTCGGGCTCGTAGTAGTAGTTGACCCACTCCTCGGCGTTGCCCTGGTGGGTCGCGAGGTTCGGGACCAGCATGTTGTCGGACCAGATCATCTGGCCCTCCTCGGGGGAGACGAAGACGAGGTTCTCGTCCTCGGCAGCCGCGACGTCACCGGACCACGCCTCGCAGGCCAGGATGTTCCCGGCGGACAGGTCCTGGATGTAGTCGTTGCCCGTGAACGCCCGGATCTGGCCGTCGTTGCGGGCCTTGCGCAGCCGGTCGATGGCGTTGTCCCAGTCGTCCTGGTCGAAGTCCGCCGGGTCGGCGCCCTCGGTCAGCATGATCAGGCCCATCGTGTCGCGCATCTCGGTGAGCAGCGAGATGCGGCCGCGCAGGTCCGAGCGGGTGAGCAGCTCCTCGAAGGAGCGCACCTCCTTGACCTTCGACTTGTTGTAGGCGATGCCGGTCAGGCCGCTCTGCCACGGGGCCGAGTAGGTGCGGTCCGGGTCCCAGCCGACGTGCTGCAACGAGTCGATCAGGTTGGCGTGGACGTTGGGCACCTTCGCCTTGTCGAGAGGCTGGATCCAGCCGACCTGGATCATCCGGGCCGCCATCCAGTCGGTGAGCACGAACATGTCGCGCTTCGAGGACTGGCACGAGCCGAGCTGGTTGACGACCTTGGCGAAGAACTCGAGGTTGTCGTTGACGTCGGCGGTGTAGCTGACCTTGATCCCGGTGCGCTTCTCGAACTCGGTGAGCGTCGAGGTGTAGTCCCCGTCGTCCTCGTCGATGTAGCCGGGCCAGTTCGACACGACCAGTCGCTTGTCGGACGACGACAGGTCGCGGACCCGGCACGACGCCGGGTCCTGCTTGCGGTCAGGGGTGCCGAACAGCGGCAGCACGCCGAGACTGGCGCCACCGAGCAGGACGCCGGCACCTCCTCGAAGGGCCGCCCTGCGGCTCAGACGGGCATGGACCACTGATTGCACCTCCCCAGAACAGAACGTGCCGATCGTGGCATGACCTAGGTCACGTGACAAGCGATTCCGAAGGGGATTTACGTGATTGCAACGAAATCCGCACTTCCCTAGGATCGGGGCGTGTCCAAGCCGAAGTCGCCGCCCCTCGATGACGTCTCGAAAGCGATCATCGCCGAGCTCCAGGAGGACGGACGACGCTCGTACGCCGCGATCGGCAAGGCCGTCGGCCTGTCCGAGGCGGCGGTGCGCCAGCGGGTCCAGCGGCTCGTCGACAGCGGGGTGATGCAGGTCGTCGCGGTCACCGATCCCACCGAGATCGGCTTCGCCCGCCAGGCGATGATCGGGATCCGCGCCACCGGCGAGCTCGAGCCGATCGCCGAGGCTCTCGCGGAGCTGAAGGAGGTCGACTACGTCGTGATCACGGCCGGCTCCTTCGACCTGCTCGCGGAGGTGGTCGCGGAGAGCGACGAGCACCTGCTCGAGATCATCTCCCGGCGGATCCGACCGCTTCCCGGCGTGCTGAGCACCGAGACCCTGCTCTATCTCAAGCTGGTCAAGCAGACCTACTCGTGGGGCGTGCGCTGAGCCGCGACAGCAGATGCTTGACGAGAGACGTGCCACCGGCGCATGGTGGTTGCGCTATCTGAAGTGAGTTGCGAATAGCGCAACGCGGGTTGCCTCCCGGGAGGACGCGGACATGGCCGAGGTGACGCTGGAGAAGTCGACGGGGCCCGGGGACGAGCAGCCGGGCCAGCCGGGCCACGCGGGTGGGGCGCCGGTCCCGCTGGACCGGGTCACCTTCGGTGTGGCCGCGGCCCTCGTCCTCGCCTTCCTGCTGTGGGGTGCCGTCGACTCGGACTCGATGACCACCAGCACGAGCAAGACGCTGGCCTGGGTCACCGGGAACTTCGGCTGGATGTTCGTGCTCGTCAGCGCCGGGTTCCTCATCCTGTCCTGCTATCTCGCGGTGACGCGCTACGGCAACATCAGGCTCGGTCCCGACGACTCGACCCCCGAGTTCTCGACCTTCTCCTGGGTGTCGATGATGTTCGCCACCGGGATGGGGATCGGCCTGATGTTCTGGGGCGTCGCCGAGCCGCTGACCTACCTCACGTCGACCGACCCCGGCAGCACCCCGCCGGGCCGGGCCGAGGCGGGCACCCCCGAGGCGGCCCGTACGTCGATGGAGTACGCGTTCTTCCACTGGGGCCTGCACCCGTGGTCGATGTACGCCGTCATCGGGCTCGCGATCGGCTACTTCGCCTACCGCAAGGGCGCCGGCAACCTGGTGTCCGGGGCGTTCGGCCCGCTGCTGGGACGCCGGGCGACCGAGGGACCGGGCAAGGCGATCGACGTGATCGCCATCTTCGCGACCCTCTTCGGCTCGGCGACCTCGCTCGGCCTCGGCGCCCTGCAGATCACCGGCGGCCTCGACGACGTGTTCGGCTCGGGGGAGTCCAAGTGGCTCACCGTCGGCGTCATCGCCGTGCTCACGGCGTGCTTCGTGCTGTCCGCGGTGAGCGGTGTCGACAAGGGCGTGCAGATCCTCTCCAACGCCAACGCGGTCGCCGCCGTGCTGCTGGTGTTCTTCCTCTTCGTCGTCGGCCCGACGGTGTTCATCCTGAGCACGTTCACCGAGTCGCTCGGCGGCTACCTCACCCACCTGCCGGCGATGTCCTTCCGCACCGGCGCCTTCGGCGGCGACGCGTTCATCAGCGGCTGGACGATCTTCTACTGGGCCTGGTGGGTGTCCTGGACGCCCTTCGTCGGCATGTTCATCGCCCGGATCTCCAAGGGCCGCACGATCCGCGAGTTCGTGATCTACGTGATCGCGGTCCCGAGCCTGGTCTCGTTCGTGTGGTTCTCGATCATGGCCGGGTCCGCCTTCGACGTACAGCTGAGCGGTGCCGACGACCTGGGGGCGGTGCTCGCGAAGGAGGGCAGCGAGAGCGCGCTGTTCACGACCCTGCGCGAGTATCCGATCGCGTCGGTGACCGTGGTCCTGGCCGTGTTCCTCATCGCGATCTTCTTCATCACCGGCGCGGACTCCGCCTCGATCGTGATGGGCATGCTGAGCCAGCACGGCAAGGAGGAGCCGATGCGATGGCTGGTCGTCTTCTGGGGCGTCGCCCAGGGGGCTGTGGCCTCGATCCTGCTGTGGTCCGGCGGACTGAGCGCCCTGCAGACGCTCGTGATCATCGTCGCCGGGCCGTTCATGCTGATCATCGTCGCGATGTGCGTGTCGCTGGTGAAGTCGTTGCGGGCCGAGCCCTACGAGTCCACGCTGCCTCCGCGCGTACGCCGCGCCGTCCTGCACGCGCAGAAGTACGACCTCATCGACCACCAGAACGTCGCCCTCGCCAGCCTGGGCGCCGACATCGCGCCCGAGGCCGCCCGCGAGGACGACGAGGTCCCGTGATGCGCACCCACGACCGGGCCACGGTCCGCCGGCTGCTCGCAAGTGCGCGCTACGAGATCCTCCCGACCGCGACGATCGAGGCCAAGGTCCTCGAGGCCGTCCCGACCGAGGTCCCGTTGACGGTCACCGCCTCGCCGTCGATGGGGCTCGAGCGCACCGTCGGCACCGCGGAGCGCTTGGCCGCCGCCGGCTACACCGTCGTCCCGCACCTGGCGGCGCGGATGGTGAGCGGTCGCGCCGAGCTGGTGGAGCTCGCCGCGCGGCTGGCCGAGGCCGGGATCACCAACGTCTTCGTGCCCGGCGGCGACGCCGACCCGGTCGGCGACTACCACGACGCGGTCTCACTGTTGGAGGACCTGACCGCGATCGGCAGCCCGTTCGCGCAGATCGGCGTGACCGGCTATCCCGAGAGCCACCCGAAGATCCACGACGACCTGACCGTGCAGTCGATGTGGGACAAGCGCAAGCATGCGACGTACATCGTCAGCAACCTCACCTTCGACCCGGCGGTGATCAAGGACTGGCTGCAACGCATACGGCGCCGCGGCATCGACCTGCCTCTCCTGCTCGGTGTCCCGGGCCCGGTCGAGCGGACCAAGCTGCTGGGCATGGCGACCAAGATCGGCGTCGGCGACTCGACCCGGTTCCTGGCCAAGCAGAAGGGCCTGATGACCCGCCTGGTCGCCCCCGGCGGGTTCACCGGGGAGTCGTTCGTGGAGCGCTGTGCGCCGACCCTGGGCGACCCGCTGATGCGCGTTGCCGGGCTGCACGTCTACACCTTCAACCAGGTTGCCGAGACCGAGGCGTGGCGCCGGGACTGGCTGGCGCGGCTCGACGGCTGAGTCCTCGGGTAGAGCTCGGCGAGACGGCGCTCGACCTCCTCGTGGTCGAGCCGACGCTGGCGCGCGGGGTGGTCCGGCGGCACGGGGCGACCGTGAGCGACCAGTGCGCCCGCGTCGATGCCGTGGGCGATCTCGCGCACGACCCGCCATGCGGATCGAAGGGCGGTGGTGGTGAGGTTCCGGTAGGTGGTCATGCCTCAACCCTCCGCCTGCCGAGCGTTCGCGAGTAGTGGCAAGATCGACAACAAATGCTAGTTTCTTGCCATGCCATCGCAGCCGTCGATCGCGGTCCCGATCGTGGAGGGCATGACGCTCTTCGAGATCGGCATGCCGCTCGAGGCGCTGGGCTACGACTGGGACCGTGAGGCGAGCCCGCTCTACGACGTCACGCTGTACGGCGACCTGAGGGGCGTGCGGGTCCACGGCGGCTCCCGGCTGGTGCCGCACCGGCCGCTCGCCGCGCTCGACGAGGCCGACACCGTCCTGGTCCCGGCGATCCGCCCGGACGAGCCGGCGAACCCGGCGCTGGTGGGTGCGCTGCGCCGGGCCGCGGCCGCCGACGTACGCATGGTCTCGCTGTGCACCGGCGCCTTCGCGCTGGCGGAGGCGGGCATCCTCGACGGCCGCCGGGCCACGACGCACTGGCGCTGGGCCGACCTCCTCCAGCGCCGCTACCCGGCGATCGACGTGGACGCCCGCGCGATCTACGTCGACGACGGAGTGCTCACCAGCGCCGGCTCGGCGGCCGGGCTCGACCTCTGCCTCCACCTGATCCGCACCGACCACGGCCAGCAGGCCGCGAACACGATCGCGCGCAACCTCGTGATCGCCGCGCACCGTGACGGCGACCAGGCGCAGTACGTCGCCGCGGACCCGCTGACCGAGCAGGCGCACTGGCTCGACGACCTCCGGGCCTGGCTGCACGCCCACCTGCACGACGACATCACCCTCGAGCGGCTCGCCGGCGCGGCCGCGGCATCACCTCGTACCCTCGCCCGGCGCTTCCAGCGCGACATCGGGACCACGCCCATGCGCTGGGTGGCCGCCGAGCGGATCGCGATCGCCAAGCGCCTGCTCGAGACGACCGACCTACCGCTCGACCGGATCGGCCACGACGCCGGCTACTACTCCCCGGCGACCTTCCGGGCGAGCTTCATCTCCGACGTCGGGATCACGCCCGGTCGCTACCGGCGCCGCTTCGCAGCACGAGGCGGGCCAGGGCAGTCTCCAGGCCGGCCTGACCGGCCTCGACGACGGTGAGCGGCAGGCCGATGGTCGCCGCAGCGTCCTCGGCCAGCCGCCTGAGCTCGTCGTCCGGCTGTTCGGCGAGCCACACGACCCGGGTGTAGGCGCCGAAGTAGTCGCCGCGCAGCTCGGGGTAGCGGTCCAGGCCGAGCTCGCGCACGACGGTGCGGGCGAAGGAGCGGACCAGGAAGTCGGTCAGGACGTAGGTGCCGGGCTGGTCCTCGAAGAGCCGCGCCAGCCGATCCGGTCCCGCGATCACGTCGTAGCAGTGCAGACCGGGCAGCCGCTCGATGCCGAGCTCGGCGCACACGGCGTCGAGCGCGCCGTAGGTGCCGCAGTCGGCGTACCCGATCGCCACCCGGTGCCCGGCTGCGCGCAGCCGCTCGGCCAGCGGCCGGACCTCGCCGGCGATCAGGTGCGGCTGGTTGTGCAGCAGCGGGGGGAGCGGGTGCACCGTCACCGGCCAGCCGCGGCGCGCGGCGATCTCGGCCGCGGGCTGGGCGAGCGCCCCGCAGGCGATCAGGTCCAGGCCGGCAGGCTCAGAAGGCGAGCTGGTCGACGAACCGGTCGTTGAAGTCGGGGCGGTCCGAGAGCTCGACATAGGTCACCTCCTGCAGCAGTGCCGCCGCACCGGCCCGTTCGCGCACGGACAGCAGTGCCATCTTCGCGCCCTCGCCGGCCACGTTGCCGGCCGAGACGATGCGCAGCACGGGCAGCTTCGGGACCAGCCCGATCCGGACCGCGGAGGCGGGGGAGATGTAGCTGCCGAACGAGCCCGCCATCAGCACCTGCTGGACGTCGCGGTGCTCCAGCCCGAGCTCCTCGAGCAGCAGCGTCCAGCCGGTGGAGATCGCCGCCTTCGCGAACTGGAGCTCGCGCACGTCGCGCTGCGAGAGCACCACGCACTCCTCGGGTACGGCGTCCGCGTGGGGACGGTGCAGCACGAAGACCCGCTCCTCGCCGATCCTGGTCAGCCGGTCGGCCAGCGCCGGCGCGACCTCCGGCGCCTGCTCGTCCGGCACGAACCGGCCCGAGACGTCGAGCAGCCCGACCCGCACCAGCTCGGCCACGGCGTCGACGAGCCCCGAGCCGCACAGGCCCTTCGGCTCGACGTCGCCGATCACGCCCAGCTGGACGGCGTCCTCGGGCGTGGCGCCGAGCTTGATCACCTCGATCGCGCCGTCGGCGGCGCGCATGCCACACCTGATCGCGCCGCCCTCGAACGCCGGGCCCGCCGGTGCCGCGGTCGACAGGATCCGGTCCCCGTCGCTCACGACCAGCTCGCAGTTGGTGCCGACGTCGATGAACAGCCGGGTCCGCTTGTCGCGGTCCATGCCGGTCGCGAGCATCCCGGCCACGATGTCGCCGCCGACATAGGCGCCCAGAGCCGGGAAGAAGACCGCCCGAGCCCGGGGGTGGACGTCGAGCCCGACGTCGCTGGCCAGCACGGTCGGGGGCTGGGCGGTGGCCATCACGAACGGCGCGACGCCGAGCGGCTCGGGGTCGATGCCGAGCACGAGCGCGGTCATGGTGGCGTTGCCGGCGATCGCGACCTCGTAGACCTGCTGCGGGTCGACGCCGCCCTCGCGGCAGACCTGCGCGGCCAGCTCCGCGAGCGTCGTGGCCGCCGCCTGCTGCAGTCGGGGCAGGGTCTGCGGATCCAGCATCGTGGCGCTGATCCGGGTGATCACGTCGCCGCCGTACGGCTGCTGCTTGTTGAGCATGGACGCCACGCCGACCGGCGTGCCGAGGGCGACGTCGAGCAGTGTCGCCACCACGGTGGTCGTGCCGAGGTCGAACGCGATCGCGTAGCGCTGCCCCGTCGTGTCGCCGGGCTCGACGTCGACGAGGACCTCGTCGACGACGACCGCGGTGACCTTCCAGTCCGCCGCGCGGAGCACGTGGGGGAGTCGGCGCAGGGCGTGCAGGTCGGGCTGAGGGGCGAGGTCGTCGATCGCCGCCAGCAGCCGGTCGAGGTCGGTGCGCTGGTCGGACAGGTCCGGCTCGGCCAGCTCGACGTACCGCTTCTGCACCGCCGGGCGCAGGATCACCTGGCGCCCGACGCCCACGGTCGCGGCCTTCGGACGCGTGGTGAGCGGCGGTACGTCGACCTTCAGGTCGCGCGTTGCCTGCACCAGGCAGGCCAGCCGCCACCCCGCGTCCAGCTGGTCGCGGGTGAACGTGCGCACGTCGTGGCGCGAGACGGGCGTGGGGTTTCGAGACGGTCGCTGCGCGACCTCCTCAACCACCGAGGTGACGCGCACCTTGCACTTGTGGCAGGTGCCGTGGCCACCGCAGGTGGAGTCGATGGCGATGCCGTTCCAGGACGCGGAGTCGAAGACCGTGACGCCGGGCGGCACCCGCACGCTGCGCTGCGTGGGCGGGGCGCCGCCGGCGTCCTCGACGTTGAACGACAGCTCGACCCGGCCGGTGCCGTCATGGGTCACCAGCTCCGTGCCGGGGCTGGCCATCAACCCCTCGCGGCGGACGTGGTCGAGCGAGAAGTCCGGATCGGGGGCGTCCGGGTCGGAGGTCATCCCGGCCTCATGCCGTCGCCGCCTGCCGGGCCCGGTGCGCCGCGATCCAGGCGCCGCCCCACTCGTCGTGGCCGAGCAGCAGGTCGGCGGCCTTGACCGCCTCGACGATCTGCGGGGTGCGGGTGTCCATGATGGCGGAGGTCAGGCCGGCCTGCATGGCCATCGGGAGGAACCCCGCCCCGAGGGCGTGCCGCGAGGGCATGCCGAAGGAGACGTTCGAGGCGCCGCAGGTCATGTTGACGCCGAACTCGTCGCGGATGCGCCGAACGGTCTCGAAGAAGGTCAGCGCGACCGTCCCGTCGGCTCCGATCGGCATGGCGAGCGGGTCGATCACGATGTCGGCCTGGGCGATGCCGTACTCCGTGGTCGCGACCTGGACGATCTTGCGGGTCAGCTCGACCCGCTTGTCGACCTCCATCGGGATCTCGTCCTCGTCGTTGGGCAGGGCGATGATCGCGGCGTCGTACTTCTTGACCAGGGGCAGGATCTGCGCCATCCGCTCGTCCTCGGCGGTGATCGAGTTGACCAGCGCGCGGCCCTGGTAGACCGCCAGCCCGGCCTCGAGCGCCTCGACGACCGAGGAGTCGATGCAGATCGGCTTGTCGGTGAGCCTCTGCACCATCGTGATCGCCTTGGCCAGCAGGTCGGCCTCGTCGGTCAGCGGCACGCCCATGTTGACGTCGAGGACGTCGGCACCGCCCTCGACCTGCGCCTGGACGTCGCGCTCGATCGCCGAGAGGTCGCCGGCGCGCAGCTGCTCCTGGAAGATCCGGCGCCCGGTCGGGTTGATCCGCTCACCGATCAGGCAGAACCGAGTGTCGTGCCCGATCACGACCTCCTGGGTCGCCGACCGCAGCCGGGTCTCGAGGCGGGGGGCGCTCATGCGGGGACCGTCGCGCGCTTCTCGTGGAGCAGTGCCTTGGCGCGCTTCACGGTCTGCGAGGCGTCGGCGGCGTACCCGTCGGCGCCGACCGCGTCGGCGTACTCCTGGGTGACGGGGGCGCCGCCGACCATCACGATGACCTCGTTGCGCAGCCCGGCCTTCTCGAGGGCGTTCATGTTGGCCTTGAACATCGGCATCGTGGTGGTGAGGAATGCCGAGAACCCGACGATGTCGGGCTGGTGCTCCTCGATCGCTGCGACGAACTTCTCCGGCGCCACCTGCACCCCGAGGTCGATCACCTCGAACCCGGCGCCCTCCAGCATGATGTTGACCAGGTTCTTGCCGATGTCGTGGACGTCGCCCTTGACCGTGCCCATCAAGAACTTGCCGATCGTCTCGACCCCGGTCTCGGCGAGCAGCGGCCGCAGCCGCTCCATGGCGCCGGCCATCGCCCGGCCGGCGATGAGCATCTCCGGGACGAAGAAGTCGCCGCGCTCGAAGCGGGCGCCGACCTCCTCGAGCGAGGGGATGAGCGCGTCGAAGAGCAGCGTCTGCGGCTCCATGTCGAGCGCGAGCCCGTCGTTGGTCAGCTCGAGCACCCGCGGGGCGTTGCCGACCAGCGTCTCGTCGTACAGGCCCTGCAGGATCTCTTCTGGGGTCATGCCACGCCCTCCTTGCGCGTGCGCCGACGCAGCAGCCCGGATAGCTGCTCCGCTCGGTTGCTCAACTGTCGTCCGATCTCGTCGCGCCGCTCGGCCAGGCGCGGCGTGGGCCCCGAGATGCCGAGTGCCGCGACCACCTCGCCGCTGCTGCCCCGCACCGGCGCGGCGACGCCGGAGAGGCCGATCTCGAGCTCGTCGACGGTGCCGGCCCAGCCGCGGCGGACGACCTGGGCGAGCTCGCGGCGCAGCACCTCGCGGTCGGTGACCGTGTGCGGCGTCGCCTGGTCGAGCTCGCCGGCGGGCAGGTCGACGAGGCCGTGCGCCAGCAGCACCTTGCCGAGTGCCGAGGTGTGGGCGGGCACGTCGACGGTGGTCCAGTCGCGGGTGCCGAGAAGGTACGTCGAGTCGACCTGCGCCACCTGCACGACCCGGTCGCCGCGGCACACCGAGAGGTGGACGGTCTCGCCGGTGTCGGCGCCGACCCGGTCCATCGTGGACCTGGCCAGCCGCACCAGCTCCTCCCACGGGTCGTGGCGCGCGGCGTAGAGCCAGAACAGCGGACCGGCGACGTAGGACCCGGCGGCGTTGCGCTCGAGGAGCTCGGTGCGCTCGAGGGCGGCCAGCATCCGTGAGGTCGTCGACTTCGGCAGTCCGCAGGAGTCCTGCAGGTCCGCGAAGCTCAGCGGCTCGTCCGCCCGCACGACCGTGGCGACGAGCAGGGCGGCGCGGTCGACCGCCTGCGTGCCGGTGTTCGGGGGCGTGCTCATCGGGTGCTCACCGTGGTTCCGTTCGTTCGCGAAGAGTTCCATGATGTGGAACTCAGATCCCATATCATGAGGCTAGGATGCCGAAGGATTCCCGGTCAAGGACCCAAGGAGGCTCGATGTTCCAGAACCGGATGCCGCGCTACGAGGTGCTCTCCGCCGATGCGATGGCCACGCTCGACAAGGGCTGGCGCAGGCTGATGACCGAGATCGGCGTCGAGTTCATGGACGAACGGGCGCTCGAGCTCTTCCGCAAGGCGGGCCAGCGCGTCGAGGGCAACACGGTCTTCCTCGACCCCGACTTCGTGCTCGCGCAGGTGGCGAAGGCGCCCGCGGAGTTCGACGTCCAGGCCCGCAACCCGGCCAACAGCATCCACATCGGCGGCGACTCGATGGCCTTCGGCGCGGTGTACGGGCCCCCGTTCGTGCGCCAGGGCGAGGTCCGCCGTGACGCGACCATGGACGACTTCCGCAGCTTCACGAAGCTCGCCCAGTCGTTCCCCGTCCTCGACTCCGCCGGCGGCGTCATCTGCGAGCCCAACGACACCCCGCTCGACAGCCGGCACCTCGACATGACGCTCGCGCTGCAGACGCTGACCGACAAGGTCTACATGGGCAATGTCGTCTCGGGCGTCAACGCCGCCGACACCCTGGCGATGACCTCGATCCTGTTCGGCTCGCGCGAGGCGATCGAGGAGACGCCCGCGACCATCTCGCTGATCAACTGCAACTCACCGCTGCGCTGGGACGACCGCATGCTCGAGGCGCAGTTCGAGTACTCCGGCGCCGGGCAGCCCGTCGTACTGACCCCGTTCATCCTGATGGGCGCCATGTCGCCGGTGACCATCCCGGCCGCCCTGGTCCAGCAGATCGTCGAGGCGCTGTCCGGCATCGCGCTGTCCCAGCTGATCCGGCCAGGTACCCCGGTCATCTTCGGATCGTTCCTGTCGAACATCGACATGCAGTCCGGCTCGCCCACCTTCGGGACGCCGGAGTCGGGCCTCGGCCTGCTGTGCACCGGCCAGATCGCCCGGCACTTCGGGCTGCCGTTCCGCACCGGTGGCGGCCTGACCTCCTCGCAGGTGGCCGACGCGCAGGCCGGCTACGAGGCGCTGATGACGATGCTGCCGACCTTCCTGGCCGGCGCGAACTGGGTGATGCACTCCGCCGGGTGGCTCGAGGGCGGCCTGGTCGCCGGCTACGAGAAGTTCATCGTCGACATCGAGCTGCTGCAGATGATGCAGGCCGAGTTCACGCCGTTGGAGATCGACGAGGACTCGATGGCGTTCGGCGCCCACGAGGAGGTCGGGCACGGCGGCCACTTCCTCGGCGCCATGCACACCATGGAGCGCTTCCGCACCTGCTTCTACCGCCCGTTGCTGTCGTCCTCGGAGAACTACGAGCGGTGGATGCGGGGCGGCGGCAAGGACGCCAACACCCGGGCCGAGGAGATCTACCGCAAGAAGCTCGAGGAGTACGAGGCGCCGCCGCTGGACGCGGCGATCGAGGAGGAGCTGCGGGAGTACGTCGTCCGCCGCCGGGCCGAGCTCGGTGACTGAGCGGGTGACTGAGCGGGTGATCGAGCGGGTGGGCGGCGTGGCCAGCGCCCCGTCCGGAGACTTCGTCCTGGTCCTCACCTGTCCCGACCGGCCGGGCGTGGTGCACGCCGTGTCCGGGTTCCTGGTGGCCCACGGCGGCAACATCATCGAGAGCCAGCAGTTCGGCGACCAGATCACGGGCACCTTCTTCATGCGGCTCGACTTCGTCGTCGACGGGGAGGAGGTGAGCGCCGAGGGGCTGCGCGCCGACTTCGCCGAGGTCGCCGAACGGTTCGCGATGACCTTCGAGCTGTGGGACGCGAAGGCGCCGTACCGCACCCTGATCATGGTCTCCAAGCACCTGCACTGCCTCAACGACCTGCTCTTCCGCCACAGCACCGGGTCGCTGCAGATCGAGATCCCCGTGGTGGTGTCCAACCACCGCGACGCCGAGCCGCTGGCCCGGGCCCACGGCCTGGAGTTCGTGCACGTCCCGGTCACCCCCGACACCAAGGAGCAGGCCGAGGACCGGCTGCGGGAGCTGATCGCCGAGCACGACGTCGACCTGGTCGTGCTGGCCCGCTACATGCAGGTGCTCTCGGACCGGATGTGCGCCGAGCTCAGCGGACGGGCCATCAACATCCACCACTCGTTCCTGCCGAGCTTCAAGGGCGCCAAGCCGTACCACCAGGCCTTCGACCGCGGGGTGAAGCTGGTCGGCGCGACCGCGCACTACGTCACCGCCGACCTCGACGAGGGCCCGATCATCGAGCAGGACGTCGTCCGCGTCGACCACGGCTTCAACCAGGACCAGCTGGTGACCGCGGGACGCGACGTCGAGGCGCAGGTGCTCTCTCGTGCCGTGCGCTGGCACGCCGAGTCCCGGGTCCTGCTCAACGGGCACCGCACGGTGGTCTTCCGCTGACGCACATCGGGCATATCGTTGCGCCATGAGCAACAGTGAGGCGGCCACGGTCCAGTCCGTCGACCGGGCGCTGACCATCCTGGAGGTACTGGCCCGGTTGGGCACGGCGGGCGTCACCGAGATCGCGGCCGAGCTCGAGGTCCACAAGTCGACGGCCTTCCGGCTGGTCTCCACGTTGGAGGCGCACCGGCTGGTCGAGCAGGCGGGCGATCGGGGCCGCTACTCGCTCGGCGTGGGACTGCTCCGGCTCGCGGGTGCCACGACCGCCCGGCTGGACCTGGTGCAGGAGGCACGCCCGATCACCCGGCAGCTGGCGGCCGACACGGGGGAGACGGTCAACCTGACGGTGCGCGCCGAGCACGCGGCGCTCTACCTCGACCAGGTCGCGGGCTCCTCCGCACTGCAGTCCCACAACTGGGTGGGCCAGCACATCCCGCTGCACGCGACGAGCAACGGCAAGGTGCTGCTCAGCGAGCTCACGCCCGAGCAGCTGGCCGAGGCGCTCGGCTCCCTGGCCCGGTTCACACCGGCGACCATCACCAACAAGGCGCAGCTGCGCAAGGAGCTGGCGACGATCCGCGAGCAGGGCTACTCCTTGGCGATCGACGAGCTCGAGGTCGGGCTCACCGCGGTGGCCGCGCCGATCCGCAACGCCCACGGTGACGTCATCGCCTCGATCAGCGTCTCCGGTCCCACGTTCCGGCTCTCCTCGGAGCGGCTCGAGGCGGTGATCCCGCAGTGCCTGGCCGCGGCAGGGGAGATCTCCCACCGGCTGGGCTGGAGCTGGCGCGAGTGAGCCCGCGCCGCTGAGCCCGGGCCGCGGGGGTCCTTGACGCGGGCGCGGGATCGCAGCATTCTCAGAGCGTTGCGCAACGAGAAGTGTTGTGCGTCATACGCAACACCTGTCCTGGAAGGAGGTGGCGCGGTGCCGGATCTCTTCGTCGACGGGGAGTGGCGCGCTCCCGCCGCCGGTGGCCGCCGGGCCATCCACTGTCCCGCGGACGGCACCCTGGTGGCCGAGGTCGACGAGGCGAGCGCCGAGGACACCCGCGACGCCATCGGCGCGGCCCACCGGGCATTCCACGCCGGTCCGTGGCCCGGTACGCCGGCCCGCGAGCGGGGCGACCTGCTGCTGCGGGTCGCCGACCTGCTCGTCCGCGACAAGGCCGAGCTGGCGCGGATGGAGTCGCTCGACACCGGCAAGCGCCTGGTCGAGTCGGAGTACGACATCGACGACATCGTCGGCGTCTTCCGCCACTACGGGCGGATCGCCGCCGAGGACGCCGGTCGCGTCGTCGACACCGGGAACCCGGACGTCGTCAGCCGGATCGTCCACGAGCCCGTCGGCGTGTGCGGCCTGATCGCGCCCTGGAACTACCCGCTGCTGCAGGTCGCCTGGAAGGTCGCGCCCTGCCTCGCCGCCGGCAACACCTTCGTGCTCAAGCCCAGCGAGCTGACCCCGCACACCGCGATCCACCTGATGCGACTGCTCACCGAGGCCGGACTGCCGGCCGGCGTCGGCAACCTGGTCCTCGGCGCCGGCCCCGACGCCGGGGCCCCGCTGGCCGAGGACCCGCGCGTCGACCTCGTGTCCTTCACCGGCGGTCTGGCCACCGGCCGGCGGCTGATGGCGGCCGCGGCCGGCACCGTGAAGAAGGTCGCGCTCGAGCTGGGCGGCAAGAACCCCAACATCGTCTTCGCCGACGCCGATCTCGCGGTCGCCCTCGACTTCGCGCTCACCGCGGTCTTCCTGCACTCCGGACAGGTGTGCTCGGCCGGTGCCCGGCTGCTCGTCGAGGCGTCCGTCCACGACTCCTTCGTCGACGCCCTGGTCGAGCGGGCCGGCCGGATCCGGCTGGGCGGCCCCTTCGACGACAAGGCCGAGACCGGGCCGCTGACCAGTGCCGCCCACCGCGACAAGGTCGAGGCGTACGTCGCCGCCGGGCTCGCCGAGGGAGCGGTACTGCGCTGTGGTGGCCAGCGACCCGACGACCCCGAGCTGGCCGATGGGTACTACTACCTGCCCACCGTGCTCGACGGCTGCCGCAGCGACATGTCCGTCACCCAGGACGAGTCCTTCGGCCCGGTGCTGACGGTCGAGACGTTCACCGACGAGGACGAGGCCGTCCGGATCGCCAACGACAGCATCTACGGCCTGGCCGGCGCGGTGTGGACCCAGGACGCGGGCAAGGGCCAGCGCGTCGCGGGCCGGCTGCGGATGGGCACGGTGTGGATCAACGACTACCACCCGTACGTCCCGCAGGCCGAGTGGGGCGGCTTCAAGCAGTCCGGCACCGGGCGCGAGCTCGGGCTGGCCGGACTCGAGGAGTACCGCGAGACCAAGCACGTGTGGCACAACATCCGACCGGCCGAGCAGCGCTGGTTCGCCGGATAGACGGGACGGGACCGAGATGGGTGCGGAGCGGTACGACTACGTGATCGTGGGCGGAGGCTCTGCGGGGTGCGCCCTGGCCAACCGGCTCTCCGCCGACCCCGGTACCAGCGTGCTGGTGCTGGAGGCCGGACGCTCCGACTACCGGATCGACCCGTTCATCCACATGCCGGCCGCGCTGCCGATCCCGATCGGCAACCGGCTCTACGACTGGCGCTACGAGACCGACCCCGAGCCGTACATGGGCGGGCGTCGGGTCTTCCACGCCCGTGGCAAGGTCCTCGGTGGTTCGAGCAGCATCAACGGGATGATCTTCCAGCGGGGCAACCCGATGGACTACGAGCGCTGGGCGCGCGACCCGGGCATGGAGAGCTGGGACTACCTGCACTGCCTGCCCTACTTCAAGCGGATGGAGACGCGCTACCTCGTCGACGGCAGTGTGGGGGCCGACGACTGGCGCGGGGGCGACGGCCCGCTCCGGCTGGAGCAGGGCCCGGCCCGCAACCCGCTCTTCGCCGCGTTCTTCGAGGCCGCGCAGCAGGCGGGCTACCCGCTGACCGACGACGTCAACGGCTACCGCCAGGAGGGCTTCGCCCGCTTCGACCGCAACGTCTACCGCGGCCGCCGCTGGTCGGCGGCCCGCGCCTACCTGCACCCCGTCAAGGGCCGCGCGAACCTCACGGTCAAGACCTACGCCTTCGCCACCAAGGTCAACTTCGAAGGCAGGCGGGCGGTCGGCGTGGACTACTCGCAGGCCCGGCGCGCCCACACCGTGCGCGCCGGCGAGGTCATCCTGTGCGGCGGCGCGATCAACACCCCGCAGCTGCTCCAGCTCTCGGGGGTCGGCGACGAGAGCCTGCTGCGCCGGCACGGCATCCCCGTCGTGCACCACCTGCCCGGGGTGGGGGAGAACCTCCAGGACCATCTCGAGGTCTACATCCAGTACGCCTCGAAGCAGCCGGTGTCGATCGCGCCCGGGCTGCGACTGCGCGAGCGCCCCCGGATCGGCTACCAGTGGCTCTTCCACCGCAGCGGGCTCGGCGCGACCAACCACTTCGAGGGCGGCGGCTTCTGCCGCAGCAACGACGAGGTGGACTACCCGAACCTGATGTTCCACTTCCTGCCCATCGCGATCCGGTACGACGGCTCGGCACCCGAGAACCTCGAGAAGGGCGCGCACGGCTATCAGGTCCACATCGGCCCGATGTACGCCGACACCCGCGGCTGGGTCCGGATCCGGAGCAAGGACCCACGGGTGCACCCGAGCCTGCAGTTCAACTACCTCTCGACGCCGACCGACCGCAAGGAGTGGGTGGAGGCGGTGCGGGTGGCCCGCGACATCCTCAACCAGCCGGCCTTCGCGCCGTACAACGACGGCGAGCTGTCGCCCGGCCCGTCGGTGGAGACCGACGACGAGATCCTGGACTGGGTCCGGGCCGACGCCGAGACGGCCCTGCACCCCTCGTGCACGGCGAAGATGGGCGTCGACGAGACCTCCGTGGTCGCCCCGACCTCGATGCGGGTGCACGGCACCGAGGGCCTGCGGGTCGTCGACGCATCGGTCTTCCCGTACGTCACCAACGGCAACATCTACGCGCCGGTGATGATGGTCGCCGAGAAGGCCGCCGACCTGATCGCGGGCAACACGCCGCTGCCGGCCCTCGACGTGCCGTACTACCGCTACCGCGACGACATGCCTCTCCATCCACCCGGCGACAGCCGCAACCGTGAGGAGCACAGATGAGCGTGGCGACCGAGAAGGACGTCGTACCGGTGACGTCCGCCGAGAGCGCGCTGGCGGTGCGCAACCTGTGGAAGATCTTCGGCCCCCGCGCCGACCGGATCATCGGTACGCCGGACGCGGAGCTCTCGCGCGCCGAGCTGAAGGCCAAGACGGGCTGCGTCGCCGGCGTGAAGGACGTGTCGTTCGAGGTGGCGCCCGGCGAGGTCTTCGTCGTGATGGGGCTCTCGGGATCGGGGAAGTCGACCCTGGTCCGCTGCCTGACCCGGTTGATCGAGCCGACCGCGGGCTCGGTGGTGATCGACGGGATCGACGTCACGACCGCCTCCGACGCCCAGCTGCGCGACCTGCGCCGCAACCGGGTCTCGATGGTCTTCCAGCACTTCGGGCTGCTGCCGCACCGCCAGGTCATCGACAACATCGCCTACGGGCTCGAGATCCGCGGCATGAAGAAGAAGGAGCGCCGGGCCAAGGCCGAGGAGGTCGTCTCGCTCGTCGGGCTCGACGGGTTCTCGCACTCCTATCCCGACCAGCTCTCCGGCGGCATGCAGCAGCGCGTCGGTCTGGCCCGCGCGCTCGCGGGCGACCCGAGCATCCTGCTGTTCGACGAGCCGTTCTCGGCGCTCGACCCGCTGATCCGCCGCGACATGCAGAACGAGGTGATCCGTCTCCACCGCGACCTGCG
This sequence comes from Nocardioides sp. QY071, assembly GCF_029961765.1. Classification (NCBI taxonomy): domain Bacteria; kingdom Bacillati; phylum Actinomycetota; class Actinomycetes; order Propionibacteriales; family Nocardioidaceae; genus Nocardioides; species Nocardioides sp. QY071. The sequence continues at coordinate 2,204,102 of NZ_CP124681.1, forward strand.
CAAGACGATGGTCTTCATCACCCACGACCTGCAGGAGGCGCTCAAGCTCGGCGACCGGATCCTGATCATGCGCGACGGCGAGATCGTGCAGGTCGGCGCACCCGACGAGGTCGTGGGCGCGCCGGTCGACGACTACGTGCGCGACTTCGTCTCCGAGGTGCCCCGCTCCCACGTGCTCACCCTGAAGTGGGTGATGCGCGAGCCGCGGCCCGAGGACTCGATGGACGGACCGGTGATGTCCTGCGACACCATCGTGCGGCAGGCCGCCAAGGCAGCGCTGGCCTCCGAGCACCCGGTCCGCGTGGTCGACGGTGACCGCGTGATCGGGATCGTGGACGACGACGCGATCCTGCGGGTCGTGGTCGCGGAGGAACAGGCCGAGTCGTGACCGCCACCCTGACCCCGCCCGCCTCCGCGCCGCCGACACCCGGCCCGCGCGGCGCTCGCCGCGCGTTCGACGGCATCCCACGGTGGGCCTGGGCGCTCGGCGTCGTGGTGCTCTGGGTGCTGGTGTGGGCGCTGACCAAGGGCACTCACACCCTCGCCCTGGCCGGCCGCGAGCACACCGACGTGCAGACCTCGCTCGGCGGCTTCCGCGACGACGTCCTCGCCGGTCGCGACGACAACCCGGTCATCCAGCTCACCTACGACCTCGGCGCCTGGTTCACCTCGGTGGTCGACTGGTTCCAGCGGATGCTGTCCATCCCGGACTTCCCGCGCCCGGTGCCGCAGGTCGGCTGGCTGGGGGTCACGGCCGTCGCGGCCTGGGTGGGCCTCGCGATCGCGGGCTGGCGGATCGCCGTACTGGTGGCGCTCTCGTTCGTCTCCTTCGGCGCGTTCGGCTACTGGTCCGACGCCGTCGACCTGCTGATCGTCACCTTCGTCGCGGTCGGGGTCTCGGTACTGATCGGAATGCCGCTCGCGGTCCTGGTCGGCACGGGCAACCGCGCCGTCAACGCGGTGACCAACACGGTGCTGGACGTCTTCCAGACGATGCCGACCTTCGTCTACCTGCTGCCGATCGTGCTCTTCTTCGGCATCGGCGCCGCGGGTGCGGTCGTGTGCACCCTGGTGTACGCGCTGCCGCCGATCATCCGGATCGCCGGCCACGGCATCCGCAACGTGTCGACGACGACGATCGAGGCGACCGACTCCGCCGGCCAGACCTGGTGGCAGCGGCTGACCAAGGTGCAGCTGCCGATGGCCCGCAAGACCATCGTCGTGGGCCTCAACCAGACGATCATGGCCGCACTGTCGATGGCCACCATCGCGTCGTACGTCGACGGCCCGGGTCTGGGCCGCCCGGTGCTGGACGCACTGGTCAAGAACGACGTCGGCGGCGCCTTCGTCCCCGGCGCCCTGATCGTGGTCATGGCGGTGATGCTCGACCGCTCGACGACCGCGGCCAGCGAGTACTCCGAGACCGCGGCCCGCGGCGGAGTGGACCTGCGGCGGCGCCGGCTGCTCCTGGCCGGGGCGGCGGTCCCGGTGGTGGTCGCGCTCTACCTCTCGCGCACCTACCCGTGGGCGGCCCAGTTCCAGGACCCCGGGTGGACGCCGAAGGTCGCCGACGGCGTCGACAGCTTCTTCACCTGGTTCACCGACACCTTCCGGGGCTTTACGCAGGGCTTCAAGGACCTGGTGAGCGCCGCGCTCCTCGACCCGCTCCAGTCGCTGCTCGCCGAGTCGCCGTGGTGGCTGGCGGCGGGCGCGCTCCTGGCGCTCGCCGTGGTCGTCGGCGGCGTCCGGGCCCTCGTGCCGACCGTGGTCTGCATCGGCGGCCTGCTCTACTTCGGCCTCTGGCACGACGCGATGGTGACCCTCAACATGACCCTGGTCGGCACCGTCCTGGTGATGCTGCTGGCCGTGGTCCTCGGCGTCGCGATGGCGCGCAGCCGGGCCGTCGACCTGGTGCTCCGCCCGACCCTCGACGCCGGCCAGACCATCCCGCCGTTCGTCTACCTGATCCCGGTGCTGGCCCTGTTCGGCTCGACCCGGTTCACCGCCATCGTCGCGGGCGTCGTCTATGCGGCGCCGGTCGCGATCAAGCTCGTCGCCGACGGGGTGCGCGCGGTGTCGCCGTCGACGATCGAGGCGGGCCGGTCCACCGGCTCGACCCGCTGGCAGGAGATCGTCAAGGTCCAGCTCCCGATGGCGCGCCCGTCGCTGGTGCTCGCCGCCAACCAGGGCCTGCTCTACGTGCTGGCCATGGCCGTCATCGGCGGCCTGGTCGGCGCCGGCGCGCTGGGGTACGACGTCGTGCTCGGGTTCGCGAGGTCGGAGGAGTGGGGCAAGGGAGCGGCAGCCGGCATCAGCATCGTCCTGCTCGGGATCATGGTCGACCGGATCGCCCGGTCGGCCGCGCACCGCTCCGGCGCCCCGGCCGCCCGGTAGCGCCACAGCCTGCAACACGACCGACACGACAACCAAGGAGAAAGAGTGCGACACATCAGTTGGAGGGCGACCGGCCTCACCTCGGTTGCGGCGTCCGTGGCGATGCTGCTCGCCGCCTGCGGCGGCGGCACGATCGACGAGCAGACCAAGGCCAACGAGTCCAAGGCCGGCAGTGCCGGCGACTGCGGCGATCTCAACATCGCGGTCAACCCGTGGGTCGGCGACGAGGCCAGCAGCTACGTGGTGGGCCGGGTGGCGAGCCAGCAGCTCGGCTGCAAGGTCAACTACAAGGAGCTCAAGGAGGACGTGTCCTGGCAGGGCTTCGGCACCGGCGACGTCGACGTCGTGATCGAGGACTGGGGCCACCCCGACCTGGAGAAGAAGTTCTTCGCCGAACAGGGCGACGGCAGTGCCATGGACCTCGGCCCGAACGGCAACGTCGGCATCATCGGCTGGTACGTCCCGCCGTGGCTCGCCAAGGAGCACCCCGACATCCTGGACTGGAAGAACCTCAACAAGTACGCCAAGCAGTTCGCCACATCCGAGTCGGGAGGAAAGGGCCAGTTCCTAGGGGCCGACCCGTCCTATGTCCAGTTCGACGAGGCGATCATCAGCAACCTCAACCTGGACTTCAAGGTGGTCTTCTCCGGCAGCGAGGCGGCCAGCATCACCGCCTTCCAGCAGGCCGAGAAGAACAAGGAGTTCCTGATCGGCTACTTCTACGAGCCCCAGTGGCTCTTCGCCGACGTCCCGCTCGAGAAGGTGACGCTGCCGCCGTACGAGGACGGCTGCCAGGCCGACCCGGCCAAGGTCGCCTGCGACTACCCGGAGACCGAGCTGAAGAAGATCGTCTCCACCTCCTGGCAGAAGGAGGGCGGCCCGGGCGTCGGGCTGGTCACCAACTTCACGTGGACCAACGACGACCAGAACCAGGTCGCCAAGTACATCGCCGAGGACGACATGAAGCCCGAGGAGGCCGCGGACAAGTGGATCGCGGACAACCAGGACAAGGTCGACGCCTGGCTCCAGTGACCCGCTAGACGTCGAGCAACACCTGCGCCCGGCTGGGCATTGACACCCGGCCGGGCGCGGGTGATTCTAGATCTGTCTCGCATAGCGCATTGCGTTGCACAATACGCAACACTCGGCTTACTCTCCTAGGAGTCCCCATGGCCACCGTTCCCACCTCGGCCGGCGTCGTCGTGATCGGCGCGGGCATCGTCGGCAACAGCCTGGTGCACCACCTCGCGCGCCTGGGTTGGCGCGACATCGTGCAGATCGACAAGGGGGCGCTGCCCAACCCGGGCGGCTCCACCGGGCACGCGTCGAACTTCATCTTCCCCGTCGACCACTCCCGCGAGATCACCGACCTGACCCTCGACTCGGTGCGGCAGTACCAGGAGATGGGCGTCTTCACGCAGTCCGGCGGCTTCGAGATCGCCCGCACCGAAGAGCGGATGGAGGAGCTGCGAAGGCGCATGTCGAGCGCGAAGGCCTGGGGGATCGAGGCGGAGCTGGTGAGCCCTGCGTTCGTGAAGGAGAAGGTGCCCTTCATCGAGACCGACCAGTTCATCGGCGCCTTCTGGACGCCGAGCGTCGGCGTGGTCGACTCGCTGCGCGCCGGCACCATCATGCGCGAGGCCGCCCTCGCGACCGGTGAGCTGACCGTCGTGCCCACCGTCGAGGTCATCGGCATGGACACCGAGGAGGGCCCCGACGGTCACCGCCGGATCACCCGGGTGCGCACCGACGGCGGGGACATCGAGACCACCCACGTGGTCATCGCCGCCGGCGTGTGGAGCCCCAAGCTGGGCGACATGGCCGGCATCAGCATCCCGCTCACCCCGGCCGTGCACCAGATGATCAGCGTCGGCCCCTGCCCGCAGCTGGCCGAGCGCGAGGGGGAGATCTCCTTCCCGATCATCCGCGACATGGACACCTTCTGCTACGAGCGCCAGCACGGCGCCGACATGGAGGTCGGCTCGTACGCCCACCGCGCGATCCTGCACGAGCCCGAGGACATCCCCTCGATCGAGCAGGCCAAGCTGTCGCCGACCGAGCTGCCCTTCACCTCCGAGGACTTCGACCCGCAGCTCGAGCAGGCCTACGAGCTGATGCCCGAGCTGCTCGGCGCCGAGGGTGCCGAGATGCGCTACGCGATCAACGGCCTGCTGTCGCTGACCTGCGACGGTGCGCCGATCCTGGGGGAGAGCCAGGTCAAGGGCCTGTGGACCGCTGCCGCGGTCTGGATCAAGGAGGGCCCCGGGGTCGGACGTGCGGTCGCCGAGTGGATGACCCGGGGCTGGTCCGAGATCGACGTCCACCACAGCGACATCGCCCGCTTCCACGCCCACCAGATGCGCCGCGAGCACACCCGGCTGCGCACGACCGAGTCGTTCATCAAGACCTACGGCATCGTGCACCCGGCCGAGCAGTACGAGTCGGACCGCGAGCAGCGGCTCGCTCCGATGCACGACGCCCAGGTGAAGCTCGGCGCCTTCTTCTTCGAGACCGCCGGCTGGGAGCGCCCGCACTGGTACGAGTCGAACGCCCCGCTCCTGGAGGTGTACGGCGACGCGGTGATGCCGCGCGAGCACGAGTGGGACGCGCGCTGGTGGAGCCCGATCATCAATGCCGAGCACCTGCGCATGCGCGAGGCTGCCGGTGTGGTGGACCTGTCCGCGTTCGCGGTCTTCGACATCACCGGGCCCGGTGCGCTCGACACCGTGCAGCGCACCTGTGTCGCCCAGTGCGACGTCGCCGTGGGCAAGGTGATCTACACGCCCGTCCTCAACGCCAACGGCGGCTTCCTCTCCGACCTCACCGTGATGCGGTTGGGCGAGGACCACTTCCGGGTCGTGACCGGCGGTGCGCACGGCATGGCCGACCGCAAGACGTTCAGCGACCAGATCACCGATCCCGCCACCACCCTGGTCGACGTCACCGACCAGGTCTCCACGATCGGGCTGTGGGGGCCGAGGGCGCGCGACATCCTCGCGTCGCTGACCTCCGACGACGTCTCCGACGAGGGCTTCGGGTTCTTGACCTGTCGCGAGATCACCGTCGCCGGTGTCGCCGTGCTCGCCTCGCGGATCTCGTACGTCGGCGAGCTGGGCTGGGAGCTCTACGTCGCCATGGACGACGCGGCCCGGCTGTGGGACGCGTTGCTCGAGGCGGGGCAGCCGCACGGCGCCGTACCCGTCGGGATCGGCGTCTACGGCACGACCGGCCGCATCGAGAAGGGCTACCGCGCCTACGGCTACGAGCTCGACTCGGAGCGGAGCATCGTCGAGGCCGGGATGCAGCGGCCGAAGGTGAAGGCCGCCGACTTCGTCGGCAAGGAGGCCTATCTCGCGCAGCGTGAGGCTCTGTCGACCACGGGCCCGGCGGCGGTTCTGTGCACGATGACCGTCGACGACCACGCCTCGGCCTCGGGCGTGAAGCGCTACATGCTCGGCGGCGAGCCGATCCTGACCCGCGACGGCGGCACGCTCACCGACGGGCACGGGCACCACCCCTACGTCACCAGCGCGGGCTCCGCGCCGTCGCTCGGCAAGCACGTGCTGCTGGCCTACCTCCCGCCGGACCAGGCGGTCCTCGGCAACCAGCTCGCGGTGTCCTACATGGAGGAGCTGTACCCGGTCACCGTGGCCTCGGTCGACGCCACCGCGCTCCTCGACCCGCAGAACGAGCGCATCCGATGAGCCTCGACGTCCTGGTCTGCGTCAAGCGGGTCGTGGACTCCACCGGCGAGGTGGTGCTGACCGAGGACGGGCAGTCGGCTGACGGGCGGTACGCCGGGTTCACGCTGAGCAACCACGAGGAGTGCGCCATCGAGCTGGCGGTGCAGACCGCCACCGCTGCCGGTGGCAGCGCGTCCGTGCTCACCCTGGGCGAGCCCGAGGCGGTCGACCAGCTGCGCTCCGCGCTCGCGGTCGGGTGTACCGCGGCGACCCACATCGGGGCCGATCCCGGCGCCTTCGGCCCGGCCGACGTGGCCCGCGAGATCGCTGCGGTGATCCGTGACCACGAGGGCTCCGGGCGGCCGCACGACCTGGTGCTGCTCGGCAACGACGCGGCCGACACCGGCGACTTCCAGGTCGGGATCCGGCTCGCCCACGAGCTCGGGCGTCCGGTGGTCAACGGGGCGGCCACGATCGCCGTCGAGGACGGCCACGTCGTGGCCGGGGTCAAGGGCCCCGAGGGCAGGGAGACCTACCGCGTGCCGCTGCCCGCGGTGGTCACCGTGCTCGAGGGCGGCGTGGAGCCGCGCTATCCCACCGTTCCGGGGCGGATGAAGGCCAAGAAGGTCGAGATCGAGCAGCGCACGCCCAGCACCGAGCCGGCCGGCCCGAACCGCCGCCGGCTCCGGCTGCCGCCCCCGCAGCCGAGCGAGGTCCAGGTGCTGGGCAAGGGCGCCGACGCGGCCGCGGCGGTGGTCGACCTGTTCGAGCAGCTGGGCGTGGTGGCGCGATGATCCTCGTGCTGGTCGAGACCGATGCCACGGGTGCCGTCGAGGTGTCCCGCGAGACGCTGACCTTCGCTCGCGACCTGTCCGCGGCGGGGGGCGGCGTACCGATCGACGCGGTCGTCGTCGGTGCCCTGCCGTGCCCGGTGGCGGACCTCGCCGCCCAGCTGGCGTCGTACGGCGTGCGCGACGTGCACCACGCCACGGGCGACGCGTTCGGCGCCTACGGCGGAGCCGCCTGGGCGAGTGCGGTGCAGTCGGTCCGCGCGAGTGTCGGGTCCGTGGTCGTGACCGCCGCCGGCACACCGCGCGGCATGGAGGTGCTGGCCCACCTGGCCGCCCGCCTCGACGTGACGATGGCCGCCAACGTGGTGGCCTTCGACGGCCTGGCGCCGTTCACGGTGACCCGGCAGGTGGTCGGCGGCGCCGCGCTCGAGGACATGGTCCTGGGCGAGCGGCCGGCGATCTTCACCGTCGCCGGGCACGCCGTGGAGGCGACGACCGCCGCGACGCCGGGGGAGGGACGCGTCGTCACGACCGCCCCTGAGGTCGCCGCCGCCGACCTGGTGGCACGCGTGGTGTCCGCGGAGCCCGCACAGGAGGACCTCTCCGGCGGCCTGAAGTCGGCCCGGGTGGTCGTCGGTGCCGGTCGCGGAGCGGGCAGCGCCGACGGCTTCGGCGACCTGCTCGAGCTGGTCGACCTCCTCGACGGCGCCCTGGGCGTCTCGCGCGTGGTCACCAGCCTCGGCTGGCGGCCCCACCACGAGCAGGTCGGCCAGACCGGGAGCCGCATCTCGCCGGACCTGTACGTCGCCTGCGGCATCTCGGGCGCGATCCAGCACTGGGCGGGCTGCGCGAGCGCGAAGACGATCCTGGCCATCAACACCGACCCGGACGCGCCGATGGTCGCCAAGGCCCACTACGCCGTCATCGGCGACCTGCACGAAGTGGTTCCGGCGATCAACGAGGAGATCCGTCGGCGCCGGCCTGCCTAGATTTTCTTTGCGGTGGCCGGCAGGTCAGGGCGGGCCGGAGTGACCCGCACTCCGGTGGCGGCCAGCGCATAGCTCGCCAGCTGCTGCTCGGCCCGCTCGAGGGTCAGCGACGAGTTGTGGGCCAGCAGGTGCAGGCCGAAGGCGTCCTCGAGGGCCACGAAGTTGCGGGCGATCGCGTCGGCGTCGTCGGCCAGCGTGAACACGCCCGTGGCCCGTCCGACCTCGAGCACCGCTGTGTAGAGAGACACCTCGCGGTCGAACAGGAGCGTCATCAGTGTGGCGTGCATCGGGCTGCGGCTGGCGCTGACCGAGATCTCGTCGAGCACCTGGCTGAGCAGCAGGTCCTCGCCGCGGGGAAGCCCTGAGTACATGAGCCGGGCCAGCTTCTCGACCGGCGACAGCTCGCCCGCCACCACCTGCTGCCGCGACCAGTAGTAGCGGTCGGTCGCGGCCTGGTGGGCAGCCTCGACGAGCCCGTCGAGCTCGGGGTAGTAGTACGCGACCAGGCGCGGCGAGATGCCGGCCTCCTCGGCGATGTTCTTCATCGTCACGCCGCTGAGGCCGTGGCGGGCGATCACGGTCAGGGTCGCCGAGATGAGGTGCTCGCGGCGCGCGGCCTGGTCCTTGCGTCGTGCCATGGCGACCACCGTAGCGCCCTGCCGGATTTCCGGGGGCGCCGTTGACAGGGACAGGTGATCCGGGTCATATTTGCGCCGAAGCGCAAAGAAAGGATCCCGCGTGCGCACTCACCAGGACTGGCTCGCCGAGGCCGCCAAGGTCGTCCTCCCGACCCGCCCGTTCGTCGGAGGCGGCTTCGTCGACGCCGGCACCGCCACCTTCGAGAACCGCAACCCCGCGACCGGCGCCCTGCTCGCCGAGGTCAGCGACGCCGGCGCCGAGGGCGTCGACCGTGCCGTGCGCGCGGCCCGGGCCGCCTTCGACTCCGGGTTGTGGAGCCGCGCCGGCGTGGCCTTCCGCCGCGAGCGGATGCTCTGCTTCGCCGACCTGCTGGCCGACCACGCCGCCGAGCTGGCCGTGCTCGACTCCCTCGACATGGGCAAGCGGGTCGTCGACGCCCACGAGCTCGACCTGCCGTTCTCGGTCAACCTGTTCCGCTACTACGCCGAGGCGATCGACAAGATCAACGACGAGGTGGCGCCGACCCCACCGGGGACCCTCGGCCTGATCCGCCGGGTGCCGCTGGGCGTCGTCGGCGCCGTCGTGCCGTGGAACTACCCGGTCGACATGCTCGCGTGGAAGGTCGCCCCGGCGATGGCCGCCGGCAACAGCGTGGTCCTCAAGCCCGCCGAGCAGTCACCGTCCTCGGCGCTGCGGATCGCCGAGCTCGCCGTCGAGGCCGGCATCCCCGAGGGCGTCCTCAACGTCGTCCCCGGCCTGGGCGAGACCACCGGCAGGGCGCTCGGCCTGCACCCGGACGTCGACGTGCTCGCGTTCACCGGCTCGACCGAGGTCGGCGCCTACTTCCTGCAGTACGCCGGCCAGTCCAACCTCAAGCAGGTCTGGCTCGAGTGCGGCGGCAAGAGCCCCCACGTCGTCTTCGCCGACGCCGAGGACCTCGCCACCACCGCGAGGCAGACCGCCTTCGGCATCTGGTTCAACCAGGGCGCCGTGTGCTCGGCCCACTCCCGCGTCCTCGTCCAGCGCGACGTGCACGAGGTGTTCGTGACACTGGTCGCGGCCGAGGCGGCGGCGTACGCCCCCGGCGACCCGCTCGACCCCGCCGCGGGGATGGGCGCGATCGTCTCGTCCGAGCAGACCGACCGGATCATGCAGTTCGTCGACGAGGCCCGAGGCTCGGGTGCCCGCCTGGTCACCGGCGGCGAGCGGATCACCCGCGACGGCAGCGACTGCTACGTGCAGCCGACCGTCTTCGACGGCGTCGACCCGGCGTCCACCCTCGCCCGTGAGGAGGTGTTCGGGCCGGTCCTGGCGATCACGCCCTTCGACACCGAGGACGAGGCGGTCAGGCTCGCCAACGACACGGCGTATGGCCTCGCCGCCTCCGTCGCCACCAGCAACCTCGGCCGTGCCCACCGGCTGGCCGAGCGGATCCACGCGGGGACCATCACGGTCAACGGCGTGGACGCCTTCAGCGCCTGGACCCCGTTCGGGGGGTTCAAGGGCTCCGGGTTCGGCCGCGACCTCTCGCTGCACGCCCTCGACAAGTACGTCGGTCTCAAGACCGTCTGGATCAACCACTGAATCCTGGAGCACCCATGTCAGACACCGTTCGCCCCACGGAGCTCGCCGCCGAGCAGCAGGCCCTGCTGCACCGCACGCTCGGCCGCTTCGACATCATCTTCCTGCTCATCGCCGCCGTCGTCGGCCTCGAGACTCTCGGCCAGGTCTCGACATACGGCGCCGAGGCGTTCACCTGGGCGCTCGTGCTCGCCGTGTTCTTCCTCGTGCCCTACGGCCTGATCTTCGCCGAGACCGGCGCCGCCTTCAGCGAGGAGGGCGGCGCCTACACCTGGGTCCGTGACGCCTTCGGCCGCCCGGCCGCCGCGGTCGCCTCGCTGCTCAACTGGGTCACCCAGCCGGTGTGGGTCGGCGGCTCGATGTCCTTCCTCGCCGCCGAGACGGTGAGCACCTACATCACCCCGCTGCCGTCGGGCTCCTTCGCCGACTACGTCTTCAAGATCGTCTTCATCTGGATCACCGTGCTCGCGGCCGTGGTCAGCCTGCAGAAGGGCAAGTGGCTGCCCACCAGCGGCGCGGTGCTCAAGATCGGCGTGCTGGTGCTGTTCGTCGTGACCACCGCGATCTACGCCGTCCAGCACGGGGTCGAGGGCCTCGGTGCAGGCGACTTCAGCCCCACCCTGCTCGGCCTGTTCGGCTCGGTCCCGATCCTGCTGTTCGCCTACCTCGGCTTCGAGTCCGGCAACAGTGCCGCCGGCGAGATGGAGAACCCGGGCCGCGACGTCCCCGTCTCCATCGCCCGTTCCTGCGCCACCGCCGCGTTCTGCTACCTGGTGCCGATCCTCGCGATCCTGCTGGTGGTGCCGAAGGACGAGATCACCGGCATCGGCGGCTTCCTGGACGCGGTCAAGACCGTCTTCTCCGTGTACGGCGATGCAGCCGGTCCGCTGCTCAAGATCACCGCGATCGTCGTCGTCTACGTGCTGATGAGCCAGGGCTCGGCGTGGATGATCATCTCCGACCGGATGCAGGCGATGACCGCCGCCGACGGCTCCTTCTTCGGTGGCTTCTTCGGCCGCTTCCACCCCGGCCTGGGCACGCCGGTGCGCGTCAACATGCTCTCCGGCGTGACCGCCACCGTCTTCATGCTGGCCGCGATGGTCGTCTCCGGCACCGGCGGCGCGATCTTCGGCGTGGTGCTGACGATCTCGATCTCCACCTTCCTGCTCGCCTACCTGTTCGTCATCCCCGCCGCGATCAAGCTGCGCCGGATGTACCCCGACGTGGAGCGCCCGTTCCGGGTGCCGGTCTCCGACCGCGGCTTCGCCCTGCTCGGCTGGCTGGCCTTCGCCTGGATCGTGCTCGGCTCCTGGGTCGCCGTCTTCCCCGGGACCCTCGAGCGCGTCTTCGGCCTCGACTACCCGTTCAAGGACTACTGGGGCGTCTCCCAGGGGACCTTCGAGGCCTTCACCCTCGGCACCCTCGCCGTGATCGCCGCCCTCGGTGCCATCGGCTACGTGTGCGGTCGCTCCGTGCGCGCCGGCAGTGCTGCCGGCAACCCCGACACTCCCGACACCCCCGACAACCAGATCAAGGAAACCGTCCGATGACGTCGCCGTACGACATCCTCTTCGAGCCCGTCCAGATCGGGCCGGTCACCACGAAGAACCGCTTCTACCAGGTGCCCCACTGCAACGGCATGGGCTACCGCGACCCGAGCGCGCAGGCCTCGATGCGCAAGATCAAGGCCGAGGGTGGCTGGTCGGTCGTGTGCACCGAGCAGGTCGAGATCCACGCGACCTCCGACATCGCGCCGTTCATCGAGCTGCGGATCTGGGACGACCAGGACCTGCCCGCGCTCAAGCGGATCGCCGACGCGATCCACGAGGGCGGCGGCCTGGCCGGCATCGAGCTGGCCCACAACGGCATGAACGCGCCCAACCAGCTCAGTCGCGAGACCCCGCTCGGGCCGCAGCACCTGCCCGTCGCCCCCGACACGATCGCGCCGGTCCAGGCCCGCGCGATGACCGAGCAGGACATCGACGACCTGCGGCGCTGGCACCGCAACGCCGTACGACGCTCGCTGGAGGCGGGCTACGACGTCGTCTACGTCTACGGCGCCCACGGCTACGGCGCCCCGCACCACTTCCTCTCGCGCCGCTACAACAACCGCACCGACGGGTACGGCGGCTCCCTCGAGAACCGGATGCGGCTGCTGCGCGAGCTGCTCGAGGACACGATCGAGGAGGTCGCCGGCCGCGCCGCCGTGGCCTGCCGGATCACGGTCGAGGAGGAGATCGACGGCGGCATCACCCGTGAGGACATCGAGAGCGTGCTGCGCGAGCTCGGCGAGCTGCCCGACCTGTGGGACTTCGCGATGGGCAGCTGGGAGGGCGACTCGGTCACCTCCCGCTTCGCGCCGGAGGGTCGCCAGGAGGAGTTCGTCGCGGGGTTGAAGAAGCTCACGACCAAGCCCGTCGTCGGCGTCGGCCGGTTCACCTCGCCTGACGCGATGGTGCGCCAGGTCAAGGCCGGGATCCTCGACCTGATCGGTGCCGCCCGCCCCTCGATCGCCGACCCGTTCCTCCCGAACAAGATCCGCGACGGCCGTCTCGACCTGATCCGTGAGTGCATCGGCTGCAACATCTGCGTGTCCGGCGACCTCACCATGTCGCCGATCCGCTGCACCCAGAACCCCAGCATGGGCGAGGAGTGGCGCCGCGGCTGGCACCCGGAGCGGATCCGCGCCAAGGAGAGCGACGCCCGCATCCTCGTCGTCGGCGCCGGTCCCTCGGGCCTTGAGGCGGCCCGCGCGCTCGGCGTACGCGGCTACGACGTCGTGCTCGCCGAGGCCGGGCGCGACCTCGGCGGCCGGGTCTCGGCCGAGTCGAAGCTGCCGGGCCTCTCGGCCTGGGGCCGCGTGAAGGAGTACCGCGAGGCCGTCCTCGCCGAGCTCCCGAACGTCGAGATCTACCGCGAGAGCCCGATGAGCGGCGACGACATCGTCGAGTTCGGCTTCGAGCACGTCATCACCGCCACCGGCGCCACCTGGCGCACCGACGGCGTCGCGCGCTTCCACACCGCGCCGATGCCGATCGCCGAGGGCGCCCAGGTGCTCGGCCCGGACGACCTGTTCGCCGGCCGCCTGCCCGAGGGCAGGAAGGTCGTCGTCTACGACGACGACCACTACTACCTCGGTGGCGTCGTCGCGGAGCTGCTCGCCCAGAAGGGGTACGACGTCTCCATCGTCACCCCGGCCCCGCAGGTCTCCTCGTGGACCAACAACACCTTCGAGATCAACCGGATCCAGCGCCGGATCATCGAGAACGGCATCACCCGGGTCCTCGACCACGCCGTCGTCTCGGTCGGCACGGGCGGTGTGACGGTCCGCGAGACCTACACCGGCGCCGAGCGCGACCTCGACTGCGACGCCGTCGTCATGGTCACCGCCCGCCTGCCCAGGGAGGAGCTCTACCTCGACCTGGTCGCCCGACGCGACGCCGGCGAGATCGCGTCCGTGCGCGGCATCGGCGACGCCTGGGCTCCGGGCACCATCGCCGCCGCGGTGTGGTCGGGCCGCCGGGCCGCCGAGGAGTTCGACGCGGTGCTGCCGTCCAACGACGAGGTGCCGTTCCGGCGTGAGGTCACCCAGCTGGCCTGAGGTCGAGCGGGCGCTGCCGGCTCCGGACGTGCGTCGTACCCGGCATCTGGGTGGTGACTCCGCCTGATTCACGACCCATTTGCCGGGTGCGACGGCGAGCCCTCAGAGCGGCGCGTACAGCTCCGGGCGCGTGTCGGTCCACAGCGCGGCGTTGTGCTCGTCGGCGTCCGTGATGCCGGCGGCCAGGTCGACCGTGCAGGTCACGACGGCCGGTCCGCCGGCGTCGTGACGCGGTGCCTCGCAGACGACCGTGCCGTCGGGGGCGATCACCCGGCTGCGGCCGAACATCGCGGCGTCCCCCTCGCCGCCGGCCTGGTTGACGGTGATCCACCACTGGCCGTTGGCGAGCGCGTTGGCCGGGTGGAGCAGGTCCCACCAACGCTCGGCGCCGGCCTCGTAGGCGGCGGGCATCACGACCAGCCGCGCGCCGCGCTCGCGCAGGGCGCGGGCGTAGGCCGCGTGGTCGCCGTCGAAGCAGGTCGCCATGCCGACCCGGCCGAAGGGCTCGGTGTCGAGCACCGTGGCCTCGGAGCCGGCGGCGAAGACGGCGTCCTCGGCGGTCGGGCGGTAGAGGTGGGCCTTGCGGTGCCGGGCAATGATTGCGCCGGTGGGGTCGTAGACCACCGTGGTGTTGTACGTCGATCCGTCGGCCAGCTCCGGGACCGACCCGGCGAACAGCCAGATGTCGTGCTGCCGGGCGGCCGCGGCGAGCGCGTCGGACCGCGGGCCGGGCACCGTCTCGGCGGCGGCAGCGACGATGGAGCCGAGCCGCGGGGCGTCGTACCCGCTCGCCCAGAGCTCAGGCAGGACCACCAGTTCCGCCCCCTGGCCGGCCGCCTCGGCGACCAGCGTGAGCGCGGTCGCGAGGTTGGTGGCGGGCTCGCCGGGGACGGCGTGCCACTGCACTAGGCCGATGGTGACGCTGTCCTGCATGGGTGCTCCTTCGTGACGGTGGGAGCTCTCATCCCATGTGGCGGTCCAGGTGATGTCAATGCGTCAGGTCATCGCTTTTGTCGATGCTGAGCAACGAAAACCGGTGTTGGTCGGCGGCCTCCTCCGCGGCCTACGGTGAGCGGGATCACGGCCCAGAGGGGGACCCATGCACGACGAGGCGATCGAGACCACCATGACGGTGGAGAAGCGCACCATCGACCACATCCCGGTGACGGAGCGGCACGGCAAGGCTCGTGACCTGTTCACGATCTGGTTCGGGTCCAACATCATGCTGCTCACGGTCGCCACGGGCGTCGTCGCGACGGCGGTCTACGGCCTGCCGATCTGGGCCGCCGTGGTCGCGCTCGTCATCGGCCACGCGCTCGGCGGCGTCGTGATGGCGCTGCACGCCGCGCAGGGCCCGCAGATGGGCGTCCCGCAGATGCTGCAGACCCGCGCCCAGTTCGGCTCCTACGGCAGCCTGCTGGTCGTCGTGCTCGTGATCTTCATGTACGTCGGCTTCTTCGCCTCCAACATGGTGCTCGGCGGCCAGGCGGTCTCCAGCCTGTTCGGGCTCGACGAGACGGTCTCGATCATCCTGATCGGCCTGGTCAGCGTGGCCGGCGCGATCGTCGGCTACCGCATGATCCACGCCCTGACCGGACTGATGAGCCTGGTCTCCGGCCTGGTCCTGGCCCTCGCGTTCGTCTGGATCCTCGCGGTCAACGACCTGCCGACCGGCACCTTCCACTCCGACGGCGCCACCCTCGCCGGGTTCATGGGCACGATCTCGCTCGCCGCCCTGTGGCAGATCGCCTACGCGCCGTACGTCTCCGACTACACCCGCTACATGCCCCGCGACACCGGCGTGCGCCCCGCGTTCTGGGCGACGTACGCCGGCGCGGTGCTCGGCTCGCTGTTCCCGATGATCCTCGGCGCCGTCGTCGGCGCCGCCCTGCCCGAGTCCGACACGGTCTCGGGCCTGCAGGACCTGACCCACGGCGTGGGCGGCCTCGTGATCGCGGTCTTCGGCATCGGCATCGCGTGCACCAACGCGATGAACCTCTACTGCGGCGCGCTCTCCACGATCACCGTCGGGCAGACGATCTTCCCGAAGTGGGTGCCCGGCGCGGCCGCGCGCGGCGTCGTGTCTGCGGTGCTCTTCCTCGCCGCCGTCGTGATGGCGCTGGCCGGCAAGGACAACTTCCTGGTCAACTTCACCAACTTCATGCTCCTGCTGCTGTGCGTGCTGGTGCCGTGGACCGCGGTCAACCTGGTCGACTACTACCTGCTCAAGCACGGCGAGTACGACATCGACTCGCTCTTCGAGCGCGACGGCGGCCGCTACGGGAAGTTCAACCTGATCGCCGTCGGCTGCTACTTCCTCGGCATCGCGGTCCAGGTCCCGTTCCTCGTGACCACCAAGTACACCGGCCCGATCGGCGAGAGGCTCGACTACGTCGACATCTCCTGGATCGTCGGGCTGGCGGTCATCTGCCCGCTCTACCTGTTCCTGATGCGACGGTTCAGCCGGTTCTCGGGCCACCGCCCGGTGCTGGAGGCCGCGCCCCAGGGCGGCGTCGCGTGACGCAGACCGTCGCGACCTCCGACTACCTGGTCATCGGCGGCGGTACGGCGGGCTCGCTGCTCGCCGCGCGGCTCAGCGAGGACCCCGCCGTGTCGGTGACCCTGGTCGAGTGGGGACCCGACGACGAGCACGAGCCGCGGGCACGAGACCTGCGGCGCTGGGCGGAGATGCTCGAGGGGGAGTACGACCTCGACTACCGCAGCGTCGCGCAGGAGCGCGGCAACTCCGCGATCCGCCAGGCCCGGTTGCGGATCCTCGGCGGCTGCTCCGACGGCAACACCATGATCTCCTGGCGCACGCTCGCCGCCGACCTCGACGAGTGGGTCGAGCGGGGCGCCGCCGGCTGGGACGCCGCGACGGTGCAGCCGTACTTCGACCGCCTGCGGACGCCGATCCAGCCGGTCGCGCCCGAGGACCGCAACCCGATGGTCGCCGACATGGTGACCGCCGCGGCGGCCGCGCTCGACGTACCCCTGCAGGAGGCGTGGAACGACGGCCGGCTCGACGAGCGCGCCGAGGGTGCGGGCTTCTTCGAGGTCGGCTACACCCCCGACACCAACCTCCGCTCGTCGACATCCGTCCACTACCTCCATCCCGCGCGCGCCGAGCGCGCCAACCTCGACGTCGTGCTCGAGGCCCGCGTGGAGCGGGTCGAGGTCACCGACGGCCGCGCGACGGGCGTCCTGGCCCGGGTGGACGGCGAGCTGGTGCGGTACGCCGCGCGCCGCGAGGTGATCGTGTGCTGCGGTGCCATCGACTCGCCGCGACTGCTGCAGCTGTCCGGCATCGGTCCGCGCGCCGTCCTCGAGGACGCCGGGGTGCCGGTCGTCGTCGACCTGCCCGGCGTCGGGGAGAACCTGATGGACCATGCCGAGGGCCTGGTCGTCTGGGAGCTCGCCGAGCTGCCGCCGCCGACCTGCGCGAGCGGCTGGGACGCGGGCGCCCTGGTCAGCGTCGCCGCCCCCCACGACCGGCCCGACGTGCTCATGCACTTCCCGGTCGAGCCGTGGGCCGTCCACGCCGAGGCGTACGGCGCGCAGCTGCCCGAGCGGATCGTCTCGATCGCCCCCAACGTCGCCCGGCCCGCATCGCGCGGCCGGGTGTGGATCACCACCGCCGACCCCGACGCGCCGCCCGCGATCGACTACCGCTACTTCACCGATCCCGAGGGCCGCGACGAGGCCGTGCTCGTGGCCGGTGTCCGCCTGGCCCGCCGGATCGGCGAGGCCGAGCCCTTCGCGTCCCGGCTGGTCCGCGAGGTGTTCCCCGGACCGGACGTGCAGAGCGACGAGGAGATCAGCGCGGTCGCCCGCGGCACCCACCAGACCGTCTACCACGTCTCCGGCACCTGCCGGATCGGCGCGGACGACGACCCGGCGGCCGTCCTGCGCCCCGACCTCACCGTGCGCGGGGTCGAGGGGCTGCGG
Organism: Nocardioides sp. QY071; assembly: GCF_029961765.1. Lineage (NCBI taxonomy): Bacteria > Bacillati > Actinomycetota > Actinomycetes > Propionibacteriales > Nocardioidaceae > Nocardioides > Nocardioides sp. QY071. The sequence goes on from NZ_CP124681.1 coordinate 2,221,728, forward strand.
GTCGTCGACGCGTCGGTGTTCCCGCAGCTGGTCGCCACCAACCCGGTCGTGACGGTGATGATGGTCGCCGAGCGCGCCGCCGACCTGGTCAGGGAAGCCGCAGGGCGATCGTGTAGCTGATCGCCTGGCTCGACGCGACCGATCCGGTGGCGACATAGGTGCCGGTCGGCGTGAGCGCCACGGCCGCGTTGGTGTCGGCGAGCGTCGCGGTGATGTGACCGCCCCCGGTGCCGGTCGTCGTACGGCGCCGGGTGAGCGACGCCGGGATGGCGTGGCCGGTGTTGGTCGAGGACTTGTCCGCCCAGTAGACGACCACCCAGTCCCCGGCCCGGGTCGGCGTGACCGACGGGGCGACGTACTGCGTCGTGGTGCTGGCCTGGGCGTTGACCGCGCTCACGTCGATCGGGGTGCCCGGCGGGCCGCGATAGGCGGCCACGGTGAGGTCGCCCTTGGTGAGGGAGGAGTTGCTGACCGTGACGGTCGACCCCGCGTCGCCGGCGGTGGCGGTGCGCACCCACACCCGGCTCAGCGCGGTGGACAGGTTCGCGCTGCGCACCTGGGTCCAGCCTGCCGGCACCGACGTGCTGGTCGGTGCCGTGTTCGCGGTGAAGTAGAGCAGCAGGGTGTCGCCGCTCTGCACCGTGCCGGGCACCTGGACGCTGTGGTTGGTGACGTTGGCGTTGCTGCTCGCCGAGGCGACGAAGGAGATCTCGGTGGTTGCGGGCGGCGGCGGTGGGGGAGTGCCGCCGTCATAGAACGGGTCTGTCGCCATGGTCCGGAACGCGCCGGCCGAGGAGGTGGTGCTGTCGGGGTACCAGTTGCAGCTGTCGGGGCCCTTGGCGTCGAAGGCGGAGACCCCGACGAACTGCGCGTAGTCCGACCGCTTGAAGAGGGCCTGCGCGGCGGCGTACCACTGGGCCTTGCGCGTGGGGTTGGCCGGGTCCTCGGCGCTCGCCCACTCCGTCAGCCACAGCTCCTTGGTCGGGTGGAGGGCGCCGAAGTCCCGGAAGGGACGGATGATCTGCTCCAGCGACATCCAAGGTGTGTTGATCCCGGTGCGACAGGTGAACCAGTTGTAGGCGTCGATGCCCATCGCGTCCACGTACCCGTCGCCCGGGTACCACTTCGGGCCGTAGTTCCGGGCGTCCGGTCCGACCATGAACGCGTAGTCGGTCATGATCCACATGAACCTCACGTTGGTCGCCCCACGAGCGACGACGATGTCGTGGAACTTCCGCCACGCCGCGATGAACTGGGACGCGTCGCCCATGGTGGAGCTGGCCTTGGACTCCGGCTCGTGGTTGAACGTGAAGTAGATCGGTACGGCGTAGTCGCGCAGCCGGTCCGCCCAGCGCACCATGTCGTCGTAGAGCGCGCTCCCGGGCTGGGCGTCGACGAGGCTCTGCCAGAGCACGGTCTGGCCGTTGAGTCGGCGGGACTTGACCGAGAGGATCAGGGTGCGTCCGCTGCCCTGGAGCCAGGTGTGGAACGAGTCGGGGAACGGGCTGTCCCAGCGCGGGAAGTCGCGGACCACGTCGTAGGTGCGACCGGCGGTCGCCTCGGCCCGCAGGAGGGCTGACTGGTAGCTCTCGCCCGCGCGGGGCTGGCTCACGGCGCCGAACTTCATGCCGTCCGGTGATCCCGACGCGAGCTGCGGCGCCGTGGCGAGCAGCACCGCGCCTGTCAGTGCCGCGGCCAGCCGCAGGAGCCTGTTGGTCGTCACGTGTTCCCCCGTCCGATCGTGCCCACCGCAGTCGACCACTGCGGAGCACGACCGGGCATCGCCACGATTGGGGGACTACTCCACCGCCGGGGCGCGCAGCTCCGCGGCCAGCTCGGCCACGATCTCCAGCTGGTGCCGCACCGTCCGTGCGGACGGCTGCTGGGCGACGAAGGTCTCCTCGAACGGGTCGACGACCTCGGTGCGGATGCCGGACAGGGTCTCGACGATGGCCAGGCCGCAGAAGGGGACCTCGGACTCGGCGTACCCGCCCTCGTGGACGGCGACCACGCGGCCCTCGCACACCTCGTCGGCCAGGTCCATGACCATGGCGGTCATCTGGCGGAAGCTGTCGGCGTAGAGGAGCTGGCGAGCGAGTGGGTCGACCATGTTGGCGTCGAGTCCGCTGGCGATCACGATCAGGTCGGGGGAGAAGGCGCGCAGCGCCGGCAGCACGATGTCGCGCATCGCGGCGAGGTAGGTCTCGTGACCCGATCCCGGCGGGAGGGGCACGTTGAGGTTGTAGCCCTCGCCGGCTCCGGTGCCGCGCTCCTCGGTGCCGCCGGAGTCCACCGGGAAGCAGTTCTCCTGGTGGATCGAGACGGTCAGCACGTCGTCGCGCTCGTAGTAGACGGCCTGGGTGCCGTTGCCGTGGTGCACGTCCCAGTCGAGGACGGCGACCCTGCCCAGGCCGTGCTCGGCCTTGGCCGCCTCGATCGCGATCGCGATGTTGGCGAGCAGGCAGAAGCCCATCCCCTCGTCGGGCAGGCAGTGGTGGCCCGGTGGGCGCGAGAGGGCGTAGGCGTTGCGGTAGCGGCCGGTGACGACGTCGGCGACCGCGCGCTTGGCGAGGCCGGCCGACAGGGCGGCGATCTCGAAGCCGCCGTGCGAGAACAGCGCCTCGGGGCCGATCTCGCCGCCACGGCCGGCGGAGAGCTCGCGGAAGTTGTCGACGTACGACGCCGGGTGGACCCGCAGCAGGTCCTCACGGGTGACCGGCTCGGCGCTGTGCACGGCCAGCCGGTCGGTGAGCCCGGAGACGTCCATCAGCGACTTGAACCGGCGCTTGGACTCGGGCGACTCGGGGTGGCCGCCGGTGGCGAGCGGCTGGAGCCAGCCCCCCACGGGGAGGAACAGCACGGCCTCGCCGGTGCTGTGCCACAGGCACCGCTCGTCGTGGTAGAACGCGGTCCGCGGCTGCCCGCTCATGCGCTCGGTGCCTCGTAGGTCAGGTAGCTGCGCTGGGTCGCGATGTGCCCGGCGACATGCTTGGCGTCGTGCCAGACGCCCCAGATGAAGCTCGACCCGCGACGTGAGAGCCAGGGCAGGCCGACGAAGTAGATGCCGGGCTCGGACGAGACGCCGCGCCGGTGCGACGGCTTGCCGGTCTCGTCGAGGGCGCCGTCGGGCAGCCAGGCGTAGTCGGTGGCGAAGCCGGTCGCCCAGACGATCGAGGTCACGCCCGCCTCGGCGAGGTCGAGCGCGAGCATGGGGTCGGTGACGCTGGCCGGGTCGGCGCCGAGCACGCGAGCCTCCGGCTCCTCGGGCAGGTCCATGCCGTTGGCCTCCACCCAGGCGTCGGCCCGGTCGAGCAGCGCCAGCAGGTTGGCGTCGCCGGCGGCGATGTTGGCAGCCAGGTCCTCGCGGAAGGTGAGCACGCCGTCGGCGTACCGGTCCGTCATGCCGACGAGCTGGATGCCCTGCGCGGCGAGTGCGCGGAAGTCGACGGTGTGGCCGCCACGGGCGCCGCTGACGGCGATGGTGACGTGCTCGGCACCGGCGGCTGGGGTCTCGAGGTCCCACAGGCCCAGGACGCCCAGCCACCAGCAGAAGTCGCGGCCGCGGTAGCTGCGGGGCGGGCGGTCGTGCGGGCCGACCGAGAGGTACACCTGCCGGCCGGAGCGCTGCAGCTCGTCGGCGATCTGGACGCCGGACGAGCCGGCGCCGACCACCAGGACGTTGCCCTCGGGCAGCTGGGCGGGGTTGCGGTAGTCACTCGAGTGGATCTGCACCGGTACGGGACTGTCGGGGCCCTCGGGGACGATCGGCGGGAAGACCGGCCGCTGGAACGGGCCGGTCGCGGCGACGACGTACCGGGCCTCGACGACGCCGTCGGACGTCTCGACCCGGAAGCCGGGGCGGCCCTGGTTGCGGGTCACCGAGGTGACCTCGACGCCGGTGCGGATCGGGGCGGCGATCTTCTCGGCGTACGCCTCGAAGTAGGCCGCGACCTGGTCCTTGGTCGCGAAGCCGTCGGGGTCGACGTCGTGGAACTCCAGGCCGGGGAAGCGGTCGTGCCAGGCGGGGCCGTTGGCGACCAGCGAGTCCCAGCGCATGGTGCGCCAGCGCTCGGCGATCCGCTCGCGCTCGAGGACGAGGTGGGGGATGCCGTTGTCGCTGAGGTGCTCACTCATCGCCACGCCGGCCTGACCGGCGCCGACGACGAGGACCTCGACCTGCTGGGGTTCCTGGTGGGACATGGGACGATCGTCGGGCGCCGCCGTTGGTCCTGTCCAACAGATCTTATTGGTCCACTGCATTCGTTTCCCAGATGTCCGGGGAGGCGATCCTGTTGCATCTGTTCCATTGATGAGTGGGGTCGGAAAGATCTGTTGGACACATGGCCCGCGGTCCGGTGGACTGGTGCGCATGAGCAGCATCGTCGTCGGCGGCCACACCCGCATCCGTCCGTTCAACACCAGCGTCACCTACCCGGAGCAGAACCTCGACAACGACCTGTGCCAGGCCGTCGTCGCGGGCAACACGGTGTACGTCCGCGGCCAGATCGGCCAGGACCTCGACACCAGCGAGTCCGTCGGGATCGGCGACGTCGAGGCGCAGACCGAGCAGGCGATGGCCAACATCAAGATGCTGCTCGAGGAGGCCGGTGCCCGCATGGAGCACCTGGTCAAGCTCACCATCTACATCGTCGACCCGCGCTACCGCGAGAGCGTCTACCGGACCATCGGCCGCTGGACCAAGGGTGTGCACCCGATCTCGACCGGCATCGTCGTCTCCGCCCTCGCCCGTCCCGAGTGGCTGGTCGAGGTCGACGCGATCGCGGTGATCTCCGAGTGACCTTCTCCGTCCTGGCTACCGACGGCACCGGCGCCGTCGGCATCGCCGTCACCTCCTCCAGCCCGGCCGTCGCGGCGCGCTGCATCCACCTGCGCCCCGGCGTCGGTGGCGCGTCCTCGCAGAACATCACCGACCCGCGGCTGGGCACCGAGCTCCTCGACGCGCTGGAGAGCGGTCTCGACGCCGAGGCCGCGCTGGCGGAGGTCACCGACGGCCGCGAGCACGTCCAGCACCGCCAGCTCACCGTCCTCGGGCTCGACGGCAAGGGCGCCGCGTTCTCCGGTGAGGGCTCGCTCGGCGTGCACCACCAGGTCGTCGGCGACAGCGTGGTCGCCGCCGGGAACCTCCTCGCCGACCCCGCGGTCGTCGACGCCGTCGCCGCCGGCTTCAGCGCCGCCACCGGCGAGCTCGAGGAGCGGCTGCTGTCCGCGCTCGAGGCCGGCCTGGCCGCCGGCGGCGAGGCCGGACCGGTCCGCTCGGCCGGACTGTCGGTGGTGCGCGACGTCGCCTGGCGGGTCACCGACCTGCGCGTCGACTGGAGCGAGGACCCGATCGGACAGCTCCGCGAGCTGCTCGGCGTCTGGCTGCCGCAGCGCGACGACTACGTCACCCGCGGGCTCGACCCGACCACGGCGCCGTCGTACGGCGTCCCCGGGGACGAGTGATGAAGGACCGGGCCGCCGCCACCGTCGGCGCCGACGCCGAGCGCCTGATCCGGCTCTCCGAGCAGCTGCACGCCCACCCCGAGCTCGGCTGGGAGGAGCACGACTCCTCGCGCTGGGTCGCCGAGGCCCTCGCCGAGGTCGGCTACGACGTCACGCCGGCCTACCTCGGGCTGGAGACCGCCTTCCACGCCACCATCGGCAGCGGCCCGTTCCGGCTCGGCCTGTGCGCCGAGTACGACGCCCTGCCGGGCCTGGGACACGCCTGCGGCCACAACCTGATCTCCGCGATCACCGTCGGCACCGCCCGCGCGCTGGCTCCCCTCGCCGACGTGGCCGGGCTGACCATCGAGGTCTACGGCACGCCGGCCGAGGAGGGCGGCGGCGGCAAGATCGAGCTGCTCGAGCGCGGTGCCTTCGCCGGCCTCGACCTGGCGATGATGGCCCACCCCGCGCCGGTCGACGTCGCCGAGGCGGAGCCGTTCGCGGTGTCCCACTCGCATGTCGAGTACCGCGGCAAGGCGGCCCACGCGGCGGCGTACCCCGAGCAGGGCGTCAACGCCGCCGACGCCTTCACCATCGCCCAGGTCGCGATCGGCATGCTGCGCCAGCAGCTCCCGCCGACGGTGCGCGTGCACGGCGTGATGACCAACGGGGGAGAGGCGCCCAATGCGATCCCGGCGCGCACCGAGGGCCGCTGGTACGTCCGCGCCGAGTCGATGGCCCAGCTCGCCGAGACCGAGGACCGGGTCTGGAAGTGCTTCCAGGCCGGCGCCCTGGCCACCGGCGCGAGCCTGGAGATCACCCCTGAGAGCAAGCCGTACGCCGAGTTCCGCACCTTCGCCCCGGCACTGGCGGCGTACCGGCGCAATGCGCAGGAGCTGGGGCGCACCTTCGACGAGACCTCTCCCGCGCGCCGGATGAACCGTGCCTCCACCGACATGGGCAACGTCTCCCAGGTCGTCAATGCGATCCACCCCTACATCGGCATCAACTCCGGCACCGCCCTCAACCACCAGCCGGAGTTCGCCGCGCACTGCGTCGGCGGCGACGCCGAGAGGGCGCTGCTCGACGCGGCCACGGCGCTGGCCTGGACCGCGCTCGACGTGGCCGGGAGCGCCGAGCGATGACGACCCGCACCGAGCACGACTCGCTCGGGCCCCACGAGGTCCCGGCCTCGGCGTACTGGGGCGTGCACACCGCCCGCGCGCTGACGAACTTCCCCATCAGCGGTACGCCGGTCGGGCGCCACCGCGAGCTGGTCGCGGCCCTCGGTGCGGTCAAGCTGGCTGCGGCCCGCGCCAACCACGAGCTCGGCCTGCTCGACGAGCGCCGCTTCGGCGCGATCGAGACGGCCGCCGAGGAGCTGCGCGCCGGCGCGCTGGACGACCAGCTGGTCGTCGACGTGATCCAGGGCGGCGCCGGCACCTCGACCAACATGAACGCCAACGAGGTGATCGCCAACCGGGCGCTCGAGATCCTCGGACTGCCGTGCGGCACCTACGACGAGGTGCACCCGCTCGACCACGTCAACCGCTGCCAGTCGACCAACGACGTCTACCCGACGGCCGTCCGGATCGCCCTGCTGTCGGCGATCGACCGGCTGGAGCGGTCGACCGCCGCCCTCGCCGAGGCGTTCGCCGCCCGCGCGACCCGCTTCCGCACGGTGCCGAAGGTCGGGCGGACCCAGCTCCAGGACGCCGTACCGATGACGGTCGGGCAGGAGCTCGGCGCCTTCGCGGTCACCCTGCGCGAGGAGCTGGCCCGGCTCGCCGACTCCCGCTCGCTGCTGTGCGAGGTCAATCTCGGCGCCACCGCGATCGGGACCGGCATCACCGCCCACCCCGACTACCGCCGCCGCGCGCTCTCGCACCTCGCCGAGATCACCGGCCGACCGCTCATCGCGGCCGGCGACCTGGTCGAGGCGACCAGCGACACCGGTGCCTTCGTGCAGGTCTCCGGCGTGCTCAAGCGGGTCGTGGTCAAGGCCTCGAAGATCTGCAACGACCTGCGACTGCTGTCCTCCGGCCCGCAGGCCGGCTTCGGCGAGCTGCGGCTCCCGCCGCGCCAGGCCGGGTCGAGCATCATGCCCGGCAAGGTCAACCCGGTCATCCCGGAGATGGTCAACCAGGTCGCGTTCTGGGTGATCGGCACCGACACCACGGTCACCATGGCCGCCGAGGGCGGCCAGCTCCAGCTCAACGCCTTCGAGCCGGTGATCTGCCACGGCCTGCTCCAGGGCTTCGCCTGGACCGCGGCCGCCTTCGACGCGCTGCGCGAGCTGTGCGTCGAAGGCATCACCGTCGACGAGGAGCGGCTCGCGGCGAGTGCCGCGAGCAACGCGGGGCTCGCCACCGCGCTGACGCCGCTGCTGGGCTACGCCGCGTCGGCCGAGATCGCGAAGGCGGCACTCGGCGGCCGGGGCGACGTCCGCGAACTGGCCCTGGCCGGCGGGGTCGACGCCGCCGAGCTCGACGACCTGCTCCGGCCCGAGCGGCTCGCCAACCTCGACGACCTCGACTGCTGAGCACCGGGACCGGGAGGTACGGCAGGATGGCCGCCATGGCGGAGGTCGGCTTCACGCTCACGCAGCTGCGGTACTTCGCCGCGGCGGCGGAGCTCGGCTCCATGACCGCGGCCTCCAAGGAGCTGATGGTCTCCCAGTCGGCCGTCTCGACCGCGGTCGCGCAGCTCGAGAAGGAGCTCGGCGTCCAGCTGTTGCTGCGCCACCACGCCCGCGGGCTCACCCTCACCGCGGCCGGCGAGGCGTTCCAGCGCGAGCTGCGCAGCTACCTCGTGCACACCAGCGAGCTCGCCGAGGTGGCCCGCTCGGCCGGCCAGGCGCTCACCGGCGACCTGACCGTCGGCTGCTTCACCACGCTGGGCCCGTTCGAGCTGCCGCGCCTGCTCGCCGCCTGCGAGGCCGACCACCCCGGCATCCGGATCTCGGTCGTCGAGGACGAGCACGCGGCGCTCAAGCAGGCGCTGCGCTCGGGTCGGTGCGAGCTGGCGCTGATGTACGGCTACGACCTGGACGACGACATCGACCACGTCCGGGTCGGCGGCGCACCGCCGTACGTCCTGCTCCCGCGCGACCACCGCCTCGCACGACGCAAGAAGGTCGCGCTGAAGGAGCTCGCCGACGAGCCGATGGTGCTGCTCGACCTGCCGCACAGCCGGCAGTACCTCGAGCGCCTGGTCGCCTCGGTCGGCGTGCGCCCCACCGTGCGGCACCGCACCTCCGGCTTCGAGACCGTGCGCGCCATGGTCGCCAACGGCCAGGGCTGGTCGGTGCTCAACCAGCGCCCCGCCAGTGACATGACCTACGACGGTGCCGAGGTGGTCACGCTCGAGATCGCCGACCCGGTCGAGCCGCTTGAGGTGGTCGTCGCCTCGATGAAGGGCGTCCGGCTGACCGCGCGCGCTCAGGCGTTCGTGAGGTCCGCGGTCGGCACCCGGCGCCGGCCCAGGGCGTAGAGCGCGAAGCCGGTCGTCAGCAGCAGGCCGAGCAGGACCCCGATCCGCTGGCCGAACTGCGCCGGGTGCGCCGCGTCGAGGGCCGCGTAGACGGCGAGGTCGTCGCCGACGTACCAGAGCAGGTACGCCGTCGGCGGCACCAGCCACGTCAGCGGGTGCCACCAGCGCACCGCGTGGTGGTTGCGACCGACCAGGACGAAGTCGAGCACGACCAGGGACGGTGTCACGACGTGCTCGAGCAGCGACCAGGCGTGCCACAGGTTGCCGTTCTGCATCGGCACGTAGGCCAGGCCGACCAGCACCATCAGGGTCGTCAGCGCGCCGCGCAGCCAGGGGGAGCGGGGCTCCCGGACGGCCAGGGCGAGGAAGCACACGGCGACGGCGAGGTTGGAGAGCTGGGACAGCGCGGTCCACCACACGTCGTACTCCCGCGCCGCGAGGACCACCCCGCACGTCGCGCTGGCGACGACGAGGAGGCGCCAGAGCGCGACAGGGGCCGTGTTCACCGGGGAATGGTGTCACGTTCACCTCGTGTTCACCCAGCGAGCGCGGCCCCATGGACTGCTGCGTGTCGCGCCTCTCGGCCGGGTCGGGCTCCTCGACCCTCGGTAGGGTCCTCGCATGAGCGCTGACTGGCGGGCCGAGACCGTCGAGAAGATCCGTTCCCTGATCGTGGCGGCCGAGCCCGCGGTGGTGGAGGAGGCCAAGTGGAAGAAGGCCTCCAACCCCGACGGCGTGCCGACCTTCAGCGCCGACGGCCTGGTCGCGACCGTCGAGACCTACAAGGACAAGGTGAAGGTCACCTTCGCCAAGGGCGCATCGCTCGAGGACCCGACCGGCATCTTCAACGCCAGCATGGACGCCGGCACCCGCCGCGCGGTCGACGTGTTCGAGGGTGAGGCCCTCGACGACGACGCGTTCGTCGCGCTGGTCCGCGAGGCCGTCGCGATCAACCGCGGCTGAGCCCTGCCCGCATGCACTTCGTCGGCATCGACCTCGCCTGGGGCGACCGCAGGCCCACCGGGCTCGCGGTCGTCGACAGTGAGGGCACCCTCGTCACGGTCTCCGCGGTCCAGGACGACGACGAGATCGTCGCCGCGCTGGCGCCGTACGTCGAGGGGGAATGCCTGGTCGCGATCGACGCGCCGATCGTCGTACCCAACGCCACGGGCAACCGCCCCGCCGAGGCGGCGCTCAACAAGGACTTCGCCCGCTTCGACGCAGGCGCGCACCCGTCCAACACGGGCAAGCCGGAGTTCCGCGAGCAGCCGCGCGCGGCCCGGGTGGCGGCCCGGCTCGGACTCGACGTCAACCCGCGCTCGCGCCGCCCGCGCCGGGCCATCGAGGTCTACCCGCACCCCGCCACCGTCGCGCTGTTCCGGCTCGGCCGGACCCTGAAGTACAAGGACAAGGCCGGCCGCGACCTCGAGCAGCTGCGGGCCGAGCTGGTCGTGCTGATCGGCCTGGTCGAGGGGCTGGCTGCCGCCGAGCCGCCCCTGCACGTCGCCGTCCTGCCCGCCTGGCAAGAGCTGCGTGCCGCTGCCGAGACGGCGACCCGCAAGAGCGAGCTGCGCGTCGTCGAGGACCAGGTAGACGCCGTCGTGTGCGCCTACATCGGCCTGTTCGCCGAGCGCCGGCCCGAACAGACCACGACGTACGGCGACCTGCAGACCGGCTACATCGTGACCCCGACGCTGCCCGCCGACCTCGAGCCCACCCCGCGCCCGCGCCGTGGCGCGCCTCCGCTCGACGTCGGCTCCGCCGTGCGCCGCTACGCCGAGGTGCAGCCCGGTCTGCGCGGGGTCACCGACGGCTTCGTGGCGCTGGTGACCTCGATCCTCGACGAGGCCGGCATCAACTACCTGACCGTCACCGGCCGCACGAAGTCGGTCTCCTCGTTCGCCGCCAAGGCCGCGCGCACCGTCGACGGGCGCCCCCTCTACGCCGACCCGCTGCACGAGATCACCGACCAGGTCGGCGTCCGCGTGATCACCTACGTCCACAGCGACGTGCAGGCCGTCGTCGACCTCCTCGACGACCAGGTCGTCGTCCACGACGACCGCGACCTCGGCCAGGAGACCGCCAGCGAGGGCCGTTTCGGCTACTCCAGCCGCCACCTGCTGGTCGGCCTCGAGCCCGGCTCCGAGGGCCCGCTGCAGGGCCACCAGGCCGCGATCCAGATCCGCACCGTCCTCCAGCACGCCTGGGCCGAGTTCGAGCACGACATCCGCTACAAGGGCAGCGTCCCGCCCGAGCACGTCCTCGAGCTGGACCGCCGCTTCACCCTCGCCGCCGGGCTCCTCGAGCTCGCCGACCGCGAGTTCTCCACCATCCGCGACCTGCTGCAGGGCCCGGTCGGCTCCGCCGCCGGCGAGGACGAGCCGTACGACGAGGACGACCCGCGGATCAGCCCGCGCGAGCTGGCCGCCTTCCTCGCCGGCCAGTACGCCGACGCCGGCTGGTCGCGCACCGACCACTACGCCTGGATCTCCGCGCTCCTGCTCGAGCTCGGCATCACCTCGCTCGCCGCGCTCGGCGAGACCCTGCGCTCGGTCGACGAGGACGCGCTGCGCGAGCGGATGGGCTACCGCTACCCACCGGGCGCCGTACGCCGCCTAGACGACGCGCTGCTCTGGGTCCACGGCGAGCGGTACGCCGACCTGCGCGGCAACGCGCACCGGGCGCCCGCCCTGCGGGCCCGGTGGGCGAAGATGCGCGGCGAGGACTGAGCGTGGGCGGGGACCTCTACATCCTCGACCTGGACGACATGCAGCAGTCGGCCGTCGACCTCGGCGACCCGACCCGCCTGGTCTTCGACTACGTCCGGCGCATCGGCGACCTCCTCGACGTGATGCCCGCGGGGCCGCTGCGGGTGCTGCACGTCGGCGGTGCCGCGATGACCCTGCCGCGCTACGTCGCGGCCACCCGGCCCCGTTCGGCCCAGATCGTGCTCGAGCCCGCCACCGAGGTCGTCGAGCGGGTCCGCGCCGAGGCGCCGCTGCCGCCGCGCAGCGGGATCAAGGTGCGTCCCGTCGACGGCGAGACCGGCATCCTCGCGGTGCGTGAGGGCTCCCAGGACGTGGTCGTCCTCGACGCCTTCGCCGGCGGGAGGGTGCCCGAGTCGCTGACGTCGGCCGGCTTCGTGGAGCAGGTCGGACGGGTGCTGGCGCCGGACGGGATGTTCGTGGCCAACCTGGTCGACCGGCCGCCGTACCCCCGGGTGCGGGCGTTCGTCGCCGCCGTCCGCGCGCTCGGCGACGTCGCGGTCGGAGCCGAGCCGGCGACCCTCAAGGGCCGACGCGAGGGCAACCTGGTCGTCGCCAGCGGCGAGGTCCCGGCCGGTGCGTTCGGTGAGCCCTCGCCCCTGGCGTACCGCGTGTTCCGCGGCCGTGCGGTGGCCGACGCCTTCGGCGGCGGGAAGGCCGCGACGTAGCGGTCCTGCGGACGTACCGACCGATCCCCCTCAGGCACCGATGGTGTCGGCGAGCGTGACGATCGCCTGCTGGAACGCCTCGAGCGGCGGGTGCACGATGCCCGCGCCGATCATGCCGATGCCCGGGTCCTTGTGGGCGATGGCCGTGTTGATGAGTGGCAGGATGCCGGTCTCGATGATCTTGCGGACGTCGATGCCGGTCGGCACGCCCATGAAGTCCAGCGCCGGGATGGTGACATTGGGGTTGTTGGTCGTGGTGATGGCGTTCATCGTCCTCGAGTAGCCCATCGCCTCCTGCACGGTGCCGCCGACGAGCGCGACGATCGCGGGCGCTGCGGCCATCGCGAAGCCGCCGATGCCGAAGGTCTCGGTGATGGCCGAGTCGCCCATGTCGAGGCCGGAGTCGGCCTCGGTGTACCCGGCGAACATCGGGCCGATCACCTGCTGTGCGGGACCGGTGAACCACTGGTCGCCGGTGCCGGAGACGCGGATGCCGAAGTCGACGCCGTTGCGGCACATGGCCGTCACCACCGTCGAGTCCTCGATGCCCGCGGCGGCGTCCATCGCGGCCTTGGCGGTGACCATCCAGGTCGGGCCGGAGAAGTAGTCCGAGGACGCGACGAAGTCGAAGACCTCGCGCTTCTCCTTGGTCGTGAAGTCCGTCTCGAGGATGTACGGCGCGAGCGCCTGGATCAGCAGCGTCGTACCGGCCACGTTGCGGTTGTGGGCCTCGTCGCCCATGTGCAGGGCCTGGGACAGGAGCAGGCGCAGGTCGAGGCCGCCCTCGTTGAGCTCCATCGCGCCGGCGAGGATCGGGCCGAACACGTCGCGCATCCAGTTGAGGCGGTCGATGACCGACTGGTCGTTGGCGCCGAAGCGCAGGATCTTGGAGAGCTGCTCGGACAGGTTCGTGTACGCGGTGTTGCCGTGGGTGCGGTTGGTGACCTTGTGGACCCACATGCTGGCGCTGGTGACACCGGCCATCGAGCCGACCGACTGGTGCTCGTGGCAGGGGGAGAAGGTGATCTCGCCCGAGCCGGCGAGCTCGCCGGCCTCGTCGAGGTCCTTGGCGAGTCCCTCGAAGACGAGCGCACCGGTGACGGCACCCTTCATCGGGCCCGACATCCGCTCCCAGCTGATCGGCGGACCGGCGTGCAGGATGGTCCTCCTGGTCATCCCCGGCACGGTGTCGATCGCCTGGCCGAAGCCCTCGAGGAAGGGCTGCGCGGCGAGGACCCGGCTGACCGCCTCCTCGTTGGCGGCGTCGATCCTCTCGGCCAGCTCGGGACGCTCGAGGCGGCCGAGGGCCGCGATGATCTCCGGGTCGCCGCCGCCCGGCGGGGTCCAGTCCATCCGGACCGGCGCCACGCCCTGGGCGGTGAGGTCCTCGGCGAACATGTCGAGACCGAGGTTGACCGGCTTGAGGCCGGTCGAGAACAGGCTGGTGATGCTCATCAGTGGTCACCCTTCGCAACGAATTCGCGGGCCAGCAGGCCGAGGTTGGTGGAGGAGGAGGCGATGGTCACGCCGGCGGCCTCGAGCTGCGCCACCTGGTCGGCGATCGCCGGGGTGTCGAGGTCCGTGCCGAGGACGTAGCCGAGGATCTCCAGGTGCTGGCCGCGCGCGGCGGCCTTGGCCTTGGCCTCCTCGATGGCGGGGATGGTCACGCCGACCGGGTCCTCGTGGGAGCCGAAGCCGAGGATGAAGTCCATCGCGATGACGCCGACCTCGGGGTCGTCGGCCTCCTGGACCAGGCGCTGCAGGCGCAGCGACGGGTCGATCATCGGGTGCGGGCGACCGTCGGTGAAGTCGTCGTCGCCCATGTCGAGGAAGGTGTGCTCCTTCGACGGGTCGGCGGCCCCGAGGACGTACGACGGGTCCTTCTGGATGTTCGAGTAGACGTTGTCGAACGTCGCGAGCGCCGCGAACATCGCCTCGTCGCACAGGGTGCCGCCGCAGAACAGTCCGCGGACGTAGCGCTGCTCGGGAGCCAGCTTGGCGCGGACCTCCTCGATCAGCGGGAGGTTGAGGGCGTGCAGGTCGAGCGTGGACTCGTCGACGCCGGTGGCGAGGACGGCGGCCAGCGCGGCGGGCTTGGTGCCCGACACGAGCTGCACGTTGGCGTGGCCCGACTCGGTGCGGGGCGAGCCGAGGAAGCAGACGACGGCCGGCTTGCCGGTCGCGCCGAGGACGCCGAGCACCTTCTCGGCGACCTCCTCGGCCGGGGGCTTGGAGACGACCACGATGACCTCGGTCTCCGGGTCGGCTGCGAGGGCCTCGATGGCGTCGACCATCATCAGGCCGCCGACCTCGGCGGACAGGTCGCGACCGCCGGTGCCGATCAGCTGCGAGACGCCGCCGCCGAAGTCGTGCACCCGGACCGAGATCTCCTGGCTGCCGGTGCCCGAGGCGCCGACGATGCCGATCGAGCCACGGCGTACGGCGTTCGAGAACGCGAGGCCGGTGCCGTTGATGATCGCCGTACCGCAGTCGGGACCCATCAGCAGCAGCCCCTTGTCGTGGGCCAGGCTCTTGAGCTCGATCTCGTCCTCGACCGACACGTTGTCGGAGAAGATCATCACGTGCTTGCCGGCGACGAGCGCCTTGCGGGCCTCGCGGGCGGCGAACGCGCCGTTGACCGAGATCAGCACGAGGTTGCTGTCGGGGACCTCGGAGAACGCGCCGTCGAGCGTGCGGTAGCGGACCTCCGCGGTGTCCCCGGCACCCCTGCTCTTGCGCGCGAGGATGTCGTTGACGGCCTGGATCGCGTCCTCGACGAGGTCGTCGGCGGCGTCGATGACGATCATCAGGTCGCTCGGCCTGGCGGCGTCGATGGCGGGGTCGTGGACGCCGACGTTGGCGAGGACCTCCTTGTTCATCGGCGTGGCCATGCCCAACAGGGCCTGGGTGACGCCCTCGACGGCGTTCGCCTTGGTGCTCATGGACATGAGCGAGACCGAGTCGAGGTAGGTGTTCTTGCGGATGTCGATGTACCTGGTCATCTCAGGTCCTCTCAGAGGTAGCGCTCGATCACGGCGGCGAGGTCGTCGAACCCGCGCTTGCGCGCGAGGTCGAGGGGCGTGACGCCCCACTCGTCGGTCATGCCGGGCTTGGCGCCGTGCTCGAGCAGCAGCTCCGCGGTCTGCTGGCGGACCGGGCCGCCGTCGCCGAGGATGATCGTCTCGATCAGGGCGGTCCACCCGAGGGTGTTGGTCAGGTTGACGTTGATGTTCGTGTTCTCGAGCAGGTAGCGCACGATCTCGAGGTGGCCCTTCTCGGCGGCCGGGGTGAGGCCGTTGCCGCCGAAGCGGGTGAGCCGCTTCAGGTCGGTGCCCGCCTCGACCATGATCCTCACGAGCTCGAGGTCGTCGTGGATGCACCCGTGGATGAACGGGTTGAAGCAGGTCTGGTCCTGCGCGTCGATGTCGACCCCCTCGCCGATCAGGAAGCGCACCACGTCGTAGTGCCGGCCGCGCGCGGCCGCCAGGACGGCGCTCGCCTCCTCCCGGTCGAGGGCGTCCTTGTCGGCGCCGTCGGCGAGGGCGGCGCGTACGCCGTCCAGGTCGCCGGCGGCCGCGGCGGCGAGGTACCGCTCGTCGGCTGGGGGTGTGGTCACGAGATCTCCTTCGGGTAAATGGGTGACGGAACCGCGAGGCGGTCCGCCTGGCGCAGGTCCGCCTCGAGCGCGAGCCCGAGGCGCAGGCCGGTGAGGATGTCGGCGCCCGAGGTGTGGCCGATGGCGCGCACCCGCAGCACGGCGTCGACCAGGGCCGGGGTGGTACCGGTCGCGCCGAGGGCGGAGACGAGGACGTGGATCCGCTGGCGCCCCCGGCCGGCGACGGCCTCGGTCAGGGTCGCCGCGCTGACCTCGGTGGTGCGCTCCTCGAGCGGGCTGCCGCCGAGGACAGCGTCGGCCAGGGCCGGCCGGATCCGCTCGAGCAGCATGCCGTCGGCCGCCGCGAGCACCGCGAGACCGGTGAGCACGTCGTCGCCGCTCGGCGTCAGTCCGGCGCCGAGGCCGACCAGCCGGGCCGCCGCGGTCGTGACGGCGATGTCGTCGCCGCCGCGGATCGCATCCGCCAGCTCCGCCGTACGCCGGCCGAGCGCGTCGGCCGCGACCCGCTCGAACGCCGTCCGGCCGGTGGGGGTGAGCAGGTTCCGCTCGATCGTGGCGGCCGCGGCCCGGAGCCGGTCGGGCCCGAGTGCGGTCAGGTCGCCGGCGGGGGAGGGCTGCCACCGGGGCGCGCCGGCGACGACGACGGTCGTGCCGTCGGGCTCGTGGGTGAGGGTGGGCCCGAAGCGCACCGGGTCGTCGAGGCGCCAGTCGAGCCGGGCCCAGTCGGCTGCGGCGACCCGGATGGTGCGCGGCGCGTCGTCGAGCTCGTCGCTGGACAGGCAGCAGAGCAGCCCGTCGGGGGTGCGCAGGTTGACGAGCCTCGTATGCACGGAGTGCACGGTGCCGGAGCGGCGGTCGGTCGGCAGCCGGGCGACGAGGGCGGCGTCGACGCTCACGGCCGTGACGGGACGCACCGTCTGCTCTCTTGCCGTCGCCATCGCCGGGACTCCTCCGTCGGGTCTCCATCTCGCCAAGGATGGTATACCATTCACTGAAATGGTATACCAATACTGACGATCGAGCGGGAGGAAGTGGATGCGAGTCGTAGTGGCCCTGGGGGGCAACGCCCTGGCCCGGCGCGGTGAGCCGATGACGGCGGAGTACCTGCGGGCGAACGTCCGCTCGACGTGCCAGGCGCTCGCCGAGCTGGCCCGCACCACGGAGCTGGTGATCACCCATGGCAACGGGCCGCAGGTCGGCCTGCTCGCCCTGCAGAACCTCGCCTACCAGGACGTCGCGGCCTACCCGCTCGACATCCTCGGCGCCGAGACGCAGGGCATGATCGGGTACGTCGTCCAGCAGGAGCTCGCCAACGCGGTGCAAGGCGAGCGTGAGGTCGCCGGCATCATCACGACCACCGTCGTCTCCGAGGACGACCCGGCCTTCGACCGGCCGACCAAGCTGATCGGGCCGCAGTACTCGGCGCACGACGCAGCCGAGGCCGCGGCGGAGTACCGCTGGACCATCGCCAAGGACGGCAACGCCTTCCGCCGCGTCGTCCCGTCGCCCCAGCCGCTCACCATCGTGCAGGCGCCGCTGATCCGACGACTGCTCGAGGGCGGCACGCTGTGCGTGTGCGTCGGCGGTGGTGGCGTACCGGTCCGGCTCGACAGCAAGGGCCGCCACGTCGGGGTCCAGGCCGTCGTCGACAAGGACCAGGCCAGCGCCGCGCTCGCCGCCGAGATCGACGCCGACGTGCTCATCATGCTCACCGACGGCGACTACGTCAGCGAGGGCTGGGGCACCCCCGATCAGCGCGACATCGTCACCGCATCGGCCGACGCGATCGCCGAGCTGGCCTTCGCCGAGGGCTCGATGCAGCCGAAGGTGGATGCCGCGGTGCGGGTCGCGCGCGCCGGCGGCCGGGTCCTGATCGGCCCGCTCGACCGGCTCGACGACCTGCTCGCCCGCAGGGTCGGCACCGAGATCGTGCCGCAGCTCGACGAGGGCATCGTCTTCCTGGAGCGCGAGCCCGCCGCCTGACCGGGGTCAAGCGGCGGCGCCCCGCACCCCGGGCAGCACCTGCTCGCCGTAGAACTCGATCATCTCCCGGTAGTACGGGCCGACCGTGGAGACGTACACCTCGTCGTACCCTGCCTCGGCGTACGCCCGCACCGCGGAGACGTGCTCGCCCGCCGCCGAGCCGGCGACCAGGCTGTCGGCGGTGTCCTCCTTCGTCACCAGCTGTGATGCCTGCTCGAAGTGGCGGGGTGAGGGCAGCACCTGGGCGAGCTCGCCGGGGAGCCCGGCGTTGGACCACAGCCGGTGGGCGTGCTCGACGCCCTCCTCCCTGCTGGGGGCGAAGGCGACCTTGAGGCCGGCCGCTGTCGGCCGCCCGCCCGACTCCTCGCTGAAGAGCGCGCGGAGCTCACCGCCGGGGGCGGTGTTGACATAGCCGTCCGCGATCTCGGCGGCGACCCGGGTGGCCTTCTCGCCGAAGCCCGACATCCAGATCTCCGGCGGTGTCCCGGGCAGCGTCCACAGCCGGGCGTCGTCCACGGTGAACCACTGCCCGCGGTGGTCGACCGTCTCACCGGTCCACAGCGACCGGATCAGGCCGACCGCCTCGCGCAGCATCTCGATGCGTACGTCGAACGACGGCCACACCTCGCCGGTGAGGTGCTCGTTGAGCGCCTCACCGGTCCCGACGCCGAGCCGGAAGCCCGGATTGAGCACCGCGCAGGTCGCGGCCGCGTGGGCGACCAGCAGCGGGCTCTGCCGGCCGATGGGGCAAGTCACCGCGGTCATGATCGGCAGCGCGGTCACCTGGGCGATCGCCCCGATCATCGGCCAGACCATCGGGCTCTGGCCCTGGGCGGAGTTCCACGGCTGGATGTGGTCGCTGATCCACAGCCCGTCGAACCCGGCGTCCTCCGCGGCGAGGGCCTGCTCGACGAGCTGGTTCGGCGTGTACTCCTCGCTGGAGAGGAAGTACCCGATCCTCATCTCACGACTCCGCCTCGGCCTCGAGGGTCTGCTGCAGCTCGTCCTTGCTCATCGACGAGGCGCCGGAGATGCCGGCGTTGGCGGCCTGCTGGTCGAGCTCGGCCTTCGTGATGTCGGCCGGCTGCTCGCCGAGGTGCTCCTCACGTGCGGCGAGGAACGCCTCGCCGAGCTCGGCCCGCCGCGCCTCGTCCAGGTGCTCACGCATGCCGGGCAGCACGGTCGTCTCCTCCTCCTCGACGTGGTGGCTGACCGCGTCGACCAGCTTCTTCAGCGCGGTCGGGAAGTCCGGCGACGACGGGTCGGTCTCGGAGAGTGCGAGGGCGAGCCGGTCGGCCTCGAGGTGCTCCTTCTGGCTGTGCTCGACGTCGTCGGCACCGCCGGCCTCGCTCGCCGCCGGGTAGACCTCGGACTCCTCGGCCCGGCTGTGGGCCGTGAGCAGCGTGGTCATCACGGGCACCAGCGCTGCCCTCTTGTCCGGCTCGTTGAGGAGAGTGTCGAAGAGCTTCTCGAGCTCCCGGTGGTCGTTCATGATGAGGTCGACGACGTCCTTGCTCATGGCCTGCTCCTCGAGGGTCCGTGGGTGCGCGGGTCCACGTCCGGACCCGAGGGAGGCCGTACCCGTGAACGCCCCGCGGATACCGAGAGCGGGGAGTCAGCGCCTCGGCGAGTTGGGTGGGTGAGGGTGAGCCAGTGGTCACTCTCACACACCCGACCCCGGGAGACTCAGGCCATCTCGGGCACGTGCAGGTGCGCGTACGCCAGGTCGAACTCGTGCACCTCGACGACGACGCCGGAGGACTCCGTCGCCGCGCACTCACGCATCTCGTCGGCCATCGCGCGGCTGGCCACCATCGCGTCGTGCGACTCCCAGGCCGTCGTCGCGCAGCCGAGGCCGGTGGCCCGGTCGACGAGCAGGCTGGCGCTGCAGAAGCCGTCCATCTCCTCCAGGCGGGGGAGCAGCGCGACCCGGAAGGTCTCGGTCATGGCGTCGAGGTCGCCCTCGAGCCAGCTGGCCCGGCAGCACGCTGCGTGGTGCGTGCGGTGCATGACGACGATCTCCCAGCTGTCGACCTGCATCGAGGCACCGAGGACGTCGCGGCCTCGGTCGCGCATCGGCCGCAGCATCGCGTCGCTCGCGGTCATCGCCTCCTCGGTCTCCCACGAGCTGGTCGCGATGCAGTAGCCGGTCGCGCGGTCGACCAGCAGCGACAGCCCGAGACAGCCCTCCATCTTGCTGAGCGTCGGGGCCGCCTCGGCCTCGACGAACTTGATGCCCGCGTCGATCTTGGCGGGGTTGCCGTGGAACGTGCTCGAACGTGCGTACACGACCCACTCCTCTCAGGGGCAGGGCGACGCCCGACCGGCATCGCCGGTAGGTCCCTGCTTACTCCTGGGCAGAGCGACACGCCAGCCCTCCGGAGTGGGCGGGCGGAGCGGGCGCGCGCAGCTCAGGCGTCGACCGGTCGCTCGTTGTAGGCGCCGGCCAGCTCCTGGCCGGTCAGCGCGTGGATGGCGTCCATGATCTCGTCGGTCGCCTCCCGTCGCGCCCGGCCCGGCGCGACGCCCTCGAAGCGCCCGGCGAAGTCGAGTGGCTTCCCGAACCGCACGGTGACCTTCGCCCGCCGGGGGAACCGGGCGTCGACCGGCTGCAGCTGGTCGGTCCCGGTCAGCCCGACAGGCACGACGGGTACGCCGGCCGTCAGGGCGAGCTGCGCCACCCCGGTCCGGCCGCGGTAGAGCCGCCCGTCGCGGGAGCGGGTGCCCTCGGGATAGATCCCGAACGCCTCGCCCTTGCCGAGCACGTCGAGCGCCACGTCGAGCGAGTTCAGCGCCGCGCGGGTGTCGCTGCGGTCGACCGGGACCATGCCGAGCCCCTCGAACCAGGCCCTGCTGAGCCGGCCCTTGATGCCGGGCCCGGTGAAGTACTCCGCCTTCGCCAGGAACACCACCTTGCGCGGTGCGACGATCGGAATCACCACGCTGTCGGCGAAGCTGAGGTGGTTGCTCGCGAACAGCACCGCACCGGTCAGCGGCACGTTGGCGACGCCCTCGATGGTCGGCCGCCACACGGCGCGGGCGAGGGGCGGGACCGTGGTGTGAAGGACCGAGTACAGCACGGGGCCAGCCTAGTTCTGCCCGGGTCCGGACCTTTCCCCATTCCACGGGATGCCACGGCGGCCCGGCGCGGGGATCGTGGCTGGTGGGGGAGGGGCCACGAGGCCAGGAGGCCAGGAGCATGACGAAGTGGTGCGGCCCCGACGAGGCCGGGTACGACGAGCAGCGCGCTCTCTTCAACGCCATGATCGACAAGCGGCCCCGCGTCATCGCGGCCTGCGACGGACCGGCGGACGTCCGGGAGGCGCTCGAGCGTGCCGCCCGCGACGGGCTCGCGGTCGCCGTACGGTCCGGTGGGCACTCGGTGGCCGGGCAGTCGACCAACGACGACGGCCTGGTGGTCGACGTACGCCCGATGAAGGGGATCGAGATCGATGCCTCCGCCCGCCGCGCGCGGGTCGGCGCGGGCTGCACCTGGGGCGAGTTCGACGCCGCCGCGCAGGAGCACGGCCTGGCCACCACCGGCGGCCGGGTCTCCACGACCGGGGTCGCCGGGCTGACGCTCGGCGGCGGGTCCGGCTGGCTGGAGCGCCAGTACGGGCTCAGCTGCGACAACCTGCTCGCGGTCGAGCTGGTCACCGCGGACGGCCGCGAGCTGCGGGCCGACGAGCACCAGCACCCCGACCTGCTCTGGGCCAGCAAGGGCGGCGGGGGCAACTTCGGTGTCGTGACCGCGCTGGAGTTCCGGCTGCACCCGGTCGGACCGACGATCCTCGCCGGTCTGATGCTGTGGCCCTTCGACCGCGCCTCCGAGGTCGCCCACGCCTACCGGGACTGGGCGCACGACGCGCCCGACGAGCTGGGCACCGCGCTGGTCGTGATCAGTGGTCCGCCCGAGGAGTTCGTGCCGGCGTACCTCCAAGGCGAGCCGGCGGTCGGCCTCGCCGTCTGCTGGAACGGCGACCACGCCGTGGGCACCGAGCTGGTCCAGGTGATGCGCGACCTCGGGCCGGCGGTCGACCTGGTCGGGCCGATGCCGTATGCCGCGTTCCAGCAGATGATCGACGACCCGCCCGGCCTGCGGCAGTACTGGAGCGCCGACTACCACGACAGCTTCCCCGACGCGGCCCTCGACGTCTTCCTCGCCGCCGGCGCGGGCCGGCCCTCGCCGATGACCCAGCACCTCCTCCTCCCGTGGGGTGGCGCGCTGGCCCGCGTCGACGCCGACGCCACCCCGCTCAACCAGCGGGCCGCCCGCTGGGTCAGCCACCCGTTCGCGACGTGGATGGACGAGGCCGACGACGAGGAGAACATCGCCTGGGTCCGCGACTACCGCCGCGCCAACGCCCCGTTCACCACCGGCGGCGTCTACCTCAACTTCATCGGCGACGAGGGCGACGAGCGGATCCGGGCCGCTTTCGGTGCCGAGAAGTACGAGCGTCTCGTGGCCATCAAGTCGGAGTACGACCCCGAGAACGTGTTCGCGGGAAACCAGAACATCCGCCCCCGCGCGACCGTCTGAGCAGACCCGAGCAGACCCGAGCAGACCCGAGCAGACCCGAGCAGACCCCGAACAGAGGAGAAGCCATGTCCGACAAGCAGAGCATCGACTCCCCGCACGAGCGCCGCGACTTCCAGGACCACGGCCACATGGATGTGGTCACCCTCGGTGACTTCACCCTCGGCCGCGGCACCTTCGAGCCCGGCTGGCGCTGGTCGAACGACGTCAGGCCGATCGCCGGCACCGACTCCTGCCAGGTCCACCACACCGGCATCTGCGTCTCCGGCCGGATGACGATCAAGCCCGACGACGGCGCGGAGTTCGACATCGGTCCCGGCGACGTCATCGACCTCGACCCGGGCCACGACGCCTGGACCGTGGGCGACGAGGCCTGCGTCATCCTCGACACCGGGGTCGCGGCGTACGCCAAGCCGAGCTGAGGCCGAGTCCGATCGGTGTCGGGCCCGACCGGATCCGCTAGTGCAGAGGAACAAAAGGTCGCGGTCACGCTGGGCAGAGGGCGGGTGACTCCGGTCGCCGGCGCGTGGTTTGGTTCGGACAAGCCCCGCAAATCCTCTGACTAGGCGGTTCCCGTCATGAGCGTGCTCGACCAGGTCATCAACAAGGCCCAGGCGACCATCCCGATGGAGCGCCAGGTGCAGGGCATGCACCTGTTCCAGAAGGCCAAGCGCCGGGTGGTCGGTGACAAGCAGCCGGTCTTCGTCGAGCGCCCGATCCCCGACGTAGACGAGCTCGAGCTGACCGACATCGATGTGAGCAACCCCTTCCTGTTCGGGCAGGGGCAGTGGCGCTCGTACTTCAAGCGGCTGCGCGACGAGGCTCCGGTGCACTACCAGGCCGACAGCCCGTTCGGGCCGTTCTGGTCGATCACCCGGTACGACGACATCGTCACCGTCGACAAGGACTTCGAGAGGTTCTCCGCCGAGCCGCAGATCGTGATCGGCACCCCGCCGCAGGGCTTGGACATCGAGATGTTCATCGCGATGGACCCGCCGCGACACGACCAGCAGCGCGGCGCGGTCCAGGGCGTCGTGGCCCCGCAGAACCTCGAGGAGATGGAGGGCCTGATCCGCTCCCGGGTCAAGGAGGTCCTCGACGACCTGCCGGTCGGTGAGCCGTTCGACTGGGTGGACAAGGTGAGCATCGAGCTGACGGCCCGGATGCTCGCCACCCTGCTCGACTTCCCCTACGAGGAGCGTCGCAAGCTCGTCTACTGGACCGAGGTGACCGCGGCCGGCGCCTCCACGACCGGCGGTCAGAGCGACGTGGACGAGATGTGGCGAGCCTCGGCGGAGATGGCGAGGAGCTTCAGCGCGCTGTGGCACGACAAGGCCGCCCGCCTGGCCGCCGGCGAGAAGCCCGGCTACGACCTGATCACCTTGATGCAGATGTCCGAGGACACCAAGGACCTGATCGACCGGCCGATGGAGTTCCTCGGCAACCTGATCCTGCTCGTGGTCGGCGGCAACGACACGACGCGCAACTCGATGTCCGGCGGCGTCCTCGCGCTCAACCAGTTCCCGGAGCAGTTCGACCGGCTCCGGGCCGACCACTCGCTCATCCCGAAGCTGGTCCACGAGATCATCCGCTGGCAGACGCCGCTGGCCTACATGCGCCGGATCGCCAAGCAGGACACCGTCCTGAACGGCCAGTTCATCCGCAAGGGCGACAAGATCGTGATGTGGTACGCCTCGGCGAACCGGGACGAGCGCACCTTCGAGAACCCCGACGACTTCGTCATCGACCGGCACAACGCGCGCCACCACCTCTCCTTCGGGATCGGCGTCCACCGCTGCATGGGCAGCCGGCTGGCCGAGCTCCAGCTGCGGATCCTGTGGGAGGAGCTGCTGGCCAGGTTCGAGGACATCGAGGTCGTCGAGGAGCCGGAGTACCAGCAGTCGAACTTCGTCCGCGGCTACACCAGGATGCAGGTCGTCCTCACGCCGATCGGCCAGGAGCGCCGACCCGGCCCACGGAGGATCTCCGCTCCCCGGCCGACGCGTCTGCGCTCCCGTGAGGGCTGGGTGACGAGCACCGCGGAGACCGAGGCCGAGCTGCAGGTCGCCGCTCGCCGCGAGGTGGCGAACGGCATCGTCGAGCTCACGTTGGCCGCCCCCGCCGGCGTACGTCTCCCGTCCTGGACCGCCGGCGCCCACATCGACCTCGTCCTGGGCCCGACCCTGACCCGGCAGTACTCCTTGTGTGGCAGCGTGGCTGACGAGTCCTCGTGGAAGGTCGGGGTGCTCCTCGACCCGGAGAGCCGGGGCGGCTCGGCGTACGTCCACGAGATGCTGACCGAGGGCGCGACCGTCCGCGTGCGCGGTCCGCGCAACCACTTCCCGCTCGTCGCGTCGCCGCGCTACCAGTTCATCGCCGGCGGGATCGGCATCACCCCGATCCTCGCGATGATCGAGGCGGCCGAGCTGCGCGGCGCCGACTGGAGCCTGCTGTACGTCGGCCGGTCCCGCGCGTCGATGGCATTCCTCGACCGGTTCGAGGGGGATGACCGGGTGACGGTGTGGCCGAGCGACGAGTGCGGCCGGTTCGACCTGGCGTCCGTGCTCGGGACGCCGCGGCGAGACACCGAGGTCTATTGCTGCGGCCCGGAGGCTCTGATGGACTCCGTCGAGGCGGGCTGCTCGGCATGGCCCGAGGGCAGCGTGCACCTCGAGCGGTTCGTGGCCAAGAAGGTCGAGGCATCCGAGGACGCGCTGGACACGTTCGAGGTCGAGTGCTCGCGCTCGGGGGTGACGGTGGCGGTGCCGGAGGGGACCACCATCTTCGACGCGGTCGACAAGGCCGGCGTCGACGTGATGGGCTCCTGCATGGAGGGCATCTGCGGCACCTGCGAGGCCGACGTGCTGGAGGGCACGCCCGAGCATCGTGACTCGGTGCTGTCCAGGACCGAGCGCGAGCGGGGCGACACGATCATGACCTGCGTCTCCCGCTCCCTGTCGAAGAAGCTGGTGCTGGACCTGTGAGCTACCCCAAGGACTGCTGGTACGTCGCCGCCACCCGTGACGAGCTGGACGGGGCCGGCGACGGCTTCACCGCTCGGCGCCTCCTCGACACGCTCGTCCTGCTGTTCCGGCTCGCCGACGGCTCGGTCGCCGCGCTCGAGGACCGCTGCGCGCACCGGCCCTACCCGCTCTCGGCCGGCCACCGCGAGGGCGATCTGGTGGTGTGCGGCTATCACGGTTGCACGTACGACGCGACCGGGCGCTGCGTCAGGGTGCCCTCCCAGGACAACCCTCCCTCGGGCGCCCGGGTGCGCGCCTTCCCCGTCGTCGAGCATGGCCCGTTCGTCTGGATCTGGATCGGCACCCCCGGCGGCGAGCGGCTGCGCCCGCCTCCCGCGACGCCCTGGCTCCACGACGGTGCCTGGAGCAGCGTGGGGGAGCGACGCGACGTTGCCGCCGACCTGTTGCTGCTGCACGAGCACTACCTCGACCTGACCAACGTGTTCGCGATGCACCCGGAGATGGTGCCGCCGGGCATCGAGGCGCTGCCGCCGCTGGAGGAGGTCGAGGTGTCCGAGCTCTCCGTGTCCTACAGGCGCGAGCTGCCCAAGGCACCCCTGGCGCCCTGGGAGGCCCAGGTCTCCGGTCTCGACAGTGACGAGTCGTTCGGTCGCACGGAGACCGGTGCCTTCGTGACCCCGGGCCTGCACAAGCAGACCTACACGATCTCCGGCTCCGGCGGCCCCGAGCTGGAGCTCGTGCGCACCCATGCCTTCACCCCCCGGTCCTCGGGCGCGACGCACGTGTTCCTGCAGATCTCGTGGCGCGGTGCCGCGGTCCCACCCGACGCGGGCGAGCAGCTGGCCGCCGTCTTCCACGAGATGGCCAGCCGGGACAGCGCCGTGCTCGAGACCATGCAGCGCTACCTCGACGAGGACACGACCCCGCGGCGCTACTTCAACGTGAAGGCCGATCGGGCCGCCGTACGTGCTCGGCGAATCCTGACGTCGATGGTGGAGGACGAGCGGGGACGATAGCGACGTGTCGTCGTGATGTGTCGTCGTGACGGATTCCTGCATCTGGATGCCTCCAGCCGAATGTCCTCTACGTTCGGCGCATGCCTGACGAGCTGCCCGCGCGGATCCGGCGCGGCTACGCGCTGGGTGGCGTCGCCACCGGTGTCTACGGCACGGTGCCGTCGCTGCTGCTGATGCCCTACCTCACCGAGGAGCTGGGCGTCGGCGCGCTGCTCGCCGGACTGGTCGTGTTCGCGCCCAAGGCGTGGGACTTCGTGTGCAACCCGCTCGCGGGCCGGCTCAGCGATCGGGTACGACGCCACGACCGGCGCCGTCCGTTCCTGCTGGTCGCCGGCCCCCTCATGGGGGTGGGCCTGGCGTTCGTCTTCACCGGGCCGAGCACGCCCTTCCTGCTCGCGCTGGTCTGGGTGCTGCTCGCCAACCTGGTGGCCGCGACGGCGTACGCGTTCTTCCAGGTGCCCTACCTCGCGATGTCGGCCGAGGTGACCGGCGACTACGGGGTCCGCACCCAGATGATGGCCTGGCGGGTCGGGGTGGTGACCACCGCGATCGCGGTCTCCGGCGTGGTCGCGCCGTGGCTGGTGACCACCGCGGGCGGCTACCGCGCGATGGGTGCGGTCGCGGGACTGGTGGTCGTCGCCGGATCGCTCGCGGTCTGGCGGTGCACCCGCGGCGCACCCGTGGTCCGCACGGAGACAGCCGGGGGAGGCCTGCGCGACCAGCTGCGGGTCGTGCTCGGCAACGCGCACGCACGGCCGCTGATCGCGGCCCTGGTGCTGCAGGCCGCGGGCACGAGCATGCTGCTCGCCGCGGTCGCGTACGCCGCCCGGGTGCTGCTCGGCGACGCCACGACCGGCAGCTACCTGTTCGCCGCCTTCGTGGTGCCCGGCGTCCTGTCCGCGCCGCTGTGGGCCTGGCTCGGGCGCCACCGCGGCAAGAAGGCCGGGTACGTCGTGGCCACGGCCGTGCTCGGCGGCGGGCTCCTCGCCCTGGTCGGCGTGTGGTCCGGCAGCCTGGTGTGGTGCCTGGTCTGGTCGGCGGTGACGGGCGCCGGCTACGCCGGTATCCAGGTCTTCCCGCTGGCGATGCTCCCCGACGTCGCCGCCCACGACGCCCGCACCTCCGGGCACAACCGGATCGGCCTCTTCGCCGGGGTGTGGGCCGGGTGCGAGCTGCTCGGCTTCGCGCTCGGGCCCGGCCTGCTCGGCGTGGTGCTGGCGATCGGCGGCTACGAGGGAGGCCTCGACCGGTACGACGCCCCCGCCCGGCTCGCGGTCCTGGCCGGCACGTCCGTCGTCCCCGCCGCGTTGGTGCTGGTCAGCCTGTTCGCGATCCGCGCCTACCGCCTCGACGAGGCGCTGCGCGTCGCCCCGAGGAGTCCAGCACCTGCCCCTGCCGCTTGACCGGGCGGAGCACGGTCGAGCGGCTGCGCACCTGCCAGCCCCGCGCCAGTGCGGCGAGGTCGGTCTCGATCCGCGGCAGCTGGGCGAGCGAGGCCAGCCGCACCCCGAGGGTCAGGTTGCCGGCGCCGACGGTCTGGACGCAGCGGTGGACCGGCGCGGCACCCGCCAGCGCCGGGCCGGCCCGGTCGGGGTCCTCGACCTCGACCTCGAGCAGCACGCCGCGGCCGAGCGCGGCGGCGGGCGTCGCCAGGTCGCAGCCCAGCCGGATCGCTCCCGAGCGCAGCGCCCGGTCCAGGCCCCGTCGTACCGTCGGCTCCGAGCCGCCCACCCGCGCCGCGAGCTCCTGCCCGCTGAGCCGGGCGTCGTCGCCGAGCGCCGCGAGGAGGTCGTCGACCAGCGCGGCCCGAGGAGGTGCGGGACGCGGCTGGTCGGTGCGCGGCCGCAGGCTCCGCCGCTGGGCGGCCGAGCAGATCCCGAGGCGCCAGCCGGCGTCCTCGGCGTGCACGTCGGCCACGACCCGGCGCTCGACGACCTCGCCCCGGCACAGCACCGCCAGCTCGTCGACGCGCCGGTGCACCTCGGCGAGCCCGGAGCCGAGCACCACCACGGCGAGGTCCGCCGTGCCCGACACGAGGTCGACGGTGTGCACCCAGTCGGGCGCCGCGGCCCGCTCGGCCGCGTCCTCGGCGGCGCCGGACGCGCAGCGCAGCAGCACGAGGGTCGCGTCCAGGTAGGGGGTGAGCCGTGCCGCGGACGGCGTGACCACCCACCACGCCAGCCGCTCCTCGTGCAGCCGGCGCCAGCGGCGAGCCGCGGTCACCGCGTCGATGTCGAGCACCGAGGCGATCGTCGTCCACGGCGCCCGCGGGTTCACCTGGAGTGCGTCGATCAGTGCGAGGTCGATCTCGGGCAGGATCTCGAGGTGACCGATCCCGTCATCGGTGGGCGTCATGCGATCAGTCTTGCCCATCGACGGCTGAGACCTGTCGGTTTTCCGGCGCCCGACGTCGCCGATATGACGACCTACCTAGGGTCGTGCCATGAGCCGGCGCACCGCTGACGTGACCGACGTCGACCAGCTGATGGCCACGATCGAGGACCTGGTCGCGATGGCGCCGCGGGCGACCGGGACGCCGGGCGGTGAGCGGGCGGCGGCGTACGTCGAGGACCGGTTCCGCCGCGCCGGCCTCGACGAGGTGTGGGTCGAGGAGGCCGACTCCTTCGCCTGGGAGCCTTCCGTGGCCGGCCTGAACGTCGACGGGGATGAGGTCCCGTGCGCGCCGATCCGGCACTGTGCGCTGCCCGCCCACGAGCACGTCGGCACGCTCGGCACCGGTGTCGACGGTGTCGAGGCCGAGGTCGTCGACATCGGCGCCGACGGCGTCGGCAGCCGCGACGTCACCGGCAGGATCGTGCTCTTCGACCTGACCTTCGACCTGCCGCAGTGGGCGTTGCTGCCCCTGAGCGAGTACGTGCACGACCCCGAGCGGCAGATGCTGAACCGCGACGCGCTCGGCTCCCGCAACCCCTACATCACCTCGCTCACGCGCACGCTGCGCGACGCCGCGGCGGCCGGTGCCGTGGCGGTGGTCGGAGTGCTGCGCGACTACCCGGAGTCACTGGGCTACCACAACGAGTACTACCGCCGGACCCTGCTCACCCTGCCCGGCGTGTGGATCACCCGGGCCGCGGGAGACACCCTGCGCCGTCGGCTGCACGCCGGCTCGGTCGCATCGCTCCGGCTCGTCGCCGAGCGGCGCCGAGTCACCGCGCGCACCGTGGTCGGCGTGCTCCACGGCGCGTCCCGGGACACGGTGATGGTGCAGTCCCACCACGACTCCATCGGTCCCGGCGCGGTCGAGGACGCCACCGGTACGGCGGAGGTCGTCGCGCTCGCCGAGCACGCGGTCGAGCGCGCCCGGGCCGGCCGCCCCTGGTCCAAGACGCTCATGTTCGTCACATTCGACAGCCACTTCACCGGCTACCAGTCCCACCGCGCCTTCGCCCGCCGCTACACGATCGACGCCGACTCGCCGTACCCGCTCGCGCTCAACCTGACCGTCGAGCACGTCGGGCTGCGCGCGCGTCGCACCGCCGACGGGTGCTTCGAGACCCTCGACCACAGCGAGCCGCGGGCCTTCTTCGAGAACGTCTCGCTGCCGATGAAGCTCGCGGTGGCGCGGGCGATCCGCCGCCATCGGCTCGGCGCGACCTCGATGCTCAACGCCGGGCTGCTGGAGTTCACGCTCGACGGGATGCCGACCGACGCGTCGTTCACCTTCACGGCCGGCGTGCCGACGATCAGCCTGGTCTCCGGCCCGCTCTACCTGTACGACGAGGCCGACACCCTCGACAAGGTCGACGTCGACCAGCTGGTCCCCGTCGCGAACGCCTTCGCCGACCTGATGGCGTTCGCCGACGGGCGGGACCCGGGTCGGCTCGGACTGATCCCGCGCCGCGTCCGCCGGCTGCTGCCGCGGGGACGCTGGTGAGCGCGGTCGTGGCCCGCGAGCCGGCGCGGGGACGGGCGGCGCTCGCGGCGGCAGGGGAGTCGTGGCGGGTGTCGTACCCCTCGGGCTCCTCCGTGCTGACCGGGCTGGTCCACCTGCCGGCCGCAGCGCCGCCCATCGGCGGCTGGCCGGTGGTGACCTACGGGCACATGACCACCGGCGGCAGTGACCGCTCGGCGCCGAGCACCGCTGTCGACGGGCACCCGGAGCTGCGCCGGATGACGCAGGGCGACGGCTTCGCCGCGCAGCTGCTGGGGCGGGGGATCGCCGTCCTGCAGCCCGACTACGCGGGCCTCGGCAGCCCGGGACCCCATCCGTACCTGATCGGTCCCGCGCTGGCGACCTCCGTGCTCGACCTGCTCGTCGCGGCGCGTGCGTCCTTCGACCTGTCGGGCCGCTGGGTCTCCGCGGGGCACTCCGAGGGTGCCGTCGCCGCCCTCCACGCCGCTGCCGTGGGCCCGCCGGCCGGCGTCTCGCTGCTCGGCTGCGCGGTCGTCGCGCCCGTCACCCGGATGGACCGGACCATCGGTCTCTCGCTGCGCTGGCCGCTCACCCCACCAGGGTTCGGCGTCGTCCCCGCCCTCGTCGCGCTGATGATCAGCGGCGCCGCGACGGTGGACCCTCAGCTCCGGCAGCTGGTCGACGGCGACGGCCTCAGCGACCGCGCCCGCCGGCTCTGGCCCCAGCTCGGTGAGCGCACCCTCACCGAGCTCGCCCACCGCTCCTCCTTCGGCGCCCTCGCTCCCGGCGCCCTGCTCGGAGCCCGCGGGGACGTCGTACGCGACCGCTTGCTGGGCTCCCTGCGCGCCCACGACGTCGCCGGGTTGTCCCTTCCTGTCGACCTGCCACTGCGCATCGACGCCGCCACCCTCGACGAGGTCGCCCCCTGGTGGCTGACCCGTTCCCTGGTCCGCGGCTACCGGGCCGCCGGCCTGCGAGTCGAACCGCACTGGTGGCGCACCGGCCACTCCGGCGTACTCGGTCCCGGCCGGGCGCCGGCGCCGGCGGCGCGGTGGGTGGCAGGGCTGGTGGATACCCGCGCCGACCGCCTCTCGGGCAGGTGACCTCGGCTCGGCGCCGATCCCTCATCTCGCACGGAGGCGTGCCGATGGACAGGCAGGCTTCACGAGAGACGAGAGATGATCGATCCGCTCGAGCACCCGCCCGCCGATTCCGGTGACGACACCGCCCGCGAGCTCGAGCGCGCTGACCAGCAGGCCATCTTGGACAACCTCCCGGCGCTCATCGCGTACTGGGACCGAGGGCTGCGCAACCGGCTGGCCAACAAGGTCTACGTCGAGTACTTCGACATGACGCCGGAGGAGATCTTCGGCAGGCACATCAGCGAGGTGCTGGGGCCGGACCTCTACCAGCAGAACCTGCCCTACCTCGAGCGGGCGCTGGCGGGGGAACGCCAGGAGTTCGACCGCGAGATCCCGACGCCGACCGGGCCCAGGTACACCCAGGCCCTCTACCTGCCGGACGTGCACGAGGGTGAGGTGCGCGGCATCTTCGTCCTCGTGACCGACATCAGCGCGCGTCGACGTGCGGAGGTGGCGCTGGCCCTCGCCGAGTCGCGGTTCCGGACCCTGTTCGAGGCCGCGCCGTCAGCGACATTGGTGACAAGCGCCGACGGACTCATCGTCTCGGCCAACGACGCAGCCGGTCGGCTCTTCGGGTACGACGTCGCGGCTCTGGAGGGCATGGACGTCGACGCGCTCGTGCACCCGGCAGACCTGGCGATGTCGAGACGGGTACGCGACCAGTTGACGGCCGGGCGAATCACGCGCTTCTCGGAGGAACGTCGCTATCGCCACGCCGACGGCCACACCGTGTGGGCGCAGGCCGAGGTGACCGTGGTGCGGGCTACGGACCCGGATGATGACAGGCCCTACCTGCTCGCCCAGCTCCAGGACACCAGCACGCGCAAGTCCTACGAGCACGAGCTCGAGCACCTTGCACACCACGACGCCTTGACCGGGACGCTCAACCGACGGGGTCTCACCCGGGTGCTCGAGCGTCAGGTGGTGCTGGCCGAGAGTGGCCGGGGTGGCTCGGTCCTGCTGTGCGACCTGGATAACTTCAAGGCGGTGAACGACCGGTTCGGCCACGAGGTGGGCGACGACCTGCTGGTTCACGTGGCCCGCGTCTTGCGCCGAGCGGTGCGTGCGTCCGACGCCGTGGGTCGGCTGGGCGGCGACGAGTTCGCCGTCGTGCTGTCCCGGGCCGGGGCTGAGGACGCCCGTACCGTCGGAGCGACGGTTGCCCGCAGCCTGGAGGAGGACGCGGGCTTCCCGTGGAACGGTGTCTCCGTCTCGATCTCGATCGGCGTCGCGCAGTTCAGTCCCGGACGCACGATCGACCAGGTACTCAGGGAGGCCGACCGCGACATGTACGCCGTCAAGGCGGCCGGCCGCGAGCGCCGCTCGCGGCCGGCCGCGCATCAGCTGGTGACCCGGACCGAGTCGCACCCGAAGAAGGCGTAGGTCGCGCCGTTCGGGGCGACGTACTTGCCCTTGAGGCAGGCCTCCGTCGTGCTCAGCGTGAGACTGGCCGCCCTCGGCTTGAAGTGCAGGACGCCGTCCAGGTCGCCGTCCTGGGGCCGTTCGTCGAGATCGTAGGAGTCCGCGAGGTGCAGCTTGTCGTGCCTCTCGGTCGCGCTGCTCTGGCCCGGGCGGTGTCGAAGAGGTTCGAGCGCAGGCCCCAGCGGGTCCGGGAGACGTCGATGCGGCTCGCGTCGAACGGCACCGGCAGGCCGTAGGCGCCAGCTCGCGTCGTCAGCGCGGCCAGGGTGGCGACGGTGTTGAGGTTGATCGAGTCGGGGAGACCGCCGGGCCGCACGTTGATCACGATCGGTACGACGCAGTCGACCGGGCTCGACTGCCCGACGAGGACCTCGAACGGGGAGGTTGCGCTGGTCGTCGTCACGCCGAGGTCGGCGACGGCGATCACCTTGGTCACCTCGACGGACTCGTTGTCGCCGTCGCCCGCGTCCGGTCCGGCATGATCGGCGACGGTGCCCGACGGCCAGGGCGACCAGACTTCGTCAGCGGAAGGGCCGCAGTGCCGGCTGGATGAGCATTGCGGTGCCGTGTCCAGTCATGGTGGTTCCTCGGAGCATCGAGATGGGACGTGCCGTCCCGCCGACCCTTCTGCCGGCCTCCTCGAAATGCCGATGGCCCCAGGGAACTCCCGGGGCCATCGGTTTGACGGGCCGGCAGATCCAGCCCAGTTCACGACTCAGATGTCGTAGTACAGCTCGAACTCGTGCGGGTGCGGCCGCAGCTGCACGGGCGCGATCTCGTTCTCCCGCTTGTACGACGTCCACGTCTCGATCAGGTCGGGCGTGAACACATTGCCGACGGTGAGGAAGTCGTGATCGGCCTCGAGCGCTTCGAGCACCGCGCCCAGCGAGGTCGGCACCTGGGCGATCTCGGCCATCTCGTCCGGCGGGAGCTCGTAGATGTCCTTGTCGACCGGGGCGGGCGGCTCGGTCTTGTTCTGGATGCCGTCGAGGCCGGCGAGCATCAGGGCCG
This sequence comes from Nocardioides sp. QY071, assembly GCF_029961765.1. Classification (NCBI taxonomy): domain Bacteria; kingdom Bacillati; phylum Actinomycetota; class Actinomycetes; order Propionibacteriales; family Nocardioidaceae; genus Nocardioides; species Nocardioides sp. QY071. Next base: position 2,255,683 of record NZ_CP124681.1, read on the forward strand.
AGAAGGCGAGGTACGGGTTCGCCGACGGGTCGGGGAAGCGGGCCTCGACGCGCTTGGCCTTCGGGTTGCTGCCGGTGATCGGGATGCGGATCGAGGCGGAGCGGTTGCGCGAGGAGTAGACCAGCGAGATCGGGGCCTCGTAGCCGGGGACCAGGCGGTGGAACGAGTTCACCGTCGGGTTGGTGAACGCGAGCAGCGCGGGGGCGTGGTCGAGGATGCCGCCGATGTACCAGCGGGCGAGGTCGGACAGGCCGCCGTACCCGGTCTCGTCGTAGAACAGCGGCGAGCCGTCCTTCCACAGCGAGGAGTGGACGTGCATGCCCGAGCCGTTGTCGCCGAAGATCGGCTTCGGCATGAAGGTGACGGACTTGCCCTGCTCCCAGGCGGTGTTCTTGATGAGGTACTTGAACTTCATCACGTCGTCCGCGGCCTTGAGCAGCGTGTCGAAGCGGTAGTTGATCTCGGCCTGGCCGGCGGTGCCGACCTCGTGGTGCGCCCGCTCGACCTGGAGGCCGCAGGCCTCGAGGTTCTTGACCATGTCGGCGCGCAGGTCGCTGTAGTGGTCGTAGGGCTCGACGGGGAAGTAGCCGCCCTTGAGGCGCGTCTTGTAGCCCTTGTTCTCGCCGTCGTCCTTGCCGGAGTTCCACCAGCCCTCGACGGAGTCGATGTGGTAGTAGCCCTCGTTGACGCCGGTGGAGTACCGCACGTTGTCGAAGATGTAGAACTCGGCCTCGGGGGCGAAGAAGGCGGTGTCCGCGATGCCGGTCGAGGCGAGGTACGCCAGCGCCTTCTTCGCGATGTTGCGGGGGTCGCGCGAGTACGCCTCGCCCGTGATCGGGTCGTGGATGAAGAAGTTGACGTTGAGGGTCTTCGACTTGCGGAAGGGGTCGACGTACGCCGTGGTCGGGTCGGGGAACAGCGACATGTCCGACTCGTTGATCGCCTGGAAGCCGCGGATCGAGGAGCCGTCGAAGCCCAGGCCGTCGTCGAAGACGGACTGGTCGAAGGACGAGGCCGGCACGGTGAAGTGCTGCATCACACCGGGCAGGTCGCAGAAGCGGACGTCGATCATCTCGACGCCCTCGTCCTTGATGTACTTGAGCAGCTCTTCGCTGTTGTTGAACATTCGGTCCTCCTCGGCTGTGGCGCCGCGGCCCAGCCATCGGTTCAGCCTGTGCGTTCGGGGGCACCGGTACGGCGATGGGCCGGAAACCCTCCCCGGCAACCTACCGAATGACCTGTTGCCGTCGCAGTACCGGTTTGTTTCGTCCGTGTTAACAACGCGCACGCCGAACTGCCCCGGGCACTCGTTGAGTGCGGGGCAGGCCGGTGGCGGGCCGGGTCAGCGGATGAAGAGCATCTCCTGGTAGGTCGGCAGCGACCACAGGTCGTCGGCGACGACGGCCTCGAGCGCGTCGGCGGCCTCGCGGACCGCGAGCATCGCGGGCAGGACGGTGTCGCGGTGGTACGCCGCCTCGTCCAGCCCGTGGTGGTCGGCGGCGCCGGCCTGGGCGGCGACGAGGGCGGCGATGCCGGTGCGCAGCGTGGTCACCAGCTCGGTGACGGCGAGCAGGTCGGTGGTGTCGGCATCGACGCCGGCCGCCTTGAGCGAGGCGACGTTGGTGGCGAGCTCGGTCTGGTACCGGACCGCGGCCGGGAGGATCGTCGTACGCGCGATCTCCTCGGTCAGGTTCGCCTCGACGTTGATCGTCATGACGTACTGCTCGACACCCACCTCGAAGCGGGACTCGAGCTCGGCCTCGCTGAAGACGCCGTACGTCGAGAACAGCTTCTTGGCCTCCGGCGTCTGGTACTCCGGCAGCGCGTCGACCGTCGTCCGCAGGTTCTTCAGGCCCCGCTGCTCGGCCTCGGCGTGCCACTCCTCGGAGTAGCCGTTGCCGTTGAACACGACCGCGCCGTGGTTCTCGACGACCTTGGCGAGGACCGACTGGACGGCGTCGTTGAACTCGGTGCCGGCCTCGAGCTCGGTGGCCAGGTAGTCGAGCGCCTCGGCCATGATCGTGTTGATCACGACCATCGGCGCCGCGACGGTCTGGTTCGAGCCGGCGGCGCGGAACTCGAAGCGGTTGCCGGTGAAGGCCATCGGCGAGGTGCGGTTGCGGTCGCCGGCGTCCTTGGTCAGGTCGGGCAGTGTGTCGACGCCTACGGACAGGACGCCCTTCTGCTTCGACGAGGTCGCGCCGCCCTTGGCGATCTGCTCGAAGACATCCTGCAGCTGGTCGCCGAGGAAGATCGAGATGATCGCCGGCGGGGCCTCGTTGGCGCCGAGCCGGTGGTCGTTGCCGGCGCTGGCGATCGAGAGCCGCAGCAGGCCGCCGTACAGGTGGACGGCGCGGATCACCGCGGCGCAGAAGACGAGGAACTGCGCGTTGTCGTGGGGGTTGTCGCCCGGGTTGAGGAAGTTGCCCTGGTTGCCGTTACCGAACGAGAAGTTCACGTGCTTGCCCGAGCCGTTGACGCCCGCGAACGGCTTCTCGTGGAAGAGGCACTCGAAGCCGTGCGTCTTGGCGATCGACTTGAACGTCGACATGATCAGCTGCTGGTGGTCCGAGGCGAGGTTGGCGCGCTCGAAGACCGGTGCGATCTCGAACTGGCCGGGCGCGACCTCGTTGTGGCGGGTCTTCGCCGGGACGCCCAGCTTGAACAGGGCCCGCTCGGTGTCGTGCATGAAGCCCAGGACGCGCTCCGGAATGGCGCCGAAGTAGTGGTCGTCGAACTCCTGGCCCTTCGGCGGCTTCGCGCCGAACAGGGTGCGCCCGGCGTTGAGCAGGTCGGGGCGCGAGTTCACGAACGCGGTGTCGACCAGGAAGTACTCCTGCTCGGGACCGCAGTACGACACCACGTTGTCGATGTCCTTGTGGCCGAACAGCGCCAGGACGCGCTTGGCCTGCTCGGACATCGCGTTCTGCGAGCGCAGCAGCGGGGTCTTGTGGTCGAGGGCCTCACCGGTCATCGAGACGAAGATCGTCGGGATGCACAGGGTGTTGCCGTTGGGGTTCTCGAGGATGTACGCCGGCGACTGGACGTCCCAGCCGGTGTACCCGCGCGCCTCGAAGGTCGCCCGGATCCCACCGTTGGGGAAGGAGCTGGCGTCCGGCTCGCCCTGGACCAGCGTCTTGCCGGAGAACTCCCAGACCGCCGTACCGTCGCCGACCGGCTCCATGAACGAGTCGTGCTTCTCGGCGGTGAGGCCGGTCAGCGGGTAGAAGACGTGGGCGTAGTGCGTCACGCCCTTCTCCATCGCCCAGTCCTTCATCGCCGAGGCGACGATGTCGGCGACGGCGGGGTCGAGCTTCTGGCCGTTCTGGATGGTCGCGAAGACCGACTTGAACACCGACTTCGGCAGGCGCTTCTGCATCACCGCGAGGGAGAAGACGTTCTCGCCGTAGATGGCGCCGGTCTTCTCGTCGACGTCGAAGAACGCCGCCGGCGCCTCGTTCGCCTCGATGTTGCGGATCGCACCCAAGCGGGTCGGGTTCGAAGTCATGTGAACTCCCTGGTGGTCTCAACAGATGCCGTCGCGCGGGCGACGCACAGGCGACGCTAGGGCGTCCAGATTTCTCAGGGTTGCCCTCGTGTTTCGGGCATGTAACAGGTTGCCTGGAGGGGCTTCGCTAGCGTTGGGGCGTGATCGAGAACGCATCCTGGGGTCGCCGCATCCTCGCCCTGCTCGTGGACTGGCTGCTGTGCACCCTGGTCGTGATCGCGATATTCGGCCTCGACGAGTACACCAAGCCCGGCTCCTTCGCCTCCGGCGCCGTCCTGATCGTGTTCGTCGTCGAGTCCGGGCTGATGACCTGGCTCGGGGGCGGCTCGGCGGGAAAGCTGCTGACCGGCCTGTGCGTCGTACCCGCCGACGGGCACCTGCGCCGCCTCAGCCCCGTCAAGGCCATCGGCCGCCAGGTGCTGGTCGCGCTCGTCATCCCACCGCTCGTGTTCCGTCCCGACGGCCGCGGCCTGCACGACCTGTTCGCCGGTACGTCAACCGTCACCTTCGCGACGCTGCGCACCCTGACCAAGTAGGTCAGTAGCCGACGAGCTTGGGCTTCGCCTCGATCGCGCGCAGGGGTTGGCCGGGACCGTCGATGGTGACGGTGCCGGGGATGGTCTGCCAGGGTCCGTCGGCGACCTTGTAGCGGCCGGTGTAGGTGGTGGAGAGGCTCGGGCGGTAGTCGCCCTTGCGGAGGTATTCGTGGGTGATGGTGAGGGCGGGGTAGGCGGCGCCGGGTTCGGTGGTGCTGGTGGTCTGGCCGTCGCCGAAGTGCCAGGTGTAGGTGGCGGGGGTCGCCTCGATCGTGACGGGTTGGTCGAGGAGGGTGACGGTGACGGTGGTCGGGGTCGTGGTGGTCGTGTAGAAGTTGGTCTTGAAATTGACCAGGGTCAGGCCGTCGGGTGGCTGGACGACGAGGGTGCCGGGATCGAGCTTGAGCTCGGCGAAGGCCTTCTGGACGTCGGCCAGCGTGAGTACGGGCTGCTGGTCCTCGGTGTTGCAGAAGCTTGCGTTGAGGAACTCGCCAGCCACCTGATCAGCGGCATCGCAGGCCCCGTTGCCAATCAATACCGGTTGGGACTTGGGGCCTGCACCGCCGACGTCGCCTCCGCTTGAGCCATGGCCTCCCTGGTCCTGGTGCACCTTCTGAATCCAGAAGCCAGCGCCGGAGGTCCCGGCTCCGGTGTCGTCGTCAGCAGCAGCCACGGCAGTCTGTTGCAAGACAGCGGCCGTGATTGCAGTAGCCAGAAGCCTTCTCACGACACCTGCATCGCTTCCAGGCGCCATTGGGAGCCAAGCCAAGCGACAGCGACCACGACCTCGGACGTCGCCGCCGGATTGGTCGTCGAGCTGCCGTCGCCCGACACGACGAGCTGCTTGTCCGTCGAGGCCGACATCTTCGCTTCGAACGCGTATTGAGATGAATCCTTGTTCTTGAGCTGGTTCACCTTGTCCAGGTGGACTGAATAGTTGCCGCCCTCGATGTGGCCGCCGTCGGAGTAGAGATCTTGGACACCGCGGATGCCCGCCTTGCAGCCGTCGCAGCTCGGCCCGGACACCGCCTTGAGCGCCTTCACATCGCCAGTGACCTGGGCGTAGTTGACCAGCTCCCAGTAGTACCCGATGAACGCCCGAGCCCCGGCCTCACTCGCCTCGGCCGCCGCAGCCGGCAGCTCGGGCTCCACCGGGTCGGGCGCGGCGGAGGTGGGCGTCTCCATCTTCCCCGTCGGGCTCCAGGTCGAGGTCGGGTCCCGTGGGGACGGGCCGTCGTCGGAGCAGCCGGCAGCGAGCAGCAGCACCAGGGCCGCGGCGGCGGCGCGGAGCGTCGTACCCATGGGTCCTCCCGAGAATTGCAGCGCCCGGACCGGGGACGCGTTCGCGACGCTATCCCGATCCGGGCGGCAGGCGCCACCAACAGGCGGCGGGCTGTGGAGAGAGGAGCAGACGCGGATCAGCGACCGCGGAGGTTGCCGCGCATGCCCTTCATCGAGGTGGGCACCGGGCCGCGGGGGAGCGGGACCTTCGGGCGCTGGGCGTCGAGGGCGCGCAGCCGCTGGCGGAGCTCGGTGATCTCGGCCGGCTTGACCTGGCGGCCGAGCTTCTGGACGTGGCGGACCAGCTTGTTGAGCGGGACCTGACCCTCGTCCTTGCCGACGAGTACGTCGTGGACGGGGTAGTCGCCGGCGACGCGCTCGTGCTTCTTGTGCTCGCTGGCCATCAGCGCCTTGAGGCGCGCGGGGTTGCCCTCGCCGACCAGGACGATCCCCGGCGGGCCGACGACCCGGTGGACCATGTCCTGCTGCTTGGTGAAGCCGACGACCTCCTCGATCACCCAGCCGCGGCGCAGCATGGTGAGGGCGCGGGCGGCGGCACCGAGCTGGCCGTCGAGGCGGGCGAACGCCGCCTTCTGAGCGCGGCGACCGAAGACGATCATCACGGCGAGCAGGCCGATCAGGAAGGTCGCGACGCCGGCGAGGATCCAGCTGAAGACCGAGTCGTTGTGGGGCAGGACCAGCCGGAACAGCGCCAGGCCGAGGCCGCCGAACACCAGGAACGAGCCGATCATCCACCAGCGGATGGCCGGGTCGACCTCCCGGGACATCTTGTAGGTCTCGAGGATCTGCCGGCGGCGGCTCATCGTGGACGGGTCGAGAGGCGTGTTCGACATGGGGTGCTGCGTTCTCCTCAGGCAGTTGCTTCGGCGCGGTCGTCCCGCGCGGCCATCGCCTGACGATACAGACGACCGGCGCGGTACGACGAACGCACGAGCGGTCCCGAGAGCACTCCGCTGAAGCCGATCTCCTCGGCTTCGGTGGCGAGCTCGACGAACTCCTCGGGCTTGACCCACCGTTCGACGGGGTGGTGCCGGAGGCTGGGGCGCAGGTACTGGGTGATGGTGACCAGCTCGCAGCCGGCCTCGTGCAGGTCCTGGAGCGCGTCCGAGACCTCGTCGCGGGTCTCGCCCATGCCGAGGATCAGGTTGGACTTGGTGACCAGTCCGAACGCGCGGGCCTGGGTGAGCACGTCGAGGGAGCGCTCATAGCGGAAGCCGGGGCGGATCCGCTTGAAGATCCGTGGCACGGTCTCCACGTTGTGGGCCAGGACCTCGGGGCGGGACTCGAAGACCTCGGCGAGCAGTGCGGGGTCGCCGTTGAAGTCGGGGATGAGGTTCTCCACGCCGGTCTCGGGGTTGAGGTCGTGGATGGCGCGCACGGTCTCGGCGTAGAGCCAGGCGCCGCCGTCGGGCAGGTCGTCGCGGGCGACGCCGGTGATGGTGGCGTACTTGAGGCCCATGGTCTGGACCGACTCGGCGACGCGGCGGGGTTCGTCGCGGTCGAGGGGTTGGGGCTTGCCGGTGTCGATCTGGCAGAAGTCGCAGCGGCGGGTGCACTGGTCGCCGCCGATGAGGAAGGTGGCTTCCTTGTCCTCCCAGCATTCGAAGATGTTGGGGCAGCCGGCTTCCTCGCACACGGTGTGGAGGCCTTCGGACTTCACCAGGCTCTTCAGGGACCGGTATTCGGGGCCCATCGTGGCCTTGGTGCGGATCCAGGACGGCTTGCGCTCGATCGGGGTCTCCGCGTTGCGGACCTCCAGGCGGAGGAGCTTGCGCCCCTCGGGTGTCGCACTCACCGGTTCAGCCTACTCGGGGATAGCTGACGACCGGCACGGCCACCCTCGCCGGGTCGGGCCGCGGTTCGTAGTCGGGGGTGAGGACGTAGTCCTTCCACTCCAGGAGCTCGGCCAGGTGCCGTCGTACGGACTCGAGGACCTCGCGCACCGGTACGTCCCGTCCCAGCTCGGCGCTCAGCGAGGTGACACCGGCGTCGGAGATGCCGCACGGCACGAACCGGTCGTACCAGCTCAGGTCGACGTCGCAGTTCAGTGCGAAGCCGTGCATGGCGACGCCGTTGCGGACCCGGATGCCGATGGCCGCGATCTTGCGCTCGTCGCCCTTCTCGTCGGCCTTGAGCCACACGCCGGTGCGGCCCGGGATCCGCGCGGTCGTGACGCCGAGCTCGGCGCACACGGCGATGATCGCCTCCTCGAGCCGGCGCACGTAGTCGAGGACCTTCACGTGGTCGGGCAGCCGGACGATCGGGTACGCCACCAGCTGGCCCGGGCCGTGGAAGGTGATCTTGCCGCCGCGGTCGACCTCGATGATCGGCGCACCGCCGGGGTCGGCGGGGCGCTCGTGGGCCTCGGTGCGGCGGCTGGCGGTGAAGACGGGCGGGTGCTCGAGGAGGAGCACGGTGTCGGTCAGCTCGCCGGCGACGACCTGCGCGTGCAGCTCGCGCTGCAGGTCCCACGCCGTGACGTAGTCGATGAAGTCCGGTCCCAGTCCGTCCTCGCGGAAGGTCAGCGTCACGACGTCGAGCGTACTCCCGGGCCTGTGGATGAGATCCGGCACCTGTCGGAGGTCGGGTCCAGGATCTTCCCATGCGGATCTCGGGCCCTCGGGCCGTCCTTCTCGGGACCGCCGCGATCGTCCTCACGGTCCTCGCGGCGGTCGCGGTCCTGGTGCTGCGCGGGGGTGGCCCGCCGCCGTCCGGTACGCCGGCCGCCCGCCCTCGTGCCGTCGTCGCTCCCGCCGCCGGCCGGGTCGGCGTGGCTCGCGCCGTGGGCTCGCTCGCGGTGCTGCGCGACTGGGACCGCTCGCGAGCGCGGGCCTGGGCCAGCGGCGACGTCGATGCGCTCCGGGCGCTCTACGTGCGGGGCTCGCCCGCGGGGGCACGGGACGTGGCGATGCTGCGTGCCTGGCTGCGGCGCGGCCTACGGGTGGAGGGGATGGCGATGCAGGTCCTCACGGTCGAGCTGCGGCGGCGCACCGACCGGCGGCTCGTGCTCGTCGTCACGGATCGGTTGGCGGGCGCCGTGGGCGTGCGGGCGGGGTCGGGGGAGCGGGTGGCGCTGCCGCGAGACGGACCATCGACCCGGCGGTTGGTGTTCGTCCGGTCGGGCGACGCGTGGCTGCTCGCGTCGGCTCAGGCCGTGGTGGCGCGCAGCCCGGTCGCGAGCACGGACTCGACGTCGGGGTCGGCGAAGCCGTAGCCGAGGTCGAGCAGCGCCGCCGGGCGCAGGTTGAGCGAGCCGAGAACCTCGTCGGCCATCGGCCCGGCAGCCAGTCGGATCGCTGCCGCGGGTGCCGGCAGCAGCGCCGGGCGGTGGACCAGCCGGGCCAGCGCCCGGGTGAACTCCGCGTTGGTGGGCGTGTCCGGCGCGCACAGGTTGAACGGACCCGACGCCGTCGGGTGCTCGAGGAGGAACGCTGCTGCGCCGATCCAGTCGCGCAGCGAGATGAGGGGGTAGTACTGACGACCATTGCCCAGGCGACCGCCGAGACCGGCGAGGAACTGGAGGCGCTGCTGCTGCAGGGGCGCGTTGCTCCGGTCCTGGACGGGAGCGGTGCGCAGTCGTACGACGCGCGCGCCGGCCCGAGCCGCGGGTTCGGTGGCCGCTTCCCACTCGCGGGCGACGCGGGTGAGCAGGGCGTGGCCCCGGGTGTCCGAGGCCTCGGTCAGCTCCGTGGGCCCGTGGTCGCCGTACCAGCTGACGCCGGAGGCGTTGACCAGGGCGGGCGGGCTCGGCGCCGCGGCGATCGTGGCGGCGAGCAGGCCGGTGGTGGCACGGCGGCTGGTCATGACGTCGCGCGCCCACTTCTTGGAGTGGGGGTTGCCGATCAGGGGCGCGCCGGCGAGGTTGACGACGACGTCGGCGCCTCGGACGAGCCCGGTGTCGACCACGCCGGACTGCGGGTCCCAGCGGGACTCGGCGGTGTCGGGGGCATGCCCAGGAGCCGGGTCACGGCGGACCAGGCACGTGACATCGTGGCCTCGGCCGCGCAGCTCGGTGACGAGCCGGCGGCCGAGGAAGCCGGACGAGCCGGCGACGACCACGTGCACGTTGACTCCCGCTGTCCGGGTCGGCTCAGACCTCGAACTGCCCGGCCTCGAGGCGCTTCTTCAGGTCACGCAGGAAGCGGCCGGCGTCGGCGCCGTCGACCACGCGGTGGTCGTAGGTGAGCGCGAAGTAGACCATGTGGCGCACCGCGATGGTCTCGCCGAGGTCCTCGTCGTCGATGACCACGGGACGCTTGACCACGGCCCCGGGACCGAGGATGGCGACCTGCGGCTGGTTGATGATCGGGGTGTCCCACAGCGCGCCGAAGCTGCCGAGGTTGGTGATGGTGAACGTGCCGCCGGAGAGCTCGTCGGGACCGATCTTGTTGGTCCGGGTGCGCTCGGCGACGTCGGAGATCTTCTTCGCCAGACCGGAGATCGACAGGTCACCCGCGTCCTTGACGACCGGGGTCAGCAGGCCCTTGTCGGTGTCGACGGCGAACGCGACGTTCTCGCGGTCGTAGTAGGTGATCTCGCCCTTCTCGAGGTCGAGGTTCGCGTTGAGCGACGGGTGCTGCTTGAGGGTGTCGATCGCGGCCTTGGTGAAGAACGGCAGGTACGTCAGCTTGACGCCCTCGCGTGCCAGGAAGTCCGCCTTCACGCTCTCGCGCAGCCGGGCGATGTTGGTGACGTCGACCTCGACCACCTGGGTGAGCTGTGCGGAGACGTGCAGCGACTCCACCATCCGCTCGGCGATGATCTTGCGCAGCCGGCTGACCTTGACTGTCTGGCCGCGCAGCGGGGACGGCGACGCCGGTGCGGCGGCCGACGCCGCGGGGGCGGCGGCCGGAGCGGCGGCAGCGGCGGGCGCCTTCGACGCGGCGGCGTCGAGGACGTCCTGCTTGCGGATCCGGCCACCGACGCCCGAGCCGTTGACCTGGGCGAGGTCGACGCCGTGCTGGGCGGCGAGCTTGCGGACCAGCGGGGTCACGTAGCCGGGACCGTCGGTGGAGTCGGCGGCGTGGGTCGGGGCGGGGGCCTGGGCCGGGGCAGCAGGGGCGGCCGGGGCGGGAGCCGCCGGGGCCTCGGCAGCCGGAGCGGGAGCGGCGGGCGCCGGGGCGGCCGCGGCCTGCGCAGGCGGGGCCGGGGCCTCGGCAGCCGGAGCAGGCTCGGCGGGAGCAGCAGCCTCGGCGGGAGCAGCAGCCTCGGCGGGAGCGGCGGGAGCGGCGGGGGCGGCCGGAGCAGCAGCAGGCGCACCCGATCCGATGATCGCGAGCTCGGCGCCGACCTCGACGGTCTCGTCCTCGGCGGCCTTGATCTCGAGCAGCGTGCCGGCGACGGGCGAGGGGATCTCGGTGTCGACCTTGTCGGTGGAGACCTCGAGCAGCGGCTCGTCGACGGCGACGGCGTCGCCGACCTGCTTGAGCCAGCGGGTGACGGTGCCCTCGGTGACCGACTCGCCCAGGGCGGGAAGGGTGACCGCGGTGCCCTCGGCGGAACCCGACGCGGCGGGCTCGGGAGCGGCGGGTGCCGATGGCGTCTCCGGGGCGGCGGGGGTCGCGGGAGCCTCGGCGGCCGGAGCCGGCTCGGGCTCGGCCGGAGCAGCCGGAGCGGCAGGCGCCTCAGCGGCCGGAGCCTCGGCAGCGGCGGCGGCCGGAGCAGCCTCGCCCGCCTCGCCGACGACGGCCAGGACGGCGCCGACCTCGACCGTGTCGTCCTCGTTCGCGCGGATCTCGACCAGTGTGCCGGCAACGGGAGACGGGATCTCCGTGTCCACCTTGTCGGTGCTGACCTCGAGCAGGGGCTCGTCGATCGCGATCTGGTCGCCGACCTGCTTGAGCCAGCGAGTGACGGTGCCTTCGGTGACGGACTCACCGAGCGCGGGGAGAGTGACTTCGGTCGCCATGGGTCTCATCCTTGCACCACGAGCGAGCCAAGTCGCAACGGCCCACCCACGCTTCGGGCAAACTGGAACCATGGGTTTGTTCGACCGGTTCCGCGGGCGCTCGAAGGTACGCATGAGTAACCCCGCCCGGGACGCCACGCGCACCGGCTCCACGCGGGTCCGGGCAGCCGACCGCGCCGACGAGGAGCACCTGCGCACCTGGATCCAGGAGCGCCGTGGCGTCGAGGGGTTCGTCGAGCCGCGCACCGCCGTCAGCGAGGTCACTCTGCTGCTCGTCGCCCACGACGGCGAGTGGACCCGGCGCCGGGTGCCGTCCATCAGCTGGGCCCACGACTTCTGCAACCGCCACCAGGTCCCGTCGTACGACGCCGCGGTGGTCGGCATCCCGCAGCGGATGCGGGACTACAACTCCCGCGTCAGGCAGGCACAGAAGCAGCGGGAGCAGCAGCGGGGTCAGCAGTCGAGCGAGTCCTGAGGTACTCCAGCAGGGTCGCGACGCCGTAGCCGGTCGCACCCGCCGCGAGGTGACCGGACGGGCCGCCCTTGTTGAAGGTCGGCCCGGCGATGTCGAGGTGCGCCCACGGCAGGCCGCCGGTGAACTCGCGCAGGAACGCCGCGGCGAACAGGCCGCCGCCCCAGCGGATCCCGTCGTACTGCGCGAGGTCGGCGATCGTCGAGCTGCGGATCCGCCCGTCCATGAACTCCGGGATCGGCATGGGCCAGCCGTCCTCGCCGGCCGCCTCGCCTGCCGCGAGCACGTCGGCGACGACGTCGTCGTCGCCCATGACGCCGGCCATCTTGTCGCCAAGCGCCATCACCATGTGGCCGGTGAGGGTGGCGATGTCGAGGATCACGTCGGGCGCGGCCTCCACGGCCCGGCCGAGCGCGTCGGCGAGGACGAGGCGGCCCTCGGCGTCGGTGTTGGAGACCTCGACGGTGGTGCCGTCGTACGTCGTCAGCACGTCGCCGGGACGCATCGACGCGTCGCCGACCATGTTCTCTGCGAGGGCGGCGTACGCGGAGATCCGGACCGGCAGGCCGAGGCGGGCGGCGGCGAGGGTGGCCTGGACGACGGCCGCAGCGCCGGCCATGTCCTCCTTCATGGTGGCCATGCTGGCGGCCGGCTTGATCCACAGGCCACCCGAGTCGAAGGTGATGCCCTTGCCGACCAGCGCGACGTGGGCGACGGCGTCCTTGGGCGAGTAGGTCAGCTCGACCAGGCGCGGGGGAGCGGCCGAGCCGGCACCGACGCCGAGCAGTCCGCCGCAGCCGAGCTCGGCCAGGCGGCCCTCGTCGAACACGTCGACCTTCACCTTCGTCGCGCCCTTGCCGAGTCCCTTGTTGGCCGCCTTCACCGCATCGGCGATCGCGTCGGCGAAGGCCGGCGGCGTCAGGTCGCCGGGCGGCGTGTTGACCCAGTCCCGGGTGGCGACGACGGCGTCGACCAGGACCTGGGCGGGCTCGACGGCCGCCACGACCTCGGTACGGCGCGCGGCCGGCGTCAGCACGACCACCTCGGCCGGCGTCGTGGGCGTGGCCGGCTTGCTCTTGTAGGCGGTGAAGGCGTACCCACCCAGCCGGTAGCCCTCGACGACGGCGCGGACCAGGTCCGGGGTGTCGGCGGGCAGGGCCAGCGCGACCGAGGCCGCGTTGGTGACGGCGCGGGCGGCGTTTCCGGCGGCGCGGCGTACGGCGGCCGCGTCCGGCTCGGCACCGAGGCCGACCAGCACGAGGAGGGGGGAGGCGATGGTGCCGCCGGTGGGCACCTTGGCGACCTCGCCGGGGGCGCCCTTGAGGCCGACGGTGGCGAGCAGGCCGGCGAGCTTGCGCCCGTACGCCGCCGCGACGTCCTCGGCGCCGGGCGCCAGCTTCCCGTCGGGCAGCACCCCGACGACGACCGCTTCGGCGCGGGTCTTGGCGGGGCTGGCCGTGCGGAGGGCGAAGGTCGTCACCCGCGCAGGATATCGAGCGATAGATTGCCGACCATGGCCGACGCGACCCCGTCCCCGCTGACCAGCCCGCTGCACGACCGGCACGAGGCGCTCGGCGCCAAGTTCTCGGAGTTCGGCGGCTGGCTGATGCCGCTGGAGTACCCCACCGGTGTCGTCAAGGAGCACGCCGCCGTCCGCGGCGGCGTCGGCATCTTCGACGTCAGCCATCTCGGCAAGCTCGTCGTGCGCGGCCCGGGCGCGGTGGAGTTCCTCAACGCCACGCTCACCAACGACCTGCACCGGATCGGCCCCGGCAAGGCGCAGTACAGCCTCGTCGTCGACGACGCGACCGGCGGGATCGTCGACGACGTCTTCACCTACTACCGCGACGACGACCACGTGCTCGTCGTGCCCAACGCCGCCAACAACGACGAGGTACGCCGCCGCCTGGTCGAGGCTGCGCCCGAGGGCGTCGAGGTCCTCGACCACCACCGGGACTACGTCGTGCTGGCGGTCCAGGGCACGAAGTCGGACGAGGTCGTCGCCGGCGTCGGGCTGCCCGTGGGCCACGACTACCTGACCTTCGTCGAGGCGCCGTTCGAGGGCGCGGAGGTCGTCGTGTGCCGCACCGGCTACACCGGCGAGCGCGGCTACGAGCTGATCGCGCCGTCCGAGGTCGCCCCCGCCCTGTGGGACGCGCTGATGAAGGCCGGCGAGCCGTACGGCCTGGTTCCCGCCGGCCTCGGGGCCCGCGACACGCTGCGCACCGAGATGGGCTACCCGCTCCACGGCCAGGACATCTCCCCGGACATCACTCCCAACGAGGCCCGCCTCGGCTGGGCGGTCGGCTGGAAGAAGCCCGCCTTCTGGGGCCGCGACAGGCTGCTCGCCGAGCGTGAGGAGGGCCCGCGCCGCAAGCTCGTCGGCCTGGTATCCACCGGCCGCGCGATCCCGCGCCCGCACATGAGCGTGCGCCTGCTGCGCGACGTCCCGCTCGGCGAGGTCACCTCCGGCACCTTCTCGCCCACCATGAAGAAGGGCATCGCTCTCGCGCTGGTCTCGTCCGTCGTCGACGACGACGCCGAGGTGATGGTCGACGTGCGCGGCCGGCCCGAGGTCTTCCAGATCACCAAGCCGCCGTTCGTCCAGCCCTCCGTGCGAGAGTCGTAGCCATGAGCCTCCCCGAGCAGCCCGCGCCGTACCGTCCCTCAGCCCCTGCCGAGAACCCCTGGCACTGGCGCCTCGAGGACGCGTCCGGCGCCGAGGTCACGCTGAGCGGCACCGACGCGACGGAGTACGCCGAGGTGGCCTTCCCCAACCAGGGCGACGCCGAGTCTTGGATCGGGGAGACCTGGTCGGCACTCGCCGACCTGGGCGTCACCCACGTGACCCTCTTCGAGGTCGACCGCGAGGTCTACGGGCCGATGTCGCTGTCCGCATGAGCGCAGGCACGACGACCCGCGCCTTCCGCCAGGTCGACGTCTTCACGGCCGAGCCGCTGCTCGGCAACCCGGTCGCCGTCGTGCACGGCGCCGACGGGATGAGCGAGGAGGAGATGCAGCGCTTCGCGCGCTGGACCAACCTCAGCGAGACGACCTTCCTGCTGGAGCCGACCGAGCCCGGGGCCGACTACCGGCTGCGGATCTTCACGACCGAGACCGAGCTGCCCTTCGCCGGCCACCCGACCCTCGGCTCGGCGCACGCCTGGCTCGAGCAGGGCGGCGTGCCGGCGGGTGAGCGGATCGTCCAGCAGTGCGGCGTCGGGCTCGTCGAGCTGCGCCGCGACGGTGGCCGCCTCGCGTTCGCCGCGCCCGACCTGCTCCGCTCCGGCCCGGTCGAGGACGCCCTGATCGGCGAGATCGCCGACGCCCTGCGTCTCCCACGCACCGACATCCTCGACATCGCCTGGGCCGACAACGGCCCCGGCTGGGTCGGCGTCCGCCTCGCGAGCGCCGAGGCCGTCCTCGGGCTCACGCCGGACCACGGCCGGCTCCCGGTCGACGTCGGCGTCGTCGGTCCCCACCCCGACGGCGCCGAGTGCGCGGTGGAGGTCCGCGCGTTCGTGCCCCACGCGGCGGGCATCGCCGAGGACCCGGTGACCGGGTCGCTCAATGCCTCCCTCGCGCAGTGGCTGACCGCCGACGGCACCCTGCCGCCGTCGTACGTCGCCGCGCAGGGCACCGTGATCGGGCGCCGTGGCCGGGTCCACGTCGACACCGACGCCGACGGCACGATCTGGATCGGCGGCGACACCCTGACGACCATCCACGGGACGGTCGCGCTGTGACGACCGGCCGCCGACTAGCCTGAGGCCGTGCGCGCGTACCTCGACCTCGTCCAGCGGGTCCTCGACGAGGGCACCGAGAAGGGCGATCGCACCGGCACCGGCACGCTGAGCGTGTTCGGGCACCAGATGCGCTTCGACCTCACCCAGGGCTTCCCGCTGGTGACGACCAAGAAGATCCACACCCGGTCGGTCTTCGGCGAGCTGCTCTGGTTCCTGCGCGGCGACACCAACGTCCGCTGGCTGCAGGAGCGTGGCATCACCATCTGGGACGAGTGGGCCGACGAGAACGGCGACCTCGGGCCGGTGTACGGCGCCCAGTGGCGGTCGTGGCCCACCCCCGACGGCGGCCACATCGACCAGCTCGCTCAGGTCATCGCGCAGGTCCGGGCCAACCCCGACAGCCGCCGCCACATCGTCTCCGCCTGGAACCCCAGCCAGGTCGACGACATGGCGCTGCCACCGTGCCACAGCCTGTTCCAGTTCTACGTCGCCGACGGCCGGCTCAGCTGCCAGCTCTACCAGCGCTCGGCCGACGTCTTCCTCGGCGTGCCGTTCAACATCGCGTCGTACGCCCTGCTCACCCACATGGTCGCCCAGGTCGCCGGGCTCGGGGTCGGTGACTTCGTGCACACGCTGGGCGACGCGCACCTCTACTCCAACCACCTCGAGCAGGCCCGGCTCCAGCTCACCCGCGAGCCGCGCCCCCTGCCCAAGCTGATCCTCAACCCGGCGGTGACCGAGATCGACGCCTTCGAGCTCGAGGACATCACGGTCGAGGGCTACGACCCGCACCCCGTCATCAAGGCACCGATCGCGGTATGACCACTCCCGCAGGCCGCCGCGTCACGATGGTCGCGGCCGTGGCCGAGAACGGGGTCATCGGGGCCGACGAGGACATCCCGTGGAAGATCTCCGAGGACTTCCAGCACTTCAAGGCCACCACCCTGGGCCACGTGCTGGTCCTGGGCCGCACCACCCACGAGGGCATCGGCAAGCCGCTGCCCGGCCGCACCACCGTGGTGCTCACCCGCGACGAGGAGTACGCCGCCGAGGGGGTCGAGGTCGCCCACTCGATCACCGACGCCCTCGCGCTCGCCGACCGGATCCTCGAGGGCGGGCCCGACGACCGGCAGGTGATGATCGGCGGGGGAGCTGCCGTCTACGCCGCCGCGATGCCGTACGCCGACGAGCAGGTCATCTCCGAGATCCCGCTGTCGCCGGAGGGCGACACCCACTACCCGGAGTTCAGCCGCAAGCGCTGGGCCGAGGTGCGTCGTGAGCCACGAGACGGGTTCACCATCGTGTGGTGGGAGCGGGTGTTCGCCTGCGGCGGCTGACCACGCGGCTGGCAGGGTAGGAGCCATGGAGCTTCGTGTCTTCACCGAACCGCAGCAGGGTGCGACGTACGACGACCTGCTGGCCGTCGCCCTCGAGGCCGAGCGGCTCGGCTTCGGCGCCTTCTTCCGCAGCGACCATTACCTGCACATGAGCGGCGACGGGCTGCCCGGCCCTACCGACGCATGGACGACCCTTGCCGGCCTGGCCCGTGACACGAGCACGATCCGGCTCGGCACCATGATGACCAGCGCCACCTTCCGCCACCCCGGCGTGCTGGCGATCCAGGTCGCCCAGGTCGACCAGATGAGCGGCGGACGGGTCGAGCTCGGCATCGGCGCCGGCTGGTTCGCCCAGGAGCACACCGCCTACGGCATCCCGTTCCCCGACACCCGCGGGCGCTTCGAGCGGTACGCCGAGCAGCTCGAGCTGGTCACCGGCCTGTGGTCCACCCCGGTCGGCGAGCTGTACGCCTTCGACGGGCAGCACTACCAGCTCGCGGACAGCCCGGCGCTGCCCAAGCCGCTGCAGAGCAGCGGTCACCGGGGCGGCGTACCGCTGCTGGTGGGCGGGGTCGGCAAGAAGCAGACGCCGGCACTCGCCGCGGCCTACGCCGACGAGTTCAACCTGCCGTTCGTCGACGAGGAGCTCACCGCCGTCCAGTTCGGGCGGGTCCGGCGGGCCGCCGAGGAGATCGGCCGCGACCCGGCCTCGATCACCTGGTCCAACGCGCTGGTGCTCTGCGTCGGTGAGGACGAGGCGGCGATCGCCCGCCGCGCCGCCGCCATCGGCCGGGACGTCGACGAGCTGCGCGCCAACGGGCTGGCAGGGACTCCGGAGGAGGTCGTGGCGAAGATCAGGCGGTACGGCGACCTCGGCGCCCAGCGGATCTACCTCCAGGTCCTCGACCTCGCCGACCTCGACCACCTGCGGCTGGTCGCGGCGGAGGTCATGCCGCACGTGTGAAGTCGGCGACCGCGGCGAGGAGGCCGGCGGGGTCCTGCAACATCGGCAGGTGAGCCGTCGCCAGCTCGCGGGTGAAGTCCGCGCCCAGGGCCTGCGCGCAGCGCCGCTGCAGGTCGGGCGGCACCTCGCGGTCGGTCGTGTGGACGTAGCCGGCCCGCTCGGGCGCCCGGCCCCGGGGCGCCGCCGTGACGAACAGGCGACGGGACTCGGGCGTGAACTCCGCGACCAGGCGATCGACGGTCGGGGCCGGCAGGCCGGCGCCGAACCCGGCGCGCAGCTGCTTCTCCGGCGGACGGGTGCCGGCCAGCCGGAGGATCGCAGGGAGCAGCCAGCGCTGGGGCACGGGCAGCGCAGCCGTGAACGAGCGCCCGGGCGCCGGCCAGACGGCGGCCACGCCGAGCACGCCCGCGACGCGGTCGGGCGCGGCTGCGAGCATCGCCTGCGCCACCACGCCGCCGACGGAGTGTGCGACCACCGCGAACCGGGGCCACTCCACGGAGCCGAGCGCCGCTACGGCGTACTCCATTGGACCGGCGTCGGGGGAGTCCGGGCGGGGTGCCACCGCGGACTCGCCGAGCCCGGCGCGCACGTCGTCCCAGACCCAGGCAGGAAGGCCGGAGCCACTGAGGAAGAGGACGGGTTCGGTCATGACGACGACCCTGCCACCGGCCACCGACCGTGCCGGGGGTCGTGGCGACGTGAGGGAAACCGGCCCGGGGCGATAGCCTTGACCCATGACTTCTGCACCCTTCGGCACCATGCTGACCGCGATGGTCACGCCGTTCCTCGAGGACGGCTCGGTCGACCTGGACGGGGTGCAGAAGGTCGCCAAGCACC
This sequence comes from Nocardioides sp. QY071, assembly GCF_029961765.1. Lineage (NCBI taxonomy): Bacteria > Bacillati > Actinomycetota > Actinomycetes > Propionibacteriales > Nocardioidaceae > Nocardioides > Nocardioides sp. QY071. The sequence goes on from NZ_CP124681.1 coordinate 2,274,293, forward strand.
TGGTCGACAACGGCAACGACGGCATCGTGGTGTCCGGCACGACCGGCGAGTCGCCGACCACCACGGGTGCCGAGGACGGCGAGACCCTCGCCGCGGTCAAGGACGCGGTCGGCGACCGGGCCAAGGTCGTCGCCGGGGTCGGCACCAACGACACCCGCCACTCGGTCGAGCTCGCCAGGCAGGCCGAGAAGGTCGGCGCCGACGGGCTGCTGCTCGTCACGCCCTACTACAACAAGCCCAGCCAGCCCGGCGTGCTCAACCACTTCCGCCACGTCGTCGAGGCGACCGCCGTCCCGGTCATGCTCTACGACGTGCCCGGCCGCACCGGCACCAAGATCGCGCTCGAGACCTACGTCGCGGCCAAGCAGTGGGAGACCGTCATCGCGGTCAAGGACGCCACCGGCGACCTGTCCCGCGCCGCCCAGCTGGTCGACCTCGGCTATGTCGTCTACTCCGGCGACGACGTCAACACCCTGGGCTACCTCGCGTACGGCGCCACCGGACTGGTCTCGGTCGTCGGCCACGTCGCCGGCACCCAGCTGCGCGCCATGATCGACGCCTTCCTGGCGGGCGACCACGCGGAGGCGCTGCGCATCCACACCGGCCTGGTCCCGGCCTTCGAGGCGATCATGGGCGTGCCCAACTACGGCGCGACCACCGCCAAGGCGGCCCTCGAGCTGGTCGGAGTGCTCGGCAACCGCTCGGTCCGAGCGCCACTGATGGCCCTCGACGACGCCGAGGTCGCCGACCTCCGCGCCGGACTCGCCGCGGCGGGCCTGCTCTGATGAGCCACCCGCACCCCGAGCTTTCCGCGCCGCCGAAGCTCCCCAAGGGCGGCCTGCGGGTCATCCCGCTGGGCGGCCTCGGCGAGGTCGGGCGCAACATGACCGTCTTCGAGTACGACGGCCGGCTGCTCATCGTCGACTGCGGCGTGCTCTTCCCCGACGACCACCACCCGGGCGTCGACCTGATCCTCCCCGACTTCGCGGCGATCCGGGACCGGCTCGACAAGGTCGAGGCGCTCGTGCTCACCCACGGGCACGAGGACCACATCGGCGCGACGCCGTACCTCCTGCGCGAGCGACAGGACATCCCGCTCGTCGGCTCCCAGCTGACCCTCGCACTGGTCAACTCCAAGCTGCGCGAGCACCGGCTGCGCCAGACGCCGTTCCACACGGTCAAGGAGGGCGACCGGATCTCGTTCGGTCCCTTCGACCTGGAGTTCGTCGCGGTCAACCACTCCATCCCCGACGCGCTCGCGGTCGCGATCCGCACCGGTGCGGGCATGGTGCTCCACACCGGCGACTTCAAGATGGACCAGCTGCCGCTCGACGGCCGGATCACCGACCTGCGGGCGTTCGCGCGGCTGGGGGAGGAGGGCGTCGACCTCTTCCTCACCGACTCCACCAACGCCGACGTCCCCGGCTTCACCACCGCCGAGCGCAAGATCACCCCGGTGCTCGAGCAGGCCTTCGCCGAGTCGAAGCAACGGATCATCGTCGCGTGCTTCGCCTCCCACGTGCACCGCGTCCAGCAGGTCCTCGACGCCGCGGTGAAGTACGACCGCAAGGTCGCCTACGTCGGCCGCTCGATGGTCCGCAACATGGCGATCGCCCGCGACCTCGGCTACCTCCACGTCCCCCCGGGCGTCATGGTCGAGGCCAAGGAGCTCGCCGACCTCGCCCCCGAGCGCCAGGTCCTCATCTCCACCGGCTCCCAGGGCGAGCCGCTCAGCGCCCTGGCCCGGATCGCGCAGCGCAGCCACAACTTCGTGCACCTCGAGGAGGGCGACACCGTCGTGCTCGCCTCCAGCCTGATCCCCGGCAACGAGAACGCCGTCTACCGGGTGATCAACGGCCTGTCCCGCCTCGGCGCCAACGTCGTCCACAAGGGCAACGCCCTCGTCCACGTCAGCGGCCACGCCAGCGCCGGCGAGCTTCTCTACTGCTACAACATCGTCAAGCCCAAGAACGTGCTGCCCGTCCACGGCGAGGTCCGGCACATGCTCGCCAACGGCGACCTCGCCAAGGCCACCGGCGTCGAGAACGTCGTGTACGCCGAGGACGGCGTCGTGGTCGACCTCGTCGACGGCGTGGCCTCGGTGGTCGGCAAGGTCGAGTGCGGCTACGTGTTCGTCGACGGCCAGTCGGTCGGCGACGTGACCGAGTCCGAGCTCAAGGACCGCCGGATCCTCGGCGAGGAGGGCTTCATCTCGGTCATCGTGGTCGTCGACTCCGTTGCCGGAAAGGTCTCCGCCGGCCCCGAGATCCACGCCCGCGGCCACGCCTGGGCCGACTCCGACTTCGAGTCGATCAAGCAGCCGATCATCGATGCCGTCAACCGCTCGCTCAGCGAGGGCAGCACCGACACCTACCAGCTGCAGCAGACCGTGCGCCGCACCATCGGCCGCTGGGTGAGCAACACCCACAAGCGACGCCCGATGATCATCCCGGTGGTCGTGGAGGCCTAGGTCGGGCTGCATGAATCCCCGGTCGACCGGCTCTCCTGACTCATGTGTGGGTGGTGCGGCCGGGGAGTTGTGGGCGGTGTGTGCCTAGGCTGAGCATCGCGAGCGCGATGAGTGGTCGGGGCGTGTGGAACCCGAACGCGATGCGGGTCAGGAGTCGGATCTTGGTGTTCACCGACTCGACCAGAGCGTTGGTCAGACGGTGAGTGAGAGTCGCTTCGACGCGGGCAGCAATGGCTTCGATCCGTGTGGCGAGGTGGGCGAACTCCTCGATCCCGCTGGCGCGTGCCCAGGCCAGCCACTCTCGGAAGGCGTCGATGGCGTCGGGGCCGTGCATGCGGAACAGGGCGCGTAGGCCCTCCTTGAGCCGGTAGGCCTCCCACAGTCGGGGGTGGGTGGCCGCGATCCAGGCCAGCCGTTGCTGTTGGCGGTCGGTGAGGTCCTCTGGGTTTCTCCACAGGGCGTAGCGGGCCTCACGCAGCTGGCGGGCCGCGCCGGTGGAGTCGCGGCGCTGTCGGCCCTGTTCGCGACCGTTCTTGCGGGTCGCGCCGGCGGCGCGGGCTTCGCGCCACGCGGCGGCACGAACGGTGCCCAGGGCGTCGTTGGCCCATTTCACGACATGGAACGGGTCGGCACACTGCACGGCTTGGGGGCAGCGTTCGGTGACGACCTCGCCGATCCACGAGGCCGAGTCGGCCGAGACATGAGTGATCTGGACGCTGCGTTCGGGACCGAGGTCGTCGAAGAAGCGGCGCAGCGTGGCACGGTCACGGCCGGGTTCGGCCCACACCAGGTGTCCGGTGTCGTGGTCGACGACGACGGTCAGATAGAGCTGTCCGCGGCGGTAGGAGACCTCGTCGATCCCGATCCGCCGCAACCCATCGAGCCGGGCGCCTGTCGGCCCGCCGGTGGTGGTGTCGATCTGTTGCCAAACTCGGTCCAGGATCGATCCCACGCTGCGCCACGCGATGCGCATCAGTTCGCTGACCGCGGACTTCGAGGTCCGCACCGCCAGCCACGCTGCCTGGGCGTCGAAGGTGTGGGTGTGTCCCGCGCCATGGACCGCCCAGGGCACATGAGCCACATTCACGCCGTGCTCGCGGCACTGGACCCGGGGTGCGTCAGCTTCTAGGAAGGTCATCGTGGCGCCGTGGTCCAGGGTGCGCCAGCGGCGTCGTCCTGCCCCGGCGTCGTAGCCGGGGCAGGGCCGCCGACAGTGGCCACATCGGCCGCGTTGGCGGGCCATCGGCCGTACGTCGATGACCAGCACGCCACCGTCAAGGCGAGCGTTCTCGATCGCGGTGTGTTCCAGCCCCAACAGGCCACGGAATAGGCTGACGAGTGCCACGCCGTTCTCCTGACGCTCCGGTTTCGTTTCTCGACAACTCGAAACCTAGACAGGGAGCGGCGTGTGCTCGTTCAGGCCACGCAGCAACCACCCACGGATACGTCAGGAGAGCCGGTCGACCGGGGATTCCAGCACTTGATGGGGGTTGCAACCCCCGACAGGTGCATGAATCCCCGGCTGGCCGGGGATTCATGCACCCTGTGGGTGACCGCTACTGCTTGCCCTTCAGCTTGATCGTCACCTTCGCGCTGAACGCGGCGATCTTCGCGTCACCGGGGTAGCTCACGCTCGCCTTGACCTTGCGCTTGCCCTGCCTCCACAGCTTCCTGAGCTGCTTCTTGGCCTTGATCTTCAGTACGCCGTCGACCACGGTCCCGGTGTACGTCTTGCCCTTGATCGTGACCGTCACCGGACCGGCCAGCGCGACGCCGCCGGCGGTGGCGATCTTGATCTTCACGATGCCGTTCTTGGCGCTCGCCTTCGGCGAGACGGTCGCGGTGCCCGCGGCCGGCGGGGTGCCGGCGGTGCAGACACTCATCTCGACGTTGTCGACGAACCAGCCGTTGTTGCCGTTGCAGCCGTCCATGCCGAAGTCGAACCGGACCTTCACCTTGTCGCCGGCCTTGGCCACCTTGGACAGGTCGATGGCCGAGGTGCCCCAGGCGCCGGTCGGCTGGCCGCCGTCGGCACCGGTGAACGCAGGCTCGCCGGCCATCGGGTTGGTGTTGCCGCCCTCCTCGGTCTCCAGGTGTCCGCCCGGAGCGTTGAGCAGCCAGGCGTCGTCCGGGACAAGGGCGTAGGCGCCGCCGTTGACCGACACCTTCACGTTGCCACCGTCGAACTCGACCTCGGAGGCCATGTAGTGGTCGAACGAGAAGCGGGGCAGCGTGCCGCTCGGCACGGTCAGCTCCTTGGTGGCCATGCTGACCCGCGACGAGTAGTCGTCGGCGTCACCCTGGCAGCTGCCGAAGTTGCCGTCGTCGCCCTTGTCGTCGAAGTAGAGCACGGTGCCGCCACCCTTGTGCTGCGTGCCGCCCTCGGTGACGATCGGCAGGTCGGTCGTCAGCTTCGTCGGGAAGTGCGCGTTCGGTGCGTCGACCGACTCCTCCCAGCCGGCCGGGAGGCCGGACTCGAAGCCCTCGGACCACAAGACGTCGGTCTTCGTCCCAGCGCCACAGCTCACACTTCCGGTCTTGAACATCGGCTGGAAGTTGCACTGGACGGGCTCGACCCGGAGCTGGGTCGCCTGGGCGACGGCCGCCACTGCTGCGCAGTTGGCCGCGGTGATGGGCGCCATGTCCGCCGGAGCCACGGCCGCGCCGCCGGTCGGGCTGGTGCCCACCGCGAGCTTGTTCAGTCCGCCGATGCCGCGCAGGTCGGCGCAGGACTGCTCGAGTCCGTCAGCCAGCTCCGCGAAACCGGAGGTCGAGGTGAGGTACTCGTTCTGCGTGCGCCAGAAGATCTGCGCGGCCTTGTCCAGGCCGATCCCCTCGACGGTCACGCCGTTGTAGGTGCCACCGTCGACGAGCAGCGCGTAGGTGTGGTTGACCACGCCCGAGTTGCTGTGGACGCCGCCGTTGTCGTCGGTGGAGCAGGAGTACTCCTCGTCCGACACCTTGCCCGGGTCGCCGTAGCAGGTCGGGTTCCACATGTCGCGGATCGCGCCGCCGAAGGCCGGGTCGTCCTCGCCCGAGAGCCAGCGCGCGCTCTCGTCACGGTTGGCGAGACTCTCCTTGATCGTGATGTTGGCGGTGCCCACCGACTTGATCCTGTCTCCGTCCGCCTTCGACACCGACGCGCCGTAGAAGCCGGCCGGAGCGGTCCCCGGCGGGCTGATCATGCCGTCCACGTTGTTGGCGATGACCAGGCCGGTGGCGCCGTTGGCGACCGCGTGGTCGATCTTCTCCTGGAAGGTGCACGAGCCCCGGTCGACGTACGCGAGCTTGTCCTGGACCGCTGCCGCGTTGGCCCATACGGCGTCGCAGCCGTCGGTGGTGCTGCCGACCGCCGGGTCGGGGTTCGGGTCCGTGTCGGTCGCGACCACGAGGTCGGAGGTGACGCCCGTGTTGGCCGGGTCGAACTTGTCGCCGAACTCGGCCGACCAGGTCGGCTTCACGACCGCGCAGGGACCGGCGACCGAGGCGGGCGTGTTGATGGTGAAGGTGAGATCGCCTGGGGTCGCCAGGGAGCAGCGGCCGTCGTCGTTGCGGTGGGTCGTCTCGTCGAGAACAACATCGCCGTCCGGTCCCTCGACGGTGACGTCGTTGTACCGGTCGTTGAGCATGTCGACGGTCTCGCCCCAGATGTCGGAGTAGGCCTCGTTCATCGCTCCCGGCTGCCACTGGTAGAGCAGGCCGGAGGTGTACTCGGTGTAGGCGTGGCCCCACTCGTGCGCCACCGTGTCGTCGGAGGACACCCCGGAGCAGTAGTTGGTCGACACGCCGTTCCAGTTGGCGTTCGGGCAGTTGATGGCCGGGTCGTTGTTGACCGTGACCATCTTCGCGCCCTCGCCGTCGTAGGAGTCGCGGCCGAAGGAGTTCTTGAAGAACCAGTAGGCCTCACCGGTGCCCTGGACCTCGTTCTGCTGGTCCTCGTCGAGTGCGCCGGGGAAGGGCTGGCCCTCCACCCAGACGGTCTCGCGCGGTGCGTCGCCGTCGTGGGCCTCGATGAGCTCGCGGTCGAGCGCGTGCGCGATCATCGTGTAGCGGTTGACCGGCTTGCCGGTCTCCGCGTCGAGGACCGACGTCTCGCGGACCTGCTTCCCGTCGGTCACCTCGACCACCCACGCCAGCAGGTTGCGTCCCTCGACGCCCTGGATCGCGCCCATCCGGTAGACCACCAGGTCCGCCTTGGTCGCGCTCAGGTCGCTCGCCTTCGGCTTCGCGGTCGCGGCCTCACCCCGGCCTGCCGGGGCCTCGGCGGCGAGCTTGATCGCCTTGGCGGCCGCGGCGTCCTTGTCGAGGCGCGGCGTGACGTTCACGTCGATCTTCGGTACGACGTACCCGGTCACCGAGGTCAGGTCGCCCTGGGCGTCGACGTGGGCGCGCAGCTTCGCGCCGAACACGGGCACGCCCTGGTAGGACTGTGCGAAGTCGACCGTGTAGCCGGCAGGCGTCTGGGTCGTGGTCGTCTGCTTCATCTGGGCGGAGGTCGCACCGAACGCGCGGGCGTACTTGTCGACGTACCCGCTGGCCTTGGCCTGGGCGCCGTTGAGCGTCTTGCCCGACTGCTCGGAGGGGTAGAGGTCCTCGGTCGCGCTGATGAAGCTGACCTTGTCGGTGGCCGGTGAGGTCGTCACCGCGACGTTTCCGCTGGCCTCGCCGCGCATCTGCTGCACGACGGAGGGATCCTTCGGTGCCGCCACCGTCGCCGTCGACGGGATGACCACGAGGGCCGCCCCGACGAGAGAGAGTCCGACGCCCTTCCTCAGGGCGTCAGGAAGGTTGAGTCTCACGAAATGTTCTCCTCGAGATAGAACGTGCCCTCGGCAGGTCTAGGGGTACCGGCTCCCGCGCACGTTCTCGGCACCTTAGGGGCAGGAATGCGGGCGGTCCAGAGGTTCGGAGCAAACTCTGCGTCAGGCGGGCCGCTGGGCCGCAGGAACTTCGGGACCGGCCTCGCTCCCGAGCGAATGCATGATCGGGCAGGGCTCGTCGGGATCCGTGCACTGAAGGGCGAGAAGGCCGGCCAGGGCACCGCGGAGCTGGACCAGGTCGGCGATCCGGGCGTCGATCTCGGCGAGCTTGTCCCGCCCGCGAGCGGCGACCTCGCCCGCCACGACCACCCGGGTCCCCGACAGCGCGGTCAGCTCGCCGAGCTCGGCGAGAGTGAACCCGAGCTGCTGTCCGCGGCGCAGGTAGCGCACCCGGACCACGTCCGACTCGTCGAAGTCGCGGTAGCCGCTCGTGGTCCGGGGCGGCTCCGGCAGCACGCCCCGGCGCTCGTAGAACCGCAGGGTCGAGACCTTCACCCCGGCCCGCTCGGCCAGCTCGGCGATGTTCACGCCGCGAGGGTACGACGACCGCTCGCCAACGCGACGGCGCCGCCCTGGACCACGGCCCAGGTGAGCTCGGGGACCAGGAACGCGAGGACGACCGGGCTCGCGCCGCTGCCGAGGGCGCTGAGCATGGCGGTCGAGAACAGCACCCGTGCGACGGTGTCGGCCGCGCCGAAGGCGAGCGTGGGACGCCAGATCCGGACGACGGACCACACCACGACCAGGCTGCCGGTCAGGTTGGCGAACAGGACGGTGAAGGTCGCGTCGGCGTCGGGCACGGCTCCGGTGAGGCCGAAGGCCCGGTGCAGGCTGTCGAGCAGCGCGAAGGTGCCGGCCACGGTCCACGGCAGGGCGAAGCCGGCGCTGGCGATGAGGTCGTAGACGGCGGAGGCGCGCACGACGCGACGGGCTGATTGAGGAGTGATCTTCATGGACGTGACGATCGACCCTGCACCATGGTGCAGAGTCAAGCGAGACACACCCCTCTGTGGTCCCTGTGACTGGTGGGACGATCGCCTAGGTTTGGTGTCATGGCGACCCGTACGTCTTCCCCGCCGGCGTCGCGCAGCAGGACCAGTTCTTCCTCCCGCTCGGGCGTGAAGAAGACAGCCAGCTCGCGTACCCGGAGTACGACCACCAAGAAGCGACCGCCGGCCAAGAAGTCGGCGGCGAAGCGGCCTGCCCCGCGCGCCGTGCGCAGCGGGCCCGGGCCGGTGCTGCGCGCGTTCACCGCGCTCGGCAGGGGAGTGGTCGCCCTGTGGCTCGCCTTCGCTCACGGCATCGGCGCGGTCACCCGCGGAGTCGGTCACGGCGCCCGTGACATCGACCCCGAGCAGCGTCGCGACGGCTTCGGCCTGCTCCTGGTCGCGCTTGCGTTGATCATCACCGGCGCGGTCTGGTTCGAGGTGCCCGGCGGCGTCATGGACTTCACCCGCGCCGCGGTGTCCGGCTCGGTCGGCAAGATCGGCTGGTTCGTGCCGCTGCTCGTGCTGGCCGCGGGATGGCGCGTCATGCGCGACCCGGTCGGCAACGGCCCGGTCGGTCGCCAGGTCATCGGCTGGACCGCCTTCGCGTTCGGGCTGCTCGGCATCGTCCACATCGCCAACGGCAGCCCCGAGCCCGTCCAGGGCGACACCACGCCGCTGCGCGACGGCGGCGGCGCGGTCGGGTACGTCGTCTCGGCGCTGCTGCTGGACCTGCTCCGTGCGCCGGCGGTCGTCGTACCGCTGCTGGCGCTGCTGGCCTTCTTCGGTGTCCTCGTGATCACGGCGACGCCGCTGTACCGCGTGCCCGACCGGCTGCGCGAGATCGGCGACCTGCTGCTCGGCCGCCACCACGACGACGAGAACGCCGGTCCGCTGAGCATTGACGACACCTTCGAGCGGATGGGCGACCCGGCGTACGACTCCCCGGTCCTCGCCGAGCCGAAGAAGCGACGGCGCAGGAAGGACGAGGAGCCGAACCCGGCCGAGGAGTCGATGGAGCTGCTCACGCCCATCGACGTGCCGCTCGTCGACGACGAGCCGGTCGACCCGGAGGCAGGGTCGAACGCGCTCATCGCCCGTCGGCTGGCGCAGTCCACGACCGCCGATGACGAGACCGGCGAGCTCGAGCCGCCGCCGCACGCCGACCTGCCCCAGCGCGTCGAGCAGCTCGCCCTGTCCGGCGACATCGTCTACACGCTGCCCGACGCCACCGCGCTCAAGCCGGGCGACCCGCACCGGGCGCGCTCCAAGGCCAGCGACGACGTCGTCAGCCGGCTGCAGGGCGTGCTCGACGAGTTCAACGTCGATGCACAGGTCACCGGCTACACGCGCGGCCCGACGGTCACCCGCTACGAGATCGAGCTCGGCACGGGCGTCAAGGTCGAGAAGATCCTCGGCGTCCAGCGCAACATCTCCTACGCCGTCGGCTCGGAGGACGTCCGCATCCTCAGCCCGATCCCCGGCAAGTCCGCGGTCGGCGTCGAGATCCCCAACACCGACAAGGAGATCGTCTCCCTCGGCGACGTGCTCCGCTCCAACGTCGCTCGCACCGACCATCACCCGCTGGTGGCGGGCCTCGGCAAGGACGTCGAGGGCGGCTTCGTCGTCGCGAACCTCGCGAAGATGCCGCACCTGCTGGTCGCCGGTGCCACCGGCTCCGGAAAGTCGAGCTTCATCAACTCGATGATCACCTCGGTGCTGATGCGCTCCACGCCCGACGAGGTGCGGATGATCATGGTCGACCCCAAGCGGGTCGAGCTGAACGCCTACGAGGGCGTCCCGCACCTGATCACGCCGATCATCACCAACCCCAAGAAGGCCGCCGAGGCGCTCGAGTGGGTCTGCCGCGAGATGGACATGCGGTACGACGACCTGGCCAACTTCGGATTCCGGCACATCAACGACTTCAACAAGGCCGTGCGCGAGGGCAAGGTCGAGGTCCCGCCGGGCAGCGAGCGCACGCTGACGCCGTACCCGTACCTGCTGGTGATCGTCGACGAGCTCGCGGACCTGATGATGGTCGCTCCGCGTGACGTGGAGAGCTCGATCGTCCGGATCACCCAGCTCGCCCGTGCCGCCGGCATCCACCTGGTGCTCGCGACGCAGCGCCCGTCGGTCGACGTCGTCACCGGCCTGATCAAGGCGAACGTCCCGTCCCGTCTGGCGTTCGCGACCTCCAGCCTCGCCGACAGCCGGGTCATCCTCGACACCCCGGGCGCCGAGAAGCTGGTCGGCCAGGGTGACGGCCTCTTCCTGCCGATGGGTGCCTCCAAGCCGATCCGCGTGCAGGGATCCTGGGTCAGCGAGCCCGAGATCCAGCAGGTCGTCAAGCACTGCAAGGGCCAGCTCGAGCCGAGCTACCGCGAGGACGTCACCGCGCCGGCAGCGTCCAGCAAGGTGCTCGACGACGACATCGGCGACGACATGGACCTGGTCATCCAGGCGATCGAGCTCGTGGTCTCCACGCAGTTCGGCTCCACCTCGATGCTGCAGCGCAAGCTCCGTGTCGGCTTCGCCAAGGCCGGCCGGCTGATGGACATCCTCGAGAGCCGCGGCGTCGTCGGGCCAAGCGAGGGGTCCAAGGCGCGCGACGTGCTGGTCAAGCCCGACGAGATCGATGCCGTGATCATGACCATCCAGGGGGAGGCGTGAGCGAGATGAGCGAGAACCCGACCGAGCACCCGATCGAGACCACCGGCCGCCAGATCGAGGTCCGCCGCAACATCGCCCTGTCGGCCTCGGTCGGCGGGTTCGCCGCGCTGCTGACGGTCGCCTTCGCGGTGCGCGCCTTCAGCGGCGGCAGCACCCTGGACTGGGTGTCCTTCGGCGTGCTGGCCCTGGTCGCCGTCGCGCACGTGGCCGCCCTCGTCGACGGTCGTGCTCCGCTGCTGGTCGCCGACCACCACGGCGTGCGGGTGCGCCAGGGGGCGACCTGGCGCGGGATCGCCTGGCCCGAGATCGACTGTCTCGAGCACCTGCCGCGACGTGGCCTGGTCCGCGACGGGCACGTCCTCGTCGACGGGTACGACGACCAGCAGCTCGTCGTACCGCTGACGCTGGCGACTCGCGTGGTCGGCGTCGAGACCGGGTCCCTGAGCGACGCGCTGGCCGACCTCGCCGACGGCCGTGCCGACGTGGTGGAGGTGGTGCCGGGCCTGGCCGACGAGGGCACCGCGCCCCGCGCCGAGTCGGTGCCCACGCTGAGCGACCTGTACCCCGACGACGCGCCGGCCGCCCCCGAGGCCCGGCGCGGCATCGCCGCGCGGGTGGCAGCCGGACTGAGCGGCCGGCAGGCCGACTTCGAGGACACCGGTGAGGTGGTCCTCGCCGAGGACACCGAGACCACCGACGAGTTCGCTGCCGTCGAGGAAGAGACGCCCACTCCCGAGCGCACCACCGTGCTCGCGGCGCGAGTCGAGCTGGACCGCCCGACCCTCATCCGGGCGCCGGTCGTCGACGCGCCGCTCGCGACCGAGCAGGCCGGGGACGTCACCGTCGTCCTCGAGGACCTCGCGCTGCAGCCGGCCGCCCAGCCGGTCATCGGGCCCGAGCTGACCGCCGCCCGCGACCGTCTGCGGCTGACGATCGACCAGCTCTCCGAGCGGACCCGGATCCGTCCCCACGTCATCGAGGCGATCGAGGTCGACGACTTCGCTCCCTGCGGTGGCGACTTCTATGCCCGTGGCCACCTGCGCACCCTCGCGCGGGTGCTCGGCATCGACGCGGGACCGCTCGTGGCGTCGTACGACGACACCTATGCCGACGCCCCCGTCGACCCCCGTCGCGTGTTCGAGGCCGAGCTCGCCACCGGCACCGGTGGCTCGATCCGCAGCACCCGCGGCGGCCGCAACTGGTCGGTGCTCATCGCCGCGGTGATGGGCGCGGTGCTGGTCTGGTCCGTGGCCCGTCTGGTCATGGGCGGCCCCGCGCCGGTCGGCGACACCCCGGTCCTCAACCAGAGCGGCGGCATCTCCAAGGCCGCCGCCGCGAAGGGCGACCCGGTCAAGCTGAGCCTGGTCGCGGCCGGCGGGGGAGCCCAGCTGGTCATCCGCGACGCCGCCGGCGAGATCGTCTTCGACGGCAACCTGGCCTTCGGTCAGACCTCCGAGCTCAAGGTGGTGCCGCCGGTGCGGATCTGGAGCTCCGACGGGTCGGTGACCTACGCGATCGGCGGCAAGAAGCCGCAGGCGCTCGGCGAGACCGGGTCCGAGGTCTCCAAGACCGTCGCGGGCTCCTGATCACACGACCGAGGAATGCCGGCGGGCCCACGTCCGCCGGTATCCTCGACCGGACATGACCAGCACACCCACGAACCCCGTCTCGGTCGCGCTGCTCACCCTCGGGTGCGCGCGCAACGACGTCGACTCCGAGGAGCTGGCCGGCCGCCTCGCCGCGGACGGCTTCACGCTCGTCGAGGACCCCGAGGACGCCGACACGGTCGTGGTCAACACGTGCGGCTTCGTCGACGCGGCCAAGAAGGACTCGATCGACACCCTGCTCGCTGCCGCCGACCTCAAGGAGTCGGGCCGGCCGCAGGCCGTCGTGGCGGTGGGCTGCCTGGCCGAGCGGTACGGCGAGGAGCTCGCCGACTCGCTGCCCGAGGCCGACGCCGTGCTGGGCTTCGACGACTACCAGGACATCTCCGGCCGCCTGCGCTCGATCCTGGCCGGCGAGCGGCCGCACCCGCACACCCCGCGCGACCGGCGGCTGCTGCTGCCGATCAGCCCCGCTGAGCGGCAGGCGGTCGTCGAGACGGCCGAGACCGCCGGGTTCGGCGCCGACGTCGACATCGCCATCCCCGGCCGCTCCGCCATCCGGCGCCGCCTCGACGGCGGCCCGATGGCCCCGCTCAAGCTCGCCAGCGGCTGCGACCGGCGCTGCACCTTCTGCGCGATCCCCATGTTCCGCGGCTCGTTCGTCAGCCGCCGGCCCTCCGACGTCCTGCAGGAGGCGCACTGGCTCGCCGAGCAGGGCGTCAAGGAGCTGTTCCTCGTCTCGGAGAACTCCACGTCCTACGGCAAGGACCTCGGCGACCTCGGCCTGCTCGAGACGCTGCTGCCCGAGCTGACCGGGATCGACGGCATCGAGCGGGTCCGGGTCTCCTACCTGCAGCCCGCCGAGACCCGCCCCGGACTGGTCCGCGCCATCGCGACCACCCCCGGCGTGGCGCCGTACTTCGACCTGTCGTTCCAGCACGCCAGCGCCACGGTGCTGCGCCGGATGCGCCGCTTCGGCGACCCGGAGAGCTTCCTCGGCCTGCTCGAGCAGGTACGCGGACTCGCGCCCGAGGCGGGCGTGCGCTCCAACGTCATCGTCGGCTTCCCCGGCGAGACCGAGGAGGAGTTCCAGACGCTGTGCGACTTCCTGGTCGCCGCGCGGATGGACGTGACCGGTGTGTTCGGCTACTCCGACGAGGACGGCACCGAGGCCGAGAAGCTCGACGGCAAGCTCGACGAGGACGAGATCAACGCCCGCGTCCAGCACCTCAACGACCTGGTCTCCGAGCTCACCTCGCAGCGCGCGGAGGAGCGGATCGGCAGCACCGTCGAGGTGCTCGTCGAGGAGCTCGACCCCGACGGCACCGGTGACGGCACCATCGAGGGACGCGCCGCCCAACAGGGCCCCGAGGTCGACGGCACCACCCGGGTGCTCGGCGCGCCCGACGCGCGTGTGGGTGACCTCGTCACCGCGGTCGTCATCGCCACCGACGGCGTCGACCTGATCGCCGAACCCGCAGGAGGACAGGGATGAGCGAGACCAGCACGGGGCAGACCCCGACCGCGGCCAAGCCGAGCAACTGGAACCTCCCCAACGCGCTGACCACGCTGCGGATCGTGCTGGTGCCCTTCTACGGCTGGGCGCTGCTGTACGACGGGGGCGAGTCGATCACCTGGCGCACCGTCGCCTGGGCGATCTTCTTCGTCGCGATGGTCACCGACAAGGTCGACGGCGACATCGCCCGGGCCCGCAACCTGGTCACCGACTTCGGCAAGATCGCCGACCCGATCGCCGACAAGGCGATCACCGGCATGGCCTTCATCGGCCTGTCGATCATCATGGACACCTGGTGGATGTGGACGATCACGATCGTCGTCCTGGTCCGCGAGTGGGCGGTCACCCTGCTGCGCCTGTCGGTGCTCAAGTCGGTCGTCATCGCCGCCGCCCAGAGCGGCAAGTGGAAGACCGCCGCCCAGGCCCTCGCGCTCGGCTTCCTCACCCTGCCGCTGCTCGAGGTCGACGGCTGGCTCGACGTACCCGGCGAGGTCGTCTACGTCGGCGCGATCGTGCTGCTGCTCGTCGCGTTCGTGCTGACCATCTGGTCCGGCTACGAGTTCTTCCGCGACGTCTGGAAGCAGCGCCACTCGATCCGCAAGCCGTCGGCCGCCTGAGCGTCTCGCTGAGATCGTCCGGTCCACCGGACCGCAAGGGCAACATCTGACGGCAGGGCGTCGCCTTTTCGTCACTTGATTTTCCTCAGGCCCTTGCCAGTCGGACCGAGGCGCAGCCTAGGTTAAGGACCCTTCCCCCCGTTCTCGCTGGCATCTCGGGCGCGCGCGATCGGCTGTCCTTTGCCGCTTTGACGACCTCGGAAGTAGCTCATGCGCTCAGTGAAACAGCTCCTCTTCGGCTCCCTCGGCGCGGCGATCGCCGCCACGGGACTCGCCGCCGTCCAGACCACGCCCGCTCAGGCGGACCCCGGCGGCACGGGTGTGGTGATCTCAGAGGTGTACGGCGGCGGCGGGCTCGCCGCCGGCGGCGGCTTCCCGGTGTCGTCGTTCACCAATGACTTCATCGAGCTCTACAACCCGACGGATACTGCGGTTGACCTGAGCGGCTGGGCCGTCTTCTACGGCAGCGCGACACGGGCGAACCCATCCAACATCACGAACAAGACCGACCTCACGGGCTCTATCCCGGCGCACGGCCACTACCTCATCCAGGGGTCGGGCAACGTGGCCAACGGCACGGCGATGCCCGCGGCCGACGTCACCGGCAACCTGGCGATGAGCACCAGTTCGGGCCTGGTGGTCCTTGGCAACCAGAGCACACTCAACTTGCCGACGGGCGACATCAAGAACACGACGGGCGTCGTCGACGCCGTCGGCTACGGGACGGCCAACACCTTCGAGTCCCTCGCCCAGGGCACGACGCTCTCGGGCACGACGTCGGCGGCGCGCTCGGCGACAGGGGCCGACACGGACGCGAACAACACCGACTTCACGGTCGGCGCGCCGACGCCGACCAACAGCCACGAGAACGCGGTCCAGCCGCTCGAAGCGGCGAACCAGACCGAGGTGACGGGCTACAACGGCGTGGCTCTCACCCAGGTCAACCTGTCCGCGACCGGCGGCGTCGCGCCGTACACCTGGGCGATCACCAGCGGCACGCCGCCCACCGGGGTGACGCTGAGCCCGTCCGGCGCTCTGAGCGGTACCCCGAGCGGCGTGGGGTCGTTCCCGGTCACCGCGACGGTCACCGACAGCACGGCCGGCACGGCCCTGACTGACACGGTCGACTTCACGATCACGATCGCGGCGGCGCCCACGACCCTCACGATCGCCGAGATCCAGGGCACGGGAGCCACCTCACCCAAGGCCGGGCAGGTCGTCACGACCACTGGTGTCGTCACGGCGATGTACAAGGACCCGTCGTTCGCCGACTCCAGCTTCGACGGCATGTACATCCAGACCGGCGGCACCGGTGCCACGGACACCACGCCCGGTGCGTCCGACGCGATCTTCGTCTATGGCGCCAACGCCATGCCGTCCGACGTGGCGATCGGTGATTCCGTGCAGGTCACCGGCACCGTGAGCGAAGCCTTCGACGCCTTGACCGAGATCACCCCCGGGGCCGGTGGCGTCACCGAGCTCGCGGAGCCGCTCGAGGGCGTGACGCCCCTCGCAATCGCCTACCCGACGACCGAGGCGGGGCGCGAGGCGCAGGAGGGCATGCTGCTCGCACCCACGGACGACTTCACGGTCACCAACTCCTACAACATCAACACCTTCGGGGAGATCGGCCTCGCCACCGGCGACCGTCCGTTGCGCCAGCCGACCGAGCACGCGGCCGACACCGACACCACCGAGCTCGACGCGATCAAGGCGGACAACGCGGCTCGTGCCGTAGCCCTGGACGACGGCACGTCGCTCAACTACATGACGAATGCCGCCGCCAAGAACCAGCCCCTGCCGTGGCTGACCAAGACGAATGCCGTGCGGGTGGGCGCGGCGGTGACCCTCACCGGTCCGGTCGTCCTCGACTTCCGCAACAACACCTGGAAGTTCCAGCCGATCTCGCCCATCTTCGACAATGGCGCCGGTACGGCGACCTTCGAGGACACCCGAGCAGGCAACCTGGCCCCAGGTGCCGTCGGTGGCGACCTGAAGATCGCGACGTTCAACGTCCTCAACTACTTCAACACCACCGGTGAGCAGTACGTCGCGACCGGTGCGGCCCAGTCGCCGCCGGTCAACACCCAGTGCACCTGGTACGACGACCGGCAGGGCAACCACATCGCCGACAACCGCTGCGGTGTTGTCACCAACGGCGTGAACGCCGGCAACGGTCCTCGCGGTGCGGCCACCCAGGCGAGCCTCGACCGCCAGAAGGCGAAGATCGTCACCGCGATCAACGCGTTGAACGCGGACGTCGTGGGTCTGCAGGAGGTCGAGAACTCGATCAAGCTGCTCGGCGAGACGGACCGCGATGACGCACTTCGCTCGCTGGTCACGGCGCTCAACGACGCTGCCGGCTCCGAGGTCTGGAAGTTCGTGCACAGCCCGGGCGAGGCCACCGTTGCCGCTGCGGTTGCCGAGCAGGATGTGATCCGGCCGGCGTTCATCTACCGCGCTGCGAGCGTCGAGACCGTGGGGAGCTCCGACATCCTGTTCGGGACCACCGAGTTCGCCAACGCCCGCGAGCCGCTCGCCCAGGCGTTCAAGGCCAAGGGAGCGCTCGACAGCGACGCGTTCGCGGTCGTCCTCAACCACTTCAAGTCCAAGGGCGACAGCGACCCGGCGGCGACCGGTGACAACGCCAACAACGCCGACACCGGCGCCTTCAACGGCGACCGGACCCGGCAGGCGTACCGCCTGCGCGAGTTCGCGGACGACTTCGCGGCCGCGCGGGGCATCGACGCGGTCTTCCTCGCGGGTGACTTCAACTCCTACTCGCAGGAGGACCCGATCCGGGTCCTGACCAAGCGTGGCTACCACCTGGTCGACTCAACGCTGGACCCCGACGAGGAGAGCTACTCCTACTCCGGCCTCTCCGGCTCCCTCGACCACGTGCTCGCCAACGATGCCGCGAAGGCGATGGTGACCGGCGCGGACGTGTGGGACATCAACGCGGCCGAGTCCCCGGCGTACCAGTACAGCCGGTTCAACTACAACGTCACCGACCTGTGGCAGCCGGACCTGCCGTTCGCAGCGTCCGACCACAACCCGGAGGTCGTCGGCATCGACGTTCCGGACATCGTCGGTGGTCCGTTC
Source organism: Nocardioides sp. QY071 (assembly GCF_029961765.1). Taxonomy (NCBI): domain Bacteria; kingdom Bacillati; phylum Actinomycetota; class Actinomycetes; order Propionibacteriales; family Nocardioidaceae; genus Nocardioides; species Nocardioides sp. QY071. The sequence goes on from NZ_CP124681.1 coordinate 2,292,081, forward strand.
AAGAAGGTCCAGGTGTTGGGTACCAACGACTTCCACGGCCGGATCCTGCCCTCGGGCGGAGACAGCGCTGGAGCCTCGGTGCTGTCGGGAGCGGTGAAGTCGCTGCGGGCCGACAACCCGAACACCGTGTTCGCTGCCGCCGGTGACCTGGTCGGGGCCTCGACCTTCGAGTCCTTCATCCAGGACGACAACCCGACCATCGACGCGCTCAACAAGGCTGGCCTCGACGTGTCGGCGGCCGGCAACCACGAGTTCGACCGCGGATACGCCGACTTCGTCGACCGCATCCAGGACCGGGCGAACTGGACCTATATCGCAGCGAACGTCGAGGAGCCGGCCGGGAAGCCGGACAAGCTCGCCGAGACCTGGACGAAGACGGTCGACGGCGTGACGATCGGCTTCGTCGGTGCGGTGACCGAGGACCTGCCGTCGCTGGTCAGCCCGGCCGGAATCCAGGGCGTGACGGTCACCGACATCGTGGACGCGACCAACTCCGCCGCCGCGCAGCTCAAGGACGACGGCGCAGACTTGGTGATCCTGCTGGTGCACGAGGGTTCGCCGACGACCGACTGCTCCTCGCCGAGCTTCACGGACCCGTCGACCGTGTGGGGCAACATCACCCAGAACACCTCGGCCGACGTCGACGCGATCATCTCGGGTCACACGCACCTGCTCTACAACTGCTCGTACACCGTCGACGAGTGGGCCAGCGAGGGCCGCGACGTCACGAAGCGGCCGGTCGTCTCCGCCGGCCAGTACGGTCAGAACCTCAACCAGCTGGTCTTCACCTACGCCGGTGACGACTTGGTGGCGGTGGCTCAGGACGTGATCGGCATCGCCGGCACGGGATACCCGACGGACCCGAAGGTCGACCCGATCGTGTCCTCCGCGGTCGCCCAGGCCGACGTCCTCGGGGCGAAGGTCCTCGGCAAGATCCAGGGGCCGTTCAACCGGGCGAAGCTGCAGAACGGCAGCACCGAGAACCGCGGCGGAGAGTCGACGCTCGGCAACCTGGTGGCCGAGGTCCAGCGCTGGGCCACCGAGCAGCCGGAGTCCGGCAGCGCCCAGATCGCGTTCATGAACCCCGGGGGTCTGCGGCAGGACATGGTCGGAACGGGGACCGGGAGCCCGCGTGATCTGACCTACAAGCAGGCCGCGGTGGTCCAGCCGTTTGCGAACACGTTGGTCAACATGAAGCTGACCGGTGCTCAGATCGAGACGGTCCTCGAGCAGCAGTGGCAGCGCACCACCGCCGGCGCGGTACCGTCGCGTCCGTTCCTTCGGCTCGGCGTGTCGAGCGGGTTCACCTACACCTATGTCGAGACTCCGGTGACGGTGAGCGGGACGCAGACCTTCCAGGGCGAGGTCACGGGCATGTGGCTGAACGGCGTACCTGTCGATGCGGCACAGGTCTACTCGGTGACGGTCAACTCGTTCCTCGCCTCCGGGGGCGACAACTTCTTCGAGCTGGCCAACGGCGCGAGCAAGAAGGACACCGGGAAGATCGACCTGCAGGCGATGGTCGACTACATGGCGGCCAAGGCGTCCGGCACGCCGTTGCCTGTGGACGGCTCTCAGCACGCGGTCGAGGTGGAGTTCCCCGCCGGCGCCCCCGAGTCGTACGCCCCCGGCAGCCACGTGACGTTCGACGTGGGCTCGTGGGCGATGTCGGGCTCCGACCCCAAGGACGCCGAGCTGCAGGTCAAGCTCGGTGACCAGGTCCTCGGTAGTGCCGCGGTGGACAACACCATCGGCACGGCGGTCTACGACCATTACGGAACGGCCGCCGTCGACGTGGTCCTGCCCGCCAGTACGCCCGGGGGTGTCGTCACGCTGACCCTGGTCGGCGCCCAGACCGGCACCGAGGTGCGGGTCCCGATCGCGGTGTCCGGCGGTGTCGTGACGCCGCCGGCAGGGCAGCAGGCGGTGACCCTCACCGTCACCACCAAGCCGAAGAAGGTCGTGGTCGGCAAGACCCGTGCGAAGGTCGTCGTCGAGGTGGTCGACGCCGGGGGCAAGCCGGTCACCGGGACCGTCACCGTCAAGGTCAAGGGGCAGAAGGCCCGGACCGTGACGGTGGTCGACGGCACGGCCACGGTCAAGCTCAAGGCATTCACGACGCCCGGCAAGAAGAAGGTCGTCGTCACCTTCCCCGCCACGGCCACCTACTTGACCGCGACGGCGACCACGAAGATCAAGGTGGTGCGTCGCTGATCCCGACACACCTGGGCTGACCGAGGGCCTCGGTCGGTGCCCCGTGACACGATGCGGTCATGGAGTCACCGGCCGAGGCCCTCGTTCGCATGCTGCGCGCCGCCAGCGCCAGTGTGGCCACGGCCGAGTCGCTGACCGGTGGACTCCTGGCCGCTCGCCTGACAGCGGTGCCCGGCTCGTCGGTGGTCTACGCCGGCGGCGTGGTGAGCTACCAGACGCACATCAAGGTCGAGGTGCTCGGCGTGCCCCAGGACGTCGTCGACACGTACGGCGTCGTGTCGGCCGAGTGCGCCCGGGCGATGGCCGACGGGGCGCGGCGGTTGCTCGGGACGGCGTACGCGCTGAGCACGACCGGCGTGGCGGGGCCGGACCGGCAGGAGGACAAGCCGGTCGGGACCGTGTACGTCGGCCTGGCCGGGCCCCGCGGTACCCGGGTGGTGGCCCTGGACCTCGCCGGGGACCGCTTGCAGATCCAGGTCGCGACGGTGGACGCCGCGGTCGCGGCCCTGCTCGACGCGGTCTCACCGGCCGGGCAGCCAGCGGAAGATTCGGGGCTCGGGTAGCGTTGGGCCCAGGACCCGACCACACCCACCCCCCAACCCACGGAGAGGAGTTCGCGATGGTGCTCTTTCGCCGATCGCTCGGTGACATCCTGCGGAGTCGCCGTGCCGAGCTCGGACTGACCCTCCGTGAGGTCTCGGGGGCCGCCCGCGTGAGCCTGGGCTACATCTCCGAGATCGAGCGCGGACAGAAGGAAGCGTCCTCCGAGCTGTTGGCGTCCCTGTGCGACGCGCTCGAGATGCCGCTGTCCGACGTGCTGCGCGAGGTCGCCGACGCGGTGGCCCTCGAGGAGGCCGCGGCCGTGGTGGCCGCCGCCCCGACCCCCATCACGCCGCGCCGCCCGGCTGTCGTCGCCTCCGCCGCCTGACGACCCCGTCGTCGCGGGAGTTTCACCGGCCGACCGGTGAAACTGGTGCTGGGACGAGGAAACTTCCTCGTCCCAGCACCAGTTTTGTCGGCCAACCTCCCGTTATGTCGGCCCGCTCAGCGGCGCGCCATCGCCTCCAGGCGCGCGATCCGGTCTGCCATCGGCGGGTGGGTCGAGAACATCTTCTGCACGTCGCCCGCCCGGAACGGGTTCGCGATCATCATGTGGCTCGCGTTCTGCAGCTGCGGCGTCGGCGCCAGGGGAGCGCGGGCGGTGCCGGTCTCCAGCTTGCGCAGCGCCGAGGCGAGGGCCAGCGGGTCGTCGGTGAGACGGGCGCCGTCCTCGTCGGCGTCGTACTCCCGGGTGCGGCTGATCGCCATCTGGATCACCGCGGCCGCGAACGGCGCGAGCAGTGCGGTGCCGATCATGACCAGCGGGTTGGGCCGGTCCTCGTCATTGCCGCCGCCGAAGATCGACGTGAACGCCAGGAACTGCGCGACCGAGCTGATCACCCCCGCCACGGCGGCGGCCACGGAGCCGGTGAGGATGTCGCGGTTGTAGACGTGCATCAGCTCGTGGCCCAGCACCCCGCGCAGCTCGCGCTCGTCGAGCAGGCCGAGGATGCCCTCGGTGCAGCACACCGCGGCGTGCTGCGGGTTGCGGCCGGTCGCGAACGCATTGGGCGCCTGGGTGGGGGAGACGTACAGCGCCGGCATCGGCTGGCCGGCCCGCTCGGAGAGCTCGCGCACGATCCGGTACATCGCCGGCTGCTGCGACTGCGAGACCGGGTAGGCGTGCATCGCCTTGATGGCGATCTTGTCGGAGTTCCAGTAGCCGTAGGCCGTCGTACCGACGCCGATCAGCGCGAAGATCCAGATGAACGCCGAGCTGCCGGTCGCGGCCGCGATCAGTCCGCCGACCGCAAGCAGCAGCGCGAAGATCGCGCCGAACAGGCCGGCGGTCTTGAGCCCGTTGAAGTGCTGGTGCATGCCTGGTCAACGAACGACGGTGGGTGTCGCGTTCCGCACGTCGCGAGAGACCCGGATCACGTGGCGGGCTGGCAGCGCGGACACCAGTACGTCGTCCGCTCCCGGCCGGCCTCGCCGACCTGGCCGGCCTCGATCGTCGTGCGGCAGCGCAGGCACGGCTGGCGCTGCCGGCGGTAGACCCAGACGGGATTGCGCCGGTCGCCGGTGGTGAGGGGGCGTCCGGAGCGCATCGCCGCCTGCAGCATCTTCCGGGCGCGGTCGAGGAAGCGGGCGGGATCGCGGAGGGTGGCGACCGGTCCGACCGGGCTCACCCCGTGGACGAAGCAGCTCTCCGCGAGCCAGATGGTGCCGATGCCCGCGACCACCGTCTGGTCGAGGAGCGCCTCGCCCAGCACGCGCTCGGGGCGGGCGGTCAGGCGGGCGACCGCCTCGTCGCGCTCGGCGTCGGTCCACGCGCCGAGCAGGTCGGGACCGAGGTGTCCGACGACGGAGGCCTCCTCGGCGGTGGGCAGCAGCTCGACCAGGCCGAGGCGGAACCCGATGGCCTCGACCCGTTCGGTGCGGAGCACGACCCGCGCGTCGGCGGCGGGCCCGGGCCACCGAGCGCCGGGGGCGATCACCCGCCAGCTGCCCTCCATCTTGAGGTGGGTGTGCAGGGTGAGCGGCGTGCCGTCGGGCATGGCCATCCGGGTCAGCAGGTGCTTGCCGTGGGTGGCGGTCCGCTCGACGGTGGCACCCGCCAGGTCCGTGGTGGCGAGCCGGGGGACCCGCAGGTCGGAGCCGGTGAGCACCTGGCCGGCGAGGGCCCGGTCCAGCCGGTCGGCGGTACGACGGACCGCGTCCCCCTCAGGCACGGACCCGCAGTCCGCGCGGGGTGGCCACGAACCCTGCCGCGGCGAGGGCGTCGCGCAGCGGTCCTGCGTTGCCGAGCAGGGCGGTGCCGTCAGCCTTCTCGACCGTGAGCTGCCCGAGCGTCCCGCGCCGCACCGCCGTCGACAGGGCCTCCGCCGCGGGGGTGAGCAGGTCGGGATCGTCGGTCCAGGTGAGCAGGGTCCGCCCGCCGCGCTCGACGTAGAGGACCAGCGCGCCGTCGACCAGCACCACCAGCGCGCCGGCCTTGCGGCCCGGTCGGTGACCCGCGCCCTCCTGCTCGCGTTCGGCGGTGGGCCACGGCAGGGCGGCGCCGTAGGGGTTGGCCGGGTCGGTGGCGGCCAGGGCGATCGCGACCGGCTTGGCGTCGAGCCCCTCGCCGACCGGCGTCGCGAACGACCGCAGCCGGTCGACGGCTCCGGCGGTCCCGAACTGGGCGGCGCCGAGGCCCTCGACGAAGTAGCCGCGGCGACAGCGGCCCGCGTCCTCGAACGCGCTGAGCACCTTGTAGACCGCCGCGAATCCGCCCGGCACCCGCTCGTTGACGACCGCGCCACGGGTCACGACGCCGTGTCTCTCCAGCAGCTGCTCGGCGGCGGCGTGGGCACGACGGGTCGGGTCGGTGTCGATCGGCGGCAACAGCGCCCAGCGGCCCGCGGTCTCGGGCGGTCCGGTGCGGGCGACGCGCCCGGGCCGCGCCGGAGCCCGCCGGGTGCGGTGGGCGGCCCGGCCGGAGCGGGTGAGCGCGCGCAGCGGGGTGAGGGTGTCGTTGGTGAGGTGGCCGCTCCACACCAGCGCCCAGAGCGCCGCGCTGACCGCCTCGTCGAGCGGGGCGTCCTCACCGGCGTCGCGGCAGGCGCGGGCGACCTGGTCGGAGACCTGGCGGAAGAACCAGGCCCCGCCGGGCGCGAGCACGTCGAGCACCCGCTGGTGGAGCGGGTCCTCGACCGGGCCCGGGGCGGGCAGGGTGAGGTGGGCCCGGTCGGCGAGGTGGAGCGAGACCCAGCCGTCGCTGCCGGGCAGCGCGCCGTGGCCGGACCAGACGACCTCGCCGGTCGCGGTCAGCTCGTCGAGCAGCGCCGGCTCGTAGTCGCGCACCCGGGCGGGCAGGACGAGGGACTCCAGCGCACTCGCGGGCATCGGTGCCCCGGCGAGCTGCTCGATCGTGTGCAGCAGGCCGTCGACGCCCCGCGGCCCCTTGCCGCCCCCGGCGGTTGAGCCTGTCGAAACCTGGTGCCACGCCGTCGAGAACCGCGCCAGCGTCGTCGGCTCGACCGGCTCGATCTCGTGGCGCAGCCGGGCCAGGGAGCGGCGCCGCAGCCGCCGCAGCACCTCGACGTCGCACCATTCCTCGCCCGCGCCCACCGGCCGGAACTCGCCGGACAGCACCCGGCCCTGCGCCTCCAGCCGCTGCAGGGTGTGGCGGACGACGGCGACGCCCAGGCCCAGCCGGGTCGCGACCTGCAGATCCGTGAACGGCCCGTGGGTGCGCGCGTAGCGACCGACCAGGTCGGCGAGTGGGTCGTCGACCGGCTCGGTGAACGCAGCAGGGGTGCCGGGCGGCGCCGGGACGCCCAGGCCGTCGCGCAGTCGGGCGACGTCCTCGACGACGGCCCACGCGTCGCCGTAGGCCATCCGCACCTCGACCACGCGGCGCGACGCGACCAGGTCGGCCAGCCACTCGGTGACCGGGGCGTCGTCGCGGGCTCGGGCGGCGACCTCGGCGGCGGTGAGTGGGCCGAGCAGGCGCAGCAGGTCGACGAGGCCCTCGGCGTCGCGGGCGCGGCGCTCGGGGGTGGTGCGCTGGAGCTCTGCCTCGACCTCGGCCAGCACGTCGGGGTCGAGCAGCTCGCGCAGCTCCGCCCGGCCGAGGAGCTCGGCCAACAGGCCCTGGTCGAGGGTGAGTGCCGCGGCCCGGCGCTCGGCGAGCGGCGAGTCGCCCTCGTAGACGAACTGGGCGACGTAGCCGAACATCAGCGTGCGGGAGTAGGGCGAGGGCTGGGTCGTCTCGACCTCGGTGACGGTGACCTCGCGCTGGTCGACGCGGCGCAGCAGGGTGGTCAGGCCCGGCAGGTCGTAGACGTCGTTGAGCACCTCGCGGACGGTCTCGAGCACGATCGGGAACGCCGGGTAGCGGGCGGCGACCTCGAGCAGCGCGGCCGCACGCTGGCGTTGCTGCCACAGGGGCGAGCGCCGGCCGGGGTCGCGGCGGGGGAGAAGCAGGGCGCGGGCGGCGCACTCGCGGAACCTGGCCGCGAAGAGGGCGGAGCCGCCGACCTCGCGGGTGACGATCTCCTCGATCTCGTCGGGCTCGAAGCTGATCAGGTCGGCGCCGGGCGCGTCGGCGTCGGTGTCGGGGATCCGGATCACGATGCCGTCGTCGGAGGCGAGCGCCTGCCCGTCGACGCCGTAGCGCTCCCGCAGCCGGGCGTTGATGGCCAGCGCCCAGGGTGCGTGGACGGCGGTGCCGTAGGGGGAGTGCACGGCCAGGCGCCAGTCGCCGAGCTCGTCGCGGAACCGCTCGACCAGGACGGTGGTGTCGCTGGGCAGCATCCGGGTGGCCTCGACCTGCTCGCGCAGGTAGGCGACCAGGTTGGCGGCGGCGTTGGCGTCGAGTCCGACCTCGCGCGCCCGGGCCTCCGCGGCGGCGTCGGGCAACGCGGCGAGCTCGCGGGTGAACGCCCCGATCGCCTCGCCGAGCTCGGTCGGGCGCCCGGCGGTGTCGCCCTTCCAGAACGGCAGTCGTCCCGGCACGCCGGGCGCCGGGGTGACGATCACCCGGTCGTGGGTGATGTCCTCGATCCGCCAGCTCGTCGCGCCGAGCGCGAACACGTCGCCGACCCGGCTCTCGTAGACCATCTCCTCATCGAGCTCGCCGACGCGCCGGTTGGTGCCCTCGCCGGCGAGGAAGACGCCGTAGAGGCCCCGGTCGGGGATGGTGCCGCCGCTGGTGACGGCGAGCCGCTGGGCGCCGGGCCGACCGCTGATCACGCCGGTGACCCGGTCCCAGGTGATCCGGGGGCGGAGCTCGGCGAACTCGTCGGAGGGGTAGCGCCCGGCGAGGAGATCGAGCACGGCGTCGTACGCCGACCGGGGCAGGTGGGCGTAGGGCGCGCTGCGTCGCACCAGCGCGAACAGCTCGTCGACGTCCCACTCGTCGGCGGCGGTCGCGGCGACGACCTGCTGGGCGAGCACGTCGAGCGGGTTGGCCGGGACCCGGAGCGCCTCGATGCCGCCGGTGCGCATCCGGGCGACGGCGACCGCGGCCGGGGCGAGGTCGCCGCGGTGCTGGGGGAAGAAGACGCCCGCCGAGGTCTCGCCGACCTGGTGGCCCGCGCGCCCGACACGCTGCAGGGCGCTGGCGACGCTGGGCGGCGAGGCGATCTGGAGGACGAGGTCGACCGCGCCCATGTCGATGCCGAGCTCGAGGCTGCTGGTGGCGACCACCGCCGGCAGCCGGCCGGACTTGAGGTCGTCCTCGACGAGCGCGCGCTGCTCCTTGGACACGGAGCCGTGGTGGGTGCGGGCCAGCACCGGGGGAGCGCCGGCCGCGGCCCCCGACTGCGCCATCACCTGCGCCGGCGGGAGGATCCCCTCGGTCGTCATCTCGGCGGCGATCTCGTTGAGGCGCGCGGTCAGCCGCTCCGCCGTACGCCGGCCGTTGGTGAACACGATCGTCGATCGGTGCTCGCCGATCAGCTCGGCCACCCGCTGCTCGACATGGGGCCAGATGCTGGCCCGGCTCGGCGGTGCCGTCGGGTCGTCGTCCTCGACCACCTGTCCGAGCTCGGTCATGTCCTCGACCGGCACCTCGACGCGGAGGTCCCACTCCTTGTGGGTCGGTGGCGCGACGATCTCGACGGGGGCGGTGCCACCGAGGAACCGGGCGACCTCCTCGGTGGGCCGGACCGTCGCGGACAGCCCGATCCGCTGCGCCGGCCGGGGGAGGAGGGCGTCGAGACGTTCGAGGCTGAGCGCGAGGTGGGCGCCGCGCTTGGTGCCGGCGACCGCGTGCACCTCGTCGACGATCACCGTCTCGATGCCGCGCAGGGTCTCGCGGGCCTGGCTGGTGAGGATGAGGAAGAGGGACTCCGGTGTCGTGATGAGGACGTCGGGTGGTCGGGTCGCGAGCCGGCGGCGCTCGTTCGCGGGGGTGTCACCGGAGCGGATGCCGACGCTGACCTCGGGGAACGCCCGGCCGGGATGGAGCCGTTCGGCGGTCTGGCGGATGCCGGTCAACGGCGCACGCAGGTTGCGCTCGACGTCGACGGCGAGCGCCTTGAGGGGCGAGACGTAGAGGACGCGGGTGCGGTGCAGCCTGTCGTCGGGAGCCGGCGTAGTGAGCAGCCTGTCGAGGCCGGCGAGGAAGGCGCTGAGCGTCTTGCCGGAGCCGGTCGGGGCGACCACGAGTGTGTGCTGGCCGCGCGCGATGGCGTCCCACGCGCCGGCCTGGGCGGCGGTGGGCTCGGCGAAGGCGGCGCGGAACCAGGTCCGCGTCGCCTCGCTGAATCGAGCCAGAGCGTCCTCCATTCCGTCATCTTCCCGCACGGCACCGACACTGCCGCGACAATGGACGGGTGGCTGTGGAGGAGGGGAACCGGCGGCGCGACCTCGCGCTGGTCGCGGGCGTGGTCGCGCTCGTGCTCGTGCTCGCCGTGCTCGTCGGGTGGCTGCTGCTGCGCGGCGGCGACGAGCCGTCACCGCCTGCCGCCGAGCCGCCCGCGGCCTCGCCGTCTCCCACGCCGGCCCCGGCGCCGCCCGCCGACCCGCCCGCCGACCCGTGCGCGCGACCCGCGACGGCCGGGTTCGTGCCGACGGCGATCACCGTCCCCGGGGTGGCTCGCCGGGCACGAGTGCTCGCCCTGCCGCGCGACGCTGCCGGTGTGCCCGGCGTACCTCCCGTCTCCGACAAGCTCGCCTTCGCCTGGGACCGTGGCGGCATCGAGCCCGGCTCGACGGCCGGGCACGTGCTGCTCAACACGCACACCTGGCCCGACGGGACAGCGATGGGCAACAGGCTGCTCGCCGGCCTCGACGTGGGCGGCCGGATCGTGCTTCGGGCGGGGCCACAGGTCGCCTGCTACACGGTGACCGAGCGGACCGAGGTCCTCGCCAGCGACGGGTTCCCGGGGTGGGACGCCGTCGACGGGCCGCCGCAGGTCGTGATCGTGGTGTGCTCGGGCAAGCGGCTGGGGCCGGGGAACTGGACGCACCGGACGCTGTGGTTCGCCAGCCCGGCGACCGCTACCTGACCGCTTCCGGTACGGCGGCCGCCCGCCCGTTCGCCGCAGCCGGCAGGTGCCGCTCCAGCACGGACGTCACCACCGCGATCGCACCGCACCCGATCACCATCAGGCCGATCAGCGAACCTCCGTGGCCGCGCTCGAGCAGGAACCCGGCGACCACCGGGCCGGCGACGGTGCCGGCCTGCACGGCGGCGGCGTTGAGCGCGTTGTAGCGCCCGCGCAGGTGGTCGGCGGCGAGGTCGTTGTTGATCGCGGGCAACGTGGGCTGCAGCAGGGTCTCCCCGATGCCGAACACGATCCCGAAGCCGAGCAGGCCGGTGACGGCGAGCGCGCTGCCGGGGGCGAGGGCGCCGGCGCCCATGAGCAGCCAGGCGGCGGCCCAGAGCAGGGCCATCACCGACAGCACCCGGGTACGGCGCCGGCCGCGGATCCGGCCCATCACGGTGAACTGGAAGGCCACGATGACGAAGGTGTTGAGGGCGAACCCGAGGCCGATCAACTCGGTCGACATGCCGGCGTCGCCGCGGGCGAAGGCGGGCAGGCCGACCTCGAACTGGCCGTAGCCGATGAACGTGGCGACGAAGGTGAGCAGGGTCAGCCAGCGCACGGCGGGGCTGCGCAGGATGGCGCGGTAGCCGGGCGCCCGCCCGGTCTCCAGGCCCGCCTCCAGGTCGCGCGGTGGGTGGAGGACCCGGCCGTGCAGGTGCCGCAGCGGGCCGAGGAAGAGGGCGAGCGGGATCAGGCCGGAGGCCGCGTCGGCGAGGTAGATCGCGGTGAACGTCTCGGGCCGGGTGACGTCGGCGAACAGGCCGCCGACGATGCCGCCGACGCCGAGGCCGAGGTTGATGAGGGCGAAGTTCACGCCGAAGTACTGCTGGCGCACCTCGCCCTCGACGACCGTCGCGATCAGCGAGTTGAACGCCGGCATCGAGGAGCCGAAGTTCACGCCGATCAGGACGAGGGCGATCGCCGCGGCTGCCGGGGTGGTCGCGAAGGCGAGCAGCACGGTGCCGACCACCATCGCGGACTGACCGCCGAGCATGACCGCGCGGGCGCCGTACCGGTCGGTCAGGGCACCGCTCGGTCCGGTCACCACGAACGCCGACAGAGCGATGACCGCCATCAGCACGCCGGACAGGCCCAGGCCGAAGCCGCGGACCTCGTGGAGGTAGATCAGCGTGAACGGCAGCACCAGGCCGCGGCCGAGCGTGGAGATCGCCACCGTGGACAGCAGCCACCGGCCCTCGGTGGGAAGTGCGGTCCAGAACGACTTCAACGAGATCATGCGTGGACCGTGTGCTTCACGCAGGAAATGCTACGGAAGTTGCCGATGGACAACCGAATCGTGTGGGGTCAAACGACCTCGGTTGTGGGGGACCTCACCTCTGCTCCGCCATTGGCGCTCACGGGGACGTGCCGCTCGAGCACCAGCGCCATCACCGCGATGGCCGCGCAGCCCGCGACCATGACCGCGATGTACGCCGCCGCGAGGTCGTGCTGCAGCAGGAAGCCCGCGACGACCGGGCCGGCGATGGCCCCGCCCTGGAAGGCCGCCGCGGTGATCGCGTTGTAGCGCCCGCGGGTGTGGTCGGTCGCGAGGTCGTTGGCCATCGCCGGAACGGTCGGCTGCAGCAGCGTCTCGCCGAGCGCGAACACCGCCATGTAGGCAAGCACCCCGGCGATCGCCAGGCCGCCGCCCGGGACGATGCCGGCGGCGCCGAGCAGACCCCAGGCGACCGCCCAGATCGCGGCCATCACGACCATCACCCGGGTGCGCAGGTGTCGCTTGATCCGGTTGAGCACCGAGAACTGCAGCACCACGATGACCACGGTGTTGACGGCGAACGCCAGGCCGACGGTGCGGGTCGAGACCTCGGCGGCCTGGCGGGCGAAGCCCGGGAACCCGGCCTCGTGCTGGCCGTAGCCGATGAAGGTGCCGACGAAGGTGAGCAGGGTCAGCCAGCGCACGGCGGGCTGGCGGAGGATGGCCAGGTAGCCGACGCTCGCCGGGGCCGTGCCGTCCTCGGGCGCGGTGGCGCGGCCGTGGACGTGGCGCAATGGTCCGAGCAGCAGCGCCAGGGGCACCAGCCCGGTCAGCGCGTCGCCGACGAAGATCGCGGTGAAGGTGTCCGGCCGGTCGACGTCGGCGAACAGCCCGCCGACCACCCCGCCGACACCGATGCCGAGGTTGACCAGCGCGAAGTTGATGCCGAAGTACTGCTGGCGCAGCTCGCCGCTCACGACCGCCGCGATCAAGGCGTTGAACGCCGGCCACGAGACCCCGAAGTTGAAGCCGACCAGCACCAGAGCGACCGCGGCCACCGCGGGTGTCGTCGCGAAGGCCAGGGTCAGGTTGCCCACGATCATGGCCGCGAGGCCGACGAGCAGCACCGCTCGGGCGCCGTAGCGATCGACCATGGCGCCGCCCGGCCCGGTCACCAGGAAGCCGACGACGGCGATCAGCGCCATCAGCGTGCCGGAGAGGCCGAGCTCGAAGCCGCGCACCTCGTGGAGGTAGATCAGCGTGAACGGCAGGGTCAGGCCGCGCCCGAGCGTCTGGATCGCGACCGTCGACAGGAGCCAGCGGCCCTCGGTGGGCAGGGCCGCCCAGAACGACCTCACTTCGGTGGCAGCGTCGCGGCGTACGACGCACCGCGGCGCACCCACGCACCCAGCGCCTCGTCGGTGGCCACGTCGTCGAGGTCGACGCGCAGCCAGCCGCTCATCGAGCGACCGCGCATCTCCATCGGGTACGCCGCCGTGGTCGCCACCAGCTCCTCGCCCTCGGCCGGGTCGACGCGCACCATCAGCCCGCCCTGGCCGCTGGCCGCGACCGCCATGTTGCCGCCGACCATGAAGCCCAGGCCGCCGAACATCTTCTTCTCGGTCAGCTCCCGGCCGGCTGCTCCCGGCTCGTCCGCGAGGAGGTCACGGACCCGCCCGGCCAGCTCTTCGTCGTACGCCATGGGAAGGACACTAGGCGCGGGCACCGACATTCCGCCCGGATGCGGTCGGCGTGTGGTCGAGACCCTTTGTGCAGGATGGCGCCCATGACCGAGCGCTTCGTCGAGCACGGCACCCCCGCCGAGATCCTGGACGTCATCGCCCAGCTCCCCGCCCTGCCGTACGCCGCCCGCGGGGACCAGCTGGACTGGAGCGTGGCCGGTCACGAGGGGGAGTCGTTCGACCGGATGCACGTGTTCGGCCTGGCCTCGCACCCTGACCGGGCACGAGTCCACGAGCTCGCGACCCGCTTGGCCGTCGCGGCCGACCAGCGGTGGGGGAAGCGGCACAGGTTCGCCTGCGCGGCGGTGACGCCGAAGGGCGACCCGGCGCACATCCTCGACCCGCGCGCCGTACCCGCCGCTGCGCTGGAGGCGATGGGCGCGACCGAGGCCGAGTTCTGGAGATTCGGGGACAGCGCTCTCCTCCTGGCGGTGAACCCCGACCACGTGTCGGGTGCCGCCCTCTGCGTGGCTCTGGTGCTGGAGGCGTCGTACCTCGAGAAGCCGGTCGACCGGCTCGCGGTCGCGGACGCCGAGATGGATGCCCGGATCCGCAAGGCGGGCAAGGGCGGCAACAGGAAGCGGAGGTCGGCAGGTGTGCGCTCCGAGCTGCTCGAGGACTTCCTGAGCCGCGACAAGACCCGGATCAACTCCGCCATCGACGTCGTCAACGGCTCGGGAGACGCCGCCCTGCTCGCTCCGGTGGCCGCCGAGCTCCGCGCGGTCCTGGCCTCGATCCGGGCAGCCGACTTCGTGATCGTCGACGGGAACCCTGTCGAGCTGGCGGTGGACCGCCTGGAGATCGTTCGCTCGGGCGGCTGCCTGTGCGCGACGTACCCCCGACGCAGCGCCGACCCGCAGCGTGAGGCCGACAAGGGCTGGGTCAGGATCGAGAGCGAGACCGTGAGCGCGCCCGGTGCTCGCCCGCGGCGCGAGGTCGCCTGCACCTCGTGCGGGTCGGTCTTCGATGTGGAGGAGGGGGAGTACCACGCGACCTGGTGGAAGTGGGTGTTGCGGGGCCGCCGCTGACGTCAGCGTGCCGGCGGACGGGGATCGCGTCCTCCCCAGGCCGCCACCCGGTCCCAGAAGAAGTCGGCCAGGGTGGGAGCGACGGCGACGTCGTCGACGCCTTCTCGCCGCAGGACCACGCGCCCGCCACCGATCGTGATCAGGTAGCCGCCCCGGTCGTCGGTCATGACCTGCGTGGCCACCCCGTAGACGTTCTCGACGTCCCACTGCTGGAACTTCTCGGGGGACGCGTCGATCGCCGCATCCATCGTCTGGATCTCGGCGCACGACATCAGGCGGAAGTCGCCGTCCAGGCCCCACGCCGCTCCGGCGCCGGCGTCCTGCCCGTCGTGCCAGGCCAGGACCTTGCGCTCCCCACCGGACTCCGCGATCGCCTTCTCGCCGGCGGGACGTCGCAGGACATCCCTGAGCGCTGGGGGCATCGTCTCGTCGAGTGCCGTAAGAGCGTCCGACAGGCCGAACCCGAGCTGCTGGGCGCGCAGCTCGTCCCACAGGGGCGTGAAGAACCCTCGGCGGTGCAGGTCCTCGAGGGTGGTGCCGGTCTGCTCGGCGACCCGGCGGAAGGTGGCGACCATGTCGAGCATGCTGGCCACCATGCCCCCGTCGTCACTCCAGCTGCGCTGCCGCCCGAGCTCCTCGGCCTCGTCGAAGCGTCCTTGGTAGGCGAACGACCACAGCAGCGGGACGGTGAGGTTCTCGTCGCGTGGGCTCGCCCGCCTCGCCGCCTCGGCGGCCGCGATGAAACGCTCGCTCGGGGCCCCGGACATGAGGAGGCCGATGGCTCGGTGGACGAGCATCGCGGGCAGCAACCGAGGCTCCGCGCGCTCGCACTGCTCGACCGCGTGGTCGACCATCTGCCAGCCCTGCTCGTGATCGCCGTCGAGCGCGGTCGCCGTGCCGAGCTCGATGAGGTCGAGCCAGTCCTCCTCCGGATGACCTTGGACCACCTCGGTCGCCCACCGCCGCGCCTCCGGGTAGTCATGCCGGGCCAACGCGGCGTCGCGCCGTTCGCGGGCCTCCTCGAGCGCCTCGTCGATGTCCTCGTGGGTCTGCTCGTACGGCTCGAACCGGCCACCGGGATGCTCAGCCGCCGGGTGTCGGCGCTGCCCGGCGGACACCCGCCGGCGGCGCAGCGCGCCGAGGAGCCCCAGCGCCACTCCGGCCACCAGGATGATCCATGCGTTGTCGACGATCAGCTGCATCCGAGACCCCCAAGACGTTCCGTGTGCGTCGACCGTAGTGGTCGACGCACACGGAGTGGGTCAGGGGCGCCACCGCGGGTCGCGGCCGATGAACCCGACCAGCCGGTCCTGCCAGGGCGCGTCCTCGGCGACCGGCACCTTCGCGCCGTACTGCCCGCTCTGGCGCAGCATCTCGTCGAGCGGCGCCATGCCCTCGACCATCGTGCGGCAGCGCTCCGCGTCGAGCGTGTCGTCCTGGCCGGTGGCTCGGGCGAGGTCCCAGGTGTGCATGAAGACGTCGCCGGTGTAGAACTCCGCGATCGCGCGGGGGAGCGGCATCTGAGGCAGCCGGGGGTGCGCGAAGGTGACCTCCGCGTTGGCCGGGTCGTCGAGGACCGCCTGGACGGCGGCGGCGTGGTGGTCCCACGCGGCGACCGGGTCGGCGTCGACGTCCGGGCCGGGCGGGAGCTCGATGTCGGAGCCGTCGGCGAGGAAGGCGGGGAACCACTCCACGAGGTGGCGTACGACGTCGCGCGCCCGCCACTCCGGCACCGGGGTGGGTGCGTCCCATCCGTCGGCCGCCACGCCCCGGACCCGATCGCCGAAGGTGGCCGCGATGCTGCGGTGCTCCTCGGCGGGCCCGTCCGGGATCACCTGCCCGCCCCGGTCAGCGACGCGAGGAGGCGGTCGAGGGCGGCGTAGCCCTCGTTGATGCCGACCTCCATGCCGCTGGCGAGCATGCCGGCGCGCGACTCGAAGTCGTAGACCACCGAGAGCGACTCGAGTCGGGTGCGGCCATCGGGAAGCTCGACGAAGACCATCGTGTCGAGGCTGACCGCCTCGGGCATCTCCTCGAAGCCGAAGGTCTGCACGATCCTCTCGTTCTGGTCGACCCGGTGCACCGCACCGTAGAAGTGGGCGATCTCCACGCCCTCGCGAGTCGCCGTGTAGCGGTACTCGCCGCCGGTGCGGATGTCCCAGACGCCGATCTCCATGCCGACCGTGTCGGGCCCCAGCCACTGCCTGACCAGCTCGGGCTCGACGTGCGCGCGGAACACGAGGTCGCGCGGGGCGTCGAACTCGCGGACGATCCGGACCGTGGGGACGTCGGGGTCCGCCTCGATCAGGGTCTCGGGTGCGGTGCTGCTCGTGGTCATCCTGCTGCTCCTTCGTGTCGCTGCTCGTTCGGGTCGGTGTCCTTGCCCTGCATCCGGGCCAGGACCTGGTCCAGTCGGCGGTAGCGCTCCTCGGCCTGCTGCCGGTAGCGCTCGATCCACTTCGTCATCAGGTCGAACACCTCCGCATCCAGATGGACCGGACGGCGCTGCGCGTCGCGGCTGCGCCGCACCAGGCCGGCCTCCTCGAGCACCTTGAGGTGCTTG
The DNA here is from genome assembly GCF_029961765.1 of Nocardioides sp. QY071. Classification (NCBI taxonomy): domain Bacteria; kingdom Bacillati; phylum Actinomycetota; class Actinomycetes; order Propionibacteriales; family Nocardioidaceae; genus Nocardioides; species Nocardioides sp. QY071. Next base: position 2,308,925 of record NZ_CP124681.1, read on the forward strand.
GAGACGGCCTGGAGCGAGACGTCGTACGGCGCCGCGAGCTCGCTCACCGTCGCGTCGCCCGCCGCCAGCCGGGCCACCATGTCGCGTCTGGTCGGGTCGGCGAGGGCGCCGAAGACCCGCGACAGCCGGTCGTCTTGCTCAACCACGTGGTTGATTAAAGGTCTTGATCGGGCGCTTGTCAACCATTGGGTTGAGTACGTGAGTCCGCGAGAACCGTTGCGGTTTGGTGGCTCTTCCCAGATGAGGGTGTAGGTCGGCCGGGCGCGTCGGTCCGCAGATAGACGTCGAGGTCTCCCGACGATGGAGGTTCCTACGCCATCCATCCGAAAGACCTCGACGTGACCGACGCTACCCCGCCGGCCGGCTTCGGCCGCCCTGACCTGAGCGCCTTCGCGTCTCATCCCAATCGACCCTGATCGAGTCTGCTGACCCCCTCGACGAGAACGCAGCGACATCACAGCCACCCAACCCCGACCGTCCGGGAAGCCGGGACACGTCACATGGCTTGTGCTGCGGGCGTGTCGAGTGGGTCGTCCAGGGGCGACGCAGAAGCGTCGACGCGACGTGCTGAGAGGTGGTTCCAGTCGAGCACTAGGACACCGGCTACAGGCATGGCGATAGGTCAGGAACGGCGTCGCTCCCTGCGCAGGAGGGAGCGCAGAGTCTCGGCGTTCGCGTAGCCGACCCGTAGCGCGATCTCGGCGGAGGTGAGGTCCGTGGTTGCTGAGAGGTGCCGAGCTCGTTCGATGCGAAGCCGTTGGACGAAGCCGAGCGGAGTGAGGTTGAGCGCCGCACGGACTCGTCGTTCGAGGGTGCGCCGGCTGGTGCCGAGCGACTGCGCGACGAAGGCGACGTTGAACGGTTCGTCCAGGCGGGCGCGCACGAAGCGTTCGAACTCGACGACGATCGGGTCCTCGTGCCGGAGCTGTTCGTAGGCGACGAAGGCCGCCTGCGACGGACGCTCGTCGATGATGAGGAGCTTGGCGACATGTTGGGCCAGGTCGGGGCTGATCGATCGCACGAGTGAGAGCGCGAGGTCGATGTGGGCGAACGCGGCGCCGGCGGTGACGAGGTTCCCGTCGACCACGACCATGGTGTCGAGATCGAGGGCGACGGTCGGATAGCGCTTCAGGAACTCCGGCCCCAGGAACCAGCTGGTCGTCGCCCGCCGATGATGCATCCGTCCGGTCTCGGCGACAGCGAACACGCCGGTGCACGCCGCGGCGATCCGGGTGGTCGCGTCGTCGAGGCGCCCGAGCGAGGCGATGACCGAACGAGCATCTCGGCTCTGGAGGGCGTCGTTGGTAGCGGCGGCCGTGAGGGTTCCAAGCGCAGGGACGACGACCACGTCGAACTCTGCGGACTCCGACAGCGGGTGGTCCACCGACAGGGTCATCGATGCCGTCGTGGTCACTCTCCGTTTCGGTCCGAGGATGGCGAGTTCGATCGGGTCGATCCGCGGGTCGACATCGCCGCGGGCTCCGTCGGCCACCCGCACGATGTCGATGACCGACGCGACAGCCGAACCGAAGCAGCCGTCGATCGCGATCAGTCCGATACGCATGGCGCGAACAATAGCAATACTGCCGTATACGCCACTTCTCACATGCCCTTGCTCGTCATACGCTGAACTCGCTTCACCAAGAAACCTCGACACCTAGGAGAACCCCTCATGTCCACACCCGCATCACTTCCGTATGCCTTCGTCGCCAAGATCGTCGCGGCCGATGGACAGCACGACGCGCTCGCCGATCTGCTCGCCGGCGCTGTCGCGCTCGCCAACGAAGAAGTGGGAACGATTGTCTGGTTCGCGGTCAGGACCCACGCCGACACCTTCTGGATCTTCGATGCATTCCCCGACGAGGCCGCTCGCGACGCCCACGCCAACGGCGCCATCGTCGCAGCCCTGATGGCCAATCAGCACCTCCTCGGCGCAGCACCCGAGATCCTGGCGGCCGACGTCCTCGCGTCCAAGCTCCCGTAGTCCGCCAACGCACGAGACGATCGCGCCCCGCCGAGCCGTCGCCAGGTCGCGACGCAACGCCACGCTGCGTTGCCGAGCGGTGCGAGGCCTATCGGCACAGGACAGGATGCCGGCCGCGAGCGCTCAGCCGGCGAGGGGTCCGTCGCAGAGGAGAGCGACGTCGGTGTCGGGCAGAGCCGTGAGGCCAGCGCATCGCGCGACCACCAGAACCGAACCGCCCCTGCACTGCGTTTCCGCAGGTCAGGGGCTGTTCGCCGGAGCCGCCTGTCGGAATCGAACCGACGACCTAATCACTTCGGCTTTGCGTCTATCGCTTGATGCGCCCACTGGGCGAACGAGCCGCTGACCTGCGCAAACGCCGAGCGTGGGGGACGCCGCCATCCGGTGGTGACCGCCGACGACCGACCAGTACCGACCGTTTCACCGGAGCTTTCGGCGGCGTCGAAGCCGAGCAAGCTCCATTCTCTTAGCTCACCGCGCCCTCCTCCTTGCCGGTCCCGTCGTCGTCGAAGACGTTTCAGGGGTCCCAAACCGCAACGACACGCCGAGAGAACATGCGGTTTGGGACCAAACCGCATGCCTCCGCGAAAAGGATCAGCCCCGCGCCATCGGCGGCTGTACGACGGTCGCCGGGCCCCGCCGGTAGAGCAGCGCCCGCCGCCCGCCGGCCTCGGTGGCCTCGCCGCGGACGTCGGTCGGGACCACGAACCCGTCGGTGCCGAGCACCTTGCGGCGGAAGTTGCCGAGGTCGGGCGGGGAGCCCCAGACCGCGGCGTACACCCGGCGCAGCTCGGGGAGGGTGAACGGCTCGGCGACGAACTCGGTGGCGAGCGTCGTGTACTCCAGCTTGGCGCGGACCCGCTCGCGGGCGTCGAGCAGGATCTGGCGGTGATCGAAGGCCAGCGTCGGGCCGTCCAGGTCGTCGGGGCCCTCGAGGAGGTCGTCGACCACCCACCAGCGGGCGTCGGCGGCGTCGGTGCCGGCCTGCGGCTCGGGCAGGTCGGGGGCCAGGGCCACGTGGGCGATCGAGACCACGCGCTGGCGCGGGTCGCGGTCGGGGGCGGAGTAGGTGCGCAGCTGTTCGAGGTGTCCGGAGAAGCGCGCCGACTCGCCCAGGCCGGTCTCCTCGCGCAGCTCGCGCCAGGCGGCCTGCTCCGCGTCCTCGTCCGGCTCGACGAAGCCGCCGGGCAGCGCCCACGAGCCGGCGAAGGGCTCCTCGCCGCGCTCGACCAGCAGGACGGCGAGCGCGCCGTCGCGGATCGTGAACACGGCCAGGTCGACGGCGACGGCGAACGGCGGGTGCTCGGAGGTGAAGGTCATCGGGCCACCTCCACGCCGGCCGCGGCGAGCTCCTCGAGTGCCGCCTTCGACGAGTCGGGGGCGACGCCGGCGTGCAGCCCGTCGAGCAGCCGGACCCGGAAGCCCGCCTTCACGGCGTCCAGCGCGGTGGCCCGGACGCAGTAGTCGGTGGCGATGCCCGTGACATCGACCTCGGTGACGCCGGCGCCGCGCAGGACGTCGGCCAGCCGCGCGCCCTCGGCGGTGACCCCCTCGAAGGCCGAGTACGCCGGCTCGCCCATGCCCTTGACGACATGGTGCGTCACGGCGCTGGTGACCAGCTCGGGCGCGTACTCCGAGCCCGCCTCGCCCTGCACGCAGTGCACCGGCCAGGTGGTGACGAAGTCCGGCTCCTCGCCGGGCGCGTGGAAGTGGCCGCCGTTGGTCTCCCCGGCGTGGTGCCAGTCGCGGGACGCCGCGACCACCGCGTAGTCGCCGGCGTGGTCGGCGAGGTGGGCGCTGATCCGCTCGGCGACCTCGCGGCCGCCGGTGACGCCGAGCGAGCCGCCCTCGACGAAGTCGTTCTGGACGTCGACGACGACCAGGGCGCGGGTGCTGTCCATCGCTGTCTCCTCTCGTGCTGGGTCACGCAGGGTGGTGGTGAGGTACGCCGGACCGGCGGCGACCGTGCGGGCCTCGGCCGGCAGGGTGGCCAGGGTCGCGGCCGCGAAGTCGCGGACCTCGGTGAGCGCGGGCCGGTGCACGACCTCGCCCGCGCGGATCAGGGCGACCTGGACTGGCCGGGCGCCAGGGCCGGGCGAAGGAGCGTCCTGGCCGGTGAACCACTCGGCGACGAGCGTTCCGGTGGCGTCGTACTCCCGGAAGGCGTGCTTGCGCCCGCCCACCGAGCCCTTGTCCTTGGACTTCTTGGCGACCGAGCGCAGCGGCTCGCCCGGCGCGTCGGCGATCGCGACCAGCTTGTAGACCATGCTCGCGGTCGGGTGGCCCGAGCCCGTGGCGACGCGGGTGCCGACGCCGTACCCGTCGATGGGGGCGTCCGCGAGCGCGGTGATGACGAACTCGTCGAGGTCGCTGGTGACCACGATCCGGGTCCCCGTCGCGCCGAGCGAGTCGAGCAGAACCCGCGCCTTGTGGGACTCCTCGGCCAGGTCGCCGGAGTCGATCCGGACCGCGCCGAGGCCGGTGCCGGCGACCTCGACGGCGGTGCGGATGCCCTGGGCGATGTCGTAGGTGTCGACCAGCAGGGTGGTGCCGACGCCGAGCGCCTCGACCTGGCTGCGGAAGGCCTCGGCCTCGGTGTCGTGGGCCAGGGTGAAGGCGTGGGCGGCGGTGCCGGCGGTGGGTACGCCGAACCGGCGCCCGGCCGCGAGGTTGCTGGTCGTCGCGAAGCCCGCCAGGTAGGCGGCGCGGGCCGTCGCGACCGCCGCCTCCTCGTGGGTGCGGCGTCCCCCCATCTCGATGATCGGCCGCCCGCCGGCCGCGTCGACCATCCGAGCGGCCGCGCTGGCGATGGCCGTGTCGTGGTTGAGGATGCTCAGCGCCAGCGTCTCCAGCAGCAGGCACTCGCCCAGGGTGCCGGTGACGGTGAGGATCGGGCTGCCGGGGAAGTAGAGGTCGCCCTCGCGGTAGCCGTCGACGTCGCCGGAGAACCGGAACTCCGCCAGCCACTGGGCCGTCTCGGCGCCGATGACGCCCTGTTCCTGCAGCCAGGCGAGCTCGTCGGCGTCGTAGGTGAAGTACTCGATCGCCTCGAGCAGTCGGCCCAGCCCGGCGAGCATCCCGTAGCGCCGGCCCTCGGGCAGCCGGCGGGCGAAGGCCTCGAACACGGCGGGGCGGTGGGCGCTCCCGTCGCGGACGAACGAGTCGAGCATGGTCAGCTCGTAGCGGTCGGTGAGCAGTCCGGTGCGGTCCATCGCGACTCCTGGATGTTGTAGTCAGTATGACTATAACGCGGTGGTCTAGCGTTCACCAGCATGGCGGGTGCCTCTGATGCCTATGAACGGCACCTCGCCGAGCACGAGCCCGACCGGCGCCGGGCCCAGGGGTCGTTCTACACCCCGCCCGATCTCGTCGCCTGGATCCTCGACCGCACGCTGCCCGGCGCCGCCTCGGTGCTCGATCCCGCCTGCGGGACCGGGCACTTCCTCGTCGCCGCCGCGGAGCGCCTGGGCGTCCGGGCGGTGCACGGCTCGGACCTCGACCCCGAGGCGGTACGGATCGCGCGCGAGCGGCTGCAGGCGCTGGCGCCGGACGTACCGGCCGCGGAGATCGCCGAGCGGGTCGTCGTCGCCGACGGGCTGACCGCGTGGGAGGGGCGCAGGTTCGACGCCGTCGTCGGCAACCCGCCCTTCCTGGGACAGCTGCGCCGGCACTCCGCCGGGCGGAGCGAGACTCACCGGCGGGCCCTCGGCGCCTACACCGACACCAGCGCGGTCTTCCTGCACCGCGCGCTCGACCTGGCCGGCCCGGGCGGCGTCGTCGCCCTCGTGCAGCCACTGTCGGTCCTCGCCACCCGAGACGCCGGCCCGGTCCGGGCAGCGGTCGCCGAGCACGGCGCCGTCACCGACTTCTGGTGCGGCGACCGGCCGGTCTTCGACGGCACCACCGTGCTCACCTGCGTCCCGGTCGTACGGATCGGCGCCACGCCGCCGACCGAGCCCGATGGCTGGGGGGCGCTCGCCGCACCCGGGTTCGGCATCCCCGCCGTCGCCCTCACCGGCTCCGGAGTGCTCGGTGACCTCGCCACCTGCACCGCCGACTTCCGTGACCAGTACTACGGTCTGGCGCCCTTCGTCCACGACCGCCTGCCCGGTGGCACCCCGCTGGTCACCACCGGCCTGATCGACCCCGCCGAGTCGCGCTGGGGGAGGGCGCCGACGCGCTTTGCCCGCCGGCGGTACGACGCCCCCGCCGTCGACCTCGCCGCCCTGCGTGCCGACGGCGCCCTCGCCCGGTGGGCCGAGGCACGGCTGGTCCCCAAGCTGCTGGTCGCCGGGCAGGGCCGGGTGATCGAGGCGGTCGCCGACGAGGCAGGGGCCTGGCTGCCGTCGGTGCCGGTGGTGAGCGTCGTACCGCACGACCGGTCGGACCTGTGGCGGCTGCTGGCCGTGCTGCTCGCGCCGCCGGTGGTCGCGCACGCCGCCGCCCGCTACCTCGGCACCGGCCTGACCCCCGGCTCGGTCAAGGTCAGCGCGCGCCAGCTCGCCGCGCTGCCATTGCCCACGGACGCCGCGGCCTGGGCCGAGGGCGCCGCGCTGGCGCGCCGGGCCCAGGCGGCGGACGCCGGGGAGCGGCCCCACCTGCTGGCGGCCACCGGCCGGGTGATGACCACGGCCTACGGCGGGGACGCCGAGGTCCACGCGTGGTGGGCGGCCCGGGTGCGGCGTACCGATGACTCCGGCGCGACCTCCGGGTCCACCCCTGTATGAGCGAGTTCCTGGCTGACGGAGTCGAGCTGTTCGCTGGCATCTGTGTGCGCGACCACGCGCGGGCCCGACCGTGGTACGAGGCGCTGCTCGGTGGGCCGCCGTCGTTCATGGCGCACGAGTCGGAGTCGGTCTGGGAGGTGGCTCCGCACCGTTGGCTGGTCGTGGAGGAGCGACCGGAACGGGCGGGCTACGCCGCCCAGACGCTCTTCGTCGACGACCTCGACGCCCGGGTCGCGGCGATCGCGGAGCGCGGTGTCGAGCCGGCCACCGAGGAGGTCTACGGCGACGGCGTGCGCAAGGTGATCTACCGCGACCCGGACGGCAACGAGGTCGGCTTCGGGGGCAATCCCGGAGCCGACCTCGCGGCCGAGCGTTGAGCCGGACCGGCTACTTCCCCGAGGTGCAGAAGACCTCGGGGTCGGCGGCGACGGGCACCGTCCTGGGCGCCGGCGTCAGGTTGCCCGGGTTGTCGGCGGTGAAGCTGAGGCCGACGCGGAACGGGCTTCCCAGCGGGACGGTCACGACCTCCGACTGGGTCAGGCGGAAGGACTTCGCGTAGACCGCGGTGTCGTCGCTGAGGACAGAGATGGTCGCCTGCGCCGTCGAGTCCGAGCTGTCACTGAGACCGAGTCGGGCCCGCAGCGAGATGCAGTTGTGGTTGAGGTTGTAGTCGACCAACGACGGGCCGCTCCACACGTAGCCGACCAGCGCGGGACTGTAGGTCGTCGCGTTGATCTGGACCGTGTTCTGCTGGCTCCAGCCCATGCTGGTGCGGACCTTCAGCTTCGTCAGGTCCTTCCACTCGTAGACCCCGACGGTGACCTTCGCGGACTTCTTCTTGGGCCCGGTCGCGCTGATGACGCGGTACTTCCGGGTCACCGCGGTGGTGGTCTTGTCCTTGAGCCTGTAGGTGCCGTCGGCCTTGACCATGGCGGTGGCCTGGGCCTTCCACGAGGTGCCCTTGCGCTTCTGCTGGAGGGTCACCTTGGTGACCTTCTTGTTGGTCACGGTGCCGGTGACGACGACCTTCTTGCCGCGCGTGACCACGGGGCTCTTGACGGCGATGGTGATGGCCGGGCCGGCGGCGGCCCGGTCGGCCGAGGACGGCGTCTGTGCGGTCGTGGCGCCAGCGGGGGTGGCCAGGGCGAGTGCGGCGGTCAGCAGCAGTGCTGACGGCCCAGCGGTGAGGATTCTCATGGGGGACCGATCCCCACGAGAAGGGTTGCCGAAACCCCATCCGTCACGCCGGTCGCACCTGTCGCAGGACCCCTACCGGCCTCGCAGCCGCCGACTGAGCGTCCCGGCCGTCGCGACGACCGCGCCGGCCAGCCGCTCGCGCTGGCGATCGTCCAGCTCCTCGGTCGGGTAGGTGATCGCCACGCCGGCGACGGGCATCTCGTTGTGGTCGAGCACCGCCGCCGCGACGCTCGCCATGCCCGCGGTGACCTCGCTGTCCTCGATCGCGAACCCGCGTTGCCGGGTCTCGGACAGCACCGATCGCAGCGCGGTGGGGGAGCCCGGGCCGACACCGGTGCGGTCGACGAAGGAGGCCCGGTCAGGGTAGAGCGCACGGACCTGGCTGGCAGGCAGATGGGCGAGGATCGCGCGGCCGCTGGCGGTCAGGTGCGAGGGGAGCCGTACGCCGACGTCGGTGACCAGCGGCGGCCGGCCGGGCGCGCGCTCCTCGACGACGTAGAGCACGTCGCGGCCGTGCGGGACCGCGAGGTGGGCACTGTGGCCGGTGCGGTCGACGAGGGTGGCGAGCGGGCGCCGGGCCAGGCGCTGCAGCGGCGCCTGCCGCTGGTAGCCGGACCCGACCTCGAACGCCGCGACGCCGAGGCCGTAGCGGCGGTCGTCGGCCAGGTGCACCACGAAGCCCTCGTCGGCCATCGCCTGGAGCAGGTGGTACGTCGTGGAGCGGGGGATCCCGAGCTCGCGCGCGATCCGCTCGACGGCGACCGGCTCCGGCTGGCCGGCGAGGAAGCGCAGGACCCGCAGGGCCCGGGTCGCTGCGGGTACCTGTGCCACGTCGTACGTCCTCCCACGGCTGCGAGGGCCGGTCCAGGGTGTCTCGGATCTGAGACCGATCATGCCGCGGGACGCTGGTGGGCGCCAGTCCCAGGGCCCAAGATCGAGGCATGGAGAAAGTGACGATCGGGTCGGGCGCGGTTTCGTTCGACGACGTGGTTGCGGTCGCCCGTGGCGGCGCCGCTGTTGTGCTCAGCGACGAGGCCCTCGCCGCGATCGACAAGGCGCGCGCGGTCATCGAGGACCTCGCCGCGTCCCCGACGCCCCACTACGGCGTCTCCACCGGGTTCGGCGCCCTCGCCACCCGTCACATCGCTCCCGAGCTGCGCGCCCAGCTCCAGCGCTCGCTGGTCCGCTCGCACGCCGCCGGCAGCGGCCCCGAGGTCGAGCGCGAAGTCGTCCGCGGCCTCATGCTGCTGCGCCTGTCGACCCTCGCGACCGGCCACACCGGCGTACGCCGCGAGACCGCCGAGCTGCTCGCCGGCCTGCTCACCCACGGCATCACGCCGGTCGTCCACGAGTACGGCTCGCTCGGCTGCTCCGGCGATCTCGCCCCGCTCGCGCACTGCGCGCTCGCGCTCATGGGCGAGGGACCGGTCCGCAACGCGGCCGGCGAGCTGACCGACGCCGCCAGCGCGCTCGCCGCGGCCGGTCTCACCCCGGTCGAGCTGCAGGAGAAGGAGGGCCTGGCCCTCATCAACGGCACCGACGGCATGCTCGGCATGCTGGTGCTCGCGATCAACGACCTGACCGACCTGCTCAAGGTCGCCGACATCTCGGCCGCGATGTCGGTCGAGGGCCAGCTCGGCACCGACCGCGTGTTCGCCCCCGAGCTGCAGGCCATCCGCCCGCACCCCGGCCAAGCGGCCTCCGCGGCCAACCTCACCGCGATCCTGCGCGACTCCGGCGTCGTCGCCTCCCACCGCGGCCCCGACTGCAACCGGGTCCAGGACGCCTACTCGCTGCGCTGCTCGCCGCAGGTGCACGGCGGCGTCCGCGACACCGTCGCCCACGCCGTCTCCGTCGCCTCCCGCGAGCTAGCCTCGGCCGTCGACAACCCGGTCGTCCTCGCCGACGAGAACCGCGTCGAGTCCAACGGCAACTTCCACGGCGCGCCTGTCGCCTACGTGCTCGACTTCCTCGCGATCGTCACGGCCGACCTCGCCTCGATCGCGGAGCGTCGCACCGACCGCTTCCTCGACAAGGCCCGCAACCACGGCCTGCCGCCGTTCCTCGCCGACGACCCGGGCGTCGACTCGGGCCTGATGATCGCCCAGTACACCCAGGCCGCGATCGTCTCGGAGCTCAAGCGTCTCGCCAACCCGGCCAGCGTGGACTCCATCCCCAGCAGCGCGATGCAGGAGGACCACGTCTCGATGGGCTGGTCGTCCGCGCGCAAGCTGCGCCGGGCCGTCGACGGCCTGACCCGCGTGCTGGCCATCGAGCTGATGACCGCCGCCCGCGCGCTCGACCTGCGCGCCCCGCTGACCCCCAGCCCGGCCACCGGCGCCGTCGTGGAGCTGCTCCGCAACGCCGGCGTGGGCGGTCCCGGCATCGACCGGTTCCTCGCCCCCGATATCGAAATCGCCTACCAGCTCGTCGCCGACCGGTCCGTCACCGGTGCCGTCGCCAACGTGATCGGAGAACTCGCATGACCGACCAGAAGCTCGACAACCCCCGCCTGCCCATCCACGCCGCGACCGGCACCGAGCTCACTGCCAAGAGCTGGCAGACTGAGGCGCCGCTGCGGATGCTGATGAACAACCTCGACCCCGAGAACGCCGAGCGTCCCGAGGACCTCGTCGTCTACGGCGGCACCGGCAAGGCCGCCCGCAACTGGGAGGCGTACGACGCCCTCGTGCGCACCCTGCGCGACCTCGAGGACGACGAGACCATGCTCGTCCAGAGCGGCAAGCCGGTCGGCGTGTGGAAGACCAACAAGTGGGCCCCGCGCGTCCTCATCGCCAACTCCAACCTGGTCGGCGACTGGGCCAACTGGGAGGAGTTCCGCCGCCTGGAGGAGCTCGGCCTGACCATGTACGGCCAGATGACGGCCGGCTCGTGGATCTACATCGGCACCCAGGGCATCCTGCAGGGCACCTTCGAGACCTTCGCCGCGGTCGCCGACAAGCGCTTCAACGGCACCCTCGCCGGCACCATCACCCTCACCGCCGGCCTCGGCGGCATGGGTGGTGCCCAGCCGCTCGCCGTCACCATGAACGACGGCGTGGCGATCTGTGTCGACGTCGACCAGAGCCGGATCACCCGCCGCATCGAGCACCGCTACCTCGACGTCCAGGCCGACGACCTGGAGCACGCCCTCGAGCTGGCCGTCCAGGCCCGCGACGAGAAGCGCGGCCTGTCCATCGGCCTGCTCGGCAACGCCGCGGAGATCTTCCCGCAGCTGCTCGAGATGAAGGCGCCGATCGACATCGTGACCGACCAGACCTCGGCGCACGACCCGCTGTCCTACCTCCCCGTCGGCGTTGCCTTCGAGGACTGGCACACCGCCGCCGAGCGCGACCCGGAGGGCTTCACCAAGGACGCGCAGGCGTCGATGGCCGCCCACGTGCGGGCGATGGTGGAGTTCCAGGACGCAGGCGCCGAGGTGTTCGACTACGGCAACTCGATCCGCGACGAGGCACGCAAGGGCGGCTACGACCGCGCGTTCGAGTTCCCGGGCTTCGTGCCGGCGTACATCCGCCCGCTGTTCTGCGAGGGCAAGGGCCCCTTCCGCTGGGCCGCGCTGTCCGGTGACCCGGCCGACATCGCCGCGACCGACAAGGCGATCCTCGAGCTGTTCCCCGACAACGAGCGGCTCCACAAGTGGATCGGCATGGCGCAGGAGCGGGTCCACTACCAGGGCCTCCCGGCGCGCATCTGCTGGCTGGGCTACAAGGAGCGCCACCTGGCGGGCCTGAAGTTCAACGAGATGGTCAGGAGCGGTGAGCTCAAGGCGCCGATCGTGATCGGTCGCGACCACCTCGACTGCGGCTCGGTCGCCTCGCCGTACCGCGAGACCGAGTCCATGCTCGACGGCTCCGACGCCATCGCCGACTGGCCGCTGCTCAACGCCATGACGGCCGTCGCCTCCGGCGCCACCTGGGTGTCGCTGCACCACGGCGGCGGCGTCGGCATGGGCCGCTCGATCCACTCCGGCCAGGTCTGCGTCGCCGACGGCACCGAGCTCGCTGCTGCGAAGATCGAGGCCGTGCTGACCAACGACCCCGGCATGGGCGTCATCCGCCACGTCGACGCGGGCTACGACCGCGCCATCGAGGTCGCTGCCGAGCGCGGCGTCCGGATCCCGATGCAGGAAGGCTGAGCAGGCGTGGACCAGGTTGTCGACTTCGAGCAGATGTGGCGTGACCTCACGCCCATCGGACGCTCGGCGTCCTCCGGCGGCTACTTCCGCCAGCCGTGGCACGCGGCCGAGCTCGAGCTCCGTGCGTGGTTCCGCGAGGCGGCCACCGCGCGCGGGCTCGAGATTGAGGAGGACCCGTTCGGCAACCTGGTCGCGTGGTGGGGGCCGGCGGCCGACTTCGCCGCGACCGGCAAGGTCCTGACCGGCTCCCACCTCGACTCGGTCCTCGACGGCGGTGCGTACGACGGCCCGCTCGGTGTCGTCTCCTCCTTCGCCGCGCTCGACCTGATGCGTGAGCGCGGGGTGGTGCCGTCCCGGCGCCTCGGTGTCGCGGCCTTCGTCGAGGAGGAGGGCTCGCGCTTCGGCCGGGCCTGCCTCGGCTCCCGGCTCGCGGTCGGTGCCACCACCTGGGACGTGGCGCGCGAGCTCACCGACCGCGAGGGCGTCCGCCTCGGCGACGTCATCGAGGGTCCGGCCGACGGCGCAGGGTCCACCATGCTCGACGGGGTCGGCACCTACGTCGAGCTCCACGTCGAGCAGGGCCGCGGCCTGATCGACCTCGACGCTCCGGTCGGCGTGCACGACGCGATCTGGCCGCACGGCCGCTACCGCTACGACATCGCCGGTCGCGCCGACCACGCGGGCACCACCCGCATGGAGGACCGGGTCGACCCGATGCTGACCTACGCGATGACCGCGCTCGCCGCCAACAAGCAGGCGCGCGTGCAGGGCCAGCGCGCCACCTTCGGCCGGATCGACGTCCGGCCCAACGGCACCAACGCGGTGCCCTCCCACGTCACCGGCTGGCTCGACGCCCGCGCCGAGTCCGACGCCGCCCTCGCCGCCCTGGTCGGCGAGATCGAGCGCCAGGCCACCGAGCGCGCCGGGCGCGACGGCACCACGGTCACCGTCACCGCCGAGTCCGTGAGCGGCGAGGTCGCCTTCGACGTCGCGCTGCGCGACGAGCTCGCGGGACGCCTGGGGGGCGTCCCGGTCCTGCCGACCCAGGCCGGGCACGACGCGGGCATCCTGCAGGACGCCGGCATCCCCACCGCCATGCTGTTCGTCCGCAACCCGTCGGGCGTCTCGCACTCGCCGTACGAGAGCGCCGAGATGGCCGACTGTCTGGCCGGCGTCGAGGCACTTGCAGACGCGCTGACGGGACTTGTGAAGTGACCGCGTACCTCCTCGAGCACGCGTGGGTCGAGGGCCGCGTGCATGACACGGTCCGGGTCGAGGTCGAGCACGGCCGGATCACCTCGGTCGTGCCCGACGCCACCGAGACCGGCGTACCGCTGCGGGGCCTGACCCTGCCCGGCTTCGCCAACACTCACAGCCACGCCTTCCACCGGGCGCTGCGTGGTCGCACCCAGACCGACCGCGGCACCTTCTGGACCTGGCGCGAGCAGATGTACGCCGTGGCCGGGCGCCTCGACCCGGACACCTACTACGAGCTCGCCAGAACGACGTACGCCGAGATGGTGGCCGCGGGCTACACGTCGGTGGGGGAGTTCCACTACCTGCACCACCAGCCCGACGGGACGCCGTACGACGACCCGAACGCGATGGGCAACGCCCTGCTCGCCGCGGCCCGCGACGCCGGCATCCGGATCACGCTGCTCGACACGCTCTACCTCTCCAGCGGCTTCGGCGCCGAGCCCGAGGGTGTCCAGCGGCGCTTCTCCGACGGCAGCGCCCAGGCGTGGCACGAGCGCGTCGCGGCCCTGGCGCCGCTGACCGGCGCCGACTCGGCGATCGGCGTCGCGGCCCACTCGGTGCGCGCGGTCCCGGCCGACGCGCTCAAGGCGTTCGCCCCCTGGGTCGACGGCGGTGCCCCGGTCCACGTGCACCTCTCCGAGCAGGTCAAGGAGAACGCCGACTGCGTCGCCGCGCACGGCGTCACGCCCACCCGGCTGCTCGCCGACCACGGTGTGCTCGGCCCGATGACGAGCGCCGTCCACGCCACCCACCTCACCGACGAGGACATCCGGCTGCTCGGCGAGGCGCGTGCCTTCGCCTCGTTCTGCCCGACCACCGAGCGCGACCTCGGCGACGGCATCGGCCCGGCCCGTCCGTTGCAGGACGCCGGCGCGGTCCTGACCCTGGGCTCCGACAGCCACGCGATCATCGACGCCTTCGAGGAGATGCGGGCGGTCGAGATGAACGAGCGTCTCGCCAGCCAGGCACGCGGCCACTGGACCGCCGCCGAGCTGCTGCTCGCCGGGACCGCCGACGGCCACCGGAGCCTCGGCTTCGCCGACGCCGGTGAGATCGCGGTCGGCCAGCGCGCCGACCTCGTCACCATCGACCTCGCCTCGGCGCGCACCGCCGGCACCGGCGGCGACGAGCACACCGCCGTCTTCGCCGCCACCGGAGCCGACGTCACCCACGTCGTCGTCGACGGCAAGGTCGTCTTCGACGGCAACCACGACCAGGTGGGCCGCGCGCTCGCCGACGCGATCGGGAAGGTCTGGGCATGAGCCTGCTCATCACCAACATCAGCGAGCTGGTCACCAACGACCCGGCGGCCGCGCAGGCGGGCGACCTGCTCGGCGTGCGCACCGACGCCGCGGTCGTCCTCGCCGACGGCAAGGTGGAGTGGGTCGGCGCCGCGGCCGAGGCGCCCGCCGCCGACGAGGTCTTCGACGCCCAGGGCCGCGCGGTGATCCCCGGCTTCGTCGACAGCCACAGCCACCTGGTGTTCGCCGGCGACCGCGCGCTGGAGTTCCAGGCCCGGATGGCGGGGGAGTCGTACGCCGCCGGCGGCATCCGCACCACCGTCGCCGCCACCCGGGCGGCCTCCGACGACCAGCTCGCGGCCGGCGTCGCGCGCCACGTCGCCGAGATGCGCCGCCAGGGCACGACCACCCTCGAGATCAAGTCCGGCTACGGCCTCTCGGTCGACGACGAGGCCCGCTCGCTGAAGGTCGCGCGCCGGTTCACCGACGAGACCACCTTCCTCGGTGCGCACGTGGTCGCGCCCGAGTACGCCGACGACCCGGCGGGGTACGTCGACCTGGTCACCGGCCCGATGCTCGAGGCCGCCGCTCCCCACGCGTCGTGGATCGACGTGTTCTGCGAGCGCGGCGCCTTCGACGAGGACCAGGCCCGCACCATCCTCGCCGCCGGTGCGGCAGCCGGCCTTCGCGGTCGCCTCCACGGCAACCAGCTCGGCGAGGGCCCCGGCGTGCGGCTCGCCGCCGAGCTCGGCCTCACCGCCGTCGACCACTGCACCTACCTCACCGACGACGACGTGCACGCGCTGCGCGACGCCGGCACGGTCGCGACCCTGCTGCCCGGCGTCGAGTTCAGCACCCGCCACCCGTACCCCTCGGGACGCCGCCTGATCGACGCCGGCGTCACCGTGGCGATCGCCAGCGACTGCAACCCGGGCTCCTGCTACACCAGCTCGTTGCCGTTCTGCATCGCGCTGGCCGTGCGGGAGATGGGGATGACCCCGGGCGAGGCCGTGTGGGCCGCCACCGCCGGTGGCGCCGCCGCTCTCGGTCGCAGCGACGTCGGCGTGCTCGTCCCCGGCGCCCGCGCCGACCTGGTCCTGCTCGACGCGCCGACGCACGTGCACCTGGCCTACCGGCCGGGTGTGCCGCTCGTCGCGCGCACCTGGAGCGCCTGAGCGGCACGCTGGCCTAGGGTGGGCGGCATGAGCCGCCGACGCGCGACCTGGCTGGCGATCGGGGGCGTCCTGGTCGTCGTACTCGTCGCGGCGCTGGCGATCTTCGAGCCCTGGCTGCTCGTCGTCGACCGCACCGCCGACGACGCCGACGACCCCGCCGCCGTCGTCGGTACGGCGAGCGGCGGGCTCACCGACACCGCGGTGCCCTCCGCGTCGGGCGACGAGCTCACCCGGGTGGTGCTCGCCTCGGCCGACTTCATCGACGGCGAGCACGACACCGCAGGCCGGGCCACGGTCTACCGGCGCAGCGACGGCAGCCGCTTCCTGCGCATCGAGGACCTCGCCACCTCCAACGGCCCCGACCTCCACGTCTGGCTCACCGACAAGCCGAGCGGCGGCTCGTGCGACGGGTGCCGCGACTCGTGGGGGATCTACGACGACGACGCCTACGTCCGCCTCGGCGAGCTCAAGGGCAACCGCGGCGACCAGAGCTACGAGATCCCCGCCTCCGCCGACCTCGCCGCCATGCGCTCGGTCGTGATCTGGTGCGACCGCTTCAACGTCGCCTTCGGGACCGCACCTCTAACCTGACGTCCGTGCAGCACCTGCGGATCACCTCGCCCCGCGACCTCACCCCGGCTGTCGTCGACGCACTGAAGTGCGACCCCGCGGTCACCAGCCTGACCTGCGTGCACGGCGCCGCACTGGTGCCCGAGGGCGACGTGGTCGAGGCGGACGTGCCGCGCGAGGCGGTCAACGACGTCGTCGACGCGCTGCGGGACCTCGGGGTGGCGCGGGAGGGCTCGATCCACGTCGTACCGATCGCGACCTGGCTCTCGCAGCCCGCCCTGGACGCGGAGCGTCGTACCCCCGGGTCCTCGGCCGACTCCGTGGTCTGGGCCGACGTCACCCAGCGTGCGTTCGAGGAGTCGGAGCTGAACTGGACGTTCCTGACGTTCATGAGCCTGGCGACGCTCATCGCGAGCATCGCGATCGTCCTCGACTCGCAGATCCTGGTGATCGGCGCGATGGTGCTCGGGCCCGAGTTCGTGCCGATCGCGGCCCTCGGACTCGCCCTGGTGCGGCGCCGCCCCACACTGCTGCGCTACGCCGCCCGCTCGTTGGTCGTCGGGTTCGCCGTCGCCATCGTCGTCACGATGCTGGCGGCGTTCGCCGCGCGCGGCCTGGGCTGGGTCACCGCCGCCGACGTCACTGCGCCACGACCCGCGACGGCGTTCATCTACACCCCAGACAAGTGGTCCTTCATCGTCGCCGTCGTCGCGGCCGCCGCCGGCGCGCTCTCGCTGACCTCGGCCAAGGTCGGCGGCCTGTCGGGCGTCTTCATCTCCGTCACCACCATCCCCGCGGCGGGCAATGTCGCGCTGGGACTGGCGTTCGGGCTGCCCGACGAGATCCGCGGCAGCGTGCTGCAGCTGCTGCTCAACATCTCGGGCATGGCCGTCGCCGGCTGGCTCGCCCTCGCCTTCCAGCAGGCCGTGTGGAGCCGGATGTCCGCGCGCCGTGCCCACCTGGTCGCGCGCCTGCGCCGCCATCCCGGCGCGGAGTGACTAGTGGTCATCTCCGGAAGTTGTTCGGGGGTGGCCCGGGTCTGAACGAAGTGGCCCCCGAGTGCGTGCATCGCAAGGCGCAGGCGCGACGCCATACCGGGTTGTCTCGCGAGCGTCTGCAACGCCGCGAGGTGCGTGCTCGGGGTGCGGGACACCCGAAGAACTTCCGGAGATGGCCACTAGCGTGCGGGCATGGAGCAGGACGAGGAACACCGCGCGCAGCTGGACCGGCTGCGGTTCGTGCAGGCCGTCGCGGAGCACGCCACCCAGGTGGTCGCGCTGATCACCCGTGCCCGCAGCGTGGACGAGGCCGTGGTGGCCGTCTCGCGGCTCCTCGACGTCGACGAGGTGACCGTGATGTCCGGGCTCGCGCAGTTCAACCTGCTCGCCCTGACCCGGCCCGCCACCGAGCGGCGCGCGGCGCTGCTGGCCGAGGGGTCCTGAACTGGCAGGGCTTCGACGGGGGGTGGCGGAATATGCCTCGCCCGGTCGTCCCTGAGGGCGGGAGGATGGTCTCGTGACCAACGAGACGACCGCCGAGATCGCCCCCGACACCAAGGACTGGACCTGGGTGCTCGACCGCCCGTGCCCCGACTGCGGGTTCGACCCGGCAGCCGTCGACCGGGTCGCCTTCGGCGACGTCATCCGCGACAACGCGGCGTTCTGGGTCTCCGTCCTCGAGTCGCCGCGCGCCGGCGAGCGGCCCGAGCCCACGGTCTGGTCGCCCACCGAGTACGCCTGCCACGTCCGTGACGTCCACCGCGTCTTCGTCGGCCGCGTCGAGCAGATGCTCACCGAGGACGACCCGCGGTTCGCGAACTGGGACCAGGACGAGACCGCCGTCGCGGAGCGGTACGACCAGCAGCGGGCCGCGGACGTCGTACCCGACCTGCTGGCCGCGGCCGACGCTGTCGCCGACGCCTACGACCGGGTCCCCGACGACGCCTGGGACCGCCCGGGACGGCGCAGCAACGGCAGCGTCTTCACCGTCGAGACCCTCGGCAGCTACCACCTGCACGACCTGGTGCACCACCGCTGGGACGTCCGGTGGATCATGGGCGAGTGAGGCACACCGAGTTCTGGGCACGCATGGAGCGCAACCTCGGTGGGGCCTACGCCCACGTGTGGGCCGACAGCTTCGTGATCGGCACGCTCGACCACCGCACGCCGAGCGAGGCGCTCGCGGCCGGCGTCTCGCCCAAGGAGGTCTGGCGCGCGGTCTGGGAGGTCCGCGAGCTCCCGGAGAGCGAGCGGTGACCGGCGTCGTCGAGCCCGACCTGGTCCTGGGCGGGGTGCAGCGGCGCACCGTCAGGGTCCTCGTGCTCACCCAGGCGGTCGGCGCCGTCGGCATCACCATCGGCATCGCCACCGCCTCCCTGCTCGCCCGCGACCTGTCGGGGTCGGAGTCGATGGCCGGGCTGGCGCAGACGGCGCAGGTCCTCGGCGCCGCGGTCATCTCGTTCCTGCTGGCTCCGCTGATGGCCCGTCGCGGGCGTCGCAGCGGACTGATGACGGGGTACGTCGTCGGCTCGGCCGGCGCCCTGACCGCGGTGCTGGCCGGGGTGGCCGGCTCGATGGTGCTGCTGCTCGTCGGCGCGATGATGCTCGGCGCGACGACGTCGGCCAACAACGCCGCGCGGTACGCCGCCACCGACCTCGCCACCGACGAGAACCGCGCCCGCTCGCTGTCGCTCGTCGTGTGGGCCACCACGATCGGCGCCGTCGCCGGGCCGAACCTGACCGGCCCGGCCGGCTCCTTCGCCGACGCCGTCGGGATCCCCGAGCTGACCGGGCCGTTCGCGATCGGTGCCATCGGCATGCTCACCGCGGCCGTCCTCGTCGGCCTGCTGCTGCGGCCCGACCCGCTGCTGACCGCGCAGGAGGCGGCCGCGCGGACGGTGCCGGGCGTCGTACGGACGGGGTCGTCGTGGAGCCGCGCGGCCGCGACGGTCCGTGAGCGCCCGGTCCTCGGCTACGCCATCGCCGGGCTCGCGCTCACCCACGCCACGATGATCGGCGTGATGACGATGACGCCGCTGCACATGGAGCACGGCGGCTCGGGGCTCGAGGTCATCGGCATCGTCATCAGCGTCCACGTGCTCGGCATGTTCGCCTTCTCGCCGTTCGTCGGCATGCTCGCCGACCGGGTCGGCCGGCCGCCGGTCCTGGCCGCCGGGGGAGTCGTCCTGCTCGCCGCGCTGCTGCTCTGCGCGTCGTCCCCGACCGGGATGTCGTGGGAGGTGACCGCCGGGCTGTTCCTGCTCGGCGTCGGCTGGTCGCTCGCCATGGTGTCGGCCTCCACCCTCGTCGCCGAGCACGCGCCGCTCGACGTACGCACCGACGTCCAGGGCGTCTCCGACCTCGTCATGGGCCTGACCGCCGCGGCTGCCGGCGCGGTCGCGGGCGTCGTGGTCGGCGGAGCCGGCTATCCCGCCCTGGCGCTGGGGAGCCTGCTGCTCGTCGTCGGCGTGCTCGGCTGCGCGGCGCGGGCCATCGCGGAGTCGCGCGGCGCCGCGACACGCCGACTCACCTGACACGACTTCGAACAGGTGTTCGGCTAGATTGGTCGTACGGCAGAACGTGGGTCCCGCCAGGGTCCCTCGGCTGTCCACAGGTACGACGTCCGGGCGGGTTGTCCACACCCACGACACGACTGATCAGGTTGTGTCGGGACCTCGCCCTAGCGTCGCCTCTGTACCTGGCCCACCACGACACGAAGGACTGAGGACCATGGCTGGAGACGACCGGCAGAAGGCGCTCGAGACCGCCCTGCTCAACATCGAGAAGCAGTACGGCAAGGGTTCGGTGATGCGCCTCGGCGACGACTCGCGCGCCCCCCTGGACGTGATCCCGACCGGGTCGATCGCGCTGGACGTGGCGCTCGGCATCGGTGGCCTCCCGCGTGGCCGCGTGGTGGAGATCTACGGCCCCGAGTCCAGCGGTAAGACCACGGTCTCGCTGCACGCCGTCGCCAGTGCCCAGGCCGCCGGCGGCATCGTGGCCTTCATCGACGCCGAGCACGCGCTCGACCCCGAGTACGCCAAGGCCCTCGGCGTCGACACCGACGCCCTCCTCGTCTCCCAGCCCGACTCCGGTGAGCAGGCCCTTGAGATCGCCGACATGCTGATCCGCTCCGGCGCCCTCGACCTGATCGTCATCGACTCCGTCGCCGCGCTCGTGCCCCGCGCCGAGATCGAGGGCGAGATGGGCGACAGCCACGTCGGCCTCCAGGCCCGCCTGATGAGCCAGGCGCTGCGCAAGATGACCGGTGCCCTCAACCAGTCCAAGACGACCGCCATCTTCATCAACCAGCTGCGCGAGAAGATCGGCGTCATGTTCGGCTCGCCCGAGACCACCACCGGTGGTCGCGCGCTGAAGTTCTACTCCTCCGTGCGCCTCGACGTGCGCCGCATCGAGACCCTCAAGGACGGCACCGACATGGTCGGCAACCGCACCCGGGTCAAGGTCGTCAAGAACAAGGTCGCCCCGCCCTTCAAGCAGGCCGAGTTCGACATCATGTACGGCAAGGGCATCTCCCGCGAGGGCAGCCTGATCGACGTCGGTGTCGAGGCCGGCCTGATCCGCAAGGCCGGTGCCTGGTACACCTACGAGGGCGACCAGCTCGGCCAGGGCAAGGAGAACGCGCGCTCCTTCCTCAAGGACAACCCGGACCTGGCCAACGAGCTGGAGAAGAAGATCCTCGAGAAGCTCGGCGTCACCCCCACCGTCGACGGCGAGTTCAACGACCTCTCCGACGAGCCGATCGGCGTCGACTCCTTCTGATCCGATGCGCGACGAAGAACCCCCCGAGGACGACGGCTGGACAGAGGATGCCGACCCCGAGTCGGTGGCCCGCAAGATCCTCCTCGACCAGCTCAGCCTCAAGGCCCGCAGCCGCAAGGAGCTCGAGGACCGCCTCGCCCGCCGCAACGTCCCGGGCGACGTGACGACCCGCCTCCTCGACCGCTTCGAGGAGGTCGGGCTGGTCGACGACGAGGCATTCGCCCGCGCCTGGGTCGAGGGCCGCCAACGCAGCCGTGGCCTCGCCACGAAGGCCTTGGCGGCCGAGCTGCGCCGCAAGGGCGTGCCCGACGAGACCACGAAGACGGTGCTCGCCGAGGTCGACCCGGAGCACGAGGAGGAGACGGCGGCGGTGCTGGTCCGCAAGAAGCTGCGCAGCATGCGCGGTCTGGAGCCGCAGGTCGCGACCCGGCGCCTGGTCGGGATGCTCGCCCGCAAGGGCTACTCACCCGGTGTCGCATACGCCGTGGTCCGGCGCGAGCTCGGGGCAGCGGCGGAGTCGGTCGAGGCCGGTGCAGAATGGGCGGGTGACGACTGACGCGGCGCCGGCGCCCGAGCGCGAGATCCTGACCTACGACCTGTTCGGCACCGCGGTGCGCGACCTCGCCCAGCAGGTCGTCGACGACGGCTTCGAGCCGGACATCGTGCTGGCGATCGCCCGCGGCGGACTCGGCCTGGCGATGGGCCTGGGCTACGCGCTGGACGTGAAGAACCTGTCGGCGGTCAACGTCGAGTTCTACACCGGGATCAACGAGCGCCTCGACGTCCCCATGATGCTGCCGCCGACGCCGGCCGCGATCGACCTGACCGGCATGAAGGTGCTCATCGCCGACGACGTCGCCGACACCGGCAAGACGCTCGAGGTGGTCCGCGACTTCTTCGCCGACCACGTGGCCGAGGCCAGGACCGCGGTGATCTACGAGAAGCCGTGGACGGTGATCCGCCCGGAGTACGTCTGGCGCCGTACCGACGCCTGGATCGACTTCCCCTGGTCATCGACCCCACCGCTGGTCGACCGGCGCGGCGGCCAGGCCCACTGAGATGGCCTTCCCCCTCTCGGACCTCACGTCCACGCTGCGCGTCGCGCCCGGCCCGATCGACCTGGGCAACATCGAGACCGACGCCGCGCCCGGCTTCGACGGCGGCAAGTCGGACGGCGAGGCCGCCCTCGCCGAGCTCGGCCCGAACCTCGCGGACCTGCAGGAGCGGCTGTTCGCCGACGGCAAGTCGGGCGGGCGCCGCTCGGTCCTGCTGGTGCTGCAGGGCATGGACACCTCCGGCAAGGGCGGCACGCTGCGCTCGACCGTCGGCCTGGTCGACCCGCAGGGTGTGCGGATCACCTCGTTCAAGGCACCCAGCGAGGACGAGCGTGCCCACGACTTCCTGTGGCGGATCACCAAGGCGCTGCCGCCGGTCGGACTGATCGGTGTCTTCGACCGCTCGCACTACGAGGACGTGCTGATCGCGCGTGTGCGCGAGCTCGCGCCGCCGGCGGAGATCGAGCGGCGGTACGACGCCATCAACGCCTGGGAGGCCGAGCTGGCGTCCGAGGGCACCACGATCATCAAGTGCATGCTGCACATCTCGGCCGCTGAGCAGAAGGAGCGCCTGCTGGCGCGGCTCGACGACCCGACCAAGCACTGGAAGTACAACCCGGGCGACGTCGACGAGCGCGAGCTGTGGCCGGCCTACCAGGAGGCCTACGAGATCGCGATCGCCCGCACCAACACCGAGGTCGCGCCCTGGCACGTGATCCCGGCCGACAAGAAGTGGTACCGCAACCTCGCGATCGGCACCCTGCTGCACGACGCTCTGCAGTCCTTCGACCTCGACTGGCCCGAGGCCGACTTCGACGTCGAGAAGGAGAAGCAGCGGCTCCTCGACGAGAAGGCCCTGTGAGCAGCGGACGGATGGAGCAGGTCAAGGTCACCCGGTACGTCACGCCGCTGCGCGAGGGCGGCAGCCTGCCCGGCATCGTCGAGGCCGACGACCTCGGTACGTACGTGTGCAAGTTCCGCGGCGCCGGCCAGGGCACCCGGGTGCTGGTCGCGGAGGTCGTCGTGGCGGGCATCGCCCGCCTGCTCGACGTACCCACGCCCGACCAGGTGGTGCTCGACCTCGACCCGGAGATCGCGCGCTACGAGGCCGACGAGGAGGTGCAGGACCTGATCAACGCCAGCACCGGCCTCAACCTCGGCATCGACTTCCTGCCGGGCTCGTTCGGCTACGACCCGACCAGCGCCCCTGACGCCGACCTGGCCGGCCGCGTGCTGTGGCTCGACGCGTTCACCGCCAACGTCGACCGCAGTTGGCGCAACCCCAACCTGCTGGTCTGGCGCGGCACCCTGCAGGCGATCGACCACGGTGCGTCGCTCTACTTCCACCACTCCTGGTCCGGCGGCCCCGGCGACCCGGCGCGCTTCGCCGCGCAGCCGTACGACGCCTCCGAGCACATCCTGCGCGGGTACGCCCCGCAGGCGGCCGCCCAGGACGCCGACCTCGCGGCCCGGCTGACCGACGACGCGCTCGCGCGGGTGCTGGCCGACGTGTGCGACGACTGGCTCGAGCCGGTCCCGGGCGCGGAGACGCCCGACGCGCTGCGGGAGCGGTACGTCGCCTTCCTCGCCGCACGCCGCGACGGTGGCCGGGCCTGGCTCCCGGCGCCGGAGATGGCCTCGTGAAGCCCTACCAGTACGTCACCCTGCGCTGCGTCCCCCGTGTCGAGCGCGAGGAGTTCGTCAACGTGGGCGTGGTGCTGTACTGCCCGGCCGAGGACTACCTCGGCGTGCGCTCGTCGGTCGACGCGGACCGGATCCGCGCGCTCGACGCGGACGTCGACATCGCCTCGGTCCGAGCCGCGCTCGACGCGATCGACCGGGTCTGTCGCGGCGAGGCCCACGCGGCGTTCGGCGTGGGCGTGCGCGCGACGGCGTACGGCTCACGGGCGCAGAAGGACGACGCGAGCACGCGCTTCGGGTTCCTCAAGGCGCCGAGGAGCACGGTGCTGCAGCCCGGGCCGGTCCACGGTGGGGTCACCGCCGATCCGGCCCGCACGCTCGAACATCTGCTGGAGCAGCTGGTCCTCTAGCGCCGAGTGCCGACATAACGGGAGCTGGGACGACGAAACTGGCGCTGGGACGACGATGCTTCCTCGTCCAAGCGCCAGTTTCACCGGCCGGCCGGTGAAACTGGCTCAGACCGGGACCAGCTCGACCGCGCCGACGGCGTAGCGGGCGAGGATCGTGCGGGCGATCTCCGGGTGGGCGCCGAGCGGCTCGGACACGGCGACGGCGCCGGCCTCGAGGGCGAGCTCGGTGGCCCGGTCGACCAGGTTGCCGGGCGCCAGGAACAGCGAGGCGACCGCGATGTGGCGACGCCCCTCGGCCCGGAAGGCACGCACGGCCTCGCCGGTGGCCGGCGGCGCGCTGGTGGCGTACGCCGCCGTGACGGGCAGCTTGTGGTGCGCGCCCCACAGCCGGGCGAGCCGGGCGACGGCCTGGTTGGCCAGCGGGTCCGACGTACCGGCGGCGGCGAGCACGAGCGCGTCGAGCTCGCGCACCCGGGCACCGCGCAGGGCTTCACGCAGCCGCTCGTCGAGCACCTCCAGGAAGCGCGCCTCGAGGCCGAGCACGGCCGTGGCGCGGATCTGCAGGCCGGGGTGGCGCGTGGTCGCCTCGGCGATCACCTCGGGTACGTCGACCCGGGCGTGGAAGGCCTCGACCAGCAGCAGCGGTACGACGACGATCTCGTCGTACCCCGCCTTCACCAGCCGGTCCACGACGGTGTGGAAGTTCGGCTTGGCGAGGTCGAGGAACGCCTTCTCGATGCGCAGGTCGGGACGCAACGCCTTCGTCGCGTCGACGAGCGCGGAAACGGTGGCGGCCGAGCGCGGGTCGCGGCTGCCGTGGGCAAGGGCGATGAGTGCCGGAGCGGTCATCGTCGGTTCCCCCTCTCCTCCGGGATGCGGGCGGTCATGAGTGGATCCCGCATTCGGTCTTGTTGGTGCCGGCCCAGCGGCCGCTGCGCGGGTCCTCGCCGGGGGCGACCCGGCGGGTGCACGGCGCGCAGCCGATGGACGGGTAGCCGTCGTAGACGAGCGGGTTGACGAGCACGCCGTTCTCGGCGATGTAGCGCTCGACCTGCTCGTCGCTCCACCGGGCGATGGGGGAGACCTTGACCTTCTGCTTCTTGGCGTCCCAGCCGATCACCGGCGCGATCACCCGGTTGTGCGTCTCCGCGCGGCGCAGGCCGGTCGCCCACGCGTCGTACCCGGCCAGCGAGTCGGCCAGCGGCTTGACCTTGCGCAGGGCGCAGCACAGGTCGGGGTCGCGCTTGTAGAGCTCGGGGCCGTACTCGGCGTCCTGCTCGGCCACGGTCTGGACCGGGGTGATCGAGATCAGGTTGACGTTCATCGTGGCCGCGACCGCGTCGCGGGTCCCGATGGTCTCGATGAAGTGGTAGCCGGTGTCGAGGAACACGACGTCGACGCCGGGCACGACCTTCTCGGCGAGGTGCGCCAGGACGGCGTCGCCCATCGAGGAGGTGATGCAGAACCGCTCGCCGAACGTGGCCGCGGCCCACTCGATGATGACCTCGGCGGGGGCGAGCTCGAGCTCGGCGCCCCAGTGGGACACGAGCTCGCGGAGCTCCTCAGGGGACCGGCCGGCGGTGTGCGACCCACGGAACTCGCGGGCGGCACGCGTGGTGGCAGTGGTCATGAAGCACCTCCTTCAGGGGTGCGGGCGGACGGGGCGGCGGGCCCCAGGAACTGGAGGCTGAAGGCCCGGAGGCAGCTGCGGCATTCCCAGCCGCCTGCTTCGCGGGGCCACAGGTCGGTGTCGCCGCAGTAGGGGCAGTGGTACGGCGACGCGGCACGCGCGCTCCGTCCGCTGCCCGGCTCGACCGACCCGTGTCCCATCAGACCGATTCCAGGGTCTTCTCGCCGCGCAGCAGCTCCTCGTCCGCGCGGTGGACCCACTCGTCGAACGCCTCGCCGTCGGTGCGGTCGGCGAGGTAGTTGGTGACGATCGTGGTGACGTAGTCGTCGAGACCGGCGCTGGTGACCTTGTGGGCGCGCAGCTTGCGGCCGAAGTTGGCGCGCAGGCCCGTGGCGCCGCCGAGGTGCACCTGGAAGCCCTCCACCTGCTCGCCCTCGGAGAGCACCATCTGGCCCTTGAGTCCGATGTCGGCGACCTGCGTGCGCGCGCACGCGTTGGGGCAGCCGTTCACGTTGATCGTGATGGGGGTGTCGAGGTCGGGGAAGCGCTTCTCGAGCTCGAGGGTGAGCAGGCGTGCGCGCTCCTTGGTGTCGACCAGGGCGAGCTTGCAGAACTCGATGCCGGTGCAGGCCATCGTGTTGCGTCGCCAGTTCGAGGGACGGGCCGTCAGGCCGATGCCGTCGAGGCGCTCGAGCAGGGCCTCGGTCTTGTCGCCGTCGACGCCGATCAGGACGATCTTCTGGTACGCCGTGAGGCGGGCGCCCTCGACGCCGAACTCGTCCATCAGCTCGGCGAGCTGGACCAGGGCGGTGCCGGAGATCCGGCCTGCCGAGGGAGCCAGGCCGACGTAGAAGCGGCCGTCCTTCTGCTCGTGGACACCGACGTGGTCGCGGTGGCCGACCGGCGTCTCGGGAGAGGCGAGGGTGGCGAGCTTCTTGCCGAGGTACTCGTTCTCGAGGACCTCGCGGAACTTCTCCACGCCCCAGTCGGCGACCAGGAACTTGAGCCGGGCGCGCGAGCGCAGGCGGCGGTAGCCGTAGTCGCGGAAGATGCCGGCGACCCCGGCCCACACGTCCGCCACCTCGTCCAGCGGGATCCACACGCCGAGCTTCTGGGCGAGCATCGGGTTGGTGGACAGGCCGCCGCCGACCCACACGTCGAAGCCCGGGCCGTGCTCGGGGTGCACCGAGCCGACGAAGGAGACGTCGTTGGTCTCGGGGGAGACGTCCATGCTGGGGTGACCCGTGACGGCGGTCTTGAACTTGCGCGGGAAGTTCGAGAAGTCCTTGTTGCCGATGTAGCGACGCTCGATCTCGAGCAGCGCGGGCGTCCCGTCGATGATCTCGTCCTTGGCGATGCCGGCGACCGGCGAGCCCAGGAACGGTCGGGGGGAGTCGCCGCAGGCCTCGATGGAGTGGAGGCCGACCGCGTCGAGGCGCTCCCAGATCTCGGGGACCTTCTCGATCTCGATCCAGTGGTACTGGATGTTGGCGCGGTCGCTGACGTCGGCGGTGTCGCGGGCGAAGTCGACGCCGATCGAGCCGAGGGCCCGGACGGCGGCCGACGAGAGCAGCTTGCCGTCGGAGCGGACCCGCATCATGAAGTAGCGGTCGTCCAGCTCCTCTTCCTCGAGGGCGGCGGTCTCGTTGCCGAGGATCCCGGGCCGGCGCTGGGTGTAGAGACCCATCCAGCGGAAGCGGCCGCGCAGGTCGGCGGGGTCGATCGAGTCGAAGCCGCGCTTGGAGTAGGTGTAGAGGATCCGGTCCCGCACGTTGAGCGGGTCGTCGTCCTTCTTGGACTGCTCGTTCTTGTTGAGCGGCTCGGTGTAGCCGAGGGCCCACTGGCCCTCCGCGCGCTTCGGGCGCGGGATCTCGGTGAACTTGGCACGTTCGGGCTTGAAGCGCAGGTCAGGCATGCGGAGAGGAGGTCCTTCGCTGATGGGTACGCCCGGCTGTGGAGGCGTACGGCTCGGGTGGATGCGGCGGCGACGTCAGCGGGGCCAACACATCATGCTGCGCGTGCGCCCGAAGTCCACGTGGCGTCGAACCACGAGGTGCGCATGGGTGGCAGCAGTGACCATGTCAATGAGTCTCACCCCTCGGACTCCTGGTCCACAAATCCGAATCTCATTATCTGGATGCCGTTCCCAACATGTGGACGGATCGTGCGCCTGACCCGCCCGCTCAGGCGGGGCCTGCGACGCACGTCACACCGGGTGCCGCCTGCCAGCGCGCCAGCAGGTGTTCGCCACTACGCTGTGCGCCATGAGCGACAACTCCCTCAACGGCGCCCTCGTCAGCAGCGCCTACAACCAGGCCCTGGAGGTCATCGCCTCCGTCGAGCCCCGCATCGCGGACGCGACGCGCCAGGAGCTCGCCGACCAGCGCGCGTCGCTCAAGCTGATCGCGAGCGAGAACTACGCCTCGCCCGCCGTGCTGCTCACCATGGGCACCTGGTTCAGTGACAAGTACGCCGAGGGCACCGTCGGGCACCGCTTCTACGCCGGCTGCCAGAACGTCGACACCGTCGAGGCGCTCGCCGCCGAGCACGCCCGCGAGCTGTTCGGCGCCGAGTACGCCTACGTCCAGCCGCACTCCGGCATCGACGCCAACCTGACGGCGTACTGGGCGATCCTGGCCCACCGGGTCGAGGGACCCTGGCTGCAGGACGCCGGCGTGAAGAACATGAACGACCTCTCCGACGCCGACTGGGAGCGGCTGCGGCACGAGCTCGGCAACCAGCGGTTGCTGGGCATGAGCCTCGACACCGGCGGCCACCTCACCCACGGCTTCCGCCCGAACATCAGCGGCAAGATGTTCCACCAGCAGCAGTACGGCACCGACCCGGAGACCGGGCTGATCGACTACGACGCCCTGCGGGCCAAGGCCAAGGAGTTCAAGCCCCTCATCCTGGTCGCCGGCTACTCGGCGTACCCGCGCCGGGTGAACTTCGCCAAGATGCGCGAGATCGCCGACGAGGTCGGTGCGACCCTCATGGTCGACATGGCCCACTTCGCCGGCCTGGTCGCCGGCAAGGTGTTCACCGGCGACGAGGACCCGATCCCGCACGCCCACGTGGTCACCAGCACCTCGCACAAGTCGTTGCGCGGCCCGCGCGGTGGCTTCATCCTCGCGACCGAGGAGTACGCCCCGAGCGTCGACCGCGGCTGCCCGATGGTGCTCGGTGGCCCGCTCTCGCACGTGATGGCCGCCAAGGCCGTCGCCTTCGCGGAGGCCCGCACGCCCGCCTTCCAGACCTACGCCCAGGCTGTCGCCGACAATGCGAAGTCCCTGGCCGAGGGGCTGCAGACCCGCGGCACCAAGCTGGTCACCGACGGCACCGACAACCACATCGTGCTGCTCGACGTGTCCTCCTTCGGGCTGACCGGTCGCCAGGCCGAGTCGGCGCTGCTCGACGCCGGTGTCGTCACCAACCGCAACTCGGTCCCGTCCGACCCCAACGGCGCCTGGTACACCTCGGGCATCCGGATCGGCACCCCCGCGCTCACCAGCCGCGGCTTCGGCGGCGCCGAGTTCGACGCGGTCGCCGACCTGATCGTCGAGGTCCTCAAGAACACCACGCCCGGCACGACGTCGGCCGGTGCGCCCTCGAAGGCGTCCTACGTCCTCGCCGACGGCGTGGCCGACAAGGTCCGCTCGGCGTCGGCGGAGCTGCTCGACAAGCACCCGCTGTACCCCGGTCTCGACCTCTCCTGAGCTACCTCCAGGAGTAGCTGACCTCGGGCCGCCCGCCGCTCGCGCCGTACCTCAGGCCGCGGGCGGCGAGCCCTTGGTCGGCGAGGTGCTCGAGGTAGCGCCGCGCGGTGACGCGCGAGCTGCCGACGGCGGTGGCGACCTCGCTCGCGGAGAGGTCGCCACCGGCCTCGCGCAGCGCGGCCGTGACGGCGCGCAGCGTCTCCGTGCTCATCCCCTTCGGCAGCGGCGCGGTCGCGCTGGGTCGTAGCGAGCCCAGCAGCCGGTCGACCTCGTCCTGCACGACCTCGGCGGGTGCGGCGTCCAGCTCTGCCCGGTAGGCGGCGTACTGCTCGAGCTTGGCGCGGAAGGTGGCGAACGTGAACGGCTTGAGCAGGTAGAGCACCACGCCCTGGCCGACCGCCTGGCGCACCACCTGGGTGTCGCGGGCAGCGGTCACCGCGATCACGTCGCACAGGTGGCCGGCGCCGCGCAGGCCGGCCAGCAGCCCCAGCCCGTGGGTGTCGGGCAGGTTCATGTCGAGCAGCACCAGGTCGACGGGGGCGCCGGCATCGCGGGCGGCGTCCAGTGCCCGGGCCGCGTCGCGTGCCGAGCGGGCGACCCCTGCCAGCGCGAAGCCCGGCACCCGTCCGACGTACGACGCGTGCGCCTCCGCCGCCAGCTCCTCGTCCTCGACGACGAGCACCCGCACGCTCACGGCGCCGTCCCGGTGCGCAGGGTGACCGTGAACTCAGCGCCGCCGAGCCCGGACCGGCCGACCGCGACGTCGCCGTCGTGCTTGCGGGCGACCTGGACGACGAGCGCGAGGCCCAGGCCACGGCCGGTGCCGGGCTCGGCCTTGGTGGTCCAGCCGCGGTCGAGCACCCGGCCGGCGGCCTCCGCGTCGAGCCCCGGGCCGCTGTCGCCGACCCGGACGACGAGGGTGCCGGCGTCGCCCTCGAAGGCGACGGCGACCCGGCGCGGGTCGACGAGCGCCACGGCGTCGAAGGCGTTGTCGACGAGGTTGCCGACCACGGTGACCAGATCGCGGGCCGGGATGCTGCTGCCGGCCGGCACGGTGCCGGAGATGGCCAGGTCGATGCCGCGCTCGGCGCCCTCGGCGGTCTTGCCGAGCAGCAGCGCGGCCAGCACCGGGTCCTCGACGGCGCCGACGACCTGGTCGGTCAGCAGCTGGGCGACCTGGAGCTCGGAGGTCGCGAACTCGACCGCGTCGCCCGGGCGGCCCATCTCGATGAGGGACACGACGGTGTGCAGGCGGTTGGCCGACTCGTGGTTCTGCGAGCGCAGGGACTCGGTGAGCCGTCGTACGACCTCGAGCTCGCCGGTGACCGAGCGCAGCTCGGTGTGGTCGCGCAGGGTGACGACCGAGCCCACGTCGCGGCCGTCCCACCGGGCGGGGGCGGCGGACACGACGAGCATCCGCTCGCCGGCGAGGTAGAGGTCGTCGGACTCCGCGGTGCGTCCACGCGCGGCGGCGACCAGGCCCGGCGCGAGGCCGAGGTCCTCGACCGGACGGCCGACGACGTCCTCGGGCAGCGCGAGCAGCCGCCGCGCCTCGTCGTTGGCGAGCTGGACCCGGCCGGATCCGTCGAGGAGCAGCAGGCCCTCGCGCACGGAGTGCAGGACGGCGGAGTAGTACTCGTACATCCGCGCCAGCTCCTGCTCGCCCATCCCGTGGGTGACCCGGTGCAGCCGCCGGCCGAGCAGCCACGCACCGGTGAGGCCGAGCAGGAGCACCAGCAGCCCGCACAGCACGACGATGGTCACGTCGCGGCGCAGCCCGCGGTCGATGTCGCTGACGGTGATGCCGACCGAGACCAGGGCGACCACCTCGCCCCCGTCCTCCACCGGTACGACGGAGCGCACCGACGGGCCGAGGGTGCCGGTGTACTGCTGGGTGAAGACCTCGCCCCGGGGTGCGTCGCCGAGGTCGCCGACGAACTTCCGGCCGATCTGCGTGGGGTCGGGATGCGTGTAGCGGGTGCGGTCCAGGCCCATCACCACGACGAAGTCGGTGTCGGTGTCGCGGCGTACCTCCTCTGCCCACGGCTGCAGCTCGGCAGTCGGGTCGGCGCTGCGCAGCGCCTCGCGGACGGCGGGGGAGTCGGCCACGGTCTGGGCCACGGCGACCGCGCGCTGGGTGGCCCGGCTGCGCGAGTCGCGCCGGGCGTCGTACGACGCCATCAGGATGCCGACCACGACGAGCAGCAGCACCGTGCCGACCTGCAGCACCAGCACCTGGCGGGCGACCGGGCGGTCGCGGAGCGGGCGTGGGCGGGGCACGTCGCCATTCTCGCGCAGCCGGGGCCCCTGCATGTGACCTGCGCCACGAACACAACGAACACAACGGTGACGGTCGTCACGACCGGTCGCAGAGTTGCGGAGAACCCCAGCCCGACCATGCGAAACCCGGAGGAACCATGGGCACCACCAGTACGGCGAGCGCGACCCAGCGCGGCGCGCGGACGCACTATCTCTACCTCGCGGTGATCGGCGCAGTGCTGCTCGGCATCGCGACCGGCCTGCTGTTCCCCACCTTCGCGGTCGAGCTGAAGCCGCTCGGCGAGGGCTTCGTCAACCTGATCAAGATGATGATCCAGCCGGTCATCTTCTGCACGATCGTCCTCGGCGTCGGCTCGGTCGCCAGCGCCGCGAAGGTCGGCCGGGTCGGCGGACTCGCCCTCGGCTACTTCCTCGTCATGTCGACGGTCGCGCTGTCGATCGGCATGCTCGTCGGCAACCTGCTGCAGCCCGGCGACGGCCTGCACCTGACCGCCGAGGCGGCCGCGACCGCGCAGGAGAAGGCGGCCGAGGGGCACGCCGACACCACCGCCTTCCTGCTCGGGATCATCCCGACCTCGGCCTTCAGTGCGCTCACCAGCGGCAGCGTGCTGCAGACCCTCCTGATCGCGCTGCTCGTCGGCTTCGCGCTGCAGCGCATGGGCGCGACCAGCGCACCGATCATCACCGCCGTCAGCCACCTGCAGCGCCTCGTGTTCCGGCTGCTGGCGATGATCATGTGGGCCGCCCCGGTCGGCGCCTTCGGCGCGATGGCCGCGGTCACCGGCCAGGGCGGCGTGGACGCGCTGAAGAGCCTCGCCGTGCTGATGGTGGGCTTCTACATCACCTGCGTGCTGTTCGTCGTCGTCGTTCTCGGCGCGCTGCTCAAGCTCGCCACCGGCATCAACATCTTCGCGCTGCTGCGCTACCTGGGCCGCGAGTTCCTGCTCATCCTCGCCACCTCGTCCTCGGAGTCCGCGCTGCCCCGGGCCATCGCCAAGCTCGAGCACGCCGGCATCGACAAGACCACCGTCGGCGTCGTCGTCCCGACCGGCTACTCGTTCAACCTCGACGGCACCGCGATCTACCTGACCATGGCCTCGATCTTCATCGCCGAGGCGATGGGCACCCCGCTCGCGCTGGGCGAGCAGGTCTCGCTGCTGCTGTTCATGATGATCGCCGCCAAGGGCGCCGCCGGCGTGACCGGCTCCGGCATGGCCGTGCTGGCCGGTGGCCTGCAGTCGCACCGGCCCGAGCTGGTCGACGGCGTCGGCCTGATCGTCGGCATCGACCGGTTCATGTCCGAGGCCCGGGCGCTGACCAACTTCGCCGGCAACGCGGTCGGCACCGTCCTGGTCGGCCACTGGACCGGCAGCATCGACCGGGCCCGGCTGGACCGGGTGCTCGCCGGCGAGGAGCCGTTCGACGAGACCACGATGGTCGACGACCACGCGCCGGCGCCGGATGCCGAGGCGCGGCGGGTGCCTCAGCCGGTCTGATCGACCAGGTCCAGGACGTAGCGGGCGGTGGCTGCCCTGGTGGCGGCCATCGCCCGCAGCGCGTCGGTGGGCTCCTCTTCGAGCACCTCGAAGGGGATCGCCGAGAGCCCGCTGAAGATCAGCAGGTGCAGCGCGTGCGCGCGCCTGACCGCGTCGATGCCGAGGTCGACGCCCTCGGCGACCAGGCCCTCGACGTACGCCGCCAGGCAGGTCGCGTCACGCTCACCGAGGTCGCTCGCATCGCGGCGACCGATCTGGACGTCGCCGACGAGCAGCTGGCCGAGGTCGAACCCGACCGGCAGTGCCATGAAGAACCCGAAGTCGATCATCGTGAAGCCGTCGCGGTCGGGCCGCACCAGCAGGTTGTTGGGACAGGCGTCGCCGTGGCCGACCAGCTCCGGCTGGTCCAGCAGCTCCTCGGTGAGCCGCGGCAGGGCGTCGACGGCGGCCAGCAGGCGCGGTCGAAGGTCGGCGAACGCGCCGGCGACGAGCGGGTGCCGCCACACGCCCTCGTCGCCGAGGATCGGCAGCACCTGGTGGCCGAGCCGGCCGTCGACGTAGCTGCGGACATCCCACTCCCGGCTGCCGATCCGGGCCAGGGCCCGCACACCGGGGCGGGCCGCGAACCTGCCGAGCAGGTGCGCTGCGTGCCGGTAGCGGGCCAAGTCCCACGTCACGTCGGCCGTCGGCACCACCTCGAGCCACACGGTGTACGCGCCGTCGTCGATGTCGTGGACGCCCAGCGCGCGCGGGATCGCCAGGCCCTCGGGCAGGTGGTCGGCGAGGTCCGAGGAGTAGACCGCGCCCTCGGTGCGCCACGGCACCATCCCGGCGGCCCAGGACCGGATCTCCTCCGGGACGTCGAGGAAGAACGGCGAGCGCGACCACTCGTGGACGTGCTTCACGAACATCCGGAAGTCGTGGGCATGGCCGTCGACCGCCGCGGTCCCGCGCACCCACCAGCGACCTCCGGTGGTGATCGCGGGCAGCGCGTAGTCGACGACCTCGGCGCGGGAGGAGAGCAGCTCGACGTCGTCGACCCCGAGCAGCTCGGCGACCATCGCCGCGAGCACGTCATCGCCGACATCGGCGGCACCGAGAGCGGATCGGTCGTGCACGGTGACCTCCTGGCAGCGAGTCCCGAGCGATGCAGATCACCCGATCGTAGGGCCGTGCGGGTCCCCGGGGCACTGGCTCCGGGCCGCTAGCGTGAGGGCCATGGCGGAGGACTCGGGCACCCAGGTCGTGGTGCCGTGGCCCCGTCGCCTCGCCCACCTGGTGTGGCGCCTGGTGGTCACGACGGTGAGCTCGTGCCTGAAGTACCGCGTCACCGGGCTCGCGGCCGAGGCCGCCTTCTTCGCGGTGGTCTCGGTGCCGCCGCTGGTCTTCGCCCTCGCCGGCGGCGTCGGCTACGTCACCGAGCACTTCACCGCCGCCCAGGTCGACGAGGTGCGTCGTGCCGTCGTCGACCTGTTCTCGCGCTTCCTCACCGACACGGCCGTCAACAAGGTGATCAAGCCGACCATGGACGACGTGCTGCGCGGCGGCCGGTTCGACGTGATCTCGCTCGGGTTCGTGCTGGCCCTGTGGTCGGGCTCCCGGGCGCTCAACGTCTTCGTCGACACCATCACGATCATGCACGGGCTCGGCGGGCACCGGGGGATCGTGCGCACCCGGGCCCTGTCGTTCGTGCTCTACATCCTCGCCGTGATCTCCGGCGCGATCACGCTGCCGCTGGTGGTGGCCGGGCCCAAGCTGGTGCGGTCCTGGCTGCCCAACCGGGCGGAGTTCCTGATGGGGTTCTACTGGCCGCTGATCATCGTGATGTGCGTGTGCTTCCTCGCCACGCTCTACCACGTCTCGGTGCCGGTGCGGACCAACTGGAGCTTCAACCTGCCCGGTGCGGTGTTCTCGCTGACCAGCTGGGTCGTCGGGTCCTACCTCCTGCGCTGGGTGCTGACCGTGACCGCCGAGGACTCCCACTCGATCTACGGCCCACTGGCCGCGCCGATCGCGATCCTGGTGTGGCTCTACATCGCCGCGCTCGCCGTGCTCATCGGTGCGGGCGTCAACGCCGCCTTCGACGAGGTGTTCCCGCAGGAGGCCACGCAGCGGGCGCGCCGGGAGCTGCTCGACCGCCTGCTGCGTCGTACGCCGGACCCGGTGGAGTAGGTTCCCGCCGTGGGTGTGCTGAGCGGAGGACCGGCCGAGACCCCCCTGACGGGGCAGGTCGCGCTGCCCGAGCGGATCCGGTCGCCCTGGTGGCAGCTGGGGCGGCGCCTGCTGCTCGCCCTGGCGATCCTGGCCGGCACCGTGCTGCTGGTCTACCTCGACCGCGACGGCTATCGCGACTCCGGCGACGCCACGGCGGGCGACCCCACCGGCAGGATCACCCTGATCGACGCGATCTACTACACGACCGTCACCTTGAGCACCACCGGCTACGGCGACATCTCGCCGGTCAGCGACGGCGCCCGCCTGGTCAACGCGTTCATCATCACCCCGGCCCGCATCGGGTTCCTCGTGCTCTTGATCGGCACCACCCTCGAGGTGCTCGCCCAGCGCACTCGCGAGCTCTTCCGGATCTCCCGTTGGAGGAACAACATGGGACACCACGTCGTGGTGATCGGCTACGGCACCAAGGGCCGCAGCGCCGTCGAGACGCTGGTCGGCAACGGCCTCGACCGCGAGCACGTCGTGGTGGTCGACCCGAGTCCGGTCGCGCTGGCCGACGCCCACGCCGACCAGCTCGCCGTCGTCACGGGCGATGCCACCCGTCGCGGCGTCCTGCAGCGCGCCGGCGTCGCGGAGGCCGAGCAGGTCATCATCACCACCGGCCGCGACGACTCCAACGTGCTCGCCGCGCTCACCGTGCGCCAGCTCAACCCCGACGCCTGGATCGTCGCCGCGGTCAGCGAGCAGGAGAACGCACCGCTGATGCGGCAGTCCGGTGCCGACTCGGTCATCACCTCCTCCGACGCCGTCGGCCGGCTCCTCGGCCTCTCCACTCTCTCGCCCACGCTCGGCACGGTGATGGAGGACCTGCTCACCTACGGCGAGGGACTCGAGGTCGCCGAGCGCGAGCTGCTCGTCAACGAGGTCGGCATGCCGCCCCAGTCGCTGCCCGACCAGGTGATCGCGGTGGTCCGCGACGAGAAGGTCTACCGCTACTTCGACCCGGTCGTGACCCTGCTCGCCCGCGGGGACCGGCTGGTCGTCGTACGCCCGGCCAAGGAGCTGCCCTGGGCCCCCCGTCCGGGCACGCACGACGAGGACTTCGCCGCGGACGAGGACTGAGCCGGTGAAGGCAGGCTGAGCCCGGGACCCTCGGCGGGACCCCTGGTCCTCCCGGACTACGCCGGTCGCCGACGACCGTCCTGACCTGAGTGTCGATCGGTCCGATCCGGCTCGCGCCGCGCGACATCGGCTCCGCGAACCGGCAGGGTGGGTCGCATGGGGAAGGACTTCGGACCGTGGGTGCGCCACGACTGGTGCCCACGTTGCTACCGCCTGACGGAGCAGACGCGTTGGTACCGACGACTACTCGGCGAGCCGCCGGACCAGCACGAGCGGCGGGTGCGCTGCAACGAGTGCTCGGCCGACCTGGGCCACGCCGCGGCCAGCTGAGCGTGTGACAGCGGGGTTGGCCTCTGGGGATCGGGTACTGCGCGGTCGAAGTCCGTATCCGAGGAGGAGGCACTCATGCACCGCAAGAGCACGGCCGAACAGTTGAGGGACGACCTGCGCGATCTCGTCGACGCTGTCGTGCCCGAGGTCGAGTCCGCGGCCCACGCCGTCGCGGAGAAGGCACCACCGCTGATCCACCACGGCCGCGCCGTGGCCGTCGAGAAGGGCACGCGGGCGGCGACGTCGCTCGCCCAGCGGATCCCGGACCCGGTCATCGATCGGCTGCCGGACACGGTCGCGGACCGGCTCCCGCAGCCGCACCGCAGGCGGGGCCGGACGCTGCTCGTGCTCGGCGCGCTCGGCCTCCTCGGTGCAGGCGCCGCGGTCGTCGCCCGCCGGCGGCAGGCCCCACCCGAACGCCCCGTGGTGACCGGGATCGACGAGCAGGACCGGGCCTGACGTATTCGAACATGTGTTCTATTCTGGGCTCATGGCGGGGGTGCGGCACGTGTGGGTCCGACTGCCGTTCGTGCCCGTCGAGCTGCCCGGCCTGGTGCTCCACTGGCGCGCGACCGACAACGGCTGGGAGGGCCTGGTGTCGTACGTCGACCGCGAGGGTCGGGCGGTGACCGACTGGCTGGCCGCGACCGCTCTGCGGCCGGTGCCGCTCGAGCAGAAGGGCGGCTCGCCGGCGCCGTGACCCGGACGGCGACGGCGTGCGGGATCGTCGGAGGTCATCTCGTCGTTTTCGCCCCGCGCGGCGGCTCTGGCCACTACTCTCGGTCCCGGTTCCCCAACCACAGCGTGCCCGACGAACCCCACACTCGCCGGGCACGGGACGCCCTGCCCGGCATCGCCGGGCAGGGCGTTCTTCGTACCCGGACCTGGTCGCTCGTGATGTCGCCCGTCGTGCGGCGGGTAAAGCCTTCGCGAAGTGCCTCCGGTGCTCCGGCCGCCGACCTACTCTGAGCCACACCAGGCGATTCTCGGGATCGGCCAGGTTGCGACGATGAAGGGATCCCGCGCATGTCGATCGTGCGTCCGCAGCTCGACGTGGCTCCCTGCGTCCCCCCTTCCCCGGCTCGTGGCTGTTCCCTGCATCGGGCCGGCCGTGGTGAGGCGTCCCCACTCAGCCTGACCATGGGCGGGTGCTCTCCGGGAGACCACTGAGTGCCTGTCGGACCCGGGAATCCCGGGTGTCCGCTCCGTTGCGGGAAGAGCGCGCCCGCGACGGAGCGGACGACCACCCGGCCGCCATGATGGACCCGTGGACACCGAGACCAGGACCTACCGCACCGGCGAGCGCGACGTCGTCCTCGACCTGACCCGCGACTGCGCGGCCTTCGTCGCGGGCCGTGGCGACGGCCTGCTCCACGTCTTCGTGCCGCACGCCACCTGCGGCCTCGCGATCCTCGAGACCGGCGCCGGCAGCGACGACGACCTGCTCGCCCTCCTCGGCGACCTGCTGCCCGCCGACGACCGCTGGCTGCACCGCCACGGCACCCGCGGCCACGGGCGGTCCCACGTGCTGCCGGCCCTGGTGCCGCCGTACGCCACCGTGCCGGTGCTCGCCGGCAGCCTCGCGCTCGGGACCTGGCAGAGCATCTGCCTGGTGGACCTCAACGTCGACAACCACGAGCGTGAGGTGCGGTTCAGCTTCCTCGCGGGATGAGGCGGCGCAGCGGGAACGCTCGCGCGGCAGGACACTAGGCCGGGGCCAGCACGATGTCGAAGCGCACCCGGGACCAGGCCCCGTCGACCACGCGGTCCGCGGGAGCGGGGGTACCCGCCGGCTGCTGCTCGAACCTCTTGACCAGCGAGTCCTTCACGCCGAAGACCGAGTCGCGGTCGAGCAGCTCGTCGCCCTCGACGAAGATGTGCGTGACCAGGGTGCGCCGCCCGGCGGCGGTGACCATGAAGTGCAGGTGCGAGGCGCGCATCGGGGAGCGGCCGGTGGCCGCGAGCATCCGGCCGACCGGACCGTCGTGCGGGATCGGGTACGGCGTCGGCGTGATCGCCCAGAAGGCATAGCTCCCGTCCGGCCCGCTGTGCAGGTGGGCGCGTGCGGCGGTCCGGTCGTCGTCGTACTGCACGTCGTAGAAGCCGTCGTCGTCGGCCTCCCACACCTCGATCCGTGCGCCCGGCACGGGGTTGCCGTCGGTGTCGGTGACGGTGCCCTCGACCCAGCACGGCTCGCCCGCCGCGCCACGGGCGATGTCGCCGCCGGACTCGATCCGCGGCGAGCCGTCGACGAAGAACGGTCCGAACACGGTGGCCTCGGTGGCGTCGCCGTGGGCCTGGTTGTTCATCGCGATCGTCTGCATGGACGCGCCGAGCACGTCGGAGAGCAGGATGAACTCCTGGCGCCGCTCGTCGGTGATGTGTCCCGCGTCGGTGAGGAAGCCGATCCCGGCCTCCCACTCGGCCTCGGTCAGCCGGACCTCGCGCAGGAAGGCGTGCAAGTGCCGGGTCAGCGCCTGCATCAGCTCCTTCAGGCGCGGGTCGGCGGTGGCGTCGAAGGAGCGCAGCACGCGCTCGACCAGGTCCTGCTCGCGGGCCTGCTGCTCGGGTGGGACGGGCGTGCTCATGCGGGATCGGCTCCTTCCCAGACCGCACGGAGGAGCGCGGTGAGGTTCTCGGTGGTGACCGGCGTGGGGTTCGATGGTGGTACGACGGGCAGGACGGCCGCCACCGCGTCGGGGATCTGGTCCTCGCGGAACCCGTGGTCGCGCAGCGCCCGCGGCGCGCCGACGTCGGTGCGCAGTCGCTCGAGCCCGGCCAGGGCGGTGGGTGCGCCGAACGCCGTCGCCAGCCGGGCGTCCGCCTCGGGGGCGTTCGCGACGTTGAGCGCCAGCACGTGCGGCAGCACCGCGGCGTGGGTCTGCGCGTGCGGGAGGTCGTAGCGGCCGCCCAGCACGTGGCAGATCTTGTGGTGCAGCCCGGACCCGGCGGACGCGAAGGCGACGGCGGCGAGGTAGGCGCCGTGGACGGTCTGCTCCCGTCCCTCGACCGAGCGCGGATCGGCGACGACCGTCGGCAGGCCGGCGTACAGCGCCCGGGCGCCCTCGATGGCCAGCGCCGCGTTGATCGGGTCGGCGCGCGGCGCCCACAGCGAGTCGACGCAGTGCGCGAGCGCGTTGAGGCCGCTGGCGACGGAGAGGTCCACGGGCAGGCCGGTCATCAGCGTGGCGTCGTACACGACGGCGTGGGGGAGTACCCGCCGGTCGACGCCGGTGGTCTTCACGGCGCCCGCGGTGAGGCCCCAGACGTCGGTGGCCTCGGAGCCGGCGTACGTCGTCGGCACGGCGATGATCGGGAGCCCGGTGGTGAGGGCGACCGCCTTGCCGAGTCCGGTCGTCGAGCCGCCGCCGACGGTGACGACCACGTCGACCCGCGCGTCGGTGGCGGCCGCACGGGCGCGGTCGGCGACCTCGACGGGGACGTGCATGACCACCTCGTCGTACGTCAGGGCGACGGGCAGTCCGTCGGTCACCGCCGCCGCGAGCGCGGCCTCCCGCTCGGAGGCGATCACCATCACGCGCGTGGCGCCGAGGGCGGCGACCTCCTCGGCGACTGAGGCCGCCGCGTCGCCGGACGCGAGCCGGACCCGCTGGGGCAGGGTGTCGTGGACGAACCTCACGCGTCCCTCCCGAGCAGCGTGCCGAGCGCGGTGCGCAGGGCCGCCCCAGGGTCCTCGGCGAGGGTGTGGGCGCGCCAGGCGACGTGCTTGTCGGGTCGGACGAGGAGGGCTCCGCTCTCCTCGACCTCGCGCAGCTTGGACCAGTCGTAGTAGAGGTCGGTGACCTCGCGGCCGGGCCCGATCACCACGCTCGCCAGCGGCACGCCGAGCTCGGCGGCCACCTTCTCCGCGGCGGGAGCCCAGGCCTCGCCGGCGACGCCGGTGATCAGTGTCCAGCGGTCGTACGGCGCCAGGTCCATCATCGCCCGCTTCGCGACGTTGTCGCCGACCCAGGCGTGCGGCAGGTGCGCGCCGGGCGAGGTCGACATGACGTGGAACAGGTCCTCGTCGGCACTGGGTGCCGGCCGAGTGCCGTCGGACAGGATCGCCCGTGACTCGTAGAACTGGCCGAGCTCGACGCCGTGCGCGTTGAACTCGTAGTTCTTGCGATCCATCGCCGTCACCAGGGCGGCCCGTCGGGCCGCGCCCTCGGGGGTGTTGTCCTTGCGCTGCTCGATGACCGCGGCCATCGCGGCCGGGTCGGTGAGCCCGGTGACGCCGAGTGCGTCGAAGATCTCCGCGAACTCGCGTGCGCTCCGGTTGGCGCGCGTGACGATCCTCTTCGCGACGGGCGCGCGCTCCTCGGAGTAGCTCTCCAGCAGGCTCGAGTCGGCCTCGCCCCTGAGGACGGCGGCCAGCTTCCACGCCAGGTTGTAGGAGTCCTGGACCGAGGTGTTGGAGCCGAGGCCGTTGCTCGGGGGGTGCCGGTGGATGGCGTCGCCGACGCAGAACACCCGTCCCCGCTGCAGGTGCGTCGCGTACATCTCGTTGACGCCCCACAGCGAGTACCCGGTGATCTCAGGCTCCAGGTCGGGCATGCCGAGCAGGTCGCGCACGATCCGAGTGGCTTCGGCGTCGTCGAGGTGCGGGGGCTCCTCGTCGATGTCGTAGCCCCACACGATCAGCCACTCGTCCCACGGCCGGACCATGCGGACCAGCCCGGTGCCGATCCCGCCGACATTGGAGCCGGGCTGGATCACCCAGTAGAGGACGGAGGGCCGGTGGTCGACGTACGCACCGATGTCGGCCTTGAAGGTGATGTTCATCGACCCGGCGATGTCCATCGCGCCCTCGAACGGCAGGTCGATGTCGGCGGCGACCTTGGAGCGGGCGCCGTCCGCGCCGATCAGATAGCGGCAGCGGATCGTGTACTCGTGGCCGGTGAGCCGGTCGCGTACCCGCACGTCGACCTTGTCGTCGTCCTGCACGTGGGAGAGGTACTCGGTCGAGAACCGCGCCTGGGTGCCACGCTCGGTCGCATTGCGGACCAGGATCGGCTCGAGGTAGGTCTGCGGGATGTCGACCGTCAGGCACGGCGAGGCGAGCTGGTAGTCGGCCTCGCGGTCCGGACGCGTGCCCCAGGTGTGGATCCGGCCGATCTCCTCGCCCGCGATGCTCGTGCAGAAGACGGTGTCGCCGCACAGCTCGTGGGGCGTCGCGTC
Source organism: Nocardioides sp. QY071 (assembly GCF_029961765.1). Lineage (NCBI taxonomy): Bacteria > Bacillati > Actinomycetota > Actinomycetes > Propionibacteriales > Nocardioidaceae > Nocardioides > Nocardioides sp. QY071. The sequence continues at coordinate 2,351,049 of NZ_CP124681.1, forward strand.
GGCCAGCACCTGCTGCTCGATGCCGAGGTCGCGGAAGACCTCCATCGCGCGCTGGTTGGTGATGTGGGCGCGCGGGGTGTTCGCGGTCCAGCGGTACTTGGTGATCATGATGTTGGGGACCCCGAGGGTGCTCAGGAAGAGCGCCGCCGCGGCGCCGCCGGGACCCGAGCCGACGACCAGCACCTCGGTCTCGACCACGTCCTCGACCGCGGGCAGCTCGGTGTCGGCGATGCCGTCGTTGAACTCAGCCATGTCCCGAGACTGCGGCCCCGGTGTGGCCGTCGCCACAGGTGGGAGCTGTGATGGCGGAAATGCGCACCTCGTGGCCGTGTGTCTGGCTCGGGCTTCCGGCGCGGTCTCTGGCGCGATGATGGTTGACGTGTCATCCTTTCTGCATGAGGGCGGTTCCGGAGGCGCGGGTCTTCGAGGTCGGCGGCGTGGCCGAGGTCGGTGCCTGGGAGCGGCACAACGCCGAGGCGCTGATCGAGCTCGCCTGTGCGCTCCCGGACGGGGCATTCCGCGCGCGGGAGGTCAACCTGCAGCTCGACCGGGTGCATGTCGCCCTCGTCTCCGGCACGGCGCACACGGTCTCGCGCGACGCGGCGCTCGTGGCCGAGCGTCCCGCCGACGCGATCGCCGTGTACGCCGCGCTGCGGGGCGAGGCGCTGCTCGAGTCCGGTGGCCGGCGCCGTGTGGTCCGGCCCGGACAGCTGCTGGTCTGCGACGTGGACCGCCCGTTCCTGCGGGGCTTCGGGCACGGGCTCGAGGAGCTCGCCGTCAAGATCCCGCGGCCGCTGTTCACCGAGGTCACCGGCCTGGCCTCGCTCGACGCGCCGCTGGTCATCGACGCCGCCGGAGATGGCGCCGACCCGCTCGCCCGGGCCCTGGTCCGGCTGGTCGGGCGGTCGGTGGCGGCCGACGTACCGGTGCCGGCGGACGAGCGCGCCGTCCTCGAGCTGGTCTCCGTCCTCGCCACCGGCTCCCGCGGCTCCCTCGCCCTCGCCCACCGGGCCGCTGCCCGCGCGTACATCGACGACCACCTCGCCGACCCCGCGCTCTCGGCGACCTCGGTCGCCGCCGGCGCCGGGATCAGCGAACGTCAGCTGTCACGGGTCTTCGCCGACGCCGGCACCTCGGTCCCACGCCAGATCCTCGCCCGCCGCCTCGACCTGGCCCATGCACTCCTCGCCGCCGGTGCCGCTGGGCGGACGGTCGACGTCGCCACCCGCTGCGGGTTCGCCTCGGCGTCGTACTTCTCGCAGGCCTTCCGCCGCCGGTACGGCGTCAGCGCGGGCGAGGTGCGGCGCAGCGCGGCCTCCTGAACCTAGGATCCGCGCATGCACACCGGTCGCCTCGAGGCATTCAGCGACGGCGTCCTCGCCATCGCGATCACCGTCATGGTCCTGGAGCTCAAGCCGCCGGCCGGCGATGACTGGCACGCGCTGTTCCACTCCACGGGACTGGGCCTGCTGACGTACGTGCTCAGCTTCGTCTACATCGGCATCTACTGGAGCAACCACCACCACCTGTTCCAGCTGGTCGAGCACGTCGACGGCGCCGTGCTCTGGGCCAACCTGCACCTGCTGTTCTGGCTCAGCCTGTACCCGTTCACCACCGCCTGGCTCGACGAAAGCCGCATCGCCGAGGTGCCGACGATCGTCTACGGTCTCAACCTGCTCGGCGCTGCCCTCGCCTACTACCTGCTGCAGCTGGTCGTCGAGCGCACGCCGTCCGGTCGGCGTACCAAGGAAGCGCTCGGCCGCGACATGAAGGGCAAGATCTCGCCCGTCCTCTACATCGCCGGCATCCTGCTTGCGCTGTGGGAGCCGGTCGCCGGGATCGTGCCGATGGTGGTCGTGGCCGCGATGTGGCTGGTGCCGGACCGGCGGGTCGAGCGGTTCCTGGCGGGGGAGCGGGGCGAGGGCGTCGCGTGAACGGGCACCGGAAACGAACAAACCGGCCCGATCCGTGAGGATCCGAGCCGGCTCGGTGCCCGAAGGCTGGTGGGCGATACTGGGTTTGAACCAGACCGCCCATGCTTTGGAGATCACTGGATCTACCTCGGCAAACAGGTCTCTGAACTGCGAATACGCGACACAGTACAACGGAAGCGACCGGAAGTCCACGGAATCGAATAGACTGTGTTTTGTCCACGTTGAGTCCACGACGGACAGGGAGCACAGCAGCGAATGGCCCGCCCGAAGACCGGTCGACCACACACCGGCAGCGTCGAGAAGCTGCCGTCCGGCCGCTACCGCGTGCGCTTCACCGGTCCCGACGGAGGCCGACACAAGGCGCCTGTCACCTTCGAGGATGTGAAGGCGGCTCGGCTCTGGTTGGACCGCGAGCTCCGTGCGATCGAGGACGATCCCGAGGGCTGGGAGGCTCCGGATGTCCGGGCCGCGAGCCGGAAGGCGATGGCGCTGACCTTCGGCGAGTACGCCGAGTCCTGGTTGGCCGGCCGAAAGGTCCGAGGCCGGCCGTTGGCGGACCGCACCCGGGATCACTACCGAGATCTTCTCGACCGGTTCCTGCTGCCGACCTTCGGAGACGACGCCCTCGTCGGGATCACCCCGGAGCAGGTCGACCGCTGGTACGAGCTGACGGCGGCCGACACCCCGACCTACCGGGCGCACGCCTATGCACTGCTGCGCACGATCCTGGGCACGGCCGTCGACCGCGGCCTCATCCGCACGGCGAACCCCGCCAAGGTCCGCGGTGGCGGTACGACGAAGCGGGCCAAGAAGATCCGACCGGCGACTCTCGAGGAGCTGGCCGTGATCGCTTCCGCGATGCCCGAGCGGCGCCGTGTCATGGTCGTCCTTGCGGCCTGGACCGCGCTCCGGTTCGGAGAGCTCGCTGAGCTGCGCAGGGGAGACGTCGACCTGAAGCGCGGCGTCATCCACGTGCGCAGGGGAGTCGTGCGCGTGCGCGAGACCGCTCCTGACGGCACCGTCACGATCGTGCAGAAGGTGAAGACCCCGAAGACCGACGCCGGCATCCGCGACGTGCCGATCCCACCCCACCTCATCGACGACGTCCGAGCCCACCTCGAGAACCACGCCCTGCCCGGCAAGGACGGGTTGCTCTTCCCTGGCCAGGTCGACCGCGACAACGAAGGAAAGGCGACCAAGGTGAGCCACTTGTCGAGTTCCGCCTTCTATGGCAGGGAGTCGCTGTTGAACCACGACGGCTCGATCAAGAGGAAGGGCCACGGCTACTTCGAGGCCCGCCGGATCGCCGGTCGGCCGGACCTCAACTTCCATGCACTGAGGCACACCGGTCTGACCAACGCCGCGGTCGCCGGCGCGACTCTGGCCGAACTGATGGCGCTGGCGGGGCACTCGACCTCGGGCGCGGCGATGCGCTACCAGCACGCCGCCCAAGACCGGATGCAGGAGTTGGCGAAGCGGATGTCCGAGTTGGCGGGAGGTCAGCCCTGATGCTCAAGCCGATCCTGCGCCTGCACTGCAAGACTCACCCCGACGAGACCCTGGCCGAGTTCTGGACCGAGGCTGAAGGCTGGTGGGATCCCAGGGTCAAGGTTCCCGCAGACCTGAACTTGCATCACCTCGTCGGTCCGCACGCGGCGGGCACATTGCACGAATCCGTGCAGACCTCGATGGGAGTCTCCTCCCCGACCTTCCGGGGCGAGGAGTCTGTCGTGCCCGCCTTTCGCGGCAAACCCGGTACGACCTGGGAGGAGAACTGGCTCATCCCGCTTCCGGACGGCTACGTCTGGGATCAAGAGCGCGGTGTCGCCTATCCGGAGGCCAAGCTCGACGGTGACCGCCACGTCGACCTCAAGCGAGGCTCGGGAATCGGCACTCGGTATCGGGCTCGCTGCCCACGGCAGGGGTGCACCGCTCCGACCATGAGGAAGGTGCGTCTGCTGGGGGTGCTGGAATGGGTGCACGACCGCCGAGACGATCTGGTCTCTGCGATCACGCAAGATGCGATCAAGGCGCTCGGGCATCTGCCGCAGCGCTGGAAGATCGTGGATTGGCCTGACGGCGTTGCGAATCCCGATGGGGTCGACCTCTCCTGGGGCGGGCTCGTACTCGAAGCCGACTGGGACACGCTGTTGAAGGTCGTGCCCAAGGGCGACGCTTCGGTTTGATATCGTTCTTGTTGTATCGATTCCTCTCAGGTGGAGGAGCGCTCTTAAGCGTTCCCCTGGGAGGAACAGATGGCGACTCTCTCGCCTCGCCGCTGGCTCAGCCAGTCCGAAGCCGCCGAATATCTCGGCGTCACCACCCGCACGATCCGTAACTACATCGCGAGCGGGGACCTGCCCGCACGCCGGGTCTCTGGCTCTCGCCTGATCCGGATCGCGGCAGATGATCTCGACGAGCTCCTCAAGCCCATCCCGTCCGCGAAGGTCGGGTGACGGCCGATGTCCAACTTCCACGACCGAGGGCGCCCCGCCGTCAACGGAACGCCCTCGAAGATGTCGATCGCCACCGACGTCACCATCGTAACCCCGCTCGACGGGCAGATCCGGTGTACGCGCTGCGGTCACCCGCTCCACGCTGACGAGTCCGTCCGCCTGGAGCTCGGGCCGGTCTGTCGCCGCCTTGTTGCCGACCTCGCGGAGGTGGCCTGATGACGACCACCATGTCGATGGACGACGTCGTAAGGCACAAGCCCCTTACGACCAGGAACCGACGTACCGCGGCGGCCTACTCGGAGTTGGACGACGTGATCGTCGAGGTCTGCCGGAACGACAACCCGCTCTCGGTCCGCGGGGTCTTCTACCGGGTGATGTCGGCCGGCGTGGTCGCCAAGACGGAGAAGGAGTACGGCGTCGTCCAGCGCCGGGTCCTCAAGCTCCGTCGTGACGGAGCGCTGCCCTACGAGTGGATCGCCGACGGCACCAGGTGGCACGTGAAGTCACGGTCATGGGACTCGGTGGAGCAGGCGTTGCACGACACCGCCATCTCGTACCGCCGGGCACTCTGGGCGAACCAGGACACCTACGTCGAGGTCTGGTCGGAGAAGGAGGCGATCTCGTCGATCGTCTCGCCGGTCACTGACTCTTACGACGTGCCGCTGATGATCGCCAGAGGGTTCGCCTCGGAGACGTTCCTCTACTCCACGGCGTCGACCATCAGGGCGGTCGGGAAGCCGACCGTCGTCTATCAGCTGGGCGACCACGATCCGTCCGGTGTCGCCGCGTGGAAGCACGTCCAGGTCAAGCTGAGGGAGTTCGCCCCGGACGTCAAGATCTCCTTCGAGAGGATCGCCGTCACGGAGGAGCAGATCTCCTCGATGGGGCTCCCGACGCGGCCGACCAAGGCGACTGACTCGAGGGCGAAGACCTTCTCGGGCGAGTCGGTCGAGGTCGACGCCATCCCGACCCGGATCCTGCGGGACCTCGTTGACGAGGCGATCACCCGGCACATCGACCCGGTGGCGCTCGAGGCCACTCGCGTCTTCGAACGCGAGGAGCGACAAGGTCTTCTCGCGATGGCTCGGGGGTGGTCGTCTTGATCGCCAACGCCTCTTCTCGTCCGTACGACGGGAACTGCTGCACGGCGCTTGATCTCGACGAGCGCAACCGTGCCGCACTGCTCGGTATGACGTGCTCGTCGGATCGGTGTGCTCGACGCGACCTCGAGACCGCCCGGCCGGATCTCCGAATCGTGGGCGGCGGTGATGGCCGGTGAGCTCCAAGGACTACCTCGACCACTTCGCCTGCCGGGTCATCCAGGACGCGATCTGCTCGGCCGCCCCTCAGCAGTACGAGGAGCGCGCCCGCGAGTTCGATGCTGTCGGCACCCCGCGGTGCCGCGAGATGGCCCAGGCGTGCCGCAACGCTGCGATCTTCTGGCGGATCTACGGACCGGAGTTGATCGCCGACGACATCGACACCGTCATGGCCGAGTTTCCGCCGAGGGGGTGGGCGGCTTGAGCACGCGCATGCGCATCATCGCGACCCTCGACGGCCGCATCGTCGTCTTCACCGGCTGGCGGGTCGCCGAGCTGCTCAAGGAGGCCGGCGCCAAGCCGATCTACGCCGGCACTGTCGGCGGCTGGATGATCGACCGGCACCGCCTCGGCGACGTTCTGGCCTACCTCGAGCAGCGCAACATCTCTGTCACGGTGCTCGGCGAGGGCACTCACTCAGCGAGTACCCCTGAGGGTGTCAGCCGAACGGACACCCTTGCCGAGGACGGTGGTCTCTGGTGAGCGCGGGAGGCTTCGGGCAGGACTATCCCGACGTCGAGGTGCCACCACCTGACCACCTCGTTGTAGGCGAGCCGGTCTTTCGCAGGTCGTGGAAGCCGGTCGACCTCTCCGACGTGCTCGACGGCGCCTGGAAGCCTGCAGAGCCCACGGTGGGCCGGCGTGCCGACGGGATCGGCTTGTTCTACCCGGGCAAGGTCCACACGGTCTCGAGCGAGTCGGAGGGCGGCAAGACGTGGCTGGTCCTCGCGGCCGTGGTCCACGAGCTCAGCGTCGGCAACCACGTCGTCTACGTCGACTTCGAGGACGACGAGGGCGGCATCGTCGGCCGCCTGCTGACCTTGCAGGTCGACAAGCAGGCGATCCGCGAGCGGTTCCACTACGTGCGCCCGCTGGACGCGCTGGGGAGTGGGATCCACCTCGACGACCTCGGCGTGCTCCTGCGCGACGTACAGCCCACCCTGGGCATCGTTGACGGTGTCACCGAGGCCATGACGCTCCACGGTCTCGACACCAACTCCAACTCGGACGCTGCGACGTTCGGTCGGATGCTCCCGCGGCGCCTCGCTGATGCTGGTGCTGCATCGGTGTCGCTCGACCACGTCACCAAGTCCGCGGAGGGCCGCGGTCGGTACAGCCTTGGAGCCGTTCACAAGCTCAACGCCCTCGATGGTGCCGCCTACGTGCTGGAGAACCGGAACTCGTTCGGCGTCGGGATCACCGGCAGGTCGACCATCCGGATCGCCAAGGACCGGCCCGGACAACTTCGCCGGCACGCCCTGTCGTCGTCGGGTGGCCTGCACTGGTTCGGCGACCTGGTGATGGCCTCACATCACGAGACGTGGGCGGAGCTCGAGGTGGCTGCGCCGGTCGACACTGCCGACGTCGAGTTCCGGCCGACGCACCTTATGGGCGCGATCTGTGCGGCGATCGAGAAGGTCGGTCGACCGCTGTCGGGCACCCAGATCGAAGCCATGGTTAAGGGCAAGGCGACGACCATCCGTCAGGCTCGGGCACTGCTCGAGGTCGAGGGGTACATCTCCGACAAGACCCCGTTCGCACTCCTCAAGCCGTGGGATGGGGGAGGCCAGGATGACTGATTTCCGTCCCCCGTCCCTGCCCCGTCCCGGCTCGTCCCGGACGGGGGTCACACAACCCCGTCCCCCGTCCCCCTCCCTTAGGGGGGACGGGGACGGGGGTAGTGACAGGCATCGTCGCTGTAGCCGCGTCCCCGTCCCGCGTCCCTGTCGGTCGTGGGGGTGGTGGACGTGGCGCTGATCGGGACCGACGGGCCGGCCGTCGTTGTCAGCGCTCGGGCTTGCGCATTCCTAGAGCAGTACGCCGGACTGACCACTCTGCGCGTGCGTGTGCGCGGCGTGGATCCGCAGCTCTCGAAGGAGCTGGAGGAGATCCGACTCGCTGCCATGCACTGGCGTGGTTCCGCAGCCGGAACCACGGACGACACCAAGCCGGAACCTGCCGCAAAGTCAGACCAGTGGTTGTCCACGGGGCAGGCCGCCGAACTTGCGGGAGTCACCTCGCGGGCCATTCGCAAAGCAATCGCGAATGGCCGGCTCCCGGCCAACGAGATCGGCGGCCAGTACCGGGTCAGCCGAGAAGACATCGAACACTTCAAGGCCGCACGAGCGGCATAGGAGGACACAGTGCCTGCGATCACCGACGAGGTCGCCGCCAAGGCGATGGCAATCCACGACAAGTTGAACGCAACCCTGGCCCGCGTCCGAGGCAACAAGGACCTCAACGACGACGGCCGCCTTCGGCAGCTCGCCAAGGCGTACACCGACGCCAAGGTGCAGCTCACCAGCCTGCGAGAGCAGTTCGAAGGCGAACGCGCCGCGACTGTCACCAAGCTCAACCGCGAGATCTTCGGAGCCACTTCCGTCTCCGGAGCCGACGCCATCTCGTTGCGGGACGCGGCTGATCGCGCCTCGCAGATCACCGACCCTGCCGACGCTCTCAGGCTGGTCCAGCAGGCCAACGACACCGGCGACGAGGTTCTCGCTCGTGCCATTGCGCAGGTCGCCCACCGCAACCACGCGGGCTTCCTCGGTGCAGCATGGGCGCCGGTCCTCGAAGCGTTCCTCGCCGAGCGCCCGGTGATCGCAGCCCGCCTCACGCAGCTCGAGGGAGCCACCACCGGCGGCCTGCAGTCCGACTTCCAGATGGAAGGCCACTTCTACCTCGCCGAGCCCTACGAGTTCGCCCAGGTGCCGCCCGGCCGGATCGCCGCCTACGCCGCCGAGCCCGAGCCGGCTCCCAAGCGCAGCCTCTACGAGGAGATGCGCCAGCAGCTCGGGCATGGCCCGATCTGATGCGCCCCCGGCCCCAGGGGGATGCACCGGCCCCACCCAGTATCCCTGACCGCGGAGGAGGTGTCTCGCAGGTTTCACGACCAATCAACCTCAATGGAGGAGGTGAGCAGTGCCGCCGAAGAAGAATCCGCAGAAGCCGTACAGCCGGGCTCACCGGGGCCAGGTCGGCAGCCGGATGGCGCTCGTCGATCTGCCTGCCGTTGGCTGTGATCTCCCTGTTCCTGGCCTCCCGGCCGGGCGCGACTGGTCTGCCCCGGAGCGGGAGCGGTGGGAGGAGCTCTGGCGCTCGCCTCAGGCGACGCAGTGGGACGAGACGGCGCGTGGCACCGTGGCCGTGCTGATCACCTACGAGCTGGCGATCCTGGAGAACAAGGCCAGCGCGTGGCAGGCACAGGAGTACCGGTACGCCGCCGAGTCCCTGGGACTCACGCCGAGGGCGCTGACCGCGCTGGGCTGGAGGATCACCGAGTGAGCGAGCGGCGACGTGCTCGGGCTCGCACCGAACACGCCTTGACCGTGAGCGGAGGTTTGCCTGCCTGCCTCGTCATCGGCCGCTGTATCGAGGTCTGGGTCGGCGGCCACACTCCGACTGACCCATTGTTGATCCGGACCCAGCACGAGGTTCGTCGGCGCTTCGGCATCGTCCGATCGTGGTGGCTAGAGCAGCAGGGGATCCCTGGCCGCGACGGATGGAGCATCATCCCGAGCGGTCATACCTGGTCGGCCGACTTCCTCATCGAACAGGGCCGCCGGCAGTGGGTCGACGAATACCTCGCGCGTGCCGGCTGCAAGCTCTCCGACGTCCCGGCCTTGGCCTCCGACGCCAACCGGCTGTGGGACCTCGCGTCCCCAGGTTCATCCATCCAATCCCTACCCGAAGGGGCATCGCGTTGACCACCACTGACGCCGAGTACCTGGCGGCACTCCCGCCCACCGTCCAGCAGCAGCTCCTCATGCTGGTCGAGGCCGCAGCCGACACCACCGACGACGAGAAGGTCGTCCTGATGTCGTGGATCACCAACGGCATCGAGGGCATGTTGCGCAACCCGCTGATCTTCCGAGAGCACGCCAAGCTCATCGCCCTCCTTGGTCCGGTGGGCGAGCTCCTGGCTGAGATCTACCGCGCCGACGAGCAGGAGGTGGCCTGATGGCTACGCGCCGTGAACGGGTCGTTCTTGAGCTTGAGGACTCCGGGTTCTCGACAAAGATGGCGAAGAACGCCGCTGCTACTGCCCTCCTGTCCCGCGAGCTGCACAACCTCGACCGGCGGTCAGTGGATGTCGGTCCGCACCTCCTCCAAAGCGGCCGGGCTATGGACTCCTTCGGCACGTCGCTGAGCCGTCAGGGCGCCGAGGTCGACCGGTTCTCGGGTCGCATGCGGATCCTGGCTGACAGCCTGGCTGTCTTCGGTCCCGGTGGGGTCGCTGCTGGCGGCGTGGCTGCAGGCGGGATCGCTGGCCTGGCGTCCCAGATGGGCTTCGCGACGATCGCGATGAGCTCGCTGGTCGCTGCGTCCCAGGGTGTCGGTGACGCCCTCAAGGCGATGAACACCGCGGCGCTCGAGCCCACTGCCGCGAACCTCGAGAAGGCTCGAGAGGCGATGGACCAGATCGGGCCGTCGGCGCAGATGTTCGTGACCCGCTTCCAGGAGCTGCGCCCCACTCTCCGCGAGATCCGCGATGCTGCGGCCGCCGGCTGGTTTCCCGGCCTCACGGATGCCCTGGACTCTGTCGAGCGCGTCGGGCCCGAGGTCGCCGACCTGTTCGAGCAGATCGGTCGCGCCGGTGGCTCACTGGTGGCCGAAGGAGCTGCCGCGTTCGCTGGGCCGGAGTGGCAGCAGTTCCGGACGTTCATCGGCACCGAGGGACCGCGAGCGCTGACCGAACTCGGTCACTCTGTGGGCAACGTGACTCGGGCTCTCGCCGAGCTGTGGATGGCATTCGGGCCGATCAACTCCTCCTTCTCGACCTGGCTCGTCGACGCGTCGCGCGGTTTCGCCGAGTGGGCCGATGGCCTGTCGGCAACCGAGGGTTTCCAGTCCTTCGTCACCTACATCCAGACCAACGGCCCCCGTGTCGCAGACGCCCTGGCTGCGGTCGGCAAGGCGGTCGTCGAGATCGTCGAAGCCATCGCACCGTTGGGCGGTCCATCACTCCAGATCATTGAGTCGTTCGGCAAGGTGCTGGCCGCGATCGCGGACAGTGACCTCGGGACGCCGATCCTGGCTGCCGTCTCTGCTCTTACGCTGCTCAACCGCACGCTCCAGGTGACAGCCGCTCTCCAGACGCGGCTGACCGGCTCGACTGCCCTGGCGGGCGGTATGGCCTCGGGAGGCGTGCTTGGCCTCGGACGAGCTGGCACGGGTGGTCTCAAGGCGACCGCGTCCGACCTCCGTCTCGTTGGCGCCAATTGGCGTTACCTCGGCACCTCGGCCGCCCTCGCTGAGGCCAGGCAGTCCAAGGCGCTGACTGGGATGGCCAAGGGCACCGCTGTCATCGGTGGCTTGACCGTGGCCGCGACCGGTGCTGCTGAGGGCATGGGCATCTCGAACTCGGCCTCCCTGGCGCTCATGGGCACGATCGCCGGACCATGGGGCGCGGCGGTCGGTGCAGGTGCCGGAGCGCTGATGGATCTCTCGGCCGCGCTCGACGTCAGCACCTCGTCGGCCGAGTCGTTCAACGCGGCTCTGGCCTCCGGCGACGTGAACCAGATGGTCGCGGAGATCGCCGCAGTTGAGAAGGAGCTGGCGAACCTCAACGACATCTCGAAGCTCGACAGCGTCGGAGACTTCGCCAAGGGCAGCAAGCTCATCCTCCAGGACGCGTTCGCGAACATCGGCATCGGCGAGTTCTCCGACACGAACTCCGACCTTGAGGCACGCCGCTCGGTGCTCGAGGGCCAGGTCGAGGCCGCCCAGCGCGCGCAGTTGGCCGAGGCTGGGTTCTCCGACGCCCTGCGCCAGACTGGCGAGGACGCCGGGTTCACCAGCGGCCAGCTCCTCGACCTCGCATCCAGCACGCACGAGGCAACAGCGGCCTACTGGGGCGGCGTGGATGCCTCGATCCGGCTAGGTGAGGCCATCGACGGCGTCGCCGCTGCTGCCAACGAGGGCAAGCGGGGACTCGACGCGTCGACTGAGGGTGGCCGGGACAACCTGACTGCCATCTCGAACCTCGCCAACGCCTGGGCGACCACCAATGAGGCGATGAAGGACGCTCCAGCCGAGGAGGTCGAGGCCGCCTACCGCAAGGTGCGCCAGTCGTTGATCGAGGCGGCCATCAAGATGGGCGCTACGAAGCAGGAGGCGAAGGGGCTGGCGAACCAGCTCGCCAAGCCGATGTCGATCGTGGTCAAGGACAAGACCAGGGAGGCTGTCGCCAGTGCCAAGGCCGCGATCGCCGACCTTCGTCGTTCGATCGAGGGAAAGCCGATCATCCAGACCGTCGAGGTCAAGCGGAAGTACGGCAAGAACGCCACCGTCGGCACTCCGGGCGGCCTCCCGGAGCTGTTCGGTGGCCCCGGCTCTGCAAACGGCTCCACGGTCCCCAAGGACGGCGGCCCCTACTCGGACCGCTTCCCGTACCTGCTGGCCCCCGGTGAAGAGGTCATCTCCAACCGCCATGGCCAGGCCGACCGCAACCGGCCGCTGCTCAAGGCGATCAACGCGGGGATGCTGGCAGAGGGCGGCACTGCTGGAGGTAGGCGTGGCGGCTCTCTCTTGGTCGCTCCCGGCTTCGGCTCGCTAGCCGAGCTCGATCAGTTGCCCAAGTCGCTCAAGTCGCTGGTGAAGTGGGTTGACGAGTCGGCGGATGCGCTCAAGGGCGAGGTGTCGGCGCGTCAGTCGCTGTCCGATTCGCTGACATCGGCGGTGTCCTCGAAGATCACCTCCGACCTGTTCGGCGCCACCGATGTGTGGTCGAAGGGCGGCACCTTCGAGGACGTGATGGCCCGCCTGAACGGCGACATCGCCAACGGGAACGCTCTGTCGGCCAACATCGCCGCGCTCCAGGGCAAGGGGCTCGATGGCCCGGCCTTTGACGCACTGTTGGCCCAGGGAGACTCGGCGACGATCGCCAACTTCGCTGCCCTCTCGGCCGCCCAGCTCGACCAGTTCGAGGTTAGGTACGGAGACCGCTCCAAGTTGGCCGACTCCGTGGCCGCACAGGCCGCTGCGGCGGCTGGCTACACGGCCCAGATCGTCGCGCTGCAGGCGAAGGTCGACCAGACGAACGCGCTCCTCGCGCAACTGAACGGCATCCAGAAGGCGGCGCCCGGCGCGACTGGTTCGTCCCTCGCGAAGGCCACCAAGAAGGGCGCCGGCAACGCGTCCCGCAACAGGAAGCGAGGCTGACGTGCCCCGAGGTCGAGCGCGAGTCGCCCCACCGTCGGGCAGTGCACAAGAGAAGAGAGGAGATGGTCGGGTGGAGCGACTCGCTGAGCCGAAGCTAGGACGTGGGTCCGACAGAACGTCTGCGACCGTTACGACAAGATCTTCGGGTCTGCTGCATGCGGCAACTGCGCGGAAGCGGTCGCAGCTCCCACGCTGGGCCTGGTGCAGTTACGGATCCTTGGCGCGAGGGTGCTGGCTAGGACGGCTCGTAGTCGGACAAGGAATGGGTTGACGCCATGACCACTTTGGTGGCCTCAGACCTAGTCGCGGGATCATCAACCCCATGACCAACGTCCTGCTCTGGGTGACAGCAATCTCGACCTTAGGTACTGGCATTGCCACGGTCGGGCTCGTGGTGGTGGCGCAACGAACCTTTGGCGGCGCTGCTGATCAGTTGCGACTCCTGCAGGAGCAGGCGCAGCGGGACAGTCGGCCATATGTGACAGTGCGGGCCGTGCCTGGGTTGCACGGTGCGGGCTTCTGGGATCTTGTAGTCGAGAACTTCGGAAAATCTGCTGCCTACGAGGTGACGGTCGATGCGGGTCCCATCACGCCCCGAGACGCCAATGATCACATCAGTGAGCGCCTCGCCGACTACTTGGCAACGCCCCGGACCCTTGTGCCTGGGGCTCGGGAGCGTGTGATGTGGCGATCAGAAGATGCCCCGTCGATGGGTGTGACTGAGTCAGGAGCGCCCGCTGCGGTGACCTGTCGGCTGTCCTATCGGAACGAGCAACTCGACCAGTTCGAGGAGACCTACCCACTCGACTTGATGGGGTACGGCGCCGTTGTGCCGATGCCGACAGAAGGTCCGCGAGCATCCGGAACGGGCAAGGAACTGGCCAACATTGAGAAGGCTCTCCGCACCCTCAACGTCCACGTCGGAGAGCTCCGGCACTGAGAGGGTTTCGACGGTTTCCAGAAACATGCAGGGGGCGCGTCGGCCACTCCCTGTCGGACCTCTCAGGCATGCTGCGTGTATGGCATATCTCAGATGCCGCAAGTGCGGCCAACTCATCGAGTTCGTGACCTTCGACGACGCGCGCACTGAGACATGCGCCGACTGCCGGGAAGACTGACTGGGCGCCCGGCGACGAGCAGATGGCGCCAAACTCTCAGCCCCGGGCCCTCTTCGCGAAGTCCCGAGACATAGTGGATGTGACTAACGTCCCAAAGGGGTTGTCTTGCCGCAATCTGTGATGCACAGTTTGCTGCATGGCCACTCTAGATCGACCGGCCGCGCGCAAAAGCCTTCCCCTAAGCGCTCGCGACATCCGCGACATCGACATGCTTCGGGGTTCAGCAGACCGTCGTGCCGCCCTGTCCAACCTCGTCGCCGAGGAGGTTGCTGAGGACAGCAGCGAGGCCGCTGTCCTTCACGCTGTGTTCGAAGCTGGGCTTCGTGCGGTGTCGCAGGAACTTGAGTCCCGGGGCTATGCAGAGATCGCGGAGGACTACACGCTCGCCGAGCGTCGTCGGGTGTCCCGCCGTCGGAAGCCGGCGTGGGCTGACGAGTGAGCACATGGCCGCTAGTGAGGGGGCAGGTCATCCAGGCCGATATCGGCCTGGATGAACCCAAGCTGCTGGTGGTGGTCTCAAACAACCGGCGCAACGAACGACTTGGCAGTGTGCTGTGCGCGCGGATGACTACCACGGCGAAGCCGGACCTGCCGTCTATTGTCCCACTCGAGCACCCTGAAGTGTTCGTTGGCTGTGTCGTGTGTGACGACATTGTCGAGGTATTCGAGGACGAGGTAATGGCTGTTCGTGGGGGGCTGTCGGGGGCCGCGATTCCGGTGCTGAACGACGCCCTGCGCGCTGCGCTCGACATCCCCTGAGCGGAGCCGCCTGTCACTTCGGCTCCGGAAAGTTCTCGTTCGTCAGCCCGCCCTTCGGCATCTGGAGCTTGGTGCGGGTCTCGCCGGCCCGGTGTGCGTTCCAGGCGCGGATGGTGAGCGCGAGTCCCTCGGTCTCGTTGATCCGGCCACCGGAGACGCGGAGCTTGATGACGCGGTTGCGCAGCACCGCGATGGGGTCTGTCGCGGGGATCCCGTCGCCGTCGGCGACGCGCAGGAAGAACGTGGTGGCGGCGTCGGGGTCGATCTTCGAGAAGAGGAAGTGGCAGAGGCCGATCACGGACGCCGGTAGCCGCTCGCGTGACGCCAGCCGTGACGCGAGGTCGGCCGAGGCGCGGATCTCGGGTGTGCGGTCGAGGAAGTCGTCCATCTCGAGTGCGGTCGGCTTGATGGCACCGGTGTTGGTGCGCATGCCGCGCTCCCACATCACGGCACGTCGGACGACCGCGGCCAGGGTCGTGGTGTTCTCCTCGCCGGCCAGCTTGAGCGCGTCTGCGTAGGAGCGTTTGGCGCCAGTGTCGACGGTCGACATCACGTCGTCGGACAGGTTGCGCACGACGACCATGGGCACGCTCGTGTCGGCTTGGACGACGGCGCCGAGGCGGTGCTGACCGTCCAGGAGGACCCCGCTGGGGCCGAACTTGATGGTCTCGCCGTTGAGTCTCCAGCGGCCGGCCGCAATGTCGCGGGCGTAGGCGTCGATCACGCTGCGGCGCACGTTGCGGTTGTTCGTGTTGCGGCTCAGCCAGGTCTCGGCGAGCTGTGGAGTGACCTCGACGATCTCGACGTCGGGGGAGTGGTCGGGCATGACGATTTCCTCGAAGTGAAGGGTGGTGAACTTCGAGGCCGGGTGCTCTCGAAGACGGGCAAGCAGGTCTTCCAGCACCTTCTGGTTCTCAGCCCGAAGGTGCGCCCGCCCATCGAGGGCGGGCGGCTTGGTGGCTCGCGGACGGGGATGCGGTAGCGGATCACTGGGCCGCCTCCCCGGTTGTGATCTCGTCCACGATGGCAAGGCGAAGCCGCTGAAGTTCGCTCGGCATGGCGCGTCGGATGTCCTGGATCAGATCCTCGACGGCCACCTCCCAGGTCCCATCGGAGGGTCCGAAGACGACGCCCTTCTTGGGATCCCAGTCGACCTTGTGATTGTCGGTAGAGATTGCGGTCCACGCCTTCAGGAGCGCTACCGACTGGATTCGGGCGGGAGTGTTCGGGTCGATCTCAATGCGCCAGCGGTCCTTGGACTCGTCGAAGGAGTAGCACGATACGTAGCCGTCGGCGCGCTCCTTCTCTTTGCGCCTGGAGCGGAAGTGAACATCGACGTTGAAGCCAGCCAGCCGGGCGATCAGCGCGTCACGACGCTGGAGCGCCTCCTGCTCACGAGTCGGCCCGGCCTGCTTCTCCTCGGAGATGTCGCGGTGGGTGTCGGTGCGGAGCTGGGCGTGGAGCGTCTCTCGCCCGCAATACCGGCACGGCAAGGTCGTGACCATCCGACGACCGAGGACGTCACCGTCGTCGAGGTCCATGACACCACGGCCGTCATGGACCTCCTCGGCGACGGTGAACCGGCGGAACGTGCCGCACTCGCAGCACAGAGCCCTTCCGTTCCCGGCTCCGACGTCCTGTCCGACTCTTCGCGGATGCGGCTTGTCGTAGACGCTGCCGCGGGCGTCAGCCTTGAGCACGGAGGTGCCCATCAACTCGTCGAAGGAAACCTCGAGTGCGTCGGCCAAGGCGTCGACCTCGCCGTCGTCGAACCAGCGGTTTGCCCCGAGTCCTTGGGTGAGCTTGCTGTACGAGGCATCCGCTCGTCGGGCGAGGTCTGTCAGCGTCCATCCGCGCGCCGCGGCCATCTGGCGGATGTTTGCCCGCAACTCAGCCTGCGCCGGCCGGATGATCTGGTAGTAGGGCGTCGCCATCATCGCGCCCCTGACGACTCGCTGCCCGACGGGACAGCACGGAGGCGAGCGCCGGCGAAGGCGCCTCGGTCGCGCATCCAGTTGCTCGAGAGCAGGTAGCGGGCGCGCTGGTCGTTGGAGGAGTAGCACTCCAGCAGGTCGAGGAGCTGGCGCACGGCATCGACGTCCGTCTGGTCGGGGGCTCGCAGCTCGGCGGGGGAGCGGTCCGCGATCTCGGCCGCCGTCAGCATCGCGATGGCCAGGCGCCGGGCGTCGTCCGGAGCGAGCTCGGAGAAGTCCTCGGAGCCTCGACTGAGATCCCCATCGATGTCGACGCAGGTCTGCTTGCGTCCGGTGCTGACGTCCTCCCAGGTCCTCACTTGGACCACGATGTCGACGACCCGGTTCGGGTACTGGTGCGGCGTCTGCCAGGCATCGACGACCGCGCTGCGATGGAACGTGCAGTCGTTTCGAGGGATTGCGAGATCCCGGGCGTGCTCTTCGGCCGGAGTCGTGCACCAGGGTGGGCAGACAAGGGCGGGCGTGGTCGCTGTCTCGGTGATCGGAGATGATGTCATGGGTTCTGCGTCCTCCTCGTGGACGTGGTTCCAAGGCTCCGCTGGTGTTGGCGCACCAGACGGGGCCGCTCTGTTTCAGACGGTGCGCTCGGGGTCCGACAGAACGCTGGGCGCGCTCAGACGCGGGAACCGCGCAGAGATCGCGTTGCCCCAGCGCTCTCGCTCGGCTGCGTGCTTGTCGAGGTCGTCGTAGAACTCGGGTTTGCGGTGCCAGCCCATCTCGATCGCGGTTCCGATCCTGCGCGACACCTCGTCCTGGAGGCTGAAGAGCGTCTCGATGGTGAGCGGCGCGAAGGGCAGCCGGGTCAACTGATCCGGCTGAACGAGTGCGGTCATTCCAGGGCCTCTCGCTGGTAGGAGAGGGCCGAAACTTCTGTCCACGTGGCGCCCACGGGGAAATGAGAATCGGCCCCTGACTCTGCGTATTCGCAGGTCAGAGGCCGTTTTCCTCTGGTGGGCGATACTGGGTTTGAACCAGTGACCTCTTCCGTGTCAAGGAAGCGCGCTACCGCTGCGCCAATCGCCCCTGTGGAGTTGTCTGTGAGGTGGGTACGGGATTTGAACCCGTGTACACGGATTTGCAGTCCGTTGCCTCGCCTCTCGGCCAACCCACCGCGGCGGCCCTACACACTGGCCTGGTCAGGCAGTGGGTCTGACCACTCCGAGCGGACGACGAGGCTCGAACTCGCGACCTCAACCTTGGCAAGGTTGCGCTCTACCAACTGAGCTACGTCCGCATCGCACTGCCCTGCGTGCCTTTCGGCCCGCCCTGCGGTGCGTTGAGAACAGTAGCCGATTGCGTGAACCGCGCCAAAACGGGGGTCCACTTCCGGCATGTCGGCCCCTTCTACGCTGGGCCCATGCGCGTGTGGATCAACGGCCGAGTCCTGTCTGACCCGATGGCGCCGGCGGTGCCGGTGACCGATCACGGACTGACCGTCGGGGACGCGGTGTTCGAGGCGGTCAAGGTCGTCGACGGCAAGCCGTTCGCGCTGGGGCGCCACCTCGACCGGCTGGAGCGGTCGGCGGCCGGGCTGGGGCTGGTGGGCCTCGACGTCGATGACGTACGACGGGGCGTGGCCGCCGTGCTCGAAGGCGAACCGCTGCCGCTGGGTCGGCTGCGGATCACCGTCACCGGCGGCAACGCACCGCTGGGCAGCGGGCGCGGCGACGACCCGCTGACCGCGATCGTGGTGGCCGCGCCGATGGATCCGGCGCAGGAGACGACGGCGGTGATCACCGTGCCGTGGCCGCGCAACGAGCGGGGGCCGCTGGCGGGACTCAAGACGACGTCGTACGCCGAGAACGTCGTCGCCCTGGCCGCTGCGCGCGAGCAGGGCGCGAGCGAGGCGGTGTTCGCGAACCTCGCCGGGAACCTGTGCGAGGGCACCGGCACCAACGTGTTCTACGTGGTCGACGGCGAGGTGCGCACGCCCACGCTGGCCAGCGGCTGCCTGGCCGGAGTGACGCGGGCGCTGGTCCTGGAGTGGGTCGGGGCGGTCGAGGTGGACGAGCCGATCGACGTGGCGGCCGGCGCCGACGAGATCTTCCTGGTCTCGACGACCCGCGACGTGCAGGGCGTGCACCGCTGGGACGACCGCACCCTCGAGGCGCCCGGCCCCGTGACGAAGCAGGCCGCGGCGGCCTGGCGGGAGCGCGAGCCGGAGCTGCTCGGAATCGACAGCTAGCGAGCGCCGACCACGCTGAGCGACACGCCCTCACCGAGGCGGTAGGGGTTGGTCGCCAGCAGCGCGCCGAGCACCCGGCGCATCCGCGAGATCTCCGCGCGCACGGTGACCTGGCGCCCGCTGTCGCCGTACAGCACCTGGCTGAGCCGGCCTGCGGAGACGCCGGCCGGGCCGGCGGCGGCGATGGCTGCGAGGAGCTCGGCGTGCCGGGGTGTGAGTGCGACCCGCCACGGCGAGTCGCCGCCGCGTACCTCGAGGGTCGCGGGCGAGGCGCCGAGATCGAGCACTGCCGAGAGCACGTGCGCGGAGGCCGAGGGCCGGATCAGCCAGCCACCTCGCAGGCGCTCGGGCAGGCACAGCCCGATCCCCGGTACGGCGAGGGCCCGGTCGGGTTGGGGCGCCTCGACCCGGTCGCGGACGGCGACGCCCTGGTGCGCGGCGACCCAGCCGTGGTCGTCGACCACGAGCAGCGGGCCGTTGGCGCCGGAGAGCAGCGGCTCCGCCGTTCGCCGCAGCTGGTCGAGACGTTCCTCGTGGTGGCGCCACAACCGTGCCTCCGCGAGCCGGACCGATGCCGTGACGAGCGCCTCGATCGCCGGGTGGAGCGTGAGCGCGGGTCCGCTGACGTCGACGATGCCGAGCAGCGAGCCGTCGATCGGGTCGTGGATGGGGGAGGCGGTGCAGTACCAGGGCACCTGGGCGTTCTCGAAGTGCTCGGCCGCGAACAGCTGCACCGGCGCGGCCTCCGCGAGCGCGGTGCCGATCGCGTTGGTGCCGACGGCCTGCTCGGTCCAGGTCGCGCCGTCGGCGAAGCCGAGCCCGTCGGCCTGCCGCTTCACCCGCGGCGAGCCGCTGCGCCACAGCACCACACCCTCGGCGTCGGTCACCACGACCAGGTAGTTCGACGCGTCGGCGGCGCTGAGCAGCAGCTCACGGATCTCGTCGATGACCAGCGAGAGCCGCGACGTACGACGCCGCTCCTCGACGTCGGAGGGCGGCAGCGGGTCGCGGCCGTTGCGGCCGTCCGGATCGATCCCGAGGCTCAGCACCCGGGTCCAGGACCGCGCGACGACGGCCCGCGGCCGCTCGGGCGGCGCGGACCCGGAGAGCACCGCGTCGTGGATCCGGACCAGGTCGCGGGCCCGCATCGCGAGGTCGTGCGTGGCCATGTCACCACCGTAGGCGGTGCGGTGTGATCGAGGCCACATGCAACAACGTGCAACGGTTCCCGGCAATGGCGGTCCGGAGGTCGACTTCTCGGCATGACCCAGCTCGACGACCGGCCCGTCACCACGGCCGACACCGACCCCGAGATCGATCCCGCCACCGCCTGGTTCGCGGCCTTCGAGGACGCCCTCACCGCCCGCGACGTCGACCGCGCCGCCGGCCAGTTCGCCGCGACCAGCTTCTGGCGCGACCTGATCGCCTTCTCCTGGAACCTCACCACCGTCGAGAACCCCGACGGCGTCGCGGACCTCCTCACCCACACCCTCGACCGGGTCGACCCGCGCGGCTTCCGGCTCACCGAGCCCGCCGACACCGCCGACGGCGTCACCACCGCGTGGTTCGAGTTCGAGACGTCTGTCGGCCGCGGCCGCGGCCTCGTGCGCGTCGTCGACGAGGACGGACCGAAGGCGTGGACCTTCCTCACCACCTTGTACGAGCTCAAGGGCCACGAGGAGCCCAAGGGCGTACGACGCCCGATGGGTGCCGTGCACGGTGCGACCAAGGAGCGGGTGACCTGGCTGGAGAAGCGCCAGGCGGAGGACGCCGCACTGGGCGTCGACACCCAGCCCTACGTCCTCGTCGTCGGCGGCGGCCAGGGCGGCATCGCCCTCGGCGCCCGGCTGCGCCAGCTCGGCGTACCGGCCCTCGTCATCGACAAGCACCCGCGCCCGGGCGACCAGTGGCGCAACCGCTACAAGTCGCTGTGCCTGCACGACCCGGTCTGGTACGACCACCTGCCCTACCTGAAGTTCCCCGACAACTGGCCGGTCTTCGCGCCCAAGGACAAGGTCGGCGACTGGCTCGAGTTCTACACGCGGGTGATGGAGGTGCCGTACTGGTCGAACACGGTCGCCACCAGTGCGTCGTACGACGAGGGCACGGGGGAGTGGACCGTCCACCTCGAGCGCGAGGGCAAGCCGCTCGTCCTCAAGCCCACCCACCTGGTGATGGCGACCGGCATGTCGGGCAAGGCCAACGTGCCGACCTACCCCGGTGCCGACGTCTTCCAGGGCGAGCAGCACCACTCCTCGCAGCACCCCGGACCGGACGCGTACGCCGACAAGAAGGTCGTCGTGATCGGCAGCAACAACTCGGCCTTCGACATCTGCGGCGCGCTGTGGGAGTCCGGCGCCGACGTGACGATGGTGCAGCGCTCGTCGACGCACATCGTCAAGAGCGACACCCTGATGGACATCGGCCTGGGCGACCTCTACTCCGAGCGCGCGCTCGAGAACGGCGTCACCACCGAGAAGGCCGACCTGATCTTCGCGTCGCTGCCGTACAAGATCATGCACGAGTTCCAGATCCCGCTGTACGACAAGATGCGCGAGCGCGACAAGGACTTCTACGACCGGATGGCCGCCGCCGGCTTCGACCTCGACTGGGGGGACGACGGGTCCGGACTGTTCATGAAGTACCTGCGCCGCGGCTCGGGCTACTACATCGACGTCGGTGCGGCCGAGCTGGTGGCCAACGGCGACGTCAAGCTCGCGCACGGCCAGGTCGACCACCTGACCGAGACGTCCGTCGTGCTGGCCGACGGCACCGAGCTCCCGGCTGACCTCGTCGTCTACGCGACCGGCTACGGCTCGATGAACGGCTGGGCCGCCGACCTGATCAGCCAGGAGGTCGCGGACCGCGTCGGCAAGGTGTGGGGCCTCGGCTCCGACACCACCAAGGACCCCGGCCCGTGGGAGGGCGAGCAGCGCAACATGTGGAAGCCGACCCAGCAGGAGAACCTCTGGTTCCACGGCGGCAACCTGCACCAGTCGCGCCACTACTCGCTCTACCTGGCCCTCCAGCTGAAGGCCCGGCACGTCGGGATCGACACCCCGGTGCACCGGCTCCAGGAGGTCCATCACCTCGGCTGAGGATCCCGAGCCACCCCGATGCGAACCGCGGTCGCGAGATGCGTTAGAGTCTCCGACCGCGGTTCCTTCGGTTCCGCGTCCGGGCGATTGGCGCAGTGGTAGCGCGCTTCGTTCACACCGAAGAGGTCACTGGTTCGAACCCAGTATCGCCCACCGGACGGCACCGGCAGAGCCGCGCTCATCGAGCGCGGCTCTTGTGCTTCTCGGTCTCCGGGCTTCACCGAATCCGGGTATGCGCGAGCCGCCGCAGCGTTCCTAGTGTCGAACCCATGAAGCTCCCCACCGCGGCGGCCGTCGTGCTCGGCGCGACGGGCCTGGCCCTCGTCCCGGCGACACCGCCCGCATCGGCCGCGGTGCCGACGGTGGTGGCGAGCCTGGTGCAGAACATCTCGACGGCGGCCTGGACCACGCCGCTGCCCGACCCGGCGGGCATCACCTACCTGCCGGGGCGCGACCACTTCCTGATCTCCGACTCCGAGGTCGACGAGACGCCGGTGTTCCAGAACGCGAACGTGCTGGAGACGACCCGGACCGGGACGATCGTGGACCGCGGCGTCACGACGGCGTACAGCAAGGAGGCGGCGGGGATCGCCAGCAACCCGGCCAACGGGCACGTGTACGTCTCGGACGACGACCAGTTCCGGGTGCACGAGATCACCGCCGGTGCGGACGGGCGGTACGGCACGGCCGACGACGGACACACCTCGATCAGCACGGCGGCGTTCGGGAGCACCGACCCGGAGGACGTGACCTACTTCCCGCCGACCGGCGAGCTGTTCGTTCTCGACGGCGCCGACAACGACGTGCACCGGGTCTCGCCGGGGCCGAACGGGGTCTTCGACGGCGTCGCGCCCACGGGGGACGACACGGCCACCGAGTTCGACATCCAGCGGTACGGCGCCGAGGACCCCGAGGGCATCGGCTACCACCCGGGTCGCGGCACGCTCGTGGTCGTCGACAGCACCTCGGACCGGATCTACGAGCTCAACCGCGACCTGGTCCTGGTCTCCCAGATCGACATCGGGGTGACCAACCAACGGTTCGCGGCCGGTATCGCGGTGGCCCCGGCGAGCAACGACCCGGGCCGCTACGACTACTACGTCGTCGACCGCGGCGTCGACAACGACGCCAACCCCAACGAGAACGACGGCCGGCTCTACGAGCTGCGCGCCGACCTGCCGTCGATCGGCAACCTGGCTCCGGTGGTCGACGTCAGCAGGGACGCACCCGTCGAGGTCGGTACGCCGATCGACGTCAGCGCCACCGTCCGCGACGACGGCGTGCCGGCACCGGCGAGCCTGCAGTGGAGCACCGTGTCCGGGCCCGGCCCGGTGAGCCTCTCGGCGCCCACGCAGCCGCAGACGAGCGCCACCTTCACCACGCCGGGCAGCTACGTCCTGCGCGCCACGGCTTCCGACGGCCAGCTCACCGCGTCCGACGACGTCACCATCACCGTCGTCGCCCGCGGCGCCCCACGCCCGCTCGACACCCCGGTCGCCAAGGCCTTCGACGACGTCGAGCAGCGACCCACCGGGTACGCCGACTGGCTCGGCGCGACCCTGAACGTCCCCAACGCCGGCACCACCACCCAGACCGTCGGGATCCGCTTCGCCGACCTCGCCGTGCCGGTCGGCGCGAGCATCACCGAGGCGTGGATCCAGTTCGCCGCGAGCGGCTCGACCAGCACCGCCACGTCGATCCAGGTGCGCGGCATCGCGGCCGACGACACCCCGACCTTCACCACCTCGTCCACCACGGTCTCCTCCAAGCCGCGGACCGCGGCGCAGGTCGCCTGGAGCCCGCCGGCCTGGACCTCGGGCCAGCGCGGTGCCGCCCAGCGGACCACCGACCTGAGGAGCATCGTGCAGGAGGTCGTCGGCCGGCCCGGGTGGCGGCAGGGCAACGCGCTCGCCTTCGTGATGACCGGCACCGGCGAGCGCCGAGCGTCCTCCCACGACGGCGCGACGCCGCCCGTGCTGCACCTCGCCTACACCGTGCCGCAACAGCAGGACACGCCGCCGACAGCGGCGTTCACGTCCAGCTGCAGCGCGCTCAGCTGCACCTTCGACGGATCCGGTTCCTTCGACGACCAGGGCCCGCTGGCCTCGCTGCAGTGGTCGTTCGGCGACGGCGGCACCGCCACAGGTGCGCTCGCCAACCGCACCTACGCCGCCCCGGGGACCTACGACGTCGCGCTGGTCGTGACCGACTCCGCCGGCCAGACCGCCACCGTGACCCACCAGGTCACCGTCGCGGACAGCACGCCGATCGGGTTCCGGGCCCTCGCCCGGACCAACGTCAACAGCACAGCGCCGTCGGTGACGGTGCCGGCCGCCGTACGCAACGGGGACGCGCTGCTGCTCTTCGCGACGCTCAACGTCACCACCCTCACCGTGACCCCACCAGCCGGGTGGACCCAGCTGGCCGACTTCGTCACCGGCTCGCAACGGACCCTGCTGTGGCGGCGGGTCGCGAGCGCCACCGACGCGGGGACGCCGGTGAGCGTGCAGCTGAGCGGCTACGCGAAGGTAGCCCTCCAGGTCGCGGCCTACACCGGCGCCTCCCGGACGACGCCGGTCGCCCTCGTCGCCACCCGCGGCGACCCCGCGAGCACCCTGACCCACCCCACTCCCGCCGTCGCGGTGAGCGGCGCCGGACGCTGGGTGGTGTCGTACTGGGCGGACAAGTCCTCGGCGACGACCGACTGGCAGCCGCCCGCGGGCGTGGCGGTTCGCGACGAGACGATCGGCACCAGCGGCGGGCACATCGACGCGCTCCTCGCCGACGGCGGGGGAGCGGCGCCCGAGGGGACCGCGCCCGCCCTGACCGCATCGACGGACGCGTCCAGCCGGGCCGCGATGATCACGGTGGTGCTGCAGCCGGGGTGAGCCGACTCAGGCGTCCGCGGCGGCTTCCTTCTCGGTCGTGTCGCCGGCGGTGCTCAGCCGGCCGCCGGTGTCCTCGAGGTGCGCGCGGACGAACCAGTGGAACAGCTCCAGCTGCTCGGTCTGCCCGATGAACATGTCCTGGGTGACCAGGTCGAGGTCGTCGAGCTCCTTGATGCCGTCACGGTAGGTGGTGATGACGCCCTGGTAGACGAGGTCGAGCGCCGCGAGGTGCTGCTGGGTGGTGCCGCGGCCGATGTCGTAGTCGTCCCACGCCCGCCGGCCGACCAGGCCGCCCGGCGTGCCCTGGGGCGAGCCGCCGAGCGTCGCGATCCGCTCGGCGAGCGCGTCCGCGAAGCCGCGAACCGTCTCGACCTGGGGGTCGAGCATCTCGTGGACCGCGATGAAGTGCGGCCCGACGACGTTCCAGTGCACGTGCTTGAGCGTCAGGTGCAGGTCGGTGCAGGCGTCGAGCCGACTCTGGAGCAGCTCGACGACCCGCACGGCCGCCTTCTCGTCGAGTCCGGGCGTGGTGAAGTGCAGGGTCGCAGTGGTTGCCATGGTCCTGCGGTACGCGATCGGCGCGGGTTCACACGGTCCGACGACGGGGTCGCCGAACTGCCGCGCGGCACCCCCGCTCGGCTCGGTACGATCGTGACCCGGCGCGCCGACCGGTCGCGCCGCCATCCACGTTCCACCGAGGGAGCCCTTCCGTGCCCGACATCAAGGTCGCCGTACTCAACCCTGACGCACGCCAGGAGGAGACGGTCACGGAGGGCACGAAGGCCTGGGAGCTGTTCCGCGAGGACGCCGACGTCATCGCCGCGCGTGTCAACGGCCAGCTCAAGGACCTCTCCTACGCCCTGGGCGACGGCGACGAGGTGGAGGGCGTGCTCATCGGCAGCCCCGACGGTCTCGACATCCTGCGGCACTCCACCGCCCACGTGCTGGCCCAGGCCGTGCAGCAGGTGTTCCCCGAGGCCAAGCTCGGCATCGGCCCGCCGATCGAGGACGGCTTCTACTACGACTTCGACGTCGAGACCCCGTTCGTGCCCGAGGACCTGGTCAAGCTCGAGACCGCGATGCGCAAGATCGTCAAGGAGAACCAGCGCTTCGACCGGCGGGTCACCACCGACGAGGACGCGCTGGTCGAGCTCGCCGATGAGCCCTACAAGGTCGAGCTCATCGGTCTCAAGGGCAACGCGGGCGAAGCCGCGGAGGGAGCCAGCGCCGAGGTCGGCGCCGGCGAGCTGACGATCTACGACAACATCAACCGCAACGGCGAGGTCGCCTGGAAGGACCTCTGCCGGGGCCCGCACCTGCCGACCACCAAGCGGATCCCCGCGTTCAAGCTGATGCGCAGCGCGGCGGCCTACTGGCGCGGCGACGAGAAGAACAAGCAGCTCCAGCGCATCTACGGCACCGCCTGGCCGAGCAAGGACGAGCTCGACGCCCACCTGCACCGGCTCGAGGAGGCCGAGCGCCGCGACCACCGCAAGCTCGGGCGCGAGCTCGACCTGTTCAGCTTCCCCGACGAGATCGGCTCCGGGCTGCCGGTCTTCCACCCCAAGGGCGGCGTGATCAAGCGGGCGATGGAGGACTACGTCCGCGAGCGCCACATCGCCGAGGGCTTCGAGTACGTCGGCACCCCGCACATCGCCAAGGAGGGACTCTTCTACACCTCCGGGCACCTGCCCTACTACGGCGAGGGCATGTACCCCGCGCTCGACGTCGACGGCATGGAGTACCGCCTCAAGGCGATGAACTGCCCGATGCACAACCTCATCTACCGCTCGCGGCAGCGCTCCTACCGCGAGCTGCCGTTGCGCCTGTTCGAGTTCGGCCACGTCTACCGGCACGAGAAGTCCGGCGTGATCCACGGCCTGACCCGGGTGCGCGGCTTCGCCCAGGACGACTCGCACTCCTACGTCACCCCGGAGCAGGCCCCGGCCGAGGTCGAGCACCTGCTCAACTTCATGCTCAGCCTGCTGCGCGACTTCGGGATCGAGGACTTCTACCTGGAGCTCTCGACCCGCGACGAGTCCAAGGACAAGTTCATCGGCTCCGACGAGGACTGGGCGAAGGCGACCCAGGTGCTCGAGGACGTCGCCCGCGCGACCGGGCTCGAGCTCGTGCCCGACCCGGGCGGAGCGGCGTACTACGGCCCGAAGATCTCGGTCCAGGCCAAGGACGCGATCGGCCGGACCTGGCAGATGGGCACCGTCCAGTACGACTTCAACCAGCCCTCGCCCGACCGCTTCAACCTGGAGTACGTCGCCGCGGACGGCACCCGCCAGCAGCCGGTCATGATCCACTCGGCGAAGTTCGGCTCGATCGAGCGCTTCATGGGCGTCCTCGTCGAGCACTACGCCGGCGCGTTCCCTCCGTGGCTGGCCCCCGTCCAGGTGCAGGGCATCCCGATCGCCGAGCGGCACGTCGACTACCTGCACGAGGTGGCCGCCGAGCTGCGGAAGCACGCGATCCGGGTCGAGATCGACGAGTCGGACGACCGGATGCAGAAGAAGATCCGCAACGCCCAGCTGCAGAAGGTGCCCTTCATGGTCATCGCCGGCGACCAGGACCTCGAGGCGGGCGCGGTCAGCTTCCGCTACCGCGACGGGCGCCAGGACAACGGTGTCCCGATCGCCGAGGCGGTCGCCCGCGTCGTGGCCGCGGTCGAGTCCCGCGAGCAGGTCTGAGCCATGGGCGGCGCCGGTCGGCGGGTCGCGCTGACCTGCGCCGCCACGGCGCTCGCCGCCGTACTCGTCGGGTGCGGCGGGTCCACGCCCTCGGGCGCCCCGCCGCTCCCGCCGGTCAGTACGCCGACCGCCACCGACACGGCCGTCGACGGCGCGCCCGGCGGTGACGCCGGCGATCCCGGCGCCGACGCCAGCGACCTGGCGAAGCTGGCCGAGGAGGCCGCGCGCAACGCCGGTCAACAGCCGACCAGCGACATCGCCCCGCGCGACGGCGAGGTGCTCGGCGGCGACGTGAGCTGGCCGCAGTGCCCGCCCGGCACCGGCATCCCGGAGAAGCAGGGTAAGGGGCTGCCGATGCCGCTGCCCGAGGCGGAGTACGTCGTCCTCGGGCTCACCAACGGCCCCGGCTTCACGCCGAACCCGTGCCTGGCCGACCAGGTCGCATGGGCGAAGGCCAACGACGTCCTCGTGTCGGTGTACGCCGTGTCGAGCTACCCGAGCGCGGCCACGCTGAAGAAGTACGGCGCCGACGGCCCGTTCGAGGCGACCGACCGGCTCGGCAGGCTGCGCAACGTCGGCTACCAGCAGGCCAGGTTCAACATCGGCACCATGGGCCAGGTCGGCGTGGTCAGCCCGATCGTGTGGATCGACGTCGAGCCGGTCCCGAACTTCGACTGGAGCACCGACCTGCAGGCCAACGCGGCGGTGATCGAGGGCGTGGCCCGCGGCTACACCGACGCCGGCTTCGCGATCGGCGTCTACTCCACACCTCACCTCTACCAGCGCGTCGTCGGCGACCTGAGCCTCGGCGGCGTCCCGGAGTGGCGGGCCGCTGGCCAGACCTCACGGGAGGAGGCGCTCCACCGCTGCGGACCCGACTGGTCCATCCAGGGTGGCGTCGCCGTCATGGGACAGTGGGTGGAGCAGGAACGCGACCTGAACCTCACCTGTCCGGGGATCGCGGCCGACCTCGGTCGCTGGTTCCACCGGTTCTCGTGACCGGGGTCGTGCCCATGGGGCGACGTGAGAGGGTTTCCTCATGACCAGCGAGGGTGTGGACACCGAGCCGCTCGACGGGCGCCGGCGTCGCTGGCAGGAGCACAACCAGGTGCGCCGCCAGGTGATCATCGACGCGGCGATCGCCGTGCTCGAGCGCCAGGCGCCGGGCGAGGAGGTCCAGGTCCAGGCGGTCGCCGACGAGGCCGGCATGAGCCGGACCGTCATCTACCGCCACTTCGAGGACCGCTCCGACCTCGACCGGGCCGTGCAGCGCGCGGTCTGCGAGCAGGTCGGCGTGGAGCTGCTGCCCGCACTGTCCTACGACGGCACCCCGGACCAGATCATCCACCGCATCGTCGGCAGCTTCATCCGCTGGGCCGAGGCCCACCCCACGCTCTACTGGTTCGCCGAGCGCGACCTCGCCGGCTGGGGCCCGAGCCCGCTGAGCCAGGCCGTCGAGCAGGTCGCCGAGGGCATCGAGGGGATCATGGCCATCGTCGTCGCGGCGATGGGCGTCGAGCTCTCCGACGACGACCGTGCCGCCCTCGACCCGTGGGTGTTCGGCATGATCGGCGCCGTGTTCGCCGCGGTCCGCCGCTGGCTGGAGCGCCCCGTGCGCGAGCCCGGCATCGACGCGTGCATCAGCATCCTGTCCGAGTCGATCTGGCTGCAGATCAACGGCATGGCACTCTCGCGCGGCCTCAACCTCCCCGACCTGCCGGTCGCCCAGCTGCTCCAGACCCTCGGCCCCACCGACGACCCCGGCTCCGAGGGCGGCGCATGAGCCCCACCACCGGGCCCGACGGGCTCGACCGGCTGTGGACGCCGCACCGGATGGCCTATGTCCGCGGCGAGGCCGACGACCCGGAGCAGCCGGCGCACGCCGACCCGCGTCCGGCCTGCCCGTTCTGCCGGATCACCGACGACCCGGCGACCTCCACCGACGACGAGCTCGTGGTGGTGCGAGGACGCACGGCCTACGTCGTGCTCAACCTGTACCCCTACAACCCCGGCCACCTGATGGTGCTGCCCTACCGCCACGTCGCCGACTACCTCGATCTCGACGACGAGGAGACCGACGAGGTGACCGCGCTGACCAAGGCGGCGCTGCGCACCATCCGCGCGGTGTCCCAGCCGCACGCGTTCAACGTCGGGCTCAACCTCGGCGGCGCCGCGGGCGGATCGCTCTCGGGCCACCTGCACCAGCACGTCGTACCGCGCTGGTCGGGGGACGCGAACTTCATGACGGTGATCGGCGGCACCAAGACCCTGCCGCAGCTGCTGGGGGAGACCCGCGATCTGCTCGCGGACGCCTGGCAGTAGTAGCCCGTATGTCGGTGCTCGGTAGTCAGCCTGTGGGGGATCGAGGGTATGTTCTCGACCCGTGTTGGAGCGCTTCAAGGAGTTCTGGGCCGGGACCGTGCTGCACCCGGTGGTGCGGCTGTTCATCCGGCTGGGCATCAGCCCCGACGCGGTGACTCTCGTCGGCACCCTCGGCGTCAGCGCGGGTGCCCTGATCTTCTTCCCCCAGGGCGAGCTGCTGATCGGTGTCCTGTTCATCACGGCGTTCG
This sequence comes from Nocardioides sp. QY071, assembly GCF_029961765.1. Taxonomy (NCBI): domain Bacteria; kingdom Bacillati; phylum Actinomycetota; class Actinomycetes; order Propionibacteriales; family Nocardioidaceae; genus Nocardioides; species Nocardioides sp. QY071. The sequence goes on from NZ_CP124681.1 coordinate 2,381,230, forward strand.
TGTTCAGCGACCTCATCGACGGGCGGATGGCCCGCGAGACCGGCCGGGTCTCCAAGTTCGGTGCCTTCTGGGACTCCACCCTCGACCGGATCGGCGACGGCGCGATCTTCGGCGGCCTCGCCCTCTACTTCGCCGGCACCGGGGAGGACCAGGGCGACAGCTACCTCTACCTGTGCGTGACCCTGTGGTGCCTGGTGATGGGCTCGGTCACCTCCTACGCCCGGGCCCGCGCCGAGTCCCTCGGGATGGACGCCAAGGGCGGCATCGCCGAGCGGGCCGACCGGCTGGTCTCGATCCTCGTGATGACCGGTCTCGCGGGCATGTTCGACCTCCCGATCCTGATGTACGTCACCCTCTGGGCACTGGCCCTGGCGAGCACCTACACGGTCGTCTTCCGGGTGCTGAAGGTACGCCGGCAGGCGCTCGCGTCCGAGGGCCAGCCCCCCGCGTAGCGCACCGGCTCGCCGCCGTACGATTGGTCACATGAGCGAGCAGCAGGAGCACGGCACCACCCGGGTCAAGCGTGGCATGGCCGAGATGCTCAAGGGTGGCGTCATCATGGACGTCGTCACCCCCGAGCAGGCGAAGATCGCCGAGGACGCCGGCGCGGTCGCCGTGATGGCGCTGGAGCGGGTCCCCGCCGACATCCGCGCCCAGGGTGGCGTGTCGCGGATGAGCGATCCCGACATGATCGACGGCATCATCGAGGCCGTCTCGATCCCGGTGATGGCGAAGGCCCGGATCGGTCACTTCGCCGAGGCCCAGGTCCTGCAGTCGCTCGGTGTCGACTACATCGACGAGTCCGAGGTCCTCACCCCGGCCGACTACGCCAACCACATCGACAAGTGGGCCTTCACGGTTCCCTTCGTGTGCGGCGCGACCAACCTGGGTGAGGCGCTGCGCCGGATCACCGAGGGCGCGGCCATGATCCGCTCCAAGGGCGAGGCCGGCACCGGCGACGTGTCCAACGCGGTCACTCACATGCGCACCATCCGCGCCGAGATCCGCCGACTCGGCTCGCTGGCCGACGACGAGCTGTACGTCGCCGCGAAGGAGCTCCAGGCTCCCTACGACCTGGTGGTCGAGGTCGCGCGCACCGGCAAGCTGCCGGTCGTGCTGTTCACCGCGGGTGGCATCGCCACTCCGGCCGACGCCGCGATGATGATGCAGCTCGGTGCCGAGGGCGTGTTCGTCGGCTCCGGCATCTTCAAGTCCGGCAACCCCGCCCAGCGGGCCGAGGCGATCGTGAAGGCCACGACCTTCCACGACGACCCCGACGTGGTCGCGAAGGTCTCGCGCGGCCTGGGCGAGGCCATGGTCGGCATCAACGTCGACGAGCCGGCCCGCTCGATCCAGTTCGCCGAGCGCGGCTGGTGACCCCGGGCGGGACCTGCCCGCCCACTCGCACGACCCGACCGGGGCCGTGGTCCTGATCACTCCGGACCACGGCCCCGGGCCTGTTCTGGGACCAAAGTCCCCATTCGCCGGACGGGGCGTGCCCCGCTGTGTTTGCCTTCGTTGCGGATCACAGGCGCGCTTCCTGCGCCGTGACCATGACAACCAGACCTGGGGACAACAGGCATGGGGACTGGAGAACAGATGAAGAAGACGACGAAGGGCGCACTCGCGGCGGGAACCGCGGCCGTCCTGCTCATGGGTGGTGCGGGCACCCTGGCGTTCTGGACCGACTCGGTGACGGCCACGGGCACGTCCATCTCGAGCGGTCACCTCAAGCTGACCGACGCGAGCTGCGGCAACGGTTGGATCCTCGACGGTGGCGCGACCTACACCAGCCAGCTGCTGGTGCCGGGCGACAAGCTGACCAAGTCGTGCACCTACAAGCTCGACATCGCGGGCGAGCACCTCAAGAAGGCCGACTTCGCGGTCACCGCGCCGACCGACGTCACCGGCGCCCAGGCGCTCATCGACGAGCTCGACGTGACGACCTCGGTGAAGCGCAACGGGGTGACCCAGGCCAGTGCCACCGGCGTGACGGTCGCCAACAACGACTCGATCACGGTCGACATCTCCATCGACTGGCCGTACGGCGCCGAGGACAACGACTCCAACCAGCTGGCCGGACTCTCGGCCACGCTGGACGGGCTGACCGTCAAGGTGACGCAGAACCACGACGCTGCCTGAGCCGGTCCGGCACGGCACCCGTGGACGCGCGTCGATGAGAGTCCTCCGCTTCGGCGGCCTGGTCCTGGCCTGGCTGCTGATCCTGGTGGCACTCGCGTCGATCACGGCCGCGGTGCTCGTGCCGCGCCTGGCCGGCGCCACGCCGTACACGGTGCTGACCGGGTCGATGCGGCCGCACCTCCCGCCGGGAACCCTGGTGGTGGTGAAGCCGGTCGACGCGGACCAGCTCCGGGTCGGCGACGTCGTCACCTACCAGCTCGAGTCGGGCGAGTCGACCGTCGTGACCCACCGGATCACGTCGGTCGACACCCGGCTCGACGGGAAGACGGTGTTCACCACCCAGGGGGACGCCAATGACGTACCCGATCCGGCGCAGGTACGGCCGGTGCAGGTGCGTGGCCGCCTCTGGTACGCCGTCCCGTACCTCGGCTACGTCAACAACGCACTCAACGGCGGACAGCGGCAGATCGCGGTGCTCGTCGTCTCGACGGCGCTGATCGGGTACGCGGCCTTCATGTTCGTGGGGGCCGTCCGTGACCGCCGGCGTGGCAGGGGCGGCGACCCGGCCGGGGAACCGGAACCGGTCCCCGACGTGGACGCCGGCAGCGCACCACGACTCGACGAGGTCCAGCAGGCAGCGACGCCGGGCAGCCCGATCGCCGTCGCGGTCGTCGCCGCCACCGTTGCCGGGCTCACCGCACTGCTGCTCCTGGCCCGGCGCCGCGGCCGGACCTGATCCACCCCGAATCCACCCGAAGCACGAAGGAAGGCCCACCACCATGATCCGCCGTCTCGCCTCGCTCGTGGCCGCAGCCGTCGTGGCTGTCGCTGTCACGGCCGCGCCGGCGTTCGCGGACGACGAGATCGGGCTCAGCGCCGACGGTGTGACGTGGTCCCACCAGCTCGCCGCGCCCCTGTTCGCCCCGGGCTTCCTCTGGGTGCCGGGGGACGTCGAGGAGCGCAGCTTCCGGATCCGCAACGGTGGCCCGTCGGCCGGTGAGGTCACCGTCGACGTCGTCGCCAGCGACCCCGCGGGCCTGCTCGCCTCGCCCGACCTCCTGCTCGAGGCGCGCCTCGGCTCCGGTGCGTGGGTCGAGGTGTCGGCCGGCACCACGCGGCTCCAGCCGGCGGTGCTCGACGTACCGAAGGGCGCGGACACCACGGTCACGGTGCGCGGCACCTTCCGTCCCGAGACCACGGCCCACATGGACGAGGTCGTTCCGTTCGACGTCCGGGTGACCCTCTCCGAGGACGGCGAGGTCGCCGGCGAGAGCTCCGGCGGCGACGGCGACGAGGACGGCGAGGTGTCCGGTGGCGCCTTGCCGGACACGGGATCCCCGTTCGGTGTCGGGCTGGTCTGGCTCGCCGCCGGTCTCATCGGCGCCGGCATCGCCCTGGTCCGACCGACGCGGCGCGGCCGACGGGGGGTGGCCCGTGGCTAGGCGGGTCGCGCGGCACCGCGCGCAGCGCGCCGGGTGGTTCGGCCACGGTCGCACCCGGGCCCTGCTCTCGGCCGGGCTGCTCCTCGGCACCGGAGCGGTCGCCACCTCGGCGTACTGGACCGATCAGAAGGTCGCCCAGGGCGTCACTGTGCAGAGCGGCACCCTCCACCTCGACCTCGAGTCGAACCAGCGGGTGCGGCCCGAGACGATCAGCAATTGGGGCGACCTGTCGCTGGCCAGCCTGGCCGACGGCACCAGCCGAGCCGCGGTCATGACCGTCTCCAACAACAGCCGGGGCAACGCCAGGCTGTCCTACCGGGTCCAGGCGAGCGCGGCCAACGCCCTCGGCGCAGCGTTGAGGCTCACGGTGCGGCGCGGTGGCACGGTCAGCGGCGGAACCTGCACGGGCGGAACCCTCATCGGCACCGCCGGCGCCACGCTCAACGGCTTCAACCAGGCCATGGACCTGACCCTGACGACCGGGCAGTCGCACGACCTGTGCCTCCAGGTCACGCTGCCGGCCGGTTCGAACATCGCCTCCAGCGCGAGCTCCACCGTGACCTTCACCTTCCCCGCCAAGCAGGAGCCGTCGTGATGCCCGGTACGAAGCGGATGGCGCGCGAGGCGCTCCTGTGGGCCGGGGGAGTGCTCGGCGCGCTCTGTCTGCTCTCCCTCCTCGCCGGCTGGGCGCTCAACGTGACCCCGCTGGTGTTCGCCTCGGGCTCGATGAGCCCGGCGTACGACGCCGGCGCGCTCGGCATCGCCCGTCAGGTCGACGCGGCCGACCTGCGGGTCGGTGACGTCGTCAGCGTCCACGACGCCGGCGGTGCGCGGGTCACCCACCGGATCGTCGCCGTCGACGGCCGGGGCGACCGGGCCGTGCTCACGCTGCGGGGCGACGCGAACGACGTCTCCGACGTGCAGACCTACGACGTCGGCTCGGCCGACCGGGTGGCCCTCGGCGTTCCGTACGCCGGCCACGTGCTCAACGCAGCCGCCAGCCCGTACGGGCTCGCCACCGCGGCGGTTCTGGTGGCCGGCCTGCTGCTGACCGGCTTCGGACGTGGCCGGCGGCTCGTCCCGGTCGGCCTCGTGGCCACCGTGGTCGCCGGGATCGGCCTCGGCGCGACAGGCGCGACGCCCTGGGCGTTCACGTCGGCGTACTGGACCGACTCGGCGAGCGCCACGGTCGCCGCGAGCACCCCGTCCGCGGTCACCCACCAGCAGCCGACCTGCACCTCGAAGGAGGGCAGCGGCCAGGACAAGGAGCAGGCGCAGCTCACCTGGACCGGCCTCGGGGCGCAGTACGAGTTCTACTGGGAGCTCTGGAAGGGCGCCAGCCCGGGCGGGACCCTCTACAGCTCCGGCACGCTCAACCCGGTCAACGCACCCGGGACGGTCGCCCTGACCTTCGGCATCGTGAGCGGAGGCGGCGGCAACGACAGCTACTACGCCAAGGTGTGGACCCGGCTCGCGAGCAACCACAGCAACGTCGGTTCGCCGACCACGACCCTCCTGCACTCCGGGCCGCGTCCAGGCGGCCCGAACTGGTGGATGTACTGCGGCACCGCCTGAGAACCACCCCGGACGAAAGTCCTCAGCCGGTCAGCGGTGCAGCCGATGAACCGGTATGGCAATCGTCCGTCCCCGTGACCCGCGCCGCCGCCGGAGCCTCGTGCTCGCGGTGGCCGGCGCGCTCGCGGCGACGCTGCTGGTGCTCGGGATCAGCGGCACCCTGTCCAGCTGGACCAGGGCGATCCTCACCAACGACAGCAATGCCGTCGAGGCCGCACAGTCGCTGATCCTCCAGGAGACGGGCCCCGGCGACGTGGTGTGCACCTCCACCGACGGCGGTGGGTCCGGCAACAGTGCGACCTGCTCGACCATCGACAAGTACGGCGGCACCGCCGTGCCCCTCGGTCCCGGGGACCACCAGACGGTCACCGTGACCCTCACCAACACGGGCACCGGAAGCGGCGGCCTGACACTGACTCCCGGCACCTGCGCCACCTCGGCCGGCAGCCCCACCGCGTCGGCCGAGCTTTGCGACGTCGCCACGCTCACCGTCGTCTGCACCGCGCCCGGCACCGTCGACACGTCGGCCACCCCGGTCGTCCTCTCCGCGCTCGCCGAGCTCACGGTCGCGGCGACCCTCGCCCCGGGCGCGTCGACCGACTGCACCTTCGACGTCGCGCTGCCCGCGTCGGCCTCACCCCAGGTCGCCGGGCAGATCGCGACCCAACCCCTGGTCTGGACGCTGAGCTGAGGAGGCTCGCATGGCATCGCACGCATCCCGCAGGCACGCCGACCGTCGACGTCTTCGCCCCGGCCCGAGGGGTCTCGTGCTTGGTGCCTGTGCGCTGGCCGCCGCGCTGCTCGGCCTGAGCGTCAACGGCACCCTGTCCGACTGGACCAGCGCGATCCTCTCCAACAGCACGAACACCGTCGCCAGCAGCACGGCGGTGATCCTGCAGGAGGTCGGTCCCGACGGCACCGTCGCGCACTCCTCGCAGACCTGCCGCTCGAGCGACGGTGCCGCGAACAGCGCGACCTGCACCACGATCAACAAGTACGGCGGCACCACGGCCCCGCTGAGCCCCGGCGGCAGCCAAGTGACCGACGTCGTGTTCACCAACCTCGGCGCTGCCAATGCGTCCAGCTTCGTGCTCACACCCGGCACCTGCACGTCCACCCCGTCGACAGGCACGCCGACGCCCAACAACCTCTGCACGACCGACCTCACGGTCGCGGTCAGCTGCTCCAACGGGTCGACGTACGCCGCGGGCTCGGCCTGGACCGACCTCGTCTACCCGGCCGGCGCGGCATCGAGCATCCCCACGCTGACCCACGCGGCCGGGCTCGCCTCGGGCGCGTCGGCGACCTGCCGGTTCACCGTCGCACTGCCCTCCAACGCCTCCGTGCTCGACCAGGGGCTGACGGTGAGTCACCCCTTGAGCTGGACGCTGAACAAGTGATCCGGCCGAGCAGCTGGACGCTCCTCGTCGGGGGAGTGGCCCTGCTCGGCCTGGTCGCCGGTACGTCGAGCACCCTGTCCGGCTGGACCGCCGGGGCGGTGGTCAACGCCACGGACACCGCCGCCGTCGGCACCCTCTCGGTCACCCACGCCTACGGCGCGACCACCTGCGCCGGCGGCCCGCGCACCGCCACCGTGGCGTGCGGTCCGACCCTCACTCCGGGCGCGGGCGCCCCGGCCAGCAGCAACGACGCGATCACCAACACCAGCGGCCGGGCGATCACGCAGAGCCTGACCGCCGCGTCCTGCGCCCCCGTGCGGCACGCCAACACCCAGCAGGCCAGCGACCCGATGCTGCCGCGCAGCACCGTCGCGTTCCAGCAGACCGATCCGTGGGGCACGACCTCCGCGACGGCGCTCAGCGGCTCGGCGTACGCCAGCGACATCGTCGGCACCAACGGCTCGGGACTGCTGGGCCTGCTCTCCAACAGCTACAGCATCGGCGTCTGGTTCAAGGCCGCGGACGGGCAGGGCGGCGGGCTGATCAGCCTGGACGCGAGCCTGTCCGACGCCGCCTCCGCGACCGGGAACCCGATGGTCTGGCTCGACAGCGCCGGCCACGTGAGCTTCTCGGCCAACGGCACCCTCGGCCTCAACATCACCGGCGCCAGCGCCGCGGCGTACACCTCCGGCTGGCACCTCGCGGTCCTGACCGTCGACACGACCGGGGTGATCACGCTGACCAAGACGGTCAAGCTCTACGTCGACGGCGCCCTCGTGGCCTCGGGCTCCGGGCTCACCCTGCTGACCAGCACCACCGGCTACTGGCACCTGGGCTGGGCCGACTTCACCGGCCTCACGGCCCCGACATCGGCGTACTTCCACGGCGCCCTCTCCGGTGCCTTCGTCAACAGGAGCACCGCTCTCGGCGCTGCCGCGGTGTCCTCCCTGTCCTCGGCAGCCACGGCGACCGCCTACCGGACCACCGTGACCGGGCTCAGCGGCACCGCCTCGCTCTGGATGCTCGACGACGACGGCGTGACGACGTACGCCGGCCTTCTGCCCGGCGCGATGGCGAACCCGTGCAGCCAGGTCAACGTCAGCCTCACGTTCACGAACCCGGCCGCCACCGTCGTCGCCACCAGCCTCACCAACCTGGTCGCGCCCGGCAACAACCCCCGCACGATCGCGGCCCCGGCGGCCGGCCAGGCCCAGGGCCTGACGATGAGCACCACCCGCGGCGCGAGCTACAGCACCGACATCACCGGCCTTCGGCTGTACGTCCCGTTGGCCTTCACCTACGGCACCAGCCCCGCCACCGGGTGGACCATGACGATGCAGTGGAGCGGCGACCCCGGGGACGTGTTCCTCGCATGAACCACCCCACGACGTTCTTCTCCTCCGCTTCGCTCCCCCGAACAACGCCGCGGGGACCCCGGTGAGCGCCCGCCGACTGCTCGCCGTCCTCCAGTGGTCGCTGCTCGCCGTGCTCGTGGCAGGGGTGGTCGCGGCCGGCGCCTGGCGGCTGGACGGTGGGCGGTGGGAACGGGTCGAGACCGCGTCGATGGGCACCGTCGCGCCGGTCAACACGCTGCTGTGGGTCGAGCCCGTCGAAGCGACGAACCTGCGGGTGGGCGACTTCGTCACCTTCCACCCGCCCGGGCACGACGAGGTCAGCTACAGCCACCGGATCGCGGCGATCCACGCCGACGGCACCTTCGAGACCCAGGGCGAGATCACCTCCCGCGACCCGTGGCGGCTCACCGCGGACGACCTGGTCGGCCGGGTCGTGATGCGCTGGTACGGCGTCGGGTGGCTGGTCGTCGCCGCGCCCGTGCTGCTCATCGGCGGGCTGCTGCTCTGGCTCGTCGTGGTCACGCTGCGGGAGCGCTCCTGGCGCCTGCCCGTCGCCATCGTCGGCACCGCTCTCGTGCTCAGCGTCGCGATCGTGGTGCACCGGCCGCTGGTCCGCGCCCAGGAGCTCGGCTTCGGCGAGGTGCCGGGAGGTGCGCGAGCGACGTACGTGTCCACCGGGCTCGCCCCGGTCCGGCTCCAGGCCCACCGCGGGCCCCACGTCGACCTGCGCGACGGCGAGGTCGGCTCGGTGCTCATCACCCGCCGAGACCGTGCCGGACGCTACGGCATCGAGATGAGCCCGCGGATCCCGTTGTGGTGGTGGATCGTGCTCGTCGCGGCCTGCTTCGTGCCCTCGCTGGGGAGCGCGGCGAGACCCGGCCCTAGGATCGGTGCCCATGCCCTCGATCGGAGTCTTCGCGCTGCAAGGTGACGTGCGCGAGCACCTCCACACCCTCACGGCCCTCGGTGCCGACGCCTTCCCCGTCCGGCGCCCGGCCGAGCTCGAGCGCTGCGACGGCCTGGTCCTCCCGGGAGGCGAGTCGACCACCATGGCCAAGCTGGCCCGGACCTTCGAGCTGCTCGAGCCGCTGCGGGCCCGGGTCGGCGACGGGATGCCGACCTTCGGCACCTGTGCCGGGATGATCCTGCTGGCCGACCGGATCGAGGGCGGCACCTCCGACCAGGAGACGATCGGCGGCCTCGACGTGACCGTGCGCCGCAACGCGTTCGGCCGCCAGGTCGACTCGTTCGAGGCCGACCTGCCCTTCACGGGACTGGCCGACCCCGTGCACGCCGTCTTCATCCGCGCGCCGTGGGTCGAGCGCACCGGTCCCGAGGTCGAGGTGCTCGCCGAGGCGCAGGGCCACCCGGTCGCCGTACGGCAGGGGCACCTGATGGCGACGTCCTTCCACCCGGAGGTCGACGGGGACGGCCGGGTGCACCGGTACTTCCTCGACCTCGTCGGGTAGCTCGTCGGGCAGCTCGTCGGGTAGCTCGTCGGGTAGTTCAGCCGGCGTTCCCGGTGTGGTCGCCCGGACGACGTCGCGGCGCGCGATCGTCGGCGGGTGCGCCAGCAGTGGATGGACGGGATGCGCGGCCTCGCGATCGTGGCGGTCGTGCTGTTCCACGCCGAGCTCGTCGGCGGGCCACTGATCTGGCTGTCGGAGGTCAACCAGGAGCTGGCGCACTACCGGATGCCGCTGCTGATGGGGCTCTCCGGCCTGCTGCTGGCCCGCTCGCTGGCGAAGGGGCCACGGCGCCACCTCAGCGGCAAGGCACGCGCCGTGCTGTGGCCGTACGTCGTGTGGGCGAGCCTGGACCTCACCCAGGTGTGCCTCCACCTGCTCGCGACCGGCGAGCCGCTGCCGCCCGACCTGTCCCGGCTGGCGCTCTACAACCCGTCGGGCTACCTGTGGTTCCTCGCCTTTCTGTTCTGCTACCACGTGCTCGCCACGCCGCTGCCCGCGTGGGCACGCAGCATCGCCGCGCCCACGCTGCTGCTCCTCGGCGCCACGATCGGGTCCAGCGACCTCCACCGGTTCGTCACGCTCGCCGGATGGTTCCTCGTCGGCGACCTGCTCGGGCGCGTCGTCGGCCCGCGGGTCCCGGGCGTCGTGACGGACCTCGTCGGCCGCTTCCGGTGGGGGTTCCTGGCGACGATCGGGCGTCAGTCGGTCGTCTACTACGCCTGCCACCTGATCGTGATGGTGTACGCCGTCCGGCTGGTCCACCGCCTCGGCGTGACCGAGCCGCGGCTGGTCGTGCCGGTGGCGGTCGTCGTACCGCTGGCGGTGGGGGCCCTGCTGGTCCGCCTGCGGCGTCACCGCTGGGCCGACGCGCTGTTCGTGTGGCCCCGGGTAGACTCCACGGCCGTCACCGAGCGCATCGGTGCGTCGGTGCCCGAGGAGGTGCCTGCGCTTGCCCAGAGACAATGCTGAGAGACAGAGGGACTGATGTCTGGCCACTCCAAGTGGGCGACCACGAAGCACAAGAAGGCCGCGATCGACGCCAAGCGCGGCAAGCTCTTCGCGAAGCTGATCAAGAACATCGAGATCGCCGCGAAGATGGGTGGCCCCGACCCCTCCGGGAACCCGACGCTCTTCGACGCCATCCAGAAGGCCAAGAAGCAGTCGGTGCCCAACAAGAACATCGACTCCGCTGTCAAGCGCGGCGGCGGTCTCGAGGGCGGCGGCGTCGACTACGAGACGATCATGTACGAGGTCTACGGACCCCAGGGCGTCGCGCTCCTCGTCGAGTGCCTCACCGACAACCGCAACCGCGCCGCGATGGAGGTCCGCACCGCGGTCACCCGCAACGGCGGCACCATGGCCGACCCGGGCTCGGTCTCGCGGCTGTTCACCCGCAAGGGCGTGGTCGTGGTCGCCAAGAGCCAGGAGGCCAAGGAGGTCTCCGAGGACGACCTGCTCGAGGCCACCCTCGACGCGGGTGCCGAGGAGGTCGCCGACCTCGGCGACAGCTTCGAGGTCCAGTCCGAGGCCACCGACGTCGTCGCGGTCCGCACGGCGCTGCAGGACGCCGGCATCGACTACGACTCCGCCGAGGTCCAGTTCGTCGCGACCATGGACATCCCGGTCGCCGACCCGGCCGCCGCCGGCAAGGTGTTCAAGCTCGTCGACGCGGTCGACGACCTCGATGACGTGCAGAACGTCTTCACCAACGCCGACATCCCCGACGAGGTCCTCGACCAGATCGAAGACTGACCCGGCGTGTCCCGCCGCCACGGCGGGACCGGGTCGCCTACCTTGGGTCCGAACACATGTTCGGGCGAAAGGTGACGACGTGCGCGTGCTCGGGATCGACCCGGGGCTGACCCGCTGCGGCCTCGGCGTGGTCGAGGGCTCGATCGGCCGTCCGCTGACGCTGGTCGACGTGAGCGTCGTGCGGACGTCAGCACAGCTGGCCGTGCCCGAGCGGTTGGTGACCATCGAGCGGGGGATCGACGCCCGGCTCGACGAGTACCAGCCCGACGCGGTCGCGATCGAGCGGATCTTCGCCCGGTCCGACGTCAGCACGATCATGGGCACCGCTCAGGCCGCCGGCATCGCGATGGTCTGCGCGGCCCGGCGCGGGCTGCCGGTCGCGCTGCACACGCCGAGCGAGGTGAAGGCCGCGGTGTCCGGCAACGGCCGCGCCGACAAGGCCCAGGTCGGCTCGATGGTGGCCCGGATCCTGCGCCTCGACGCGGCCCCGAAGCCGGCCGACGCGGCCGACGCGCTCGCCCTGGCGATCACCCACATCTGGCGCGGCGGCTCGCAGGCGCGCATCGACGCGGCCCTCGCGGCCGCGGGCAGGAGGACCCGTTGATCGCGTTCGTCCGCGGCCAGGTGGCCGCGCTCACCCTCACCAGCGCCGTCGTCGAGGTCGGGGGAGTCGGCCTCGAGCTGATGTGCACGCCCGGCACCCTCGCCCAGCTGCGCACCGGGTCCACGGCGACGCTGCCCACCAGCATGATCGTGCGCGAGGACTCCCTCACCCTCTACGGCTTCGCCGACGAGGAGGAGAAGACGATCTTCGAGCTCGTCCAGACCGCCTCCGGGGTCGGGCCCAAGCTCGCCCAGGCCATCGTCGCGGTGCTCTCGCCCGACGGGGTGCGCAACGCCATCGCCTCCGACGACGTGCGCACCCTCACCAAGGTGCCCGGCATCGGGCAGAAGGGCGCGCAGCGGATCATCCTCGAGCTCAAGGACCGCATCGGCGTCGCTCCCGGCACCTCCGGCGCCGGCCCAGTCGCCGACGCGGCCTGGCGCGACCAGGTCCACCAGGGCCTGGTCGGGCTCGGCTACAACGCCAAGGACGCCGACAAGGCGGTCGACGCGGTCGCGGGCGAGGCCGGCGCGGCTCCCGACGTACGCGCGCTGCTGCGGGCCGCCCTGCGCTCGCTCTCGAAGGCCTGAGAAGGTAGGACATGCCCTTCCACGAGGACGAGCTCGAGGCGGCGGAGGACCTCCACCTCCGCTCGCTGACCGCCGCCGAGGCCGAGGGCGACGAGCGCGCGGTCGAGGCAGCGCTGCGTCCGCGCAGCCTCGACGAGGTGGTCGGCCAGTCCCGGGTCCGCGACCAGCTCGGCCTGGTCCTCGAGGCGGCACGGCAGCGGGGGAGGGCGCCCGACCACGTGCTGCTCTCCGGCCCGCCCGGGCTCGGCAAGACCACGCTGGCGATGATCATCTCCCACGAGATGAACGCGCCGCTGCGCATCACCAGCGGCCCCGCGATCACCCACGCCGGCGACCTCGCGGCGATCCTGTCGGGCCTGGGCGAGGGCGAGGTGCTCTTCGTCGACGAGATCCACCGGATGTCGCGCCCGGCCGAGGAGATGCTCTACCTCGCCATGGAGGACTTCCGGGTCGACGTCGTGATCGGCAAGGGGCCCGGTGCCACCGCGATCCCGCTCGAGCTGCCGCCGTTCACCCTGGTCGGCGCCACCACCCGGGCCGGCCTGCTGCCCGGCCCGCTGCGCGACCGGTTCGGCTTCACCGCCCACCTCGAGTTCTACGAGCCCGACGAGCTCGACCGGATCGTGCGCCGCTCCGCCGACCTGCTCGGCGTCGACCTGGCCCACGACGGCTCTTCCGAGATCGCCGGCCGCTCCCGCGGCACGCCGCGCATCGCCAACCGGCTGCTGCGCCGGGTGCGCGACTACGCCCAGGTCCGGGCCAACGGTGTCGTCACCCGACCCGTCGCGCAGGCCGCCCTCGACCTCTACGAGGTCGACGAGCTCGGCCTCGACCGGCTCGACCGCGCCGTGCTCGACGCCCTGTGCCGGCGCTTCGGCGGGGGACCGGTCGGTGTCTCCACGCTGGCCGTCGCGGTCGGCGAGGAGCGGGAGACCGTCGAGGAGGTCGCCGAGCCCTTCCTGGTCCGCAACGGCTTCCTCGCCCGCACCCCGCGCGGCCGGATCGCCACCCCGGCCGCCTGGATCCACCTCGGGCTCACCCCGCCCGTGCTGCCGTACGACGAGGCCGGGCCGACCCTCTTCGAGGACTGACCGGCATCGATCAGGTTTTCCCACGGGTCCGTGGCTACACTGACCGGCGGTCCCGGGGACGGCTTCGTCCTGCGGTGTCCGTCCGTGCCCTTTGGAGAGGTTTGTCTGTGAAAGACGCTGCGTCCCTGCTGCCGATCGTGGCGATCGCGGCCATCTTCTGGCTGCTGATCATCCGCCCCGCCTCGCGCCAGCGCAAGGAGGCCGCCTCCCTGCAGGCGTCCCTCGCCGTCGGCGACGACGTGATGCTGACGTCCGGCATCTTCGGCACCATCACGGGAGAGGCCGACGACCACCTCGAGGTCGAGCTCGCGCCCGGAGTGGTGATCCGGGTGGTGCGGGGCGCGGTCGCGTCCGTGCGTCGCGACGCCGAGGAGGCACCCGAGGAGACCGCCTCCCACGACCTGACCGACCGTCCCGACGACGAAGAGGAGCGCTGAGCATGGCGTCCCGCCGTCCGCGCCCTGGGCGCCACCTGATCGTCTTCTTCCTCGCCCTGGCCGTGCTCTACGGCCTCACCGCGCTCTCGCAGGCCGGCGTGAAGGACCCCGAAACCCCCTGGCGGCCCGCGCTGGGCCTCGACCTGCAGGGCGGCACCCGGATCACGCTGACCGCGCTCAAGGCGCCCTCGAAGGAGAACCTCGACGAGGCCCGCCGGATCATCGACCAGCGCGTCAACGGCTCCGGTGTCGCCGAGGCCGCGGTCACCACCCAGGGCGGCCGCAACATCGTGGTCGAGGTCCCGGGCAAGACCAAGAACCGCAACCAGCTCGAGGAGACCGTCAAGCGCCAGGCGCAGCTGCGCTTCCGCCTCGTCGCCTGCTCCGACGCCCGCCCGGCCGGGTGCGACACGTCCGGTGCCAGCACCGGCGGCATGGGCCTGGGCCGCGCTCCGCTCTCGCTCGCCGAGGACGACCCGACCGACACCCCGTCGGACGCCCCTTCCGACGCTGCCTCCGACGGCGCCACCGACACCGCGTCGGGCACGGCGACAGACGCCCCGGCCACCGACGCCCCGTCCGGTACGCCGACCGACGGCGCGACCGGCACCCCGACCGCCGAGGACCCGGGCGGCGACGGCAAGGCGTGGACCGTGAAGGACGACATCGCCTGGTCCCGCAGCCCCGACCAGGCCGCGATCGCGCTGTTCAACAGCTACACCTGCGACGCCAAGGGCGTCGTCGTCGACGCCGACGGCAAGCCCGCCGACCAGGTCGACGACCCGGACAAGCCGCTCGTGGCGTGCACGGAGCCCGAGAAGGACAAGAACGGTGACGAGACCACCCCGGCGATCAAGTTCCTGCTGAGCCGCTCCGTCGTCGAGGGCACCGAGCTCGACAACGCGAGCGCCCAGACCCCGCAGAACGGCGTCGGCTGGGTCGTCGCCATCGAGATGGGCAACAGCAAGGACCGCGCGCACCCGAAGGGCTCCGCGGGCGCCGCCTCGGACTTCGAGGCCGTCACCCGTGCCTTCGCCGGCACCGACGAGCAGTTCGCCGTGGTCCTCGACGGCCAGGTGCTGACCTACCCGGTCCTCAACAGCGTCATCACCGACGGTCGCTCGCAGATCGAGGGTGACTTCACCGAGCAGGAGGCGCTCGACCTCGCCAACAGCCTCAAGTTCGGTGCGCTGCCGATCAAGTTCAACGACAAGCAGACCTCCGTCGAGGAGATCGGCCCGTCGCTGGCCGGCAACCAGCTCTCCGCGGGCCTGACCGCGGGCGCCATCGGCCTCATCCTGGTGATGCTCTACTGCCTCTTCTACTACCGCGGCCTCGGCCTGGTGGTCGTCAGCTCGCTGTTCGTGGCCGCGGCGATCACCTACGCCCTGGTGCTCCTGCTGAGCAAGACCGCCGGCTTCACGCTGACCCTGCCCGGCATCGCCGGACTGGTCATCGCGGTCGGCATCACCGCCGACTCGTTCGTCATCTTCTTCGAACGCATCCGTGACGAGATGCGCGAGGGCAAGTCGATGCGGGTCGCGGTCGAGACGGGATGGGCCCGGGCGCGAGTCACCCGGGTCGCGGCCAACACGGTCCAGATCCTCTCGGCGCTGGTGCTCTACATCTTCGCCACCGGTGCGGTGAAGGGCTTCGGCTTCGCGCTGGGCCTGACCACCCTCATCGACCTCGCGGTGCTGTTCTGGTTCACCAAGCCGATGGTGTCCTGGCTCGCGCAGTTCAAGGCGTTCAACTCCGGGCACAAGCTGTCCGGCCTCAGCAAGGAGACGCTGGGCATGGACATCACGCCCTCCCGCCCCCGTCGTTCCGCCGTCGCCGGAGGTGACGCCTGATGGGCAAGATGTCCCGGCTCGGCAACGAGCTCTACCAGGGCCGCAAGTCGATCAACTTCATCGGCAAGCCGTGGCTCTTCTACCTCATCTCCGGTGTGCTGGTCGGGCTCGCGGTGCTGGTGCTGTTCGTCAAGCCGCTCAACATGGGCGTCGAGTTCACCGGCGGCACGACGGTCTCGGTGCCGGTGGGCGCCGGCGAGGCCACCCAGTCGGCCGCCGACGACCTGCGGACCAAGGTCGCCGACTCCGGCATCCAGAACGCTGAGAACCCCACGGTCACCACCGAGGGTGACTCCGCCCTGGTGATCCAGGTCGAGAACCTCAGCGAGAAGCAGCGCGGCGAGATCGCCGCGCTGGTCCACGACGAGTTCCCGAACGTCGCCGAGAACGACCTGTCCGTCCAGGACATCGGTCCGAGCTGGGGGCAGGAGGTCGCCAAGCGCGCGGCCATCGGCGTCGGCATCTTCCTGCTGCTCGTCGTGCTGTTCATCTGGGGCTACTTCCGCGAGTGGCGGATGTCGGTCGCCGCGCTGGTCGCGCTGATCCACGACGTCATGCTGACCGTCGGCGTCTACGCGCTGTCCGGCTTCCAGGTGACGCCCGCCGCGGTCACGGGTGTGCTGGCGATCCTCGGCTTCTCGCTCTACGACACCGTCGTCGTGTTCGACAAGATCAAGGAGAACACCACCGTTCTCCGCAAGAACACCCAGTCGTACGCCGACGCGGCCAACCTCGCGGTCAACCAGACCCTGGTGCGCTCGATCAACACCTCGATCGTCGCGCTCATCCCGATCGGCGCGATCCTCTACGTCTCCGCCGTCCAGCTCGGTGCCAGCTCGCTGCAGGACCTCGCGCTCGCACAGTTCGTCGGCATGGGCGTCGGCGTCTACTCCTCGGTGATGCTCGCCCCGCGCGTGCTGGTCCACCTGAAGATGCAGGAGAGCGAGATGCAGGTCCAGGCGCGGCGCGCCAAGGCCAAGCAGCGCGCGCTCGCCGACCGCTACGCCTCGGTCCCCGCCGCCACCGACGACACGCCCGTCGCCGGCCGTCGCGGCGGCGACCCCGACGAGATCCCGGACGAGCTGCTCGAGGAGGAGTTCGAGATCGAGGTCGACGAGGAGCCGGCTCCCCGTCGTACGGCACCCAACACGGAGGCCGTCGGCAAGGGCCGCGTGGTCCCGACCAACAGCCGTCCGGTCAACGAGAGCGGGAGCTCGGGTCGCAAGCAGCCGGTGCGCCAGACGCGGTCCAAGCGCGGCAAGAAGTAGCGCGGTGAGCGTTCGCGACGACGTCCGCGAGCGCGCGGTCGACGCGCTCACCCGGCTGGTCCGCGACATCGCGGACTTCCCGGAGCCGGGCATCGTGTTCAAGGACATCACGCCACTGCTGGCCGACCCGGTCGGCTTCGGCGCGGTCGTCGAGGCGATGGCCGCGGCCGGGCGCGACGAGAGCGGCGCGGTCGTCGTCGACAAGGTCGTCGGCATGGAGGCCCGCGGGTTCATCCTCGCGGCGCCCGTCGCGCTGACCCTCGGCGTCGGCTTCGCCCCGGTCCGCAAGGCCGGCAAGCTGCCGCACGACACCCACCAGGTCGACTACGCCCTCGAGTACGGCGAGGCCGTGCTCGAGCTCCACCAGGACGCCGTCGCACCGGGGGAGCGCGTGCTCCTCGTCGACGACGTGCTCGCCACCGGCGGTACCGCGGGCGCCACCTGCGACCTGGTCCGGCGCTGCGGCGCGGAGCCGGTCGGCTTCGCCGTACTGATGGAGCTGGGCTTCCTCGACGGGCGCACCGCCCTCGGCGAGGTTCCCGTGCACGCGCTGCAGCGGATCTGAGGGCGGCACTAGACTCACCTCATGACCGAGGAGCGCACGACGCCGCGGGTGCCGACAGCGCCCACCCCGGTCCCGAGCGAGCCCGGTGGCGGGCGCGGCGTGCGGGCCCGGCTGGCCCGGATGGGCAGTCGCGGCCAGGTGTCCAACCCGGTCCTCGAGTCGTTGTTCCGCGCGGTGCGGGCCAACCACCCGAAGGCCGACCTTCAGCTCCTGGAGCGCGCCTATCTCACTGCCGAGCGGCTGCACGCCGACCAGAAGCGCAAGAGCGGCGATCCCTACATCACCCACCCGCTCGCGGTGACCACCATCCTCGCCGGCATCGGCATGACCGAGCCGACCCTGGTGGCCGCCCTGCTGCACGACACGGTCGAGGACACGCCGTACACCCTCGAGGAGTGTCGCCGCGACTTCGGTGACGAGGTCGCGCTGCTCGTCGACGGCGTCACGAAGCTCGACAAGGTCGTCTACGGCGACTCGGCCAACGCCGAGACCATCCGCAAGATGATCGTCGCGATGTCGCGCGACATCCGGGTGCTGGTCATCAAGCTCGCCGACCGGCTCCACAATATGCGCACGCTGCGCTTCGTCAAGCAGTCCACGCAGGAGCGGAAGGCCCGCGAGACGCTCGACATCTACGCCCCGCTGGCCCACCGGCTCGGCATGAACACCATCAAGTGGGAGCTCGAGGACCTCGCCTTCGCGACCCTCCACCCCAAGATCTACGACGAGATCGTGCGCCTGGTCGCCGAGCGCGCGCCGTCGCGCGACTCCTTCCTCGCCGAGGTCATCTCCCAGGTCGAGAAGGACCTGCGCGAGGCGAAGATCAAGGCGACGGTCACCGGCCGGCCGAAGCACTACTACTCGATCTACCAGAAGATGATCGTCGGCGGCCGCGACTTCTCCGACATCTACGACCTCGTCGGCATCCGCATCCTCGTCGAGGAGGACCGCGACTGCTACGGCGTCCTCGGCGTGCTCCACTCACGGTGGAACCCGGTCCTGGGCCGGTTCAAGGACTACGTCGCGATGCCGAAGTTCAACATGTACCAGTCGCTGCACACGACGGTCATCGGCCCGCAGGGCAAGCCGGTCGAGATGCAGATCCGCACCTTCGCGATGCACCGCCGCGCGGAGTACGGCGTCGCGGCGCACTGGAAGTACAAGGAGGACGGGCGGGCCGGCAACGACACCGACCGGCCCGGCGACCTCGACGACATGAGCTGGGTGCGCCAGCTGCTCGACTGGCAGAGCGAGGTCGAGGACCCGGGCGAGTTCCTGGAGTCCCTGCGCTTCGAGATCAACCAGGCCGAGACCTACGTGTTCACCCCGCGCGGCGACGTCATCGCGCTGCCGTCCGGCTCCACCCCGGTCGACTTCGCGTACGCCGTGCACACCGAGGTCGGCAACCGCACGATCGGCGCCCGGGTCAACGGCCGCCTCGTGCCGCTCGAGTCGACCCTCGAGAACGGCGACGTCGTCGAGGTCTTCACCTCAAAGGCCGAGGGCGCCGGCCCGTCGCGCGACTGGCTGAACTTCGTCAAGTCGCAGCGCGCCCGCTCCAAGATCCGCCAGTGGTTCACGAAGGAGCGGCGCGAGGAGGCGATCGAGCGCGGCAAGGACGAGATCGCCAAGCTGATGCGCAAGGAGGGCCTGCCCCTCAAGCGCCTGCTGTCCCACGACTCGCTCACCCTCGTCGCGTCCGCGTTCCGCCTCACCGACGTCAGCGCGCTCTACGCCGCCGTCGGCGAGGGCAACCTCGGCGCGCAGACCGTCGTACGCAAGGTCATCGAGCTCCACGGCGGCGACGAGGGCGCCCAGGAGGATCTCGCCGAGGCCGTCACCATCACCGGCCGCCGCGGCCGTCCCCGCCGGCCCACGAGCGGCGACGCCGGCGTCATCGTCACCGGCTCGCCCGACGTGTGGGTCAAGCTCGCCAAGTGCTGCACCCCCGTCCCGCCCGACACGATCCTCGGGTTCGTCACCAAGGGCGGCGGAGTCTCGGTGCACCGCAAGGACTGCACCAACGCCGCCAGCCTGCTGGCCCAGCCCGAGAAGCTCGTCGACGTCGAGTGGGCCCCCACCGGTCAGTCGACCTTCCTGGTCAACATCCAGGTCGAGGCCCTCGACCGCTCCCGCCTGCTGTCCGACATCACCATGGTGCTGTCCGACGCCCACGTGAACATCCTGTCGGCGAACCTCACGACCTCCCGCGACCGCACGGCGAAGTCCCGCTTCACCTTCGAGATGGCCGATGCCAAGCACCTCGACACGGTGCTCAACGCGGTCCGCTCCGTCCCCGGCGTGTTCGACGCCTATCGGGTCACGCAGTAGCACTGCCGCGGCTGCATGAATCCCCGGCCGGCCGGGGATTCATGTACTGGTTGGGGTTTGCAAACCCCAACCAGTACATGAAGTGCCCGTTGGAACACGAGATTCACGCTCGCATCCACAGGCCGGCAGGTCGCAGGTGTGACGGCGGCGCCCGCGCGGGCAGAGCGCCGGGTATGTATCTGGAACCCAATCACCCGTGCATGGTCGAGATCGCTTTGCGCAAGGAAATGATCAAGCTCGGCCACACCGACCGCAGCCTGGCCCGCGCCGTTGCAGCTGGCGTGCTGGGCAAGCCACGTAGAGGTGCGTACGTCGACGGCGTGGTTTGGCGCTCGCTGACGAAGGAGGACCGCTACGCGGTTCGCGTCCGGGCCGCCATTCGCCAAGCGTGTACGGACGCGGTGGCCAGCCACGTGTCGTCGCTTCCCTTCGTCGGCGGTCCGATGTGGGATCTGCCGCTAGACGACGTCCACTTGTTGCGCAAGGACGGGAAGAGCGGACGGCACGAGGCGGGGATCCAGCAACACCGTGGCGCGATCATGGACGGCGATATCGTCGAAGTCGGCGACATCGAGGTCGTCGCACCGATGCGGGCGACGCTCGAGGTTGCGACGTTAGCGACGGTCGAGGCAGGCCTCGTCGTACTGAACTACTTCCTCCATCGTGGTGACTTCACCGTCGAGCAGTCCGAGAGCGGTACGAACACGGGATGGATCGGTGGCCGTCCTCCTTGAACACCGACCTCGTACTGCGGCTTGGCGATTCGCGGATCGCGTCGGTTGGGGAGAGTCGGACGCACTACTTCCTGTGGCGACATCACTTCCCGGCGCCGATCCCGCAGTTTGAGGTCTCCGATGGCGCGCTGTTCCTCGCCTTGCTTGACTTCGCCTTTCCGGACCTCGGGATCTGGATCGAGTTCGATGGCAAGGAGAAGTACCTCAAGTTCCGACGCCCGGGCGAGAGCGTCGCCGACGCGGTCATTCGGGAGAAACAGAGAGAAAGCTGCATCGCCGAGCTGACGGGATGGCGGTGCGTCAGGATCACGTGGGGCGACCTCGCTGATCCTGTGCGCCTGGAGAGCCGGATCCGGGCCGTGATCGCGTCGGCTGCCGCTGCGCGTGGCCCGCGCTGACAGGCTCGCCAGTCCCACGCGCACCACCGGACGGGCAGCTCATGCACCTGTCAGGTGTTGTAACCCCCAACAAGCGCATGAATCCCCGGCCGGCCGGGGATTCATGCACCTACGAGCACGTCAGCTGAAGTCGGCCGACGCCTTCTTGGCCATCTCGAGGAACGACCGGCGCCCCTGGAGGTTCTCCTCGAGCTCGCGGACCTTCTTCTCGTCCCCGCGCGCCCGGGCGGCGTCGAGCTTGGCCTCGGCCTCGGCGATGGCGGCCTCGAGCTTGGAGACCATGTCGTCGGCGCGGGCCGACTTCTCGGGGTCGGTACGACGCCACTGGTCGTCCTCGGCGCGGCGGATGACCTGCTCGACGGCGCGCATGCGGCCCTCGAGATCCTTGATGCGGTCGCGCGGGACCTTGCCGGCCTCGTCCCACTTCTCGGCGACGACGCGGAAGGCCGTCTTCGCGGCCGCCAGGTCCCCGGACGACTCCAGGGCGGCGGCGATCGCCTCGGCCTCGACCAACAGCTCCTCCTTGACCACGGCGTTCGCGGCGAACTCCGTGTCGAGGGCGGCGTTGGCGGCGTCGCGGGCGCCGAAGAAGGTGTCCTGGGCGCCGCGGAAGCGGCGCCAGAGCTCGTCGTCGACGGCCTTGGGGGCCGGACCGGCGGCCTTCCAGTCGCGCATCAGGTCGCGGTAGCGGCCCGAGGTCGGGCCCCACTCGGTCGACGACGCCAGCGCCTCGGCCTCGGTGACCAGGCGCTCCTTGATGACGCGGGCGCCCTCGCGCTTCTCGTCCTGCTCGGCGAAGTGCGACTTGCGCGCCTTCGTGTACGCCGAGCGCGCCGAGGAGAACCGCCGCCACAGCTCGTCGTCGGCCGCCTTGTCGATGCGGGGGAGCTTCTTCCACTCCTCGAGGAGCTCGCGCAGCCGGTTGGCGCCGTTGCGCCAGTCGCGCCCGGCGGCGATCTTCTCGGCCTCACCGGCGAGTCGCTCCTTCTCGGCCCGCGCGTCGGCGACCCGCTGCGCCTTCGCCGCACGCCGGGCGTCGCGCTGGGTGGCGATGACCGGGCCGAGCTCGTCGAGCTTGCGGACCAGGGCGGCGATGTCCCCGACGGCGTGCACGTCGACCAGCTGCTCGCGCACGAGCTTGACCGATGACGTCGCCTCCTCGGGCGACAGCACGCCGGTCAGCACCCGTTGG
Organism: Nocardioides sp. QY071; assembly: GCF_029961765.1. NCBI lineage: Bacteria > Bacillati > Actinomycetota > Actinomycetes > Propionibacteriales > Nocardioidaceae > Nocardioides > Nocardioides sp. QY071. Next base: position 2,403,428 of record NZ_CP124681.1, read on the forward strand.
TGGAGCAGGTCCACCTCGAGCGAGAGGTTCTCGTACCGCTTGGTGTAGAAGGCCAAGGCCTCCTCGGGCGTCGCGTCGGGCATCTGCCCGACCGCCCGCTCGCCATCGGTCGTCTTCACGTAGACGGTGCCGTCGTCGCCGACGCGGCCCCAGTCGGAGGTAGTCACAGTGGCCCATGCTAATCAAAGCCGGAGCGCTCGATAGGCTGGGCCGGTGCTGATCGCCGCTTTCCCCGCCGGACCGTGGGGCACCAACTGCTACGTCGCGGCCACCGCACCCGGCGCCGAGTGCGTCGTGATCGACCCCGGGAAGGACGCCGCGGCCGGCGTCGCGGAGGTCGTCCGCGAGCACCGGTTGAAGCCCGTCGCCGTGCTGCTGACCCATGGCCACATCGACCACATGTGGTCGGTGACCCCCGTCGCCGGGACGTACGACGCCACCGCGTGGATCCACCCGGGCGACCGGCACCTGCTCGCCGACCCGATGGCGGGCATCTCGCGGGAGTCGGCCGGCATGCTGCTCGGCGGCGACTACGAGTTCACCGAGCCCGACGACGTCGCGGAGCTGGCCGACGGCGCCAGCCTGGAGCTCGCGGGCCTGCGCTTCCTCGTCGACCACACCCCCGGCCACACCGAGGGCTCGGTCACCTTCCGCACTCCCTGGGACCGGACATCCGGCGGCCCGGACATCTCCGAGGTCATGTTCTCCGGCGACCTGCTCTTCCAGGGCTCGATCGGCCGCACCGACCTGCCCGGCGGCGACCATACGAAGATGCTCGCCTCGCTGGCCACCAAGGTGTTGCCGCTGGCCGACGACGTCGTGGTGCTCCCGGGCCACGGCGAGCAGACCTCGATCGGCCGCGAGCGCGCCACCAACCCGTTCCTGCTCGACCTGCTCGACTCCGGCACCGACAACGCGGCCGGCCGCGTCACCCGAGGACTGTAGAGATGGCCAAGCCCACGCCGCTGAGCGGCTTCCCCGAGCTCCTGCCTGCCCAGCGCTACGTCGAGCAGCAGGTGATCGCGACCCTCGCGCACACCTTCGAGCTGCACGGGTTCGCCAACATCGAGACCCGGGCCGTGGAGCCGCTCGACCAGCTGCTGCGCAAGGGCGACACCTCCAAGGAGGTCTACGTCCTGCGGCGCTTGCAGGCAGCGGAGGACGGCTCCGCCAGTGACAGAGACAAGGGGATCGGGCTCCACTTCGACCTGACCGTCCCCTTCGCGCGCTTCGTGCTCGAGAACGCCGGCAAGCTCGAGTTCCCGTTCCGCCGCTACCAGATCCAGAAGGTGTGGCGCGGCGAGCGGCCCCAGGAGGGCCGCTTCCGCGAGTTCACCCAGGCCGACATCGACATCGTCGGGCGCGACACGCTCCCGTTCCACCACGACGTCGAGGTCGCGCGGGTGATGCTCGAGGCGCTCGGCAAGCTGGCCCACCCGGATTCGATCGGTCTGCCCGGCTTCCGGCTCCAGGTCAACAACCGCAAGCTGATCCAGGGCTTCTACGCCGGCCTCGGCGTGTCGGGCGACGGCATCGACGAGGTCATGCGCCTGGTCGACAAGCTCGACAAGCTGCCGGCCGACAAGGTCCGCGAGCTGCTGCTGGCCGAGGCCGGGGTCAGCGAGGAGCAGGCCGACAAGGCCCTCGCCCTGGCCACCATCAAGGCGGTCGACGACTCCTTCGTCCAGCGGGTCCGCGACCTCGGCGTCAGCCACGAGCTGCTCGACGAGGGCCTCGACGAGCTCGCCACCCTGGTCCGCGCCTGCGCGCCGCTCGCCACCGACCGCGCCCGCATCGAGGCCGACCTGTCCATCGCCCGGGGACTGGACTACTACACCGGCACCGTCTTCGAGACCCGCCTCGACGGCTACGAGTCGCTCGGCTCGATCTGCTCCGGGGGCCGGTACGACGCCCTCGCCTCCGACGGGCGTACGACCTACCCCGGCGTCGGCATCTCGCTCGGCCTCAGCCGGCTCCTCGTGACGCTCGTCCAGCGCGGGGCTCTCACCGCCGACCGCTCCGTGCCGAGCGTGGTCCTGGTCGCGGTCACCGACGAGGAGTCCCGCGCCGACGCCGACGAGATCGCCACCGCCCTGCGAGCCCGCGCCATCTCGTGCGAGGTCGCGCCCACCGCCGCGAAGTTCGGCAAGCAGATCCGCCACGCCGAGCGGCGCGGCATCCCGTACGTCTGGTTCCGCCAGGCCGACGGCACGAGCGAGGTCAAGGACATCCGCTCCGGAAACCAGGTCGCCGCCGATCCGGCGACGTGGCAGCCTCCGACCGAGGACCTGCGACCGCAGGTCATCACCATCGATGAAGGGGAATCCAAGTGATCCGCACCCATGTCGCCGGCGACCTGACCGTGCCTGCGAACGTCGGCAAGACCGTCACCCTCACCGGGTGGGTGGCCAGCCGGCGCGATCACGGCGGTGTGGCCTTCATCGACCTGCGCGACGCCTCGGGCGTGGTCCAGGTCGTCATCCGCGACCCCGAGGTGGCGCACCCGCTGCGCAGCGAGTTCTGCCTGAAGGTCACCGGTGAGGTGGTCGAGCGCACCGAGGGCAACATCAACCCCAACCTGCCGACCGGCCACTACGAAGTCGTCGCGAGCGACGTCGAGGTGCTCAGCGCCGCCGCGCCGCTGCCGTTCCCGATCAGCGACCACGTCGACGTGGGGGAGGAGGTGCGCCTCAAGCACCGCTACCTCGACCTGCGGCGCGGCGCCCCGGGCAGCGCGATCCGGTTGCGCAGCAACGTCAACAAGGCCGCCCGCGACGTGCTGGCCGGCCACGACTTCGTCGAGATCGAGACGCCGACGCTGACGCGCAGCACGCCCGAGGGCGCCCGCGACTTCCTGGTGCCCGCGCGCCTGCAGCCCGGCAGCTGGTACGCCCTGCCGCAGAGCCCCCAGCTGTTCAAGCAGCTGCTCATGGTCGCCGGCATGGAGCGCTACTACCAGATCGCGCGCTGCTACCGCGACGAGGACTTCCGCGCCGACCGCCAGCCCGAGTTCACCCAGCTCGACATCGAGATGAGCTTCGTGACCCAGGACGACGTGATCGCCCTCGGCGAGCAGATCGTCGCAGCGCTGTGGAAGCTGATCGGCTACGACGTCCCGCTACCCCTGCCGCGGATGACGTACGCCGACGCGATGGCCCGCTACGGCTCCGACAAGCCCGACCTGCGGATGGGCCTCGAGCTCGTCGAGTGCACCGACTACTTCAAGGACACCCCGTTCCGCGTCTTCCAGGCGCCGTACGTCGGTGCCGTGGTGATGCCGGGCGGCGCGAGCCAGCCCCGCAAGCAGCTCGACGCCTGGCAGGAGTGGGCCAAGCAGCGCGGTGCCAAGGGCCTGGCGTACGTCCTGGTCCAGGAGGACGGCGAGCTCGGCGGTCCGGTGGCCAAGAACATCACCGACGAGGAGAAGGCCGGCCTGGCCGCCCACGTCGGCGCGCAGCCCGGCGACTGCATCTTCTTCGCGGCGGGTGCGGTGAAGTCCAGCCGTGCCCTGCTCGGCGCCGCCCGGCTCGAGATCGGCCGCCGTGGCGGCCTGCTCGACGAGGACGCGTGGAGCTTCCTGTGGGTCGTCGACGCGCCGCTGTTCGAGCCCGCCGACGAGGCCACCGCCGCCGGTGACGTCGCGGTCGGCGGAGGAGCGTGGACCGCCGTCCACCACGCCTTCACCAGCCCGCAGGACCTCGAGGCCTTCGACACCGACCCCGGCAACGCGCTGGCGTGGGCCTACGACATCGTCTGCAACGGCAACGAGATCGGCGGCGGCTCGATCCGTATCCACCGCGAGGACATCCAGAAGCGGGTCTTCGAGGTGATGGGGATCGGCGAGGCCGAGGCCGAGGAGAAGTTCGGCTTCCTGCTCGAGGCGTTCAAGTTCGGCGCGCCCCCGCACGGCGGCATCGCGTTCGGCTGGGACCGGGTGGTCGCTCTGCTGGCCGGCACGGACTCCATCCGCGACGTCATCGCCTTCCCGAAGACCGGTGGCGGCTACGACCCGTTGACCGCCGCTCCCGCGCCGATCACGCCGGAGCAGCGGAAGGAAGCCGGTGTGGATGCCCGTCCGACGGAGGAAAACAAGGGCTGAGGCCCCTCCGCCGGACGGTTTGCCGGGCGTCGAGACCAAACCGTTACCGCGTCGCTATCGCCTTGACGCACCTGGTGCGCCTAGTGTCACGGACGGCGCGTGGCCGATGTGGCCCGCGTCGCATCCGTGACACACGGCGACGAGGTGAAGATGACGATCCCGGGCTCCGAACTGGAGATCCACGAGACCGAGACCCCGGTCGAGGACGACGCAGTCGTCTCGGTGGCCGGCCGGTCACCCACCCAGCTGGCCATCGCCCGGTTCCGGGCCGACAAGCTGTCGATGATCTCCTTCGTGCTGACGGCGTTCATCATCATCTGCGCGATCGCGGCGCCGATCCTGGTGGCCCTCGGCGTGCTGGCGCCCAACGAGCAGCACCAGAACCTCCTGTCGGCTGACGGCGTGGTGCCCGAGGGCGCTTTCGGCGGGATCTCGTGGAGCCACCCCTTCGGTGTCGACCCCGGCCTGGGCCGCGACCTGCTCGCCCGCCTGATGCTGGCGATCACGTCCTCGCTCACCATCGCGCTGACCGGCACGATCATCACCGTCGTCATCGGTGCGATCCTCGGCATCGTCGCCGGCTTCTCCGGCGGCTTCGTCGACGCGGTCGTGGGCCGGATCATCGACCTGACGCTGTCGTTCCCGCAGACCCTGATGCTGCTGGCCCTGTCCGGCCCGGTGGTCGTGATGATCCGCGGCGACGTGTCCGACTTCCCGGGGCTCGGCTTCTTCAGCAACCCCGACCTCGCCAACGGTGCCTTCGTCATCGTCATCCTCGCGGCCTTCGGCTGGCCGCCGGTGGCCCGCGTGGTCCGCGGCCAGGTGCTCTCGATCCGCGAGCGCGAGTTCATCGAGGCCGCCCGCCTGCTGGGTGCGTCGCGCCGCCGGCTGTACTTCAAGGAGGTGCTGCCCAACGTGTGGGCGCCCGTCTTGGTCTACGTGACGCTGCTCGTGCCGGCCTACATCTCCGCAGAGGCCGCGTTCAACTTCCTGGGCGTCGGCATCAAGCCGCCGACCCCGACGCTGGGCAACATCCTCGCCGACTCGGTCAGCTACACCAGCGCCGACCCGACGTACTTCTTCCTGCCGGGTGCCCTGCTGGCCCTCATCGTCGTGGTGTTCAACCTCGTCGGTGACGGCGCCCGCGACGCGCTCGACCCCAAGTCGCACCGATAACAACAAAGGACCCGGTGCTCCGCCGACATCACACGGGACCCGGAGCATCGCGGCGCCGGCCGAGCCGGCGTCACTACCGAAAAGGAGATAGTTGGATGGCCTTCAAGAAGCCATTGGCTGCCGTGGCTGCCACAGCGCTCGCGGCGACACTCGCCGCGTGCGGCGGTGGCAGTGACGACGGCGACAACAGCGGGAGCAGCGGGGGCAAGGCCGAGAAGGGTGGCAACGCCATCTTCCTCGTCGGTGTCCGCAACGTCGAGCACTGGGACCCCCAGCGCATGTACATCGGCCGTGACCTCAACAACTCGGGCCGGCTGTTCTACCGCAGCCTGGTGGCGCTGCCCGCCTCCAACGACCCGGTCGAGGGCACCACGCCCGTCCCGGACCTGGCGACCGACACCGGCACCACGACCGACGGCGGCAAGTCCTGGAGCTTCACCGTCAAGGACGGCGTGAAGTGGGAGGACGGCAAGGACATCACCTGTGAGGACTTCAAGTACGGCGCGTCGCGCAACTTCGCGACCGACGTGATCATCGGTGGTCCCGCCAACTACCTGTTCACCTACCTGGACATCCCGACCGGTGACGACGGCCTGCCGCAGTACAAGGGCCCCTACACCAAGAAGGGCCAGGACCTCTACGACAAGGCCGTCACCTGCGACGGCAAGACGATCACGTACCGGTTCAAGAAGGCGTGGCCGGACTTCGCGAACTCCATCGCGCAGCTGCGCTACATGGACCCGTACCGCGAGGACCTCGACAAGGGTGACGCGAACAACTTCGTGATCATCTCCAACGGTCCCTACAAGCTCGACGGCACCTGGAAGGAGGGCACCGGCGGCAAGTTCGTCCGCAACGAGAACTGGGACGCATCCACGGACACGATCCGCAAGGCCTACCCGGACACCTGGGACTTCCGCGAGGGTGACACCGACGAGGCGATCTACGAGCAGCTGCTCGCCGACTCCGGTGACGCGCAGTACTCCGTGACCGAGCGTCGTCTCCCGCCGGCCCTCTTCACCCGCAAGGACGAGGCCGGGGACCGCTACACCCAGGTCGAGTCGCCGTACGTCGACTACGTGCTGCCGAACTTCAACTCGCCGGTCTTCAAGGACGCGAACTGCCGTGAGGCGCTCAAGCTCGCGACCGACCGCGCGGCGTGGATCAAGGCCGGCGGTGGCCCCGAGTACTTCAAGGCCGCCGACTCCGTCATCAACCCGGGTGTCCCCGGCTACAAGTCGAACCCGGCGTTCGAGGCCATGGGCGAGTCCGGCGACCAGACCGCTGCCAAGGCCGCGCTCGACAAGTGCGCTGCCCCGAAGCCGGTGAAGATCAAGTTCACCTACTCGGGTGGCACCCCCACCTCCGACAAGCAGGCCTCCGCTCTGAAGGCCGGCTGGGACGCGGCCGGCTTCCAGACCGAGCTCGACCCGCTGGAGGACACCTACTACTCCGTGATCCAGAAGCCGGACGCCGACTTCGACGTCACCTGGGGTGGTTGGGGTGCTGACTGGTCGTCCGCCGGCACCGTCATCCCGCCGCTCTTCGACAGCCGGATCAACCTGACCGGTGACTCGAACGGCAACGACTACGGCAACTACAAGGGTGGCCCCGAGGTCAACCAGATGATCGACGACGCCTACGCCGAGCCCGACCTCGACGCTGCCGCTGACAAGTGGGCCGCTGTCGACGCCAAGCTGGGTCAGGACGTCGCCTACATCCCGCTGGAGATCACGATCTTCAACTTCGTCCACGGTGGCAAGATCACCGGCTACGAGAACAACGTCTCGGTGAACGGCTACGCCGACCTCGCCGTCCTCGGCGTGGCGAAGTGAATCTCCGCTAAACACACCACATGACAGTCGGGGGTCGTCCCCAAGACGGCCCCCGACTGTCGGTGCCCACCGGTCGTCTCCTCCCACACTGAGGTCTGCTGTGCTCGCGTACGTCATCCGTCGGCTCTTCGCCGGCGTGATCATGCTCATCGTGATGAGCATCGTCACCTTCGCCCTGTTCTTCGCCTCCCCGATCGACCAGGCGTCCTTCATCTGCGGCAAGAACTGCTCGGCCGCCCAGAAGAAGCAGACGGCCGCCGCCATGGGCTACGACGACTCGTTCGCCAACCAGTGGGTGGACTTCGCGAAGGGCGTCGTCCAGGGGCGCGACTACCCCGACGACCCCAAGCTGCGCGAGACGGCGCCGGAGACCATCGTCCACTGCGACGCTCCGTGCCTCGGCTACTCCCGCGAGCGCGGTGACACCGTCACCAACCTGATCAAGGACACCTTCCCGGTGTCCTTCTCCCTGGCGGTCTCCGCCTTCATCCTCTGGATGGTCGGCGGCGTGCTGCTGGGAGTCACAGCGGCCCTGAAGAAGGGCTCCATCATCGACCGCGGCCTGGTCGGCCTGTCCCTGATCGCCTATGCCTTCCCGACGTTCTTCGTCGGGCTCGTGCTCTACAAGTTCGTCGCGATCAAGTGGGGGCTCACCGAGATCCCGCGCTACACCTCGATCGCCGAAGGAGGCGTCGGTGGCTGGCTCTCCAGCCTGACGCTGCCCGCGATCACCCTTGCCCTGTTCTTCATGGCGGCCTACGTCCGCATGACCCGGTCCTACGTGATCGAGTCCTTCCAGGAGGACTACGTCCGCACGGCACGGTCCAAGGGCCTGCCGGAGCGCACCGTGACCTACAAGCACGCCCTGCGTGCGGCCCTGACCCCGATCGTGACCATGGCGGGCCTGGACTTCGCCGGCCTGATGGGCGGCGCGATCATCACCGAGTCGGTCTTCAACTACCCAGGCATGGGCAAGCTGGCCGTGCGCGCGAGCTCGGACTTCGACCTGCCGACGACCGTCGGCCTGGTCGTCCTGCTGGCGGCCTTCGTGATCCTGGCCAACATCATCGTGGACCTGTTGTACGCCGTCATCGACCCGCGCGTGCGGCTGGGCTGAGAGGAACTCCCGGAATGTCCACCACCTCCCCGTCCCCGCTCACCACGACGGAAACGGCCTCCGCGCCGCTGCTCTCGGTCAACGAGCTGCAGGTCCACTTCCCGACCCAGGACGGCCTGGTCAAGGCCGTCAACGGCCTGACCTTCGACCTCGACCGCGGCAAGACGCTCGGCATCGTCGGCGAGTCGGGATCCGGCAAGTCCGTGTCCAGCATGGCGATCATGGGGCTGCACCGCGGCACCAACGCCAAGCTGAGCGGCGAGATCGTGCTCGACGGCGTCAACCTCCTCGACATCAGCGCCGAGGAGATGCGCAAGAAGCGCGGCCGCGAGGTCTCGATGATCTTCCAGGACCCGCTGTCGGCGATGCACCCCTACTACACCGTCGGCAACCAGATCGCCGAGGCGTACCGGGTGCACCACGACGTGTCGAAGAAGGTCGCCAAGCAGCGCGCCGTCGAGATGCTCGACCGGGTCGGCATCCCCAACCCCGACAAGCGGGTCAACGACTACCCGCACCAGTTCTCCGGCGGCATGCGCCAGCGCGCGATGATCGCGATGGGGCTGATCAACGACCCCAACCTGCTCATCGCCGACGAGCCCACCACGGCGCTCGACGTGACGGTCCAGGCGCAGATCCTCGACCTGCTGCAGGACCTGCAGCGCGAGTTCAACTCGGCGATCATCATCATCACCCACGACCTCGGCGTCGTGGCGGAGATGGCCGACGACGTCCTGGTGATGTACGCCGGCCGCGCGGTCGAGCACGGTCCGTGCAAGGAGATCCTCACGCACCCGGAGATGCCCTACACGTGGGGCCTGCTCTCCAGCGTCCCGGACCTGTCCGGCGACACCGAGGCGCGGCTGATCCCGATCCCGGGCAACCCGCCCAGCCTGCTCAACCCGCCCTCCGGGTGCGCCTTCCACCCGCGGTGCCCGCACCGCGACAAGGTGCCCGGCGACCTGTGCCGCACCGAGCTGCCCCTGCTCGTGCCCGGCCAGCGCGGCGAGATCCACACCAAGCGCTGCCACCTGCCCAACCCTGACGCGATCTACGCGGCCGAGGTGCTGCCGGTCATCGCACCGGACCTGGCCGAGGAGCTGTGATGACGAACGACACGATCAACGTGGGCAGCCAGGAGCCCGAGGACGCAGCGCCCGTGGCGCGGGTCGAGGGCCACGGCGCCGCCGTCGCGCCCGCCGATGCCAAGCCGATCCTCGAGGTCGACCAGCTGCGGATGTACTTCCCGGTCAAGTCGCCCGGCCTGATCCGCCGTACCGTCGGCCAGGTCCAGGCCGTCGACGGCGTCTCCTTCCAGGTCGCCGAGGCCACCTCGCTCGGCCTGGTCGGCGAGTCGGGCTGTGGCAAGTCGACGACCGGTCGCCTGATCACCCGCCTCTACAAGCCCACGGCCGGTGCGATCCGGTTCGAGGGCCAGGACATCGCCCAGGCGGGCCCGGCCGAGCTCAAGCCGCTGCGCCGCGAGATCCAGATGATCTTCCAGGACCCGTACACCTCGCTGAACCCGCGACAGACGGTCGGCTCGATCGTCGGTGCGCCGCTGGCGATCCACAAGGTGCTTCCCAAGGACAAGATCCTGCCGCGCGTGCAGGAGCTGCTCGAGATCGTCGGCCTCAACCCGGAGCACTACAACCGCTACCCCCACGAGTTCTCCGGCGGCCAGCGCCAGCGCATCGGCATCGCTCGCGCGCTGACCCTGCAGCCCAAGCTCCTCGTCGCCGACGAGCCGGTCTCCGCGCTGGACGTGTCGATCCAGGCGCAGGTCATCAACCTGCTCCAGGACATCCAGAAGGAGTTCGGGGTCGCGTTCCTCTTCATCGCACACGACCTCGCCATCGTGCGGCACTTCTGCCCCGAGATCGCAGTCATGTACCTCGGCAAGATCGTCGAGATCGGCGACCGGGACTCCATCTACAACAACGCCCACCACCCCTACACCCAGGCGCTCCTGTCGGCCGTCCCCGACGTCAAGCAGGCCGCCACGGGCGGCCGGATCGAGCGGATCCGGCTGCAGGGCGACGTCCCGAGCCCGATCAACCCGCCCTCGGGCTGCCGCTTCCGCACCCGCTGCCCGATCGCCCAGGAGATCTGCGCCCGGCACGAGCCGCCGCTGCTCCAGATCGGTCGCAAGCACAAGGTCGCCTGCCACTTCCCGGGTCGCCTGGGCCAGGCGCCCCACGAGCCGCTGACCGCCGGCCTGCTCGGCGTCGACGCCGAGGGTCGTCCCGACCCGGGTGCCAGCCCGAGCACGGACCTGGTCGAGCAGCCCGGGTACGCCGACACCTGGTTCGACCTCGACAACAAGTCGATCGGCCGCGCCTGAGCCTCAGGCCCGGCCTCGGCGGCAGGGTGTCGTCACGGCTGACTAGGCTTGGTCATCGTGGATGACGAGCCCCAGCTGTTCGACACCCCGGGCTCGTCCGCAGGGTTCGGGGCAGTGACGTCGGGCGGCTCGCTCGCCGACGCCACCCACTCCTCCGCCCCGTTGGCGGTGCGGATGCGTCCGCGCACCCTCGAGGAGCTGGTCGGCCAGGAGCAGCTGCGCGCGCCCGGCTCGCCGCTGCGGCAGCTGGTCGAGGGCGACCAGTCGCTCTCGCTGCTGCTGTGGGGGCCACCCGGCACCGGCAAGACGACGATCGCCTCGATCATCAGCCAGCAGACCGGGCGGCGCTTCGTCGAGGTCTCAGCCGTGTCCGCCGGCGTCAAGGAGGTCCGGGCGGCGATCGACTCGGCTCGGCGCCAGCTGGTGGCGACGGGGGAGGAGACCGTCCTCTTCGTCGACGAGGTCCACCGGTTCAGCAAGGCCCAGCAGGACGCCCTGCTGCCCGGTGTCGAGAACCGCTGGGTGACCCTGGTCGCGGCGACCACGGAGAACCCGTCGTTCAGCGTGATCTCGCCGCTGCTCTCGCGCAGCCTGCTGCTGCGCCTGCAGTCGCTGACCGACGACGACATCGCCGCCGTCCTCGACCAGGCGGTCGGCGACGAGCGTGGGCTCGACGGCGAGCTGGTGCTCGAGGACGCGGCCCGCGAGCACATCGTGCGTCTCGCCGGCGGCGACGCCCGCCGCTCGCTGACCTACCTCGAAGCCGCGGCGGGGGCGGCGAGGAGCAAGGGCAGCACCACCATCGACGTCGAGACCGCCGAGACCGCGGCCGACCAGGCGGCGGTGCGCTACGACCGCGACGGTGACCAGCACTACGACGTGGTCAGCGCCTTCATCAAGTCGGTCCGCGGCTCCGACGCCGACGCCGCCCTGCACTACCTCGCGCGGATGATCGGGGCGGGGGAGGACCCCCGGTTCATCGCCCGCCGCCTGATGATCCTGGCCAGCGAGGACATCGGCCTGGCCGACCCGACCGCGCTCACCACCGCGGTCGCGGCCGCACAGACGGTCCAGCTGATCGGCATGCCCGAGGCCCAGCTGACGCTGGCCCACGCCACCATCGCGCTCGCCGTCGCGCCCAAGTCCAATGCCGTGACCACCGCGATCTTCGAGGCCGTCGCCGACGTCCGGGCCGGCAAGATCGGCCAGGTCCCACCCCATCTGCGCGACGCCCACTACGCCGGCGCCAAGTCGCTGGGCCACGGCCAGGGCTACGTCTACAGCCATGACGCCCCGTTCGGCGTCGCCGAGCAGCAGTACGCCCCGGACGTCGTCCTCGACGCCGCCTACTACCGCCCGACCGAGCTCGGCGCGGAGGCCGCGGTCAAGCAGCGGTGGGAGCGGGTACGCCGGATCATCCGCGGCAAATAGTGGTCGCCACCAGAAGTTCTTCGAGCGCCCCGCGCCCCGGGCACGCACCTGGCCGCGTTGGCGTCGCTCGTAGGACGACACGGTACGACTTCGCTCCTCCGCCTTGCCATGCACGCACCCGGGGGCCACTCCGTTCAGACCCGGGTCGCCGACGAACAACTTCTGGCGGCAACCACTAGGCTTGCCCGTCGTGACCTCCGAGCTCGCCGTCCCGACCTGGCTGGTCGTGGTGACCCTCGTCGCCGTCGTGGCGCTCGGCGTCGCGGCGTACCGGCTGTCCCGGTCCGTGCGCCAGGCGCGCAGCCACACCGAGGCACTGCTCGCCGCGGCCGCGCAGGACGCCGACGCGCTGCGCGAGCAGCTGGCCGGCATCGAGGCGGAGCTGGCAGCCGGGCAGGAGCGTGCCACGCGCCGGGATCGGACGCCGGTCGCCGTGGTCGACGACCGCGAGTACGTCATCACCGACCTCGGACAGGAGCACGGCCCCCGGGTCCCGGCCCGCGTCGTACCCGCGCCGATGTTCGCCGACATCGTGCTGCGCGAGAGCGTCATCAAGACCGCCGCGCTCGCCGCGGGGCTGCGCCGGGCCCTGTCGCCCGAGGTGCGCAACCGGATCCGGTTCGAGATGAGGCGCGAGGTCAAGCGCTCGCGCAAGGAGCGCCGCCTGATGCTCAGGGCCGCCCGCCGTGACCTGGAGTCGCGCCAGCGCGCGACCCTGCGCCCCGACGTCGAGGTGTCGTCGTGAAGGGCACGGTCTGGTTCGCGGCGGGTGCGGCTGCCGGCGTCTACGGCATGGTCCGCGTCCGCCGCCTCGCCGAGGCGTTCACCCCCGACGGCATGCGAGACCGCATCGGCGCGGCCGTGCTCGGCGCCCGGATGTTCGGCGAGGAGGTCGCCCGCGGCCAGGCCGCGGCCGAAATCCACTTGCGACAGCGCTTCGACGGCGCCGACGCTGGTCCGCCCCAACTGATGAAACCCCAGCCCAGCAAGGAAGGCACCCGTTGAGCGAGCAGTACCTGAGCAGCGCGGAGATCCGCAACCGGTTCCTCGCCCACTTCGAGGCGCGCGGCCACACCGTCGTACCGTCGGCCTCGTTGCTGCTCGACGACCCCAACCTGCTCTTCGTCAACGCCGGCATGGTGCCGTTCAAGCCCTACTTCCTGGGCCAGGAGACGCCGCCGTTCCAGCGTGCGACCAGCGTCCAGAAGTGCGTGCGGACCCTGGACATCGAGGAGGTCGGCAAGACCACCCGCCACGGCACGTTCTTCCAGATGAACGGCAACTTCTCCTTCGGCGACTACTTCAAGGAGGGTGCCGTCCAGTTCGCGTGGGAGCTGATCACCCACGCCCAGGCCGACGGCGGCTTCGGCTTCGACCCCGACAAGATCTGGGTCACCGTGCTGCCCGACGACGACGAGGCGCGCGACGCCTGGAAGCGGATCGCGGGCCTGCCCGACGAGCGGATCCAGCCGCGCGGGCTCAAGGACAACTACTGGAACATGGGCGTGCCCGGTCCCGGCGGCCCTTGCAGCGAGATCTACATCGACCGCGGCCCCGAGTTCGGGCCCGACGGCGGTCCCGAGGCCGACGAGGACCGGTTCCTGGAGATCTGGAACCTGGTCTTCATGCAGGAGGAGCTCAGCGCCGTCCGGGCGAAGGACGACTTCGACATCGCCGGCCCGCTGCCCAGCAAGAACATCGACACCGGCATGGGCCTCGAGCGGGTCGCCTACCTGCTCCAGGACAAGCACAACATGTACGAGATCGACACGATCTTCCCCGTCATCGAGAAGGCGATGGACCTCTCCGGGAAGAAGTACGGCGCCAGCGGCGCCGACGCGCACGTCGACGACGTCCGCTTCCGCGTGGTCGCCGACCACGTGCGCAGCTCGCTGATGCTCATCGGCGACGGCGTGACGCCCGGCAACGAGGGCCGCGGCTACGTGCTGCGCCGCCTGCTGCGCCGCGCGGTGCGCAACATGCGCCTGCTCGGCTACCAGGACCCGTCGCTGCCCGAGCTGCTGCCGGTCTCGCGCGACAAGATGGGGGAGAGCTACCCCGAGCTGGTCACCGGCTGGGACCGGATCGCCCAGGTCGCCTACGCCGAGGAGGAGGCGTTCCGCAAGACGCTCCAGGCCGGCACCCAGATCTTCGACCTCGCCGCCGGCGACGTGAAGCAGTCCGGCGCCACCACCATCCCCGGTGACAAGGCGTTCGCGCTCCACGACACCTACGGCTTCCCGATCGACCTGACCCTCGAGATGGCCGCCGAGGCCGGCTTGAGCGTCGACGAGCCGGGCTTCCGCCAGCTGATGGCCGAGCAGCGCGAGCGGGCCAAGGCCGACGCGCGCGCCAAGAAGGGCCAGCACGCCGACACCGGCGTCTACCGCGCCATCCTCGACGCGAACGGCCCGACCGAGTGGCTCGCCTACGAGACCCTCGAGACCGAGTCGAAGCCGCTGGCGCTGCTGCGCGAGGGCGCCGCCGTACCCGTGCTCACCGGCGGTGAGATCGGTGAGCTGGTCCTCGACCGCACCCCGTTCTACGCCGAGTCCGGCGGCCAGGTCGCCGACGCCGGTGTCATCGAGTTCGAGGGCGGCGCCGTCGAGGTGCTCGACGTCCAGCGTCCGGTCCGCGGCCTCGTGGTCCACCAGGTCCGCGTCGTCGACGGCGAGCTGCCCGCCGACGCCCGGCTGCTGCACGCCAAGGTCGACCCGCAGTGGCGCATCGGCGCCCGCCAGGCGCACTCCGGGACCCACATCGTGCACGCCGCGCTGCGCGAGGTGCTCGGGCCCACCGCCCTGCAGTCCGGCTCCTACAACCGGCCCGGCTACCTGCGCCTCGACTTCGGGTGGCTCAACGCTCTCTCGCCCGAGCAGGTGCGCGAGATCGAGCAGGTCTCCAACAACGCGCTGCGCGCCGACCTGCCCGTCGGCTGGCAGTACATGACCCTCGGCGAGGCCAAGGACTGGGGCGCGATCGCCCTCTTCGGTGAGACGTACGACGACCGATCAGTCCGCGTGGTCGAGATCGGCGGCCCGTGGTCGCGTGAGCTGTGCGGTGGCACGCACGTCGACCACTCCAGCCAGGTCGGCACCATCGTGGTCACCAGCGAGGCCTCGGTCGGCTCCGGCAACCGCCGCATCGAGGCGCTGACCGGCGTCGAGGGCTTCGACTACCTCGCTCGCGAGCGCGACGTCGTCGGCCAGCTCTCCACGCTGCTCAAGACCCAGCCCGGCGACATCGTGGGCCGGGTCGGCGACCTCGTCGAGCGGCTCAAGCAGAGCGAGAAGGAGATCGAGAGGATCCGTCTCGCCCAGCTGCTGTCCGGCGGTGCCGCGCTGGCCGAGGGCGCGAGCGACGTCAACGGCGTGCGCCTGGTCGCCCAGCGCCTCGACGGCGCGAGCGGCGGCGACGTACGCACCCTCGCGACCGACGTCCGCGCCCGGCTCGCCGGCGACGCCCCCGCGGTCGTGGTTCTCATCGGTGCGGCCGACGGCAAGGCGGCGATCGTGGCGGCGCTCAACGACGCCGCCCAGGCCCGCGGCCTCGCGGCCGGCGACCTGGTCCGCGCGGCGGCGCCCTTCCTCGACGGCAAGGGCGGCGGCAAGGCCGACATGGCGCAGGGCGGCGGAACGGACGTGTCCCGCATCGACGAGGCGCTGGCCGCCGTGACCGCCGCGGTGGCGCGAGGCTGATGAGGCACGGCGTCCGCCTCGGCGTCGACCCGGGCGACGCGCGGATCGGTGTCGCCCGCAGCGACCCGTCCGGCGTGCTCGCGACCCCGGTCGAGACGGTGCGGCGCGGCAAGGGCGACCTGCGCCGCCTCCACCAGATTCTCGCCGAGGAGAACGCGGTGGAGGTCGTGATGGGCCTGCCCCGCTCGCTCGGCGGCGGGGAGGGCCCGGCGGCGCTCAAGACCCGCGAGTTCGCCGTACGCCTGGCCCGGCGGATCGAGCCCGTCCCGGTGCGGCTGGTCGACGAGCGGCTCACCACGGTGACCGCGGAGGCTATGCTGCGCGACCAGCGCAAGGGAGCGAAGCGCCGAGCCGTGGTCGACCAGGTCGCGGCCGTCGTCATCCTCCAGCAGGCGCTGGATGCAGAACGCGCGACCGGCAACCCTCCGGGGGAGCTGGTGACCCCCACGCACGAGGAGACGCATGACTGAGCCGCTGCCCGAGCACGTCGAGGACGCAGGTCACGACCTGCTCCCCGGTACGGCGGCCGGTGGCCGCCGGCGGGCCGAGAAGCGGCGTCGGGGCGGTTGCCTGCCGATGCTGCTCGTGGTGGTGCTGTTCTGCGGCATCGTCGCCTGGTTCGCGCGCGGCGCGATCGCCGACGTCAAGGACATGTTCGCCGGTCCCGAGGACTTCGCCGGGCCGGGCAGCGGCGAGGTCACCTTCGTCATCGACCCCGGCCAGTCGGTCTCCTCGATGGGCGCCGAGCTGCAGGATCTCGGCGTGGTGAAGTCCTCCGATGCCTTCGTCGACGCCGCCGCCAAGGACGGCCGCTCCACCAAGATCCAGGCCGGCACCTACCTGCTCAAGAGCCGGATGAAGGCCGCCGACGTCGTCGCGATCCTCGTCGACCCCTCGCAGATCGCCCAGGACACGGTGACCATCCCCGAGGGCAAGCGGACCTCGGACATCGTCAAGATCCTCGCCAAGAGCACCGACTTCAAGGCCAAGCAGTTCCAGGCGGTGCTCGACGACCCGGCCGCGCTCGGCCTGCCCGCGTCGGCGGGAGGCAACCCGGAGGGCTACCTGTTCCCGGCGACCTACACGATCACCCCGGCCGACACCCCGCAGTCGATCCTGGCCGCGATGGTCGCCAAGGGGGAGTCGGTGATGACCGACCTCGGCCTCGACGCCCAGGCACAGGCGCTCGGCCTGACCGCCCACGAGGTGCTGACCGTCGCGAGCATGCTGGAGTTCGAGGCGAACCGCACCCAGGACTACCCGAAGGTGGCGCGGGCGATCTACAACCGCCTCGACAAGGGGATGGCCCTGCAGTCGGACGCCACGGTCGCCTACGCGAACGGGCTCTCCGGCGAGGTGTGGACCACCTCCGCGCAGCGCGACATCGACTCGCCCTACAACACCTATGCCAACACCGGCCTGCCGCCGGGACCGATCGGCAACCCCGGCCAGGCGACCATCGACGCCGCGCTGCACCCGGCCGAGGGGCCGTGGCTGTACTGGGTCGTGGTCAACCTGAAGACCGGGGAGACCGTCTTCTCGACCACGCTGGCCGAGCACAACGCGGCCACCGAGCGGCTTCGTGAGTACTGCAAGACCTCCGACGCCTGCTGATGCCGTGTCGATGAGGTGTGCGGTCCTGGGTGACCCGGTCGCCCACTCGCTCTCGCCGAGCCTGCACCGGGCGGGGTACGCCGCACTCGGCCTGGAGGCGACGTACGACGCCGTGCGGGTGCCGGCCGGTGGTCTGGCAGGCTTCGTGGCCGGCCTCGGACCCGAGTGGCGGGGGCTGTCGGTGACCGCGCCGCTCAAGCGCGAGGCCCTGGCGCTGGCCGGCGAGGTCTCCGACCTCGCCGTGCTCGCCGGTGGCGCCAACACCCTGGTGCGGACCCCGGCCGGGTGGCTCGCCGACAACACCGACGTCCCGGGTGCGGTGGCGGCGATCCGGGAGCGCTTCGCCGGGGACCTGTCGACGGCGACCGTGCTCGGCGGCGGCGCCACCGCCGCGAGCGTGGGCCTGGCGCTCGCCGACCTCGGCATCGGTGCCATCACCGTCGCGGCCCGCAACCCGGGCAACGCGGCGGCTGCGGTGGCGGCGATCGAGCGTCACCCGTCGGCTCCCCGGGTGGTCGTCGTACCGCTGGACGAGGTGGGCCGGGCCGGTGACGTCCTGGTCTCCACCGTGCCCGCGGCGGCCCAGACCGACGACCTGGTCGGGCGGGTGCTGCCCGCGGACGTGGTCTTCGAGGTCACCTACAACGAGTGGCCCACCCCGCTGGTCGCCGCGGCCCTGTCCGCCGGAGCGACCGTCGTGTCCGGGCTGGACCTGCTCGTCCACCAGGCGGTGCTCCAGTTCGGCATGTTCACTGGTCACGACGGGCCACTGGACGCCATGCGCTCGGCGGGCGAAGCCGCGCTCGCGGCTCGGTAGGTTCGGCGCCATGGAGTGGGTGCCCGCGCTGGCCTGCGCGCTCGTCGGCGCGGCGCTGGGGCTGTCGGTGCCGTGGCTGATCGCGCTGTGCCCCGAGCCGGAGCACGACCCGAGCGAGAACCCCGACGACTTCCCCGACCACGTCCCGTTCGCGGATCTCGCCGCCCGTCCCGGGCTGCGGCCGCGCAGCGCCCTCGCGTGCGGGCTCGCGGCCGGCGTGCTCGGCCTGGCGCTCGGCTGGAGCTGGGCCCTGCTCTGGCTGCTCGTCCTGGTGCCCGTGTGCTGCGCGCTGACGGTGATCGACTACGTCACCTGGTACCTCCCTTCGCGCCTGATCCGGCCCTCCTGGCTGGTGACCGGCGTCCTGGTCGGCGTGGTCGCGGTGGTCCTCGGCGACGCGAAGGTGGCGCTGTGGGGGCTGATCGGGTTCCTCGCCCTCGGCGGCTACTACGGCCTGATCCGGCTGGTCAGCCCGCGCGCGATGGCCGGCGGCGACGTCCGGCTCGCCGCGCTGCTCGGCATCGCGCTGGGCCCGTTCGGTGCGCCGGTCCTGGTCGCCTCCGTCCTGGCGGCCGCGGTCCTCGGCGTGCTGGGCATGGTGCCCATGCGGCGCAGCGGCACCATGATCCGCCGGCGGGTGCCGTACGGGCCGTTCCTCGTGCTGGGTGGGCTGGTCGCCGTCGTCGTGGGACAGGTCCTCGGCGGCTGAGCGCACCGTGGGAGACTGGTTCCCATGTTGCGCTGGCTGACCGCGGGGGAGTCCCACGGCCCCTCCCTGGTCGCGATCCTCGAGGGCCTGCCGGCCCACGTCGAGGTCACGACCGATGACATCTCCGACTCGCTCGCCCGCCGTCGCCTCGGCTACGGCCGCGGCGCCCGGATGAAGTTCGAGGCCGACGAGGTCACCATCACCGGAGGCGTGCGGCACGGGCGCACCCAGGGCGGGCCGGTCGCGATCCAGGTCGGCAACACCGAGTGGCCGAAGTGGGAGACCGTGATGGCGGCCGACCCGGTCGACCCCGCCGTGCTCGAGGCCCAGGCCCGCAACGCCCCGCTCACCCGCCCGCGGCCCGGCCACGCCGACCTCGCGGGCATGCAGAAGTACGACTTCGCCGACGCCCGCCCGATTCTCGAGCGCGCCTCCGCCCGCGAGACCGCGGCCCGGGTCGCGCTCGGCCGGGTGGCCAGCAACTTCCTCGAGCAGGCCACTGGTGCGCGCATCGTCAGCCACGTGCTTGAGATCGGCGGCGTCCGTACGCCGTCGCGCGACGTCCCCGCCCCGGCCGACGTCGAGCGTCTCGACGCCGACCCGGTGCGCTGCCTCGACGCCGACGGCTCGAAGCTCATGGTCGAGCGGATCGACCAGGCCCACAAGGACGGCGACACCCTCGGCGGCGTCGTCGAGGTCGTCGTCCACGGCCTCCCGCCGGGCCTCGGCTCCCACGTCCACTGGGACCGCCGTCTCGACGCGCGCCTCGCCGGCGCGCTGATGGGCATCCAGGCGATCAAGGGCGTCGAGGTCGGCGACGGCTTCGAGCTGGCCGCGACCCCGGGCTCCCTGGCCCACGACGAGATCGTCCCGACCGAGGACGGCCTCCGGCGCGTCTCCGGCCGCTCCGGCGGCACCGAGGGCGGCATGACCACCGGCGAGGTCCTCCGCGTCCGCGCGGCGATGAAGCCGATCGCCACCGTCCCGCGCGCACTGCGCACCGTCGACCTCGCCACCGGCGAGGAGGCGGTCGCGCACCACCAGCGCTCCGACGTCTGCGCGGTCCCCGCGGCCGGCATCGTCGCCGAGGCGATGGTCGCGCTGGTGCTCGCCGAGGCGGTGCTGGAGAAGTTCGGCGGCGACTCGGTCCAGGAGACCCGCCGCAACGTGCAGTCGTACCTCGACACCCTCCGGTTCAAGTGACGGGCGGGCCGCGTGCGGTCCTGATCGGCACGATGGGTGCCGGCAAGACCACCGTCGGCCGGCTGCTCGCCGAGCGGCTCGGGGTCGGGTTCGCCGACACCGACGAGCTGATCGAGGCGCAGTACGGCAAGTCCGTCCAGGACATCTTCGTCGAGGACGGCGAGGCGACCTTCCGCGCGCTCGAGCGGGCCGCGGTCGCGCGTGCGCTCGAGGAGAGCGACGGCGTGCTCTCCCTCGGCGGCGGCGCGGTGCTCGACCCCGCCACCCAGGCCCTGCTCGCGGCCCACCAGGTCGTCTTCCTGCGCGTCGGGCTCGCCGACGCCGTCAAGCGGGTCGGCCTCGGCTCCGGGCGCCCGCTGCTGCTCGGCAACGTGCGAGCCCGGGTCAAGCAGCTCCTCGACGAGCGTGCTCCGGTCTACGCCGGCCTGGCCCGGATCACCGTCGACACCGACGGTCGCGCGCCCGCCGAGATCACCGCCGAGATCGTCACCGCCCTCCAGGGAGAACCCGCATGAGCGAGCCCACTGTCATCGCGGTGACCGCCGCGGCGCCGTACGACGTCGTGGTCGGCCACGGCGTCCTCGACCGCCTGCGCGGCCTGCTGCCCGTCGGCGTCCAGCGGGTCGCCATCATCACCCCCGAGTCGCTCGAGGACCTGCTCGAGCCGTTCGCCGACCTGCTCGAGGGCCTCGACGTCGTCGTGCTGCAGGTGCCCGACGGCGAGGAGGCGAAGAACTGGGAGGTCGCCGCGGCCTGCTGGGAGTCGCTCGGCGAGGAGGGCTTCACCCGCTCCGACGCCGTGGTCACCCTCGGCGGCGGCGCGACCACCGACCTCGGCGGGTTCGTGGCCGCGACCTGGCTGCGGGGCGTCGCGGTGGTCCACGTCCCGACCACCGTGCTGGCGATGGTCGATGCCGCGGTCGGCGGCAAGACCGGGATCAACACCCCCGCCGGCAAGAACCTGGTCGGCTCCTTCCACGAGCCGGCCGGTGTGCTGTGCGACCTCGCGCTGCTCGAGACCCTGCCGCGCGCCGAGGTCGTGGCCGGGCTCGGCGAGGTCGTGAAGTGCGGCTTCATCGCCGACCCGCGCATCCTCGAGCTCGTCGAGCAGACCGACCCGTCGGAGCTGACCGCGGACTCGCCGGTGCTGCGCGAGCTGGTCGAGCGCGCGATCCGGGTCAAGGCCGACGTCGTCGCCGACGACCTCAAGGAGACCGGGGGAGTCGACGGCCATCCCGGCCGGGAGGTCCTCAACTACGGGCACACCCTCGCGCACGCCATCGAGAGGGCCACCGACTACTCCATCCGGCACGGCGAGGCCGTGGCGCTGGGGTGCGTGTACGTCGCCGAGCTGGCCGCGCGCGCCGGGTCGCTGTCGCCCGAGGTCGTCGAGCGCCACCGCGCGGTGTTCGGCCGGGTCGGCCTGCCGACCTCGTGGAGCGGCGCCGACTTCGACACCCTGCTCGCCACGATGCGGGTGGACAAGAAGGCCCGCGGCAACCAGCTGCGCTTCGTCGTGCTCGAGGACCTGGCCCGGCCGGTCGTGCTCGCCGGTCCGTCCGAGGCGGACCTGCGGGCGTCGTACGCTTCCCTAGGCTCGGGCGCATGAGCAAGCGTGACGTCTACGTCCTCAACGGCCCCAACCTGGGCCGCCTCGGCAGGCGCCAGCCGGAGATCTACGGCACGACGACGCACCTCGACCTGCAGAACGAGCTGATGCCGCGGTGGGGCAAGGAGCTCGGGCTCAAGATCCACTTCTCGCAGACCAACCACGAGGGCGAGCTGCTCGACTGGCTCAACCACGCGGCCGACAAGGCCTGGCCGGTCGTGCTCAACGCGGGCGCCTGGACCCACTACTCCTACGCCCTCTACGACGCCTGCGCGCAGCTGACCGCGCCGCTCGTCGAGGTGCACATCAGCGCGCCGTCGAAGCGGCCCGAGGAGTTCCGGCACACCTCGGTCGTCACCCCCCACGCTGCGAAGGTGATCGAGGGCGAGGGCATCGACGGCTACCGGCAGGCGCTGGAATTCATCGCAGCGCGGCCTGCCCACTAGACTTGTCGGTCGGCCCTGTGTCGTGTGCTGGGGCCGACCCGATCTTCGACATCTCGACAGAAGGCTGACGCATGGCAACGACGAACGACCTCAAGAACGGCATGGTGCTGAACCTGGAGGGCCAGCTCTGGCAGGTGGTCGAGTTCCAGCACGTGAAGCCGGGCAAGGGCCCCGCGTTCGTCCGCACCAAGCTCAAGCACGTCGAGTCGGGCAAGAACGTCGACAAGACCTTCAACGCCGGCACCAAGGTCGAGACCGCCACGGTCGACCGCCGCTCGTTCCAGTACCTCTACAACGACGGCACCAACTTCGTCTTCATGGACGTCCAGGACTACGACCAGCTCGAGGTCGACCCGGCCATCGTCGGCACCGCCGCCGGCTTCCTCCTGGAGAACCAGGAGGTCATCCTGGCCACCAACGAGGGCCGCGTGCTCTTCATCGAGATGCCGGCCTCCGTCGAGCTGCTCGTGTCCTACACCGAGCCCGGCGTCGTCGGCGACTCCGCCACCGGCCGCACGAAGCCCGCCACCCTCGAGACCGGCGCCGAGATCCAGGTCCCGC
The DNA here is from genome assembly GCF_029961765.1 of Nocardioides sp. QY071. NCBI lineage: Bacteria > Bacillati > Actinomycetota > Actinomycetes > Propionibacteriales > Nocardioidaceae > Nocardioides > Nocardioides sp. QY071. The sequence goes on from NZ_CP124681.1 coordinate 2,426,087, forward strand.
TGTTCATCGAGCAGGGCGAGAAGATCAAGGTCGACACCCGCGAGGGCGGCTCGTACCTCTCGCGCGTGAAGGGCTGATCAACCAAGTGGGAGCCCGGACCAAGGCCCGCAAGCGCGCCCTCGACGTCCTGTACGCCGCCGACCTGCGCGGCGAGACGGGCGTCGAGGCGCTCGAGCGGGTCATCGCCGAGGGCGAGGCCCCGGCGAACCCCTACACCGCCGTGCTGGTGCGCGGCGTGAGCGAGCGTCGTGATCGGATCGACGAGGTGCTCGAGGAGTTCTCCACCGACTGGAGCCTGGCCCGGATGCCCGCGGTCGACCGCAACGTGCTCCGGATCGGCGTCTGGGAGCTGCTCTGGGCCGACGACGTGCCCGACACCGTCGCGGTGACCGAGGCGATGGGCCTGGTCCGCGAGCTGTCGACCGACGAGTCGCCGGCGTTCGTCAACGGGGTGCTGGGCGCGATCCAGCGCAAGAAGGCCACGCTCGTCTGAGCACAGACAGCCCGCCGGGCCACGGTCGCGAGACCGGGCGCGGCGGGCTGCGTGCTCCCTGGACCAGCGCCGGCTCAGAGCACGACGGTGACCGTCTTGCTCTCGGTGTTCGCGAGGATGCCGTCGTAGCCGCACTCACGGCCGACGCCCGAGGCCTTCAGGCCGCCCCACGGCAGCTGCGGCATCAGCGGCGACCAGCCGTTGACGCCGATGGCACCGGCCTGCAGGCCGGCCGAGAGCGCGTGCGCCCGGGCCAGGTCGTTGGTGTAGATCGTCCCCGCGAGGCCGTACGCCGTGTCGTTGGCCAGCCGCAGCGCCTCCTCGTCCGAGTCGAACGGGATCACCGTGGCGACCGGGCCGAAGATCTCCTCGCGCGCGATGGTCATCTCGTTGGTGCCCGCGAAGACCGTCGGCTCCACGAAGAAGCCGGCCTCGCCGACGGCCCGACCTCCCGCGACCAACCGGGCGCCCTCGGCGGATCCGGCCGCGACGTAGCCGAGGACCCGGTCACGCTGGGCCGCGTTGACGAGCGGGCCGAGCGTGGTGGTCGGGTCGAACGGGTCGCCGAGCACCTGGGCGCCGGCCGCACCGCCGAGGCCGTCGAGGACGGCGTCGTACAGCGATCGGTGCACGAAGACCCGGCTGCCCGCCGCACAGGTCTGGCCGGAGTTGGCGAACACGCCCATCCCGATCGACGGGAACACGGCATCGAGGTTCGCGTCCGCGCACACGATCTGGGCCGACTTGCCCCCGAGCTCCAGCGTGGTGCGCTTGAACGTGTCGGCGGTGACCTTCTGGATCTCGCGCCCGACCTGCGTCGAACCGGTGAAGCTCACCTTGTGCACTCCCGGGTGCCGCACGAGCGCGGCGCCGGTGACGGTGCCCTCGCCGGGAAGGACCTGCACGACGCCGGCCGGGAACCCGACCTCCTCGGCGAGCCGGGCCAGGTGGAGGATCGACAGCGAGGCGTCCTCGGCCGGCTTCACGATCACGGTGTTGCCGCAGGCCAACGCCGGGGCGAGCTTCCAGCCCAGGATCATCAGCGGCGCGTTCCACGGCACGATCGCGGCGATCACGCCGACCGGCTGGCGCAGGGTGTAGGCGTGGGTCGGCCGGCCGAAGTACCCGTCGTTGCTGATCTGCTCGCCGTTGATCTTGTCGGCCCAGCCGGCGTAGTAACGGAGCGTGGCGACCAGGTTGGGCACGAACAGCATCTGGGCCAGCCCGTTGGGCACACCCATGTCGAGCGAGTCGAGGTTGGCCAGGACGGTGGCGTCGCGCTCGACGAGGTCGGCGAGCCGGTGGATCAGCGCGCCTTTGCCTGACGGCGGGACCGCGGCCCAGTCCCCGTGGAGGGCGGCGGTCGCGGCGGCGACGGCTGCGTCGACGTCCTCGGGCGAGGCCGCGGAGACCTCGGCGAGCGGTGCGCCGGTCGACGGGTTGAGCGAGGTGAACGTCCCCGCGCGGCCCGGGACGAACGATCCGCCGAGGAAGAGGTCGGTGGTGAGCTCGGTGGTGAGCTCGGGAGTTGCCGTCATCTGAGTGCTCCTGCTTCGTGTGGTGGTGGGCCGGCGCGCTCAGCGGCCGAGGATGAGGTCGGCGGCCCGCTCGGCGATCATCGCTGTGGGCGCGTTGGTGTTGCCCGTGGGTACCGACGGCATGATCGAGGCGTCGGCGACCATCAGGCCCTCGAGGCCGATGACCTCGAGGGTGGGGGAGACGACCGCGTCGGGGCCGGTGCCCATCCGGCAGGTGCCGACCTGGTGGTGGTAGGTCTGCACCGAGCGACGTACCCATGCCTCGAGGGCCTCGTCGCTGTCGTCCGTGCCGGGCCCCGGCTGCACCTCGCGAGCACCCCAATCCTCGGCGAGCGGACCGACCGCGGCGACCTGGCGACACTGGCGTACCGAGGCGACCAGGGCGGCGACGTCGTCGTCGTGGCTGAGCACGCCGTAGTCGATGAGCGGCTCGGCCGCGGGGTCGGTGCTCGCGAGCGTGACGGTTCCGGTGCTCCTGGGCCGGACCAGGCCCGCGTGCAGGGTGAAGCCGGACGACGGCCCGGTCATCCCGGGGTCGTAGTAGAACGGGATCGAGAAGTTGATCGGCTGGGTGTCCGGGACGGGCAGTGCCGGGTCCGACTTCCAGAACCAGTGCGTCTGCGTGACCGGCTGGAAGGCCCGGGGTGGGTCGATCTCGCGCTTCTCGGTGCCGAAGATGACGGGGACCAGCCAGTGGTCCTGCAGGTTCGCGCCCACGCCGGGCAGGTCGACGAGGACCGGGACGTCCAGCGTCCCCAGGTGGGCGGCCGGTCCGATGCCGCTGCGCAGCAGGACACCGGGAGAGGCCAGCGTGCCCGTGCAGAGCACGACCCGGTCGGCATCGATCGTGCGGGACTCGCCGTCGACGACGACCACGGCTCCGGTCGCACGGCCGTCGGAGACGACCACACGGTCCACGAGCGCGCCGGTGACCAGGGTGAGGCTCGGGTGGTCGAGGACGTCACGCATGTACGCCGCCCAGGTGGACAGCCGCTTCCCGTCGCGCAGGTTGAGCTGCATCCGCGAGACGCCGTCCTGGTCGCCGGAGTTGTAGTCGTCGTTGAGCGGCAGGCCGGCAGCGACGGCGGAGTCGATGATCGCCTGCTGGATCGGCGTGAGCTCGGGCCGGACCCGGTCCATGAACCCCTCGCCGCTGTCCAGGTCGGTCTCGATCCGGTCGAACAGCGGCTCCACCTCGGCCCAGCTCCAGCCCTTGTTGCCGGCGTCGGCCCACCCGTCGTAGTCCCAGGCGGCGCCGCGGACCCAGATCGTGCCGTTGAGCTGGCCGGAGCCGCCGACGACCTTGCCGCGCGGCGTCATGATCCGCCGGTCCCCGGCATGGGCCTGCGGGGTGCTGGACCAGCCCCAGTTCTCGGGTCCGCCCCAGAGCTCGCCGACGCGGGAGAGGTCGTGGATGGCCGGGTTCGTGTCCATCCCGCCCGCCTCGACGAGGGTCACGGAGAGGCCGGCGTCGAGCAGGCGCCGGGTCAGGACGGAGCCGGCGGTGCCTGCTCCGAGGATGAGGACGTCGGTGGTCATGTGCCGGCTCCTGTCGCGGGAACGGTTGGGCCCGAGAGATGTGGTGTGGGCGAGATCACGCTAGGAGCGGCGCGGGGGCGTGCTCCATGCGTACTAGGTGCAGTCCGCTGAGGATTTCCCCGACGTGGCAGCCCGGCCGGTCAGTACAGCTCGATGAGCAGCCGGTCGCTGGTCGCACGCGAGACGCAGAGCGCCAGCTGGGTCTCCCGGTCGGTGGCGGTCAGGCAGTTGTCGCGGTGCTCGACGCTGCCCTCGAGCAGGCCGGACACGCACGAGCCGCAGACGCCCTCCTCACAGGACTTGAACACCTCGATGCCGTTGTCCTCGAGGACGGCGAGGATCGAGCGGTCCGCGGGCACGTCGAACGTCTCGCCGGTGTCGAGCTCGACGGTGAACGGACGGTCGCCGGTGGTGTCGACCTCGGAGGCCACGAAGTTCTCGAAGTGGAGGTGGTCCTCGCCGACCCGGGTCGCGAACGCCGTACCGACCTGGGTCATGAAGCCCTCCGGTCCGCAGGTGTAGACATGGCTGCTCGGTGTCAGCCGCGGAGCGATCGCGGCCAGCACCGTGGGCTGCTCGGTGCGCGGTACGCCGAGGTGCAGGCTGACCCGGTCGCGGAACTCGGCGCGGTTCTCGAGGAGGTCGACGAACGCCGCCTCCTCGCGGGAGCGGGCGAAGTAGTGCAGCTCGAAGGCTGCGCCGCGACTGTGCAGCTCGTAGGCCATCGAGAGCAGGGGCGTGATGCCGATGCCGCCGGCGACCAGCACGTGCCTGTCGGCGTCGTCGGCGATGGCGAGCAGGTTGCGCGGCTTGCTGACCTTGAGATGGTCGCCGACGGCCACCTCGTGGATCGCCGCGGACCCGCCGCGGGAGGCGGCCTCCTTCTTGACTGCGATCAGGATCGACTCGGGGTCGTCGGGCGGCATGCACAGCGAGTACTGCCGCAGCACGCCGGTCGGCCCGACCACGTCGATGTGGGACCCGGCCGGGTAGGGCTTGAGGGACTGACCGTCGGCGCGCACCATCCGCAGCGTGCGGATGCCGGGTGCCTCCTCGGTGATGTCGACGACGCGGAAGAGGATGTTCGTCATCAGGTGCTCCTAGCGGAGGTCTAGCGCAGGTCTAGCGGAGGTAGAGGCCGCCGTTGGCGTCCCAGCAGGCCCCGGTCACCGACGCGGCGTCCGGGGAGGCGAGCAGGGCGACCATGTCGGCGATGAAGCGCATGCTCCCGAGCCGGCCGACGGGGATGCCGGCGACGAGCGCGTCGAGGCCGTCGCCGAGCAGGTCTCGGACCATCGGGCTGTCCTGGGGGCCAGGGGAGACGGCGTTGACCGTGACCCCGCGGGCGGCGAGCTCGCGGGCGAAGACCTTGGTCGCCGAGAGCACCGCGCCCTTCGAGGAGGCGTAGTGGCCGCCGGTGGCGGTGCCACCGTTCTGGCCGGCCAGGGACGCGATGTTGACGATCCGGCCGTACCCGGCCTCGGCCATCCGGGCGCCGAAGACCTGGCAGGCGAAGAAGGTGCCGTTGAGGTTGACCCGCATCACCTCGTCCAGCTCGTCGGGGGTGATCTCCAGCAAGGGCCGGGCCTGGGTGCGCGCGGCGTTGTTGACGAGGACCTCGACGCTGCCGAGGTCGGCGAGGACGTCGGCCAGCAGCCGCTCGACGTCCGCGCGCTCGCTGACGTCGACGGCGTAGGCGCGGGCCTCGGGGCCTCGCGCCGACAGCTCGTCGGCGAGCGCGGTGGCCGCGTCCGCCGAGACGTCGGCGACGGCGACCCGGTGCCCGCCGGCGTGCAGGCGCCGGACGATCTCGCGGCCGAGCCCGCTCGCGCCGCCGGTGACGACGGCGACCGGCGCCGGCTTCGCCGTGTTCACAGCAGGAAGCCCGCCGCGGGTACGGCGTCGCTCGCGTCGACGAGACGGACCACCTTGCGGGCGATCCGGTCCTCCGCGGGCGTCGTACCGAGCCGGACGACGTGGTCGACGTCGCCCGCCCACAGGTCGTGGCTGCCGCGCTTGTAGGCGACCACGACCTGGGCGGCGCGCAGGGTCACCTCGTCGTCGGAGACGGCGCTCGGCACGAACCGGGACACGGTACGGACGGTCGTGGCGGCGTCGACGGCGGCGATGGCGAAGCCCTCGGTCATCCGGGCAACGCGCAGGCGCCGCATGCGTGCGTCGTCGTAGACCATGTTGAGGATGTCGTCGAAGGACTCCGCGTCGCGGTCGATCGGGATCACGTAGACGGCGTCCTCGGCGTAGAGTCCCTGCCAGGTCTCGTAGTCCTTGGCGTCGAGGACGGCGGCCTCGCGCCAGACCAGCTCGATCGCGCGGACCACCCGCGGGTCGGCCACGGACAGCGCGGGCGCGGCGGTCACGGTCTCAGTCATCGCTCATCATCTGCTTCCACTGCTGGTAGGCGGCGCGCATGCCGGTCTCGTCGGTGACATGGCTGGTCGGCCAGCCGTCGTCCGACGGCTTCTCGCGGGCCAGGCCGCGGTTGACCATGATCGGCATCTCCGGTGCGCCGCGGGCGCCGCGCTGCACGCGGTCCCAACCCTCGGAGTCGTCGGGGGTGCCGAAGCCGAACGGCCCCTGGAAGTGCTCGTGGGCGCGCAGCCGCTCGCGGTTGACGGGATCCACGATCTCGGCCGGGCCGTCGGGGCCGAGGGCGACGTGCTCGATGTAGGTCTCCTCGACGCTGACCGGGCGCAGCACCCGGAGGAAGGAGATCGACATCGACACGTTCGGGAACAGGTTGAGGTTGAACCCGGTGCCGTGGACGGCACGGACCAGCCGCCGGATCTCGGCCTCGCCGACGCCGCGCTCGGTGAGCTCGGCGACGAGCCCGTCGAAGCGGGGCTGCAGCGGCTCGCTGCCGTCGTCGACCTCCAGGTCGGAGTGCTCGGGCACCATCTGCATGACGGAGTGGCCGTTGCCGAGGTCGTGCGTGACCGCCGTCGGGTCGGTCATGAACGACATCATCTCCGCGGTCTCGGCGTCGACCGAGGCCATCCAGGAGCGGTGCACGATCGGGAAGTGGTAGCCGTCGGTGGTGTTCTCGAGCTGGATCTTCCAGTTGCCCTTGTACTTGAACTGGTGGGTGCCGATCACCTTGATCGGGTAGCCGCCGCCCTGACCCATGAACCGGTCGATCCACAGCCTCACGTCGCCGAGGAAGTCCTCCAGCGGCTCGATGTCGTCGGCGAACGTCGCGAACACCATGCCGCCGTACGACTCGGTGCGCAGCTTCTTCAGGCCCAGGCCGGACTTGTCCATCACGCCCTCGTAGCCGTCGGGATACGGGATGCCGCGCAGCTGGCCGTCGAGGGAGTACGACCACGCGTGGTAGGGGCAGGTGAACCCGTTGGCCTGCCCGGTGCGCTGCTCGCACAGCGAGGCACCGCGGTGCCGGCAGCGGTTGACCATGGTGTGGATCGCGCCCTTGCGGTCGCGGGTCACGATCACGGGCTGGCGGCCGACGTACGTCGACTTGAAGCTGCCCGGCTTCGGCAGCTCGGACTCGTGGGCGACCCACACCCAGGTGCTCTCGAAGACCCGCGTCATCTCCTGCTCGAAGATCTCCGGGTCGGTGTACATCCGGCCCGCGATGCGGTCGTCGAGGACCAGGTCGGCGGGCGGCAGGTCGTGGACGGTGTCGGCTGTGAACTCGGTGGTCATGACGATCAGTCCTCGTACTCGCGCGGGGTGAGGGCGCGGCCGATCCGCGCCTCGATGGTGGCGTACTTCCAGAGCTTCCAGGGGCTGGTCCCGACCGGGATCGTGCGCAGCAGCCCGCAGGCCTCCTTGACGCTCTCCTGGGTGTCGACGTCGCACAGCAGGTAGCAGGTCCAGGGCCACCCGGTGGAGGGACCGACCATGTGGGAGTCGTCGTCGATGTCGCCGATGAAGTCGACGCCGGGCAGTGCCTTGATGCCGTCCATCAGGCCGACGAAGGCGGTCCACACGTCACCGGTCTCGACGCCGCCCTCGGGCAGGTCGAAGAAGTTCTGGTTGATGCCGATGCAGAACAGGACGCGCAGGGGCGGGGTGCTCATCAGCGGGTCTCCTCTCGAGGACGGGTCGGGATGCGCGTGGGGCTCACTGGAAGCCGGGCACGGTCGGGGGCTGGCCCATCAGGACGGCGCCGGCGGCGTCGTACATCGCGGGGCCGAGGAAGGCGTGCTGCTGGGGCACGAGGGCATCGCCGAGCAGCCACTGCAGCGGGTGGGGCGTGGCGATCGCGCCGGTGCCGGAGAGCTGGATGACCTGGTTGACCGTGTCGGCGGCGGTCTTGGCGAGGTGGGTGGCGGAGAGCCGCAGGTGGGCGTTGTGCTGCTCGGTGGTCGGGTCCCCTGCGAGGACGGTCTGCCAGGCCTCCTCGGTTACCTCGTAGAAGTAGGCGCGCGCCGAGCGCAGCGTCGCCTCCGCCTCGGCGAGACCGGTGCGGTAGTAGGCACGATCGGCGAGCTTGGGGGCGCCGGTCACGCCGGTGCGCCCGGACCCGACCGCGGTGGCGAAGTCGAGCGCGGACCGCGCGACGCCGGCACCGACGACGGCCAGCACCTGGGCGGCGTACGCGAGGGTGGGATAGCGGTAGAGCGGCTCGTCGACGGTCGGCTGCCCGCCGCGGATGAAGGTCCACTCGCGCGGCACCTCGACGTGGTCGACCGCGAGGTCGAAGGAGCCGGTGCCCTTCATCCCGACGACGTCCCACTCCTGCACGATCTCGACCTGGCCCGGCCGGAGCAGGGCGGTGCGCGGCTTGCCGGCGGTCGAGTCGTCGCCCGGGATCCCGACACCGAGGATGTCGGCGCCCATGCAGCCGCTGGCGAACTTCCAGCGCCCGTTGACCAGGAAGCCGGACGGCGTGGGCTCGGCGTGCTGCACGGGGAAGAGCCCGCCCGCGAAGCACACGTCCGGACCGTCGGCGTACAGCTCGGCCTGGGTCTCCAGGGGGAGCGCGGCGAGGTAGACGAGGGCCGACCCGAAGCTCGCGACCCAGCCGGTCGAGCCGTCGACGGCCGAGATCCGCTCGATCCTGCGAAGGAAGTCGCCGGGCGGCAGCGGCTCGCCCCCGAAGCGCCGCGGCGTCGAGGCCCGGTAGATGCCGGTCTCCTTGAGCCGGGCGACGAAGTCCGGCGAGACGTACCGCTGGTCGCGGAACTCCTGGCGGCGTGCGGTGAGCTCCACGAGCACGTCCTCCAGCGGGACGGCGGCCGTGCGGCTCTCCTGGGTCTGGACCATCGGGGTGCTCCTCATCGATTCATCGATCGGGTCTGGATCCGACGCTAGGTACGCCGCTGCGGGAGCGCGATTGGTCATTGCCTGCCCGGGAGCGGGGATTCCCTCCGGTGGGCGTAGGTGATTTCTTCAGCCCGCCACCGGGTCGGGGACTGCCACCGGGGACGGTCGGCTCCTACGCTGGCCCGATGCAGGTCGACCCGGCGGCACCCGAGTTCGCGACCTCCGACTTCGTCGCGATGATGAACGCCTCGACCACGTGCGTCCTGGTCCACGACGCCGTCACGAAGAACATCCTGTGGGCCAACCCGGCGGCCTGCGAGATGCTCGAGTTCACCCTCGAGGAGATCCGGCCGCTCAAGGCCAACGACATGAGCAGCTCGGCGCAGCAGTACGACCGCGTTCTCGGCCGGGCCTGGCTGCACGAGGCGGTCGAGCACGGGTCGAGCCGCATCGAGTGGCACTACCGCTCGAAGTCCGGCCGGGTGATCCCGACCGACGCCCTGGCCGTGCGGGTGGAGCTGTCGCAGGGACCGGCGGTGATGGTGCAGTTCCGCGACATCGCCCGCGAGCAGCAGGTCGAGCGCGAGCTGAAGCTCACGACGTCGTACGTCGACGCGCTGGCACGGCACACCTCCACGGTCGCGTTCCTGCTCGATGCCGCCGGCGCCGTCCGCTTCGCCACCGACACGGCACTGGGCTACATCGGCCTGACCGGCGACGACGACCCGCCGGCCGGACACCCGCTCACGACCTACGGCCGCCTGCGCCGCGGTGGTCGTCCGGTCACGTGGGCGGAGACCGCGGCGGCCGCGGCACCGGTCGGTCCGGTCCAGCTGGAGCTGATCGGCGACGGCGGCGGCACGACCTGGCTGGAGGGGAGCCTCGAACGCCTGCGGGTCCAAGAGGTCGACGCCTTCTTGATGATCCTGCACGACGTCTCGGAGCGGGTGCAGGGCGAGGTACGGCGCGAGCTGGAGCTGCGCCACGAGAACTACCTGGCCCGCTACAACGCGATGGGTGACATGGCGATGGCCATCGCCCACGAGCTCGGCCAGCCGCTGTCCGCCGCCGGGAACTTCATCGCCGGCATCCGCACCCGCTCGACGGCGGCCGCCGGCCCGGGGGAGATGCCGCAACGCCTCGCCGACCAGGTGGCGTACGGCCTCGACAGCGCCGCCCGGCAGATCGACCGGGCCACCGAGATCGTCACCGCCCTGCGCTCGTTCGTCGGACACCTCGAGCACGTCGAGCAGGTCGTCGACCTCAACGAGGTGGTCCGCGAGTGCCTGTACTTCATCCGCCTGCGCGCCGCCGCGAGCGGCGTCGAGCTGCGGGTCGGGCCCGACGACGACCCGGTGCTGGTCCGCTGCGAGCAGGTGCTGACCGGCCAGGTCGTGATGAACCTGTGCTTCAACGCCATCGACGAGATGGCCGCCTGCGACGAGGCCGTGCGCGAGATCGTGGTGACCGTGCGCGCCTCGGAGGGGATGGGCGTGGTCACCGTCGACGACCGTGGGCGCGGCGTGACCCGCGACCCGTTCGCCGAGTCGTTCACCAGCAAGGAGGCGGGCAGCGGCATCGGGCTGGCGTTGAGCCACCGGATCATCACCCGCCAGCACGGCAGCATCTGGGCGGAGCTGCGCGATGGCGGCGGGTCCCGGTTCGGGTTCGCGCTGCCCCTGGTCGAGAGCCCCGCGTCGTAGGGGAAATCCTCAGCCGGCGAGGTGGAAGTCTCGATACCTCTGCGGCTGGTGCCGCGCCTAGCGTCGAGGCCATGTCCGAGGAGCTCACCACCACCCAGCGTGACTTCCGCGCCGCGATGGCGAACCTGTCGGCCGCGGTCAACGTCGTCACGACCGACGGCGTCAGCGGCCGGGCCGGCATCACCGTCAGCGCGGTGTGCTCGGTCACCGACACCCCGCCGACGCTGCTGGTCTGCGTCAACCAGGCCAGCTACACCCACGACATCTTCCGCACCAACCGCCGGGTCGCGATCAACGTCCTCGGTCGCCGGCACGAGGAGCTCGCCCTGCACTTCGCTGGCGCGACCCGGTTGCCGATGGAGGAGCGGTTCGCGCTGCCGGTGTGGGACCACGACCGCCACGGCGTACCCGTGCTCGACGACGCCGCCGCGGTGCTCGTCGGCCAGGTCGGCGCGGAGTTCACCCAGGGCACCCACACGGTGCTGTTCGTCGAGGTCGACCACGTCAGCGTCCGCGACGAGGCCGGCGCCCTGCTCTACTTCCAGCGCGGCTTCCACCAGATCGCGCCCGCGGACCGGGTCGCGGCGAGCGCTTGAGGCGGCTGAGCGGGATGACCGAGCGCACGACCCTGATGTGTTACAACGACACCCACGGCTACGGCTGGCGGCACGTGGACCTGTTCGTCCACGACAGTGAGGGCCGCGAGCTCAACTGGGTGCACTGGCAGGTCCCCGCCGACGGCCCGGAGGCCGCCGACGACGTCACCTCCCGGGTCGAGCCCTCCCTGCGTCGTACGTCGGACTGGCGGCACGCCGTCAGCGCCGGCGGGATGGACTACTGGGAGGCCGACGCCGTGTGGGAGGACGAGGCATGACCTCGGCCCCGTGGTCCCTGCGCACCTTGGTCGAGGACCTGCGGACCGGGCGGACCACGCCCGCGGACGTGCACACCCGGTTCCGCGAGCGGGTGGCCGCCACGGATCCCGCGCTGCGTGCCTGGGTCGAGCTCGCGCCGCCACCCCCGGACGCCGGGGCGGCCGGCCCGCTCGGTGGTGTGCCGCTCGGCGTCAAGGACATCATCGACGTCGCCGGGCTGCCGACCCGGTGCGGCGCCGCCGTGCGTGCCGACGCGGGCCCGGCCCCGGCCGACGCCGCGATCGTGACGGCGTGGCGGTCCGCCGGCGCCGTACCCGCGGGCAAGACGGTCACCACGGAGTTCGCGTTCTTCGCCCCCGGCCCCACCGCCAACCCCGCGGCCCCCGGACACACGCCGGGCGGCTCGTCGAGCGGCTCGGCCGCCGCCGTCGCCGCCGGTCAGGTCCCGCTGGCGCTCGGCTCCCAGACCGCGGGCTCGGTCACCCGGCCCGCCTCCTACTGCGGCGTCGCCTCGCTCGTGATGAGCCACGGGCGGTACCCGGTGACCGGCGTCACCGGACTCAGCCCGAGCCTCGACAGCCACGGCGTGCTCGCCGCGTCGGCGTCCGACCTCGCCCTGGCCTGGGCGGCGCTGACCGGGACCCACGATGCCGGGGCCGCCCTCGGTCGCGCGCCGCGGGTCCTGGTGTGGACCGGGGCGGCACTGGGCGTCGTCGAGGACGCCATGTCGGCCGCGCTCGAGGCGGCCGTCGACCGGCTGCGTGCGGCCGGTGCCAGGGTCGACCCGTTCCCCGAGGAGCGGCTCGTCGCCGAGCTCACCTGCGCCCACCCCGTCGTGATGGCCTTCGAGGCTGCCCGCGAGCGCGCGGCCGAGCTCGCCCGCGCCGACGAGCTCAGCGAGCCCCTCGCGGCGCTGCTGCGGACCGGTGCGGCCACGTCCCACGCGGACTACCGGGCCGCGTGCGAGGTCGTGGACGCGGGGGAGCGGTCGCTCGCGGCCCACCTGTCGTCGTACGACGTCGTGCTCGGCCCCGCGGCACCCGGTCCGGCGCCTCGCGGCCTCGCCGCGACAGGAGACCCCGTCCTCAGCCGGGCCTGGCAGGCGCTGGGCCTGCCCACCGCAGCGGTCCCCGGCCTCGTCGACGAGGCGGGCCTGCCGCTCGGCGTCCAGCTCGTCGGCCGCCGCCGCGGGGAGACCGAACTGCTCGGCCACGCCACGTGGCTCGAACGACACCTGACCGGAGCGCTTCGGTCCTAGAGTGAGGGTGGTGCCCGATGAACCCGTCCGCCTCCGCAACCCCGCGTGAACCCGTGACCCCTGTGGTCCACATCGTCGACGACGACGAGGACCTCCGGCAGTCGCTGGTGTTCTTGTTCGAGAGCGTCGGGATCACCGCGTACACCTACCCCGACGCGCCGACCTTCCTCGACGAGATGGACCCCGACGAACCGAGCGTGGTGATCGTCGACGTGCGCATGCCCGGCCTGAGCGGCTTCCAGCTGCAGGAGCAGCTGGTGGCCCGCGAGTACCCCGCGCCGGTCATCTTCTGCTCGGCCCACGGCGACATCCCGATGTCCGTGCGCGCCTTGCGCCACGGTGCCGTCGACTTCCTCGAGAAGCCCTACGAGCCGCAGAAGATGCTCGAGGTCGTCCAGGAGCACCTCGAGGTCGCCGCCCAGCGCTTCGCCGACGACCACTGCCGTCGGTCCGTCTCCGCGCGCCTCGACGCCCTCACGCCGCGTGAGCGCGAGGTGCTTCGGCTCGTCATCGCGGGCCTGCCGAGCCAGCACATCGCGCGCGAGCTCGGCACCAGCGTCAAGACCGTCGACGTGCACCGGGCGCGGATCAAGGCCAAGACCGACGCGGAGAGCCTCGGCACGCTGGTGCGCGACGTGCTGCAGTACCGGGTCACGGTCTGAGCCCCGCTGTCTCAGGCCCTCGGATCCATCAGCACCGAGGCGGTCGGGTACGCCGAGGCGAACCCGACCGGCAGCGGTGCGACGAACACGTTCTCGGTGCGCGTGCGAGTGATCAGCCAGCGACCGTCGTCGCGCCGGAACGCGTTGTTGAGCCGGCTCGAGCGGAGCAGGGCGGTGCCGTCGGCGTAGAGCCACGGCTGCATGTGGATCCACTGGCCCTCGGCCCGGTCCCCGTCGACGTGGATCTGCTCCGAGGTCAGGTAGTGGGCGTTCAGCACCAGCGCCGGAGTGCGGTCGGGCGACCAGAAGCGCTCGAAGTGCTCGCGTACGGCGGCCTTGCCGACGGCGCGGCCGAACTGGCCGTCGTACTGCTCGCCGACGCCCTCCCAGACGGCGTCGGCGGCGTAGAGGTCCATGACGAGGTCGATGCGGTGGGCGTCGTCGGACACGCCCGCCTCCGGGCAGGGCGTGTCGCACAGGAACATGTAGCGGGCCTGGAGACGGCGGATCTCCGCCTCCGCCTCCAGGACCGCCACCCGGCGCCGCAGCGCCTCGAGGTCGTCGCTCATCGGCCGGTTCCGGTCCGTGCCGGCGCGGTCTCAGGGAGCAGCAGCAGGCACACCACGGTGACGGCCATGCCGGCGGCGAGGTAATAGCCGACCGACGACGCGTGCCCGGTCCACTCGATCAGCCGGTTGGCGATCGAGGGGGACAGGCCACCCCCGAGGACCGCGCCGACCTGGTAGGCCAGGCCGGCGCCGGACTGGCGCTGCTCGGCGGTGAACAGCTCGGTGAGGAAGGTGATCAGCGGGCCGAACAGGAAGCCGGTGAGGAGGAACCCGCCCGCGGTCGCCACGGCCCACATGGCCAGCGAGCCGTGTTGGGCGAGCGGGAAGAGGATGAGCACGTAGCCGAGCACGGCGACGGCGGCCGTGAGCATCACCGGCTTGCGGCCCAGGCGGTCGGAGAGGCGGGCGCCGGCGACGACGGTGACGGCGTGCACCGCGAGACCGGGCAGGGTGCACCAGAGCACGGACTTGATCTCGAGGCCGAGGCCCTTGGGGGCGGGCGAGGCGGCGTACGACAGCATGAACCCGGCCAGCACGAACATCACCGCGTTCAGGCCCATGTTGGCGCCGGCGGCGAGCAGGAGGCGGCGCCAGTTGTCGCGCAGCACGTTCCACACCGGGATCCGGGCGATCTGCTGCGCGGACCGCTCCGAGGCGAGCTCCTGGAAGACGGGCGACTCCTCGAGCGAGCGCCGGGCCCAGATGCCGAGCAGGAGCACGGCGGCACCGACCAGGAACGGGATCCGCCAGCCCCAGCTCTGCACGGTGGCAGCGGGCAGGTAGAACACGAGGACGAACGAGAGGTTCGCCAGCAGCGCGCCCAATGGTGAGCCGAGCGCCACGAACGCGCCGTACGCCGCGCGCTGGGAGACGGGTGCGTGCTCTACCGCCAGCACCGAGGCACCGCCCAGCTCGCCGCCTCGCGAGAAGCCGTGCACCATCCGCAGCGCGATCAGCAGCACCGGTGCGGCGACGCCGATCGAGGCGTACGACGGCAGCAGGCCCATCAGGACCGTTGCGCCGCCCATCAGGTAGAAGGTGATCAGCATGGCGCGCCGCCGCCCGTGGCGGTCGCCCACCCAGCCCATCACGATCGCGCCGAGCGGCGCGACGACGTACCCGAGGGTGTAGGTCGCGAGGCTCATGAACGACGCGAACCACGGGTCGGTGTCGCCGGAGAAGAACACGGCGGGGAACACCAGCGCCGACGCGACGGTGTAGATCGAGAAGTCGAAGAACTCCAGCGACGTCCCGGCACCGGCGCCGATGGCCAGCCTCCGGGTCTGGGCGGGGCTGATGCGAGGGGGTGCCGTCGTGACGGTCATGCGGTCTCCCTGGGGTGTGGTGCGGACCACAGCACCGTAGGAATCGCGCCACCTGCCCGACCATTGGAGGATCCCGCGCCCCGGTTGAGGGATTCCCCTACGTGACGCTGGCATCGTCACCACCGGCGTGCGAGTCTGGCGCCATGCCGGACACCCCCGAAGCCGCCCTGGAAGCCGATGTCGTCGTGATCGGGCTCGGGCCCGGCGGTGAGCACCTCGCCGCGTCGCTCGCCCGGGCCGGGCTCTCCGTCGTCGGGGTCGACCGCCGCCTGGTCGGCGGCGAGTGCCCGTACTTCGGGTGCATCCCCTCCAAGATGATGATCCGCGCCGCCGACGCGCTCGCCGAGGGCCGGCGGGTGCCGGCGTTGGCGGGGGAGTCCGAGGTCCGGCCCGACTGGACGGCCGTCGCCGACCGGATCCGCGACGAGGCCACCGACGACTGGGACGACAAGGTCGCCGTCGAGCGCCTGGAGAAGGCTGGGGCGCGGTTCCTGCGCGGCACCGGTCGGCTCGACGGGCCGGGCCGCGTGGTCGTCACGACAGCCGACGGCGAGGTCACGGTCGCTGCGAGCCGCGGCGTCGTGCTCAACACCGGGACGGAGCCGGCCGTGCCGCCGATCCTGGGGCTCGCCGGGACGCCGTACTGGACCAACCGCGACATCGTGCGGGTCCGGGACCTGCCGGCGAGCCTGGCCGTCCTCGGCGGCGGAGCCATCGGCTGCGAGCTCGCGCAGGCCT
Organism: Nocardioides sp. QY071; assembly: GCF_029961765.1. Taxonomy (NCBI): domain Bacteria; kingdom Bacillati; phylum Actinomycetota; class Actinomycetes; order Propionibacteriales; family Nocardioidaceae; genus Nocardioides; species Nocardioides sp. QY071. The sequence continues at coordinate 2,442,034 of NZ_CP124681.1, forward strand.
TCGCGCGCTTCGGCGTCGAGGTCACCGTGATCGAGGCGCTGGACCGGATCCTCGGTCCGGAGGAGCCGGAGGCCAGCGCCGTCGTGCACAAGGCCTTCGAAGCCGAGGGCATCACGGTGCGCACCGGCGTCGGCGTCACGGCGGTCTCCCACGAGGGCGCGTTCAGCATCGGCCTCGCCGACGGCACGTCGGTCGGCGCCGACGCGTTGCTGGTGGCGGCGGGGCGTCGTACCAACCTCGGCGACATCGGCCTCGACACCGTCGGTCTGGATCCCGCGGCGCGCACCCTCGCGGTGACCAAGAAGATGCGGGTCAAGGGCGCCAAGCGGCTGTGGGCGATCGGCGACATCACCGGCAAGGGCGCCTTCACGCACATGTCGATGTACCAGGCGAACGTCGCGATCCGGGACCTCACCGGCGAGGACGGACCGTGGGCCGACTACCGCGCCGTCTCCCGCGCGACCTTCACCGACCCCGAGGTCGGTTCGGTCGGGATGACCGAGGACCAGGCCCGGCGTGCGGGGATCCGGGTCGGCGTCGGTACGGCGGCGCTGCCGGAGTCGAGCCGCGGCTGGCTGCACAAGGTCGGCAACGACGGGGTCGTCAAGGTCGTGGTGGACCTCGACCGCGACGTCCTCGTCGGGGCCACCGCGGTCGGACCGTCCGGCGGGGAGATCATCGGGATGCTGGTGACGGCCGTCCACGCCGAGGTCCCGCTCGCGACCCTGCGCGGGATGCACTTCGCGTACCCGACTTTCCACAGGGCGATCGAGACCGCGCTCTCCGCCGTGTCGTGACGGCGGCGCCGAGGGTAGGTTGGCGGACGACCGCTGCCTATCTCGGAGGTACTCGTGAGTCACTCGTCGACCGATCCCTTGACCGCCCACCTGTCCGACCCGCTCAACGACCCGATCGGTGCACCGGCCGGTGAGCCGGTGACGCCTCCGCCCGCCGACGAGCACACCGCCATGCGCGGGATGCTGGCACCGCTCGGCCCGCCGCCGGTGGGCCCGCCGCCGATGAGCCCGCCCCCGAGCGTGGCCCTGCCGCCGGCCGCGCCCGCTCCGGCCGTCGAGCCGCGCCGGTTCATGAGCGCCACCGACTTCCTCGACCGCCGCGACAGCGACTCGACGTCGGGGCCCGCGACGTGGGGCTGGCGCGGTCGGGTACGCCGCTGGAGCGGTGGGCTGATCAAGCCGTCGATGGGTGCCGCCGAGCGGTCCTACGAGGCCGACCGCGCGGCGATCCAGAAGGACTTCGACGGACCGCGGACCATCGCGTTCGTCAACCCGAAGGGCGGTGCGGCGAAGACCACCGGCGTGCTGGCCGCGGGCTACACCTTCGGCACCGTCCGCGGTGGCGGCGTGATCGCGTGGGACAACAACGAGACACGAGGAACGCTGGGCATCCGCGGCACCCGCAGCGCCCACCGCAACACCACCCGCGAGCTGCTCGAGGACCTCGGCCGGTTCTCCGACGTCTACCAGTCCCGGATCGGCGACCTCGGCGCCTTCGTCCGCTCCCAGGGCGACGCCCACTTCGACGTGCTCGCCTCCGACGAGCGTCCCGACGTCACCGGCGTCATCCACGCCGACGACTTCGCTGCCGTCCACGCCCTGCTCGAGCGCTTCTACCGGATCCTCCTCGTCGACACGGGCAACAACCTCAGAGCCGAGAACTGGCTCGCCGCCGCCGGTGCCGCCGACCTCCTCGTCGTGACCAGCACGGTCCGCGAGGACACCGGCTACAGCGGCCTGTGGATGCTCGACGCGCTGCAGGACGCCGGCCACGAGAACCTCAAGTACAAGACGATCACGGTCCTCTCCGACCCCAGCCCCAAGGTCGACGAGGCGCTCGCGCGCGACCTGGTGCAGGTCTACGAGCAGCGCACCCGCGGCGTCTACCGGGTGCCGTACGACCCGGCGCTGGTCTCCGGCTCGGTCGTCCCCTACGCGCAGCTGTCCGCCGAGACGCGGCGGTCCTGGCTGCGGGCGTGCGCGGCGATGGCGACAGCACTCTGACCCGGATCGACGGCTCGATGCCGGGTACCTCCCGCAGGTCAGCAGACCGACGACGAGAGGAGCCCTCGATGGGTCTCGACGACAAGCTGAGCAACAAGACCGAGGAGATGTCCGGCAAGGCCAAGGAGGCGGTGGGCAAGGCCACCGACGACGAGGACCTCGAGAACGAGGGCAAGGTCGACAAGGCCAAGGGCAACCTCAAGCAGGCCGGCGAGAAGGTGAAGGACGCCTTCAAGTAGGGCCCGGCGAGCGTGTGGGGAGGGACCCGGTGTCAGCCGGGTCCCTCCGTCGCGTCGTGGTCAGACCAGTCTTCGATTGGGCACAGACCGCACGTCGCGGCCCCGGAATGTTGCGGTTTGGGACCAAACCGCAATGTCTGCCACGCGGATCCCGGTTGGCCGGGAGCGGCTCCCAGCCGGTAGGGTGGCCCGCAGTTCGACATCCTTTAACGAGCCGTCCAGTGAGGCGGAGAAGGAGGGCCGTTCAGCCTTGCCTGCACAGCAGACCCCCGGGGCACCCGATGGCACCGTCAGCGGTCGCGTCGTCCTCGACGCCGGCGACATCAGCCGGGCGTTGATCCGCATCTCCCACGAGATCCTCGAGCGCAACAAGGGCGCCGAGGATCTTCTTCTTCTCGGGCTCCACACCCGCGGCGTGCCGCTGGCCCGGCGCCTGGCCGACAACATCGCCCAGGTCGAGGGTACGACGGTCGCCACCGGCGAGCTCGACGTCACGATGTACCGCGACGACCTGCGGTCGAACCCGACCCGCGCGCCGCACCGCACCCAGGTGCCGGCCGGCGGGATCGACGGCAAGACCGTCGTCCTGGTCGACGACGTCCTCTACTCCGGGCGCACGATCCGCGCCGCGCTCGACGCGCTCTCGGACCTGGGCCGCCCGGCCGTCGTACGACTGGCGGTGCTGGTCGACCGGGGTCACCGCGAGCTCCCGATCCGTGCCGACCACGTCGGCAAGAACCTGCCGACCGCCCGCAGCGAGCGCGTCAGCCTGCGGCTGGTCGAGACCGACGGCGAGGACGAGGTGCGCATCTCGTGAACAAGCATCTGCTGAGCATCGACGACGTGAGCGCCGACGACATCCGGGAGATCTTCACGACCGCCGCGGAGATGCACGACGTGCAGCGCCGCCAGGTCAAGAAGCTCCCGGCGCTGCGCGGGCGCACCGTCATCAACCTGTTCTTCGAGGACTCCACCCGGACCCGGTCGAGCTTCGAGATCGCCGGCAAGTGGCTCTCCGCCGACGTGATCAACCTGTCCGCGAAGGGCAGCAGCGCGAGCAAGGGCGAGTCGCTGCGCGACACCGTGCTCACGGTCACCGCGATGGGCATCGACGGGCTGGTGGTCCGCCACGGCGCCAGCGGCGCGGCCGAGCAGATCAGCCGCTGGATCGACGTACCGGTCATCAACGCCGGCGACGGCACCCACGAGCACCCCACCCAGGCCCTGCTCGACGGCTACACGCTGACCCGCAAGCTCGGCACGCTGGAGGGCAAGCACGTCGCGATCGTCGGTGACCTGACCCACAGCCGGGTGTTCCGCAGCAACGTCAAGAGCCTCACCAAGCTCGGCGCCACCGTCACGGCCGTCGCGCCGCCGACGCTGATGCCCGCCGGTGTGGGGGACTGGTCCAAGGCGGCGGGCTTCGCGACGGCGTACGACCTCGACGAGGTGCTACCCCAACCCGACGCCGTGATGATGCTGCGCGTCCAGCGCGAGCGGATGAGCGGTGGCTTCTTCCCGACCGCACGCGAGTACACCGTCGGCTACGGCCTGACCCGTGACCGGCTGGCCGTGCTGAAGCCCGGGACGCCGATCCTGCACCCGGGCCCGATGAACCGCGGCTTGGAGATCTCCGCGGACGCCGCCGACGCCCTCGACTCGGTCGTCCTCGACCAGGTGTCCGCGGGTGTCGCGGTCCGCATGTCCGTGCTCTACCACCTGCTCGCCGGTGAGGAGACCAGCGCATGAGCATCCTGATCAAGGGCGCCACCCTGCCCGACGGTACGACGACCGACGTCCTCGTCGAGGACGGCACCGTCGCCGAGCTCGGCTCGGTGAAGACCAAGGCGGACCGGACGACCGACGCCGACGGCCTGCGGCTGCTGCCCGGCCTGGTCGACCTGCACACCCACCTGCGCGAGCCCGGCCGCGAGGACGCCGAGACGGTGCTCACCGGCTCGCGCGCCGCCGCTGTCGGCGGCTACACCGCGGTCCTGGCGATGGCCAACACCAACCCCGTCACCGACACCGCCGAGGCGGCCGAGCGCGTCTACGACCTCGGCCGGCAGGCCGGGCTGGTCGACGTCCAGCCGGTCGGCGCGGTCACCAAGGCCCTGGCGGGCGAGGAGCTCGCCGAGCTCGGCCTGATGGCCCGCAGCCGCGCCAAGGTGCGGGTCTTCTCCGACGACGGCAGGTGCGTCCACGACCCGCGTGTTATGCGCCGGGCGCTGGAGTACGTCAAGGCGTTCGGCGGCGTGGTCAGCCAGCACAGCCAGGACCCGAGCCTCGCCGGGCCGACCGCCTGCTGCCACGAGGGCGAGCTCTCCGGCCGCCTCGGCCTGCCGGGCTGGCCTGGCGTCGCCGAGGAGGTCATCGTCGCGCGCGACGTGATGCTGGCCCGCCACACCGGCAGCCGGGTCCACGTCGCGCACGTCTCGACCGCCGGCAGCGTCGAGGTCATCCGCTGGGCCAAGGCGCAGGGGATCGACGTGACCGCCGAGGTCACGCCCCACCACCTGCTGCTCACCACCGACCTGCTCACCGGCTACGACCCGACGTTCAAGGTCAACCCGCCGCTGCGTCCCGACGAGGACGTGCAGGCGCTGCGCGAGGCCCTGGCCGACGGCACCATCGACGCCGTCGCGACCGACCACGCGCCGCACGCGCGCCACGACAAGGAGCACGCCTTCGTCGACGCGGCGTTCGGCATGCTCGGCCTCGAGACCGCGCTGCCGGTGATCACCACGGTGATGGTCGAGTCCGGCCTGCTCGACTGGGCCGGTGTGGCCCGGGTGATGAGCGCCAACCCGGCCCGGATCGCCGGCCTGGACGACGCCCACGGCCGCCCGATCGCCGTCGGCGAGCCCGCCAACCTCACCCTGGTCGACCCGGCCGCGAAGGTGGTCGTCGACCGAGCCGCCAGCGTCTCGCTGAGCCGCAACAACCCCTGGCACGACCGCAAGCTGACCGGCCGCGTCCTCGCGACGCTGCTGCGCGGCACCCCCACCGTCCTGGAAGGAGCGCTCGCATGAGCACCCCCGCACTGCTCGTCCTCGAGGACGGCCGCACGTTCCACGGCGAGGCCTACGGCGCCGAGGGCGAGACCTTCGGCGAGGCCGTCTTCAACACCGGCATGACCGGCTACCAGGAGACGCTGACCGACCCGTCGTACCACCGTCAGGTCGTCGTGATGACGGCTCCCCACATCGGCAACACCGGCGTCAACGACGAGGACCCGGAGTCGAAGCGGATCTGGGTCGCCGGGTACGTCGTCCGCGAGCCCGCGCGCATCCCCAGCAACTGGCGCTCGCGCCGCAGCCTCGACGACGAGCTCAGGGAGCAGGGCGTCGTCGGCATCTCCGGCATCGACACCCGCGCGCTCACCCGCCACCTGCGCGAGCGCGGCGCGATGCGGGTCGGCATCTCCACCGTCGAGACCGACCCCGAGAAGCTGCTCGCCAAGGTCAAGGACGCCGCCGAGATGTCGGGCGCCAACCTGTCCGAGGCGGTCTCCACCGGCGAGGCGTACGTCGTGCCCGCGCAGGGGGAGAGGCGGTTCACCGTGGCCGCCCTCGACCTCGGCATCAAGGACATGACGCCGCAGCGGATGAGCGAGCGCGGCATCGAGGTCCACGTCCTGCCCGCCACCGCGACGATCGACGACGTCCTGGCCGTGAAGCCCGACGGACTCTTCTTCTCCAACGGCCCCGGCGACCCGGCAGCCACGACCGGCCAGGTCGAGCTGCTCCAGCAGTCGCTGGAGCGCGGCCTGCCGTACTTCGGCATCTGCTTCGGCAACCAGCTCTTCGGCCGCGCGCTCGGCTTCGGCACCTACAAGCTGAAGTACGGCCACCGCGGCATCAACCAGCCGGTGATGGACCTGACCACCCGCAAGGTCGAGGTCACCGCCCACAACCACGGGTTCGCGGTCGACGCCCCGGTCGGCGAGCCCACCGAGACGCCGTACGGCACCGCCACGGTCAGCCACGTGTGCCTCAACGACGACGTCGTGGAGGGACTCGAGCTCCGCGACGGTGGCGGCAGGCTCAAGGCGTTCTCCGTCCAGTACCACCCCGAGGCCGCCGCCGGCCCGCACGACGCGGCGTACCTCTTCGACCGCTTCACCACGCTCCTGGAGGAGAACGCCTGATGCCGAAGCGCGAAGACATCAAGTCCGTCCTGGTCATCGGCTCCGGGCCGATCGTCATCGGCCAGGCCTGCGAGTTCGACTACTCCGGCACCCAGGCGTGCCGGGTGCTCAAGGAGGAGGGCCTGCGGGTCATCCTGATCAACTCCAACCCGGCCACGATCATGACCGACCCGGAGTTCGCCGACGCGACGTACGTCGAGCCGATCACCCCCGAGTTCGTCGAGAAGGTGATCGCCAAGGAGCGCCCCGACGCGATCCTGCCGACCCTCGGCGGCCAGACCGCGCTGAACGCCGCGATCGCGGCCCACGAGAGCGGCGTGCTGGAGAAGTACGGCGTCGAGATGATCGGCGCCAGCTTCGAGGCGATCCACCGCGGCGAGAACCGTGAGCTGTTCAACGCGATCGTGCACAAGGTGGGCGGCGAGGTCGCGCGCTCCTTCGTGTGCCACTCGATGGACGAGGTCGAGAAGGCCGCCGCCGACCTGGGCTTCCCGATCGTGGTCCGCCCGTCCTTCACCATGGGCGGCCTCGGCTCCGGCATCGCCTACGACGAGGCCGACATGCACCGCATCGCCGGCGCCGGCCTCTCCGCGTCGCCGACCACCGAGGTCCTCATCGAGGAGTCGATCATCGGGTGGAAGGAGTACGAGCTGGAGGTGATGCGCGACAAGGCCGACAACGTCGTGATCATCTGCTCGATCGAGAACTTCGACCCGATGGGCGTGCACACCGGCGACTCGATCACGGTCGCGCCGGCGATGACGCTGACCGACCGCGAGTACCAGCACCTGCGCGACCTCGCGATCGGCATCATCCGCGAGGTCGGCGTCGACACGGGCGGCTGCAACATCCAGTACGCCGTCAACCCGGCCGACGGCCGGGTCATCGTGATCGAGATGAACCCCCGCGTGTCGCGCTCGTCCGCGCTGGCGTCGAAGGCCACCGGCTTCCCGATCGCCAAGATCGCCGCGAAGGTCGCCGTCGGCTACACCCTCGACGAGATTCCCAACGACATCACCGAGGAGACCCCGGCCTCCTTCGAGCCGACCCTCGACTACGTCGTGGTGAAGGTGCCGCGGTTCGCGTTCGAGAAGTTCCCGACCGCCGACCCGACGCTGACCACCCACATGAAGTCGGTCGGCGAGGCGATGGCCATCGGGCGCAGCTTCACCGAGGCGCTCAACAAGGCGCTGCGCTCGCTGGAGAACAAGCACGCGCCGTTCGACTGGGCCTCGCCCGTCGGCGACAAGGCCGCGCTGCTCGAGACGATCAAGGTCCCGCACGACGGCCGCCTGCAGGAGGTGATGCAGGCGATCCGCGCCGGCGCCACCCAGGCCGAGATCCACGACGCCACGAAGATCGACCCGTGGTTCGTCGACCAGGTCTTCCTGATCGACGAGGTCGCCCAGCAGGTCGCCGCCACCGAGACTCTCGACGCCGGCGCGCTGCGACTGGCCAAGCGCCACGGCCTCTCCGACGCCCAGATCGCGGCCATCCGCGGCCTGCAGGAGTCCGAGGTCCGCATCGCCCGGCAGACGCTCGGTGTCCGCCCGGTCTTCAAGACCGTCGACACCTGCGCCGCCGAGTTCGCCGCGGCCACGCCGTACTACTACTCGTCCTACGACGAGGAGACCGAGGTCCAGCCGCGCGCCGAGGGCAAGCAGGCCGTGATCATCCTCGGCTCGGGCCCGAACCGGATCGGCCAGGGCATCGAGTTCGACTACTCGTGCGTCCACGCCAGTCTCGCGCTGGCCGAGGCCGGCTACGAGACGATCATGGTCAACTGCAACCCCGAGACAGTCTCGACCGACTACGACACCTCGGACCGGCTCTACTTCGAGCCGCTCACGATGGAGGACGTGCTCGAGATCTACGAGGCCGAGAAGGCCGCCGGACCGATCGCGGGCGTGATCGCGACCCTCGGAGGCCAGACGCCGCTCGGCCTCGCGCAGGGTCTGCAGGACGCCGGGGTCCCGATCGTCGGCACCAGCCCCGAGGCGATCGACCTCGCTGAGGAGCGCGGTGCGTTCGGCCGGGTGCTCGCCGACGCAGGCCTGGTCGCGCCCAAGCACGGCACCGCGGTGTCGTACGACGACGCGCGGGCCATCGCCCACTCGATCGGGTACCCGGTGCTCGTGCGGCCGTCGTACGTCCTCGGCGGGCGTGGCATGCAGATCGTCTACAGCGACCAGGCGCTCGAGGCCTACATCAACGCCGCGACCGAGATCAGCCCGGACCGGCCGGTGCTGGTCGACCGGTTCATCGACGACGCGGTCGAGATCGACGTCGACGCGCTGTACGACGGCACCGACCTGTTCCTCGGCGGCGTGATGGAGCACATCGAGGAGGCCGGCATCCACTCCGGCGACTCGTCGTGCGCGCTGCCGCCGATCACTCTCGGCAACGCCGAGATCGCCCGGATCCGCGAGGCCACGACGGCCATCGCGAAGGGTGTCGGCGTGCGTGGCCTGATCAACATCCAGTTCGCGCTGGGCGCCGACGTGCTCTACGTCATCGAGGCCAACCCGCGCGCGTCGCGCACCGTGCCGTTCGTCTCCAAGGCGACCGGGACCCAGCTCGCCAAGGCCGCGGCCCGGCTGATGCTGGGGGAGTCGATCGCCGAGCTGCGTGCCTCCGGGGTGCTCCCGGCCGAGGGCGACGGCGGCACCCTGCCCGCCGACTCGCCGATCGCGGTCAAGGAGGCGGTGCTGCCGTTCAACCGGTTCCGCACCAAGGAGGGCCAGTTCGTCGACACCGTGCTCGGCCCGGAGATGAAGTCGACCGGCGAGGTGATGGGCTTCGACGCCGACTTCGGCACGGCGTTCAGCAAGTCGCAGGCCGCGGCGTACGGCCCGCTGCCGACGTCCGGCAAGGTGTTCATCTCCATCGCCGACCGCGACAAGCGCACGATGATCTTCCCGACCCGGGTGCTCGTCGACTACGGCTTCGAGATCCTCGCGACCCAGGGCACCGCCGAGGTGCTGCGCCGCAACGGCATCCAGGCCACCGTGGTGCGCAAGCACTTCGAGGGCAAGGGCCCCGACGGCGAGCCGACCGTCGTCGACATGATCCTGGCCGGCGACATCGACCTGATCGTCAACACTCCGCACGGCTCGACCACGTCGTCGGGTGGTGGTGGCGACTCGCGCATCGACGGCTACGAGATCCGCTCGTCGGCCGTCCTCACCGGCACGCCGTGCATCACCACCGTGCAGGGCCTCGCGGCCGCCGTGCAGGGCATCGCGGCGGTGCGGGCCGGGTCGGTCGGCGTGCGCTCGCTGCAGGAGTGGAACGCGTGAGTCTCTACGACAGGCTGTTCGAGCACGTCCTGGTCAGGATGGACGCCGAGAAGGCGCACCACCTGACCTACGACGCCCTGCGGGCCGGCGGACCGGTGCTCACCCGGGCGCCGATCCCCGGCGTCGCGCCGGTGCGCGCGATGGGCTTGACCTTCCCCAACCGGCTCGGCCTCGCGCCCGGCTTCGACAAGAACGCCCAGGTCTACGACCGGATGGGAGCCTTCGGGTTCGGGCACGTCGAGATCGGCACGGTCACCGCGCTGGCACAGCCGGGCAACCCGAAGCCGCGGCTGTTCCGGCTGCCCGAGGACCGGGCGATCGTCAACCGGATGGGCTTCAACAACGACGGCGCCACCGCCGTGGCGGCCCGGCTGGCGAAGCGGCGGCGCAAGCCCGGCGGCCTCGTGCTCGGCGTCAACATCGGCAAGTCCAAGGTCGTCCCCGACGACGACCAGGCCGCCGTCGAGGCCGACTACGAGACCTCGACCCGGCTGCTCGCGCCGCACGCCGACTACCTCGTGGTCAACGTGAGCTCGCCCAACACGCCGGGCCTGCGCAACCTGCAGGCGGTCGAGAAGCTCGCGCCGCTGTTGGCCCACGTACGCCGTACCGCCGACGAGGTGACGTCCGCGCCACTGCCGCTGCTGGTCAAGATCGCGCCGGACCTGTCCGACGAGGACGTGCTCGCCGTCGCCGACATGGCGCTCGACCTCGGCCTCGCCGGGATCATCGCGACCAACACGACGATCTCCCGCGAGGGCCTGCGCACGCCGTCGGCCAAGGTCGCCGAGATCGGTGCGGGTGGCCTCTCCGGTGCGCCGCTCACCGAACGATCGACCGAGGTGCTGCGGCTGCTGCGTGGCCGGGTCGGGCCCGACCTGACCCTGATCGGCGTCGGCGGGATCAGCACCCCGGAGCAGGCCCGGGAACGGGTGGCTGCGGGGGCGGACCTCGTGCAGGCCTACAGCGCCCTCATCTACGGTGGCCCGAGCTGGCCCCGCAGGATCCTCGAGGGCCTGTGAGAGAGGACGTGCGATGAGCTTCGGGGACTACCAGATCGAGTTGTACCTCGGTGCTCTCGGCGGGGTGCTCCCCGCGCACCCGTTCGACTACGCCGAGCTCGAGCGCGACGCCCTCGCCGCGCTGCCGCCCGAGCTGCGCACCTACGTCGCCGGCGGAGCCGGCGACGAGACGACCCAGCGTGCCAACGTGGCGGCCTTCGAGCGGTACGCCGTGGTGCCGCGGATGCTGCGGGCGCCGGCCGAGCGGGACCTGTCGGTCGAGCTGTTCGGCCGCACGCTCGCGAGCCCGCTGCTGCTCGCGCCCGTCGGCGTCGTCGGGATCTGCACGCCCGACCAGCACGGTGACGTGCACGCCGCCGAGGTGGCGGCGGCGACCGGCGTACCCCTCATCGGCTCCACACTGATGAGCGACCCGCTCGAGGACGTCGCGGCCGCGGCGGGCGAGGCCGGCAAGTGGTTCCAGCTCTACACGCCCAAGAACCGCGAGCTCGCGGCCAGCCTGGTGCAGCGCGCCGAGAAGGCCGGCTACGAGGCGATCGTGATCACCCTCGACACGTGGGTGCCCGGGTGGCGGCCGCGTGACCTCGCCAGCGGCAACTTCCCGCAGCTGCGGGGCAAGGCGCTGGCCAACTACACCTCCGACCCGGTCTTCTGCGAGATGACCGGCCCGGACCCCGACCCCGGCACGGTCGTGATGACCTGGGTCGGCACCTTCGGGCACCCGGTCACCTGGGAGGACCTGCCCTGGCTGCGGTCGCTGACCGACCTGCCGATCGTGCTCAAGGGCATCTGCCACCCCGACGACGCCCGGCGTGCGCTCGACGAGGGCGCCGACGGGATCTACTGCTCCAACCACGGCGGCCGGCAGGCCAACGGCGGGGGAGCGGCGCTCGACTGGCTGCCCGACGTCGTCACCGCCGTCGACGGCCGCGCGCCGGTCGTCTTCGACTCCGGGATCCGCACCGGCGCCGACGTGGTCAAGGCGCTCGCTCTCGGCGCCGACGCGGTCGCGATCGGCCGGCCCTACGTCTACGGCCTCGCGCTGGGCGGCGTACCCGGTGCCGTCCACCAGGTCCGGGCCCTGCAGGCCGAGGCCGACCTGATTATGGCCGTCGACGGCTATCCGTCGCTGGCCGACCTGACCCCTGATGCCCTGAGGAGGCTCTCGTGACGTTCGGTGCCCGCCTGCACGCCGCGGTCGCGGACCGCGGTCCGTTCTGCGTCGGGATCGACCCGCACGCCGCGCTCCTGCACGCCTGGGGGTACGACGACGTCGCCGGGCTCGAGCGGTTCGCGCTCGGCGCGGTCGAGGCGGTCGCGCCCCACTGCAGCATCGTCAAGCCACAGTCGGCGTTCTACGAGCGCTTCGGCAGCCGCGGCGTCGCCGTCCTGGAGCGCGTCATCGCCGACTCGCGGGCCGCCGGGGCGCTGGTGCTCCTCGACATCAAGCGCGGCGACATCGGCTCCACGTCGCAGGCCTACGCCGACGCGTACCTCGACCCCGCCTCCCCGCTGGCCTCCGACGCGGTCACCGTGAGCCCGTTCCTCGGCTTCGGCTCGCTGCAGCCGTTCGTCGACACCGCGGTCAAGCACGACGCCGGCCTGTTCGTGCTCGCCGCGACCTCCAACAAGGAGGGCCCCGAAGTGCAGGAGGCCGTCACCGACGGCCGCAGCGTCTCCGGCACGATGCTCGACCACCTGCGCCGGCTCAACGCCGGCGCGACCCCGCTCGGCTCCTTCGGTGCCGTCGTCGGCGCCACCCTCGAGGACGACCGCGGCCTGGACCTGGCCTTCAACGGCCCGATCCTCGCCCCCGGGTACGGCGAGCAGGGCGGCACCACCGCCGACCTGCGCCGGATCTTCGGGGCGAGCGCGGGCCACGTGCTCGCGAGCTCCTCGCGCGGTGTGCTGCGGCTCGGTCCGGACGCGGCGGCCATGCGCGAGGCCGTGCTGCGCACCAACGACGAGCTGCGCGCCCTTCAGGCCTGAGCGTGCGCCGCAACCTGGTGTTCGCGGTCGCCCTGGCCGCCGTGCTCGTCGTGGGCTTCCTGTTGCTGCGCGGCGGCGGCGAGGACGACCCGTTCGCGTCATACTGCGACGCGGTCACCGACCACCGCGAGGACGTCGGCGCCGCGCTCGGCGCCGGTCCGACCACCGGACTGCTGCGTGCGCTGCCCAGCTTCGAGGACCTCGCGGACAAGTCGCCGGAGGACATCCGGGCCGACTGGACGCTCGTCGTCGAGCGGATCACCGCGCTGAAGGACGCGCTCGACGCTGCCGGGGTCGACGCGGCGACGTACAGCTTCGACCAGCCGCCCGCCGACCTCCCGCCGGGCGACAAGAGGGCGATCGACGCGGCCGCGGCGCGTCTCGGTGCGCCCGAGACCGCCACCGCGCTGGCGCACGTCGAGCAGCAGGCACGCGACGTGTGCAAGACGCCGCTGAGCATGTAGGGGTGGCTGACCCCGCATTGCCCGCTGCGTCGGGCAATGGCTAGATTGACCAACGGCGGCTCCGCCCGCTTGCTGCCCCGTTGACCGAAGGACATCTCACCCGTGGCTCTGCCCCCGCTCACCCCCGAACAGCGCCAGGCTGCCCTCGAGAAGGCAGCCGCCGCCCGCCGGGAGCGGGCCGAGGTCAAGAACCGGCTCAAGAACTCCGGAGCCTCCATCCAGGACGTGCTCCAGCAGGGCCAGGTCAACGAGGTCATCGGCAAGATGAAGGTGCTCGACCTGCTGCAGTCCGTGCCCGGCCTCGGCAAGGTGCGCGCCCGCCAGGTCATGGAGCGACTCGGCATCGCCGAGTCGCGCCGGGTGCGCGGGCTCGGCGCCAAGCAGGTCGCCGCGCTCGAGCGCGAGTTCGCCCCCGAGGCATGAGGATCCTGTGACGGCGAAGCTCTTCGTCCTCGCCGGACCCACCGCGGTCGGCAAGGGCACGGTCGCTGCTGCGATGCGCGAGCAGCACCCCGAGATCTACCTGTCCGTCTCGGCCACCACGCGCGCGCCGCGACCCGGCGAGGTCGACGGCGTCCACTACCACTTCGTGTCGGCCGACGAGTTCGACCGGCTCGTCGCCACGGGCCAGATGCTGGAGTGGGCCGTAGTCCACGGCGTCAACCGCTACGGCACCCCGCGCGGTCCCGTCGACGAGGCGCTGGCCGCCGGTCGCCCCGCGCTGCTCGAGATCGACCTCCAGGGCGCCCGTCAGGTGCGGGAGTCCGCACCCGACGCCGTCTTCGTGTTCCTCAAGCCCCCGTCGTGGGAGGAGCTGGTCCGCCGGCTGGTCGGCCGCGGCACCGAGGACGAGGAGGAGCGGGAGCGCCGGCTGGCCACCGCGCGCGAGGAGCTCGCCGCCGAGGCGGAGTTCGACGTGACCATCGTCAACCGTGAAGTTCACGCTGCCGTCGAGGAGTTGGTAGCCTTGATGGTTGGTCCGCGCTGATCGCCCGGCCCGGCTTGTCTTCTGCCCGCCCATCATCTGTGAGGCTTCTCCACGTGTCTGCCCCGAACATCGCCGCCGAGGGTGTCACCAACCCTCCCATCGACGACCTGCTGTCCAAGACCGACAGCAAGTACAAGCTGGTGCTCTACAGCGCCAAGCGCGCGCGGCAGATCAACGCCTACTACTCGCAGCTCGGCGAGGGCCTGCTCGAGTACGTCGGCCCGCTCGTGGAGACCCACGTGCAGGAGAAGCCGCTCTCGATCGCGCTGCGCGAGATCAACGAGGACCTGCTGACCTGCGAGGACATCGACCCCGCCGAGCTCGCCGCCGAGCAGGCTGCCGCCGCGGCCGCCGCCGAGGCGCCGGTCTCCGACGCCGAGTGATCTGACGGTCCCCGTGTCCCGGCCCCGGGTGGTGCTCGGCGTCTCGGGCGGCATCGCCGCCTACAAGGCGTGTGAGCTGCTGCGCCGGTTCACCGAGTCCGGCCACGACGTGACCGTCGTACCGACCGCGGCGGCACTGGAGTTCGTCGGCGCGCCCACCTGGGCCGCGCTGTCGGGCAAGCCGGTGTCCGCCGAGGTCTGGGACGGCGTCCACGAGGTGCCTCACGTCCGGCTCGGGCAGACGGCGGACCTGGTCGTGGTCGCGCCGGCGACGGCCGACCTGCTGGCCAAGGCCGCCCACGGGCTGGCCGACGACCTGCTCACCAACACCCTGCTCACCGCACGGTGCCCGGTCGTGCTCGCCCCGGCGATGCACACCGAGATGTGGGAGCACCCGGCGACCACGGCCAACGTCGCCACCCTGCGCTCACGCGGCCTGCTCGTCATCGAGCCCGCCGAGGGCCGGCTCACCGGCGCCGACACCGGCAAGGGCCGGCTGCCGGAGCCTGCGGAGATCTTCGAGGTCGCCCGGGACGTGCTGGCCCGCTCGCAGGCCGGATCGTCGACCGCTGCGGCGGCCCTCGACCTCGCCGGGCGCCACGTCGTCGTGTCCGCCGGCGGCACCCGCGAGCGTCTCGACCCGGTGCGCTTCCTCGGCAACCGGTCCTCGGGCCGCCAGGGCTACGCCCTGGCTCGCGCCGCCGCCGCGCGCGGCGCCGAGGTCACCCTGGTCGCCGCCAACGTCGACCTGCCCGACCCCGCCGGCGTGAAGGTGGTCCGGGTCGAGTCGACCGCCGAGCTGCGCGACGCCGTCCTCACCGCGACCGCCGGGGCCGACGCGGTCGTGATGGCCGCCGCGCCCGCCGACTTCCGCCCGACCGTGCTGTCGGACGTGAAGATCAAGAAGGCAGACGACGGATCGGCTCCGTCGATCACGCTGCAGCAGAATCCCGACATCCTCAAGGAGATCTCGACCCATCGGGCCCGCCCGGAGGCCGTGATCGTCGGGTTCGCCGCCGAGACCGGCGACGCCACCGGCAGCGTGCTCGACCTGGCCCGCGCCAAGCTGGCCCGCAAGGGCTGCGACCTGCTCGTCGTCAACGACGTGAGCGGGGGAGCGGTCTTCGGGAGCACCGACAACGAAGCGGTGATCCTCGGGTCCGACGGCTCCGCGGTCGACGTACCGCACGGATCGAAGGCGGCGCTCGCCCACCAGATCTGGGACCAGGTCGTCTCGCGACTTTCCTGAGACTCCCCGGCATCACCTCAGCCGGTCCGTATCGTTGGACCACAGCCCATCAGCCCCCCAACCAGGAGTTCCCACCACCATGACCGGACGTCTGTTCACGTCGGAGTCGGTGACCGAGGGTCACCCGGACAAGATCGCCGACCAGATCAGCGACACCGTGCTCGACTACCTGCTCGAGCACGACCCGAAGAGCCGGGTCGCTGTCGAGACGCTGCTGACCACCGGCCTGGTCGTCGTCGCCGGCGAGGTGACCACCGAGGCGTACGCCCCGGTCGCCCAGCTGGTCCGCGAGAAGGTCCTCGAGATCGGCTACGACTCCTCCGACAAGGGCTTCGACGGCAACTCCTGCGGCGTCCAGGTCGCGATCGGCGCGCAGTCGCCCGACATCGCGCAGGGCGTCGACACCGCCGAGGACGTCCGCCTCGGCGGCTCGTCCGACGAGCTCGACCAGCAGGGCGCGGGCGACCAGGGCCTGATGTTCGGCTACGCCTGCGACGACACCCCCGAGCTCTTCCCGCTGCCGATCAAGATCGCGCAGACGCTGGCCGAGAAGCTCACCGAGGTCCGCAAGGACGGCACGCTGGCCTACCTGCGCCCCGACGGCAAGACCCAGGTCACCATCGAGTACGACGAGGACGACCGCGCGGTCCGCGTCGACACCGTCGTGCTGTCGACCCAGCACGCCGAGGACGTCAGCCAGGAGCAGATCGCCGCCGACATCAAGGCGAAGGTCATCGAGCCCGTACTCGAGCAGTTCAAGACCAGCGTCCCGTTCGACGGCTACAAGCTGCACATCAACCCCACCGGCAAGTTCGTCGTCGGTGGCCCGATGGGCGACGCCGGCCTGACCGGTCGCAAGATCATCGTCGACACCTACGGCGGCATGGCCCGCCACGGAGGCGGCGCGTTCTCCGGCAAGGACCCGTCCAAGGTCGACCGCTCGGCCGCCTACGCGATGCGCTGGGTCGCCAAGAACATCGTCGCCGCGGGCCTGGCCCGCCGTGCCGAGGTCCAGGTCGCCTACGCGATCGGTGTCGCCAAGCCCGTCGGCGTCTTCGTGGAGACCTTCGGCACCGGCGTCGTCCCGGACGAGAAGATCCAGGAGGCGGTCCTCGAGGTGTTCGACCTGCGTCCCGCCGCGATCCTGCGCGACCTCGACCTGCGCCGCCCGATCTACGCCAAGACGGCCGCCTACGGCCACTTCGGTCGCGAGCTGCCCGAGTTCACCTGGGAGCGGACCGACCGCGCCGAGGCCCTGAAGGCCGCCGCGGGCATCTGATCGCCGACCCGGCGCGAACTGTCCCGGGATTTCGGTCGACCCGGCAGAAAGTGTCCTCTCGCGAGGACTCCTTCTGCCGGGTCGGCCCGTTTTGCGTGCCACTTTCTGCCGGGTCGGTCCGTTTTGCGAGCCACTTCGTGCCGGGTCGGCGATGGGTCGGGGGCCGCTGGTAGAACTGCCGCCATGACCCCCACTCCCGACGAGCCGGCGCTGGAGCTGCCCGGCCTCGTCCGGGACCGGGCGGCCGAGGGGCGGGCCAAGGCGGCGGCGACGCGAGCGCGGAAGGTCGCCGAGGCCGAGATCGCCTCGGTCGACCCGGTCGCCCAGGTGGTGCTCGACCTGCCGCTGGCCCACCTCGACCGCACCTTCGACTACGCGGTGCCGGCCGCGATGGCCGACGGCGCGGTGGCCGGGACCCGGGTCAAGGTGCGCTTCGGCGGCCAGGACGTCGACGGCTTCGTCGTCGCCCGGGCCGCCGCCTCCGAGCACGACGGCCGGCTGGCGCCGCTGCGGCGCCTGGTCAGCCCCGAGCCGGTGCTCAGCCCCGCGGTGGCGGCGCTGTGCGCGAAGGTCGCGGAGCGGTACGCCGGCGTCAGCGCCGACGTCCGCCGCCTCGCCGTCCCCCCACGGCACGCCACCACCGAGAAGGAGCCGACGGCGCCCTCACCGGCGCTGTCCTACGACGGCGCGGCCGCCGACCGGGCCTGGGCGGCGTACCCGGCGGCGGCTCCCTTCCTCGCCCACCTGCGCGAGGGCCACCCGCCGCGAGCCGTCTGGTCGGCCGGCCCGGGCGAGGACTGGCCGGTGCTGCTCGCGCACCTCGCCGGCGCCGCGCTGGCGGCCGGGCGCGGGAGCATCGTGTGCCTGCCCGACCACCGCGACGTCGCCCGCCTCGACGCCGCCCTCACCACGCTGCTCGGCGAAGGACACCACGTCGCCCTGCACGCCGACCCCGGCCCGGCCGCCCGCTACCGCGAGTTCCTCGCCGTGGCCCGCGGCCGGCGGCGGATCGTGGTCGGCACCCGCTCGGCCGCCTTTGCGCCGGTCCGCGACCTCGGCCTGGTCGTGGTGTGGGACGACGGCGACGACCTGCACGCGGAGCCGCGGGCGCCCTACCCCCACGTACGGGAGGTCCTGCTGCTCCGCGCCGAGCAGGAGCGCACCGCCGCCCTGGTCGGCGGCTTCTCCCGCACGGTCGAGGCCCAGCACCTGCTCCACACCGGCTGGGCGCGCGAGATCGCGCTCCCGCGCGCGACCCTCCGCGAGCGCGCCCTGATCGGCGTCAGCGGCGCCAGCGACGTCGCGCTGGACCGCGACCCCACGGCCGGTGCGGCCCGGGTGCCGAAGGAGGCCCACGACGCGCTGAGGTGGGGGCTGGAGCGCGGCCCGGTGCTGGTGCAGACGCCACGAGCGGGCTACGCGCTGCGGCTGGCCTGCGAGCGCTGTCGCACGCCGGCCCGCTGCAAGGCCTGCTCCGGACCGCTCGAGCTCACCGGCCCCACCACGCCACCTCGCTGTCGCTGGTGCGCCACCGAGGCGCCCGGCTGGTCCTGCCCGGAGTGCGGCGCGACCGGGCTGCGGGCACCGGTCGTGGGCGACGCCCGGACCGCCGACGAGCTCGGCCGCAGCTTCCCCAAGGTCGCCGTGGTGTCCTCGTCGGGTGACAAGATCCGCTCCAGGGTCGGGCCCGAGCCGCGGATCGTGGTCGCGACACCGGGCGCGGAGCCGGTCGCCGAGGGTGGGTACGCCGTCGTGGTGCTGCTCGACACCTGGTGGGCGCTGGGCCGCGACAGCCTGCGCGCGCCGGAGGAGGCCCTGCGGCGCTGGTCCAACGCGGTCGGCCTGGTCGGTCCGGGCGGTCGCGCGCTGGCGGTGGGGGACCCGGCGGTCCCCGCGCTCCAGGCGCTGGTGCGCTGGGACGCCGCCGGATTCGCCGTGCGCGAGGCCGAGGAGCGGCGCGAGGCCCGGCTCCCTCCGGCGGCGCGGATCGCGACGGTCACCGGCCCACCGGGCGCCCTCGACGACCTGCGGGCCCTGCTCGAGCTGCCCGCGGCCGCCGAGGTGCTCGGCCCGGTCCCGACCCGCGACGCCGACGTGGAGCGGCTGGTGCTGCGGGTGCCGCGTGCCGACGGAGTCGCGCTGGCCCGGGCGCTGGGGGAGGCGCAGCGGCTGCGCTCGGCACGCAAGCTGGAGCCGGTGCGGATCCAGGTGGACCCGTGGGAACTCTGAGTCCGGGACGACCGACCACTAGGCTGACGCGGTGGCGATCCGACCCATCCGACTCTTCGGCGACCCCGTCCTGCGCAAGCCCGCGATCGAGGTCGTCCACTTCGACGCCGAGCTGCGCCAGCTGGTCACCGACCTGACCGACACCATGCTGGACGCCCCCGGTGCCGGCCTGGCCGCGCCCCAGATCGGCGTGGGCCTGCGGGTCTTCACCTGGTACGTCGACGGCGAGGTCGGGCACCTCGTCAACCCGAGCCTGCGGCTCTCCGACGAGACCCAGGACGGCCCCGAGGGCTGCCTGTCGCTGCCCGAGCTGACCTACGACTGCCTGCGCGCTCTGTCCGTGGTCGCGAGCGGCTTCAACATGCACGGCGACCCCGTCACCATCGAGGGCTCCGACCTGCTCGCGCGGGCGATCCAGCACGAGACCGACCACCTCGACGGGATCCTCTTCATCGACCGGCTCGACGAGGCCGGCCGCAAGGCGGCGATGCGCGAGATCCGCGAGTCCGAGTGGTTCGGCCTCGACAAGCCGACGATCAAGGTCTCGCCGCACGCAACCGGAGGCTTCGGCCGATGAGGGTGGTCTTCGCCGGCACCCCCGAGGTCGCCGTCCCGGCCCTCGACGCGATCGCCGCCTCCGGTCACGAGCTGGTCGGCGTGGTCACCCGCCCCGATGCTCCCGCCGGTCGCGGCCGCAAGCTCACACCGAGCCCCGTGGCCCAGCGCGCCGAGGAGCTCGGCGTACCCGTCCTCAAGCCGGCGCACCCGCGTGACCCGGACTTCCAGGAGGCCCTCAAGGCGCTGGAGCCCGACTGCTGCCCGGTGGTGGCGTACGGCGCCCTCATCCCGCGCGCCGCGCTCGACATCCCGGTCCACGGCTGGGTCAACCTGCACTTCTCGGTGCTGCCCGCCTGGCGCGGCGCGGCGCCGGTGCAGCACTCGATCTGGGGCGGCGACGAGTACACCGGCGCCACCACCTTCCGGATCGTCGAGGCGCTCGACGCCGGTCCGACCTTCGGCGTGATGACCGAGCGGATCCGGCCCACCGACACCGCCGGCGACCTGCTCGGCCGGCTCGCCGAGGGCGGCGCGAGCCTGCTCGTCGCGACCCTCGACGGCATCGCCGACGGCTCTCTCGAGGCCCGCGAGCAGCCGGCCGACGGGATCAGCCTGGCGCCCAAGATCAGCGTCGACGACGCCCGGGTGGACTGGACGGAGCCCGCGGTCGGCGTCGACCGGCGGATCCGCGCCTGCACGCCCGGCCCCGGCGCCTGGACCACCCTCGACGACGAGCGGGTCAAGCTCGGCCGGGTCGAGATCGTCACCGACGGTCCCTCGCTCGCGCCGGGTGCGATCCAGGTGGGCAAGAACGAGGTCCTCGTCGGTACGGCGAGCGACCCGGTCCGGCTCACCGAGGTCAAGGCGTTCGGCAAGAGGCAGATGGGCGCGGCCGACTGGGCCCGCGGCGTACGACTCCCGGAGACCGCGGCCTTTGAGTAGGCGACGGGCGGTCGACCCGGCCCGGCTGGCGGCCTTCGAGGTGCTGAAGGCGGTCCGGGTCGACGACGGCTACACCAACCTGCTGCTACCGGCTGCCCTCGCCCGCCACGGGCTGAGCGGCCGCGACGCCGCGTTCGCGACCGAGCTCGCGTCGGGGACGATCCGCCGGCAGGGCACCTACGACGCGGTCCTGGCCGCCTGCATCGACCGGCCGCTGCGCAAGGTCGAGGCCAAGGTGCTCGACGCGCTGCGCCTCGGTGCCCACCAGCTGCTCGCGATGCGGGTCCCCACCCACGCCGCGATCGACACGACCGTCACCCTGGTCCGCGACCAGGTCAACCAGGGCGCCGCGGGCTTCAGCAACGCGGTGCTCCGCAAGGTCGCCGCCCGCGACCTCGAGGGCTGGCTGGCCGACGTCGCACCTGACGATCCGGCTGTCGCGCACAGCCACCCTGCCTGGGTGGTCGACGAGCTGCGCCGCGCGCTCGGCGAGCGTGCCGACGAGCTGCCCGCTCTGCTGGCCGCCGACAACGACCCGCCCCGGGTGACGCTGGTGGCGCGACCGGGGCTGGCGACGCGCGAGGAGCTGCCCGGTACGCCGACCCCGTACTCGCCGTACGGCGTCGTGCTCGACGGCGGCGACCCGGCGGGGATCGCCGCGGTGGCCGAGGGCCGCGCGGGCGTGCAGGACGAGGGCTCCCAGCTGGTCGCGCTCGCCCTGGCGGCGGCACCGGTCGAGGGCCGTGACGAGCGCTGGGTCGACCTGTGTGCCGGCCCCGGCGGCAAGGCATCCCTGCTGGCCGCGCTGGCCGCGGCGCAGGGCGCCGCGCTGACCGGTGTGGAGCTGCACCACCACCGCGCCCGGCTGGTCGCCCGGGCCGCGTCCTCCAGCGGCGGGCTCGCGGGCGTGGTCCAGGCCGACGCCACCCGCGCGCCCTTCGCCGACGCGGGCGCCGACCGGATCCTGCTCGACGCGCCCTGCACCGGTCTGGGCGCCCTACGCCGCCGGCCCGAGGCCCGCTGGCGGCGCCGACCCGCCGACGTGACCGAGCTGGCCGGACTGCAGCGGGCGCTGCTGGCCGAGGCGGTGCGGGTGCTGCGGCCCGGGGGAGCGCTGCTGTACGCGACCTGCTCGCCGGTGATCGCCGAGACGGCCGACGTCGTCACCGCCACCCTCGCGGACCACCCGGAGGCCCGGCTCGACGACGTGCGTGCGCACCTTCCGGTCGTACCGGACGCCGAGGGGCCGCTGCCCGGCACGGTGCAGCTCTGGCCGCACCGGCACGGCACCGACGCGATGTTCCTCGCGTTGCTGCGCAAGGCTTGAGTCGCGGAATGAACCGGGAAAGTTGACGGTTCAACCAGTCATGAAGAAGATCGGGTTCCTCTCGTTCGGCCACTGGACGCCGAGCCCGCACTCCCAGACCCGGACCGCCGCCGACACGCTGCTGCAGTCCATCGACCTCGCGGTCGCGGCGGAGGAGCTGGGGGCGGACGGCGCGTACTTCCGGGTGCACCACTTCGCCCGCCAGCTCGCCAGCCCGTTCCCGTTGCTCGCCGCGATCGGCGCGCGCACCAGCCGGATCGAGATCGGCACCGGTGTCATCGACATGCGCTACGAGAACCCGATGTACATGGTCGAGGACGCGAGTGCCGCCGACCTGATCTCGGGCGGGCGACTGCAGCTCGGCATCTCGCGCGGGTCACCGGAGCAGGTCGTCGACGGCTGGCGGTACTTCGGGTACGCGCCCGCCGAGGGCGAGACCGAGGCCGACATGGCGCGCCGGCACACCGAGGTGTTCCTGGAGGCGCTGAAGGGTGAGGGGTTCGCGCAGCCGAGTCCGCGCCCGATGTTCGCCAACCCGCCGGGCCTGCTGCGCATCGAGCCGCACTCCGAGGGCCTGCGCGAGCGGATCTGGTGGGGCGCCGCCTCCAACGGAACCGCCCGTTGGGCCGCCGAGCTCGGCATGAACCTGATGAGCTCCACACTCAAGGAGGACGAGAGCGGCCAGCCGTTCCACGTCCAGCAGGCCGACCAGATCCGCGTCTTCCGCGACGCCTGGGCCTCAGCCGGCCACGCCGGCACACCGCGGGTGTCGGTGAGCCGGTCGATCTTCCCGCTGGTGTCCGAGGAGGACCGGACGTACTTCGGCGGCCGCCCTGACGACGACCAGGTCGGCCAGATCGACAACATGCGCGCGATCTTCGGTCGCTCGTACGCAGCCGAGCCGGACCGTCTCGTCGAGCAGCTGCGCGAGGACGAGGCGATCGCCGAGGCCGACACACTCCTGTTGACCGTCCCCAACCAGCTCGGCGTCGACTACAACGCCCATGTGCTCGAGTCGATCCTCACGCACGTGGCGCCGGAGCTGGGCTGGCGCTGACCTGCGCCAGGAACTGGCGGATCGTGTCCCGGCTGCGGCTGAGGCAGGCGATCCGCTTCTCGAGGCCGACCAGCTCCTCGGCGAGGAGGGAGGCGACCTCGGCCGAGCAGGTCGGCTGCTCGAGGGCGCAGGCGGCCTCGGCCTCGAGCAGGACCTTGACGAGACGGGTGGGGACGCCGGCCTGGACCAGGCCGGCGACCCGCTCGATCCGCTCGACGTGGGCCTCGGAGTAGGTCCGGTAGCCGTTGGGGAGGCGGTCCGCGCTGAGCAGGCCCTGCTGCTCGTAGTAGCGGATCAGCCGGGTCGCGACCCCGGTTCGCTCGGCGAGCTCTCCGATCCTCATGTCTGCTGCCTCACATCCTCGTCGCCGGACCTTGACATTGACATCAGTGTGAAACTCTAGCGTCGAAGGCATGACGCTCACCAGCCCCAGCCCATCCACCCGCACGGACACCGGCACCGACCGCCTGCCATGGCCCGTCCTGCTCACCCTCGGCGGTGCCACCCTCGTCATGGTCACCGGCGAGATGCTGCCGACCGCGGTCCTCGGCCCGATGAGCCGGGGCCTCGCCGTCTCGGAGTCCGCCGCGGGGCTCCTGGTCAGCATCTGGGCCGCCGTCGTGGTCGTCGCCAGCATCCCGCTCGTCCGCCTCACCCGCGGCCTGCCCCGACAGCACGTGATCGCCGGCAGCCTGGTCGCATTCGCGCTGGCGGCCGCAGCGACGGCCCTGGCGCCGTCGTACGCCGTCGTGCTGGTGGCCCGCACGCTCGGCGCCGCCGCCGTCGGGCTGCTGTGGTCGACGGTCAACGCGCACGTCGCCGACCTGGTGCCCGACCGGCTGCTCGGGCGGGCGACGTCCGTGGTCCTGGGTGGGGCGACCCTCGGCATGGTGCTCGGTACGCCGATCGGCCGGGTCATCGCCGACCTGGCCGGCTGGCGCGCCTCCTTCGTGGTGCTGGCCGGCGCGAGCCTGGTCGCGGCCGCGCTGGTGCTCCGGGTGGTCCCGGCCGCCGCAGCCGCCGGGACCACCCCGGAACCGGGCGAGCGTGGCGGGGCGCTGCGCCCCATGCTCGTCGTGACGGTGCTCGTCGCGCTGGCGCTGGTGGGTCACTACGGCGCGTACACCTTCGTCACCCGCCTCGCCGGCCCGCCGGCCGTCGCGCTGCTGGTGTTCGGCCTCGCCTCCGCCGTCGGCGTGGTGCTGGCAGGGCGGGTCGAGCGCACCGCGCTCGGCCTGGTCGTGGCCACCGTGCTCACCGCGGTCGCGGTGGTCGCGGTCGGCGCCGCGGGCAGTCTGCCTCTCGTCGCGCTGTGGGGCGTGGCGTCCGGCGCGCTGCCCCCGTTCGCGCAGACGCTGGTGCTGCGGTTGGCCGGCCCGGGACACCGGGCGCTGGCGGGCGCGCTGATCCCCGTGCTGTTCAACGGCGGGATCGCGGTCGGTGCGGCGCTGGCCTCCGGCGTCGTCGCGGCGTACGGCGTGGGTGCGCTCGGGCTGCCGGCCGCGGCCCTGGTCCTGGTGGCCGCGGCCGGGCTCGCCCGGGCCACTCGGTGAGCCTCAGTCCACCCAGGCCAGGCCCTCGCCGAGCGCGGTGATCTCGGCGTCGGTGGCGCCCTGGCCGCCCTGGACGCTGATGAAGATCCCGTCGTGCGCCTCAGTCGTGTAGACGCCGGGGTCGTCGCCCTTGTCGGGCGAGGAGAGCCACGCGTCCCGCTCGGCGGCGTCGCGGATGACGAGGCTCGCCACGCCACCGTCGGTGGAGGTGCAGGCGGCCTTGTCGTCGTTGAGGAACCACTCACAGGTCCAGCCGGCGGGGGTGGTGACCGGCGCCTGGTCGACCTTGCCGAGCATCCCGAGGGCGTCCGCGTCGGCCAGGGAGACGGCGACGGTGATGCCGGGCCAGTCCTCCAGCAGGGTGCCGAACCCGTCGGACCACCACGTGTCGATCCGGGCGGTGGGCCCGGAGACGACGGCGACGAAGCCCTCGCCGCCACCGGGCAGGGTGCTGGAGCCCAGCTCGTAGAGGCCGGCCGCATCGGTGCGGATGGTCGCGGTGAGGCCGCCGCCCAGGTCGAGCACCTGCCCAGCCCGCAGCCCGGCGGCGGGGGCGGAGGTCGGAGCCGTTGCGACCGAGCGGTCACGGGCCGCCGTACCGTCGCCGGTCACGATGTTCGCCGCCACCGAGACCGCGGCGACCGCGGCCACCCCGGCGACCGTGCCGGACACCGCGAGGCGACGCCGCCGGCGCAGCCGCCGGCCGGAGGCGAGGGAGGTCGCGGCGAGGTGCTCGAGGTCGGGGCGCTCGTCGCGCAGCCGCTCGCGTAGGGCAGGGCCGACGAGCGGATCGAGCGGATCGAGGTGGTCGAGGTCGGTCATGGGTGGGTCCTCTCGGAGATCGGGTCGATCAGCGGGCGCAGCCGCAGCAGGGCGCGGCGGGCGCGGGTGCGCACCGCCGACTCGCTGATCCCGAGGTCGGCGGCGGTGTCGGCGACGCTGCGGTCCTCCCAGTAGCGGAGGACCACGACGGCGCGGTCGAGCGAGGCGAGGCCGGCCAGGGCGGCCAGCAGGTCGACCCGGAGCGCCGGATCGACCCCGGGCGCCGGTGGGCCGACATCGGCGTCGGTGAGGTCAGCGGGCCGCTCCCCGTTGCGGCGCAGCCGGCGGTGCGACAGGAAGGTGTTGAGCAGCATCGTGCGGGCGTAGGCGACCGGGCTCTCCGCGGTCCGCACCCGACCCCAGCGCACGAACACCTTGGCGTACGTCGCCTGGGTCAGGTCCTCGGCGAGGTGGTGGTCTCCGGTCAGCAGCATCGCCGCGTGGTGGAGCTGGGTGCCGGTCTCGCGCACGAAGGCGGAGAACTCCTCGGCCTGCCGGTCTGCCTTCACACCCACCTGACGCTCCGGACCCCGGGTCGCGTGACAGGTCAGTCCAGGACGTGGCGCAGGTAGCGCCGCGGGTCGTCGAGGTAGCGGCGCCAATGCTGGACCAGCTCCAGCTCCTCCCACGTCGTACGACGCACGCCCCACTCTCCGACCTCGAGGATGGTCGCGCCCGGCATCGCCGCCAGCACGGGGGAGTGCGTCGCGCACAGCACCTGCCCGCCCTCGCCCACCACCCGGTCGAGCACCGAGATCAGTCCGAGCGAGGAGGAGAACGACAGCGCGGCCTCGGGCTCGTCGAGGCAGTAGAACCCGGGGGAGTCGAAGCGGGTGCGCAGCACCTCGAGGAAGGACTCGCCGTGGCTCATCTCGTGGTAGCTCGAGTCCGGCTGCCTGGCCCACGGGTTCTGGTGCTGCTCGACGAAGGTGTACCAGCCGTGCATGGTCTCCGCGCGCAGGAAGAACCCCCACCGCGCGGCGCCCAGCCCGCGCTGGATCCGCAGCGCCCGGTGCAGCGGCGACTCCGACTCCCGTGTCGTGTGCCGGCCCTGGTTGGTGCCGCCCTCCGGCGAGAGCCCGAACGCCACGGCGACCGCCTCGACCAGCGTGGACTTCCCCGAGCCGTTCTCGCCGACCAGGAAGGTGACCCCCTTCGCCAGGTCGAGGCCCTCGCGCACGACCTGCGCCACGGCCGGGACGGTCATCGGCCACTCCTGCGGGTCGAGCCGGTCGTCGGCACTGACCCGGACCACGGGCGGCTGGTCGAAGTCCACGCGCCCAACGCTACGGCCATCTTGGCTAGGTTGACGGGATGCAGCCCTGGCAGCGTCGGACCACCCGGATCGCCTACGAGAACCCGTGGATCCGGGTCCGCGAGGACGAGGTGGTCCGCCCGGACGGCAGCGAGGGGATCTACGGGGTCGTCGAGCTGCGCCAGCCGGCCGTGTTCGTCGTACCGCTGACCGAGGACGACGAGGTCGTGCTCGTCGAGGTCGACCGCTACACGACGGGCGAGCGGGCCTCGCTCGAGCTGCCGGCCGGCGGTGCCGACGGGCAGGACCCGCTCGTCGCGGCCCAGCGCGAGCTGCGCGAGGAGACCGGCCTGGCGGCGGCGGAATGGCAGGAGATCGGACGGATGAACGCGCTCATCGGCGTCGCCCACGCGCCGGAGGTGGTCTATCTCGCCCGCGGCCTGACGTACGTCGGCGACGACGCCATGCTCGAGGACGGCATCCGCGCCGTGCACCGGGTGCCGCTGGCCGACCTGCTGGCCCGGGTCGGGCGCGGCGAGATCGTCGACGGCGAGAGCCTCGCCTGCCTGCTGCTCGCGCTGGTCGCGCTCGGCCGCGTCGGCTGACCGGTACCCTCAGCAGCCATGGCGTCCCCCGCGGTGGAGATCGAGGTCGAGAACCGAGTCGTGCGGGTGACCAACCCGGAGCGCGTCTACTTCCCGCAGATCGGCGCCACCAAGCTCGACCTCGTGGAGTACTACCTCGCCGTCGGCGACGGCATCGTCAACGCGCTGTGGGAGCGCCCGTGCATGCTGCACCGCTTCCCCAAAGGCCTCGACGGCGACAAGGTGCACCAGAAGCGGCTCCCCGCGGGTGCGCCCGCCTGGGTCG
Organism: Nocardioides sp. QY071; assembly: GCF_029961765.1. NCBI lineage: Bacteria > Bacillati > Actinomycetota > Actinomycetes > Propionibacteriales > Nocardioidaceae > Nocardioides > Nocardioides sp. QY071. Next base: position 2,469,730 of record NZ_CP124681.1, read on the forward strand.
AGACCGTGCAGCTGTACTTCCCGCGCTGGAAGCGCACCGCCGACGAGCTGTGCGTGACCGAGCTGGCCTCCGTGATCTGGGCGGTGCAGATGTCGACCGTCGAGTTCCACCCGTGGAACAGCCGCCGCGGCGCGACAGAGATGCCCGACGAGTGGCGCATCGACCTCGATCCCGGCCCCGCGTCGTCGTACGACGACATCCGCAGGGTCGCCCACGTCGCCCACGAGGTGCTCGACGAGCTCGGCGCCGTCGGCTACCCCAAGACCAGCGGCAGCAAGGGCATCCACGTCTACGTGCGGATCGAGCCCGAGCACGACCACAAGGGTGTACGGCGGGCAGCGCTCGCCTTCGCCCGCGAGGTCGAGCGGCGCGCGCCCGAGCTGGTCACCACGACCTGGTGGAAGAAGGACCGCGACCCGGCGGCGGTGTTCGTCGACTACAACCAGAACGCCCGCGACCACACCATCGCCGCGGCGTACTCGGTGCGAGGCCTGCCCGACGCCCGGGTCTCCACCCCGATCCGTTGGGACGAGATCGACGACGCCGACCCGCGCGACTTCACGATCCGCACGGTGCCGGCGCGCTTCGCCGAGCTCGGCGACCTGCACCATGACATCGACGACCACGTCTTCGACATCACGCCGTTGCTGGAGTGGGCCGAGCGGGACGACCTGCCGGCCGAGGAGCAACCGCCCGCGGAGTAGCGCCTGTCTCAGGCGCTGAGCGGCTGAGCCGGGTCCTCCAGGGCGGCCCGCAGGTCGCGGGCGTGCGCGTGCAGGATCACCGCGGCGAACCCGTTGCCGCGGGCGTCCTCGTGGTCGGCCTCCCGGTCCCACTCGTCGGCCAGCCGACGGGCCTCGGCCCGCGGGTCGGCCAGCAGCTCGCGTGCAGCGGCCCGCTTCCGGGCCTCACTGTTCATCATCGGCATCGGGTGCCTCCCCCCAAAGAGGTGCTGGTCCTTCCATGATCGGCCGATCGCGGCCGGTGCGGAGGGAATCGCCCGAACTGGTGGGACTCAGAGGTCGTCCCACACCACCGCGCTGATCCGCCATCCGCCCGTCGTCCGCACCAGCTGCAGCGACTTGGCCCCGGACCCGTGCCGCGGCTCGCCGTCCTGGTGCCAGGACTTCGCGTAGCCGCACCACACCTGCGCGATGTCGCCGAACCGGTCCACCCGCGCGGTCTCGACCCACTCGCGGAACCCGGTCATCGTGTCGCCGCCGAGGAGCGTCACCCGGGGTGCGATGAACGACTCGACGTCGTACGAGGTGGGTGCGGCTCCGGCGGCGCTGACGAGCAGCGCCTCCGGCAGCAGCACGGTGCGCAGGTCGTCGGCGCGGACGGCCGCGTCGGGGCCACTGACGAAGGCGGCGAAGAAGCGGTCCACGACCGCGCGGATCTGCAGGTCGTCGCTCTCGTCGGCAGGCACGTCCACGATCATGCCCGAACGACCCACACCTCCTAGACTGGCCGCCCGTGGGCCACATCCAGATCACCCCGTCGATCCTCAACTCCGACTTCGCGCGGCTCGGTGAGGAGGTCGCCCGGATCCCCGGCGCCGACTGGGTGCACGTCGACGTCATGGACAACCACTTCGTCCCGAACCTGACCTTCGGCCCGGCCATGGTCGAGGCGCTGGCCCGGGTCAGCCCGATCCCGCTCGACGCGCACCTGATGATCGAGAACGCCGACCGCAACGCCCCGGCGTACGTCGAGGCGGGCTGCGGCTCGGTCACCTTCCACGTCGAGGCGGCCAAGGCCCCCGTGCGGCTGGCCCGAGAGATCCGCTCGGCCGGTGCCCGGGCGTCGATGGCACTCAAGCCCGCGACGCCGATCGAGCCGTACGAGGACCTGCTGCCCGAGCTCGACATGGTGCTGATCATGACGGTCGAGCCGGGCTTCGGTGGACAGAGGTTCCTGGACCTGTGCCTGCCCAAGATCCGCCGGGCCCGCGCGATGATGGACAAGCACGGCGTCGAGACCTGGCTCCAGGTCGACGGCGGTGTCTCGCTGGAGACCATCGAGCGCTGCGCCGAGGCGGGCGCGGACGTCTTCGTCGCCGGCTCGGCGGTCTACTCGGCCGAGGACCCCGACGCGATGGTCGCTGCACTGCGGGCGAAGGCCGACGCCGCGCGCCCGGCGTAGCTCACAGGTCCGGCGGCGCCCCGACCTCGACGGGTACGTCGGGCCGGTTCTCGCCCATCCAGGCCAGCACCTGCTGCAGGGGCCCCAGCCCCTCCCTGCCGACCACGGCGCTCAGCGCCGCCGCGGGCGTCGAGATCGCGAACGCCTGCGCGAGATCGGCAGTGAGCACGGACGAGCCCTGCAGCGCCACGTCGCTGTCGTCGCGGGCGACGAAGCGCAGCACCGGCAGGTGGATCGCCTCCTCGACGTACGGCGGGACGATCTGCCACCAGCGCACCTCGACGAGCGCCACGTCGCGCCACGTGAGCAGGGCTGCGACGTCGACGCCGCGTACGGTGACGCCGACGCCGTCGAGCTCGACGTGGGTGGCGTGCTGCAGTCGCGGTCGCCTTCCGACCAGCCGGTAGCCGCCCCAGCCGAGGATCACCAGGCCGGCGAGGGCGAGCATCAGAGCGTCCAGCCGGTCCTCGGACCCGAGACCCTGGCTGGCGATCGCGGCCAGGGGTGCGACCAACAAGATGGCGCCGACGGCGGCGGCGACCACGGCGCTGAGCGGGCGGCCACCGGCGGGTGCGGGCAACCGGACGTCCATGACCGGCACCCTAGACGCATCTAGCCTTGGCGGCATGGACCACCCGCCCGTCGTCTCCGCGATCCACCTCGCCAAGGCGACCCGGCTGCCGATGCAGCCGAAGGACGAGGTCGAGGTGGAGGCCGGCCGCGGCATCGTGGGGGACCGCTACCACGGGACCAGGCACCGCCACGTCACCGTGCAGAGCCGGGAGACCCTCGACGAGGCGGCCGCGGTCTACGGGCGGCCGGTGCCCAGCGAGCTGACCCGCCGCAATCTGACGATCAGCCACGGCGTCGTACCGCGCGATCCGGGGACCCGGATCCGCGTCGGCGAGGTGCTGCTCGAGGTGGTCCGGGTCGCCGCACCCTGCAAGCTGCTCGACGACACGATCGGCGCCGGAGCGCAGGAAGCGCTCCGGCGCCGGGCCGGGACCGTGTTCCGGGTGCTCGAGGGCGGCCGGATCCGGGTCGGTGACAGCGTCGACCTGGTGCTCAGCCCTCCAGCGCCGCGTCCAGCGTGATCGGTACGGCGCTCAGCGCCTTGCTCACCGGGCAGCCGACCTTGGCCGCACCCGCGGCGGCATCGAAGCCGGCCGCGTCCAGCCCCTCGACCTCGGCCCGCACCGTCAGCGCGATCCCGGCGATCTGGAAGCCGCCCGCCGGGTCCGGGCCGAGGGTGACGTCCGCGGACACGTCGAGGGCGATCGGCGTACCGCCGGCCTTGGCGATCTCGTTCGACAGCGACATCGCGTAGCAGGCGGAGTGGGCTGCGCCGATCAGCTCCTCCGGGCTGGTGGTGCCGTCGGCGTCGTCGGCCGCCCGCTTCGGGAACGAGACATCGAAGGTGCCGGCGCCCGAGGAGGTCAGCTCGACCTGTCCGGTGCCGTCCTGGAGACCGCCGTTCCAGGCGGTGCGTCCGGTACGAGTGGGCATGCGAATCCTCCGTAGAACAGGTTTCGATTGGGCAGAGACTGCACGGTTCTGGCCCTAATTGTTGCGGTTTGGGACCAAACCGCAACGCCCGCACCCACCTCAGGCCAGCGTGAGCACGCAGTCCGCGAGGACGGGGGAGCCGTCGCGCTCGCCGCCCTCGATGCTCGCCGAGCCGATGACCGAGGAGCCCTCGCGCCAGCCGGTGACCCGGATCGTCTCGCCGGGGAACACGACGCCGGCGAACCGGCCGGTGAACCCGCCGACCCGGGTGGCGTCGCCGCCGAGCAGGCCGTCGGTGAGCTCGCGCAGCACGATGCCGTAGGAGCACAGCCCGTGCAGGATCGGCGCCGGGAAGCCCGCGGCCTTGGCGAAGCCGGGGTCGGCGTGCAGGGGGTTGCGGTCGCCGCACAGCCGGTAGAGCAGGGCCTGCTGCGGGGTGACGGTGTACGACGAGACATGGTCGGCCTCGCGCTCGGGCACCGCCACGGGAGCCGCCGATCCGCGGTCGCCGCCCCAGCCGCCCTCGCCCTTGACGAAGATCGACGAGCGGACCCGCCACAGCTCCTCGCCCGCCGGAGACGTCGCCACGCCCTCCTGCCAGATCACCGCCGCCTTGCCCTTGTCCCAGATGTCGGTGAGCGTGGTGCGCACGGTCGCCGTACCGGAGGTCGGGAGGGGACCGGAGACGGAGATCGCCTGCGAGCCGTGGACCACCTGGGCGAGGTTGATGTCGCACCCGGGCAGGTCAAGCGGCGGCGGGTCGGTCTCGTGGAAGGTCGGGGCGACGACGCCGAACGACGGCAGCACCTGCAGCGCCGCGTCGTCGAGCGTGTAGCGCAGCGCGGCAGGGGAGAGGTTGTCGCCGGCACGCGCTCCGGCGCCGATGCCGAGGTGGTAGAGCAGCACGTCGGACTCGGTCCACGAGAACGTGCGGGAGCCGAGGTCGGCCCCGATCGCGATCGATGGGTCAATCGGCATGGGCGATGTCCTCCGCAGCGAGATATCCGAACACGATGGCGGGACCGATCGTGCCACCCGGGCCCGGGTAGGTGTTGCCCATGACGGCCGACGAGACGTTGCCGGCGGCGTACAGGCCGGGGATGACCGCGCCGTCCTCGCGCAACACCCGGGCGCGCTCGTCGGTGACCAGGCCGCCCTTGGTGCCGAGGTCACCGGGCACGATCTTGACCGCGTAGAACGGGCCCTTCTCGATCGGCGCGAGGGAGCAGTTCGGCTTCACGGTCGGGTCGGAGTAGTACTTGTCGTACGCCGACTCGCCGCGGTGGAAGTCCTCGTCGACGCCCGAACGGGCGAACCCGTTGAACCGGTCCACGGTGGCGTCGAGCGAGCCCGACGGCAGGCCGACCTTCGCGGCCAGCTCCTCGAGCGTGTCGGCCCGCACGACGACGCCCTCCTTGTACCAACGCCCCGGGAACGGCTGCCGGCCGGCGACGCCGGCGAACAGGTAGCGGTTGCGGTAGGTCTGGTCGAAGACCATGTACGACGGAACGTGGTCCACGCCGGTGGCCTGGCCCTTGTAGATCTCGTGGGTGGCCTCGACGTAGGGGAGCGCCTCGTTCATGTACCGCTCGCCGGCCGAGTTAACGATGATCGAGCCGGGCAGGTTGCGCTCGGCGAGGCAGAACCAGGCCCGGCCCGGGAGCGGGATGGTCGGACCCCACCAGGCGTCGTCGAGCAGGTCGGTGGCGGCACCGGCCGCCGTACCGGCGAGCAGTCCGGCGCCGGTGTTGGACGCGGCACCCGTCGACCAGGCCGACGAGGTCGGCTGGGGCAGGAACTTCTCGCGCAGCTCCTGGCTGTGCTCGAAGCCGCCCGAGCCGAGGATCACGCCGCGCCGGGCGCGGATCTCGCGGCGCTGGCCATCCTTCTCGACCACCACGCCCACCACGCGGCCGTCCTCGACGAGCAGGTCGAGCAGCGCGGTGTCGTACTCGACGGGCACGCCCGCGTCGACCAGGCCCTTGCGCAGGCCGATCGCGATCGCGTTGCCCATCGCGAACATCCGCTTGCCGGTGAGGACCGCGAGCAGCCGCTTGACCATCACCTTGACCATGGTGAGCGGACCACGGATCGTGCGCAGGCCCAGGCTCAGCTTGCGGAAGTCGGCCTGGGTGACGATCAGGTTGGCCGGCGCCTTGGTGTATGGCGGGTGCAGCCGGTCGAGCTCGTCGCCGAGGAAGCGCGCGTCCATCGGGACCGGCTCGACGCTGCGCCCGCGCGGACGGCCGCCGGGCTGCTCGGGAAGGTAGTCGGCGTACTCGGGCACCCACGTGAACCGCAGCGGCGTCCTCTCGCGCAGGAAGTCGAGCACCTCCGGGCCGCGGTCGAGGTAGGTGTCGCGGCGCACCTTCGGCACGACGTCGCCGACGATCGAGTCGAGATAGGTCTTCGCGGCGTCGAGGTCGCCCTCGTCGACCTGTCCGGCCGCCTGCAGCGCGTAGTTGCCGGGGATCCACACCCCGCCGCCCGAGCGCGCGGTGGAGCCGCCGAAGTGGCCGCTCTTCTCGACCAGGACGGTGTCGAGGCCTTGGTGGGCCGCGGCGAGCGCGGCCGACATGCCAGCACCGCCGGCGCCGACCACGACGACGTCGTAGGAGTCGTTCATGGCGAAAACTGTAACAGGTTCTAGTTCGAGTTTGCCCGCGCCGTTGGCGGGCAGTTCCCGAGTGCAACATCCGTCACACTCCGTCATTGGGGGATCACATGAAGAAGACCAATGCAGTCGGCTGCGCGCTCGCGGCCGCTCTCGCGCTGGGTACGGCCGCTCCGGCGCTCGCGCAGGACTATGTGGGCACGCCGAAGAAGGACAAGATCATCGGCACGCCCGGCGACGACCGGATCATGGGCCTGGCCGGCAAGGACAAGCTCTGGGGCGGCGACGGCAACGACCGGATCGAGGGTGCCGACGGCAACGACAAGATCTACGGCGGCAACGGCAACGACTACCCGTTGATCGGCGGCGAGGGCAAGGACAAGATCTTCGGTGAGGCCGGCGACGACGGCATCAGCGGTGGCAACGGCAACGACAAGATCAACACCGGCGACGGTGAGGACAGCGCCTCCGGCGGTGCGGGCAACGACAAGATGAGGTCGGGCAACGGCGACCCCACCCACGCCGAGACGCGGTGGGACGAGGCGACCCAGACGTCCGTTCCCGACGGCTATGCCGGCTCCAATCTCAGCGGCGACGACGGCAGGGACAAGCTGTGGGGCGGTGCGGGCAACGACAGGCTCGACGGCGGTGACGACCGGGACAAGCTCAAGGGTGGCGACGGGTCGGACGGCCTCCTCGGCGGTGCCGACAACGACCAGCTCAAGGCCGGCAACGGTCACGACTCCCTCGACGGCGGTCCCGGTGAGGACAAGCTCGTCGGTGGCCCGGGCGACGACTACCTGTCCGGCGGCGCGGGCAAGGACAAGCTGAAGGGTGGCGCCGGGAACGACACCTTCCAGGAGTACGACTACTACAGCTACACCAACGCCGAGGACCACCTCCCGGGCGAGGGCGACCTCTACAAGGGTGGCGCCGGCAACGACTCCTTCGGCACCAAGTGGAGCCTGCTCACCGGCCTGGTCAAGGCCATCGGCGGCGCCGGTGACGACACCTACTACATCGGCGACATCGACCAGGACTCGGTGCTCAAGCCGGGCGCCGGCAACGACAAGCTCTACATCAAGAACCCCGTGAAGGGCATGAAGATCAAGTGCGGCGCTGGCGCCGACACGGTCTACTTCAACATCGCGGTCAAGAAGGTCAAGACCAAGGGCTGCGAGACCGTGCTCTACGGCAAGGACGCCTTCCACTGGGACCCGGACGGCACGCAGGTCGTGAACTGGCGCTCGCTGTTCGAGTGAGCATCGCTCCCGCACGGAGGCGATGAGTCGGTGCAACGGGGCGTCGGGCCGTCGGGCCCGGCGCCCCGTCTGCCTGCTGGGCCGGCCCGGATCCTCGGCGCCCGGCTGGGTAGGTTGACGGGACGCCGGCGCGCCTCGTCGTACCGGCCCGATCCAACACCCGCTACGTCTTGGGAGTACAGATGAAGAAGATGAAGGCGGCCAGCTGCGCGCTCGCCGCTGCCCTGGCACTCGGTACGGCCGCTCCGGCCCTGGCCCAGGACTACCTGGGCACGCCGAAGAAGGACAAGATCACCGGGACCCCCGGCGACGACCAGATCATGGGTCTGGCCGGCAAGGACAAGCTCTGGGGCGGCGACGGCAACGACCGTGTCGAGGGCGGCGCGGGCAATGACAAGGTCTTCGGCGGCAATGGCAACGACTACCCGCTCCTCGGCGGCGAGGGCAACGACAAGATCTTCGGCGAGGCCGGCAACGACGGCATCGAGGGCGGTCTCGGCAACGACAAGATCAACACCGGTGACGGCGCCGACTACGCCACCGGCGACCAGGGCAACGACAAGATGCGGGCCGGCAACGGCGACCCGACGCAGCCCGACCCCAACAAGGGCGGCTACGACGGCACCAGCCTCGAGGGCGGGGTGGGCAAGGACAAGCTGTGGGGCGGGTCCGGCAACGACTACCTCTACGGCGGCGCGGACAACGACAAGCTCAACGGCGGTGCGGGCGCCGACGTGACCTACGGCGACGACGGCGACGACAAGGTCAAGGGCGGCGACGGCGACGACTCCGCGGCCGGCGGCGCCGGAGACGACAACGTCAAGGGCGGTCCCGGCAACGACTACGTGACGGGCGAGGCCGGTCGCGACAAGGTGATCGGTGGCCCGGGCGACGACCAGTTCTGGGAGCCGGCCGGCGAGGGCGACGTGCTCAAGGGCGGTGCCGGCAACGACACCTTCGGCGGCCTGTACGGCCTGCTGTCGGGCACCTTCAAGGCCATCGGTGGCGCGGGTGACGACATCATCATGGTCGGCGACGTCGACGAGGACACGGTGATCAAGCCGGGTGCGGGCAACGACAAGGTCTACGTCAAGAACCCCTACAAGGGCATGAAGATCAAGTGCGGTGCGGGCCTCGACACGATCTACTTCAACATCAAGGTGAAGAAGGTCAAGGCCAAGGGCTGCGAGACCGTCGTCTACGGCAAGGACCCCTACCACTGGGACGCCGAGGGCGCCCAGCCGGTGTGGTGGCGCTCGCTGGTCGGCTGACTCCGACCGACTGCGTCCACGGGGCGTCGGGCCTTCGGGTCCGGCGCCCCGTGTCGTGTTGGGGCACCCCGCTTGTGCCAAAAGTAGAACCTGTTCTAATCTGGTGCAGCACACACTGTCGCAGACACAGGAGCTCCCATGAACCAGGACTTCGCCCCCGAGGTGACCGCCGTCCTCGACGGCGTGCGTGACCTCCTCCCGACCATCCGCGAGCGGGCCGAGGAGGGCGAGCGTCTGCGCGTCATCCCGGACGCCTCGATCAAGGAGCTCGAGGAGACCGGCTTCTTCCGGCTGCTCCAGCCGAAGCGGTACGGCGGCATCGAGGCCGACCCGGTTGCCTTCTACACCGCCGTGCGCGACATCGCCACCGCCGACGGCGCCACCGGCTGGGTCTCCAGCGTGGTCGGTGTCCACCCCTGGCAGGTCGCGCTGTTCGCCGACGAGGCGCAGCAGGCTGTGTGGGGGGACGACCAGACGGTGCGGCTGTCGTCGTCGTACGCCCCCACCGGCAAGGCCGTCATCACCGAGGGCGGGTTCAAGCTCTCCGGCAAGTGGAGCTTCTCCTCCGGCTCCGACCACTGCAGCTGGGTGCTGCTCGGCGGCCTCGTGTTCAACGAGGATGGTCAGGTCGTCGACTTCCGCACCTTCATGGTGCCCCGCGAGAAGTACCAGATCGTCGACGTCTGGAACGTCGTCGGCCTGCGTGGCACAGGCTCCAACGACATCGTCGTGGAGGAGACCTTCATCCCCGAGGCGTTCACGCTGTCGATGGGGGAGACCGGCGCCTGCCGCGGTCCGGGCCAGGAGGTCAACACCAGCGACCTCTACAAGCTGCCCTTCCACTCGATCTTCACCAGCACCATCGCCACCCCGATCATCGGCATGGCGAAGGGTGCGTACGCCGAGCACGTCGAGATGCAGCAGAAGCGCGTGCGTGCGGCGTACCTCGGCGAGAAGGCCTCGCTCGACCCGTTCGCCGCGGTCCGCATCGCCCGTGCCTCCTCGGAGATCGACGCCGCCTGGGCACTGCTGATCAACAACATCCGCGAGGAGCAGGCCCACGTCGCGAAGGGTGAGCAGATCCCGCTCGAGCTGCGGCTGCGGGTGCGCCGTGACCAGGTGCTCGGCACCGCCCGCTCGATCGAGGCGATCGATGCGCTGTTCGAGGCGTCGGGCGGTCGTGCGCTCGCCGAGGGCACCTACCTCCAGCGTGCCTGGCGCGACTCGCACGCCGGTCGCGTGCACGCCGCCAACGACCCCGAGCGCGCGCTGCAGATGTACGGCGCCCAGCAGTTCGGCCACAAGGTCGACCCGGGGATGTACTGATGCCCGACTTCTCCAAGGAGGGGACCCGTCGCTCGGCGAAGGCCGGCGACATCACCCTGAACTACTACGAGGCCGGCGAGTCGTCCGACGTCGGGGGAGGGCTGCCGTTCGTGCTCCTGCACGGCGGTGGGCCCGGCGCCTCGGCGTGGAGCAACTTCGGCCCGGCACTGCCGCGCTTCGCGGAGAGCTTCCGCACCCTGCTGGTCGACCAGCCCGGCTTCGGTGCCTCCGACAAGCCCGAGGTGCAGGCCAACTACTTCCGCCACTCCGCGTCGTACCTCGTCAAGCTGCTCGACGAGCTGCAGATCGAGCGGGTCCACCTGCTCGGCAACTCCCTCGGTGGAGGTACGGCGACCCGGTTCGCGCTGGAATACCCCGACCGCGTCGGCCGGCTGGTGCTGATGGGCCCCGGCGGACTGTCGACCAACCTGTTCCACGCCGACCCGACCGAGGGCGTCCAGCGGCTGATGGACTTCAGCATGAACCCCAGCCGCGAGGCACTGCGGGCGTTCATCTCCACGATGGTCGTCAACCAGGCCCTGGTCACCGACGAGCTCGTCGAGGAGCGCTTCGCCGACGCCACCGCGCCGGGCTCGCTCGAGGCCATGCGCTCGATGGGCGCGTCGTTCTGGAACCCGGAGTGGGCCGAGGACGGCATGCTCTGGCGCGAGGCGCACCGGCTGCGCAAGCACACCCTGCTGACGTGGGGCCGCGAGGACCGGGTGAACCCGCTCGACGGCGCGCTGGTCGCGCTCAAGCAGATCCCCAAGGCCCAGCTCCACGTCTTCCCCAACTGCGGCCACTGGGCACAGATCGAGGCGGCCGAGGAGTTCGCCGAGATCTGCACCGCCTTCCTGGCCCGCCACAAGGAGCGTTCGTGACGATCGACATCAAGTCCATGGGCTACATCCGGGTCGCGAGCACCGACCTGGGGGCCTGGAAGACCTTCGCCGGCAAGGTGCTCGGCCTCGCCGAGGGCCGCGGCCCCGACCCGGACCACCAGTACTGGCGCATCGACGAGGTCTCCGCGCGGGTGGTGGTGTTCCCCTCCGACGTCGACCAGCTCGACTGCACCGGTTGGGAACTCGCCGACCACCAGGCCCTGCAGGCCGCCCGTGAGCACCTGCAGAAGGCCGGCGTGGAGTTCGAGGAAGGCACCAAGGACGAGCTCGACGAGCGCCGGGTCCAGGAGCTGATCCGGTTCCGCGACCCGTGGGACAACGTGTTCGAGCTGTTCCACGGCATCACCTACGAGGCGCGACCCGTCGTGACGCCGTACGCCGCCACCTTCGTCACCGGCGACCAGGGCATGGGTCACATCGTCGTCCCGGTGCTCGACGACGTCGAGGCGCTGCGGTTCTACACCGAGGTCCTCGGCTTCCGGCTGCGTGACTCGATGAGCATGCCCGGCGAGTTCGTCGGCAAGGAGCCGGGCAGCAAGGTCTGGCTGCGCTTCCTCGGCGTCAACCCGCGCCACCACTCGCTGGCCTTCCTGCCGATGCCCAACCCGAGCAAGTGCGTCCACGTGATGCTCGAGGTCGACAAGCTCGACCACGTCGGTCGAGCGCTCGAGCGCGTCCGCAAGCACGGTGCGCCGCTGTCGGCCACCCTGGGCCGCCACATGAACGACGAGATGATCTCGTTCTACGTCAAGTCGCCCGGCGGCTTCGACGTCGAGTTCGGCACCGAGGGCATGACCGTCGACGACGCCCGCTGGGTGGCGCGCGAGTCGACCGCCGTCTCGTACTGGGGCCACGTGTTCGGCGGCCAGTGAGTGGCCACTAACGTGAGTGACGTGAGCGAGATCCCGGAGGGCATCAGCCCCGACGCGCGGGAGACCTGGCCGCACCCCGAGCTGATCCAGTCGTGGCTCGGGGACGCCGAGGTCGACTTCGAGCTGCGTCCCGGTGAGGAGGTCGCGGTCCACGACGACCCGGCGGCCCAGGCCGCCGCGCGCCGGTTCCGCGACACCCTGGGCTGCTTCGCTTCCGGGATCACCGTGATCACCACGATGAGCGGCGACGAGCCGGTCGGCATGACCTGCCAGTCCTTCGCCAGCGTCTCGCTCGACCCGCCGCTGATCACCTTCGTCCCGGCGCGCAGCTCGCGCGCCTGGCCGGCGATCCAGCGCTCGGGCCGGTTCTGCGTCAACGTCCTGGCCGCCGACCAGGAGCACGTCTCCGGGCAGATGGCGACCAAGGGGATCGACAAGTTCGCCGGGATCTCCTGGCAGCCCGCGGCGGCGACCGGGTCGCCCGTCATCGAGGGCACGCTCGCGCACCTCGACTGCACCATCCACGCGGTCTACGAGGGTGGCGACCACTTCATCGTCGTCGGCAAGGTCGAGCACCTCGAGGCGCACTCCGAGGACGCCGCAGTCGCCGAGCCACTCCTCTACTTCAAGGGCCGCTACCGCACCACCGACTCGTGACCCGGGCCCCGTCCGGGCGTTGAGCCCCTGATCGAGTACGACGAACCGGTCGGGGGGATCGATGAGGATGCGCAGGGCGCTCGGGGCGGTGGCCGTCGCAGTCCTGCTGCCCGGGCTGCCGGGGATGTCAGGACTGTCCGGGCTCGGCGCCGGCGCCGCGGCCGATCCGTCCATGCCGTCCGATCCCGGCCCGGCGACCACCCGACCCGACGTACGACTGCTGCCCCACGCCGGGGTGCGGGACTACTGGACCGCGAAGCGGATGCGCACCGCGGTCCCTCTCGACCTCGACCCGGCGGGCAATGCCACGACCGCCCCGGCGTCGACATCCGGCGTCCAGGGCCGGACCTCGGGCCGGGTGGGCGAGGGCCTGCGCAGCACGGGGAAGCTGTTCTTCTCCGACGGCGGCACCAACTACGTGTGCTCGGCGTCGTCGGTCAACACGCCGGAGAAGGACCTCGTGGTCACCGCCGGGCACTGCGTGAACTCCGGCGGCACCCGGGTGCTGCTCGGCGGCTGCCGCGCCGGCACCTATTACAGCAACTTCATGTTCGTCCCCGGCTACGACCACAACGCCCGGCCCTACGGCACCTGGGTCGGCACCGCCGCGATCGCGCAGGGCGACTGGGTCTCGCGGTGCGACGAGGTCGCGCACGACCAGGCGATGATCCGGGTCGCACCCCAGGGCGGCCTCGATCTGGTCGACGTCGTCGGCGGCAACGGACTGGCCTGGAACTACCCGGTGCGCGAGGACGGCGTCCGCGTCGTCGGCTGGCCGGCCGAGGCGCCGTACGACGGCCAGAGCCGCCAGGAGTGCACCGGATCGACCACGGTGCTCGACCAGACCGGCGACGCGCAGATCTCGTGCCCGCTGACGGGCGGGGCCAGTGGCGGGCCGTGGTTCCTGCGGATGGCCAGCGCCGACACCGGCTTCATCTTCGCGGTCACCTCCCGCCGGACGACGTCCGGGCCACCGCTGCTGCTCGCGACCCCGTTCGACGCCACCATCGAGGGCCTGCTGGCCGCGGCACGGGTCGCGGGCCGCCCGGCCGCGCGCCCCGTCGTGGGCCCGGCGTCGGGCCCCGGGGTGGGACGGCCGAAGCGGCAGCGGCTGCGCCTGTTCGCGACCAGCCCCTCGGTCGGCTTCGGTGAGGCCTACCAGCTGGTCGCCGAGACCCGCCGCGTGCGCCGGATGGTGCTCCAGGTCCGCACCGCGCCCGGCGCCCCGTGGGCCCGGGTCGCGAAGGCGCGGGTGCACCAGGGCGTCACGGTCTTCACCCAGGCGGCAGCACCGGGGACCTGGTGGTACCGGGTGAAGGTCCGCAAGGCGAGGAAGCACAGCGCGCCGGTGGCGGTGAGCGTCAGCCCCTGCCCGATGCCGCTCGACCGCACCCCCAGTGTGGTGAGCAACACGCGCTGCACCAGCCCCGTCGGCTGACCTCACTGCCCCTTGTAACTACGTGTTACGTCACCAATTTGGGGCGGAAGTGGCCCATGTGGTGGAACTGTGCTGTAACACGTAGTTACAAGTCCGGCCGCGCACGCGGCGGCGTGCTGCACCCGCGGTTCCAGCCGGTCGTCGAGCGGCGGGCGATGCCGGCGATGAAGGCCGAGCTGGTCCCCTCGCAGCTGATCGGGCTGGCGATGACCCGCTACGTGCTGAAGATCGAGCCGCTCGCCTCCGCGCCGGTCGACGACGTGGTCGCGATGGTCGCGCCGGCGGTCGCCGCGGTCCTGCAGGGGCCGGACACCTACCTGGGGTCCGGTGGCCCCGCGCGGCTCAGAGGTCCACGGCTGCCCGGTGCCGGTGCGGTGCGCCGTACAGCTGCCCGAGTGCGTGGGCGCGCTTGAACACCAGGTGGGCGTCGTGCTCCCAGGTGATCGCGATGCCGCCGTGCAGCTGGACGCACTCGCTGGCGGCCAGGGCCGCCGTCTCGAGGGCGTACGACGCCGCGGCGTGGGTCAGGAAGGCCGCCTCCGCGGCGTCGGTGTCCGTGTCGGCGAGGGCGTAGGAGGCCGCCCAGCTCGCCGAGCGGGACATCTCGACCCGCGCCAGCAGGTCGGCCATCCGGTGCTTGAGCGCCTGGAAGGACCCGATCGGGCGGCCGAACTGCACCCGCTCCTTGAGGTAGCCGACCGTCATCCGCAGCGCCCGGTCCGACAGGCCGACCGCGAGGGCGGCCACGGCCGCCGCACCGACGAGCTCGGCCCGCGCGCGGGCGGCGTTGCCGTCGCCGATCACGGTCAGCTCCGCAGCGGACAGATCGAGCCGGGCGAGCCGGACGCTCTGGTCCATCGACTCGGCCCAGGTCGCGGTCGCGCCGCTCACCTCGACCAGGTCGTCGCCGCGGACCGCGAGGAGGATCTCGGCGCGGTCGGCGTCGAGGACCGGGCCGTCGTCGAGGGCGATCGTGGCGATCTCGCCCGCGGCGATGCGGGGGAGCAGCCGCTTCCTCGCGTCGTCGGTCGCGCCCGCCAGCAGCGCCTCGGTGGCGACCGTGGTGGCCAGCAGCGGGCTCGGCGCGATGGTGCGGCCGAGCTCCTCGAGCACCACGGCGGTCTCGAAGAAGGACACCCCGACGCCGTCGTACTCCTCGGGAACGCCGAGCGCCGCCACGCCGATCTGCTCGCACAGGGTCGCCCAGAGCGCCTCGTCGTACCCCGTCTCCGAGGTCGACGCCGCGCGGACGGCGGCCGAGTCGGCACGCTTCTCCAGCAGGCCGCGGACGGTCGCCGCCAGCTCGGCCTGCTCCTCGCTGAGCTCGAACTGCATCACGCGCTCCGGAGGGTCTCGAGGATGCGGGCGCGGTGCGCGGCCGGCGTTCCCCAGGCGGTGACCAGCGCGCGGATCTTGGTGATCCACACGCTGAGGTCGAACTCCTGGGTGTAGCCGATCGCCCCGTGCACCTGCAGGCCGGTGCGGGAGGCGAGGTACGCCGCGTCCGCGCAGGCGACCTTGGCGGCCGAGACCGCGCGGGGCGTCGGGTCGAGAGCAGCGCCGAGGACCAGCGGCCGGGCGAAGTCGAGCGCGATGCGCACGTCGGCGAGCTTGTGCTTGATCGCCTGGTAGGAGCCGATCTCGCGGCCGAACTGCTTGCGCTGCTTGACGTAGGTCACCGCGTCGGCGAGCACCCTCTCGCCGGCACCCAGCAGCTGGGCGGCGGTCGCGAGCACGGCCAGGTCGTACGCCGCCGCGAGGTCGCCGTGCTCGACGGCGTCGCCGGGCGTGACGTCGAACAGGTGGCGGCTGCGGTCGACCGAGGTGTGGGCCTTCCCGGCGGTGGCGGTGTGCAGGGTGTCGCCGACGACGGCGTACACCGCGTCGGCGACGTCCGCGTCCAGCGCCCGCGGCATCGCGACGGTGGCGACGCCCTCCACCTCGGCGCCGAGCGCCACGGGCAGGTAGGCGGCAGCCTCGACCCACGGGCCGGGGACGGCGTGGCGGCCGAGCGCCTCGAACGCGACGCAGACCTCGACGGGGGAGGCCTCGGTGGCGAGCATGGTCAGGCCCTGCTCGGCCAGCCGCTCCCACAGCTTGAGGCCGGCGGCATGGTCGCCTGCCGCCCAGCCGCGGGCCGCGGCGACGGTGTCGGCTGCGGCCAGCAGGGAGTCGAGGGAGGCGGCGAAGTCCTGCTGGTCGGTGGTGAGCTCGAACTTCATTTCTGCACTCCCTTGGGCTCACGCGGCAGACCGAGAATTCTCTCCGCAACAATATTTCGTTGAATCTCGTTGGTGCCGGCGTAGATCGGGCCGGACAGCGAGAAGGTGTAGCCGTCGAGCCAGCGGGACTCGAGCTCGGCGTCGGGGCCGAGCAGGTCGAGGGCGGTCTCGTGGAGGGCGACGTCGAGCTCGCTCCACCACACCTTGTTGACCGAGCCCGCGGCTCCGATGTCGCCGCCGTCCTTGAGCTTCGTCACGGTGCCCCAGGTGTAGAGGCGGTAGGCCTCGGCCTTGAGCCACGCGTCGACGACGCGGTCGGCGACGCGCGGGTCGGGCCTCTCGTCGTACAGCGCGAGCAGGCGGTCGGCGGCGGCGGTGAACCGGCCGGGGGAGCGCAGTGAGAGGCCGCGCTCGTTCCCGGCGGTGCTCATCGCGACCCGCCAGCCGTCACCCGGCGCGCCGAGCACATCGGTGTCGGGCACGAAGACGTCGTCGAAGAAGACCTCCGCGAAGCCCTCCTCGCCGTCGAGCTGCGCGATCGGGCGCACGGTCACGCCCTCGGCGTCGAGCGGGAAGAGGAAGTAGGTGAGCCCGGCGTGCTTCTGCGCCTCCGGGTCGCTGCGGAACAGGCCGAAGCCCCACTGGGCCAGGGCCGCGCGCGAGCACCAGATCTTCTGGCCGTTGAGCACCCAGCCGCTCTCCCCGGTGGTTGAGCTTGTCGAAACCCGGCGGGCGCTCGACTTGAGGGAGGCGAGGTCGGAGCCGGCCTCGGGCTCGCTCCAGCACTGCGCCCAGACCCGCTCGCCGGTCGCCATCGAGGGCAGGAAGCGGTCCTGCTGCTCGGGGGTGCCGTGCTCGAAGATGATCGGGGCCAGCAGGAAGATCCCGTTCTGCGAGACACGCAGGGGAGCGCCGGCGCGGTAGTACTCCTCCTCGAAGATGATCCACTCCACGAGGGACGCCTCGCGACCGTGGTACTCCTTCGGCCAGGACACGACCGACCAGCGCTCGGCGGCGAGCTTCGCCTCCCAGGCCTGGTGCAGGACGAAGCCCTCGGCGGTGTCGAGGGACGGCAGCGGTTCGGCCGGCACGTTGGCCGCCAGCCAGGCGCGAGCCTCGGCCTGGAAGGCCAGCTCGGACTCGCTCAGTTCGAGATCCATGTCAGTAGGTGTTCCTCATCGGCGTGGAGGTCGTCACAGTCGAAATGTAGGCCCCGGCGCTGCCCGAACCAAGCATTTGCTTGGTAGAGTAGCAGCCATGAACCTGACCGAGGGGCCTGAGGACCGCGCATTCCGCGCAGAGGTCCGGGAATGGCTCGGCGACCACCTGACCGGCGAGTGGGCCGCGCTGCGCGGGCTCGGCGGACCCGGTCGCGAGCACGAGGCCCACGACGAGCGGCTGGCCTGGAACCGTCATCTCGCCGAGCACGGCTGGACCGCGGTCGGCTGGCCGACCGAGCACGGTGGGCGCGGCCTGTCGCTGTGGCAGCAGGTGATCTTCCACGAGGAGTACGCGCGGGCCGAGGCGCCGGCCGGTGTCAACCACCTCGGCGAGCAGCTGCTCGGTCCGACGCTGATCGCGTTCGGCACCCCCGAGCAGCAGCAGCGCTTCCTGCCGGAGATCATCGCCGTGCGCGAGCTGTGGGCGCAGGGCTACTCCGAGCCCGGCGCCGGCTCCGACCTCGCCAACGTGCAGACGCGGGCCCGCCTCGACGAGTCCACCGGCGAGTGGGTGATCGACGGCCAGAAGGTGTGGACGTCGCTGGCCCACCTCTCCGACTGGTGCTTCGTGGTCGCGCGCACCGAGGCGGGCTCGCAGCGCCACCAGGGGCTCTCCTTCCTGCTCGTGCCGCTGCGCCAGGACGGCGTCGAGGTGCGCCCGATCGAGCAGCTCACCAGCGGCTCGGAGTTCAACGAGGTCTTCTTCACCGGCGCCCGCACCTCCGCCGACCTCGTCGTCGGCGAGCGGGGCTCGGGCTGGGGTGTGGCGATGGGCCTGCTCGGCTTCGAGCGTGGCGTCTCCACGCTCGGCCAGACCGTCGGCTTCGCCCGCGAGCTCGAGACCGTCGTGGCCCGGGCCAAGGAGAACGGCTCGATCGACGACCCGGTCGTCCGCGACCGGCTTGCTGCCCTGAAGGCCGAGCTGGCCGTGATCCGCAGCTTCGCGCTGCGCGCGCTCGCCCTCGTCGAGGGCGGCCAGGACTCGGCCGCCGGTGGTGGCGCGGGGTCGATCTTCAAGCTGGCCTGGGCGACCTGGCACCGCACCCTCGGTGAGGTCGCCATGGACGTCGCCGGGCGCGGCGGCCTGGTGACCCGGGGCGGGTCGTCGTACGACCTCGACGACCACCAGCGCCTCTTCCTCTTCTCGCGTGCCGACACGATCTACGGCGGCAGCGACGAGATCCAGCGAAACATCCTCGCCGAGCGCGTGCTCGGCCTTCCGCGTGAACCGAAGGGATCCTGATGTCTGAGCTCCGTCCCGAGCAGCCCACCCCCGAGTACGTCCCCGGGCACGACCTGCTCGCCGGCAAGGTGGTCGTCGTGACCGCCGCCGCAGGTGCCGGGATCGGTGCGGCCGTCGTACGCCGGGCGCTGGAGGAGGGCGCCAAGGCGGTCGTCTTCAGCGACACCCACGAGCGTCGCCTCGCCGAGGCCGAGGAGGCCCTGGCCGCCGAGTTCGGCGCCGACCGGGTCCGCCAGCTGGTGTGCAATGTGACCAAGGAGGAGGACATCACCGCCCTCCTCGACGCGGCCGAGGAGTTCGGCGGCGTCGACGTCATGATCAACAACGCCGGCCTCGGCGGCACCGACTCGATCCTCGAGGTCACCGACGAGACCTGGAACCGGGTCATCGACATCACCCTCACCGGCACCATGCGCGCCACCCGCGCGGTCGGCCAGCGCTTCGTGGCTCGCGGCAAGAAGGGCGTCATCGTCAACAACGCCTCGGTCATCGGCTGGCGCGCGCAGGAGGGCCAGGCCCACTACGCCGCCGCCAAGGCCGGCGTGATGGCGCTGACCCGCTGCTCGGCGCTCGACCTCGCGCCCCACGGCATCCGGGTCAACGCGGTCTCGCCGTCGCTGGCCATGCACCCCTTCCTGGAGAAGGTGACCTCGCCCGAGCTGCTCGTCGAGCTCAAGCAGCGTGAGGCCTTCGGCCGCGCCGCCGCCCCGTGGGAGGTCGCCAACGTGATGGTCTTCCTCGCGAGCGACTACTCGTCGTACCTCACGGGCGAGGTTATCTCCGTCAGCAGCCAGCACGCCTGAGCTCTTCCACCCTCTACGCAAGGAGTCCTGTCATGGCTGAGGCCTATATCGTCGACGCGGTCCGCACCGCCGTGGGCAAGCGCGGCGGCGCACTCGCCGGCGTCCACTCCGCCGACCTCGGCGCCCACTCACTCGCCGCGCTCGTCGAGCGCACCGGCATCGACGCGGGTGCCGTCGACGACGTGATCCTGGGCTGCTGCGACACCATCGGCTCGCAGGCCGGCGACATCGCCCGCACCGCGTGGCTGGTCGCGGGGCTGCCCGACCACGTTCCCGGCGTCACCATCGACCGCCAGTGCGGCTCGTCCCAGCAGGCCGTGCACTTCGCGGCCCAGGGCGTCATGTCCGGCACCCAGGACCTCGTCGTTGCTGGCGGCGTGCAGAACATGAGCGCCATCCCGATCTCCGCCGCGATGATGGTCGGCCAGCAGTATGGCTTCACCACGCCGTTCGCCGAGTCGCCCGGCTGGATCAAGCGGTACGGCGGCCAGGAGGTCAGCCAGTTCCGGTCGGCCGAGATGATCGCGGAGAAGTGGGACGTGTCCCGCGAGGACATGGAGAGGTTCGCGCTGGCCTCCCACGAACGGGCCAAGGCCGCCATCGCCGAGGGCCGCTTCGCGAGCGAGATCGCGCCGTACGTACTCGAGGACGGCAGCGTCTTCGCCACCGACCAGTGCCCGCGTGACACCTCCTTGGAGAAGATGGCCGGCCTCGAGCCGCTCGCCCCCGGCGGCCGGATCACCGCCGGTGTCGCCTCACAGATCTGCGACGGCTCCGCCGCGGTGCTCGTCGCCTCCGAGCAGGCGGTCAAGGACCACGGGCTGACCCCGCGGGCGCGGATCGTGCACCTCTCGGTGCGCGGCGACGACCCGGTCTGGATGCTCACCGGGCCGATCCCCGCGACCAAGCACGCGCTTGCCAAGGCCGGTATGACGATCGACGACATCGACCTGTTCGAGTGCAACGAGGCCTTCGCGTCCGTCGTGCTGGCCTGGATGAAGGAGACCGGGGCGCCGCACGAGAAGGTCAACGTCAACGGCGGCGGCATCGCGTTGGGCCACCCCATCGGCGCCACCGGCGCCCGGCTGATGACCACCCTGCTCAACGAGCTCGAGCGCACCGGTGGCCGCTACGGCCTGCAGACCATGTGCGAGGGCGGCGGCCAGGCCAACGTCACCATCATCGAGCGTCTCTGACCCTCACGGGTGGCGCGGACCCATAACGGTTGAGTTGCCCCTTCCTCACCGTTGAGTTGCCCCTTCCTCACAGTTGAGTTGCCGGTACGGCAAGGGCGGTCGACCCGGCACTGGAAGCTCAATGGGTAGAAAGTGGCAACTCAACGATGAGAAGACGGCAACTCAACGCCTCACCCGGCGCCGGCGGCGCTCGGTCTCGAACACCAGCCGCCGGAGCCGGTCGCCGTGGAGACTCGGGTCCACGAAGGCGATCGCGACCCCGATCCCGCCGTTGGCGAACCGCACGTGGCGCACGATCCGGGCTGCCTGGACCAAGTTGTCGCCGTCGACCCGGGTGGTCGCCTCGACGCTGGTGCCGACCGGCGGGGGCTCGGTGCGCACGCTCGCCATCAGGCCGCCCTCGCTCACGTCGACGACCACGCCGAGGATCTCGACGTGTTCGGGCTGCTCGGGCTGCTCGGGCTGCTCGGGCTGCTCGGGCTGCTCGTCGACGGTGTCGTCGGCGTCCTCGGCCGCGGGCGTCCAGCGCAGCAGCACCGGCATCGAGATCCGGGCCCGGAAGTAGGCCCGCTGCTGCAGGCGCGCGGCGGGTGAGCTCGGGCGGAGCAGCCACACCTCGCCGTACGCCCGCCGACCGGGGCGGGTGCTCACCGGGCACTCCATCCGGCCGAGCGGGTAGGTCCAGGAGAGGGTGACGTCGAAGTGGTGCTCGTGCGGGTCCATCCCGTTCGGGCAGGCGACGACCAGCGTGGTCGAGCCGTCGGACTGGGGCTCGAGGTCGAGCACCCTCGTCTCGAGTGCCACCGGCTCGCCGGCGGTCGGGCGCAGCGTGAGCGCCACGGTCTGCAGCACGCCCGGATGTACGTCGGGCGGGACGTCCCTGTGCTGCATGCCGACTTGATCGGCCGCGGATCGCCGTACCTGAGGACGAGTGTCGGCGCAGGCTGGTTCGATGGGCGCATGATCGATCACCTCGGCATCAACTGCGCCGATCTCGCTGCGTCCAAGACCTTCTACGACCAGGTGCTCGCTCCGCTGGGCTACGGCCGGGTCCTCGACTACGACGTGGCCGTCGGCTACGGCCCCGAGGGCGATCCCGCCTTCTGGCTGAGCAGCTACGCCGACATGCCGCCCCAGCGCGAGGTCCACGTCGCGTTCAAGGCTGCCGACGTCGCAGCCGTCCACGCCTTCCACGAGGCCGCGGTGGCCGCGGGCGTCGAGGTGCTCCACGAGCCGCGGCCGTGGCCGGAGTACCACCCGGGCTACTACGGCGTCTTCGTGCGCGACCTCGACGGCAACAACGTCGAGGCCGTCTTCCACGGCTACGTCGCCGAGGGGTGAGCCCGGGGGTGGGCGGTGCTCAGAGCACCGTCCACCAGATGCCGACGATCGCCGGGACCAGCCCGAGCGCCAGCCACGGCGAGCGCCACGAGCGCCCGTTGATGACGAGCGTGGCCGCGATACCGCCGACCATGAAGGTGGCGGCGATGATGTTGAGGCCGATTCGGGCGTCGGTCCGGTCGGCGGCGACGTGGTCGGCCGCGATCACGAAGCCCGCCGAGAGGTGGAGGATCGTGGTGATGACCAGCACCGAGACCACCCGGCGCTGCACGCGCTGGAGTCGCTCGATGTCCTTCGGGTCCGGCGCCTTGCGGGGCGCGTTCGGGTCCATCAGGTGACGGCGGCGGGGGGCGGCTGCGCTCGGGCTCGACCCCTGCGGCGACGTCTGGTTCACCTCCTCAGGATATCCAGTGGCATCGCCGGGAGCCGCATCGGAGGCTGGGGTCATGGACATCCACCCGTTCGGTCCCGACGACCACGACGACCTCGTCGCCTGGACCGGCCTGGCCAACGCGATCAGTGCTTCCGATGCTCCGTGGACGATGCGGGACACGGTGGCGCGGGCCGGCGCCCGGTTCCGGCACGGGTGGGACGGCGAGCCCGAGTCGCCGTACCTGCTGCGAGTGGGCGGCGCGGTCGTGGCGTGGGGCTCGATCGCGACGAGTGAGTACGACAATCTCGATCTCGCGTTCCTCACCCTCGGCGTCCACCCCGAGCACCGGCGGCGTGGCCACGGCACCGCCCTGCTCGACCGGCTGCGCGCGGAGGCGCGACGGCGGGGACGCACCCTGTTGATGACCGAGGCGTGGGAGAGCGTGGCCGGCGACGCGTTCGCCGTACGGCACGGGTTCGAGCGCCGCTTGGCCGGCATCAACCGCCGCCAGCTGCTCGCCGAGCTCGACCCGTCCGACCTCGACAAGAGGTACGACGACGCGCTGCCGCACGCCGCCGACTACGCCCTCGAGCGCTGGCCGACGCCGACGCCCGAGGACCGGCTCGACGACCTCGTCGCGATGGCCAGCTCGATCAACGACGCCCCGACCGACGACCTCGACTACGAGGACGAGGTGTTCACGCCCGGGCGGATGCGTGCCTACGAGGTGGGCTGGGTGGCCCGCGGCTTCCGCCAGTACCGCCTCGTCGCCCGCCACCTGCCGACCGGCGAGCTCGCCGGCCAGACCTGCGTCGGCGTCCTCGCCGCCGACCCGACCTGGGGCGAGCAGGACGACACCACCGTCACCCGGCCGCACCGCGGTCACCGCCTGGGCCTGTTGCTCAAGATCGGCATGCTGCGCTGGCTCGCCGAGGCCGAGCCCGACCTGGTGCGGATCGACACCTGGAACGCCGAGTCGAACGCCCACATGATCGGTGTGAACGAGGTGCTCGGCTACCGCGTGATGGGCCGGGAGTGGGCCTACCAGCGCTCGCTGTGAGCGGTCAGGAGTAGCGGTGCGACTTCGCCGCGTGCCCGCGCTCGCGCGTGCAGGTGCGTCCGCTGATGTTGCGGTGACCGCACAGCGCGCTGTCGTCCGTCTCCGCTGCCGGCGCGGCCGCGGCCTTCGCAGCCTTCACGGGTGCCGCCTTGGCCGGCGCTGCCGGGGCAGGCTTCGCGGCCCGCGGGGTCGGGGCGGGGCGGCCCGCGCGGGCCTGGGCTTCCGCGTAGCGCGCCTCGCGCATCGCTCGTACTGCGTCCATCTTGCTCATCGGCGACTCACCTGATCGACCCTAGGGGAGTGGTCCGACACTTCACCGAGCGGGTCGCAAGTGGTGCGTCGCGGACGTGGCTCACCACTTCGCGCGCTCAGTGCACGCACCTCGCTACGTTGGCGATCGCTCGGAATACGCCCGGTATGCCGTCGCGACGCCGCCTTGCGATGCACGCACCCTGAGCACGCGAAGTGGCAAGCCACCTCCCCGCCACACCACTAGGCTCGGTGATCGGACGAGGCGAGGTGGTGAGATGGTCGCGAGTCGATCGGCGCGGGAGCGCAAGGCCGCGACGCAGGCCGGCCCGCTGGCGCGGGTACGGATCGAGATCGGGGCCGACGAGCAGTTCGTCTACAAGATCAGCTGCTCGGAGTGCACGGCCAAGGGGCACCGACCCTGGTCGACGTACCGTCCGGGTGCCGACAACGGGTTCATGGCGGCGATGGACCGCTGGGTCTTCCACCTCAAGGAGCAGCACCCGACCAGCGACGCGCCCTGCCTCGCGTTCCTGCCCGAGGCCGAGCAGCGCCTCCACGAGCGACGGATGGAGCGGGAAGCAGCGAGGACGCGACCGGACTGACCGGCCGCGTCCTCGGCATCACGACATCTGCACTACGTCAGCACGACGTCACACGACGTACGACGACGCCCGCTTCAGTTCCGCGGCGGCCTCGACGACGATCCGCTCGATGAGCTCCTCGCACGACGGCAGGTCGTCGATCACGCCGACGACCTGGCCGCTGGCAAGTACGCCGGCGGAGGTGTCGCCCTCGACCAGGCCCGCGCGGAGCATGGTCGGGGTGTTGGCGGCCAGCGCCATCTGGCCCAGGGTGCGGCCCTGCGCCTTCTTCATCGAGCGACCGTCCTTGAGCAGCTGGGACCACGACATCCCGGAGGACTTCTTGAACTCCAGCGTGCGCCGGGCCGTGGGGCCGAGGCGACGTACGGCGGACGTCTCCTCCAGCGACTCGACGAAGTCGGTGCGCAGGATCCGGTGCGGCATGCCGTCGACCTTGGTGGTGACGACCGTGTCGGCGAGTCCCTTGCCCAGGTACAGCTCCTTGACCGCCTGCGGGACCGCTGAGTCGCGGGTCAGCAGGAAGCGGGTGCCCATGCCGACACCCGCCGCGCCGTACGACAGCGCGGCGGCAAGGCCACGGCCGTCGAAGAAGCCACCGGCGGCGATGACCGGGATGTCGACGGCGTCGAGCACGGTCGGCAGCAGCAGCGTGGTGGGTACGGCGCCCGTGTGGCCGCCGCCCTCGCCGCCCTGGACCATGACGGCGTCGGCGCCCCAGGAGGCGACCTTGACCGCGTGCTTGGCCGCGCCGATCGAGGGCATCACGACGATGCCGTGCTCCTTGAGCTTCGCGATCAGCTCCGGCTTCGGGGCCAGCGCGAAGGACGCGACCTTCACGCCGTGGTCGATGAGCAGCTGGCAGCGGTCGGCCGCGTCACCGGCGTCGGCGCGCAGGTTGACGCCGAACGGCTTGTCGGTGCGCCCCTTGACCTCGATGATCGCGGCCTCGAGCTCGGCGAAGGTCATCGTCGCCGAGGCGAGGATGCCCAGGCCGCCGGCGTTGGCGGTGCCGGACACCAGGCGCGGGCCGGAGACCCAGCCCATCCCGGTCTGCACGACCGGATGGGGAACGCCGACCAGGTCGGTGAACGGGGTGCGGATCTGCTGATCGATCACTGTGCTGCCTCTTCCTGGGGAACCTCCTTGAAGCGAAGACCCTTCGGGTCCAGCATCTCGCGGATGAGGAGCAGCTCCTCGTACGACGGCTCGCGGGTCACCGGCACCTCGGCCGGCACCTCGAGGGCGAACCCGGTGGCGGCGACGACCTCGTCGACGCTCACGCCCGGGTGGACCGAGACGAGCCGCATCGTGTGGTCGGCGCCGCCCATGTCGAAGACGCCGAGGTTGCTGACGATCCGGTGGATGTCGTTGAACCGCGAGGCACCGGTGCCGGCGGCCTCGGCGCGAGCCGGTCCGACGCCGGAGACGATGTCGACGTTCTCGACGAAGACGCGGGTGGAGTGCTTCGGGACCCAGTACGACGTCCGGTTGTTCACCGTGTTGCCGGGGGCGCCGCGCGAGCCGAGCAGCTGGCGCTTGGGCTGGGCGAACGGGCCGATCGCGGAGATGTTCTGGTTGCCCTGGCGGTCGACCTGGGTGGCGCCCATCATCACGTGGCGCCTGCCGTAGGCGACGACGTCGAACACGCGGCGGAACGGGATCCAGCCCTCGACGACGTCCTTGCCACCCAGCGGCGGGGTGCCGCCCAGGAACACCGACTCGCCGTCGCTGATCACGAGGTCGGGGTTGGAGGTCAGGCGGGCCAGCCGGACGCCGAGCGTCGGCAGCAGACCCATCGGGCTGGCGAAGATCTCGCCGTCCTCGCTGAAGGCGTCCGCGATCGCCGCGGCGCACACGTCGGCACGGGTGCTCTGCTCATGGGTGGGGGCACTCACTTGGCGTTCTCCTCGGTGAAGGCCTGGACGGCCGCCTGGTAGGACGCCTCGTCGCCGGCAAGGAAGCGGTCGTGGAACGCCTGCCAGTCCTCGTCGGAGCCCGACGCGGCAGCGGCGTACGCGCGCTGGAACCTCTCGTCGCGCTCGTAGTCGGGCGTGCAGGTGGTGAAGTGCGCGCCGTTGGGGGTCTCGACGACGCCGCTGACCATCATCCGGCTCAGCAGCAGTCGCTGGACGGGTGTGTCGACGGTGAGACCGGCGGTGTCGACGACCTCCTCGACGCTCAGGTACGTCTTGTCGGCGGCCATGGCGAACAGGTCGTCGAAGTACGGGTCCGGCCCGAGGTACGACGCGTTGCCGTGCTGGTCGGCGCGGTTGAGGTGCACGAGCGCGGCGTCCAGCCTGAGAGCGGGGACGGCGACGAGCTCCTCGTGACCGTGGCCCTCGTCGTACGGGCTGGTGACGGTCTTGATCCACGGGTTGTTGACCAGGACGTCGGAGCCGAGGCCGGCGCGCATCGGGAGGAACGGCAGGCGCTCCGCCGCGGCCTTGAGGCCGGTCTGGAACATGCCCTCGTCGAGCTCGACGACCTCCGGGATGGACGCGGCCTGGCGGGCGCGCTGGAAGTTCGGCTCGAGCGGGACCGAGTCGAGGGAGACGAACGCGTAGACCAGCTTGCGGATCTTGCCCGCGCGAGCCAGCAGGCCCACGTCGGCGCCGCCCCAGCTGACGATGGTCAGGTCGGTGAGGTCGGAGTTGTAGATCGCGCGGACCAGCGCCATCGGCTTGCGCCGCGGGCCCCAGCCGCCGATGCCGATGGTCATGCCGCTCTCGAGGCTGCCGACGACGTCGTCGATCGACATCCGCTTGTCGCGCGGCTTGCGGTTGCTGCTCATCAGGCCCCCTTCGCCTTGCTGTCGGCCTTGTCGGTGCCGGCGAAGTCGTCGCGCAGCTCGTCGCTGACGCCCATCAGGTTGAGCTCGAAGGTGAAGCCCTGCTCCCAGCGGTACGACTTGTTGACGTCGATCGGGTCGATCCCGTTGAGCGCCTCCTTGGCGGCCCGGATGACCTTGGTGTTCTTGGCGGCGATCTCGCCCGCGACCGCGAGGGCGGCGTCGAGGAGGTCCTCGCGTGCGACGACCTCGAGCACGGAGCCGAACTGGACCAGGTCCTTGGCCGGGATCGTGCGCGCGGTGAAGTAGAGGGTGCGCATCATGTGCTGGGGGACCAGGCGCGCCATGTGGGTCGCGGCGCCGAGGGCGCCCTGGTTGACCTCGGGCACGCCGAAGAAGGCGTCGTCGCTCGCGACCACGATGTCGGCGTTGCCGACCAGGCCGACACCGCCGCCGACGCAGAAGCCGTTGACGGCCGCGACGACGGGGACCGAGCACTCGTAGACAGCCTTGAAGGCGGCGAAGCAGCCCTTGTTGGCGCCGAGCAGGGCGTCGAACCCGGTGGTGTTCTGCATCTCCTTGATGTCGACGCCCGCGTTGAAGCCCTTGCCCTCCGCGCGGAGCACGACGACCTTGGTCGCCATGTCGGCGCTGGCCTCGTCGAGGGCTGCTGCCACGTCGAACCAGCCCTGGACGGTGAGGGCGTTGACCGGGGGAGCGTTCATCGTGACGACGCGGATCCCGTCGGGCCGCAACTCGCTGGTGACTGTCATGCCGTCATGCTACCAAGCATTTGCTTGGTATTGTGCGTCCTGTCCCGAGTCCGAGTGGACGAGGAGTGGACGAACCGACGTCGTAGAGGAGACCGAAGTGAGCAGGTTGCTGGAGGGCCGGGTCGCGATCGTGACCGGTGCGGGACGAGGCATCGGACGCGCCCACGCGCTGGAGCTGGCGCGCCACGGCGCCAAGGTGGTCGTCAACGACTTCGGCGTGTCGGCCGCGGGTGAGGGCACCGACGAGTCGCCCGCCCACCAGGTCGTCGCCGAGATCGAGGCGATGGGTGGCGAGGCTGTGGTCAACGGCGCCGACGTCGCCGACTTCGCCGCTGCCGAGGCCATGGTCCGGCAGGCGATCGACACCTTCGGTGGCCTCGACATCCTGGTCAACAACGCGGGCTTCCTGCGCGACCGGATGCTGGTCAACACGAGCGAGGAGGAGTGGGACGCCGTCGTACGCGTGCACCTCAAGGGCCACTTCGCCCCGCTGCGCCACGCGGGCGCCTACTGGCGGGCCGAGGCGAAGGAGGGCCGTCAGCGCGCCGCCCGGGTGATCAACACCTCGTCGGGCGCCGGCCTCCAGGGCTCCCTCGGCCAGACGACGTACTCCGCCGCGAAGGCCGGCATCGCCGGCATGACCCTGGTCGCCGCTGTCGAGATGGGCCGGTACGGCGTCACCGTCAACGCGATCGCCCCGGTCGCCAAGACCCGGATGACCGAGGGTGCCTTCGACACCTCCGCGATGGCGCTGCCCGAGGACAACTCGCCCGTCGTGGCGTGGCTCGCCTCCGAGGAGGCCGGCGACGTGACCGGTCGCGTCATCGAGATCGACGGCTCCGTCATCACCGTCGAGAACGGCTGGACCCACGGTCCCTCGCGCGACGCCGGCGCTCGCTGGGAGGCCGAGAAGGTCGGTCCCGCTCTGCGGGACCTGCTCGGTGAGGCGCCCACGCCGGAGCCGGTGTACGGCACTGCCTGAGGTGCCAGTTTCACCGGTCGACCGGTGAAACTCGCGCCTGGACGAGGAAACTTCCTCGTCCAGGCGCGAGTTTTCTCGTCCAAGTGGGGCGGACGGGACTGGAGGGGCACTCAGGCGGCCAGCCGCATTGCGCGGAGAATGCGTGCGGCGGTGGCCTCAGGGCGGTCGAGGTCGGCCCAGGTGATCCTGATCATGACCCAGCCGGTGAGCTCGCGGAGCATGTCCTCGCGCTGCTTCTCCCGGATCACCATCTCCTCGACGGTCTCGCCGGGGCGGCGGAATCGGTGGTACTTGACCAGGCCGTCGAACTCCAGCATCACCTTGAACTCGGGCCAGGCGAAGTCGACCCGTCCTGCCAGGAGTCCACTCGGATGCTTGATCTCGTACTGGGCGATCGGTGCGGGCACGCGGGCGACGCGGAGCACGAGCCGAGTCCGCGTCTCGCCGACAGACTCGGCTCTTCCGTCCGTCAGTCCGAGGATGTGACGGAGTCGGAGTGAGTCCGGCCAGACTCGCATCCGCTGGTCGTAGAGATCGAACAGTGCGGTCAACGTGGTGAGGCCGGCTTGGACGTACCAGTCGAGAACGGCAACCGCTGGCTCGAGATCGGCCAGCGTGGCGGTGTCCAGGGCCGTGCGAGCCGGCGCTGTCAGCCAGCCGCGCTCGTCGCGCGTGAGGTCGTTGACGAGCAGCTCCCCGCGGTGATGGATGACGCGAGCCGCAGACCGCTCGCCCTTGCCGTACAGGCTCGTGAAGTGGACTGACGTGAGGTCGAGTCGCCAGTTCGGCCCGCCCTGCTCGATGCAGGCGCTGACGTGGGAAGCGGCCACGTTGTCGTCGTACAACTGGCGAGTTCCCTCGAGGAGGAGTCGGTGCCGAGCTACGGGGTCTGAGTTCTCCCAGATGCCGCGGAGCACGTAGACCCCTTGGCGGATTCGCACCAGGAAACCAGCGCGCACAGCACGCTTCAGTGCATTGTCCGTTGAGCCGGCGGCGATGGCGTCGCGACGTAGCAGGATCCCGTGAGCGTCGACGAGGTGCTCGAGCATGTCGAGGAGCCTGCCCCTTTTCCGGGCACGGTGCTGGGGTCGGTCCTCGGGCTGTGGATAGCGAGGTACGCCGCTGTGGACCTGTGAGTGACTTGTCGGCTTGGACGACGAAACTGGCGCATGGACGAGAATGCTTCCTCGTCCCGGCACCAGTTTCACCGGTCAGCCGGTGAAACTCCCGGCCTGCTTGCGGGCAGAGAGCCCACTTGCTTTGTTCGAATATCTGTTCGAACATGGACGGGTGAGTGTTCGCCCCCTCGAGATCGACGACCCGCGTGCAGTGGTCGACCAGCTGCGCGGGCGGATCGCTGCGCTCGAGGGCGGCCCGACCCGGCTGCTGGTCCCGGTGCTTCCCGTGCTCGACGGCCTGGTCCAGCTGCGCACCGGCGGGGTCTACGGCGTCGACTCGGCGACCCTCGGCATGGCCCTGGCGGCCGGCGCCTCGCAGGCCGGGGAGTGGGTCGGGTTCGCGGGCTGGGACGACTTCGGCGCCGAGGCCGCCCAGCAGCAGGGGATCGTGCTCGGGCGCACCGTCCTCGTCCCCGCGCCGGGGGAGCACTGGCTCGAGGTGACCGCGGCCCTGGTCGACGTGCTCAAGGTGGTGGTGCTGCGACCACCCGGCGGCGTCGACCCGAAGTCCGCCTCGCTCATCGAGGCCCGGCTGCGGGCCAGGTCGGCGGTGCTCGTCGTGCAGGGCGAGTGGCCGCGCTGCGAGGCCAGGATCAACGCGGAGCAGGTGGCCTGGGACGGCATCGGCCACGGCCGCGGCCGGCTCCGCGAGCGCCGGGCCACGCTCGTCGCTCGCGGTGGCGGGCGGATGCCGGTGCGGGCGGACGTGGTGCTCTGATGCGGACCATGGTGCTCTGGTGCCCGGACTGGTCGGTGACCGCGGCGCTGCTCGAGCGCGTCGACACACTGCCTGATGACGCCCCACGCCCCGAGGTCGTGGCACCGGCCGTCGTCCTGGCCAACAACGTGGTGGCGGTGTGCAACGCCGCCGCCCGCGCCGAGGGCGTACGCCGCGGCCACCGGCGCCGCGACGCCCAGGCGCGCTGCCCCGAGGTGGTGCTGCTCGACGCCAACCCCGACCGCGACGCCCGGTGGTTCGAGCCGGTGCTGGCGGCGGTCGAGGCGGTACGCCCCGGGGTGGCGCCGCTGCGGCCCGGGCTGCTCGCCGTCCCCGCTCCGGGGCGGTACTTCGCCCGCGGTGGCGCCCGCGGGCAGATCGACGGCGAGGAGGCCGCAGCGGCCGTCCTCGCCGAGCACCTCGTCCAGGCGGGGGTGTGGGACAGCCGGTTCGGTGCGGCCGACGACCTCTACACCGCCGAGCGCGCCGCCCGGGAGGCGCCCCCGCAGGCCTGTCTCTCGATCCCCTCGGGCTCCTCGGCGGAGTTCCTGCGCGGCCTGCCCGTCACCGTCCTCGCCGACGACGGCCCGGAGGGCGCCGAGCTCGCCGACCTGCTGCGCCGGCTCGGGCTGGTGCTCCTCGCCGACTTCGCCCGGCTGGGCGCGGGGGAGGTCGCCAACCGGTTCGGCGGCTACGGCACCGACGTGTGGCGGCGGGTGCAGGGCCGCGAGGTGACCCGGCTCGCCTCGCGCACCCCACCGCCCGAGCTGACCTGCGAGGTCGCCTTCGAGCCGCCGCTCGACTCCGCGGAGGCGGTCACCTTCAGCGTCCGCACCACCGCCGAGCGGTTCGTCGCCGGACTGGCCGACCGGCAGCTGGTGGCGACCTCGGTCCGGATCGAGGCCGAGTTCGAGGAGGGCGTCTCCGCCCGGACCTGGGTGCACCCGCGCTGCTTCACCTCCCGCGACCTCGTCGACCGGGTGCACTGGCAGCTCCAGGCGGGCATGGCGTCCTCCGGGCTGCGCAGCCGCAAGTCCACCGGCGAGACCATCACCTCCGCGGTCGCCCTCGTCCGCTTCCTGCCCGACGTCGTCGAGCCCGCCGGCGACCACGCCGACGGGCTGTGGGGCGGGGGAGCCGAGGAGCAGGTGGTCCGCGGCGTCGCCCGGGTGCAGGCGATGGTCGGGTACGACGCGGTCCGGGTCCCCGTGCTCCAGGGCGGACGCGGCGCCGCCGACCGCCAGGCCCTGGTGCCGTGGGGAGAGCGGCCGGTCGGGCTGCGCCCGGTCGAACGACCTTGGCCCGGGCGGATCCCCGGCCCCGCGCCGAGCCGGGTCTTCGCCACACCACTCGAGGCCGAGGTCGTCGACGAGGCCTCGGTCCCTGTCGCGGTCACCGCGCGCGGGCAGGTGACCGGCGCGCCGTGGCGGATCCGGCTCGGTCGGCACTGGTGCCCCGTCGCCTCCTGGGCCGGGCCGTGGCCGGTCGACGAGGGGTGGTGGCTCTCGGGTGCGGCGGGATCGGGGCGGGCGGCCCGGTTCCAGGTGGTCGGCGTGGACGGGCGGGCCTGGTTGCTGTGCTGGCGTGCGCCCGGCAGCTGGGAGGTGGAGGCCGCCTATGACTGACTGACGACCGGACGGCTCACAGGTAGTCCCCGGCCGCCGGGGCCGTCGGCCGCCACCCACCCTCGGCCGCCTGTGCGAGCAGCGCCTGCGTGGTCACGGCGTCCTGCGTCTCGAGCACCGTGGACCGGACCAGCTCCTTGAGGTCCGCGCCGGTCGCGCCTTCGGTGGCCCGCGCCACCGCCGGCAGGTCGAGCGGCGTGGTGCACCAGGCGAGGTAGCGCCCGAGGATCGCGAGCCGGCCCTCGACGCCCGGCGCCTCCATCCGGATGACCGTGTCGAACCGAGACGAGCGGCGGGCGGCCTTGTCGATCTTGCGATGGTCGTTCGTGGACGCGATGACCACGACGCCGCTGCGGTCGGCGAGCCCACCGTCCATCACGTTGAGGAACTCGCGCAGCCGATGCGGGTTGGTCTGCCCGCGCTCGCCCGCGATCAGGTCGAGGTCGTCCATCAGGATCAGGCACGGCGAGAGGTCCGCGGCCAGGTCGAAGAGCTCGCTCAGGTAGTGCTCGGTGACGTAGGTGCCGGGGACCAGGACGGTCGTCGTACCGTGCAGCTCGCGGGCCACGACCGTGCCGAGCTGGGTCTTGCCGGTGCCCGGTGGGCCGACGAGCAGCAGCCCGGTGCTGGTGCCGAGACCGCGCGCCGCCAGGTCGGGAGCGAGGTCGAGCACGCGGTGCACACCGCGGTCGACGGTGTGCCACACCGACGCGTCGAGCTTGAGCAGGTCGCGCGACGCGTCCGGCGGAGTCCACCGCTTGAGCACGAGGCCCCGGTTGCCGGTGGTGAGCCGGTAGGTGCCCTGGCGGTACGGCGAGTCCGAGGTGCGGCAGCGGCGCAGGAAGCCGTCGAGCACGTCGGGGAGCGCGTCGGCGTCCTGCGCGCGCCCGATCAGCTCGAACTCGCGACCGAACCGGTCCGGGACGAGCCGGACGACCAGGGGCGCGCCGGACAGCGTGCCGGCGGGCAGCGTCATCGTGACCGCGTTGAACGCGCGGACGTCACCGCGTGCGCCGGGGACGGTCTCCGTCGTCGCGGGGAGAGAGGGGTACGCGCCGACGTGCTCGGTGCTCCAGCGCAGCTGCGCCTCGAAGAGCCAGTGGCCGACGGAGTGCGCGACCGGCGCCTCGAGCACCTCGGTGAGCACGACCAGGTCGGTGACGTGGACGCCGAGCTGTCCGGCGGCGTGGTCGTAGGGCGAGGGCACGCTCTCCTCGCGGCGCTCGAACTCGCGGTCGATCGCGGTGGCGAGCAGTCGCAGGGCAGGGGCGGGCGCCTCGGCGAGGAGGTCGAGGGCGTCGATGTCGGTCATGGTCACCACCTTCGGTTCGGTCGCGGACGGGCACGGGGCACAGTCGGCCAGTGTGCGGCGGCGTACGTCCGCGACGCCACTGGATATCGAGGTGGGCGCCCGCCTACCCTGAGCGAGGGAGGCGTTCACACTGGAGGCAAGCATGGGACGCACCGGGAAGCCGGCCGACCTCGTCGGACGCAACCTGCGGGCGCTGCACGGTGCGCTCGAGCACAGCGTCACGATCCAGATGACCCGGTTGCAGGGCCTGATGGACGACCTCGTCGCCCGCGGATCGCTGACCCGAGCCGAGGCCGACAACCTGCTCGGCCAGCTGGTCAGCACCGGCAAGGCTTACTCCCAGGCGCTGCTGCAGGTGCTCGACACCGTGCGCCAGGTCCCGAAGCTGCCGACACCCAAGCTGCCGACACCCAAGCTTCCGCTGCCGACGCAGCTGGTGCCGACGCAGCTGGTGCCGACCCAGCTGATCGCGGGACGCCGTAGGTCTGATCCCGCTCCCTCGGCCGCGGGCGAGCCGGAGGTGCCGGACAACGTCGAGTCCCTCGTCCTCCCCGACCTCCAGGCCCTCACCGTCGCGCAGGTGAAGACCCGCCTCGGCGGCATCGGCCCCGACGAGCTGCGGCGGCTGCGCGAGCGGGAGGTCGCCGGCAAGAACCGCAAGGGTGTCCTCGTCGAGATCGACCGGTTGCTGAAGGACTGACCGACCAGCTCGACGGATCGACCCGTGTCCCGCGCGAAAGCGGCCTGCCTGTAACGAATCCGGGCCGCCCGCCGCTGTGAGGGAGGAAGAGCTCGGGACACCGGAGAGAGTGGGAATCGTGCGGTTCGTGTGGGACAGGTCGACGGTCGGTACGACGCGGGGACTGGTGGCGATGGCGGTGGCGGTGCTGCTCGGGGCGGCGCTGTTGGTGGCCGCGCCGGGCCGGGTGGACGCGGCGGGCGCCGACACCGTCGGCAGGACCGCGGCGAAGCGGGCGCCGGACCCGGCGTACGTCGTGGCGCCGGGGATCGTGTTCAACCACCCGTTCCGCGGCACCAAGAAGAAGACGAAGATCCAGCGCAAGATCATCAAGACCGTCAAGAACGTCCCCGCGGGGGAGTCGATCCGGCTGATGACGTGGAACTTCGACTCGCCGAGGCTGGCGAAGGTCTTCATCAACGCCCACAAGCGCGGCGTCTCGGTGCAGATCATCATGTCCCGCGGCCTGGCGAAGGGGCAGGGGCCGGGGCGGTCGTACCCGACCCTGCGCAAGGCGCTGGCCAAGGGCAGCCCGGACCGGCCCAAGGAGCTGCGCAGCTGGATCCGGACCTGCTCCTCGACCTGTCGCGGCAAGGGCGGCGCGATGCACGACAAGCTGATGCTGGTGAGCCGGTCCGGCGCGACGAGCTGGATCGCGATGCAGGGCTCGGGCAACTTCACGGGCGCCGCCGCGGTGCAGCAGTTCAACGACTGGACCACGATCACCGAGAACCAGCCGCTCTACGACGGCTGGATGACGATGTGGAAGCAGGCCAAGAAGGACAAGCCGGCGAAGGTGCTGCGGTTCACCGTGCCGAGCACCACCACCCCGGGCTCGACCATCACCTCGATGTTCGCGCCCCACAAGAAGAAGGTCGACCCGGCGCTCAAGGTCCTCAACCAGGTCCAGTGCGCGGGTGCGACGAACGTCCCGGGCGGACGGACCAAGGTGCGGATCGCGAACGCCGTGTGGGGTGACCAGCGTGGCGTCAAGGTCGCCCGCAAGGTGCGCGCGCTGGCCAACGAGGGCTGCGACGTACGCATCGTGTTCATGATGATGCCGCTGAAGATCCGCAACATCCTGCGCGGCCTGCCGGCGAAGCAGATGGTCTACATCACCGGCGCGACGGCCAACAAGTTCAAGGACCGCTACGTCCACCTGAAGGGCCTGTCGGTGCAGGGCAACGTCGCCGGGCGCACCGACGGCAACGCGGTGCTGTCCAGCAGCGAGAACTGGACCAAGCTCGGCTGGCACTCCGACGAGCAGAACGTGATCTTCTGGGACGACGCCGCGATGGCGGAGAAGTACGCCGGCTGGGTGGACCTGATCTACCGCCAGGCGCCGCGCAGCCTCAACAACTACGTCCCCTCCGCCGACCCGAACGGCCGGGTCGTGCCCGGCACCGAGTTCCTCGGTCCGAAGGACTACCCGTTCGAGGAGCTGGAGCTCTACTGACGAGCCTCACCCGCCCGGCGTCTGGCTGCTGTTGCGGCGGGTGCCGTCGGGGTCGTCGGTGCGCTCCTCGGACTCCTCGAGGATCGCCGCGGCCTGGTCGACGGGATCATCGGATCCGGCCTCCTGCTCCTCGGGCAGGAGCTCGGCGCGCTCGCTCACGCGCTCGTCGTCCCGGCGCTGGTCGTGCTGGTCGTCCTGGTCGTCGGCTGTGCCACCCATGGTGGCGACGTACCCTGTACTCCTGGGCGCACACGTCCACCTCGGTGCCGCGAGAGGCTGCTCAGTGCTCGAGCGAGTCGTCCCAGCGGTTGGCGATCAGCTTGAAGCTGGGGGTGTCGTCGAGCGAGGTCATCGCCTCGTAGATGCGCTCGTACTGCGTCGACGCGATCCGCCAGGTGCCGTCGTCGTCGCGGCGGTAGGAGTCGACGTAGTACCCGCCACCGCGGATCTGGACCTTGAAGTCGGGCACGATCACGGTGTCCTCGAACGCCCACGAGGCGGTGGCGGTGTCGCCGTCGACGTCGATCTCGGGGTGGTTGGCGATGTGGATGGTGATGATCCCCGGGCCGAGGTTCTTGGCCATGTAGTCCACGACCGCGTCGCGGCTGTCGAAGTGCAACGGCTCGCCCATCGCCTGGGTGCCGTACCTCGCATCCACGTCCTCGGCCAGGCAGTCGGCGTACTCGTCCCACTTCTTCAGGTCGAGGGTGCGGAAGTAGCGGTGCTTGAGGCGCTTGATCTCCTCGATCGCGGCAAGGTCCATGCCCGCACTGTAGAACGTGTTCTAGAAATGGTCGAGGGTGTCGGAGGGCGATGGCAACATCGGCGGGGTGGACGATGTGCGGGAGCTGCTGGTGGCCGAGCGGGACGAGGCCCGGCGGCGCCTGGCCGACCTGACCGGCAGCTTCGACGAGGTCGTCGCCGCGTCCCGTGACACCAACGCCGACGACGAGCACGACCCCGAGGGCGCCACGATCGCCTTCGAGCGCTCGCAGCTGGCGACCCTGGTGGCGCAGGTACGACGGCACCTCGCCGAGGTGGACGCCGCCCTGGTGCGGCTGGAAGCCGGCACGTACGGCGCGTGCGAGACGTGCGGCCGGCCGATCGCCGCAGGCCGGCTCGAGGTGCGCCCCACCGCCCGCACCTGCGTCGGCTGCTGATCAGCCGGACAGCTCGAACAGGGACACGACGATCCCCTCCGGCCCGCGCACGTAGGCCATCCGCACGCTGCCCTGGTAGTCCCCGATCCCGCCGACCAGGCCGTACCCGTCGGCGGCGACCGCGTCGACGGCGGCCTCGAGGTCCTCGACCTCGAAGGACACGTTGCGCAGGCCGACCTCGTTGGCCAGCGCGTCGGGCGAGCCGGGCAGGTGCTCGGGCGTCACGAAGCTCGACAGCTCCAGACGCGGCCCGCCGCCGGGCACGCGGAGCATCGCGATCCGGCAGTGTGCGCCCGGGAGGGCGCACACGGTCTCCACGAACTCACCCGCCACCTCCCCGGTGCCCTCGACCTCGAGCCCGAGGCGGACGAAGAACGCGGTGGCTGCGTCGAGGTCGGCGACGGTGATGCCGACGTGGTCGAAGCGTCGTACGTGCGTCATGGGCTACATCCTGCCGCCTACTCTGGCCCGGTGAGTGACACGCTTGACGACGGACCGTTCTTCCACGGCACGAAGGCCGACCTGCAGGTCGGCGACCTGCTCACCGCGGGCTTCCGGTCCAACTACCGGCCCGAGGTCGTGATGAACCACGTGTACTTCACCGCCCTGCCCGACGGGGCCGGCCTGGCCGCCGAGCTCGCACCCGGCCCTGCCGAGCCGCGCGTCTACGCCGTCGAACCGACCGGCGACTTCGAGAACGACCCGAACGTCACCGACAAGAAGTTCCCCGGCAACCCCACCCGGTCCTACCGCAGCCGGGAGCCGCTGCGCGTCGTCGGCGAGGTCCACGACTGGACGCGGCTGACCCCCGAGGCGCTCGCCACCTGGCGCGAGCGGTTGGCGGAGCTGCGGGACAGTGAGCGGGGCGAGATCATCAACTGAGTGGGCGACCCGTGGAGCCGCCGCGGACTCACTCCCCGTCGTACGCCGTCTGCAGTTGGGCGACGTCGATCTTGCTCATCGTCAGCATCGCCCGGCACACCCGCTGGTTCGCCTCGCTCGTGTAGTCACCGCTGAGCTCCTCGAGCTCGACGGGGACGACCTGCCAGGAGACGCCGAACTTGTCCTTGCACCAGCCGCACGGGCCGGGCTCGCCGCCGTCGGCGGTGAGCAGGTCCCAGTAGTGGTCGACCTCCTCCTGGCCCTGGACGCGCAGGTAGAACGAGAACGCCTCGTTGAGGTGGAACTCCGGGCCGGCGTTGAGGCCGATCACGTCGTGGCCGGCGACGGTGAACTCGACGACCTCGGCGACGGAGGTGCCAGGCTCGGTCCATGCCGTGACGACATCGCCGACCGACGAGCCCGGGATGTGCTCGGCGTAGAACTTCGCGGCCTCGACCGCCTTGTCGTTGCCGAACCACAGGTGGGTGCGTACCGAAACCATGGGGATCTCCTCGAGTCCGTGGGCCCCTCGGTCGAGGGCCGCTGTCAGGAACGACCCGGGCTCGGCGCAGGACTCATCGCGGTGGCTCAGTCGAGACAGAACTCGTTGCCCTCGATGTCGAGCATGTTCTGGCACGACTCGTTCTCGTCGTCGGCGAGGAGGAGCGTGCCCCGGCGGGCACCGAGGGCCTCCAGGCGGGTCGCCTCGGCTTCGAGGGCAGCCAAGCGCTCGGCGCCGGTCAGGCCGGTCCCGACGCGGACGTCGAGGTGGACCCGGTTCTTGACGACCTTGTCCTCGGGGACCCGCTGGAAGTACAGCCGCGGCCCGGCGCCGGTGGGGTCCTGGCAGGCGGCCCAGGCGTCCTCGGGGTCGGGCGGGTGAGGCGGGTCGACGTACCCGAGCGTGGCCTTCCAGAAGTCGGCGACGGCCCGCGGGCTCGCGCAGTCGAAGGTCACCTGTACCTGACGCACCGAGGTCATGCGGGCAGCCTAGGCAGGCGGCCCAGGCACGTGGCCTCGACGGCGTGCGCCGGGGCCACGTGCTGCATCGGTCACCAGGAGAACGGGCCGTAGTAGTCGGCGTGCTGGTCGCGCGACTCGTCGCCCCAGCGGTCGGCGTCGTGGTCCGGCGCCGCCTTGATCTGGTCCTTGGTCATGTTCACCATGACCGACTCGTCGTCATGGTTGACGCCGGTGATGGCGCCGGCCGGGATCAGCCGCTTCTTGCCGAAGATCCACGGGCCGGTGTCGACGACGACGTGCGCGTCGTCGACCTCGTTGGTCGCGTCGTCGATCTTGCCGATCGATCCGTCGGTCGCCTCGACGCTGTAGCCGACCAGGTCGCCACCCTCCAGCCACGAGGTCTCCCGGTAGTTCCACACATTGCTCATCTGAACTCTCCCCCCTTGTAGTCGAGTCCTGCGCGGTACCCGGACGTGCCCGCCGGAAACAGAAGGACGGGGTACGGCAGGGGAGGTCTTGAGATCGAACATGTGTTCGATTAGCCTCACTCCATGGGCTGGAACAACCCCCCGGTCCCGTGGAGCGAGCTCGAGCGGCGGCTGTCCGGGCGCGCACCCGCGCTCGAGGCGCCGGTCTCGCGCCGCAAGCGGCCGCGCGTCGAGCCGGACGAGGTGGTCCGGCCGACCGCGTCGACGCCGTACGCCGAGCTCCACTGCCACAGCCACTTCAGCTTCCTCGACGGCGCCAGCTCTCCCGGCGACCTGGTCAAGGAGGCCGTCCGGCTCGGGCTCGACGCGCTCGCGTTGACCGACCACGACGGGTTCGCGGGGGCACCACTGTTCGCGGAGGCGGGGGCGGACTACGAGCTGCGGACGGTCTACGGCGCTGAGCTGACCCTCGACGTGCACCGCTCCCAGAACGGCATCCCCGACCCCGAGGGCAGCCACCTGCTGGTGCTCGCGCGCGGGGTGGAGGGCT
Source organism: Nocardioides sp. QY071 (assembly GCF_029961765.1). Taxonomy (NCBI): domain Bacteria; kingdom Bacillati; phylum Actinomycetota; class Actinomycetes; order Propionibacteriales; family Nocardioidaceae; genus Nocardioides; species Nocardioides sp. QY071. The sequence goes on from NZ_CP124681.1 coordinate 2,509,589, forward strand.
ACCACCGGTTGTCGGGGGCGATCACCGAGGCCGGACTGCGCGCGCCGGAGAAGGGCAGTCCGGCCCACGACCTCGACGAGCTCGCCGAGCGGGGCCGCGGGCACTGGGTGGTGCTGACCGGGTGCCGCAAGGGCACGGTCCGCCAGGCGCTGGCGGCCGGGGGACCGGCCGCGGCCGCAGGAGCCCTCGACCACCTCGTCGACCGGTTCGGTCGCGAGCACGTCGTGGTCGAGCTGACCGCCAGCGACCACCCCGGCGGGGAGGAGGACAACGACCTGCTGGCCCGGATCGCCGATGACCGCGGCCTGCCGGTGCTGGCGACGGGCAACGTCCACTTCGCGGTGCCGGAGAAGCGGCGGCTGGCGGCGGCGGTGGCGGCGGTGCGTGCCCGGCGCAGCATCGCCGAGCTCGACGGCTGGCTCGACCTGTCCGGTGGGGCGCACCTGCGCAGCGGGGAGGAGATGCTGCGCCGGTTCGCGCACCGCCCCGACGCCGTACGTCGATCGGTCGCCCTCGCCGGCGAGCTCGCCTTCGACCTGCGCAAGGCCTCGCCCCGGCTGCCGAAGCAGGGCATCCCCGAGGGGCGTACGCCGGGCGAGCACCTGCGCGACCTGCTGGAGCGGGGCTTCGCGGAGAGGTACGCGCACGAGCCGCACGCCGAGGCGGCCAGGCAGCGGGTCGAGGCCGAGATGAAGGTGATCTTGGAGAAGGACTTCGCCGGCTACTTCATCATCGTGCACGACATCGTCGCGTTCGCCCGCGAGCAGAGGATCCTGTGCCAGGGCAGGGGATCGGCGGCGAGCAGCGCGGTCTGCTACGCGCTCGGGATCACCGCCATCGACTCGGTCTTCTACAACCTGCCGTTCGAGCGGTTCATCTCCCAGCACCGCGAGGAGGAGCCCGACATCGACGTCGACTTCGACTCCGACCGGCGCGAGGAGGTGATCCAGTGGGTCTACGACACCTACGGCCGCCGCAACGCCGCGCAGGTGTGCAACGTGATCAGCTATCGCCCGCGGATGGCGGTGCGCGACGCCGCGAAGGCGCTCGGCCACTCGACGGGGCAGCAGGACGCCTGGTCCAAGCAGGTCGACAGCTGGGGGAGCGACATCGAGAAGGACCTCGGCATCCCCGACCCCGTCGTCGCCCTGGCCGAGGAGCTGATCGGCGCCCCCCGCCACCTCGGCATCCACTCCGGCGGCATGGTCCTCACCGAGCGCCCGATCGGGGAGGTCTGCCCGATCGAGAAGGCGCGGATGGACAAGCGGACCGTGCTGCAGTGGGACAAGGACGGCTGCGAGTCGATGGGGCTGGTGAAGTTCGACCTGCTCGGCCTCGGCATGCTCGGCGCGCTCGACCACATGATCCGCCTCGTCGCCGAGCACCTCGGCCAGGAGTGGACGCTCGCGACGCTGCCCAAGGAGGAGCCCGAGGTCTACGAGATGCTCGGCCGCGCCGACTCGATCGGCGTCTTCCAGGTCGAGTCCCGCGCCCAGATCGGCACCCTGCCACGGCTCAAGCCGGAGAGGTTCTACGAGCTCGCCATCGAGATCGCGCTGATCCGCCCCGGCCCGATCCAGGGCGGTGCGGTCCACCCCTACATCCGCCGCAAGACCGGGCGGGAGAAGGTGACCTACCCGCACCCGCTGCTCGAGCCGATCCTGGACCGCACGCTCGGCGTCCCCCTGTTCCAGGAGCAGCTCATGCAGATGGCGGTCGCGCTGGGCGACTGCAGCCCCGACGACGCCGATCTGCTGCGCCGGGCGATGGGCTCCAAGCGGGGCATCGAGCGGATCGAGAAGGTCAAGGACAAGCTGTACTCCGGCATGGCACGCAAGGGCATCACCGGCGATGCCGCCGACGCGATCTACGTCCAGGTGCTGTCCTTCGCGGGCTTCGGGTTCGCCGAGTCCCACGCGCTCAGCTTCGCGCTGCTCGTCTACGCCTCGTCCTGGTTCAAGCTGCACTACCCGGCGGCCTTCCTGGCCGGGCTGCTGCGCAACCAGCCGATGGGCTTCTACTCCCCGCAGTCCCTGGTCGCCGACGCGCGCCGCCACGGTGTCGTCGTACTCCCGCCCGACCTGGCCACATCCGAGGTCCAGGCCGGGCTCGAGCCCAGTGGCGGCGAGTGCGACGACCCGCTGCGCTACGACGGCACGCTGGCCGTGCGTCTGGGGCTCGACGCGGTCAAGGGGATCGGCAGTGAGGTCGCGACCCGGATCGTGACGGCCCGCGCGGAGGCGCCGTACGCCGACATCCGCGACCTCTCCCGCCGCGCCGGGCTGACCCAGGCCCAGCTCGAGGCGCTCGCCACCGCCGGCGCGCTCGACGGGTTCGGGCTCGACCGACGCCAGGCGCTGTGGATGGCCGGGTACGCCGAGGACAGTGGCCAGCTGCCCGGCAGCACCCCCGCCCCCGCACCACCGACGCTGCCGGACATGACGCCGCTGGAGGTGACCCTCGCCGACCTGTGGGCGACCCGGATCTCGACCGACGTCCATCCGATCCAGCACTTCCGCGAGACCCTGGCCGCCGCCGGCATCAAGGCGGTCGGCGAGCTGCCGACCACCGAGGCGGGACGCCGCGTGCACGTCGCCGGCCTGGTCACCCACCGCCAGCGGCCGGGCACCGCCGGCGGGATCACCTTCCTCAACCTCGAGGACGAGACCGGGATGCTCAACGTGGTCTGCTCACAGGGCGTGATGCGCGCCCACCGGCAGGCCGCCCGCAACCGGGTCGCCGTCGTGATCCGCGGGATGGTCGAGCGCCAGGACGGCGTCACCAACCTCGTCGCCGACCGGGTCGAGCCGCTCGACGCCGTCCTGCCCGGTGCGGGCGACGCGCTGCAGGCGCGGCAGTCCTCACGGGACTTCCGGTGAGGCCGATTCGGGACAGGCCGAGGGCCTGCGGTAGTGTTCCGTTCGCTTCGGACGGTGATCCCGAACGGGGCTTCGGGCTGTAGCGCAGCTTGGTAGCGCACCTGACTGGGGGTCAGGGGGTCGCAGGTTCAAATCCTGTCAGCCCGACCGAGAAAAACCGGCTCCGACCTGCATCGCCGTGGGTCGGAGCCGGTTTCGCATCTCCATGCACGGATCAGCTCGCAGTCGGCCTGATGCTCGCGGGCGCCGGGTGCGGCTCGGGTGCGTGTCCGGGCACCACGAGTCCGTCGGTCGAATGCCCGGTCCGGACCGGCAGGACCGGCACGACCTGAGTGTCTGTCATGGTGGACGCGGCCTGGGTCTCGCGACGCAGGAACTCGCCGAGGTCCGCGACGGTGCTCATCAGGGGCGCGGGGAACACGACCGTGGTGTTCTTGTCGACACCGATCTCGACCAGGCTCTGAAGGTTGCGCAGCTGCAGCGCCAGGGGGTGGTCCATCATCGTGTCGGACGCGTCGCCCAGAGCGGCCGCGGCGGCAGCCTCTCCCTCGGCCGCGATGATCTTCGCCCGCTTCTCGCGCTCGGCCTCGGCCTGCCGGGCCATCGCACGCTTCATGCTGTCCGGCAGCTGGATGTCCTTGAGCTCGACGAGGGTGACCAGGACGCCCCACTCGTTGGTGGTGCGGTCCAGGATCTCGCGGATGCTCGCGTTGATCGCGTCCGTCTCCGACAGTGCCTGGTCCAAGGTGTGCTGGCCGACCACGTTGCGCAGGGTGGTCTGGGCGATCTGGTTGATCGCGGCCGCGACGTTCTCGATCGCCACCACCGACTTCACGGCGTCGACGACGCGGAAGTAGGCGACTCCAGCCACGTCGATGCTCACGTTGTCCTTGGTGATGATCCCCTGGGACTGGATCGGCATGGTGACGATGCGGAGCGAGACCTTTCGCAGCCGGTCGACGACGGGAATGATGAGACGGAGCCCGGGCTCGCGCACGTGTTGCACCCGGCCGAGCCGGAACACGACGCCCTTCTCGTACTGGTTGACGATGCGCAACGCAGCGCCGAGCACGACCGCGAGCACGGCCAGGACGGCGATGACCGTCGTGAGGAAGGCATTCATCTGGAGTCTCCTTGACTGGGGAACACCTTCCACGGTGCTCCGTCCGGCCGAGGCCGCCCAGAGGCGAAGGGCACGGCGACCGGGACCTTGTGCTCGCGCGCGGACGGGTCGACGTCGGGTACTTTGGCCCTGTGGCTCGGGCGCCGCGCGCGTCAGGGTCGGACCATGGATCTGGGGATTGTGAGCGCCGAAGGGGCGTCGATGACCACCACGACCGGGGGAACCGACCAGGGCAGTCGTGTGCCGAGCACCGGCGCCACGCGATGGCTGATGCTGGGGGTGGCCACCCTCGGGTTCGTCGTGAACTTCTGGGCGTGGGCATTGCTGAGTCCACTCGGCCCGCTGTTCCGCGACACCGGGACGCTGGGCACGCTCAGTGAGTCCGACGTGTCGCTGCTGGTGGCGGTGCCGGTGGTGGTGGGCTCGCTCGGGCGGATCGTCGTCGGAGCGCTGACCGACCGGTTCGGTGGGCGGGTGATGTTCCCGCTGGTGTCGCTGGCGACCGTCGTGCCGGTGCTGTTCGTGGCCTTCGTGGCGCTCGACTCCTACGCCCTGCTGCTCGTCGGCGGCTTCTTCCTCGGCATCGGCGGCACCGCGTTCGCGGTCGGCGTGCCGTTCGTCAACGCGTGGTTCCCGCCGGAGAAGCGGGGGCTGGCGGTCGGCATCTTCGGCGCGGGCATGGGCGGTACGGCGATCAGCGCGCTCACCACGGTGAAGCTGTACGACGGCCTCGGGCACCGCGCGCCCTTCCTGATCACCGCCGCGGCCCTGGCGGCGTACGGGATCCTGGCCTGGCTGGTGCTGCGCGACGCGCCCGGCCGGAGCATCCCCACCACCCCGCTCGGCCAGCGACTGGCGGCCACCGCCCGGCTGCCGATCACCTGGCAGGCCTGCGTCCTCTACGCCGTCGCGTTCGGCGGGTACGTCGCGTTCTCGGTCTACCTGCCGGCGTACCTCAAGACCGCGCACGGCCTCACGCCTGCCGATGCTGCCAACCGGATGGCGGGCTTCGTCGTCGTGGCCGTGGTGATGCGGCCGGTCGGGGGCTGGCTGGCGGACCGGATCGGCGCGATCCAGGTGCTCGGCGTGGGCTTCGCGGTGGTCACCGTGTGCGCGGCGATCGCGGCAGGCACCCCGCCGCTCGAGGCCGGCGGCACGGTGGCCTTCCTCGCGATGGCGGCCGCACTCGGCATGGGCAGCGGTGCCACCTTCGCTCTGGTCGCCCAGGTCACCGAGCCCAGCCGGGTCGGTGGCGTCACCGGCCTGGTCGGCGCCGCGGGCGGGCTCGGCGGCTTCGTCCCCCCGCTCGTCATGGGCTACGTCTACGGCCGCACCGACTCCTACGCCATCGGCCTGTGGCTGCTCGCCGCGGCCGCGGCCGCCACTCTCGTGCTCACCTTCACCGTCGTCAGCCGGACCGTCGCCCAGCACAAGGAGAACGCCGTATGACCGACCTCGAGTCCCGCCTGCAGCAGGTCGCGATCGGCTCCCGACGGTTCTTCACGAAGGCCGAGGTGAGTGACGACGACCGGGCCCTGTTCAAGCAAGGCGGACGCGAGGGCGACGTCTTCTACCGGGACCGCTGGAGCCACGACAAGGTCGTGCGCAGCACCCACGGCGTCAACTGCACCGGCTCGTGCTCGTGGAAGGTCTACGTCAAGGACGGGATCATCACCTGGGAGGCGCAGCAGACCGACTACCCGAGCGCCGGCCCGGACCGTCCCGAGTACGAGCCCCGCGGCTGCCCCCGGGGCGCCGCGTTCTCCTGGTACACCTACAGTCCCACGCGCGTGCGCTACCCGTACGTCCGCGGGGTGCTGCTGGAGATGTTCCGCGCCGCCAAGCAGCAGTACGGCGACCCTGTGGTCGCGTGGGGATCGATCGTCCAGGACCCCGAGAAGGCCCGTGCCTACAAGCGCGCCCGCGGCAAGGGCGGGCTGGTCCGGGCCACGTGGGAGGAGGCCGCCGAGATCGTCGCGGCCGCCCACGTCTACACGGTCAAGCGCTGGGGACCGGACCGGATCGCCGGCTTCTCGCCGATCCCCGCGATGTCGCCGGTGTCCTACACCTCGGGCGCCCGGTTCCTCGAGCTCATCGGCGCGCCGATGCTCTCCTTCTACGACTGGTACGCCGACCTGCCCAACGCCTCGCCCCAGATGTTCGGCGACCAGACCGACGTACCGGAGTCGGGGGACTGGTGGGACGCGGGCTACCTGATCATGTGGGGCTCCAACGTCCCGCTGACCCGCACGCCCGACGCGCACTGGATGACCGAGGCGCGCTACCGCGGGCAGAAGGTGCTCGCGGTGGCCCCGGACTACGCCGAGAACGTGAAGTTCGCCGACGAGTGGGTCAGCCCCGCGCCCGGCACCGACGGCGCGCTGGCGATGGCGATGGGACACGTGGTGCTCAAGGAGTACTTCGTCGAGCAGCAGGTGCCCTTCTTCACCGACTACAACAAGCGCTACACCGACCTGCCCCACCTGGTCTGCCTGGACCCGGTTCCGACAAGCTCGACCACCGGTCAGGCGGCCTACCGCCCCGGCAAGTTCCTCGTCGCCGGCGACATCGACCACCCCGAGGGCGGCACCGAGAACACGCTGTGGAAGCCGGCGGTCCTCGACGCCACCACCGGCGAGGTGCGGATCCCACGGGGCTCGATCGGCCACCGCTACGGCGAGGAGGGGTTGGGGCACTGGAACCTCGAGCTCGGCGACCTCGACCCCGCCCTGAGCCTGTACGACGTCCGCGAGGAGGTCGTCGAGGTCGAGCTGCCACGCTTCGACGCCCCCGACGGCAAGGTCCGCCACCACCGCCGTGGCGTCCCGGTCAAGCGCATCGGCGACCGGCTGGTGACCACGGTCCTCGACCTGATGCTCGCCCAGTACGGCGTCGCCCGCGACGGTCTGCCCGGCCAGTGGCCGGCGAGCGGCGACGATCCCGACGGCGTCGCCACGCCGGCGTGGCAGGAGCAGCACACCGGCGTGCCCGCGGCCCAGGTGCGCCGACTGGCACGCGAGTGGGCGCAGAACGCGATCGACACCCAGGGCCGCGGGATGATCCTGATGGGTGCGGGTGTCAACCACTGGTTCCACTCCGACCAGATCTACCGCGCGATGCTGGTCCTGACCACGATCACCGGATGCCAGGGCCGCAACGGCGGCGGCTGGGCGCACTACGTCGGGCAGGAGAAGGTGCGCCCGATCATGGGCTTCCAGCACCTCGCGTTCGCCCTCGACTGGCACCGCCCGCCGCGGCACATGAACCAGACCGCGTACTGGTACGTGAACACCAGCCAGTACCGCTACGACACGTTCAGCGCCGACGACCTCGACGCCGGCACCGGCATCTTCGAGGGCAAGACCGTGATGGACCTGCTTGCCCAGTCGGTCCGGCTGGGCTGGAGCCCGAGCTACCCGACCTTCGACCGCAGCTCACTGGCCCTGGCCGACGACGCGGCGGGTGCCGGCATGGAGGTGCCGGCGTACGTCGCCCGCGAGCTCAAGGAGGGCCGGCTGCGGTTCGCCGTCGAGGACCCCGAGCACGAGGACAACCACCCGCGGATCCTGTCGCTGTGGCGCTCCAACCTGCTGGGCTCCTCGGCCAAGGGCAACGAGTACTTCCTGCGCCACCTGCTCGGCACCGACAGCGCCGCCACCGCGAAGGAGGCGCCACCCGAGCTGCGGCCGAAGGACGTCGTGTGGGCCGAGCAGGCGGCCGAGGGCCGGCTCGACCTGCTCACCACGATCGACTTCCGGATGACGAGCAGCACGGTGCTCAGCGACGTCGTGCTGCCGGCGGCGACCTGGTACGAGAAGCACGACCTGTCGACGACCGACATGCACCCCTTCGTCCACTCGTTCAACCCGGCGATCCCGCCGCCGTGGCAGACCAAGTCGGACTGGGACACCTGGAAGCTGATCGCCCAGCGGTTCTCCGAGATGGCGGTCGACCACCTCGGCACCCGGCGTGACGTGGTCGCCAAGCCGCTGTGGCACGACACCCCCGAGGCGATGGCCAGCGAGCACGGCGTCGTCCAGGACTGGAGGGCGGGGGAGTGCGAGCCCGTGCCCGGCAAGACGATGCCGGTCATCGTGGTCGCCGAGCGCGACTACACCGCCATCCACGAGAAGATGACGACGATCGGGCCGCTGCTCGAGAAGGTCGGCATGACGACCAAGGGCGTCCTGTACGACGTACGGCGCGAGGTCGACCTGTTGCGTCAACGGCACGGCACCGCGCAGACGGGTGCGGGTGCCGGCCAGCCGAGGGTCGAGACCGACGTGCAGATGGCCGACTCGATCCTGCACCTGGCGGGCGTCTCCAACGGACACCTGGCCACCCAGGGATTCCGGTTCCTGGAGAAGCGCACCGGCACGAAGCTCGCCGACCTCGCCGCCGAGCACGAGGGCAAGCAGATCACCTTCCGCGACACCCAGGCCGCACCGGTGCCGGTGATCACCTCGCCGGAGTGGTCGGGCTCGGAGTCGGGCGGGCGGCGCTACAGCCCGTTCACCATCAACATCGAGCGGCACAAGCCGTTCCACACGCTCACCGGACGCCAGCAGTTCTACGTCGACCACGACTGGTTCCTCGGGATGGGCGAGATGCTGCCCGTCTACCGACCACCGCTCAACATGACGACGCTGTTCGGGGAGGCGCCGATCGGCGAGCGGAACGAGCTGGGCGTCTCGGTGCGCTACCTGACGCCCCACAACAAGTGGTCGATCCACAGCGAGTACCAGGACAACCTGTTCATGCTCTCCCTGTCGCGCGGCGGCCAGTCGGTGTGGGTCTCCGACCGGGACGCCGCGAAGATCGGGATCCGCGACAACGACTGGATCGAGATGGTCAACCGCAACGGCGTCGTCGCGGCCCGCGCGATCGTCAGCCACCGGATGCCGGAGGGCACGGTCTACATGCACCACGCCCAGGACCGGCTGATCGACGTACCGCTGACCGAGCGCGACCGCAAGCGCGGCGGCATCCACAACAGCCTCACCCGGATCCTGATGAAGCCCAACCACATCGTCGGGGGCTATGCCCAGCTGGCGTACTTCTTCAACTACATCGGCCCGATCGGCAACAACCGCGACGAGGTCACGATGATCCGCAAGCGGACCGCGGAGGTGGAGTACTGACATGCGCGTCATGGCTCAGATGGCGATGGTGATGAACCTCGACAAGTGCATCGGCTGCCACACCTGCTCGGTCACCTGCAAGCAGGCGTGGACCAACCGCACCGGCACGGATTACGTCTGGTTCAACAACGTGGAGACCCGCCCCGGGCTGGGCTATCCGCGCACCTACGAGGACCAGGGGGAATGGCGCGGCGGCTGGATCCGCAAGCCCAACGGGCGGCTCGCGCTGCGCGCGGGCGGCCGGTTCAAGAAGCTGCTCACCATCTTCTCCAACCCGAAGCTGCCCTCCATCGAGGACTACTACGAACCCTGGACCTACGACTACGACAACCTGCTCAGCTCGCCGCAGAGCGACAACTTCCCTGTGGCGCGGCCCAAGAGCCTGCTGTCCGGCAAGAACATGAACGTCGAGTGGTCGGCCAACTGGGATGACGACCTCGGCGGCTCCCAGGAGCACGCCGCGCGCGATGTCATGATCCGGGGCATCGAGGACAAGGTGAAGATGGAGTTCGAGCAGACCTTCATGTTCTACCTGCCCCGCATCTGCGAGCACTGCCTCAACCCGTCGTGTGCGGCGTCCTGCCCGTCCGGAGCGATCTACAAGCGCTCCGAGGACGGCATCGTGCTCGTCGACCAGGACCGCTGCCGCGGCTGGCGCATGTGCGTGTCGGGCTGTCCCTACAAGAAGGTCTACTTCAACCACAAGACCGGCAAGGCCGAGAAGTGCACCTTCTGCTACCCGCGCGTCGAGGTCGGCATCCCGACCGTCTGCTCCGAGACCTGCGTGGGCCGGCTGCGCTATCTCGGCCTGGTCCTCTACGACGCCGACAAGGTGCTCGAGGCGGCCAGCATCGAGGACGAGCACGCGCTCTACGACGCGCAGCGGGCCTGCTTCCTCGACCCGCACGACCCGGCGGTCCGCGCGGCTGCGGAGAAGGCCGGCATCCCCGGCGACTGGATCGAGGCGGCCGCCAAGTCGCCGGTGTGGCGGCTGATCAACGACTACGAGGTCGCCCTCCCGCTGCATCCGGAGTACCGCACCATGCCGATGGTCTGGTACATCCCGCCGCTCTCGCCGGTCGTCGACGCGGTCAAGGAGACCGGCGAGGACGCAGAGGACCGGGGCAACCTGTTCGCCGCGATCGACACCCTGCGCATCCCGGTCGAGTATCTCGCCAACCTGTTCACCGCCGGTGACACGGCCCCCGTCGACCGGGTGCTGCGCAAGCTCGCGGCGATGCGCTCCTACATGCGGGACATCAACCTGGGCCGCGATCCCGACGACGCGATCCCGGCCGCGGTCGGGATGACCGGGGAGCAGATCTACGAGATGTTCCGGCTGCTCGCGATCGCGAAGTACGACGAGCGCTATGTCATCCCGCCCGCGCACGCCGAGCAGGCGCACGCGCTGGAGGAGCTGGCCACCGACTGCCCGGTGTCGGAGTACGGCGGTGGGCAGCGGGACCTGTTCGGCGAGGGCTCCGGCTATCCGACGCCGGTCGCGGTGGAGAACTTCCGGATGCTCCAGGAGCGCCAGACCAGCGACACCTTCGCCGCGCCCGACGACAAGGGGGCACGGGTCAACCTGCTCAACTGGGACGGCAAGGGCGTGCCCGACGGGCTGTTCCCGCCCCGTGCCGACGGCTCCGAGGAGGAGGCCTCGTGAGGCGCCGCCACCGTGTCGACGTACGCCCGGTGTGGGCGGCCTGCGCGGCCCTGCTCGACTACCCGACCCCCGCGCTGCTGGCGACGCTGGACGACATCGAGGCGCTGGTCCCAGCCGATCCCGATCTCGCCGGGCTGTTCGCCCACCTGCGCGGCAGCGGGCTCGGAGAGCTGCAGGCCGAGTACGTCGCGACCTTCGACCACACCCGCAAGTGCGCGCTGCACCTGACCTACTTCGCCTACGGCGACACCCGTCGTCGGGGGCAGGCCCTGCTGCGGTTCAAGGAGGCCTACCGTGCCGCGGGGGTGCGCTGGGACGAGGCGACCGGCGAGCTGCCCGACCACCTGTGCGCCGTGCTCCAGCTCGGCGCGACCGTCGACGTCGCGACCGCGACAGGGCTGCTCACCGACCATCGGGCCGGCCTGGAGATGCTGCGACTCGCGCTCGCCGGGTGGCGCAACGACGACGGTTCGACCGGGTCGCCGTGGGCCGGCGCCCTGGCCGCGGTGTGCCGCACGCTGCCGGAGCTGCGCGGGGACGAGGCGGACGCCGTACGTCGCCTGGTGGAGCAGGGGCCGCCGGCCGAGGAGGTCGGCCTCGACGGGTACGGCGCCGGCCCGGCGCTGATCGCGCCCGCGACTCTCGCGGTGAGGAGCTGAGGTGGACGTCTTCCTCTGGGTGATCGTGCCCTACCTGTGCCTGGCGACCTTCGTGGTCGGCCACGTGTGGCGCTACCGCTACGACAAGTTCGGCTGGACGACCCGCTCCTCACAGCTCTACGAGAACCGGCTGCTGCGCCTCGGCTCGCCCCTGTTCCACTTCGGGATGCTGGGCGTGGTCGGCGGACACGTGATCGGGCTGCTGGTGCCGCGTGCCTGGACCGACGCGATCGGGATCGGCGACCACACCTACCACCTGGTCGCCGTCGCCGGTGGCCTCGTTGCCGGCGTGATGGCGCTGGCCGGCATGGCGATCCTGGTCTACCGCCGCCGTACCGTCGGTCCGGTCTTCTCGGCGACCACGCCGATGGACAAGGTGATGTACGCCTTCCTCGCCGCCGTGATCGTGCTGGGGATGTGGAACACGATCGCCGGGTCGATCTTCACCCTCGGCGGTGAGTACAACTACCGGGAGGGCGTCTCGGTCTGGTACCGATCGTTCCTCGCCTTCACCCCGGACGCCTCGCTCATGGCGCAGGCGCCGATCGGCTTCAAGCTGCACGCCCTCGTGGCGTTCGGCCTGTTCGCGCTGTGGCCGTTCACCCGGCTGGTGCACGTGTTCAGCGCGCCTCTCGGCTACCTCACCCGGCCCTACATCGTCTACCGCAGCCGCGACGCGCACGCCGGTCGGGCGACCCAGTGGAGCCCGCGGGCCTGACGGATCAGGCTGCGTGGTCGAGCTCGGCGACGCAGGCGGCACCGATCATCTGCCCCCAGCGCTCGGCGCGGGCGTCCTCACCAGGGCACAGTGGTCCGCGGGTTCCGTCGACGAGGAAGGCGACGGGCTTGCGGAGCAGGTGGAAGCCGCGGCGCCGCAGCAGCCGGGCCGCGGTGACGCCGGCCGCCACGGGGAGCCTGCGGACCTTCGCGACCCGGGTGTCGAAGACCGCGACCAGGCTGGTCCCGAACCGGTCCGGTACGGCGTGCGCGATCCACTCGCGGGCTCCGATCTTCGCCCGCTCGGCCGGTGCGCCCTGACGGACGGCGTCCTGACGGCTGCTCGGCCGGCTCAGCGAGAAGGCGTGGGTCGGCGCGCCGACCACGAGCAGGTCGACGTCGACGGGGCCGGTGGAGGCCAGCGAGGTGACGGGGACGTGGTGCGCCTCGAAGCCGGAGCGCTGCAGGCCCCGCACGATCGCTTGCGCCACCTGGGCCGTGTTGTCGAACAGCGACTCGTAGACCACGAGCGCGCTGGGTGCCTCGCGGCTCATGACGGCAGGACGACCGTCGGCTCGGGCACGACCGCGACGGTCGTGTGCGCCCGTTCCACGACGGCCGTCGCGATCGATCCGGTGACCAGGCGGCCGACGGTGTCGAGCGGGTGCCGGCCGACCACGACGAGGTCCCAGGCCGCGGTGCGGCCGCCGAGGACGTCGTCGACGAGCCCGTGGGTGACGCGCATGGTCACCGGGACGTCGGGGTACTTCTCGGCGAAGCCGGCGACGGTCTCGGCGAGCAGCAGGTGTGCCTCGTCCTCGGGTCCGAGGTCGACGTCCTCGACACGCACGTTGCGCAGGCCCGCCACGGCGGTGACCACGTCCCACACGACGTGGACCACCGTCAGGGCATGACCGCGCAGCGAGGCCTGCGTGAAGGCGAAGTCGAGGACGGTGAGGGAGGACTCGGTGCCGTCGACGCCGACGAGCACACCCTTGCCGCGGTGCTCCTCGGCTCGAGGACGGCACACGACGACCGGGCAGTACGAGAGCCGGCTGACCGCGGCGCTGACGGAGCCGAGCAGCATGCTGCGGACCGTGCCGCGGCCCCGGGACCCGACGACCAGGAGGTGCGCGTCGTGGGAGAGCTCGACCAGGGTGCCTCGGGGGTCGTCAGCAGCGGTCAGGCCGGTCACGTCGACGTCGGGCGCGGCCTCGCGCGCCAGCCGGACAGCCTCGGCGTTGATGCGGTGGACGGCGCCCTCGTCGGCGCTGAGGACGACGAGGGGCCGGCGCTCGAGGGCGGCCTGCTCCGCGGCCCAGGCGATGGCGCGGGCGGCGTGCTTCGAGCCGTCGGCGCCCACGACGATGCTGCCGGGCCGGATGGTGGTGGTGCTCATCGCTATCCCTCAGCTCTCGGCCGGGGCGTCGGCCTGCGGTACGACGACCACGGTGGTGTGCGAGCGTTCGACGACGGAGGTGGCGACCGCTCCGGTCACCAGACGCAGCAGGGAGTCGACCGGGTGCCGGCCGACGACGATGAGGTTCCACAGGGCACCGGTGTCGCTCAGGCAGTCCTCGGCCATCCCGCGGGCGAGGCGGAGATCCACCGACACCTCGGGGAACTTCGAGGCGATCCCGGCGACGCTCTCGCCGAGCAGGACCCGGTACTGGTCGAGGCCGGTCTCGCGCGGCGAGACCATGACAGGACCGTGCATGGCCCCGACCTCGTCCCACACGGCGTGGACGACGGTGAGGGGGAGGCCCATCAGCGACGCCTGCTGGAAGGCGAACTCGATGACGGGCAGGGACTCAGCGGTGCCGTCGGCACCGACGAGGATGCCCTGCCGGGTCCGGTCCTCGTGCCGCTCGGGGCGGCACACGACCACCGGGCAGCCGGCGTCGCGGCTGACCGCGGCGCTGACCGATCCGAGCAGCTTGCTGCGCAGGACGCCGCGGCCCCGGGAGCCGAGGACGAGCAGGGGCACATCCCGGGAGATCTCGACGAGCACGTGGCGCGGATCGCCGATCCGGGCCGCGGTCGTCACGTCCAGGCCGGGGTGCAGGTGCAGGGCGACCTCGGCGGCCTCCTGCGCCAGCGCACGGGCGCTGACGAGGGCCTGGTGGGGATCCCAGGAGTAGACGGCGCCCATGCCGCTCCAGGCCGCGGTGGGGACCTCGGGCCCGTTCACGGCGGTGACGACGGTCAATGGGCGTCGCTCGAGGAAGGCCTGCTCGGCGGCCCAGCGGACGGCGCGGTCGGCGTCGTCGGAGCCGTCGGTGGCGACGACGATGCTGTTCGCGGCGACGGGGTCGAGAGAGTCAGTGGTCATGCGTCCAGCGTGGTGCGGGCCCGCTCGCGCCGGTACGGGCCGATGCCCCGGACCGGCCGGGACCTTCGACCCGCGGCTCCATCCGGACCGTCCGGTCGACCAGGTCGAGACCCACCGCACCGTGGGTGATCCACAGCACCGATCGGTCGCGGGGCCCGGCGAGCAGCTCGCGGGCCACGGCCTCGGCCGTGGGGTGGTCGAGGTGCGCTGTCGGCTCGTCGAGCACCAGCACGGGGTGATCAGCGAGCAGCGAGCGGGCGACGCCGAGACGGGCTCGCTCGCCGCCGGAGAGACTTCCGTGCCCGGCGCCCAGCCAGGTGCCCAGGCCGTCCGGCAGGCCGTCCAGCCAGGCGCCGAGGTGAGCGCGCCGCAGTGCTTGGTCGACCTCGGCGTCGCTCGCGCCGGGCCGCGCCAGACGGACGTTCTCGGCCAGCGTGGTGGCGAAGACGTGGGGGGCGTCGTCGACGAGGCCGACCTGCCGTCGTACGTCGTCCGGGGCCAGGTGCTCCAGGCGCGCGCCGCCGAGGCGAGCGTCTCCGGACATGGGGTCGAGGAAGCGCAGCAGGACGGCGGCCAGGGTGCTCTTGCCGCAGCCGGAGGGCCCGACCACGGCGATGCGCCGGCCGGGAGCCAGATCGAGGGAGACCGGCGGGGCGAGGGGAGCGCGCAGGTCCCACCGCGCCGTGACCGCGTCGAGCGCGACCGCGTCGCCCTGCGAGGCGGTGCGGCTCGGGAAGTCGGAGACTGCCGGCGGGCTCGTCTCGAGGGCCTGCAGCCGGTCGTCGGCGGCGGCGGTGCGCGCTGCCAGGACGCCGGCGTCGGCACAGGGCAGGGTGACGTCGGCGAGGGCCAGCGGGAGGAGGACGAGAAGCGCCATGACCGGACCGGAGATGCGCCCGTCCGCGAGGGGGCCGGAGCTCACGACCGCCATGGTCGCGACGGCTGCACCGCTGCCCGTGAGGATCAGGGCGCGGGCTGCCGCCAGCCACCGTGCGGCGGAGCTCGACACGGCCCCGATCTGTGCGCTGGTGCCGGCGGCGCGTCCGGCCGCCGGGAGCGATCGCTGCCACATGCGCAGCTCACTGCCGACCTGCACCGCCTCGACCACCGTGTCGGACAGGGCGGCGCGGAGCCCGACGAGACGGCGTTCGGCTGCGCGTGCCCCGTGGCGTGCCACCACGAACGCAAGGCCCCCCAGGAGCGGGAGCGACGCCACGACGGCGCCCGCGGCGGGCAGCAGGAGTGCTGCGACCAGGGCTGCCGACAGGCCGACCAGCCCGAGCTGGGTCATCGGCATCCGGACCCGCAGCTGGCGGTCGACGACGCTGTCGACGTCGTCGACCACGCTGCTGAGGACGTCACCCCGTCGCCGGCCGATACGGCCGGGCACCAGCGGGACCAGCGCGTCGTACACCTCGACCCGGCGGCGCGCCAACAGGCGCAGCGCCGCATCGTGGGACCACAGGCGCTCGACGTAGCGCAGCACGGGCCGGGCGAGGCCGAAGGCCCGGACTCCCACGACGGCGACGAGCAGGGTCAGCACTGCAGGTCGCGTGGAGGCCTGCACGATCAGCCAGCCGGCCGTCGCGGTGAGCGCCACGCCGGAGGCCGAAGCGAGGGCACCCAGCACCGTGGCTCCCACGAGTCGGCGATTCTCGGCTCCGCCCGGCTCGGCGGAGCGTTGCGCCGCTGGGCCGATCGGTGCCGCCGGGACCACAGCCGGCCGCAGCAGAGGCGGGGCAGCGGTCGGCGGCGGTGGCAGCTCGATGCGCCGGTCGGCCAGGTCGACCAGCCTCGGGCGGTGGGCGACCACCACGACGCCGCGGTTCCGGGCGAGGGTGACGATGGTGTCGGCGATGACCTGCTCGGTGAGCTCGTCGAGGTGGGCGGTCGGCTCGTCGAGGAACACCCAGGGACGCTCGGCCAGCACGATCCGCGCCAGGGCCAGGCGCGCCCGCTCGCCCGCCGAGAGCGTCAGGCCGTCCTCGCCGAGGTCGCTGTCGAGTCCGTCGGGCAGGGCGCGGACGCGCTCCTCGAGAGCGACCTCCCGCAGCACCGCCCACAGGTGGTCGTCGGTCGCGGCGCTGGACGCGATGCGGAGGTTGTCGGCGATGCTGCCGGAGACGAACAGGGGCTGTTGCGGGAGCCATGCGACCTGGGCCTGCCAGGCGCGGCCGCCGACCTCCTGGCCGCCGGCACTGATCGTGCCGCTGTCGAGGGACACCAGTCCGGCCGCCGCAGCGAGCAGGGTGGACTTGCCGCAACCGGACGGTCCGGTGAGAGCAGTGATGCCGCGCGCCGGGATGACCGCGGAGACGTCGCGCACGGCGGGCGTCGTACGTCCGCGCCAGGTGACGGTGACGTGGTCGAGGACGAGGGGGCAACCCGTCGGCGCCGCCCGGTCGAGACCGTCGTCCGGCGTTGCCGCCAGGGCGTCGTGCGCAGCGGCGAAGGTCGCGGCGCCCTCGGCGGCGGCATGGAACTCCGCACCGACCCGGCGCAGCGGCCAGTACGCCTCGGGCGCGAGGAGCAGGACCACGAGCGCGGTGTGCAGGCCGAGCCCGCCCGAGGCGAGGCGGACCCCGACGGTCACCGCGACCAGCGCGACCGACAGTGTCGCGACCAGCTCGAGGACCGCGGACGACGCGAAGGCGATGCGCAGGGTGCCCAGCGAGGCGCGTCGGTAGCGGTCGGTGACCTCGGCGATCCGCGCGGACTGGGCCCGGGCGCGGCGGTGCGCGACCAGCGTGGGAAGGCCGCGCACCACGTCGAGGAAGTGACCCGAGAGTGAGGCCATCGCGCGCCACTGCTCCTCGGCGCGATCGCGGGTCGCGAGCCCGACCAGGGCCCCGAACACGGGCACGAGCGGAAGGGTGGCGAGCACGATCACCGCGCTGAGCAGGTCCTGGGTCGCGATCGCGACGACCGTGAGCGGCGGCAGCACGGCGGCGACCACGAGGGCGGGGACGTAGCGCGTGACGTAGGGCTCCACGGCGGCGACGCCGCGCGTCGCGAGCACGACCTCCTCGCCGGTGCCGGTCGTGGGCCCGGCCCGGTCGACGTACGCCCCGACGAGGCGGTGGCGCAGCACGGTGCCGATCACCGAGGCGGCCCGCGCGGCGCACAGGTCCGCGCTCGCGCCGCTCGCCGCCCGCAGCGCGAGGACGCCGACGACGCCCCACGCCCAGCCCGACAGGTCCTGGCCGCGCAGCACGGCGACGAGGAGGCCCGACACGACCCACGCCTGCGCGAGGACCACCAGGCCGCCGGCCACGCCGGCCACGACGACACCGGTCAGCTCGGCCCGGGCCGGCGCCAGGAGGGCACGCAGCCGCGGGTCCGACGGCCTCATCGGATGCTCGCGCTCTCGGCGGGCGCGGGGATGTGGTGGGTGGCGATCCGCTTGCGGAACACCCAGTAGGTCCAGCCCTGGTAGGCGAGCACCAGCGGGGTGAACACCACGGCGGTCACCGTCATGATCTTCAGCGTGTAGGCCGTCGCGGCCGCGTTGGTCGTGGTCAGGCTCGCGCCGCCGGCCAACGTGCTCGGCATGACGTCGGGGAACAGGGCGAGGAACATCCCGGCGACCGCCAGCGCGATCGTCACGAACGTGCCGAGGAAGGCCCAGCCCTCACGGCCTGCGCGGGCGGCGAGGCCCGCACCGACCAACGCGAGAGCGGCGAGCACGAAGGCGACCGCCGACCCGGTCGTTCCGGTCTGCTGCTGGGTCCACGCCAGGAACGCGACCGCCAGCACGGCGGTGACGGCGACCGAAGGCAGGGCGAGGCCGCGTGCGCGGTGCCGGATCTCGCCGTCGGTCTTGAGCGCGATGAACAGGGCGCCGTGGGTGACGAACAGGGCCAGCGTGGTCAGCCCGCCGAGCAGTGCGTAGGGGTTGAGCAGGTCGAAGAAGCCACCGGCGTACTCGAGGTCGGCGTCGATCGGCACGCCGCGCAGGATGTTGGCGAACGCCACGCCCCACAGCAGGGCCGGCACGAACGAGCCGACGACGATCGCGAGGTCCCAGCGGGCCTTCCAGCGGGCGTCGGGCCGCTTGGCGCGGTACTCGAACGCCAGCCCGCGCACGATCAGGGCGACGAGGATCAGCAACAGCGGGAGGTAGAAGCCGCTGAACAAGGTCGCGTACCACTCGGGGAAGGCGGCGAAGGTGGCGCCGCCCGCGACCAGCAGCCAGACCTCGTTGCCGTCCCAGACCGGGCCGATCGTGTTGATCATGACGCGACGCTCGGTGTCGTCGCGAGCCAGGACCGGTAGCAGCAGGCCGACCCCGAAGTCGAAGCCCTCGAGGGTGAAGTAGCCGATCCACAGGACGGCGATCAGGACGAACCAGACGGTGGTGAGCTCCATGGTGGGTCTCCTCGCGGGCGCTCAGTAGGCGAAGGCGAGGGGACGGTCCTCGCCACTGTCGGTCGGTACGTCGGGCGGCAGCTCCTCGGCGCCCTTGCGGATCCAGGTGAGCAGCAACCGCACCTCGACCACCGCGAGCACGCCGTACACCGCCGTCAGGGAGAGCAACGAGATCCAGGCCTCGGTGGTGGACAGCCCCGGGGACACCGAGTGCTCGGTCGTCATCAGGCCGAACACGGCCCAGGGCTGGCGTCCCATCTCGGTGAAGATCCAGCCGAAGGAGTTGGCGAACAGCGGCAGGAACGGGAGCGCGACGGCGGCGGCCAGGACGGCGCGCCCCTGCGGGCTCCGGCCCTTCCGGGTCGCCCAGAGCACCCACGCGGCAACGGCTGCGCCGGCGATGCCCAGGCCCATCATCAGCCGGAACGTCCAGTAAGTCAGCGGGATCACCGGCGTGTAGTCGCCGGGGGAGTAGTACGCCGCGCCGGGGTCGGCGCCGTAGGCCTCCTCGTACTTGGCGCGCAGGTCGTTGATCCCCTCGACCTCACCGTCGGGCGTACCGGTGGCGAGGAAGGACAGCAGCCCGGGAATCTTGATGGAGAAGGTCTCCTTCTCGCCGTCGAGGCTGCCGAGCTGGAAGACCGAGAAGTCCGCCGGCTGCTCGGTCTCGTAGAGCCCCTCGGCCGCGGCCATCTTCATCGGCTGGACCTCGGTCATGATCTTGCCCTGGACGTCGCCGCTGACGAAGACCCCCAGAGCGGCCACCAGCACGATCCAGGCACCGGTGCGCACCGCGGGGCGGTAGACGCCACGGTCCTCCTCGGACCGGGCCCGGCGCAGGTGCCACAGGGCGATGCCGAGCACGAAGGCGGCTCCGGTCATGTAGGCGGACAGCACGACGTGCGGGAACGTGACGAGCTGGACCTTGTTGAACAGGACCGCAGCGAAGTCGTCCATCTCTGCCCGGCCCGTCTCGGGGTTGAAGGCGTAGCCGACCGGGTGCTGCATCCACGAGTTGGCGGCGAGGATGAAGTACGCCGAGAACAGCGTCCCGACGTGGACGAGCACGATGCAGGCCGCGTGCAGCTTGGGCGAGAGCCGGTCCCAGCCGAAGATCCACAGGCCGAGGAAGGTCGACTCGAGGAAGAAGGCGAGCAGCCCCTCGATCGCCAGCGGGGCGCCGAAGACGTCGCCGACGAAGCGGGAGTAGTCGCTCCAGTTCATGCCGAACTGGAACTCCTGCACGATGCCGGTCACCACGCCGATCGCGAAGTTGATGAGGAACAGCTTGCCGAAGAACTTCGTCAGGCGCAGCCAGCGCTCGTCCCGGGTGCGCAGCCAGGTGATCTCGTAACCGGCGATGATCGCCGAGAGGCCGATCGTGATGGGGACGAACAGGAAGTGGTAGACGGTCGTGATGGCGAACTGCCACCGTGCGATGTCGGTCGGGTCCACGGGTGCTCCTGGCAGGTGTCGGGAGGGGCGCGCTGGGGCAGGCGCCCGGTGACGACCACGCTAGGAAGCCGCGGGGGTCGAGCCCTACGGCCGGACTTCCTGCGGTGACGGGACCTTTGGCCCGCGGCGCCGGTCCGCGATCAGGAACGCGTCCGCGGCGTGCCGGGTCGTGCCTCCGAGCACGGCACCGGCGAGGGTCCCGGTCGCCGTGCCGAGGAGGACCACGGTGAGCCACGACCAGTCCGCACCTGCGACTCCGGCGCCGAGGAAGATCACCGGCATCGCGGCCGTCCAGCCGATCGTGCTGGCCCGGACCCAGGACCACGGGTGCTCGACACGGCGCCGGACGACGACGGCCTGGGCCGCGCCGAGCAGCGCGCCGGCCATGGTGCCGAGCGCCGCGGCGCCGAGGAGCACCAACGGCAACGCAGGCGGGCGGCCGCCGTCGTCGGTCGAGAGGGTCGCAGGCGCGGAACCGGCCGCCCAGGCCAGCCCCGCGACGAGGACGGTGGCGCCGGCCCAGCGACGTGCGGCGGCCGGGCCGAGCGCGGTCCGCAGGACGCGCGCTTGCAGCACGCCGAGGGCGGTGCCCTCGACCAGACCACCGGCGACGACCACCCCGAGCGCGACGGCCGGCGGAGCCTCCCGGACGTCGGTGACCCAGGTCGCGAGGCGGGCAGCGCCGGCGGCGGCGGTGATGCCGATCGCCTCGGCCAGCGTGCAGGCGCCCAGCCAGGTGAGCCTCATCGCTGCAGGACGTCGTCCAGCGGCCGCCGCGGGGTGCGGGGAAGGTCGCGGCGACCGATCGCCTGCCAGCCCACCCGGAGCAGCAGGTGGGGCTCGAACCGGGAGGCGAGCACCGTCTGCGCGATCTCGTGACGCGTGCTCTCGACCTCGATGGGCTGCGTCATCGGGATGACCGACATCCCAGCGCGAGTCGCCTCGAGCCAGAGGTCGCTCATGGCCTCGCCGGTGCGTAGCCAGCTCCCCACGTCGTCGGCGTCACCGCCGAGGGCGATCACTCGCTCCCCGCCGTGGATGACCAGTCGGGTGTCCTCGAGCACGCCCGGCCGGAAGCGGGAACGGGCCTGCAGCGGGTCCGGGTCGTCGGGCAGCAGCTCGAGCGGAATGCCGTCCGGACCGTCGCGGTCGATCCAGCGGTCCTGCTCGAGCAGGCGGCGGCCCTCGACCTCGAGGAAGCTGATGGCGCGGTTGGCGAGCAGTTCGAGCCGGAACCGGGCGGCGTCGGTCGTCACGGCCTCCGCACGTGCTCCCCACAGGCCGGCGCGTCGGCACAGCTGGTCCAGCCGGTCGGGCGGGACTGGCCAGGCGGTGAACCGGCGCCGGTCCGTGCACCGGGCCCGAAGCAGGTCGATGTCGCCGCGGGCGACAGCGTGGTGGACCGAGCGTGAGACCACGATCCGGGCGAGGACGGCGTCGGGCGCGCCCGTGGGCAGCCGGTCGACGATCGTCTCCCACCCCAGGGCGCGCGCGGCGAACTGGAGGTGGTGCAGCGCAGCGCCGCAGCTGATGGTGAGGTTGCGACCGCGGGGGTCCTCCGCCGGCAGCCGGCGGCGTAGGTCGGCCTGCAGCTCGAGCGTGCCGTCGTGATGGCGCCACAACCAGGGCTGGGTGTTGTGGACGCTCGGAGCCAGGCACGCCAGCGAGACCAGGCGCTCGATCACGGCGACCGGCGCCCGCTCCGTGCGCGTCCCGAGTCGGTTCGACATACCCACGTCCCCCTCATTCTTCCGTGGAGTCTCACGGTGCCGGACGGGGCGCGGTAGCAGCAGGGCACAAGGTCCCCAAGTCGTGGGAGCGCGGTCCTGCCCCCAAGAGCGCCCGAACGGGACTACCGTGGGTGGGGTGAACGACGAAGGTGCCCGCGAGGGCGACCAGCAGATCCGTGTCTACCTGCTCGACGACCACGAGATGATCCGGCGCGGCATCCGGGACCTCCTCGAGAGCGAGGGCGACATCGTGGTCGTCGGGGAGTCGGATTCCGCTGCCGAGGCCGCGCGCCGCATTCCCGCGCTGCGTCCCGACGTGGCGATCCTCGACGGGCGCCTGCCGGACGGCTCCGGCATCGACGTGTGCCGTGACGTCCGCTCCCAGGACCCCTCGATCAAGGCCCTCATCCTGACGTCCTACGACGACGATGACGCCCTGTTCTCCGCGATCATGGCCGGCGCGGCCGGATACGTCCTCAAGCAGGTCCGCGGCACCGACCTGCTCGACATCGTGCGGCGAGTGGCCGCCGGGCAGTCCACCCTCGACCCGTCGGTGACCGCGCAGGTGCTCGACCGCATCCGGTCCGGTCCGCCGGTCAACAAGGAGCTCGAGTCGCTCACCGACCAGGAGGGTCGGATCCTCGACCTGATCGGACAGGGGCTCACCAACCGGCAGATCGCGCGCGAGCTGCACCTCGCCGAGAAGACCGTGAAGAACTACGTCTCCTCGCTGCTCGCCAAGCTCGGCATGTCGAGTCGCACGCAGGCCGCGATCTTCGCTGTCAAGCACCCGCCGCGCTCGGAGGGCTGAGGATCCGGCGTCCGGACACCGACGCGACGTCGATCCGCAGGCTCAGCACCCGAGGACCGGTCGCCCAGGGTGTGGGACCTGGCGACGGCTGGCGCTCGCGCGTGCAACGGCCGCGGACGAGCACGCTCCACCCCGTGTGGACCTCCTCGTCGAGCTCGTCGACCTCGAAGGCGACCTCGCTGCCCTCGCAGTCACGGGCCAGGTGTGAGTAGGGCGTGGTCCGCAGCAGCACCGTGTTGTCCACCACCGCGAAGTTGAGCGGCAGGACCGTCACGCCATCGTCCCCCGACCAGGCGAGCCGGCCCACGGGTCGGGACCGGAGGAGGCTCCAGCACTCGTCGTCGGACAGCACCACCAGCCGGCCCGGCCGGACATCGGACGTCGGCATCGGGACCACCTCCTTCTCGGGGACGTCTCCATCGTCGTACCGCCCCAGACGGGTGCACAGGTGCGCGGGTCCCGGAGAAGTGGGGTCCTTCGACCCGGTGCGGGAGTAGTCTCAGCGTCGTGGAGGGAGTCGAGCCCGGGAGCACGATCGACCTGGGGCAGGTGGAGTTCGAGGAGCTCGTCCGCGAGGTCCTGGACCGGATGCACGGCGCCCTCGACCAGCAGGCGCGGCTACAGCTCCTCCTCGACGCCGTCGTCACCATCTCCGCCGACCTGAGCCTCGACGGCGTGCTGTCGCGCATCGTGGCGATCGCCAGTCGCCTCGTCGACGCACGGTACGCCGCGCTCGGCGTGCTCAGTGCCGGCCGGCAGCGGCGGCTGCGGACCTTCATCCACCACGGCATCTCCGGGGACCTCGCTGCCGAGATCGGCGACCTCCCGACGGGACATGGCCTCCTCGGCCTGATCATCGACCGGCCCGAGCCGCTGCGCCTGCACGACATCGCCGAGCACCCCGCGTCGTACGGGTTCCCCGATCACCACCCGCCGATGAGCTCCTTCCTCGGCGTGCCCGTCCGGATCCGGGACCGCGTCTTCGGCAACCTCTACCTGACCGAGAAGGCCGGCGGAGGCGACTTCACCTCACAGGACGAGGAGATCGTCGTCGCCCTCGCCGCCGCCGCCGGCGTCGCGATCGAGAACGCCCGACTCTACGAGGAGACCACGACCCGGGAGACCTGGGCGCTGGCGACGGCCGCCCTCGGGCCGGCCCTGGCCGACCCGGACCCGGCGGAGGACCCGGTCGCCGACCTGGTGGCGCAGGTGCGCGACCTGGCCGGCGCCGACGCGGCCTGGGCAGAGATCACCTCCGAGGAAGGGCAGCAACAGCGACTCGCCCACAGCGGGACGGAGTCACGAGACCGTGACGATCCCGTGCTCACGGTTCCGTTCAGCCCCTCGGCGGGATCGTCGGGGACCTTGTCGCTGGCCTGGTCGCCCGAGCAGGAGGACCGCTACTACGCCCTCGACACCAAGCTCGTCGCCGCGTTCGCGGAGCAGGCGGCGCTCTCGCTGCAGCTGGCCGAAGCCCGGGAGGACCAGCGCCGACTGGCGGTGTTCGAGGACCGCGACCGGATCGGCCGCGACCTGCACGACCTGGTCATCCAGCGGCTCTTCGCGGTCGGCCTCGGCCTGCAGGGCGCGACCCGTCTCGTGCAGCGCCCGGAGGTCGCCGCACGCATAGAGCAGGCTGTCGACGACCTCGACGCGACGATCAAGGACATCCGGCGTGCCATCTTCGGGCTCAGCTCGCTGGAGTCGGCCGGCGACGTGCAGGCCGAGGTCACCCGATTGGTCGACCGCGCCGCGGCCACGCTCAAGTTCCGGCCGTCGCTCACCTTCGAAGGCCCGGTGCGCACCCTGGTCCCCGACGACGTCGTCCCCGACCTGCTGGCGGTGCTGGCCGAGGGCCTCTCGAACGCGAGCCGGCACGCCGAGGCCACCGCGATCCAGGTGGTGCTCGAGGCCGGCGACCAGGTGGTGCTGACGGTCCGGGACAACGGAAGGGGGATGTCCGAGGCCGTGGCCGAGAGCGGGCTCGCCAACATCCGGACCCGTGCAGAGCGGCGCGGGGGGAGCCTGAGCGTCGAGTCCGGCGCGGGAGGCGGAACGGCGCTGATCTGGTCCGTGCCGACTCGCGGGAGCACTACTCGACCGTGACCGTGCGGGTGTCGGTCATGGGCGTGCCGCCCTGCCCGCCGGACGGGTCGTCCTCCTCCACCTGGACCACGTAGCGTCCGCGGTCCAGCGGCAGCGTGAACGAGTAGGGTGCGAACCGCTGCCCCTCACTCGTCATGGCTGTGCCCTGCCGCACGACCGCGCCGTCCGCCGACAGCACGCGCCAGGACAACTGGGCCTCGAAGACCGCCGCCGTGCCCTCGACCGTCACCGGTGAGGAGACGACGGCACCGTCGCCGGGACTGTCGATCTGGACGAGCATCCGCACGTCGAGCGGTGGCTCCCGGCGCACCGCCCGGTCCCAGACCAGCACGCCCCACAGCTCGCCCGCCGGCCGGCCCTCGATGAGCAGCTGGACGGGATCCGTGCGCCCGAGGACCTCGGTGACGGTGTAGACGAGCTGCTGGACCATCCGCGCTGCGGCCTCCGACCCGGCGTTGGCCCGCCGGGCGTCGGCGGAGACGTCGACCTCGATGACGCCCGCCGCCCGGCGGACCGACAGGACCCGCGTCTGCGGGTCCCAGGTCGTGGTGTAGTCCGGGTCGGTCGGCCCCGCGATCATGGCCTCGACCGCAGCCTTCGCCGCATCGGTACCGGCCAGCCGGCGTCGCTCCCGAGCGAGGCGCACTCCTGCGCGCGTGTCGACCAGGAAGTACACGAAGGAGGCGATGCCCGGGGCGGTGCCGGTCGTCGGGCCGCCGGTGGCTCCCGGCGTGGCGGGCCCGGTCGGCTCGTTCGCGCACCCACCGAGCACGACGAGGACGAGGACCAGCCCGACCAGGCCCCGCCACCGCGGCCCCGCAACGGAGTGCCCACTCATGGCACGCCCCTCAGGAGAGCACTGCTCCGAGAGCGAGTGCCGCGGTACCCAGGACGAGCAGGATCCCGACCAGCGGCAGCACGAACCGCAGGTACTGGTCGTAGCGCACCTTGGCCAGGGCGAGCCCGCCCATCACCACCGCCGAGGTCGGAGTGATCAGGTTGACCACGCCCGAGGCCGACTGGAAGGCCGTCACGACGATCGAGCGCTGGACGTTCGCGAAGTCCGCCAGGGGCGCCAGGATCGGCATGGCCAGCGCGGCGTGCCCGGACGTGGACGGCACCAGGAAGGCCAGCGGCACGTTGATGAGGAACATGACGGCGCCGAAGACGCCCGAGGATGTGCCGCTCACGGTGTTCTCCATCGCGTGCAGCACCGTGCCCGTGATCTCGGTGTTGTTCATGATCACGGTGACGCCACGGGCGAGGACGATGATCAGCCCGACCCCGACGAAGTCGCCGGCGCCACGAGTGAGGGCTTCGCTGACGCCGTGCTCGCCGAGACCGCCGACGATTCCGACGACCAGCGACATGACGAGGAACAGGGCCGCGAGCTCGGGGAAGTACCAGTCGAGCTGCCACGAGAAGCTCGAGGCGTCGGGACCGTGGATCACCTGGGCCCAGGGGACGATCGCGAAGATCATGAACGCGAAGGTCGCGGCGACGATGGCGAGCACCGCCTTCTGGCGACCGGACAGCGCCGCGACGTCCCGCAGGCCGTGCCCGCGCAGCTCGTCGTCGCCGTCGACCGGACCGACCAGGGAGCGGGAGGGGTCGGCCTTGACCCGGCGCGCGTAGCGGGTCACCCACCACACCGCCACGGGCACGAGCACGAGGTACATCACGAACCGCAGCGCGATGCCGTCGCCGATCGAGATGCCGGCCGAGTCGGAGGCGACGCCGGTGGCGAACGGGTTCACGGTGGAGGCGAGCACGCCGATGCCGGCACCGACGAGGATGGTGGCGGCCGCGACCATCCGGTCGTAGCCGAGCGCCAGCATCAACGGGATCAGGAGCGCGTAGAACCCGAGGGTCTCCTCGGCCATCCCCTCGGTGGTGCCGCCGATGGAGAACAGGATCATCAGCACGGCGATGAGCGCTGTGCCCCGTCCGCTCATGCGCTGGGCGACCCGCGCCACGCCGTCGTCGATCGCGCCGGTCCGCATGGCCATGGTGATGAACACGCCGATCGCCAGGACGAACAGGAAGACCCCCGCGGCGCCGTACAGCTCACCGGACTCGTAGGGCCCGATCTTCCCGTCGGAGTTGAGGATGCCGTACAGCCCGTTGACCGGAGCCATGAAGAGGTCCATGAGCCGGTCGCCGAACGACAGGCCGCTGTCCGAGGCGGCATAGCTGCCCGGGATCGGCCGGCCGCTGTCGGCGTCGGTCTGGTAGGTCCCGGAGGGGATCACGAAGGCGAGCAGCCAGACCGCGATCGTGACGCCGAAGAGCACGGCGAAGGCGCTGGGGAAGTGGAAGCTGCGACGAGCCCGTGCCTCGCTCGCCGGTGGTGGGGCGCTCGGTCGCTCCGCTCGGTGGATCGTGCTCATGGTGGGTACCTCCTGTGAATGGCGTGTCCGCACCACGGAAGCACCGCCGCCACGGCACCGAGATCGGTCGATGTGCCCCAAGCGTCGGGACCTAGGACCCCTCCGCCGGGGCGCCGCGCCGCGCAGGATCGGCCCCAGGAAACCAGAGAGGAAGTCCCATGAACCTGCACGTCGACTCCGAGGTGGGCACGCTGCGCCAGGCGATCCTGCACCGGCCCGGGCTGGAGCTGATGCGCCTGACGCCCACCAACAAGGACGCCTACCTGTTCGACGACGTGCTGTGGGTCAAGCGCGCCAAGCAGGAGCACGACGCGTTCGCCGAGGTGCTGCGCGACCAGGGCGTCACGGTCCACCTGCTCGACCGGCTGCTCGCCGAGACGATGGAGATCCCCGAAGCCCGGCGTCACGTGCTGGACAGCACGTTCGACGAGCGCGTCTACGGGCCGCTCGCGGCTGACGCGCTGCACAACCTCGGTGCCGGGCTCCCGGCCGAGGAGCTGGCGACGATGCTCATCGGCGGTCTCACCAAGCGCGAGCTGCTCGAGCACATCGACGAACCGCGGTCGGTCGCGGTGCAGACCATGGACGCCGACGACTTCGTCATCGCACCGTTGCCCAACCATCTCTTCACCCGCGACACCTCCGCGTGGGTGTACGACGGAGTCTCGGTCAATGCGATGCGCAAGCGGGCCCGCACCCGCGAGACGGTCCACTACGAGGCCATCTACCGTTGGCACCCGGCCTTCGCCGACGCGGGCTTCCGGTGGTGGGCCGACGGCTCCATCGGTGCTCCGGCCACCACCGAAGGTGGGGACATCCTCGTCCTGGGGCGTGGCTCGGTCCTGGTCGGCATGAGCGAGCGGACCACGCCGCAGGGGGTCGAGCGGATGGCCCGGCGGATCTTCGACGCCGGTCGGGCCCAGCGGATCGTGGCCCTCGCGATGCCGCAGAAGCGCGCCTTCATGCACCTCGACACCGTGATGACGATGGTCGACGAGGACACCTTCACCCAGTACGCCGGGCTCGGCCCGCTGCCGTCGTACACCATCGAGCCGGGGGACACCGAGAAGGAGCTCGCGATCACCGCGCACGCTCCCCAGGAGATGCACGCCGCGATCGCCGCCGCCCTCGGCCTCGAGCGGATCCGGGTCCTCACGCCCACCCAGGACGTGCGCTCGGCCGAGCGGGAGCAGTGGGACGACGGCTGCAACGTGCTGGCCGTGCGCCCCGGCGTGGTGGTCGCCTACGAGCGCAACGTCACCACGAACACCCACCTGCGCAAGAACGGCATCGAGGTGATCACCATCGAGGGCAGCGAGCTCGGACGGGGCCGCGGCGGCCCGCGGTGCATGACCTGCCCCATCGAGCGCGAGGGGATCTGAACGCGATGGCCTCGCCCCTGCGCAACCGCTCCTTCCTCAAGGAGCTGGACCTCACCCCGGAGGAGTGGCGCTACCTCCTCGACCTCGCCGCCGCCCTCAAGACGGCCAAGCGGGCCGGCACCGAGCAGCCCCGGTTGGCCGGCAAGAACATCGCGCTGATCTTCGAGAAGACCTCGACCCGGACCCGGTGCGCCTTCGAGGCGGCCGCCCACGACCAGGGCGCCCACGTCACCTACCTCGACCCGACCGGTTCGCAGATCGGCCACAAGGAGTCGATGGCCGACACCGCCCGCGTCCTCGGCAGGATGTACGACGGCATCGAGTTCCGCGGCTCCCGCCAGGCAGACGTCGAGGTGCTCGCGCAGCGCTCCGGGGTGCCGGTGTGGAACGGGCTCACCGACGAGTGGCACCCGACGCAGGCGCTGTGCGACATGCTGACGATGCGCGAGCACGCGGCCAAGCCGGACCAGGCGATCTCGTTCGCCTACCTCGGCGACGCCCGCAACAACGTGGGCAACTCGCTGCTGGTCGCCGGCGCGATGATGGGCATGGACGTGCGTGTCGTCGCTCCGCGTGCGCTGTGGCCCGCCGACGGCGTCGTGGCCCGGGCCCGGCAGCTCGCAGAGCAGACGGCCGCACAGCTGTTGTTGACCGACGACGTGGGCGAGGGCGTCGCCGGCGTCGACTTCCTCTACACCGACGTCTGGCTCTCGATGGGGGAGCCGAAGGAGCGCTGGCCCGAGCGGATCGCGCTGCTGCGCGACTACCAGGTCGACATGGCCGTCGTGAAGGCGACCGGCAACCCGGACGTGCGGTTCCTGCACTGCCTGCCGGCATTCCACGACCGGCACACGACGGTCGGCGAGGAGATCTTCCAGCAGACCGGGCTCACGGCGCTCGAGGTGACCGACGAGGTGTTCGAGTCGCGGCATTCCATCGTGTTCGACCAGGCCGAGAACCGGATGCACACGATCAAGGCCGTCCTCGTCGCGACCTTGGGGGACTGAGATGCGGATCGTGGTGGCGCTCGGCGGCAACGCGCTGCTGGCCCGCGGCGAGCACCCGGACGCCGACGTCCAGGAGGCCAACGTACGACGTGCCGTGGCCGCACTCGCCCCGCTGGCCGCTCGGCACGAGCTGGTCATCACGCACGGGAACGGGCCCCAGGTCGGTGTGCTGGCGCTGCAGAGCGCCTCCGACCCGCGGCTGACGACGCCGTACCCCTTCGACGTCCTCGGCGCCCAGACCCAGGGCATGATCGGCTACTGGCTGCTCCAGGCCCTCCAGAACCGTTTGCCCGGCCGACAGGTCGCCGCGATCGTCAACCAGACGCTGGTCTCGGCCACGGACCCGGCGTTCGACCGGCCGACGAAGTTCGTCGGCGAGGTGTACGCCGAGGCCGAGGCCCACCGTCTCGCCGCCGAGCGTGGCTGGACCGTGCGCGCCGACGGCGACGGCTGGCGCCGGGTGGTCGGGTCACCCCGCCCCGAGCGGGTCGTGGAGACACCGCTCATCCGCGCCCTGCTGGGCCTCGGGGCGGTGGTGGTGTGCGCCGGCGGCGGCGGGGTGCCCGTCGTGCGCGACGAGCTCGGCGAGCTCTGCGGGGTGGAGGCTGTGGTCGACAAGGACCTGACGAGCGCCGTCCTGGCCGAGTCGCTCGACGCCGACGCGCTGCTGGTCCTCACCGACGTCCCCGCCGTCATGCGCGGCTTCGGTACGCCGGACCAGGCGGCGATCCACCGCGAGACGCCGGCCGGCCTGCGCCAGCTCGACCTTCCGGCAGGCTCGATGGGTCCCAAGGTCGACGCCGTGTGCCGGTTCGTGGAGCGCACCGGGGGAGTCGCGGCGATCGGCGCGCTGGAGAACGCCGTTGCGGTCCTGGCCGGGACCTCGGGCACCGTTGTCACCGCGACCGGCCGCTACGAGGGACCGGTCCGTGCGCCGGAGGGCTCGCCGTGACCGGGCTCGCCCCCGAGGCGCCGGTCGACGCGGCAGCCGCAGCGGGACTGACCGAGGAGCAGGTCGAGCAGAGTCGGCGCACGCACGGCGCCAACGTCGTGGCCTCGGTCCGCCGCAAGCCCGCCTGGCGACTGCTCCTCGACCAGATGACCCACCTGCTCGCCGTCCTGCTGTGGGTCGCGGCCGGCCTGGCAGTGGTCGCGGGGATGCCTGAGCTGGGCATCGCGATCTCACTGATCGTCGTGCTGAACGCGCTGTTCGCGTTCTGGCAGGAGTTCCACGCCGACCGGTCCACGGAGCGGCTGCGGGCCCTGCTGCCCGCCCGGGCGCTGGTCGTCCGCTCGGGACACCAGGTTCTCGTCGAGGTGGCCGATCTCGTGGTCGACGACGTCGTCCTGGTCGAGGCCGGTGACCGGGTCGGCGCCGATCTCGAGGTGGTCTCCGCGGAAGCGCTGGCCCTCGACGAATCGCTGCTCACGGGGGAGAGCGCAGCGGTCCCGCACGACGCCGGGGACAGGCTGATGTCCGGCACCTTCGTCACGCAGGGACGGGCCCGGACCCGGGTGGTGGCCGTGGGTCCCGACACCACTCTCGCCGGGATCTCGCGGCTCTCCGAGACGGCCCACCGTCCGCCGAGTCCGCTCACCGTGCAGCTGCGCAAGGTCGTGCGCGTGGTGGCGGTCGTGGCGTTCACCGTCGGCATCGGCCTCGGTCTGGGCTCGCTCGCGCTCGGCCTCGACCCGACCGAGGCGTTCCTCTTCGGCGTCGGAGTCTCGGTGGCTCTCGTGCCGGAGGGACTGCTGCCGACCGTCACCCTCTCGCTCGCCCGCGGCGCCCAGCGGATGGCCGGCGAGAAGGCACTGGTGCGACGCCTCGACGCTGTCGAGACGCTCGGCGCCACCACCTTCATCTGCACGGACAAGACCGGGACCATCACGCAGAACCGGATGAACGTGGTCACGGTCATCACCTCCTCCGGCAGGCACGACATCGCCGGCGACGGGTACGCGCCGACCGCGACGGTGACGGGGACCGGTGACCCGAGCGCACTGCAGCGGGCCGCCCGGTCCGCCCTGCGTTGTGTGACGGGCCGCGTCCGGGAGAAGGACAGCGGCTGGTCTCCTGTCGGGGATCCGATGGAGGCCGCGCTGCACGCGCTGGCGCTGCGGGTGGGTGCCGCGGCCGAGGAGGTCGTCGTCCGGCGTCCCTACACGGCCGAGCGGATGGTGAGCTCGGCGTGGTACGACGGAGAGGTCGCCGTCCTCGGTGCGCCGGAGGCGGTGCTCGCGCGGTGCCTGGCCGTGCCCGAACACATCCGCACGGCGCTCGCCGAGCTCACCGATGTCGGTCTGCGCGTCCTCGCCGTCGCCGGCCGCTCCGGCGGCGAGGACGCGGGTGAGGCCGGCGAGCGCGACCTGAGCTTCCTCGGGTTGCTCGGCCTCCAGGATCCGCCACGCCCCGACGTCGCACAGGCCCTCGGCGAGTGCCGTCGCGCCGGGATCCGGGTCGCCATGTTGACCGGGGACCACCCGCGCACCGCGCAGGCGATCGCGCGCCAGGTCGGACTGCTGCATGACGGGGGAGTGGTCATCGAGGGGAAGGACCTGCCCGCGGACGACCGTGACCTCGCGACGCTGCTCGATGCGGAGCAGGGGGCGGTCGTTGCCCGGGTGGCGCCCGCCGACAAGCTCCGCATCGCTCGCGCGCTGCGAGGCAACGGACACGTGGTCGCGATGACCGGCGACGGCGTCAACGACGCCCCCGCGCTGCGTACGGCGGACGTCGGCGTCGCGATGGGAGCCAGTGGCAGCGACGTGGCGCGGGAGGCGTCCGACCTCGTGCTCCTCGACGACCACTTCGCGACCATCGTCACCGCCGTCGAGCTCGGCCGGGCCACGACGCAGAACGTCCGCCGCTTCCTCACCTTCCACCTCACCGACAATGTCGCCGAGCTGGCCCCCTTCGCCGCCTGGGCGCTGAGCGGGGGCAGCTTCCCCCTCGCCATCGGTGTGCTCCAGGTGCTGGCGCTCGACATCGGTACCGACATGCTGCCCGCCCTGGCGCTGGGCGCCGAACCGGGTCGTTCCGACGTGATGCGCGGACGACGCCGGCGCACGCTGATCGACCGGGCCCTCGCCGTCCGGGCGTTCCTGGTGCTCGGCCTGACCGAGGCGGTCCTGGCGCTGGCGGCGTTCACCACGGTGCTGGTGGGACACGGCTGGCGGTGGGGCGCCACCCCGCAGGACTCGACCCTGGCGCTCGCCTCGGGCACGGCCTTCGCCGTGATCGCGGGCACCCAGGTGGCCAACGCCTTCGCCTGCCGCAGCACCCGCCTGCCCGTGTGGCGGCTCGACCTGCTCAGCAACCGGCTGGTCCTGGTGGCGGTCGCCGCCGAGGTCCTCCTGCTCATGGTCTTCCTCGGCGTCCCGCCGGTCGCCGAGCTGCTCGGTGGCAGCTTCCCCGACGTCGGCGGCTGGCTCGTCGTCGTCGCGTCGGCCATGGCCCTGCTCCTGGTCGACGGCCTGGCCAAGACGCTGCGCAGGACCAAGGTCCCCGCAGGCACGGGCGCGGCGACCCTGCCCGCGATCCGGCTCGGCGGCGAGGCTCGGAGCGACCCCGAGGAGGAACCATGACCACCACCCCGCCCCGCCCGGTCGTCGTCGGGCACGACGGCACCTACGCCAGCAGCGGCGCGCTGCGCTTCGCGATCGGAGAGGCCCGGCGCAGCGAGGCTCCGTTGCGGGTCGTGCACGCGATGCCCTTGCAGACCTCGGCGTTCCTGGACCTCCCCGTCCTCGCCGAGGAGCTGGACGCCGAGCGTCAGCAGGTCGAGGCGACGCTGGGTGCCGAGGTCGCCCGCCTGGCCGACGACGTCGAGGTGCAGGTCGTCACCTGCCACGGCGCGCCGGCCCCCGTGCTCCTGGGGGCAGCCGACGACGCCCGTCTGCTGGTGATCGGACGTGAGAACCGAACGGGTCTGCGCAGGTTCCTCGGAGGCGCCACCACGCAGGACGTGGCCGCGCACGCCCACGCACCACTGGCCGTCGTACCCGAGGGCTGGCGTGACGGTCACACCTCCCGGCAGCGGGTCGTGGTCGCTCTGAAGGCACCCGCACACAGCACGGAGCTGCTCGGGGCCGCCTTCCGCCGCGCCGAACAGTCCGGCGGGGCGCTGCGAGTGGTCCACGCGTGGGAGCCGGACGACCGGGTCGACGGCCACCGCCCGGACGGATGGACTCCTCAGGCCCTGCTGGTCGAGCGGGCCGCGGCGTCGATCGACGACCTGCTCCGGCCCTGGCGGCGCGCCTACCCCGGAGTGGTCGTCAACGTCGAGGTCCACCTGGGCGACCCACGCGCCGATCTTCTCGAGGAGTCCGCCGCGGCGGACCTGCTGGTCCTGCTGCGGGGCGAGGCTC
Source organism: Nocardioides sp. QY071 (assembly GCF_029961765.1). Taxonomy (NCBI): domain Bacteria; kingdom Bacillati; phylum Actinomycetota; class Actinomycetes; order Propionibacteriales; family Nocardioidaceae; genus Nocardioides; species Nocardioides sp. QY071. Next base: position 2,543,723 of record NZ_CP124681.1, read on the forward strand.
CGCTCCTCGGCCCTCACCTCGGCGGCGTGCTGCGTCCCCTGCTCCACGCCGCGGACTGCCCGGTCCTGGTGGTGCCTGCCACGCACGCAGAGCTCCCGCCCCTCGACCTCGAGCTGGAGCGCGAGGGCACGCTGCTGCGATGACCGGGTCGGTCGACGAGTTCTTCGACGGCGACCCGACCGCACGGCAGATCCACGACCGGCTGGTGGGCGAGCTCACGGCGGTCGAGGGCGTCGAGGTGCACGTCAGCCGCTCCCAGGTCGCCTACCGGCTCGGACGCACCTTCGCGATCGAGTGGAGACCCGGACGCTACCTGCGCTCCGAGGTACCACTCGTCCTGTCGCTCCCGTTGCGCCAGCGGCTGGAGTCCACCCGCTTCAAGCAGGTAGTGCAGGTCGCCCGCGGCACGTGGATGCACCACCTCGAGCTCCGCTCGGCGGCCGAGGTCGACGACGAGGTCCGGCGCTGGATCCGGCTCGCCCGGGGCCAGGCTCAGGAGCCTCGGACCTGAGGCGATGAGAGGTCCCGCCACGCCAGTGGCACCAGTAGCCCCAGCGCCGGCACGACCCAGAACAGGAATCCCCAGCCGAACAGCACCAGCAGCAGGTGGAAGGCGATCACGCCGACCCACCCGACGCGGGCTGCGCGCCCGCCCACGAGCAGGCATCCGCCGAGCGCGATCTCGCCGGCCATCAGGAGCAGTCCGTAGATCTCGGGACGGGCCATGACGACCTCCGCCCATGCGTCACGCACGAACGGGAACAGGGCCTCGTCGGCGAACGGCCGGTAGAACTCAGGATCGGCAACGACGATGCCGAGATGGACGCCTCCGGTCACCAGGAAGAAGGCGCCCACGACGCGGCGTGCGAGCGGACCGGGCGGCGGGCGGCGCGGTGCCGTCATCATGACGCCGCCATGGCTCGACGCAGCACCGACCGACCGGCGCGCAGGGCGGGGACGGCGCAGGCGAGGCTGGCCGCCGTGGTGATGACCAGGGTCGTCACCGACGCGTGCGGGTCGTCGCGGATGACCATCACCGCGGCCATCGCCGCGACGGAGGGCGGGACGAGTGCGAACCAGGACACCACCGCGAACCAGGCTGCCTCGGCGGCCGGGCGGTCGCGACCGACGGCCACGGCCGCCGCCACGGCGAGCGGTACGACGACACCCAGGTCGAGCAGCACGATCGACCAGTAGAACGCGGGAGCCTCGGCGTACTCGGCCGGGATCGGGCTCGCGGTCACCGATCCTGCGAGCACCGGCAGGTAGCGCGCCACGACGAACGTCACGAGGAGGACCAACCAGGCGACGCGTGCGTGCCGGGTGCGATCGGAGATCCGGCGCCCAGGAGCGGCGACGGCCCGGCACCAGCACCACACGCCCGCGACACCCGCGAGCGTCGCGATCGCGAGGTGGAGGACGACGGTGGGCGAGTACGCGAGGCGCTCGGGTCCGACGACGTACTGCACGAACATGTAGGCCGTGTAGCCCGTCGGTCCCAGGGCGAGGACGGCCGCTCCCGGGCGGTCGTGGAGCGCGAGCACGGCGGCCGTGACCAGCGTCGGCACCACGAGGGCCAGCGTGACCAGCTCGAGACCGAGCAGCTGGTTGAGGAGCGAGTCCGGCAGGGGGTAGGCGAGCACGTCCGCCCCCAACGGCCCGAGCGCGCTGTTCAGGACCAGCGCGGCGGCGATCACCAGGAGTACCGGGCCCAGGGCCCGGCCGGAGTGCCGCGTCGGGGCGTGGGGTGGTGTGGTCGCAGCCGCGGCGGGTCGCACGTCGGTCATGCCTCGAGTCCCTCCGAACGCCTCGCCTCGGGATCGACCAGCCGCCGGTGCAGCTCCTGGGTCAGCACGTGGATCTGACGGGTGAGCTCGGTGTTGGTCTTCAGCTCGAGCTCCTGCTCGACGAAGTCGTGGTCGGCCTTCGCGCGCTGGACCTCCGCCTGGCGGTTCTGGCCGATCATGACGAAGGTCGACAAGAAGATGGCCTCGAGCGAGACCACCAGCGTGAGCGTCGGCCAGGGACTGCGCTCCGCGGCGAGCATCCAGAGCGCGAACACCGCCGTGTGGATCCACACGAACGGCATCGACCCCGCGAACGCGGTGATCGCGTCGGCCAGGCGGGACTGCCAGTCCTCGGCGCGGCGCTGGAAGTAGCGCTCGATGCCCGGGTGGCGGGCGGCACCGGAGCCTCGGTGACCCGGGGAGGTAGGTCGATGCATGCCTCCGACGCTAGGAGTGGGGCGCCGTGGCGGGCAGGGAGTTGCGTCCCCGGCCGGGCGGGCACTTGGTCCCGGCGGGCGAGGCGGTTCGCCCCTGACGTGCGCCTGCTGGGGGCGGGACCGTCGGAGTACGGGACCGCGACGACGCGAAGGAGCAAGGCGATGATGTGGAACGACGGGCACTACTACTTCGGCTGGCCGGGGATGCTCCTGGTGATGGTGGCGACCTGGGGCCTGGTGGGCGTCGCCGTCTACTACGGCGCCCGGTGGCTCGGCCGCGACAGGGCGTCGGATCCGCTCGAGATCCTCGACGAGCGACTCGCCCGTGGCGAGATCGACGTCGAGGAGTACACCCGGCTGTGGCAGGCCATCACCGACCGGCGCCCGGTGGCGCGGACCCGATGACCCGCCTGCCTGAGGACCTTCGGCCCTGCCCCGCGTCGACCCGGTCCGACGACGATCCTCGCGTGACCAGCTACGTCCACTCCTTCGACGCTCCCGGTACGCCGGACCGCGACCTGCTCGGCGGCAAGGGCGCCGAGCTCGCCCGTATGGTGCAGCTCGGCCTGCCGGTCCCGCCGGGTTTCACCATCACCACCGCGGCCTGCCGCCACGCGCTCGAGCGGGGCGGCCGCCCGGCCGGGATGGCCGGCGACGTCGAGCACCATCTCGCGCTCCTCGAGGAGCGGACCGGACTCCGCCTCGGCGACCGTGAGCGGCCGCTGCTGCTCGCGGTGCGTTCCGGCGCGGCGGTCTCGATGCCGGGCATGATGGACACGATCCTCGACATCGGCCTCAACGACGAGACCGTCGTCGCGCTGGCGCGGGCCTCCGGCGACGAGCGGTTCGCCTGGGACTGCTACCGGCGACTCGTGCAGATGTTCGGGGAGACCGTCCTGGGGGTCCCCGCGGAGCGGTTCGGCGAGCTGTACGCGGACGTCGTCGCCGCCCAGGGCGTCGAGGCCCTCGCAGCTGTCGGTGCCGACGGACTCCGCGACCTGGTCGAGCGCGGCAAGGCGCTGTGCCGGGAGGTCTCGGGACGGACGCTGCCCCAGGACCCCCGCGAGCAGCTCGACCTCGCCATCGATGCCGTGTTCGCGTCCTGGCAGGGCGAACGTGCTCGCGTCTACCGCGGCAGGTTCGACATCCCGGAGCATCTCGGCACCGCTGTCAACGTCCAGGCCATGGTCTTCGGCAACCGGGGAGCGTCCTCGGGCAGCGGCGTCGCCTTCACCCGCGATCCGGCCACCGGCGAGCGCGGCGACTACGGCGAGTACCTCGCCGACGCCCAGGGCGAGGACGTGGTCTCCGGAACCCGCACCGCAGTCCCGCTGGCGAGACTGAGGGAGCTCGACCTGCCCTCGTACCGAGGGCTCCGCTCCATCCTGAGCACGCTGGAGCACCACTACCGCGACCTGTGCGACGTCGAGTTCACCATCGAGGACGGCCGGCTCTGGATCTTGCAGACCAGAGTCGGCAAGCGCAGCCCCGCCGCGGCCTTCCGGATCGCGGCCGACCTCGTGGAGGAGGGGATGATCACCGAGGACGAGGCACTCGTGCGCGTGACCGGTGACCAGCTCACGCAGCTGATGTTCCCGCAGCTCGACGCGGGTGCGGCCGGGCGGCCGGCGGCGGCGGGGCTCGCCGCCTCGCCGGGGGCCGCCGTCGGCAGGATCGTCCTCGACAGCGCCACCGCCGTCGCCCTCGCCGCTCGTGGCGAGGACGTCGTCCTCGTGCGCCCCGAGACCCGGGCCGACGACCTTCCCGGCATGGTGGCCGCCCGTGCGGTCGTCACCGCGCGGGGCGGGCGGACCTCCCACGCCGCCGTCGTCGCGCGGGGCATGGGCCTGCCGGCCGTGTGCGGCGTGGAGGGCCTCGAGATCGACCTTGCCCACCGCCGGGTGAGCCTGGGCGGACAGCACCTGTTCGCCGAGGGTGACGTGGTCTCGGTGGACGGTGGGACCGGCAGGGTCTATCACGGACACCACCGCACCGTGCCCTCGGAGGTGACCCGGTGGCTCGACGGCGACGAGGTCGAGTCCCCGCTGGTGTCCGCCGTCGCCCGCGTGCTCGCCCACGCCGACCGCACCCGTCGGGTCGGCGTGCGAGCCAACGCCGACTCCGGGAAGGACATCGCGCGTGCCGTGCGCTTCGGTGCCGAGGGCGTCGGCCTGGTCCGCACCGAGCACATGTTCCTCGGCGACCGCCGGACCTACGTCGAGCGCGTGCTCATCGGCGACGAGGCCGAGCAGGTGGCAGCGCTGCGCGAGCTGGGCGCCCTCCAGCGCGAGAGCTTCGCCGTCCTGCTCGCCGCGGCCGACGGCCGCCCCGTGACGATCCGCCTGCTGGACGCACCGGCCCACGAGTTCCTGCCGGACCTCACCGACCTGGCGGTGCGGGTGGCGACGGCGGCCGTCCGCGGCTGCCCGGACGACGCGCTCCAGGCCAGGCTGGCCGCCGTACGACGGCATCACGAGGCGAACCCGATGACCGGGTTGCGCGGCGTCCGGCTGGCGATCGTGCGGCCCGAGCTGGTGGTCGCCCAGGCGACGGCGGCGTTCGAGGCCGCAGCGGACCTGCGCGAGCGCGGACGCCCCTTCGACCTCGAGCTGATGGTGCCGCTGGTGAGCTCCGTGGGGGAGCTCGCCGCGGTCGCCCGCTCTGTCGCTCGCGCCGCGGAGGACGTCGGTGCCCGCCGCGGTCGGGTGCCGTACCGCATCGGTGCCATGGTCGAGACACCGCGGGCCGCGGTGACGGCCGCGCGGATCGCCGAGGTGGCGGGCTTCTTGTCGTTGGGCACCAACGACCTGACCCAGCTGACCTGGGGACTGTCGCGTGACGACGCCGAGCGCTCCTTCCTGCCGCGCTACCTCGACGAGGGACTGCTGCGGGTCTCACCGTTCGCCACCCTCGACGAGGAGGGGGTCGGCGAGCTGGCAGCGCGCGCGGTCGACGCGGCCAGGCGCACGCGGCCGGGCATCCCGGTCGGCGTGTGCGGTGAGCACGCCGGAGACCCCGCCTCGATCGGGTTCCTGGCCGGCATCGGCGTCACCTACCTGTCGTGCTCGCCGTTCCGCGTTCCCGTCGCGCGCCTGGAGGCCGGCCGCGCCGCGGTCCTGGCCGAGGGATGCCCACCGGACCGGTTCGACGAGCTGGACGTGCCGCTCCTGGTGACGGCGGGGTGATCGCGGTGCTGGTGGAGGACATCATGAACGCGCGGCCGCTGACGGTCCGGGCCGACCAGCCGATCGGCGCTGCCGCACGTGCCCTGGCCCGTCACGCCGTCACGGCCCTGCCGGTGGTCGACGAGAACGCTCGGATCGTCGGTGTGATCAGCGAGGCCGACGTGATCGCCCGGAGCTCTCTCACCGACCCGGTCGGGGAGGCGATGAGCCGGGTCGTCGCGCTCGTGCACCCTGAGACGGACGTCATCGAGCTGCGTGCCGTCCTGACCCGCACGGCGGTCAAGAGCCTGCCGGTCGTGGACGCCTCCGACCAGGTCGTCGGCGTCGTCAGCCGCAGCGACCTGGTCCGCGCGTTCTCCCACGACGACGAGAGGCTCGAGGAGGACGTCGCCGACGTCCTCGCGCATGCCCGGGTGTCGGGATGCCAGGTGCGCGTGCGCAACGGGATCGTGCAGCTCACCGGCTTGGACGCGATCGACGGCTCACGGCTGGCCGCCATCCTCGATGCGGTCGTCGCCACGCCGGGCGTGGTGGCCGTGCGGAGAGGGTGACGGCGATGACGACGGCCGAGGTGCTCCTGAGCGACGGTGGCCTGGCGCAGATCCGCCCGCTGGAGCGCCGCGACGGCCCGGGCCTGCATGCGCTGCACGAGAGTGCCTCCAGCGACGCGCTGCGGCTGAGGTTCTTCAGCGGTGGCCCTCGCGCGGCGCGGATGTACGTCGACCGGGTGCTCGGCTCCTCCGACACGATGGCCCTGGTCGCACTCGTGGGCGAGAGAGTCGTGGCCCTCGCCACCGCGGAACCCGTCGATGCCCTGACCTACGAGGTGGCCTTCCTCGTGGCCGACGACCTCGCCGGTCACGGCCTCGGCACCCTCCTCCTCGAGCACCTGGCCGCACGGGCCCGGGACCGGGGGATCCGGCGAGTCGTCGCCCTGGTGCTCTCGGAGAACCACCGGATGCTCGACGTGTTCGCCCGCGCGGGCTTCACGCTCGCCCGGACGAGCAGTCACGGCGAGTGCGAGCTGACCATGGACACCGCGGTCACCCCGGCGGTCCAGGAGGCCGCGGACCTGCGCGAGTTCGCGTCGGAGGCCCGGTCCCTGCGCCCGCTCCTGGCGCCGCGCTCGGTGGCCGTCTACGGCGCCCGCCGGGACGGCACCGGGATCGGCGCGGCGGTCCTGAGCGCCGTACGCCGGGACGGGTTCACCGGTGAGGTGGTGGCGATACACCCCCGCGCGGACGTGGTCGGCGACGTGCCGGCCCGTGGCGCCCTGTCGGAGGGGGCGCCGGTCGACCTGGCGATCATCGCGGTGCCGGTGGCCGGCGTCCTCGACGCGCTCGAGGACGCGATCGCCGGGGGAGCGCGCGGCGCCGTGGTGATCTCGTCCGGCTTCGGCGAGATGGGCGCGGACGGGACGCGGCTGCAGCAGGAGCTCGGTCGCACCGCTCGTCGCCACGGGCTCCGGCTCGTCGGTCCCAACTGCCTCGGCGTGCTCGACAATGCTCCCGACGTGCGGCTCAACGCCACCTTCGGCCTGCGGGCGCCCGGTCCCGGCGGCCTGGCCGTCGCCAGCCAGTCCGGTGGCGTCGGCATCGCCCTGATGGACCTGCTCGCCCACGACGGGGTCGGCGTTCGCACGTTCGTCTCGCTCGGCAACAAGGTCGACGTGTCCGGCAACGACCTCCTCGCTGCCTGGTACGACGACCCCGAGGTGAGCTGTGCGGCGCTCTACCTCGAGTCCTTCGGGAACGCCCGCAAGTTCGCTCGCTTCGCCCGACGCTTCTCCCAGCGCAAGCCGCTGGTCGCCGTCGTCGGCGGCCGGTCCGCCGGCGGGCGGCGAGCCGGCAGCTCGCACACGGCCGCGGCCGCGAGTCCGGTGGTCGGTGTGACGGCCCTCCTCGCGCAGAGCGGGGTGATCGCGTGCCGCGACGCCGAGGAGCTGGCGGACACGGTGACCGTCCTGACCCGTGAGCCGCTCCCGGCCGGGACCCGGCTCGGCGTGCTGAGCAACGCGGGCGGACTGGGCGTCCTGGCGGCCGACGCGGCGCAGGACGCCGGTCTCGACGTCGCCGCGTTCTCCGCGTCGCTGCGGGCCGAGGTCGGTGCCCTCGTGTCGCAGACCACCGGCTCGGCGAACCCGGTGGACGCCGGTGCGGGCGCGGACGCCGGCCGGCTGGCCGCGATCGCCGACGTGGTCCTCGCCTCGGACGAGGTGGACGCCCTGCTCGTGGTCCTGGTCGCCACGGACACGAACGACGTCGCGGGTGCGCTGGATGCGCTGGCCGGCGTGCGGCACAGGTACCCCCACCATCCCGTGGTCGCGGTCGGGCTGGGCGTGGACGGGGACGGGCCCCACGCGGGAGTCACGACATTGCGATCGAGCGCGGCCGCGCTGGCCGCGCTCGGGCGGGCGTCGGTGTACGCCGCATGGCGTCGCGACGTGCTCCCGCCCGGTCCGGCTCCGGACCCGGCGCGGGCGCGGGCGGCCCGCGACGAGGCGATCGACCTGCTCGCTCGCAGCGGCGTCGACGGCTGGGTCGTGCCCGGCGATGCCGCAGGGCTGCTGCACCGCTACGGACTCGAGTCCGCCGGCGTCGTCGTGCTCGCCGCGGACGCACCGCAGGCGGCTGCGCAGATGGGCTTCCCGGTGGCGGTCAAGGTCGCGAGCGCCGACGTGGTCCACCGCACCGAGCGGCGGCTGGTCGCGACGGGCCTGATGTCCGCGGAGGAGGTGGCTCTGGCCGCCGACGACATCGAGCGCCGGATGGGCCGGGCGTGCCCGGTGCTGGTGCAGCCGATGGTCAGCGGCGTCGAGATGGCGCTCGGCATGGTGCGCGACCCCGTCCTGGGCCCACTCGTGATGGTGGCGCCAGGCGGTGTCGGAACCGACCTCGCCGACGATCGCGCGTTCCTGCTCCCGCCGTTCGTGCCGGGGGAGATCCTGCGGGTGCTGCGCACCTTGCGCACCTGGCCGATGCTCGACGGCTTCCGGGGCGCGGCGCGGGTGGACGTCGACTCGTTCGCGCGCGCGGCCTCAGGGCTCGGGCAGCTCGCGGTCGACGTACCCGAGATAGCCGAGCTGGACCTCAACCCGGTGATCGTCACCCCGGACGGGATCCACCTCGTCGACGTCAAGGTGCGCCTCGCCGCAGGAGAGTCGCTGGACGAGCCGCGACAGCTCCGCCGGACCTGACGGCATCACGGCCCTCGGGCCGGGGACCTAGGACCCTGTCGCGGCGCCGACGCCGCTCCTAGCGTCGGTGAGTGAGACCACCGCACCGCTGAGCAGGAAGGTCGTTGCGATGCCGACCACACCGACGTTGTCCTCACCCCTCCACGACGGCGAGCCGCGCGGCGGGGAGGCCCGCCACGTCGGGGCCCGCTCGTCGCTGGTCCCCGAGGCCCTGGGCTACCTGGGCGGCGTGGTGGTCGTCGTGGGCGCGGCCCTGCTGGCCGACCAGTTCTGGAGCGACCTGGCCACCTCCTGGCGCCTGGTCGTCGTCGGCCTGGTCGCGGCGAGCCTGACCGCGGCGGGCGCTCTGGTGCCTCCTGCTGCCGGACCCGCCGGGGTTCGGCTCCGCGCGGTGCTCTGGGCCGCCTCGGTCGCCCTGACCGCGGTCTTCCTCGCCGTGCTGGCCCGCCAGGCGCTGGACCTCGCCGAGCGTCCGACCGCCGTGCTCACCGCAGCGGGCGCGGCGGCCTCCGCCGTCGTCCTGTGGCGCATCCGACCCACGATCCTCCAACAGGCCGCCGCTCTGGCGGCTCTGGCCGCCACGGCGGCGTCGGTCGTGTTCCTCGCCGACCCGGACAGCAGGGTAGGTGGTTTCGGTCCGTGGGCGGTCGGAGTGGTGTGGCTGTTGCTGGCCCGCGGCGGTCTGCTCCGTCCGCCCCGCACGGCGTTCTCGCTGGGCGCCGTAGCCGCGGTCGTGGGCGGGGTCTTCGCGGCGGAGACCGATGCAGGCACCGTGCTGGCCCTGGTCACCGCCGGCGCGCTGGTGCTGCTCGCGCTGCGTCTGAGGGACGTGCCGGTGCTCGGCGTGGGTGCGGCCGGAGTGCTTCTCGTGCTGCCGATGGCCGTCCAGGACTGGTTCGGTGGATCGCTCGCCGCTGCACTCGTGCTCATCGTCTCCGGCGTCGGGCTCATCGGTGCGGGCGTGTGGATCGCGAACACGGGTCGCGACGCGGGAGCCCGGCGCCGCAGGTACGACGAGGGCGACCCGCGCGTCGCGGTCGCCGTGTCCGTCGTGGTCCTCGTGGCCGTGGCCCTCGTCGTCGGAGCGACCCGATGAGCGCGCCGACGACCGACCGGACCACGGCCACGCCGGGCGCCGGCGCGACCGTGGGGCCGGCCAGTCCGATCCTGACCTTCCTGGGAGCGGCCGGGACGGTCACGGGCAGCTGCTTCCTGCTCGAGCACGACACCAGCCGGGTGCTCGTCGATGCCGGCCTCTACCAGGGCCCGTCCGAGCTGCGGCGCAGGAACTGGGAGCCGCTGCCGATCGACCCGGCGACCGTGGACGCCGTGCTGCTCACCCACGCCCACCTGGACCACTGCGGCCAGCTGCCGCGGTTGGTGAAGGACGGCTTCGCCGGTCCGATCCACTGCAGCAAGGAGACGGCCGCGCTGGCCGCGATCGTGCTGAGGGACAGCGCCCATCTCCTCGAGGAGGAGGCGCGCTACGCGAACGAGTCGGGCTGGTCGAGGCACCGGCCGGCGCTGCCGCTGTACACCGCGGAGGACGTCGAGAGGACGCTGCTCCGGTTCGCGCCGCTGCCGTACGACGAGCACCACGCGGTGACGGCATCCGTCGGGGTCCGTCTCCACCCGGCCGGCCACATCCTCGGCTCGGCGACCCTCGAGGTGGACATCGCCGGCGACGTCGTCGTCTTCAGCGGTGACCTCGGCCGCGACGGGCACCCACTGCTCGAGCCGCCTCCCGCTCCCGCGGCCGCCACTGCACTGGTGCTCGAGTCCACCTACGGCGACCGCGTCCACCCCACGGCGGAGCCCGGCGTCCTCGCCGGCGCGGTACGGCGCACCATCGGCCGCGGTGGCACGGTTCTCATCCCCGCCTTCGCCGTCGACCGGACCGAGCTGGTGCTGCTCGAGCTCGAACGGCTCGAGAGCGCCGGGCTGATCCCGCGGGTGCCGGTGCACGTCGACAGCCCGATGGCGCTCGAGGCCCTGGGGGTGTACCTCCGGGCCCTGCACGAGGGCTCGGCACAGCTGAGGGCCGATCGGGCGGAGGCCCTGGAGAGGTTGCGCGCGCTCGACCTCCACGCCGTGCGGGATGCTGTCGAGTCGCGCCGCCTCAACGACCCGGACCAGCCGTGCATCATCGTCTCGGCATCCGGCATGGCCACCGGCGGGAGGGTCGTCCACCACCTCGCCCACCAGCTGCCCGACCCGCGCAACTGCGTGGTCCTCACGGGCTACCAGGCACCCGGCACCCGCGGACGTCAGCTGCAGGACGGAGCTCGGCACCTGAAGATCCACGGCCACTACGTCCCGGTGCGCGCCGAGGTCGTCGACGTACCGGACTTCTCGGTGCACGCCGACGCCGACGACCTGGTGACCTGGGTGGCCTCAGCGGCTGCGCCCCCGACCACGGTGTACGTCGTGCACGGGGAGCCGCACTCGTCCGCGGCTCTCGCCGAGCGCATCGAGGACGAGCTGGGCATCTGCGCCGTCGTCCCCCTGCTCGGCGAGCGGGTGCGCGTCGACTGAGAGGGCTCGGCGAAAGGTCCGTCGTGGCGGGGACCTTGGACCGTTCCAGCGCACCGGCGCCCGGGACAGGCTGGTGGCAGCCGGGCATCGGGGCGCGGCGGGACCTTCGAACGGCGTACCACGACGCCCTGACCCCGGAACGGAGCAATGATGACTCCTTCACCCCTCACGACCTCCTCCACGCCCCGCATCCCCCTCCTGTTGGGGCTGTGCGGGCTCGTCTCCCTGTTGGCCGCGGCCGTCCTGCTGATGACGGGAGGCCCGGCCACATCCGACCCGGCCGGCGCGCCGGCAGCGAGTGCGGTCGGCAACCAGGGCTCGATCGACGTGGGTGACACGCCCTACGCCGGGAACCCCCGCAACGACCCCAAGGTGAGCTGCTCGGTCACGGTCCGGTTCTTCGACTTCGCCGCCGGCACCGAGGTGACCAGCGTCGTGTTCGAGCGCCCCGGGTCCGGCACTCCGATCCTCACCGGCGCCGCCTTCACCCTCGGTGCACCGGCCGGTGGCAGCGACGGCCTGAACGCGGAGAGACGCTACGACCTCGACCTGGCCGTGACCCAGGACGACGCCGGCAGGAGCATCCCGGTCAAGGTGACAGCGTTCGTCACCCACGACGACAAGGACGGGTGGAAGGAGAAGGTCTTCAAGTGCCTCCCGCCGGACCAGCCGACGGAGCCCACGACCGAGCCGACCGAGCCGACCACCGAGCCGACCGAGCCGACCACCGAGGTGACCACCGTTCCGACCGACGCCGGCTCGTCCGACGTGGGCGGCGTGGCGACCACCCAGCCCTCCTCATCCGGTGACGGCGGCGAGGTGGCCGGTGTCCACGAGGGCAGCGCCGGCAACGACGTGCCGAAGGTCATCGACGCCGGGGCGACCGGCTGGACCACCCGCGACCTGTGGGGCTCGGGACTCGCCGGTGCGGGCATCGCGTTGGTGGCGGCAGCCCTCGTGATGTCGGCGACCGTCGGTCGTCGCGTGGGGTGAGCGTGCCCCGAGCGCGCCGGACGGCGGCGGCGCTGGCCCTGGTGGGGCTGGTGCTGGCCGCCGCCGGCATGTCCGTGGCGCGCCCGTGGCGAGACGAGCCAGACACTGCGGTCCCGCCGCACAGGTCAGGCGCCCGACCCGCGGAGGCCTCGCCACCGCCTGCAGCGCCGGCCAGCCCGGTGCGGGGCCGTCCGATCCGGGTCGAGATCCCGGCCATCGACGTGTCCGCCCGGATCCAGCCGGTCGCGGTCGCCGGGGACGTGCTCACCCCGCCGGACGACGTACGCGTCGTCGGGTGGTGGGAGGGCGGCGCCGAACCCGGGGACCAACGCGGAGCGGTGCTGATGACCGGGCACACCTACAGTCGTGGTGACGGTGTCTTCGACCGCCTGGCGCAGCTCGTCCCCGGTGACCGGGTGCGGGTGGTCACCGACCACGGCGTCGTTCGCTACCGGGTCGAGGCCGTCGCCGCATACCCGCGGGACCGGATCGCGGAGCTCGCCCCGCAGCTCTTCTCGGCGACGGGCGGACCGCGGCTCGTGCTCACCACCTGCAGCGGCTACGACGGGGAGCACTACCGGACGACGACCGTCGTCCGTGCGGCTCCCGCCGGGTAGGTCGGGCGTGGACGCGGACGGCCCGGTCAGGACGCGATGACGAGCCGGGGTGCGCGGCGGCGGGTCAGGCTCTCGGCGAGCCGGTGCCGGACGAGCTCCTCGCACAGCGCCATCCGCCGGCCCTCGTCCGGGTGGTAGGCCTGCAGCAGCTGCTCGGCCCGCAGGACCGCGGCCAGCACCTGGCCGGCCGGGACCGCACCGGCGTACTCGAGGATCAACCGGTCAGCGAGGTGCTGGCGGGCCTGGCGGCGCGCTCGTGGGTCCGACATGGGCATCTCCTTGTACTCGACGACCAGCCTGCACCGTGTCGCGGGTCCGGGGCAGGGCCGAAGGTCCCGAGTCCGTCAGGGCCCCAACGTCGCGGGACCGGGGCGGGGAACGACGGCCACGGGACACGATCCGCGTGCGAGGAGGCTGCGCGCGACCGAGCCGAGCACGAGGTCGGTGAGCAACCCGTGCCTCGTCTCGCCGACCACGACCAGTGCGGCGTCGTGGGCCAGGTCGCCGAGGACGTCCTCGGGCAGGCCGCGCTCGAGGCGGACCCCGACCGCGACCTCGGGATAGCCCGGACGCAGGCCGGCCAGTGTCTCGGCGACGAGCAGGCGCTCCTCGGCGAGGTCGGAGTGGGGAGGCGACACGAGCGCACGCCCCGACATGCGCTCGGCCTCCTGGTAGCAGTGGACGACGATCAGAGGCTCGCCCAGCAACGAGGCGGTGTGGAAGGCGAACTCGACGGTGCCGAGCGAACCCGGGACGCCGCCGATCCCGACGACCACACCGTGGCCGTGCCCCACGTCGTCGGGCACGACGACCACCGGGCACCGGCTCCTTCGGACGAGAGCGGAGTCCGAGCCGCGCTGTCCGGCGCCGACGACCACGAGGTGGGCGCGCTCGGACAGGCTGCCCAGCACTCGGGCCGGGTGTGGTGCACGTGTCACGACGAGCGGGCGTCGTTCCTTGGTCGCCACGGTGTTCGCCCAGGCCCGGGCCGCGCAGCCCGAGCGACGCTCGTCGATGCCGACCACGACCGCGCCGTGCGGCACCGTCGCCGGTCTCACGACGGCGGGCGCGCACCGAACGGCAGCGCCGAGGGCAGGGGATGGGGGCGGACCAGGCGGCATGCCTGGTCGGTCGAGGTGACCAGGTCGGTCCCGGTGTCGATCGGGTGGCTGGTCGGCCAGTGGTCGGCGTCGACCCGCATCCGGGCCGCGACCTCCTGGTCGGCGTCGGAGATCGAGTCGCGGGTGACGAACCTGCGCCGGGCGGTCGCCTCGTCGATCTCGCAGCGCAGCTCGACCAGGTCGGCCGTGGCCCGCGCGGCCAGCTCGGCGGCTCGTGCGCGGTCGTCCGCGTGGCTCCAGGTTCCGTCGAGCACGACGGACTCGCCGCGGGCGAGGAGGCGCTGGGCCCGGTCGAGCAGGGCGGCGTACGTCGCCCGTGTGTGCTCAGGCGTGTAGATCCCCGCGCCGTAGGGCGCCGGCGCGTGGCTGGTCGGGTCGATCCCGGCGATCTCCTTGCGGACGCGGTCCGTCGAGAGCACGACCATGCCGAGCCGGTCGGCGACGGACCCGGCCAGGGTCGACTTCCCGGACGCCGGGGGACCGCCGAGGAGGACGAGCTTCACCGCGCCGGCACGCAGGTGGGTCAGCGAGGTGGCGAGGTAGGACGTGACGTCGGCCTCGTGCTGGGCCCCGTGCAGCGCGCCGACCTCGGCCCGGACGAAGGCGCGGTAGGCGATGAAGTGGTGCACCAGTGACGGTGGTGCGGGATCGTCGAGGGCCGCTGCCCACGTGTCCACGAGCAGGCGGGCGGAGTCGGGTGCGCCGAGCTGGTCCAGCCCCATCGCGAGGAAGGCGATGTCGTCGAGCCGGTCGACGTAGCGCAGGCGGTCGTCGAACTCGAGACAGTCGAGGAGGCGCGGGCCGTCGTCGAGGCAGAAGACGTCGTCTGCCGTCAGGTCCCCGTGGCCGTCGACGACCGCTCCTCGCCGCAAGCGGTCGGCGAAGAGGTCCTCGCGGCCCGCGAGGAAGCGGCTGACCAGGAGCGACACCTCTGCCAGCGCCGTCGACCGGAGGCCGGGGTGTCCGGTGGCACGGGCCCGGGCGATGTTGGCCTCCCACCGCGATCGCAGGGCCTGGCGGGTCCCTTCGCGGGCGATCTCGGGGCCGGTCCGGGCCCGGGTGTGGAAGGCCGCGACCTGGTGGGCGATCGCCCGCACCTCGTCGCTCACGTCCTGGCCGCTGCGCACCAGGTGGCTGAGCCGGCGCTCCTCCGGCAGCCGGCGCATGACCACGGCCGGCTCGGCGTCCTGGCCGGGCGCGGAGAGAGCACCCACGCCGAGGTACACATCGGGGGCCAGGCGGCGGTTCAGCTCGACCTCGCGCTCGCAGACCCGTTGCCTCGTCGCCCGGTCGCTGAAGTCGAGGAAGCCGAGTCGCACGGGCTTCTTGACCTTGTACGCGAGCTCGCCGAGGAGGATCACGGTGCCGGAATGGGTCTCCTGCGCGGCGCACCACGGCTCGCGGAGCTCGCTCGGACCCGTGGGCCGGGCTGTGTCCGCGGCGATGGCTGCCTCCGCGTCGTGGACGATCTGGAGCATCGGCACCAGGCTGTCGGGACTGAGGCTGATCGAGTCGATCCCGGCGCGCACCAGACGCTGCGCGAGATCGGGATGGTCGGATGGCGCCTGGCCGCAGATGCCGGAGTGGATGCCGTTGCGGCGACAGCCGTCGATGGCGAGCTCGATCATCCGCAGCACGCCGGGATCCCGCTCGTCGTAGTCGAAGGCGACGACGTCGCTGTCCCGGTCGACCCCGAGCGTGAGCTGGGTCAGGTCGTTGGAGCCGATCGACAGACCGTCGAAGCGACGGGCGAAGTCGTCGACCAGCACGACGTTGTTGGGGATCTCGCACATCGCGTAGACCTCGAGGCCGTTGCGTCCCCGCGCGAGCCCGAGCTCGGACATCCGGGTGAGGACGAGGTCCGCCTCGGGGAGGCGTCGTACGAACGGGAGCATCAGGACGACGTTCGTCAGGCCCATCTCGTCACGGACCCTGCGCATCGCCTCGCACTCGAGCGCGAAGCCCTCGGCGTAGGAGGGATGGGCGTAGCGGGAGGCCCCGCGGAACCCGAGCATGGGGTTCTCCTCGCGGGGTTCGAAGTCCGCACCGCCGAGCAGGTCGGCGTACTCGTTGGTCTTGAAGTCGGAGAGGCGGACGACGACCGGGCGGGGGTGGAACGCGGCGGCGATCATGCCCACCCCTTCGGCGAGCCGCCGGACGACGTACGACGCTCCGTCCGGTCCCACCAGCGCCTCCACCCGAGCCCGCTCGGCCGGGTCGGTCACGCGTTCGGGGTGCAGCGCGGCGAGCGGGTGCACGCGCACCGACGCGCTGAAGATGAACTCGGTCCGGGCCAGGCCGACGCCGTCGGACGGCAGCAGCGAGGTGGCGAGGGCGAGCGAGGGGTTGCCCAGGTTGACCATCAGCCGGGTGCGGGGGCGCGGCAGCTCGTCGAGCCGCACCTGCTCGACGCTGATCTCGGCGCGGCCCTGGTGCACGTGTCCGGTCTCGCCTGTTGCGCAGGAGACGGTGACGTCGTCCCCGTCGTGCAGCAGCGTGGTCGCCTCGCCGCACCCGACCACGGCCGGCAGGCCCAGCTCGCGGGCGATGATGGCAGCGTGGCAGGTCCGTCCGCCTCGGTCGGTGACCACGGCGGCGGCTGTCTTCATCACCGGCTCCCAGTCCGGGGTGGTCGTGGCGGCGACCAGCACCTCGCCCGGCCGGAAGGCTGCCAGGTCCGCGGTGGAGCGGACGACCCGGACCCGCCCCGTCGCGGCCCGGCTCCCGACCGCCCTGCCGGTGACGAGGACGGGACCGGGGGAGAGCACGGCGAAGCGCTCCAGGACGCTGGTGTCGCGGGTGGCCGTGCCCGTGGCCGGGCGAGCCTGGACGACGTACAGGTGCTCGTCCGCCTCGTCCCTGGCCCACTCGACGTCCATCGGGCGACCGACGTGCCGCTCGATCGCCAGTGCGGCGCCGGCGAGGTCCAGGACGTCGTCGTCGGCCAGGCTGAACCGCCGGCGGTCGGGCTCCGGGGTGGGCTCGTCGACCAGGCCGGTGGGGCCGATCACGGTGCGTACCTCCTTGCCGCCGAGGCGGCGGTGCAGCACCGACCGGAATCCGGCCTCGTAGGTGGTCTTGTGCACGTGGAACTCGTCGGGGTCGACCCTTCCCTGGACGATGGTCTCGCCCACTCCCCAGGAGGAGGTGACCAGCACGACTCCGCGGTGGCCGGACTCGGGATCGAGCGTGAAGGCGACGCCCGAGGACGCGGAGCGCACCATGGTCATGACTCCCACCGAGAGCGCGACGTCGAGCTGGCCGAAGCCGTGCCGGGCGCGGTAGTGCACGCCGCGCGCGGTGAACGCGCTGGCGAAGCAGCGCCGCACCGCGTCGAGAAGATCGTCGAGGCCGCTCACCTGGAGGTACGAGTCGTGCTGGCCCGCGAAGCTCGCCTCGGGCAGGTCCTCCGCGGTCGCGCTGCTCCGGACCGCGACCGCGACTCCGGGGCCGTGGACCTGCTCCAGGGCGCGGTAGGAGCGGCGCACCTGCGCAGCGAGGTCGCCGGGAAGGCCGGCGCCCTCGACGAGGCCGCGCGCCCGGTCCGCGCGGCGCGCGAGGTCGTCGGGAGCGTCGAGGTCGAGATCCGTGAAGACCTCGGCCAAGGGCCGCCACAGGCCGGCCGCGGTGAGGGTGTGACGGTAGGCGTCGGCCGTGACGGCGAATCCGTCCGGGACCCGCACCGTGGTGTCGACCAGGATCCGGTGCAGCTCGCCGATGCCGGCGTTCTTGCCACCGACCTGCGCGATGTCGGCCAGGCCGATGTCGGTGAAGGAACGGACGAACGCGCGGTCCGTGGACGTCGTGAGGGGCTGGGAGGGGGCGGGGGTGGTCATCGTCGTCACCGCCGCCCGGCGGTGTCGATCTGGGCCCACTCCGTCTCCCAGGCACGCAGGCGCCGGCGGTCGAGCAGCCGGCGCAGCACGGCGAGGAGCACCAGGCTCAGGGCGACCGCGCCGAGAACCAGGCCGGCTCCGGTCAGGACCGCGAGCGCCAGCACGTCGCGACCGGACAGGGGCGGGGCGGTGACGACGCCGTCCGGCGTGCTCCAGACCGTCATCCGATCACCGCCCCGGGTGCCGGGCGGTGCGAGGACCGTCGCCCTCCTGGTCTCGCCCGACGTACCGGTCCACGCGACGCGGGCCGTCGTCACGAGCACGGACCGTGCCGCGCTCACGTGGGGCTCGTCCACGACGACGGCCGTGTGGCGCTGTCGCGTCGCCACCTCGTGCGCGGCGGCGGCCGACAGGTGGTGGTGGGCCAGGACACCGGCCTCGACCGCGACGGGAACCGCGACCGCGCAGAGCAGCAGGGCGGCGATGCGGGCGCGGGTCTCGAGACGGTCGCTGCGCCGGCGCAGGGGGTTGCGCTCGATCCCGAGCCTGCGTGCCAGTCCTTGCGCCGTCCTTCGCTCGTGCATCGCCCTCGCACCTCTCCTTCGTCTCGCTGTCGACTGCCTCCTCGATCCCACTCCTGTGGGCGTCAGCCCGGCAGGGGCGAGGGACGGGATCCGACGGGACCAAGGTCACGAGGGACGGCAGGCAGCCGGCCTTTCGACGTCGTCCGCACAGCTCGGGCCGTTCGTCCGCGCTGACGGGGACCAATGGCCGCTCTGCGGCGCCGTGCCGCGTCACACGATGGAGGCACGCCCCGCCTCCCGAGTGCGGGGGATCCCGAGAAAGGACATGGAGACCATGACGCAACTGGTTCGCAGGGGTGGCTTCACCCCGCTCACCGACGTGTTCGACTGGCTGGAGACGACAGGACCGTTCCGGGCGGTCCTGAACGACGGCTACATCCCCGTGGAGGAGTACGTCGACGACGGGCACTACGTCGTGCGTGCCGACCTGCCCGGGATCGACCCCGACAAGGACGTCGAGGTGAGCATCGCGGACGACGCTCTGACGATCCACGGGGAGCGACGCGGAGAGGAGCACGACAAGTACCGCTCCGAGATGCACTACGGCTCGTTCACGCGCCGCCTGCGGCTGCCGCACGGCTGCCGCGCGGAGGACGTCACGGCGACCTACGACGCCGGTGTGCTGACCGTGTCGATGCCCGTGGCCGAGCCCGAGGCGGCGCCGGTCCAGGTCCCGATCGCCCATGGGACCCAGGACGCGGCGGGCGCATCCTGACGTGGAGACCGACAGCGGCTCCCTCCTGCCCGGGCAGGAGGGAGCCGCTGTCGCGTGTCGCAGGGTCAGCGGCGCAGGCGTGTGGCCAGGACCGCCGCCTGCGTGCGGCGCTCGAGGCCGAGCTTGGCCAGGAGTGTCGAGACGTAGTTCTTGACGGTCTTCTCGGCCAGGCACAGTCGTTCGCCGATCTGCCGGTTGGTCAGTCCGTCCGCGATCAGGTCGAGGATCTCCTGTTCACGGTCGGTGATGCCGACCAGCGTGTCGCTCTCGGGCTCGGGGCTGCGCAGCCGGTCGAGGACGCGGGCGGTCAGAGCGGGGTCGATGAGTGAGCGGCCGCCGGCGACGACGCGTACGGCGTCGACGAGGTCCTCGCTCGACGCCTGCTTGAGGACGTAGCCGGCCGCGCCGGCGAGGATGGCGGTGAAGAGGGCGTCATCGTCGTCGTAGGACGTCAGGATCAGTGCCTGGATGGTGGGATCGACGGAGCGGACGTCGCGGCAGACCTCCATGCCGGTGCCGTCGGGGAGTCGCCCGTCGAGGACGGCGACGTGCGGTCGTAGTGCCGGGATGATCGCCCGGGCCCGGACGGCACTTCCGCTCTCGCCGACCACCTCGAACTCCCCGGTGCCCTCCAGCAGGTCGCGCAGGCCCCGCCGGACGACCTCGTGATCGTCGAGCAGGAACACCCGCAGCCGTGCAGGGCCGTCGTCGAGCCGCCTGACCTCGGGATCGGGCACCACCGACAGCCTCGCGGGCTGTGCGCGGAAGCTGGCGCACACCGCGTCGACGGCCCCCTCCCAGGGACTCGCCGCCGCCTCGAGGCGGGCTTGCAGCGCCTCGATCCGTTCGCGACGCTCACGCAGGACCAGCCCGCCTCCGAGGGGGTCGGAGGTCGTGGCGGTGTCGAGGATGTTGCACAGGTCGGCCACATCCGCGTCGCATGAGGCTGGCGAGGGTTCGGACATCGTGGTGCCCACCGGGTCCGTGAGCGCGCGACGGCGCGGCGCAGCGGAGCAGCGAGGTGGGACGGCAGGTCGTCGAGGACCGCGTCGACCTCCCGGAGCCGCGCCGCGCGCTCGACGGGGCCGCTGGTGAGGAGGGCGAGCGCACACCTCCACGCGCCGATCTCAGGAGCCTGCATGAGGCTCAGCATCCCTCGGCGGGATCCGCACGGGCAGGGTCAAAGGTCCCGGGGCGCGGCACGTCACGTCCCGAGCCTGCTCAGCGATGCGCGCCGATGTCGCGCCGCGCCCACACAGGCAGGGCGAGCGCGACCAGACCGGCCGACACCAGCAGCAGGGTGAGGAACGAGACCGGGAAGTCGGTGGCGAGCGGACCCGCGTGCAGGGCCTGGTGGAACGGGGAGATGCCCCGGACGTCCGAGAGCCGGTCGACGAAGAGACCGCCCACGTAGAGGACGTAGGCCGCGAGCGCGGCCGCGGTCGCCACGCCGATGGCCGGACCGCGCCGGCCCAGGACGGCGCCGGCCGTCAGCGCCAGGACGCCGTGGACCAGCCCCAGCAGGGTGCACGCACTCGCGCCCGCCGCGGCCGAGCGGACCGGGATCCCGAGGTCGAAGAGCGCGCTGCCGGCCAGGGTGCCGCCGAGTGTCGCGACGCCCAGCACCGTGATCGCCACGGTCAGCGCGAGGGCCTCACCGAGGAGCAGTCGAGTGGTGGACAGGGGTGTCACCAGCAGCAGGTCGAGCGTTCCGGCCTCCTCCTCCCCGGCGAGTGCTCGCGCTCCGCGCAGGATGCCGAAGATCACGAAGAGCAGGGGCAGCATCAAGGAGAACAGCTCGGCGTTGAGGAAGCCGGTGCCTGTCGACATCTGGTCGATCGAGAACATGTCCTTGAGCGCCTCGGGGAAGTCGGTCAGGTAGGAGTCGAGCGAGGACATCGACGAGATCGACGGCCACATCGCCGCCTCGAGAACGACGGAGAGGACGATGCCGCTAGCCCAGGCGGGCAGGGTGCGGCGCTGATCCCACAGTGCCTTGCGGCAGATCGTGAGCACGGGGGGCCTCCTGGGTGTAGTAGCCGAGGAAGACATCGGCCAGCTCGGTGTCGTGGATCTGTACGTCGCGCAGGTCGTAGGGGAGGACCGCCCGCAGCAGCTCGGCTGCCTCGCCGGTCAGATCGAGCCGGGCCGTCAGGCCGAGGACCTCCAGGTTGTGCACGCCGGCGACCTGGCGGATCGCGGCTGCGGGGACATCGTCCCCGAACCGGAGCTCGACGCGACGGGAGAGGCCGCAGCGCAGGTCGGCCATCGAGCGCAGGTCGAGCAGCGAGCCCTCGCGCAGGATGGCCACGTCGTCAGCGACCTCGGCGACCTCCGAGAGCACGTGCGAGCTCAGCAGCACGGTCTGGCCGCGGTCCCTCGCCTCGTGGAGCATCAGGTGGAACTCTCGCTGCATGAGGGGGTCGAGGCCGCTGGTGGGCTCGTCGAGCAGGAGGAGCGGGGCCTGGTTCATGAACGCCTGGATGATGCCGATCTTCTGTCGGTTCCCCCGCGACAGCGTCCCGATCCGGCGCTCGAGGTCGACCTCGAGTCGCTCGGCCAGGTGCGCGACGAAGGAGTCGTCCACGCCGCCACGAAGCTGCGCGAGGAGTCGCAGGAAGCGGCGACCCGACTGGTCGGCGTACCCGGTGAAGTCGCCCGGCAGGTAGCCGATCGATGCCTGCACGCGGTCGCGCGCGCTGGCCACGTCGTGCCCGAGGACCTCGACGCTCCCGGCCGTGGGGCGGTACAGGCCGGCGAGCAGCTTGATGGCGGTCGTCTTGCCGGCCCCGTTGGGGCCCAGGAACCCGCAGATCGTGCCCGGCGCGACGACCAGGTCCAGATGCGTGAGGGCCACGCTCTTGCCGAACCGCTTGCTCAGTCCGGTGGTCCGGACGGCAGGACTTCGCGCTCCCATGGCGTGGGTCTCCTTCCTCGCGCCGACAGTCGTCCATCGTGGCCACGCTGACAGGCACCGGTCAGAGGCGAACTGCCGCCCGCAGCAGGACCTTGGGCCCCTGTCGGCGGCCCGGCACCACGAGACGATCGAGCCGGAGAGCACTTCGGACGGAGGAAGCATGAGCGTCGACACGCACGTCTTGGAGATCGAGTCGAAGTTCGAGGTGCCTGTCGACGCCACGCTCCCCGACCTCACCGGTCTGCCTCGTGCGGGCGCCGTCGGCGCGCCCAGGGAGGTCGATCTCGAGGCCAGCTACTACGACACCGCCGCCCTCGACCTGATGAGCCTGGGCATCACGCTGCGTCGTCGCCGTGGCGGCGAGGACGCAGGCTGGCACCTGAAGCTGCCGAGCGACAAGGGCCGTCACGAGGTCCGGGTCCCGCTGGGTGACGACGAGCGGGTCCCGCAGCGGCTGGAGGAGCTGTTGCGGGGCACGACGCGAGGCGCACGCCTGAGGAAGGTCGGCACGGTCAGCACCCGACGCACGGTGTTGCCCGTCGTCGATGCTGCCGGGAACCTCGTCGCCGAGGTCTGCGACGACCGGGTCGTCGGCGAACGCCGGCGCGGCGAGCGGGAGGCTCGACTGGTCTGGCGCGAGTGGGAGGTCGAGCTCACCGAGGACGACGCCGAGCTGGCCCGCGCGACGACCGCCCGTCTCCGGGAGGCGGGGGCATCGCCGTCGAGGTATGCCTCCAAGCTGGCCCACGTGCTGGATGTCGTGCCTCCGCAGGACGTGACCGGGGCGAGCCCGGGCGCCGCGAGTGCCCGTGACGTGTTGGCGCCCTACCTCGATGCGCAGGTGCGCCGGTTGCGTCAGCTCGATCCGCAGGTGCGTGCCGATCTGCCCGACGCGGTACACCAGATGCGCGTCGCGTGCCGCCGGATCCGGGCGGTCCTGGCCTGCTACCGCCGTGACTTCGACCGCCGGGCAGCCTCGCACCTGCGCGCCGAGCTGGGCTGGCTGGTCGACGTCCTGGGACGCGAGCGTGACCTGGAGGTGCTCCGCGACCATCTCGGTGCGCTGGTGGCCCAGCACGAATCCACCGACGCGGCGCAGGAGGCCTGGATCGACGAGGCCCTGGCCCGCGACCTGGCGGCGGCTCGCGAGACCGCACGTCGTGCCCTGGACGGCGGGCGGTACGACGCCCTGGTCCTGGCCCTCACGGATCCGGCCGCGTGGCCGCCTTGGTCGCCGAACGCCCGGCGCCCCGCACGTCGTGAGCTCCGCCGTGGCCTGCGCGCCGAGTGGACGCGGCTCGAGGCCGCGGCGAAGGCGGCCGAGCATGCCCCTTCCGCTCGACGGGACGAGTCGCTGCACGAGGTGCGGAAGGTGGCGAAGCGCCTGCGCTACGCGGCCGAGGCCGCGCAGCCGCGGTTCGGCGAGCGCGCGAGCGCCCTCGCCCACGCGATGTCAGCCCTGCAGGACACCCTCGGGCAGCATCACGACGAGACCGTCGCCCGGACGACGGTCGCCGGGCTCGGGCAGCAGCGGTCCCGAGCCGACGGCGGCGGAGATGTCCGGCGCGTTCTCGACGATCTCAGGGCGGAGCAGTCCGACGACCTCACGGCCTACCGCGACCAATGGGCACAGGCCCCGCTCGCGGCCGGGCGACGTTGGTTGGGGTGAGCCCGTGGCACTCGGTCGCCGGCACCGCACGTTCGGCGCAGTCCTGATCGACTGGGACGCCGCAGTCACGGATGCGAACTGCCAGGAGCTCGTGGCGCAGATCGCGGAGCTGGCCACCCACGGGGTGCACGTGGGGGTGCTCGGCGCCGCCGCGCTGCCGCTCGTCTCCAACCTGCCGCCGAGTGCGGGGCGCATCTGGGTCACGCGGGGCACGGGCCCCGAACAGCGGGCCGAGAACCTCCGGCGGATGGCGGACCTGGGAGTGGGAGCAGCCTTGGTGCTCGTCGTCGACGACGCTGCCACGGCTGTGCACCTGCTCGGCGAGCAGCTGTCTCGCCTGAAGCACCGTCGCGTTCCCGACGTGGACACCGACCGGCGTTGGACGGTGGAGCGGGGCGGGCCGGTCGAGCAGCGTCGCCGCGTCGACGAGGCCGTGTTCACGGTGTGCTCCGGCGGAGTCGGTACCCGTGGGTCGGTGGAGGAGGAGGTCAGCGGCAGCCAGCCGATGGTGCTCGCTGCCGGCGTCTACCGCGGGGATCAGTGCGAGGACGGCCTGCTCGCCGCTCCGAGCTGGACCGAGGTGCGGATGACGACTCCGCTGCTGCGCGACGTACGGTGGCTCGATCTTCGCTCGGGGGTCCTGCTGCGCGAGGAGGTCGCCCCGACCGGTCGTCCGGTGCGGACCGCGCGCTTCGCCTGCCTCGCCGTGCCCGGGGTCGGTGCGATGAGGGTGGAAGCTCCGACGGATCGTCTGGCGCCCTCGGATGTCCGCGACGGCACCGACACGTGGTCCTGCACGCGCACGACGACGGGCGATGCCATCGCGATGTTGACCCGGCAGTGGCGCGGGATCGAGGAGGGCTTCGAGACGCTGGAGCGGATCAGTGCTGTCGTGACGGGGACCGGCGGTGGGCCACGCAGGCGTCGTGCCGAGTCTCGGCTCGATGCCGCAGCCGGGTACGGGTTCGACGTGCTGCTCTCCACCCAGCGGGCCTCGTGGGCTGTGCGGTGGGCGACGGCAGGTGTCAGCCTGCCCGACGATCCCGAGGTCGAGCTCGGTCTCCGGTTCGCGCTGTTCCACCTCTGGTCGCTCGACTCCGGAGCGGAGGAGTTGGCTGTCGGCGCGCGCGGACTCGCCGGGAGCGGGTACGCGGGTCACGTCTTCTGGGACGCCGACGTGTTCGTCCTGCCGGCGCTGATGACGATGGCCCCGTCGGCGGCTCGCGGGATGGTCGAGTACCGCCTCCGGCGCCTCCCGGCCGCGCGCGCCCATGCCGCCGAGCTCGGGTACCGCGGCGCGCGCTTTCCTTGGGAGTCCGCTCGGACGGGGCGCGACGTCACCCCACGCTCCGGGCTGCTCGGGGGCGAGGAGGTGCCGATCCTCACCGGGTTGCGGGAGGAGCACGTCACCGCGGACGTGGCGTGGGCGGCCTTGCGTCAGGCACGGTGGGCGG
This sequence comes from Nocardioides sp. QY071, assembly GCF_029961765.1. Classification (NCBI taxonomy): domain Bacteria; kingdom Bacillati; phylum Actinomycetota; class Actinomycetes; order Propionibacteriales; family Nocardioidaceae; genus Nocardioides; species Nocardioides sp. QY071. The sequence continues at coordinate 2,568,769 of NZ_CP124681.1, forward strand.
GGCGCGACCTCTCCGCCCGCGAGCTCGACCTGGTGGCGGAGACTGCCGACTACTGGCTGTCCCGCGTGTCGGTGGGTCCGGACGGCCGGGCGCACCTGCGTGGGGTGATCGGTCCCGACGAGTACCACGAGGACGTGGATGACAACGCCTTCACCAACGTCCTCGTCCGGTGGCACCTGCGCGCAGCCGCGACACTCGTGACCCGGGCGCCTCGCGAGCGGAGAGACGCCTGGCTGGAGCTCGCCGACTCGATCGTTGACGGACACGATCCGGGCACCGGTCGCTACGAGCAGTTCGACGGATACTCCCGACTGGCTCCGGCGCCTCTCATCGGTCTGGGCCGCAGCCCGGTGGCCGCGGACGTCCTGGTCGGCAGCCGGCGTGTGGCCCGCTCACAGCTGATCAAGCAGGCCGACGTCCTGATGCTGCACATGATGGTCCCCGACGAGGTCGCGCCCGGCTCGCTCGAGCCGAACCTCGACCACTACCTTCCGAGGACGGCCCACGGGTCGTCACTGTCGCCTGCGGCCCACGCCTTCGTGCTGGCGCGGGCCGGGCGCAGCGAGGAGGCCCGAGACCTGCTCGCGACGGCACTGCGCGTGGACCTCGACGACCAGGCCGGGACGACGGCCGGAGGCCTCCACGTCGGCGCGATGGGTGGGGCCTGGCAGGCCTTCCTGTTCGGGTTCGTCGGGGCTCAGGTGGTCGGGGACGTGCTCGAGCTGGATCCCCGGCTGCCTCCGCGGTGGAGACATGTCGAGGTGCGCTTTCGCTGTCTGTCCTCCGACATCCGGCTCTGGATCAGGGACGACATCGTGACCCTGTCGACCCGAGTACCGATCCGGGCGCGCCGCCGCGGGGGGCCGACGGTGGACGTCCCGGCAGGACACCGGGCCCGCACCCTGCCTGGAGGTGGAGCATGAACGACGTGGTCGCACTCGTCGACGATCCTGGCCCCGAGCACCCGGCACGCGTCGTGGCCGAGGCAGGGGCCCGGTTGCTGGCGTGCCGGGCGCGGTCCGTGTCGGTGCACGAGGCCTCGTCGGTCGAGCAGGTCCTGTCGCTGGCTCGTACGACACTGTCCGAGCCCGGGGTGGAGGCGCTGGTCGTGGCAGGCACGGACAGCGCGGCACCCGCATGGCGGATCATCACCGATGCGACGAAGCCGGTCTTCGTGGTGCCGACCGGTGCACGACTGCCGCGTGGACGGTTCTCCCGCGTCCTGCTGCCACTCGACGGCGGCTCGACGGCGGCCGACGCGGTGGCGGTCCTGGCCAGCCGGATGGCGTCGTCGGCCACGCTCCTGGCAGCACACGTGTTCGAGCCGGACACCGTCCCGGCGTACTGGGACCAGGCCGCCCATGCGGGCCCCTCCTGGGAACAGGAGTTCCTCGCTCGCAGCGTTCCCGAGGTGGTCGGGCTCCGGTTGTGTCACGGGGACCCGGCGACGGAGGTCGTCGCGCAGGTCGAGGCATGCGGCGCTGACCTGCTGGTCCTCGGCTGGGGCAGGCGGCTCGCCGGGAGCAGGGCGAGGATCGTGCGTCGTGCGCTCGCCGGCCCGGTGCCCGTGCTGCTGATCGGAACCGGCTACGAGGCCGCGTCGGCCAGAGGTTCCAGGACCCCGACGAGGTGACCCTCGGGGTCACGGAACATCGCGAACCGCCCGACGCCGGGAACGGGAGTCGGCGCAACGACCTCCTCGCCTCCGAGGGCGGTGCTCCGAGTCAGCGCGTCGGCAGCGTCCTCGACCTCGACGTAGAAGGTGAGGTACGTCGGCATCGGCTCCGGCGCCTGCATGATGCCACCGCCGATGCCGCCGCCCTCGGCCGCCGCGATGGTGTACTCCGGTCCGGCGGGGGTGAACTTCCACCCGAACAGGTCCGCGTAGAACGCCTGGAGCCGTTCCGCATGCCGGGCGCCGATCTCCCAGTGGATCACTCCGTGTGCCATGACTGCCTGCCTCGCTTCCTGCCCCGCTCGGGGGCGCTTCGTGTCCGGTGACCAGTGGACTTCCCCCGGGCCCGGCGGCAGCAGTGCCGTCGGGCCTCTCGGAGGGGACCTTCGGCCCGGCGCGGGCGTGCGATGGTCACCTCGCCCTCACCGCTGGTGTCCCTGCCCTGGTGCTCCTCAGTGGTCTCCGCCCGCTGGCCGGCGGTGCCGCCAGCAGCGCGTGGTAGAGATCCTCGTGGTCGGCGGCCATCCGCTGAAGGGAGAACCGGAGGGACACCTCGGAGCGACAGGTGGCTCTGTCGATGGTGCGCAGGCGGCCGACCGCGGCCACGGCCTCCGCCTCGCGGTCGGCGAGGAAGCCGGTCCGGCCCTGCGTGACGATCTCGGGGGCCGCGCCCATCGGCCTGGTCACGACGGGCGTGCCGGTCGCGAGTGCTTCGATCATGACCAGCCCGAACGGCTCGGGCCAGGCGATGGGGTTCACCAGCCCCGCCGAGCGACCGACCAGGTCGACGCGCTCGGCCGTCGCGAGCTCGGCCACGTCGTCCTCGGTGGCGGAGAGCAGCGGACGCACGCAGGTGCGGAAGTACTCGACCTCGTCCGGCTCGCGCATCTTGGACACGATCCGCAGCGGGCGGCCGGCGGCGTGCGCGATGCGCACGGCCGCATCGACCCCCTTGTCGGGCGACATACGGCCCACGAAGACCAGGTCGTCCCGGGTTCCGGCCCCGAGCCGGTAGGTCTCCAGGTCGACGCCATGGTGGATCACCGCGGTGATCGGCACGTCGCCGGCGCGGCTGGCATGGTCGTGGGAGATGGCGACGACCGCGGCCCCTCGCGCGATCTCCTTGAAGATCGGGCGGGTGAGCGGGGTGAAGGGGCCGTGGTTCGTGGTGACGACCGGCGGTCCGCCGCGAAGAGTGTGCGGGGCGAGGAGCGGCCCCAGCACCGTGTGGTCGTGGATGATGTCGACGTGGCGCAGCGCGTCGTAGGCCGCCAGCACGTGGGCGGCCTCGGGAACGCTCTGGCCGAAGGGCTCGACCGGCGTGTCGAAGAGGTGTCCGCGCGGGACGGGGCACGAGGACGTGCCGACGGTGAAGAGCTCGACGTGGTGGCCGCGTTCGGTCAGCCCGCGTGCGAGGTTGGCGATGACGGCCTCGGTGCCGCCATATGCGGGAGGAGGCACGGGGATCCACGGTGGGGCGATCAGTCCGATCCGCAGTGGCCTTCGGCTCCCCACCGGCGTCGCGTAGGTCGTCATCCGGATTCCCCTCACTCCTGGCTCGCCCGAGAGGGCTGACGCTGCCGGGGTCCGGGGCGGTCGCTGTTCCTCCATCCTCGACGCGGACGCGGGTCGCACACAGGGACTTGGGACCCTACGCGGCCCGACATCGGGCCCCGGTCACTGCGCAGACCGCGCTCGTCGACGGCGAGCAGGTCGGCGATGATCCGGGCCATCTGGAGCTCGCCGGGGGTGTGGTCCTGCGGGGTGGTCCCGTACAGCACCAGGACCCCGATCAGCGCCGGGCCCTCGAGCAACGGGACCCCGAGCGCGGAGGAGATGCCGGCCACTCGAGCGGCCCGCGCGTAGTCGGGCCAGGCCTCGGCCCGGACGGCGACGTCAGGAATCGCGACGACCTGCCCGGATGTGATCACGGCAGGGACAGGGCCACGCCCTCGGCGCAGCTGGAGCTGTTCCAGCGGTTCCCGCTCCGGTGGGGTGCACACGACCAGCGGTGGGCCGTCACTCGAGAGCAGGCTCACGCTTGCTGCTGCGGCCCCGAACGCGGCGCGGAGGCCGGCCGCGAGGTCGCTCAGCAGGTCGCGGTCGGCGACGGTCATCGCGAGACGAGGCGGACCAGGTCGGCGAGCCGGCAGGTGTAGCCCCACTCGTTGTCGTACCAGCCGAAGACCTTCACCAGCCGTCCAGAGACCTGGGTGAGCGTGCTGTCGAACACGCACGACGCCGGGTCGCGCACGACGTCGGAGGAGACCAGCGGGTCTTCCTCGTAGGTGAGCAGCCCGGCCAGCGGCCCCGTCCTCGCCGCCGTTGCGAACGCGGCGTTGACGTCGGCGGCGCTGACGTTGCGATCCAGCAGGACACTGAGGTCGACGATCGAGCCGTCGACCACGGGAACGCGCAGAGCCCGGCCGTCGAGGCGGCCCGCGACCGCGGGGATCACCTCGCCGACCGCACGGGCCGCACCCGTCGAGGTGGGGATGATGTTGACCGCCCCGGCGCGAGCGCGCCGGGGATCCTTGTGCGGGGCGTCGAGCAGGTTCTGGTCGTTGGTGTAGGCGTGGACCGTCGTCATCAGGCCGTGCTGGATCCCGAAGGCCTCCTGGAGCACCTTCACCATGGGCGCGGCGCAGTTGGTGGTGCACGACGCGTTCGAGACGACGTGATGACGACCGGGGTCGTACGTCGCGTCGTTGACCCCCATCACGATCGTCGCGTCGACGTCCTTGCCGGGTGAGGACAGCACCACCTTCCGTGCCCCTCCCGCGAGGTGGACCTGGGCGAGCTCCCTGCTGCGGAACCGGCCGGTGCTCTCGAGCACCACGTCCACGTCGTACGCCGTCCAGTCGAGGTCGCCGGGATCCGCGCTGCGGGTCACCGCGACCTTGCGTTCGCCCACCAGAAGGAGGTCGTCGCCACCGACCTCGACCCGGGTGGGGAACGCGCCGAAGGTGCTGTCGCGACGCAGGAGGTGGCGCAGCGTCGCGACGTCGGTGAGGTCGTTGACGGCCACGACCTCGAGGTCGGGCTCCGTGGCCGCGAGCCTCAGGAAGGCCCGCCCGATCCGACCTGCTCCGTTGATGCCGATGCGAACCATGCTCGTCTCCTGACCGTCGTTGCTGTCGTGGCGCGGCTGCGCTCGGTGGTCAGCGTGCTTCCTGGACGGCCGGTCGTGCCGGGGGCGTCAGGCACGAGTCGTCGGGACCAAAGGCCTCCGGCCTGCCGACGCCGGACCCTGCAGTAGCGGCCCCGGTGACCGACACGATCGCGGTGAGTCACTCGACAACCGGAGGTTCCGTCATGCAGGTCGACAACCACGCGCCCATCGTCGTTGCGACGGACGGGACCGAGCGCAGCGCCGGAGCGCTGCGGTACGCGGTCCACGAGGCCCGGCGTCGCGCCGTCGCGCTCAGGATCGTTCACGTGGCGCCGCCGGCGGCACTCTCCGAGCCGATGTTCGGATTCGCGCCGGAGATCGCCGAGGACCTGCGGGCCCACGGACGCACGGTCCTGGCCGATGCCGAGGCGACTGCCCGCTCGCTCGGGACCGATCTCAGCATCGAGACGGTCCTCGCAGCCGGAGCGCAGGCGGACGAGCTGGTGGCGGCTGCGGGCGACGGGCAGATGGTGGTCCTTGGCCGGGAGACGAGGAGTGCAGTCCGGCGGCTGCTGACCGGCGCGACGACGGCCACGGTCGCGGGGCGCACCTCGGTGCCGACGGTCGTCGTACCCGCCGACTGGCAGCTGGTGGAGCACGGACGGATGGTGGTCGGCATCGAGTCCGAGGACTGCGCCCGCCCCCTGCTGGGTCGTGCCTTCGAGCGCGCCGCGCAACGCGGCGCCGAGCTGGTCGTCATCCACGCGTGGGACCTGCCGGTCCCGTACAGCGACGTGATCGACCCGCACCGCTACGTCCGCGAGTGGCGCGCCGCCGGCGCGAAGCTGCTGTCCACCGTCCTGGAGGAGTGGCGGCGTGCCTACCCCGGCGTCGCGGTGGAGACCGTGGTCGTGCACGGCCAGGCCGCCCAGGCCCTGGTCGAGGGCTCGGAGGCCAGCGACCTCCTGCTGATCGGCCGCCGCCCGCACGGACCGTTGCACTGGGCCCATCTCGGTGCGACGGCGCGCTCGGTGCTGCGCGCCTCGCACGTGCCGGTGGAGGTCGTCGCGCCGGACACGAGCGCGGACGGATGACGGCGCTCGGGCCACGACTGGTGGAGGGCCGCGGCCTGACCTCGGCGGAGGCCACCCGGCGCCTCGAACGCGACGGTGAGAACGTCGTCCCGCGGGCCGCACCCCGCAGCCTGATCGCCAGGGTGGCCCGGCAGCTCGCCGACCCGATGATCGTGCTGCTCTGCGCGGCACTGGTGGTCGTGCTGGTCCTGGGCGATCGGGTCGATGCGGCCATCATCGGCGCGGTCGTGGTCCTCAACACGGTCATCGGCGTCGTTCAGGAGGTGCGCGCCGAGCATGCGGTCGCGGTGCTGGACGAGCTCGCCTCGCCCCAGGCCAGGGTGCGGCGCGACGGGCGGTTCGTGGAGCTGCCGGCTGCTCAGCTGGTCGTCGGGGACGAAGTGCGGCTCGAGGCCGGCGACGTCGTGCCCGCCGACCTGTCGCTCGGCGAGGCCGTCGCGTTGGAGGTCGACGAGGCTGCGATGACGGGGGAGTCGGTACCGGTGCGGCGCGGGACCGGTGAGGAGGTGCTCTCCGGCACGGTCGTGACCCGTGGCCGGGCCGTGGCAGCGGTGGTGCGGACCGGGGCGCAGAGCGGCCTGGGCCGGATCGCGGTGCTGATCGCGGCGACGGGACTGCGTCCCACGCCGCTGCAGCGTCGTCTCTCCCGCCTGTCGCGACAGCTGGTGTGGATCACGGCCGGCCTCGCCGCCGTGGTGCTCCTGCTGGCGGTGCTGCGAGGCGAGCCCCTGGCCGACTCCCTGATCCTCGCCGTGAGCCTCGCGGTCGCGGCGATCCCCGAGTCGCTCCCGGCCGTCGTCTCGGTCGCGCTCGCGCTCGGTGCGCTCCGGATGGCACGGCGATCGGCGATCGTGCGGTGGTTGCCGGCTGTCGAGACGCTGGGCTCGGTGTCCGTGCTCGCCTCCGACAAGACCGGCACCCTCACCGAGGGACGGATGACGGTACGCCGGACGTGGACGGCCGAGGGCGCCTGCGACGTGGACGGTCCGGCGTACGGCCGCGCCGGTGCGGTGCGGGGCGCGAGCGCCGACGGGAGCGCGGTCGAGCGGCTCCTGCGTGACGTGGTGCTGTGCAACGACGCGCGGCTCACTCCGGCCGGAGACGGCTGGTCCGGGATCGGGGACCCGCTGGAGGTGGCGCTGCTGGTCGCCGCGGCTCGGCTGGACGAGAGGCTGTTGCACGCTCCTCGGGAGTGGCGCCGGGTCGACGAGACCCCGTTCGACAGCGAGAGCCGGTCGATGACGACCGTGCACGAGGACGCCACGGGAGGACGTCTGGTGGTGGTCAAGGGCGCACCCGAGACGGTGCTGGACGGGCTCGCGGACCGTGCGGTGGCCGACCGGGCGCGGGCAGAGGCGCACGCGATGGCCCGTGCTGGCTTCCGCGTTCTCGCGGTCGCCGACGGCGCGCCCGACCGGGCACCCGAGCTGGTCGGGCTGGTCGGCATGATCGACCCGCCGCGCGACGACGCTGCGGCAGTGGTGAGCGCCTGTCGGGCCGCCGGGATCCGTCCGCTCCTCGTCACGGGCGACCACGCCGAGACGGCGCTGGCCGTCGCCCGCGAGGTCGGCATCGCGCGCCCCGACGGGGAGGTCGTCGACGGAGACGTGGTCGCGCGGGGCGAGCACGTGGCGCGGGTCGAGCGGATCGACGTGTACGCGCGGACCCACCCTGAGCAGAAGGTCGACATCATCGACGCCTGGCAGGCACGCGGACACGTGGTGGCGATGACCGGGGACGGCGTGAACGACGCACCGGCACTGCGGCGTGCGGACATCGGGGTCGCCATGGGAAGGCACGGCACCGAGGTCGCCCGGCAGGCGGCGGACCTGGTGCTGGCCGACGACGACCTGCGGACCGTCGTGACCGCGGTGGCCGAGGGCCGCCGGATCTACGCCAACATCCGCACGTTCCTGCGCTACGGCCTCTCCGGAGGACTGGCCGAGGTGCTGGTGATCCTGGTCGCACCGTTCGTCGGGATCGCGACGCCACTCCTTCCGGGGCAGATCCTGTGGATCAACATGCTGACGCACGGCATCCCCGGCGTGGCCTTCGGCGGTGAGCCCCTGGACCCCCGGCTCATGCAGCGACCGTCGCCATCGCCGGAGCGGTCCGTGCTCGGTGAGGGCCTGGTACGGCGGATCCTCGTCGGAGGGCTCCTGATCGCCGGAGTCAGCATCGCGGCGGGCCTGCTGGCGACCGCCCACTCCTGGCCCACCACGACGGTGGTGTTCCTGACGCTCGGCCTCGCCCAGCTGGCACTCGCCCTGGCGCTGCGCGCACCACGCTCGACGCGTGGGCTCGGGGAGCGGGGGCTCGAGGTGTCGGTCGCCGCTGCGGTCGGGCTCCAGGTCCTGGCCGCCACCTGGACGCCGTTGCAGGAGCTGCTCGGGACCCGATCCGTCGAACCGGCGGCCTGGGCCACGGTGCTCGCCCTGGCGGTGCTTCCGGGCGCGGTCGTCAAGGTGAGCGCGGGCCGCCGTCCGGCGGCTCAGCCCGCGTCGTCGCCGGGATCGGGCGCGAGGCCGTCCTGGAAGTGATGGACCTCGGCATCGGGCCCGGGGAAGAACACGGACTCGTGACCGTTGTCCGACCAGCGCACGACGTACGGCGGGCTGCCGTCGGGGTGCCGGACCTGGAGGATCTCGCCGTCCCGGACCGGGCCGCCGACCCGGTTGCTGCGGACGATCAGGCGGTCACCGACGGATGCGTACATGTCGTTCTCCTCAGGTCGGGACGCGGGTGCGCCGTTCAGGTCGACTCTCGGACGTGGTGCGGCGTGCCGGCAGAGCCGTAGGTCCTCGGGCGCGGGTGCCGTGGGTCCCTCCTGCGCCCCGACGGACGGGCGCACGATGGGGGGATGCGAGCATGGGAGGTGTCGGGGATGCCCGGCCGAGCGGGGCGGCTGCAGCCGGTGGAACGCTCGGTGCCGGTCCCCGGCGACGACGAGCTGCTCGTACGGGTCACGGCATGCGGCGTGTGCCGGACCGACCTGCACCTCGCCGACCTCGAGCTGCCACCCCACCGCCCCGGCGTCGTACCGGGGCACGAGGTGGTCGGGGTCGTGGTGGGTGCGGGTCGGTCCACGACCCGTCTCGACGTCGGCACCAGGGTCGGGATCGCCTGGCTGCGGTCGACGTGCGGACGTTGCGAGGCGTGCCGCGTCGGAGCGGAGAACCTGTGCATCCACGCGGCGTTCACCGGCTGGGACGCGGACGGAGGCTTCGCCGAGTACGCCGTGGTACCTGAGGGGTTCGCCTACGAGCTGCCAGCGGCCTTCTCCGACGAGGAGGCGGCGCCCCTGCTCTGCTCGGGCATCATCGGCTATCGAGCGCTGCGGCGAGCCCACCTGCCGCCGGGCGGCCGGCTCGGGATCTACGGCTTCGGCTCGAGCGCACACCTGACCGCTCAGATCGCGATCCGGCAGGGAGCCCAGGTGCACGTGCTCACCCGGGAGGCCGCGGCGCGGGACCTCGCGCTCGAGCTGGGCGCGGCGTCGGCCGGCCCTGCCGACGGGCGGCCGCCGTGCCCTCTCGACAGCGCGATCCTGTTCGCGCCGGTGGGGGAGCTGGTCCCCGTCGCACTCGAGGCGCTCGCCCAGGGCGGCACCCTTGCCATCGCGGGGATCCATCTCAGTGACGTCCCGGCTCTCGACTACGCCCGACACCTCTTCCGCGAGCGCACGCTCACCTCGGTCACCGCCAACACCCGTGCCGACGGCGAGGAGCTGCTACGGCTCGCCGCGGCGCTCGACGTGCGGCCCTCGGTCACGACCTACCCGTTCACCGCCGTGGACCAGGCACTGGACGACCTGGCCCGGGGCAGGTTCGCCGGTGCGGCGGTGGTCCGGGTGTCCGGGACAGGAGCGGGACCTTCGGGCAGGTCTCCGGTGACCTTCGGTCCTGCCACGGGCGCTCGCGCAGGAGCATGATCGGAGATGCGGCAGACCCCGGTCCTACGGCCGGTCGAACCCGCAAGTGCCGGCCCGCCGGCAGCCGCGAAGCACTGGTGGTCACCGACCACAGACCCGCCGTCGTCATGACGGATGCAGCGGCAGCGACGGCGGGCCGGCCACTGTCCGCGCGGAAGGTCGCCCACGGACGGTCACGAGGAGGGGAGCACCATGGCAGCGCTGGTGGATCAGGTGGTAGCAGGACCGGGCCCGCACCCATGGCCCCAGGCGGGCCCTGCCGGAGAGCACCCCTGGCAGGAGGACGGCGCCGACATCGCCCTCGACGACGAGGCCGACGAGGCAGTTCCGCTCGCCCTCGCGCTCATCCCGGCCAAGGGTGTCGAGTGAGGGGCCGACCTCACGGCTCGGACAGGAAGGCGACGCAGCTCGCCACCGTCGTCAGGCGAGGATAGTCCGCCTCGTCGATGCGTACTCCCGTCCTCGCGCAGACGGTCTCGACGAACGTGAGGAAGTCGAGACTGTCGAGGTCGAGCTCGCCGCGGAACGGAGTGTCGTCGCCGAGCGACTCCACGTCGGCGTCGGGAACGATGGCGAGCAGCGCACCGGCGACAGCAGCGCGGGCTTCGGCGGGGTCGACCCGTCGCATGGGTCTCGGTGAGGTGCTCACAGGTCCTCCGGGTGCTGGAGATGGTGGTCGACGAGAGCCAGGAACCGGCTCCCGGTGAAGCCGTCGGTGGCGCGGTGGTCGGCGGCGAGAGTGACGGTCGTGCTCGGACGGACCCCGAGCAGGCCCTCGACGGCCCACGGTCGATCCGCCACGCGCCCGAAGCCCACGAGCGCCACCTGGGGTGGGTAGATCACGCCGTGGACGCTGTCGGCACCCTGGTCGCCCAGGTTCGTGACGGTGAGGGTGGGGTCGCTGAGCTCGGCGGCGCGCAGCCTACCGGTGCGGGCGCGGGTGACGAGGTCCCGCAGGGCTGCCATCAGCGCGTCGACGCTCAGGTGGTCTGCGTCGTGGAGCACAGGTGCGAGCAGCCCGCCGCCCCGTAGCGAGGTGGCGACAGCGAGGTGCACCCCATCGCCGGGTACGAATCCGTCGTCGACCCAGAAGCCGTTGAGCTCCGGGGTCGCGGCCGCCGCCAGTGCGCTCGCCCTGAGCAGCAGCGCTGCCGGTACGACGCGCTCGGCGACCGGCAGCGGGAGGTTGTGCTCGCGCAGCCAGCGCATCGCGGGACCCAGGTCCACGTCCGACGACAGGAAGTAGTGGGGGATGTCCCGGTTCGCCCGGCTCATCCGCGCCGCGATCGTGGCCCGCATGCTGTCGTGACGCGTTGCGACCGCAGACGGCGGCTCGGTCGGCCGCTGCTCGACCGCGGGCTGGTCGGACGGAGGCCGCTGGGCGGCCGCTCGCACGTCCTCGGCACGCACGGGCAGGCCGCCGGGGCGACCCAGCCGGTCGATGTCCACACCGAGCTCGTCGGCGAGGCGGCGGGCCAGCGGCGTTGCCCTGACCGAGGATCGTGGCGGCCGGGGGACGGCAACTGATGGCGCCGGCGCCGCCGGGCTCGCTGCCGGCGTCGACATGCCGGAGCCCGTGGCATCGATCCGGGCGAGCGGTGTCCCGACCTGCACTGTCGTGCCGGGCGGCACCAGCAGCTCGCCGACGACGCCGTCCTCGAACACCTCGACCTCGATCGCCGCCTTGGAGGTGTCGACCACGGCCACGGGGTCGCCCTTGTGGACGCGGTCGCCGGGCGACACCAGCCACTCCAGGAGGGTTCCCTGGTCCATGTCGGCGCCCAGCGAGGGCATGGTGAAGTCGCTCATCGTTCACTCCAGGAGACGTCGTGCGGCGGCGACGATGCGGTCCGGTCGAGGCAGTGCGGCCTCCTCGAGGTGCTGGGCGTACGGGAGGGGCACCTCGGCCGAGCAGACCCGCTCCACGGGTCCGTCGAGGTCGTACATGGCCTGCTCGGTGATGCGGGCGCTGACCTCCGCCGACAGGCTGCCCGAGCGCCAGCCCTCGTCGACCACGACGACGCGGTGCGTACGACGTACCGAGTCCATGATCGTCGCGTCGTCCAACGGGCGGAGCGTGCGCAGGTCGATGACCTCGGCGTCCACGCCGCCGGCAGCGAGGTGATCGGCGGCCTCCAGGGTGGGGGGCAAGGAGCCGCCGTAGGTGACCAGGGTGACGTCGCCCCCCGGCCGACGGACGGCAGCATGGTCGAGATCGACCGGTGCCGGATCCTCCTCCAGGGGGCCGGAGGTGTTGTACAGCGATCCGTGCTCGAAGAAGAGCACCGGGTCGGGATCATCCAGCGCCGGACGCAGCATGCCGCGTGCGTCCGCAACGGTCGCCGGGGCGACCACGCGCAGGCCCGGGATGTGGGCGTACCAGCCCTCGAGGCTGTGCGAGTGCTGGGCAGCGAGCTGACGGCCGGCTCCAGTGGTCATCCGGATCACCAGGGGGACATTGAACTGGCCACCCGACATGTGCAGCAGTGACGCTGCGTTGTTGAGGATCTGGTCGAGCGCGAGCAGGCTGAAGTTGACGGTCATGATCTCGACGATCGGGCGCAGGCCGGCGACGGCGGCGCCGATGCCGGCGCCCACGAACGCCGACTCGGAGAGCGGCGTGTCCCGGATCCGCTCAGGTCCGAACTCCTCGAGAAGACCCAGGCTCACCGCGAAGCACCCACCGTACGCGCCGACGTCCTCGCCCATCAGGAACACGCGCTCGTCCTCGCGGAGGGCCTCGCGCAGTGCGGCGCGAAGAGCCTCGCGGTAGGTCATGGTCGGCCGGCCCGCGGAGCTCATGGCGTCCCACCCCGCTCGCTCGTGGTGAATCGCGTGAGATCGGCGACCGGTTCGAGAGGAGCGGCCTCCGCCGTCGTCACGGCAGCCTCCAGCAAGGTGTCGATCTCCGACTCGATGCGGGCCAGGACGTCGTCGGTGAGCCGGTCCTCGGCGCGCAGCAGCCCGATCAGGTGGTCGATCGGGTCGCGCGTCTTCCAGGCGGCGATCTCGGCCTTGTCGCGATAGCGGTCGGGGTCGTACATGGAGTGCGCCCGGAACCGGTAGGTCCGCATCTCCAGGAAGTGTGGGCCGGCACCGCCATGGATCTGCTCGATCGCCAGGCGGGCGGCCCCCTCGACCGCCAGGACGTCCATGCCGTCCACCGCCCAGGCGGCCACGCCGTAGGAGGAGGCGCGCAGGGCGAGGTCCGTGCGTGCGTGTTCGTGACGCAAGGCGGTACCCATGGCGTACTGGTTGTTCTCGCAGACCACCAGGAGGGGCAGGTGCCACAGCGCCGCGAGGTTGAGGGACTCGTGGAACTCGCCCTCCGCGACCGCCCCGTCGCCGATGAAGCACGTCGTGATGCGGCGGTCCCCACGCAGGTGGTCGGCCAGAGCCACACCCAGCGCAAGGGGGAGACCACCGGCCACGATGGCGTTGCCGCCGAGGAAGTTGGTGGCACGGTCGAACAGGTGCATCGACCCGCCCCGACCGCGGCTGCACCCGGTCACCCGCCCGAACATCTCTGCCATCAGGGAATCGAGTGGTACGCCGCGTGCGATGGCGTGCCCGTGGTCGCGGTAGGTCGACACGACCGTGTCGTCGGCGCCGAGGCAGCCGAGCACTCCCGCGGCGACCGCCTCCTCGCCGACGCACAGGTGCAGGAAGCCACGGATCCGGGTGGCGCTGTAGAGCTCGGCGCAGCGCTCCTCGAAGCGGCGTACGAGGATCATCGTGCGCAGGAGGCCGAGGCGGTGGTCGTGCGCCGCCGCCGGAGCGCTGGCAGGTGCGCTGCGCCGCGCCCGGGTCACGGCGTCGGCTCCAGGGTCGAGAGGTCTCCCAGCGCCAGCCCGAGCTCGCGGGCACGCAGGAGTCGGCGCATCACCTTGCCGCTGCTCGTGTGCGGCAGGTGGGCGTCGAAGGCGATCTCCCTGGGCGCCAGGCCGCCGAGACGGCGTCGGGAGAACGCGAGGAGGTCGGCACGGAGCGCGTCGGACTCCTCGAAGCCCGGCCGCAGCGTGACGAAGGCCTTGACGACCTCGCCCGCGAGCGGGTCCGGCTTACCGATGACACCGGCCTCCAGCACGGAAGGGTGCTCCATCAGGGCCGTCTCCACCTCGAAGGGCCCGATCAGGTGGCCCGCGGACTTGATCACGTCGTCGGCGCGACCCACGAACCAGAAGTAGCCGTCGTCGTCGACCTCGGCGAGGTCGCCGCTCAGGTACCAGCCGTCGGCGAAGCACCGGGTGTAGCGCCGCTCGTCGCCGACGTATCCACGAAACATCGACGGCCAGCCGGCACGCAGCGCCAGCTCGCCGACCTCGCCCGGCGGGGCTGTCTTCATGCCGTCAGGGTGCTGCGCGGCGCGACCGTCCTCGCCGCGGGCGAGCACCGCCGCCTCGATGCCGGGCACCGGTCGTCCCATCGAGCCCGGGCGCAGCTCCATGCCCCGGTAGTTGCTGATCATGATCGCGCCGGTCTCGGTCTGCCACCAGTTGTCGTGTACCGGCAGCCCGTAGGCGGCCAGGCCCCATTCGACCACCTCCGGATTGAGTGCTTCGCCCACGCTCGCGATGTGGCGCAGCGCCGCCAGGTCGTAGGAGTGGGGCAGGTCGGTGCCGTACTTCATCAACATGCGCAGCGCGGTCGGCGCTGTGTACCAGACGTTCACGGCCTGTTCGGCCAGGATCCGGTACCACGCGGGCGCGTCGAACTCGCCGGCGAAGCTGAGCAGGGTGGCGCCGTGGGTGAGCGGCGCGATGATGCCGTACGAGGTCCCCGTGACCCAACCCGGATCGGCCGTGCACCAGAAGACGTCGTCCGGACGTAGATCGAGAGCGTGGGCAGCCGTGGCATGGTGGGCGACGACGGCCTCGTGCACGTGGACGGCACCCTTCGGTCGTCCGGTGGTGCCGCTCGTGAAGTGCAGCAGAGCGCGCGTCTGGGGATCGGTCGGCGCGATGACGTGGTCCGCGGGAGCGTCGTCCAGGGCGGGGCCGAGCGCGATGGTTCCGGGGTCGGCCTCGTCACCGACCACCAGGACGTGCCGCAGATGGGGCAGGTCGGGCCGGATGGGAGCGACCTTGCGCTGGTACAGGGCCCGCGTGGTGACGAGGACCTCGGCATCGCACAACCTCATCCGTTCGCGGATCGGCTCGGGGCCGAAGGACGAGAACAGCGGAGCGAAGACCGCGCCTGCCTTGAGTGTGCCGAGGGCAGTGACGTACTGCTCCGGCTGGCGGCCGAGCAAGGAGACGACCACGGCGTCCGGACGGACGCCGAGCGCTGCCAGCACGCCTGCGAACCGGTTGGTGGCCTCCCGCAGCGCGGCGTACGTCAGGTCGGTGATGCTGCCGTCGGCGGCGATGCTGCGGACGGCGACCCGGTCTCCTCGTCCTGCGGCACAGTGTCTGTCCACCGCTTCGTGGGCGATGTTGAGGCCGGTCCCGCCAGGAAGTCCCGAGAGCTCCGCGCGAGCCGCGGCCCACGTGAACTCGTCACGCAGCTGCTCGTAGCGTGGAGCCGTCGTGGCCGCCGCGGGGATGCTGGACGTTCGTGAGGACACCTCGACACCACCGTGCCGTGGTCACATCGTGAACGACGACGAGGCGCCGGTATTGGTCTCCACGTCGAGCACGGAGGCCTCGAACAGCGCGTGCGCCAGCCCACTGAGCGCCCGGCACACGGCGAGCTCGTCGCCGATCTCCGGGGCGTCCCGGTCCTCCGGGCTGCGTCGTGCGACTCCGCTGCTGCGCACCTCGGTGCCGGCGGTGGTGCGCAGCACCGCCTCCGCCCGCGTTCGGGGCCCGTCCTCGGACAGGTGGATCTCGACGTGCCAGGTCGTCGCGTGCATCTCGCTCTCCTTCGTTGGTCCAGGTGACGGGACCCGGCGGCTCACCGGACGATGGCCACCGGGCACTGGGCATGGGTCAGGACGTGCTGGCTCACCGAGCCGAGCAGCATCTCCGAGAACGCGTCGCGGCCGCGTGACCCGACGACGACCAGCGACGCGGCCCGACTCGCGTCGACGAGCACCGGCCCGGCCCGTACGGGGATCGCCTCCGGGACGATCTCGACGTCGGGGAACTGGGCGGCGCACTCGCGACACAGGTCCTTGACCAGCTCCTCCGCGGCGGCCAGCTGGCGGTCGGCGACCTCCGACTCGGCCCCGTCGAAGGTCAGCACGTGGGCGAGCACCGAGAAGTAGCCGTGGATGGCGGTGACGCCCTCGCCGGTACGCCGGGCTCGCTCGCAGGCGAACCGCAACGCGCGTGCGGACGGCGCAGATTGATCGACGCCGACCACGATCCGGTCGACGACCTTCGAGTGCCGGGGGCGCACGACGACGACGGGACACGGTGCGTGACGGGCTACGTGCTGGCTGACCGATCCCGTCAACGTGCCCGCTGTCAGCCCGTGCCCGGTGCTCCCGACGACCATCAGGTCGGCCCTCTCGGCGGCACGGAGCAGCTCGGGGACGACTGGTCCTGGGCGGACCTCCACGATGGCTTCCGGGAGTCCGAGCGCCTGCAACTGCTCCTCGGCCGCTTCGCGCCAGCCCTGGACCGCCCTGTCCATCTCGTCGCGGTAGTGGCCGACGACCGGGTCCATCGCGGTGCCGACGAGCACCACGTGGACGTCGGACCGTGGGGCGGCGTTCTCAGCGGCCCAGGTGAGGGCGGCGGCCGCGCCGGACGATCCGTCGTACCCGACGACGATGCGGGGAGGGCTCTCGGTCATGGCGTCAGCGTGCGCCGGTGCGGGGGCGACCAGTAGGGCCAAAGGGCACTACCGGTGAGTGCCGGAAGGCCGTGGAGCGGGTCGCGCGGCGGCTCTTGACTGGATGGAGGTCAACCGACGGAAAGGACGGACGATGGTCACGTTGAGCATCATCAAGGCCGACACCGGGGGCTGGGTGGGACACAGCGCCGTGCACGGCGAGCAGATGGAGGAGGCGCGAAGGCGCGTCGTCCGGGCCCGCGAGACGGGTCTGTTGATCGACGGCTACGTCGGCGCCTGCGGCGACGACCTGGCCCTGATCATGACCCACGACTGTGGCGTCGAGGACCAGCGCATCCATGGCTTCGCATGGGAGGTCTTCGAGGCCACCACCCAGGTCGCCAACCGGCTCGGGCTCTATGGAGCGGGTCAGGACCTGCTGAAGGACGCGTTCTCCGGGAACCTGCGGGGGATGGGCCCGGGCTATGCCGAGCTCGAGATGGACGAGCGGCGCAGCGAGCCCGTGCTGTGCTTCCTGGCGGACAAGACCGAGCCCGGCGCCTGGAACCTGCCGCTGTACAAGATGTTCGCCGACCCGTTCAACACGGCCGGCCTGGTGATCGACGCGACGATGCACGCCGGGTTCGTCTTCGAGGTCTACGACCTCTACGCCGAGAAGTACCTCGAGTTCAGCTGCCCCGACGAGATCTATGACCTGCTGATGTACATCGGCGCGCCGGCCCGCTACGTGGTCCACTCCGTACGCTCCCGGGCGACCGGAGCCGTGGCCGCGGCCACGAGCACCCAGCGACTCTCGCTGATCGCGGGCAAGTACGTCGGCAAGGACGACCCCGTGATGATCGTGCGTTGCCAGTCGGGCTTCCCGGCGGTCGGCGAGGCCGTCGAGCCGTTCGCCCAGGCCTTCAGTGTCGCGGGCTGCATGCGCGGCTCGCACCATGCCCCGCTGATGCCGGTCGGCGTCGAGGACGCCCACCCGACCCGGTTCGACGGCCCGCCACGGGTCGTCGCCCTGGGCTTCCAGCTCCACGCGGGGCAGCTCGGACTGCCCCGCGACCTGTTCGCCGACCCCAGCTTCGACCGGGCCCGCAGCACCGCCAACGAGGTGATGGACTACCTGCGGCGGCACGGACCCTTCGAGCCGCACCGGCTCCCGCTGTCGGAGCTCGAGTACACGACGATGCACGACTCGGAGGCGCGGCTGGCTGAGCGCTGGCAGCCCATCCCGGCGCCGCCGGAGCCGCGCGAGACCGTATCCGCGTCCCACACCGAGGGGCCGGGAGCTGAGCGGCAGGGATGAGCCCGCCGGGCCCCCTCCGCGGCACTCCACACGGCGGACCTGGCTGACCCGCTGCGGACTTCTGGTCCTCACCGCGGCAGCCGTCGCGTACGTCGTGCCGAGGCTGCTGGTCGAGACTCGCCGGTCCTGGTCGTCGGCTGGTGCGGCCGTCGAGGTGCTGCTGGTGCTCGCCCTGGTCGCGGAGCTGGCGTCATCCGGGTGCTTCAGCGCGCTCAGCCGCGTGCTGCTGCCGAGCGCCGCGCGCCCGCCGTACCCCGTGATGCTGGCCATCGACGTGACGGGGAACGGCTTCAGCCACGTCGTCCCCGGCGGCGGCGCGGCGGCGGCAGCACTCCGGTTCCGGCTCCTTGCCCGAGTCGGTGTGCCGCCGTCCGACGCCGTCGGCGCGGCGGCGGCAGCACTCCGGTTCCGGCTCCTTGCCCGAGTCGGTGTGCCGCCGTCCGACGCCGTCGGCGCGGCGGCCCTGGAGTCGGCGATCTCCGTCCTGTGGCTGGCCGCGGCCCTCGTGATCGGCCTGGTCGCCGCAGTCCCGGCTCCGGAGACGCACCCCTTCCTCAAGACGGCGCTGGTGCTGGCCGTGGTGTCCATGACGACGTTCGGCGGCCTGGTCGCGGTGCTGGCCGTGCGTCCGGACCTGGTGGTGACGGTCACCGCGGCCATCGCCGACCGCCTGCCGCTGGTGCAGCAGGCCGGGCTCGAACGGCTGGTGCGGGCCGTGCTGCTCCAGGTGCGGCTGGTCGTGGGCAACCGCTCCCGCAGGACCCGGGCCGTGCTGTGGGGCCTGGGGAACTGGACCTGTGACGCCCTCGCCCTGTACCTGTGCGTGTGGGCGTTCGGGGACCCGCCGAGCGTCGGCGCCCTGCTGACGACCTATGCCCTGGTGTCGCTGATCGCATTGTTGCCTCTCACACCCGGTGGCCTCGGCCTTGTCGAGGGCGTCGCTGTCCCCGTGCTGTTGTCCTTCGGGACGGGCCAGGAAGCCGCCCTGCTGGGCGTCCTGGCGTGGCGCCTTTTCGCGTTCTGGCTTCCGATCCCGCTCGCCGGCGGTGCCTACCTGTGGTTGCGCCGCGGGACCGCGGGGGCACCGGCCGGCGGTCCGTCGTGAACGGACTCTTGGCCCCTGCGGCCAGGGACACTCGGCCCTGTCCGGCGGTCGGGGGCCGTCCCATGCTGGGGAGGTGCGCGGACACCTGCGACTGGGACGCCCCCTGGGGTTCCCGGTGGAGATCAGCTGGTCCACCCTGGTCGTGGTGGGCATCTTGACCTGGGCACTCGCTGACGGCGTGCTGCCGGTCGCAGCACCGGGATACGCGAGGCTGTCGTACTACCTCGCCGGACTCGTGGGCGCGCTGACCCTGATCGGATCGCTGCTCGCCCACGAGCTCGCCCACGCCGTGGCGGCCAGGCGGTCGGGAGTACAGGTGGAACGGCTGACCCTGTGGCTGTTCGGAGGTGTCGCGACGCTGCGGGGAGATCCGCGCAACCCTCGGGCGGAGCTCCGGATCGCGGCTGTGGGGCCGGTGACCAGCCTCGCGATCGCGGTCGCCATGGCCGCGGTGTGGGCCGCGCTCGGGCAGGCCGGCGCCGACGAGCTGGTCGTGTCCGTGGCCGGGTGGCTGGCCCTCACCAACGGGATGCTCGCCGTGTTCAACCTGCTGCCCGGAGCACCGCTCGACGGTGGACGGATCCTGCGTGCCGTGCTCTGGTGGCGCCGGGGTGACCGGGTCAGCGCCGCCAGCACAGCTGCAGCAGCCGGACAGGTGCTGGGCTGGTGCCTCATCGCGACCGCGACCATGGCCGTGCTGCTCGGTGATGTCGTCGACGGGCTGTGGCTCACGATGATCGGGTGGTTCGTGCTGACCGCGGCCCGCACCGAGCAGGTGGCTACCCAGGCGGAGCGAGCGCTGGGAGGCATCGTCGTCCGTGACGTGATGAGCACCGGGGTGCGTACCGGTTCGGCTGACACGACGGTGGACGAGTTCATCTCACGCTACGTCGTGAGCGGTCACCACTCGTGCTACCCGGTGGTCGAGGCCGGGGGAGCGGTCGTCGGCCTGATGACCCTCGGGTGCCTGCGAGCCGTCCCCGCCGCGGCCCGGTCGACCACCTCGGCCCGAGACGCGTGCCTGCGGATGGAGGAGATCGCCCGCTGCGGACCCGACGAGCCGTTGGTCCAAGTCCTGTCGCGGGTCACCCGGCAGTCCGGACTACGTGCGCTCGTCTTCCAGGACGGCCTGCTCGTCGGCATCGTGACGCCGTCCGACGTCGCGCGCACCCTGGAGTCGCGGGCCCTGGCGGCGACCCGATGACGGAGCCGTGGCTCTTCGCCGAGACGCCGGCCACGTTGGCGGCGACCAGCGTCACCGTCATGGAGGGCACGACCTTCTGTATCGGCGACGGAGCGGGCGACCTCGGTGGCGTGGACCCGGGAGGCTTGTTCGTGCGCGACACCCGGGTGCTGCTGGTCTGGGATCTCGTTGTCGCCGGGCGCAGGGCGGCGCCCCTGAACGTCCACCACGAGTCGCCGTACTCCGTGGTGCACGTCGGACACCTCCGCCTCCCCTCCGCGGAGGGGGCGCAGGAGGTCTTGGTGACCCGGCACCGGGTGGTGGGCGACGGCATGCGGGAGGAGATCGGTCTCGTGAACTGCTCCGGGCGAGCGTGCCGCGTCGACCTGCGACTGCTCGTCGGGGCCGACCTGGCCGACCTGTTCGAAGTCAAGGACGGGCGCGTGCCCGGACGTCCGCTACCGACGACAGTCGAGCGTCACAACCACCTGCGGGTGGACGGGGATCGTGCGTCCGGATCCGGTGTCGTGATCGTCCCGGACGACGCGGCGGTCGCCGACGCAGGCAGCCTCTTGTGGAGCGTCGAGCTCGAGCCCCACCAGGCGTGGACCACGGATGTCGAGGTCCTGGTGAGGGTGGGCGGCGAGCTGCTGGCCGCGCTGCATCCACGTGGTCTCCCGGCGAGCGAGGCGCTGCCCTTCCAGCGGCGGGCCGACTGGTGGGCTGCCGCACCGACGCTGGAAACCCCGGACCGACGGACCCGGGAGGTGCTGCGGACCAGCGTCGAGGACCTCGGCAGCCTCCGGATCATGGACCCGGCGCATCCTGATCAGCAGGCCGTCGCGGCAGGGGCTCCGTGGTTCATGGCCCTGTTCGGACGTGACTCGCTGATCTCGTCGCTGATGCTCCTGCCGCTCGCGCCCGATCTGGCGCTGGGCACCTGCCGCGCGCTAGCCGCGCATCAGGGACGCGAACGGGTCGACGTGACGGAGGAGGAGGCCGGCCGGATCCTGCACGAGCTGCGCCTGGGCCCGGCCGGCACCTTGGCGCTCGGCGGTGGCAGCGCGTACTTCGGCAGCGTCGACGCCACGCCACTCTTCGTGATGACGATGGGCGAGATAGTGCGTTGGTGCGGGCCGGAGGCCGTGACGCCCGACCTGATGGGTGCGGTGGACCGGGCCCTGGACTGGATCGCGAGGTCCAGCGACCACGAAGGCTTCCTGTCCTACGCCCGAATGACCCCGCAGGGGCTGCGGAACCAGGGCTGGAAGGACTCGTGGGACGGCGTCAACTTCGCTGACGGTCGGCTGGCCGAGGCGCCGATAGCCCTGGCCGAGGTCCAGGGATATGTCTACGCGGCCCTGTTGGCTCGCGCCACGCTGGCGGAGGCGCTCGAGGGAGGTCGCGGCGCCGACACCTGGCGTCGTCGCGCGGACGACCTCAAGGAACGCTTCGACGAGCGGTTCTGGCTTCCGGAGCTCGGCTGGTTCGCTTCCGCGCTCGACCGTGACGAGCGACCTGTCGACGCACTGACGTCGGCACTCGGCCATCTGCTGTGGACGGGCATCGTCGACTCGTCGCGAGCCGATCGGGTGGCAGAGCTACTGCTGTCACCCGAGCTCTTCTCAGGATGGGGCGTCCGGACGCTCGCGACATCGATGGCGCGCTACGACCCGCTGAGCTACCACAACGGGTCGGTCTGGCCACACGACACCGCCATCGCTGTCTCCGGGCTGGCTCGCTACGGCTACCACGACGGGGCCGCTCAGGTGGCTGACGGTCTGCTCGACGCCTCCCTGTGCTTCGAGCATCGCCTGCCGGAGCTGTTCGGCGGGTTCGCCCGCGGTACACCCACGGTCCCCGTCCCCTACCCGGCAGCGTGTGCGCCCCAGGCGTGGGCCGCCGCAGCGCCGGTGGAGCTGCTGCGTGCCCTGATCGGCCTCACGCCGGCGGACGACGGACTGGCGTGCACGCCCTTCGTCCCACACGGGTTGCTCCCTCTCCGGTTGGACGGGGTGCGCAGCCGCGGTGCGTCCTACCTGGTCGAGGTGGCGTCCGACGGGCGGCACCGGGTACGGCGTCGCACCTGAGCAGCAGGTCGCTGGTCCTACGGTCGGGGACTTCCGGCCCTGACCATCTGGTGGGCGCCGGGCGCAGGATCGCTGCACGGCCGACCGCACGAGACGAGGATCGAGGACCGGCGATGAGCACTGGAACCGACATGACGTTCGCCGACCGCGTGGATGCCGGACGCCAGCTGGCACAGCGGCTCCAGCACCTGCGTGGCCAGGACGTGGTGGTGCTGGGACTTCCCCGAGGCGGGGTGCCTGTCGCCTACGAGGTGGCGCGCGGGTTGCGAGCTCCGCTCGACGTGATCGTGGTGCGCAAGCTCGGCCTGCCCTTCCAGCCCGAGCTGGCCATGGGGGCGATCGGCGAGGGCGGCTACGAGGTACTCGACAGGGGCCTCATCGCGCGCACCGGTGTGACACCTCGGCAGGTCGAGTCCGTCCGGGCCCACGAGCGAGCCGAGCTCGAGGACCGGGTACGACGATTCCGCCGTGGAAGAGAACCCGTCGATCTGTCGGGACGCACCGCGGTCATCGTCGACGACGGAGTCGCGACCGGTGCCACGGCGGTCGTGGCCTGCCGGGCCGCGCGACACCTGGGAGCAGCGCGGGTGCTGGTCGCCGCGCCGGTGGGGCCGCGGGGGCTGCGCCGGCAGGACCTCGGCGCGGACGACGTCGTCCTGGTCCGGGCCCCCGAGCCGTTCTGGGCGGTCGGCCGGCACTACCGCGACTTCAGGCCCACCACCGACGACGAGGTCGTCGCCCTGCTCGACGCGGCGTACACCGACCGGGCGCCGACCGGGCCGAGCGGGACCGGCCACGATGCCGACGTCGAGATCCCGATGGGGGACGTCGTCCTGCATGGCCACCTGCACCTGCCGGCGCAGCCACGGGGCGTCGTGGTCTTCGCCCACGGCACCGGGAGCAGCCGCCACAGCAGCCGCAACCAGTACGTCGCCCACGTGCTGCGCGAGGCGGGCCTCGGCACGCTCCTGCTGGACCTGCTCACCCCCGAGGAGGAGCCGGACCGCGCAAACGTCTTCGACATCGCCCTGCTGGCCGGCCGGGTGGCGACCGCCGTCAGGTGGCTGCGCACGCGGCCGGATGTCGGCGTGGCCCGGATCGGCCTGTTCGGGGCGAGCACCGGCGCGGGCGCCGCTTTGTGGGCTGCGGCGGACACCGAGCTCGACATCGCCGCGGTGGTCTCCCGCGGTGGACGTCCGGACCTGGCCGGTCCGCACCTGGGCAACGTGACGGCGCCGACCCTCCTGATCGTCGGCGGCGCGGATCCGCAGGTGCTGCGACTGAACCAGCTGGCCGCCGACCGGCTGGGTGGCGTGAGCCGGCTGCGGGTCGTGCCGCGCGCGACGCACCTGTTCGAGGAGCCCGGGACGCTGCGTGAGGTCGCGCACCTCGCTCGGGAGTGGTTCAGCCACTACCTGCTGGCCGCGACGCACCGGTCGGGGACCGGGCCGGTGGTCACCAGATGAGTACTCGCCTTGACGCCCTCGACCGGGCGGCAGCGTCCCAGGCCCAGCGCTTGGCGCGCCCTCTCGTCACCGCGGCGGACCTCGATCCACTGGTGGCGCGCCTGGGCCCGGTCCGGTTGGCCTGCCTCGGTGAGGCGTCGCACGGCACCCGCGAGTTCTACCGGTGGCGGGCCGAGCTGAGTCGGCGCCTCATCGAGGAGAGGGGATTCACCTGGATCGGGGTCGAGGGGGACTGGCCCGACTGCTGGCGGGTCAACCGCTGGCTGCGCGCTCCAGAGGAGGATCGGCGCACGGCACGCGACGTGCTCGCGGACTTCGGGCGCTGGCCGACCTGGATGTGGGCCAACACCGACGTCGCCGACTTCCTCGACTGGCTCCGCGCCCTCAACCTCGCCCGGCCGCTCGACCGCCGTGTCGGCTTCTACGGCCTCGACGTCTACTCCCTGTGGGACTCACTTCGCGAGATCCACGACTGGCTCGCCGAGCACGCCCCGGACGCCCTGCCGGACGCCCGTCGTGCGTGGCAGTGCTTCGTTCCCTATCGCGAGGACCCCCATCGCTACGCATGGGCGACCCGCTTGGTGCCCACCTCCTGCGAGGACGAGGTCGTCGCCCTGCTCGCCGAGGTCCGGCGCCGGCACGGGCAGGTCGCCGAGGGGGACGAGGATGCGTTCGCCGTCGTGCAGAACGCAGAGGTGGCCGCCAACGCCGAGCTGTACTACCGCACCATGGTGCGTGGCGATCGGGCCTCCTGGAACATCAGGGACCAGCACATGGTGCTCACGGTCGAGCGGATCGCGCGCCACCTCGGGCCCGAGGCGAAGGGTCTGGTCTGGGAGCACAACACGCACATCGGCGACGCGCGAGCGACCGACATGGCTGTGTCCGGGATGGTCAACGTCGGCCAGCTCCTGCGCGAACGGCACCGCGCCGCGGATGTCGCGCTGGTGGGGTTCGCGGGCCATCGCGGCACAGTTCTCGCCGCCTCGGGGTGGGGCGAGCCGGAACGCGTCCTCCCCGTGCCGGAGGCGCGCCGGGGAAGCCACGAGGACCTCCTGCACCATGCCCTCGCCCGTCCCGCTGTGATCGCCTTCCCCGAGGATCGGACCGGTCCCTGGCTCGCCGACCGGCGCGGGCACCGCGCCATCGGCGTCGTCTACGAGCCCTCCCAGGAGAGCGGCAACTACGTTCCGACGGTCATCGGGCAGCGCTACGACGCCCTGATCTGGCTCGAGCGGACGCAGGCGCTCGTTCCGCTGCACCACGAGGCGCCCCCCGTCGAGCCCGAGCTCGAGACGGAGCCCTCAGGGTTCTGAGTCGTCGTGGCCTCATCCGTGGAGGGCGCGCAGGGCGTCGTACACCATGTAGGCCGGCCAGAACACGCCCTGGACCACGGCCCACACGTGTTCTCCGAAGCCGTTGGCGCCCTGCCAGAACCAGACCCAGGCGCCGATGATCCCGAGCCCGTACAGGGCCTGCGGAGGGCTGGGCATGCGGCTGTCGATGCGCGTGGCAGAAGTCGTGGTGTCGTCGTTGTCGTCCATGCCTCATGGAACAGAGCCTGGCCGGTGTCAGCACAGAGGCCGAAGGTCCTCCTCCGGGGGCACCACGGCCCTGGGCGCGGCGCTCGGAGCGCCCGATGCTGGCGGAGGGAGGAGGCATGATGGTGGCGGATGTTCCGGGATGGGCGGTCGCAGCTGTGCTGCCTGCCGCCGTCGCGATGGTCACGGTCCTGGGCGTGGCGGCGGGCGTGCTGGTCTATGCCGCGTACTCGGCTCGCGGCCGCGCCGTACCGGGTCCGTTGCGGTGGATGCTGCCGGCACTCAAGCTCGCCGCGTCGGCCCGGAACCACACGCTCATGGTTGCGTCGTCTCGTCGACCAGCGACGAGAGCCGGGTCCGCAGGTCGAGCATCGGGGCGATCCGGGTCGCGCACGCCAGGACGAGTGCCTCGTCCTGGTCGGTGAACGGCCTGTCGACGGAGAACCGGACCACCGACGCGCCACCCACGACGCGCTCGTCGACCAACAGGGGCACGCCCAGCACGGCCCGGATCGGGAAGCGCTGCAGGGTGGCGATGGCGAGATGTTCGGCAACGAACTCGATGACCCTCTCGACCGCCTCGGCGCACCTTCTGTCCACCCGCGGCAGCAGCCAGGCTCGCCTGGCGTCCTCCGTCGCCTCCACAGCCCCCTCCCGGGAACAAGTCAAGCCGGGCACTGGTCGTGTCCGCAAGGAAGCCGGTGAGACGGTGCAGTCCGGTCCAGCGCCCCGGAGCGTCACGGCAGCTGCACGTAGCCGTGCTCCATCTTCCACAGGAAGTACTTCTCGAACGCCAGCTTCATCAGGTGGGCCTGCGGGCCCGGGACGAGCACCCCGTGCTTGCGGGGCGGAAGCATCTTGTCCGCGAGGATCACGACGCCGTTGTTCCCGGCGTCCATGACACATACCGCCTTGATGTCGCCGAACGGCCGCTCGTCCGTGGGCGCCTCGCCGCGAACCTGGTGCGCGATGTTGCGTGCCGCGACGTGGGCCTGCTGCTCGGTCGGGAACCCGGTCTTGGGCACCCCGACGGGTACCGACGTCGTCCACGGCACCTCGACCGCGGCCGCCACGCCCACGGCGTAGACATCGTCGTGCTTCTCGCTCTGGTACGTCGGACGCACCGGTACGAAGCCCTTGGCGTCGGCCAGGCCCGAGTCGCGCAGGAAGTCCTGCCCGAGGAAGGGGGGCACGACCATGCTGAACGAGAAGGGGAGCCGTTCCCCGTTCGCGAGGATGATCGCATCCTCCTCGGCCCGCTCGAGCGCGATCCCGACGCGGGACTCGATGCCCTGCTTCTTCAGGAACATGCCGAGGAGCTGCTCGCCGTGGGGCAGGCCGCCGATGCCGAAGTGGCCGAGGAAGGGCTCCGACGTGACGTAGGTCAGCCGGGTCCGCTTGTGCAGGCCGGCCTTCTTGAGCTGGTGGGCGGTGTTGAAGAGGAACTCATAGGCCGCGCCGAAGCATCCCGCCCCCTGCGTCGCCGCGATGACGACGTCTCCCGGCTGCTCCAGGAACCGTCGCCAGGCCGCGCCTGTCTCGATCGCCCGGTCCAGCGTGGTGATGGTGGAGGTGTTCTCCAGGCCGGGGACGACGCCCTCGTCGTTGCGGTAGCCGGTGGCGACCACGAGGTAGTCGTAGACACGGACCGCGCCGTCGTCGGTGGTGACGGTGCGTGCAGCGGGGTCGACGGCGGTGGCGGCCGCGTGCACGAACTCGATGCCCGCATGCTCCAGCGTCGGTGCCACCGGGAAGGTGATGTCCGACGGCATCCGCTTGCCGAAGGGCAGCCAGATCAGGCTCGGGGTGAACAGGAACCGGTCGCTCGCGGAGACGACCATGACGTCGACGTCCCCCGCGAGCTCGTGCTGCACGGCCAGTGCGGCGGTCAGGCCGCCGAAGTTCGATCCCAGGACGACGACTCGTGGACGCATCTCGTTCTCCTCCGCGTTGGCTGGATGGTTCGATGCCTCCATTCAGCCGCGTCCGGTCCGCCGCGGGTGGAGGCCTACGGCCCGCCCGGTCGGGCCGTAGGTCCTCCCGGGCTTCAGGAGGCGTCGGCGACGGCGTCGAGGGTGAGGTTCCGTACGGCGTCGATCAGCTGCTCGAGGCCCGCCGCAGGTAGGGCGCCGGCCTGGCGGAAGACCAGCTGACCGTCCTTGAAGGCCATCAGGGTCGGGATCGAGGTGATCTGGGCCGCCGCGGCGAGGTCGCGCTCGGCCTCGGTGTCGACCTTGGCGAAGACGACGTCGGGATGGGCGGCGGCCGCGCGCTCGAAGATGGGGGCGAACATCCGGCACGGGCCGCACCAGGATGCCCAGAAGTCCACGAGGAGGATCGGGTTGTCCTGCACGGCGGTCTCGAAGGTGGCGGCGGTGAGGTCGACGGTGGTCATGGGTGGTTCCTCCCTGGGGGTGTGCGTACGACCGCCATAACCCCCCGGGGGGATATTTGATTCCCGGCCAGAAGTCCTCGGGTGACGGGACATTGCGCCCTGCGACGGACGGGCACGCAGTGCGAGCGTGGGGTCCCCACCCCTTCCAGGAGGTCTCATGTCCCCGTCCGAGGTGCTCGCGTCCGAGCTGATGTCGTGGCCGGTCGTGACCGTCGACCACTCCTGCACGCTGCAGGAGGCGATCGAGGTCCTCGGCGCCGAGGAGGTCGGCGCGCTGGTCGTCACCCGGCACGGCCGTCCGGCTGGAGTGCTGTCTGAGCGCGATGTCGTCGCCCACCTCGCACGCGCCGCCGATCCGACCCACGTCACAGCGGGGGAGGCGATGACCGACGAGGTGGTGACGGCACCGGAGACGATCACCCTCCGTGACGCCGCCCGGCTGCTGGCCACGGCCGACGTCCGGCACCTGCCGCTGACCAGGGGTGACGAGATCGTCGGGATGCTCTCGTGCCGGGACGTGGTCGATGTGCTTGCCGACGTCCGGCGTACCGGATCGGCGTGAGCAACCCATGACGCGCTGACCGCACCGACCGGAGGGCCTGATGCCGTCGGCGGTGCCGCGGACCGACGCCATGACCATCTGGCCGACTGTTCGGTCATCAGTGCGGAGCCGGACCGCCCGCCGCCCGCCAGAAGTCCTCGACTGCCGGGACGTTGCGCCCTGCGGCCGTCGAGCATGCGGTGCGAGCGTGGAGGTCTCATCCCGCACCAGGAGGTGTCATGTCCCCATCCCCATCCCCGGATGCCGCACCCCGCGGCGATCGTGACGTGCGGCGCGCCTGGTGGTGTCTCGGGCTCTTCATCCCGTCGTTCCTCGGCGCGTTCGTGACGGGTGAGGGCCTTCTGGCGGTCCTCGGCTACGACGGAGAGGAGAGCGCGCCCGTGGGTGTCGCTCTCGTGGCCGGCGTGCCGGCGATGACCGTGTTCGCGTTGCCGGCCCTGCTGATCGGGCACTTCGGGCGGCGGGCTATGCGCAACGGACACGTGCAGGGCCGTGAGCCGACCGTCGTGGCGTTCGTGATCGCGGGTGTCTTCGTCGTGGTCAACGTCTTC
Organism: Nocardioides sp. QY071; assembly: GCF_029961765.1. NCBI lineage: Bacteria > Bacillati > Actinomycetota > Actinomycetes > Propionibacteriales > Nocardioidaceae > Nocardioides > Nocardioides sp. QY071. The sequence continues at coordinate 2,597,512 of NZ_CP124681.1, forward strand.
CAGCTCGCCCTGCTGGCGGCACTGGGCTGAGCCGGGGCGAGAGCCGGAGCGGTGAGTGCGGCGACGTCTCCTGGACCAGTTGGTCGATCGCGCCGGGCTCGGTGACGTTTCGGCGGGTCGCACTGGCGCCGGACGCTACCCCCCGGTGCAGACTCAGTCGTCCACGAGCCGGCGGCCGCTGATCTGCGTCGGGCTGACCCGGACGTACACCGGCCGGAAACCCCGCGCCCAGGGCACCGGGCGGGTCGACTCCATCGCGGGCAGGTCCTCGCTCTCGACGTACGACGAGGTGCCGCGTACCAGCACGCTCCACCCGGTCTGGTGGAAGTCGTCGAGCCGGTCGACCTGGAAGGAGACCGTCGCGTCGTTGAGCCTCAGGCACATTTGGCTGGCCGGCGAGACGCGGAACAGGACCGTCTCGCCGTCCATCCGGAAGTTGACCGGGAGCGCGACCGGCCCGTCGTCGTCGGTGTACACGATGCGGCCGACCCGGGCCAGGCCGAGGAGCTGCAGGCACTCCGAGCGCGGGATGTCGTGCAGCGTCGCCTGCTGCAGGTCCTCGTAGGCGTCCATGTCCGTCATCCCTTCGTTCAGGCCAGCAGGCGTCCGCCGTCGACCACGATCTGGGCGCCGGTGACGTAGGAGGCCAGGTCGCTGGCAAGGAAGAGGGCAGCACGGGCGATGTCGTCGGGTGCGCCCATCCGGCGCATCGGGACCTGGGCGAGGAACGCCTCGAGGACCGCCTTGGGGTCGGTCCCGGAGCCTCCTGCCGCCTGCATGGTGGCCACGCCGGGTGTGGCGATGGCGCCCGGGGCGATGGCGTTGACCCAGATGCCGTGGGGGGCGAGCTCGAGGGCGAGGTTCTTGGTGAAGCCCCAGACGCCGTGCTTGGACGCGTCGTAGTGCGCCAGGCCCACGCTCGAGGGGTGCAGTGCGTCGATGGAGGTCACGTTGATGATCCGGCCGCCGCTCTCCTGGTGGCGCATCCGCAGCGCGGCCTCCCGTGAGCACAGGTAGACGCCGCGCAGGTTGGTGCGGATCACCCGGTCGAAGTCGTCGGGCGTCATGTCGAGCACCGGCACACTGGGGAAGATCCCGGCGTCGTTGACCAGGATGTCGACCCGGCCGCGCCAGCCGATGGTGTCAGCGACGAGGCGGTGGACGTCGTCGGCGTCACCGACGTCGGCGTACATCGCCATCGCGGAGCGACCGTGCTCGACGAGCTCCTTGGCGGTCGTCTCCGCGGCCTCGAGGTCGGCGTCAGCGACGACGACGGAGGCCCCGGCCTCGGCCAGCCGCTCGACGATGCCCCGCCCGATGCCCATGGCACCGCCAGTGACGATCGCCGTGCGCCCGGTCAGGCTGATGAGGTCGGTGATGCTGGGTGAGCTGATGCTCATGGCTGGTCCTCTCGTTGTCCGTGCGACACGACCAGCCTGTGCGAGGGTGACGGTGGCGGACAGGGTCCAAAGACCCGTCGAGCCCCGGCCTCTTGGCTCACTCGGCGGAGGAGGACGTGACCTGGTCGCCCCAGGCGGCACGGGCACCGGAGTCGCCCACGCGGTAGACCTGTACGCCGGCGGCCAGCGCGGCCACGACGGCACCGGCGGCCAGGACCCGCGCCGCGTTGCGGGCTCCGGGACCACGGCGGTCGACCCAGACGAGTCCGGCCACCAGCAGCAGCAACGGGAGGGCGAACCAGATCAGCTGGTCACCCAGCTGGGCGTGGGAGCCCGGGTCACCGACGTGCTTCTCCAGCGCCTCGCCGCTCGAGGTCGCCACCGGAACGAGCGCCGTCGCGACAAGGGCGACACCCAGCACCAGGAGGCCGTAGCGCTGGCGCCACGCGGGCCGGGCCACGATCGCCAGGGTGCCGAGGATCGCCAACGGCAACAGGACGACGACCGCGTGGACGACGAGGGGGTGGAGGGGAAGGCCGTTGACCAGGTCGAACATGCGGACTCTCCGTCAGCTGGGGAACGAGGCGGTGCGATCCTTTCGCCCCGGCCGTCATGGCCACCCCAAGAGAACCTCAAATCCACGTCAAGGACCGCCAACGGCGACGTGCTCCCGCGTACGGTTCACCCCATGGCGCGGGTCTTGCTGGTGGAGGACGACGAGGCCATTCGCGCCGGGCTGGTCCGCGGACTGCGCGCGCTCGGGCACGCGGTGACGAGCGTCGCGACCGGCGGCGCCGCGATGACCGAGCTCAGCTCGGGGCCGCCGGACGTCGTCGTCCTCGACCTCGGCCTGCCCGACGTGGACGGTGCCCGGGTGCTCGAGGTCAGTCTCGCCCTCAAGGCGGCACCGGTCATCGTCGCGACCGCACGCGACGACGAGGCCGAGGTCGTCCGGCTCCTCAACGCCGGAGCGGACGACTACCTGGTGAAGCCGTTCTCGGCCGCGCAGATGGACGCACGCATCCGCGCCGTGCTCCGGCGCACCCGCCCGGCCCCCGATCAGGAGCCCGAGCTGCGCGTCGGTGACCTCGTCCTGGACCCGGTGGGGCGAGAGGTGACGCTCGATGGTCGCGCGCTGGAGCTCACCCGCAAGGAGTTCGACCTCCTGCAGGCGTTGATGCAACGGCCCGGTGAGGTCGTGAGCAGGCGTCAGCTGCTCGCCGACGTGTGGCAGCAGCCGTGGGGCGGCGCGGACCGGACCGTCGACGTGCATCTCTCGTGGCTGCGGCGCAAGCTCGGCGAGTCGGCGGCACAGCCTCGCTACCTGGTGAGCGTGCGTGGTGTCGGCGTCAAGATCGTGGAGCCGGAGGCGTGAGGGTCACCTTGCGCAGCAGGGTGATCGCGCTGGCCGTCGGTACGGCGACGCTCGTCATCGTGCTCGCCGGCATTCCTCTCGCCCTCATGCTGCGCAGCGATGCTCGTGCGAGCACGGACCAGGAGGCGACCTACGCCGCGCAGGGAACTGCCGACTACCTCAGCGCACGCACCGCCGACGAGTCCGTTCTCGAGGCCTACCTGACCCGGCTGAACCGCCGTGAGGGCACCTCGGTCTCGGTCCGCCTGCCCGACGGGACCGTGATCGGTGCCCCGCGCGACCTCAGCGCCATTCCTCGCAACGCGGTCGCGGGCAGCGGCGACCGCGACAGCGACGACCTGGGTGTCGTCTCGGTGCCACGGATCGTCTCGGCCGGCGGACGCCGGTTCGTCGTCGTGGACTGCCGCACCAGCACCGGGGAGGCACAGGTCGTGGCGCTGGTCTCGAGTGAGCGGGTCGCGGAGCGCACCCGCAACCGCTACCTGGTCGCCGGCGCGACGGCATCGCTGTTGCTGGGGCTGGCCTGGCTGGCGGCCGAGGTGACCGGACGCAGGATCGTGCGGCCGTTGCGTCGCACGGCGGAGACGGCGATCGCGCTGGGCTCGGGAGACCTCACAGCGCGCGCGCCGACCGGCGGGCCGGCCGAGGTCGCCCGGGTGGCCACGGAGCTCAACGCGCTCGCGGACCGGATCGACGAGCTCCTGACCGGTGAGCGCGAGGCGGCGGCCGACCTGTCGCACCGGCTGCGCACCCCACTGACCGCGGTGCGGTTGAGCGTCGAGGGTCTGCCGGCCGGCCCGGCGCGTGACGAGCTCGAGGCCGCCGTCGGCGGCCTGGAGCGGAGCCTGACCCACCTCATCCGGGCGGCCAGGAGCGGGGTTCGCGGGGGAGTCCATCTGCGTTGCGACGCCGCCGCGGTGGTCGCGGAGCGGACAGCCTTCTGGGCACCACTGACCGAGGACCAGGGCCGAATGACGCAGATCGAGCTGGCCGCCGGGCCGGTCTGGGCGAAGGCCGGCGCCGACGACCTCGCCGCGGCGGTCGACGCCCTGATCGAGAACGTCGTCGCCCACACTCCCGAGGGCACCGCCTTCAGCGTGCGGCTCGACGAGACCTCGGAAGGGGTGGTGCTCGAGATCGTCGACGACGGCCCCGGCATCGCGGTGTCGGCCCTCGACCGCGGGACGGCGGGTGGCGGGTCGACCGGGCTCGGACTCGACATCGCGCGGAGGGCCGCCGAGTCCGGCGGTGGGCGGCTCGAGGTCGTCGAGCTCGGGGGCCGCCACGGCATCCGGCTGGTGCTCCGACCGGCGGAGGCGCCGCTCGCCTGACGCGACGCCTCGCGCTGGGTCAGCGCAGGACCGGGAACCGGCGTACGACGGGCAGCTGCGCCCAGCTGTGGCCCAGGCCCCAGGTGGCCCCGGCGCCGGCCAGGCCGAGCACGACCATGCTGACCGCGCCGAGCAGGTGCTCGTCGAGGACCGGGTTGTTGGCCGGGGGCAGCACGACGCTCCACATCAGGACGTACATCACGAAGCCGGCGAGGGTTCCCAGGCGCATCCCGATGCCGAAGGTCAGCGCGATGCCGATGCCGAGCAGGCCGAGCATGAAGGCCCAGTCTGCGAACGCGGTGCCGGCGAGGCTGTTCCAGAAGCCCTGGAACGGGCCGTCGGCGGCGAAGCCGAGGAAGCCCTGGGTCGGACTGCCGCCGTGGATCCAGGCATCCGGCCCGAAGCGGTCGACGGTGCCATCCTGCGCCGCGCCGGTGGCGTACCCCAGCGCGAGCAGCTTGTCGGCGAAGGCCCACAGGAAGGTCAGGCCGAAGCCGATGCGGAGCACCGCCAGGGCCCGGCGGGCGGCGGTGTCGGCCACCGCTGCCTCCTCGTCGTGCCCGACGGTGTGGTCGACGAGGTGGTGGAGGTGGGTGGTGAAGGTGGTCATGGTGATCAGCTCCTCGATCGTTGGTACGTCGAGTCGACCAGCGGACGGGGGTGCTCTGGCAGAGACCGAGGTCGCCCGTCCGCAGGTCGAAGGTCCCCCGACCGCTCGTCGGGGGGACCCCTGTCGCAGCCTGCTCGAAGCCCCTACCTTGTGGGGGCAGCCCGAGCTGCGCCGAGCACTGGGCGATCTGGCCCGAGGACAGGAGCTGGTGACCACCGTGGTGCGATTCACGGACATCGTCGACTGGTACGAGGGCCGCCTCGACCCGGCCGCCGCGGACGAGGTCCAGCGCGCGATCGACGCCGGGGACGAGCGGACCTGGAGCGCCGTGCGCTGGCTGCAGAGGTTCAACGCCACCGCGGCCTCGCTCCAGCTCTCCGCGCCGCCGCCGATCGTGCGCCAGAACCTCCGCCAGGCGTTCCGCGACTGGGCCGCGATCCGCCCGGTCGACAGCAGCGCGCCGCGAAGCGTCGTCGCCGCGCTGATCTTCGACAGCCGGCAGGGCCCGACGCGGACCGGTACCCGCTCCGGCGCCGGTGACGACGGGACCGTCCACCTCGCGTTCGGCAGCGACGACGTCGACGTGATGCTCGACGTGACCCCGCTCGGCGAGCACCGGGTCCGGATCGAGGGACAGGTGCTGCCGGTCGACGCCGACACCTCGCCGGTGTTCCGGGCCTCGGTGGTCGCCGGCGGCGAGACCTTCCGGACGATGGAGGGCGACCGGCTGGGCCGGTTCGCCTTCGACTCGGTCCCCGACGACGTCTGCGAGGTGGTCGCCGAGAACCGCGACCTGCGGGTGAGCGTCAGGCTCGAACACCTGCCCTGACCTGCTGAGAAGTCCTTCCGACGATTTCCGAGGGCAGCGGATCTTTTCGCGCGCCTCCGCGCACTGGTGCATCGAGGGCTGCGACAGGCGCAGTCCCGAGGCGAGGCACGAGGTGACTGGTGGGCGCTGCGCAGATCCGGTGGGGCGGGTCCGACATCCTGGGTGAGGTTGCTGCCGAGGCGACCCACGGGCTGCGGGACGCGCTGCACGCCGCCGTGCTGCCGCTGGGGCTGCCCGGGAGCGGTCCGGTGCGCGAGCGGCGCGAGATCCTGCTGCACCAGATCGACGACTATTTGGTCCCGCGCTTGGCCGAGCCCGATCGGCCGCTCCTGATCGTCGTCGGCGGACCCACCGGCGTGGGCAAGTCCACGATCGTCAACACGCTGGTCGGCCAGGGGGTCACCCAGTCCGGGCTGATCCGCCCCACGACGCGCTCGCCCGTCCTGATCCACCACCCCGCCGACAGCGCGTGGTTCGCGCGCGACGGCATCCTCACCGCGTTCGACCGCGTCGACCACACCACCGACGACCCGCAGGTCCTCCAGCTCGTGCCGACGACGGCCGTGCCCCGGGGGACCGCGCTCCTCGACGCGCCCGACTTCGACTCCATCGACGATGCCAACCGGCGCCTCGCCACCCGCCTGCTCGCTGCCGCCGACATGTGGCTCTTCGTGACCTCGGCCAACCGCTACGCCGACCAGGTGCCGTGGCACCAGCTCGACGTCGCCCGCCAGCGCGACACCCCGCTGATGGTGGTCCTCAACAGGATCCAGCCCGAGGACCTCGAGGTCGTCTCCACCGACCTGGTGCGCCAGCTGAACCGGCGGGGGATCGGACGCGGCAAGGTCGTCGTCGTCGAGCACGGGCAGGTCAGCGACGGACTGCTGCAGACCACCCAGGTCGACGCGATCCGCGGGGCGATCGAGGACCTCTCCGCCGCCCCCTCGATCCGTCGCGAGATCGCCGCTCAGTGCGTGGCCGGTGCCCTCCGCGAGGCGGGCAAGGTCGCCGACGAGGTGGCGGCCGCGGCCGGCGATCAGGTGCAGGCGGTGGGCGAGCTGCTCCGCATCGCCGACACGACCTACGACACCGCCCAGGCACGGTTGACCCGCGCCGCCGGGGACGGCTCCGTGCTGCGCGGCGCCCTCCTGGCCCGCTGGCACGAGCTGGTCGGCACCGACGCGCAGCTCACCACGGCCGAGCTGATGCAGCGGGTCCGTGACCGTGGCGCAGCGCTCGCCCCCGGCCAGCGGCGCGAGCAGCTCGACGCCATCGAGCTCGCCCTCGACCTGGCGCTGGAGGCGCTCGTGCTCGAGCACGCCGAGCAGGCTGCCGCCGCGACGAGCGACGCGTTGCGCACCACGCCGTACGGCGCCGCGCTGCTCGACTGGTCCGACGACGACCTCGCCCGCCCCGGACGGACTCTCGCCGCCCGGTGCCGCTCAGCCGTCGCCGCTTGGCGTCGGGAGCTGGGTGCGGGCGCGGCCGGGGTCGACGAGTCCGGCACCGCCGCGCGGCTGCTGTCGCTCGCCCTCGCGGTCGGAGCGCTGACGGGGCCGGGGGCGGTCGCCAACGCACGGCACAGCCTGGACGCGATGCTGCGCGACCTGCTCGCGCTCGAGCGCGACCGCTACCTGCAGCCGGTCATGACCTGGGGGCTCACCCCCGACGCCCCGCACCGCGTCCGTGGAGCGCGGCGGGCGATCGATCACGTCGTCGGAGGTCCGGCGGAGAGGAAGGTGCCGGCATGACCGGTGGACTCGGGGCCGTGTTCCGGGACGCGCCCGCGTCGTTGGTGCGCAGGCAGTCGTCGCTCGAGCGCCGTATCGACGGCCTGCGCACCGCGGTGAAGGAGGCGCGCGGACGCGTCGACGACACGGTGCTCGACGACATCGAGGCGACGACCGCCCGCGCCGACGGCCGGCTCAGCCTGTCGGGCCGGCACACCGTGGTCGCGATCGCCGGAGCGACCGGCTCGGGCAAGTCGACGACCTTCAACGCGCTGGCCGGCGTCCCGCTGTCCGAGTCGAGCGCCCAGCGCCCCACGACCGCGGTGGCCAAGGCCCTGGTCTGGGGCGAGCCCGACGACGAGACCCGCGACCTGCTCGCGTGGCTCGGCGTCCCCGCCGCGAACCAGTTCTACCGATCGACGCTGCCCGACGCCCCGCCCCGCGGCACCCTCCCGGACGGGCTGATCCTCCTCGACCTGCCCGACCACGACTCCGTCGAGACGGCCCACCACCGCGAGGCGGAGCGGGTCGTCCAGCTGGCCGACGCGATGATCTGGGTCGTCGACCCGCAGAAGTACGCCGACGCGGCCATCCACCAGCGCTTCCTACGTCCCCTCGCGGGCCACCGGGCCGTGACCATGGTCGTGATGAACCAGGTCGACACGGTCGCCGAGGAGGAGCGGCCGGGCCTGCTGCGCGACCTGCGCAAGGTGTTGGTCGGCGACGGGATGCGCGACCCGCGCGTGCTCGGGATCAGCGCCCGCCGCGGTCTCGGCGTCGACGACCTGCGCGCCGCCGTCCGTCGCCGGGTCGAGGACAACAGGCACGCCGAGGAGCGGATGGCGGCCGACATCACGGCCGCCGCGACGACTCTCGCCCGCGCAGCCGGCGACGGGCCGCGCTCGGTGCCCGATGTGTGGGTCGACGACCTGGTCCGCCGGGTCGCCGACGCGGGCGGCGTCCCGGGAGCGGCCTCCCGTGTCGAGCGCGCCGAGCGCCGCGTCCGGACCGAGGTCCGGGTGGGCCCGGTCGACGGTGCCGCCGTGAGCGCGGCGGTTCGCTCCTTCGCCGACCAGGCCACGCGCGACCTCACCGACGTCTGGGGGGCGCCGGTGCGGTCGGCGGCGACCGGGCGGTTGCCGCTGCTCATCGAACGGCTCGACGCCGAGCTCGGGGCGCTCCGCCCCGGACCTGGTACGCCGGCCGGCCGGGGCACCCTGGTCGCGGCCGCTGCGGCCGGGCTCGTCGCCCTCGTCGGCGCAGGCGTCCTCGCGACGTCCGGCCGGGCGCTGGCGGCCCTCGCGCTGGCGGTGCTGGCCGTCCTGCTCGGGGCCGGTGGTGGGGCCGCGGTCCGGGCCGCGGTCCGGCGGTCCGCGGCCGAGGACGGCAGGGCCCTCGCCGACGAGTGCGAGCGCGTGATCGGTCGGGTCGTGGGCGCCCAGGTCGTCGACCCGGTGCAGGCCGAGCTGTCGTCGTACCACCGCTTCCGGTCCGGCCTGGACGCCGCCGATGTGACGCGCGCGACACGCTGAGCGGCGATTCCGGACCAGACGTATCAGGTCTGAGAACGCCGATGGGCAACACCGTGACCGGGGCCTTCGAGAGCGCGTTTGATGCATGTCGGAGTGGGGGCTCGCGGCCCTGGTTCCGGGCACGACCACCGGCGATCGACGTGTGACCCACGCTACGAACGCCACGACCACAGTGAAGGACCATGGCCATCCCCTCCCACGGCATCCACGCCGCTTCCGAGACCGACGACCCGCACGCCCCCGTGGCGAAGGTGATCCCGCTGCGGTCGCTGTCCCGCACCGAGGCCGAGCCGACGGACGCCGAGCTGCTCGAGCGCTGCCGGCAGCGTGACCCGCGGGCCTGGGACCTGCTCGTGGGCCGCTACGAGCGGCTCGTCTACTCCGTCGCGCGCCGCAACGGCCTCTCTGCCGACGACGCCGCCGACGTCACGCAGGGCACCTTCGTGACCCTCATCGACTCCCTCGACCGGATCAAGGACGAGGAGCGCCTCGCGTCCTGGCTGATGACGGTCACCCGACGCCAGTCCTGGCGGGTGCGCAACCTCAGCCGTCGCGACGTCCAGCTCGAGGTCGTGCCCGAGGAGGTCGACCAGTCCCAGGACGACTGGGCCTCGATCCTTGCCCTCCACGACGCCCTCGCCGAGCTCGGCGGCACCTGCAAGGACCTGCTGGAGGCGCTCTACCTCGACCCCGAGTCGCCCAGCTATGCAGAGATCGCGCAGCGGTTCGGGCGGTCCATCGGCGGCATCGGACCGCTGCGTGGCCGCTGCCTGGAGAAGCTGCGCGGGATCCTCACCGAGGAAGGTGCTTGGTGACTCCGCGCACGACCTTCACCGAGATCGTCGACTGGATCGAGGGGCGCCTGCCCGCCGACCGGGCGAGCCACGTCGCCGACGCGGTCCGTGACGACCAGGAGGCGGCCGACGCCGCGGCCTGGGTGGCCGACTTCCTCGCCACCGCCGAGCGGCTCCAGCTCGAGGCACCGCCCGCCGACCTGCGCGGCCGGCTGCGCGCGCTGTTCGAGGGCCCCGGCAACGTCGCGGCCGACCGTGGCTGGAGCCGCGCCCGGCTGCTGTACGACACGCGGGGCGCACGGGTCGCCGGCGTGCGCGAGGCGGACGGCACCGGGCAGTCGCACCTCGCGTTCGAGAGCGAGGCCGGCCGGTTCGTGCTCGAGGCCGGACCGGTGTCGGACGGTCACCTCGAGCTGCGCGGCCTCCTGCTCGCCGAGCGGGCACCGATCGCCGCGGAGGTCACCCTGCTCGAGGAAGGTGTCGTGCGCCGCCGCGGCCACTCCACGGCCGACGGCCGCTTCGGGTTCGACGAGGTGCCGGTCTCGGTCGACGAGCTGCGCATCGCGGTCGACGGCATCCGGGTGACCGCTCCGCTCGAGCTGGCCAGGTCCTGACCGAGCCGACGTGAGCTGAGATGAATCGCACCGACGACCGGACCGAGAAGGTCGCCCGCCTGCTCGCCGAGGCCGAGCGGGTCCAGCACCAGGACCTGCGCCGGTGCACGGCGCTGCTCGACACGATCACCGGCCTGCTCGACGCCAACGACGACCCGTCGTACCGCGCCCGGCTGGGCTTCCTGCGCGGCGAGATCGAGCTGGACCGCGGGAGCCTCACCGGCGCGATGAGCGCCTTCCAGCTCGCCCGGATGGACTGGCTCGCGGCGGGCCGAACGCTCGAGGCCCGCGGCGCCATGCTCGGGCGCACCGCCGTGATGCTGGCCGCGGGGGAGTATGCCGACGTCGTGCTCGTCGTCGGCCGGATCCTCACCGGCATCGAGCGGGGCAGCGCCGGGGACGAGGAGCTCGCGACCCGGCTGCACGTGCGCGCCCACCAGCAGCTCGGCTCCGCCCACGCCGCGGTCGGTGACCTGGCCGCCGCGGTGCGGCACTTCGACCTCGCCGACGACCTCGCCCGTCGTACCGGCGACCGGCGCTCGGTCGCCAAGATCGGCCTCCAGCGCGGCCGGGTCCTGGTCGCCGACGGCCTCGTCCACCGCGCCCTCGACGTGCTGAGCGAGGCGCGGCGCGAGCTGACCCGCGAAGGCGCCACCCTCGACGCCGCCAAGGCGGTGATCCCCATCGCCGAGGCACTGGCGGCGGCCGGCACCCCCGTCTCGGCCATGGAGCTGCTCGAGCGGATCGCCCCCGTCCTGGAGTCCCAGGGCGTCGGCCTCGCCGAGCGCGACCGGGTGCTCGCGGAGGCGCTGCTCAGCGCGGGCCTCGCCGAGGAGGCGCTGAGCAAGGGGGCCGCGGCACGCGACGCGTTCCGGGCGTTCGGGCGGATCGCCGACCTCGGGCGCACCGAGCTCGTCTGCGCAGCGGCGGCGCTGCGCCTGGGGCGCACCGACGCGGCCGAGCGGTCCCTGGACGCCGCCGAGCGGCTCAGCGAGGAGTGCGGCGACGTGGTCACCCGCGACGAGGCGCGCCTGCTGCTCACCCGGCTCGCCCACCTGGAGGGCAACCAGACGGCGGTCAGCACCCGTCTGGCCCGGGTACAGGGCGACGAGACCACCCTGGAGGTCAACCGGGTGCGCGCGATGGTGCTCGCAGCCTGGGTCGCCACGGACCCGTACGACGCCGAGGTGCGGATCGCGCGTGCGTCCGCCGAGGTCGACCGGCTGGCCCGTCCCGAGCTGCGCATGGAGCTGCGGCTCGCGCGCGCCCGGTTCCTGCGCCGGGCCGGACGGGTGAGCGACGCCGCCGACGAGCTGCGTGCAGCGTGCGCGATGCAGCCGCTGCTGGCCCAGCGGCCCCGGGCCACCTCGACCCGCGGCGGCCTGCTCGCCGAGGCCAGCGACGAGCTGATCGACCTGCTCGTCGCGGACGGACGGCACTCGACGGTCATCGAGGCCTGGCAGCGGGTCCGCGCGTCGAAGGCCTCCGCCTTCTCGACCCTGCGTGAGCACACCGCCGGCTGGCACGTCGACGACGCCGCCGCGGCTGTCGCCGACACTGACGACCTCATCGACGCCGCCCGCAACCGGACCACCGACCCCGGACGGGCAGAGGCACCCGACCTGCCGCCGGTGCCCGAGGGCCCGGCCGTCGACTACTACGTCATCGGCGGCGACGTGATCGCCTTCGTCATCCGTGAGGCCCAGGTCTTCGTGCGCCGGCTGACCGGGATCAGCTCCGAGACCGCGCGACTGGTCGACGGCTGGCGGCACGAGTGCCACATGGTCGCCGCGCTCGGCGCCACCGGCCCCACCTCCTCACGCCTCGACGCGCTGTACGAGGTGCTGGTCGCGCCGCTCGCCGACCTGCTCAGCGACATCGAGCTCGAGCCGCTCTCGGTCGCCGGGCACCGGCACCTGCTCGGCGTCCCGTTCGACGCGATGCTCGACGTCGGCGCGCCCTGGCGCGAGCGCTTCGCCCCCGCGCCGGACGTGGTCGAGGAGCCGTACGACGTCCAGGTCGCCGCCACGTCCGTGCTGGTGCTCGCCCTGCCCGACGACGACGCACCCGAGATCGGCGCCGAGGCGGACATGATCGCGACGCTCCTCCCCGACGCCGAGGTGCACCGCGGAGAGGCGGCGACCTCCAAGGTGCTCGCCGCGCGGATGGTCGACGCGGACCTCGTCCACCTCGCGACCCACGGCCGCTTCCATGCCGGCAACCCGCTCTTCTCCGCGCTCCGGCTCGCCGACGGCTGGCTGACCGCGGCCGACCTGGTCGACGGCAGCTTCGCCATGCACGACCGGGTGGTCGTGCTCAGCGCCTGCGGCTCGGGTCGCGCGGCCGGCAACCTGGTGCGGCCGATCGGCCTGGCCTGGGCCTGCCTGAATGCCGGGGCCGTCGGCGTCGTCGCCTCCCTGTGGGTGGTCGACGACGCCGTCACCGTCGAGCTGATGACCGAGTTCTACCGTCACCTCGCGGCCGGCGAGGCGCCACGGCGCGCCCTCGGCCTGGCCCGGCGCCGGGTCGCGGCGTCGTACCCGCACCCCTACTACTGGGCGGCCTTCCGCTACTTCACGCCGGCGTCGTGACCTGGCGCGTGCACGCCCAGGTCGTGGTAGCAGGGGTGGCAGCGGCAGGTCGGCTCGGTGGCCGGGGGAGTGGGCCTCATGCTCCACCAGTGCGCGGCGGAGCCCGGAATGATCCGTGACCTGGGCCACCCGCGAGCGAAAATCCCCGGCCGTCGGGATCACCGCGACCGGACGGGCGCACCAGTTGACCGTGAGCATGCCGCAGACGAACCTCCGTGCCGACCTCCTCCAGGACTGGCGGGCCAACCGGCCCGATCTCCGCGGACGCCTGGTCATGGTCGCCTTCCGGCTGGCCCACCGCGCCAGCCGGAACAGGTACGGCGCCCGCCGGGTCCCCGCGACGGCGTACGGCCTGGTCTACCGGGTGGTCGTCGAGTGGGTGCTCAGCATCGAGATCCCGTGGAAGACGTCGATCGGCCCGGGAGCGCGGCTGCGCCACGGCGTCGGGCTGGTGATCAACGACCGGTCGGTGATCGGCGCCCGGGTCCTGCTGCGGCACGGCGTGACCATCGGCAACGCCGTCGCGGCCGGTCCCTGCCCCGTGATCGGTGACGACGTCGAGATCGGCGCGGGCGCCGTGGTGATCGGCGGCATCACCGTCGGCGACGGGGCACGCATCGGCGCCAACGCGGTCGTCACCAAGGACGTGCCGGCCGGCGCGGTCGCCGTCGGCAACCCGATGCGGCTGCGGTGAAAGTTTTCCGCGATCACCGGATCACGGAGCGGTCGGCGACGCACTGGTGAGGCGACACCAGCCCCCAGCAGAAGGCCCGACCCACCGATGAACGTGCGCGAGCACCCCGCCAGCCAGGCTCCCGGCCGGGCCGGTGTGCGGGTGCGCGTGGCCACGCAGCTGCCCACGTGGCCGATCGGCGTGATGTTCGCCGGACTGCCGCTGTGGTGGGCGAGCGGGCTGCTCGACGTGGTGACGATCCCGTTCGCCCTGCTCATGGCCTGGCTGCTGACCCGGGCCCACGGGGTCCGGGTGCCGCGCGGCTTCGGCTGGTGGCTGCTCTACTGCGCGTGGGCGCTCGCGTCGGTCGTCATGCTCGACCGCGCCGTGGGCGTCGTGCTCTTCGGCTACCGGTGGCTGCTCTGCGTGGCCGCCGGCGTGATCTTCGCCTACGTCTTCAACGCCCGCGCGACGCTCACCTCGCGCTACCTGTCGGGCACGCTGACCCTCTGGTTCCTCTACGTCGCGCTCGGCGGCTGCCTGGGTCTCCTGGCCCCCACCGGCTCGCTGCGCACGCCGCTGCACCACCTGCTGCCGGCGGCCGCCCGCGGCAACGAGCTCGTCGGGCAGATGACGATCCGGCCGTTCGCGCAGTACAACCCCGGCGGCTTCCTCGAGGTGTCGCCGCGCCCGACCGCGCCCTTCCTGTACACCAACAACTGGGGCAGCGTGTACTCGCTGCTCGCGCCGTTCGTCGTCGTCTACCTGCTGCACACCTGGCGCACCCGCCGCGGCGCGGCCGTCGCCGTGCTCCTCGTCGCCTCGACGATCCCGGCGTTCCTCACCCTCAACCGCGGCATGTTCGTCAGCCTCGGCATCGCCGTCGCCTACCTCGTCGGGCGCGCCGTGCTGGCCCGCAACCTGCGCATCGTCGCCGTCGTCGCGCTGGCGGCGACGCTGGGTGTGGTGCTGTTCAACCTGCTGCCCATCAGCGAGCGGCTGGGGATGCGCCTGAACGAGGACGCCCAGGGGACCAGCAACACCACCCGGATCTCGCTCTACGAGCAGTCGCTGTCGGCCGTCGCCTCCTCGCCACTGCTCGGCCACGCCACACCGATCCCGCCGGCGAACCCGCTGGAGCCGAGCGTCGGCACCCAGGGCCAGCTGTGGATGCTGCTGGTCTCGCACGGCCCGGTCGCGGCATTCGCCTGGATCACGTTCTTCCTCGCGATGTACGCGCGAGGCCGCAGGCGAGGCGACCCGATCGGCGTGGCGGCCTGCACGACGCTCCTCGTCGGGACCGTCCAGCTGCTGTTCTACGGCATGTTGCCCTACGGCCTGCCGCTCCTCATGATCGCTGCGGCCGTCGCGGCCCGCGGTCCCGAGCTTCCCACCACCGAAGGAGACCTGCCATGACCGCGACGGCCTGGCCACGCGTCGGCGTGGTGATCCCCACCCGCAACCGTCCCGACCTGCTGCGCCGCGCCATCGCGTCGGTCGCCGCGCAGGACTACCCGGGCGTCGTCGAGACCGTCGTGGTCTTCGACGGTACGACGCCCGACCCCAGCCTGGTGGCGTCGTACGACAGCGCTCGGCCGGTCCGCGTCGTCAGCAACACACGCGTCGCCGGCCTCTCCGGCGCCCGCAACACGGGGATCCTGGCCCTCGACACCGAGTACGTCGCGTTCTGCGACGACGACGACCACTGGCTCCCGTCGAAGGTACGCCGCCAGGTCATCCGTGCCGAGGCCGCGGACCGCCCCGAGATGGTGACCTGCTCGATCACCGTCGACTACGACGGCACCCGTACCGACCGCTTCGCCGGGACCGACACGGTCAGCCACGCCGACCTGACCCGCTCCATCTACGCGATGCTGCACTCGTCGTGCTTCTTCTTCGACCGCCGCGCGCTGGTCGAGGGGATCGGCCTGGTCAACGAGGAGCTGCCGCAGAGCCAGCTCGAGGACTGGGACATCAAGCTGCGGGCCGCCCAGCGCCGCCCGATCGCCCACCTCGACGAGCCGCTCACCGTGGTCCAGTGGGGCCGGACCTCGATGTTCGCCCGCCGCTGGGACTCCAAGAACGCCGCCCTGCGGGCGATCCTGCAGCTGCACCCGGCGATCGCTGCAGACGCCCGGGGCGCCGCCCGGGTCTACGGCCAGCTGGCCTTCGGTACGGCGGCCGCCGGTGACCGCGCCGAGTCGTGGCAGTGGATCCGGCGCACTGTGCGCACCGATCCGCGGCAGTGGCGGGCCGCGGTCGCTCTCGCCGTCCTGCCCCATCCGCCCAACGCCGAGCGCGTGCTCAACACGCTGCACCGCTTCGGGAGGGGCGTGTGAACGCGCCTAACCGGCCGCCCATCACCCCGACCGTCACCCCGACCGTCACCCCGACCGCGACGACGCCCAGCAGACAAGGAACCCGGACAGTGAGCGCAGACCTGCAGTCCACGGTCGAGATCGGACGATTCGTCCTGGTCCTCCGCCGCCGCTGGAAGGTGGTGGCCCTGGTGAGCGCCGCCCTGGTCGCCGCGGCCTGCGTGTGGACGGTGCTCGCCCCGAGCTCGGCGACCGCGACGACCCAGGTCAACGTCAACGTGATCGCGACCGACCCGTTCGCAGCTCAGCGCACGTCCTCCGACCTGCTGGACCCGGCCACCGAGCGGCAGATCGTGCTCTCCTCCGAGGTGATCGACCGCGCCGCGGCCGACCTCGGCAAGGGCACCGCGCCCCGCTCGGTGCGCGCCGGCCTCGACGCCCAGATGGTCGCCGGCTCCACCGTGATGCGGATCAGCTGGACCGGGGCCGAACCGCGCCGGGCCCAGGCGGTCGCGGACGCGGTCGCCACCGAGTACCTCGCCTACCGCGGCGAGCAGGCCGCCGCCCGCCAGCAGGACGCGCTCGAGCCGCTCGTCGCGCGCCGCGACGCGCTCAACGCCCAGCTGCAGCAGACCGATGCCGGCCGGAGTGCGCTGCTCAGCGAGCTCAACCTGGTCCTCACCCAGATCACCAAGGTCTCCGGCCTCGCGACCTCGGGCGGCACCGTGCTCGTCAAGGCCGCGGACACGCCGCCGGCGACCGGGACGAAGGCATCCACCGTGCTGCTCGCCGCCGGTGTGCTCGGCCTGCTCCTCGGCGCCTTCGCGGTCATCCTCGACGACATGGTCCGGCGCCGGGTGTACGACGCCGCCGACGTGGTCGACGGCAACGGCGGCCCGCTGCTGGCCCGGTTGCAGGCCCGCACCATGACCGAGCTCGACCAGCCGGTCGACGCCGACGCGCTGCAGTCGGTCTGGCACCGGCTCCGCATCCAGATCGCCGACGACATCCCGGTCATCCTCGTCATCGGTGCCACCATCGGCGCGCCGGTCGCCGCGGTCGCCCGCGCGCTCGAGCTGGCCGCGGCCGCGGTCGACGACGCGAGCCCCCAGGTGTCGCGGCGGGTCCGCGCGCTCGCCGTACCAGCGGAGGAGGGCTATGCGGTCGCGCTCTCGCTCGCCCCGCGCGCCACCGTCGTCGTGCTGGTCGCCGAGGACGGCCGGACCACGGTCCGCAGGCTGGCCACCCTGGCCGACCACCTCCGCGCGGTCGGCGTCGAGCCGGCCGGCACCGTGGTCGCGCACCGGTTCACCGAGGCCGCCGGCAACGCACCTGCGCCGGCCCCGGCGGCGGCGTCGCCGGCGGCGGCCCCGGCCGCCGAGCTGCAGACGGGAGAGGCCCGATGAGCCTGCTCGCCGAGCGCCGCGAGTCCGCGCCCCGCTGGATGAAGGACGTCGCCAACCTGACCACCCGCGGCTATGCCCTGGGGACCTCCGCGTCACGACCGGGCCCGGACTTCCTCGTGGTCGGCACGAAGCGCGGCGGCACGACCTCCCTGTACAACTACCTCCAGCAGCACCCCTCGCTGCTCGGGCTGTTCCCGCAGCCCCGCGGCCGCAAGAGCACCGACCACTTCTTCGCCTCGGGCGGGCGCAGCGAGCGCTGGTACCGCTCGCACTTCCACACCGAGGCCTACCGGGCCCGGGTGGCCCGCCGGGAGGGGGAGCGGCCGCTGGGTGGTGAGGCGTCGCCCTACTACCTGTGGGACCCGCGGATCGTGCACCGGGTGCACGCGGCCTACCCGCAGGTGAAGGCGATCGCGTTGGTCCGTGACCCGGTCGAGCGGGCCTGGTCGCACTACCAGGAGCGCACCGAGAACGGCGTCGAGCCGCTCGGCTTCGCCGAGGCCCTGGCCGCCGAGGAGGCACGCACCGCCGGCGAGCTCGAGCGGATGCTCGCCGATCCGGGCTACCACAGCACCGCGCACGACTGGTACACCTACCGCGCCCGCGGCATCTACCTGCCCCAGCTGCGGAACTGGCTCTCGGTGTTTCCGGCCGAGCAGCTGCTCGTGCTGCGCAGCGAGGACATGTACGACGACGTGCAGGCCGTCTTCGACCGGATCTGCGCCTTCCTCGGGGTCCGCGAGTACGCGCTGCCCGACGTACGACCGCGCAACGCCAGCCGGACCAAGTCGTCGGTGCCGCAGCCCTGCCGCCGCGAGCTCGCCGAGTTCTTCGAGCCCCACAACCGCGCGCTGGAGGAGTTCCTCGGCCGCGACCTGGGCTGGACCACGCCGGGATCGCTGCGGTGACCGGGCCCGACCTCGGCGCGGTCGCGCACCTCGTCGAGCAGCTGTGGGGGCCCGCGCTCGCCACGGGCGACCTGCGCCTCGACCTCGGCCGCGGCGCCACGCCGGGCTGGACCGACGTCGAGACCTACCAGGCGCTGCCGTCGATCGCCTCGGCCACGATGCTGCTGCCCACCGCCGAGCGCCGCGTTCTCGCGGGATCGCTCCTCAACTTCCGCCGGCTGCGCGACCCAGGCACCCGGGTCCAGCGTCGCCTGCTCGGGTCGCTGGCCGCCCGCGGCGTACCACTGCCCTTCCCACAGGTCCGGGTCCAGGCGCGCGTCGGCGCAGGACGGCGCGTGCCGCTGCCGACCGAGCAGGTCGCGGCCGACCTCGGCCTGCCGCGGGTCCACGCCTCGATCGGGGTGCGCACCGGCTCCAACCGGAAGGCGACCCTGCAGCTGGTCGACGACGCCGGTGTCGCCGTGGGCTTCGCGAAGTTCGCCTGGGACCCGGCGAGCACCGGCGCGGTCGCCCGGGAGGCCGCCGCGCTGCGGGCCCTCGCCGGCGGCACCGACGCCGTGCGGGCGCCGCGGCTGCTGGCCGAGGGCAGCTGGCTCGGCCGGCCCTACCTCGTGACCGAGCCGCTGCCCGCCGCCAGCCGACGCCCCGATCCGAACCTGCTCCCGACCGCAGAGGAGGTCTTCGCACCGGCCCCGGTCGGGCGCCGCGACGTACTCGCCCGGACCGGACAGCTCCAGGACCTGCGACTGCGCCTGGACGTGCTGCGCGCCGGCGGTGCCGACCCCGAGCTGGTCGACGCGCTCGACGACCTCCTCGCCCTGGTCGCGGACGTGGAGGTCCCCGTCGCGGCGCGCTGGCACGGCGACTTCACCGCGTGGAACTCCGCCCGCGACGAGCAGGACCGGCTGTGGTGCTGGGACTGGGAGTCCTCCGAGCTCGACGCCGTGGCCGGGCTGGACGCGATCCACTGGGTCGCCGGCGGCGCGACCCTGGCCGGCACGCGCTACGACGGCGCCCTCATCGCCACCGCCCTCGACCGGGCCGCGCCCGTGCTCACCGCCGCCGGGCACTCCCGCGCCGGCGCCGTCGTCGTACCGGTGGTGTATGTCGCCACGCTGGTCGAGCGTGCCCTGTCCCTCGCGGTCGGCAACGGGCGCTGGGACGACGCCTGGCTGCGCCGCGACGAGGCGGCCGCGCTCCTCGCCCACGCCCGCACGCTCGCTCCTGCGCGGGTCGGCGCCGATGTCCACCGCTGAGGCCACCCGCGCCTCGGGTCCGCCCGAGGTCGGGGCCGAGCTCCGCTCGGCGGCCCGCGGCGGCGTGGTCACCGTGGCCGGCGCGGCCACCAGCACCGCGATGGGCTTCGTCCTGACCATGGTCCTCGCCCGGCAGTTCGGTGCCACGGGGGCCGGCGTGGTCCAGCAGGTGATCGCAGTGGCCACGCTCGCCCTCGCGCTGGGGCGGGTCGGCACCGACACCACGGCCGTGTGGCTGCTGCCCCGGCTGCGCACCCAGGACCCCGGCCACCTGCGCGCGGCCTGCACCACGCTGCTGGCGGTCGCCGCCCTCGGCGGCACCGCCGTGGCGCTCGCCTGGTCGGCGGTCGACGCGTTCGGCGACGGCGCCGTGCTCGGCGACGCCCGGGTCGACGACGCGTTCTCGGCCGTCGCCTGGGCGCTCCCGTTCGGGGCCGTGATGATGACGGCGCTGGCTGCGACCCGCGGCTTCGGCGGGGTGCTCCCGTTCAACCTGATCGGCAACATCGCCGTACCCGCCCTGCGGCCCGTGCTCGTCGTGCTGATCGGCGTCCTCGGTGGCTCGGCGGTCGCGGCGGCCACCGGGTGGGCGGTGGTGCTGGTCCCCGGCGCCTGCCTCGCCGTGCTGGTGCTCGCCCGGCGGCTGCGCGGCGCCGAGCGTGCGCTCGGCGGACCCGGCACCGCTCGCCCGACCCGTGCCCTGGTCCGCCAGATCTTCGGCTTCGGCCTGCCCCGCACCGTCTCGACACTGCTCGAGCAGGCCCTGGGCTGGCTCGACGTGGTCCTCGTCGGCGTGCTGCTCGGCCCCGCCGCCGCCGGCGTCTACGGCGTCGCCTCCCGCTTCGTGGCCGGCGGCCTGGTCATGATGACCGCGCTGCGGATCGTGGTCGCCCCGCAGTTCAGCGCCAGGCTCGCCGCCGGGGAGAACGCCGAGGCCGGCCGGCTCTACGCGATCACCTCGACCTGGATCGTCTTCTTCGGCGTCCCGGTCTACGTGCTGCTGGCCTGTTTCGCGCCGTTCGTCCTCTCGATCCCGGGCCCGGAGTTCGGCAGCGGCCGCACCGCGATGGTCCTGCTCTGCGTGGGCGGCGTCGCGTTGCTGGCCGCCGGCAACCTCCAGTCGCTGCTGCTGATGACCGGCCGCAGCGGTCGCGCCCTGGCCAACAAGGTCGTCGTGGTCGCCACCAGCGTCACCTGCAACCTGGTCCTGATCCCCGTCTGGGGCATCGCCGGCGCGGCCACCACCTGGGCGCTGTGCTGGACCCTCGACGGTCTGCTCTCGGCCGTCCAGGTCAGCCGGCTCACGGGTATCCGCCCGTCCGTCGGCCGGATCGGTGCCGGCATCGGCGTCGGCGTGCTCGTCGCCGGCCCGGCGTCAGCGATCGGGATCGTCGTGGGCGGGCAGAGCCTGGCTGGCTTCGTGGTCGCGCTCGTGATCACCGGCCTGGGTGTCGTCGTCGCGGCGCGGCTCTGTCGGCGGTTCCTTCACCTCGACCAGTTCGCGGGAATCGTCAGGCGGCGAGGTCGAACCTGAGCGAGTGCTCGGCGTGGAGCTGGTACTCGGCTCGGGTGATCGCGGTGGTGCCGCCGCCGGTGACGAGGCGGTAGAGGCCGTGGGGTGTGCCCCAGATCCACTTGTCGGGGCCGAGCTGCATCACGGTGTAGCCGTGGTGGGTCTTCGCGCGGTGGTGGTGCCGGGTGAGGGGTGTGTCGTTGTGATCACCGGTCTGGCCGGGTGGTCCGTGCTTGTCGTACGGCGTGGTGTGGTCGTGGTCGGGGGCTCGGCCGTTCTTGTTGAAGAGGCTCGTGGCGTGGGGGAACACGTCCCCGATCGTGCGTAGCTGGGTGCGGTGTTTGACGTCGGTGGGGTGCTCGTAGCCGTTGACCGACCGGCCGGTGTGCAGATCGATGACGGGCTGCACTCTGATGGTCGTGTGGCGACCCAGGAGGTCGCTCACCTGGGTGAGGAGCCGAGGGCCGAGGCCCTCGACCCGCGCAACGGGTCCGAGGGCGCCGGTGTCGGTCAGGGAGACGTGCACGACGACCTCCGCGGACCGGCGGGGGTCTCGTGACGGTTGCTGCGCAACCTCCTCGACCTCCGAGGTGCCCGGGGTGTCGTTGATGCCGTTCAGGAACGCGAGGACGGCGGCCGGGTCGGCGAGCATCGCGAACGCTTCGGCCCGCCAGTGATCCATGCCCAGCGGCTCCGCACCCTCGGGGACGTCGGCGTGCTCGGCGAGGGCAGCAGCGAGGTCGTCGACCGTGTGTTGGTGGGCGAGGGCGTCGGCTTCGTCGAGCCGGGCGAACACCGTCCCGATACCGGCAGTGTTGACCGCATCGTTGTCGTCGACCTGGGAGCCGGGCCGGGGCTTGGGGTACCAGACACCCTTCTGGGCCTGGTTCTTGTCGATCCGGGCCTGGTGAGCGGCGGGGTCGGCCTCGATCACCTTGGCCTCGGCGATCGTCAGGATCCTGGACGGTGCCTGGTCCAACGCAGCAGCCACCGCGGTGTCGACGAGCGAAACTTGGTGGCGGTCGAGGGTGCGGGACATCCGTGCGACCCGCCGCACCACCCACACCTCGCACCGTCCCTCGCGGATCCCGGCCCAGGTCTGCGGGAGGCGGTGGCGCAGGTCGAACGCGTCGGCCAGGGCGCCACGGGTCGCGAGCACGTGCTCGTGCCGGGCGATCGCCATCTCCACCAGTGCGAGGTCGGCGACCTCCGGAGTCCCGTCCCCACCCAGGGTGATGAGCCGCGGACCGCCGTACCGGACCAGTACCGCACCGGGCTCGGCCTGCGGGTCACCCGAGTGCAGGTCGGCCCAGGCGAGCAGCAGCTCCAGCTTGCGGACCTCGAGAAGCCTGGCCTCCCGGACACTGTCCTCGGCCGCGTGGAGCAGCTGCTCCGGCGTGGCGTTGGAGAGGTCCGAGATCATGCTTCGATTCTATCGCACATATGTTCGAATGGCGAGCCTTGTTGCGGACTTTTCCCTTGTTTCTAGGGGTTTCGGCCGCGCGCGCGGACCGAAGGCCGACCGCGGAACCGGGCCACCTCCCGACCTTCCTCGTCGCTGCCTTTCGGAACGCAACCGGCTACGTACCCGAAGCCCGCGGACAGTTCGCGCGACCAGCCCAGTGGTTTCGAGGCTCGTCGCTGGCGCTCCTCGCACCTCAACCATCGCGCGAGTCGGTTGTGGTGGTCTCGTGACGGTCGCTGCACGACTTCGTCGTCCTCCGGCCGTGAACTGTCGCCCGACCGCGGAACCCAGCCACCCCGGCGACCGTCCTCGTCGCCGCTTTCGGAACGCAACCGGCGATGCGACCGAAGCCCACAGACAGTCCGCGCGACCAGCCGGGTGGTTTCGAGGCTCGTCGCTGGCGCTCCTCGCACCTCAACCATCGGGCGAGGTCGGTTGTGGTGGTCTCGTGACGGTCGCTGCGCGACCTCCTCGTCCTCCGGCCGTGAACTGTCGCCCGACCGCGGAACCCAGCCACCCCGGCGACCGTCCTCGTCGCCGCTTTCGGAACGCAACCGGCGATGCGACCGAAGCCCACAGACAGTCCGCGCGACCAGCCCAGTGGCTTCGAGGCTCGTCGCTGGCGCTCCTCGCGCCTCAACCACCGAGATCATGGGCGTCGGTCAGCCCCGCGCCCGCACCCACGTCCGCACCGAGTCGACGAGGAGCGTCGACCGCCCGCCCGACCAGTCGTCGCCGATGCGAGGTGTGCCGCCCCAGCCGCCGACCTGCAGGTTGATCCGCAGGCTCCACCGCTTGCCGGCGTCGTAGTAGTCCTCGTACCAGGCGGGAGACCCGGCGCAGAAGGCCGAGGAGACGCGCCCGTCGATCCACATCACGATCAGACCGGGCGTCTTGCGCACGACGTAGTCGTGCCAGGCGGTTCCGGTGCGGTCGCCGAGGCCCGCGAGCTCGAAGCGCCGGGCGGCGACGCGGTGCCCGGCGCCGTAGGCGCTGTGGATGCTCTGGCTGACGCGGGCGGGCTCGCCGGGCCGGCGGGTCGTCTCGGCGAGGTCGATCTCACCGCCACTGCGGTCGGTGGGGCGCAGCCACAGCGGCGCAGCCCACAGGCCCTGGCGCGACGGTGCCTTCGCACGTACGGCGACCTGGAAGGTCGGGGGGAGCGAGTAGCGACCGTCGGTGTCGACGAACCCGGAGGTGAAGCTGCGCCCGCCGGCCGCCTCCTGGCGGGCCGTGATCGCGAGCCGGCCCCGCCGGGTGGCGACATTGCGACCCAGGAGGTAGGCCACGTCGTGGTCGAGCCGGGTCTCGTCGCGGGTGTTCCAGATCCGCGGCCGGAGCCGGTCGAAGTCCTCGTCGAGGTCCTCGCGCCAGCGTGCCGAGGTCGGCGGCAGGTCGGCCCGGATCGCCGCCCGGGGGCGGCCGAGGAGGCAGCCGCGGCTGGCCGCGGGCACCTCCCGCAGGTCGGCGAGGGTGAGCGGACCCGAGGGGGTCGGGCCGGCGGAACCGGTCGACGGCGTAGCGGCGCCGCCTTCCTCGAGGGCACTCACGGGGGCGGCGGTCTCGTCGAGACGCAGCGCCACCAGGACCGCGGCCACGGCGGCGAGCAGGCACAGTCCGACCGCCACCCGGCGACGACGGGAAGCGACGGGCATCGGCCGGAGACCCTCCCATGTCCGCGCCGGGAGCAGCGAGGTCATCCTGCGCTCGTCGCGAGTGCCTGGAGTCGGAACGTGACGTCCGGTGTGGCCCGGTAGTTGAGGTGCGTCTCGACGGCGATCTCGTTCGCGCCGGGCCGCAGGAGCGCCAACGGTACCTCCACCACCAGCGGGTCGGCCTGCGCCGCCGCGTCGCGGATCGCGGCGCTGGCGTAGGTGGTCGAGGTCAGCGGTCCGGCGGGCAGCCCCTTGCGGGCGACCTCGACCCCGTTGACGTAGACGGCCGCGCCGTCGTTGGCTAGCACGATCAGCTTGAGCGAGGACAGCTGTGCGGGCTCGGCCACCTCGACGGTACGCCGGAAGTAGGCCGTCAGCGGGCGGTCCTTGGTGGTGGGGAAGGTGTCGATCGGGGTGGCGATCGAGGCGGTGCCCCAGCCCAGCACGGCCGAGCCCGTGGGCCATGCGCTGTCGTCGTAGGCCGGCTGCGCCCAGGTGTCGGCCGGAGGGGTGCTCTGGTACCACCAGGACCAGGTCGCATCGGTCGCGACGAGCTCGCTCACCCGGGCCACCGTGAGGACGGGTGTGCTGGCCGAGACGTTGCCGGCCGCGTCGGCAGCGCGGACGAAGTAGCGTGCGGTGCCGTCGAAGGGCACCGTGATGCTGGTGGCGGTCGTGGTGGCGACCGGCCGGTCGCCGCGCAGCACCTGGTAGCGCACCTTCCCGGCGTCGCTGCTGGCGTTCCAGCCGAGGGTCACCGCGCCGCTGGTCTGGTTGACGACCCGGAGGTCGCCGGGCCGCGACGGCGCGCTGACGTCGCGCGGACTGAACCGGGCGAACCCGCCGGACGGGTCCTTCGCGCTGCGCGCGGAGGAGGCGGTGACGATGTCGCCGCCCATCCAGACCCGGCCGTTGGTGTCGGTCGTGATCGCCCAGATGCCGCTGCCGAGGCGGGACTTGAAGGTCGGCGTGAAGCCGGGGATCCGCTCGCCGGTGCTGGCGTCGAAGGCGCCGGCCCAGTGGATGGCGTCGGCCTGGCTCCAGGGGGTGGAGTCGAGCGGCCAGGTGACGGCGTCGGTGTAGGTGTTGGCGTTGCAGTGGCACCCGGCGTACATGACGTCCCCGTCGCGGGCGAGGGCCTGGAGGTCGCCGTGCGGGTCGAAGATCGTGGTCCGCTTGCGGGCGAAGGTGGCCGGCGAGAAGCCGAACATGCTGTGCTCCGAGCCGCCGACCCACACCTGGCCGGGGCCGGTCGCCACGGTGCGCTGGTAGTCGTTGGTGTTGCTCCAGGTCGGGTTCCACGCGGGCGTGGCCAGCGCGCCGTCGCCGGCCATCATCACGGCGGCCGCCCGCTTCGCGGCGACCGCGCCCCGTGCCTGGGAGAAGAAGCCGACCGCGTAGACCTGCGCGTCGTCGTCCGAGCCCGCGACGCTGGCGACGGTGCCGTTCAGCTCCGGGTTCCAGCCCGACCACGCCGAGCCGTCGGAGACCCGCACCCGGGCCAGGTTGCGCATGTAGCTCCAGCCGGACTGGGCGGCGTTCTTCACGTGGGTGAAGCTGCCGCCGATCACCAGGTCGTCGCCGACCACGGCGAGGGACCGCACGGAGGTGACGCCACCGGTGATGCGGTTCTCGATCTGGGTCGAGAAGCCGGTCGAGGTGGCCCCGGTCCGGGGGTCGAGCGCGACGATGGCCGATGCGGACTGCCCGTTGACCTGGCTGAACAGGCCGCCGGCCACGATCCGGCCGTCGGGCAGGGTTGCCAGGGTGCGGACCTGTTGGTCGAAGGTCGGGCGGAACGACGAGATCCAGGCGCCGGTGGCGACGTCGAAGGCCGCGAGGTAGGGCTGCTCCCACTGGCTGCCGTCGTCGGAGGTCACGTAGCGGAAGTTGCCGGCGACGAACATCCGGTCGCCTGACTGGGTGAAGGCCTGGACCTCGACGTCGCCCTCGGCGGAGGGGGTGGACGCCGTTCCGGTGACGCCCCAGGTCAGGGAGTCCGCGAGCGACGAGGCCTGCGCGCGCTGCTCGAGGGTCGTCGTACCGCCGTCGGGGATCGCGGTGAAGCCGGTCGAGGTGACCCGCGGCCGCAGGTAGACCTGGGTCACCGGCAGCGCGCTGCCACCGTTGGTGGGGGAGTAGAGGTACGACGAGTCCGAGCTGGATCCGATCGCCTTGGTGCCGTAGCTGAAGCCGTAGCTCCAGCCGGTCACCTCGCGGCTGCGGGTGTCGACCCACTTCCAGGTGCTGTCGGAGCCGAAGGACGTCGTGATGCCGCCGGTCCTGGTCGTGCCGGCGATGGTGGACGACGACAGTGGGTGCCGGGCGTCGAAGGTCCAGACCCAGCGGTCGCGGCTGGCCAGCTTGAAGCGCGTCTCCTGCCAGCTCGAGCCGTCGGACTTGGCGGCGCGGCGCAGCCGGATGCCGTCGGCGAGGGCATCGACCCGGCCGCCGTCGAGCAGCTGGTCGATGGTCGCGCTGGACAGCTGGTGCGCGTCCGCGCCGCCTGCGTAGCCGGGGTCGAGCAGGCCGGTGTCGGCGTCGCGGCCGTCGTAGTCGGTCGTCCACCCGTTGCGGCCCTTGCCGACCAGCACCCAGCCGCCCCCGTCGGTCGTCTGGTCGCAGTAGACCTGGAGCGGCTCGGACATCGCAGGCGTCACCAGCCAATAGGCGCCGTTCGGCGCACTGGGCCGCTGCTGCTTGATCTCCCAGCAGGAGCCGGCCGCGGTCTCGGGCGCGGTGCCCAGCTGGGCCGCCGGGATCGTCTGGCTCGCGACGGCCGCGCGTGCCGGCGTCGGGGCGCCGAGGGTGACCAGGCCGGCCCCGAGAGCGAGGCTGCTGAGGAGCGCGACAGGGACGCGAAGGTTGGGCAACGGGGGGATCCTGACGTGTCGGGCATGGGAAGGTGTGCCCCATGCGGGCACGAGTCTGGCCGGATCAGGCGCTCCGCGTCGTCCACAACGTTGTTGAAGAAGGAGCGGTGCGAGGGTGAGGCAGGTCACGTCCTGGGTGGGATGGGTGCTGGCGACCGCGGTCGTCGCCGCGGGCTGCTCGGGCGGGGACGAGCCGGACCAGAAGGAGCCGGCGTCGGGTGGCGCGGACGCGACGGCCACCGCGAGTGCGGGTGTGACCGGCACCGCGACCGGCACCCCCAGCGGCACGACCGCCGCCACGCCCGGCGCGCCCCAGGTCCAGCGCAAGGGCGTCCCGGCGGCCAGGGCGTCGGCCGCCACCGACGCGGTCGGCAAGGCGCTCACCTCGCTGAACGACGCCCTGGCCACGCCGGCCGAGGCGCCTTCCATCCTCGACGACGCCGTGGTCGGCGCGGCCCGGGAGGCGCTGCTGGCGCAGGCAGCGGAGTACGAGGAGAATGGCTGGGCGGTGACCGGCGAACCCACGATCCTGCGCACCGTCGTGCGGGGGAAGGGCTCCCGGGTCCGGGTCCGGGCCTGTGTCGACCAGTCCGCGGTCGTGGTCACCGACAGTGCCGGCAACCGGCTGCCGACCGGCACCGGGGCGCCCCGGACCTGGCTGATCTTCACCCTCGAGCAGGCGCCCTCGGGCTGGCAGGTCGTCGAGCAGACCTTCCCGGCGGACCCTGACTGCTGATCGCGCGCCGGTCAGGCCACGTCCGGCATGGCCGGGCGCAGGCCCGGCCGCGCCTGCTGGCCGCGCCGGCTCACGGTCAGCGCGGCCGCCTCGAGCAGGTGCTCGAACGACAGGTCCTCCAGTTGGGGGACCGCGACGACCAGACCGCGCTCCGCAAGTCCCTGGACCATCCGGACCTGGTGGTCGTCGACGTGCTCACCGTGAGCGGCACGCCGCGGCAGCACCACGGGGACCTTGCCCGCGGTGAGTGCGGTGAGGATCGACCCCGCCCCGCCGTGGGTGATCACGACGTCCGCCGTGCTCATCGCGGAGGACATCTCCCTGCCCGTCAGCCAGCGGTTGCGGTCGGCGCCGTCGCTGCCGACGGTGTCGCCGACCTGCCAGGTGACGTCCACTCCCGCGGGGACCGTGCCGAGGACCGCGTCGACCGCCCGCGGGAACGGGAAGTGCTCACTGCCGAGGGCGACCATGACCCGGCGGACCTGGGCATCGTCCGGGTCGGAGACGACCTCGAAGGTGCTGAACGTGTCGAGGCCGTGCTCCCAGGGTTCGGGCCAGCCCGGCTGCGGGGCGAGCAGCCGGGTCCGCGGCAGCAGCGCGGCCAGCCGGCCGGTGACCGACGGGCTGTCCAGCCTGGCCACCGACTCGACGTACAGGATCGGGGTGCGCAGCAGCGCGGCCGCGACCAGGTGCGGCGTCGCCTGCGCCGCACCCGTCGACACGACGAGTCGCGGGCGCAGCCGCCGGTGCAGCCGTACGGCGAAGCGCAGGTTGCGCAGCGCCTTGCGGTACTCACCGGACTGCACCAGCGGTGACCAGGTCACGCTCTCGCGGGCCAGCCGGTCATCGGTCTGGATGTGTCGCGGCACCACCCAGTGCCGCTCGTGGCGCGGGATCTCGAGGGCCTCGACGACCAGCTCCAGCTCGTTGAAGTGACCGCCGACCGACGACGTCAGCAGGACGGGGTCGGGTGCGGTGGCCATGGGCCGACGCAACCTCAGCGCGTCGCCCGGGTGGTGGCCGATCGGAAAGCTTCAACAATCTTGGCCAAAGCGATGGATCACGCACGGCCCATTCCTGCACTGGAGAGGGGAGCACCGGGTCTCCGGAGCTCCGGTGAGACCGCTCGACAGTGAGGACGCCCGATGACGACACTCCAGGCCAGGCCGCGGCCGGCTCAGCACCCGAGGTCCGCCCGTCGTCCCGCCGACATCTCCGCCGAGGCGCAGGTACGCCGCTACCAGGCCCAGCTGCACGAGATCAACGCGACCGTCGCCGGCCTCGCCTCGGCCGCCGAGCTGCTGTCCGTGCTGCCCCCCGGCGAGCGTGGCCGCTTCGAGGCGATGATGCTCAGCGAGCTGCGCCGCCTCCAGCGGGTCGTCGTCGGCGCGCCCGAAACCACCTGGGGCGTCGTCACCGTCGACGACGTCGTGGCGCCTCTCGTCGCCGCCCACATCGCACGCGGGAGCCGGGTCGGCTGGCAGGGTTCGGGCCTGCACGCGCTCGGCTGCGCCGACGTGGTGAGCGAGGCGGTCAACGTGCTCCTCGACAACGCCGCCCGGCACGGCGCGGGCGACGACATCCGGGTCGAGGCCCATCGGTACGCCGCCCGGGTCGAGGTCCGCGTCACCGACGGCGGCGCCGGGATCCCCGCCGACCTGCGGCCCGAGGTCTTCGGCTGGGGACGCCAGCGGACCGGCTCGGCCGGGCAGGGCATCGGCCTGGCCGTGGCGCGCGGCCGGCTGCGCGAGTGGAACGCCGACCTCCGGCTCGAGGACGCCGTCCGCACCACGTTCGTCATCGACCTGCCGGCGCCGGGGGACGCCCGGTGAGCACGGTCGAGCGCCGGGTCGCGATCCTCGACGACCACGAGCTGCTGGCCGAGTCCCTGGAGATCGCCCTGTCCGTGCACGGCTACGACGTACGGCGGGTTCCGGTACCCGTCGACGGCGGCGCACCTCGCAGCCTCGTCGACGCCCTGGTGCGGCTGCGCCCACGGGTCCTGCTCCTCGACCTCGACCTCGGCGCCTTCGGTGACGGGACCACGCTGATCGCGCCGCTGCAGCGCGCGGGAGTGCGGGTCGTCGTCCTCACCGGCGCGACCGACAGAGCGCGTTGGGGGCGCGCGCTCTCCGAGGGCGCGCACACCGTGCTGTCCAAGGCGAGCGCGCTGATCGAGGTCATCTCGACCGTGCGGCGCGTCGACGACGGCCACGCCGTCCTCGGCCCGGAGGAGCGCGCCGAGCTCGTCGCGGCGTGGCGCGGCCGGGTGGCGGAGCGCGGCGCCGACGACCTCCGGCTCGCCCGGCTCAGCCCCCGGGAGGCCCGGGTCCTGGGCCTGCTGATGACGGGCATGCACGTGCGCGACATCGCGGTCGACCGGGTGGTCTCCGAGGCCACCATCCGCTCCCAGGTGCACGCGATCCTCACCAAGCTCGACGTGTCCTCGCAGCTGGCCGCCGTCTCCCTCGCCCACCGCAGCAACTGGCAGCCACCGGCGTACGCCTAGGCGGCAGGACCAGAGCCCGTCCGAGATTTCTGCGCAGCCCGTGGATCAACCCGCACCACCGCCCGCACTGGAGAGGAGTCAGGTCGTCCGGCCCCACATCCCGTCCGACCTGACACCCCGATCCCTGACCGACACAGGAGCAACTCCGTTGGCCGACCCGACCGATGACGCCGCCGCCGAGCCGAGCTGGCCGTCGTTCATCCCGCACCGCGAGATCGACGGGCTGCTCGAGCGCGTCGAGAACGCCGCCAGCCTGGAGCCCGCCGAGGCCGCACGCCTGCTGCGCATGATCTCCAAGGAGGCGCAACGGCTGCGGGCGATGGCGCTGCGGATGACGACGGAGAAGCTCGCGGAGGCCGACCGGGAGGCCAGCGGGATCCTCAGCGAGGCGCTGACCCACGCGGACTCCATGCGCAGCATCGGCCTCGCGACGCTCAACTCCCGGCTCGACGAGGCGGACCGGCTGATGGCCACGGTCCGCGAGGCCTTCCGCCTGGAGCTGCGGGCCGCCGACCTTCGCGACGCCTGACCCCGACGACACCCACGACGACCCCGTTCCCTGGAGGAATCCGATGTTCAACCGCCAGCGCAACCAGAGCGGACAGCAGTCCGCGATCGCCTCGGCCTTCGACGACGTCCTCGCCGAGCTCGGCTCCAAGGCCGCCGACGCGCCCGCCGGGACCGAGGAGGGCGAGGCGCCCGAGGCAGCCACCGGTGCCGCCGCGGCCGAGCCGGGCGAGCCGGCCGAGCCGGCCGTACCGAACGGAGCAGCCCCCGCACCGTCGGTGACCGACCGGATCACCGAGCACGCCGAGACCCTGCGTGCCACCCGCGACGCACAGCACAAGGCCGAGGAGATGCTCGCCTTGGCCGCCACCGCCCGCAGCGAGGCCACCGACCAGGCCGAGCAGATCGTGCTCGAGGCCAAGTCGGCCGCCGAGCAGGTCCGCGCGGACGCCGACGAGGAGGCCGAGCGCACCCGTCGCGAGGCGGTCGAGTGGGTCAAGGAGCAGCGGGACCGGGTCGAGAGCGCCACCGCGCTGCTCACCCGCAACGCCGAGCGCGACGCCGAGAACATCCGGACCGAGGCGATGCGCTCGGCCATGATCGAGGCCGAGCAGACCGCACGCCTCTACGTCGGCGAGGCCGCCGCCCGCGGGGCCCGCGACGCGGAGGAGATCCGCGGGACCGCGCGCGAGGTGCTGCACCGCGCCGCCGAGCTCGGGGCCGACCTGCAGACCTCGCTCGGCGAGCTGGTGCAGGTGCTCCAGCTGGCCACGGGCGCCGTCAGCGACCAGCTCAGCGCGATCGACCAGCTCCTCGACGAGGTGCGCCGCGACTCCGCGGCCGCCCCGGCGCCGGAGCCCCAGGACGCACCGAGCGACGAGTCGGGCGAGAGCACCGACACCGACGAGACGCCGGAGGACGCCGGGACGCCGGAGAAGGACGAGAAGGACGACCGGTCCGACGCCGGCGACGGCTCCCGCAAGCTCGGCGCGCTGTTCCGCGACCAGGCGAACTGACTCCTCGCCGCGCGCCTCCCCACCCCGCACGACCCGTACATCCAGTGAGGACCAGCAGATGACCACCACACACCTTGACCCCACCGACCAGCCGTCGGTGTCGTCGGTGGCCCGAGGGGGCTTCCGGGCACTCGGCGCCCTGATCTGGCGCCGGCGCTGGGTCGTCCTGCTGGTGTTCGCGCTCGTGGTCAACGCGGTGGCGGCCGGTCTGGTGATCGCCCCGCGGGAGTACACCGCCTCGGCCCGGGTCGCCGCGACCCCGCCGGCGGGCGTGACCACCACCTCGCCGGCCAGCTACACCGACCTGCTGGGGACGGTGGCCGACGTCGCCCGGTCCCGCCCGCTCCTCGAGGACGTCGCGGCCAAGGTGCCGCACCGCTCGGTCGCACAGCTGCGTGACGAGGTCGAGGGCAAGGTCATCCCGGGCACCGTCATCATCCAGGTCTCGGTGCACGACACCGACCCCGACCGGGCCGCCGAGATCGCCAACCTCGTGGTCGCGGCCCTGCCGCTGCACGACCCCAGCAGCGGCTCCTTCGAGTTCAAGGTGACCGAGGACGCCGTCGCCCCGGACCGGTTCAGCTCGCCGAACGTCCCCGTGACCGCGCTCGCCGGCCTCCTGCTCTCGCTCCTGCTCGCCGTGCTCGCCGCCGCGGTCGTCGACCGACTGTTCCGCACGGTCGGCGACGCCGAGGAGATGGGGGAGATCACCCAGACCTCGGTGCTCGGCGTGATCCCGAAGCCCGACGACCTCGACAGCGTCCCGGCGATCGAGCCCCGCGCCGACGAGTTCCAGGCACTGCGCGCCCTGCGGATCGCCATCGAGTTCGCCAGCGTCGAGGACCCGAGCCGCCTGCTCGTCGTGTCGTCCGCCAGCACCTCCGAGCCGGCCGCCGGCTGGCTCGAGGTCAACGTGGCCGCGGCCCTCGCCGACGTCGGACACCGGGTCCTGGTGATCAACGCCGACCGAGACGCCAAGGTCCACCCGGCCCTCGAGAACCCCGGCGAGCCGGGCCTGTACGACGTGCTCGCCGGCTCCTGCGACCTGCGCGACGTCGTCGTCGCGGGTCCCGCCCCGCGCATCGACGTGCTGCCGCTCGGCCAGGCGCACCTGGCCGCCCCGAGCCTGCTCGAGATGCGCTTCCGCGGCCTGCTCGACGACACCGAGGGCCTCTACGACGTCGTCATCGTCCACGCCGCCTCGGTCGCCAGCTCCGAGGACGCCCGGATCATGGCGATCCACGGCGCCATGGTGCTCACCGTGCCGTCCGGCCGCGTGCACCCGCGCTCGGTCCAGCGCGCCGCCGAGCACCTGCGCACCATCCGCCTGCGCGTCCTCGGCACCGTCCTCGTCGGTGCCCGGCCGGGACGCCGCAAGCGGCTGCCCCGCTCGTCCTGACGTCACGGACCGACCCCACCACAAGGAGTGGCATCGATGATCAGCACTCACGCCGGGACGTTCGAGGACATCGACGGCTTCCTGGCCCACCTCGAGTACGCGGTCACCGTGGACCAGGCCGAGGCGCCACGCGTCCTGCGCTCGCTGGCCGACCACGCCCGCAGGGTGCGCGGCAGCACCTTCCGGCGTACGACCGAGATGCTCGACGAGGGCAGTCGCGAGGCGGACCGGATCGTGGCCCGGTCCACCGCCCAGGCCGAGCAGATCCTGCAAGCGGCCCTGGTCGCCCTCGACCGCCGCGTAGACGAGGCTGGTCAGCTCGGTGCGAGCACCCGCGCCGCGCTCGAGGTCGAGCTGCGGGGCCGGCCGTGAGCGCCCAGCAGGCGACGCCCGACGTGGTCGCGGTGGCCGCGACGGTCGACCCGGCGCCGGTGGTGGTGCCCTTCTTCGAGGTGCACGCCCACGGCCGGACCCGCGACCTGGGCGAGGCCGTGGTCGCGCTCGCGCTCCTCGTCGTGCTGCTCCCCGCGGTGATCCTGATCGCCCTCCTCGTCGTCGGCACCAGCCGGGGACCGGTGCTGTTCCGCCAGCAGCGGGTCGGGCACGGCGGCCGGCTGTTCGAGGTGCTGAAGTTCCGGACCATGTACGCCGACGCCGAGGCCCGCGCTGCCGAGGTCTTCGCCCGCGGCCACGACGGATCGGGTCCGCTCACCAAGCTCCACGTCGATCCCCGCGTGACGCCGGTCGGGCACTGGCTGCGCCGGCTCTCCCTCGACGAGCTGCCCCAGCTGTGGAACGTCGTCAACGGCACCATGTCGCTGGTCGGCCCTCGACCCAACACACCGACCGAGGTGGCGCGGTTCGCGCCCGCCGAGCACCGCCGGCACGCCGTCCGGCCCGGGATGACCGGCCTGGCCCAGATCAACGGCCGCAGCGACCTCGAGTGGGACCAGGCGATCAACCTCGACCTCGAGTACGTCGACCACCACTCACTCCGGATGGACCTGCGGATCCTGCTCCGGACGCTGCCGGCCGTCTTCGGCGGCCGGGGAGCGTACTGACATGCGGGTCCTGCACGTCGTCGAGTCGTTCGGCGGGGGAGTGCTGAGCGCGGTGCTCAGCATGGTCGACGCGACGCCAGACATCGAGCACCAACTCGCGATCTGGCACCGACGCGACCATGCCGACACCGGCGACGAGCGCGCGGCCTTCGCCGCGGTGCACGTCCTCCCGGGCCCGCCGCGCCGGGCGGCGCGGGGGCTGCGCAACCTGGTGCGTCGGGTCGGAGCAGACCTGGTCCACGCCCACTCGTCGTACGCCGGCGTGCTGGCGCGCTCCTGCGACCTCGGCGCCCCGGTGGCCTACAGCCCGCACTGCTTCGCGTTCGAGCGCACCGACCTCAGTGCGGTGAGCCGCACGGCGATCCGCGAGGTCGAGCGGTCGCTGGTCCGTCGTACCGACGTGCTCGTGGCCTGCTCCCCCCACGAGGGGAGCCTCGGGGCCGAGCTGGGCTTCCGCCGCGTCGTCACCGTGCCGAACCGGGCCCTGCACCCGCCGCAGGTCCGGGTCCGCCGCGGCGAGCCGTTCCGGGTGGTCACGGTGGGACGGGTCACCGAGCAGAAGGACTGGCGCCACCTGGTCGAGGTCAAGCGCGAGGCCGACCGCCAGGCTGCGGCCCGCGGCGCGGCCGGCCTGCACTGGGAGTGGCTCGGCAGCGGCGACACCGAGGGCGAGGACGCGCTGCGCACCGCGGGCGTCGAGGTCTCCGGCTGGCTGCCCCGAACCGAGGTCGTCGCCCGGCTCGGCGCCGCGCAGGCCTACGTGCACACGGCCGCGTGGGAGGGCGCCCCGGTGAGCATCC
This sequence comes from Nocardioides sp. QY071, assembly GCF_029961765.1. Taxonomy (NCBI): domain Bacteria; kingdom Bacillati; phylum Actinomycetota; class Actinomycetes; order Propionibacteriales; family Nocardioidaceae; genus Nocardioides; species Nocardioides sp. QY071. Next base: position 2,632,413 of record NZ_CP124681.1, read on the forward strand.
TCGAGGCGGCGGCCGTCGGACTGCCGATCGTGGCCCGGGCGATCCCGACGCTGGTCAGCGACGACGTCCCCGGGCTGGAGCCCACGGTGGAGGGCCAGGCGGAGCGGCTGCTGGACCTGCACGAGCCCCTCGCCTGGGCCCGCGCCCACCGCCGCTCGCTGGCGTTCTCGACCGACCACTCGGTCTCGCTCCAGCGCTACCGGCTCACCACGGCGTACCGCCACGTGCCGGCCTCCGTGAGGAACCCTCGCGAAATTCCCCGCGCCCGGATGGATCACAGCAGCTACTCCGACGCACTGGTGCGGTGAAGGGAGGCCCGCCCGGGCCACCGCACTGACCAGAGCGGAGTACGACGATGACGCAGGTTCTCGATCCCGCGGCCGTCTCCCGGACCGGCCAGCAGGACCGGCTGCGGATCACCGTGGTCCAGCAGGGCGGCGTCCTCGGCGGGGCCGAGCGCTGGCAGCTGCAGCTCGCCGAGGCCACCGACCGCGCCGACCTCGACGTCGTCGCCCTCGGCGGCGGACCCACCGCAGCGACCTGGAGCCGTCGCGGCGTCCCGGTCGCCACCGTCCGCTCGGAGCGGCGCGCCTCGCGGATCCCGCTCCTCGCGGCCCGGGTCGGCGCTGCGCTGCGCTCCTCGCGGCCCGACGTCGTCGTCGCCCACGGCGTCAAGGCGGCGCTCGCGGCAGCCCCGACCGCCCGCGCCCTCGGCATCCCCTTCGTGTGGGTGCGCCACGACGGCTCCTTCGAGGGCTGGCCCACGGCCCTCCTCGACCGGGTCAGCGACGGCCAGGTGGCCACCGGTGCGTGGCTCCTCGAGGGCCGCCGCCTGCGCAGCTCGCTGCTCCTGAACCCGCCCCGCACCACCGACCACCTCACCCGCGTGGAGGCGCGCGGCGCCCTCGGCCTGGAGGTCCCGAGCGGTCGACTGGTCGCCGGCATGGGCACCCGGATCGTCCACGGCAAGGGCATCGACGACGCCATCCGCGCGCTGGCCGATCCCGCCGCGGCCGCCTGGGACCTGGTCGTCGCCGGCATCCACGATCCCGACGACCCCGGCGAGCAGCTGCGCCTGGTCGCGCTCGCCACCGAGCTCGGGGTCGCGCACCGGGTCCGCTTCCTCGGCGAGGTGCCGGGCTTCGCCCGGCTGGCCGGCGCCTTCGACGCCGTCCTCGTGCTCACCAAGCCCACCGAGTCGATGCCCTGGCACCGCGAGGCCTTCGGCATGACGGCCTTCGAGGCCCTCACCGCCGGCGTACCCGTCGTCGTCACCCCACCGCTCGGCGCGATGGCCCGGGAGGGCGGCGTCGAGGTCCGAGCGGGAGCGCCGGGCGATGTCGCCGCGGCCCTGCTCGCGCTCGAGGACCCCGACACCCGCACCCGATGCGGTACGGCGGGCGCCCGGGTCGCGGCGTCGTACCCGGATGCCCGGGCCGCGGCGGACGTCCTCGTCGACTTCCTCGCCACCCTGGCCCATCGTCCCGGCGTCGGCCTGCCGCCCACCGGTCCCGCGATCAGCGTCGTGACCACCGTGCTGGACGACGAGGCTGCCGCCAAGGAGCTGCTGTCGGCGCTGGTGCCCCAGCTCGGCCCCCACGACGAGGTCGTCGTCGTCGACGGCGGGTCGAGCGACGACACCGCCGGCGTCGTGCGGGCCTTCGCGGCCTTCGACGAGCGGGTGCGCCTGCTGCTCGAGCCCGGCGCCGGGATCTCGCAGGGCCGCAACATCGGGATCCGGGCCGCCAGCCACGACCGGATCGCCTGCACCGACGCGGGCTGCGTCCCCTCGCCCGGTTGGCTGGCCGCGTTCCGGCGCGCCTTCGCCCGCCACCCCGAGGTCGACCTGTGGACCGGGACCTACCGGGTCGGGGCCGCCCAGCCCTGGGAGCACGCCCTGGCCGCGGTCGGGTACCCGAGCGTCGAGGAGCTGGCCCGCCCGACGCCACTGGCCCGCGCCTACGGCCGCCTCTTCGGGCGGGCGTTCGACGCCTCGATGCCGACCGGGCGCTCGGTCGCCTTCGCCCGGGTCGCCTGGGCGAGCGTCGGCGGCTTCCCCGAGAACCTCCAGACCGGCGAGGACGTCCTCTTCGGCCGCCGCATCGTCGCCGCCGGTGGCACCGCCCGGATGGTGCGCGACGCCGAGGTCAGCTGGGCCCAGCGCCCGACCTTCCGGGCCAACCTGACCATGTACCGCCGCTACGGCGAGGGCAGCGGCAACTCGCTCGACCGCCGCCTGCTGGGCCGTGACCTGGCCAGGGTCGCCGCCTACACCGCGGCGGCCGGCATCGCGCTGCGCGGTTCGACGGGTGCCCGGGCAGCCGCGAGCGCCGGCCTGGCGGCGTACCTCTCGCTCCCCGTCGGCCGGGCCCTGCAGGCACCGGATCCGCTGCGCACAGTGCCGCTCGTCGCGCCCGTCGCCGCCGCCCGCGACCTCGTCAAGGCGTACGGCGCGCTCTCCGCGGCCGTGCGCCGCCGGGGCCGTCCGCGATGACGGTTCCCGCCCGTCTGCCGGCGTCGGCCCTCGCGGTCGTCGTCGCCCTCGTGGTGCTCCCGTTCGGCGGTGCCTTCTCGATCGGGCTCAGCGTCGCGTTCGTGGCGATGAGCGTGCCCGCCGCGATCGCCGCCTGGCTGCTCGTCAAGGACGAGCGGCCGGTGCCGGCCTCCCTGCTGCTCCTCGGCCTGGCCCTCGGGATCGTCACGAGCGTGGTCTCGGCCGCCGGCGGGGTGAACCCCGGCGACGCCGTCACCCGCGTCCTCATCGCGTGCATCGCGCTCGGCTACGCCGTCGGGGTGGCCATGGCGCACCGGCCCGGCCACGAGCGCGGCGGGCCGGACCTGCTCGTCGTGGTCGGTGGCTGCATCGGCGCCTACGCGCTCTCCGGCGCGGGCGGTCTGCGGGCCGCGGCCGGTGGCTGGGTCGTCGACGGCCGGCTCACCGGTCCGTTCGCCCAGCCCAACGAGCTCGGCATCTTCTGCGCGGGGGTGCTCCCCGTCGCCGTCGCGTGCCTGGTCACGGCGCGCTCGCGGGCTCGCGCCGCGGTCCTCGCCGCCGCGACGCTGTGCATCGCGCTGGCCTGGACCCTGAGCATGTCGCGCGGGGCCTGGATCGGCGGCACCGTCGCGCTGGCCTGCCTGGCCGTCGGTGTCCCGCGGACCCGGCGGCTGCTGCGCCGCGCCGGCGCCGCGGTGCTCGCCACCTGCGTGCTCGCCCTGGTCCTGCCGGCCGACGTCCCGCTGCTCGGCATCCTCGGCACCCGGCTGCGCTCGCTGGGCGACACCGGTGCCAACGAGTACGACGCCCGCCCGCTGATCTGGGGCGAGGCCTGGCGCCAGATCTCGGACCGCCCGTGGTTCGGCGTCGGACCCGACGGCTACCGGGTGGCCGCCACCAGCTCGGTGAGCACCGTGTCGGCCTACGGCGCCGAGCACGCCCACGACCTCTACCTCACCGTGCTCGTCGAGCGCGGTGTCATCGGCCTGACCGCCGGCGTGATCGTGCTGGCCGGCTGTGTGCTGGCGGTCCGGAGGCAGCTGGCCGCGCAGGCCGTGGCGGCGCGGGTCGGCGACGAGGACGGCGCCGTGCTCTCGGTGCGTGCCCTGGCCGTGCTCGCCGGCCTGCTGGCCATCGCGATCCACGGCGTCTTCGACATGCCCCTGTGGAACCCCATCGTCTACGGCTTCACCTGGACCCTCCTCGGCATGGCCATCGTCGCCGAGACCGTCCATGTCCCGACCCCCCGGCCCACTCCCCAGCCAGAAGCGAGGACCTCCCCATGACCACCGCAGGACAGGCCCAACGACAGCGCGACCGGTGGCGGTACATCGGCATCCTGGTGGGTGGGCTGGCGCTGGCGGTCGCCTTCGGGATCCAGCTGATCCTGCTGATCCCCACCACCTACACCGCGACCAGCGCGGTCGCGCTGCGGCCGCTGTCGGCCGATGTGCCGGCCGACTCGGTCGAGATGCTCGCCCACGAGTACGGCGTCTCGCTCAGCTCCGCCGAGACGGCCGAGCTTGCCCGCGCCGATGGCTCCGGCGCGGGCTCCGGCGCGGCCGACAACGACGCCGACGTCTCGGTGAGCACCGTGCAGGACCCCGGCACCGCGACCCTGCGGATCGTGGTCGAGTCGACCAGCCGCACCGCGGCGATCGATGCGGCCAACCAGCTCGCGGCCTACGCCGTCGCCGAGGGCGAGGACGACACCACGACCCGGGTGGTGCCCGTGGTCGAGGCCGGGGCCGCCGGCGTGACCGCCGTACCCCCGCGCCAGCTCTACGTCGCGACGCTGCTCTGCCTCGCGGCGCTGGTGCTGGCCGGCGGCCTGTACCGGATCAGGGAGCGGACATGACCCCCCGCGTGCTGATGTACCACGGCGTCGACCACGTCGCGCGCGAGCGGGACCCGCACGGCATGTTCGTGACCCCCGCGAACTTCCGCGCCCAGATGGAGCACCTCGTCGCCGCCGGGTTCGTGCCCGTCACCGAGCAGGCCTACCTGGCCGCGCGCGACGGAGCCCGGCTGCCGCGCAAGGCGGTGCTGATCACCTTCGACGACGGCTACCAGGGCGTGGGGGAGCATGCCGCTCCGATCCTGGAGTCGCTGGGGATCCCGAGCGTGCTCTACGTCCCGGTCGACCTGCTGGGGGGCCGCGCCACCTGGCTGGGCGACCGCCTCCGCTATCCGCTCCTGTCCGCCGGGGAGGTGCAGGGGCTCCGTGCGCAGGGGATGGCGATCGGGGCCCACGGCTCCGACCACGCGGACCTGACCCGGGCCGGTGACACCGACCTGCGCCGCCAGACCGTCGAGGCCCGCGCCGCGCTCACCGAGCTGGTCGGCGAGGAGGTCGCCACCTTCGCGTTCCCCTACGGCCTCCACGACCGGCGGGTGCGGGCCGCGGTCGAGGCCGCGGGCTACCGGGCCGCGTTCTCCGTGCACGACCCCGCCGGCCGGTTCGGCATCCAGCGCGTGGACGTCAACGCCACCGACACGCTGCGCACGCTGCGGGTCAAGCTGCACGGCCTCTACCCGGCCGCTCGTCGTACCTCCCGCCACGTGCCTCGCACCCGGCGGCTGGTCCACGACCTGCTCGGCAGCGCGTACGACGGCCCGGGCGCCGTTGCCGGCCCCGCCGTGCCGGTGGAGGTGGTGAGGTCATGAGACGCCTGCTGCGCCGCGGCCTGGTCGCGCTGGCCGTCATCGTCCTGTGGGCCACCGGCACCCTGGTGATGCAGTGGACCACCGCACAGTCGGCCGACCGCACGCCGTCCGGACGGCCGGACCCGGTCGCGTCCGTGCCCGCTCCCGAGACACCGGCCCCCGCGACGCCCACCGGCCCGCCGGTCGCCGACCTGGACCTCGGGGTCCAGCTCTCCGCCCACCACCGCACCGGCCCGGGCTATGCCCGCAAGGTGCTCGCCCGCCTGCAGCGGGCCGGCGCCGGTTGGGTGCGGGTCGACGTCGGCTGGGCCACCCTCCAGCCGACCCGGCGCGGCCCGTTCGAGCGGTGGTACGCCGAGCTGATCGACGACGTGCTCGACGCCGCGCAGGACCACGGCCTCAAGGTGATCCTCGAGTTCTGGCTGACCCCGAGCTGGGCCGGCGCCAACGGCAGCCTCTACGCGCCGCCGACCGACCCGGCCGACTACGCCCGCGCCATCGGCCGCGCCGCCCAGCGCTGGAGCGACCGGGTGGACGCCTGGGAGATCTGGAACGAGCCGAACTTCGAGGGCTTCTTCGAGGGCGCCGACCCGCAGACCTATGTCGACCTGCTCTGCGCCGCCTACCCGGCGGTCAAGGAGCAGGACGACGCGCCGGTGCTGTTCGGCGGCATCATGTACAACGACGCGCCCTGGCTCACCCGGGCCTACGAGGCCGGTGCCGCCGGCTGCTTCGACGCGCTGGCGGTGCACCCCTACATCGGGCCGAGCGACGCGGAGCCCGAGACCGCGTCGGTCGGCGCGGTGTGGCGGCTGACCAGCACCCCGATGGTGCACGACGTGATGCAGCAGTGGGGCGACGGCGGCAAGCAGATCTGGATCACGGAGCTCGGCTGGTCCACCGGCACCGAGAACGACGGGAACGCCTGGGACCGGCCGGTCACCGTGCCACAGCAGGCCGACTACCTGCGCCGGGCGGTGCGGCTGATCCGGGCCGAGTACCCCTACGTCGGCCCGATCATCTGGTACCGCGACGTCGACGGACCCAGCAGGCGCTACCAGGACGGCTTCGGCCTGATGCGCGGCGACCTGCGGGCCAAGCCCGCTCTCGAGGCCTTCGAGGCCGCCGTGCGCGGCGAGTGAGCGCCGGGCGCACCCGATCGTTCTGGCCCTGCTGACGCCCCATCGTCGGCAGGGCCAGAACTTTTCCAGGTCGATGGATCACCAGCAGGCGTGGCGTGCACTGGTGAGGTGCCATGCTCGAGTCCAGTCGCCAGCGCGCACCCTCCCCGGGGGAGGGTGCGGCCGGCGTGCCCACCCGGCCCCGGGCCGTGCCGTACGTGGCCGGCTCGGGCTGGCTCGGCCTCGGGGCCGTGGCCGCCAAGACCTGCCAGACCGCCGTCCTGCTGGTCTTCGCCGCGGTCCTCGCGCCCGACGAGTTCGGCATCATCTCGCTCGCGGCCGTGCTGCTCAACGTGTGCGTCGTGGTCGCCGACCTCGGCACCAGCACGGCGCTGGTCCCGTTCCGCGGCGACGCCGAGCGCGCCGCCCGCAGTGCCCTCACCCTCGCCCTGGGCCTGTCCCTCGCCCTGGTCGCGGTGGTGTGGACGACGGCGCCCCGGCTCGCCACCACCCTGCAGATCGGCCCCGAGGGCGCGGCGGTGCTGCGCGGGGTCGTGCTCTGCGTGCCGTTCGCCGCCGCGTCGGGCGTCAGCGGCGAGCTGCTGCGCCGGTCCCTCGACTTCCGGCGCCGGGTGCTGCCCGACCTCGGCGGCAACCTCGTCGGCGCCGCCGTCACCGTGACCGCCCTCGCGGCAGGCCGCGGCGTGTCCGCGCTCGTCATCGGCCAGCTCGCCCAGGCGGTGCTGGTCCTGGTCCTGTTCTGGGTGTTGCGCCGTCCCGTGCTGCCCGGCTGGTCGCGCGCCGACGTGCGCTCGCTACTCGCGTTCGGCGGCGGCTGGGCCGGCAGCGGCCTGCTGACGCTGCTCATCCTCAACCTGGACTTCGTCCTCGTCGCCAACCGGCTGGGCGCCCACGACGTCGGCACCTATTCGATGGCCTTCCGCCTGGCCTACATGCCCTACCTGCTGATCGCGATGGTGATCGGCGGCAGCCTGTTCGCCCACCTCGCCCGGTTGCGCGGAGCCGCCGTCGGCCGGGCCGCCGTCGACGCCGCCGTCCTGGTCCACGTCCTCGTGGTGCCGCTGTACGCCGGCCTGCTGGTCCTCGCTCCCGCGCTGACCCTGCTCGGCGACGCGTGGGCGCCCGCCGTGCCCGCGCTGCGCTGGCTGGCGGTCTACGGACTCGCGCTGAGTGCGCTCGAGGTGCTGGTCGTGGTGCTCAAGGCCGCCGGCCGCACCACCGACGTGCTCGTGCTGACCGGTCTCCACTTCGTGCTGCTGCTCGTCCTGCTCCTGCTCGTCGTGGACCGTGGCATCACCGCCGTCGCCGCCGCCCAGGTCGCCGCCGGCGGCCTCACCGTCCTCGCCGCCGGCGTCCTCGTCGCCCACCGGGTCCCCGGGATCCCGTGGCACGGCCTGCGCCGCGGCCTGCTCCCCGTGGCCGCCGCCGGGCTGGTCCTCGGGCTGACCGCCCTCGGTGTCGGCGCGCTGCTGCCCGTCGACCGGGGGTCGCTGTCCGGGTTGCTCGGCGCCGGCTCGGCCTCCCTGGCCGCCTACCTGGTCACCCTTGCAGTCCTCGGGCGGCTGCCACGCCCCGGTCGCCGCGCCGGCACCGTCGCGCTCCTCGTCGTGGCCGTCGCGCTCTGCCTGGGCACCGCCGTCCTGGCCGTGCTGGCCCCCCTCCCCGTGCTCGCGGCGCTCGGCGGGGGAGCGGTCGTGGCCGCCGCGGCGTACCGCCTCGAGTGGGCCGCGGTCCTCCTCGTCGTGGTCGAGCCCTTCGGCGACCTGCTGCGCGAGGTCCACCCGGCTGCCGTCAAGGTCGCGGGGCTGCTGCTGTTCGTGTCCTGGCTGCTGCGCCTGGTCTCCGGTGCCCGGCCGTCCCTGCCCCGGCACCCGGCCGGGGGCGCGCTGGGCGTCGTGGTGCTCGTGCTGCTCGCCTCGTTCGTGGTCCGCGGGATGGACCTCGCGGTCGGACTGGACCACGCGGTCAGCTACGCGTCGTACGCGCTGGTGGTGGTCGCTCTCGTCGATGCCGTACGCCGCGGCCGCCCCGGCGCCGAGGCCGTGGCCGCCCGGATCGCCACCGCCTTCCTCCTCTCCTGCACCGCCGCCGGCGTGGTCGCCACCGTCCGCTTCCTCACCACGGGCGGCCGCGCGGCCGGCCCGCTGGAGGACCCCAACGACCTGGCCTTCTTCCTGGTGGCTGCGCTGCCGTTCGCGCTCGTCGCCGCCCACCGGCGCTCGCCCCTCGGCGTCGCCGCGGTCGCCGGCTGTGCCGCGGTCCTGGTCGTCGCGACCTGCGCGACCTTCTCCCGCGGCGCACTGCTCGCGATGGGGGTCATGCTGCTCACCGCGCTCCTGCTCCGCACGCTGCGCCCGGCCACCGTCGTCACCGTCGCGCTCGCCGCCCTGGCCGCTCTCGGCCTGCTGTGGGCGACCCATGCCGAGGTCGTCGAGCGCAGCCTGCTCGAGAAGGAGCACATCGCCGCCGCCAACGTCGAGTCCCGCTACACCACCTGGACCATGGCCGCCGAGATGACGGCCGACAGCCCATTCCTCGGCCAGGGGCCGGGCGGGTTCGCCGCCGCCACACAGGCGTACCTGCCCGGTGACGTCGGCGCGGTCCCGCAGACGGTCGTGCACAACATGTACCTCGACGTCGCCTCCGAGGTCGGCCTGCTCGGCCTGGCCGGCTTCCTCGCGCTGATCGGGTACGCCGTGCGCGGCGCCCTGCGCGCCCGGCGCCGCACCGTCCCGGGGTCCGCCGAGCAGCGGCCGCTGGCCGACGCCGTCCTCGTGGCCTTCGCCGGCACCCTCACCGCGGCCGCCTTCCTGAGCGAGCAGTTCTACCTCCCGATCTGGCTGCTCGTCGCCCTCGGCGTCGCCCTCGACCCGGGACCGCCCGTCCGCGAGAGGCAGACCTGACGATGCGTGTCCTCCAGCTGATCACCCAGGACCGCGGCGGCCCGGTCGACCACGCCGTCGAGGTGGCGGTCGAGCTCGCCCGCCAGGGCCACCACAGCCACCTGGCCGGACCACCGGGCCCGCACCTGGCCGCGGCCGCGGAGCAGGGCGTGAGCGTGCACGTCGCCGGCATCGACCGGGTCCGCGACCTGCGCGGTGCGCGCGCGGTGGCACGGGTGCTCGCCGAGGTGCGCCCGGACGTGCTGCACCTCCAGGACCGGCGCGCCGGCCTGGTGGGCCGCGCCCTCGCCCGGTCCCGCTCGCTGCCGTCGGTCTACACGCTGCACGGCGTGCCCGACCAGCTCGCCGGCCTGGTGCCCGGCAACCTGCCGGTCGCGCCGGCCCACCGGCGCGACCGGCTGCGCTACCTCCGGCTCGAGGCCCTGCTGGCCCGCACCCCCCGCTCCGCGGTCGTCACGCCGTGCCGGGCGCTCGCGGACTACGCCCATCAGCACGTCGGCATCCCCGCGGACCTGGTGCACGCCGTACCCAACGGGGTCGGGCGGTCCTGGCTCGCGCACGACCCGGCCGGTGCGGATCCGGACCGGCCGGGTCCGGTCCGGGTCACCTGGCTCGGCCTGATGCAGCCCGTCAAGCGGGTCCCCGACCTGGTCGCCGCCGTCGACCGCGTGCCCGGAGTCCACCTGAGGCTCGTCGGCGACGGCCCCGAGCGGCCCCGGATCGAGGCGGCCGTCGCGGCGTCCGCCGAGCCAGGCCGGGTCTCGTTCGCCGGCTTCCGGGCCGACCCCGCCGGCATCCTGCGCGACGCCGACGTCGTGGCCCTCACCTCCGCGGCGGAGGCCTGCCCGATGGCGCTGCTGCAGGCGATGGCGCTGGGCGTCCCCGTCCTCGCCACCCGGGTCGGCGGCGTGCCCGAGCTGGTCCGCGACGGCATCGACGGGATCCTGGTCGACCCCGGCGACATCGACCAGCTCACCCGCGCCCTCGCCGACCTTGCGGCCGACGCGGGGCTGCGTCGACGGATGGGCGCGAGCGGGCGCCGGCGGGTCCAGGACCACTACCGCATCGACCGCACCACCCGGGCGCTGGTCGAAGTCTACGCGGCGGTGGCCGGATGAGGATCCTCACCGTCATCCCCGAGCTCGGGGCAGGCGGCGCCGAGGTCGTCGCGGTGACCCTCGCCCGGGCCGCCGCCGGCGACGGCCACGAGGCGCGGATCGCCAGCGCCCCCGGATTCAGGGTCGCCGAGATCCTGGCCGCGGGCATCGCCCACACCACCCTCCCGGCCGTGGGCCGACGCCCCCGCGACCTCGCCCGCTCGGTGGCGCGGCTGCGCCGCGTCCCGGCGCCGGACCTCGTCCACGCCCACAACCCCAAGGCCGCGCTGCTGTCCCGGCTCGCCTACGGGCACCGGGTCCCGCTCCTCGTCACCCTGCACGGCGTCGCCGGCCACGAGCTCGGCGCCGCCGTCCGGATCCTGCGGTGGGCCGCCGACCAGGTCGTGGTCGTCTCGCCACACCTGCGCGAGCAGCTCACCGGCCGTGGCTTCCCGGCCGACCGGGTCACGGTGATCCCCAACGGTGTGGCCCGGCTGCCGTCGTACCCACGCCGGCGGGCGCGCGCCGAGCTCGGCATCGCGCCCGGTGAGGTCGTCGCCCTGTGCCCGGCCCGGCTCGTCGACCAGAAGCGGCACGACCTGCTCGTCGAGGCCTGGGCGGCGTTGGCGACGCACGACCGGCCGCCCCTGCTGCTGCTCGCCGGCGACGGACCGAACCGGGCGCGCATCGCCGCCGCGGTCGCCCGGCACGACCTCGACGACCGGGTGCGGCTGCTGGGCGAGCGCGCCGACATGCCACGGCTCGTGGCGGCCAGCGACCTGCTGACCCTGGCCACCGACTGGGAGGGCCTGCCGATCGCCGTGCTCGAGGCCCTCGGCGCCGGGCTCCCGGTCGTGATCTCCGAGGTCCCCGGCATCGCGCACCAGTTCGGCGACGCGGTCCACGCCGTGCGCCCAGGGTCCGCCGCGGACCTCGCCACCGGGCTGCGGGCGGTGCTCGGCGACGCCGGGCGCCGCGACCGGCTCTCCGCGCGCGCCTCCGCGGCCTTCGACCAGCGCTTCGGCGCCGCTCCGATGATCGCGCGCTATCGCGCCCTCCACTCCGCCATGACCGGAAGCTCGGTCCGGATCCCCACTACGACGGGAGTTTCACCATGAGTGCCAACAAGTTGAGCCAGAGCCGCTGGCTGCTGTACGTCGGCGCCGGATGCATCGCGACCGGCCTCGTCGCCGGGCCGCTGCTCATGTCGGGCATGATCGGCGGCGACGACGGCTCCGACAGCGACGACCCGGTCCCGACCGCCGCGCCCGTCCCGGCGACACCGACCGACGGCGGCGCGACCGCGGGTACAGCGGGCGTCGGCCCCGAGGTCGTCTCCTGGGGCCAGAAGGGCCGTCAGCTGGCCGTGGTGCTGCGCAACGACTCCGACCAGGTCCTCGACGAGGCCCGGGTGCGGATCACCGGCCGCAACGCCGCCGGCCGGCCCGTCGTGTCGACCACCGGACCCGAGAACGACGTGTGCTGCACGGTCTTCGGCCTGCCGCCGGGCGAGGAGTTCGCCGTCTACGCACCCCTCGGCCCGGCCGCGGCCGAGGTCACCGACGTCGCCGTCGAGTACGTCTCGACGGACTTCCGGCCGGTGCGCGAGGAGGAGCCCCGGGTCGTGGCTCGCAAGGGCAAGCTGAAGCGGACCGCCGACAACGCCGTCGTGACCGCCACCCTGAGCGCGGCCGGCCCGGTCGGCGACTACGTCGCGGCCCAGGCGATCCTGGTCGACGCCGACGGTGACGTCGCCCAGGTCATCTCCGGGCGCTACTGGTGTTACGAGCCCGGCACCCGCCGCCGGATTCGCCTCGAGCTCTACCGCTCCGTGCCGGCCGACCTGCGGCTGGACCGGGTGATCGCCCATTCGATCCCCGACGGCGTGCCGGCCGGCCCGAAGGGCCGGTGCTGAGGCGATGAAGGTCCTCGTCACCGGCGGCGCCGGCTACATCGGGAGCACCGTCGTCTCCGCGCTCCTCGACGCCGGGCACGAGCCGATCATCCTCGACGACCTGTCGGCCGGACGGGTCGAGTTCGTCCGCGACCTGCCGTTCCACCGCGGTGACATCGCGGACCGCGCCCTGGTGCGCAGCATCCTGTCCGCCCACCCGGACCTGCGCTCCGCCGTGCACTGCGCGGCTCGCGTCGTCGTCCCCGAGTCCGTGAGCGACCCGGTGGGCTACTACCGCACCAACGTCTCCGGCACCCTCGAGCTGGTGGCCGCGCTCGCCGACGGGGGCGTCACCGACCTCGTCTTCAGCAGCTCGGCCGCGGTCTACGCCACAGGCGAGGACCCCGGCGTCGACGAGACCGCCCCGCTCGGCCCCAGCAGCCCCTACGCCCGCACCAAGGCGATGACGGAGGCGATCCTCGCCGACGTCAGCGCCGTCACCGGACTGCGCTCGCTCGCCCTGCGCTACTTCAACCCGATGGGTGCCGACCCCGCCCTGCGCACCGGCCCGCAACAGCCGGTGCCCCAGCACGTTCTCGGCCGCCTGGTCGAGGCCCGCCGGCGGGACGAGCCGTTCCTGATCACCGGCGTCGACTACCCGACGCCTGACGGCACCGGCATCCGCGACTACGTCCACGTGTGGGACCTCGCCCGCGCCCATGTCGCCGCCGTCGAGCAGTTCGACCGTGCGCTCGACGGGCGCCGGCACCGCGTGATCAACCTGGGCACCGGCCGCGGGACCAGCGTGCGCGAGCTCGTCGACGTGTTCACCGCGGTGTCCCGCCGCGCCGTCGAGGTCGTCGCGGCGCCCCGCCGCCCGGGTGACGCCGTCGGTGCCTTCGCCCGCTGCGAGCGGGCAGCCGAGCTTCTCGACTGGAAGGCCGAGCTCGACCTCGAGGCCGGCGTCCGCGACGCCCTGGCCTGGTCCGCTCGGCGCGGCGACGTCCTGCCCGACCTCGCCGAGGCGACCCCGTGAGAGCGCCGACGGTGCCGCAGGACTACCTGCTCGATCCGTCGTTCATCGTCTTCGCTGCGACCGAGCCCGGCGACGTCCGGCGGATCCGTCGCGAGGTCGAGGGGCGCACCTGGGCTGCCGCGCACGGGCTGCCGACGGCCCGGACGGTCGCCGTCGGGCCAGACGACCGCTGGATGGCGACCCGGCGGGTCCCCGACGAACCGGGGGAGTCGCAGGACTACCTGGAGGCCGCTCTCGACGTTGCCCGACGCATCGAGAGGATCCCCGCCCCGCGCTTCCGCACCGCCGGCGCCAGCTGGGCAGCGCCCCGGTCGGCGACGGTGGGCAACGCCCTCCGGCTGGCGGCCGCGGGCGTGAGCCCGTGGCTGTTCGCCTCGACCCGTACCGCCGCTGCCCGGGTTCCGTGCACTGTCACCGTCCACAACGACTTCCACCGCGCCAACGTGCTTCGCGCCGGGCCCGGCGAGGTCGTCGTGATCGACTGGGAGTACACCTCCACCGGGCCCCGGCACCACGACTTCCTGCGGCTGCTCGTCGACGTCGTGGACGCCGATCTCGCCCGCGGCGGCCTCGAGAGCGTGCTGCGGTCCACGACGCGTGCCGAGCACGCCGCGATCGCCCACCAGCTGCGGTGGCTGGCGCTGCGCACCTACGGCTCGGAGGTCTGCATCCCCGCGGCCGATCTCCGCCCCGACCTCGTCGAGCGTCGCCGGCGCCGTTGGCGGGAGGTGTTCGCGTGGACCGCGGGGCTGTGAGCGCGCCGCGGACGTGGTCGACCCGGGTCGCCACGGGCGGCCCGGCCCGGGAGCGGCTCCTCGAGCTGGCGGACTACGTCGACGCCCGCAGCACGGCGTACTGCACCCGCGCGGCCTGGCTCTGCGCGGCCGCCGCGCACCTGCCCGGCGAGGCCGTCGCCCTCACGATCGGCACGGCCGACCGCTCCGTCGCCGGGCTGGCCGCCCTCACCCGCTCGCGCCGGCGCGGCGTGTGGCACATCGAGCTGCTCGGCGGACCGTTCAACGACTACGGCCAGCTCCACCACGACGAGGACACCGGCGATGCCCTCGCCGCGGCACTCGTCGACTGGGTCGAGCGAGAGCACGCCGCCTGGTCCCTCGACCTCGCCCAGCTGCCGGGCGAGAGCCCCGTCGTCGCGGGCCTGCTGCGCAGGCTGGGCCGCGTGCGGCTCGAGCCCGGTGCGCCGATCCCGCAGATCCTCGGCATCGGCACCGACTACGTCGTCAGCCGCAACCGGCGACGCAAGGCCAACAACGCCCTCAACCGGATCGCCGCGGACGGTCGCCGCGCGGAGCAGCTCGCCGTCCGGGAGCCCGCCGAGGTGGCCCGCTGGCTGCCCCGCGTCGTCGACGTACGCCGCCGTCGGGACCACGCCTGCGGCCGCCGGAGCCACCTCGACGACCCCGCCGCGCGGGGCTTCTACGAGACCAATGTGTCCGACCTTGCCACCGCCGGAGCCCTCACCCTCGACCTGCTGCTCGTCGACGGCGAGATCGCGGGCTACGGCATGGTGGTGGAGGAGCCCGGCGTCCACCGGGTCTTCGACGGTCGTGTCGCCGACGGCCTCGAGCACTACCGGGGTGCGGTCGTGTGCGACCTCGCGGCCACGGCCCGCGCCTCCGCCGACCCCGGCGTGACCACCTTCGACTGGCTGCGAGGCCGCACCGACGGCAAGTTCGGCAATCACGAGGTGCACCGCGTCCACCTCCTCGCCTCCTCCGGTGCTGCCGTCGACCGGCTCGACCGGTGGGAGCGGTCGGCCCGGGACCGGCTCAAGGCTGCCCTGCCGGCCGGCGTGCTGCAGAGGATCGCAGAGCGGTGACGGCCACGACGGAGCCGACCACGGCGACCCCGCCACGCCCCGCGGACGGCACCCTGCGTCGTACCGGCTCGACGGTCGCCGCCCTGGCTGCCTCCGAGCTGCTCGGCAAGGTCGCCACGTTCGTCATGTTCCTGCTGCTGGCGCGCCTGCTCGGGCTGGCGGAGTTCGGCGTGCTGTCGCTCGGCTTCGGCCTGGGCCTGTTGCTCGCCGTGCTCTCGTCCTCGGGCCTCGACGCCCGGCTGATCCAGCTCGGCAGCGCGCAGCCGGACCTCCTCGACCGCTGCTACGGCGCACTGGTGGGCATCCGGGCGGTGCTGAGCGGGGCGATCTGTGCCGTCGCCGGTCCCGTCCTGCTGGCCACGATGTCGTCGGCCGACGCGGTGACCGTGTGGCTGGTGGTGCTCGCGTGCCTCGTCGACACCTTCTCCGACGCCTCTCGCGCCTGCTGCGGCGCCCGCCAGGAGCAGCACCGCTCGGCGTTGGTGCTCGTGATCCAGCGGTTCCTCACCCTCGCCCTGGTCGCCGGCTCCCTCGTCCTCGCCCCCCGGGCCGAGAGCGCGGCACTCGCCTACCTCGCCGGCACAGTCGGGGGAGTGCTCGCCATGCACCTCGCCGCGCGCCGCGCCGGGGTCCGGCTCCGGTTCCGGGGCAGCCGGCCGCAGGCGCGGCTGCTGCTCCAGGCGCTGCCCGTGCTCGGCCTCAACGCCTTCGCCTCCATGGGCCTGTTCCGCATCGACACCGCGCTGGTCGGGGTCATGCTCGGCACCACGGCGGTCGGCGTCTACGCCGCCAACTACCGGATCTTCGAGACCGTCACCTTCGTGACCTGGACGCTCACCCGCGGCATCGTGCCCGTGGTGGCCAGCCGGCCCGACGACCTCGAGCACGTACGCCGGTGGGCACAGATCTCGATGGCCGCCATGCTGGCGGCCTACCTGCCCTATGGCGTGCTCATGGCGCTGCGCGGGGACGACATCGTCACGGCCCTGCTCGGAGCCGAGTACGCCGATCCCGGCCTCCTCGTCGCCCTGGCGCTGGCCCCGGCACTGTTCGGGATCGGCCACCAGTGCGCCTCACTCCTGCTGGCGCTGCGCCCCGACCCGGTGGTCCTCGTCGCCAGCGTGCTGGCGCTCGTGGTCAACATCGGGCTCAACCTCGTGCTCATCCCGTGGTGCGGCCTGCTCGGGGCCGCCGTCGCCACGACCGTGTCCTTCGCGGCGCAGGCCGTCGTGCTGCTCGTCGTGGTGCACCGCCGGATCGGGCCGGTCGTCGCTCCCCGGCACCTGCTCGGCCTCGGCGCGGGCTGCGCTGCGGCCGCCGCATGGTGTGCGGCGCTCCCGCCGCTCCT
Organism: Nocardioides sp. QY071; assembly: GCF_029961765.1. Taxonomy (NCBI): domain Bacteria; kingdom Bacillati; phylum Actinomycetota; class Actinomycetes; order Propionibacteriales; family Nocardioidaceae; genus Nocardioides; species Nocardioides sp. QY071. Next base: position 2,648,834 of record NZ_CP124681.1, read on the forward strand.
GCCCGCGGTGCTGGCCGCGGGCGCGGCGTACGTCGTCGCGACGACCGTCGTGACCCTGGCCGCCGATCCGCGGCTGGTCGGGCAGGCTCAGAGGTTGCGCCGCCACTGACGCACGCACCACGCCATGCACAGTGCCCACGCGGCAACGACCAGCAGGTCGTCGAGGTGGACTCCGTGGGACGCGGTGAGGGTCACGATGATCGGGCCCGAGAGCCGCGAGCTGCCGGCCAGGGCCTGGACGCTGATCCCGCTGATCAGAAGGGCGAGGACGGCCAGCTGGATCCGGTGCGACATGGTCGGGACATCGTAGTTCGCGGCGCCTGCGCGACGGCGTGGGTCCCGGTGGCCGGCCGGATCTTGCGCAGGTGATGTCAGATCCGATATCGCGCCGCCCGAAATGCGAGGTTCGGGTTGGCGTGGCAGGGCAATGTTGTCCCGCACGGTTCGGTGACGGGGCCGGCTGGAGGGGGCGCACGGCATGTGGGGGATCGTCGCGTCGTTCGAGCAACGGGCGGACGGCGACGCGGAGCTGACCGCGACGTGGGAGCGCGCCGTCGACCGGTTGACCGTACGCCGAGGGGCACCGGCACCGCTGGTCCGGACCGTGCTCGCCAACGCCCTGTCGATCGTGAGCTTCGGCGAGGTCACCGACATCGAGTTCCTCGCCCAGCTGGTGGCCCAGCTCGGCGGCCGGCAGGTCGCCGAGTTCCAGGACCAGGCGCTGGTGAGCGTCGAAGGGGAGGACCGCGAGCTCACCACGGCCCTGGCCCGCGCCCTCGGCGAACGGGCCTGGGGACTCCAGGGCGGCGCCGCCGGGACGCTCGACCTCCGCGAGCGTCCCGACCTGGTCGCGGTCTGCGCGGAGGCGGTCACGTGGCTGATGACCGTGGGCGACGCCGCGGCGCAGGTGCCCGCGATCACCGACCTCGACGCGCTGCTCGCGGTCTTCCGCGACGGCGGTGTGCTCGAGTGGCGCGCACTCACCGGCGCGACGCGGGCCGAGCCGTGGTCGGGCATCATCGACAAGCACCTCGCGATGCTGGACCCTGAGGTCCACGTCGCGGAGGCCCGGAGCCTGCAGGCGGTCAGCGAGATGATCCGCCGCATCGTCGAGGACGACGAGCGCGCCGCGATCGCGGCCCACATCCGCAACGCCATCGCCGAGACCGGGCTCACCCAGCGGGAGTTCGCGGCCCTGGTCGGGACCTCGTCGTCGCGGCTGTCGACGTACGTCACCGGCTCGGTGACGCCCTCGGCAGCCATGCTGCTGCGCATCAACCGGGCCGCGCGCCGGGCCCGCCGCGGCGGAGCCGGCGACTAGCTGAGCAACCTTTTACTTTCGAGGTCCCGAAATCGCGTCATGAACCGAGGGCTCGCGCGTCCAGGTACTGCCGGCCTGCGTCGGCGGCCCCGTACCTCCCCCCGAAGGTGACCCAGCGATGATGCGCAACCCCGCAGTCCTGACCGACCTCCCGACCCCCGTGCTCCTCGAGGAGACGGTGCTCGCACTCCGGGCACGCGAGGCCGAGCTGTCGGCGAGGTGCCCGGAGGCGAGCGAGCGCTGGCGGCGTTGGGAGGAGGAGCACGGCGGCACCGGTACGGCCGCGTTCTGTGCGGTCCTGGCCGGCTTCCTGGCGCTCGCCGTCCTCGACGACCCGGTGGACCTGGCCCGGGCGGCGGCCCTCACCCAGGCGCTGGGGGAGGAGCGGGTCGCGCAACGCCTGCAGCGGGCCGCGCGGCTGGTCGACCTCGACCCCGACCTACCGCTGACCACGGTGGTCGTGCACCGCCTGCTCGCCGAGGAGACCACGGCCGGCGTGGGCCGCGCACTGCTCTTCCAGGACCTCGACGTCCAGGTCGCGCCCGAGGACCGGGTCACCGTGCGGGCGGCCCGCGCCGACCTGGTCGCCTTCGGCCGCGGCGGTTCGGTCGCCGCCGGGCGGCGCGGCCTGGGCATGCTCGCGGCCTCGCCCTGGGGCCCGGCCGCCGAGGAGCTGGTCGAGGAGGCCGACGACGCGGACCTCGAGGTCGTGGCCACCCTGCTCGGCTGGTGCCGGTCGTGGCGCACCGACCGCGACCGGGTGCTGGTCGGACGTCAGGTGCAGCGCCTGGTCGCCGTCAGCGGGGTGAGCCAGCGCCGGTTCGCCGCCCGGATCGGTACGTCGCCCTCGCGCCTGTCGAGCTACGTCGGCGGCTCGGTGACCCCGTCGGCCACGATGCTGCTCCGGATCCAGCGCTCCGCGCGGGCCTTCCAGGCCGAGCTGTCCGGCGCCGCCGGTAGCTCGGCGAACGTGGCCTCGCCCGTCCGGGCCTGAGGCGCGACGAGCCGGTGGTGGCGGCCGGGACGCGTCCGCAGCGCCCGCCTGGTGTTCACCCGGGCACCTTGTCGAGGAAACCGTGCACGTCGCGGATCCGTCCGTCCTCGGCGAGTACGACGACGTCGAACCCGACGACGACCGGATCGGCGCCCTCGGGCCCCAGGCCCCACTGGAACCGGATCCGGTCGTGGTGGCCGTCGACGGCGCCGACGGGCGTGAACACGAAGCCCGGGAACTGTGCCTGGACGCCGTCGACCAGAGCGTGCAGGCCGGCGTGCCCGCTGACCTGTGCCAGCGGGTCGGTGTAGCTGACGTCGGGGGCGAAGTGCTCGGCGAGCAACCGGTCGCGATCGGCGGGCCCGGCGTTCCAGGTGGCGAGGTAGGCGTCGACGAGGTGGTTCATGGTCTGCTCCGTTCGGTGGGTGTTCCGTGGTGGTGGACGGGCACCACCGTCGCCCGAACGGGGGAGCGTGGCCATGACCTGCGAGGTCATGGGACCTGCGCCAGGCGCTGCCTAGGGTGGGGCCATGACCACGCTCGTGGAGAGCCTGCAGGTGGGCCCGATGCTTCGCTCGTGGCGCGAGCGGCGCCGGTTCAGCCAGCAGGAGCTGTCGAACCTCTCGACCGTGTCGACCCGTCACCTCAGCCGGGTCGAGACCGGGCGGGCGCACCCGACACCGGAGATGATCCTGCACCTGGCCGACAACCTGGAGGTGCCGCTGCGCGAGCGCAACCGGCTGCTGCTGGCGGCGGGCTACGCCCCGCGCTACTCGGAGCAGTCGCTCGACGACGGGTCGCTCGCCGTCGTGATGGACGTGCTGCGCAGCCTGCTCGACGCCCACCTGCCGTACCCCGCGGTGCTCCTCGACGACCACTGGGACGTGGTCGACGCGAACGCCGCGATCGGTGTCCTGCTGGCCGACTGCGCGCCGGAGCTGCTGGAGCCGCCGGTCAACGTGGTCCGGCTGTGCCTGCACCCGGGTGGTCTCGCCCCGCGGATCGAGAACCTCGACGAGTGGGCCGGCCACCTGCACCACCAGGCGCTCAGCCGCGCAGCGCGCACCCACGACCCGCGCCACCACGAGCTGGTCGCCGAGATCGTCCGGCTGCACGGCGGCACGCCTCGCCTCGACCCGACGCTCGGGCCGGTGCTGAGCCTGCGGCTGCGCACCGGCGACGGCGTGCTGCGGCTGTTCAGCACCTCCGCCCAGCTGACCACCGCCACCGACGTCGCCCTCGAGGGGCTGCGACTCGAGACCTTCCTGCCCGCCGACGAGACGACCCGCGCGCTCTTCGGGAGATAGGTTCGGTCCGTGCAGACCACCCAGATCCGGCTCGCCGCGCGCCCCGTGGGCGAGCCCACCGACGACGACTTCGCCTTCGTCACCGAGGACCTCCCCGCACTCGCCGACGGACAGGTCCTGCTGCGGACGATCTACCTCTCGCTGGACCCCTACATGCGGGGCCGGATGAGCGCGGCGAAGTCGTACGCCGAGCCGGTGCCGGTCGGCGGCGTCATGGTCGGCCAGACCGTCTGCGAGGTCGTCGAGAGCCGTTCCGAGCGTCGGGCCGTCGGCGACATCGTGCTGGCCTACACCGGCTGGCAGACGTACGCCGTCGCCGACGCCCGCCACACGCGCCGGCTCGACCCGGAGGCCGCCCCGGTGTCCACGGCACTGGGCGTGCTCGGGATGCCCGGCTTCACGGCCTACGCCGGACTGCTGGAGATCGGCCGCCCGCAGCCGGGCGAGACCGTGGTCGTGGCGGCCGCGACCGGGCCGGTCGGCTCGGCCGTCGGCCAGATCGCCCAGCTCAAGGGCGCCCGCTCCGTCGGTATCGCCGGGGGAGCGGAGAAGGTCCGCGCGCTCACCGAGGAGTTCGGCTTCGACGTCGCCCTGGACCACCGCTCGCCGACCTTCCGCGAGGACCTGGCCGCGGCCACGCCGGACGGCATCGACGTCTACTTCGAGAACGTCGGCGGCATGGTCGCCGACGAGGTCGCCCGGAGGCTCAACCTCTACGCCCGGATCCCGGTCTGCGGGCTGGTCGCCAACTACAACGCGACCGAGGCGCCGGCCGGTCCGGACCGGCTGCCGGGGTTCATGGCCCGGGTGCTCACCTTGAGCCTGACGATCCGCGGCTTCATCCAGAGCGAGTTCGAGCCGACCCTGACCGAGGCCTTCCAGCGCGACATGACCGCGTGGGTCCGCGACGGGAGGGTCCGCTACCGCGAGGACATCGTCGAAGGCCTGGAGAGCACGCCCGAGGCGTTCCGCGGACTGCTCGTCGGGCGCAACTTCGGCAAGCTGCTGGTGAAGGTCGGAGAATGACCTCCATGGGGGGCAGCACCCACGACAGCACGGACTTCGAGTCGGAGGCGGACCGGGTCGCCTCCGCGATCCGCGACCAGATCCTCGACGGCACCCGCTCGCCGGGCAGCAAGCTGGTCGAGCGCGACCTCGCCGACGAGCTCGGCGTGAGCCGCGTGCCGGTGCGCGACGCGCTCAAGACCCTGGTGGGCGAGGGCCTGGTGACGCCCCGGCCCCGCACCTGGGCGATCGTGCGCGAGTTCTCGCCCGCCGACGTCGCCGACCTCAACGAGGTTCGCTCGGCCCTCGAGGTGCTGACCTTCCGCCTGGCCGCCAACCGACGTACCCGCGACGGCCTGGCCCGGCTGCGCGAGGTGCTCGACACCGAGCACGAGGCCGTACGCCGCAACGACGCGGCCCTGGCCCGGCGGGCGGCGGCGGACTTCCACGAGCAGGTCACCATGCTCGCCGGCAACGACCTGCTCCACGAGATCGGCGGCTTGCTCAAGAGCCGGATCCGCTGGCTGCTGCTCCAGCACGAGGACGTCGACGGCGTCGCCGAGGAGCACCAGGCGCTCTACGACGCGATCGCGGAACGCGACGTCGCGCGGGTGAGCACGCTGATCCTGGCCCACATGGGCAACATCCGCTACCTCGACGACCCGACCTGGCGCGACGACGACCCGCTCCTCGGCGGTGCGGTAGGGGTCGAGTCGACCGGCTGAGCGCTGCTCGACCCGCTGGGCGGACAGGGGTTCCATCGGCGCCGCTCGTAATGGTATACCAATCGCGAGCAATTGCGACCGCGCGCGTCGTGGTACGCCGCTCGATGGCATACCAACCTCCGGGTGCTCGCTGCCCGGCCCAGCAGAGAGCCCTGCCGATGACGACCTCCACGGGAACCCCGTCCGGAACCGACCGGGACCAGACGCCCGGGCGCGAGCTCGAGTCCGAGTTCGAGCACAGCCCGGTCCCCGCGACGCACCGCAAGTCGCTCCTGACGGTCTCGGCCGTGTGGTTCGGCTTCCCGATGATCCTGACCAACGCCATCCCCGGCGGACTCGTCGTCGCGCTCCTCGGCTTCTGGCAGGGCGTGGCCGCGATCCTGGTCGCCAACGCGATCATGTTCGTCTACGTCAGCCTGCTCAGCTACCGCGCCGGCCAGACCGGCAAGAGCTTCGCGCTGCAGGCCACCGAGACCTTCGGCACCCTCGGGTACGCCATCGCCTCCGGCTTCCTCGCGACCGTGGTCGTCGGCTGGTTCGCGTTCAACACCGGCGCGACCGGCGCGAGCCTCAACCAGGCCTTCGGCTGGAACGAGACCCTCGTCGTCCTCGTCGCCGGCACCGCCTTCATCGCCGTGACGTACGTCGGCATCAAGGCGCTCTCGTGGCTCGGCGCGATCGCGGCCCCGTTGTTCATCGTCGCGGTCGTCATCGCGATCGTGGTGGCCGCCAGCACCGCCGACTTCTCGCAGGTCACCAGCTATGCCGGGGTCGGCGGGGGAGCGATGACCTTCGGCGTCGCGGTCACCTCGATCATGGCGACCTTCGCCGACTCGGGCACGATGACCGCCGACTTCACCCGCTGGTCGCGCAACGGCCGCGAGGCGGTGCTCGCCACCGTCACCGCGTTCCCGATCGCCAGCCTGGTCGCCCAGCTCAGCGGCGGCGTCCTGGTCGCCGCCGGCGCGATCGCCAACGCCGGCGCGGTCGGCGGCGACTTCACCCCGATCCTCACCGGCGAGGACAACGTCCTGCTCAACGCATTCGTCGTCGTGTTCGTGCTGATCAACCTCGGTTCGGTCTGCACCCACTGCCTCTACAACGGAGCCCTCGGCTGGTCGCACCTGACCCGCTCGACCATGAGGCTGCTCACCCTCGTGCTCGGCGTGCTCGGCGTCGTCGTCGCACTGGCCGGCGCCTGGCACCACTTCGTCAGCTGGCTGGCGTTCCTCGGCGTCCTGGTGCCGCCTCTCGGCGCCGTCCTCATCGCCGACCAGGTCCTGCTCCGGGGCCGCCTCGACGGCCGCGCGGAGTCGCCGGTGCGGATCACCGCGTTCCTGGCCTGGGCCATCGGCGCCGGTGCTGCTGTCATCGTCCACTACTCCGCGGACTTCCTGTCCGACGCCGTCGTGGGCCTGGTCGTCGGCCTGGTCGCCTACCTGGTGATCGAGCGGGTCCTCGACGTCAGGACGCCAGCCCGCGCGTGAGCGCGCGCAGGCACCGGACGGCCAGCTCGACCGGTGCCTCAGGGCTCTGGCCCCGCGCCCAATGCTCCAGGGACACCCGGATCGCGTCCGTCGCCGCCGCCGCCACGAGCCTCAGCTCGAGCGGGTCGGCGGTGGGCGCGATCGTCGCCAGCACGGGCAGCAGCCGGGCCTCGGAGTCCCGGTTGACCCGGTACCAGACCGCCGCCAGGTCGGGGTCGTCCGCGGCCGCACGCAGCAGCCCGCGCACCGATGGCAGGTCGGCTACGGTCGCGTCGTCGCTCGCGCCGAGGGAGTCCCGGATCGCCGCCTCGACGGCCGGGATCAGCGGCGCCCCCGGCTCGGTCGCGGCCAGCCGGGCCCGCCAGGCGTCACCGCCGACGGTGAGCAGCGGCGCGACCGCGTCCTCCTTGGTCCGGCTGTAGCGGTAGAACGTGCGCAGCCCGATCCCGGCAGCGGCGGCGATCGCCTCGGCCGTCGTACCGGCGGCGCCGTGCTCGGTGAACAGGCGGGCTGCGACGCGGGCGATCTCGAGCCGGGTCGCCGCCCGGCGACGCTCGGTCAGGCCCGCTGTCTCGCTCACGGGGACGAGCGTACCGATCTTCGTGCCGATCCGGGCATATTGTGCCGCTGTGGCACGTTGTGCCAACAGATCGCGATGACACCGAAGCCATCGCGACGATCGAGAGGACATCGAGATGAACCGTTACGAGGGACGCCGGGCGCTGGTCACCGGCGGCGGCTCGGGCATCGGGCAGGCCACCGTGCTGCGCATGCTGGCCGAGGGCGGCAGTGTCATGGCCGCCGACGTGAGCGAGGCCGGTCTCGCCGACACCGTCACCAGGGCGGGCGCGCTGGACGGCGACGCGGCCGGCCGGCTGGCCACCGTCGTCATGGACATCGCCGACGAGGAGTCGGTCAAGGCGGGTGTCGCGGGCGCCGTCGCGGCCCTCGGCGGCCTGGATGTGGTCGTCAACGCCGCCGGCATCCTGCGCTCGGGCCACACCCACGAGACCACGCTCGAGTCGTTCGAGCAGGTGCTCCGGATCAACCTGGTCGGCACCTTCCTCGTCATCCGCGAGACGATCCCCGCGCTGCGCGAGGGCAATGGCGCCGCCGTGGTGAACTTCAGCTCCACCTCGGCGATGTTCGCCCACCCCTACATGGCGGCGTACGCCGCCAGCAAGGGCGGCATCCAGTCGATGACCCACGCGCTCGCCGCCGAGTACGCCGGCGCCGGCATCCGCTTCAACTCCGTCCAGCCCGGCTCGATCTCCTCGGGCATGACCGACGGCAGCGGCGCCAGCAAGCAGAGCGCCGGCCCCGGCCTCCCGGCGGACGCCGACATGAGCCTGTTCATGAAGCTCGCCCCCGCCCTCGGCCACGGCTTCGCCGGCCCGGAGACGGTCGCCGGAGTCGTGGCGATGCTCGCCAGCGACGACGGCGCCTTCGTCACCGGCACCGAGGTGCGCGTCGACGGCGGCACCCACTTCTGAGCGCACCGGGGCGGGAGTTTCACCGGCCGACCGGTGAAACTCCCGCCAGGACGAGGAAGCATCCTCGTCCAGGCGCCAGTTTCGTCGTCCCGGTCCGCCAGTTTCACCGGTCGACCGGTGAAACTGGCGGGGCTCCCTTGCGGTAGGTGTTACCGCGAGTAGCATGTAGGTATGGCTACGGGCGTGGACACGATCAGCTACCAGGACCAGCTCCGGACCTTGTCCGAGGCGTCGGTCGAGCATCATTTCGACGCCTTCGTCGACATCGCGTGGGACGACCCGGCGTACGTCATCGACCCGCAGGACCCGCGCTGGATCCTGCCCGACGTCGACCCCTTGGGGCGGACCTCCTGGTACCGCGGGCTGCCGCGCGAACGGCAGATCGAGGTCGGGTTCTACCGCCAGACGAACGTGGTCAAGGTCGGGCTGCAGTTCGAGCAGGTGCTCATCGCCGGGCTGATGATGTACTGCCTCGACCTGCCCAACGGCCGCGCCGAGTTCCGCTACTCCACGCACGAGGCGACCGAGGAGTGCCACCACACCCAGATGTTCCAGGAGTTCGTGAACCGGACCGGCCTGGACGTCCCCGGCGCGCACAGCCTGTTCCGCGCCCTCGGTCCCTTCCTCCCGCTGGCCGCCAAGCACCTGCCGTTCATCTTCTTCGTCGGCGTGCTCGGTGGTGAGGAGCCGATCGACCACGTGCAGAAGGTGATGCTGCGCTCCGGTGCCCCGATGCACCCCCTCCTCGAGCGGATCAGCCAGATCCACGTCGCCGAGGAGGCCCGCCACATCGGCTTCGCCCACCAGTTCCTCGAGCACCGCGCACCCCGCCTCAACGTCGTTCAGCGCGGGGTCGCCTCGGTGCTGACCCCGATCCTGATGCGTGTGCTGTGCGACGCGATCGTCGTACCGGGCCCGAAGGCGATCCGCGACATGGGCATCCCGCGCGAGGTCGCCCGCGAGGTCTGGTGGGAGAGCCCGGAGTCGCGGAAGTTCCTGCGCGACATGTTCGGCGACGTGCGGATGCTCGCCGAGGCGACCGGCCTGATGAACCCGGTCTCGCGCCGGGTCTGGCGCGCGCTCGGCATCGCCGGTCGCCCCAACCGGTTCCGGAGTGAGCCGGCGCCCGTCGCCGACTAGCTCCGGTACCAGTCCGGCAGCGAGCCGGGACGCAGGTCCGTGTCGTCGCCGGGCCGGGTGAGCGTGAGCACCGCGCGCACGATCTCGGGGCGGTCGTGCAGGGCGTCGGCGATGGCGCCGAGCCGCTCGGCCACGTCGGACTCGGGGGCGTCGCCGACCAGGTCGACGGCGGCGACCAGGAAGATCCGGTCGGCGCCGACCCACTCCATGTGCAGGTAGCTGATCCGGGCGATCTCGGGGTGCTCGAGCAGCGCGCGCAGTGCGACATTGCGGGCGAGCGGGGTGACGGCCTCTCCGGTCAGGAAGTCCATGTTGCGCCGGATCAGGAAGAGCGCGACCGCGCCGAGCAGGACGCCGACCAGGATCGATCCGATCGCGTCCCAGAGCGGGTCGCCGGTGACCTGGTGGAGCAGGATGCCGACGAACGCGATCGCCAGGCCCACCAGGGCGGCGAAGTCCTCGGCGAAGACCGCGCGCAGCATCGGGTTCGAGGTGATGTGCAGGTAGCGCAGCGGGTGCAGCCGACGCGGTACGGCGGCGTCGCGGGCCTGGCGCAGCGCCTGCAGGAACGAGGTGCCCTCGAGCAGGAAGGCCAGGGCGAGCACGGCATAGGCCCAGCCGTACGACGGCGCCTCCTCCTCGGCGTGCAGCGACTGGACACCGTGCCAGATCGACACCGCGGAGCCGACGGTGAACAGCCCGAACGCGGCGAACATCGACCAGATGTAGCCGACCCGGCCGTAGCCGAGGGAGTGCTCGGCGTCGGGTGGCCGGGCGGCCTTGCGCTCCCCGACGAGCAGGAACACCTCGTTGCCCGTGTCGGCCCACGAGTGCGCGGCCTCGGCGGTCATCGAGGCGGAGCCGGTCACGCCGGCGGCCACGGACTTCGCGACCGCGATGAGGGCGTTCGCGGCGAGGGCGACGAGCACGGTCACCAGGCTCTCGCTGCGCTCGCCGCTCTCGGGCGGCGGTGGGGCCGACTGCGGGGCGGACGTCACCCGGCCATTGTGCTGGCTCAGCCCGCGCCGTCGGTGAGGCTGTGCCGCATGTCGACGACCCACTGCTTGTAGGCGACGTGGGAGGCGCGCAGGGCGTCGCCGGGCCAGTCGTCCGGAAGGAGTGCGGGCGGCAGGACCGGGTCGGTGAGCAGGTGGCGTCCCGAGGTGGCGCACGCGGTGAACCGAAGGACCGGGTCCTCGGTGTCGGTGGCGTCGAGCAGCCGTCGCGCCGTCGCGGCCCACGCGGAGAGGTCCCACAGCCGCGCCGAGAGCGAGGCGGCGTCCGCGGCGGGCGTCGCGGCGGTGAACCGCTCGCACACCTCGTCCACCGGCTCCGGCCAGGCCAGGGCGAGGTTGGCCGGGCGGGTCCACACGCCCTCGCGGAGCTCGGCGAGCCGCAGCTCGGCGAGTGCCGCGCGCAGCTCGGCCCGCTCACTCGCCGTACGACCGACCGTGGTGACGGCCACCAGCTCCCACGTCCCGTCCCACTCCCGCAGTGACGGGTGGGTGGCCTCCTCCTGCCGCCGCTGCCGTACGACGAGCCGCTCCGAGAGGCGGTAGGCGCCCTCGTCGTCGCGGACCACGTCACCGGCGGTGGCCATCCGCGAGAGCGCGACCCGCACCGTCGGCTCCGCGAAGCCGACCACCGAGGCGGCGGCGACCAGCTCGCGGGTGGTCAGCCGCGGCACCTCGGCGCCGAGCAGCAACGTGAGCAGCGCGGACCGGGTCGAGACGGGCTTCAGGTCGGGCATGACGACAGGGATGTTACAGAACTCCGACGGCTGGCGGCGCTATGTTGTGACCTATGTCTAACACTATTGGCGCGGCTGTCAGATCTGTGTAACGGTGCCGCCATGACGGAGACAACGGGCAAGCGACTTGCAGGACGGACCCTGATGATGTCGGGCGGCAGCCGGGGGATCGGGCTGGCGATCGGGCTGGCGGCCGCGCGCGAGGGCGCCAACGTCGTCCTCCTCGCGAAGACCGACGTCCCCGACCCACGGCTGCCCGGCACCGTGCACACCGCGGCGGCCGAGATCGAGGCCGCCGGCGGGCAGGCGCTGGCCGTCGTCGGCGACGTCCGTGACGAGGCCTCGGTCGAGGACGCCGTGGCCCGCGCCGTCGAGCGCTTCGGCGGCATCGACATCTGCCTCAACAACGCCTCTGCCATCGCGCTCGACAGCACCGAAGAGCTCCCGGTCAAGCGCTTCGACCTGATGACCCAGATCCAGCTGCGCGGCACCTACCTGCTCACCCGCGCCTGCCTGCCGCACCTGCGCAAGGGCACCAACCCGCACGTGCTCTCGCTCAGCCCGCCGTTGAACATGTCGCCGGAGTGGCTCGGCAAGCACCCGGCGTACACGCTCGCGAAGTACGGCATGTCGCTGCTGACCCTCGGTTGGGCCGCGGAGTACGCCGAGGCGGGCGTCGCCGCCAACTGCTTGTGGCCCGAGACCCTGATCGCCACCTCCGCCGTGCAGAACCTGCTCGGCGGCGACGCCGCGATGCAGAGGGCGCGGACGCCCGAGATCATGGCCGATGCCGCGATCGAGGTGCTGACCCGCCCGTCGCGCGAGTTCACAGGCAACGCGGTGCTCGACGTCGACGTGCTGCGCGAGGCAGGCGTGCGCGACCTGTCGTCGTACGGTGGCACCGGCGAGCTGGAGTACGACATCTTCGTGGACGGGCCCTCGGGGCAGGGCCGATGAGTGGCCCGCGCGACTCGTTCGCGGCGACCCTCGGCGTCGACGTCCTCGGGTACGGCGGCGGCCGGGCCGAGGCGCGCGTGAGTGTCACCGACGACCACCTCAACCCCCACGGCACCGCGCATGGCGCGTTCCTCTTCTCCCTGGCCGGCATCGCGCTGGCCGCGGCGGCCAACGACGCCGAGCACTCGGGCGTCGTCAGCGCGGTCCACGTCGACTACGTGCGCCCGGCACGGGTGGGGGACGCACTGGTCGCGACCGCCGAGGTCGCCGAGCGGCTGGCGAAGGAGGACCTCTTCGTCGTCCGGGTCACGCACGGCGACGAGCTCGTCGCGCGTGCCACCGGACGCGCGAACCGCCGCACCCGCTAACGATCCAGCGCGAGCCGCAGCCGCGAGTGCCGGCGCACGAAGATGCTCGGCACCCACGCGGCAGCCTCGTCCTCCGGGCTGTCGAGCCGGAACGACGAGGTCCGGGTGAGCAGCGCGTGGATCGCGACGGTGGCCTCCAGCCGGGCCAGCGCGGAGCCGACGCAGAAGTGGATGCCGCGACCGAACGCCAGGTGCTGGCGCACACCGTCGCGGCCGAGGTCGAGGACGTCGGGGTCCTCGAAGTGCGCCGGGTCGCGGTTGGCCGCACCCCAGAGCAGCAGCAGGGTGCTTCCGGCCGGCAGGTCGACGCCGCCGAGCGCGGTGTCGGCACCCACGTGCCGGTAGTGCCCGCGGAAGGGCGACTCTAGCCGCAGGCACTCGTCGAGGAACGGGTCGATCAGGTCGGGCTCCGCGCGCAGCCGGTTCTGCAGGCAGCGGTCCGTCGCGAGCCGGTGCGCCGCCGTACCGAGCAGTCCGGCGGTGGACTCGCCACCGGCGCCCACCAGCTGCAGCAGGACCAGGACCGCCGTCCCCACCTCCAGCTCGTCGAGCTGGACCGCCAGCGCGAGCTCGCCCATCAGGTCGTCGCCCGGCCGGTCGAGGGCGGCGTCGAAACGGTCGGCGAGGTACGCGTGCAGCGCGAAGGACGCGCCGATCGTCGCGTCCAGGCGGGTCTCGTCGACCCAGCCGCCGAGCATCTCGGTGCTGTCGTAGGCCCACCGCAGCAGGTCCGGCACGTCCTCCGGCGCGAGCCCGATCAGCTCCGCGACCAGTGCCAACGGCAGTCGGTCGGCCAGGTCGACGGCCCAGTCCCCGCCCTCCCCGGAGAAGTACGCCGACCAGAGTCGGTCCACCTGCCCGACGACCGACGACTCCAGGGCCCGGATCCGCCGCCCGATGGTGCCGAGCACGGCCGTGCGGTGGATCCGGTGGGTCGGGTCGTCGGCGGTCGCGAGGACCTGCTCGACGGTGCCGCCGCCGTCCATCGGCAGCACCGAGGCGGACCCGTCGGGACGGCGCAGCAGCACCGAGCACAGGTGCGAGGAGTAGGTCTGCGGGGCCGCGAGCACCTCCTGGACCAGCTCCCACGACGAGACCAGGTGCACGTCGGTGCCGGGGACGCGGTACACGGGCGAGCAGGACCGCAACCGGGCCAGGGCCGGGTACGGGTCGGCGACCAGCGCCGGGTCGAACACGTCGAACATGGAGCCAGTGTCAGCCCGCCGGACCCCCGCGTCAGCAGAAGCGGTCACGCCGTCGAGACGTCAACCGCCGCCGGTGATCGCCCGTTCGGTGCCCAGGCTGGCCCGCGCGGCGGCCCGGGTGCCGGCGTCGCGGGACCCGGGGGCGGCGTGGCCGGCCTGCGCGGCGCCCTTCCAGGTGCCGCGGATCCCGTGGTCGCGCTGCATCCGGCCGAAGTAGTCGACGATCTCGATCTCGCGCGCCCGCAGGGCGAGCTCGGTGGACGTCGGCCCGTCGGCCACCGGAGCGTCGGTGGCGACCGCTGCGGCCCGCGCCGAGGCCCGCGCCGTCTCCAGGCGATCGCCGATGTGGTCGGCCCAGGCCTCGTAGAACGCCGCCCGGGCGGTCGAGCCGTGCACTGGCTTCAGCTCCCAGCGCCGGCGCCGGGCGTTCCAGACCTCGCGCTGGTCGGCCTTGTGGGCGCCCGAGCGCAGGTGGGCGTCGCCGTCGGCGACCATCTGGGTGACCAGCGTGGCGTAGAGCGCCTGGACGACCGCGATGTCGGACGGGAAGCCGTAGAGGGTGACCCGGGTGTTGCTCGTGTAGATCGCCACCCGGACATCGTTGGCGCGGGCGATCTCCAGCACCAGCCGGACGTAGCGGGCCAACGACCGCTTGCCGGACTCGCCGATCAGCACCGTCTCCCAGGTCGGCTCCTCGCGCCGCTCCTCCGCGCCTGCGGTGGCGCGGGCGACCGCGAGCGCGATCTGGTGCCGGGTGGCCAGCGACTGCGCCTTGGCGAAGAACGCCTCGCGCTCGGCGGTGTTGGAGGTCCGCTCGGCCTGGCGCAGCAGCCGGCCGATCCGCAGCAGGGTGCGGTCCTCGCCGTCGACGCCGGTGTCGAGGCCGTGCAGCCGGTAGGCGGTGTGGAGCAGGTCGGCCAGCACGGGCATGCCGACGTCCTCGAGCAGCCGGAGGTACGTCGTGCGGAACTCCGGCCCGTGCCCGACGGCCCCGGCCAGGTGGTGGGCGACCTCGTGGAGCACCACGGCGGCACGCAACGACCAAGCCCCGCCGACCTCGCGCGGCGGGATCGCCATCACGCCGCGGGCGGGAAGCTCGTCGTACTCGTAGTGCGCCTTGGCGTGACCCCGGCGTGGGCGGACCACGACCGGCACCCCCGCGCGGTCGTGACCCGTGCCGTCGTCATAGGCGCTCCCGGTCGCGACGAGGTGGGCGAGCACCTTGTCGACGAACGCCTGGACGTGGGCCGGGTCGGTGAACCGCGGCTCGGTCTCGGGCTCGAACGCCTGCAGCGTCTCGCCGACCCTGATCCGCAGCGGCTCGCCCGGGGTGCGCGCGGCCTCGTCGAGCCAGCCGGCGAACAGGTCCTCGGCGGCATAGACCTCGCGGGTGTCGGGCATGCGCCCAGCCTTTCAGGCGGCCCCGACAGTTCCGTCGTCGGCGCTGGCCAGCTCGCCCCGGAGCCGGTCGCGCAGGTCGACGAGCTCGGTGATCGCCTCGACGAAGCGCACCGTGCTGTCGCCGACGCCGTTGTCGTCGAAGTAGTGGTGGCGCATCGCGGCCCGGGCGATCCGGTGCTCGTCGTGCGCGAGCCGGTCGGTGAGCAGCTCGGTCAGGCCGGGCAGGTCCTCGGTGTCGATGACGTCGGCGCACCGGCTCACCGGCACCTCCTGGCGCAGCCGCTCGGCGTCGTGGTGCCGGTCGGTGATCAGGATCGGCTTGTCGGTCTGCAGGTAGAGCCAGTCCAGCCCCACCGAGGAGACGTCGGTGACCATCGCGTCGCAGCCGGGGAACACCGCGAGGATGTCGCCCTGCCAGATCGCGGCGTGCCCGGCCTCGGGCTCGCGCTCGGCGGCCCGCTCGACCAGCTCGAGGATGGCCTGGTGCGCCTCGCGGATCGCCGGTGTGAGGCTGGTGGTGACCTTCGGGTGCGGCTTGTAGACGAGTCGCACGTCCGGCACGGCGAGGATCGAGCGTGCGATGTCGACGCCGAACACGTCGACCGAGGTGTAGTCGTTGTAGCCCGCATCGCCTTCCCAGGTGGGCGCGTAGAGCACGGTACGGCGCTCGCTCGCCGGCAGCAGGGGAGCGGGACGCAGGTCCAGCTGCGGCCGGCCGACCCGGACCAGTCGGTGCTCGTCGAGCTCCATCAGCGCGGCCCGGTGCCGCTGGACGGCCGCCTCGCCGGCGACGAAGACGCGGTCGTAGGCCTTCGCGTTGTTGGAGATCATCGACTGCTTGTCACTCTCGCCGTGGTTGATGTGCACGTGCAGCATCCGGCCGTCGAGCAGCGAGTTGAAGTTGAGCATGGAGTTGTTGCAGTAGACGACGACCTTGGCGTCCAGCTCGTCGTACGTCGCCGCGAGGTCGGCGAAGCCCGGGGCGAGGAGCACGGGAAGCGAGGTGCGCTCCTCGACGATCGCGCGGGTCTGCGGGTCCCGGGTCAGGATGCCCACGGGGTGGGTGTCATCGAGCCGTTCCAGCACCGGGATCCACTGCAGGAGCTGGTAGACCCGGGTCGGGTCGTCGGCGAAGTAGGCGATGACGTGGGGCTTCTGCACCGACGGATGATACGGCCACGAATGATGGCCCGCCCAACCAGCGGAGCCGCGTGAACGTTGCATTTCGGTAACCTTCGCCGGTGCTCGATCTCCGGCGCCCGCTCCGCCGTCTTCTCAACCGCTCCGTCCACGCCGCCTGGCGGTGGGTCGAGCACGTCGGGGACGTCTCCCCGGACAGCTCCCTGGCCGTCACCTTCGGCACCTTCGGCCCCGGCGCCTGCCTGGCGTTCCCCCTGTCCGACGTGGTCAACGCGAGCGCGATCCACATCGGTCGCGACACCCTGATCGGCAAGTACGCGACCCTCTCGGTCGGCTACGGCCCGACCCAGGAGGTGCTGCCCGAGCGCGGCCTGCGCGTCGGCGAGCGCTGCGTCCTCGGTGCCCGGATCACCATCACCGCCCACGAGTCGATCGAGATCGGCGACGACGTCTGGTTCGGCCAGGACGTGTTCGTCTCCGACGCCAGCCACGGCTACACGAACCCCGAGATCCCCGTCGGTCTCCAGTTCGGCACCCACCAGCCGGTCTCGATCGGCTCCGGCACCTGGGTCGGGCACGGCGCGATGATCCTGCCCGGCACGTCGATCGGCCGGAACGTCGTGGTCGCGGCCGGCTCCGTCGTCCGCGGCGACGTGCCGGACCACGCGGTCGTCGGCGGCGTCCCGGCCCGGCTGATCCGGCGCCTCGACCCCGACGGAAGCTGGGCCAGGGTCGTCGCCGACGCGCCTACGCTGACCCCGTGAGGACCTCATGAGCCGCATCGAGGACCTGGCACGGTCGGTCGGGGTCACGGGCGGCTACGACGACCTGTGGGCCTGGTCGGTCCGCGACCTCGACGGGTTCTGGTCGGGCGTGGCCCGGCACCTCGACCTCGACCTGCCCGGCCCGGTGCTCGCCGAGGAGCGGATGCCCGGCGCGGTCTGGTTCCCCGAGGCCCGGGTCAACTACGCCGCGGCGGTCCTCGACGGGTGCCCCGAGGACGAGGTCGCCGTCGTCGGCGTCACCGAGGACCCGGCCGCGACCGTCGAGCTGACCTGGGGCGAGCTGCGGCGTCGTACGGCGAGCCTGGCGGCGACACTGCGCGGCCTGGGCGTGGGGGAGGGCGACCGCGTGGTCGGCTTCCTCCCCAACACGCCTGACGCGGTCGTGGCCTTCCTCGCCACCGCCAGCCTCGGCGCGGTCTGGTCGGTGTGCGGCATGGACTACGCCGCCTCGGCCGCCCGCTCGCGCTTCGAGCAGCTCGAGCCGGTGGTGCTGGTGCACGCGTCGTCCTACGTCCACGCTCAGTCGGTCCACGACCGCAGCGATGTCGTCGCCGAGCTCACCGGCGCGCTGCCCACGCTGCGCGCGGTGCTCGAGGTCGGCACGCCCGCCTGGGACGAGGCGCTGGCCGCCGACGTGCCGTTCGAGCCGGTGGCCGTCGCGTTCGACCACCCGCTGTGGGTGCTGTTCTCCTCGGGCACGACCGGCCGCCCGAAGGGCATCGTCCACGGCCACGGTGGCGCGCTGCTCGAGCAGGCCAAGGTGGCGGCGTACCACTTCGACCTGGGGCCCGGCGAGCGGCTCCTCTGGTTCACCACCCCGTCGTGGATGATGTGGAACTTCGTCGTCGGCGCCCTGCTGACCGGCGCGTCCGTGGTGACGTACGACGGCAGCCCGGCCCACCCCGCGACCGACGGCCTGTGGGCGCTGGCCGCCCGGCTCGGCGTGACCGTGGTGGGGATGAGCCCCGGCTACGTGGCCGCCTGCCAGAAGGCCGGCGTCGGTCCCGCGGGGCACGACCTCTCGCGGCTGCGCCGGGTCGGGATCTCCGGGTCGACCTTCCCCGCGACCAGCCAGGAGGAGCTGCAGGCCGACCTCGGTCCGGACGTGCAGATCTGCTCGATCAGCGGCGGGACCGACGTGGTCAGCGCCTTCGTCGGTCCGGCGCCGACGGTGCCGGTGTGGCCCGGCGAGCTGTCCCGGCCGTGCCTCGGCGTGGCCCTCGACGCGTTCGACGCCGACGGACGCTCCGTGCGCGGCGAGGTCGGCGAGCTGGTCGTCACCCGACCGATGCCGTCCATGCCGCTGTACTTCTGGGGCGACGACGACGGCAGCCGCTACCACGAGGCCTACTTCGACACCTTCCCCGGCGTGTGGCGCCACGGCGACTGGATCACCGTGACCGACCACGGCTCGGTCGTCATCCACGGCCGCTCGGACGCGACGCTCAACCGGAACGGGATCCGGATGGGCAGCGGCGACATCTACGAGCCGGTCGAGGCGCTGCCCGAGGTGCGCGAGGCGCTGGTCATCGGGTTGGAGGAGCCGGACGGCGGCTACTGGATGCCGCTGTTCGTGGTCCTCGCCGAGGGCGTCGAGCTCGACGCGGCGCTCGACGCCCGGATCCGCGACGCCGTACGCACCCACGCCTCGCCGCGGCACGTCCCGGACGTCGTGATCGCCGCTCCGGGCGTCCCGCACACCCGCACCGGGAAGAAGCTCGAGGTGCCCGTGAAGAGGGTGCTCGCGGGCCAGGACCTCGGTCGCTCCTACGACCCCGGTAGTGTGGACGCCCCAGAGCTGATCGACTGGTACCGAACCGTGGGCAGGAGCCGCAGAACCCGATGACCGCCTGGCTACTGCTGGGACTCGCCATCCTCCTGGTGCTCGCGTGCGGCCTGTTCGTCGCGGCCGAGTTCGCCTTCGTCACCGTCGACCGCGGCCAGGTCGACCGGGCCGCCGCCGACGGCGACGCGGCGGCGATCGGGCTGCAGAAGGCGCTGCGCTCCCTGTCGACCCAGCTCTCCGGGGCCCAGGTCGGCATCACCATCACCAACCTGGCCATCGGCTTCCTCGCCGAGCCCGCGATAGCGGAGCTGCTGCGCGACCCGCTGGGGGCGGCCGGCGTGGCGGAGAGCGCGGTGCGCCCGGTCGGCGTCGCCCTCGGCCTGACGCTCAGCACCCTGCTCACCATGCTGATCGGGGAGCTGGTCCCCAAGAACGTCGCCATCGCCCTGCCGATGACGACCGCCCGGCTGACCCAGCGACCGATGCGCTTCTTCACCGCTGCCGCCCGCGGCCCGATCAAGGTGCTCAACGGCAGCGCCAACGCGATCGTGCGGCGCCTCGGTGTCGAGCCGCAGGAGGAGCTGCGCTCGGCGCGCAGCTCCACCGAGCTCGCCTCGCTGATCCAGCACTCGGCCGACGAGGGCACCCTCGACGCCGACACCGCCGAGCTGATGGAGCGCTCCGTCGAGTTCGGCACCCGCACCGCCGGCGAGATCATGACGCCCCGGGTGCGCACCCGCTCGCTCGACGCCAACGACCGCGCCAGTGCGGTGATCGCGCTGGCCCGCGAGTCCGGCAACTCCCGCTTCCCGGTCCTCGACGACACCGACGCCGTCGTCGGCACCGTCCACGTCAAGAACGCCGTCGCGCTCCCGCTCCACGAGCGGGCCACCACCAAGGTCAAGCACCTGATGGCCAAGCCGATCCTGGTGCCCGACTCGCTGCGCCTCGACCCGCTGCTCGCGCTGCTGCGCGCCGACGGCTTCCAGATGGCCATCGTCCTCGACGAGTACGGCGACCACGCCGGCATCGTCACGCTCGAGGACGTGATCGAGGAGATCGTCGGCGACATCGCCGACGAGCACGACCGGCTCGGCAGCCGCGGGCGGCTGCGTCGCGACGGCACCTGGTCGCTGTCCGGCCTGTTGCGCCCCGACGAGGTCGAGGACCTCACCGAGATCGAGCTCCCCGAGAGCGAGGACTACGACACGGTGGCGGGTCTCGTGCTCAAGGTGCTCGGCCGGATCCCGCAGACCGGCGACGTGGCCGTCGTACCCCTCCCGTCGACGGGGGAGGACGACGAGGAGCCCGCCCGCCGGGCGGTGCTGAGCGTCGACCACATGGACGGACTGCGGATCGACCGGATCTCGCTGCGGGTCGAGGAGGTCGAGCAGCATGGGTGACCTCGGCGGCGTGCTGCTCGCGGTGGTCCTGCTGGCCGCCAACGCCTTCTTCGTCGGCGCGGAGTTCGCGCTGATCTCCGCGCGACGCAGCCAGATCGAGCCCCGTGCGCAGTCCGGCTCCCGGATGGCCCGGATCACCCTGGCGGCGATGGAGCGGGTCTCGGAGATGATGGCCGGCGCCCAGCTCGGCATCACCATCTGCTCGCTCGGCCTCGGTGCCGTCGGCGAGCCCGCGCTCGCCCACTTGATCGAGCCGGTGTTCCACGAGCTGCACGTGCCCGAGGAGTGGCTGCACCCGGTGGCCTTCGTGATCGCGATGACCATCGTCGTCTTCCTCCACGTCGTGCTCGGCGAGATGGTCCCCAAGAACATCGCCATCGCCGGGCCGGACCGCGCCGCCCTCATCCTCGGCCCGCCGATGCTCGGCATCGTCACCGTGCTGCGCCCGCTCATCGCCACGATCAACGCGATCGCCAACGCCATCCTGCGGCTGCTGCGGATCGAGCCGAAGGACGAGATCGGCAGCACCTTCACCCGTGAGGAGGTCGCGGCGCTGGTCGAGGAGTCCCACGGTGAGGGCCTGCTCGCCGAGGACGAGTACGACCGGCTCTCCGGCGCGCTCGGCTTCACCGAGAAGACCGTCGCCGAGGTGATGATGCGGCCCGAGTCGCTAGCCACCGTGGTCCGCGGCTCCACCGGCGCCGAGGTCGAGGCGCTGTGCGCCGCCACCGGGTTCAGCCGGTTCCCGGTCGTCGCCGCCGACCAGGAGCCGGTCGACCTGCTCGGCTACCTCCACATCAAGGACGTCCTCGAGCCCGACGAGGAGCGCCGCGAGCGCCCGGTCGCCGACCGGTGGATCCGCCCGTTCGCGACCGTCACCGACGACACGTTGCTGCACGACGCGCTCGAGGTCCTCCAGCGTCGCGGCGCGCACATGGCCCGCGTCGTGGACCCGCGCGGTACGACGCTCGGCGTCGCCGCGCTCGAGGACGTCATCGAGGAGCTCGTCGGAGAGATCCGCGATGCCGCCCACTCCGAGGAATCGTCGGCCCCGTGAGCACGCCGACGCCCACCCCCGCCACTACAGTGTCGTCCGTGGCTGCTCGACGGGTGCTGACGCTGCCCAACCTGATCAGCTTCCTGCGGCTGCTCGGCGTCCCGCTGTTCCTCTACCTGGTGCTCGGCCCCGAGGCCGACGTGCTCGCGCTTGTCGTGCTGATGGCCTCCGGCGTCACCGACTTCCTCGACGGCTGGCTGGCCCGCAAGCTCGACCAGACCTCCGAGCTCGGCCAGCTGCTCGACCCGATCGCCGACCGCCTCTACATCCTCGCCGTCGTCGTCGGCCTCGCGATGCGCGACATCATCCCGTGGTGGGTCGCCCTGTGCCTGCCGTTGCGCGACCTGCTGCTGTGGGGACTGGTGCCGCTGCTGCGCACCCGCGGCTACAGCGCGCTGCCGGTCCACTTCCTCGGCAAGGCCGCGACCTTCAACCTGCTCTACGCCTTCCCACTGCTGCTGCTCGGCGACGGCGACGGACGGGTCGCCGTGCTGGCGCAGGTGTTCGGCTGGGCGTTCGCGCTGTGGGGGATCGGCCTGTACTGGTGGGCCGGCGTGCTCTACGCCTGGCAGGTGCGCAAGCTGCTCGCGACCACCGAGCGACGTACCCATGCCTGAGACCCTCGACCGGTCCCGCACCCCCCTGCTGACGCTGATCACGCAGGAGGCGCTCGATCGCGACTACCAGGTCGCGGCCTCCCGCGCCGCGGCGACGGCCGCGACGGCGACCGGAGTGGAGGGGGAGCGCGGTCCACGCCACGGCTACCGGGTCGGCGTGGTCGTGGTGGTGGGCCTGTTCGCGATGCTGGTCACCGTGGCCGGCGTCCAGACCTCGCAGAACGCCGACGTCGACGACGCGAGCCGGGCCAGCCTGATCGACCGGATCGAGGCCCGCCGCGCCACCGTGCGCCGGCTGCAGAACGAGCTCGCCGCGCTGCGGGCCGCCAACGCCGACGCCGAGGACCGGCTGCGCTCGCTCGGCAACCGGGTCGGCGACCTCCAGGCGCGCCGCTCCCGGCTCGGTGCGCTCACCGGCTTCAGCCCGGTGACCGGCTCCGGGGTCCGGGTCAGGGTCGACAACCCGCCGTACGCCGGGCCGAACGAGCAGCTGCGCGACTCCGACCTCGCCCTCCTCGTCGACGGCCTGTGGGCGGCCGGCGCCGAGGCGATCTCGATCAACGGCCAGCGCGTCAACGCCCACGGCGGCATCACCAACGTGGGCGAGGCGATCGAGGTCAACGGCTTCGGCATCGCGCCCCCGTTCACGGTCCTGGCGATCGGCGACCGCAGGACGCTGGCGTCGAGGTTCGCCGAGACCCAGGCCGGGCTGCGCTTCCTGGCCCTGGCCCGGCAGTACGGCTTCGAGCAGAAGATGGACAATGTGGACGACCTCCACCTGCCTGCCGCGCCCGGCGCGCTGCTGCGGCTACGGTCGGCTGAGCAGGAGAAGACCAAGCCCCAGGGGCAGCAGGGAGGTGACGGGCCGTGATCGCGGTTCTCGGACTCGTCGTGGGCGTCGTCCTCGGCTTCGTGTTCCAGCCCGACGTGCCGCGTTCGGTCGAGCCCTACCTCCCGATCGCCGTCGTCGCCGCGCTCGACGCCGTCTTCGGCGCCCTGCGCGCCTATCTCGACGGGATCTTCGACGACAAGGTCTTCGTCGTCTCCTTCCTCAGCAACGTGGTGATCGCGGCCGGCATCGTCTACCTCGGCGACCGCCTCGGCGTCGGCGGCCAGCTCTCGACCGGCGTCATCGTCGTCCTCGGGATCCGGATCTTCACCAACGTCGCGGCGATCCGGAGACACATCTTCCATGCCTGAGCCGGAGCCCGAGGAGCAGGCGAGCGAGCAGAGCCCCGTCGACCGGCTCAAGGTGGCGCTGCTGCGGCCCTCGCGCAAGCAGCTGGTCGCCGCCGCGCTGCTGGCCCTGCTCGGCTTCGGCGCGGTGACGCAGGTGCGCACCGCCGGCACCGACGACACCTACGCCGGACTGCGCGAGCAGGAGCTGATCGACCTCCTCAACGGTCTCGCCGGCACCCGTCAGCGCACCGAGACCGAGATCGACCGGCTCGAGGAGGTCGCGGGCGGGCTGCGCGACGACTCGTCCAAGCGGCAGACCGCCATCGACCAGGCCGACGCCGAGGTCGACGACCTCAACATCCTCGCGGGGCTGGTGCCGGTCACCGGCCCGGGCCTGCGGGTCACGATCGAGGAGGAGGAGGGCCGGGTCCGGCTCGGCTCCCTGCTCGACACGATCCAGGAGCTGCGGACCGTCGGGGCCGAGGCGATCGAGATCAACGGCAAGGTGCGGGTCGTGGCGCAGACGTCGTTCACCGAGGCCGACGGCGGGTTCCTCGTCGACGGCGAGCGGATCGAGGCGCCGTACGTCATCGTCGCGATCGGCGAGCCCGGAGCGCTCGCGAACGCGATGACCTTCGCCCTCGGGCCCAAGAAGCAGCTCGAGGAGGACGGCGCCACCGTGGGCGTCCAGCAGCTGCGCACCGTCGACATCGAATCCGTGGTGCGACGCGACCGGCCTTCGTATGCCGTTCCGGACCAGGGGCAGTAGCCTTCGGGCCATGACGAACCCCGCGGACCTGAAGTACACCGTCGAGCACGAGTGGCTGCGGCAGCCCGGCGAGACCGCCGGCTCGGTGCGGGTCGGGATCACCGACTACGCCCAGGACGCCCTCGGCGACATCGTCTACGTCTCCCTCCCCGAGGTCGGCGCGAGCGTCACCGCCGGCGACTCGTGCGGCGAGCTGGAGTCGACCAAGTCGGTCAGTGACGTCTACGCCCCGGTCACCGGCGAGGTCGTCGCGGTCAACGAGACGCTCGACGCCACCCCCGAGCTGGTCAACAACGACCCCTACGGCGCCGGCTGGCTCTTCGAGGTCGTGCCCCAGAACGCCGCGGACCTCGACGCACTGCTGGACGCCGCCGCATATGAGGCCCAGCTCGACAACTGATCCGGTAGGTTCGTAAGAGATCCACCGTGAGGAGCAACTGATGCCGTTCTGCACCGCCTGTGGTCGGCAGAACCCCGATGACGCCCGCTTCTGCTCGCAGTGCGGGACCCGCCTCGTCGCGCCCGAGCCGGCGCCCGTGAGCGATGCCACCGCGACCATCCAGTTCGGCGGTGGCGCGACCGGCACCGCCGGCGTCGAGACCTCCGACCGTGCGCTGAGCCCCGTCGACGCCGCGGCCGTCGACGCGCTGCCGGTCGGCCATGCCCTGCTGGTCGTCCAGAAGGGGCCGGGCTCGGGAAGCCGGTTCCTGCTCGACGCCGACGAGGTCAGCGCCGGGCGGCACCCGGAGAGCGGGATCTTCCTCGACGACGTCACCGTCTCGCGTCGCCACGCCGTGTTCCGTCGTGACGGAGACACGTTCACCGTGGAGGACGCCGGCAGCCTCAACGGCACCTACGTCAACCGCGACCGGATCGAGAAGGTCCAGCTCAAGGACAGCGACGAGGTCCAGGTCGGCAAGTACCGCCTGGTCTTCTTCGCGGGCCACGAGAGCGTCTGAGGGCGGTCGCAGGATGACTGCTGCCGTCGCTCGGGGGGAGCGGGAGCCACGGCTCAACATCGGCCAGGTCCTCGACCGGCTGCGCGCCGACTTCGAGGACATCAGCATCCCCAAGATCCGATTCCTCGAGTCCGAGGGGCTGGTGAAGCCGGAGCGCACGCCGGCCGGCTACCGGAAGTTCTCCGAGGCCGACATCGAGCGGCTGCGCTACATCCTGCGGATGCAGCGCGACCACTACCTGCCGCTCAAGGTGATCGGCGAGCACCTCGACGCGCTCGACCGGGGCCTGACGCCACCCGAGCCCGAGCCGGTCGTGCCCACGGTGCCGACCGTCGCTCTCGGCGCCGACGGGCTGCCGGCGCCCGAGTCGTTCCGCCGTACCGACCGGTTGCGGCTCTCGCGCAAGGAGCTGATCAAGGTGGCCGAGATCGACGAGGACCTCCTCGGACAGCTCGAGTCGTTCGCGCTGATCAGCCCCTCGCCGACCGGCCACTACGACACCGACGCGCTGGTGATCGCGCAGACCGCGCACGAGCTCGCCGACTACGGCATCGAGCCGCGCCACCTGCGCGCCTTCCGCACCGCGGCCGACCGGGAGGTCGGCCTCATCCAGCAGGTCGTGACGCCCCGCAAGGGCCGCGACGCCGGTGCGAGCGCGCGCGCGGAGGAGGCGGTCAGCGAGATCGCCGCTCTCTCGGTGCGCCTCCACGCGACCCTGGTCAAGGCCGGACTGCGCCGCATCTGAGCCCTCCCGGACGGCTCGGGCCGACGCAGTAGGCTGGAGGCATGCGCGAGGTCGACGTGATGGGTGTCCGGGTGGAGATGCCCTCCAACCAGCCGATCGTCCTGCTCCGAGAGGTCACCGGCGAGCGCTACCTGCCGATCTGGATCGGTGCCGTCGAGGCCACCGCGATCGCCTTCGCCCAGCAGGGGGTCGTCCCGCCACGGCCGCTGACCCATGACCTGATGCGCGACGTGCTCACCGCGACCGGCAACGAGCTGAGCGAGGTGCGGATCACCGACGTGCGCGAGGGCGTCTTCTACGCGACCTTGGTCTTCGCCTCCGGCGTGGAGGTCAGCGCGCGTCCCTCCGACTCGATCGCGCTCGCGCTGCGCACCGGTACGACGATCTTCTGCTCCGAAGAGGTCCTCGCCGAGGCCGGGCTCGCGGCCCCCGCCGAGGAGGAGGACGAGGTCGAGGCCTTCCGCGAGTTCCTCGACCACGTCTCGCCCGAGGACTTCGGCGCCGAGGGCTGAGGCGGCTGTCAGCCTCAGGCTGAGGTTGAGGGTTTTCGGCGACACGCCCAGCCATGTCTTTGACCGGCCCGACACCGCGGTCGTACCGTGAGGGAGTCGAAATGACAGCAGTGCAATCCCCCTTGCCTGAAGCGCCGCGACCTGGAGGTTCCGTGAACGAGCAGCAGCCCGAGAAGGTCGGTCAGGACGTGACCGCGGCGACTGCTGCCGCGCAGGAACAGGGGCTCCTGTTCACCGACGATGTCTCGCCGCTGCCCAGCGACCTCGGCTACCGCGGCCCGACCGCGTGCAACGCCGCCGGCATCACCTACCGCCAGCTCGACTACTGGGCCCGCACCGGCCTGATCGAGCCCAGCGTGCGCGGCGCCAAGGGCTCCGGCTCGCAGCGTCTCTACAGCTTCCGCGACATCTTGATCCTCAAGATCATCAAGCGACTCCTCGACGCCGGCATCTCGCTGCAGAACATCCGCACCGCGGTCAGCCACCTGCGCGAGCGCGGTACCGACGATCTCACCCAGGTCACCTTGATGAGCGACGGCGCATCGGTCTACGAGTGCACCAGCAACGACGAGGTCATCGACCTGCTGCAGGGTGGCCAGGGCGTCTTCGGCATCGCGATCGGCGGCGTGTGGCGCGAGATCGAGGGCACGCTGGCCGAGCTCCCGAGCGAGCACGCCAACGAGTCGGAGCAGTCGGCTCCGGTCGCCGGCGACGAGCTGGCCGCTCGCCGCGCGGCGCGCAACGTCGGCTGAACAGGTCGCAGACCTGTAGGCTGTACCTGCTGTTGATGCTGCACGGGAGAGTCAGGCCCCGTGCCTGCGCCGAAGGGGCAATCCCTCCCCGGAACCTCTCAGGCGCCAGGACCGTGTGGAGCAGGCAACTCTGAAGGCGCAGTGACGCGCCGACAGAGGGGGAGGGCTCGATTCATCTCATCGACCCGACCCGAGGAGCACGCCTGCTCATGAGCGCACCCTTCGTCAACCGTCACATCGGCCCGGACGAGGCCCAGGTCGAGACCATGCTCGACCGTCTCGGCCACACCTCGCTCGACGCCCTGATGGACGCCGCCGTCCCGAAGTCCATCCGCGCCACCGACCCGCTCGGCCTGCCGGCCGGAGTCGACGAGGAGACGGCCGCCGCCGAGCTCCGCGCCCTCGCCGGGGCCAACGTCCCGGGCGAGTCGATGATCGGCCTCGGCTACCACGCCACGGTCACCCCGGCCGTCATCCGGCGCAACGTGCTCGAGGACCCGAGCTGGTACACCGCCTACACGCCGTACCAGCCGGAGATCTCGCAGGGCCGTCTCGAGGCGCTGATCAACTTCCAGACGATGGTCGCCGACCTGGCCGGCCTCCACACCGCCGGCTCGTCGCTGCTGGACGAGGGCACGGCCGCGGCCGAGGCGGTCGCCCTGGCCCACCGCGCCAACCGCAAGGCGGCCGGTCCGTTCGTCATCGACGCCGACGCGCTGCCGCAGACGATCGACGTCGTCGCCACCCGATGCGAGGGCCTCGGCATCGAGATCCTCGTCGCCGACCTGACCGACGGGCTGCCCGAGGGCCCCGTCTCCGGCGTGCTCGTCCAGTACCCCGGCGCGTCGGGTCGTGTGCCCGACCTCAAGCCCGTCATCGACGCGGTCCACGAGCACGGCGGCCTGGCCGTCGTCGCCGCCGACCTGCTCGCGCTGACCCTGCTCGAGGCGCCGGGCGCGCTCGGTGCCGACGTCGTCGTCGGCTCGGCCCAGCGCTTCGGCGTCCCGCTGTTCTACGGCGGTCCGCACGCCGGCTTCATGGCCGTGCGCGAGGGCCTCGAGCGCCAGCTGCCCGGCCGTCTCGTCGGCGTCTCCGTCGACGCCGAGGGGCACCTGGCGTACCGCCTCGCGCTGCAGACCCGCGAGCAGCACATCCGCCGCGACAAGGCGACCTCCAACATCTGCACCGCCCAGGTGCTGCTCGCCGTCACGGCCGGCATGTACGCCGTCTACCACGGCCCGGACGGGCTGCGGGCGATCGCCGGCGACATCCACGGCCTGGCCCGTCGCGCTGCCGCCTCTCTCCAGGCGGCCGGCATCGAGGTCGTCAACGAGACCTTCTTCGACACCCTCAACGTCCGGGTCCCCGGCCGCGCCGAGGCCGTCGTGTCCGCAGCCCGTGAGGCGTCGGTCCACCTGCGCCTGGTCGACGCCGACACCGTCGGCATCTCGTTCGGCGAGACCGCCCGCGAGGCCACGCTGGTCGCCGTCCTCGACGCCTTCGGCGTCACCGAGGTGTCGGCCGAGGGCGACGCCGGCCTGCCCGAGGAGCTCGAGCGCACCACCGAGTTCCTCAGCCACCCGGTGTTCAACACCCACCACAACGAGACCTCGATGCTGCGCTACCTCGCGCGGCTCTCGAACCGGGACTATGCGCTCGACCGCGGCATGATCCCGCTCGGCTCGTGCACGATGAAGCTCAACGCGACCACCGAGATGGAGCCCATCTCTCTGGCCGGCTTCGCCAACCTGCACCCGTTCGTACCCGCCGCCGACGCCGACGGCTACCGCCGGCTGATCGACCAGCTCGAGGGCTGGCTCGCCGAGGTCACCGGCTACGACCGGGTCTCGATCCAGCCGAACGCGGGTGCCCAGGGCGAGTACGCCGGCATGCTGGCGATCCGCAACTACCACCGGGCCAACGGCCAGGGCCAGCGCGACGTCTGCCTGATCCCGTCCTCCGCCCACGGCACCAACCCGGCCTCGGCGGTGATGGCCGGCATGAAGGTGGTCGTGGTCAAGGCCAACGACGACGGCACCGTCGACCTCGCCGACCTGCGCGCCAAGTGCGAGCAGCACTCCGAGACCCTCGCCGCGATCATGGTGACCTACCCCTCGACGCACGGCGTCTACGAGGAGACCATCACCGAGCTGTGCGACCTGGTGCACGAGCACGGCGGTCAGGTCTACATCGACGGCGCGAACTTCAATGCCCTGCTCGGCTACGCCGCGCCCGGCAAGTTCGGCGGCGACGTCTCGCACCTCAACCTGCACAAGACGTTCTGCATCCCGCACGGCGGCGGTGGCCCGGGCGTCGGCCCGGTCGCGGTGCGCGCCCACCTGGCGCCGTACCTGCCCACCCACCCACTGCACCCCGACGCCGCCCGGCGCGAGGGCACCGGCGCGATCAGCGCGGCGCCGTTCGGCTCGGCCGGCATCCTGCCGATCTCGTGGGCCTACATCCGGATGATGGGCGGCGAGGGTCTGACCCGTGCCACCGCCGTCGCGGTGCTCTCGGCCAACTACGTCGCGGCCCGCCTCGGCGAGCACTTCCCGGTGCTCTACCGCGGCGAGTCCGGCCTGGTCGCCCACGAGTGCATCCTCGACCTGCGCCCGATCACCGCCGAGACCGGCGTGTCCGTCGACGACGTCGCCAAGCGGCTCATCGACTACGGCTTCCACGCGCCGACCATGTCGTTCCCGGTCGCCGGAACCCTCATGGTGGAGCCGACCGAGTCCGAGGACCTCGCCGAGCTGGACCGGTTCTGCGACGCGATGATCGCGATCAAGGGCGAGATCGACAAGGTCGGCTCGGGGGAGTGGTCGGTCGACGACTCGCCGCTGCATCACGCGCCCCACACCGCCCGCACGCTCGTCGGCGACTGGGACCGCGCCTATTCGCGGGAGGTCGCGGTCTTCCCGGCCGGCATCTCGCCCGACAAGTACTGGCCGCCGGTCGCCCGCATCGACCAGGCCTACGGCGACCGCAACCTGGTCTGCGCGTGCCCGCCGCTGGAGGCCTACGCCGAGTCGGACGCGTGAGCGCGCTCCTCGACACCACCGCAGCAGCCGCCCTCCGCCAGGTCGCCACGGCCCAGGCGGAGGGGCGGTTGCCGTCGGTGGCGGCCGGTGTCGTCCGCGACGGCGAGCTGGTCTGGTCCGCGGGGCGGGGGCGGCACGTGCGCCGCGACAGCGACGCCCGCCCGGACAGCGACACCCAGTACAAGATCGGCTCGGTCACCAAGACCATGACCGCCGCGTTGATCCTGCTGGCCCGTCAGCGCGGTCAGCTCGCGCTCGACGACCGGGTCGGGAGGTTCTGGCCCGAGGGCCCCTTCGGCGAGGCCACGCTCCGCTCGCTGCTCACCCACTCCAGCGGGATCACCGCCGAGCCCCACGGCTCCTGGTGGGAGCGGAGCGACGGTGGTGACCTGGTGGCGCTCGCGGCGGCCCACCAGGGGGCGGGCACCACGCTCGAGCCCGGCGCGCAGATGCACTACTCCAACCTCGGCTACGGCCTACTGGGAGCGGTCGTCGACCGGGTCTGGGGCGTGTCGTGGTGGGAGGCCCTCCAAGCCGAGATCCTCGGCCCGCTCGCCATGTCGCGCACGACGTACCAGTGGGTCGAGCCCGCCGCCGAGGGCTTCGCCGTCGACGCCCTCACGGGCGAGGCGATCCCGGACCGGCTTCCCGACACCGGAGCGATGGCGCCGGCCGGCCAGCTGTGGAGCACGGTCGGCGACCTCGCCACCTGGCTGACCGCCCTGGTCGACCCGGACCGCTCGGTGCTCGACGCCGCGACGTTGCGTGCGATGGCGACACCCCAGCACGGCGACCCCGACGACCGGTCCGGCCAGTCGTGGGGACTGGGGATCGAGATCGCCCGCTCGCGCGGTCGCAAGCTGGTGGGTCATGCCGGTTCCATGCCGGGGTTCTGCTGCGGCGCGATGATCGACAGCGCATCGGGCGTGGGCGCGATCGTGCTCACCAACGGCGCCTACGGCCTCGGTGCCGCGACCAGCGAGCTGGTGCACCTCGTGCTCGATCAGGAGCCGCCGCTGCCCGAGGAGTGGACGCCCACCACGGTGCCGGTCCCCACCGCGGTTCGCGAGCTGCTCGGCACCTGGCACTGGGGCCACGCCCCGACCGTGCTGCGCTGGGACGGCACCGAGCTCACCGCCGGTCCGCCGCAGGGTCCGGGCCGCGAGATGGCCTTCGCCCCGGTGGGCGACGGCACCTTCCGGGGGACCAGCGGATACCTCGCCGGGGAGCTCCTGCGCCCGCACCGCCGCGCCGACGGCGCGATCGGGCACATCGAGTGCGCGACGTTCATCTGGACGCGGACGCCGTACGACCCGCAGGCGCCCATCCCGGGGGGTACCGCACCGCAGTCGTGACCGGAGGGGGCATGATGCTCCCGTGAACGAGAACACGTTCCAGTTCGCCTGGTTCCAGCAGTCCACTGCCGGCTTCGACCCGCTGCCGCTCGCGCAGAGCCTGTGGCGCGACGACCAGATGCATGGCGTCGCGGTCAGCGGCCTGCTCGCCCGCGCACTCGAGCGGGCCGCCGCCGAGGCCGGCCGGACCGGTCTGGTGCCCGCGCGCTACCACGTCGACCTGTTCCGCCCCGCCCGGATGATCACGACCACCGCGTCGGCCACCATCGTGCGCGAAGGGCCGCGCCTGGTGCTCCTGGACGCCGTCGTCGAGCAGGAGGGCGAGGTCGTCGCCCGCGCCGGCGCCACCTTCCTCGCCCCGTCGGCCGACGCCGCCGGCGAGGTCTGGGCCGCGGCCGGGGAGCGGCCCGTCCCGCCGCCCGCCGAGAGCCTGCCCACCCCCGGTGAGCATCACGTGCCGTGGTTCGCCAGTGCGTCCGCGTGGTCCGACAACTTCGGCGACCACCAGAACGCCGGTCGCCACCAGACCTGGCAGACCGCAGTCCCGATCGTGTACGGCGAGGATT
This sequence comes from Nocardioides sp. QY071, assembly GCF_029961765.1. NCBI lineage: Bacteria > Bacillati > Actinomycetota > Actinomycetes > Propionibacteriales > Nocardioidaceae > Nocardioides > Nocardioides sp. QY071. The sequence continues at coordinate 2,680,653 of NZ_CP124681.1, forward strand.
GCACGCCGTTCCAGGCGGTCGCCTCGATCGCCGACGCGACCAGCATGGTCACCAACTGGGGCAGCCGCGGCGTCGAGCACATCAACACCGACATCGACCTCGCCCTGTGCCGGCTGCCCGACAGCGTCCGCCTCGGGCTGCGAGCCACCGACCACGTCTCCAGCGACGGCATCGCCGTCGGTACGGCGGAGGTCTTCGACGCCACCGGCGTCCTCGGTACCGCGACCGTCACCTCGCTGGCCAACACCCGTCGTACGGTCGACCTGTCGGGCGGGGTCGAGCCGCGCGGCGCGGTCTGATCAACCAGCCTGGGTGTCGTCCACGACCTCGGCATCGACCGCGAGGTCGAAGTCGAACGTGAGCTCCTCGCGGTCGAGGTCGGCCAGCGCGGAGAACTCGCTCGAGGTGAGCGCCTTGGGCGTCTCCTCGATCTCGGTGGGCGCGGGGATGGTGGCCACCGGGTCGGCTGCGTTGAGCTTGCGGGCGGCGGGCAGGACGGAGCGCTCGAGGGAGCCGGTGAAGTTGTTGTAGTCCTTCACGCTGCGCTGGATGGAGCGCCCGAGCTTGTCGACGTGCTCGGAGAGCTTGAGGATGCGGCGGTAGAGGACCTGGCCGAGCTCGAACAGCACCTGGGCGTCCTCGGTGAGCGCCTCCTGCTTCCAGGTGAAGGCGACCGTCTTGAGCATGCCCCACAGGTTGGTGGGGGTGGCGAGCACGATGCCCTGCTTGAAGGCGTGCTCCATCAGCGACGGGTCGACCTCGAGGGCGGTGTTGAGGAGCTGCTCGTTGGGGATGAACGCGACGGTGAACTCGGGGCTGATCGCCAGGCCGGTCCAGTACCCCTTATGGGCGAGGGTGTCGACGTGGCCACGGACCTTGCGGGCGTGGTCCTCGAGCAGCCGCTGGCGCGCCTCGGGCTCGAGGCCCTCGCGCTGGGCGTCCATGAACGCGTTGTAGGGCACCTTGGCGTCGATCGCCATCTGCTTGCCGCCGGGCAGGTTGATGACCATGTCGGGGCGCCGGGCCCCGGAGTCGGCCTCGACGGAGTGCTGCAGCTCGAAGTCGACCCGGTTGAGCAGTCCGGCGGTCTCGACCAGGGTGCGCAGCTGGGTCTCGCCCCAGGCGCCGCGGACGGCGTTGTTCTTCAGGACCGAGGCGAGGGTGTCGGCGGCCTTGCGGGAGTCCTCGACCGAGCGCTGGGTGTGCTGGATCTGGGTGGCGAGCTCGGTGTGCTGGCGCACCCGGGCCTTCTCGAGCTCGTCGACCTTCTGCTGCATGGAGCGCAGGTGCTCGACGACCGGGGTGAGGGTCTTGAGGACCTGGGTCTGGCCGGACTCGCCGCGCTCGCGCTCCTGCTGGGCCTGGCGCTGCTGCTCGACCAGGGTGCGATAGCGGGCGCGGGCGTCGTCGACGGCGTCACGCAGCTCGTCGACGGTCGCCAGGGCGCCGGTGAGCTCGGCCTGCACCGCGGCCCGGGCCGCGGCCTCCTCGGCACGGGCCTCGGCGGCGGCGGACTCACCCTGGAGCCGGACCCGCTCGATCTCGTGGCGCAGCTCGCCCAGGGCGGCCTCGTGACGCGCCGCGACGACCTCCGGCGCCTCACCCGGCGCGACCTCGGGGACGGTCGGCAGGGTGGACTGGCGCACCATCCAGCCGACCCCTGCACCGAGCAGAAGACCGACGAGGAGAGCGAGGAGGATGGCCATGGGAGCAGTCAAACAGCAGGGCCCGACAGAACCCCTCGGGGCACGCCGGGCACGGCCGGATCAGGCGTAGCGGACCGTCCGCTCGCCCTTGGTCCAGCCGTAGACCCCGAGCCCGCCGGCCTCGGCCAGCCGGACCGACAGCCCGGTCGGGGCGCCGACCGCGACGAGTGCGCCGATGCCGCTCGCGACCGCCTTCTGGACCAGCTCGAACCCGGCCCGCCCACTCACGACGAGCACCGCCTCGGCCGACGGCGCGCCGGCCAGGATCCGCGCGCCGACGACCTTGTCGACGGCGTTGTGGCGCCCCACGTCCTCGCGTACGGCGACCAGGGTGCCGTCCGCGGCGAAGAGCCCTGCCGCGTGCGCGCTGCCGGTGCGCTCGAAGAGCTGCTGGTGGGGTCGCATCAGGTCGGGCAGCCTGCGCACGAGCTCGGGGGAGGGGAGCGCGCCCGACCACGGCAGCGACGGCCGCCGGGCGATCACCTCGTCGACCTCGTCGGTGCCGCACACCCCGCACGCGGCCGAGCCCGCGCTGAGCGCGTCGAGCTGGCTCGGCACCCGTGGCGGGGCCTGCCCGAGGGTGACGGTGACGACGTTGAACTCCTGCTCGGGGCGCAGCTCCACGTCCGTGCAGTAGGCGACGCCGGACGGGAGCCCGAGGCCCTCGTGGTGCACCCACCCCGCAGCCAGCTCGAAGTCGTTGCCGGGCGTGCGCAGCGTCGTCCACACCCGTCGCGCCGGGGCGCCCGGCCAGGCCAGCCGGATCTCTAGCGGCTCCTCGGTCAGGACCCGGTCCTCGTGGCGACGTACGTCGTCGCCGCGGTGCTCCTCGACCCGCAGCCGGGTCGTCGGCCCCGGCCGGCGCGCCTTCACCCCGGTCACAGCACGGCCCGGCGCCGGCGCAGCTCGTCGAGCCGGTCGGTCAACCGCCGCCGTACGGCGCCCGGCAGGTCCTGCTCCAGCGCTGCGGTGGCCGCGGCCTCGGTCGCGTCGTCGAGGTGCGTGATCGGGAAGTAGGCCTCGACGACGTCGCCCTGCACCCAGCCCTGGTGGGCGCCGATGATGGTGGCGAGCTGCTCGAAGTACGCGACAGCGAAGGGTGCCGTGATGTCGCGCTGCCCGGCCTGCCACAGGCCGTTGCCGGCCGCCTTGACCTCGTAGTTGGGCACCGAGACCTCGCCGGTGGCGCGGGCCCAGGCGAACTCCTTGCCCTCGACGCTCGGCAGCGAGGAGACCGCCCGCGCGTGGTGCACGGTCGCCGCACCGCTGCGCTCGGCCTCGAGCGCGGCGTCGAGGGCCGCGCGGTCGGTGGCGCCGAGCTCGGCGAGCCGGCGACGGGCCTTCCAGCGCAGGTCGCTGTCGGCCACGATCCCCTCGGGCAGGCCCTCGCCGGCGGCCCACCGCTCGAGCTCGCCGGCGTCGGAACCGGACAGCACCGTCGCCCGGAAGGCCGACAGCTGCAGCTCGGAGCCGGCCTCGGCGCTGTCGGCTGCCCGGCGTACGGCGGCGTGGAACCGCTGTGTCGTACCCGCGGGCGCGATCGGCAGCACCGTCTCCAGCACCCACGGCAGCAGGTTGCGATGGCCGTCGGAGGTGTCCTCGACGGGCGGCGCGGTGGCCAGCAGCTCGGCCACCTGCGTGGGGGTGATCGCGCCCTCGAACATGCCCAGCCGGACGCTGTTCCACATGGTCGCGCGCAGCTGGGGGTCGGTCATCGCAGGCGCCAGGGCCGGCAGCGCCGCCATGGTCAGCGCGTCGGGCGGGCTGACCGCCCACGTCGTCTCGGTGGCGTCGAGCAGGACGGGTGCGTCGCCGACGTCGAGCGGCGTGGCCGGGCCGTCGGCCACGAACGGGCGCTGCGTCCAGCCGTCCGGCCCGTGGGTGGCGACGACGAGGTCGTGGCGGCGGTCGGCGGGATGGGCCGCGGGCGACGTACGGCGGACCACGCCGGCCGCGCGATCGAGGTCGAGCCGGTCCGCGCCGGGGGTGAGGAGCCAGTCCTTGACGAAGCCGTCGAGGCTGGCGCCCCCGGCGGCCCGCTCCCAGCTCGCGAACAGGTCGTGCATGGTCGCGTTGCCGAACCGGTGCAGCTCGAAGTGGTCGCGCACGCCGCCGAGGAAGGCGTCGTCACCGAGCCGGCGCGCGAGCTGGCGCAGGACGTTCGAGCCGCGCGCGTAGGAGATGCCGTCGAAGTTCTGCAGCGCCGACAGCGCGTCGGGCGCGGCGTTGCCGGCGACCGGGTGCGTCGTGGGGCGCTGGTCGGCCGTGATGCCCCACGTGCGACGGGCGTAGGAGTCGTGCAGCGGGCCGTCGGCGTACTCCGTGGCGTCGGTGATGACCCGCAGCCCCATGTACTCGGCGAAGGACTCGTTGAGCCACAGGTCGTCCCACCACTTCGGCGTCACGATGTTGCCGAACCACTGGTGGGCCATCTCGTGGGCGATGATGTTGGCGCGGAAGCTGCGGTCGGCACGCGTGCTCGCACCCTCGAACAGCAGCGGATCACGCAGCGTGATGCAGCCGGGGTTCTCCATGGCGCCGGCGTTGAACTCGGGCACGAACGCCTGGTGGTAGTCGCCGAAGGGGTAGCGGACGCCGAACAGCCGGTGCAGCTCGTCGAACGACTGCCGGGTCAGCGTGAGCAGCTCCTCGGCCTCGCGGTCGAGGGTCGCGGCGAGGCTCTGCCGCGAGCTGAGGCCGAGCGGGATGCCGTCGTGCACGTCGCTGATCAGGTGGTACGGCCCGGCGACCACGGTGACGAAGTACGTCGCCAGCGGCTGCGTGGGCCCGAGCGTCCACTGCTTCGTGGCGCCGTCCCGACCGGTCTCGACGGCCGGGGCGTTGCCGCGCACCAGCCAGTCCGCCGGCGCGGTGACCCGCATCGAGTAGGGCGCCTTGAGGTCGGGCTGGTCGAAGCACGCGAAGATCGAGGGCGCCGCGTCCATGAAGGACATCCCGTAGATGTACGCCCTGCCGTCGACGGGGTCGACCGAGCGGTGCAGGCCCTCGCCGTCGTTGCGGAAGGCCATCGTCGCCTCGACGACCAGCTCGTGCTCGTCGGCAGTGAGGTCGAGGGTGATCCTGCCGTCGGCCAGGTCGTCGACGTCGAGCGGCCGGCCGTCGAGCCGGACGGCGTGCAGCGCCCGCGGCTTCACGTCCACGAACGTCGCCGCGCGCTCGCTGCGGAACCGGATAGTGGTCACCGAGCGGAAGGTCTCCTCGCCCAGCGACAGGTCCAGCTCGACGTCGTACGACGACACGGTGAGCACGCTCGCGCGGTGCTCGGCTTCGGCGCGGGTGAGGCTCATCCGGCCAGCCTAGAACTCGCCCGGATGGGGCGTGGATGCGGTGTGGATGTGGGAGGGTTCGGGCCATGCGCGCGTGGACCCAGGTACCGCCCCAGCACGGCCGGCGGTACGTCATCACCGGTTCGAACGGCGGTCTGGGCCTGGAGACCGCTCGGATCCTGGGCTCCCGCGGCGCCGAGATCGTGATGGCCTGCCGCAGCGTGGAGAAGGGCACGGCAGCAGCCCGGACCGTGCCCGGCCACGACAAGGGGCGCGTCGAGGTGCGCCAGGTCGACGTGAGCTCGCTCGACTCGGTGCGCCTGTTCGCCGCGGGCCTGGCGGAGGAGGGCCGGCCGGTCGACGTACTCGTCAACAACGCGGGCGTGCTCGGCGTACCTCACGCCGTCACTCCCGAGGGCGTCGAGATGCACTTCGCGACCAATTACCTGGGCCACTTCCTGCTCACCCAGCTGCTGTTCCCGCTGCTCTGCGACCGCGTCGTCGTGATCAGCTCCCGCGAGCACCGGTCCGGCCGGATCGACCTCGACGACCTCGGGTGGCAGCGCCGTCCCTACCGCCCCTTCCAGGCGTACGGCGACTCCAAGCTCGCCGACCTGCTCTTCATGCGTGAGCTGGACCGGCGGTTCCGCTCCGAGCGGATGCCCCTGCGCGCCGTCGCCGCCCACCCCGGCGCCTCCGCCACCGCCATCACCAGCGGCTCCGGCCACCCGGTCGTCACCGCGATCGGGCACTACGGACAGAAGCTGGTCGGCATGCCCGCCTGGCGCGGCGCCCTGTGCACCGTCTACGCCGCCACCATGCCCGTCGACGGCGGCACCTACATCGGCCCCCACGGGCGCACCGAGCTGTGGGGCTGGCCCGCGCCGGCCCGCATGTCGAGCAAGGCCGACGACGAGGTGCTTGCTCGGGCGTTGTGGGACCGGTCTGTCGAGCTGACCGGGATCTGATCCACCCGGCGGCTGAGGTGCGAGGAGCGCCAGCGACGAGCCTCGAAACCACTGGGCTGGACGCGCGGACTGTCTGCGGGCTTCGGGTACGTAGGTGGTTGCGTTCCGAAAGGCAGCAACGAGGAAGATCGGGAGGTGGCTGGGTTCCGCGGTCGGACCGCGGTTCGCGCGCGGTCGAAAACCCCCTAGAAACAAGGAGAAAGTCCCCGACAAACCTCGCCATTCGAACATATGTACGATAGAATCGACGCATGATCTCGGACCCCTCCAACGCCACGCCGGAGCAGCTGCTCCACGCGGCCGAGAACGGCGTCCGGGATCGGCGAAAGGCCGAGGTCCGACAGCTCGAGCTGCTGCTCGCCTGGGCCGACCTCCACTCCGGTGACCCGCAGGCCGAGCCCGACGCGGTACCGGTCCGGTTCGGTGGCCCACGGCTCATCTCGTTGGGTGGGGACGGGACCCCGGAGGTCGCCGACCTCGCGCTGGTGGAGATGGCGATCGCCCGGCACGAGCACGTGATGGCGACCCGTGGCGCTTTGGCTGATGCGTTCGACCTGCGCCACCGCCTCCCGCAGGTGTGGGCGGGCGTCCGTGAGGGACGTTGTGAGTTGTGGGTGGTGCGTCGGGTGGCACGGATGTCCCGCACCCTCGACCGCAACCAGATCCGGATCGTCGACACCGCGGTGGCTGCTGCGTTGGACCAGGCGCCGTCGCGGATCCTGACAATCGCGGAGGCCAAGGTGATCGAGGCCGACCCCGTTGCTCACCAGGGGCGGATCGACAAGAACCAGAGCCAGAAGGGCGTGTGGTACCCCAAGCCGCGGCCCGGCTCGCAGGTCGACGACGACAGTCAGGCTGGCGTGGGGACCGTGTTCGCGCGGCTCGAGGAAGCCGACGCCCTCGCCCACCGACAGACGGTCGACGACCTCGCTGCCGCGCTGGCTGAGCACGCCGACGTGCCCGACGGCGCGGAGCCGCTGGACATGGATCACTGGCGGGCCGAGGCGTTCGCCATGCTCGCCGACCCTGCTGCCGTCCTCGCGTTCTGCCGTTCGATCGAGGACCCCGACCAGCACGACTCCGATGCCACTCGCACCACAGGCGATGCCGAGCTCGTGGTCCACCTCGCCCAGGACCCCGACGGAGCACTCGGTCCGCTCACCCGCGTCGAAGGCCTCGGGCCGCGGCTCCTCGACCAGGTCCGCGACCTGCTGGGTCGCCACACGACCATCACGGTGCAGCCGGTCATCGACCTGCACACCGGCCGCTCGGTCAACGGCTACGAGCACCCCACCGACGTCAAGCACCGCACCCAGCTACGCACGATCGGGGACGTGTTCCCCCACGCCACCAGCCTCTTCACGAGACAAGGCCGCCCACCGGACCACGACCACACCGTCGCCTACGACAAGCACGGACCGCCCGGCCAGACCGGTGATCACAACGACACGCCACTCGCCCGGCACCACCATCGAGCCAAGACCCATGTGCCCGGATACACGGTGATGCAGCTCGGACCCGACAGATGGATCTGGGGCTCGCCCCACGGGCTCTACCGACTCGTCACCACGACGGGGACGAGCGTCATCACCCGCGCCGAGTACCAACTGCTCGAACAGGACGCGATCGTCCTCGCCGGCGCCCTCGCCGCCTGACGCTGCTCATCGACGTGGCTACGACTCCATGAAACGTCGCCCAGCATCGTCCTGTCCGTCGTGGCCCGTGGGGTCGTGGGCGAACCAGCCGACGTCGGTCCTCCCTTGCGCCACAGCATCGCGGTACCGCCGCCGGAGCTCAGCGCCCCATCCGACGGGTGGCAGCTCGGCACGAACGGACCAGACGAGGGCGTCCTCGTAGAACACCAAGTAGGCGTCCTCCGGGTCCTGTTGGTTGAAGTCCTGCGGGTCGTCGGCCTCCGGGTCCAGCGGTTCGCCGATCAGGGCCCACTGCTCGGGGGTAACCAGGACCGTGAAGGACGCACCGTCCCCGCCTGTCACCACCAGCCGCCCATGCACCTCTTGCCGAACCTCTCCGTTGAGCGCGAGCCGGTCCAGCAGCCATTGCCACCGTTCGGCAACCTGGTCAGGAGTCGGGACGGTGGCGGGCGGTCGGGGTGAGGTCATCCGGTACGCCGCGCGCTCGACCTCGTTCGCGAGCAGCTGCGCATAGTCGGAGGGCTCCTCATTGCCGCTGGCGTGTCGCCACTCCCGGTCCAGCGGGGCAAAGGCAGATCCCTGCGTCGGCCCTTGCCAGCCCGGAGGCGGACTGGCAAGGCGGAAGACGACCTCGGCTCGGAGCCAGGGCCTTCCCTCGGCAGGTCGCACGTCGATCACGACAACGTCGTCGCCGAGCAGCCCTGGGAGCAGGTCGTGGACCTGGGAGAGCAGGATGGCGTCATCCATGTTCCGAGAGTCCCACACCGCCACTCGTCGATGTGTGACCCGAGGGCGTCAGCCGACCTCGATGCTCTCGAACGTCACCGGCGTGTTCGGCCGCCCACCACCGCTCTGTGCCCAGTACCCGTCGTTCCCGCTCGCGGTCGCCTTCTTCACCAGCTCCAACGACGCCGCGTCGAGGTGACCCCAGACGGTGTAGTCGGGCGGGAACTCGGAGTCGCCGAAGACGATGAAGAACTGGCCGCCGCCCGAATGGGGCCGGCCGGTGTTGGCCATGGCGAGGGTGCCGGCGGGGTAGGTCTCCGAGCCGTCGACCTCGTCGGGGATGGTGTAGCCCGGGTTGCCGGTGCCGGTCTTGGGGTCGGCGTCGGCGGCGGTCGGGTCGAAGTACGGGTCGCCGCACTGGAGGAACTCGAAGCCGGGGTCGTTGCCCTGGCGGTGGCACGAGGTGTTGTCGTAGTAGCCCTGCTCGGCGAGCGAGGAGAAGGACGCGACGGTGCAGGGAGCCTGGTCGGCATCGAGGGTCACCTTGAGCTCGCCGATCGAGGTCGTGAGCACGGCGGGTACGTCGCCGCTGAGGCCGGTCGTCTTCGCGGGGAGGTCGACGTCGCGGGCGGCGTCGCCGGTCTGCGTCCAGTCGCACGACGTCGCCTCCGGCTTCTCGTCGTCGCCGCACGCTGCGAGCAGGGGAGACAGGGACGTGACGACCAGCAGGGCCGGGATGCCGGCGACGAGGCGAGAGCGCATGCCGCGCATCGTACGCAGCGAGCGGCCGGAGCCGACGCGTGCGGGCGTAGGTTGGCGCCATGGACCTGGGCATCCACTACGCGAGCTTCAGCCACCCCGACTGGGACCGGCGCCTGGTCGAGCGGCTGGCGGCCACCGCACGGATCGCGGACGACGGCGGGATCGCGCTGTTCACCGTGATGGACCACTACTTCCAGATGGAGATGTCCGGCGGGCCGGCCGAGCCGATGCTCGAGGGCTACACCACGCTCGGCTTCGTCGCAGGACGCACCGAGCGGATCGCCCTCGGGCTGTTCGTCACCGGTGTGACCTACCGGCACCCGGGCCTGCTCGCGAAGATCGTGACCACACTCGACGTGCTCTCCGGCGGCCGGGCCTGGCTCGGGATCGGCGCGGCCTGGTACGAGCGCGAGCACGACGGTCTCGGTGTGCCGTACCCGCCCGTCGCCGAGCGGTTCGAGCGGCTCGAGGAGACACTGCGGATATGTCGCCAGATGTGGAGCGACGACGACGGGCCCTTCCACGGCCGCCACTACCGGCTGGCCGAGACGATCTGCGTGCCCGCACCCGTCAACGCGACGGTGCCCATCGTGATCGGGGGCTCGGGGGAGCGCAAGACGCTGCGCCTCGTCGCGCAGTACGGCGACGCGTGCAACCTCTTCACGGGCGAGGGCCCGGCCGGAGTGGCCGCCAAGCTCGACGTGCTGCGCCGCCACTGCGACGACGTCGGCCGCGACTACGACCGGATCCGCAAGACGATCCTGTGGTTCGGCGACCCGGTCGCCGAGCCGGAGCGGTTCGCCCGTGAGATGGAGGCGTACGCCGCCCTCGGCGTCTCGCTCACCTCGCTGATGCCGCCCACCGAGGATCCCGAGCGGTGGGCGGCAGCGCTGGTCGAGCAGGCGGTGCCGCGGGCGGCGGCCCTGGGCTGATCAGCCGACGAGCGTGACGAAGTCGGCGGGGAGCTCGTCGTCCTCGAGCACCCGCATCTCGATCGGCCCGCCGCTGTAGGAGTCCTCGGCGATGATCATCAGGTCCTCGTCGAAGGACCAGAAGATCACGTTGCGCATCTTGATCAGGTAGGTCTTGTCGGCCTCGGCGAAGCCGGCGGCCATCGGGTGCTGGACCATCAGCGCGCCCGGCTGGATCAGGGTCAGGACGCCCTCGATGACGATGCAGTCGTCGTCGACGACCATCCGCTCGCAGAAGAACTCCAGCACGTGGCCGTTGTTCTCGACCAGGTTGCGGTAGTACTCCGCGACGCCCTCCCGCGTCTTCGGGCCGACGTCGCCCGACAGCTCCCAGAAGTGGTAGTTCGTGGCTTCGCCGAGGGTGCCGACCAAGGTCTCCAGGTCGCCGTCGCGCTCGGCGGCGGCGTGCACCTTCATCCGCTCCAGCATGGTTCGCTGGCGGGGCGACTCGGTGGTCGCGAGCCGCTCGGTGATGAAGTCGACGAGGTGGCTGCGGTTCAGCTCGATCATGGGTGCTTCCTCTCGGTGGGGTGGAGTGCGATCCGGCCGTGCGCGGCGAAGGCGGCCTCCCGCTCGGCGCGGTCGGCCGCGGTGAAGGCGCGGTAGCCGGTGGGGGTGGCGAGGTACGTCGGGTCGTCGGCCAGCCAGGCCTGGCTGCGCAGCGCCTGCTTGTCGAGCTTGCCGGTGCCGGTCAGCGGCAGGTCCTCGACGAGGCGGACCAGGCGGGGACGCCACTTGGTGCCCAGGTCGGCCTGCTCGTCGAGGAAGGTGCCGAGGTCGGCGGGGTCGAGCCGCTCGCCGGGCAGGAGCAGGAGGGTGGCCATCACCTCGTCGCCGGTGCGGGGGTCCGGTACGCCGTACACGACCGCGGTGGCGACCGCGGGATGCCGCGCGAGGATCCGCTCGATCGGTGCGGCGGCGAAGTTCTCGCTGTCCACGCGGATCCAGTCGGAGCTGCGGCCGGCGAACCAGAAGTGGCCGTCGGCATCGGCGTACGCGAGGTCACCGGTCCAGAAGTCGCCGTCGTGGACCTTCGCCGCCATGGCGCCCGGGTTCTTGTAGTAGCCCTCGAAGCGGGCGGCACCGCCGCGGACCACGATCTCGCCCGTCGCCTCGGCCGCGTTGAGCAGCCGGCCGTCCTCGCCGAACTCGGCGGGCGGAGCCTCCCGGCCCTCGGAGTCGAGGATGACCAGACCCATGCTCGGGTCGGGACGACCGAGGGCACCGGGCGGGGTGTCCTCGTTTCGCAGGATGGTGCAGACGCCCTCGGAGGAGCCGTACGACTCGACGATGCGGCACCCGAAGCGACGCTGGAACTCCTCGCGGTCCCGCGTCGAGGCCTCGGTGCCGAAGCCGAGGCGGAGCCTGTTGTCGCGCTCGGTGGGGCTCTCGGGCTGGGCCAGGACGTACGACAGCGCGCGGCCGACGTAGTTGAAGAACGTGGCGCCGAACCTCTGCACGTCGGGCAGGAAGCCGGACGCCGAGAACTTCGGGCGCATCGCGTAGGTCCCGCCGACGACCAGGACCGGCGCCCAAGCGGCCATCAGTGCGTTGCCGTGGAACAGCGGCATCGCGTTGTAGGCGACGTCGTCGCGGGTCAGGCCGTGCACATTGAGCTGCCCGATCACGGCGAGCCGGAAGGACGAGCACACGACCGCTTTGGGGGCGCCCGTGGATCCGGAGGTGAACAGCAGCAGCAGGGTGTGCTCGGTGCCCGGGGGAGCGGTCGTGCGCACCGGGTTCTGGGCGCCGTCGGCCAGCAGGTCGCGGTAGCGGTCGCCGTCCTCGTCGAGGACCTCGACCCCGTCGAGGTCGAGGTCCTCGATCAGGGTGCGGTAGGTCCTGCCGACGATCAGGGTCTGTACGTCGGTCCTGCGGATGTCCGCGGCGAGCTCGGCGCCGCGCCGGGTCGGGTTGACGCCCACGATCGTCGCGCCGGACAGTGCGGCGGCGGCGATGAGCAGGAGGTACTCCGGATCGTTGTCCATGAGCACCCCGATGTGCCACGGGCCCGGCCGGCGCAGTCCGGTCAGCACGGCGGCGCGGCGCCGGGCACCTGCCACGACGTCGCGCCAGCTGAAGGCGTCGTCGCCGAACAGCAGCGCAGGATGGTCGTCCTCGGCGCGGGCGAGGAGCAGCTCGGCGACCGAGCCGTGGGCGAAGGTGGGTGTCACTGGTGCTCCCGGGCAATACGGATTACATTGCGTTGTGACACGCAACATAAATACCGGGCGCAGCCTCGTCAAGGGGTTCGCGACAATGACTCCGTGAACCATCTGGACCGGCGCCGAGAGGAGGTGGCAGTGAGCGAGACCGTTGCTGTCGGCCGCCCCCGGGACGGCCGGATCGACGAGGCCGTGCTGGCCGCGACCCGTGAGCTGGTGGCGGAGGTGGGGTACGCCGACCTGACCTTCCGGGCCATCGCCGAGCGTGCCGGTACGTCGGTGCCCGCCATCCGGCGGCGCTGGGCCTCGAAGGCCCACCTGGTGCACGAGGCCGTGTTCCCGTCCGACTCTGTCACCTCGACGAGCCCGGGCGCCGACCTGCGCGCCGACGTGCGCGCGGTCGTCGAGAGCTGCCTGGAGGTCGTCGGCTCGCCCGCCGGCTGCCGGGCGATCCCCGCACTGATGGGGGAGATGATGGCCGACCACGCCCTCGAGGAGGAGCTCAGCGCCCGGTTGATGTCCTCGGGCTGGGAGAGCCTGGCCGCCCGCCTCGCCCAGGCGGTCGAGCGCGGCGAGGCCCGCCCCGACGTCGACCTCGGGCTGTTCATCGAGACGGTCTTCGGGACCACCCTGGTCGCGATCGTGCTGCGCGGTCGCGACGCCGTCGACGACGCCTGGGTCGAGGGTCTCGTCACCAGCATCGTCGACGGCGTCCGGGCCCACTGAGACCCACTGACAGACTGGGGCCATGATCCTCGAGCACGCCGTCCTGCCCGTTCTTCCCGGTCAGGAGACCGAGTTCGAGGCGGCCTTCGGCCGGGCCCGCACGATCATCTCCTCGATGCCCGGCTTCCGCAGCCTGGCGCTGCGCCGCTCGCTCGAGTCGCCGAACCTCTACCTGCTGCTCGTGGAGTGGGACACCGTCGAGGACCACACCCAGGGCTTCCGCGGTTCGCCGCAGTACGACGAGTGGCGGGCCCTGCTGCACCGGTTCTACGACCCGTTCCCGGTCGTCGAGCACTTCGTCGAGGTGACCTTCTGAGCGCTCCCGGCCGGTCGTCGCCGGGTCAGAGCATCACGAAGGCGACGACCACGCCCGCGAGGACGACCGCACCGCGGAACACGCCGGACGGCAGCCTCCGGCCGATCCGGGCACCGAGGTAGCCACCGCCGATCGAGCCCGCCGCGAGCAGCCCGACCGCCGCCCAGTCGAGGTCGGCGACCGCGACGAAGATGGCTCCGGCCACCAGGTTGCCGGCCAACAGCGACAGCGTCTTGAGCGCGTTGACCACGCGCAGCTCGACGTCGGTGCCGAGTCCGAGGACGGCGACCATCATCACGCCGGCACCGGCACCGAAGTAGCCGCCGTACACGCCGGTCAGGCCGGCGAAGACCGTCGTCAGCGGGGAGAGGTGGTGACGCGGACCGGCGTCCTGGTCGCGGTAGCGGGCCAGCCGGCGCGCGATCCAGGGCTGCGCCCCGACCAGACCGCAGGCGAGCAGGATCAGCCACGGCACCGCCGCCTCGAATGCAGCGGCCGGGAGCGCGAGCAGGAGGACGGCGCCGGCGACCGCCCCCAGGGCGCAGCACAGCAGGACCACCCGGGTGATGCCGGGATGCTCGCGCAGCTCGGCGCGGTAGCCGAACGAGCCGCTCAGTCCGGCCGGGATCAGCCCGACGGTGTTGGACGCGTTGGCGACGACGGGTGGCAGGCCCAGGGCGACCAGGACGGGGAAGCTGAGCAGCGAGGCGACGCCGACCGTCGAGCTGAGGACGCCGGCGCCGAAGCCGGCACCGAGGACGGCGAGCTGCTCGGGCCCGCTCACGCGTCCTCGCGGATCAGCGCCACGTCGCTGACCATCGCGATGTGGTCGTGCATCGCCTGCGAGGCCGCGACCGGGTCACCGGCCGTGATCGCCTCGGCGATCCGGCGGTGGCCGGCCAGCGAGGACTGGGGACGCTCGGGCTGGGCGAGCGACTCGAGCCGCGACTCGCGCACCAGTGGGGCGATCTCGAGCATCAACCGCGCCAGCAGGGCCGAGTGGCTCGCGGACGTCACCGCAGCATGGAAGTGCTCGTCGCCGTCGACTCCCCGGCCGCCGGCGGCGATGTCGGCCTCCATCTCGGCGAGGGCCGCGTCGATGGCCGCCAGGTCCTCGTCCGTACGACGCTCCGCGGCCAGTGCGGCGAGCTTGGTCTCCAGCGCGTCGCGGGTCTCCAGGATCTCGGGCAGCCGGCTGGCGTGGTCCCGGATGGCCTGACCGATGGTCTCGGTGGTGGGGCGGACCAGGACGGTGCCGTCGCCATGGCGTACGGCGACCACGCCGACGACCTCGAGCGCCACCAGGGCCTGGCTCAGGGTCGCCCGGCTGACGCCGAGCTGGACCGCGAGCTCGCGCTCCGGGGGCAGTCGGTCGCCGACCGTCAGACCGGTCGCGGCGGCCCAGGCGGTGATCTGCTCGGCGACCTGCTCGTAGAGGCGGGTGCGCGTCACCTTGGGGGGGAGCGGGCGTCCGGTCGGGTCAGCCATGACCTCATCCTATTGACATTTCGGCCCAGTGTCCTATTGGCTAGGCCACTGATCCACGGCAGATGTGGCGTGGGTCACCCAACCGGCCACCACACCCGGCCGCACCGGCCGCTCTCGGAGAAGGTGAAGTCCATGGGACCTGAATGGGTCGCCATCCTCGCGCTCGTCGCGCTGTTCGTGATCGGGACGCTGCTCCCGATCAACATGGGTGCACTGGCGTACGTCGCCGCGTGGCTCGTGGGCATGTACGCGCTCGACCTGGACGAGAAGGAGATCCTCGCCGGCGTCAGCGGGGACCTGATCCTCACGTTGATCGGCGTGACGTACCTGTTCGCGATCGCCCGCAACAACGGGACCGTCGACCTCATCGTCAGATCGGCCGTGCGTGCCGTCGGCGGCCGGGTCGCCTTCATCCCGTGGGTGATGTTCGCCGTCACCGCGCTGCTCACCGCCATCGGCGCGGTCAGCCCCGCCGCCTGCGCGATCATCGGGCCGGTCGCCCTCGGCTTCGCCGGCCGCTACCGGATCAGCCCGCTGATGATGGGCATGATGGTCGTGCACGGCGCCCAGGCCGGCGGGTTCTCGCCGATCAGCATCTACGGCTCGATCACCAACTCGGTGATGAAGGAGTCGGGCCTGCCCGACAGCGAGCTGACCATCTTCCTGGCCAGCCTCGTGGTCAACACGATCATGGCCGCGATCCTCTTCTTCCTCCTCGGCGGCACGAAGCTGCTCTCGGTGCGCATCGACCCGACCACCGAGGACGACGAGGTCACCGGGGTCACCGAGGAGCTGCACCGCGGCGGCACGCCCGTCCCGGCCCGGGGGATGGGCACCGCCACCCCGGTCGGCACCCGCGCCCAGGGCGCCCGGCTCGACCAGGTCATCACGCTCGTCGCCTTCGTCGGCGTCGCCACCATCGCGCTGGTCTTCGACAAGAACATCGGCTTCACCTCGATCACCGCCGCGGTGATCCTCGCGATGCTCTCGGCGGAGGAGCACAAGGACGCCGTCAAGCAGATCGCCTGGCCGACCGTCCTGCTCGTCGCGGGCGTCAGCACCTACGCCACGGTCCTCACCACCGCCGGCTCGCCAGAGTTCGTCGGCAAGTGGGCCGCCGGGCTCGGCGTCGCCGCGGTCGGCGCCCTGGTGCTCTGCTACGTCGGCGGCGTGGTCTCGGCGTTCGCGTCCTCCACCGCACTGCTGCCGGTGATCATCCCGATCGCGCTGCCGCTCATCGCCGAGCACGGCATCTCCGCCGCGATGTTCGTCGCCGCGCTGGCCGTCGCCTCGACCATCGTGGACGTCAGCCCGTTCTCGACCAACGGCGCCCTGATGCTCGCCAACAAGCCCGACACGATCGAGGAGCAGGTGTACTACAAGCAGATCCTGACCTACAGCGTGATCGTGGTCCTCGCCGGACCGCTGTTCGTCTGGGCGGCCCTCGTGCTGCCGGGCTGGTGAGGACGATGAGCATGCAGGGACCGCTCTCGGACATCCTCGTCGTCGACCTGTCGCGAGCCCTCGCGGGACCTCACGCCACCATGATGCTCGGCGACCTCGGTGCCCGGGTGGTGAAGGTCGAGGCGCCCGGACACGGCGACGACACCCGTGGCTGGGGACCGCCGTTCGTGACGCCCCCGGAGTCGAGCGGGGGAGGGGAGCGGGAGTCGACGTACTTCCTCTCGGCCAACCGCAACAAGGAGTCGATCGCACTCGACCTCAAGGACGACGCCGACCGAGAGGTGCTGCTCGGTCTGGTCGACCGGGCCGACGTGCTGGTCGAGAACTTCCGCACCGGCGTGCTCGACCGCCTCGGGCTCGGTCTCGCCGCGCTCATGGAGCGCAACCCGCGCCTGGTCGCCCTGTCGATCACCGGGTTCGGCCACGACGGGCCCGAGGGCGGCCGGGCCGGGTACGACCAGATCGCGCAGGGCGAGGCCGGCCTGATGTCGCTGACCGGGTCCGGCCCCGAGGACCCGCAGCGGGTCGGCGTACCGATCGGCGACCTGCTGGCCGGGATGTACGGCGCGTACGGCGTGCTCGCTGCCCTACACGAGCGTGCCGGCACCGGCCGCGGCCAGGTCGTGCGGACCTCGCTCCTCTCGGCCGTCGTCGGGGTGCACGCCTTCCAGGGCACCCGATGGACCGTCGCGGGAGAGGTCGGCCGGGCGCAGGGCAACCACCACCCGTCGATCGCTCCCTACGGACTGTTCCGGTGCGCCGACGGCGCCGTGCAGATCTCGGTCGGCTCCGAGGCCCTGTGGGCGCGGTTCTGCACCGCCTTCGACCTCGACCCGACGCAGCCCGGGCTGGCAACCAACCCGGAGCGGGTCGCCCACCGCGAGCAGACGATCGCCCTCGTCGAGGCGGCGTTCGCCTCCTGGGAGGCCGAGGCGCTGCTGGCCCGGCTGGCCGAGGTCGGCATCCCGGCGGGCAAGGTGCGCACCCTCGACGAGGTCTACGCATGGGACCAGACCGCGAGCCAGGGGCTCCTGGTCGACGTCGAGCACGCCACCCTCGGCCCGCTCACCCTGCCCGGGCCGCCGCTGCGGTTCTTCGGCGGCGACGGTGCCGAGCGGACTCCGCGTGGGCACCGGGCACCGCCGACCCTGGACCAGCACGGCGCCGACCTGCGCGCGTGGGTGGGGGAGTCGTGAGCGCACGACTCGGGGCGCGCGACCTGCTCGACCTCGTCCTCGACGCCGGCACGTTCACCTCGTGGGACCGGCCAGTCGACCTGAGCGGCATCGAGCCGTCGTACCGTGCCGAGCTGGAGGCAGCCGCCCTCAAGGCCGGCACCGACGAGTCGGTGCTGACCGGCCGCGGCCTGGTCCGCGGGCGCCCGGTGGCCGTCGTCGTCAACGAGTTCCGCTTCCTCGCGGGCTCCATCGGGCAGGCGGCCGCGGCACGGATCGTGGCAGCCGTACGCCGCGCGACCGCCGAGGGCCTGCCGCTGCTCGCCGCCACCGCGTCCGGTGGCACCCGGATGCAGGAGGGCACGCCGGCCTTCCTGCAGATGGCCGAGATCTCGCGGGCGCTGATGGAGCACCGAGCGGCCGGCCTGCCCTACCTCGCCTACCTGAGGCACCCCACGACCGGCGGGGTCTTCGCCTCATGGGGCTCGCTCGCGCACGTCACCGTCGCCGAGCCCGGCGCCCTGGTGGGCTTCCTCGGCCCGAAGGTCTACGAGGCGCTCACCGGTACGCCCTTCCCGCCCGGCGTGCAGACGTCGGAGAACCTCGCCGCGCACGGGGTCATCGACGCGGTCGTACCTGTCCCGCAGCTCCCGGAGCTCGTCGACCGTGCACTCGGCGTCCTCGTCGACCCGCCGGGCCTGCCTGCACTGCCGGGCCGTACCGGGGAGGTGACCGAGCGCGACGCCTGGGACTGCATCACCGCGACGCGCGGGAGTGGCCGGGTCGGCGTACGCGACCTGTTGCGGCACGGGGCCTCCGGGACGGTGCGGCTGTACGGCACCGACGAGGGGGAGCGCGACGCGACGGTCGTCGTGGCGCTGACCCGGCTGGACGGGCAGCCGTGCGTGGTCGTCGGCCAGGACCGGTCGCGGCAGTCCGAGCAGTCGCCGATGGGGCCCTCGGCGCTGCGGGAGGCGCGACGCGGGATGCGGCTGGCCGAGGAGCTGCGGCTGCCGCTGGTCACCGTGATCGACACGCCGGGCGCCGAGCTGTCGCCGGCGGCCGAGGAGGGCGCGATGGCCGGCGAGATCGCCCGCTGCATCGCCACCCTGACCACGCTCACCGTCCCGACCGTCTCCGTGCTGCTCGGCCAGGGCTGCGGGGGAGGAGCCCTCGCGCTGCTCCCCGCCCGGACCGTCGTCGCCACCGAGCGCGCGTGGCTCTCGCCGCTCCCGCCCGAGGGCGCCAGCGTGATCGTGCACGGCGACGTCGACCACGCGGCCGAGATGGCGCGGGCGCAGGGCGTCCGGGCCGTCGACATGCACGCTGCGGGCGCGGTGGACGTGCTCGTTCCCGAGCTCGACGAGGACGCCCCGGCCGACCTCGCCATCGCCGTGGCGGCCGCGTGCGGCGGCGTGCTCGCGGCCTCGACGGCGCCGGTGTAGGTGGCAGGGTGGGGGCATGGACGACGACGCACTCCTCATCGACCGCCAGCCGCTACCGGCCGGCGTACCCGATCGTCTGGCGGGTCAGCTCCGGTTCCTCGCCGAGGCCGACAAGCTCAAGACCGTCCTGCGGGCCTCGCTACTGGCGGCCGACGACCGTCGTGAGAACGACGCCGAGCACTCCTGGCACCTCGCGCTGATGGTGATCCTGCTGGCCGAGTACGCCGACGAGCCGATCGACGTGGGGCACGCGGTCAAGCTCGTCGTCGTCCACGACCTCGTCGAGATCTACGCGGGGGACAGCCCCGTGTTCGTCCCCGGCGCGGCCGACGACCAGCAGGAGCGCGAGATCGCCGCGGCGGAGCGGCTGTTCGGGCTGCTGCCCGCCGACCAGGCGACGTGGATGCGGACGCTGTGGGACGAGTTCGAGTCCGCCGCGACCCCCGAGGCCCGGTTCGCCAAGGCGATGGACCGCCTCGAGCCGATGCTGCTGAACTGGCTCAACGGCGGCGGGACCTGGGCGATGCCCGGCGCGACCGAGGCACTCGTCCGCGTCCGTGAGGCCGGCGTGGTGGCCGGTTCGACCTCGCTCGGCTTGCTCACCGGGCTGCTCGTCGACGAGGGCGTGCGCCGCGGCTGGATCCGCCCGTGACCACCCCCGAGCGCTGGACCCGGGCCACCGTCCACCCCGACATGTGGCTCGACGCCGCCGACGACCCGCGGGAGTCCGACGGTCCCGGCGCCGAGGGGGAGCGGGCCACGCTCGAGGACTACCTGCGCAGCTACCGGCTCACCCTGCGCCTCAAGTGCGACGGCCTCGACCCCGCCCAGCTCGCCACCCGCTCGGTGCCGCCCTCGACCATGTCGCTGCTCGGCCTGGTCCGCCACCTCGCCGAGGTCGAGCGCGACTGGCGCAACTGGATCACCACCGGCGAGCCCGAGCCCGG
The DNA here is from genome assembly GCF_029961765.1 of Nocardioides sp. QY071. Lineage (NCBI taxonomy): Bacteria > Bacillati > Actinomycetota > Actinomycetes > Propionibacteriales > Nocardioidaceae > Nocardioides > Nocardioides sp. QY071. The sequence continues at coordinate 2,700,454 of NZ_CP124681.1, forward strand.
CCTGTACGGCGAGCCCGACGGCGACTTCCTCGGTGCCGCGGGCGAATCCTCGCTCGTCGAGTCCGCTTGGGCCGACCTCGGTCGTGAGCAGGCTGCGACCGACGCGGTCCTCGCGCCGGTCGAGGACCTGTCGACGACGCTGGGGCGCTCCCGGGTCGTCGTACGGGACCTGATGGTGCACCGGATCGAGGAGTATGCGCGCCACTGCGGCCACGCGGACCTGCTGCGGGAGTGTGTCGACGGGCGGGTGGGTCAGTAGCGAGGACGAGCAGCGTTATGTCAGGTCCTGGGCTGGAACAGCTCCACGAGGTTGCCCGAGGGATCCGCCAGCAGGACCTGGCTGCCACCCGGTCCGCTCACGAGGCCGCTGACGAAATCGACACCGCCGGCACCGAGCCGGGCGATCTCGTCCTCGATGTCAGCGACGACGAGATGGATCCGGTTGCGACCCGGGGCCGCTGCGATGTCGTCCGGCGTCGCACGAGCGCCCGAGCTGGCGGCGCCGGACAGCAGCAACCTCAGCGGCCCGCGGCTCACGTCGGCGAACGCCGGCGCGGCGCTCATGTTGAGCGTGAAGCCCAGGTGCGTCGTGTAGAACGCGATCGCCGCGTCCACGTCGTCGACGAGGTAGCGGACGCCGACGGTCGCGGCAGGGGAGCCAGGAGTCGTCATGGGAGACCTCCTTCCTGACGCCTCCACCGTAACCCCGATCTTCGCTATCTGACATAATGTCACTTATCGGCTAGAAAACAACGGGAGTGACGGAGGGCCTGAGGCAGCGCCAGAACGTCCGCACATGCCGATGTGCGCGCCATGGCCCATGCTTCCTCCATGAAGTTCGACCGACTCTGGGAGCGCCTCTTCGAGTACGTGAACGAATGGGCGAGCGCACGGGAGGTGCCCGGTGGCATCGAGGTCACCTTCAGGACCGCACAGGGCGTGACCCGCACCGTCGAGGTCGAGCGCCAGGCGCTCGTCAACGAAGCTCTACAGGACCAGGCCGAGATCCACGAGATCCGCGCCCGCCTAGAACGCCTCACCAACCGTGAACTGGACACCCTCGTTGCGCTGATGACGGGTGCCCAAGTCCGCGACATCGCACGAGACCGCGTCGTGTCCGAGGCCACCGTGCGCACCCAGGTCAAGAACATTCTCTCGAAACTCCGCACGACCTCCCAGCTCGCCGCGGTCGGCGCCGCCTACCGCGCGAACTGGCACCCGCTCACCGACCGACTGACTCGCTTCGGCTCACAACAGAACCACTCTCAGGCCGGTTGAAGAACCGTTCCTAGCCACCACGCACAACGCCTGATGTGGATCCGGGCATTAGCGCCCCCGCTACTCCCGGCTCATCAACTCCCGTGCTGCCAGTTGTACATCTGTGCGCATCTGTACTTCTCGGCGTACTCGGCGTATCGTAGGTGCATGAGCGAGATGACCGTGACCGAGGCCCGTGCCCGGCTGGCCGACGTCGTCGACGAGGCCCGCATCCAGCACGACCCCGTCTTTCTGACTCGCCGTGGTCGTCGGATCGCCGCCGTGGTCGACGCCGACCAGCTCGACCAGCTGCTCGAGGCCGCTGAGGACCTGGCCGACATTCGAGCCGCCGCGGCTGCTCGCGCCGAGCTCGACGAGCCCGGCGCCGCTGCCATCCCGTGGGAGCAGGTCAAGGCCGACCTCGGTCTCGCGTGAGCACCGATAATGCCGACCGCACGGAGCGCTACCGGATCGAGCTGACACCGGCTGCTGCTCGCCAGCTTCGCAAGCTCGACCCGCCGGCCCAGAGGCAGGTTCAAGCTGCGATCGAGATTCTGGCCGACGCGCCGCGACCGCCTGGCGCGAAGAAGCTCGTCGGCGGCGGCGGCGAGTGGCGAGTGCGCACCGGCGTCTACCGGGTCGTCTACTCGATCCAGGACGACGTCCTCCTGGTCCTGGTCCTCGCTCTCGGCCACCGCCGTGACATCTACAAGTGACGACTTGAGCCAAGGGCGGTCGAGGAAACGCTTCGGCCGCGTCCGCGGCCAGGAGCTCATGCTCGTCCGGTCGATTCGAGCTGGACCGGCACGCCCCGCGGGATAGGCACCCTCAAGACACGCGCAGCGCCGTCATCGCACTACTGAGAGCGGTACCGGGTCCCCCAGCGCTTCAGGCGCTACTTGCCGAGCGGGCCGACCTGGCCGTGGTAGCCCAACTGGGCCGCCTTTGCCACGATCTCGTCCCAGCCCTTCCGGGCCGCGGCGATCTCGTCGGCGTGGCTCTCGCTGAAGTCCGTGATGGTCGCCATGACCTTGCCGATGTTCGCGTCGTACACGTCGCTCCGGCAGGCCGTGTCGGCCGCCAGGACCTGATCCTCTGTTGCGAGGAAACCCTTCCAGGCATCGGAGTAGGTCGACGGGTCCTGGTCCGCGGCCGGTGGTGGACCAGCCTTGTCGGCCTCGCCGGCCATGACCGCAGCCAGGTCGTCGTAGCTCGCGCCGTTCGCCTTCAGGGCGGTCAGATCAGCTGCAGCCATGCAGTCGAAGTACGCATCGAAGCTGCCGCCGAGCTTCTCGCCGGCCTCGGTCAGCGCCGTACGCCATGACTCGATCAGCTTCGCTGACCCGGCGGGGCGCGACGCGTTCTCGACCTCGGTGTCGCTGGCGGGCTTGATGCTGTCCTCACACTCCAGGACCGTCTTCGAGAACCCGGTCGGCCAACGGTCGTCAGCGTTCATCACCTTCTCCGCCTCGGCGAACGGACGGGTGGCGATCTCGTTCTCGGAGTAGATCCGGTCACCCGGCTCGGCGAACCATACCGATGGACGCAGGGCGTCGTAGGGCGAGGCGTACGGTCGCGACAACGACCAGTCCCACTCCGGATAACCCCGCTGCGCGAGGCACTCGTCCAGCGGCCCGTTACGCGTGTAGGTCTGCACCACATAGGCCGCGTCCCGCTGATCCTGGGTTCCAGCGAAGCTCTCGTAGACGCGCTGCGCCTCGGCGCGCACGTCAGCAGCTGAGTAGTTGCTGCTCGCCTCCGCATTGGTGCCGTCGGCGACCTGGGTCCCGCATCCCGCGAGTACCGTCGTCGTGAGCATGGCAGCAGCCCACGCCGCTACCCACCGGTACTTGGTCGTGTCCATGGCCATCACCCGTTCGCGTCTCGTGGATCGGAGTCGCATGATTCGGTGTGCCCGTCTTGGTACTTGGTCCTGACCCGTGCGAACTTGTCGATGCAGGTCCGGGGCCGGGCGTCGTACTCAACGCCGAGCGTGCCGGCGAAGGCCTCCTTGGCATACCACGCGAAGTTGCCGCCCGAATATGTGTCGGAGATCCGCATGCCCCATCCCTTCTGCATGTCGGTCACGGTCGCCCCGCCCCAGCCGCTCGGCTCAGTCCATACGCCGTTTCCTCCCGGGTCGGTCGACTCTTGACCGCCTGCTGGCAGGAGCGAATGACCCGGGCGTCGTAGTGCCCCGAGGTCACCTGCCAGTCGAGCATCGCGTCCATGCACCGGGTCGTGCTCATGCTGGACGTTGGTGAGCTGATCAGTTGGATGTTCCTGAACGACGCATCCCAGTACGCGTACTGGCTTCCCGGCGACACGAAGGCGTGGTCGCTTCCGCTCAACGCAGCATGTGCCGGCCCTGGCACGGCCACCTGCGCGACCAACGCCGCGACACATGCCGGAAACCCCACCGCCCAGATCAGCTTCGTCCGCATCTGTTGACGGTGCGCCTGAGGAGGAATTTCGTCAACGGCTCGTCAGAACTAGGACCGTCCCAAATGATGATTCGCGACGAGCAACGGCCAGAGAACCTGACGACACCCACACACGCTGGAGCGACCGCCTGAAGAACCGTTCCTGGCCACCACGCACAACGCCTGACGTGGATCCGGGCATCAGCGCCCCCGCTACTCCCGGCTCATCAACTCCCGTGCCTACCAGATAAACAACGGGAGTGACGGAGGGCCTGAGGCAGCGCCAGAACGTCCGCACATGCCGATGTGCGCGCCATGGCCCATGCTTCCTCCATGAAGTTCGACCGACTCTGGGAGCGCCTCTTCGAGTACGTGAACGAATGGGCGAGCGCACGGGAGGTGCCCGGTGGCATCGAGGTCACCTTCAGGACCCCACAGGGCGTGACCCGCACCGTCGAGGTCGTGGTGACCTCAGCCGAGTGGGACGACTACATCAGCACCATCTACGGGACCGGCGACCCTCGCGCCACGCCATTCAGGGAAAAGGTCCTCGCCACGCCTGACACGGCTCGCTACTTGGTCTACGACGGCACCTACGACTGGCAACCCTCCGAGGCACGCGAGTTGCCCGGAGACGACTTCAACCCTGGGCCGGGCGAGTGGGTCGTGGAGGATGCCGAGGGCAATGTCATCGACCGCTTCGGGGACTTCAACGGGGACTGACGATCTTCGGGACGCCCTCATCTGCCGCGATCCGGGCATCCGCGCCCCCGCTACTTCCGGCTCATCAACTCCCGTGCCTGCCAGTTTACGCTTGGCAGTTGTTTAGCAGTTCAGAGCGGGGTTCGAGCAAGATCAGCGAATCGCTCCCAAGGTGCAGAAACTCGGGAATGCCGGGAACCGGGCTCAGAGCGCAATCGGGAAGGGCGACAGGGCTCGGTCCGATCCCTCGGGCCGCCTCCTCCCCCGACCCGTCCGCTCATGCCCAGTGCGAGCAACCGACCTGTCCGTCGGCGGTTACTGTCCTGGGCGTGGCCTACCTCCTTCACCTCAACGGCCCGCCGGGAATCGGCAAGTCCACGATCGCCAGGCGATACACCGACGAACATCCCGGCGTGCTGAACTGCGACATCGACGTCCTGCGAACGTTCATCGGCGGGTGGTCGGCCGACTTCCTGGAGGCGGGCCGCCTCATCCGCCCGGCGGCTCTGGGAATGATCCAGGCCTACCTGTCCAGCGGCCACGATGTGGTGCTCCCCCAACTCTTGATCGACCCCGCTGAGATCGCGCTCTTCGAGGCGTGCGCCGTTCAGGCCGGCGCGCTGTTCGTCGAGCGCCTCCTGATGGATGATCGGGAGCGATCAGTGGCTCGATTCAGGCGCCGAGGGGAATCAGAGCCTGGCGAGCCGTGGCACTCCCAGGTTCGGGCCATCGTGGCTGCCCAGGGTGGCGACGAAGCGCTTCGCACACGGCATTCGGCACTCGAGGCGTTGACCAAGCAACGTCCCGACGCGATCGTGATCGAGAGTGCTGAGGGTGACCCCGGGGTCACCTATCAGCGCTTGATCGCCTCACTCGACTGAGTGCCGGCCGAAGAAGACGGCCTCAGTCGAAGCGCCCCCGAACGGAAACACCTGCCTGCGCCGATCGATGCTCGTTGCAACGACCGCGCAGCCCGCGACCTCCCGTAGGACGTCCATCTCAGGAGTGGGCACCTCGGTCACAAACCCATCTTCGCTGCAGCGTGCAAAACCATTGGTGAGCCTGGCGATCGCGCTGGTCTACTGAGTCCCCCAGATCGGGCTGCGGGCGGAGGTGGTGTTGATGACGGGCTATGACGCGCTCGGCGAGGTGTACGAATGGCTCATCTCGGACGCACGCCTGAGCCCGGCCGAGTTCGTGGCGTCATTCGATGACGTCATCGATCCCCTGCCGCCGAACGCTCACGCCCTCGACTGTTCCTGCGGGACCGGACAGCTGGCCGTGGGCCTCGCCGGTCGCGGCCTGCAGGTCGTCGCGACGGACGCCAGCGAGACGATGGTCCGTCGGACGGCGGAGCTGGCCGAGAAGTTCGGGGCGTCGGTACGCACACTGCGGGCGCACTGGCACGAGCTGCCCGACCATCTCGACGACGGCACCTTCGACGTGGTGTTCTGCGTCGGCAACTCGCTGGCCCACGCGGCAGGCGCCGGCGGCAGGGTCGCTGCGCTGGAGTCGATGGCACGGCTCCTGCGCCCCGGTGGGCGCCTCGTGCTCACCTCCCGAACCTGGGAGCTGGTCCGGGCCAGGGGCTCCCGGCTCGACATCGGTGACCGCCTCGTGCACCGCGACGGTCGCGATGCGCTCGTGGTCTATCGCTGGGACATCGCGCCGCGGTGGGAGGACGAGCACCACATCGAGATCGCGATCGCGCAGGTCGACGCGGCCGGGCCGGTCCTCGTCAGCTCGGAGCTGCTCTCGTGCTGGCCCTTCCGGTACGACGAGCTCGAGGCCGAGCTGCACCGCGTTGGCCTCCGCATCGACATGAGCACGTTCGACGGCAACGCCGAGAACTACAGGGTGGTCGCGAGCAGGGCCTAGGCGAACAAGCTGCCGGCAGGGAGATGGAGGACGATCTCCGGGGCGTCCTCCTCCCCCCACGTCTCGTCCTCCCAGGGCCAGAGCACGCGGGCTCTCGACGCCGCGTCGATGATCGCATCCGCGCTCATGGTGGACCTGGTCTCGGGGATCGCGGCGTCGGGCCACAGGAAGTGGAAGTGCACCTCACCGGGCGGAGGAAGGGGCGAGAGGAAGTAGCTCGACGAGTAGCTGTTGCCGCCACCGCCCGAGCCGCCCGACTGGAGGAGCGATACCGCGTCCGGATCGGACTCGGGGACGGGAGAGAAGGTGTGGCGTCGGGCAGAGCGTCGCCCGTCGGCGTACTCGACGCCGAACAGGTAGGGCTTGCCTCCGCGACTCCTGTGGAAGAGCAGGTCCGCCAGTGCCTCGCCGTCGATGCGGTGGCCCGGCCGGGCCCGCACGTCGAGGGTCAGCTCGACGCCGGTGCTGAAGACCAACATGCCCGAGACGAACGCCACTACGTCCGCGTTCGAGCCCAGCACGAGATCGACGGCGACCGATGCCGGGACCTCGTTGTCGGGACGCGTGAGACTCCTCCACAGGTCGTTGTGGCCGGCGATGCTCTCGTCGTCGGTGGGTGGTCGATCTGTCATGCCGGCAAGTCTCCCCTACTGCGGCCCGCACGATCATGTAGATGGTTCTGTCTACACGCCGTAGTATGGACCTCATGGGCGACACGACGACGATCCGGATCAGCAGGCAGACGCATGCGCGGGTGACCCGGTTGGCCACCGAGCGTCACGAGACCATCGACGAGACAGTGAGCCGGGCGATTCGCGCCCTCCGCCAGGACGCCATGGCCCGAGACCTCTCCACCGACCTCACCGACGACGAGACAGCCTGGCTTGATGCTGACGCCGGGTGACGTCGTCGACCTCGACCTCGGTATCCCCAGCGGCAGCGAGGCCGGGCTCCGTCGGCCTGCTGTCGTGGTGACGGCTGCGCGCGTCCTGCGAGGCGGGCCGAGCGTGGTCCAGGTCGTGCCCTTGACGCGCACGGTGCGCCAGAGCGGAGCCGAGGTGATCATCGACCCGGACGACGTGAATCGCCTGGACGCGACGTCGGCGGCGCAGTGCCAGCACGTGCGCTCCGTGGCCACGACCCGGATCCACGGCCGTACGGGAAACATCGGTCCGGTGCTTCTCAGCGAGGTCCGCGAGACGCTCGGGCTGCTGTTGGACCTGTGACGATGACCGAGATCGTGTGGCAGACGCCCGCCATGGCGAGGCACGACCGGCGCATGGCACCCGTGGTGCTGGCGCTGGGACTCGTGCTGCTGTCGATCCCCGTCGGACTGATCGCCACCGGCCAGGCGGTGCCGGGGTGGTTCCTGCTGGCCGTGTTGTCGTTGCCGACCGTCGGCTGCCTGGTCGCAGGCGTGCGGCTCCCCCGTGCTGCGCGCCGCAAGCTCGCCGCGACCCAGGAGCTCGCCCGGACCGGGTCGCTGGTTCCGGCCCGGGCGATCGGATGGACGCGGATCCCGCGAGAGACCGCAAGCACCGAGGGAGAGCTACAGGTGCGGGTCACGCTGTCGGACGGGAGCCACGCCATCCTCAGCCACGTGTGCGACTGGTCGGATTGCGAGGCAGCCGGCCGGGGCACCGCGGACCGATCCGTCTCGGTGATGCTCGATCCCGCGACCGGCACGTGGGCGATCGTGCACACCGGCGAGCCGCGGACCTGGAGCGCAGTGCTCTAGTGTCCTGGACCTGGACCCGCCTGCACGCGGCCGTCACCTCGTTGGAGCTGCCCGCGGACGAGTACGTCGTCGGCCTGGCCGGCGCGATGCTCGCCAACGAGTCGGTCGACAACACCGCCGAGGTGGTGCTGCTCGCCACCGACGACCTGTACGGCGCGCTGCTCCGGGAAGGCTGGCCGCGTCGTACGGCGGACGACGGCCTGGCCTGCCCGGGCGAGCCCGGACTCGTCGTCCGGGCCGGCGAGGTGAGCGATGTCTACCTGGCGCCGATCGTCGACCTGATCACGGATGCGTGGGTCCAGGACGACGTGCGAGTCGTCTCGATGCTGCAGCTCGACCGCCACGCGGTCGCGGCGTTCCTCGCGGCGTCGAGCACCGCGGACCCGCCCCAGCCCGGGCGGTCGACCTGGACGTGGCGCCGGCTGAGCGACGCGCTGAGAGCACTGGAGCTCCCCCACGACGGCTATGTCGTCGGGCTGAACGGTGCGCTGCTCGCCAACGAGTCGCTGGCGGAGGTGGACCAGGTCGAGGTCCTGGTCACCGATGCACTGCACGACGAGCTCGTGCGTCGGGGCTGGCCGACCAGCACCGACGTCCTGCTGTGCCCGACACAGGACGACCTCAGCGCCCGCTCCGGCGACGTCAGCGACACCTACCTGCTCGACGTCACCGGACTCGTCGCTGACGCGTGGACCCAGGACGGCATCGCGCTCGTCTCGATGGTCCGGGTGCGCCCGGAGGCGGTCCAGGGAGTGCTCAGACCGGGTCTCTGAGCTCCTTGCGTACGACGACGCTGGTGCCGGTCACCACGCACATCGGCGGTACGTCGGCCGCCACGACCGTGCCCGCACCGACCACCGATCCGCGCCCGACCGTCACCCCGGGGGTGATCGTCGCACCGGCGCCGATCCACACGTCGTCCTCGATCACGATCGACGCGTGGGTGAGGAAGTCGAAGCGCTCGGCGGGCTCGACCGGGTGGCCGGCGGTGCTGAGCGTGACCCGTGGACCGATCAGGACACGGTCTCCGATGGTGATGCCACCGAGGTCGAGGAAGTAGCAGCCCTGGTTGATGAACACGCGTTCGCCGAAGCTCGCGCCGAGGCCGTAGTCGCAGTGGAACGGCGGCAGGATCGAGAGCGACTCGGGCACGTCGCCGCCGAAGATCCGCGTGATCAGCGACCGGCGCTGCTCGAGGTCCTCGTACGGCAGCGCGTTGAGCTGCGCGGTCAGGCTCATGACGACGTTCACGCGCTCGGCGAACGCGCGGGACTCAGGGGTTCGGGTCGGGATCCGCTGCTCGTTGCGCACAGCCTGGATGCTGGCACGTCACGGCAACAGAACCGGGGCCGCGGTGTCCTCGGAGAACCCGAGGCGGCACCACAGCACCCGCGGCACGAGCGCGAGCCCGTCGGGATCGAGCACCGCGACGCTCCCCCGGGCCGCGATCCGCTTGACGCACTCGGTGAGCAGGTACCGACCGATGCCCTGGTCGAATCTCATGTCCTTGACGAAGAACCGCCCGATCACCAGCAGCCGGTCCGCCTCGACGCCCGCCGCCGAGGCGACCGCATCCACCCACGGCGCACCGACAGGAGGAACGAACACCTGCACGTGCCCGACGACGTTGCGGGTGGGCGCCACACTGACCGGCGCCTGGTCGAACACCCAGGACACGTCGGCGTCGACCTCGGTCAGCCAGTCGTAGGCAGACCGGCCGGCCAGCACGCCCGGCCCGGCGTCGAGCGAATCGAGGACGGCGACCAACCGGTCGAGGTCCTGCTCGATGCGCTCCCGGATCATCGCGACCACACTAGTGACCCCAGCGGTAACACCTGCAGCGAGCCGGACACTACAAGGACATGAGCAACTCCGAAGACGCCCCCGAGGCAGCGTTCAGCGAGGCGTGGCGCCGTGACGGCCCCCGGGTCGCGGCCTACGCGCGCCGCCACGTGGCGCCGGACGACGTGCAGGACGTCGTGGCCGAGACCTTCGTCCAGGCCTGGCGCCGCTGGGACGACGTACCCGAGCCGCCGATCGGCTGGCTGATCGCCACCGCACGCAAGGTGATCGGCAACAGCCGTCGCTCGGCGCGCCGACGCACCGCCCTCCACGACCGGCTCACGCTGCTCGACCGGGCCGCGCGCCCGGAGGCCGATGCGGCGATGCTCGCCACCGACCGGATGGCCGCACTCGAGGCACTGGCCGCACTGCCCGACACCCAGCGCGAGGCGCTTCTGCTCGTCGCCTGGGACGGCCTCTCCCCCGACGCCGCAGCCGAGGTCCTCGGCCTGCGACCGGGCACCTTCCGGGTCCGCGCGCACCGCGCCCGCACCGCACTCGACGCACACCTCGACCACGACCTACCAGCGGACAAGCGTGCCGCATCCCCCAGCCGACCTCTCACCGAAGGTGGACTCCGATGACCACGGACCACGCCCCTGCCGCCCCTGCCGTTCTCACCGCCCTCGCCCCCGCTCCCCCGCCGCTCGACCCGGCCTGGTCGGAGGTCACCCTGGCCCGGATCCTGCGGGAGGACCGGGCCACCCACCACGCCGCAGCCGCACGACGCCGGCGCGCTCGCCGGCGTACCGCCATCGGTGTCGGCCTTGCCTTCTCCGTCATCGGTACGACGACCGCCGTCGCCCTCGGCGGCCCGACCGAGGTCGTGTCCAGTGTCATCGAGGACTTCGCCCGGCAGCCGAACACCACGGGCAACGGGCTCGGCAAGCTGCACGAGCCCGCACTGGTCGCGCAGTTCGACACCGACCACGGCGTCTTCGCGTTCTGGGTCGCGACCTCCTCGACCGGCAAGGTCTGCTACGCGATGAGCGACGGCGTCTGGGACGGCACGGGCATGCCGACGAAGAAGGAGCTCGAGTACGGCTGCGGCGGCATGATCTGGGTCGGCGACGACGTCCCGCCCCAGGAGCTCACCTCACCGGAGCAGATCGGCGGCTACTTCACCGACAGCGAGCCCCTGATCTACGGGATCTCGCCCTGGCCGACCGCCACCCAGGTGCGGATCCAGGCGCCAGGCGTGGACCGAACCCTCCCGGTCCGAGCCGACTCCCACGGCTACGGCGCCGCGCTGCCCGAGGCGGTCGGCGTACCGCAGGTGACGCTGACCTTCCTCGACGCCGAGGGCCGGGTCCTCGGCACCAAGGTCAGCGTCGCTCCGGTCGGCTGACCTCACTGCGGGAGCAGGTACTCCAGCTCGACGCGGTGGGTGCCGTCCTCGTCGATCGCCAGCGAGCCCTGGCCGGTGATCCCGGCCAGGGCGCCGGTGCCGCTGTCGGGCACCACGGTGAAGTACTCGTCGTACCTGTCGCTGCCGTGCGTCGAGGCTGCGTGCACGAACCCGAACGTCCCGGGCCGTCCGCCGAGCGTCCCCTCGAACGACTCGACCGCGACATAGGTCCCGGCCCCGCTGGTGGTGTTCAGCCCGCCGACGAACCAGGTGACCGAGCGGCCGGCGAAGTCGCCGGCGAAGGTCTTCACCATGGCGGCGACGCCGGCGGGCGCCGCCGTCTCGGGTATGCCGACCCCGCCGACGGCCCGGGGCAGGTCGAGGGGCGTCCAGTCGGACACGGTGAAGGTCGCGGCGGCTCTCATGGCGCCGAGGCTACGCAGCGGCCGTGCGGACCGCTTGAACGAATCCGACAGGTCACCGCCCGCCCGACACGTCGAGAACCGCACCGGTCGTGTACGACGACGCGTCGTCCAGCAGCCAGCAGATGGCGGCCGCGGCCTCGGTGGTCGTGCCGGGCCGACCCATCGGGATCGTCGGCGCGACCCGCTCCAAGCGTCCCGGCTCCCCGTTGCGGGCGTGGATGGCGGTGTCCATCAGCCCGAGCCGCACGCTGTTGACGCGGATCCCCTGGCCGGCGGTCTCCAGCGCCAGGCCACGGGTGACGGCGTCGACGGCCGCCTTCGAGGCGGCGTAGTCGACGTACTCGCCCGGTGAGCCGAGCTCGGCGGCGCGGGAGGACACGTTGACGATCGCACCCCCGGCACCGGACGGCGGTGCCATCAGCCGCACCGCCTCCCGCGCGCACAGCAGTACGCCCAGCACGTTGACCTCGAGCACCCGGCGCACCCGCTCGGCCGAGAGGTCCACGACCCGCGAGGTGGGCGCGACGATCCCGGCGTTGTTGACGAGCGCCCGCAACGTCCCCGCCTCGGCCGGCAGGGACCGGAACACCTCCTCGACGGCCGACTCCTCAGCCACGTCGAGCTCGACCGCCCCGGCCCACCCCCCAAGGTCCGAGCACCGGGCAGCCACCGACTCCGCGGCGGCCCGGTCCGACCGGTAGGTCAGCAGCACGTTCCACCCGGAGCCCGCCAGCATCCGGGCGGTGGCCGCACCGATCCCCCTGCTGCCGCCGGTCACCACCGCGAGTCGTCGCTCCATGCCGTGACGCTACCGATCCGTCAGTCCAGGCAGAACTCGTTCCCCTCGGGGTCGGCCATCACGATGTGCCCACCACCCATCGGCGGCTCCGGCTCGAACCGCCCGATCCGCCGGGCGCCGAGGCCGACCAGGCGGGTGCACTCCGCCTCGAGAGTCGCCATCCGCTCGTCGCCCGCCAGCCCGGGCGCGGCGCGCACGTCGAGGTGCACCCGGTTCTTGACCACCTTGTCCTCGGGCACCCGCTGGAAGAACACCCGTGGTCGGGTCCCGTCGGGGTCTTCGATCGCCGAGCGTGAGTTCCGCTCGGACTCCGGAACCCCGATCCGCTCGAGGAAGGCGTCCCACGCCGCCAGCGGATCCTCCCCCTCGGCGAGCGGCACCCCCGGCGGGCCCGGGATGGCGTAGCCCAGCACCGCGCTCCAGAACCTCGAGAGAGCGCGCGGGTCGTGGCAGTCGAACGTGATCTGGAGGTCTCGGCTCATGCTCCGGTTCTACCGGGCCCCACCGACACAGCTCCCTCCGTACTCAACGTATAGCGCACAGGGGGTCTTGCCGCAAGGCCCCCTGGAGCAGGCAGAATCCCGGTCTCCGCCGAGCGGCGGAGCCGCGAAACCCCCATGGGAGCTGATGATTTGACCCACGCGACGACCCGCGCGTTCGACCTGCACGACCACCCGGCCAAGGCCGACCCCGCCCTCATCGCCACCGACGAACAGCACTTCGCCGCCATCGAGGCCAGCCTCGAGGACACCGTCGCCGACCTCGAGGACCGCCTGGCCGACGTACGACGACAGCCCGGCGGCAGCGGCCAGGAGGCCATGGACCGCGACCTCGAGGTGCACCGGCTCGGCACTCGCCTCCGGGCCCTGCGCCGCTACCGGCTCGACCTGTGCCTGGGCCGCATGGTCACCACCGCCGGCGAGACGGTCCACATCGGCCGCTTCGGGCTGACCGACGCCGAGGGCCGGCGCCTCCTCGTCGACTGGCGCTCCCCGGCGGCCGAGCCGTTCTTCGGCGCCACCCACGGCAGTCCGATGGGCCTGGCCAGCCGGCGCCGGTACCGCTGGACGAACGGCCGGGTCACCGACTACTGGGACGAGGTCTTCACCGCCGACGCGCTCGCCGCCGCCGGCGCCGCCCTCGACGACCAGTCCGCCTTCGTCGCGAGCCTCGGCACGAGTCGCTCGGAGCGGATGCGCGACGTGCTCGCCACCATCCAGGCCGACCAGGACGCGATCATCCGCGCCGGCTCGCGCGGCACCCTCGTCGTCGACGGCGGCCCCGGCACGGGCAAGACCGTGGTCGCGCTGCACCGCGCCGCCTACCTGCTGTACGCCGACCCGCGGCTCGGCGAGGGCCGCGGCGGCGTCCTCTTCGTCGGCCCGCACGAGCCCTACCTCTCCTACGTCGCCGACGTGCTGCCCGGTCTCGGCGAGGAGGGCGTGCGCACCTGCACGCTGCGCAACCTCGTCGCCGAGGGCGCAGCGGCAGCCGAGGAGACCGACCCCGAGGTCGCCCGGCTCAAGGCGGACGCCCGGATGGTCGGCGCCGTCGAGCCGGCGGTGCGGCTCTACGAGGAGCCGCCGACCGAGGGCATGGTGGTGGCGACCGACTGGTCCGACGTATGGCTCAGCGCCAGTGACTGGGCCGAGGCGTTCGGAGCACCGGACCCCGGCACGCCTCACAACGAGGGCCGGGACCAGGTCTGGGAGGCGCTGCTCGACATCCTCGTCGACAAGCACGACGACACCGACGCGACCGAGGAGCAGCTGCGCCGCTCCCTGCGCTGCAACGGCGAGCTGGTCGACGCGGTGGCGAAGGCGTGGCCGATGCTCGAGGCGAGCGACGTCGTCGGTGACCTGTGGGAGGTCCCGGCGTACCTGCGCCACTGCGCCCCCTGGCTCTCCCCTGACGAGGTCGCCACCCTCCGCAGGAGGCCACCGCAGGCCTGGACCACCGCGGACCTCCCCCTCCTCGACGCCGCACGGGCCCGGCTCGGCGACCCCGAGGCGGCTCGCGCCCGGCGCCGCCAGGAGGCCACCGCCGCCCGGGAGCGGGAGGAGATGGACAGGGTCGTCGACCACCTGATCGCGACCGACGACTCCGACATGATGATCATGTCGATGCTCCGCGGCACCGACCTGCGCGGCGCCCTCGCCGCCGGCGACCAGCAGTCCGGGCAGGCCGCCGACCCGGACCGGTACGCCGGCCCGTTCGCCCATGTCGTCGTCGACGAGGCCCAGGAGCTCACCGACGCCGAGTGGCAGATGCTGCTGCGCCGCTGTCCGTCGCGCAGCTTCACCGTGGTCGGCGACCGGGCCCAGGCGCGGCACGGGTTCACCGAGACCTGGACGGAGCGGCTCGAGCGGGCCGGCCTCCACGACGTCGACCTCGCCTCGCTCACCGTGAACTACCGCACCCCGGCCGAGGTCATGGAGGCGGCGGCGCCGGTGATCCGTGCCGTGCTCCCCGACGCGAACGTCCCGACCTCGGTCCGCAGCACGGGAGTTCCGGTCGAGTACGCCGTTCGCACCGACCTTCCGGCGATCCTCGACGAGTGGGAGCGGACCCATCCCGAGGGCATCGCCTGCGTCATCGGCGATCCCGGGCTCACGCCGACGGCCAGGGTCCGCTCGCTCAGCCCCGAGCATGCCAAGGGGCTCGAGTTCGACCTCGTCGTCCTCGTCGAGCCGGAGCGGTTCGGGACGGGCATCGAGGGTGCCGTCGACAGGTACGTCGCGATGACCCGCGCCACCCAGCGCCTGGTGGTGATCGAGGGGTCCCGATGAGCGGGACCCCTGCTCGGGCGCCGAGCGCCGCTCCCTAGTTTCCGCTGGGTGACGCAAGAGACCCAGATCACGACCAGTGCCGGCACCGCCCTGCTCGTGGAGGCGATCCAGGAGGCGGAGCGGGTGCTCCTCGCCGCGCCGCACGTCCGCACCGAGCGCGACGTCGCGGAGGGCCTGGACTACCTCGCCGGCCTGGTCCGGGTCGGCCTGGCGAGTGCGTGGGCGAGCGACCCGGCCGACCCGCACTTCGCCCGGCCCTCCACGCAGTGGACGAAGATGGGCCTCGACAACCCGGACACGCTCTACTTCGCCGCACAGATCTCCGGCGACGCGGAGTACGTCGTCACCGGCAACCGCGGCTCCAGCGCCGACCTCGTCTTCCAGGTGCTCGCCGGCTCCCACGCCGGCAACACCGCGCCCGCGAGTCACCTGGCCTTCGACGACCGTGACTTCCCGGTCGCCGACGACGGCAGCTTCGAGATCCGGTTCGGGCCGCGCGAGGACGGCGGCCCCGGCTACTTCACCTTGTCCCCCGACGCCCAGCGGCTGCTGGTGCGCCAGACCTTCAGCGACTGGACGTCCGAGCGGGCCGGCACCCTGCGCGTCCAGCGCGCCGACCGGATCGGCGTGCCCGGCGTGCCGGTCACCCTGGCGGCCATCGAGGCCCGCTACGCCCGCGCCGCGCGCACCCTCCTCGGCTACGCCCGCACGTTCCTCGAGTTCGTCGAGCGGTTCTACCTCGACCAGCCGGTCAACACGATGTACGCACCGAAGATCACGCCCGGCGGCCTGGCCAGCCAGTACAGCTCCGCCGGCCATTTCGACCTCGCCGACGACCAGGCGCTGGTCATCACGGTCCCGGCGTCCGGCATGCCGTACCAGGGCATGCAGCTCGGCACGAAGTGGTACGTCTCCCTCGACTACGTCGACCACCAGACCAGCCTCACCGCCGACCAGGCGCAGGTGGACCCCGACGGCCGGATCCGGTTCGTCGTGAGCCGCCAGGACCCCGGCCTGGCCAACTGGCTGGAGACCACCGGCCTCACCGAGGGCTACCTCCAGATCCGCTGGCAGCGCGTAGACCGCCCGCTCACCGCCGAGGACGGACCTACCACCGAGGTCGTCCCGTACGCCGAGCTCGCGCGGCGACTGCCCTTCCACGACCAGCAGCGGGTCACCTCCGCGCAGTGGGCACAGCGGATCGCCGCGCGCCAGGCCGCCGTGGGCGACCGGATGATGGCATGACGGACCCGGTGACCGGCGTCCTCGCCGGCAAGGCCGTCCTAGTGGCGGGCGTGGGCCCCGGCCTGGGCCAGGCCCTCGCGGTCCGCAGCGCGATCGCCGGCGCGGACGTGGTGCTCGCCTCTCGCAACGCCGAGCGTCTCGGCGCCGTCGCGCAGGAGGTGCGTGCCACCGGGCGCCGCGCGGTCGTCGTACCGACCGACCTGGCGGATCCCGTCGCGGTCGGCCACCTCGTCGACACGACGCTGGCCGAGCTCGGCCGGCTCGACGCGGTGCTGCACAACGCCTACCTCCCGCCCAGCCGGGAGAACCTCCTCGACAGCGGTCTCGACCGGGTCCGTGACGAGCTCGCCTCGCCGCTGATGGCGCTGGAGATGGTGCGCCGTGCCGCGCCCGCACTCGTGGCGAGCAGGGGCTCGGTCGTCGTGGTGAACTCGATGATCGTGCGCAACCGGCTCCCCCGGTTCGGCGCGTACCGGATGACCAAGGCCAGTCTGCTCGCGCTGGCCCGCGGCCTGTCCATCGAGCTCGGCCCGCAGGGCGTGCGGGTCAACTCGATCGCCCCGGGCTACATCATGGGCGACGCCGTCGAGGCCAGCTTCGCGAAGGCGGCGCGGGCCCGCGGGGTGACACCCGAGGTGATCCACGACGAGATCGCCGCCGACACCGACCTGCGGCGCCTGCCCCGCCCCGAGGAGATCGCCGACGCGGCGGTGTTCCTCGCCTCCGACCTCGCCCGGGCGATCACCGGGCAGTGCCTCGACGTCACGTCCGGCGCGACCCACCACTGATGGAGCACACGATGAACCTGGCCGACGAGCTGCACGAGCGCGCCACGACCCGGACCGGACTGACCGACTTCGGCGACCGGGAGTACGTCGCCGGGCTGCACGCCCTCCTCGACGGCTACGAGCACGAGGCGGGGCTGACCGGCAAAGGCCGCGCCAAGGTCGAGGGCGCCCTGGCCAACGCGCTCGCCGGCCGGCTGCGCACCGAGGCAGCCTGGCGCGAGCACCCCGCGCACGCGGAGACGCCGGTGACCCGGCCGATCTTCGTGACCGGCCTGCCCCGCTCCGGTACGACGGCCCTGCACCGCCTCCTGTGCGCCGACCCGCGCCACCAGGGCCTCCAGCTCTGGCTGGCCGCCGCGCCCCAGCCGCGTCCGCTGCGCGACCACTGGGCGTCGAACCCCGACTTCCAGGCGATGCAGGCCCAGATCGACCGCCGCAACGCCGCCGTCCCCGGCCTGAAGGGCATGCACTTCATGGCGCCCGAGGTGGTCGAGGAGTGCTGGTGGCTGGAGCACCAGTCGATGCGCTCGCTCGCGTTCCCGAGCGTGGCCCACCTGCCGTCGTACACCTCCTGGCTCGGTGAGCAGGACCTCGGCGGCAGCTACCGCCGGCACCGCCGGATCCTCCAGCTGATCGGGATGACCAGCCCCGAGAAGCGCTGGGTCCTCAAGAACCCGGGCCACCTGTTCTCGCTCGACGCGCTGATGGCGGCCTACCCCGACGCGCTGGTGGTGCAGACCCACCGCGACCCGTGCACGGTCGTCGCGTCGGTCAGCAGCCTGACGTCGAAGACCTCGGCCGGGAACTCGACCGTCTTCGAGGCCGCCACCGTCGGGCGCGACAGCCTGGACATGTGGGCCGGCGCCACCGACCGGTTCCTCGACGCGCGGGCGAGTTACGACCCGGCCCAGTTCGCCGACGTGCGCTACGAGGAGTTCGTCGCCGACCCGGTTGGCACGGTCGAGCGGTTGTACGACGCCTTCCGGCTGCCGTTCGACGACGAGGCCCACGCCGCGGTGACGGCGGCCGACGACGTGAGCCGGCGCGGGGACCGCCGACCCGACCACGCCTACTCCCTCGAGGAGTTCGGGCTGAGCGCCGGCGAGGTCACCGAGCGGTTCGACCGCTACCTGACGGCCTTCCCCGAGCTCGCCCTGCGCTGATCAGCCGAGCCCGGCGGCCGGCGTCGCCAGCACCCGGAAGCTCGGCAGGTCGGCCAGCGACACCGAGGTCTCGCAGAAGCGGCGGTAGGAGATCTCGGTGATCAGCCAGCCCCGGTCGGGGTCGCGCCGGTAGCGGTCGGTGGAGAGCGAGGCGCCCTCGACGACGTAGCCGACGTCGGTGCACACGGTCCGGTCCGACACCGTCCAGGTGCCGCTGGCCTCGTCGCCGTCGACCTCGATGCTCGGGTTGCCGACCTGGTGGACGGTGATCCGCTCGTCGGTGAGCCGGCTGCTCAGCTCGGCGACCAGCGCGTCGGCCCCCTCGGTGACCAGGTCGGGCCGGTAGCGCGCGACCATCTCCGGCGCGAGGGTCGCCGCGACGGCGTCCCAGTCATGCAGGTCCACGCTGCGCATGTAGCGGTGGCGGACCTCCATGATCGCCCACCGGTCGGCGGACTGCGGGTCGGACATCGGGACTCCTCGGCTCGGGGACGGTCGAGAGCCGAGCGTGGCGGGGGCGACCGCCCGGGGAGAGGTGTCTCCCGATCAGCGGGACCGACCCGTCATGGCAGCCAGTCCCCCGACCTCAGGATCGTGCGCCCCGCGATCTCGTTGGACTCGCGCCAGGCCTGCATCCGTTCGGGCCGGAGCACCAGGAAGACGTAGCCGGGCAGCCCGCGCGGGTCCCAGTCCGCCTGCGCCGCGTAGGCCTCGCCCAGCCCGGCGTCGTCGTCCACGCCGAGCGAGCGCTCGAGCACCGCGTCGATCATCGTGACGTCGCGCGTCGGACCGACGCCGAGGCGCGCGACGCCGGAGGCGAGCAGGTTGCGCGCGGTGGTCGACCTCGCCTCGACCGCGACCACGATCCGCTCCCCCACCCAGGCCAGGGACACCGGCACGAGGTGGGGTACGCCGGCGGCGGACGCCGTGGCGACCCACACGTCGACCGCGGGGGTCGCCAGCAGGGCTCGCGTGTCGGCCTGCCGGGTCGCACGGTCACGCGCCGGGGGCGGGTCGAAGTCGGCCATGGGCGCGCTGCTCAGCCGGCCTGGTTGATGCGGATGTGGTTGCCGGCCGGGTCGCGGAAGGCGCAGTCGCGCACGCCGTACGGCTGGTCGATCGGCTCCTGGATCACCTCGGCGCCGGTGGCCTGGATCCGGTCGAAGGTGCCGTCGAGGTCGGGGGTGCTGAGCACGAGCGTGGCGTAGGTGCCCTTCGCCATCATCTCGGCGATCACGCGCTTCTCGTCCTCGGTGATGCCGGGGTCCGCCGCCGGCGGGGCGAGCACGACCGACGGGGTCGACTGCCCCTTGGGCGCCACGGTGATCCACCGCATCTCGCCGTAGCCGACGTCGTTGAGGATCTCGAAGCCGAGCACGTCTCGGTAGAAGGCCAGCGAGGCCTCGGGGTCGGTCTGCGGGAGGAAGCTGTGCTGAATGCTGATGTCCATGTCGCTCACGCTAGTGGCGGCTCGAAGTGCGGCGCTTCTCGATTCCTGACCGATGCCGGGCCCGCCCCGGGACCGTCCGGGCTGGTCTGCGCGCCGCCTCGTCGTACCGGCCGGGTGACCTTCTTGGTCACGCACGACGGCGGTTCGACGGCACCGTCCCCGGGCACGGGCGCGTCGTCGCGGTACGCGCTCGGCGGCACCCCGACCAGCTCGGTGAACCGGGTGCTGAACGTGCCGAGCGAGGAGAAGCCCACCTCGAAGCAGATGTCGGTGACGCTCAGGTCGCCGCGGCGCAACAGCGCCATCGCCCGCTCGATCCTGCGGGTCATCAGGTAGGAGTACGGCGGCTCGCCGTACGCCTTCTTGAACTCGCGGCTCAGGTGGCCGGCCGACATGTGCACGTCGCGGGCGAGCGCCTCGACGTCGAGCGGACGGGCGTACTCGCGATCGATCCGGTCGCGCACCCTCCGCAACAGCGTGAGGGTGCGCAGCCGTTCGGGATCGAGGGTGCTCACGCCCCCATGATGGCCGATCGGGTGAGTAGGGTCGCAGCCATGGCCCGCCGGATCGAGCTGTCCGCACCCGTCGGCGTCCGCTGGGAGCCGGACGACCCCGTCGGCGTGGGTGCCCTCGTGCTCGGCGGGTCGAGCGGCCGGGTGGACGAGCAGCGGGCCCGGCTGCTGGCCGAGCAGGGCGTGCTCGCGGAGTCGATCCAGTGGTTCGGCGGCCCCGAGCAGCACGACGGACCGTGGGAGATCCCGCTCGAGACCTTCGCCGCCCGGGCCGAGTCGCTCGCCGCCGAGTGCGACCGGGTGCTTCTCGTCGGTCTCTCCTTCGGCGCCGAGGCCGCGCTCGCGACCGCCTCGCTGACCCAGGCGCCGGTCGACGGGGTGGCGGCCTTCGCGCCCAGCGACGTGGTCTGGGCCGGGGTCACCGGTGACGGCCGGCAGACCTCCCACTGGACCCTGGACGGCGCCCCGGTGCCGTTCGTCCGGTTCGTGCACTGGGAGCCGCCGACCGACCCGCCCGCCTATCGCGACCTCTACGCCCGCTCCCGGGCCGCGGCACCCGAGGACGTCGCTGCGGCGAGCCTGCCCGTCGAGCGGATCCCCGACGTCGTCCTCGTCGCCGGCGACGACGACCAGGTGTGGCCCGCGCGTGAGCAGGCGGAGGAGATCGTGCTTCGTCGGGCCCGGCACGGCCGCGCCACCTCCCTGGTCGCGGATCCGCAGGCCGGTCATCGCGCGGTGCTGCCCGGCGAGGACGTCGTGGAGGCCGGTCTGCGGATGTGTCGCGGCGGCACGGCCGATGCCGACCGCCGGCTGGGGTCCGCCGCCTGGCCCGCGCTGCTCGACCTCGTAGGGTCGCGCGCATGAGCGCGCAGCCCCCTCCGCCCCCGCCCGGCTACCTCCGCGTCAACCTCCAGGGCAACCGGATGCTCACCATGATCACGCCCAGCGTCCAGGTCAACGGCTACCCCGTCCCGGCCCAGTTCGGGCCGAACGTCGTCCCGATGCCGCCGGGCGTGCACACCGTGTCCGCACACGCGCAGTGGATGTGGCGCTACGGGCAGGCCAGCCAGCAGGTCCAGCTGGCGCCTGGCCAGACCGTCGATGTCTTCTACGCCGCTCCCGTGCTGACCTTCATGGGCGGCGCGATGGGGTTCACGAAGCAGAAGGTCCCCGGCCTGCTGCCGTTCGTGCTGCTCCTCGCCGCGCTGCTCGTGGTGGCGATCGGCCTGCCGGTCGTCGCGATCCTGGCCTCTTGACTTCGGTTGACCGATCGGTAAATTACCGATCGGTCAACCGAAGGAGAGGTCATGCCGGCCCACACCGGAAGCACGTCGGGCAGCACCGCGGGCAGCAAGGGCGTCCCCCGCGCCACGCGTGAGCAGCAGATCCTGGACGCCGCGGTCGGCGAGTTCGGACGGCTCGGGTACGCCGGCGCCTCGCTGTCCGCCGTCGCGACCGGCGCCGGCGTCTCCAAGCAGCTCGTCCTCGGCTACTTCGGCTCCAAGGACGCGCTCTTCGCCGCCTGCGCCCGGCGCGCCGGAGACGGCATCGCCGACCGGGTCGACGAGGTGCTCGCCCACGGCGGCGGGGCGCTCGAGCTCGCGGAGGGCACCCTGGCAGCGATCTTCACCGCCCTCGAGCCGCGCCCCCACGACTGGAACGTCCTCAACGACCGCACGCCTCCACCGGGCTCGGCCGCCCACGAGGCCGCGCGCGCCGCCCGGCTCCGGATCGCGGCCCAGGCGGGCGCCGGGGTCGGCTCGCTCGCGGAGGTCGGCGACGCGGACGACGTCGCGATCCTGACCGAGATCTGGATGAGCAGCGTGTCCGCGCTGGTCGCCTGGTGGCTGCGCCACCCCGACCGCAGCCCCACCGAGATGACCGCCCGCGGCCGCCGCGCCCTCACCGCACTCGCCAGGAGCACCTCGTGAACCCGAGCACCGACCGGTCCTGGTGGGGCTGGGGAGCCGACGCCGCCCAACTCACCCCCACCGAGACCGCCGCCCTCGTCGACCGGGTCGCACCGCTGCTGCCCGGCCACGACCTCACCGACCACCAGCCGCCCGACCCGCACGCGCTCGGCGTACCGGCTCCCCGGGTGGCACCGCCCGCGGCGCTCGCGGGCCTGTGCTCGACCGGCGTCGTCGACCGCCTCTCCCACGCCCGCGGCAAGGCGTTCCGCGACGTCGTGCGCAACCTGCACGGCGACGTCGCCCACGTCCCGGACCTCGTCGTGCGGCCGCGCACCGAGCAGGACGTCGTCGACGTCCTCGACTGGTGCACGGCGATCAGCCTCCCCGTGGTCCCGTACGGCGGCGGCAGCTCGGTCGTCGGCGGCGTCGAGCCCCGCTTCGACGGCCCCGCGGTCACCCTCGACCTCGCCGCGCTCGACCGGGTCCTGGAAGTCGACCCGGTCAGCCGCGCCGCCCGGATCCAGGCCGGCGCCTACGGCCCGGCTCTCGAGGACCAGCTGCGCCCCCAGGGCCTCACGCTGCGCCACTTCCCACAGTCCTTCGAGTTCTCCACCCTCGGCGGCTGGCTCGCGACCCGCGCCGGCGGTCACTTCGCCACCCTCACCACGCACATCGACGACCTCACCGAGTCGATCCGGGTCGTCTCCCCCTCCGGCACGGGCGAGTCCCGCCGGCTCCCCGGGTCGGGTGCCGGTCCGTCCCCCGACCGGATGTTCCTCGGCTCCGAGGGCGCCCTCGGCGTCATCACCGAGGCATGGATGCGACTGCAGCGGCGCCCGGAGTGGCAACGCACCGCCACCATCGGCTTCGGGTCGTACGACGACGCGGTGGCCGCGACCCGCGCCATCGCCCAGTCCGGGCTGCACCCCGCCAACTGCCGGCTCCTCGACCCGGCCGAGGCGCTGGTCAATGCCGGGACCGCCGTCGACGGCGGCGTGCTCATCCTCGCGTTCGAGTCCGCCGACCACCCGGTCGACGCCTGGCTGGACCGGGCGCTCGAGCTGGTCGCCGACCACCGCGGCACCGTCCTGGCAACCCGCGACAAGGCGGCCGGCACGACCGGCACCGACGCCTCCCAGGCCTGGCGATCGTCCTTCATCCGGATGCCCTACCAGCGCGACGCGCTCGCCCGCCGCTCGATGGTCGTGGAGACCTTCGAGACCGCGTGCACCTGGGACGCCTTCCCCGCGTTCCACGCCGCGGTCACCGGCGCCGCGCAGCGGGCGATCGACGAGGTGTGCGGCGGCCAGGGTCTGGTGACCTGCCGCTTCACGCACGTCTACCCGGACGGCCCGGCGCCCTACTACGGCGTCTACGCCGGCGGCCGGTGGGGCAGCACCCTGGCCCAGTGGGACGAGATCAAGGCGGCCGTCTCCACCGCCATCGCCGACCACGGCGGCACGATCACCCACCACCACGCGGTGGGCCGTGACCACCGCCCGTGGTACGACGCCCAGCGGCCCGAGCCCTTCGCCGCCGCCCTGCGGGCGGCCAAGTCCGCCCTCGACCCGGGCGGCATCCTCAACCCCGGAGTACTGGTCTGACCCACGCCTCGCTGCGCTCCCACAGCTCGGCGGCGAGCTCGTCGGTGACGACCTTCGACGGCGTCTTCTCCCGCTCCGAGTCGTAGTAGCGCCCGGTGTCGCCGTCGACGTCGGGCGAGGTCGCGCAGTACAACGAGGTCCGGGCGCCCTGCTCGGGCGACTTCATGAACAGCTTCATGACGTGGCGCAGCCCGAACGGCACCTCGCGCCACACGTCGGAGGCGATCGCGCCGGGGTGCAGGGAGTACGTCGTCACGCCCGTGCCCTCCAGCCGTCGGCCGAGCTCGCGGGCGTGCAGCACGTTGGCCAGCTTGGAGACGCAGTACTCGTCGAACGCGGTGCGGGTAGCCGACGGCTGCCGCACGGCGTCCCAGTCGATGCCCGGGGCGCGGTAGTGCCCGGCGCTCGCGACGTTGACGATCCGCCCGGGCCCGGTCTCCACGATCCGGTCGCGGAGCAGCTCGGTGAGCAGGAACGGCCCGACGTGGTTGGTGCCGAAGGCGAGCTCGAAGCCGCTCGCGGTCATCCCCCGCCTGCCGGCGAGCCCGGCGTTGTTGACCAGCACGTCCAGGCGCTCGCCCGAGGCCAGGAACCTCTCCGCGGCCCTGCGCACGGACGCCAGGTCGCCCAGGTCGAGCGGCAGGAAGTCGAGGTCGGTGCTGCCGGTGTCGGACGTGATCTCGCCGATCGCGGCGCGGGTCCTCTCCTCCGAGCGGCCCGCGACCACCACCCGCGCGCCGCGAGCCGCCAGGCCGCGGACGGTCTCCTTGCCGATCCCGGTGTTGGCTCCGGTCACCAGGAAGGTCTTGCCGCTCAGGTCAGGCACGAGGTCACCCATGGCGCGATCCTCGCGGGCGACCGGCCGACATGTCGTCCTCCCCCGGTCGCAATCGGCTGCCGCGCCATGTGACCTGCATCACCCTTGGGATGTGACCTGCGTCATGCGAGGGTGGGACCCATGAGTCTCCTCGCCATCGTCGTCCTGCTGGCGCTCGTGCTGCTGTTCGTCCTCGCCATCGGCGCGCTCTTCGGTGTCGTCCTGGTCGCCGGCCGGTCCGGACGCAAGGCCCAGGCCGCCCAGGTCGCTGAGCCCCGCGGTCAGTCGATCGCCTGACCCAGCACCGCCCCGACGTGGGCGCGCACGTCGTCGTCGCCGGTGATCGTCACCCGCTCGTCGCCGACGCGGTGCCACAGCCACGCGTCGAGGTCGGCGGCGGTGCCGGCGACCACCAGGTCGGCGGGTACGCCGGGATCGGCCACCACGTGCTGGTCGGGCTCGCCGCTGCGCTCGACGCCCTCGGGCGTGGTGCCCGAGAACGTGCCGAGCCGGACCCACACCGACGTGGCGGTGTCGCTGGCCCGGAACTCGGCATGGTGCGGGCCCGGCTCGAACCGCCCCCAGGGCGGCAGGCCGCCGTACATCACGGCGAGGGCCTCGTCGATGCCGTCCGCGGCCAGGGCGTCCGGGAGCGGGGTGACCTGGCCCGCAGCGAGCTCGGCGTCGAGGCGGTGGATCAGCGCCTCGTGGGCCTGACGCCGGAAGGTGAAGCCCACGTGCTGGTCGCCGGGCACGGACCACGACCAGGCCGGTTCGGCGGGGTCGGCCGTCTCGAGGGCCGCCACGAACGCCGCGTGGGTCGCGCCGAAGGCGGCCAGCACCTCGGCGTACGTCGCCGGTCGCTCCGGCTCGGTGTAGGCCTCCGGCGGCGCGGGCCGGTGGGTGATGACGTGCTCCCAGAAGTGCTGGACCTCGGTGAGGTGCCAGGCCAGGTCGGCGGCGTCCCACTCGGGGCACGACGGCACCCGCGCGTCGGGCCGGCAGGCGGCGAGCACTTCGGCGAAGCGGGCCGACTCGGTCCGCATGTGGGCGAGGTAGGTCGCGGGGTCGAGTCGGGTCACGGCTGCAGCAGCACCTTGATCGCCCGGCGCTCGTCCATCGCCACGTAACCGTCGGGCGACTCCTCGAGAGGGAGAGTGAGGTCGAAGACCTGCCCGGGGTCGATCCGGCGCTCGAGGACCATCGGCAGCAGCTCGGGCAGGTAGCGGCGCACCGGCGCCATGCCGCCGCGGACGCCGACGTTCTTGTCGAACAGCCGGCGGGCAGACAGCTCGACACCGTGGGGCGCCCCGACGAACCCGACGCCCCCACCGGGGCGGGTCACCTCGATCGCGGTGGTCATCGCGTCGTTGGTGCCTACGCACTCCAGGGTCGCGTCGACCCCGACACCGTCGGTCAGGTCGCGGACCTCGGCGACGGCGTCGTCACCCCGGGCCGCGATCACGTGGGTCGCTCCGAAGGCACGGGCGACCGCCTGGCGGGGCTCGTGGCGTGACATCGCGATGATCCGCTCGGCGCCCATCACCGAGGCGGCCAGGACGCCGGACAGGCCGACCGCGCCGTCGCCGACCACGACCACGGTGTCGCCGGGCTTCACCCCGGCAGAGACGGCGGCGTGCCACCCCGTCGGCATCACGTCGGAGAGGGCGAGGACCGAGGGCACCAGGTCGGCGTCGGGGACGCCGCCGGTGCGCACCAGGCTGCCGTCGGCCTGGTTGACCAGGGCGTACTCCGCCTGGCCGCTCGCGGTGAAGCCGAGGTTGGTGCACACCGACTGGGCGCCGTTGAGGCAGTGGGGGCAGGTGTTGTCGCAGTGGCAGAACGGGACGACGACGAAGTCGCCGACCCGGACGTCGCGGACCTCGCTGCCTGTCTCCTCCACGACGCCGATGCACTCGTGGCCGATCGTGGCGCCGGGACGGATCGGGTTCTCGCCGCGGTAGGGCCACAGGTCGGAGCCGCAGATGCAGCCCGCGGTCACCCGGACGATCGCGTCCGTGGGCCGGCGCAGGGTGGGGTCGGGGACCTCGTCGACCCGGATGTCCCGGGCGCCGTGGATGGTCGTCGCACGCATGTGAGGATCCTTCCAGATCGTCGTGGCGTCTTGCGTTATCTCATATGTGAGTTACGGTCGTGACATGACCTTCGAGGCGCCCCACGAGGACTACAAGGGCCGGATCGGCAACCTCATCCGCGACGCCCGCAAGCACCGCGGCCTCACCCAGGCCCAGCTCGCCGAGCGGCTCGGCACCAGCCAGAGCGCGATCAACCGGATCGAGAAGGGACACCAGAACCTGTCCCTCGAGATGCTGGCCCGGATCGGTGCCGCCCTCGACTCGGAGATCGTCGCGCTCGGCGCCGGACCGACCCACCTGCGGGTCAAGGGCCCCACCACCTTGTCGGGCAGCATCGACGTCAAGACGTCGAAGAACGCGGGCGTCGCGCTGCTGTGTGCCTCGCTGCTCAACCGCGGGCGCACCACGCTGCGCAAGGTCGCGCGGATCGAGGAGGTCAACCGGCTGCTCGAGGTGCTCGACAGCATCGGCGTGCAGACCCGCTGGATCAACGCGGACAACGACCTCGAGATCATCCCGCCCAAGGACCTCGACCTGACCCGGATCGACGAGGAGGCCGCGCGCCGTACCCGATCGGTCATCATGTTCCTCGGCCCGCTGCTGCACCGCGCCGACACCTTCGAGCTGCCCTACGCCGGCGGCTGCAACCTCGGCACCCGCACGGTCGAGCCGCACATGTCGGCGCTGCGGCCCTTCGGCCTCGAGGTCAAGGCCACCGACGGCTGGTACCACGCCCAGCTCAACCGGGCGATCGTCCCCGGCCGCCCCATCGTGCTCACCGAGCGCGGCGACAC
Source organism: Nocardioides sp. QY071 (assembly GCF_029961765.1). Lineage (NCBI taxonomy): Bacteria > Bacillati > Actinomycetota > Actinomycetes > Propionibacteriales > Nocardioidaceae > Nocardioides > Nocardioides sp. QY071. The sequence continues at coordinate 2,728,037 of NZ_CP124681.1, forward strand.
GGTCACCGAGAACGCACTGATGGCGGCCGCCCTGCACCCGGGCACCACCGTCATCCGCAACGCCTCGTCCAACTACATGGTCCAGGACCTGTGCTTCTACCTGCAGGCACTCGGCGTCGAGGTCGACGGCATCGGTACGACCACCCTCACCGTCACCGGCCGCGAGTCGATCGACGTCGACGTCGACTACTCCCCCAGCGAGGACCCGATCGAGGCGATGTCGCTGCTCGCCGCAGCGATCGTGACCCGCTCCGAGATCACCGTGCAGCGCGCACCGATCGAGTTCCTCGAGATCGAGCTGGCCGTCCTCGAGGGGATGGGCTTCCGCTACGACCTGTCCGAGGAGTACCTCGCCGCCAACGGCCGCACCCGCCTGGTCGACATCACCACGCACCCCTCCGACCTGGTGGCGCCGGGCGACAAGATCCACCCGATGCCGTTCCCCGGCCTCAACATCGACAACCTGCCCTTCTTCGCGGTGATCGCCGCGGTGGCCGAGGGCACGACGTACCTCCACGACTGGGTCTACGACAACCGGGCGATCTACCTCACCGAGCTCAACAAGCTCGGCGGCCGGGTCACGCTGCTCGACCCCCACCGGGTGCAGATCGACGGACCGACGTCGTGGACCGGCACCGAGCTGGTCTGCCCGCCGGCCCTGCGGCCCGCGGTCGTCGTGCTCCTCGCGATGCTGGCCAGCAAGGGCACCTCGGTGCTGCGCAGCACCTACGTGATCCACCGCGGCTACGAGGACCTCGCCGAGCGGCTCAGCTCGCTCGGCGCGGACATCGAGACCTTCCGCGACATCTGATGCCCTACCTCGCCCCGGGCAAGGTGCTGGCCTTCGCCCATCGCGGCGGCGCCTACCACCCCGAGATCGAGGGCCTCGAGAACACCCTCGCCGCGTTCCGGCACGCCGCCACGCTCGGCTACGACTACCTCGAGACCGACGTCCACCTGACCGCCGACGGCGTGCTGCTGGCGTTCCACGACGAGGTGCTGGACCGGGTGACCGACCAGCAGGGCGCGGTCCGCGACCTCACCCTGGCCGACGTACGCCGGGCCCGGATCGGCGGCCGCGAGCAGGTCCCGACCCTGGTCGACCTGCTCGACGCGTTCCCGGACGCCCGGTTCAACATCGACCTCAAGGCCGACGGCGCGGTCGACGCGCTGGCCGACCTGGTCCGCGAGCGCGGCCTGTGGGACCGGCTGCTGGTCGCGTCCTTCTCGCGCCGGCGGATCCGCCGGTTCCGGGACCTGACCGACGGACGGGTGCCGACGGCCGCCGACCCGTGGCAGATCGTGGCGTTCCGGCTCTCTCCCAGCGTCCGGGTGGCCCGGCTGATCGCGGGCGACGGCTTCGCCGCCTTCCAGGTGCCGCACCGGCAGCGCGGGCTCACCGTCACGACGCCCGGCTTCGTGCGCCGGGCCCACGCCGCGGGCCACCAGGTGCACGTGTGGACCATCGACGACCCGGCCGAGATGACCACCCTGCTCGACCGCGGCGTCGACGGAATCTTCACGGACCGCACCGATCTGCTCAAGGATGTCCTCCAGGGACGCGGCCAGTGGTGGTCCGCGCAGGGAGGGACATCAGCATGAACGCATCGGCGCCCATCGCCGACCTGGGGCCGCTCAACCGCGCCCGGGAGCAGCGGGCCTGGTACTTCACCGACTGGGCTGCATCGGCGTTCCAGACGACCGTCGCGGGCGTGCTGTTCGCGCCCTACCTGATCTCGGTGGCCGAGAACGCAGTCGGCGAGCACGGGCGGATCCACCTGCTGGGCCTGTCCATCGCGCCGGGCTCGCTGCCGTCGTACGTCATCACGCTGTCGACGGTGCTCAGCGTCTTCTTCTACCCGGTGATCGGCGCCTACGCCGACCGGATCGCTCGCAAGCCCGACCTCCTGGTCGCCTTCTCGTGGCTCGGCGCGGCCGCGGCCGGCGGCCTGTTCTTCATGAGCGGCGAGAACTGGCTCTACGGAAGCATCGCGTTCATCGTCGCCAACCTCGCCGGAGGCGCCGCCATCGTGGTCAGCGACTCGATCCTGCCGGTCATCTCGACCGAGGACGAGCGCGACCGGGTGTCGTCGAACGGCTGGGCCTACGGGTACGCCGGCGGCGGGCTGCTGCTCGCCGTGAACTTCCTGGTCGTCAGCTTCCACGACGCGCTCGGGCTCGACAAGGAGATGGCCGTCCGGCTGTCCCTGCTGTCGGCGGCGGTGTGGTGGGCGGCCTTCATGGTCATCCCGTGGCGCGGCATCCGCCGACACGAGCCGGTCGCCGTGGAGGCGGTCGAGGGTGGCGTGCTGACCCGGTCGTTCGGCCAGCTGTGGGCCACGCTGAAGGACCTGCGCAACTACCCGGTCGCGCTGACCTTCCTGGCGGCCTACCTGTTCTTCAACGACGGCATCCAGACCGTCATCAACTCCGCCTCGACCTTCGGCACCAAGGAGCTCGGGTTCGGCGACGGGTTCGTGCTCGGCACCTACCTGCTGGTCCAGCTCGTCGGTATCGGCGGCGCGATCCTGTTCGCCCGCGTGGCCGGCCGCCTCGGCGCCAAGAAGGTGATCCTCGGCGGCCTGGTTGGCTGGATGGCGATCGTGACGGTGGCGCTCGTCGTGCCCGAGAAGACGATGGTGCCGTTCCTGCTGCTCGGCGTCGCGATCGGCATCGTGCTGGGCGGCACCCAGGCGCTGGCGCGGTCCTACTTCTCTCTGTTCATCCCGCGCGGCAAGGAGGCGGAGTACTTCAGCCTCTACCACGCGATGGACCGCGGCACCTCGTGGTTCGGCACGCTCACCTTCGGCCTCGTCTACCAGTTCGCCGACTCCTACCGACCGGCGATCTTCGCCCTCATCGCGTTCTTCGTGCTCGGCGGCCTGCTCCTGCTGCGCGTCGACACCGAGCGCGGCATCCGCGAGGCCGGCAACGCCCGGCCGGCGGTCATCTAGGACGCCGATCCGACACGACCAGGACGGGGTCCCGACCTGCTCGGTTCCGGATTGGAACCTTTTCGGGCTGGGTAGCGTTGAGGGGATAGACGAAACATGGGAGGTGGAGTCTGATGGCTGAGCGCACACTGCGCGGTGCCCGACTGGGGGGCCAGTCCTTCGAGGACGAGCGGGGTATCGAGTTCGCAGCCCGGCAGCAGGTCGGCTACAAGTGTCCCCAGGGGCACGAGTTCGAGATCACGATGTCCATCGAGGCCGAGGTCCCCGCCGTCTGGGAGTGCCCGCGTTGCGGCCTCGAGGCCGAGTCGACCGCCGGCATCGAGCGCGAGGTGAAGGCCGAGAAGCCCCAGCGCACGCACTGGGACATGCTGCTCGAGCGCCGCTCCGAGAAGGAGCTGGAGGAGATCCTCACCGAGCGCCTGGAGCTGCTGCGCGGCGGCGAGATCGGCCCGGCGCACCTGCACCGCGCCAACGCCCGCAAGAAGAAGCCGGCGAAGGCCTGATCGACCGCTCGATCACTGCTCGTCGATGACCTCGCCCCGGACCACGGTCGGTCCGGGGCGAGTGTCGTCTCCGGGCCCGGATGCCGGACCGTACGACACGGTGGCGCGCCGCGCGACCTGGCGGCCGGCGTACGACACCAGCAGGCCGCGGAACAGCGGACGGGTGACCGGCAGGATCAGCAGGATCCCGAGCACGTCGGTGACGAAGCCGGGGCTGAGCATGAACGCTCCGCCCAGTACGACGAGAGCGCCGTCGGCGAGCTCGCGGTGTGGGAGGCGACCGGTCTCGACCCGCTCGCGCAGTGCCTGCCAGGCCTTGCGTCCCTCGCGCTTGATCAGCCAGGCGCCGACGAGGCTGTCGAGGACGAGCAGCAGGATGGTCCACCAGGGCCCGATCACCTGGCCGACCTTGATGAGCACGACGATCTCGAGGATCGGCATCACCACGAAGGCGAGGAACAGCAGCAACGCTGCCCGCCGGCTCCTCCGCCTGCTCATCGCACCCTGCCTCTCAACTCGTCACCTCGTGTCCTGGAGCTCCCGGGTCGAGGCGACCTGCGGCTGGCCCTTGAACCGCTCCCAGCGCTGGCGCAGGCCCCACCAGGTGATCCGCTTCAGCGACTCCAGGGCGACCTGGCCGCTCATCTTCGACTCGCCACGGACCCGCTCGACGAACTCGATCGGGACCTCGCGCACCGTCAGCCCGGCCTGCAGGGTCCGGGTGACCAGGTCGGTCTGGAAGACGTAGCCGGTCGAGCGGACCTCGTCGAGGCGGATGCGCTCCAGAGTGGAGCGGCGGAACAGCCGGTAGCCCGCGGTCGCGTCGCGCACCGCGATGCCCAGCAGCATCCGGACGTAGAGGTTGCCGCCGCGGGAGAGCAGCTCGCGCTGCCAGGGCCAGTTGACGACCGAGCCGCCGGGGACCCAGCGAGACCCGATGACGAGGTCGGCGTCCTGCAGGCCCGCGAGCAGTCGCTGGAGCTGCTCGGGCTGGTGCGATCCGTCGGCGTCCATCTCGCCGATCACGTCGTAGCCGGCGTCGAGGGCCCAGCCGAAGCCGGCGAGGTACGCCGCGCCGAGGCCGCCCTTGGCGGTGCGGTGCAGGACGTGGACCTGCGGGTCGGCCAGGGCGATGCCGTCGGCGACGGCGCCGGTGCCGTCGGGCGAGCCGTCGTCGACGACGAGCACGTCGACGTGCGGCTGGGCCGTGCGGACGCGCTCGACGATCCAGGCGATGTTGCTGGCCTCGTTGTAGGTCGGGATGACCATCACCGTGCGGCCCAGGGTGGAGTGCTGCTCAGACAACGGGTGCCTCACTCGGGGTCGGGGAGAGCGCAGGCGGCTCCTCGGTGGGATCGCCCTGCGCGGGGCCATCGAACTGTCTCCTTCGACGGTACGCCACGGCACCTGACACGAGAGCGGCGAGCGTCAGCAGGGTGAACATCCGGGTCGGCCATGCTCCCAGCCGCATCGCGGGGGTCAGCGCGGTGCTCAGCCCGACCTTCTCGACGAGCACGGCCGTGGTGCGTGGCTCGGCCGAGGCGACGACGCTGCCGTCGGGGGCGATCACTCCGCTCTGGCCGTTGGTGGACGCCACCGCCAGCCACCGGCCCGCCTCGATGGCTCGCAGCCGGGTGATCGCGAACTGCTGCTCGATCTGGTGGGTGAAGATGAAGCTGGCGTTGCTGGTCTGCACGGTCAGCAGCTCGGCACCGTCGCGCACCTGCGGTGGCATCACGTCGTCGTAGGCGACGTCGAAGCAGATCGCGTCACCCACCCGCACCCCGGCGACCCGCAGCGGCGTGGTGCGGGTGCCGCTCTTCATGTCGCGCGTGATGAGGGCGAGCTGGCCGAACTTGGGGTTCCAGATGTCGCGGAAGGGGATGTACTCGCCGTACGGCACCGGGTGGTGCTTGGTGTAGCGGTCCCCCGGCCCGGTCTGCGGGTCCCACACGACGCCCTGGTTGAGGACGTACTTGCGACCACCGTCGACGATCCCGCCCACCACGACGGGCACCTGCGCCGCGTCGACCGCCTCCCGGATCCCGGAGTTGACCTGACCGGGCTCGAACGGGTCGACGGCGGTCGAGTTCTCGGGCCAGAGCACGAAGTCCGGCTCGGGCACCCTGCCGGCGGCGGCGTCGGCCGCGAGCCGCACCGTCGCGTCGACGTGGTTGCGGGTGACCTGCTCGTGGTCCCACAGGATGTCGTTGCCCGGGCCGGGCACGTCACCCTGGACGACCGCCACCGTGGTGGAGCCGGTCTGCGGGACGTCGTACGCAAGCACGGCGGGGGTCACCAGCAACGCGAGGACGCCGACGGCCGCCGCGGCCCACACCCGCCGGCGCTCGCGGGCCAGGGCCGCCTCGGCGAACCGGGCCAGGCAGAAGCCGGACAGGGCGAGCAGGAAGGAGAGGCCGGTCATGCCGACGTACGCGACGGCGGGGGCGGCGGGGGTGTCGATCGCGGCGAACGCCAGCCGGCCCCACGGCATCCCGCTGAAGGGCCACCCGCTGCGGACCGTCTCCATGGTCGTCCACGCGGCGGCCAGCCACAGCGGCCAGCCGGGCAGCCGGCGCAGCAGCGGCACGGCCAGGCCGAGCAGGCCGTAGAACAGGGCCTCGACGCTCGAGAGGGCCAGCCAGGCGTCGGCCCCGATCGAGTCCTTCATCCAGGAGATGTGGCTGAAGTAGAACACCACGCCGAAGACCAGGCCGACCAGGCCGGAGCGGCGTACGGCCAGCCCGCGGGTCGCGAGCGCGAAGCAGGCCACGCCGAGCGGCAGCAGCCACGGCAGCGCCACCGGCTCGTAGGAGGCGGTCAGCAGCACGCCGCCGACGGCGGCGAGGCCGACGGCCGGGATGAGGGGGCGCTGCACCACGGCGTAAGGCTAGACGAGGCCCGGGTGCGCGCTTGCAGGTGTCGGAAGGACCCGGGCCACCTTCGGACCATCCCGGCTCCCGACTGGCTGCCGACGCCCGCGACGTTGTCTAGGGAGACCCGGGCCCTTCCGGCTCGCTCTCGAGGAGCGAACCGACCTCCGCGAACCGTCCCCGTGCGGAGCTGGTGCTACTCCGCCGACATACGGCCACTCGGACGTCGGTCCGCCGGCCACGACCTGCACGAGCGAACGACTCCGTACTCTGGTGACGCGCACCACATCTGTCAACCGCCGCCTGACCTGCGGTGATACACGTTCCCGCAGGTCAGCGAGGGCTCCGCGAACCGCAAGATCTCGCAAAAAGTCGACCGATCAGCGGCGTGTCGCACGGCGACACGCCGGTCAGTGACCGACGGGACGGTTCTCGTAGTACGTCGACAGGACGATCGTCGTGCGCGTCGAGACGTTGGCCGCCGCGCGGATGCGGCCCAGCAGCAGCTCCAGCTCGACGGGGCTGGTGGTGCGCACCTTGAGGAGGTAGGACTCCTCCCCCGCGACCGACCAGCACGACTCGATCTCGGGGATGTCGACCAGCCGCTCGGGGCAGTCGTCGGGCTGCGAGGGGTCGATCGGGCGGATCGCGATGAACGAGGTGAGCGGTACGCCGATCTCGGCGTAGTTGACCGTGGCGCCGTAGCCGAGGATCAGGCCGCGCTGCTCGAGGCGCTTGACCCGCTGGTGCACCGCGGAGGTGGACAGCCCCGTGGCCCGACCGAGGTCGGTGTAGGACATCCGGCCGTCCTTGGCCAGGAGCTCCAGGATCTGCCGGTCCGTCGCCTCGACAGCTGGATTGATGCTCTGACTCACATCGCGCAGCCTAATAGGCTGTGCCGCGATGACTGAGCGCCTTCTACTCCTCGATACGGCCAGCCTCTACTTCCGAGCCTACTTCGGCTCCCCGGAGATCCTCGCGCCGGACGGCACCAACGTGAACGCGGTGCGCGGGCTGCTGGGCTACATCTCCCAGCTGGTCGACCAGTACCGGCCCACCCACCTGGTCTGCTGCTGGGACGACGACTGGCGTCCGCAGTGGCGCGTCGACCTGATCCCGACCTACAAGGCGCACCGGGTGGTCGAGGAGGTCGTCGGCGCACCGGACGTGGAGGAGGTGCCCGACCCGCTCGAGCTGCAGGTGCCGGTCATCCGCGAGGTGCTCGGGGCCTTCGGCATCGCCGTCGTCGGCGCGCCCGGCTACGAGGCCGACGACGTCATCGGCACCCTGGCCACCGGCGCCGGCATGCCGGTCGACGTGGTCACCGGCGACCGCGACCTGTTCCAGCTCGTCGACGACGCCGCCGCCGTCCGGGTGCTGTACGTCGGCAAGGGCGTCGGTCGTCACGAGCGGGTCGACGAGGCCTGGGTGCTCGACAAGTACGGCGTGCGCGCCGACCAGTACGCCGACTTCGCCACCCTGCGCGGCGACGCCTCCGACGGCCTGCCCGGCGTCAAGGGCGTCGGCGAGAAGACCGCCGCCTCGATGCTGCAGAAGTACGACGACCTGGCCGGCATCCTCGCCGCGGTCGACGACCCGGCCAGCGACCTCGGTCCGGGGCCTCGGGCCAATATCCGTGAGGCCGCTCCCTACCTCGCGGTGGCGCCGGAGGTGGTCGCGGTCGCCCGCGACATCGACCTCCCGCGCGACCACCTCGCGCTCCCGTCCTCCCCCGCCGACCCGGATGGGCTCGCTGCGCTCGTCGAGCGCTGGTCGCTGGCCTCGCCGGTGGAGCGGCTGACGGGGATCCTGGCCTCGGTCGGCGAGTAGCACCGCCCGCCGTACCGCCGGCCGGGCGTCGGCCGGGCGTCGGCCGGGCGTCAGCCGGTGGCCACGATCCCGCGCCGCAGCTGCTTGACCAGCTGCCGGGCGGTGTCGCGGACCGGCGTACCGGCGGCGGCGTCGGCGATCTGGCCGGCGAAGTCGATGAGCTGCTTCATCTGGCGCACGAAGTCGCCGGCGGTCTGGTCGTTGCGGGTGATGATCTCGTCGAGCTCCTGTCCCTCGGCCCACCGCCACGCGGTCCACGCGAACCCGGCGTCGGGCTTGCGGAGGAAGTCGAGGCGGTGGTCACGCTCGAGTCGCTCCAGCTCGCCCCACAGCCGCACCATCGCCTCGATGGTGACCGCGATCGCGCCACCCGGCATGTTCGGCGGGCCCTCCTCTGGGCGCCGGGCCTCGTAGACCAAGGCGGAGAGCACCGCGCCGAGCTGGGAGGGCGTGAGGTCGTCCCACAGGCCGGTGCGCAGCGACTCCGCGGCGACCAGGTCGAGCTCGGAGTAGATCCGCATCAGGCCGCGGCCGCGCTCGGTGACCTCGTCGTCGTGGAGGTAGTCGAGCGCCTCGAGCACCTCGCACACCCGGTCGAAGGTCCGCGCGACGGTGTTGGTACGACGCTCGATCCGCTGCGCGAGGAGCTCGGTGTCCTTCTGCAGCTTCGCGTACCTCTCCGCCCAGCGGGCGTGGTCCTCGCGGTCGGCACAGCCGTGGCAGGGGTGCTCGCGGACCTGGGCACGCAGGGCCTGGATCTGGCGGGCGACGTCCTCGTCGACCGGACCGCGCTCGCCGCGCGGCCGGGTGACCGACAGCGGCAGCGCCCGCACCGCCTCGCGGACCTGCTGGGCGATGTCCTTGCGCTGGTGCGGGTTGCGGGCGTCGACCCGCTTCGGCAGCTTGATCCGGGCGACCGGCTCGACCGGCGTCGGGAAGTCCATCATCGCCAGCCGGCGGCCCTGCCGCTCGGCGGTGATGACCAACGGGCGGTGGCCGTGCTCGGACAGGCCGGGGTCGACGACGACGGCCGGCCCGGCGAACTTGCCGACGGGTACGACGATCACGTCGCCCGGCTGCAGCCGCTCGAGGGAGGCCAGCGCCTCGTCGCGGCGATCCTGCCGGCGTACCTTGCTCGACTCCTTCTCGAGCTCCGAGATCCGCCGGCGCAGCCCGGCGTACTCCATGAAGTCTCCGAGGTGGCACTGCGCGGCGTCGGCGTACCCGGCGAGCGCGTCCTCGGCCTTGCGCAGCTGGCGGGCCAGCCCGACGACGGCACGGTCGGCCTGGAACTGGGCGAAGGACTGCTCGAGCAGCTCACGCGCCTGGTGGCGGCCGTAGGAGTGCACCAGGTTGACCGCCATGTTGTACGACGGGCGGAAGCTGCTCCGCAGCGGATAGGTGCGTGTCGAGGCGAGTCCGGCGAGCTCGCGCGGGTTCATCCCCGGCTGCCAGAGCACGACGGCGTGGCCCTCGATGTCGAGGCCGCGACGACCGGCGCGGCCGGTGAGCTGGGTGTACTCCCCCGGCGTGATGTCGGCGTGGGTCTCGCCGTTCCACTTGCTCAGCTTCTCGAGCACCACCGTGCGGGCGGGCATGTTGATGCCGAGGGCGAGGGTCTCGGTGGCGAAGACGATCTTGATCAGCCCGCGCAGGTAGAGCTCCTCGACGCACTCCTTGAAGGCGGGCAGCATGCCGGCGTGGTGGGCGGCCACGCCGCGCGAGGCGGCGTCGAGGAAGTCGTGGTAGCCGAGGACGTGGAGGTCGGCCGACGGCAGCCCGCCGAGGGTGCTCTCGACGTACGCGATCACCTCGTCGCGCTCCTCGGCGGAGGTGAGCCGGAGGTTGGCGTCGAGGCACTGCTGGACGGCGGCGTCGCAGCCGGCGCGGCTGAAGATGAAGTCGATCGCGGGCAGCAGGTTGTCGCGCTGCAGCCGCTCGACGACGTCGAGGCGGCCCGGGATCCAGATCCGGCGCCCGTTGCCGACGTTGCGGCTGCCGGGACCGCCCTGCCGGGACCCGCGCGGCTGCCGGTGCCCCTTGAGCCGGCTCGAGGCCCAGTCGTCGCGGGCCAGCTTCATCAGCTCGTCGTTGACCGGCGCACCCTCGCGGACGAACCCGGCGGCGGCGTCGACGTCGGAGGAGGCGAACAGGTCGAGGAGCCGGCGCCCGACCATCACGTGCTGGAACAGCGGCACCGGACGGCGCTCGGCGACGATGGTGCGGGTCGCGCCGCGGACCGTCTCCAGCCACTCGCCGAACTCCTCGGCGTTGGACACGGTCGCCGACAGCGAGATCACCGACACCGACTCGGGCAGGTGGATGATGACCTCCTCCCACACGGCGCCGCGGGAGCGGTCGGCGAGGTAGTGCACCTCGTCCATCACGACGAACCCGAGCCCGACGAGGGTCCGGGACCGGGCGTAGAGCATGTTGCGCAGCACCTCGGTCGTCATCACGACCACCGGCGCCTCGCCGTTGATCGTGGTGTCGCCAGTCAGCAGGCCGACCTTGTCCTTGCCGTAGCGGGCAGCCAGGTCGGCGTACTTCTGGTTCGACAGCGCCTTGATCGGCGTCGTGTAGAAGCACTTGCGGCCGGTCTCCAGCGCGAGGTGGACCGCGAACTCCCCCACCACCGTCTTGCCCGCGCCGGTGGGCGCGGCGACCAGCACGCCGTCGCCGTCCTCGACCGCCTTGCAGCCCTCGACCTGGAACTCGTCGAGCTCGAAGGGGAAGCCGGCCGCGAAGTCGCGGAAGACGGGATGGCCCTTGTGCTTGCGGTACGACGCGTAGCGCTGCGCCGGGCTGAGGTCGTCGTCGTGCTCGCTCATTGGTGCACCATCCCTTCGGTAGCGGTGATGGATGGTGCGGGATGAGGCTTCCTGACGAACCGCCGGCCGGTGGCTGACCGCCCAGCGCGCTTGTCCCTCGAGGACCAGCGTGAGATCTGCGGCAGCCGCCGGGCCGGGAAGCCACAACCGGCGCTAGGGATATGCGGGTTGGACCGCCACGCAATGAGCATCCGGCACGGCTTCTCGACACCGACGGTGCCACATCCATCATCACCGGAAGGACCGGACGAATGTCCACACATCAAGGCCGGCTGTTCGCTGGCATCGACTGGGCCACCAAGACCCACGCAGTCTGCGTGGTCGACGATCAAGGCGCCATCAAGGTGCGTTTCGAGATCCCCAACACCAACAAGACCTTCACCGGGCTGGTCAAGCGCCTGAGCAAGCTCGATGTCGAAGGAGTCGCCATCGAACGCTGCGACGGGCCCTTGGTCGAGGCGTTCCTCGACGCAGGGCTGCGCGTCGTGGTCATCACCCCACGCCAGGTCAAAGGCCTGCGCAGCCGCTACACCGGCTCCGGCGCCAAGTCCGACGCCGGTGATGCCTACCTGCTGGCAGACGTGCTGCGCACCGACGGCCACCGCCTCACCCCGCTGACCCAAGACAGTGAAGCCACCCAGGTACTGCGATCCCTCTCGCGCACCCGCAAGCAGCTGGTCGAGTCCCGCGTCGGACTGGTCAACCAGCTCCATGCCCAGCTGGAACGCTGCTTCCCCGCAGCGATCGGACTGTTCTCGCGACTCGACAGCGACGTCACCATCGCCTTCCTGCGTCGCTACCCCACCCAGCATGCGGCCAGCCGGCTCACTCCGGCCCGGTTCGCTGCGTTCCTGCGCCGCATCGCCTATTGCGGCCGCAAGCCCGTTGACGAGCTCTACGCCCGCATCGCCGACGCCCCATCCGCAGGCCTGTCCGCGACCGAAGCCGAAGGACGAGCCGTGTGCGTGCTGGCCCTGCTGCGCACCATCGAGACCACCCGCCACGAGGAACGCGAACTCGAGGCCGAGATCATCGAACGCCTCGACGCCCACGCCGACGCGCACATCTTCACGTCCCTGCCCAAAGCCGGACACGGCGTCCGCGCAGCCCTGCTGCTGTCCGAGATCGGCGACGTCCGCGCCCGGTTCCCCGACGAGGAATCCCTCGCCGCCCTGGCCGGCGTCGCGCCCGTCACCAAGGCCAGCGGCAAGCTCCACACCGTCGGGTTCCGCTGGGCCGCGGACAAGAAGCTCCGCAACGCACTCATCGACTTCGCCGACGACTCCCGCAACGCGAGCCCATGGGCCGCGAAGATCTACGCCGACGCCATCGCCCGCGGCAAACGCCACCCCCACGCCGTGCGCATCCTGGCCCGCGCATGGGTCCGCGTGATCTGGCGCTGCTGGCAAGACCACACCGCCTACAACCCCGAACTCCACGGAGGCGCCATGCAACTTCAAGCCGCCTGAGGTTGACCTAGGGAATCTCATGCGATCACCTGCAGCGCCGCGGGAACGGACTCGACGGTCAGGGGCAACGGGCCGAAGCGCTCGCCGTCGGCGTACCCGACGATCCCGGAGCAGGCGACGGTCACCCGGCGCACCCGGTGGCGCTCGTACTGCGGATGGGTCACGTGGCTCCCGTCGAACAGCTTCGGATAGGTCCGCACGAGCTCGCGGCGGCTCAGCGGCTTGATCAGCACCACGTCGAGGAGCCCGTCGTCGAGCAGTGCGCCCTCGGTGATCCGCAGCCCGCCGCCGAAGGACGGGCCGTTGCCGACCGCGACCAGCATCGCCTCGACCTGCCGCTCGACCCCGTCGAGCTCGAGGACGTAGCGCAGCGGCCGGAAGGTGCGCAGCTCGGCGAGCGTGGCGAGGTTGTAGCGCATCTGTCCCTTGGGCCAGCGCATCCGGTTGGCGCGCTCGTTGACGACCGCGTCGAAGCCGGCGGCGAGGACGCCGCCGAAGTACCGCTCGCCGATCCTGGCCAGGTCGATGGTGCGGCGGGTGCCGTGCAGGATGCGTACGGCGGCCGCGGCCCCGTCGCCGCGCGGCAGGTCGAAGTAGCGGGCGAAGTCGTTGCCGGTGCCGGCGGGCAGGATGCCGAGCGGCACGTCAGTCCCGGCGACGGCCTGGATGCCGATGTTGACCATCCCGTCACCGCCGCACACGACCAGCGCGTCCGGCTCCTCGGCCGCGGCCACCCGAGCCAGGTCGAGCGCGTCGTCGGCGTCGCGGCCGGTGAGGACCGTCGTACGCCACCCGGCGCCGTGGAACCGGGGCAGCGCCTCGTCGCGCATCCGCGCACCCCGCCCCTTGCCGGAGGTGGGGTTGGTGAGGACGATCGCGCGGGGCACGGGTGAAGGCTAGCCGCGGGTCACAGCTCGAGCGGGCTGGCCTCGTCGGGCGAGAGCCCGGCGTTGATGGCCTTGCGCGCGCGCCGGCGGTCGTTGAGCCGGGCGATCACCTCGGAGACGAGGAACAGCACGATCATCGGCACGGCCATGAACGTCATCGTGAACGGGTCCGTGGACGGGGTCGCGGCCGCGGCGAAGATGAACGTGCCGATCACGATCCACGGCCGGGCGGCGCCGAGGGCCTTGCCCTTGACCACGCCGGCCATGTTGAGCAGGACGACGAACACCGGGATCTCGAACGCGATGCCGAAGACGAGCAGCGTGCGCGTGAAGAAGCTGAGGTAGTCGTTGAACTCGACCAGGTTGGTGAGGTCGGCCTGGGTGAACCCGATCAGGATCTCCAGGCCCTTGGGCAAGGTGAAGTACCCGAGCGCGATGCCACCGAGGAACAGCGGGCCGGCGATCAGCGCGAACAGGATCGTCCAGCGCTTCTCGTTGGCGTGCAGCCCGGGCAGGATGAACGCCCAGATCTGGTAGAGCCAGATCGGGCTGGTGCCGACGACGGCGGTCAGCCCGCACAGCTTCAGGTAGAGGATGAAGCCGCCCGCGACGCCGCTGGTCGTCGCCATGGTGCGCTCCGCGCCGAGCGCCTCGCGAGCCTTCTGGTACGGGTCGTTGATGACCGCGAAGATCGGGTCGAAGAAGAACAGCGCGACGATGAACCCGACGAGGAGCACGAACGCGGCCTTGAGGATCCGCGCCCGCAGCTCCCGCAGGTGATCGGACAGCGCCATCCGCCCGTCGTCACCGACGGGATGGACGGGCTTCCCGATGAAGAGCTTGAGGAGTCCCGTGTACGCCAAGGGTCAGGCGTTGTTCTCGCGGCGGTCCTCGACGATCTCGCCCTCGGCCACGTCGTCGAGCCGCGTGTCGGCGGCGTTCAGCTCACCGGTCGGCGTCGTGGGCTTCTTCTTGTCGTCCTTGTCCTCGTCGTCGCGGAGCCCCTTGGTCTCGGCCTTGAAGATGCGCAGCGCCTGGCCCGTGCCACGGGCCAGGTCGGGGAGCTTGGCGGCGCCGAAGACCAGCACCACGATCGCCAGGATGACGAGCCACTCGGCGCCCTGGGGCATTCCGATCAGGGGAAACATCGGCGGGGACCAACTCTCGATCGTCGGGTTGTGCAGACGTGGACCATCCTACGCCGCTCTCACCGGTACAGCCTGAGGGTCTCCTGTGCCCGAGCGGTGAAAGTGTCGGTGAATTCCACAGGTCGGACCACCGTCGCGTGCGGCGCCAGGCGCAACAACAGCCGGGTCAGCCACCGCCTGTCGACCACGACCAGGTCGACCTCGGCCGACCCGTCGTCGTGCGGTCGGACGTCGCGCATCGGGTAGTAGTCGGTCGCCCACCGTGCCTGCGGGCCCAGCCGCAGGGTCACGACGGTCGCGTCCGGGGCCGCGTCGTCGGTGAACAGCCCGTCGCTCAGGTCGCGTGGCTCCCGGTCGGGCGCCGTGCGGGCCGACGGGAGTAGCTCGGCCTTGGTGATCCGGTCCAGCCGGAACAGGCGGTCCCCCTCGGCGCGGTGACAGTAGGCGTCGAGGTAGGAGAACACGCCGTGGGTGACCACGCCGTACGCGTCCACGACCCGCTCGGACTCCTCGTCGCGCGAGGGCACGAAGTAGAGCAGCCGGATCTGCCGGTTCGTGGCCACGGCCTCCTCGACCAGGGCGCCCAGCTGGGCGGCGACGACCTGCTGGGCGTCGCGCGGCGAGGGCGTGATCTCGACGTGCGGCGCGCCCGCGGCGGCCTCCAGCTTCGCGAGCACGCGGTCGACGAGCTCCGGGGTCGCACCGGCCGCGGCGGTGTCGCGAAGCATCCGCAGCGCGACGATCATCGCCGACGCCTCCGTCGCGCTCAGCCGCAGCGGCCGCGCGAGGTAGTCGGCGTTCTCGACCCGGATCACCCCCTCGGTGACCGGGCTGCCCTCCTCGGTGACGATGGCGTCCAGGTCGACGTCGATCAGGTCGTCCGGCAGACCCCCGGGCAGGCCGCACATGAACAGGACCTTGAGGTCCCGCACGACCTGCTGGGGCGTCGTACCCAAGAGCTGGGCGGCCTCCTCCAGCCGGACCCCGTCACGGTGGTGCAGGAACGGCACCAGGGTGAGCAGCCGCGCCACCTGGTCGCGGGCTCCCGGTGCGGCAGTGCGGCTCATACCAGGGCTCCCAAGGGATGCGGTTTGGTCCCAAACCGCACACTTTTCCGGCGTGTCGTTGCGGTTTGGGACCAAACCGCAACCGCACTGCCGGTCACGACACCGCCTCGACCAGACGCGCGACGACCTGCTCGCGGACGGCGGCCGGCTCGACCAGCACGACGTCGGGACCGTGCGACAACACCTCGTCGGCCAGCCCCTGGGTGGGCCGGACCAGGACCAGCCGGTCCCAGCGGGTGCGGTCGTCGGGTCCCTCGACGCCGGCCTCGATCCGCTCCGCGGCGCGCCGCAGGCCGTGACCGGCGCCGTCGCGGACGAGCAGCACGGCGGTCGTGCTGGGCGTGGGCGGCGCCATCCGGCGAGCGATCTCGCGCACGTCGGTCTCCGGCGGGACGTCGTACGCGCGCGGTGGACCGACGAGCTCGACCTCGCCCTGGACCCGGGAGAGACGGAAGACCCGTTCGGCGGCACGGTCGGCGTCGTACCCGACGAGGTACCAGCGGCCCGAGTAGCGCACGACGCCCCACGGCTGGACCCGGCGGCGCATCGGCGCGTCGGCGTCCGGGCGCTGGTAGTCGAACTCGATCGCGTTGCGCTCGCACACCGCGACCCAGCACTTCTCGAACGCCGGCTCCTCCGCGGTCAGCAGCGGCCGGGCGATCTCGAGCGCGTCGAGGTCGACGTCGATCCCGGCTGCCGTGAGCTTGCGGACCGCGTCCGTGGTCGCCTGCGCCATGGTGGCGTGCTGCCAGACCCGGGAGGCGATGCCGACCACGGCCGCCTCCTCCGGCGTCAGCTCGACGTCGGGCAGCGCGAACGCCTCGGGCGGGATGCGGTAGCCGACCTCGTCCTCGAAGAGCGGGTCGATGGTCGCGACCTCGACGGGGACGCCGAGGCTGCGCAGCTCCTCCTTATCCCGCTCGAACATCTTCTCGAAGGCGTCGGGGCGGGAGTCCGGGTACAGCAGCTCGCGGATCCGCTCCTTGGCGATCGGTCGGCGCTGCACCAGGAGCATGATCAGCAGGTTGAGGAGACGCTCACTCTTCGGTGCTGGCATCCGTGCTCGGCTCGGCGCTGGGGTCGGTGGCGCCGTCGGTCGGAGCCGCGCCGTCGGTCGGAGCCGCGCCGTCGGTCGGCGTGGCCTCGGGGGCCGGCTCCGGCTTGGGCGGCGTGTCGGCGGCGTCGAGGATGTCGACGACGAAGTAGAGCGTCGAGTTGGCCGGGATGTCCTCGCCCTGGGCCTTGTCGCCGTAGCCGAGCTTCGGCGGGATCTGGATCAGCACCCGGCTGCCGACGGGCAGGCCGACGAGGGCCTGCGACCAGCCCTTGACCACGCTGGCGTCCTTGCCGCCGACGACGGCCTCGAGACCGGTGTGCTTGGAGTAGCTCTCGTCGAACGGCTTGTCGGCGCCGGGGATCTGGCCGAGGTAGCTGGCCAGGATGGTCTGGCCCTTGGTGACGACCGGGCCGGTGCCCTTGACGAGCGTGGCGACCTCGAGGTCACCGGACGGCTTGGGCGCGCCCTTGAAGTCGAGGCCGGTCGGTACGCCGTCCGTCTCGACCACCTTCGGTGCCCAGCCGGGCGCGGGCTCCTCGGAGCCCTCCGGTCCGGCGATGCCGGCGATGTCGGCGACGAACAGCAGTCCGTCCTCGTTGCCGATGTCGAGGCCCGCGAGCAGGCCGGCCGCTTGGCTGCCGAGGTAGCCGCCGAAGGCGACGTCGCTGCCGACGGTGACGGCGATCCGGCTGCCGACCTTCTGGCCCGCCTTGATCTGGTCGGCGAAGCCGAGGGACAGCAGGTCGGTGAGGGTCTGCGGCTCCTTGTCAGTACCGACGGTGACCAGGGTGCTGAGCGAGGTCGCGGCATAGCTGTCGAACGGCACCTTGTGGGTCCAGCCGTCGGCGAGAGTGAACTCGACCCGGACGACGTCGCCCTTCTTCAGCGCCGCGCCGTCGCCCTCGGTGAGCACCTTGGCGACCGGCTTCTTGGCTGTCATCACGGACTTCCAGTCCAGCTTCGGCGCCTCACCGACCGGGCCACTGATCGTGACCGCGTCGAGGCCCTTGGCCTCGTCGGAGTCCGACCCGCCGCAGGCGGCGAGCACGAGGCTCGCTGGGAGCAGGGTCGACAGGAGGAGCATCGAGGGACGTCGCAGGCGCATCAGCACGCGCAAACCCTACCGAGTGCCCGAAGGCTCGTGTCACATGCCGTCGATAAGGCGTTGCACCCGCTCGTCGTACGCCCGGAACGGGTCCTTGCAGAGCACGGTGCGCTGCGCCTGGTCGTTGAGCTTGAGGTGCACCCAGTCGACCGTGAAGTCGCGCCGCCGCTCCTGCGCGCGGCGGATGAACTCGCCACGAAGCCGGGCACGGGTGTTCTGCGGCGGGACAGACTTGGCCTCGAAGATCTTGAGGTCGCTGGTCACCCGCGCGACGGCGCCGCGCTTCTCCAGCAGGTAGTAGAGGCCGCGGCCGCGGTGGATGTCGTGGTAGGCGAGATCGAGCTGGGCGACGCGCGGGTGGCTCAGCGGGATGCCGTGCTTGGCGCGGTAGCGGTCGATGAGCTTCCACTTGATGACCCAGTCGATCTCGCGGTCGACCAGGCTGAGGTCGTCGGACTCGACGGCCTTGAGGCCGCGCTCCCACAGGTCGAGGGCCCGCTCGATGATCGGCGTCGAGAGGCCGCGCCGGTCGACGAAGTCGCGCGCCTTGGAGAGGTACTCGCCCTGGATGTCGAGCGCGCTCGCCTCGCGGCCGTTGGCGAGGCGGACCTTGCGACGGCCGGTGACGTCGTGGGAGATCTCGCGGATCGCCCGGATCGGGTTCTCCATCGTGAGGTCGCGCATCACCACGCCCTCCTCGATCATCCGCAGCACCAGGTCGCACGAGGCGACCTTGAGCATCGTGGTCGTCTCGCTCATGTTCGAGTCGCCGACGATGACGTGAAGACGGCGGTACTTCTCCGCGTCGGCGTGCGGCTCGTCGCGGGTGTTGATGATCGGGCGGCTGCGCGTGGTCGCGCTGCTCACGCCCTCCCAGATGTGCTCGGCGCGTTGGCTCACCGAGTAGCTCGTGCCCCGGGGCGTCTGGGTGACCTTGCCGGCGCCCACGATGATCTGGCGGGTCACCAGGAACGGGATGAGCACGTCGGCCAGCCGGCTGAACTCGCCGGCCCTGGAGACGAGGTAGTTCTCGTGGCAGCCGTAGGAGTTGCCGGCCGAGTCGGTGTTGTTCTTGAAGAGATAGATCTCGCCGGCGATCCCCTCGTCGTGCAGCCGCTGCTCGGCGTCCAGCAGCAGCCCCTCGAGGACCCGCTCCCCCGCCTTGTCGTGCGTGACGAGCTCGGCGACGTCGTCACACTCGGGCGTGGCGTACTCCGGGTGGCTGCCCACGTCGAGGTAGAGGCGGGCCCCGTTGCGCAGGAACACGTTGCTGCTGCGACCCCAGCTGACGACCTTGCGGAACAGGTAGCGCGCGACCTCGTCGGGGCTGAGCCGACGCTGCCCGCGGAACGTGCACGTGACGCCGTACTCGTTCTCGATCCCGAAGATCCGACGGTCCATGTACGCACATTACTGCTGTGCTGGGCAGCGGGTACCGCACACGCATGGACGCGCCCGAAGAGTTCTCGGAGTCATACGACGTGGTCGTGCTCGGCGCAGGTGCCGTCGGCCTGCTCACCGCCCTGCTGCTGGCCCGTGGAGGCTGCTCGGTGGCAGTCCTGGAGGCCCGTCGGATCGGCGACGGGACCACCGGGCACAGCACCGGCAAGGTCAGCCTGCTCCAGGGCACGAAGCTGAGTCGCGCTCTGCGCACCAACCCGTTGCCGGTGGTGCGGCGCTACCTCGAGGCCGGCACGGAGGGCCAGGCCTGGCTGCGCCGGTACTGCGAGGGGCACGGCCTGTCGGTGCCGGGGCGGGTGGCGTCGACGTACGCCGTCACGGACCGGGGCGAGGACCGGGTCCGGGCCGAGCTGGACGCCGCGACGCGAGCGGGCCTCCCCGTCCGATCGACGAGGGACACCGAGCTGCCGTTCGCGGTACGGAGTGCCGTCGAGCTCGACGACCAGTTCCAGGTCGATCCCTCACGGCTGCTGGACCTCCTCGTCGCCGACGTCGAGGCCGAGGGCGGTCAGGTCCACGAGCAGGTCCGGGCGCTCGACGTACGGCACGCCGGTGATGGCGTCCGGGTGCGCACCGAGAACGGCCGGGTGCTCCGTGCCGGGTCCGCCGTGGTCGCCACGAACCAGCCCATCCTGTTGCGCGGACTCTTGTTCGCCCGCCTGCGGACGATGCGGTCCTATGCCGCCACGTTCGCGGACGCGTGGGTGCCGGCCGGCATGCACCTGTCGGCCGACGACGACACGCGCTCGCTCCGCTCGTCCCAATCGGGCGGCGAGCCGCTGCTGATGGTCGGCGGGGCAGGCCACGTCACCGGACGCGGTTCCGCCGCCGCGCACCGCGACCGGCTCCTGGACTGGACCCGGGAGACCTTCCCGGGCGCCTCGCTGCGCCACGCGTGGTCGGCGCAGGACCAGTCCCCCGTCGACGGCCTGCCGTACGTCGGCCCCGCCGTCCCCGGCGACCACCGGATCCAGGTCGCGACCGGCTTCGACAAGTGGGGCCTGAGCACGGCTCCGGCTGCCGCGCTCCTGCTCGCCTCCGACCTGCTGGGCGGCGGCCGGCCCTCCTGGGCGGACGCCCTGCGCACGTGGGCACCACGCCAGGCGCTGGCAGCACCGCGGGCGGCGGTGACCAACGCCGAGGTGGGCTGGCAGCTGGCCTGCGGGCATGCCGGACGGCTGCTCGCGGGTGACCGCCCGCCGCTGTGCACCCACCTGGGCGGCGTACTGCGTTGGAACGACGCCGAGGACTCCTGGGACTGCCCGCTGCACGGCTCGCGGTTCGCCGCCGACGGATCGGTCCTCGAGGGGCCGGCGGTTCGACCATTGCGGTGAGAATTGACGCGGTTTGGTCCCAAACCGCAGCAATTCTGCTCGAAATCACGCGGTTCCTGCCCAATCGACCGGCGTCGTGGAGCGATACCAGCGGTTCATCGCCCGCGCCCTGCCGGTCTCCGAATAGAGCGAGTCGGCGACCAGAGCGCGCCACGCCCGCAGCCGCTTGGGTTTGTGGGGCCGGCCGAGGACGCGGTCGAGTTCGTGCATCAACAACGCCGCGTGGTTCAGGAGGTCGTCAAGGGTGAAGCCGCGACGAACGTAGCGTGTGTTGGCCAACGCACGCTCCCGGCGGAGGTCGCGTCGGTGGACGTTCTTGTCGCGATGCACCTCGCCGTCGTACTCGTGGATGTCGATTCGGCCGGTCACCAACAGATCAGCACGGCACACGAAGGTGCCTTGGTCGTCGTAGATGTCCACCTGCGGCTGTGTCGGGATCTGCATCACCTGGTGGAACCAGTAGAGGAGCGTCTCACCTGCCGACTCCGACCGAGCGTTCCGCCCGTTCCAAACCCGCCGGAGCCGGCGTACTCCTGGTCTTCTCGACGTCAGGACCTCCTGGATGTCGCCATCCGTGACGTGGCCTTCACGGACGGCGGACTCGACCATGATCGCGAGGTCCAGGTCGCCCATGTCGCGCGCGCTGCGCAGCAGGATCTCCGCGGGAGGGTCGACGGGCAGGTCAAGCACAGTCAGGGCTTTCGTCTCGTGTGTCAGGCGAGAGCAGATGAGGCCCGGTCGCCGGGGTCGCTTGTTCCCGCGTACGGCCGCGAAGTGAGGTACCTGTTCCGGGAGCGCCGGCAGGTCCCAGCCGAGCAGCCGAGCTCCCGTGATGTGCGTGAAGGCGGCGCCCTCCGGGAGCACGAGCAGCAGTGCGCTCAGATCCTTGAGGAAGTTGTCCCACGGGCTTAGGCCCGGAGTTTCAGGACGGAAGAGACCATGAGCGACGCGCTGGCTGCCCGCGCTCCTCACCTCGCCACGTACGGCGCCGTCGGACCCGATCTTCATGCCCAAAGCGTCGAGGGCAAGGCCGTCGCGATCAACCGCAGCTTTGGGACCTGTGGAGAAGCCGGCGGCCGCGCTGGCACTCGAACCGTGGATTGGGCACAAACCCCAGGTTCCGATCCCGAATTCATGCGGTTTGGGACCAAACCGCATGAATTCGGGCCGTGACAACCTAGAGCGGGGGCGCGACCGGCGGCTCGCCGGAGGGCGCCTCGCCGCTGGTCGGGTTCTCTAGCGGCGGGATGTTGCCGGAGACCTGGTCGGTCGGGTCGGCCGGGTCGTCGGTGGCCGAAGCGGAGGCACCGGTGCCGGGGGCGCCGTCGTCAGGGAGCGGGGCAGCGTGCTCCGGGGTGCCGCGGGGGCCGAGCAGCTCGGCGACCCGGGTGGGACGCAACCGCGAGAACTTCCGCGGCTGGGTGCGGGTCCGGTCGAGCACCGCGACCTCGAGGTCCTCGACGGGGATGACCCGGTCGCCGTCGCCGGTGTGCCCCAGAGCGGCCACGGCGACGGTGAGCGCCTCGGCGAGCGACGCGCCGGCCGTGTAGTGCTCGGAGAGGTACGACGACACGGTCTCGCTGTCGCCGCCCATCACCGCGAACCCGTGCTCGTCGGCGACCCGGCCCTCGTAGGTCAGCCGGTAGATCTGGTCGTCGGCGGCGGTGGCACCGACCTCGGCGACGAAGATCTCGACCTCGTAGGGCTTCTCGCCACCCGAGGAGAAGATGGTGCCGAGGGTCTGGGCGTAGGCGTTGGCGAGACCGCGGCCGGTCACGTCGCGGCGGTCGTAGGCGTAGCCGCGCATGTCGGCGAGTCGGACGCCGGCGATGCGGAGGTTCTCGAACTCGTTGTAGCGGCCGACCGCGGCGAACGCGAGGCGGTCGTAGAGCTCGGACACCTTGTGCAGCGCCTGCGACGGGTTCTCGGTCACCAGCAGCACGCCGTCGGCGTACTGCACGGCGGCGAGGGACCGGCCGCGGGCGATGCCCTTGCGGGCGAAGTCGGCCCGGTCCTTCATCAGCTGCTCGGGCGAGACGTAGAAGGGGGTGCTCATCTCAGGCCTCCTCCCCCGCGCCGGGCAGGGGTGCGAGCGGTCCGTCGGGTCGGTCCATCCGGGCGCCCACGACCTGGTCGGCGAGCGCACCGATGGCGGCCTCGTCGAGCTGGACGGCGCCGTCGGCGGTCACGACCCACACGATCGGGAAGATCCGGCGGGTCAGGTCGGGCCCGCCGGTGGCGGAGTCGTCGTCGGCGGCGTCGTAGAGCGCCTGCAGGCAGACCCGGACGGCGTCGTCGGAGGACAGCCCGTCGTGCCACAGCTTCTTCAGCGCGCCGCGGGCGAACAGCGAGCCCGAGCCGACAGTGAAGAAGGAGGCCTCCTCGTGCCGGCCGCCGGTGACGTCGTAGCCGAAGATCCGGCCGGTGCCGCTGTCGAGGTCGAAGCCCGCGAACATGGGGACGACGGCCAGGCCCTGCATGGCCATGCCGAGGTTGGCGCGGATGAGGGCGGAGAGCCGGTTGGCCTTGCCGTCGAGGGAGAGGATCGAGCCCTCGATCTTCTCGTAGTGCTCGAGCTCGACCTGGAACAGGCGGACCATCTCGACCGCGAGGCCCGCGGTGCCGGCGATGCCGACCACGGAGTACTCATCGGCCGGGAAGACCTTCTGGATGTCGCGCTGGGCGATCACGTTGCCCATCGTGGCGCGGCGGTCACCGGCCATGACCAGGCCGCCGGGGAAGGTCACCGCGACGATCGTCGTACCGTGCGGGGCGATGTCTCCAGCGCCGCCGGAACCGGCCGGCAGCGAGCGGCGGGCGGGCAGCAGGTCGGGGGCGTTCTCGGCCAGGAAGTCGCTGAACGAGGAGGTGCCAGGGCGCAGGAAAGAGCCCGGGATGCGTGCGTCGCTCATCGGGGGCTACTCGCCACCCTTCTGGATGAACGACTTCACGAAGTCCTCGGCGTTGGTCTCGAGGACGTCGTCGATCTCGTCGAGGATCGCGTCGACGTCGTCGTCGAGGGCCTCCTTGCGCTCGGCCACGTCGGACTCGGGAGCGACCTCGGTCGTCTCCTCCGTCTCGTCGGACCTGCGCGGCTGCTTCTGCTCCTGGGCCATGACGCCAGCCTATCCACTTAGGCCCGGACGCGTCGGCGGCTGGCTACTACGCGTCGCCCCAGCGGCGCGCTCGCCGCGTTGCGGTCGCTCGACAGTGCAACCAGACTGCCCTCACGCCCGCGCCTTGCGATCGCACCGCTGGGACGACGCTCGCTACGCCACCCGCCGACCCATCCCGGCCTAACGGCTGAGCGCGCGGACCAACTCGTCAGCCGTGGCACACCGATCGATCAGCTCGCCGACATGGGCCTTGCTGCCACGCAGCGGATCGATCGTGGGGACCCGCTGCAGCGACTCGCGTCCGGGCAGGTCGAAGATCACCGAGTCCCACGACGCGGCGGCGATGTCGGGCGCGTACTTCTCCAGGCAGCGGCCGCGGAAGTACGCGCGGGTCTGCTCCGGCGGGTTGGTCATCGCCTGCTCGACCTCGTCGTCGGTGAGGAGACGCTGGATCCGGCCGGCGCCGACGAGGCGGTGGTAGAGGCCCTTCTCGGGACGGATGTCGGAGTACTGGTAGTCGATCAGCTGCAGCTTCGCGTCGTCCCACGCCAGCCCGTCGCGGGAGCGGTACTGCTCGATCAGCTTCAGCTTCGCGACCCAGTCGAGCTGGTCGGCCAGCGACATCGGGTCGGCCTCGAGGCGCGCCAGGACGTCCTCCCACCGGTGGAGTACGTCGACGGTCTGGGGGTCGGCGTCCGCGCCGTAGCGGTCCTCGACGTACTTCTTCGCCAGGTCGAGGTACTCCAGCTGGAGCTGGATGCCGGTCAGCCGCCGGCCGTCGGCCATCGTGACGGTCTGCCGCAGCGACGGGTCGTGGGAGACGGCGCGCAGCGCGGCGACCGGCGTGTCGACCGCGAGGTCGCGCCCGATGAAGCGGTCCTCGATCATCGCCAGCACCAGGGAGGTGGTGCCGACCTTGAGGTAGGTCGCGATCTCGGAGAGGTTGGCGTCGCCGATGATGACGTGCAGCCGGCGGTACTTCTCCGGATCCGCGTGGGGCTCGTCGCGGGTGTTGATGATCGGCCGCTTGAGCGTGGTCTCGAGGCCGACCTCGACCTCGAAGAAGTCGGCGCGCTGGCTGATCTGGAAGCCGTGGTCGCGCCCGTCCTGGCCCTTGCCGACCCGTCCGGCGCCGCAGAACACCTGGCGGCTGACGAAGAACGGCGTGAGGTGCCGGACGATGTCGGCGAAGGGAGTCGAGCGGCGCATGAGGTAGTTCTCGTGCGCGCCGTACGACGCACCCTTGTTGTCGGTGTTGTTCTTGTAGAGCACGATCGCCGGGTTGCCGGGCAGCTGTTGCGCACGACGGGCGGCGTCGAGCATCACCTGCTCCCCTGCCTTGTCCCACCGCACGACGTCGAGCGGGGTGACCACCTCGGGCGTGGAGTACTCCGGGTGGGCGTGGTCGACGTAGAGCCGAGCGCCGTTGGTCAAGATGACGTTCGCGAGCCCCAGGTCCTCGTCGGTGAGCTGCGTGGGATCCGCGATCTGCCGCGACATGTCGAAGCCGCGGGCATCACGCAGCGGCGACTCCTCCTCGAAGTCCCACCGGGCCCGGCGGGCCCGCACGGTCGCCGTCGCGTAGGCGTTGACGACCTGGGACGACGCCACCATCGGGTTGGCGGTCGGCTGGCCCTGGACCGAGATGCCGTACTCCACCTCGGTGCCCATCACGCGGCGCACGCTCATGCGTCCAGCCTACGGTGTCGGACCGACCGTGCGGCGGGATGGCGCACCCCCGATCGGGTAGCGAACAGCCACGGGGAAGAGGGGGGTGAGCCCGGTGGCGGGTGTGGAGCAGCGCACGGAGCAGGCCGCGCGCGAGGCGCGCGACAATCCCGCGGTCACCGGCGTGGCGCGGGCCGGGATGGCGGCGTACGGCGTGGTCTACGTGATCGTGGCGTGGCTGGCAGCGCAGCTGGTGCTCGGCAGCCCCGCCGGCCCGGCGTCCGGGCAGGGCGCGCTGGAGCAGCTCCGCGACCAGCC
The DNA here is from genome assembly GCF_029961765.1 of Nocardioides sp. QY071. Classification (NCBI taxonomy): domain Bacteria; kingdom Bacillati; phylum Actinomycetota; class Actinomycetes; order Propionibacteriales; family Nocardioidaceae; genus Nocardioides; species Nocardioides sp. QY071. Next base: position 2,753,658 of record NZ_CP124681.1, read on the forward strand.
GCTGGGCGCCGTCGTGCTGTGGCTGGTGGCCGCGGGCCTGAGCGGACTCGTGCTGTGGGAGGCATGCCAGGCCGTCGGCGGCCATCGCGACCAGGAGGGCGCCCAGCGCTGGGCCGCCCGCGGGGTCTCGGCCGGCCGCGGCGTCGTGTTCGCCGTGCTGGCCGTGCTGGCGATCCGGACGGCGAGTGGCCACGAGAGCTCCGGCAGCGGCTCGGGCGGCGCTACTGGCCGGCTGATGGCGTTGCCGGTCGGACCGGTGATCGTCGTGCTGATCGGCCTCGGCATCGCCTGCGTCGGCGTGTTCAGCATCGTCCACGCGGTGTCGGACCGGTGGCGACGCGGCCTCGAGCCGGAAGCCCGCGCGGGTGTGCTCGGGCAGGTGGTGACGGTGCTGGCCAGGATCGGCTTCGGCGCCAGGGGCGTGGCCTTCCTGGTGCTCGCCGGGATGTTCGTCTGGAGCGCGATCACGCACGACCCGGAGAAGTCGGGAGGCCTGGACCAGGCCATCGTCCGCTTCCGCGACGAGCCGTACGGCCCGCCGTTGATGCTGGTGGTCGCCGCGGGACTGGGGTGCTACGGCGTGTTCCACGTCCTGCGCGCCGGCTTCCTCCGCGGGAACTGAGCCGGCCGCTGACGCGACGTGCCGGGCCCGGACCGGGCCCGGCACGTCGAGGAGTCAGCGGCTCTTCGCGACCTTGACGGCGGCGGTGACGCCGAGCGCGACGAGAGCGACGATGATGAGCTTCTTCATGGGATGGCTCCTTCGGGAGTCGGGGGTGGTCGGGACCATCATGGCAAGCCGGTGGGAATCGACGCGCGGCGACGCGCGGCCCCGCCCGCCCCGGTCAAGCCCCGAGCACCGCACCCAGCGCGGTGAGCGCGCGGTCGACGTCGCTCCGGTCGTTGTAGGGAGCCAGCCCGAACCGGAGTCCTCCGCCCACGGGCAGGCCCAGCGCCCGCGCGCCCTCGGCGGCGTAGAAGGTGCCGGCCGACGCGACGACGTCGTGCTCCGCGAGCCCGGCGACGAGCTGCTGCGGGTCGCATCCCTCGACGGTGAGCAGCAGGGTCGGGGTTCGCCGGGCGGCTCGAGAGTGGACCCGCACCCCCGGCAGCCCGGCCAGGCCCCGCTCCAGGATCCGGCGGAGCCCGTCCTCGTGCTCCTCGACCGCGCTCATCGCGCGCGCCAGCCGGCTCCTACGGTCCTCGCCCTCCTGCGCGGGCGCCAGGGACGCCAGCAGGTCGATGGCCGCGGTGGTGCCCGCAAGCAGCTCGTAGGGCAGGGTGCCGAGCTCGAACCGCTCGGGAACGGCGTCGGTCGACGGCGCCGGCCGGCCGCAGGGGCTCCAGGGCCTCGGGACGGGCGATGAGCACGCCGCAGTGCGGCCCCATCAGCTTGTACGGCGAGCAGACCAGGAAGTCGACGTCGAGCTCCCCGAGGTGCACGGGGGCGTGGGCGGCCAGGTGCACACCGTCGACCCACACCTGCGCGCCGTGGGAGCGGGCGAGCGCCGCCGCGGCGGGCAGGTCAGGGCGGGTGCCGACCAGGTTGGACGCACCGGTGATCGCGAGCAGCCGGGTCCGCCCCGAGAGCTGGGCGGCGATCCGCTCGACCGGGATCTCGGTGGTCTCCGGGTCCGGGTCGACCCGGCGTACGACGGCCCCGGCGGCGGCCGCTGCGAGTACCCAGGGCCGGATGTTGGAGTCGTGGTCGAGGGTCGAGACGACCACCTCGTCGCCGGGCGCCCAGTCGGCGGCGATGGTGCGGGCCAGGTCGAAGGCGAGCTGGGTGGCGCTGCGGCCGGTGACCACGGCGTGGTCGGTGGTGCCGAACAGGTCTCCGACGGCGCGGCGGAAGCCCTGGACGACGGCCTCGGCGTTGCGGGCGGATGCGGTCGCCGAGCCACGGTTGGACAGCGGCGCGAGCAGCACCGCGCGCATGGCGTCGGCGACCGGGAGCGGCGTCTGGGTGCCGCCGGGACCGTCGAGGAAGACGGTCCCGGCGGCCAGCGCCGGAACCAGGGACCGCAGCCGGGCGACGTCGTAGGTCACCGGACCACCCCGTCCTGCAGCACCAGTCGGAGGTTGTCGGCGAAGCGACCCAGGTCGGCCCAGTCGCCGTCGAGGACGACCAGGTCGGCGCGGGCGCCGACGGTGACCGTCCCGACGTCGTCGAGCCCGAGCAGCTCGGCGCCGGCACGGCTGGTGGCCAGGACCTCCTCGGGCCGCATCCCGGCCTCGGCCAGCAGGGCCAGCTCACGATGGTTCTGGCCATGGGCGAACACACCGCTGTCGGTGCCGAGCGCGATCCGCACGCCGGCATCGTAGGCGCGGGCGACGGCGGCGAGATGACCCTCGGCGATCCGGCGGGCCTTGGCCTCGACCTCCGGCGGCACCCGCATCCCGGCGTCGATCGACTCGACGAGGGCGACCGGCGCCAGCAGGGTCGGGACCAGCCAGGCGTCGCGGTCCAGCAGCAGCTCGATGCCGGCGTCGTCGAGGTACACGCCGTGCTCGATCGACCGCACGCCGGCGCGCAGCGCGCGGTGGATCCCCTCCGCGCTGTGCGCGTGCGCCATCACACCGAGGCCGTGGTCGGCGGCCTCGGCGACGCAGACCGCGAGTTCGTCGTACGAGAACTGCGGGTGGTGCGGGTCGTCACGGGTCGACATGACGCCGCCGGAGGCGCACACCTTGATCACGTCCGCGCCGGCTCGGGCCAGCTCGCGCACCCGCAGCCGCATCGCCTCGACGCCGTCGACGACGCAGGCCGGACGTCCGGGATGCGGAACCAGCAGGCGTACGTCGTCGCCGTGGACAGTCCAGCCGTCGGCGTGGCCGCCGGTGGGGCTCAGCACCGACACCGCGGTCCGCAGCCGGGGCCCGGGCAGCAGTCCACGCTCCTGGGCGACCTTCATCCCGAGGTCCGCGCCGCCCGCGTCGCGCACCGTCGTCACGCCGGTGGCGAGGGTGGCGGCCATCGCCCGGGCGGCCTGGAAGTACTGCAGCGAGAACGGCTCGGCCTGCAGCCGCTGCGAGTCCATCCCGTCGAAGACGAGGTGCACGTGGCAGTCGACGAGGCCCGGCGCGACCACGGCGCCGGCGATGTCGAGGACCTCGCCGGCGGCGGCCGCCAGCGGCCCGCCGAGGGCCACCTCGGCGATCCGCCCGTCGGCGACGACCACGTCGGCCCGCACCGGGGTGGTCCCGTCCCCGACGAGGACGCGACCACCCCGCAGCAGGGTGCTGGTCATCCAGCGATCTCCTCGACCGCCCGGAAGTCGGTGTCGTAGCCGAACCGGCGCGGACCGCTGATCTCGACGCCGGCCGGGGTGCGCCAGTGCGCGTCGGCCGGCAGGCCGATCACCGCGACCCGGTAGCCGTAGCGGATCACCTCGGACGGGATCGGCTCACCGGAGTCCAGCTCCATCGCCATGATCAGGTCCGGAGTGGTCGCGACGAACTCGCCGTTGCGCGTGGCCGCCAGGTTCTCGTTCTGGAAGTACATGACGAACTCCTGGCCCTCGAACGCGTCGAGACCCACCATGGTCGCCTCGCCGATGGTCCAGCCGTCCTTGTTCTGCCGTTGCACGGACTGCACCTTGCCGGTGAACAGCAGCACGCCGTCCTGCTGGTCGAGCACCGCCTGCACCGGGTTGACGTGCTGCTCGCGGGCCTCACGGATGGCGCGGCCGATGTCGGAGGCCGTCGTGAGCGCGCCGCGGACCAGCCGCTGCTTCGCCTCGGCGCCCGTCATCGGGTAGAGCGCCATCGCGGCGTTCGCACCGCTGGCCAGGACGCCGGCCCGGGCGTAGTCCTCGGCCCAGGCGTTCGTCGCGGTCTCGGCGAACATGGTGTTGCCGTGCTCGTCGAGCATCACGAAGGGCGTCGCCTTCCCGCCGTAGAGGGTCGGGGTGACCATCTCCAGCTTCGGGAACGCGCGGCCCATGCCGTCGGCGTCGATCACCGGCACCCCGGACGGCGCGGCGCACGCGAACGGCGTGACCGCGTTGAGGCCGCCGGCCTCGGCCGGGCAGACGTAGTCGTACCGCTGGCCGGTGAACCGCTCCAGCTCCTGCAGCACCCGCTCGTACTCGGCGGCCCGGGGCAGCTTCTCGATGAGCACGCCGGGCGCGCCGATGCCCGCGATGAACACGATGTTGGCGTCGTCGGGCACCTCCTCGAGGTCGACCAGCGGCACCGGGCCGTGCTTGCGGATCGCGTCGCGGGCCAGCAGCATCCCGACGTGCGGGTCGCCACCTCCGCCCGAGCCGAGGATCGTCGATCCGAGGGTCATGTCGAGCAGCGCCTGCTCGTCGATCAGCTTCATGCCAGTGCACCTTCCAACTCGCTCTTGGTGGCCGTGAACGGCCCGACTGCCTTGATCCGGACGTGCACCGCGCCGCCGCCGGGCAGGTGGGTGAGCGGCACGTCCTCCACGTCGATGACCCGGACGAGGTCCGGGTCGGCGCCGGCCTCGACGGCGAGGCGGCAGGCCTCCTCCTCGGCCTCGGCGAGCACCTCGGCCCGGGTCCGGGTGGCCAGCGAGTAGGTCCGGTCCACCTCTCCCCCGGCCTCGGCGAAGGCGGCGCCGACGGCGTTCGCGACGCCCGCCTGGTCGGGGATGACCAGGTCCTCGAGTCCCGGCACGGCCTTGAGCAGCGGGGCGCCGCCGCCGACCACGATCACGGGTACGGCGTCCTCGCTCAGCTTGGTCCGCTCGACAGCGTGCACCAGCCGGTCGCGTACGACGGCCAGCGCCTGCTCGATGGTCGCCAAGTCGATCCCGGCGGCCCGGGCGGCCTCGCCCACCTCGGGTGCGCCCGCCGCGACGGCGACATCGGTGAACGTGACGGTGGAGCCGCCGAAGACCAGCGCCTCCTCGGTGATGCGGTAGCCGACGCTCTCCGGGCCGACCACGGCGCCGGCGTCGGAGACGATCGTGCCGCCGCCGAGGGCCAGCGAGAAGACGTCGGGGATCCGGAAGTTGCTGCGGACCCCGGCCAGGCTCATCGCGACCGTGGACTCGCGGGGGAAGCCGTTCTGCAGCAGGCCGATGTCGCTCGTCGTGCCGCCGACGTCGACGACCACGCCGTCCTGGAGGCCGGTCAGCAGGGCCGCGCCGCGCATCGAGTTGGTGGGCCCTGACGCGATGGTGAAGATCGGGTAGGCGCGGGCCCGGTCGAGGGACATCACGGTGCCGTCGTTCTGGGAGAGCAGCACCGGAGCGGCGATCCCGACCCCGGCCACGACCTTCTCGAGACCGTCGACGACGTTCTCCGCCAGCCCGAGCAGGGCGGCGTTGAGGATGGTCGCGTTCTCCCGCTCGAGGAGGCCGACCCGGCCGACGTCGGCCGACTTGGTGATGGTCGCGTCCGGCAGCTCCTCGGCGAGGATCACCGCGGCCCGGTCCTCCGGCTCGGGGTTGACCGAGGAGAACACCGAGCTGAGCGCGACCCGGCGCAGGCCGGCGGACCGGATCTGCGCCGCGATGGCACGCAGCCCCGGCTCGTCGAGGTCCGAGAGCAGCCGCCCGTCGAACTGGGAGCCGCCCGCGCACACGAAGATGTGCTCTCCGACGACCGAGCGCAGGTGCTCGGGCCAGCCGTTGTGCGGGAACATGCTCTGCGGCGGCGTCGCCAGCCGCACGAAGGCGACCGGCTCGAGGCCGCGGGCCTGGGCGATGGCGTTGATGAAGTGGGTCGTGCCGATGAAGACCGACGAGACGTCGGGGGCATCGACCTCGCGGAGCACCTCGGTGAGGGCGGCGAGGATGCCGGACGTGACGTCGGGGGTGGTCGGGCTCTTGGTCGAGGCCACCACCCGGGAGCCGTCGAGGACGGCTGCGTCGGTGTTCGTGCCACCGACGTCGACTCCGATGCGCAGGGACATGGGGACTTCCTCTCGAGGGTGTGGACGCGCGGATGCGCAGGGTCAGTCGCGCCGGGCGCGGTCGATGCCGACGGCGACGAGGAGGACGACGCCCTGCACGGCGCCGATCCAGAACTGGGGCATCCCACTGAGCAGCAGGATGTTGGCGAGGACGACGAGGAACAGGATCCCGAGCAGGGTGCCGAACAGGCTGCCCTGGCCGCCCGAGAACCGGGTCCCGCCGAGGAGGACCGCGGTGAGGGCGAAGAACTCGTTGCCGAGCCCGGCCGAGGGGTCCGCGGCGCCGAGGTTCCCGAGCAGCAGCAGGCCGGCGACACCGGCGCACAGCGAGCAGATGCCGTAGCAGGCCATGGTGATCGCGGTGACCGGGAGCCCGGCGAGGCGGGCGGCCTCGCGGTTGCTGCCGACGGCGTACACGTTGCGGCCGAACACGGTGCGGTTGAGCACCACCCACAGCAGTGCGAACACGACAGCGGCGACCACGATCGGGGTGCGGATGCCGAGCACCTCGCCGTTGGCAAGGGTGTCCAGCGCGGGGCTGTGGACCGGCTTGCTGGCGCCGTCGAGGATCACCCGCAGCAGGCTCGGCAGGATCGTGTACGTCGCCAGCGTGACGATGAAGTAGTTCATCCGGGCCCGGGTGATCAGCAGGCCGTGCACGACCGCGCCGATCGCGGTGGCCGCGAGCAGGCACACGACGATCATGAGGCCGTCGGTGAAGCCGTGGCCGACCAGCAGGTAGACCAGTCCCCCGGTGAAGCCCTGGACCGCTCCGGTCGACAGGTCGAAGCCGACCTGGAGGACGACGAACGTCTGCCCCAGCGCCATGACCAGCACGGCGGAGTAGGTCGCGAGCTGGAGCATCAGGAAGTCGGCGTCCCGCATCTGGGCGACGAACGGCATCGAGCCCAGGAACATCGCGAGCAGGATCAGGCCGAACAGGGTCTGCTGGCGCAGCGTCGGCGGGAGGGCGCGGACCCGGTCGAGCAGCGGGCTGCCCGAGCCGGAGGGCTCCACGGGAGCGGTCACGGCAGTCATGCGAGCACCTCTTCCAGGTTGTCGGTGGGATCGGTCGGAGGTACGACGGCCGGCGCCGTCGAGCCGAGCGAGGCGGCGAGCACCTCGTCGGGGGTGGTGGCCGAGCAGTGCCGGTCCAGGACCACGCGGCCGTCGTAGAGCACGACGATCCGGTCGGCCAGCGCGAACAGCTCCTCGAACTCGCTGCACACCACGAGCACCGCGGTGCCCTCCTCGGCGCTGGCGACCAGCGCGTCGTGGATGGCGCTGCGCGCGGCAGCGTCGACGCCCTGGGTGGGCTCGTCGGCGATCACGACCTTGGGCCGGCCGGCCAGGGCGCGGGCGACCACGACCTTCTGCTGGTTGCCGCCCGAGAGCAGGCCGGCCTGCTTGTCGGGCAGCGGGGGCCGGATGTCGTACGACGCCACCAGGCCCCGCCCGACCCGGCGCTCGCCGCGCCGCGACCGGAACAGCCCGGTCCGCAGGGTCGGGTCGACCTGCCCGAGGAGCAGGTTGGCCTCGACGGTCTGGTTGCCCATGATCGCGGCAGCGTGCCGGTCCTCCGGGATGTAGGCGATGCCCGCGGCCCGCGCCGAGCGGATGCTGCCGGTGCGCACCGACGTCCCGTCGACGGTGACCGTGCCCTGCGCCGGGTGTGACCCGGCGAGCGCCGCGGCCAGCCGGGAGCGGCCGCTGCCGCTCTGCCCGGCGACGCCGACGATCTCGCCGGCCCGGACGGCCAGTTCCGGCACGTCGAGCCCGCGCCAGCCCCGCAGGCCGGCGGCCCGCAGCACGGCCGGGGCGTCGTCCACGGCCCGGTGGTCGCGGTCGACCCGGGACTCGGCGGACAGCAGGGCGACGATCTCCCGCTCGGTCTGCGGCGTGACCGCGCAGTCGAGCTGGACCCGCCCGTTGCGCAACGCCACCACGTCGTCGGCGAGCTCGAGCACGTCCTTGAGCCGGTGCGACACGATCAGCACCGTGCCGCCGCGCTCGCGGAAGGAGCGCACCAGCGCGTGCAGCGCGACCACGCCGTCCTCGTCGAGCACGGCGGTCGGCTCGTCGAGCAGCAGGACCTGCGGGTCCCGGGCCATCGCCGCCGCGAGCTGCACCAGCTGGCGGGAGGACTTGTTCAGCGAGCCGGTCGGGCGGTCCAGCATCTCGGCCGGCAGCAGGCCCGCGACGTGCTGGGCCGCGAACCGGCGGGCCCGGCGGTCGTTGAGGAAGAACCCGGTGCGCCGCGCCGCGCTGACCAGGCTGACGTTCTGCCACACGGTGAGGTGCCCGGCCAGGGTCGGCTCCTGGGGAACCAGGACCACGCCGGCGTCGAGCGCCGAGTGGACGGACCGGACCTCGTGCGCGCCGAAGGCCAGCACCCGCCCCGCTGACGGAGCCAGCAGGCCCGCGAGGATGCGGAGCAGGGTGCTCTTGCCGGAGCCGTTCGCGCCGACCACGGCGGTGACCCGGCCGGGCGCGAAGCTGAGGTCCACCTCGTCGAGGGCGAGGGTCGGACCGAACCTGCGGGACACGGACACGACCGACAGCGCGGGTGTCGTCTCGAGACGGTGCGCGTTCACGGCCGGCGCCTCAGTAGGTGTGCGGGAGCTCGACGTACTGGATGCGCTCGGGCCACGGCACGAAGTCGGCCACGTTGTCCTGCGTGAAGATCTTGCCCAGCGGCGCCTCGACGACCTCGTTGTCGAGCTGCTCCCCCTCGAGCGAGCGCGCGACCAGCTGCGCCATCTCCTTGCCGTAGTTGGTGCCGTCGAAGTCGTACGACAGCGCCAGCTCGCCGGTCCTGAGCTGCTCGATGTTGGCGTCCTCGCCGGCCATCGTCGCGATCTTGACCTGGTCGAGCATGCCGGCCTGCTTGGCGGCGGCGATCGCGCCGGTCGCGGAGGCCGAGTTGTAGACGACGAGGGCGTCGAGGTCGGGGTGCTGGGCGAAGATGCCCTGCGCGATCTGCTGGGCGCCGGGAGCGTCGTCCTTGAGGTTGCGCTGGTTGGCGGGGTCGCCCACGATCTTCAGTCCGCCGGCCTCGAGCCCCTCGACGGCGCCGGCCACGGCGTTCTCGATGTTGTCGGTGGGGATGCCCGAGAGGACCGTCGCCTCTCCCTCTCCGCCGACGATCTCCGCGAGTGCCTTGCCGGTGTCGCGACCCCGCTCCTCGTCGGGGAAGGCGAGCTTGCCGGTCACGTCCAGGCCACCGAGGTCCTGGAAGATGAACAGCGGGATGCCGGCCTTCTTGGCGGCCGCGACGCCGGGGCTGATCGAGTTCACGTCGAGCGGGAAGGCGACGATGGCGTCGACGTCCTGCGCGATCGCCTCCTGGATGCGCTGGTTGGCGACGGCGAGGTCCAGCTGGTTCTGCGCGTTCGTCTGGTAGACGTCGACGACTTTCGCGCCCTGGGCGTTCAGCTCGGTCGCGAGCCCCTGGGCGATGCCCTCCATGAGGGCGTTGCCGGGCAAGCCGTCGATGTAGGTGACGGTCTTGCCGGCCAGCGGGCCCGAGGCGTCGATGGTCGCGGCCTTGACCTCGGGGGCGGCGGCGCCGTTCCCGGAGCCGCCGGTCGAGCCGCTGCTGCACGCGGTGATGGCGAGCGTGGCCGAGGTGGCGAGAGCGAGGAGGAGTGGACGGTTCATGATGTCTCCCGGTGGAGGGGCTGTTCGGTGTGGCGGCAGTCAAGTCCCGCCGGCCCCCGGGCACAGGAGGCATTGAGCACTGCGTCGCGTCCCGCACTGAGCACATCGCCCGATCTGCGCCCGCACCGTCGCCCACGATCCGGTCTACTGCGCCGCGACGGCCGTCACACGACTGTGCAACCAGCCCAGCGACCTCCGAGAGTGCTGTGCGGGATGCATGGTCAGCGCCCACCCCGCATCACTAGGCTGCCGCTCGTGGACCGCGTGCTGCGCCTGGGCATCGACGTCGGCGGAACCAACACCGACGCGGTGCTGCTCGCTGGCGACACCGTCGTCGCCAGCGCCAAGGAGGCCTCCACCGCCGACGTCACCACCGGCATCGCCCGCGCCATCAGCGCCGTGGTCGCCTCCCGGCCCGGCCTGGCGCGCGAGGTCGCGGCCGTGATGATCGGCACGACGCACTTCCTCAACGCGCTGGTCGACGGCTCCCACCTCGCACCGACCGCCGTCATCCGCCTCGGCCTGCCGGCGGCCGCCGCGGTGCCCCCGCTGTCGGGCTGGCCGGAGCGGCTCCGCGCGTCGGTCGGCGGTCACGTCTTCCTGTGCCACGGCGGTCACGAGTACGACGGCCGGCTGATCGCGCCGTTCGACCCTGCCGAGTTCCGCGCCGCGCTGGACGCCGCCCACCACGCCGGCGCCCGGTCCTACGCCATCTCGTCGGTCTTCTCCCCCGTCGCCCCCGACCTGGAGCTGGCCGCGGCGCAGATCCTGGCCGAGGAGCTGCCCGACGCGCCGGTCAGCCTGTCCCACGAGATCGGGACGCTCGGCCTGCTCGAGCGGGAGAACGCGACCGCGATCAACGCCGCCCTGCGCGAGCTCGCCGAGCGCGTCACCGACGGCCTCGTCGCCGCCGTACGGGCCGCTCGGGTCGACGCGCCGATCTTCCTCAGCAGCAACGACGGCGCACTGATGGGCGTCGAGTACGCCCGCCGGTTCCCCGTCACGACGCTCGCGTCCGGCCCCGCGAACTCGATGCGCGGCGCGGCCGTGCTCGCGGGCCGGAGCACCTGCACCGTCATCGATGTCGGCGGCACGACCGTCGACATCGGCGTGCTGGAGCAGGGCTATCCGCGCGAGGCTCCCGACGACGTCAGCGTCGCGCTGGTACCGACCAACGTCCGGATGCCTGACGTGATCTCGCTGAGCTTCGGCGGCGGCAGCGTCGTGGGCGGGTCGGCGGAGCGACCGACCCTGGGCCCGCGCAGCGTCGGCCTCCGCCTGCGCCAGGACGCCCTCGTCTTCGGCGGCGACGTCCTCACCGCGACCGACATCGCGGTCGCGGCCGGACGGTGCGACCTCGGCGACCGCAGCCTGACCCGCGGTGTGCCGCGCCCCCTGGTCGACGCCGTGCTGGGAGGGGTCCGGCAGTCCGTCGCGGACGCCGTCGACCGGATGCGGCTCTCGGTCGACCCGGTGACCGCGGTCGTGGTCGGCGGCGGCGGTGCCATCGTCCCCGACGACCTGCCCGAGGTCGCCGAGGTGCTCCGGCCCGATCACCACGAGGTCGCCAACGCGGTCGGCGCGGCCGTCGCGCGCGTCAGCGGCGAGGTCGACCGGGTGGTCACCGTCACCGGCACAGGGGCGCGCGACGCCGTCGAGGCCGCCGCCCAGGAGGCGGTCGACCGCGCCATCGCCGCCGGGGCCCGGCCGAGCACGGTGCAGGTCGTCGACACCGTCCGGCTTCCCCTCAACTACCTGCCCGGCGAGGCCTACCGGGTGCGGGTGAAGGCCGTCGGCGAGCTGGCCCTCCAGGACCCGCCGCCGGAGCTGCGCCATGGCTGAGCGCCGTATCGAGCGCCGTATCGAGCGCGAGGACGTCGACGCCTTCGCCGCCGGCGCCGCGGTCCTCGGCGCGGGCGGCGGGGGCGACGTGCGGGTCGGGGCCCACCTCCTCCGGCACCTGCTCGCGGACCGCTCCCTGCGGCTGGTGCCCGCCGCGGACCTCGCGCCTGACGGCATCGTGGTCCACACCGGCGCCGTCGGCTCCCCGGACGTGATCTCCGAGCGCCTGCTCAGCCCGGTCGACCTGGCCCGGGCGGCGGCCGCCGTCGCCGAGCAGGTCATGGGGCCGATCCGCGCCGCCGCCGCCTTCGAGATCGGCGGACTCAACGCCCTCGTCGGCGCGATCGGCGCCATCGAGCTCGGCCTGCCGTTCGTCGACGGCGACCTGATGGGCCGCGCCTTCCCGAGGCTCACCCAGAACACACTGGCCCTCAACGGAGTCGCGCCGGTTCCCCTCGCGGTGGCCAGCCCCGCGGGCGACGTGGTCGTCGTACCGCTGATGGGGCCGCGGGCGGTCGAGCCGATCCTGGCGGGCATCACCGCCGGCATGGGCGGAGCCGCCTCGGTCGCGGGCTACCCGATCGCCGCCGGCGACCTCGACCGGATGGGCGTGCGTGGCAGCGTCAGCGCCTGCATCGAGCTCGGTCGCCGGTTCCTGGCCGCCCGATCCGCCGCGCTGCCCGTGCTCATCGCCGACCTCGGCGCCCGGCTGCACGGGGTCGGCCGGGTCGAGGAGATCGTCCCGCGCAGCAGCGACGCCCCCGGGACGCTGACCGTGATCGACGGCGGCGACGGCGCGGTCGTGCGGGTCGACCACCAGGAGGAGTTCCTGGCGACGACCGTCGACGGCGTGCCGGGCGCGCTGACGCCCGACGTCGTCGCGGTCCTCGACAACCGCAGCCGGCGCCCGCTCCAGGTCGAGGAGGTCCGGGTCGGGCAGGCGGTCGTCGTCTGCTCACTGCCGGCGCTGCACGCCTGGCCCGAGAGCGCCCGCCACCTGGTCGGGCCGAGTGCCTTCGGCCTGGTCGAGACGGAGGAACGATGAGCGAGACGCTGCGGGTTGCGGACCTGTTGGGCGAACCGGAGCTGCGCGACGCCCGGGTGGTCGCGGGCGCCGCCGGCCTGGAGCGGCTGGTCCTCGATGTCGCCTGGTACGACGCCGACGACCCCGAGGCCGTCGCTGACAGCCTGCTGCTGTGCCGCCCGGAGGCGGTCGCCCCGGCGTACCGGCTCGACGCGCTGGTGCGCCGGGCCCACGACGCGGGGGTCGCCGGGCTGCTCGTCATCGCCCAGGCCGAGCTGCCGCTGCTGGCCACCAGCCGGCTCGCCGACCGGCTCGCCGTACCCCTGGTGTGGCTGCCGCACGGCCGCCCGGTGCAGGTGCTGCAGGAGCTGACCGTGCGGGTGCGGGCACCGGAGCTCGCCGAGGCGCGGGTGGTGAACCGGGTGGTCCGCCGGATCCACGGCCGGCACACCGCGCCGGAGATCCTCGGCGCCGTCGCCGACGAGCTCGGCATCGCGGTGTCGATGCTGACCGCCGACGGACGCAGCCTGGTCGGTCCCGAGGTGGAGCTCCCCCCGGACATCCACCTGGACCGGGCCATCCCCCAGCGCGACGACGGCTGCCTGGTACATCCGGTGCACGACCCCGACAGCCCGCGAGTCACGGCCTGGCTGGGCTGCCGGCTCCCCCTGCCCTCCCACGGCCGGATGAACCAGGTCGCCAGCGCCCTCGCCGTCGCCGAGCCCCACGTGCGCAGCTGGCTCACGACGCAGCGGGCACAGAGCCGGCACGACGCTCTCGTCGAGCGGCAGACCCTCGCCGAGATCGTCGCGCACCGCGACGGCGTCAGCCGCGGCGTCGTGGAGAGCGCGGTGTCCCTGGGCTGGCAGCTGCAGCAGTGGCATGTCGGTCTGCACGCGGTGCCCCGAACCGGGCTCGACGACAGCGAGCGGGAGCGGGCCCGCGCCCGGTGGGCGGCCGAGCTCGCCGCCCAGGGCATCGCCGTGGTCGCCTGCCAGGACGACGGCGACCGCTGGCTGGCCTGGTCCTCCGCGGAGGCCGAGCCGCCGACCGCGGACGCGCGCGCCGTGCTGCAGCGGGTCCGCCGGGCGGCGGCCGCGATGCCCCGCGATCTCGGCATCGCGGTCGGCATCGGGCGTCCCCACCGCGGTCCCGGCGGCCTCGTCGAGACGCTCGACGAGGCGCGCAATGCGGCGCTGCTGGCGCTGAGCCACGACTACCGACCCGTCGTCGAGCACTCCGACGAGCTCGGCGTCGCGCGACTGCTGGCCACCTGGCAGGAGTCGGAGGTGACCCGGTCCTTCGCCGAGACCGCGCTCGCTCCGCTGATGGATACCGCGTCCCAGGGCCTGCTCGCGACCCTGCGCGCCTATCTCGAGTGTGGCGGGTCCGTGGTCGAGACGGCCGCCGCGACCGGGGTGCACCGCAACACGATCACCACCCGGCTGCAACAGATCCGCGAGCGGCTCGGCGTCGACCTCAACGACCCCAGCCAGCGGCTCGCGCTCCAGGTGGCCTGCCGGTCGCTGCGGGCCTGAGCCGGTCCCGATGCGGCCACCGGCCCAGCCGCTCCCCCGGGTCTGTGCACCTCGCCCATGCCCCGTGGCCGGGACCCGGACCTAGCGTCGGAGGTCCCCGAACAACAGGAGCCCTTCATGCACATCCGAGTCATCCTGCCCGCGATCGGCGACACCTTCCTGCAGGCCGCCCTCGACGACGCCACATCCTGGGCGCTGCCCGACACCAAGATCGACGCCGTACCGCTGTTGCGCGGCACGGCCAGCATCGAGTCGGAGTACGACGAGGCGCTCGCCGCGCCCGGCATCCTGGACCGGATCGCCGAGGCCAAGGCCGACGGCGTCGACGGCGTCTTCATCACCTGCTTCGGAGACCCGGGCGTGCACGCGGCGCGCGAGGTGATCGACGTACCCGTGGTCGGCGGCTTCGAGCCAGCCATCTTCACCGCGATGGCCCACGGCGAGCGGGTCGCGATCATCACCGTGCTGCCGAACGTGCTGCCCATGCTGCGCTCCCTCGCGCGCCGCTACGGCGTGGAGGACCGCATCTCCGCGATCCGGGTCATCGATCTCCCGGTCCTCGGCCTCGACGACCACGAGCTGATGATCCAGCGCCTCTCCGAGCAGGCCATCGACCTGGTCGAGTCCGGGGAGGCCGACGTCATCGTCCTCGGCTGCACCGGCATGCTCGGCGTCGTCGACCGGATCCGCGAGGCACTCGCCGAGGCCGGCCACCGGGTCCCGGTCGTCGACCCGACCGGAGCGGCGATCTCCTGGCTGGAGAGCAGCGTGCGGCTCGGCCTGTTCCCGAGCCGCACGACCTACATGGTGCCGCCGGAGAAGGCCCGCAACGCGTGAGTCAGACCTTCCCCCAGAGCCCCGGCACCGTTCCCGTGCCGGGGCTCTGGCTCACCGTGCTCGGCGCCGCGGCGCTCGCCGCCGTCCTCGCCGACGAGGGGACCCGGCCGCGCTGGCTCGGCATCGACCTCCAGCACGGCGAGATCGCCGAGTCCGGCCTGCCGGACCTGCTGCGCTGCGCCGAGCTCCACGCCACTCCCGTGCTGGTCCGGACCGCCGACCACAACCCCGCCGCCATCGGCCGCGCGCTCGACCTCGGCGCCCGCGGGGTCGTGGTGCCCGCCGTCGAGAGCGTCGCCCAGGCGCAGGCCGTCGTCGCGGCGACCCGGTTCGCGCCCGAGGGTGTGCGCAGCGACGGCTACCGACGCAACCGGACAGCCCGGGCGCCCGGGTCGCTCGACGACCTCCCCGACCCGCTGGTGCTGCCGATGGTCGAGACCGCCGCCGGGCTCGACGCCGCCGCCGGGATCCTCGGCGTCGACGGCGTCAGCGGCGTCTTCGTGGGCCCGATCGACCTGGCCCGCTCGTCTGGCTGGCGTCCCGACGGCCCCGAGCTGCTGGCCGCCGTCGCGGGCCTGTCCGTCCGGACCCGGAACTCCGGCCGCCTGCTCGCGATGTTCGCCCTCTCCGCGGAGCACGCCGCGACCCTGCCGCCCCTCGACCTCGTCGCCCTCGGCACCGATCTCGGCCTGCTCGGCACGGCGGTCGCCCGCACCTTCGGAGGCGCCCGATGACCCTCGACTTCGCCAGTGACCACGCCGCCCCGGCCCATCCCGCGGTGCTCGCCGCGGTGGCCGAGGCCAACCGGGGCCGGGCGCCGTCATACGGCGCCGACCCGTGGACCCGGGAGGCCGAGCGCCGACTCCGCGAACTGCTCGGGCCGCGGGCGTCGTACGTCCCTGTCTTCAACGGCACCGGCGCCAACCTGCTGGTCCTGTCGGCGATGACGCGGCGCTGGGAGTCGGTGCTGTGCGCCGAGGACGCGCACATCCACACCGACGAGACGGCGGCGCCTGAGAAGGCCGGGCTCAAGCTGGTGCTGACGCCGTCGCCGGACGGCCGGATCCGGCCGGGCCGCCTCGCCGAGCACCTCGCCCACGGCAACCGGCACCGCGCCCAGGTGGCGGTGCTGTCGCTGACCCAGAGCACCGAGCTCGGCACCTGCTACTCGGTCGCCGACCTGCGGGCGCTGTGTGCCGAGGCCCACGACCTCGGCCTCGCGGTGCACCTCGACGGGGCGCGACTCGCCAACGCCGCCGTCACCCTCGGCGTCTCCTGGGCCGAGCTCACGACCGCCGTCGGCGTCGACGTGGTGTCGTTGGGCTCCAGCAAGAACGGCGGGCTCCTCGGCGACGGAGTGGTGATCCTGGATCCCGACGCCGTGCCCGGCATCGACTACCTGCACAAGGCCGTCGGCCAGCTGCCGGCGAAGACGCGGTTCATCTCCGCCCAGCTCCTCGCCCTGCTCGACGACGACCTGTGGCGGCGCAACGCGGACCACGCCAACCACCAGGCGCTGCGGCTGGCCGCCGGGCTCGCGCCGCTCGACGATGTCGCCCTGCCGGTGCCCACCGAGGCGAACGCCGTCTTCGCCGATCTCGCGGCCCCGGTCGCCGAGCAGGTCGCCCGGGAGGTCGCGCTGACGACCTGGCGTGGCCGCGGCGATCGCCGGCTGGTGCGGCTGATGACCGCGTGGGACACCGATCCGGCCGACGTCGACCGTGTCGTCGAGTGCGTCGCACGAGCCGTGGAGGCGTGCCGCCCGAACCACGCCGAACCGGTGTGCAGCTCGCCCACTGCCCCGGACGCGGCGCGTCCCTAGGGTCGCCGACATGACCGACACATCGCTCGCGGCCTACCCGAGCACGACCTTCGGCGCCGCGCTCGCCGACCACATGGTCACCCTGCGCTGGACCGCAGACGGCGGCTGGACCGCCGCGCGCCTCGGCCCGCTCACCGACCTGCGACTGTCACCGGCCGCGATGGTCCTCCACTACGGGCAGGCGATCTTCGAGGGGATGAAGGCCTACCGCGGCGAGGACGACGCGGTCCGCCTCTTCCGACCCGAGGTGAACGCCGCCCGGCTCCAGTCGTCCGCGCGCCGGATGGCGATGCCCGAGCTGCCCGTCGCCGACTTCGTCGCGGCCGTCGAGCTGTTCACCGCGGCCTGCGCGGACGTCGTACCGGTGGGATCGGGGCGCAGCCTCTACCTCCGCCCGTTCATGATCGCCACCGAGCCCGCCCTCGGCACCCGGCCCTCCCGGGAGTACGCGTTCCACGTCATCGGCTCGCCCGCCGGGTCCTACTTCGCCTCCGGGTACGACGGCATCCGCGTCTGGGTCGAGGAGCACCAGCCCCGGGCCTTCCCCGGTGGCACCGGCGCCGCCAAGTGCGCCGGCAACTACGCCGGCGGCATGCTGGTCCAGCAGGCCGCCACCGACCGCGGCTGCCAGCAGGTGCTCTACCTCGACGCCCGCGAGGGGCGCCACCTCGAGGAGCTCGGCGGGATGAACGTCGTCGTCGTCCTCGAGGAGCCGAGCGGAACGACCCTGGTCACGCCACGGACCAGCGACACCATCCTCGCCGGGGTCACCCGGGACTCGATCCTCACCCTGGCCCGCGACCTCGGCGCCCGGGTCGAGGAGCGCCAGGTCGCCTTCGCCGAGATCGAGGCCGGTGCCCGGTCCGGGCGGGTGGCCGAGCTGTTCGCGTGCGGGACCGCCGCGGTCGTCACGCCGATCGCGGAGCTGTGCTGGACCGGCGGCTCCGTGCGGATCGGCGACGGACGCCCGGGCCGCTGGACCACGGCCCTGCGCGACGACCTGCTGGGCCTGCAGGAGGGCCGCACGCCCGACCGCTACGGCTGGACGCGGGTGGTCCGGTGAGCGCGCGCACCGCGGAGCTCGCGGGCCGCCTCGAAGCGGTGCTGCCGACGGTGCTGGAGCGGCTGGCCGACCTGGTCGCCGTGCCGTCGGTCAGCGTGGACCCGGCGCATCGCGCCGACGTGCTGCGCAGCGCCCGGCAGAGCGCCGAGGCGTTCAGCGACCTCGGGCTCGAGGTGTCGGTCGTGAGCGTCGACGGCGGACAGCCGGCTGTGCTCGGCCGGTCCCGGCAGGTCGAGGGGCCGACCGTGCTGCTCTACGCCCACCACGACGTGCAGCCCACCGGCGAGGCCGGCTCCTGGACCAGCCAGCCGTTCACGGCGACCCGCCGCGGTGACCGGCTGTTCGGGCGGGGCGCCGCCGACGACAAGGCCGGCATCGGCGTCCACCTGGCCGCGCTGGCCGTGCTCGGCCCGGAGCTGGGCTGCAACGTCCGGATCCTGGTCGAGGGCGAGGAGGAGATCGGCTCCCCCAGCCTGCCGAAGCTGCTCGTCGAGCACGGTGAGGCACTCGCCGCGGACGTCGTCGTGGTCGCCGACTCGGTCAACTGGGCCGTCGGGACACCCTCGCTCACCACCTCACTGCGCGGCATCCTCGACCTCGAGGTGGCCGTCAGCGTCCTCGACCACGACCTCCACTCGGGCGCCTGGGGCGGCGCCGTGCCGGACGCGGCCGGCGCTCTGGTGCGCGCCGTGGCGAGCCTGTACGACACCGACGGCTCCGTCGCGGTCCCGGGCCTCGCGGGCCCCGGTCTCACCCCCGGCGTCGAGTACGACGAGCAGGTGCTGCGCGCCGACGCCGGCATCCCGGCCACCAGCTCCCTGCCCGGCCGCGGCTCGCTCACGTCGCGGCTGTGGCGCCAGCCGTCGATCACACTGATCGGAACCGACCTGCCGGCTGTCGGCGACGCCGCCCACGTGCTCCGTGCCCGCGCGACGGCCCGGCTCTCGGTGCGGATCCCGCCGGGCGTCGTACCCGAGGCGGCGGTGGATGCGGTCACCGCCCACCTGCGGGCCCACGTGCCGCACGGCGCGACCGTCACTACCACTGTGCGCGCGTGCGCGCACCCGGTGGACCTCGGCGACGACAGCCCCGCCCACGCGGTGATGACCGGTGCCCTGCGCGACGCCTGGGAGGCCGAGCCGGTCGACATCGGCGTCGGCGGCTCGATCCCGCTGATCCACCTGCTCGCCGAGTCCTTCCCCGAGGCGACCGTGCTGGTCACCGCCGTCGAGGACCCCGACACCCGGGCGCACGGCATCGACGAGAGCTTGCACCTCGGCGAGTTCCGCAGGGCGTGCCTCGCCGAGGCGCTGCTGCTCGACCGGATCGGTTCCGGTCTCGCCGGCTCCTAGAGGTACTGGCCCGTGTCGTTGACCGTGTCGATCGATCGACCCGGCTCGGTGCCCTGCTTGCCGGTGATGAGGGTGCGGATGAAGACGATCCGCTCGCCCTTCTTGCCCGAGATCCGCGCCCAGTCGTCGGGGTTGGTCGTGTTGGGCAGGTCCTCGTTCTCCTTGAACTCGTCGACGCACGCCTGGAGGAGGTGGGAGACCCGCAGCCCCTTCTGGTCGTGCTCGAGGAAGTCCTTGATCGCCATCTTCTTGGCCCGGTCGACGATGTTCTGGATCATCGCGCCGGAGTTGAAGTCCTTGAAGTAGAGGACCTCCTTGTCACCGTTGGCGTAGGTGACCTCGAGGAAGCGGTTCTCCTCGGTCTCGGAGTACATCCGCTCGACCGTGGCCCGGATCATGCCGCCGACGGTGGCCTTGCGGTCGCCGCTGAACTCCGCGAGGTCGTCGGCGTGCAGCGGCAGGCTCTGGGTGAGGTACTTGCTGAAGATGTCGCGTGCCGACTCGGCGTCGGGGCGCTCGATCTTGATCTTCACGTCGAGCCTGCCCGGGCGCAGGATCGCCGGGTCGATCATGTCCTCGCGGTTGGAGGCACCGATGACCAGGACGTTCTCGAGCAGCTCGACGCCGTCGATCTCGCTGAGCAGCTGGGGCACGATCGTGTTCTCGACGTCGGAGGAGACACCCGACCCACGGGTGCGGAACAGCGAGTCCATCTCGTCGAAGAACACGATGACCGGCGTACCGGTGCTCGCCTTCTCCCGCGCCCGCTGGAAGACAAGCCGGATGTGGCGCTCGGTCTCACCGACGTACTTGTTGAGCAGCTCGGGGCCCTTGATGTTGAGGAAGTACGACTTCCCCTCCTGGCCGGTCTTCGCGGCGACCTTCTTGGCCAGCGAGTTGGCGACGGCCTTCGCGATCAGCGTCTTGCCGCAGCCGGGAGGACCGTAGAGCAGGATTCCCTTGGGCGGCTTGAGCTCGTGCTCGGCGAACAGCTCGGGATAGAGGTACGGCAGCTCCACGGCGTCCTGGATCGCCTCGATCTGGTTGCCGAGGCCACCGATCGTGTCGTAGGTGATGTCGGGGACCTCTTCGAGGACCAGCTCCTCGACCTCGGACTTCGGGACCTTCTCGTAGACGTAGCCGGCGCGGGAGTCGAGCAACAGCGAGTCGCCGGCGCGCAGGGTCTCGGTCAGCAGCGGGTCCGCGAGCCGGACCACGCGCTCCTCGTCGGCGTTGGCGATGACCAGGACGCGCTCACCGTCGGCCAGCACCTCCTTGAGCATGACGACCTCGCCGACCGTCTCGTAGTCGAAGGCGGCGACCACGTTGAGGGACTCGTTGAGCATGACCTCCTGGCCACGACGCAGGGTGTCGAGCTCGACGCTCGGGCTCACGGTCACCCGCAGCTTGCGGCCGCCGGTGAACACGTCGACGGTGTCGTCCTCGTTGCGCTGCAGGAACGTGCCGAAGCCCGCCGGTGGCTGTGCCAGCCGGTCGACCTCCTCCTTGAGCTTGAGGATCTGGTCGCGGGCGTCGCGCAGCGTGCCGGCGAGCCGCTCGTTCTGGGACGTGACGGCCGCCAGGGACCGCTGGGCCTCGGCGAGTCGGGCCTCCAGCGAACGGGCCGCGCCGGTCGGGCTGTCGACCAGACGACGGCGCAGGTCGCCGACCTCCTCCTCGAGGTAGCGCACCTGGTCCTCGAGCTCCTCGCGGCTCGGGGAACGGTGTCCGCCTGTCGTGCCTTCTCCCATGCTCGTCATGGCACACCTCCTTGGTCCGACACTACTCGGGCGGGTGTTACAAGGAAGTGATTAACGGCCTTTGGGCAGAAACACCATGTTTCGAGCCGGAAATGTTGCGGTTTGGGACCAAACCGCAACCTTGGTGCGCTCAGTCGTCGGCCGGCGTCTCGGGTACGCCGGGCGGCCGCGGACCGGTGTAGTCGGGGCCGTACGCACCGGGTGCGGGACGGCGCTTCTTGAGGGGCGCCCGCTCGCCGGGAGCCATCCGGCGGGCGGTGACGAGGAACGCGGTGTGGCCGATCATCTTGTGGCCGGGGCGTACGGCGAGGCCCTCGACGTGCCAGTCGCGCACCAGCGACTCCCACGGGGCGGGCTCGGTGAACCCTCCGTGCACCCGCACCGCCTCGACGAACTTGGAGAGCTGGGTGGTCGTGGCGACGTAGGCGCACACGATGCCGCCGGGCAGGAGGGCGTCGGCAGCGGCGTCGAGGCAGTCCCACGGGGCGAGCATGTCGAGGATGATGCGGTCGCACCGTTCCCCCGACGCCGGCAGCGCCTCGGCCAGGTCGCCGAGGGTCAGCTGCCAGGCCGGGTGGTCGCCACCGAAGAACTGGGTGACGTTGCGGCGGGCGACGTCGGCGAACTCCTCACGCCGCTCGAAGGAGGACACCTTGCCGTGCGGTCCGACGGCGCGCAGCAGCGAGCAGGTCAGCGCACCGGAGCCGACGCCGGCCTCGACGACGTGGGCGCCGGGGAAGATGTCGGCCATCGCGACGATCTGCGCGGAGTCCTTGGGGTAGACCACCGCGGCGCCTCGGGGCATCGAGACGACGAACTCCGAGAGCAGCGGCCGGAAGACGAGGTACTCGCCGCCCACCGACGAGGTGACCGCGAAGCCCTCCTCGCGCCCGATCAGCTCGTCGTGCTCGAGGTGGCCCTTGTTGGAGAAGAACCGCTTGCCGGGGACGAGCTCGAAGTTGTGCTTGCGGCCCTTGCCGTCGACAAGGCGGACCCACTCGCCGGCACGCAGGGGGCCGCGGTGGACGCCGGACCAGGCTTCGGGGGCTACGTCGCCGGCAACGTCGGCGGCGGGGCTGTGGGGCGCATCGGTCACCGGCGCAATCTACCGGCTCAGGGTCGCACGGCGCGGATCAGGTCGGCCGCGGCGAGCACGCCGTACACCCGGCCGTCGTCGTCGAGCAGGACGTACTCGGACGCCGGGGTGGACCGGACCGTGTCGAGCAGCGCGGCCCCGGTGATCCGCACCGGCAGCGTCAGGCCCGGTTCGAGCGTGCGGGCGACGGTGGAGACGGCGACCCACGGCGCCCGGTCGGCGGGCACGGCGCGCGCGGCGGTCTCGTCCACGACGCCGACCGGTCGCCCGTCGGCGGTCGCGGTGACGATGCTGCCCGCGCCGGCCTCCCGCGCCTGGCGCATCGCCTCGGCCAGGGGAAGGTCGCTGGGGACGGTCAGCGCGCGGCGCGCGAGGTCGCTGGCGACCACGCCGCTGAACTGGCGGGTGATGCCCGCGACGGCGAGCGCCTGGCTCGCGCCGGTCCACAGGAACAACGCCACGACCAGCAGCACCAGCGGGTTGACGACGGACCCGTCGCGGGAGGACCACAGCGCGAACAGCCCCACGAGCACAGCCGTGCCCCGGCCGGTCCAGGCTGCGACGGCGGTGCCGGTGTGGACCCGGCCGGTCATCGCCCAGACGCCGGCCTTGAGCACCCGGCCGCCGTCGAGGGGCAGGGCGGGGACGAGGTTCAGCACGCCGATCATCAGGTTCGCGCCGGCGAGTCCCTCGATCACCAGCCGCAGCAGTCCGTCGGGCGTGACGAACCAGGCGGCCAGCGCGGCCGCGCCGACCGCGATCGAGGTGATCGGGCCGACGACGGCGATCCAGAACTCCTGGCGCGGGCGCCGGGCCTCGCCCTCGATGGAGGTGGCGCCGCCGAGGAAGTGCAGCGTGATCGAGTGCACGGTGAACCCGAACCGGCGGGCCACGACGGCGTGCGAGGCCTCGTGGAGCAGGACCGCGAGGTAGAGCGCGATCGCGAAGGCGACTCCGACGACGTACGTCCACGCCCCCAGCCCGGGCTGCACCTGCTCGACCCGCGGGCTCATCACCACCGCGATCAGCCCGGCGATCAGGAACCACGAGCTGGACACGAGCACGTCGCTGCCCGCGATCCGGCCGATCCGGAACATCCCCCGGGGCAGGGGCGCGCGCCCCTGGGCGGATCGTTGGCTTCCGGACACACCACGAGGCTATCCGGGATTCGGCTGCCGGACGTCCTCGGCGCGGTGTCGGAGGGCTGCCCTACTGTCGAACGCATGACGAGCACACCAGCAGCCCCCGGCATCGAGCCGGCCGATCCGTCGGAGCGGGGCGGCACCCGCGTCGACGGTGTCGAGGTGCTCGGTGCGCTCTCCCCGTCGCGGGTCGGCGACTTCCTCAACTGCCCGCTGCTCTACCGTTTCCGCAGCATCGACCGCCTCCCCGAGCCCGCCTCCCCCGCTGCCGTCCGCGGCACGGTGATCCACCGGGTGCTCGAGCAGCTCTTCGACCTGCCCGCCGTCGACCGCACGCCCGAGCGCGCCGGCCGGATGCTCGCCCCGGCCTGGGAGGAGCTGCAGGAGCTCGAGCCGGCGGTCACCGTCATGTTCCCCGAGGACGGCCCCGAGATCACCGCGTGGCTCGCGTCCTGCCACGACACCCTCGCCAAGTACTTCGACCTCGAGGACCCCACCCGCCTCGAGCCCGCCGACCGGGAGCTGTACGTCGAGACACTCACCGACGCGAAGCTGCTGCTGCGCGGGGTGATCGACCGGGTCGATGTCGCGCCGGACGGGGCGATCCGGGTGGTGGACTACAAGACCGGCCCATCGCCGGGCGAGATGTTCGAGGGCAGGGCGCTCTTCCAGCTCAAGTTCTACGCCCTCGTGCTGTGGCGGATGCGGGGCGTCGTGCCGAGGATGCTGCAGCTGGTCTACCTCGGCAACAGCGAGGTGCTGCGCTACGAGCCCGACGAGCGCGACCTGCTGGCCACCGAGCGCAAGGTGCTGGCCGTGTGGGACGCGATCCGGGCGGCCACCGAGCGACAGGCGTTCGAGGCGCGCAAGGGCGCCGGCTGCAAGTGGTGCGCCCACCAGGCGCTGTGCCCGGCCTACGGCGGCACCCCGCCGCCGTACCCGCTCCCGCGAGACGCCGTCAGACCGGACGCAGCGAGCCCAGCTCCTGCGGAGTGACCCCCTCGAGGGTCTCGCGGAACACCCGGCCGGGGCCCGGCAGGACCGGCACGTGGTTCGGTACGACGAGCACGGTGCACCCCGCCGCGGCCGCCGACGTGGCGCCGGTCGGCGAGTCCTCGATCGCGACGCAGTCGGCCGGGTCGACGCCCAGCGCAGCGGCCGCGGTGAGGTACGCCTCGGGGTGGGGCTTGCCGTTGTCGACCATGTCGCCGGTGACGATCACCCGGAAGGTCTCGGGTGGCAGGTGCTCGAGGATCGGCGCGACGAAGCGCTGGTAGGACATCGTGACCAGGCCGCACGGCACCCCGGCGTCGTGCAGGGAGAGCAGCAGCTCGCGGGCGCCCGCGCACCACGGTACGGCGTGCCGGACCTGGTCGACCACGCCGTCGAGCAGCAGCTCGACGACCTCCTCGGCGGACTGGGTGAGGCCGAGCTTGGCCTTGATGTACTCCCCCGACACGATGAGGTCGTTGCCGACCAGCTGCATCGCGTCCTCGTGGGTCCAGGTACCGCCGTGCTCGGCGGCGATGGCCTCCTCGGTGGCCATCCAGTAGGGCTCGGTGTCGACGAGGGTGCCGTCCATGTCCCACAGGACCGCAGCAGGCAGGTTCACGGGACCAGCCTAGGAGCCGGAGCGCCGGGTCAGCTCATCCGCGGCAGCGGCCAGGCGCCGTACCGCCTCGGTCATCAGCGCCGGCTCGAACGTGAACGGCAGCCGCAGGTGGTCGTCCCAGGCCCCGGTGGGATCCGTCTCGCGGCCCGGCGTGACCTCGACGCCGTGACGCAGCGCGACCTGCGCGAGCACCGAGGCGTCGTAGCCGGGCAGCCGGATCCACAGGGCCGTGCCGCCGTCGGGGACCCGCCAGGCCCAGTCCGGCAGGTGCGTGCGGAGCAGCGCCGTGGCGTGCTCGAGCCGCTCGAGGGCGACGGCGGTGCGGTCCGCGGTCAGCGCGGCGAGCTGGGGCAGCATCCGGGCGGCGACGGCCTGGTCGAGCAGCGGGGTGCCCATGTCGGCATTGGCCTTGAGGTAGCCGAGCTGCTCGATGTCGCCCGTGCTCGCGCGGACCCAGCCGACGCGCAGGCCCGCCCACAGCGCCTTCGACAGCGAGCCGAGGCTGAGCACGCGGGCGCCGGGTGGGGCGGAGGCGGCGATCGGCGGCGGGACCGGGCCGGGGTGGGTGAGCGCGGTGGAGTAGGCGAGGTCCTCGACGACGGGTACGCCGTGCTCGGCGGCGAGGCGGGCGACGTCGCGGCGCCGTACCGCCGACATCAGGGTGCCGGTCGGGTTGTGGAAGGTCGGCATCACGAACAGCGCGGCGACCCGGTGGGCGGCGAGGACCTCGCGGAGCGCGTCACCCCGGAGCCCGTCGTCGTCCATCGGCACGCCGACCAGCCGGGCGCCCAGAGCACTGAAGGTGTCGAAGCAGCCCGGCCAGCTCGGTGACTCGACCGCGACCGTCGCACCCCGCTCGACCAGCAGCTGCGAGACGAGGGCCACCGCCTGCTGGGTGCCCGTGGTGACCAGCACCTCGTCCGGGCTCGTGGTCACGCCGAGGGCGGTGTGGTGGTCGGCGACCGCCTGACGCAGCGCGGGCAGGCCGCGGGGCGCGTAGCCGACGTCGTCGAGCAGGGCTGGCAGGTCCTCCTCGACGACGTCCGCGATCGCCGAGGCGATCCGCGCGTCGCCGGGCTCGAGGGCGTACCTCATCGTGATCAGGCCGTCGGGCGCCCGGTCGAAGCGTCGTACGGCGGCCGCGGACAGTCCCCGCTGCAGTCGCCGGGTCACCGCGGCCGGCTCACGGTCGGCGGGTGCGGCGACCCGCGTGCCACTCCCCTGCCGGCTCTCGACGACGCCGCGGCCCCGCAGCTCGTCGTACGCCGCCACCACGGTCGCCCGGCTGACGTGCAGCGCTGCCGCGAGGTCGCGCTCGGACGGCAGGCGGTCCCCCGCGAGGAGCAGCCCGTCGCCCACCGCCGACGACAGCGCCGCGGCGAGCTGGCGATAGAGCGCACCGGTGCCGGACATCGCGTCGCCGAGCACGCGGGCGAGCTCGCCGGGGTCGCGAAAACGATCCACTTGCGCCTCCATTGGCCCGGGTCCGGCAGGGCGGTCGGCGCCCACGCTAGTGGGTATCGCCGGAAGTTGTTCGGGGGTGGCCCGTGCTCCGAGTGCGTGCATCGCAAGGCGCAGGCGCGACGCCAGACCGGGTTGTCTCGCGAGCGTCTGCAACGCCGCG
Source organism: Nocardioides sp. QY071 (assembly GCF_029961765.1). Lineage (NCBI taxonomy): Bacteria > Bacillati > Actinomycetota > Actinomycetes > Propionibacteriales > Nocardioidaceae > Nocardioides > Nocardioides sp. QY071. The sequence goes on from NZ_CP124681.1 coordinate 2,779,919, forward strand.
AGGTGCGTGCTCGGGGTGCGGGACACCCGAAGAACTTCCGGCGATGCCCACTAGTGGGCGGGCAGCAGTCCGAGCCCTTGCCACCCGAACGGAGCACCCCGTGAGTCCCGCCCTCGAACCCACCCAGCTGCTGGCCTTCGCGGCCGCGTCCGTCGTCCTGGTCGGCATGCCCGGCCCGAACATGATCTACATCACGACCCGCAGCCTCGCCCACGGCACGCGGGCCGGCGTGGTCTCGGTTCTCGGCGTCGAGACCGGCACGGCGGTTTACGCCGCCGCCACCGCGCTCGGACTGTCCGCGTTGATCGCCGCGAGCCCGACCGCCTTCACCGTGATCCGCTACCTCGGCGCGGCGTACCTCGTGTACCTGGCCGCCCGGGAGCTGACCCGGCGCCGGCACGGCGATGCCACCGCGGATCCGGACGGCCCGGCCCGGCTCGGTCGGGTGTACCGCGACGGCCTGCTGATGAACCTGCTCAACCCGAAGGTCGCCTTGTTCTTCCTGGCCTTCCTCCCCCAGTTCCTGACCCGCGGCGCGAGCGGCCCGGCCGCCCAGGCGGAGGTGCTCGCCCTCGGCCTGGTCACCGTCGTGGTCGCCCTCGCGGTCGACCTCGCGTACGCCGTCGTGGCCGGCGCCCTGGGCCAGCGGCTCCGGCGCCGGCCGCGCCGGACTCCACGGCACCCCGCGCTGCGGCGGCTGCCCGTCGCGGGCGTCTACCTGGCGATCGCGGCGGCCGCCGTCACGCACGGTGCGGCGGCGTGAGCCGTCGGCTCAGTCCTCGGGGTTGTAGCCGAGGTTCGAGCCGAGCCAGCGCTCGGCCTCCTTCAGCGTCCAGCCCTTGCGGGTGGCGTAGTCGGCGACCTGGTCCTGGGCGAGCCGCCCCACGACGAAGTACTGCGACTGCGGGTGGGAGAAGTACCAGCCGCTGACCGCCGCGCCGGGCCACATGGCCATCGACTCGGTGAGCTCGATGCCGGTGTTCGCCGTGGCGTCGAGCAGCGCGAAGAGCGTCTCCTTCTCGGTGTGCTCGGGGCAGGCCGGGTAGCCGGGTGCCGGGCGGATGCCGACGTACCGCTCGCCGATGAGAGCGTCGTTGTCGAGGTCCTCGTCGGGCTGGTAGCCCCAGAACTCCTTGCGGACCCGCTCGTGCATCCGCTCGGCGAAGGCCTCGGCGAGCCGGTCGGCGACGGACTCCAGGAGGATCGCGCTGTAATCGTCGAGAGCCGCCTTGAACTCCATGATCTTGGCCTGGCTGCCGAGCCCCGCAGTGACGGCGAAGCCGCCGACGTAGTCGGTCAGCCCGGTGTCGTTCGGCGCGACGAAGTCGCCCAGGGACCGGTTCGGGATGCCCTCGCGGTGCTCCCCCTGCTGGCGCAGGTTGCGCAATGTCTGGATCACCGTCGTGCGCGACTCGTCGGCGTACACCTCGATGTCGTCACCGACCGCGTTCGCCGGGAAGAAGCCGATCACGCCGTTGGCGGTGAGCCACTTCTCCTTGATGAGCTGGTCGAGCATGGCCTGCGCGTCGTCGTACAGCTTGCGCGCCGCCTCGCCCGAGGCGGGGTTGTTGAGGATGTCGGGGAACTTGCCCTTCATCTCCCAAGCGTTGAAGAAGGGCTGCCAGTCGATGTACTCGCGCAGTTCGCTCAGGTCGTAGTCGTTGAAGACCCGCACGCCCTGCTGAGTCGGGACTGGCGGGACGTAGCCTTCCCAGTCGATCGGCGTGCGGTTGGCGCGCGCCTTCTCCAGCGTGATCGTCGGGCGCTCCTGCTTCTGCGCGTGGCGCTCACGGAGCGCCGCGTAGTCAGCCTCGGTCGCCTCGAGCAGCGCGGGACGCTGCTCGTCCGAGAGCAGTGCAGCCGCCACCGGCACCGAGCGGGAGGCGTCCTTGACCCACACCACGGGGCCGGTACGACGCGGCGCCACCTTGACGGCCGTGTGCGCCCGCGATGTCGTGGCGCCACCGATCAGCAGCGGGATCTCGAGGCCCTGGCGCTCCATCTCCACGGCGAAGTTGACCATCTCGTCGAGCGAGGGGGTGATCAGCCCGGACAGGCCGATGATGTCCGCGCCGTGCTCCTTGGCCGCGTCGAGGATCTTCTGCGCAGGGACCATGACGCCGAGGTCGATCACCGTGTAGTTGTTGCACTGCAGCACCACGCCGACGATGTTCTTGCCGATGTCGTGGACGTCGCCCTTGACGGTCGCCATCACGATGGTGCCGTTGGTCGACTCGGCGTCACCGGGCTGCTTCTCGGCCTCGATGAAGGGCAGCAGGTAGGCCACCGCCTTCTTCATCACCCGCGCCGACTTCACGACCTGCGGCAGGAACATCTTGCCGGCGCCGAACAGGTCGCCGACGACGTTCATGCCGTCCATCAGCGGGCCCTCGATCACCTCGATCGGGCGACCGCCGCCGGCCGCGATCTCCGCGCGCAGCTCCTCGGTGTCGGCCTCGACGTCGGCGTCGATGCCCTTGACCAGGGCGTGCGTGATGCGCTCGCGGACGGGCAGGCTGCGCCACTCGGCGGCCACCGGGTCGAGGTCGTCGCCCTTGGTGTTGAAGCGTTCGGCGATCTCCAGCAGGCGCTCGGCCGCGTCCTCGCGACGGTTGAGGACGACGTCCTCGATCCGCTCGCGCAGCTCCGGGTCGATCTCGTCGTAGACGACCAGCGCACCGGCGTTGACGATGCCCATGTCGAGGCCGGCCTTGATGGCGTGGAACAGGAAGACGGCGTGGATCGCCTCACGCACCGGGTTGTTGCCCCGGAACGAGAAGGACACGTTGGAGATGCCGCCGGAGATGTGGACGCCGGGCAGGTTCTCCTTGATCCACGCGCAGGCCTCGATGAAGTCGATGCCGTAGGTGGCGTGCTCCTCGATGCCCGTGGCGAGCGCGAAGCAGTTGGGGTCGAAGATGATGTCCTCGGCCGGGAAGCCGACCTCCTCGGTCAGGATCCGGTAGGCACGGCCGCAGATCTCCTTGCGCCGCTCGAGGTCGTCAGCCTGCCCTGCCTCGTCGAAGGCCATCACGACGACCGCTGCGCCGTACTTGCGGCACAGGCGCGCCTCGCGGACGAACTTCTCCTCGCCCTCCTTCAGGGAGATCGAGTTGACGATCGGCTTTCCCTGGACGTTCTTCAGGCCGGCCTCGATGACCTCCCACTTCGAGGAGTCGATCATCACCGGGACGCGGCTGATGTCGGGCTCGGCGGCGATCAGCCGGGTGAACCGGTCCATCGCGGCGACGCCGTCGATCATGCCCTCGTCCATGTTGATGTCGATGACCTGCGCCCCGACCTCGACCTGCTGCAGGGCGACCGACAGGGCGGTGTCGTAGTCCTCAGCCTTGATCAGGTTCCGGAAGCGCGCCGAGCCGGTGATGTTGGTGCGCTCGCCGATGTTCACGAAGAGCGAGTCCTCGGTGATGTTCAGCGGCTCCAGGCCGGAAAGGCGGGTGGCGACCTCGACCTCGGCGACCGGGCGTCGCGACTTGCCCTCGACCGCCTTGGCGATCTCGGCGATGTGGGCGGGCGTCGTGCCGCAGCAGCCGCCCACGATGTTGACCAGGCCGGCGTCGGCGAACTCGGCGATGTAGGACGCCTGCCGCTCGGGGCTCTCGTCGTACTCTCCGAAGGCGTTGGGCAGGCCTGCGTTCGGGTACGCCGACACGTACGTGTCCGCGATCCGTGACATCTCGGCCAGGTAGGGCCGCATCTCCGGGGCGCCGAGCGCGCAGTTCAGGCCGACGGCGACCGGCTTCACGTGCCGCATCGCGTTCCAGAAGGCCTCGGTCGTCTGACCGGACAGGGTGCGGCCGGACGCGTCGGTGATCGTGCCCGAGATGATCACCGGCCAACGGCGTCCACGCTCCTCGAAGAGCGTCTCGACGGCGAAGATCGCGGCCTTGGCGTTGAGCGAGTCGAAGATCGTCTCGATCAGCAGGATGTCGGAGCCGCCGTCGACGAGGCCGTTGGCCGCCTCGAGGTACGCCTCCACGAGCTGGTCGTAGGTGATGTTGCGCGCGCCGGGATCGTTGACGTCGGGCGAGATCGTGGCGGTGCGCGTCGTGGGGCCGATCGCGCCGGCGACGTACCGCGGCTTCTCGGGGCTCGCGAAGTCGTCGCAGGCCGCGCGGGCCAGCCGCGCCGACTCGTAGTTGAGCTCGAACGACAGCTCGGCCATGTCGTAGTCGGCCATCGAGACCTGGTTGGCACTGAAGGTGTTGGTCTCGATGATGTCGGCGCCGGCCTCGAGGTACTCGCGGTGGATGCCGGTGATGATGTCGGGCTGCGTGAGCGTGAGGAGCTCGTTGTTGCCCTGGACGTCGGTGGCCCAGTCCTTGAAGCGCTCACCGCGGTAGCCGGCCTCGTCGGGACGGTCGCGCTGGATCGCCGTGCCCATGGCCCCGTCGATGATCAGGATGCGCTCGGAGAGGGCACGAGTCAGCGCCTCGGTGCAGTCGGGGCGCAGATTCTGCTCGAAGGCGGTCACGGGTGGTCCTTCCAGTGTCGGAAGGCGTCCTTGCAGCTTTCGCCGAGCGTGGCGGACTGGTGTCCGTTGCAACGCCTCTCGGCTGATGCCGATGTTACCCATGTTCTCGTGACTAGGCTGGTGGAGTGATGGAGATCGAGACGGTCCCCGAGCTGGTCCGGCCCGTGGTGATCGCTGCCTTCGAGGGCTGGAACGACGCCGCCGAGTCCGCGACCGCGGTCGTGGACCACCTGATGAGGGCCTGGGACGCTCGGGTCGTGGCGGCGATCGACCCGGAGGACTACTACGACTTCCAGGTCAACCGGCCCACCGTCGGCATCGACGACAACGGCTTCCGCAAGCTGACCTGGCCCAGCACCCACATCGCGGTCGCCTCTCCCCCGGACCTGGACCGCGACGTGATCCTGATCCGCGGGATCGAGCCCAACATGCGCTGGCGCGCGTTCACCGCCGAGATCCTGGCCGCCATCGACGACCTCGGCGGCGAGCTGTTCGTGACCTTGGGCGCCCTGCTCTCCGACAGCCCTCACACCCGGCCCATCCCCGTCTCGGGGTCCACCACCGAGGCCGACCTGATGGACCGGCTGGTCCTCGAGCAGTCGACCTACGAGGGCCCGACCGGCATCGTCGGCGTCCTCCAGGACGCCTGCGCCCGGGTCGACATCCCGGCGGTGTCCTACTGGGCCGCCGTCCCCCACTACGTCGCCCAGCCGCCGTGCCCGAAGGCGACGCTGGCACTGCTCACCCGCCTCGAGGACCTGCTGGAGATCCGGATGCCGCTGGGCGACCTGCCCGACGAGGCGCGGGCCTGGGAGCGCGGGGTCGACGAGCTGGCCGAGGAGGACGAGGACATCGCCGACTACGTCCGCTCGCTCGAGGAGTCGCGGGACACCGCCGACCTGCCCGAGGCCTCGGGTGAGGCGATCGCGCGGGAGTTCGAGCGGTACCTCAAGCGGCGGGGTGAGGACTCCTAGCCAGGCTCGGGGCGCTCCGAATGTTGCGGTTTGGTCCCAAACCGCAACATTTCGCGCTGAGGACGTGCAGTCTCTGCCCGATCGACGACTGGTCTGACCAGCGGAGCGAGACTACAGCGCGAGCCCGAGGGCGGCGTCCAGCACCGGCAGCAGTACGACGGCCGCCTCGGCGTCGCTGGTGTCGGCGAGTCCGTCCGTGCCGAGCGTGGCGGCGACCCAGGCGTCGACGGCGGCGGTCGCCCGGGGCGCGTCGAGGTCGTCGGCGAGGGCGGCGAGGACCTCCTCGACGACCGGACCCGCCGGAGCACCGGCACCCAGGGCGAGCGCACGGCGCCAGGCGGCGACGTCGTCGACGGCCTGCCACAGGTGGGCGTCGGTCCACTCCCAGTCGGTGCGGTAGTGGTGGCGCAGCAGCGCGAGGCGGATGGCCATCGGGTCGATGTCGCTGTTGCGCAGCGCGGAGACGAAGACCAGGTTGCCGAGCGACTTGGACATCTTCTCGCCGTCGTAGGCGACCATCCCGGCGTGGCTGTAGACCTTGGCGAAGGGCTCACCGGTCGCGACCTGGACGTGGCCCGCGCACATCTCGTGGTGCGGGAAGACCAGGTCGCTGCCGCCGGCCTGGACCTCGAAGGCGCCGCCGAGGTGCTCGAGCGCGATCGCGGCGCACTCGATGTGCCAGCCGGGCCGGCCGCGGCCGAAGGGGCTCTCCCAGGCGGGCTCCCCCTCGCGCTCACCACGCCACACGACACAGTCGAGAGGGTCCTTCTTGCCGTCGCGGTCCGGGTCGCCGCCGCGCTCGGCGAAGAAGCGCAGCATCGTCTCGCGGTCGTAGTTGGACTCCTGGCCGAAGGCGGGGTCGGCGGCGACGGAGAAATAGAGGTCCTGGTCGACGCGGTAGATCGAGCCGGCGGCCTCGAGGCGCTCGATCAGCGCGATCACCAGCGGGATGGACTCGACGGCGCCGACGTACGCGACCGGCGGGAGGACGCGCAGCGCCTCCATGTCTTTGCGGAACAGCTCGGTCTCGCGCTCGGCGAGCTCGACCCAGTCGACCCCGACCTTGTCGGCGCGCTCGAGCAGCGGGTCATCGACGTCGGTGACGTTCTGCACGTAGGTGACGTCGTGGCCCGCCGTGCGCCAGGCACGGTTGAGCAGGTCGAAGGCGACGTAGGTGTTGGCGTGGCCGATGTGCGTGGCGTCGTACGGCGTGATCCCGCAGACGTAGAGGCGCGCGGCGCCGTCGGGACGGCTCTCGACCTTGCCGCCGGTGGCGGTGTCGTGGAGGACGACCTGGGGGCCGGTGACCGGGAGCACCGGGAGACCCGGGGCGTTCCATGCGCGCATGCCTTGATGTTAGGGGTTGCCTCTAGAACGGCGGCCACGGGATCGCCGGCCAGCTCCCCGAGGGCCCGGGCAGGACGCCGGCGGCCAGCAGTCGTTCGGTACGACGCTCCAGCGCGCGGATCTCGTGCTCCGCGAGGTGCGTCCCCAGCCGCTCGCCCAGCTCGCCGCGGACGGCGGCCAGGACCAGGGTGACGACCTCGGTCTCCTCCGCGGTCAGCGGCGAGCCGGCCCAACCCCACAGGACGGTGCGGAGCTTGGCCTCGTGGTGGAAGGCGACGCCGTGGTCGACGCCGTAGCGGTGGCCGCCGGTCATCGCGAGCACGTGGCCGCCCTTGCGGTCGGCGTTGTTGATCAGCACGTCGTAGACCGCGAGCCGCCGCAGCGCGAGCGAGTCCTCGTGGACCAGGGTGACCGGACGGTCGCGGTCGTCGAGTCCCTCGACCACCTCGAGCCAGCCGTCCGGAGCGGCCCCGGAGCGGACGAGCGTGACCGCCTCGTCGTCGGGGTCGACCTCCTGCCACTCCTGGACCATGCCGGGGCCGTGCGGTCCCTCGCCCCACCAGGTGCGCGGGACCAGGTCCCAGCCGGTCGCCTCGGAGACCAGGTAGGCGCCCACCTCGCGGTCGGCCAGGGTGCCGTCCGGGAAGTCCCACAGCGGCCGTTCCCCCGCGACCGGCTTGTAGACGACCTCGCGCCCGTCGAGCTCGGCCAGGAAGGTCGCGTTGGACGCCGGCATGATCCGGCCGCGGATCTCCAGGGTCACTGCTCAGCGGTGGGCTCGCGCCGCCTGAAGCCGTTGGCGCGCACGCACAGGTGGCCGTCGGGGTCGATCGGCTGGCCGCAGAACGGGCAGGTCGGGCGCCCGGCCCCGACGACGTGCTCGGCGCGTCGTACGAACGCCCGGGCCTGCCCGGGCTCGAGGCGGACCAGGAGCAGCTCGGCGGGGTCCTCGCCGTCGGTGAGCTCCACCGGCTCCTCGCCGACCGGGAACACCTCGACCACGACCCGCTCGTCCTCGGGGTCCCACGACAGGGTCATGGTGCCGGCGCGGAACTCCTCCTCGATGGGCAGCTCGAGCGGCTGGTCGTCGGCCAGCCCGAACGGCGCCATCGCAGGCACGACGCCCTGGGTGCGCCCGTCGGCGATCACCTCGTCGAGCAGCTCGTCGATCCGCTCGGCCAGCGCGATGACCTGCTGCTTCTCCAGCGCCACCGAGACCAGCCGGGTGCCGGCGCGGGCCTGCAGGAAGAAGGTGCGGCTGCCGGGCTCGCCGACGGTGCCGGCGACGAAGCGCTCGGGCGGGTCGAATCCGTGGACGATCGGCATGCCCCGAGCCTAGTGGTCGACCGGGCCGGGTCCGGCGCCGCCGCCGACGACCGCGCCCGTGGCCTTCCCGCGACGCTTGCGGCCGGGCCTGGGCGCCAGCCAGGACAGGTCGCCGTCGTGGGTGTTGGTGGCGAGGACGTAGGGGCGGTCGGGTGCGTAACGGATGACCGACACCGAGGCCGGGTCGACGTTGATCCGCTGGAACAGGTCGAGGTGCATGCCGAGGGCGTCGGCGAGCACGGACTTGATGATGTCGCCGTGGCTGACGGCCACCCAGACCGCGTCGGCCCCGTGCTGCTCGGTGACGGCGGCGTCGAGGCGTCGTACGGCGGCCACCGCGCGGTGCTGCATCGCGACCATCGACTCGCCGCCGGGGAACACCGCCGCGGACGGCTGGCGCTGCACGGTCGTCCACAGCGGCTCGCGCAGCAGCTCCTTGATCGGCCGGCCCTGCCACTCGCCGTAGTCGCACTCGGCGAGCGCCTTCTCCGTGACCGCCCTCGTGGTGGCGTGGCCACTCGCGCGCTGCGCGTCGCCGATCGCCTTCGCGGTCTGCTTGCACCGCTCCTGCGGGCTGGTCACGAGTGCGACGACCGGGACCGAGCCGATCCGGGCGCCCGCCCGGGCCGCCTGCTCGGAGCCGAGGTCGTCGAGCCGGACGCCCGGCGTACGCCCGGCGAGGAGCCCGGACGCGTTCGCGGTGGTCCGGCCGTGCCGGACCAGCAGCAGTGTCGCCATGCCGGGGAGCCTAGCCACTAGCGTGGGAGCGTGATCGTCGACAGCGCTGTGTACCGGCACGGTGTCCGCGTCCCGGTGGACTGCCATCTCCACGACTACGCCGCGCTGCGCGCCGCGGCGAACGCCGAGCACGACTTCGTCTGGGTCGGGCTCTACGAGCCGAGCCACATCGAGCTCGGCGAGATCGCCAAGGCCTTCGACCTCCACCCGCTCGCGGTGGAGGACGCGGTGGTCGCGCATCAGCGGCCCAAGCTGGAGCGCTACGAGAACAACCTGTTCCTGGTCCTCAAGACGCTCTGGTATGTCGACGAGGACGACGCCGTCGAGACCGGCGAGATCAACGTGTTCATCGGCGCGGACTTCGTGATCACGGTCCGCCACGGCCGCGGCTCGGCGCTCAGCGACGCCCGGCACGACCTCGAGAAGAAGCAGGCCGTTCTCGACCACGGGCCGTCAGCGGTGATCTACGCCGTGTGCGACGCCGTCGTCGACGGCTACACCTCGGTGGTCGCCGAGCTGCAGACCGACGTCGACGAGGTCGAGGCCTCGGTCTTCTCCGACAGGCGCACCCAGGACGGCGACCGGATCTACGTGCTCAAGCGCGAGCTGTCCGAGGTACGCCGGGCGGTGCTCCCCCTGCGCGAGCCGATGCGTCGATTCGCCACCGGGACCGTCGACCTCGTCGAGGCCGAGGCGGCGCCGTTCTTCCGCGACGTCAGCGATCACCTCGCCCAGGCCGCCGAGGAGATCGACACCCTCGACTCGCTGCTGTCCTCCGCGTTCGACGCCCACGTGTCCCGCATCGCCATGCAGCAGAACGACGACATGCGCCGGATCTCGGCGGGCGCGGCGCTGGTCGTCGTACCGACGCTCATCGCCGGGGTCTACGGCATGAACTTCAGGCACATGCCCGAGCTGGCCTGGACCTTCGGCTACCCGTTCGCGCTGTTGCTGATGGCCTCGACGGTGGCCGGGCTGTGGGTCCTGTTCAAGAGGTCCGGCTGGTTCTGAGGCCGTAGGTTGTTGCGGTTTGGGACCAAACCGCAACAATTCAGGCCGTCGACCTGCGGTTTGGGACCAAACCGCAGGTGGTCAGACCAGTTGGCGCGCCCCTCAGGCCGTCAGCACCCCGGTGGCCAGCAGCACGAGGACGGCGGCGCCCAGCACGACCCGGTAGACCACGAACGGCGTGTACGACTTGGTGGTGACCCACTTCAGCAGCCACGCGATGGCGGCGTACCCGACGACGAACGAGATGACCGTCGCCACGATCGTCGGCCCCCAGCCATAGCTGGCCTCCCCCGAGTGCGCGACGCCGACGTTCCCGATCTCCTTGAGCTCGAAGACGCCCGCGCCGACGACGGCGGGGATGGCGAGCAGGAAGGCGAAGCGGGTCGCCGCCTCGCGCTCGTAGCCGAGGAAGCGACCCATCGAGAGGGTGGCGCCGGATCGGGAGACGCCCGGGATCAGGGCCAGCGCCTGGGCCCCACCCATGAGCGCCGCGTCGCGCAGCGACATCTGCTTGATCGCCTTCTCGTTCCTGCCGACCCGGTCGGCGAGGCCGAGGACCAGGCCGAGGACGATCAGGGTGCACCCGATGATCCACAGGTTGCGGAAGTCGCGCTCGATGACGTCCTTCAACAGCACGCCGAGGATCACGATCGGCAGCGAGCCGACGATGATGTACCAGCCCATCCGGGCATCCACGGCGCCGCGGTACTCCGGCTTGAAGAGCGACAGGACCCACGCCCTGGCGATGCGCCAGATGTCCTTGCGGAAGTACACGAGGACGGCGAGCTCGGTGCCGATCTGGATCACCGCGGTGAACGCCGCGCCGGGGTCGCCCCAGCCGAACAGCTCCGGGAAGATCCGCAGGTGCGCGCTGCTGGAGATCGGGAGGAACTCGGTCAGCCCCTGGAGCACGCCGAGGAACACTGCCTGCAGGAAGTCCGCCACGAGGGGCCATCCTAGGGAGTGCCTGGTCGGGTCCATCATCGGCGTGCCCGGCGCGCCGCGCTGCGCCGGCCGGATACGTTGTGCCCCATGCAGCAGCGGTACGTCGGCGCCAGCGGCCTCCAGGTGTCGCGCCTCGCCCTCGGCACGATGACGTGGGGCAAGGACACCGACGAGCACGAGGCGCGCGACCAGCTGACCGCGTTCGTCGAGGCCGGCGGTACGACGATCGACACCGCCGCGGGCTACACCGACGGTCGCTCGGAGGCCCTGCTCGGGTCGCTGCTCGGCGACGTCGTGCGCCGCGACGAGGTCGTGCTCGCCACGAAGGCCGGCATCTGGCGGCGCGGCTCGGACCGGGTCACCGACACCTCGCGCGGCGCCATGCTCCGCGGCCTCGACACCTCGCTCAAGCGCCTCGGCACCGACCACGTCGACCTGTGGCAGGTCCACATCTGGAGCGACGACGTGCCGCTCGAGGAGACGCTGGGGGCGCTCGACCTCGCGGTGTCGAGCGGGCGGGCGACGTACGTCGGGATCTCGAACTTCAACGGCTGGCAGACCGCCCGGGCGGTGACCCTGCAGGAGGCCGCCGCGGGGCGGGCGCGGATCGCCTCGACCCAGATGGAGTACTCCCTGGTCAACCGGCGCGTCGAGCGGGAGGTGCTGCCCGCGGTCGAGGCACTCGGACTGGGCCTGTTCCCGTGGTCGCCGCTGGGGCGCGGGGTGCTGACCGGCAAGTACCGCACGGGCACGCCGTCCGACTCCCGCGCCGCCTCCCCCGTGTTCGCCGGTTTCGTCGACGCCTACCTCGACGACCACAGCCGCGGCATCGTCGAGGCCGTGGCCCGCGCTGCCGACGGTCTCGGCTGGACCCCGCTCGAGGTCGCCCTGGTCTGGGTGCGCGACTCCCCCGGCGTCACCGCGCCGGTCGTCGGCGCCCGGACCGCCGCCCAGCTCGCGGGGGCCCTCGGCTCGGAGGCGAAGGCCCTGCCTCCCGAGATCAGGGCCGCTCTCGACGACGTCTCCGGAGGTGCCGCATGAACGTCTCGCTGCTCCGTCCCGGCGTGATGCGCGGCCTGGGCCGCGGCGTGGAGTGGGAGTTCGAGCGGATCACCTTCGACCGCGCGTTCTCCCGCAACATGGTCGCCAAGCTGCTCGTCGAGCGCGCCGAGCACGGCGGCTGGGAGCTCGACCGGGTGCAGATCGGCCCGGACGGCCGGCGCCGCGTGGTGCTGCGGCGCAAGATCATCCGGGCCGTCCGCACGGCCTGACTCCCCCCGGCAGGTCAGCGGATCTGCTGGAGGAAGCCCGCCACGTGGGTGCGCAGGTCCGCCGAGAGGCGCGAGAGCTCCAGCGAGGCCCCGGTCATCTCGGTGGCGCCGGTGCTGGTCGCGATGGTCGCCTCCTCGATCGCGGTCACGTCCTCGTTGACCCCGGACACCGCGCCCGCGGCCTCGGAGGTCGTTCGGCTCAGCTCGGCCGCGGCGTGCCGCTGCTCGCCGACGGCGCCGGCGATGGTGCCGACGTTGTCCCCCATCCCGCGGACGGCGGCCCCGATCGTCTCGATCGCGGTCACCGCAGCCCCGGCGGCCGCCTGGATCGCGTGCACCTGCTGCTCGATCAGGCTGGTCGCGTCGGCGGTCTCGGACGCGAGCGTCTTGACCTCGGAGGCGACGACCGCGAATCCCTTGCCGTACTCGCCCGCGCGGGCGGCCTCGATGGTCGCGTTGAGTGCCAGGAGCCGGGTCTGGCTGGCGACCTGGCTGATCACGCCGACCACGTCGCCGATCTCCTGCGAGGCCGTCGAGAGGCTCTGCACGGTCGTCATCACCTGCTCGGTCTCCTCGACCGCGCGGACACCGGCCACGTTGGACTGGCTGGCCTGCTCCTCGATCGCCCGCACCGTGCTCACGAGCTGCTCGACGGCGGCCGCGGCGACGGTGACGGCATCGGCGGCGGTGTGGGAGTTCTCGGAGACCTGGGCCGCGCGGACCGCCGTACCCTCGGCGTTGGCGGCCAGGGTGCGCGAGGACGCCTCCATCTCGGCGGCGGCCGCAGCCACCTGGTCGGAGAGGCCGAGCACGGCCTCCTCGAAGCCGTCCGCGAGCTCGAGGCGCTGCCGCTCCTGGGTGGCGAGCTGCTCGTTGGCCTGGGCCATCGCGCCGATCGCGGTGTTGATCGTGACGGCCCCGGCCTTGAACGAGCCGAGCATGCCGCGCACCAGGAACCGGCGGTAGAACCTGCCCTCCGCGGCGAACTCCAGGGACGCCGACGACTCCCGCACGTAGGCGTCGGTGCGGTCGAGCAGGTCGTTGACCGCGGACCGGGCGGCGTCCAGCTCGGGGTCGTCGCCGAGGACCGGGACCCGCGGCTCGAGGTCCCCGGCGGCGGCCGAGCGGCACACGGCGGTGACGGCCGTGAGGGCGGCCCGGCAGCGCACGAGCTCCTCGCGCAGCGCGTCGACCTCCTCGTTGCCCACGCTCTCCGGGGCCAGGACGGCGGTCATGCGGCCACCGCCTGGACCGGGCCGTTGTTGAGGGACCAGACCCACTCGTCGTAGGACGCACCGGCCTCGGCGAGCTCCTGTTCGAGCAGGCGACAGCCCGCTTCGACGGCATCGCGGGCGTTCGGGTGGCGGCGCTCCTCGGTGACCAGGCGCTGGTAGAGCGCGGTCACCGCGGCCAGCGCGGTGGCGTCCGCCGTACGCCGGTTCGAGTGGTAGCCGACGATCGAGCCGGTCGCGTCGAAGGTCGGGGTGACGTGGGCGAGCACCCAGTAGTGGCTGCCGTCCGCACTGAGGTTCATGACGTAGGCGAAGATCTCCTGGCCGGCCCCGATCCGGTCCCACAGCAGCCAGAACACGCTCCGGGGCATGTCGGGGTGC